>NZ_FMYH01000007.1 GCF_900096585.1 Sanguibacter gelidistatuariae
AGCACGGGACGTCCCGCAAGAGACGGATCCGGCGTCCATGACTGAGGGCCACCGTCCCGCACCGCCGGCACCCTTGCCGCTCCCAGGGCGTCTCGATAGTCATCGTCAGTTCACCGCCCGAGCGGACGACGGCAACCACATGGACGCCGTCCAGATCGACGATCGTGTCCGAGCGCGAGCAGTACGAATCGGACGTGGTGCAGCAGGTCACAGTAGGCTTGGTCAACGTCGAGGTCCTCGTGGAGCAGTGGCTTAGTCACTACTGATCCTGAGGGCCTCGACCTACGTCACCACGGACCCCGTGCGCATCGGCGCGTCACGCTCCTCCCACCGCAACTCTGATGAGCCCTCAATCAGGTGTTCTCCGGCTTCGGCGACCCGGTGATCGTGTTCATCGCAGCACTCTTTGTGGTCAGCGATGGGCTCGATGCCTCCGGGGTGACGGCGTGGGCGGGTCAGCACCTGGTCGAGAAGGCGGGGGACTCCCGGCGCAAGCTGGTTGTGCTCATCATGGGCTTGGTGGCCCTGGTCACCGCGCTGATCAGCGTGAACGGTGCCGTCGCGGCGCTGCTGCCGATGGTGGTGGTGACCGCCGTCCGGCTCAAGCTCAGCCCGTCGCGATTCCTCATCCCGCTCGCCTTCGGCGCACATGCCGGCTCCCTGCTCGTCATGACCGGGACGCCGGTGAACGTGCTGGTCTCGGAGATGGCGGTGTCGGTCGGTGAACGGTCTTTCGGGTTCTTCGAGTTCGCGTTGGTGGGGATCCCGCTCGTCGTCGGGACGATCCTCATCGTCGTGTTCTTCGGCCCGCGCCTGCTCCCCGAGCGGGTGGCCGACTCGATCCCGCGTGACCTGAGCCAGCACGCCCGGACCCTCGAGCTCCAGTACTCCTTGCCCAAGGACATCGACCTGATCAGCCGGGAGGCGGGCGCGACCGAGGTCGTTGTCGCTCCGCGCTCGGACCTGATCGGGCAGTCGGTGTTCCCGGGCATGGTCACAGAGAGCGGCGACCTGGTCATCGCGGCGATCCAGCGCGCCGGCGAGGACCGTGGCCGCACCGTCCTGGTGGCTGGGGACACCCTGCTGCTGCGCGGCTCGTGGGATGCGCTCGACATCAACACGATCGACTCGGACGTGATCGTGGTGGACGCCCCGCAGAAGATCCGCCGCCAGGCGGTGCCCATGGGCCCCAAGGCCAAGGCGGCGCTGGCGATCGTGCTGGGCATGGTCGTGCTGCTCGCCACGGGGCTGGTTCCCGCATCGGTCGCGGCGCTGTTGGCTGCCTGCGCGATGGTCCTGCTGCGGGTCCTGACCGTCTCCGAGGCGCACCGGTCGGTCTCATGGACCACGTTGTTGCTGGTGGGCGGCATGATCCCGCTCTCGGTCGCGATCGAGGTGACGGGCGTCGCGGACGCCATCGCGACGGGCCTGATCGATGTGATCGGCGCGGAACGCCCCCACCTGCTGGTCCTGGGGATCGCGGTCGTCACAGTGGTCCTGGGGCAGCTGATCAGCAACATGGCGACGGCCCTGATCATCGCCCCGATCGCGATCGCGGTCGCGGTCGACGCCGGCATCTCCCCGCTGCCCCTGCTCATGGCTGTGACGGTCGCCGCTGCGGCGTCGTTCCTGACCCCGGTGGCGACGCCAGCCAACACGATGGTGATGGGGCCGGGCGGGTACCGATTCAGCGACTACTGGAAGCTCGGGCTCCCGCTCGCGGTGTTCTTTGTCGCCGTCGCGACCCTCTTGGTCCCGCTCATCTGGCGCTTCTAGGCGACGACATAGGCGCTTCCAGACGGCGCACCAGCGGCACTTCTAGGTGGCGCCGGTGACACTCGCCGATAACGAGAGGCCAATGCGTCAATTCCGCGCCATCGGGTGCGTAGTATCACGCCATACGGCGTGGGTACCAGGGCGCCCAACGTAGTCTGACGACGATTTGAACAGAGCCCTGTCACACCTTGAAAAGGACGGTCCTTCGTGAACTTCTGGAACTTCTTCTGGCTCCTCTTCGTAGCCTTTGCATTCATCGCCTACCTCTCCATCCTGCTCTCGGTCGTCCGCGACATCTTCCGTGACGACAAGCACAGCGGGCTGTGGAAGGCCGTCTGGTTCCTCTTCCTTGTCTTCGTGCCGTTCCTGACCGCCCTGGTCTACCTCATCATCCACTCGCGTGACATGGCCGAGCACCAGGCCAAGGCGCAGGTCAACGCACAGGCCGAGGTGCAGGACTACATCCGCCGCGCCGCCGGACGCAACGCGGCTGGTGAGCTTGCCGAGGCGGCGCAGCTGCTCAAGGACGGCGTCCTCTCCGAGGCGGAGTTCGCCCAGCTCAAGGCCAAGGTGCTCGCCGACGCATCCTGATTGACCAGTCCCCGCCGGCTTGACTGCGTCGGCTCGCACAGAACGAATGGAGCGGAGATGTCTAAGACTCCGGTGGCCGCGGATACGTCCAAGGCAAAGAGATCCCCGCTGCAGGCTGTGCTCGACGGGGTCGAGGCGGTGGGGGACAAGGTTCCTCACCCCGCGATCATCTTCGTCGTCCTCATCGGGATCGTCATGGCGGGCTCGCAGATCTTTGCGTGGACCGGGGCGAGCGTCACGTACGAGAATGCGAACATCGTCACCGACGAGATCGAGACGATCACGGTCTCGGTGCGCAGCCTGCTCGACGCGGACGGCATCAAGTTCATCTTCACCTCGGCGGTGGACAACTTCAACAACTTCGGCGTGGTCGGCGTCATCCTCGTCGCCATGCTCGGTGTGGGTCTCGCCGAAGAGGTCGGGCTCATCTCCGCGATGATCCGCCGTCTGGTGATCCTCACCCACCCCCGCCTGATCACCTTCATGGTGGTCTTCCTCGGTGTGCTGTCCTCGGTCGCGACCGACGCCGGCTATCTCGTGCTCATCCCGCTCGGTGCGGCGATCTTCCACAGCCTTGGCCGCCACCCGCTTGCCGGCCTCGCGGCCGCCTTCGGTGGTGTGGCCGCCGGATTCGGCGTCAACATCCTCATCACGCCCTTCGACGGGATGGTGACCGAGGTCGCCAACGAGGCACTGCACACGGTCAGCCCACTGACCCTGGACGTCACCGCGAACCTCTACTTCGGCATCGTCTCGACCCTCTTCGTGGCGATCGTCTGCACGATCATCACCGACAAGTTTGTCGAGCCGCGCCTGGGCGCCTACGAAGGCGCCCCGCCCGAGCACACCGACGCGCTCGACGACGACGAGAAGCGCGGCCTGAAATTCGCCTTCCGCGCCATGATCGTCTCCGTGCTCGTCCTGCTCGCGCTCGCCCTCCCGACGGGAGCCCCCCTCAAGGGCTCCTTCCTCAGCGCGATCATCTTCGTCGTCATGGCGGTCTTCCTGGCCACAGGTATCGCCTACGGCTACGGTGCCAAGACGATCAAGAGCTCGACGGACATCATCAACCCGATCGTCAAGACGTTCTCTGGCCTGGCCGGGCTGATCTTCCTGCTGCTGATCATCAGCCAGTTCATCGCGTACTTCAACTACTCCAACCTGGCCACGGTCGGCGCGGTGAACATGGCCGACGCGTTGGAGGAGTCCAACGTGTCGAGCTTCTGGCTGCTGCTCGGCTTCGTCGCGATCGTGCTCCTGGTCGATGTCGTGATGCCGGGCGGGCTGCCCGCCTGGGCCATCCTCGCCCCGATCTTCGTGCCGCTGTTCTGGAACCTGGGAGTAGGCCCGGACGTCGTGCTGGCCGCCTACCGCGTGGGCGACTCCCCGATGAACGCGCTCACCCCGCTCATGCCGTACTTCGCGCTGATCGTGACCTTCGCCCAGAAGTACCGCCCCAAGGCCGGCGTGGGCACGATCGTCTCGCTCATGCTGCCGTACTCCACGGTGCTCATCGTCACCTGGACCGCGCTGTTCCTGGCCTGGTTCGGCCTCGGGCTGCCCTTCGGCCCCGGCGACATCCCGCACCCATAGACATCTGTTTAGCCTTGTCAACACAGTGAGGACGATTCGATGACCGCAGGTCAGCACAGGCTCATCCCGGAGACCTTCTCCCCGGCCCCTTCGCGCGAGGTCCTGGAGGGGCTCGTGGTCTCGGTGGTCGAGGCCGTCGGCGCAGACGTCCAGGCCGCCGGGTACCCGGTTGCGATCGGCGGCGCGATCCCCGCCGAGATTGGCCTGGACTGGGCCGAGCTGGGCCACGTCGGCTTCGAGGGCAAGGTCGGTCAGACCTTCGTCCTGGCTCGCCACGACGCCACCTCGGTCGTCGCCGTGGGCATCGGCGAGGCCGATGCCCTCGACGCGGCTGCCCTGCGCGACGTCGCAGCAGCGTTTGCGCGCGCGGCCGCCCGTTACGAGACGGTCGCCCTCGTGCTGCCGGAGGCGCCCGCGGTGCCCCTCGACGTCGTCGGGCAGGTCGTGGTGGAGGGTGCGCTGCTCGCGCGCTACCGCTACAACGCGCTCAAGACGGCACCCAAGGACGTCGCGCTGACGTCCGTGGAGATCGTGGCCACGACCGACCGCCAGGCGGTCGTCACCGGCGCCGAGCGCGGGATGATCATCTCGGCCGCCGCGTCGCTGTCCCGTGACCTGGCGAACACCCCGCCCGGACACCTCACCGCCGCAGACCTGGGCGACCTCGCCCTCGCGATCGGCCCTGAGCACGGCGTCGAGGTGACCACCTTCGACAAGGCGCAGCTCATCGAGCTGGGCTGCGGCGGGCTGCTCGGCGTCAACGCCGGGTCGACCGACGAGCCGCGGATGATCCAGCTGCGCTACACACCCACCGATGCCGACGGCGTCCGGCTCGCCCCGAGCGGGACGCTCGCGCTGGTCGGCAAGGGCATCATGTACGACTCCGGCGGCATCAGCCTCAAGCCGTCCGACCCGATGCACCTGGCCATGAAGATGGACATGTCGGGTGCGGCCGCGGTGCTCGCGGCCCTGACCGCGCTGCGCGGGCTCGGCTGCACCACGGCCGTGACCGCCTTCCTCATGTGCACCGACAACATGCCCTCGGGATCGGCCACCAAGCTCGGCGACGTGCTCACGATCCGCAACGGGACGACCGTCGAGGTCAAGAACACCGACGCCGAGGGCCGCCTGGTCATGTCCGACGCGCTCGTGCTCGCGGCCGAGGAAGCCCCGGACGCGATCATCGACATCGCGACGCTGACCGGCGCCGCCCTCGTGGCGCTGGGGTCGGCGACGGCAGCGGTCCTGGGCAACAACCAAGACCTCATCGACCAGGCACGTGCTGCCTCGGCCACGAGCGACGAGCGGATCTGGCAGCTGCCGCTCGAGCACCGTTACCGCGAGCAGCTCAACTCCGATATCGCCGATATCTCGAACATGGGCGGCAAGTTCGCTGGTGCGACGACGGCGGCGCTCTTCCTCGCGGAGTTCGTCGATGGCATCCCGTGGGCCCACATCGACATCGCGGGGACGATGCAGTCGGACACTGACGACTCGTGGCGTTCGCGCGGGGCGACTGGCTTCGGTGCGCGCCTGCTGATCGACCTGGCACTCAACTTCCGCGTGCCGACCGCCTGAGAGCTCGCAACACAACTGGAGGACCACGATGAACCGACACCATCTCTCCCGGCTGCTACCGCTCGGCGTGGCGGTCGCGCTGATCGCTCTCGCCGGCTGCGGGAGCGACCACCCGGACGACTCCTCCACGAGCGAGACCAGTGCGGCCACCTCGCTCTTCGTCACGGGTCCGCCCGACGGCGTCTCGGTTCCGGCCGATACGGCCGCCGGAGCGGGATGGGCGAAGGACCGCAAGGGCGAGATCTGGGTCCTCACGTACGGGAGCAGCACCAACCCGCGGATCGCCGTGAGCGCGACCGCAGACGGCCAGACCGTGACCGTCGTGATCGCCGAGGCATACCCGGGGAAGCCGGCGACTGCCGACTTCGTCCCGTCGACGTCATACGTCGCGGTGCCCGAGAGCGTGGACAGCGAGACCCCGGTCACCGTCGTGCTGGGTGATCTGGGCACCGCTGAGATCAAGGACCTCGCGAGGCCCGGTTGGGTCCTGAGCGGCTCCTGAGGCACGACGACGGCCCACCGGATTTTTCCGGTGGGCCGTCGTCGTGCACTGGGAAGGGCTGGATCAGCCCATGTGGACGACGTCGGGTGAGTCGAGGAGGTCCTTCTTGGTCACCTTGATGAGGAAGAAGGAGATCGGCGCAGCGCACAGGATGAGCGCTCCAGCCCATACGAAGGCCACCGAGTATCCGTCCACGAGCGCCTCGAGGGGCTCGGCGCCGGCGGCGACCGAGGTTGTGACCGCAGCGGCGTAGAACGCGGTGATCAGCGCGGTGCCGATCGAGCCGCCGATCTGCTGGGCGGAGGAGACCGCGGCGCTCGCGACGCCGGCGTCGTGCTCGTCCACCCCGGACAGGGCGACGTTCTGCAGCGGCACGAAGAGGCACGCGAGGCCCATGCCGAGCATGATGACGCCGGGCAGCACCTGGGTCGCGTAGCTGCCGTCCACGGTCACGAAGGTGGCCAGGTAGAACAGGCCTGCGGCCGCGATGATCGGCCCGACGGTCATCGGCAGACGCGCGCCCACCTGCGGGAGGACCTTGGACAGGATCGGCGCGCAGATCATGATGGTCACGGTCATCGGCAGCGAGGCGACGCCGGCCATGATCGGGCTGTAGGCCAGGACGATCTGGAAGTAGAACGTCAGGAACAGCAGGCCGCCGAGCAGTGCGGCACCGACCAGCATGGCGACCAGGAACGCGCCGCCGCGGGTCTTGTGCGCCACGACCCGCAGCGGGAGCAGCGGGTGGTTCGTGCGAGCCTCGACCCACACGAAGACGAGGAGCAGCACGACGCCGAGCGCGAGGAAGCCGAGCGTCTCGGCGCGCACCCAGCCGTTCTCGGCCTGGGCGAAGCCGAAGACGAGGGACGCCAGCCCGGCGACCACGAGGATCGTGCCGGGGAGGTCGTAGCGGGTGTCGCCGTGTGCGCGGCTCTCGCGGATGAGCGGCCAGCCGGCGATCACCGCGACCGCGGCGATCGGGATGTTGACGAGCAGGCACCAGTGCCACGAGGCATATTCGGTGAGCACACCGCCCAGGAGCAGGCCGATCGCGGCACCTCCGCCGGCGATCGCGCCGAAGACTGCGAAGGCCTTGATCCGGTCCTTGCCCGAGGGGAAGGTGATCGTGAGGATCGCCAGCGCGGCGGGAGCCAGCAGGGCGGCGAAGGCGCCCTGCAGCCCGCGGGCGGCGAGCAGCATCTCGGTCGAGGTGGCGAGGCCGCCGATCCCGGAGGCGACGGCGAAGCCGATCATGCCGAGCATGAAGGTGCGCTTGCGGCCCCAGTAGTCGGCGATCCGCCCGCCGAGCAGCAGCAGGGAGCCGAAGGCGAGGGCGTAGATGGTGACGACCCACGTGCGGTCGCCGTCGGACATGCCGAGGTCGATCTGGGCGGCTGGGAGGGCGATGTTCACGATGGTCCCGTCGAGGACGACCATGAGCTGGGTGAGAGAGATGACGGCGAGGAGCCACCAGCGGCGCGGGTGGTTGGCCGGGTGATCGGCCGCCTCGAGGGGCGATAGAGGTGCTGCTGAAGTCATGAAGTCGATAATCCTTTACGGAACGAACTAGTTGGTTGGGTTAGAATAACAGCATGAGGATCGACGGCAAGGCCACCAAGGCGCGGATCCTCGATGCCGCGCGCATCGAGTTCGCCGAGCACGGGCTCGCCGGGGCGAGGGTCGACCGTATCGCCGCGGCAGCGCACGCCAACAAGGAGCGGCTCTACGCCTACTTCGGGGACAAGCGTTCTCTCTTCCTGGCGACGATCGAGGAGAACATCGACATGCTCGCCGACGCCATCATCTTCACCCCGGAAGACCTTCCGGGCTTCGCCGGAGCAGTCTTCGACCACGTCAGCGCGCACCCCGAGCACGCCAGGATACTCTCCTGGGCGCGGTTGGAGGGGGAGGGGGATGCGATCGCAGCGGCCAAGCGCATACTTCAGGGCCGCGACGGGCACACGGTCGCGGCGGCGCAGGCCGACGGCGCCGTCGACCCTCGCTGGCACGAGGACGACCTGATCACGATGCTGTTTGCGGTCGCGACGGGCTGGGAGCAGACTCCCGGACTGTTCGCGAGCGAGGGCAGCGGCGACAGCGACATTCGGGCCCGCCGCCGCGAGGGCGTCGTCCTGGCTGCCTGCAAGATGGTCGCGCCGTAGCGCCAGCCCCCGCTCCTGAATGAGAAGAACCCCCGGTCCGTAGGACCGGGGGTTCTTCTCATTAGCTCGTCGGGGTGACAGGATTTGAACCTGCGACCTCGTCGTCCCGAACGACGCGCGCTACCAAGCTGCGCCACACCCCGAGCTGCTTCAGCGCGCACGCCATGACTTCGACGTGTGTGTTGGAGCCTGATCAGAATAGCGGACAACGGGCCCCACACGAAACTGGCTGGTCCGTGTCGGTGCGCCCGGCAGGTCAGCGGCGGGCCGCAGGTGGGTCAGCGCGCCGTCAGAGTGAGCAGCGTCGCCTCGGGGCGACAGGCGAAGCGGACCGGGGCGTAGGGAGAGGTGCCCAGCCCGGCGCACACGTGCATCCAGGTCGACCCGTTCCCGCCGGGGGCGTCCGGGCGCGGCCCGGGCCAGCCGTGCAGGCCTTTGGCCCGCTTGCGGTCGAGGTCGCAGTTCGTCACGAGGGCGCCGTAGAACGGCACGCAGAGCTGCCCGCCGTGGGTGTGCCCGGCAAGGATGAGGTCGGAGCCGTCGTCGTGCATCTGGTCGAGGACGCGTGTGTACGGGGCGTGCGTGACACCCAGGTGCAGATCGATCGCCGGGCCCGACGGCGCGGCCCCGCCGGACAGTGCGGCCGGGAACTCGTCCCGGTCCAGGTGTGGGTCGTCGACTCCGACGAGGGAGATCCGGCGGCCGTCGGCCATCACGGTGTCGCGGCGGTTGGTGAGGTCCTTCCAGCCCGCCGCGGTCATGGTCGCCGCAAGCTCTGCTGCTGGGAGTGGTACGGGCTCGACCGACCGGGCCACCCTGGCGTCGACCCGGAGGTAGCGGGTCGGGTTCTTGAAGGACGGCCCGTAGTAGTCGTTGGACCCCATGACGAAGGCCCCGGGGAACTCGAGCAACGGCGCGAGGGCGAACTCGAGGAAGGGCAGCACGTCGACGTGCGCCATGTTGTCGCCGGTGTCGACCACGAGGTCCGGCTGGAGGTCTGCCAGGGACCGGACCCAGGCGATCTTCGACTCCTGCGACGGGGTCAGGTGCAGGTCGGAGATGTGCAGCACCCGCAGGTCCGGTTGCCCCGGCGGGAGCACGGGGACGGTCACCTCACGCAGGGTGAACATCGAGGTCTCCAGGTGGGCCCAGGCGAGCGCACCGACCCCGGCCGCCGCACCGAGACCCAGTGCGGTCAGCAGGGCACGCGGCATCAGTTGTTGTTCCCGTGGTTCCCGCGGTTCCCCTGGCCGGATGCATCAGCCGGCGGCGCGGCAGGATCAGCCGGCGGTGCCGCCGGGTCGGCCGGCGGGGCTGTGGTCGCGTTGGGGTCGACCGGGGGCACGATCACGGGCAGCTTGCCCAGCTGGGCTTCGGCGATGTCCGGGAAGCCGATGTCGGGCGTGCCTTCCAGGACCGTGTCCATGTACCGCTTCCAGGTGGGGGCGGCGATCGAGGAGCCGTAGACGTAGGAATAGGGCTTCCCTGCGATCGTGATGTGCTGCATCGGGACCTTGCGGTTGGGGTTACCCATCCAGTACGCGGTCGACAGCGCGGGGGTGTAGCCGACGAACCACGCACTGCCGTTGTCGTTGGTCGTCCCTGTTTTGCCTGCGGCCGTGTGGCTGGCCAGGACCGAGGCCTTCGCGCCGCCCTGGGGGGAGAGCACCTGCTGGAGCGCGTAGTTCACGGCGTTGACCGTTGCGGTGTCCAGGACCGGCTTGCAGTTGGCCTGGGGGACCGCGTGGTCGGAGCCGTCGGCGTTCGTCACGGATGCGATCGCGACGGGATCGCAGTATGTCCCGCCCGCGGCGAAGGTCGCGTAGGCGCTCGCCATGGACAACGGAGTGGTGTACTGCGTTCCCAGAACCATGCTCATCACTGTCTCGACGGGGGCGCCGTTCGCAGCCCGGAATCCGACCGCGTCGGCCATCTCGGCGATGTTGCACAGGGAGAGCTTGCTCTCCATCGACGCGAAGGCCGTGTTGATCGAGAGCGCCGTGGCCTGCAGCACCGTGCGCATGCCCTTGCCCACGCCGTCGGAGTTGCGCGGCGTCCACGGGTCGGTCCCGGCGAGATTCATACACGACTTGGGTGTGCCAGTGAAGTTGGCGGCCGTCCAGGTCTGCTGGCTCGCGTTGACCGTCTCGCGGAGGGTGTGGCCCGAGTGGAGCCACTCGGCCAGCACGAAGGCCTTGAAGGTCGACCCGGCCTGGAAGCCGTTTGACCCGCCGTGCTTCGCATCGGTGTTGTAGTTGACGAAGGTCGAGCCGGCCGGAGCGGGCTCGGCGGTCGAGAAGTCGCGGTTCTGCGCCATGGCGAGGATCTTCCCGGTCCCGGGCTCGACGCTGACCATCGCGTTGGCGATCCCGTTCGGGTCGTCGACGGGGACCGCGGTGCGCAGCTCGGTGTCGGCCACGGCCTGCTTTCCCAGGTCGATCGTCGTGACGATCGTCAGGCCACCACGTTCGAGCAGATCCCTGCGCGCCGTTTCGGTGTCGCCGAAGGCTGGGTCCTGCAGGATCACCTTGGTGACGTAGTCGCAGAAGTACGCCGCTCCGGCTGCCGCGACGCAGCCTCGGTTGATCGGCTGGACGTTGAGGGTGTCGACCAGGGGGGTCGCGCGAGCCGTCTCGTACTCCTCCTTGGTGATGTACCCCTCCTTGTACATGTTGGCGAGCACCACATTGCGACGGCGCTCAGAGGCGGCCGGGTCGTTCGTGGGATCGAAGGCCGTGGGGCGCTGGGTGATCCCGGCGATCGTGGCGGCCTCGACGATGGACAGGTCCGCAGCCGACTTGCCGAAGTACCGCTTGGCCGCGGCCTCGACGCCGTTGACGTTGAGCCCGAACTGGGCGATGTTGAGGTAGCCGGCGAGGATGTCTTCCTTGCTCATCCGCTTCTCGAGGGAGATCGCCAGCTTGGCCTCGCGCAGCTTGCGGTCCATCGTGCTTTCTTGGGCCTCGGCAACGCCTGCCTTGTCGCCGGCGGAGTTGGCCTTCTCGATGAGCACGTTCTTGACGTACTGCTGGGTCAGGGTCGACGCGCCCTGCTGGCCGGTGCCCTTCTTGATCTGGTTCATCACCGCGGCGCGGGTCATGCCCTTGGGGTCGATCCCGCCGTGGGAGAAGAACCGGCGGTCCTCGGTCGCGATCACCGCGTTCTGCAGGTAAGGGGAGATGCTTGCGAGCGGAACGACCTCCCGGTTCTCCACGTAGAACGTCGCGAGCAACGTCGTGCCGTCGTTGGCGTAGATGTAGGAGGCCTCCGCGAGCGCCCCCGGCTCGAGGTCGGTCGGCAGGTCGTAGAAGGCCTGGGTGGTCCCCTTCGCGACTGCGCTCGCTCCCGCGGCGACGGGGATCACCAGTCCCGCGGTGAGGACCCCACCGACGCCGGCGAGCATGACGAAGGTCAGCAGCAGCGCCATCGCCTGGAAGACGTTGACCGAGTGCCGGGAACGGGTTGCCGGAGCCCCGGAAGACAGCGGTGTGTCCTCGCCGAGCGCAGAGTTTTCCATGAAGACAGAGTACGGGAGCGGTTTGTGACAAGGCAGGCGGGACCTGGTGTGACGGTGGGTAGATTGTGTGAGCGTGAGACGGGGACTGCCGGGGCGCAGCACGACGTACTACCCTCAGGGCATGGCACAGACGTGGGAGTACTCGACAGTTCCGCTCATGATTCACGCGACCAAGCAGATCCTCGACATGTGGGGATCGGACGGCTGGGAGCTCGTCCAGATCGTGGCCGGCCCGGACGGAAACGGCCTCGTGGCGTACCTCAAGCGGCCCACGGGCGAGGGCGCATGAGCTCGATCGCGGCCCGCCTGGCGGAGCTCGGCATCGTGCTGCCCGGCGTGGCAGCACCCGTTGCCGCCTACGTCCCGGCCGTGCGGACCGGGCGACACGTGTGGACCTCGGGCCAGCTGCCCTTCGTCGACGGTCGCCTGGGCGTCACCGGAAAGGTGGGCGACGGTGAGGGGTTGGTGTCGACCGAGGTCGCCGCGGGCCTGGCCCGCACGGCGGTCCTCAACGCCCTCGCGGCCGTCGCGGCCGAGATCGGTTCCCTCGACAAGGTCACCCGGATCGTCAAGGTCACCGGCTTCGTGGCAAGCGACCCGTCGTTCACGGGTCAGCCCGCAGTGATCAACGGCGCGAGCCTCGTGCTCAAGGAGATCTTCGGAGCAGCCGGGGTGCACGCCCGCAGTGCGGTCGGGGTCGCGGTCCTGCCTCTGGACTCTCCGGTCGAGGTCGAGCTGGTCGTCGAGGTCGCAGAGGGCTGACGCGGCGGCGTCGGGCAGGAAGCTCCGCACACATGAGAAGAGGCGGCGTACCCGGATCGGGTACGCCGCCTCTTCTCATGTGCAAAATGGGCGGCTAGCGGGCGCGGCGTTCCAGACGGTCGATGTCGAGGAGGACGACGGCGCGTCCCTCGCGGCGGACCCAGCCGCGTCCGGCGAAGTCGGCCAGGGCCTTGTTCACGGTCTCCCGGGACGCGCCGACAAGCTGGGCGAGCTCCTCCTGGGTGAGGTCGTGGGCGACGCGGATGCCCTCGTCGACCTGCTCGCCGAAGCGGGTGGACAGGTCGAGCAGCGCCTTGGCGACCCGGCCGGGGACGTCGGAGAACACGAGGTCGGCGAGGGCCTCGTTGGTGCGGCGCAGACGGCGGGCCAACGCGGTGAGCAGGTGCTTGGCCACGCCGGGGTTCTCCTCGAGCGCAGCGACCAGGGCCGAGTGGCCTAGCTCGTAGACGACCGAGTCGGAGACGGCGCTCGCGCCGAGGGACCGGGGGCCCGGGTCGAAGAGGGAGAGCTCGCCGAACATCTCGCCGGGGCCGAGCACCGCGATGAGGTTCTCGCGGCCGTCACCGGAGCTGCGGCCGAGCTTGATCTTGCCCTCACGGATCACGTAGAGACGGTCACCGGGCTGCCCCTCGGTGAAGAGCACATCGCCGCGCGCCAGCTCGACCTTGGTCATCGAGGCCAGGAGCGCGCGGGTCTCGGTCTCTTCCATGGTGGCAAAAAGGGGTGCGGAGAGCACTACATCGTCGTTGTCCACGTGGAACGTCCTTCACGGAGTAGCTGGAGTTCTAGCGCATCACAGTCTGCCTTATGTGCGCTGACTCACGGTACATTGCACGGCCCCGTTGGTCGTACCGCCGCGCTAGGGCGCGGCCGAGAGGTGGAGGGCGCGGAAGTCGGGGTCCTGGCACAGGCGTTCCACGAGTGCGTCGGTGGCGATCATGAGAGCGCGTCGGACCGCGGCCTCGTACGTTGCGAGGGACTCCTCGGCTGTGCGCAGCCGCGGCAGGTCAGTTACCAGCATGGCAGCCCCGGGCGCCTGGGCGATGCCCATAAGGACATTGTGGCTGACGGCCGGCGAGCTCGTGCCGAGGGCTGCGGCGTGCTGGCCCAGACGATCAGGCAGCACGGCGCGCGCTACTGTGAGGTCGAGTCGGGCTCGGACCAGACGGCGCCAGTGCGCGATCTGGGTGATCTCGTGCCGCAGGCTCGCGCAGGCCAGGCGAAGGTCGTCGGCGCCCATCGCGTGGATCGACCGTGGTGTGGGAGTCACGTGGGGGTACCCCTCTCGACATGCCTTTTCGGTACCATGTTTTTCGGCAGCAGTCCGTGGTTTCTTTAGCAACCATGCGCAGGTGGAGGCGGCAGTGGAGGCGGTAAGAGCGGTGCGGTCGGGCAAGACCGCGAGCGTCCCGGCGCGGGACGCCCCCGAGGTGGCGCTCGTGCGTCGTGCCCGGCGGATCGACCGTGAGCTCGCGAAGGTCTACCCGGATGCCCACTGCGAGCTGGACTTCACCACGCCGCTTGAGCTCCTGGTCGCGACAGTGCTGTCCGCCCAGTGCACCGACAAGAGGGTCAACCTGGTCACCCCAGCGCTGTTTGCCCGCTACCCCGACGCGCAGGCCTACGCCGCCGCAGACCCGTCCGACCTGGAGGAGGCGATCCGCTCGACCGGGTTCTTCCGACCCAAGGCGCGGGCCCTCGGCGGGATCGGCGTGGCGCTCGTCGACCGCCACGACGGCCAGGTGCCGACCACCCTCGAGGAGCTTGTGAGCCTGCCCGGGGTGGGCCGCAAGACGGCCAACGTGGTGCTCGGTGATGCCTTCGGTGTTCCGGGGATCACCGTGGACACCCACCTCGGGCGGCTGGTGCGCCGGTGGGGCTGGACCGTGAACGAGGACCCTGTGCGGGTCGAGCACGAGGTCGGCGCGCTCATCGAGCGCAAGGAATGGACGCAGTTCTCCCACCGGACGATCTTCCACGGGCGCCGGGTCTGCTTCGCCCGCCGGCCTGCCTGCGGGGCCTGCCCGATCGCCCGGCTGTGCCCCTCGGTGGGGATCGGGGAGATGGACCCGGTCGCCGCGGCCGCGCTGGTCAAGACCAGCTGAGCAGTGCGCCGGCTGATCAGTTCAGCCGGCCGAGCCGGGAGGGCTCAGAGCGAGCCGAGCCAGTCCAACAGGAGCGAGTTCACCATCTCGGGTGCCTCTTCGGGGAGGAAGTGGCCCGCCCCGGCGACCATCTCGAAGCGTAGGTTCCGGCACAGCGCGGAGCTGTCGACGTCGGCCAGGGCTGGGCGCACGATCGTGTCCAAGGCACCCTGGATCTGCAGCGCGGGGATGGCGACCGGGGTCCGCACAGCCGAGAGGAAGCGGCGGCCACTGACCGACGGCATGGCGCGGGAGTACCACCGGACGGCCTCGAGGGCGCTGTGCGCGGCGAACGGCACCCGCATCGCGTTGGCGTAGGTCTCCACGACGTCGTCGGGCCAGACGAATGCCGGACGGGTCCGCAGGATCTGACCGAGCAGGCCCGCCTGGGTGAGGCTGCGCTCGGGAAGGTTGGGGAGCTGGAGGTAGGCCAGACGGCTCAGCGCAGTGCGGGTCAGTGCCGTGCGCAGCGGCACGTGCATCCGGGCCGGGTGCGGGGAGGAGATGGCCGCGACCGCCTCGGTGAGCGCGGGCTGCAGGGCAGCCATCGACCAGGCGACCGCACCGCCGAGGCCATGCCCGACGACGATCGCCCGGTCCGCTCCCAGGGAGCGGATCACCCCGGCCGCGTCCCGGGTGCGGGTAGGCAGGTCGTAGCCGAGCGGCGGTTTGTCGGACGCGCCGGTCCCGCGCAGGTCCATCGCCGCGACCCGGTACCCGGCCTCGCCCAGCGCCGTGATCTGGTGGCGCCAGGCCCACCAGAACTGCGGGAAGGAGTGCAGCAGCATGATCAGCGGTGCGGAGGCGTCGGACGGGCCGCTCAGGGCGACGTGGAACCGCGCACCGTTCGCCGGGACGAACTCGTGGTGCCAGTCGCCAGGGATCAGAACGTCGGTGAAATCAGTTGTCACGCTGGCGAACCTACCGGAGCGGTCGAGGCATCGCCCAGCCCGTCGGTCGTGATCGCGCCCGTACCGGTTGCCGCGACGCCTGCGGCAGCCCCCACAGCCTCAGCGGCCTGAGCAGCCCGGCGGTCCTTGAGCGGGTCGAAGCGGTAACCGACGTTGCGGACCGTGCCGATGAGCTGGTCGTACTCCGGCCCGAGCTTCGCGCGCAGGCGCCGGACGTGGACGTCGACGGTCCGGGTGCCCCCGTAGTAGTCGTAGCCCCAGACCTCCTGGAGCAGTTGCGCGCGGGTGAACACCCGGCCAGGGTGCTGCACGAGGTACTTGAGGAGCTCGAACTCCTTGTAGGTGAGGTCAAGGGGGTTCCCGCGCAGACGGGCGGTATAGCCGGAAGCATCGATCATCAGCTCGCCCGAGGAGATCTCCTCGGGCTGATCGCCCGATCCGTTGTGGGAGCTGCGCTCGCGGGCCAGCCGCAGTCGCGCCTCGACTTCGGCGGGAGTCGCGTTCTCGAGCAAGAGGTCGTCCGCGCCCCACTCGGCCGTGACGACCATGAGCCCACCCTCGGTGAGGATGAGGATCAACGGCACGGTCAGGCCGGTCGCGCGCAACAGGCGGCAGGTCGTACGCGCGCCGGCCAGGTCGCGGCGGGCGTCGAGCAGCACGACGTCCGAATCAGGGGCGTCGACCAGTGCGGACGGTTCCATCGGGAGGACCCGGATGCGGTGCGTGAGCAGACCCAAGGCCGGGAGGACCTGCGCCGACCCGCCTGCGGAGGGTGTCAGCAGCAAAAGCTCGGCCACGATTCCCACCTTCTCTCAGACTGGCGCTCACGGTACCGCGACCAGACAGATGCTGGATGACCCGACCGGATGGTGGCGAGCTGTCGGGCACGATTGTTCCACGTCGCACGCGGCAGTTGGGGGACGGTGGGGTCCGTCTGGGACACTCTCTGGTGTGAACCTCTCTACGCGCGCCGTCGCCTCCGCCTGCGCTGCCGCTGCGATCGCCGGCGGCGCGTACCTCGGCGCAGTGCCGTTGCTCGTAGTCCTCGGGGCGCTCGTAGTCCTCTTCGCCGCCGGATGGGCGCCGCTGCTAGGGCTGCCGGTGCCTGGTGGGACGTTCTTCGTCGTCGTGCTCCCCGGGCTGGGTGCGCTGGCCGCGGCGCAGGTGACCCAGAGCGAGCCGTGGCTGGCCAACCTCCCGCTCGTCGTCGCGATGGGTGTCCTGCTGGCCTTCATCAACGAGCTGCTGCGCGGGGACGGACGCGAACGTCTTGTCGAGTCCCTCGTGGGCGGCGTCAGCGGCATGGTCGTCGCGGTGAGCGCGGCGGGCTGGATCAGCGCGTACAAGACCGATGACGGCATGTCGCTCGTCGTGCTGAGCGCCGTGTCGCTCGCGGCGGCGTCGGCGGCGTCAGCCGCACGTCTGCATGGCTGGCTGACCCTCGTAGCGACGATCGTCGGCTCCGTGGTGGTGGCCATCGCGGTTGCCCTGGTCATGCCCGACCTCGCGTGGCTCGACGGCCTGTGGACGGGGCTCGTCGCGGGGGCCCTCATCGGGTCGCTCCAGCTGCTCTTCGACAAGCTGCCCGAGCTGCGCCGCCCGCGCGCCGCGCTCGCCGCGATCGTGCTGCCGGTCGCGGTCGGTGGAATCCTCGTCTACGTCGTCGGCCGAATTCTCGTCGGCTGACCGGCGCTGGACTGCGCCAGAGTAGACCGGCGTCAGTAGACGAGTGCCTGCGTCCCCGGTGCCATGATCTCCTCGACGAACTTCGGCGCACCGGCGATGCGGACGCCGGGCAGCAGATCCGCCTGGGTCAGCCCACGCCGCACGGCGCACTGCGTGCAGACCGTGAGCGTGCCGGCCTCGATGATCGCCTCGATGAGCTCGGCCATCGGCGCCGCGTGCTCGAGCACCAGGTCGCCCGCCCGGCCCGGGACGGCGAAGAACGTGGAGTCGCCGGTCAACCACAGGCTCACCTCGACGCCGGCCGCGAGGGCCGTCGCAGCCACCGTGAAGGCCTGGTTGGTCGTCTCGGGCGCCCCGGCCCCCGCGGTCGACTTGATGACCAGGCGTTGTGATGGAGTCGATGAAGGTGCACTCATGCGGTCAGAGTAGCGCGACGTAGGATGCTGGCATGGATGTTGATGTTCTCGAGATGATCTTCCTCGGCCTGCTCGTGGCGGCCACCGTGACGATCACCTGGTTCGCCGGGTTTGTCGTCTACAAGCTCTTCAAGGGCCAGCGTTAGTCATGGCGTTCGCCTTCCCGGAGGGGCTCGCCCCGGAGGTCTACCCGCTGGCCTGGCTCGTGGGGTCCTGGCGCGGGGAGGGCGTGATCTCCTACCCGGGGATCGATGACGCCCCCTTCGTCCAGGACGTGACCTTCGACCACGACGGCGGGCCGTACCTGCGGTACGAGTCGACGATCCGGCTGCTCGAGCCGTCCGTCCCCGAGACCGTCCCGGCCGAGTGGGCCGACGCCGCCGAGAAGGCGAGCGACGCACCCGAGGCTGCCGCGTCGTCGGGCAGCGCGAACGGCGGCGTGACGCCGGAGCTGACGATCTGGTCGACGGAGACCGGGTACTGGCGGATTCCCCCCGAGCGCCCGGACGATCTGCCCGAGGGCAAGACGCCGCTCGAGGTGCTGCTCGCCGACCCGGCGGGCCGGGTGACGCTCTACGTCGGCGCCATCGGCGACGCGCGGGTGGATCTGGTCAGCGACCTCATGGCCCGCACGGCAAGCTCGGTCGAGGTGACCGCCTCGAGCCGGCTGTACGGCCTGGTCGAGGGCGACCTCATGTGGGTGTGGGAGCTGGCCGCCTTCGGCCACCCCCTGCAGTCCTACGCCTCCGCACGGCTCACCCGATTGGACGGCTGACATGCCCGGACCCAGCCCCATCCTCGCTCGCCACGGCGCCGTCGCGGCCTCGGCCGCAGGCATCGACGCCGGCGTGGCCTGGCACTACGGCGACCCTACGGCTGAACAGCGCGCCCTGGAACGCCACGGCGCCTTCGTCGACCTCTCCCACTACGGCGTGGTCACTGTCACCGGCCCGGACCGGTTGACCTGGCTCAACTCGATCACCTCCCAGGACCTCACGACGCTCGGCGTCCGGGAGTCGACCGAGACGCTCGTGCTGTCCCCGCACGGCCACATCGAGCACGCCGCCGGCGTGGTCGATGACGGGGAGACCACCTGGCTGCTGACCGAGGGCAGCCACGCGGGCGACCTCGCCGCCTGGTTGACCAAGATGAAGTTCATGATGGCCGTCGTCATCACCGACGCGACCGAGCAGTGGGCCGTCATCGGGGAACCGGTCGACGCCGAGGGCACCGACGACGAGCCGATCACCTGGCGCGACCCGTGGCCGCGCACCCTGCCTGGCGGCACCCGTTACGGCCTGCCCGACGACGAACACCCCGGCAGCGAGCGTCCGTGGCGCCTCGTCGTGGTTCCGCGCCCGTCCCTGCCCGACGCCGTCGCCGCCCGTGAGGCGGCTGGCTGGCGGCTCGCCGGGACGTGGGCGAGCGAGGCACTGCGGATCGCGGCCTGGCGGCCGCGGCTGGCGACCGAGGTCGACCACAAGACCATCCCGCACGAGCTCGACTGGCTGCGCACCGCGGTCCACCTGCACAAGGGCTGCTACCGCGGGCAGGAGACGGTCGCCCGCGTGCACAACATGGGACGCCCGCCCCGGCGTCTGGTCATGGCGCACCTGGACGGGTCGGGACACCTCACACCCGAGGTCGGCGCCGAGGTCAGCGCCCAGGAGCGGGTCGTGGGGAAGGTCACCTCGGTCGCGCGCCACCACGAGCTCGGTCCGATCGCGCTCGCCGTGATCAAGCGCAGTGCCCCCACCGACGTCGACCTGCTGGTGGCCTGCGACGGCGGCGACGTCGCCGCAGGCCAGGAGGTCGTCGTGCCCGGGGAAGGCGTGTCGGTGGACCGCCCGGCCCCGCGCGGGCCGGTCGCCCGTGGCCTGAACCCGCGGTGACCACGGCCGGGCAGGGCCGGCAGGGTAGGAGCGCTCGCGACGGTCGGTCCATGGAGGACTCCTTCGTCATGTCGCAGCTGTCCCGTGCGGGAGTGCAGGTGCGCAGCCGGGTCCGCCAGGGCAGCACCCGGGTGAGGGCCGGGTTCTGGCCGATCATCGTGGTGGCGGTCGCGGCCAGCGTGTCCTACGGGCTGTCGCTGCAGGTCCTCGGCCACGCCTACCCCTTCTTCGCTCCCGTATGCGTTTGGATCTGCCTCGGCTTCACGACCGACCGCAGCATGCGCCGGGTCGCCGAGCTGGGCATCGGCGTCACCGTGGGTGTCGGCCTGGGCGAGCTCATCGTCCGAGCGATCGGTGCGGGAGCCCTGCAGATCGGGCTCGTGCTCGCGCTCTCCGCCCTTCTCGCCCGGTTCATCGACCGCGGAGCGCTGCTCACCACCCAGGCGGGTGTCCAGGCCATCGTCATCGTCGGGCTTCCGCTCGCCTCGACCGGGGGCGGGTTCGGGCGCTGGACCGACGCCCTCATCGGCGCGGCGGTCGCCTTCCTCGTCGCCGCCTTCACCCCGGGTGACCTGCGCCGCCAGCCGCGACGGATCGGCGGCGAGGGGCTCGTCGAGCTGGCCCGCACCCTCGAGGCGGTGGCCAACGGTGTGCGCAGCGGGCTGCCCGCCGACCGCGAGGCGGCCTTGCTGCGCGGTCGCGCGAGCGAACCGGCCCTCGACGAGTGGCAGTCGGTGACCCGCGAGGCCCTCGAGAACTCCCGGATCACGGCGAACGGACGCAAGTACCGCGCCGAGCTCGTGGAGATCGGGCGCAGCGCGATTCTGGTCGACCGCACGATGCGGACCGTCCGGGTGATCGCCCGGCGCGCACTGTCCCTGCCCACGGGGCAGGCCGTCGAGCACCTCGCCGTACTGCTCGACGATCTGGCAGCCGCAGCGCGCGAGCTCGCCGAGGCGGTCGCCGCGGGCAAGGACACCAAGTCCGCCCGCGCGCACATTCTCCAGATCGCCGCCTCGGCGGACCCGGGGGCGCTGGGCAGCAGCGACTGGCAGGTGCAGTCGCTCATCCTCATCCTGCGGTCGGCGATCGTCGACCTGCACGAGGCGTCCGGCGCCAGCCCAGAGGAGGCACGTGCCGCGCTCGCTCCGATGTGACCGGCCCGCTGCCCTAGGCTGTGGGACATGTTCGCCTCGCTGCAGCAGTTCCTGCTGGCCCTGATCACCGTCGTCCTCCTGGCTGTCGAGGTGTATTCCCTGGTCGATGCCCTCCGCCGCCCCGCCGCGGCGTTCGTGAGCGCTGGCAAGCGCACCAAGAACTTCTGGTCCGCGCTCCTGGCGATCGCCGCGGTGCTCGGCTTCATCGGCCTCACTCCCCCGCTCGGCGGCGGGTTCTTGGGCCTGGCGGTCCTCTTCGCCGTCATCCCAGCGATGATCTACCTCTCCGACGTCCGGCCGGCGCTCGGTGGCCGCCGCCGCCCGCGCGGGGGCGGGCCCTCCGGTTCCCGCGGGGGGTGGTGACATGCGCGCCGTCGTGCAGCGCGCCTCCCGCGCCAGCGTCACGGTCGCCGGCGACGTGCTCGCCTCCTTCGACGGCCCGGGCCTTGTGGCCCTAGTCGGGGTCACGCACGACGACGGCGCGGAGCAGGTCGCCGCGATCGCCCGCAAGATCGCCGAGCTGCGGCTCTTCGCGGCGCCTGCCGACGGGTCCTCCGGGGTCGGTGAGCTCAGCGCCCTCGACATCGGCGCTCACATCATCGTCGTGAGCCAGTTCACGCTCTACGCCGACACGAAGAAGGGTCGTCGACCGTCGTGGAACGGGGCGGCTCCGGGGTCGGTCGCCGAGCCGCTGGTCGACGCTGTCGTGGCGGACCTGCGCGGACGCGGGCTGAGCGTGGGGACCGGGCGTTTCGGGGCGGACATGCAGGTGGAGCTTGTCAACGACGGGCCTGTGACGATCATCCTCGACGCATGAGCGGGGGAGGCGTTCTGCGCGTGGGGCTGGTCATCGACGACTCTCTCGACCGGCCCGACGGCGTCCAGCAGCACGTGCTGACCCTCGGGGCGTGGCTGACCGGGCAGGGGCACGAGGTGCACTACCTCTCGAGCACAACCGTGAGGACCGACCTGGCGAACATGCACTCCCTGGCGCGCAACCTCCGGCTGAAGTTCAACGGGAACCGGCTCGGCATCCCGCTGCCGGCGCCCGCCCGCCCGATCACCGCGCTGCTGGGCTCGGTGGACTTCGACGTGCTGCACATCAACATGCCCTACAGCCCGCTGCTCGCCGGCCGGGTGATCACCCGCGCGCGCCCCGGCACCCGGGTGGTGGGAACCTTCCACATCCTGCCGTGGACCCGGCTGACCCGGTGGGGCACCCGGCTGCTCGGGCTCGTCCAGCGCCGCCAGCTGCGCCGCTTCACCCGCGTCATCGCGGTGTCCGCGCCCGCGGCGGTCTTCGCCGCGGACGCCCTCGGGGTCGCCCCGATCGTCATCGGCAACCCGGTGGATGTTGCGCGGTTCGCGCAGGCGCGGGACGTGGAGCTCGCGCGGGAGGGCGCTGCGAACGAGGCGGCACCCGTGCGGATCGTGTTCCTTGGTCGGTTGGTCGAGCGGAAGGGGGCCGGTGAGCTGCTGCGCGCCGTCGCGTCGATGCGCGCCCTCACCCAGACGCCGGTCCAGGTGGTCCTCGGCGGCACCGGACCGCTGCGGGAAGAGCTGGAGACCTTCGTCGGAGGGCATGGCCTGGCCGACTGCGTCGAGTTCATCGGCTACGTCACCGAGGAGGACAAGGCCGCGCTGCTCGCCGGGGCGGACGTCGTCGCGCTGCCGTCCACGGGCGGGGAGAGCTTCGGCATCTCGGTCGTCGAGGCGCTCGCCGCGAGTCGCGGGGTTGTGCTCGCGGGGGACAACCCCGGCTACCGCACGGTCATGGAGGGCCTTGAGGACCAGCTGATCGACGCGACCGACACTCCCGCCTTCGCCACCCTGCTCACCCGCTATGTGGACGACGCCGCGGCGCGCACGCAGGCGAGCGCGCGTCAGGTGGTCCACGCCGGGCGCTTCGACGTGAACGTCATCGGGGCGCAGGTGCTTGGGGTGTATCGGGGCTGAACGCGAGCCCCGGACGATCAGCTCAACTTCGTCGGGAGCAGGAAAGACGCCAAAGGTGAGTACCCCGTCGGGCCGCTCGCCGCGCTCGCAGCGGGTCGGACCCGGATCTGGCAGCGCCCTCGCCCAAGAGGTGTCGACGGGGAGGGACGGCGATTGAGGTCAGATCCAGGATTCATCGGCTACTGTGGGCTGGCCGAGCCTCACCTAGGGCGTCAGGCCGGCTCAATGGCTGAGTCGTCGCCGGACCTCGTCGCGTCGGCGTCTGCGACGCGACGCATTCGGACGATGCCCCAGCCGACAAGGGCTGCGGCGAGGTCGGTGCGTGAGAGGGCCGCGATCGTCACCGTCTCCCGGAACTGGATGCTCCGCTCGGTGGTCCAGTGTGATCCGGCGATGTCGCCGGTGAACAGCCTTGCGAGGATGGCTCCGGTGACAGCGATGCCGACGGCTGAGGCAACCTCGGTGGCAGTGTCGGTGAGCGCTGCGCTAATCGTGGTCTGGACCTTCCGCAGACCACGGAGCATGTTGGTCCCAGCGATGACGCCGACCACGCGCATCTCGGCGACGACGAGCACGAGCGCAAGAGCGACCCACACGTATCCAAGACGGCCCATCAGCCCGTAGGCGGCGAGGCCGAGCACGACGGTCACGGCGCTGAGCCAGGCCGCCATGCAAGGCCGACCCGACGCACGAGAGGAGTGATGAACGCGCCTCCGGCGACGAGGACGACAACCTGCGGCAACATGTAGCAGAGCCCGGCGGTCGCGACCCCGGCCACGGCCCTGAACGCCAGGCCGCTCGAGACGAGAAGGTGGCGGGCCGCGCGCTCGCGGAGGACGAAGAGGCCCGCCGCGACGACTGCCGCAGCAGTCGTCACCCAAGGGGCCCACTACCCGGTGCCCTCGTTGACGAACAGCGTCGGCGCGACTAGCGCCAGCACGAACACGCACGCCGTCGGGCCGACAACGAGCCCGACCAGCCTCACTGTCGAGATGAGGCGCTGCGCGTCGAGCTCGGCGGGATCGACCAAGCGGAGGCCGAAAGGCTCGTCGCTTTTGCATACCAGGTCTGCCCGTACTCGAACGCTGTTCGTGGGAGCTCCGACATGGAGCTGGAGGTCACCGTGGCCGATGGTGTGTGCGGGAGGCCTGGGCGTGCTTGTCGGTCGTGCCTCCCGCTGCGGTGTGCCGCGGGAGTCTGGTTTCCTCGTCACCATGTGGGACCCCCTCGGCAGGTCCCACTGCTCCATTGTGATTGAAATCGATTTCGGCTAAAGTTGGCCCCAGGCAACGAGGCGCCTAAGCGATCAGGGGGATGGGCCTGGCGCGCATCAGGCGGATCGGCCCAGGTTGGCCCTGGGATCCGGCGCGCGCTCCATCGAGAGACCCGGCGCCGGGAGGTGCGTCGTGTTTGATCGCACGGCACACGCACTCTCGTTGTGAAATCGATTACATCCGGTTCGATGGCGAACAACGCCACGTCGTCGCGCCCATCACAAGGAAGTGAGAGGGGCATGAGGACATCTCGAAGCAGCAGGAGCAGACCCACCAGACGCATGCGCGCAGGCGACGGAGCCGTCGCCGGACTCCTTGCCGTCGGCGTCATGGTGGCCGCAGCCGGATCGTCGACGGGTGAGGCCGACCAGCCGGGACAAGCAGGACAGGCATGGTCCGGGGGATACTCCCATCCGAGCGCGGTCCGTCTCGTGAGCCAGCTCACCGGGGCTAAGGGGCTCACCAATACCATGGACACGTGGCGGATCGGAGGGACCGACCTCGGTCTCATGTGGGACAATGGAGCCGGCGAGGTCCTCTTCGCCGTGGGCGACACGTTCGGAGACTGGAGCGGTGACGGAGGAAGCGGCGGGGACTGGCGGTCCAACGCACTCCTAAGATCCGACAACCAAGACTTCCGGGAGACCGGGATGACGTTCTCCTCAGCTGCGACGACGGAGTCTGGCTCCGCCAAGGAGATCATCCCGTCGCTCAAGGTCCCCGGCGTCGAGCACACGAGCATCCCCACAGGCGGCATCGCCGTCGACGGACGCCAGTACCTCGCGTTCATGTCGGTCAACAGGTGGGGCGACCCAGGGGAGTGGTTCACCAACTACTCCCGCATCGCGTACTCCGACGACAACGGGACGGCCTGGAACGCGACCGACGGCCCGCAGTGGGACAACGACCCGCAATGGGGCGACAAGTTCCA
Organism: Sanguibacter gelidistatuariae; assembly: GCF_900096585.1. Classification (GTDB taxonomy): domain Bacteria; phylum Actinomycetota; class Actinomycetes; order Actinomycetales; family Cellulomonadaceae; genus Sanguibacter; species Sanguibacter gelidistatuariae. Next base: position 24,870 of record NZ_FMYH01000007.1, read on the forward strand.
GATGGTCGCGTTCACCCACGGCCAGGACGACGGCTACGTCTACATGTACGGCACCAAGAACGGACGCTTCGGAGCCGTTCATGTCTCACGGGTTCCCGCGGCCTCGATCCTCGACAAGGCCGCTTACACCTACTGGGACGGCACCTCCTGGGGCGAGGACGAGACCGCCGCCGCCGAGCTGGCGCCTGCACCGGTCACGGAGATGTCGGTGCAGTACAACGACTACATCGGCCGATGGATGATGATGTACACGACCGACTCCCAGGAGGAGGGCATCTACGACCTCCTCTTCCGCACCGCGGAGCGCCCTGAGGGGCCGTGGTCCGACGTGACGGTCGTGGGCACGTCAGTCGACTTCCCCGGGCTGTACGCGCCGTACCTGCACCCGTGGAACGACGGGCCCGAGGTCCACTTCACGATGTCCATCTGGGGCCCGTACAACGTGTTCCAGTTCGCCTTCACCCTCGACGAGGACGGCAAGGTCGTCTAGCCGAACCTCATCGAGGACCCGCATCTGGCCAGGTCCGCGGACGTGAGGCACCCGGTGTGGGTCTGCCAGGGCTCGTGCGGCGTCGACACCAACCCCGGCTGGGCGTACGGCGGCATCTTCCAGGCCTGGATGCGCGGGTCCTCGGGTCGGATCGGAATGCACCAGGAGGTCGCCGTCGTCACGACAGAGATTGCGGCCAGCCCAGGTACAAGCGCTACCAGGTCGCCGTCAACTCCGGCGACCGCGAGAGCATCCAAGCCTACGTGGGCGCGAGCCCGCAGGGTTATCGCTGGGTGCAGGCGAGCGGGTTCTCGCTCGTGCAGACAGCTCCAAGCAGTCCTCAGACCGCCACAGTCATCTCTCCGACGAGGCTGGTCACTCCGACCTGCGGTGTCGAGACGAGCGTCGACATGCCGCAGGACGTGGCTGGGGTCGCCTACACGTCCTCGCGGGAGGGCGCGACTGTCACAGCCGCCGCGACACCGACAGCAGGCTACGTGCTCGGAGTAGGAGCGGAGGCGAGCTGGACCTTCGACGTGGTCGCGATGCCGTGCGCCACGCTGGACCCGCAGGAGACCCCGGGCACGACGCCTCCGGCTGCGACGAGCCCAGTGCGGTGAACCCGGCAGCTGCAAATCCTGGCACGACACCACCGGTGACGAGTGCGGGTGGGGCGGCGGGCGGCCTGACAGCGACAGGCGCAGGTGTGACTGCCGTGAGCATCGTCGCGGCGCTCCTCCTGCTGGCAAGTCTGTGGCTGCGACGCCGGGCAGCACGTCCCTGAGGGGCTGACCCGTTCCAGCCCCCTCACGGTCCGGGGAGGGCGCCGTCGTCTGTGTCGGGTCGAGACCCCGGCGACGCCCACGGCCGTCCGACGGGCACGACGAAGCCCCGGATCCATGCGGCTCCGGGGCTTCGCATTGCGGCCTCAGCCCGGACCGTCAGACAGAGACGTCGCCGACCAGGTGGACCTTGATCCCCATCGTGTCGAACATCGCGGCCTTGGCGACGAGAGCCTTGTCCGCAGTCGCGGCGTCGGGGGCGTAGACGAGCTGGGCGTGGTTGGCCTTGTGGCGCGCCATGAACTGGTTGCGGCTGATGCCGTGCAGTACCACGTGCGCGATCGGCCACTCTGGGTTGGTCGCGTCCTTGCGCCGCTGCGTCTCAGCCTCGGGCAGCTCTGCGACGGTTCCGCGGAACAGGTCGGCCTGGAGGACATCGTCAGCGATGTAGACCCGGGACAGGACGATCTCTCCTGGACGGCTCACCCCGTTGACGGTCGAGCCCCCCGCAGGGAAGAACACGGGGTCCTGGCGCCACCCCTCGGCCTTGTCCCAGCCACCGAGGTGCGAGGCAGGGACGGAGCCGGAGATCTCGTAGACCCAGACGAACTCGTCGGCGTAGTCCTCACCCCAGCGCACGTCATGGAGCGTGTTGTCCGGGACCAGGCCCATCGCTGTCCACACCCGGTCAGTGACCAAGGTGTCGACGGCCACGCCCTCGTCGGCTTCGTTGAAGTGGGGGAGGGCGCGTCCCGCGTAGAGCTCTCGCGCGCCGTCGCGCGAGCGGACCGGGGGCCGCTGCGTCGAGTTGAGCATGCCCTCGGCCAGGTCGGAGGCAGGGACGAGGTCCTTGAGCCCTTGCTGGTACTGGATACCGACCGCGTCGAGGCCGAAGTCGTCGGAGATGCGCAGCGCAGCGACGTACATCTTCATCTGCCACTGCACCTGCGTGCGGGTGAGCTCGGTCGCGTCATCGGAGCCGAAGATGAACGTCATGCCTTGCTCGATGAGCCAGTCGAAGGCGGCATCGGCTTCCTCCTCGCTCACGGTGAGCATCTCTGCATACAGCGCCGACTGGGACAGCCGTTCCTTGTAGATGCCTGTCGGGTTGAGCAGCTCGTCGTCGAAGATGCCGTTGTACATGCCCATGCAGCCCTCGTCGAACACGCCGACTATCGCCTTCTCGGCGAGAAGCTGCTCGCCGAGCGCGACGCCCAGCTCCCGCTCCGGGCTTGCGGGCAGGTCGGGGAGCGGGCGCACGTGCGAGGCATCGTGCGTAATGCGACCGGTATCGATCCACTCCGCGAGGCCCGCCCGGAACCAGTCGTCGGTGAAGTCGACCGACCAGATTGTCGAGTACTCGGTGCCCATCTTCGTCATGCCAGCGTTGAGACCGAGCAGGCCGACAAGCCCGGGCCAGTCACCGACGAAGTTGGCGACGGTGAGGATCGGACCCTCGTGCGTGCGCAGGCCTGCCAGGACGTGGTGGGAGTACTGCCAGACCGCTTCGGCCACGATGAGCGGTGCGTCGACCGGGATGTTCCTGAAGACCTCGAGGCCCATGCGCTGGCTCGAGATGAACCCGTGACCCGTCGTCGGGTCGACGGAGTTCGCACGGATGACGGTCCAGCCGAGGTCCGCGAAGGCCGCCGTAACATCGGCCTCCATATGCGACTGGATCGACCAGCCGGCCACGTTGGCCGACTCCCGGAGGTCGCCGCTCGCGATGAGATAGGCGGTCCGGGGCGTCGTCGTGGGACGCGCGGTCCGCTCGGGAAGGACGTAGCTGCTCATGAGTGCTCCTGATGTGTCGGATCGGTGGCCGCACGCGACGCCGAGCAGGCGTCACCGGCCCAGAGGTGGACGGGGCCCGAGATCTCGTGGCCCCGGAGAAGGAGACGGTCTGCCCGGAGCGAGCCGCCGTCGACGTGGATCGTCAGGGTGTCGCCGTCGACGTCGACGCGACCCCAGGCGTTCCCCGTCGTGAACAGCGCGCGCAGCGGCTCAGGGCCGATCGGGTCAAACGACAGTGTGCGGCTGGGCGCGTCCCACTGAGCGCCGGTGAACGCGAGCAGCAACCCCCACGAGGCGAGCGAGCGAGCGTAGTGGTTGCCGCACTCGATCTCGTTCCACGGGCTGCGTGCGTGCCCGTCATAGCGGGCCCGCAGCGTCCGCTCGATCGTGAGCGCGGCGTCGGGCAGGCCGGCGAACGCCAGGGTCGTCGCCACCTGGTGCTCGACCCCGGTCCACACCTCGTCGGAGTAGACGAAGGGGATCGCCGGACGCCCGCCCCGTGGCCAGGACGCGAGCAGGAGGCCCCCCTCGCCGTCGACTGCATACACCCTCTGGGTGCTCTCGTGGCGAGTGAGGTCCTCACGGAAGTTGTGCCTGACGATAGCCTCGAGCGCGCTGCGCACATGCTCGACGGGCAGGATCGGCCCGAGACCGTTGACGTAGGCGTGGAACTGACCGAGCAGCTGGTCCGAGAGCACCCCCTCGCCGTACTGGTAGCGGTGCGCGTCGACGTCCTTGACCACCTGGCGGTAGTACTCGCCGTTCCAGAGCAGCTGGTCCATGCCACGCGCAGTGCGTGCGGCGATCGCGTCCCAGGCATCGGCGCGCTCGATCTCACCGAGGTGCCTCGCCATCCGGACACCGGCTCGCAGGGCTGCGAGGAACATCGAGTTCGCGAGGGGTTCGATCCCGTGGAACTCGATGTCGTACGTGTTGTGCAGCTGGCCGTCCAGCAGCCCGTCGCCATCCCGATCCCACTCGCGGACCGCGTGGTCAAGGGTTTGCGCCGCCGCGGGCCACAGCTCGCGCAGGAACGTGTCGTCGCCGCAGAACCGCCACTCGCGGTGCAGGCGCAGGAACGTCCCGAGCTGGCCGTCTACCGCAGGGTCCATGAACCACCGAGGGCCGCCGAACACGCGGTTCGACCGGAAGGTCTGGGCGCCGTCGGAGCCGGTCTCGAGCAGGAGCTCCACCCGCCTGGCGCTGCGTTCGAGCGACGGGAACAACCATGCGACGGTCTGCGCATAGGACCACACGTGGGTGCACGTCCCCTCGCACGACCCACCGTGGTCGAAGGACCCCTCCCACGCCGCCATGATCGGCCCCTCGCCGAGCTCGGTGTTCGGAGTCTCGACCACGAACACCGTGGTGGACCGGACCGCCGCGATGTTGGCCCCGACGGCATCGGCAACCACAGGGTCGAGAGTCCCGCCGTAGAGCGTCTCGACGAACGTGTCAGTCGCCTGCTCGAGTTCGCGCAGCCCACCGTGCAGGTACGTCGCAGCCGACCACGCGTCGGGCCACAGAGTCGCATAGTGGTTGCGCACGACCTCGTCGCGGTGCGGGTCGTCGAGGACGATGTGCCCCTGCCAGGCTCGGCGCCGGTTCGGGAAACTCCACGCGAGCACGAACTCGAACGCCCTGACCTCACCAGGCGCAAGGGTGTGCACGATCCCGAGAGAGCCTGTGCGTATCCGCGGCAACGTCTCGAAGAGCTCGTCCTCAGTGAGGTCCGTCCGAGTGTCGCCAGGCTGTGCAAAGAGTCCGCGCGGGCGGTCCTCGAGCGTGAGCCGAGGCTCGGCGTCGAGCCGTCCGTCCGCGGTCAGGTCGTCCCAGAACAGTCTGGGCCCGTCGGGCCAGAAACCTGTCACCCACTGCGGTTTGGCAGTGGTCGACGGATCCGTCGTCGTGAGGGAGAGCGTCCCGTACCCGGGGTCGTTCTCAGGGAGCCGGATACCGAAGTCGAGTCCTCGCACGTCACCCTCCTCGTGCCACCGCACGGTCTGCTGGGCACGCATGCCAAAGGGTCCCTCGCCCCGGCCAGCGGTGTGGCTCACGCTCCCCACGACGGTGACGTCGACGGGGACCGGGCTGGGGTTGTGCACGGTGTAGCGCAGCACGGCGCCGGGGATACTCGACGCATCGGGGTCGAGGGGGACGAGCGGTGTGAAGGCCCGCAGCGAGACCTCGACGGGGAGGTCGCCATCGGTGAAGTCAACGTCGACGACCGGGTACTCTCCGCGCATCGTCGACCCTGCGAGACGGGGCAGACCAGCTAGCCTATCGAAGCCGTACCCGGCGTCGAGGTCGTGCGGCCCGTTGAGACGTGCCTCGAGCACGCGTGTGACCGGTGTGCCACCGGCCGGTGCCGCATGGATCGCGAAGAACGAGTACGGATTGAACCGGCCCTTGTCGGGAAGGTTCTCGAGCTCCCAGTCGCGGAGCTCCCCGCGCGCTCCGAGCGAGACGTTGCCCGTCCCGATGCCGCCGAGCGGGAACGCCGCACGGTCGGCCGTGTGGGGGATCGAGCGTGAACGGTCCGTCATGGTCTACTCCTGCCTTTGGTGTGTCGCGAGCTCGTGCACGACGGGGACTGTCGCCTCGTACAGGTGCAGGAACCGGTCGAAGAGCGTGTCGTAGGTTGCGGCGAGGTCGCGGTCGGGGGTGATGCGGGTCGTCACCGGGTTCCACCGGACGATGTCGGGCTCATCACCGGGAGCCGCGACGGCGCTCGCGGCGAGGAACGCCGCCCCGTAGCTCGCCCCGATCGTCGTCGCGGGGACCTCCTGGACCAGACCGGTCACGTCAGAGACGATCTGGAGCCAGAGCCAGCCCTGGGTCCCGCCGCCTACGGCGACGATGCGCCGAATGTCTGCGCCTGCCGCCCGCATCGTCTCGACGTTGTGCCGGACTGCCAGCGCGGTGGCCTCGAGCGCGGCACGGAAGAGGTCGCCGCGTGTGTGGGTAAGCGTGAGTCCTGCGATGACGCCTCGAGCGTCGGGGTCGAGGATCGGCGTGCGCTCGCCAGCGAAGTACGGCAGCACGACGAGCCCGTGGGCTCCGGGTGGGGAGGCAGCCGCCTCGGCGAGCAGCTGGGGGAAGTCGGCGGACGTGAGGTCCTTGAGCCAGGCCGTGAGGGCGCCCGAGGTGGCGAGCCCTCCGGCGAGGTTGCGTGTGCCCGGGAAAGCGCCGACCGTCGTCCACATCGATGGTGTGCGCAGCGTCGTCCGACCCGTCGCGACGAGGAACATGGTGGTTCCGTACATGAGCATGAGGTCGCCCTCGCCGTGCGCGCCGACGCTTACCGCTTCTGTCCATGCGTCGATGGTCCCGGCAATGACCGGGACGCCCGCAGGGATACCTGTCGGGGCCGAGGCCTCAGGAGTGACGGTGCCCGCAATCTCACCGGCCCACATGAGTCGTGGTGCCTCCAGGCCCGGTGCGTACCTGTCCCACCAGGCGTCGTGCCACCCCTCGGAGTCGATGTCGTAGAGCGGAGACATCTGGCTCGCCGACTGGTGGTCGAGCACGTAGGCACCTGTGAGCTTGCGTGCGAGCCAGGACGCAGGCATGAAGAGACGACGTGCCCGCGCGTACGCCTCGGGCTCCTCGTCGTGGACCCAGACGATCTTGGGGCCACCGGCCTGGGACGTGAGCATCGAGCCGCCGACGCGGGTGATCGCGTCCTCGCCGAGCTCAACTGTCATGCGCTCCGCTTGGGCTGTGGCGCGGGTGTCAACTCCGTAGAGGATCGCGGGCCGGACAGGCTCGTCGTGCTCGTCGGCGAGCAGGACGCACGGCCCCATGCCGCTGACGCCGACGGCAAGGAGCTCGACGTCGGCTCCGGTGAGCAGCTCGCGGCAGAGGTCGACGAGTTCGGACCACCACACGGCGCCGTCCATCTCGACGTGACCTGGAGCTGGCCTGGACACCGAGTGCGTGACCGAGGCTGACCGCAGGACTCTGCCGTCCGGTGTGACGAGGACACCCTTGCTACTGGACGTACCGATATCGATTCCGAGAGTGCAGTGCAAGGACACGTCATCCTCCTTGATCAGGTGTCGCACCAACGCCGGTGCAGACTGCCAGATTAGACGAAATCGATTTCAGATGCAATCGCGCTAATTCGCGGTCAGGAGGGGGTAGGTCAGGAGGTGCGAGCGGCCGTCGCCGACTCCAGGGAAGAGGGCAGAACGACGGTGCGGGCAGGCTGGTGATCCCCTGCGATGCGCTCGAGCAGCTGGGTCGCGGCTGTGACGCCCATGTGCCGGGCGGGCAGGCGGACCACTGTCACGGCTGACGGGCTCAGCGTGGTGAAAGGCAGCGAGCCGACGACTGAGACCCCGAAGGCCGGCGGTGTGAGTCCATGTTCGGTGAGAACCTGGATCGCGCCGACTCCCAGTAGGTTGTTGCTCGCGACGACGGAGTCTGGCGGCTCAGGAAGAGCGAGCAGATCCTCCATGGCCTCTCGGCCTCCGTCGACCCGGAAGGTGGAATAGCGCAGCAGCTCGTCAGGGTCGAGGTCAGGCAGCCGCTGGCGAAGGATCGCGCGCCAGCCGTCGGCGCGCTCGTAGGCGGTCTCGACGTCCTGCGGGCCGGTGATGCAGGCGATGCGCCGGAACCCCGTCCGCACGAGGTTCTCGGTCGCGGCCTTGCCTGCGCGGAAGTTGTCCATGATGACGCGGTCGGTGTCGTAGTCGGTCTGTCTGTCGACAGTGACCACAGGCCGACCGGCCGTGAGGATGTCGTCGAGGTCAGATTTGTCTGATGCCGGAGCGAGGATGACGCCAGCCATGTTCTCCGAGAGCGCGATCTGGAGATAGGTCGTCTCCTTCTCGAGGTCGGAGTCGGTGTTGCACAAAACCACCGAGTATCCGGCGCTCTGCGCGACGTCTTCGACGCCGCGGGCGAGCTCGGTGAAGTATGGGTTCTCGATGTCAGGGATGATGAGCGCGATGACCTCAGCGCTCTGCTTGCGCAGCGTCCGGGCTGCTCGGCTCGGGGTGAACCGCAGCTCGCGAGAGGCCTCGCGCACAGCGGCGACCTTCTCGACCGACACTCCGGCGCCGTTGAACACCCGGGACACCGTCGCGGGCGACACTCCGGCGAGCTTCGCGACCTCGTAGATCGTCGCCATGGGAATCCTGCTTCCTCGTCTCGGGCCACGGTTGACACCACCGGGTACCCAGCCTACGATCTTGAAATCGGTTTCAATTTTACGGCAGCCTACTCAATCTGGCTACCGCCAAGCATCGACACGAGGAAGTGCCACTGATGAACGTCCCCATGCCTCCCGACTTGGCCAGCGTATCGCGACTGCGTGGCACTCTCACGCGATCGATCTCACCAGAGAACTTCGACGGCTCCGCCGGAGGCGGCGGCCGTGCGACCGAAGGGACCGGCGCCGAGTGTGCCCGTGACCTCGGCCCCGAGTGGAAGATCTCCCCGAGCGTTGACATCAAGGCCGGGGAGACCTTCGACCTCGCCCGGATCGACGGTCCTGGCCGGATCACCCATATCTGGATCACCACGCACACCGACAACTGGCGCACACTCGTGCTGCGGGCGTTCTGGGACGGTGCGCAGGAGCCTGCGGTCGAGGTGCCCTACGGTGACTTCTTCTGCAACGGCTGGGGAGTGTTCGCCCAGGTCAGCTCTCAAGTCGTCGCAGCCAACCCGCACGGCGGGTTCAACTCCTACTGGCCAATGCCATTCCGCGAGGGCGCGCGGCTCACCGTCGAGAACACGAGCGACGTCGACGTCCGCATCTACTACCAGGTGACGTACGAGATCGGGGGCGACTACTCCGCTGAGGGCTACTTCCACGCGCAGTGGCGGCGCTCGAACCCGCTCGAGGAGCTGGCAACCCACACGATCCTCGAGGGGATCGAAGGGCAGGGGCAGTACGTTGGGACCTACATCGCCTGGGGTGTGAACTCCAACGGCTGGTGGGGCGAGGGTGAGCTCAAGTTCTACCTCGACGACGATACGGATTACCCGACGATCTGTGGGACCGGAACCGAGGACTACTTCGGCGGCGCTTGGAACTTCGACATCCCTGGGCAGGGGTACACCGAGTTCTCGACCCCGTACCTCGGGATGCCTCAGGTCATCAGGCCCGACGGGCTCTATGTGAGCCAGCAGCGCTTTGGCATGTATCGCTGGCACCTGCTCGACCCGATCCACTTCCGTACAGGCATCCCGAAGGTTGACGTCCAGGCCTTGGGCTGGCGCAGCGGATGGCGCTACCTCCCGCTGCGTGACGACATCGCCTCGACGGCGATGTTCTACCTCGACAGGCCCACGGCGCGCCGACCGAAGGCGCCCACGGCCGACGACATGGAGGTTCACCTAGGGACCGCTCCGGTGCCAGACATCGGTGCGACCCCGCCGCGGGATCCTCGGGGCTGACAGAGCCGAAGTAGCTGACATGACCGGACCGAGCTACGACGGAGTGCCCGCCGGGTGAGACCGCGGGCCCCCGCGCCTACGGGTGGCTTGCGTCGACCAGGTGACCACGGTGCTCACCCGCGAGCGACGGCGACCTGGAGCCGAGCTCATGGGTCGGCAACGGGGCGCTGTACGCCACGGCTGTCAGACGGGACAGGGTTCGCCGCGCACGGGTGGAGCGACATCCTCCGAGTCCGAGCTCTGGGACTCCGGACGGGTATCCCAGAGCCAGGGCGCGGAACTGTTCAGGCGCGCGCCGCTGGTCTGGAGCCAGCGGTCTGAGTTAATTGTGAAATCGATACCGAGAAGCGAATGTGGACGACAGCCTTGTCGTGAAACACCGTCCGAGCGCCCTCGCGGCTCGCGTGGACGCCGACAAAGGAGTGCGTACATGATCGATGCCCTCGTTGTCGGCGGCGGGTTTGGCCGCAGCTTCCTCCACCCGTTCCAACTCCATCCAGAGGCGGGCACCGTGGGCCTCGTCGAGCCCGACCTCTGGCTGCGGCGTGAGCCCGTTGGAATGCCGTCCACGTGAACTCGCCTGCGTGGTGCCACGTCGAGCGCACCCTTGCCGTGCTCCGGTCCGGGGGGGGGTGTGCGAGCGCCGTGCCGATGGCCACCAGCCTCGTGGACGTCTTCCGTGGGAGGGAGGCGGCTGCGGCGGCCCGGGGCGCTACATGATGACGGAGGCCTCGCTCTACCAGCGTGAGTATCTCTACACCTGCCACCTGCGGTAGTCCAGGGCGCTTGGACGTCTCGGCTACCTCAGCGGTGCCCGCATGCAGGACCTCGACGGACTCCCGCCCTACTGGATGGGCTATTTGCCGATGCAGCACGCGATCCTTGTCGTGGCACCGTTGCTGGGTTTGGCGGGGGGAGCGGGCCAGCTCCGTCGCCTGTCTGGGTTCAGGCGTACACCGTCCGCAGCGCGAGGGTGACGAGGCCAATCCGTTCCCCATCGAGACCGCCATCTTCACCCTCACGGGCAGGCGCTCCTTGCCGCGCAGATCGCGTTGTCGTTTTCCGAGGACGGCCGCGCCTACGCCGAGAGGTTCGAGGTATACGGCGACTTGAGGGGTGCTCGAGCGGCCCTCGATCGAGGGTGGACCGGCTGTCGTGTATGCGGCGGGTTCGCAGGATCAGGCGGGCCGTGGACGCCCGATCACGCGAGAGGAGGTCGAGGCGTCCGACAGTGCCGATCTCTTGCCGGAGCCGTTGTGCCTGTTGCCCGCCCTCGGTCTATGCCCCGCATGGACTGCCCGCGATCGAGGTTCCGGCTAGGCGCGGTGGATGCCATCCGCACCTTGTGTGCGAGCTCGTCTCGGCCGTTGTCGTCGACCGCGAGCCAGCCATCGGAGCGGCCCGCGCTGCCTCGATCGCGGCCGGGCGTCGCCGCGCACGAGTCGGCGCTGTTGGGCGGTCAGATGCTCGAGATACCCCAGTTCAAGGGCTTGCAGTTGAAATCGATTTCGACTACCGTGGTGCCGGGTCGAGGGTGGCAGCGTAGCGAGCGCCCTCGAAGGGGTGGCCGAATTCCGCGGCCGCAGCGATGGCTCAGAGACGAGTCAGTTCCTGAGGAGGGACACATGAAGAGCAAGACAACACGAATGCGTAAGGCATCAGCCTTCGCCGCGAGCGTCGTGGGAATGTCCATGGTTCTCGCAGCATGCGGCTCGAGCACCCCCGGAGAGTCGGCGAAGACCGACGGCGGGGACGGGTCGGCGACGACCATCGAGTTCTGGCACAGGACGTTCACTCCGGTCGAGAACGAGTGGTACGCGCAGGTCGTCAAGGACTTCAACGCCTCTCAGTCAGCGATCAAGGTCGTGGACACCGAGGTTCCCGCGGATACGTGGGACCAGAAGATGAAGGCAGCACAAGCTGCGGGCAAGGCCCCCGACGTCTACACCTACAGTGGAGCGCTCGTCGAGCAGGTGGATGCGGGCCAGTTCCACGCCCTCGAAGGGATCGTCCCGCAGGACAAACTCGACGAGATACTGCCCTCTGCGCAGTCGATCTCGCAGGTCGACGGCAGCTACTACGCTTACCCGCTCCTCCTGGAGCCCCAGGCAGTCCTGTTCTGGAACAAGGACATGCTTGACGCTGCCGGGGTCGACTCGACCAAGGCTCCCGCGACGTGGGACGACCTCTACGCCGCCTGCGCGAAGATCGTGCCGACCCTCTCCGAGGGGCAGTACTGCATCTCGCCCGCCGCCGACGCGGTGACCCTAGCCTGGGCGTCAGCCGGTCAGCAGTACAACGCCGCGGGGCACCTCGCCCTCACACAGGACTGGACTGCGCCGGACATTGACAACCAGGGCTACCGCGACATCATGGGCTTCTACAAGGAGCTCTACGACCAGGGGTACATGCCGAAGCAGCCGCTCGGGTCCTACCTCGAGGCGAAGGACTACGGCGAGAAGAAGGTCGCCTTCAAGGTCTCCGGCTCGTGGATGATGTCCGAGGTCGGGTCCGACTACTCTGACCTGCTCGACGTGACAGGGCTCGGCCCGGTGCCGACGTCACCGAACGGCGACGGACGCACGACGACGACCGCCGGCAACTTCATGTGGGTCGTCGACGCCAAGTCGGACAATCCCGACGCCGCCGGAGAGTTCCTCTCTTGGGTGCTCGCGGGTGACCCCGAGGTCCTCGTCCCGTTCTTCGTCGACACGCAGTTCACCAAGTCGCCGGTGCGTCAGTCGGTCCAGGATGCTGTCGCGAAGACCGAGGCGGCAGCCGCCGCCCCGTGGTCGAGCGTCATCGTCAACGACATCGCCCCTGACGCCCACCCCGGCGCGACCTACCCGTGGGACATCTCGCTCGCCGTCGGCACGGCGATCGAGTCGGCGATGAAGAGCGCGCAGTCGATCGACGACGCGATCGGTACAGCCTCTGGCTCGATCGACACGATCATCCAGCGCGAGTCGCTCCCTGAGAAGGCACCGAAGCCCTAACCGGTCGGTCGGGCGGGGCAGTATCGCTGCTCCGCCCGACCCCGCTCGCTCGAGACACAGGACGGACGAGGACATGACGACGAGGGAACGACCGGCCCCGCAGGCCGCGCGCGTGGAGTCCAGGAAGACGACACGCGCTGAGACCGGGAAGAAGAATGGACGGAGCAAGAACTTCGAGTATCGGGACAACAAGATCGCCTACCTCATGCTGACGCCCGTCGTCGGCCTGCTCGGCGTGTTCGTCATCTGGCCCGCGGTCTACGCCGTGATCCTGTCCTTCCAGGACTGGAGCTTCTACAAACCCGCAGTGAACGTCGGCTGGCGCAACTACATCAACGTCGCGACGGACCCGCTGTTCCTCGAGACGATCACCCGAGGGTTCAAGTTCGTCCTCATGACCGTGCCGACGATCCTCGTGTTGGCGTTCTTCTTCGCCAGCCTCGTGATGAGCGTGGGGCGCAAGGCCTCGACGACGCTCAAGGTGAGCATCTACATCCCGACGATCATCTCGGGCGTCATCGCCTCGATCCTGTTCGTGCTCATCTACGACTACTCCGGAGGGCTCCTCAATTGGGTTCTCGCTCACTTCGGCGTCGAGAACATCCCGTGGCTCGGTGACCCGGCGTGGGCGCTCCCCGCTATCGCCGTGCCCGCAGTGTGGCTCGGGCTCGGTCTGCCGGCTCTCATCATGGTTGCTGCAATGCTCGATATCCCGACGGAGTACTACGAGGCGGCCTCGATGGAGGGGGCGAATTGGTGGGAGAAGACGCGGTACATCACCCTGCCGCAGATGAAGAACGTGTCGCTATACCTCATCGTCACAGGGTTCGTCGGAGCGATCCAGCAGTTCGAGCTTCCGCTCGTCATGACTCAGGGTGGTCCGCTCTCCTCGACGACCCTGCCTAACCTATTCATCTTCAACCACTTCCGGAACGACATCAACGTCGGGTACTCGATCGCGGCGGCGCTTCTGCTGTTCGTCGTGCTCGGGACTGTCTCGGCGCTCATCTTCCGGTTCATCAACTCCGAGAGGCTGGTGGACTGACGTGACCGTCGCTGAGCAGACCCGTACCACTCGCAGTGCCGCCGGACGTGGGCAGCTCCGGAGCATCCGGTCGGTCCTCCTCCTGGCGGGGAAGGTCGTCGTCGCAGCAGGATTTGTCCTCGCGGCGCTCTTCCCGCTCGCCTGGCTCGTCATCGCGGGCTTCAAGTCACGGACCGAGGTCGTCGCGACCCCGTTCCAGTTCTTCCCCGACGTGTGGCAGTGGCAGAACTACACCCACATCCTCAGCGACCCGGCATTCCTCAGGGCGATGGGGTGGACGATGCTCGGCGCCGTGCTCTTCACGGTTCTCGGGCTCGCCGTGAACTCGCTCGCGGCGTACGCGTTCGCACGGCTCAACTTCCGCTTCAAGAACGCGATGTGGATCCTCGTCATCACGACGATGTTCATCCCGGGCATGACGATCCTCCTCACGAGCTTCATCGTCGTGACGAAGCTCGCGATGCTCGACACCCTGGCGGTCCTCGTGCTGCCCGGGGCTGCAAGCGCCGCCATGGTGTTCTTCATCCGGCAGTTCTACCTAAGCATCCCGTCGAGTCTCGAAGAGGCTGCTCAGCTTGACGGGTGCGGACGCTTCGGGATCTTCGTCAGGTTGTTCCTCCCGCTGTCGAAGCCGCCGTTTGTCGTCATGGGAATCACTGCGTTCCTCGCGTACTGGAATTCCTACGTGTGGCCGATCCTCACGATCACGAGCCCAGACCGGTTCGTCATCCAGCAGTACCTCGCGACGTTCCGGTCTGAGAGGACGACGGAGCTCGGGATGCTCATGGCAGGCTCGGTGCTCGCCGCGGCGCCGGTGGTCATCCTGTTCCTCATTTTCCAGCGGCAGATTATCGGCAACATCAAGATGGCTGGGCTCAAGTAGAGCCCCTCGGACTTGTGTTGGCGGCCATGGAAAACTGCCCACTGACGGCCAGGAGAAGTGCCCGTTGGTGGCCATGAGATCTGCCCACTTCTGGTTCGGAGTCCCTGCCGCTGTGCGGTGTGGGTCCCTTCCTGGGTTGTGATGACGGTGTCTAGTCGCATCGCGTTGCCCGGGAAGGGACCCTGTATGAAGTCTGACGGAGATGTCATGGAGATGCTCGCTGCTTACGACCTGACTGGGTCGTTACGTTCTGCGGACTGACGGGCTGTTCCCATCACACGGTCGCCCGGCATGTGAAGGCACGTGATGCTGGGAAGCCGATCGATGCCCCTGTCTACCGGGGCCGGGTCACGGACGCGTTCTTAGCGAAGATCGAGGAATGAGTGGAGGCGTCCAACGGCAAGATCCGCGCCGGCAAGGCTCACGACAAGCTGGTCGCGATCGGCTATGAGGGGTCGGAGCGCTCGCCGCGGCGGGCGCTCACCTGGGTTCGGGATGCTCGCCCCTTGGGTCAACCGATTCCAGGGTGGCCTGGATCACCCCCGCATTTGCGGGGAAACGCCTCACAGTTCACTCTATCCAGGGCTGAGCATCTCCGCCCCCTACATCCCGGAGTGCGCCGCGCACAGATCGGCGTTCCAGCCGGCCCACGCGGCCGCGGTGACGAACACGTCGCCGGACTCCAGAACTTGGACTACGTCGTCGCCGAGGATGAGCGCCCCGCATGGAGCACCGTCGACCGGCTGGGCGCAGCGAGCGCCGCTGACCTTGGCAAACAGGTCGCCGGCGAGCAGGGTGCCGCCCGTCACGGTCGAGATCGGGGAGACCGGGATCTCGGAGGGGACATGCTCGGCGAGTGCGAAGGACTCGTCGGTCAGGCCCGCGGTGTCGACCAGCTGGCGCACCGCATACTGGCCGGTGACCTCGGGGTAGTGGTCCTCGATCTCCTCCGCGGCGGCCTCGGGGTCTTCC
Organism: Sanguibacter gelidistatuariae; assembly: GCF_900096585.1. GTDB lineage: Bacteria > Actinomycetota > Actinomycetes > Actinomycetales > Cellulomonadaceae > Sanguibacter > Sanguibacter gelidistatuariae. The sequence continues at coordinate 40,243 of NZ_FMYH01000007.1, forward strand.
CAGACACCGAGCGGCACGACGACGCCTCCGGTGAGGCGGTCGATGATGACATACAGGTCTGGGCTGGTCATGGTGCTCCGGGGCGTGCGGGGGTGGGAAAACTTGATGAGGACGGGAATCCATCATCCCATCTCCGGGGTCGAGGCCGGCCAGCTGAGCGTCCCGGCCGCGGAACCGCCCGCGGCACCTGCCCGCCGTAGCCACCACCGCGGATCAGGGGCGAGATCAGGGTAATCACGGATGCGCGCGGGCCCCGGGAACCGCCAAGATGGACCCATGAGCACGCCAGACTACGCACACATCCCGCCGCAGCCACCGACCCCGATGGAGAAGTTCTTCGCCTGGGTCCGTCGCCTCGGGCTCGCCCGTCCCACCGACCGGGTCCTCGGAGGTGTCGCCGCCGCGACCGCCCGCCGGCTCGGGATCGATGCCTGGCTGATGCGCCTGATCCTGATAGTCCTGGTGATCTTCTTCGGGCTGAGCGTGTGGTTCTACATCGCGGCCTGGATCGCCCTGCCGGACGAGCGCACCGGCAAGATCCCGCTCGAGGAGTGGATCCGCCCGTCGGGTCGTTGACCCCACCGGAGCGGGGCAACCCGCCGTCGGGCGAGGGCAGCCCAGCCGCGCGCCTACTCGCCAGCCGCCCACTCCGGCGCCGCGAGCAGGCGGAGGTCGTCGCTGCGCAACGGCGGGACGTGCCAGCGCACCTCGACGACCGAGCTGCCGGGCAGCGCCCGCAGGAGCATCCGGTGCGGTGAGCTGGTGACGACGGCCGTCGCCTCCCACCCGCCGTCACCGGTAGCGCGCCCCTGAGCCGCGATGGGGAGGACCGACGACCCGACCGGGACCAGGGTCCGTCGCCAGTCGTCGGAACCGACCCCGAAGCTCAGGCCGTCGACGTCGACCGTCCATCCGGCGCCGTCGGGACGCATCGTCCCGTGAGCGAAGGGCGTGTTCGACGATGCCGGGGCTAGCGGGATCTCGGCCCGCGCCAGCTCCTGCGCGAGGGCTGCCTGGGCCGGCGCGTCCTCGGCGAGAGAGGCGGGTGCCAGTGCGGGCAGGAGCGTCTCCCACACGGCGTCGAGCTCAGCCTGCAGGTCATCGGTCGCGCTCGTGAGCGCGACGACGAGCCCCTCGTCGGGCAGGACGAGGCAGAGCTGGCCGCACGCGCCGTCGGCCCGGAATCCGTGCCTGCTGCGCCACATCAGGAAGCCGTAGCCCTGCTGCCAGTCCGGGGGCGAGGGGCGCGGCGAGGTGGGGATGTGCACGGAACTTGCGAGGTCGACCCAGCCCTCCGGGAGCACGCGGGCCCCGCCGAAGGAACCTCCGTCGAGCAAGGTCTGCCCGAGCGCGAGGATGTCGCCGACCCGGGCGTGCAGACCCGTGAAACCGAGGTCGGCCTCACCCGCCTGGGTCCACCAGCGCGGGCCGATCCCGAGCGGCTCGAAAAGCCTCGGGCGCAGGTACTCCCCGACTCTCTGGCCGGTCAGCCGGGTGATCGCGGCGGAGAGCAGGAACGGACCCGACTGGTTGTACGTGAAGACCGTGCCGGGCTCATGCTCGGGTTCCCTCGCGAGCAGGCCGGCGACGGGGTCGGGACCGAAGATCGGCTCCACCAGGTCTTCCTCATGACCGGTCGCCATGGAGAGCAGGTCCCGAACCCGCATCTGCGCGGACCGGCCGGGAGCCTCGACCTCGGGGAAGTACTGGGCGATCGGGGCGTCGAGGTCCATCAGCCCCTCCTCGACCGCGAAGGCAACGGCGGCCGCGAGGAAGGTCTTTGACAACGAGTACACGAGCGTCGCGTCCTCGAGCCGGTACGGGGCCCACGCACCCCGCGCGACGACGCGCCCGTGCCGGGCGACAGCGAGGGCATGCGGGTCGGACTCGAGCCGTTCGAGACGCTCGACCAGCGCCGAGAGCGCGCCGGACGGGATGCCCATGCTCTCCGGGGTCGCCGCGGGCAGGGACATCGGTCGAGCGGCGCGCGTGGCGCTGACGTCAGGCATGGTGCCAACCTAGCAACGTCGCCCAGCTGCCGGATCAGAGCCGATGACCGTGACCAAGGCCCTGCCCGCGCGTGCTGGGACCGACTACCCTCAGGAAAGGTCGTGTCCCTCTGTTCGGCGCGCCCTCTCCTGATCCGACTTGAAGGGTGACGCCCCGTGTCCTCATACGACCTCTCCGCTTCAGCTGCCTGGAGCGCGCTGCGCGACGAGCACGCGACCCTCGCCGCCACGAACCTGCGCGCGCTCTTCGCCGCGGACCCCTCCCGCGGTGAGCGGCTGACGGCCGACGCCGGCGAGCTGCACCTGGACTACTCCAAGAACCTCGTCACCGACGCGACGATCGACGCCCTTGTCGCGCTCGCGGAAGAGGCCGGCCTGGAGGCCAAGATCGCCGCGATGTTCGCCGGCGAGCGCATCAACGTCACCGAGGACCGCGCTGTCCTGCACACCGCGCTGCGCCTGCCGCGCGAGGCTGTGCTCGTCGTCGACGGCCAGGACGTCGTCGCCGACGTGCACGCCGTGCTCGACTCGATGGGCACCTTCGCCGACAAGGTCCGCTCGGGGGAGTGGACCGGTCACTCCGGCAAGCGCATCACGACGGTCGTCAACATCGGGATCGGCGGCTCCGACCTCGGCCCCGTCATGGCCTACGAGGCGCTGCGCGACTACGCCGACCGTGGCATCGAGTGCCGCTTCGTCTCCAACATCGACCCGACCGACGTCTTCGAGAAGGTCCGCGACGTCGACTTCGAGTCCACGCTCTTCATCGTCGCCTCCAAGACCTTCACTACGCAGGAGACGCTGACCAACGCGCGCATGGCGCGCGACTGGCTCATCGGTGCCTACGACGGCGACGCCTCCGCCGTCGCGAAGCACTTCGTCGCGGTCTCCACGAACGCCGAGCGGGTCGCCGAGTTCGGCATCGACATCGCGAACATGTTCGGGTTCTGGGACTGGGTCGGTGGGCGCTACTCCTTCGACTCCGCGGTCGGCCTGGCGATCATGCTCTCGATCGGCCCGGACGGCTTCGCCCAGATGCTCGACGGCTTCCACCAGATGGACGAGCACTTCCGGACGACGCCGTTCGCGCAGAACGTCCCCGTCCTCATGGGGCTGCTCAACGTCTGGTACAACAACTTCTACGGGACCGGCTCGCACGCGGTGCTGCCCTACAGTCAGTACCTACACCGCTTCCCGGCGTACCTGCAGCAGCTGACCATGGAGTCCAACGGCAAGTCCGTGCACCTGGACGGCACGCCCGTGGGCGCGAACGCGGCGGGCGGCTTCGCCGGGCAGACCGGTGAGATCTTCTGGGGCGAGCCGGGCACCAACGGCCAGCATGCCTTCTACCAGCTGCTGCACCAGGGTACGAAGATGACCCCGGCCGACTTCATCGGCTTCGCGGTGCCCAACCACGACCTCGGCGAGATGCACGACCTCTTCATGTCGAACTTCTTCGCCCAGACCGCCGCGCTCGCCTTCGGCAAGACGGCCGAGGAGGTCGCCGCCGACGGGACGCCCGCCGCGATCGTCGAGCACAAGGTCATGCCCGGCAACCGGCCGACCAACACGATCCTGGCCGAGAAGCTCACGCCCTCGGTCCTCGGTCAGCTCGTCGCGCTCTACGAGCACATCACGTTCACCCAGTCGGTCTTGTGGGGGATCAACGCCTTCGACCAGTGGGGCGTCCAGCTCGGCAAGGTGCTGGCCGACCAGCTCGCCCCCAAGCTCTCCTCGGTCGACGCGCCCGAGGCGGACTCCGACGCGTCGACCAACGCGCTGATCACCCGGTACCGCACGCTGCGTGGTCGCTGACCGGGACACTTTTTGATCGCGGCTCGCGCGGGGCGATGACCTGGTCGGTCACCGCCCCGCCGTGCGTCAATCGGGCCGGAGGTCCCAGAGGCATCCAGCGAGGCGCTGGCACCATGGCGGCATGGATCCTGTGATGCCCCGACAGGCGGCCGGGTCGACCACCGGGCCGCCGAACCGGCAGGCGTCCGGGCAATCCAGGCCGACGGCCAGACCGCCCGCCAGGCCGACAGGCCGCCCGCGGCCCAAGCGCCGCCGGTCTCCTGGCTGGGTCCCCGACCAGCACGGCGCGTGGGCCATGCTCGTCGTCCCGTTTGTCGTCGGGATGCTGGCCGCCGGCCCCGCGCCGGTGCACCTGCCGCTCGCCGTGCTGTGGGTGGTGGGCTACTTCGACTTCTACGCCGTCGGGCTGTGGCTGAAGTCGCGGCGGAAGACGAGATACGTCCCGCCCGTGCGCGCCTACTCGATCGCGCTCGTTGTCCCCGCGGCCGCCGTGCTCGCGCTACGACCCGGGCTCGTGGTGTGGGCGCCGGCCTTCGCACCGCTCGTCGTGATCAGCCTGTGGTGCTCCCACCGGCGCCGCGACCGGTCGCTGCTCAACGACGCCACCACGGTCCTGGCAGCCTGCCTCATGCTCCCCGTCGCCTTCTTCGCGGGCATCCCGGCGCCCGCCCTACCCGGATCCACCCCAGCTGGCTCCGTCCTACCTGGATCGGCGCTGCCCGGATCTACGCTGTCCGACGCCGGTGGTTGGCTAGGGCAGGCCGGTCCAGCCAACTGGCCCCAGGTCTGGGTGGCGACCGCCCTCGTCCTGGTCTACTTCTTCGGGACGGTTCTCTACGTCAAGACCCTCATCCGCCGACGCGGGGACCGCGGGTTCTTGGCAGTGTCGGTGGGTTACCACGCCGTCGTGACGGTGGCTGCGGCGGGGCTGACGGCCGCCGTCGGGCAGGCATGGGGGCCCGTTGTGGTCGTGTTCGCCCTGCTCGCCGCGCGATCGTGGTGGGTCCCGCGGACCGCGGCCAAGCCCATCCAGTTCGGCCTCGGTGAGTTCGCAGCGTCGGTCGTGGTCGGCGCACTGGCCCTCGGGGTCGTCGGACTCCTCGGCTGACCCCGCCCGCCGTCAACCCGCGCACCGTATAGGGCTGGGGCCGGGGGGGACTACTTTTTGGCGCGGTGCTTGCGGCTCGTGCGGAAGGATCCGGCGACGACACCGAGGAAGAAGAGGATCGCGAGCAGGAGCCACGTCGGGGTGGTGAGGGTCATCCAGAACAGGTGGACGCGGAGATCGCCTGTGTTCTGCAGGACGAAGACTGCGACGAGAACGACGATGAGGATCCCCAGCCAGCGCTGCTTGAGGAAGACGGCCAGCGAGCTCTGCGTAGGGGTCGGTTCAGACATGGGAGTTCCTCCGGGGTGGTGATCGGTCGAGGGGCCCCGATCCGTTGCCCAATTCATACCAAACTTGGCCGCCGCGCGCCGCGGATCCGGCCGCGCCACGCCGTCGGGCAGGCGCGAGCGGGTCGCGCGCGGAGCCGGAGTGAGGGGACCAGTCTTCACGCCTGCGGCGAACAAGGGCATATCGAGAGGGACTGACCCGTTGGTGGCTACTAGAGTCGATGCGGTCAGGCCTGGGAGCCTTCCAGTTCCGGCCCGCACCTGTGAGGAGCGCACATGTTCGAGAGATTTACCGACCGAGCCCGTCGGGTGGTTGTCCTTGCCCAAGAAGAGGCACGGATGCTCAACCACAACTACATCGGGACCGAACACATCCTGCTCGGCCTCATCCACGAGGGTGAGGGTGTAGCAGCCAAGGCACTTGAGTCCTTGGGCATCTCACTCGATGCGGTGCGCTCACAGGTCACCGAGATCATCGGCGAGGGCCAGCAGGCCCCCTCCGGTCACATCCCCTTCACGCCCCGCGCGAAGAAGGTCCTCGAGCTGTCCCTGCGCGAGGCGCTGCAGCTCGGCCACAACTACATCGGCACCGAGCACATCCTGCTCGGTCTCATCCGCGAGGGCGAGGGCGTCGCCGCCCAGGTCCTCACGAAGCTGGGCGCCGACCTCAACCGCGTCCGCCAGCAGGTCATCCAGCTGCTCTCCGGCTACCAGGGCAAGGAGCAGGTCGCTTCGGGCGCACCCTCCGAGGGAACCCCGGCCGGCTCGGCTGTGCTCGACCAGTTCGGTCGCAACCTGACCCAGGCTGCCCGCGAGGGCAAGCTCGACCCGGTCATCGGTCGCAGCAAAGAGATCGAACGCGTCATGCAGGTGCTCAGCCGCCGCACCAAGAACAACCCGGTGCTCATCGGCGAACCCGGCGTCGGAAAGACTGCCGTCGTCGAGGGCCTCGCGCAGGACATCGTCTCCGGCGACGTCCCCGAGACGCTCAAGGACAAGCAGCTCTACACCCTCGACCTCGGCTCCCTCGTGGCCGGATCTCGGTACCGCGGTGACTTCGAGGAGCGCCTGAAGAAGGTGCTCAAGGAGATCCGCACCCGCGGAGACATCATCCTGTTCATCGACGAGATCCACACCCTCGTCGGAGCCGGTGCGGCCGAGGGCGCGATCGACGCGGCCTCGATCCTCAAGCCGATGCTCGCCCGTGGTGAGCTCCAGACCATCGGCGCGACGACCCTGGACGAGTACCGCAAGCACATCGAGAAGGACGCCGCCCTCGAGCGCCGCTTCCAGCCGGTCCAGGTCGCCGAGCCGTCCCTGGCGCACGCGATCGAGATACTCAAGGGCCTGCGCGACCGCTACGAGGCGCACCACCGCGTCTCGATCACCGACGGCGCGCTCGTGGCCGCGGCCACGCTCGCCGACCGCTACGTCAACGACCGGTTCCTGCCGGACAAGGCGATCGACCTGGTCGACGAGGCCGGCGCGCGCCTGCGCATCCGCCGGATGACCGCTCCGCCGGAGCTGCGTGAGCTCGACGACGAGATCGCCGAGGCGCGCCGCAACAAGGAGTCTGCGATCGACGAGCAGGACTTCGAGAAGGCCGCTGCGCTGCGCGACACCGAGAAGCAGCTCACGCAGAAGCGTGCCGACCGCGAGAAGGCCTGGAAGTCCGGGGACCTGGACACCGTCGCCGAGGTGGATGAGGATCTCATCGCCGAGGTGCTGGCCATGTCGACCGGTATCCCGGTGTTCAAGCTGACCGAGGAGGAGTCCTCGCGCCTGCTGAAGATGGAGGACGAGCTGCACCGGCGCGTCGTCGGGCAGGACATCGCGATCAAGGGGATCTCGCAGGCGATCCGTCGCACGCGGGCCGGCCTCAAGGACCCCAAGCGTCCGGGTGGTTCGTTCATCTTCGCCGGTCCGACCGGTGTCGGTAAGACCGAGCTTGCCAAGGCGCTCGCGGAGTTCCTCTTCGGTGACGAGGACGCGCTCATCCAGCTCGACATGTCGGAGTACTCCGAGAAGCACACGGTCTCGCGGCTCTTCGGCTCGCCTCCCGGCTACGTCGGGTACGACGAGGGTGGCCAGCTCACCGAGAAGGTCCGCCGCAAGCCGTTCTCCGTCGTGCTCTTCGACGAGGTCGAGAAGGCCCACCCGGACATCTTCAACTCGCTCCTGCAGATCCTCGAAGACGGTCGCCTGACCGACTCCCAGGGCCGCGCCGTGGACTTCAAGAACACCGTGATCATCATGACCACGAACCTTGGAACCCGTGACATCGCCAAGGGGATGCAGACCGGCTTCAACGCCGGCGGCGACCTGGGCACGACGTACGAGCGCATGAAGGCCAAGGTCAACGAGGAGCTCAAGCAGCACTTCCGGCCCGAGTTCCTCAACCGCGTGGACGACACGATCGTGTTCCCGCAGCTGACCCAGGACGAGATCGTCCAGATCGTCGACCTGATGATCGCGAAGCTGGACGGCCGTCTGCAGGACAAGGACATGGCCATCGAGCTGTCGACTGCCGCGAAGACGCTCCTCGCCGAGAAGGGCTACGACCCGGTTCTTGGTGCGCGTCCGCTGCGTCGTGCGATCCAGCGCGAGATCGAGGACGTGCTCTCGGAGAAGATCCTCTTCGGCGACATCAAGGCCGGCCAGATGATCCTGGTCGACGCCGAGGGCGAGGGAATCCTCGGAGAGTTCACCTTCCGCGGGGTCCCCAAGGAAGATCACAAGAGTGGTCCGGTCGCCGCCGCCGCGGCGCTCGTGATCGGCGACGGCCCGGTGGACATCACCAAGCTGCCGCCGACCGGTGGCCTCGCGGCCACCGCTGGCGCGGAGTGATCCGACTCGGCTGACCGACTGCGTTGACGAAGGGCCCCGGACCACCTGGTCCGGGGCCCTTCGCCGTGCGTCCTCCAGGACGCGTGCATGGGGCCTAGGCTCGGGTCATGTCCCCCGACCCGCGTGACCCGACCCGACCGGGCCCGTCCGGGCGGCGCCAGATCCCGTTGCGCGCGGCGTGCGCGGAGCCGCACAGCTGCCCCGCCCCGGTCCGGATGCGCGTGCTGCAGCGGGTCCCGCTCTTCGCCGGGCTGTCCGACGACGAGCTCACCGGCATCGATGCGCGCATGACCTCCCTTGCCTGGGCCACCGGAGATGCCCTCTACCGGGCGGGCGACCCCGCCGAGCATCTCTTTGTCATGGCCGCGGGGCGCGCCAAGGCCTGGCGGGGAACGCCCGACGGCCAGGAGATCGTCGTCGACCTGCTCGCCCCCGGTGACCTGTTCGGCGGCCTGCAGGTCCTCGGCCAGCTGCGGCACACCGAGACGGTCCAGGCGCTGTCCACCACGTGCGCGCTGCGGATCGGCTCCGCGGCGTTCCGGGAGCTGCTCGGGGACTACCCGCAGGTGGCCCTGCGTGCGCTCGACGACACCGCCGCGTTGCTCACCCAGGCGCGGTCCGACGTCGCGCAGGTCTCCTCTGCGACCGTGGCGCAGCGGGTCGCCGCGCGGCTCGTGCGCCTGGCGGACAAGTTCGGTCGTGACCTCGGCGACGGTCGCGGCACGCTCATCCACCTGCCGTTGACCCGCCGAGACCTCGCGGGCATGACCGGGTCGACGCCGGAGTCCGTCTCCCGGGTCATGAGCGCGCTGCGCAAGGACGGCGTGATCGACTCCGGGCGCGGGTGGACCGCAGTCGTCGACCGGGACCGCCTCGCCGCGCTTGCCGAGGGCTGATGGCGCAGGGTGGGCAGGTCTGTCGTTAACTGATCTGCGTCATGGTCGGCGCTGGTCGCCTCCCCTACTGTCGTGATTACCCCCCCACCATTCGTGGGACGAATCAGAGACGAGGACGACCATGACTACCACTGGACTTCCCACCCCGGCCGCAGCGACGGCCACATCGACCACTGCGACCGTGACTGCGACCGTGCGGACCACCCTGCGCGCCGAGGGTTTCTCCTGCCCGTCGTGCGTGGCGAAGATCGAGAAGCAGGTCGGCCGCGTGGCTGGAGTGACCGGCGTCAAGGTCCACTTCGCGTCTGCGCGGATCGAGATCGACCACGACCCGGCCGCAGTGAGCGTCGAGGACCTCATCGCCGCCGTCGCCAAGGCGGGCTACACCGCGACCGCATCGGCGTTCTAGCCGCGGAGCGCGACGCACCGGGGGTAGCGGGCGCCCCAACGGGCGACCGCCTCACCGGGTGAGCCCATGACGAAGACGAGCGCAGCACGAGCGCTCACCGGTGCGACCGGCACGGCTCCGCGATCTCCTGGAGCCGGCCGGCCACACCACCCAAACACTCAGAATACGGACCCACGGGCCCTGACCAGACGGAGGATCGACCATGACGAGGATCGCGCGGCTGTGGCAGGGATGGAAGATCCCTGTGGTGTCCGGGGCGCTGATCCTCGCGTCCCGGACCGCTACCGGGGTGTTCGACGCCGAGATGGTCGGCGCGATCGCGATGTCGGGCGCGGCCGTCGTGGCCGGGACCCCGATCGCGGTGAAGGCGTTCCGCGCGGCGATGGCGCGCGTCGTCGGGATCGATCTGCTCGTGACGATCGCGGCGATCGGGGCCCTGATCATCGGGGAGCGGTGGGAGGCGGCCGCGGTGACGTTCCTCTTCGCGGTTGGGCATGCGCTCGAGACTGCGACCCTGAACAAGACGCGATCCGCGCTCGCCGAGCTCATCGCCGTCGCGCCCGACACGGCGGTCGTCCTGCGCGACGGCGTCCAGGTCGAGGTGCCGGCCGCGGGGGTTGCCGTCGGGGAGACGGTCCTGGTCAAGAACGGAGCGAAGGTCCCCGTCGACGGGGAGGTCATTGCCGGCACCGGTGCGCTCGACGAGGCGTCGATCACCGGGGAGTCGCTCCCGGTCGAGAAGGTCGCCGGGGACAAGGTCTTCGCCGGGACGGTCTCCCATGGCGGGTTCTTGCAGGTCCGCGCGGTCGGGGTGGGCGCCGATACCACCCTGGCCCGGATCATCCACCGCGTCGAAGACGCCCAGGACGCCAAGGCGAAGGCCGCGCGGTTCATCGACTCCTTCTCCGCCTGGTACACCCCCGTGATCATCCTGCTCGCCGTCGTGTTCGGCGTGGCCACCCAAGACGTGGTGCTCGCGCTGACGCTGCTGGTCATCGGATGCCCGGGTGCGCTGGTTATCTCGATCCCGGTGGCAGTGGTCGCGGGGATCGGGCGCGCGGCCAAGGACGGAATCCTCATCAAGGGCGGGGAGTACCTGGAGACCTCGGCGAAGGTCACGGTCGTCGCCGTGGACAAGACCGGCACGCTGACACGCGGCCGTCCGGTGCTCACCGATGTGGTGGTGCTGGGTACCGCCCACCACGAGGCCGGGGCATCTGCGGTAGCCGCCGCCGTCTCGGCGTCGGGCATCGACGCGGGGCGCAGTGAGGTCCTCTACTGGGCAGCGGCGGCGGAGTCCGGGTCCGAGCACCCTCTGGCGCGACCGATCCTGGCCGCCGCAGCCGCCGCGGGGATCAACGCGCCCGCGCTGGCCGACCTCACCGAGTCCGTCCCGGGTAAGGGCATCGTCGCGCACACCGGCGGACGGCGCGTGCTCGTGGGCAACGCCGCGCTGCTGGACCAGTTCGCGGTCGTCGACCTCGCGGGCGCCGACGCCGCGTCCGCCGAGCTCACCGCGGCCGGGCGCACGGCGATGATCGTCGCGGTCGACGACGAGGTGGTCGGGGTGATCGCCGTCGCCGACGAGATCCGCCCGGACGCGGCCGAGATGGTCCGGCGGTTGCATGCCAGCGGGATTGAGCGGGTCATCATGCTCACCGGGGACGCCCCGCTCGTGGCGCAGGCGGTTGCACGGGCGACCGGGGTCGACGAGGTCCGGGCGAGCCTTCTGCCCGAGGACAAGCTGGCCATTGTCGAAGAGCTGCAGCGCCAGGGGCACGTCGTCGCCATGGTGGGCGACGGCGTCAACGACGCTCCGGCGCTGGCGCTCGCGGACATCGGGGTCGCGATGGGGGCGGCCGGGTCGGCCGTCGCGGTCGAGACCGCGGACATCGCCCTCATGAGCGACAACCTGCTCCTGCTGCCCGAGGCGATCCGGCTGGCCCGACGCACGGTGTGGACGATGCGCCAGAACATCGCGATCGCGCTGGTCACCGTCGTGCTGCTGCTGACGGGGGTGGTGCTGGGCGGTGTGACGATGTCCCTCGGGATGCTGGTGCACGAGGTCTCGGTGCTCGTTGTCATCGCCAATGCGATGCGGCTGCTGCGCCGCCGCGGGGGAGCGATCGCCCCGGCCGGGTCAACGGGGACGACGCCGAGGCGCGCGACCGGCGCGGCTGGCGCTGCGACCGATGGTGATCGGGTGGCCGAGAAGATGGCGGTGTGACCGCACCCTGACCGCAACGACGACGGGCCCTGGATCTGTCGAGGGCCCGTCGTCATTGCGCGCGTCATTGCGTCCGTCATTGCGGCTGACTGCCGCCGCGGTCAGGCGCACGGTGCGCCAGTCCTCGCGAGAGAGTCGGCGACCGCCCGGCTCAGAACACCGAGCGGTACAGCGCGCGGACGTCCTCACGGGTGGCCGGGCGCGGGTTGCCGCTCGCGCACACGTCGGCCAGCGCGGCGTCGGTCAGGGCATCGAGGCCCTCGGCGCCGACGCCCACCTGACGCAGGCTCGAGGGATTGCCGAGGCTGCGGGCGAGGTCCCGCACGGCCTCGACCGCTGCCTTACCGGCGGCCTCGAGGGAGAGGGAGGCCGCCTCCGGGACGCCGAGCGCGACGGCGACGTCGCGCAGCTTCTCGCCTGTGTGCTCGGCGTTGTACTCCATGACGGTCGCGAGCAGGATGCCGTTGGCCACACCGTGCGGGGTGCCGAACTGCGCGCCGAGCGGGTGCGCCATGGCGTGCACGAGGCCGAGTCCCACGTTGGAGAACCCCATCCCGGCCATGTACTGGCCCAGTGCCATGCGCTCGACGGCATCCGGGTCGCCCGCCGCGGCGGCGGGCAGCGACTGGGCGATGATCTCGATGGCCTTGAGGAGCAGGGTGTCGGTCAGCTCCCACGCGCCCACGGTCGTGTAGCCCTCGATCGCGTGAGTGAGGGCGTCGAGCCCGGTCGCGGCCTTGAGGTCGGCCGGCATCCCGTCCATCATGTCCGCGTCGACGATGGCAATCACCGGGATCGCGTGCGGGTCCACGCAGACGAACTTGCGGGCGTTCTGGGCGTCGGTGATGACGAAGTTGATCGTCACCTCGGCCGCGGTGCCGGCCGTCGTGGGCACTGCGATGATCGGGACGCTGGGGCACCCGGTCGCGGCCACGCCCTCGAGGCTGCGCACGTCGGCGAACTCCGGGTTCGCGGCGACGATGCCGATCGCCTTGCAGGTGTCCTGCGGCGAGCCGCCCCCGATGGCCAGCAGCACGTCGGCCCCCGAGGAGAGGAACCGATCGACGCCGGCTCGGACGTTCTCGATCGGCGGGTTCGGCTCGACGTCGCTGAACACCTCGTAGGGGAAGCCGACGGCGTCGAGCAGGGCGGTGACCTTCGCGGCGACCCCGGTGTCCAGAAGCACCTGGCCGGTGACCACCAGGGCCTTGGTGGCACACTGGGCGACGAGCGCCCCGGGAATCTCCTTGATCGCACCCCGGCCGAAGTACGCGGTCTGGTTGAGGATCATGCGCTGGACCATGGTGACTCCTGCGTGCGGCTGCGGCGATGCACGGCGGGCGTCGCCACACTGCAGGCGCCTCGTCCTCACTCTTGAACGTAGCGGGCGGGACAGCGTTGCCCACAGGTCGAACGTCCCACGGCGGCCAGGCGCGTGGTCAAGCCTGGGTCACTGATGCGTGCAGCGCGCGGACGTCCCGCTCGGCCTGGGCGACGCGGACGGCCCGGCAGCCCTGAGACACCCACCGCCGGACGGACGCCGGCTCGTCGCGCATGAGGCCCCAACCCCGCCGCACGAGGGTGAGCGGTGGTTTGCGGGACTCGCCCAGGTCCCGCAGGAGCCGGAACCAGAACGTCACCAGACGCGGGCGGGTCACGCAGATGGCGTCGGCGAGGATGCCTTCCGCGCGGCAGGCGGCCACCAGCTCGGAGGCGAAGATCCCCTCGGCGACGATGATCCGCTCGCCGGTCACGTCCGCGTGGGTGGTGCCGGTGCGTCGCGACGTGGGGATGTCGTAGAGCGGGAGGTCCGCGTGCCCGGTTGTGCACAGCTCGATGAGGACGGCGAGGGCGCCGGTCGCGTCCCAGCTGTCGGGGGAGTCCCAGTCGGCGATGCCGAAGCGATGCGGCATGCCGGGGTGGTCGTGGTCGTGGTAGAAGTCGTCGAGTGCGAGCGAGGCCAGGCCCAGCCGCCTGACCAGGCTCGACTTCCCCGAACCGGACGGTCCGGTGAGCAGCACGACTCGGGTGACGGGCACCCGGGTTCCCGCGGGGAGGTCGAAGAGGCTGTCTGGCGCGTCGGGGCTCACCCGGTCATTCTCCCAGACGAGAACCGACGGTGGCCAACGGTCGGCGCGGTCAGCCCACGATGATGACGTGCAGCGTGCGCGGTCCGTGCACGCCCTCGACGCGGGAGAGCTCGATGTCGCTCGTCGCGCTCGGGCCGGAGATCCAGGTCTGGGGGCGTTCGGGGTGCTCGGCGAGGACAGCCACGCCCTCGGGCACGGAGCCGGTGACCTGGTCTGCGCGCACGACGCACACGTGGACGTCGGGCACGAGAGTGATGATCCGGCGGCCCTGGTCGTCGGCGCCGTCGAGCACGATGGTCCCGGTGTCGGCGATGGCCACCCGGGCCGCAGTGACCACGGCGTCGACCTCGTCGAGCTCGAGCGCTGTCATCGGCGCCTCGCGGGAGTCGGTGAGCACCGCGGTCCCGGACGGCAGCCCGTCCACCCAGTGCTTCGCCAGCCCCGCGGGCACGACGACGGCCCGCCCCCGGGCGCTCGCGGCGGCGGACTCGGCAAAGAGGGTGCCGAGGATCTCGCCGACCAGGGCCGTGACGGCCTCGTCGGTGACCACGCGGTGCACGTGGGCCTTGTAGTCCTCGAGGCGATCGACGAGCAGGTCGATCGCGCCAGGGGAGCCGGGGGCGTGGTCGCCGGTGCGGCGGTAGTCGCGGGCGACCGGGGCGAGCGCCTCCTGGTGGCCGGTCACGCCGTCGAGCGCCACACGGATGTGGTGCAGGATGTCGCTGCGTGCGCTCATGACGCGTCCTCGGGGGTCGTCGGAGCAGGGGCGGAGGTCGGCCTCGCGCCGGGCGCCCCGTCGTCGTGCGTCCTGGCCCACCACTGGCGGAAGGTCTCCTTGGGCGGGGCGGGGATGTCCCGCGCGCCGGTCCAGAGCGAGCCGGGGAAGGGCAGGGACGAGATCCGCTTCTTCTTGCCGGCCATCAGGCGCAGCGCGGCTGTGCCCTTCTCAGCCGTGGCGAAGCGCTTGGAGTCGGCCATGACGAAGGATGCCGCCTTCATCGCCGCGCCCCAGGCCGTGGGGTGGTGGCGGGCCTTGTCCTCCTCGACCGTGCGGGCGCGCAGGTGCACAAGCAGGGACGGGATGTCGATCTTGACCGGGCACACCTCGTAGCACGCCCCGCACAGGGTCGAGGCGAAGGGCAGGGTGTTGTTCGGGTCGGAGTGGCCGGTCGAGCCGGTGAGCTGGGGGGTGAGGATCGCGCCGATCGGACCGGGGTAGACCGAGCCATAGGCGTGCCCGCCGACCCGCTCGTAGACGGGGCACACGTTCAGGCACGCCGAGCAGCGGATGCACTTGAGCGCGGCCCGGCCCACGTCGTCGGCCAGGGCGTTGGAGCGACCGTTGTCGAGCAGGACGAGGTGGACGTTCTGCGGTCCGTCGCCGGGGGTGACCCCGGTCCACAGGCTCGTGTACGGGTTCATCCGCTCCCCGGTCGAGGACCGTGGCAGCAGCTGCATGAACACCTCGAGGTCTGCGAAGTCCGGCACGATCTTCTCGATGCCCATGACCGTGATGAGGGTCTCGGGGAGGGTGAGGCACATGCGCCCGTTCCCCTCGGACTCCACGACGGTCAGGGTGCCGGTGCTCGCGACGGCGAAGTTCGCGCCGCTGATCGCGACCTTCGCGGCCAGGAACTTGCGGCGCAGGTGCGCCCGGGCGGCCATGGCGAGCTCGCGCGGGGCGTCGGTCATCCCGGCGGGGGTGTGCTCCATCCGCTCGAGGAAGATCTCGCGGATCTCGGAGCGGTTGCGGTGGATCGCGGGCACGAGGATGTGGGAGGGCATGTCGTCGGAGAGCTGGACGATGAGCTCGGCGAGGTCGGTCTCGAAGGCCGCGATGCCTTCTGCGGCGAGGGCCTCGTTGAGGCCAATCTCCTGGGTGGCCATGGACTTGACCTTGACCACCTCGGTCTCGCCGGTGGCCTTGATCAGGTCGGTGACGATGCGGTTTGCCTCGGCCGCGTCGCGCGCCCAGTGGATGATGCCGCCGCGGGCGGTGAAGTTCTTCTCAAATTCCTCGAGCAGCGCCGGGAGGTCGGCCAGGACGGCGATCTTCAGGTCCGATCCCGCCGTGCGCAGCTCCTCCCAGTCGGGCACCTCGTTCACGACGGCAGCGCGCTTGGCGCGGATGGTCGACGTCGCGTGGGCGAGATTGCGGCGCAGCTGGGTGTTGCCCAGGGCAGCGCGCGCGGCGTCGGGAAAGGTCTTGCCCCAGCGCAGCGGGGCGTCGGGGTGCGGGACGTCGTCGCCGATACGGGTGGGGTTCCCCGGATCGGGCTGGGCCGACGCCGGGCCCGGCCGGGGCGCTCCGGCGGCCGGGGACGCGAGGCTTGGCATGCCCAGGAAGGTGCTCATCGGGTGCTCACCTCGATCGTGGTCGCCGAGCGATCGGCGGTCGGGTCACCCACGGTCGTGGGCTGCGCGGGCTCCGCGCGGGTGCTCGCGAGGATCTCGGCGAGGTGCATGGTGCGCACCCCGGCGCGGGTCCGGGTCAGCCCGCCACCGATGTGCATGAGGCAGGAGTAGTCCCCCGCGGTGAGCACCTCGGCGCCGGTCGACCTCACGTGGGTCATCTTGTCGCCGAGCATGGCGATCGACGTGTCGGAGTTCTTCAGCGCGAAGGTGCCGCCGAATCCGCAGCAGGACTCGGCGTCGCCCAGCTCGACGAGGTCGATGCCCTCGACCGCGCGCAGGAGCTGGAGGGGGCGGTCGCCCACGTGCAGCATCCGCAGCGAGTGACACGTGGGGTGGTAGGTGACGCGGTGCGGGAAGTGCGCCCCGACGTCGGTCACCCCGAGCACGTCGACGAGGAGCTCGGAGAGCTCGTAGGTCTTCGCGGCGACGGCCTCGGCCGTGGCTGCGAGCTTGTCCTCGCCCAGGCGCCGGCACACCATCGCCTGCTGGTGGCGGATGGACCCGGTGCACGAGCCGGAGGGGACGACGATCGCGTCCCACTCGTCGTCCAGGACCGGGGAGAACGCCTCGACGTGGTTCTTGATGATGGGCAGCGCGTCTTTGAAGTACCCGGTGTTGACGTGCATCTGCCCGCAGCAGGTCTGGCTGGGCGGGAAGACGACCTCGTGGCCGAGGCGTTCGAGCAGCCTCACCGTGGCCTGAGGGGCCTGGGGGAACATGGCGTCGGCGAGGCAGGTCGCGGCGAGAGCGATGCGCACGGTGCTCCTTGGGGGAGGCGGGTTGCTGACAGAATCCACGATAACGCATGTGGCCGGAATCAGGATAGCGCTTTCCGCAAGTTCAGTCAGTGGGTGTGCCCGGCGCATGCGGAAACGACTCAGCCCGGCGTCCACGGACGCCGGGCCGAGTGTGCTGGAAGGGTCGGTGACCGGAGCAGGCCTAGGCGAACGTCCCCGTGGTCTCCGGGAAGACCAGCGCAAGCTCGCGCGTCACGGCGTGCTTGGGGGTGTTCAGCAGCTCCTGCACGCTGCCGGTCTCCACGAAGGTGCCGCCGTCGAGCACGTGGACGGTGGGGCACAGTCGGTTGATGAGGTCGAGGTCGTGCGAGGCGACGAGCAGACCGATGTTGTTCTCCTCGACGATCTCCGCCAGGCGCCGGCTCACCGCGTCCTTGAGGGACTGGTCGAGGGCGGTCGTCGGCTCGTCGAGCAGGAGGATGTCGGGGCGGGTGGACAGCGCCGCGGCCAGTGCGAGGCGCTGTCGCTCGCCGCCCGAGAGGGACGAGATGGTCCGCTTGAGGAAGCGCGGCTCGAGGAACATCACCGCGATCGCGCCCTCGGCGCTCGCACCCGTCGCACGACCGGCCTTGCGGGCCTTGGCCAGCTCACCCTCGATCGCCTTCTCCACGGTCTGGCGCCCGTCGAGACCGCTGAAACCGTTCTGGGCGACGGACCGGACCGCCACCCCGAAGCGCTTCTTGTCCCGCATGCCCAGGCGTCCCACGGTCGCGCCGTCGAAGTTCACTCGACCGCCGCGTGCCTTGAGCTCCCCGGTCATCGTCTTGATGAGGGTCGTCTTGCCGACGCCGGAGCGGCCGATGATCCCGATCGCGCCGGTGCTGGGGGAGACCAGCAGGTCGATCCCGTTGATCGACGGTGTGCTTCCGTAACCGGCCACGAGCCCGTGCGCGGACAGGCTGGACGTCTTCGCGGTCATCATTCTCCTGTTCGGGGCCGAGCCCCTTGATCAAACCTGATCGGCTGCAGACCTCGCTGCCCAGGAGGTCAACGAACGAGAGCGCCTCTACGCTCCCACGATATGCCGTCGATCGCACCGGGATGTGCCACGTGGTCCTGGTTGACGCTGTCTGGGCCTGGTAACCACGGCGAAACGCTGACCGGGATGATCACCAACCGCTACCTCGACACTCGATCTGTCGCTGGTGTTCTGTCAGAGGGGGCGAGCCCGGCGATTGCTCGAGGTCGTGACGTGCTCTCTTGGTCGGACGGCGCCGCGAGTGATCTCAGCACTTCCTCGAGTGATTCAAGCCTGGCGGCGCCGACCTGCTCCGCTAGGCGATTGCGGAGTTGATCGAACGCCTCCGCACCTACCGACATCATTTCGTAGCCTCGAGCCGTGACGATGAGTGTCTTCCGGCGGGCGTCAACCGGGTCGCTGTGACGCTGGAGATACCCGAGATCTTCGAGAGCGGCAATGGATTTCGCTGCGGCCTGCTTGGAGACGTTCAGACTCCTCCCCAGCTCGGATGCGCTTTGGGCTCCCTTGTCGATCGCCTGCAAGGCGAATTCATGCGTGGCTGTCACTCCCGGATGTCCCTGGCGTTCGAGTTCGACTATGACCTCATCGACCAAGATGTTGAAGCCGCTGAGAAGAAGCTTCGCCAGCTCGGCTCCTCGGGAGTGGTCCATGGGACAAGGATAGCCGTCCACCACCACTAGACAACCGGGTTGTCTGATTGCTAGACTGACAACCTGGTTGTCGATCGGGCGTGTGTCCAAGGGCACATATCCAAGAGAGAAAGTGAATGACCTCATGAGCACTTCTGGCACTCCCGCCACCATCCCGGACGTGGATCACCACCACGTCGACGTGAACGGCACGACCCTGCACTACGTCTCGGCCGGGACCGCAGGCACCCCGATCCTGCTTGTCCATGGCTTCCCCGAGTCGTGGTGGGCGTTCCACAAGCTGATCCCGCTCCTGGCCGAAGCGCACCAGGTGTTCGCCGTCGACCTGCGCGGTTTCGGAGATTCCGCTACCGCATCCGAGGGTTTCGACAGTGCCGTGGCCGCTGAGGATCTTCACCAGTTCATCCAAGCCCTCGGGGTGGGACCCGTGCACCTGGCCGCCCAGGACATCTCCGGCGGAACCGCATTCCGCCTCGCCGCAACTCACCCGGACGATCTACTCAGCTTCACCGCGACCGAGATGGGTCTAGCCGGCTTCGGGCTCGAAGGCTTGGCCGACATCACCCACGGTGGCTCGTGGCACATCGGCGTTCTCGCCTCCCCAGGAATCGCCGAAATGCTCTTCGCCGGACGCGAGCGCGAGGTCCTCGGACAGTGGGCCTTCCCGTCCATGACCGTGGCGAGTGGTTCCATCACCGGCGACGATGTCGACGAGTTCGTGCGGACCTACTCCCGCACGGACGGGTGGCGTGGTGCGATCGGGCTCTACCAGTCGATGCTCGTCGAGGGAGACGCCCTCAAGGCCCTTGCAGAATCGAGCCCGCTCACCGTTCCAGCACTTGCGGTCGGCGGATTCGGAGGACCGTTCACTGTTGGAACCCTCAGCCAGGTCGTCACGGGGGACGTCGAATCGGTCCAGCTTGATGGCGTCGGGCACTACGTCGCTCTCGAAGCTCCCGGCGCGCTCGCCGACGCGATTCTCGCCTTCACCGGCCGCGTCGACGCTTCCTAGGTCGATGACCTTCAACCCGACGACGCATGCCACGATCCCGGATTCGGCGTCGACGAGAGAAGCGTGGGCATGGCTCGCCCCAATGTCCGCGGTCAGTACACCTAGTCGATAACCTTCAGCCCGACGACGCATGCCACGATCCCGAGCAGCAGCAGGATCCGCACGAGCGAGGCGGCCTCGGCGCCGGTGGCCATCGCGTAGGTCACGGTCCCGACCGCGCCGATGCCGACCCAGACGGCGTAGGCCGTCCCGGTAGGCAGCTCGCGCATGGCGTAGGCGAGACCGGCCATGGAGACCACGAGGCCCGCGCCGAAGATGATGGTCGGGGCGAGCCGGGTGAGGCCTTCGCTGCGGCCGAGCGCGGTGGCCCAGACGGCCTCGAAGACGCCGGAGACGACAAGAATGATCCAGGACATGGGTACCCTCCACGCGCCGTCTTGTCGCTGACCGGGTACGGCGCCTCGTCCGGGGTGCCGGGTGGCGGGGTGCTGTCGATCAGGAAACCGGCGGGCCGGTACGTCTGATCAGTTTCGACGATACGCCATCGGGGCGCCTCCGACGCAGGTGACTCCGCGCCTACTCCCCGCCCGTGACCTCGATCGTCAGCGTCATCCCGGCTGCGCGGTGCCCGCTCACGCTGCACCAGCCGTCGAGGTTCGCCTCGATCACGCCCAGGTCCAGTGTCGCGGACTTGTCCCGGGGGAGCAGGTCGGTCGACAGGTCGTTCTCGAAGACGAGGTCGTGCGGCATGGAGTCGGCGTTCTTGGCTTCGATGATGACGTGCGTGCCCGGCTCGACCTCGATCACGGAGGGCTCAAACCGCATGTCCTTCATGACCACAGACACGGTGACGGCCCCGTCTGCAGCCACGGATGTCGCGCCGGGTGCCGGCGAAGGATCTGAGCTGCATCCCGTGAGGGCGGCGGTGAAGACGGTCACGCACACTGCGACCCGGCCGCGTGCGGTCGCGTGTCTGGTGTGGACGTCGCGGCGGCCTCGTCGGCGTGGGGATCGACCGATCTGGCAGAGGCGGTTTGCTGGGCACAGGTCTGTGGAGTGACGGACATCGCGGTGGAACACCACTCCACTGTAGGTGCAGACCCTGAGGATCGCGGCCATGGACAACGCCACGGACAGGACCGCAGGACACGGGACCTTCTACCCGCCGTTGATTGGTCTAGTCCACTACGATGGTCTAGTCCACCTTGATCGGATCCCGGGAGATGTTTCATGGAACGCACCGTCACCGTCGCCATCCTCGAAGGGCTGCACGCCCGCCCGGCCGCCTTGTTCGTCCAGGAGGCGAGCAAGCAGCCCGCATCTGTGACCCTCACCGTGCCCAACGAGGAACCGGTCGACGCCGACTCGATTCTTGGTGTGATGACGCTCGGTGTCGCCGCAGGGATGCAGGTGGTGCTCAGCACGGAGAAGGACGACGACGCCGCGCAGGCATCGGTTGACGCCCTCGCCGCGTTCCTGGCCCAGGAGACCATCCGGTAGCACCACGCGCGCCGCGACCACAGCGACGGCCCGTCCCCACCGTGGGGGACGTGCCGTCGCTGCGCTGCCGGGTCCTACAGCCCCAGCTCGTCCAGGATCGGAAGCTCGGCTCGCACGGCCGCTCGCGCCGCGGCCGCGCTCGGCTGGTCGAGCGCGAGCCGGGCCAGGCGTGCGCACTCCTCCGACGACGTCGCGGCCAGGACCGCGGCGACATCTGCGAGCGCACGCGGCGTCATGGACAGGGACGACACCCCGAGCCCGACGAGCACCGGAGCGAGCGCCGGATCCCCGGCGGCCTCCCCACACACGCTCACCGGCCGGTCGTTGACCGCCCCGCCCAGGCACGACGCCTCGACGAGGGCAAGGACTGCCGGCTGCCATCCCGTGGACAGCTCGGCAAGACCCGCGAGCTCCCGGTCGGCCGCCATCGTGTACTGCGTGAGGTCGTTCGTCCCGAGGGAGGCGAACGTCGCGTGGGCGAGGATGAACCGCGACTGCAGGGCGGCGGCGGGGATCTCGATCATCACCCCCGCACGGTTCAGCCCGTGCGCGGCGCACCGCTCGACGAAGTGGGCCGCCTCGTCGGGGGTGGCGACCATGGGCGCCATGACCCACACGTCGGCCTCGGTCGCCGCCGCGGCGGCCGCGATCGCCTCCAGCTGGCGCTCCAGGACCTCCGGATGCCCGACGGCGGTGCGCAGCCCGCGGATCCCCAGGGCCGGGTTGGGCTCGTGGTCGGCTGTGACAAAGGGCAGCGGCTTGTCTGCGCCCGCGTCGAGCGTGCGCACCACGACCTTGCGCCCCGGGAAGGCGTCCAGGACCCCCCGGTATGCCGCGACCTGCTCGGTGACCGACGGCTCCTCGGTGCGTCCGAGGAAGCAGAACTCGGTCCGGAAGAGGCCGACGCCCTCGGCTCCGGCCTCGACGGCCGCGGCTGCGGCCTTGGGGTCGGCCACGTTGGCGAGCAGCGCGACGTCGTGCCCGTCCGCCGTGCGCCCGTGCCCGTCGAAGGTGCGGACCGTACCCGCCGTCTCCCGGGTGCGCGCGATGGCCTCGGGCGAGGGTGAGATCTCCACGATGCCGAGTGCGCCGTCGAGCAGGATCGTCTCGCCGTCGGCGAGACCCTCTGCGCCGGAGACGGCGACCACGGCCGGGATGCCCAGCGCGCGCGCGAGGATCGCGGTGTGGGACGTGGGGCCACCGCCGCTCGTGACGATCCCGACGACCTGCTCGGGGTCGAGGGTGGCGGTGTCGGCGGGTGCAAGATCGCCCGCCGCGAGGATGAAGGGATGCCCCGGGGATGGGACGCCTGGCGAGGGCCTGCCCTGCAGGGACGCCACGAGACGGTCCCGCACGTCGCGGGCGTCTCGTGCGCGCTCGGCCATCATGCCGCCGAGCGCCTCGAGCTGACCGGCCAGCACGCCGGCGGCGTCCCACACGGCACGGGCGGGGGTGGCCCCCTCCTCGCGCACGCGCCGGGTGGCGTCCTTGATGAGCGTCTTGTCACCAGCCATCGCCGCCGTCATCGTGAGGACCTCGGCGGCGGTCCCGGTCACCGTGCTCGCCCGGGCGAGAAGCTCGGCCTGCACCGCCGAGACGGCGGTCGCGAGCTGCGCGACCGCCGTCTCGGTGTCAGCCCCCGCGGCCCGCAGGGCCGCGGAGGGCTCCGGCACGGGGGCCGGCATCGTGTGCACGACGCCGACCACCCGGCCAGGGCTGACGGGAATGCCGGTCAGCACTCGGGTCACAAGGCGCTCTCTTCGGTGACCTTGTCGCCTCCGGCGCTCCGGCGTCCGGCGCGGGCCGCGGCCTTGGCGTCGGCCTCGGCGTCGGCGATGTCCGCCGGGTCAGCCGTCGGGTCGATGCCCACAGTCATCGTGCCCTCTTCGCGCCCGGGGGTACGCAGGTTCCACTTGGTGATGACGAAGCGGAAGAGGAAGTAGTACAGGACCGCGTAGCCGAGGCCGATGAGGATGATCAGTATGGGCCGGTCGGCGATGCGCCAGTTGAGCAAGAAATCGATCGCACCGGCCGAGAACCCGAATCCGGACCGCAGCTCGAGGGCGTTGACCAGCGCGAGCGCCGTTCCCGTGAGGACTGCGTGGATCGCGTACAGCGGGTAGGCGACAAACACGAAGGCGAACTCGAGGGGCTCGGTCACGCCGGTGACGAAGGCGACGAGTGCGGCGGAGCCCATGATGCCGGCGATGACCTTGCGGTTCTCGGGCCGGGCGGTGTGCACGATGGCCAGGGCCGCCGCAGGCAGCGCGAACATCATGATCGGGAAGAACCCGGTGAGGAAGATGCCGGCGGTGGGGTCGCCGTGCAGGAAGCGGGCGATATCACCGTGCCAGACCCCGCCCGAGGCGTCGGTGTAGTCGCCGAACTGGAACCACGGCATCGAGTTGAGGAGGTGGTGCAGGCCGAGCGGGACGAGCAGGCGGTTGAGCGTGCCAAACACGAACCCACCGAGGACGGCCGAACCGGTCACCCAGTCGCCCAGGGCGCCGAAGGCGGCGTCGAAGGCCGGGTAGATGAACGCTCCGACGACGGCGATGAGGACAGCGGCGCCCGCCGTGACGATCGGCACGAAGCGACGACCGCCGAAGAAGGCGAGGTAGGGCGGCAGCTTGATGCGGTGGTACTTCTGGTAGAGCAGCGCCGCGGTCAGGCCGATGACGATGCCCCCGAGGACGCCGTAGTTGATGAGCGCCTGTGTCTCGCCCTCGGCGGGCTTGCCGAGCACGTAGGGCGAGAGTGTGTCGGAGACGCCCTTGAAGACGAGGTAGCCGATGAGCGCGGCCAGGGCCGTCGAACCGTCTGACTTCTTGGCGTAGCCGACCGCGACGCCGAGCGCGAAGAGCATGGCGAGGTTCGCGAACAGCGCGTCGCCGGCCGCGGCGAACACGTCGGCGACGGGTTGCATCCACGAGATCTTCGCGGAGAGGCCGTCGGCTCCGAGCATGTCTGCCTGCCCGAGGCGCAGCAGCAGCGCGGCTGCAGGCAGCGACGCGATGGGGAGCATGAGGGATCGTCCGACCCTCTGCATCTGGGCGAAGCCGGGAATCGGCTTTTTCACCTTCTTGGTCTTGGCGACCGTAGACATAGCACTCCTTGGGTTCTCGGACGCCGCCCGCGTCGTCGCGGGCGCGCGTCCGGTAGTGATGGTGCTTCGAGGATGTGCACGACGCGTAGGCCATCATTGGTCAGTCGAGTCGCAGATGCTCCGTCCACCCTCGCATGTGACGAAGTTGTCTGGACCACTTGCCAACACAGTGGTCTAGACCTGATGATGTGTCAAGCGTTACACCGAAATCCATCAGAGCATCCATCAGATCAGAGGAGGTGAGTCATGGCTGAGTCGCAGGCTGGGGACGCCCACGCCCACAAATACCTCGCGGTACGCGCCTATCTCACGGAGCTCATCACGACCGAGCTCGAGGCCGGAGACCCGGTTCCTTCCGAACGGACGCTCACTGAACGCTTCAGCGTCTCGCGGATGACCGTCCGACAGGCTCTCGACGCCCTCGTCGCCGAAGGGGCCCTGGTGCGCGAGCAGGGCCGCGGTACCTTCGTCGCCCGCCACTACGCGGACTTCGAGATGCGTCTGACGACCTTCGGTGAGGAGGCCCGACGACGCGGCCTCGACCCTGGGACCCGGGTCCTGGAGTTCGAGCAGGCGCCGGCCACGGCCCGTGTCGCGGCCGAGCTGGGGGTGGACGAGGGGGCGGCGATGCACCACGTGGTGCGGCTGCGCACCGCCGACGGTCGGCCCATGGGGCTCGAGCACTCGTGGATCCCAGTCGCGCTGATCCCCGACCTTCTCGACGACGGCGTGCCCGAGAGCCTGTACGCGGCGCTGCGCGACCACGGACTGGCCCCGACCTGGGGCGAGGACACGCTCACCGCAGCGGAAGCGACGCCCGTCGAGGCCGAGCTGCTCGGGCTCGACGGCCCACGGGCAGTCATGCGCACCCAACGGCGCACCTTCGCCGGTCAGGTCGCCCTCATGCTCTCCAAGTCGACGTACCGGGGGGACCGCTACTCCGTGTTCGTGCCGCTGCGCGAGGCGCGTCCGCTCCTCGTTCCCCGCCCGAGCCGCGCCTGAGCGCGTCACCCAGCATCAGTCCCAGACCCATCGCCCGACCCGGCGTCGTCCACGACAAGCCGACGAACACCCAGCGACTTCAGAGAGGAAGTCCCGCATGACAACCACCGACAACGAACGGGCCGCCGCCATCCTGGCCGCACTGGGAGGTGTTGACAACATCGTCGAGATCGACCCGTGCACCACCCGGCTGAGATCGGTCGTCAAAGACCCCGATCTGGTCGACGTAGCGGCACTGCGTGCCGCCGGCGCCTTCGGCGTGATGATGAACGGCCGCGTGGTCCAGGTCGTCGTGGGTCCGGAGGTCGACACGATCGCCTCCGAGCTCGCCGACCTCATGTGACCCTCACCCCAACGTTTGGCCGGCCTGCGCGTCCCGCGTGGACCGTGAGATGTCCCGGTCACGGCCGGTGCACGAGTACAAGGAGCACACCATGAGCATGGCAGCGCAGATCCTCGCGGCGCTCGGAGGCGACGAGAACATTCTCGACCTGGAGCCCTGCATCACCCGCCTGCGGGTCGAGGTCGAGGATCCGAGCCTGGTCGACGACGCGGCCCTGACCAGGGCGGGCGCCGTCGCGGTCGTGCACTCTGGCAATGCGATCCAGGTCATCGTCGGCCCGGAGGCCGACAACATCGCCTCTGACATCGAGGACCTCCGGTGAGCGCGGTCCCGCTGTCGGTGCTCGCCCCCGTGGCGGGCAAGACGGTGGACATCTCCGGGGTGGACGACCCGGTCTTCGCGGCAGGGCTCGTCGGCCCCGGGCTGGCGATCTTGCCCGACGCCGAGCTCGGCCGCCAGGTGGTCGCGCCGGTGAGCGGCACGATCGTCAAGCTTCACCCGCACGCCTTTGTCGTGAAGGTCCCGGACGGCCGTGCCATCCTGGTCCACCTCGGCATCAACACCGTCCAGCTCGACGGCGCCGGGTTCACGCTGCACGTCGCCCAGGGCGACGCGGTCACCCAGGGGGACGTGCTCATCACCTGGGACCCGACCGAGATCGAGCGCGGCGGCAGGTCCTCGGTGTGCCCCGTCGTCGCCCTCGGCGCGACCCCGGACGTCATCACGGCCGTGGACTCCGCCGACGTGACCGCCTCGCAAGAACTGTTCACCTGGTCCTGACCCCACCCATCTCCACCTGCCCTCCTCTCAGCGGAGTTTGTGGGGGGTTGGGGCGGTGGAGGCTCGGATGATCAGGCGGGACGTGACGGTCCGGGACTGGGGTGGGTCCGTGAGCCTGGCCATCCGGTCCAGGAGCAGGTCCGCGGCGAGCTGGCCGAGCTCGTCCGAGCGGCCCTCGATTGTCGTCAGCGCGGGCCGAGCCATCCCGTCGGGCAGGGCGTCGTCGCAGCCGATGATGCTCAGCTCCCCGGGCACGTCCACGCCCCGGTCGGCGCAGCGGGACTGCAGGCCGAGGGCCATCAGGTCGTCGTAGCAGATGACGGCGCCGTAGCCGGAGGCCAGGACACGGTCGGCCACCTGGCGGCCACCGTCGAAGGTGGGGCGGTGCGGTCCCCAGGTCGTGAGCATGATGCCGGAGGCTGCTGCGGCGTCGTGCAGGGCGCGTTCCTTGGCCTGGCCGGACCAGGAGCCGGCCGGGCCGGCGAGGTAGAGCACGCGGGTGTGCCCGAGCGCGGCGAGGTGCTCGATCGCGCCGGTGAATCCGGGGGCGACATCGATCACGGCGCTGTCCAGCCCGGCCAGCTGGCGGTTGGCCAGGACCACCGGGACCCGGGCGGCGAGGGCGCGGATCTCGTCGTCGGGCAGGCGGGAGGAGACGAGGATGATGCCGTCGGCCTGGCTCGTCATGCGGCGCGCGATGCGCAGCTCGGCGGCGGGGTCCTCGCGGGAGTCGCCGATGAGCACGCCGTGATCCTGGGCTTGCGCGGCCGACTCGATCGCGGCGAGCAGCGGGGCGAAGAAGGGGTTGGTGACGTCGGGCAGGATGACGCCGACATTCGCCGAGCGGCCGGTGACCAGGCCGCGGGCCGTGCGCGACGGCGTGTACCCGAGAGCGAGGGCCACCGCGCGGACCCGCGCAACAGTCTCGGGGAGCACCCGTTCGCCGCCGTTGAGCGCGCGCGAGACGGTCGCGATCGAGACGGCGGCGGCGGCGGCCACGTCTTTGATGGTGGCGGGCTTGGACGGGGCGCGGACGACTCCCGACGCGGGTGGGCGGTCGGTCAAGGAAGCCATCGGATCCTCGCTTCTGGTCTGGGTGCGCGGGTCAGGGGTCCGGGTCCGAATGTGCTCCGGGACTGGTCTGTCTCCCCTGAAGACGCTAGCATGTAAACGTTTCCGCACGCTCTCGCCCAACCTGATCGAGGACCCTCATGTCCCCCGAGCTCACCCCCACAGACCTCGCCCCCGGCGTCCCTGCCGGAGCCGCCCTTCTGCTGCTCCCGAGCGACGACGTCGCGGTCACCATCCGCGACCTGCCCGGCATCCCGCGCGGGCACAAGGTCGCCATGCGGTCGATCACGACCGGCACGCAGGTGCGCAAGTACGGGCAGTCGATAGGGGTGGCGACCCGCGACATCGTCGCGGGCGAGCACGTCCACTCCCACAACCTCGGGATGGACCTCGCCGAGCGTGAGCACGAGTTCGCGACCGTGCACCACGAGCTCACCGCTCCGGCGGGCCCCCGGCCGACCTTCCAGGGCTACCGCCGGGCGAACGGACGGGTAGGCACCCGCAACTACATCGGCATCCTCACCTCGGTCAACTGTTCGGCGAGCACCGCCAAGATGATCGCCGACCAGTTCCGCGGCCCGGTCCTGGACGAGTTTGATGACATCGACGGCGTCATGGCACTGACGCATTCCTCCGGCTGCGGGCTGGTGCCGGTCAGCGAGGGCGCGCGGATGCTCGTGCGGACGCTCAAGGGTTACGCCGAGCACCCGAACTTCGCCGGGATCCTCGTCGTCGGGCTCGGCTGCGAGATGATCGCGGTCGGCTCGCTGATCGACGGCCTGGACCTCTCCCCGGACACGGTCCTGGAGCACCTGACGATCCAGGAGTCCGGGGGTATCCGCGCGACCGTGCGCCAGGGGGTCGCCGCGATCCGCGGGATGCTGCCCGAGATCAACAGCCGCCGCCGAGAGACCTGCGACGTCGGAGAGCTCGTGCTCGGGCTCAACTGCGGCGGCTCGGACGGCTACTCCGGGATCACCGCGAACCCCGCCCTCGGCTTCGCCTCCGACCTCCTCGTCTCCTACGGCGGGGCGTCCGTGCTCGCCGAGACCCCCGAGGTCTTCGGGGCCGAGCACCTGCTCACCCGGCGCGCGGTGACCGAGGAGGTCGGCCGCAAGCTGCTGCGCCGGATCGACTGGTGGCAGAAGTACGCGGCCGACGGCGGGGGCTCGCTCGACAACAACCCCTCGCCCGGGAACAAGGCCGGTGGGCTCACCACGATCCTGGAGAAGTCCCTCGGCGCGGTCGCCAAGGGCGGCCAGGCGGATCTGGTCGAGGTGTACGAGTACGCCGAGCCGATCACCGCGAAGGGCTTCTCCTTCATGGACACCCCCGGCTACGACCCGGTCTCGGTCACCGGGCTGATCGCCGGCGGGGCGACCGTCGTGTGCTTCACGACCGGGCGCGGCTCGGTCCTGGGGGCCAAGCCGACGCCGTCGATCAAGCTGGCGACCAACTCCGAGCTCTTCGCCCGACAGGCCGAGGACATCGACATCAACTGCGGGCGGATCGTGGACGGCTCCGCGACCATCGAAGAGGTCGGCCGGGAGATCTTCGCCGAGATCCTCGCGGTGGCCTCCGGGAAGGTGACGGTGTCCGAGGACCTCGATCTTGGCCAGGACGAGTTCATCCCGTGGCAGCTGGGGACCGTGACCTGATCGGCTTGTCCGCCGAGGGGGGCGGCGCGACCGCAGCGGGCAGGTCGACGGTGACCAGGACGCATCCCGGACCAGGCTCAGGTGGAGCTGCGGCCGATCAGGCGGCTGGCGAAGCGTAGCCGCTGGGCCGGGCGCTGGGGCGCGTCGATCATGTCCAGCAGGAGCCGGACCGCGGCCTCGCCGATCTCCTGGCCCGGCACCTGCACGGAGGTCAGCGGGGGGTAAGACATCTCGGACATGAGGGAGTTGTCCACGCCGACGACGGCGACGCCGCCGTGTCCGACGACGCCGCCCACCGGCACGTCGAGCTCTCGCAGGCGCGCCACGAGCCCGAGCGCGATGAGGTCGTCATAGGCGATCACGGCGTCGTACCCGGCCGCCACGATGTCGTCGCCCGCGCGGGCTCCCGACTGCAGCTGTGGTTCGAAGGGGCCAAGCTCGACGAGGGCGACCCCGCGCGCGGTGCATGCGTCCCGGACCGCGGACCGACGCTCCTGGGCGGACCAGGACCTGGCCGGACCGCCCAGATAGCAGATCGTGGAGTGGCCGAGCGCGGCGAGGTGGGCGACGGCCTGGCCCATGCCGGTGTCCTCGGCGATCGCGACCGAGTTGAAGCCGGTGATCTCTCGGTTGACCAGGACCGTGGGGACCGAGGAGCAGACCGCGCGCAGCTCTTCATCGGTCGACCTCGGGGAGACGATGATCATGCCGTCGACCAGGCGTGACATGTCGGCGATCCGGCGCAGCTCCTCGGCCGGCTGCTCGTCGCTCTCGGACAGGATGACGCCCACCCCGTGCTGGGTCGCGCAGGCCTGGGCGCCCTTGATGACCGGCGGGAAGAAGGGGTTGGCGATGTCCGGGACGACGACGCCGAGCATCCCGCGACGGCCCGCACGCAGGGACTTCGCGGCAGCATTGGGCTGGTAGCCCATCGAGTCGGCGACCCCTTGGACGATCGTCCGCGTCGCGAGGCTGATCCGGGTCGAGCCGGCGAGCGCGCGGGAGACGGTCGAGATGGACAGTCCGGTGATCTCGGCGATGTCCCTGAGCGTCGCGGGCCCAGCACTCGTCCCCGGAGTTCCCGGTGTTCTCGGGACGTGCGGAGCTCCTGGGATGGTCATGTCGGCTCGCTCATTCATGGTGTCGTCATGATGTCACGCGTCGTCGGGTTTGCCATGTATCCAGTCGCCGCCGATCATCGTCGCCGCGACGGCAACGGGGCCCGCGTTGCCCTTGCGGGGAGCGGGGTCGAGGACGACGAGGTCCGCGAGGGCGCCGCCGGTCAGCGCCCCGATGCGGTCACTCATCCCCAGGACGCGGGCGGGCGTGGTGGATCCCATGGCCCACGCCTCGGCGAGCGGCCACCCCAGGTCGGACACGACGCGGGTGATCATCTGTGGGAGCAGGGTCGTGCTCCCACCGAAGCAGTCGTCGCCGATGACGACGGCGACGCCGCCCTCGACCTTGCGCGGCAAGGCGTCCCCGCCGAAGACCGTGCCCTCGGGCAGCCCGGCGCCGTCGACCGCGTCGGAGACGATGCACAGGTTGTCGCCGAAGCACTTGCGAGCGATCTCGAGGAGCTCCGGCGGCAGGTGCGGGCCGTCGGCGATCACCTCCGCGGTCATGCCGGTCTGGGACAGCGCGACCTCGAGCAGGCCGGGGACGCGGTGCCGGTTGAGCCGGTGCACGCTGCTCTGCCCGCTCCACAGGTGGGTGAAGTGGGAGGCGCCGGCCTCGCGGGCGGCTGCGACGTCGTCGCGCCCGGCTTCGCTGTGGCCCACGGAGGCGACGACGCCCCACGAGGTGATCTCCCGGATGAAGTCGGCCGCACCGGGGAGCTCGGGCGCGATCGTCACGATCCGCAGGACGCTGCGGAAGGCGCGTAGCGCATCGAGGTCCGCGGCGGACGGTTCCCGCAGGAGCGCCTGCGGGTGGGCGCCGCGTTGGTGCGGGGACAGATAGGGGCCTTCGAGGTGCACGCCGAGCAGGCGGCACCCGGGCGGCTGGGTCGGTGAGCCCTCGACTGCGGGACGGATGCGGTCGAGGGCCGCGAGGAGCTCGTTGAAGGGCCGGGTGATGAAGGTCGGCACGACCGACGTGACGCCCCGCGCCGCAAGATCAGCGCGCATGCTGGTCAGCTCGGCGGCGGTGGCCTCCTCGAAGGACTGCCCGGACATCCCGTGCATGTGCAGGTCGACGAGCCCGGGGGCGATGGTCGCCCCCGGGAAGTCGGTGCGGCGCACGCCGGCCGGAAGGTCCGCCCGGGCGCAGACGTCGACGATCCGGGCGCCGTCGACCACGACCGCGTGGTCGGTCAGGACGACATGGTCGACGAGCGCCGCGCCCGCGCGGCGCAGCGGGTCGCCGGTCACGATGCGGTCCGCAGTCAGGGCGTGGAGTGTCATTTCACCTCAGGGGTCGGGTGCGGACGGTGAGCGGTCGTTACATCACTGCACGGGCGATGCGAGCGTCGCCGCGTAGTCGCTGTAGGACTCGGGCTCGAGCAGGAGGAACGCGCGGGAGTGGTTGCGCAGCGCCGTGGCCGGCACCGCGGTGCTCACGTCCTCGCGCAGCGTCGCCGAGACGGCCGCGGCCTTGCGCTTCTCGGGCACGGAGACGACGAGCGTCCCTGCGGACAGCAGCGCCGGGACCGTGACGGAGAGGGCCTGCCGGGGGACGTCGTCGAAGGTGGGGAAGTGCCCTTCGTTGACCTGCTGCTGACGAGACGTGTCATCGAGGTCGACCACGCGTACCCACTGGGGGTCGTCGAAGAGTGCAAGATGGGGTTCGTTGAACGCGATGTGCCCGTTCTCCCCGATCCCCATGGCGATCACGTCGAGGGGGGCCTCGCGGAGCAGTGCGTCGTAGCGGGCGGCCTCCGCCTCGGCGTCGGGCGCGTCGCCGTCGATGTAGTTGACCTGGGCCGGGTGGAAGCGTTCCTCGACGCGCTCGCGGATCCACTTGCGGAAGCTCGCGGTGTGGTTGGCGTCGATCCCGACGTACTCGTCGAGGTGGAACACGGTCACGACGTCCCACGGCAGGTCGTGCTGGGAGAGGGCGGCCATGATCGGGTACTGGGAGTTGCCGGTCGCCACGACGGCACGGGCGCTGCCGTGGTCGGCGACGGCGTCACGGATCGCCTGGGCGAACGCCGCGGCTGCGGCCTCGCCCAGCCCTTCCACGTCCGGGTAGACGTGCGCGCTGAGCTGGTCGACGATGAATGTGTGGGTGGGGCTGTTCATGATTCTTCCTTTACGGCGGTGTCTAGACAGGTGGAGGTCAGTACTTGCCGGAGCCGATCTCGCGGTCCCAGATGTCGAAGGCCTTGACGAGGTTGTCCGAGTTGAGCTGCGTCTCGACCGGAACGCTCGCGATCAGGGCGTCGAGCTCGGGCCGGGCGAACTCGGAGATGAGCGCCTGGGTCTCCTCGGAGGCGAGGTCCAGGGTGGCGCTCTTGATGGCCGGGCCGGGGTAGATGTACCCGAAGTCGAAGGCGTGCGCGTTGTTCTCCGGTGCGAGGGAGTACTCGATGAGCTCGACGATCTTCTCGACACGGTCGGCGGACGCCCCGCGCGGGATCGCAAAGTAGAACCCGTCTCCGACCCAGGTGAAGTCGTCGAAGGTTGCGATCTCGATCCCGTCCGGGATCCGCCCGTCGCTTCGGGACTCGATGTCCCAGCCGAGGGAGATGGGGGTCATGGACCACGAGCCGTCGGCGATGTTGCTGACTACCTGGCCGGTCCCGGTCGGGTAGGTGCCCACGTACTGGTTGAGCTCCTTGAGGTACGCCCAGGTCTTGTCCCACCCGTCGACCGGGTCGGAGGGGTCGTCGTCACCGAGGGCGTAGGGCAGGCCCTGCAGCCAGGTGCGGCCGGGGCCGGAGTTTGCCGGACGGGCATAGCCGAACTCGCCCGGGTGGGCCTTCGCCCAGTCGAGCACGTCCTGCGGGCTGGTGGGGATGTCGGCGCCGGTGATGGTCGCTGAGTTGTACCAGACGAGCGGCCCGTTCGGGGTGTAGCTGTACAGCACGCCGAAGCCGTCGGCGAGCTCTTGCTGCTTGCGCGCGGAGTCGAGGTAGCCGGACTGGTTGCTCAGCTGGTCGGCGTAGTCGGTCGCGATCGGGATCCACAGGTCCTGGGAGACGCCCGCGGCGAGGCCGTCGCTCCCGGTCAGGACGACGTCGATCGAGAGCTGGCCGGAGTCGACCTGCGGCTTGATGGTCCCGACGATGTCGGGCGCTCCACCCGTCTCCCAGGTCACCGACGAGATGACGTCGGGGTGCTCGGCGATGAAGTTGTCCACGATGCGCTCGGTCACCCGTTGGGCGCCGCCGACATCGAGGATGTTGATCGCGATGGGGCCGCTGGACGAGCTGGCGCTCGACGAGGTGCCGTCGGTCGCTTTTGGTTCTGTGGGGCTGGACGGGGCTGTGCACCCGGCGACGAGGAGGCTGAGGACGGTGACCGAGAGTGCGGGCATGAAGATCGTCTTTGATCGCATGATTTCCACTTCGTGACGGCGGGTCCTACGCGGTGACGAAGCGTCACTGCAGGACTGGACACCCCGACTGTACAAACGTTTGCGCACAGGCGCAATAGTCTGGGACATCGAGATTCTCAGCGGAATGGCGGAGCGTAGGACGAGCACGGGTGTCGCAAGCGCACTTCCCGGACCGCCATTGTGCAAACGATTGCGCGAATGCCCGTCGGACCTACGAGTGCCCGTCGGACCTACAAGTGCCCGTCGGACCTACAACAAGGGCGAGGGCGCAGGGAGAGGACAAACGCTCGCGTCCCCTCCTTGCGCCCTCGCCCTCCCGGGGTCTACCAGTCGTGCACGGTCCCGTCCTGCAACCGGTTGACCGGCAGGTACGCCGGCGTGTACTCGAATGTTGCCGCGGCGTCCTCGTCGAGGTCCACGCCCAGCCCGGGGTTCTCGCCCGGGTGCAGCAGCCCGCCGGTGAAGGTGTAGCTCGTCCGGAACACCTCGAGGGTCTCGGCGGAGTGCTGCATGTACTCCTGGATGCCGAAGTTGTGGATGGCCATGTCGATGTGCAGCGCGGCGGCCATCCCGACGGGGGAGATGTCGGTCGGCCCGTGCATGCCGGACTTGATGCCGTAGACCGCGGCGAAGTCGAGCAGCTTCTTCATCGCCGTCACGCCACCGGTGTGCGTGACGGCGGACCGCACGTAGTCGATGAGGCGCTCGGTGATGAGCGTCTGGTAGTCGAAGACGGAGTTGAACACCTCGCCGATCGCGATCGGCGTCGTGGTGTGCTGACGGACCAGGCGCAGGGCGTCCTGGTCCTCGCCGGGGGTGCAGTCCTCGAGCCAGAAGAGGTCGTAGGGCTCGAGCGACTTGCCGAGCTTGGCCGCCTGGATCGGGGTCATCCGGTGGTGGCCGTCGTGCAGGAGCGGCAGCTCGGGACCGAACTCGTTGCGTACGGCCTCGAAGACGGTCGGCACATGGCGCAGGTAGGCGCGGGTGTCCCAGGCCTCCTCGACCGGGAGCGGGCGGCCGTCGACGACGTTGCGCTTGGCCGGCTCGTAGTCGTACCGCGCGCCGGGCTTCTGGTCAGAGGCGACGCCGTAGACCTGGCCCAGGCCCGGCACGCCGGTCTGGATCCGGATGGCCTTGTAGCCGAGCTCGAGGTGGTTGCGGATCGAGTCGAAGAGGGCCGGGATGTCCGAGCCGGAGGCGTGCCCGTAGGCCAGCGCCCCGGTCCGGGACGCGCCACCGAGCAGCTGGTAGAGCGGCAGGCCGGCGACCTTCGCCTTGATGTCCCACAGGGCCATGTCGACCGCGGCGATCGCGGCCATCGTGATCGGCCCGCGGCGCCAGTACGCCCCGCGATAGAGGTACTGCCAGGTGTCTTCGATGTTGTTCGCCTCGCGGCCGATGAGCAGTGCGGCGACGTGGTCGGTCAGGTAGCTCGCGACGGCGAGCTCCCGTCCGTTGACGGTCGCGTCACCCAGCCCGACGACGCCGTCGGAGGTGGTGATCTTGAGCGTGACGAAGTTCCGCCCGGGGCTGGTGACGACGACGCTCACGTCAGTGATCAACATGGGGTTCCGATCCAGGAGTAGAGAGGGCGCGTGGTGCGTACGCGGCGAGCGGCAGGTTGTAGGCGAGGTCGACCGCGGTCTCGACGGCTTCGTCGAGGTCGAGGCGGTGCTCGGCGACCAGTCGGGCCAGGTATCCGGCGTCGATTCGGCGGGAGAGGTCGTGCCGGGCCGGGATCGAGGCGAAGGCCCGGGTGTCGTCGACAAAACCGGTCGTGTTGTAGAAGCCGGCGGTCTCGGTCGCGGTGTCCCGGAAGCGGCGCATGCCGTCGGGGGAGTCGAGGAACCACCACGGCGCACCGAGCTTCATGGCCGGGTAGACCCCTGCCATCGGGGCGAGCTCGCGGGAGTACACGGTCTCGTCGATCGTGAACACGATGATCCGGAAGCCGGGGTGATGGCCGAACGCCTCGAGCAGCGGGCGCAGCGCCCGCGTGTACTCGACCGCGACCGGCACGTCGTATCCCTTGTCCGCGCCGAAGGTCCCCAGCATGGCCCGGTCGTGGTTGCGCAGCACCCCGGGGTGCAGCTGCATGACGAGCCCGTCCTCGGCGGACATGGCCGCCATCTGGAAGAGCATGTGACCGCTGAACGCCTGCGCCGCGACCGCGTCGACGGGCGCCCCTCCCAGGGCGAGGTCGAAGATCCGGCTCGCTTCGGCGTCGGACAGCGGGGTGGTGTCGGCGAGCAGGTGACCGTGGTCGGTGGCCCGCGCGCCGGCCGCGATGAAGGCCTGGCGACGCTGGCGCAGGGCCGCCAGGAACGTCGCATAGGAGACGACGTCGATGCCCGACGCCGCACCGAGCGCGGCGATGTCGGCGGCCCAGCCGGCGTGGTCGAGGTGGAGCAGCGGGTCGGGCCGGAAGGTCGGCACGACCTTGTCGCCCCAGCCCTGGGCGGCGAGGCTCGCGTGGTGGGCGAGGTCGCTGCTGGCCGAGTCGGTCGTGGCCAGGACCTCGATGTTGAAGCGGTCGAAGAGCGCTCGCGGCCGGTAGGCGTCCGTGGTCAGGACCTCGGAGAGGTGGTCGTAGATCGCGTCGGCGGTCTCGGCGCTGGGGCGCTGGTGCACGCCGAAGACCTCGACGAGCTCGTGCTCCATCCAGTACCTGGTGGGGGTGCCGCGGAACAGGTGCCAGTTCTCGCAGAAGGTTCGCCAGATCGCGCGGTGGTCCGTGCGGGGGGTGATCGGGCTCGCGGGATCGAGCGGTGCGCCGCCCATGTGGGCGACGCCGTCGGGGCTCGTGCCCTGGGACACGATCATCCGCACGAGGTAGTGGTCGGGGATGATCAGCAGCTCGGTCGGGTCGCCGAAGAGCGGGTTCTCGTCGAGCACCTGGGCATCGACGTGGCCGTGCATCGAGACGATCGGGAGGTCCTTCGTCGCGGCATAGATCTCCCGCGCGAGCGGCCTGGTGACCGGGTCGGCGGGCAGCGCCCGGTCCGGGTGGAGCGTCCAGTGCTCGGGGTCGCCGGCTCGGGTCGTGGTGGTGGTCGTGGTGGTCAGGGTGGTCTGTGCAGATCCCGCTGTGGGGAATTCTGTCACGTGCTGTGCAGTCAAGTCCGCCTCCTCGTTGAAACAGACTGCGATCGTTTGCAGTTCATGGTGCACGGGTCTGGCCGCGAGCGCAACCCTGAAATATCGCGGAGTGGTCGCAGTCGCACGTGGTCTATAACGAATCCGCATCGTCGACTTGACGGATGACCACAATCGTTTGCAGACTGTTCCCGACGGCGCAGTGTGGCGTGGGTCATACCCGGTGATCCCGGGTGGTCCAGGTCGCTCAGGCGTCGAGGCTGCGTCCCAGACGCAGCTCGCAAGTCCCGAGACAGGCCCGAGACGAGGAGGTGGACCCATGGCAACAGGACCGATGGCAACAGTGCGTGACGTAGCCGCGATGGCACGGGTGTCTATCTCGACCGTCTCCCGTGCCCTGTCTGCCCCGGACATGGTCAACGAGGTCACCCGGCAACGAGTGATCGACGCAGCCCGGGAGCTGGACTACCGTCCCAACCCGGCTGCTCGGGGACTGCGCGTGGGCAAGACGAACAATCTTGGACTCCTGATCCCCGACCTGGAGAATCCCTTCTTCGCCTCGGTGACCAAGGGCGTGCAGAGCAGGGCGCGGGCGGCCGGCTACGCCGTCTTCGTCGCGGACTCCGACGAGGACCCCGCGCAGGAGATCGAGCTCATCGGCAACCTCGCCACCCAGGTCGACGGCATCATTCTCGCCTCACCCCGGGCGCCGAGCCAGGACATCCTCGACGCCACGGCAGGCAAGACCGTCGTCATGCTCAATCGTGAGGTCGGGGACATCCCCTCCATCACGATCGACAACGCCGACGGGGTCCTCCAGGCGGTCAGCCACCTGCGAGCCCTCGGGCACCGCACGATCGCCTACGCGAGCGGACCCGTCCACTCGTGGTCCGGTGAGGAGCGGCGCAAGGGGATGGTGGCTGTCGCTGAGCAGTTCCCCGACCTCACCGTTGTCCAGCTCGGCAACTTCCGTCCCTACTTCTCCGGCGGCTACCCTGCCGCGGACATCGCGGTCGCGAGCAGCGCGACCGCAGTCATCGCCTACAACGACCTCATGGCGCTGGGCATCATCGACCGGCTCCGTCAACGGGGTATCTCCGTCCCCGACGACATGTCCGTCGTGGGCTTCGACGACGTCCCTGTCGCCTCCCTCGTCTCCCCGGCCCTCACGACGATCCAGATCCCGCTCGCGGGCCTGGGCCGCCGCGGCGTCGACCTCCTGGTCGAGCGCCTCGAGGGTGCGGTCGACGTGACCACCCGATCCGAGGTTCCTGTCGAGCTCATCATCAGGAACTCCACCTCCGTGCCAGCCGCGAGTCCAGCAGCTAGCACTCCGTAGAACAACCAGCAGTCACCTTTGGTGGGCGGCAACGATGCCACCCGTCTTCCCACCTGCGGACATCGCTGTCTGCA
Source organism: Sanguibacter gelidistatuariae (assembly GCF_900096585.1). Classification (GTDB taxonomy): domain Bacteria; phylum Actinomycetota; class Actinomycetes; order Actinomycetales; family Cellulomonadaceae; genus Sanguibacter; species Sanguibacter gelidistatuariae. Next base: position 78,256 of record NZ_FMYH01000007.1, read on the forward strand.
GGAAAAGAAAGGTATGTCCAGATGCGCTATCCCAAGAGACTCCAGCTCGCCGCCGGCGTGCTCACCCTCGGCCTCGTCGTCTCCGCGTGCTCCGCCCCGAGCACCAGCTCGGGCAACACGACGACGGCTCCCGGGGCCTCGGCTGCTCCCGCCGGGGTGCCGGACAAGCCGTCCGCCCCCGTCACGCTGAACATCCTCGACGTGGCCGGCAACCAGAAGCTCACCGGTGGCATGGTCGACGCCTTCGTCGCCGAGCACCCGGACATCATCTCCGCCGTCACGTGGGAGAGCGGTGGCGCCCCCGACCTCGTGGGGACGATCAAGCCGCAGGTCGACAGCGGCAAGCTGCAGATCGACCTGGTGCTGACCGGGACCGACGGGCTCTCCGCCGGGATCGGCCAGGACCTGTGGATCCCGCTCGTCAAGGACTTCGGCGACCGGATCGACAACCAGGCGAACTACATCGAGCCGGCCGCGAAGATGCAGGAGCTCGCCGAGGGCTACGGAGCCGTCGTCACCTACTACCCGTCCGGGCCGCTGCTGCAGTACAACCCGGACGCCGTGACCGACGTCCCGAGCACCCCCGAGGAGCTGCTCGCCTGGGCCAAGGCGAATCCGGGCAAGTTCGGCTACGCCCGTCCCGCCAACTCCGGCCCCGGCCGCACCTTCCTCCAGGGCCTGCCGTACATGCTCGGCGACACCGACCCGAGCGACCCGGTCAACGGCTGGGACAAGACGTGGGCCTACCTCAAGGAGCTCAACCAGTACGTCGACAGCTACCCGACCGGGACCGGCCAGGTCATCACGAACATCTCCGACGGCACCTGGAGCATGATCCCGACCACGACCGGCTGGGAGATCGAGCCCCGCGCCGACGGCCGCGCCCCCAACACCCTCGAGGCCGCCGCCTTCGACGACTTCACCTGGGTCACCGACGCGCACTACGCCGTCATCCCCAAGGGCCAGACGGACGACAAGACGTCCGCGATCCTGCTGCTCCTGCAGTACATGCTTACCCCCGAGGTGAACGCGATGGCCTACGACCACGGCTACTTCTACCCCGGCCCGGCCATCAAGGGCGCAACCCTCGACCTCGCCCCGCAGGCCAGCCAGGACGTCATCACCGAGTTCGGCCGTGACTGGTACGACGCGCTCATCGAGGAGAAGCCGAAGGCGACCCCGCTCCCCGCGGACCAGCTCGTCATCGCCTTCGACACCTGGGACCGCGAAATCGGCGCCGGAAAGTACTGAGAGGCATACCTGATGGCAATCACGGCTAGCGCGTTCGAGTCACTGGAACTGAAGGATGTCGGACGAAGCTTCGGAGGGCATGACGCGCTCGTCGGCCTCAACCTGACGATCCGAGCAGGGGAGTTCATCGCCCTGCTCGGGCCGTCGGGTTGCGGGAAGTCCACCGCGTTGAACTGTCTCGCCGGGCTGCTCCCGCTCACCCACGGGACGATCAGCATCGATGGCAAGAGGGTCGACACCCTCCCGTCGGAGAAGCGTGGCTTCGGCATGGTCTTCCAGAACTATGCGTTGTTCCCGCACCTGAGCGTCGAGAAGAACGTCGCCTTCGGGCTGCAGATGCAGGGCACTCCCAAGGCGGAGCTGAAGGCCCGGGTGGCCGAGGCGGTCGCCCTGGTCAAGCTCGAGCAGCACACCAAGAAGCTGCCCGGCCAGCTCTCCGGCGGTCAGCAGCAGCGCGTCGCGATCGCCCGCGCAGTGGTGCTGCAGCCCAGGCTCGTCCTCATGGACGAGCCGCTGTCCAACCTCGACGCCAAGCTGCGTCTGGACATGCGCACCGAGATCCGGCGTCTGCACCAGTCGCTCGGGCTGACCACCTTCTACGTCACCCACGACCAGGAGGAGGCGCTCTCCCTCGCGGACCGTCTGGTCGTCCTGCGCGAGGGTCGGGTGCAGCAGATCGGAACCCCCGCCGAGCTCCACAACAAGCCGTCCAACTGGCACGTCGCGGACTTCATGGGCTACCGCAACCTCATCGACCTCACGGTCGAGGCGGTCTCCGGCGAAGACGTACGGGTCAGCGGTGCGGGCTTCTCGCTCAACGGTCACGCCGCCCAGCAGGTGCACAAGGGGGAGTCCGTCCGTCTCGCCATCCGTCCCGAGGACCTCACGGTCGTCGAGCCGGGCGACAGCGTGCGGGACGGCAACACCATCAGCGCCACCGTCGCGGTCGTGGAGTACCAGGGGCGGGAGTTCGCCGTCGGTGTCCAGACCGCCGAAGGTCAGACGCTCCACGTGCGCTCGGCGCACGCACCGCAGATCGGCGACCGTGTGACGCTCACGGTGTCGGCCTCCCGGGCGCTCGTCTACCGCTCGAGCCTCGACGAGGACTCGGCCGGGTCCACGCCCGAGCTGGAAGAGGTGCGGGCATGAGCACCGCCGTGGATTCCCGCCGACCGGGCGGGGACTCGGCCGGTGCACCGCGAGGCGCAGGTCAGCGCAAGAGCTCGGCGAGCCTGCGTCACCGGCTCGCCGAGCGGGGCATCGACAAGAGCCTCGTCATGCTCGTGCCGGCTGCGGTGTTCTTGATCGCGCTCTTCGTCTACCCCTTCACCTATGGCATCGGGCTGACGTTCCAGCCCTCGCTGCTCCAGCAGGAGAAGTGGGGCGGGGGGATCTTCGCCAACTACCTGGCGTTCTTCAAGGACCCCTTCGTCTTCGACTCGATCTGGCTGACCATGCGGCTCGCGCTGCCGGCCGCCCTGATCAACGTGCTCGCCTCGATCCCGGTGGCCTTCAAGCTGCGTGGGAAGTTCCGCGGCAAGCGCTTCATGACGACGCTGCTCGTGCTGCCGATCACCCTGGGCACCGTGCTCACCGCGCAGGGCCTGCTGATCTTCGCCGGACGCCAGGGGTGGCTCAACCGCTTCCTCATGGAAGTTGGGATCATCGACGCACCGCTCCAGCTCGTCAACAACTACATCGGTGTGCTGTTCTCGCTGATCATCACAGGCTTCCCCTTCGCGTTCCTGCTCATCTCCTCCTACCTGTCGGGGATCGACCCGTCGTTGGAGGCAGCCGCGAGGACGCTCGGTGCGGACTGGAAGCAGCGGTTCCGCCGCGTCATCCTTCCGCTGCTCGCACCCGGACTGGCGACGACGTTCATCCTCACCTTCGTGCTGGCGTTCTCGGTCTTCCCCTCCGCCCGCCTCGTCGGTGACGCGATGGGCTCGACCCGCGTGATGTCGCTCATGGCGTTCCGGGCCTTCGGGGAACAGAACGACTACCCGATGGCCTCGACCATCGCGATCATGATGGGTGTCGTAGAGCTCGCCGTGATTGCGCTCGTGCTGCTGTGGAGGTCCTTCCTCTACAAGGGATCGACTGGAGGTAAGGGCTGATGGCCACCGATGTGATCGCTACGACACCCACCGCAGGTCCGCAGACCCCCGGATCCGAGCGCGCGCGCAAGCGTGCGACCCGGGCCGCACGGTCGGGGCGGGCCCCGGGCGAAAAGGCCTTGGTGGCCGCGCCCAGCACCTGGTTCGTCTGGGCCGGGATGGCGGCCTTCCTCATCTTCCTGCTCGGGATACTCACCTCGGTGATCGTCGACTCCTTCGGCAAGTCGTGGTTCAGCACGTGGCTGCCGGAGGTCTTCACCCCCCAGTGGTACGCCAAGTCGTGGGAACGGTTCGACCTCACCCACGTCATCGGGGTGACACTCACGGTCGCCGTGAGCGTCGTGGTGCTCTCCGTCCTCATCGGGGTGCCGGCCGCCTACCTGCTAGCCCGGCGAGACTTCCCCGGCAAGAAGCTCCTCAGCCTGCTGTTCCTGCTGCCGATCCTCATGCCGCCGATCACCTTCGGCATCCCGCTCGCCACGGTTATGTACAACCTGGGCCTGGGACGCACGATCTGGGCGGTCATCCTGGTAAACCTCGTGCCGTCGGTGCCCTTCGTCATCATGACGATGACGCCGTTCATCGAGCAGATCAACCCGTCGATCGAGAACGCCGCCCGGATGTGCGGGGCGAGCATGCGTCAGGTGTTCACGAGGGTCCTCGCGCCCCTGCTGATCCCTGGGATCCTCGCCGCGGCGATCCTCGTCCTCGTGCGCACGGTCGGCATGTTCGAGCTGACCTTCCTGGTCTCCGGCCCGCAGTCGGACACGCTCGTCGTAGCCATCTACCGGGCGATGACCAGCGCAGGAGGCGGTGAGGCCCGCCAGCTCGTCTCGGCCATGGCCGTGATGTACACGATGACGATGATGATCATCCTCGTCGTGGCCCTGCGGTTCGTGAACCCGACGCAGCTCGTCGCTCGCGTCAAAGACTCCCGAGAGGACTGAAGTGACACCTGTTCGACTCAGCCAGGCCACCCTCGACCAGGCGCTCGCGCGACCGCAGGTGAGCGGGCCGGTCGTCGACCCGACCGCCGTCACCGTGGGGATCGTCCACCTGGGGATCGGTGCCTTCCACCGCGCCCACCAGGCGGTCTTCACCGAGGATGCCGCTGCGGCGACCGGGGAGACCGGCTGGGGGATCCTCGGGGTCACCCAGCGCTCGGCCTCCGTGGTGGACCAGCTCGCGCCACAGGACGGGCTCTACGGGGTGCTCACCAAGGGCGCGGACTCGTCCTCGCTGCGGATCATCGGATCGCTGCGCGGCGTCGCCTATCCCGGGACCGACACGTCCCTGGTGCTGGCGACGCTCGCGGCGGCCATGACCCATGTGGTCACCCTGACCGTCACAGAGAAGGGCTACCGGGCCGATGGGGACGGCGCGCTCGACCTGTCCGACGACGACGTCCGCGCCGATCTGGCGGCTCTCGTCTCGCAGATGCGAGGAGCTGGGGAGACGAGCGACCTCGCCGCCGGGCGTTCGCCGATCGGTCTGCTGGTGCGCGGCCTGGCCCTCCGCCAGGCCGCGGGCGGTCCGCCGATCACCGTGATGACCTGCGACAACATGGTCGACAACGGCCATGTTGTGCAGGCACTGGTCGGCCAGTTCGTCGAGGCCGGCGCCGTGCTCAGCGCGCAGGGAGACCCGGCCGACTCAGCCGCGGAGCTGGAGCGGTGGGCCGACCTGCGCACCTGGCTCGCGGAGTCGGTCACCTTCCCGTGCACGATGGTCGATCGGATCGTCCCGGCCACGACCGAGGCGCACCGCGCCGAGGCACAGGCGCTGACCGGGCTGCGCGACGACGGGCTCGTCGTCGCCGAGCCGTTCATGCAGTGGGTCATCGAGGACTCCTTCGCGGGGCCTCGGCCCGCCTGGGAGCGCGCTGGTGCGACGCTGACCAGCGACGTCGCGCCCTATGAGCAGGCCAAGCTGCGGATGCTCAACGGGACGCACTCGATGCTGGCCTACCTCGGCGCGCTCAAGGGCCACCGGCTGATCGCCGACGCGGTGACCGACCCCGAGCTCGAGGCGGTCGCCCGCACCCTCCTTCTCGACGATGTCATCCCGACTCTGCAGGCGCCCCCCGGCCTCGACCTGGCCGCCTACGCGGAGTCGCTCATCGAGCGGTTTGCGAACCCGAGCACCGGGCACACCACGATCCAGGTCGCCATGGACGGGTCGAAGAAGCTGCCCTTCCGCCTGCTCGGGACGGTGGCCGACGCGCTCGCGGCGGGCCGGGTGCCGCTCGGTGCGGCGACAGCCGTCGCCGCGTGGATCGCATTCGTCACCCGCGGCGCGACGCTCTCGGGGGAGCCGCTGATCCTCGACGACCCGATGGCTGACGACCTCCGCGCCGCGGCCACCCGCGCAGGCAGCGACCCCGACGCCCTCGTCGAGGAGTTCTTCGCCCTCGACGCCGTCTTCCCCCCGGCCATCGCCACCCACCCCGCCTTCCGCACCGCGGTAGCGGCGGCCCTGACCCCTCTCCTCGCCCCCGCCTGACCCCCACCGCCCCTTCCGTCTCCCGCTGAGTGCACGAATATGCGCGTGTCGCGCCGGGGCGTGTCGCGTACACATTCGTGCACTCAACGGAGGGGTGGGGCGGGAAGGGGGACGGGTGGACGGTCCGGAGGTCGGTGGGGGGAAGCGTTTAGGGTGGCTGGATGGAACACGCGATCCTCGGCGTTGTCGGCATCCTCATCGTGGTGGGCGTGGCTGCCTTCGCCTCCCGGTTGGGCGTGGCCGCCCCGCTGATCCTCGTGGTGGTCGGGATCGTCTGCAGCTTTATCCCTGGGGTCCCCGAGATCGACTTCATCTCCCCCGAGATCATCCTTGCGTTCGTGCTCCCGCCGATCCTCTATTCCAATGCAGTCACGGTCCCGCTCGTGGACTTCCGTCGCAACCTCAAGGCGATCACCGGGCTCTCGGTCCTCCTCGTCATCATCTCCGCCCTGGCCAGCGGCGCATTCCTGTACTGGTTGCTACCGGATCTTTCCCTCCCCGCCGCGATCGCCCTCGGCGCGGTGATCAGCCCGCCTGACGCCGTGGCGGCGACGGCGATCGGCAAGAAGCTCGGCCTGCCACCCCGCCTGGTGACGCTGCTCGAGGGCGAGGGGCTGGTCAACGACGCCTCCGCCCTCGTGCTGTTGCGTTCCGCTGTCGCCCTCACGGCCGCGACGGCAGAGTTCAAACCCTGGGAGGTCGCGGGCGACTTCGTCTACGCCGTGGCCGCGGCGATCGCCATCGGCCTCGTCGTCGGGTACGTCACGGTGTGGGCGCGCTCGCGCCTCAACGACGCAGTGCTCACCACGAACATCTCCTTCGCAGTGCCCTTCGTCGCCTTTATCCCGGCCGAGGAGATCAACGCCTCGGGCGTGCTCGCCGTCGTGGTGGCGGGGCTGTACACCGGGCACCGCAGCGCGACGATGTTCTCCGCCCAGGACCGGATCAGTGAGCGCACCAACTGGCGCACGGCGCAGTTCGTGCTGGAGAACGGCGTCTTCCTGCTCATGGGGGTTGAGCTCAAGACGCTGGTCCAGCAGGTGCAGATGGCCCACCTCGGGGTATGGCACGCAATCTGGGTGGGCCTCGTGACGACCCTGCTCCTCGTGGTCGTCCGCGGGATGTTCATCGTGCCGCTCATCGCTGTGCTCCGCAAGGACCAGCGGCGGGCGGCGCAGGTCGGCCCGTACCTGGACAGCGCGCTCGAGCGCCTCGATCTCATGGACGCGGGCACCGAGCGCGCGACCGAACGCTCGACCCGGGTCCGGCGGTTCATCTCGCGCAAGCGCGCCGACGCGGACTTCCTCACCTCCGAGGGACTGAGCTGGCGCGGTGGGGTGGTGCTGGCCTGGTCGGGTATGCGCGGGGTGGTTACTCTCGCGGCCGCCCAGTCGCTGCCCCAGGACCTCCCGTACCGGGCCGAGCTTGTCCTCGTGGCCTTCACCGTGGCGATCGTGACGCTGCTCGGCCAGGGCCTGACATTGCCGGTCGTCATCCGATGGCTCGGGGTCGTGGGCTCGGACCGGTCCGTCGACCGAGCCGAGCTGGCCGGTCTGTATCAGGAGATGGCCACGATCGGGCTGGCCACGCTCGACAACCCGGGCCTGCGCCGGGACAACGGCGAGCCCTTCGACGCCGACGTGGTCGAGCGGGTCCGGGAAGACAGCCTGATGATGGGTGAGGCCGTCGCCGAGCGCAGCGGGGACGACGAGCACCGCCCGCACGAGCAGCGCCGCGAGCTGCGGCTGCGCGTGCTGCAGGCCGAGCGTGCAGCCTTCCTCGACGCCCGCGCGACGGGGACGTACAGCTCGCGAATCCTTGAGCGTGCCCAGCGCATGCTCGACCTCGAGGAGTCCCGCCTCATGCAGCTCGACGGGGAGCACGGGCACCACTGACCGCGCCGGCGGGTCGCACGCGGCTCGTCTATCTGCATACTTGCGAAATTACGCAAGGAGGCGAAGAGTGGAGGGGTGGCGCATCCGCTGACCAACCCCGTCTACCGCCGGCTCTTCGCCGCGCAGGTTGTCTCGCTCGTGGGCACGGGGCTCGCGACGGTCGCGCTGAGCCTCTTCGCCTTCGACCTTGCGGGTGAGACCGGCGGCTCAGCGGGACAGATCCTGGGGACCGCCTTCGCGATCAAGATGGTCGCCTACGTCACCGTCGCCCCGCTCGCGGCGACGGCCCTGGCTCGCCTTCCCCCTCGTTCGGTCCTGGTCGCCGCAGACCTGGTGCGCTGCACGGCGGCCATCATGCTGCCGTTCGTGAACCAGGTCTGGCAGGTCTACCTCCTCGTCGCTGTCCTCCAGGCCGCGTCGGCGACGTTCACCCCGACCTTCCAGGCGGTCGTCCCGCGGGTGCTGCCCGCGCCCGGGGAGTACACCGCTGCGCTGTCCCTCGCCCGCGTGGCCGAGGACCTCGAGGCGGTCTTGTCCCCGGTCCTGGCGGGCGCGTTGCTCCTGGTCGTGGCGACCCCGACGCTCTTCGTCGGGACCGCGGTCGGCTTCGCGGCGTCGGCCCTGCTGGTGCTCTCTGTGTTTCTGCCCAAGCCGGTCCCGCACGCCGTGCCCGACGCCGGCACGAACGCTGGGGAAGGGCGCCTCTCCTTCGGCGCGCGGATGCTGGGCGGGCTGACGCTGATGCTGCGGTCGACCCCGCTGCGGGCGTCCGTCGTGCTCAACCTGGCCGTCGCCTCGGCAGGCGCGTTCGTGCTGGTCCAGACGGTGGTCATCGTCCGGGAGACGTACGGTTTCGGTGCCTCGGCCGTGCCGCTCGCACTCGCCTCGAACGGTCTGGGCTCGATCCTCATGGCGGCCATGCTGCCGCGGGTGCTGGCCGCCCGGTCCGAGCGCACCGTCATGCTCTCCGGCGCTGCGATCCTGGTGGTATCGATGGCGCTGGTGCCGGTCGTCCTCGGCGCTCGGCCGCAGTCGGGGCTGGTGGCCCTGTGCGGGCTGTGGGCTCTCGTGGGCGTGGGATGGGCCGCGGCCGAGACCCCCGTGGGTCGCCTGATCCAGGCTGAGATCCCCGCGGCCGACCTGCCCGCCGCCTTCGCGGCCCAGTTCTCCCTCTCACACGCATGCTGGCTGCTGACGTACCCGCTCGCGGGGTGGCTGGGGTCGCGCAGCCTGACGTCGGCCGCGTGGGTGCTCGCTGCGATCGCGCTGGTGTCGTCGGCCGTGGCCGCGGTGATGTGGCTGCGGGCGGAGCCAGCTGCCGGGCCGGGCGCGGGCGGCGGAGGCGATCTCGATGCATCTCTCGGCACGGACCCCAGGTCCGTGACAGCATGATCAAGATGAGCACCGACCTGCGCGCCGAGCCCGACGACGTCGGCCTCGAGGGGCCAGGCAACGTCGGCATGGACAAGGCTGTCGATGTGCTGCGGTTGCTCGCGGACCGGACCCGCTTGGAGATCCTCGTGCTGCTCAGCGGTGGTGAGCAGGCCGTGGGGGCGATCGCTGCGGAGGTCGGTCGGCCGGTGCCGGGGGTCTCCCAGCACCTCGCCAAGCTGCGCAGCGGTCGCCTGGTGACCACCCGCCGTGAGGGGACGACGATCTTCTACTCCCTGAGCAGCGAGCACGTCGAGGCGCTCGTGACGAACGTGATCCAGCACAGCGAGCACATGACCTACGAGGTCCCGCCGCACCACCGCTGAGCGAGGCCGGTCCCGCCACATCTGCGCCATCTATTGACAGCGAATGTCCACTCTGTCAGGGTCAGTTCAGGCCGGGAAGCGCTTCCCGGACGAGGTGATCTCCGCGGGCGGATTCAGGGACGAATCCGCCCACGATGTTGAATCGATTCAATCATGGTGGTGCATCACGCACCGCGGGCTGAGATCGACCACGCACGGGTCACCACCGCTACCCGCGCGACCCGCACCATCACGTCCGCCGACGACCGTGGCAACAGCGCCACGGTCACCTGCCCGAGACCCGGGACACAGGGGTCGGTTCGGACGTGGACACCCCTGTCGCAGGCATGTACGGCGAGCCTGCGTCGGAACTCACCCATCGAGCTTCCACGAGCAGGAGATCTTCATGGACCGCACCACCCCTCCCGCGGCGCACAGCCCGGGAACTACTCGCGCGGGGTCTTCCCGCGCCGAGGCGTCTGCGCAGCTGCGCCGTAGCCTCATGCGCACGGTCGCGGGCGTCGCCGCCTTCTCGACCGCGCTGACCGGCTTTGCCGTCATTCCGGCCCACGCCGCCGACCCGACCACCCCCGCACCCACCGTGCGGATCTTCGACTTCGGCACCGCCACCAGCCCTGTCGCCGCCGGCGCCGACGGGGTGCACGAGACCCTCACCTACACCGCGGACCGCGGCTTCGGCGTCGTCCCCGACTCCGGCGTGGCCCTCGCATCGCGCGACCGCGGGGCCACTCAGAGTGACGCCGATCGCGACTTCGTCATCGGCACCGCCTGGTCGTTCCTCGTCGACGTGCCCAACGGCACCTACGACGTGACCGTGACCTCGGGTGACACCCTGACCGGCACGAGCACGACCAAGACCAACGTCTCCCTCGAAGGAGTCGCCGCGGGTACCCTGCAGGCTCGCCAGGCCGTCGTCAGCGAGACCTGGCGCGCGGTCGTGGCCGACGGTCAGCTCTCGGTGCACTTCACCGGGACCGGAGTCGGCGCGTACGTGAACTCCGTGACGCTCGCCCCGGTGCCCACCGATCCGGGCACCGACCCGACGACGGATCCCACGACGGACCCGCCCACCGACCCGACGACCCCTCCGGACCCGGCCGACCCGCTCGATCCGGCCCTCAAGGCACCCGCCTGGGTCCGGATGGCTCAGGTCACCGCGGACGCGGTCACCGTGCGCTGGGACCAGGTGGCCGGCGCGACCGGCTACGTGCTCAGTCGCTCCGACGCCCCGGACGGGACGTTCACCGAGGTCGGACGCACCGGGGAGAGGATCTTCACGCTCGTCGACGACGCCGCGGACACGGCAGCGGTGAGCTTCTACCGGGTCGACGCGATCACCGCCACGGGCCGCTCCCCGCACTCCGCGGTCACCGCGAGCCCGCTCGCGGACGCCGCGGCCCTGCCCGATGGCGGGGTGGCGCGGTACGACTTCGGCTCCGGCGCCGTCGCCCCGGGGTACACCGCCCTCGACGCGGCCTCGGCCTACACCGCCGAGACCCGGGTCGGCTTCGTCGAGCCGGGCAAGGTCACAGCGACCGACCGCGGGGCCGGCGCGAGCGACCCGCTGCGCACGGACTTCGTGACGATCGGTGACACCGAACTTGTGGTCGACCTGCCCAACGGCGACTACACCGTCTCCCTCACGGCGGGCGACTCCGCGGGTGCGACGACCATCGCCGTGACCGCCGAGGCGATGGCCAAGGTCCAGTCCACCTCCAAGGCCGCCGGGGAATACCTCGAGATGTCCTTCGACGTAGCCCTTGTGGACGGCCAGCTCAACCTCGAGATCGACGGCGCCGCCGCCAACCTCAACGCCCTGACCATCACCAAGAAGGCCGACCGCACGGCCGCGGCCACGCCGACGGCCTACATCACCGGTGACTCCACGGTCCAGAGCTACACCTCCGAGTACATGCCGCAGGCCGGCTGGGGCCAGATGATCGACCGGTTCTTCTCCGACGGGGTCGCCTTCAAGAACCACGCGATCGGTGGCCGCTCGAGCAAGAACTTCATCTCCCAGGGCCGCCTTGACGAGGTGCTGCGGGAGATCAAACCGGGCGACTACCTGTTTGTCCAGTTCGGCCACAACGACAACTCCTACGGGGTCGACGACCGCTACGCGGGCCCGGCCGACTACGAGAACTACCTGCGGACCTTTGTCGACGGCGCCGTCCAGCGCGGGGCCACCCCGATCATCGTCACGCCCGTCTCCCGCCGCAGCGTCGACGCCACCGGAAAGTTCACGGTCTCCTTCCCGGAGTACGTGGACGCCGCGAGCGACCTTGCCGCGGAGCAGGGCGTGCCGCTCGTCGACCTGTCCCGGGCCAGCCGTGAGTACCTCGACACCCTCGGCTTCGAGGCCGCGAAGTCGGTGTTCCTGCACGTGCCGGCGGGTGTCTACGCCGGTCGACCGAGCGGGACCGCGGACGACACCCACTTCCAGGAGTACGGCGCCATCCAGATGGCCCGCCTCATCGCCGGGGAGATCAAGGGCCTGGACATCGCCCTCGCCGGCCTCGTCGAAGAGGTCGACCTGCCCGACACCGTCCCGGCCGCCCCCGCCTCGGTGGTCGCGGGAGACGTGTCCAACGCGGGCGCGCTGATCAAGTGGACGGCGCCCGAGGGCGCGGACATCTACAAGGTGTTCCGCAAGGACGCTGCCGCAGGTGACGAGTCCTACACGCTCGTCGGCACCTCCACGATCGCCCAGCTCGCCGTCGGTGGCCTCGCCGAGGGCGCGTCCTACGACTTCCGGGTCGTGGCGGTCAACGGCCGCGGAGACTCCACGCCGTCGCTGCCGGTGCGGGTCACCACGTCCAACGCGCTCTACAAGTTCGACATGCAGCTCGCCGGCAACCCCGTGATGCCCGGCTACACCGAGGTGAACCAGAACTCCAAGTACACCGCAGCGATCGGCTACGGCTTCCTCGACGCCACCGGACTGACCGGACGCGACCGCGGGGTGGGCTTCACGCCGCCGCCGAACGCGCTGCAGCGCGACTTCCTGCTGCCCAGCCCCACCCAGGTGTTCGCCCTCGACGTGCCCAACGGCACGTACGCGGTCAAGACTTACAACGGTGACTGGATCGGCTCGAGCCGCACCAACATCACCCTCGAGGGCAAGGACTACGGGGCCTCCAACGCCGGGACCGCCGCGGTCTCGGAGAAGATGAGCTCCCCGGTCCTGGTCACTGACGGCCAGCTCAACCTGTCGATCTCCGGAACGGGCGCACGCCTCAACGGGGTCGAGGTCACCCCGCTGCTGCTGGCCCCCGGCCAGCTCGCCCTCGACGACCTGACGATCTCCGGCACGGATGTCGCCGTCGCGCTGTCCTGGCAGGGTGTCGACGCCGCCACCTCCTACCGGGTGTACCGCAAGGCCGCCACGGCCGCGGCGGCCGTGCTCGTCGCCGAGCAGGACGGGACCTCCCTCGTGGACGGTGGGGCCGCCGTCGGGCAGGCCTACACGTACACCGTGACCGCGGTGGACGTCACGGGCATGGAGTCCGTCGCGTCCAACCCGCTCCAGGTGACCACGGTCGACCCGGACACCACGGTCCTCGCGGCGCCCACCGGCCTGACCCTGGGTGCGGTCGGCAAGAACGACGTCACCTTCACCTGGGAGCCCGCCGACGGCGCGCTGTTCTACTCCGTCTACCGGGCGACGACCGCGGGCGGGGAGGCCACCTACGTGGGCACCTCACCGGCGGCGACGTACACCGACGCGACCGTCCTGACGACGGTTCCGTACTTCTACGAGGTCACCGCCGTCAACGCCGGTGGTGAATCGGCCCGCTCCGCGCAGCTGGAGTCCACCGCGGACACCGTGCTCGTGCGGCAGATGGAGTACCTCGACCGCGCACCGGTCGCCGTGTCCATCGACGCCGGGGTGTACCTCGGCTGGCGGATGCTCGGCCTGGACCCCGAGGGCATCGCCTTCGACGTCTTCCGGGACGGCACCAAGATCACCACGACACCGGTCACCGCCTCGACCAACTACGTCGATCCGACCGGCACCGCGGACTCGGTCTACACCGTGCGACCGATCGTCGCCGGGGCGCAGTCCGCCGCGACGGCAGAGTTCGGCGTCTGGTCGGGCGGATCGCTCGACATCCCGCTCGACAAGCCGGCCGACGCCTACACCAAGGACGGACAGCCCTACAGCTACTACGCGGGCGACACGTCCGTGGCCGACCTCGACGGCGACGGGCAGTACGAGTACGTCGTCATGTGGTCCCCGAACAACAGCAAGGACAACTCCCAGGCCGGCTACACCGGCACCGTCTACATCGACGCCTACACCCTCGAGGGCACGAAGCTCTGGCGTATCAACATGGGCCAGAACATCCGCGCCGGCGCCCACTACACGCAGATGATGGTCTACGACTTCAACTCCGACGGCACGGCAGAGGTCATCCTCAAGACCGCCGACGGAACCGTCGACGGCGCGGGCACCGTGATCGGCGACGCGAGCGCCGACTACCGCAACTCCGGTGGCTACGTGCTCACCGGACCAGAGTTCCTCACCGTCTTCGACGGGCTCACCGGTGCGGCGATCGACACGATCGCCTACACCCCGCCCCGCGGCGACGTCGCGGCCTGGGGCGACGCCTACGGCAACCGGGTGGACCGATTCCTCGCCGGCGTGGCCTACCTCGACGGGGAGCACCCGAGCGCGATCTTCAGCCGCGGGTACTACACCCGGGCCGTGATCGCCGCCTACGACTTCGACGGGACCTCGCTCACCCAGCGCTGGGTCTTCGACTCCGACGTCGAGGGCGACCAGTACCGCGGGCAGGGCAACCACAACCTGTCCGTGGCTGACGTCGACGGTGACCAGAAGGACGAGATCGCCTTCGGCTCGATGACGATCGACGACAACGGGAAGGCCCTCTACACGACCGGCCTGGGGCACGGCGACGCCGCGCACCTGTCCGACCTCGACCCCTCCCGCCCTGGCCTCGAGGTGTTCGCGGTCCACGAAGAGGCACCGAGCTCCAAGGGCATCGGCGCGACCATGCGCGACGCCGCGACGGGCGAGATCCTGTGGTCCATGCCCGGAACCAAGGACGTGGGCCGTGGCGCCTCGGGAGACATCGACCCCCGGTACGCCGGGGCCGAGTCCTGGGCCGTGACCACGGACGGGGCCTGGAACAGCAGGTCCGGTCAGATGCGGGCCGTCGACGGCACGCTGATCACCGACACGATCCCGGCCGCGAACTTCCTCACCTGGTGGGACGGCGACCTCCTGCGGGAGATCACCGACCACGACTTCGACGACGTGACTCGCGTCGGGGTGCCGACCGTCTCCAAGTGGGACTGGAACACCGGCACGTCGGTCCGCCTGGAGACCCTCACCGGGACCCGGACGAACAACGACACGAAGGGGAACCCGGCGATCCAGGCGGACCTCTTCGGAGACTGGCGCGAGGAGCTCGTCTACCGCACCGACGACTCGACCGCGCTGCGGATCTTCACCACGACGGACGTCACCGAGCACAAGCTGCGCACCCTCATGCACGACCCGGTCTACCGCCTGGGCGTCGCGTGGCAGAACGTCGCCTACAACCAGCCCCCGCACACGAGCTTCTTCCTCGGTGAGGGCATGACGACGCCGGCGGCCCCGTCCATCAGCTACGTCAACGCACCCGTCACGCCGCCCACCGGACCCGTTCCGGCCCGGGGCACGCTGAGCAACGACAACGGCTGGGACACGGGCCTGCTCGACGGCGACTACACGGTCACCATGAACATGTGGTGGGGCCAGAACGCCACGAGCTTCACGCTCTTCGAGAACGGCCGCGCCGTGAAGACCGTGCCGCTCACCGACGCAACCCCGGCGGCTCAGAAGGCATCGGTGGCGATCACCGGAAAGCCGAACGGCACGTATGTGTACACGTGCGAGCTGAGCAACGCCGGTGGCACGGTCGGCGGACCGCAGGGCTCTTGCGGCGAGCACACCGTCGTCGTGCGGGACGCGAGCCCGGCGACCGGGACGCTCTCCCATGACAACTGGGACGGCGACGGCAGCTACACGGTCTTGATGAACATGTGGTGGGGGTCGAACGCGGCGACGTACCGCCTGTACGAGAACGGCGCCCTGCTCGACACCCAGTCGCTCGCGACGTCGACCCCGGCCGCGCAGCACGCCGCGACGGCCGTAGCAGGGCGGGCACCGGGGGCGTATGAGTACCGGGCCGAGCTCGAGAACGCCGCGGGCATCACCCAGACCCGGACCCTCACGGTGACGGTCCGGTAGCCGGCCCGTCGCGCTGCGACGCACGGCAGGAACTCGTGGGGCTCATCGGCGGCAGCAGCCGTCGGTGGGCCCCACGGGCGTGCCCGATGCGCCCAGGACGGGCCGCGCGGGCGTGCCCGATGCGCCCAGGCCGGGCCGCGCGGCGTCGGCCGTGGGTGCACACCCGTGATGAAGCCGTGGCCCGACGTGCACACAGGCCCATGACCTGCCACTGTGAGCAGATGAGCGTCAATCTGAGCCCCCTCGGACTGGGAGCCTCGCAGCTGGGCAACCTGTTCCGCACGACGACGGACGTCGAGGCCGCCGGCACCGTCGAGGCTGCCTGGGCCGGTGGGATCCGCTACTTCGACACCGCCCCCCACTACGGTCTGGGCCTGTCCGAACGGCGCCTGGGCGCCCACCTCGCGCAGTACCCGCGAGACGACTACGTCGTCTCGACCAAGGTCGGCCGGCTGCTCGTGCCCTCCCCGGAGACGGCCGGAGAGCAGGACACCGACTTTGTCGTCCCGGCGAGCCTGCGCAGGGTCTGGGACTTCAGCCGAGACGGCGTCCGGCGCAGCCTCGAGGACTCCCTCGAGCGCCTCGGGCTGGATCACGTCGACGTCGTGTACCTGCACGACCCTGACGACCACTGGGACGATGCGTCCCGCCAGGCGATCCCCGCCCTCGTGGAGCTGCGGGACGAGGGCGTCGTCCGCGCGATCGGCGTGGGCATGAACCAGACGCCGATGCTCACC
This sequence comes from Sanguibacter gelidistatuariae, assembly GCF_900096585.1. GTDB lineage: Bacteria > Actinomycetota > Actinomycetes > Actinomycetales > Cellulomonadaceae > Sanguibacter > Sanguibacter gelidistatuariae. The sequence goes on from NZ_FMYH01000007.1 coordinate 94,774, forward strand.
CGCTTCGTCCGTGAGACCGACATCGACCTGGTCATGTGTGCCGGGCGCTACACGCTGCTGGAGCAGGGCGCGCTCGCGGACCTGCTGCCCGCTGCGCTCGAGCGGTCGGTCGGCGTGGTCATCGCGGGGGTGTTCAACTCCGGGCTGCTGGCCCGCCCGCGACCGGCCGCGGGTGCCCGCTACAACTACGAGGCCGCGCCGGCCGACCTGCTGGTCAAGACGAACCAGATCGCCGATATCTGCGAACGGCACGGCGTCACGCTGCCCGACGTTGCGCTGGCCTTCGTCCGGGCGCACCCGGCGGTCACGTCGACCGTCGTGGGGGCCCGCGGCGTGGGCCAGGTCGAGTCCTTCCTGACGCATTCCCACACGGCCGTGCCGGTCGAGGTGTGGGAGGAGCTGCGCAGCGAGTGGCTGATCGACCCGATGGCTCCGGTCCCGCACACGATGCTGCCCGACATCCAGCTCTGACCGGGGCGCCCTCCCGGGCGCCGGCGCAGGCCATATGCCGCGCTCCGGCAGAAAGGTCGTTCTGGTCCTCCTGTGACGTCGACCACCTGCCGTCGTGTTGCTCCGTCGCACCTGGGGTCAGGCGAGAGACTGGTACGGCCCGCGACCAAGGAGCGCCATGGCCTACCCCCAGCCGTCCACCGGGAACATCCTCACGGTGGGCGTCGACGAGCTGTTCTTCTCCACGACCGACCGCCGCGGGGTCATCCAGAGCGCCAACTCCGTGTTCTTGCGGATGTCGCAGTTCGCGCGCGAAGAGATCGTTGGCGCCGCGCACAACATCGTGCGCCACCCGGACATGCCCGGCGGGGTGTTCCGCATCATGTGGGACCGCCTGCGCGCAGGCCTCCCGATGGCCGTCTACGTCATGAACCGCTCGCGCACAGGCGACACGTACTGGGTGTTCTCCACGGTCGTCCCGATCGGCGACGGGTACCTGTCGGTGCGCAGCGCCCCGTGCGCCGGCGGGCTGTGGCACGCGGTCGCCACGCTGTACGACGACGTCCGCGAGCTCGAGCGTCAGGTCCAGTCGGGCGGGGCGAACCGGGCCGCGGCCGCCGAGGCGGGGGCCCAGGCCCTCGGCGCGGGGCTCGCCCGCCTCGGGTTCCCGACCTTCGACTCCTTCGTCCGGTACGTCGTTCCCGCGGAGGCCGCCGCGCGCGCGGCCCTGACCGCCGACGCCGCGCCCCGCCCCCCGCTCGCGGGGGACCTCGCCGCGATGGTCGACGGCGCCGACGCCATCACCCACGAGCTCGCCGCGCTGCTCACCCGGCTCGACGTCTTCAGCTCTCTCGCCTCCGCGCTGGGCGACGCCGCGACCCAGGCGCGCGCCACGATCGCGAGCCTGCGCGAGGTCACCGCGGTCGCGGCCGGCGCGTCGGCGACGGTGGCCGACTCGGCCCCTGTGCTCGGGCGCGCGGCCGCCGGCATGTCCACGGTCGCCGACGAGGCGGCCGCCTCGATCGAGCTCATGGCCACCGAGCTCGCCCGGGTCAGACGCGGGCTCCTGGAACTCCGGTTCCGGATCGGGCTGACCCGGCTGCACAACGACATGGCGACGGTCTTTGCCCTCGAGGTTGCCGCGGGTGACGCACGGGGGGCCGACCTTGCCGACCTGCCCGTGCTGTCCCGGGCGCTCGCGGAGGAGGTTGCCTTCCTCGAGACCACCCTGACCGGAGTCAACGCCGCGTTGCGCACGGTGAGTGCGCGGATCGAGGAGGCGGCGACGTCGCTCCAGGTCTTCCAGCGTGACATGGCCAGGTGGCGGTTGCTTGTCCCGCGCTACGGCGCGACGCAGGTGCTTGGTCCTTTCATCGGGACGATCGACTCTCAGCTCGACGTCGGCCATGCCCGGATGGCGGGCCTGCGTCGCCTCGCCGCGCAGTGCGTGGCACAGGCGCATCCCTTCGATCCCGGGCCCACCCACGCGGCGATTCATCGGATCACCCTGGCCGGGGAGCGGCTCGTGGCGATGGAGGAACCGGCACGGTCCTGGGGATTCTGACCGCTCACCGACATCGCGCGGAGCCGGCCGCTGAGCGTACGAAATTGCGCGTGTCGCGGCGGCGGGTCGCGTACATAGTCGTGCACTCAGCGGGGTTCTGAAGAGTCAGGGGGCGGGGAGGTCGGGGTGCGTGCTGACGAAGTCTTCGACCTCGAGGAGGTGGTTGGCCATGCGCAACCGGGCCCGCTCGGGGTCACCGGCGACCAGGGCGGCCAGGATCGTCTCGTGCTCGCTGTGGGTGCGGTGCTCGACGCCTTCTTGGGTGAGCCCACGCCACAGCCGCGCCCGGACCGTACGGCTGGCCAGGGTCTCGATGAGCGCCCCCAGGACGGGATTCCCCGAGCTCGTCGCGATCACCCGGTGGAAGGCGATGTCCGTCTCGAGCAGGAGGTCGTGGTCGATCTCGTCGGCGGCGAGCAGCCGAGCGGCCTCGTCGAGCGCGCCGCGCGCCCGGGCGAGCATCGTGGCGTCCATCCTGAGCGCGGCAAGCCCGGCGGCCTCGGTCTCCAGGACCCGGCGGACCCCGTGGAAGGACGATGCGTCGTCGTCGCCCTGGAGGTCGACGACGAAGGAGAGCGGCGCGAGCAGCAAGCCCGGGTCGAGGCTCGTGATGTAGGTGCCGTCGCCCTGGCGGCTGTCGACGATCCCGAGGGTCGCGAGCGCCCGCAACCCCTCACGCAGCGACCCGCGAGAGACGCCCAGGTCGATTGCAAGGTCCTTCTCGATGGGCAGCCGATCCCCAGGGGAGAGGCGGCCGTCCAAGAGCATCGACTTGATTCCGTCGACGACCTGATCTGTACGTGACATAGGTGAGAGTATGTCGCAGAACCCTCCGGCTCCTCCGGCTCCTCCGGCTCCGAGCGGGTGCTTTCTGCGTGTCTGCCAAGCTTCACCCGCCCGTTCTTCGACGCCGGACGCGGGCGGCCTGGTCTCCGATCACTGGACCGGCTCCTCGCGCTCGCGCTCGCCGACCTCCCCAACCGGCTCGATCTGCTCGGCCTGCCGGCCTCGTAGCCGCAGGAGCGCGAGCCCGACGCCGCAGGTAGCCAGGAGCCCGAGCCCGCCGGTCAGCACAAGGCCGCCGCGCACCCCGAGATGCTCGGTGAACCATCCCTGCAGCAGGCCGCCGGCCGCATGCCCGCCGAGCAGGAGCGGCATGTAGAAGGCCATGACACGCCCGCGCACCCGCGGCGACGCGGTGAGCTGGACGTACGTCCCGGCGCTGGTCAGGAAAAACATCGTCGCCGCACCGACCGCGGCGAGCATCACGAGGAAGGCCCAGTGCGTCGGCGACAGCGCGGCCACGATCTCGACGCCGGAGAAGACCGCCGCTCCCACCACGACCGTGCGGACCCGAAGACTGGTCATACGTGCGGCGGTGATCGCCCCGATCAGACCGCCGACGGCACCGATCGAGTTGTACAGCCCGAAGCCGCTCGACCCGGTCTCCCACTCGAAGTCGGCGAAGGCGGCCAGCACGACCGGTCCGTTCATGCCGAAGGCCCCCATGAAGCCGGCCAGGATCACGACCCACATGAGGCGGGGCCGGTCCATGATGTAGCGGAAACCTTCCTTGAGCTGCCCGGGGGACCGCGTGATGGTGGGAACCGGGTGCAGCTGGTCCACCCGCATGGATGCAACGAGCGCGACCACGACGAGGCACAGGGTTGCGTTCGCGGCGAAGGCCCAACCCTGGCCGACCTGGTTGATGAGCACTCCGGCCAGCGCAGGTCCGACCAGGCCGCTGAGCTGGTTGAGCGCGTTGTTCGTGCTGATGGCGGAGCGGAGCTGGCCGTCCCCGACGAGCTCGTTGACCAGGACCTGGCGGGCGGGCTGGTCGAAGACCGCGACGCATCCGGAGGCCAGGGCGAAGAGGTAGAGGAGCGGGACCGTGACCAGGCCGCCGATGGTCAGTGCGGCGAGGGTTGCGGCCAGGACCGCTGCGGCGGACTGGGCCGCCATGACGAGGTGGCGCTTGTTGTGGCGGTCGGCGATCACACCGCCGAGCGGGCCGAAGGTGAGCAGCGGGACGAACTGCAGCGCGACGATGATCCCGACCGCAGCCGGGCTCCCGGTGAGCTTGAGCACGAGCCAGTCCTGGGACAGGCGCAGCATCCACATGCCCGTTCCGCCGAAGAACTGGGCGATGAGGAAGAGCCGGTAGTTGTGGTTGCGCAGGATCGAGCGGACGGGTGGATGGTCGAGCGAGTTGGGCATGTGCGGTCACCTAGCAGTGAATGGATTCAACGATCGAGGGTCGGTCGTCCGGGTTTGGTGAGACGAGTTGGCGCGAGATCTGGCCGTCAGGAACCGCGAAAATTCGCAGCTTCGGGGGAATCGTTGGCGAACGACGGTGTTCGGGGCTGGACTTTTCACGCAACAACGGTATTGTAACGATTCACTTCCATCGTTGAACGCGCAGGGCGGCGCGGTTAACCTCGGGAATGCGCTTTCATTCACGATGAGCAAGGAGGCTCAGATGTCGATCAAGCGATCAGCCCTCAAGGGTATCGCCGCCGCAGCGTTCGCGGCACTCGCACTTTCCGCATGTTCAGGTGGCTCGGGAGAGGCAGCTCCCGCTCCCTCCGCGACCCTCGACGTGGCCAAGGATGTCACGATTTCCTTCGCCTGGTGGGGCAACGACGACCGCGCCGCCAAGTATGAGGAGTCCATCGCACTCTTCGAGACGAAGTACCCGAACATCAAGGTCCAGACCAGCTTTGCGGCCTTCCCGGACTACTGGACCGCACGCAGCACCGAGGCCGCGGGCAGCTCGCTCCCCGACGTCTTCCAGATGGACCTGTCCTACCTGCGCCAGTACGGCTCGACCAACCAGCTGCTCAACCTCGACGGCCAGGTCGGCGACGGCAAGGCGCTCGACGTGTCCGGCCTCGACGAGGCGCTGCTCGGCTCCGGCCAGCTCGACGGCTCGCAGTTCGGCATCCCGACGTCGACCAACACGCTCGCGCTCTTCTACAGCCCGAATATCCTCGACCAGCTCGGCATCGAGCCCCTCACGGGCGACTACACCTGGGAGGACTACAACGACTTCGTCAACAAGGTCTCCGCGGCCGGCGCCTCGTCCGACCCCGTCCTCTACGGCAGCGGCGACTACACGCTGACGTTCTGGTTCTTCATCCAGTGGCTCATCCAGCAGGACATCGAGCCCTTCACCGCCGAGGGTGAGCTCAACTTCACCCCCGAGCAGATGACCGAGTGGCTGAACTCGGCCGAGTCCATCCGCACCCCGGTCGACTCGACCTACCCGATCGCTCGCGGCAAGCAGCTCGAGCCCCTCGGTGGGTTCACCGTCAACGAGGTCGCCGCAGAGTTCAGCTGGGACAACTTCCTTGCGGGCTACTCCGCCGACTCGGGCACCGACAACATCCAGATGCTCCCGATCCCGTCGGGCGCCGATGGCAAGAAGCACATGTTCTTCAAGCCGTCGATGCTGCTCTCCGCCTCGGCGAACTCCAAGGAGCCGGCCGCGGCCGCGACTCTGATCAACTTCCTCATCAACGAGCCTGAGGTCGGCCGCATCTTCGGAACGTCCAAGGGTGTCCCCGCCGTCGCAGCACAGCGCGACGCGATGAACGTCGAGGCCGGCTCGATCGACGAGCGCGTCATGGCCTATGAGGAGTCTGTCGCCGGTGACGTCACGGCCTCAGCTCCGCTCCCGGTCTTGGGCTTCGGCTCGATCGAGGCCGAGTTCAAGCGCCTGGGTGAAGAGTTCGCCTACCGCCAGATCACAGTCGACCAGTTCGTCGAGCAGTGGTTCGCCGAAGCGGCGATGACTGTCAACAAGTGACCTGAGGCCCCATCGCCTCCGGCCATCTCGCGTGACGGGTGAACAGCGACCTCCGGTCGCTGGATGTGAACGCTCGCACCGGCGTCGGGCATCATGCTCGACGCCGGCGCGGCCCCGTACGCAGCAGCACTGACAACAAAACGACTGATCGGATTCCCATCGTGTCCCTCACTGACGAGGCGACCGGAACTCGCGCTGTCACCTCCACGAAGAGCTCGCCTGCGCGACGCTCTCGGAGGGCAGCCGAGGCCCGCGCTGGTTACGCGTTCCTTGCCCCCTGGTTGCTAGGTTTCTTCCTGCTCACGGCGGGACCGATGCTGGCGTCGCTCTACCTGGCATTCACGAACTACAACATGTTCGCCCCACCGAAGTGGGTCGGCCTCGACAACTTCATCCAGCTCTTCAACGACCCGCGGTACATCCAGTCGGTCAAGGTGACCGGCATCTACGTGCTGGTCGGAACCCCGATCAAGCTCGCCTCCGCGCTCGCCGTGGCGATGCTGCTGAACAACCGGCGCCGTGGACAGGGCGCCTACCGGTCCATCTTCTACGCTCCCTCCCTCATCGGGGCGAGCGTGTCGATCGCGATCGTGTGGAAGGCCATGTTCATCGACGACGGCATCGTCGACCAGATCGGCCAGTTCTTCGGACGGGACGCCGGCGGCTGGGTCGGTGACCCGAGCATGACCATGCCGATGATGATCCTGCTGACCGTCTGGCAGTTCGGTGCGCCGATGGTCATCTTCCTCGCCGGGCTCAAGCAGATCCCGACCGAGCTCTACGAGGCCGCCGAGATGGACGGAGCCGGCTCTGCCCGCAAGTTCCTGCGGATCACGCTGCCGATGCTCTCCCCGGTGCTGTTCTTCAACCTGCTGCTCGAGACGATCCACTCGTTCCAGATCTTCGGGTCCGCGTTCATCATCTCCAACGGGACCGGTGGTCCCGCCGGATCGACCATGTTCTACACCCTGTACCTCTACCTTCGCGGCTTCACCGACTTCCGGATGGGCTACGCCTCGGCGATGGCCTGGGTTCTTGTGGTCGCCGTCGGCCTCATCACCTTCATCTTCTTCAAGACGTCGAAGCAGTGGGTCCACTACTCGGGGGAGACGAAATGACCGCCACGACGCCACACCTGACCAAGCTCACCCCCGTCACTGGAGCCTCGGCGCCCGACGACCTCGAGGTGAGTGCCCAGCTGCGCAAGGTGCACAAGCGCAAGAAGACCGTGAAGTCGGTCCTCTTCCACATCTTTGTGCTCGCCGTGACCGTGGTGATCCTCTACCCGGCCGTGTGGATGCTCATGTCCTCGCTCAAGCCGACGAGCGACATCATCGGCAACATCAGTATCATTCCAACGCACGCGTCCTTCGACAACTTCGCCAAAGCGCTCAGCGGGATCGGCGGGGTGTCCTTCTGGACGTTCTTCGGCAACTCGCTGTTCCTGGCTGTCATGTCCGTCGTCGGCATCACGCTGTCCTCGACCATCACGTCCTACGCCTTTGCCCGGATCGACTTCCCGGGCCGCGGCATCTTCTTCACACTGATGATCGCGACGCTGCTGCTGCCGTTCCACGTGGTGATCATTCCGCAATACATCATGTTCAACGAGCTCGGCCTGGTGAACACATTCGTGCCGCTGCTGATCGGCAAGTTCCTCGCGGCCGAGGCGTTCTTCGTCTTCCTCATGGTCCAGTTCATGCGCAACCTGCCGCGTGAGCTCGACGAGGCAGCCCGCATCGACGGCGCCGGTCACGTGCGGATCTTCCGGTCGATCATGCTGCCGCTCATGAAGCCGCCGATCATGACGGCATCGATCTTCGCCTTCATCTGGAGCTGGAACGACTTCTTCGGTCCGCTGCTCTACCTGAAGAAGCCCGACCTGTATTCCCTGCCGATCGCGCTGCGCCTCTACGTCGACCAGACCTCGGTCTCCGACTACGGGGCACAGATGGCCATGGCCGTCCTCGCGCTGCTGCCGGTGCTGCTGTTCTTCATCATCTTCCAACGGTTCATCGTCGACGGCGTCTCGACCCAGGGCTTGAAGGGCTGAGCGATGTCGGCAAGAGTCGTCACCATGGATCCAGCCAGCAAGGACGCCCGCCGGGAGACCAGCAAGGACGTCCGCCGTCGCAAGAAGTCAGCGGATTCGGTCCCGGGAAGCTTTGGGAAGTTCGCCCTCTTCTCCGAGGTGCTGCTCACCGGTGTGTACGTCATGGTGCTGAGCCTCGCCGTGGTGACGGCTCTGCCGGCCGTGACGGCCGGCGTCGGGCACCTGCGGCGCCACCTGCGGGGTGAGCGCGACGGCGTGGCCGAGCTCTGGGAGGACTTCAAGGCCGCCTGCTCGGGGGTCTGGGTGGTGGCCGTCGGGTCGATCGTGGCCTTCTGTCTCGTGGGGCTCAACCTGTGGGCCGTGAGCACGGAGGCGCTCCCCGGCGGGGCTGTCGTCGGTGTCGTGAGCGCGGGCCTCGGCGTCACGCTCAGCGTCGGGCTGCTCCGGGCGGCGAGCGTGTGGACGCCGGGCGACCGATGGTTCTCCCTTGTTCGTCGAGGTGTGCGGGAGATCGGCGCGGACCCGGCCGGGTCGGCCATGCTCTTCGCCGCAGTCGTGATGTGCGTGGTACTCGTATGGATGCTCAAGCCGTTGGTGATGATCGTCGGCGGACTGGTCGCGTTTGCGGTGGTGGGCGTGGAGTTCCGCACGGCGCGCCCCGCGCGCGGCGAGCGGTAGGACGCAGCCGCTCTCTTGGTTCGTCTCAGCCCGTGCGTCACAGGTCCCACCGAGGCCCCTGACCGCCGAGTGCGTGCATTTGATGGTCGTGCGTGCATTCAAAGTCACGCACGACCATCAAATGCACGCACTCGGCGGTGCGTTGGGCGGACGGGTGCGGAGTGAGGGAAGTCGCTGGGGGCCACTGGTCGGCCTCGGGATGGGAGTGGAGCGGAAAGAGCTGTTTCACAGGGTCCGGCAGGCGGTCGTCGTCCACAACGGTGAGCGAACGACCGGCGGCGAGGCCGGATCGGCCCTGAGATCAGTGCATGGACATAACTCCCGTCGAACCGTCGACGCCCCCCGCAGATCTCCTTGACCCGTCGCATGACCACCCGACACCCATGTACGAAGATCGGACGGGCGGGTCCTCCGTGTCGCCCGGGGGCCTCCCCGGTGGACGGCCACGCGATCCTGGCGCGGAGCACCGTCGACGTCGTCCACCTCCTGCTGAGGAGAGCCTCGTGTCCTCGGGCCTGCTCCGTGCACGCGACTTCCCGAGCGATCTCGTGGCACGTGAAGTCCGTGCCCAGCGGTGGGTGCGCGTGCGACGTGGCGCCTACCTGCAGAGCGGGGATGGTTTGACGGCCTCCGTTGATCCGGTCGACAGTCACCGATTACACCTGGCGCGGATCGCTGCGGTCGATCGGCAGGCTCCTGCTCCGCCGACGTTCAGCCACGGGTCGTCTGCGCTTCTGTGGGGTGCCTCCTTATGGCGAGTCCCCCAACACGTTCACGTGACGCAGTCGAGCTCGGCATCTGGTCGGCGTGGGCGCGACGTCGTGCGTCACAAGTTGGATCTTCCGGCCGACGACGTCGAGCGACGGTCGGGTGTCCTGCTCACGTCGCGGTTGCGCACACTCGTCGACTGCATCACGACGATGCCGCCGCTGTCTGCCTTGGTCGTGGCTGACTCGCTCCTGGCGCAGGGTCTCGATCGTGAGTCAGTGGCTGTCGCGCTCGATGAACGCGGCAGTCGCAGGGGTGGGCGTCGTGCGCGGATGGTTCTGGCGGAGGCCGATGGAGCGTCGGAGTCTCCGGGCGAGAGCGCCTTGCGCTTCTTCCTCTGGGCGCATGGCTTCCCGCGCCCGGAGCTGCAGGTGAGGGTCGTGACCCGACTCGGGACATTCTGGGCAGACATGGGGTGGCGCAGGTGGAACCTGCTCATCGAGTACGACGGACTCGTCAAGTACGGGACGTTGTCTGGAGGGTCCGCCTCTGACGTCGTGGTGCAGGAGAAGCGCCGTCAGGAGGCGATCGAGGACGAGGGATTCCGCGTCCTGAGGGTGACCAAGTACGACCTCGAGCGCCCGCGGCAGCTGGTGGAGAGGATATTGCGATACCTGCCGGCATCCGTGTCCGTCAACCTCTCACCCGTCCCCGAGCTCCTGTTGCCGGCGTCCTGGCGCTGAGGTCATGACCCACCACCCCGCGGAAACCTCTGGGTGGGGAGGCGCCGAGGCGAGCTCGGCGCCTCCCAGGGTTCGGTACGTTCCCGGCGATGGTGCGTCAGGCGCGCTTGGCGGTTCCGTGCCAGGCGGACCATGATTCGGGTGCCAGGGTCAGGGTGACCGTGCCGTTCTCCGAGGCCGGGGCGGTGCGGGTGGCGGTCGAGACGAGCTCGGCCGCTTCCTTGCCCTCGCGCATGCCGACGTGGTCGGCGAGCAGCTCGAGGCCGCCGTCGAGGGCCACGGCGAGGCCCGAGTAGCTGATCGTGACCGTGGCCGGTGAGGTCGAACGGTTCACCAGGAACAGGGACAGCGCGCCGGCCGCACCCGCCTCGCCGGACTCGTCCCACGTCGCCGCAGCGGTGACCAGCGGCACGTCGCCGTGCGCCTTGGTGGTCACCTGGGGAACGTTGACCCGCAGGTCCAGGACGGAACCCTGGGCCAGGCGAGCGGTGTTCGCGAAGGGGTGGAACGTCGTCTGGCGCCAGGCGTCGCCGCCGGGCTCGGTCATGATCGGGGCGATCACGTTGACGAGCTGGGCGAGCGCGGCGACCGGCACGCGGTCGGCGTGGTTAAGCAGGGTGATCATGAGGTCACCGACGACGACGGCGTCGAGGGCCGAGTAGATGTCCTCGATGATCCGCGGGGCGTCACGCTGAAGGGGGAGGTTCTTCTCGCCCGGGAAACGGGTCTCCAGGTACCAGACGTTCCACTCGTCGAAGGAGATGGTGATCTTCTTGTCCGAGCGCTTCTGGGCGGCGATCGAGTCGGCCGAGGCGACGACCCGCTCGATGAAGCGGTCCATCGCGGTCGCCGAGCCGAGGAAGCTGGCGCGGTCGCCGTCCTTCTCCTCGTAGTAGGCGTGCATGGAGATGTGGTCGACGATGTCGTAGGTGTAGGAGAGCACCGTGCGCTCCCACTCCCCGAAGGTGTCCATGTACATCGAGGAGGAGCCACACGCCACGAGCTCGATGGTCGGGTCGGTGAGGCGCATGGCCTTGCCCGCCTCGGCCGCGAGCTTGCCGTACTCGTGGGCGTCCTTGTGGCCGATCTGCCACGGGCCGTCCATCTCGTTGCCCAGGCACCAGAGCTTGACGTTGTACGGCTCGGCGCGGCCGTTGGCGATGCGCATGTCGGCCCACTTGCTGCCGGCCACGCCGTTGCAGTATTCGAGCAGTCCGACGGCGGCCGCGACGCCGCGCGTGCCGAGGTTGACGGCCATCATCGGCTCGATCCCCTCGCGCTCGGCCCACTGCAGGAACTCGTCTGTCCCGACGATGTTGGGCTCGACCGTGCGCCAGGCGAGGTCGATGAACGGCTTGCGGTTCTCGACCGGGCCGACCGCCTCTTCCCAGACGTAGTTGGAGACGAAGTTGCCACCCGGGTAGCGGACCATGGAGACGCCGAGCTCCTTGGTCAGGTCGGCGACGTCGCGGCGGAAGCCGTGCTCGTCGGCCGTGGAGTGCCCAGGCTCGTAGATGCCGGTGTAGACAGCGCGACCCAGGTGCTCCACGAAGGAGCCGAAGAGGCGGCGGTCGATCGCGCCGACCTGGAAGTCGGGGTGCAGCGTAATCGTCGCGGTGACCGGGGTGGACTGAGCGGCGCCGTCGTTGGCGCCGGTCTCTGCGGTGTATTCCATCGTTGTAATGCCTCCGTTGCGAAAATCCACGTGAAGGAGTGGCTTGGCGAAAACGGTACCCGATACTTCCGAAATTCGAAACGATCTGAGCGCACTTTCTTTCGCGGGCGGACGCCCTCCGGGAGCGCGTCAACGCTTCGCCGAACTCGTGAGCCGGCCGTCGACCTCGTGAGCGACGGGCAGTCTCCGGCGAGAAGCGGGCTGGCTCACGAGTTCGGCGCGCCGCCCGCGAGGTCGGAGGGTTGCCGGGGGGAGGAGGGAACTTGGGCGTGTCACCGGTGGGCGATTCGGGAAAGCGCTACCCGATCCCCCCGTCGGCAGGCTATGGTTGTAACGATTCAAAAGAGGTGTCGATGTCGACACCCAGCACCCACCCACCCAGCACCCACCCAGCACCCACACCGCAGTTCACCGTCGAAACGCGCCTGGAGCAGTGAGAGTCCGTGACCTCCGAGAACACCACCCCCACCCGTCGCCGCTACGCCGTCACCGGCCTCGGCCACCGCAGCTCGATGTACGTGAGCGCGATCCTCGGCGAGCACGCCGACGTCGCCGAGCTCGTGGCCTTCTGCGAGCCGAACCCGACTCGTCTCGCGGCCTACACGGCGATCGCCGCGGCCGCCGGAGCCGGCGACATCCCGGGCCACACCCCCGACGCCCTCGAGCAGATGATCCGTGAGCAGCGCGTCGACACGGTCATCATCACCACCCCCGACCACACCCACGCCCAGCTCGTGGACCGCGCCCTGCGCGCGGGGGCCGACGTCGTCGTCGAGAAGCCGCTGACCATCTCCGCCGAGGGCTGCCGCATGATCAACACGGCCGTCGAAGAGACCGGCCGCAACGTCGTCATGACGTTCAACTACCGCTACGCCCCGCGCAACAGCGAGCTCAAGCGTGTCATCGCCTCCGGTGAGATCGGCGAGGTCACCTCGGTGCACTTCGAGTGGGTCCTGGACACCGTGCACGGCGCGGACTACTTCCGCCGCTGGCACCGCGAGAAGCGCAACTCCGGCGGGCTGCTCATCCACAAGTCCAGCCACCACTTCGACCTCGTCAACTGGTGGATCGGTGACGCCCCCGAGCGGGTCTACGCCCGCGGCGGGCTGAAGTTCTACGGTGACACGTCCGTCGTGGCCCGCGAGATGGCCGCAGCGGATGCGGCCGCCGGGCTGCCGCCGCGTCCCGCGCGCGGGACCGGCAGCGCAGACGGCACGCGCGGCTGGGAAGGGCGCGCGGGAGACCGGTGGTCCCTCGACCTGCGTGCCGACGAGCGCCTCGCCGAGCTCTACCTCGAGGCTGAGCATCACGACGGATACATCCGTGACCAGGACGTCTTCAGCCCCGGCATCACGATCGAGGACAACCTTGCGCTCCTGGTGGACTACCGCCGCGGCGCGACGCTCACGTACTCCCTCAACGCCCACGGCCCGTGGGAGGGCTACCGCGTCACGGTCAACGGGACGAAGGGCCGCGCCGAGCTCGAGGTCGTCGAGCGCGGCTCGATCGCACTCGACGAGCGCGGCCGCTCGATCCTTGACCCGTCGGCCACCCCCGGCGCGTGGGAGGGCGACGACGTGCGCCCCTTCGGCGACACCCTCACCGTGCAGAAGCACTGGGAACGCGCGCGCCGGGTGGACATCCCGGCCGGCATCGGCGGCCACGGCGGCGGCGATGCGATCCTGCTGCAGGACGTCTTCCGCGCTCCCGTCGACGGCCCGCGTCCAGACCCGCTCGGTCGCCCGGCCGGCTACGTCGACGGCGTGCGCGCCGTCGCGGTCGGCATCTCCGGCAACGCCTCGCTGGTCAGCGGCCTGCCGGTGATCGTCGACGAGCTCAACCTGGGCATCGACATCACAGTCCCCCGCCCGGGCGCCCTGCCCGACGCCGCGGTGCGCCCGACCGCGCATACCGCGCCGACTGCGCTGACCCCCGTGACCCCAACCCTGCCCGACGCCGCCCGCTCACCCGAACAGGTCACCTCATGACCCGCGCCTACCGGGCCGCGATCGTCGGGACCGGCGGGATCGCCCATGCCCACGCTCAGGCCCTCGCGGACGCGGGCCGCCGGGTGCGCCTGACCCACGCGATCGACGTCGACCAGGCCCGCGCGACGGCATTCGCGGCCCAGTGGTCGGACGGCGCCGAACCGGACGGCGCCATACCGGTCCTCGCCTCGACCGACCTCGCGGACGTGCTCGCCCGGACCCGCGAGGCGGGGGAGCCCCTCGACCTCGTACACATCTGCACCCCGCCGCAGTCGCACTTCGTGCTCGCCGCGCAGGTGCTGCAGGCCGGCGTCGACGTGCTCCTGGAGAAGCCGCCGACGCTCTCCCTCGTCGAGCTCGACGAGCTGATCGCGATCGAGCGGGAGACCGGCGCGCACGTGGGCGTCGTCTTCCAGCACCGCTTCGGTGCCGGCGCGCAGCGGTTGCGCACGTTGATCGAGGCCGCGCCGTCCCCGATCGGACGGCCGCTCGTGGCGCTGTGCAACACGCTCTGGTACCGCGACGCGGAATACTTCGCCGCGCCGTGGCGGGGCCGGTGGGACACAGAGGGCGGCGGCCCGACGATGGGGCACGGCATCCATCAGTTCGACCTGCTGCTCTCGGTGCTCGGCCCCTGGGCCGAGGTCACCGCGATGGCCGGCCGACAGGCCCGCGACACCGACACCGAGGACGCGTCCATGGCGATCGTGCGGTTCGCCAGCGGCGCGCTCGCGACCATCGTCAACTCGGTCGTCTCCCCGCGCCAGACGTCATCGCTGCGCTTCGACACCGAGCTCGCCACGATCGAGCTCGAGCACCTCTACGGCTACACCGACGCCGACTGGACCTTCACCCCGGCCCCCGGCCACGAGGAGCTCACGGAGCTGTGGACCAGCGATCCGGATGCCGCGGCGTCGAGCCACTCCTCCCAGGTGATCGCGATCCTCGACGCCCTCGACGCCGGGCAGCCCCCGCCGGTGACGGCCACGGACGCCCGCGGCACGATCGAGCTGGTCGCCGCGCTCTACGCCTCGGCCTTCACCGGGCGCCCCATTCGCCGCGGTGAGATCGATGCGGCACACCCCTTCGCAGCCGCGATGAACGGCACCGGCGCCCCGTGGGCGGCGCAGCCCGCGGAGGCTGAGACCTCCGCACCCGCCGACGTCACGCCACCGACGCCGCCCGCCTCTTCGTCCACCCCCGCTCCCGAGGAGACCCGATGACCCGCCTCACTTTGTCCGACGACGGCGCGGCCCTCACGGTCCACCTCGCCCCCGCCCCCGCGCCTGGCGCGGCCACCGCGGCTGCGACCGAGCTCGTCAGGTACGTCTACCGCCCCACCGACATCCAGCTCGAGTCGCCCAAACCGTACTTCCACCCGATCCGCACGGCCGGGGGGGACCTGGTCAGCCTGTTCCGCCCGCACGACCACGTGTGGCACAAGGGCATCGCATGGTCGCTGCCCCACGTCGGCCCGCACAACTTCTGGGGCGGCCCGACCTTCGTCGAAGGCGAGGGCTACGTCCAGCTCGACAACGACGGCTCGATGGTCCACGAGGGCTTCACCGCCGCGCGGGTCGACGACGACGGCGTCTTCGTCACGCAGTCGCTGGCCTGGTTCACCCAGGCGGGCGAGCGCGTGGTCAAGGAGGTGCGCTCCTTCTCCGTGACCCTCGCGACCGCGACCGTCCCCAGCACCGACCCCGGCACCATCACCACCCCCGCCGCCTGGGTCCTCACCTTCTCCTCCACGATGACCAACGTCTCCGGCGGCGACCTGCCGATCGGCAGCCCCACCACCAACGGCCGCGAGAACGCCGGCTACGGCGGCCTGTTCTGGCGCGGCCCGCGCTCGTTCACCGGCGGTACCATCCTCGCCCCCTACTTCGCCGGCGGCGAAGAGATCCGCGGCCAGCGCGCACCGTGGATGGGCTTCACCGGCACGCACGACGAGAGCGCCCGCCAGTCCACCCTCGTCATGGTCGACGACGCGGCCAACCCCCGCGGTCCGGCCTCGCCGGGACTCGACCCCGAGTGGTTCGCCCGCAACGAATGGTTCGCCTGCGTCTGTGCGACGCCGTTCTTCAGCGAGGAGATCCCCTTCGCCCGCCAGGACTCCCTGACCTTCCGCTACGCGGTCGTCGTGGCCGACGGCGGCGCGGATGCCGCGCGCGGCGCCGACCTCGCCGAGGTGGGTCGCGGCGCGCTCGAGCAGGGCGCGGCGAACCAGACCACGCCCACGCAGGGCGCGCCGGCCTGATGGCTTCCCTCCCGCCAGCGCACCCGTTCCCGGGCGGCACGAGCGTCTCTCACCTGCGCGTCTACGACTGGCCGACGACGGACGGCGCCGGCGTGGTGGGTGGCGGCACCCCGCACCTGCACACCGCCTCCGACGAGGGCTACGTCGTGCTGCGCGGCTCGGGTGCGGTCCAGACCCTGGGCCCCGACGGGTACGCCGAGCACCGCCTGTGGGAGGGCACTGCGCTGTGGTTCCAGCCCGGCGTCGTGCACCGGCTGATCAACGACGGCGACCTGGAGATCCTCGTGATCATGTCCAACGCGGGCCTGCCTGAGGCGGGGGACGCGATCATGACCTTCCCCGCCGAGGTGCTGGCCGACGTCGGGCGATACCGGGCGGCGGCCGCGCTGCCGGCCGCGCGGCCGGGCGCAGCCGACGACCCAGCAACCGACGACGCCGCGCTCGCGGCGGCTGCGCGGGCCCGCCGGGACCTCGCGGTCGAGGGCTTCGGCGCGC
This sequence comes from Sanguibacter gelidistatuariae, assembly GCF_900096585.1. Lineage (GTDB taxonomy): Bacteria > Actinomycetota > Actinomycetes > Actinomycetales > Cellulomonadaceae > Sanguibacter > Sanguibacter gelidistatuariae. The sequence continues at coordinate 111,196 of NZ_FMYH01000007.1, forward strand.
TGCGCGACCGGGTCCTCGCCGAAGGCCCCGGGGCGCCCATGCAGGAGCTGTACGACGCCGCGGCGCGCCTCGTCCGCGACCGGGTGCCCGGGTGGCGCGCAACCTGGGAGGCGACCGTCGCCGCCGCCGCGCGGACCACCGACCAGGCGCTGACCGACCTCGCCGCCGGGGTCGCCCCGCACCTGAGCCGCGCCCAGGTCGCCTCGACGCCGGCCGACCCCGGGCTGCGGTACGGCATGTGCGGGCGCCTGACCACCTGGCACCCCTGAGCCCCACGCTCGGACCCGACCCGCCTTCTCCGACCCGACCCCACCCCCCAGAAAGACACCGTCATGGTTCAGTTCGACCTGTCGCTCCCTGAGCTCGAGGCCTACCGGCCCACCCGTGAGGAACCGGCCGACTTCGAGGAGTTCTGGCTCCGCACCCTCACCGAGCAGGACGCCGCGCACCCGCTCGAGGCGACGTTCGAGCGTGTCGACACGGGCCTGAGCGAGGTGATCACCGAGGACGTCACGTACACCGGCTTCGGCGGTCAGCCGATCAAGGCGTGGCTGCACCGGCCCGCCCGCGGGACCGGCCCGCTGCCGACCGTCGTGACCTACATCGGCTACGGCGGCGGGCGCGGGCTGAGCCACGAGCACGTCCTGCACGCCGTCGCCGGGCGGGCGCACCTGGTCATGGACAACCGCGGACAGGGGAGCGGTCACGAGATCGGCAGCACAGGGGACGCGGGATCCACCGGCGCGCACGCCGCCGGGTTCCTCACCTCTGGGATCGACTCGCCCGAGACCTACTTCTACCGGCGGATCTTCACCGACGCCGAGCGCGCCGTGCGGGTGGCCCGCGGCCACGCCCACGTCGACCCGTCCGACGTCATGGTCTCGGGCGGGTCCCAGGGTGGTGCGCTGAGCCTGGCGGCGGCCGCGCTCACCGAGCTGCGGGACGGGCTCGGCCATCCGCCGTTGCGCGCCGCGATCGTCGACGTGCCTTTCCTGGCGCACGTGCGCCGAGCCTCGGTGCTGACCGACGCTCACCCGTATGCGGAGCTCATCCAGTACTTCCACACCCACCGCGACCTCGTCGAGCAGGCCTTCGGGACGTTGAGCTACTTCGACGGCGTGAACCTGGCCGCGCGGATCACCGTGCCCGGGCTGTTCTCGGTGGGCCTGATGGACCAGATCTGCCCGCCGTCGACCGTGTACGCGACCTACAACCACTACGCGGGGGAGAAAGAGATGGTCGTCTACCCCTACAACGGGCACGAGAACGGCGGACCGTTCCAAGACGCCGAGCACCTGCGGTTCGCGGCTGAGCGGCTGCGATCTGCCTAGCTCGCTGCTCTCCCGGCCGCACTGCCTCCGCGGGATGTCGGGTGAAACGACATCTGGTACCTGCTGATCTGGGCGATTTGCTCTCGCCGCGCAGGGTATCCTACTGAGGTCCGTGCCCACTTGCGGGTCTGACCTGGGGACTCGCAGAGAAAACGAGAGGGGCCGGCGTGAGTGAGCTGCGCAGCGGCGCAAGTCCAACCGTGGGATCGGTCAACGGTCCCCACGTCGTGCTGCGTTTCTCCGACGGACGCCGTGTCCCCCTGCGCGGGATGACCCTCATCGGGCGGCACCCGCAGGCCGTGGGCGAGGAGATCATCACCGACCTGGTCAGCCTGGACGACCCGGGACGATCGGTGTCCAAGACCCACCTGCTCGTGGGGATGGACGCGCGCGGGCTCTACGTACAGGACCGTCACTCGACCAACGGCACCATCGTCACCCTCCCGGACGGCCAGCAGATCCTGTGCGCCGCCGGTCAGACGATCCGCGTCCCGGGCGGCTCGACGGTCTCCTTCGGAGAATTCAGCTGCATCCCCGACTTCCACCAGAACGGCTGAAGCATGTACACCGCGTGGGGATCGGCCACAGACACCGGGCGTGTGCGCACCCTCAACGAGGACGCGCTCGTGGCGCTCGCGCCGATCTTCCTCGTGGCGGACGGCATGGGCGGGCACGACTCCGGCGACGTGGCGAGCCGCATCGTCGTCGAGGAGTGCTCGGTGCTCGCGGGGCGCCCCTTCGTCACGATCGACGACCTCCAGCAGTGCTTCTCGCGCGCCTCGACCCGCATGCGCGGGGTGCTCGCCGGCCGCAACGGCGGCGCCACCGTCGCCGGTGCGGCGATCGCCATGCACGACGGCGCCGCGTACTGGCTGGTCTTCAACATCGGTGACTCCCGGGTCTACCGGATGGTCGACTCCGTGATCGAGCAGGTGACCGTGGACCACTCCGTGGTCCAGGAGCTCCTCGAGGCCGGCGAGCTGAGCGCCGTCGAGGCCTCCGTGCATGCCGACCGCCACGTCGTCACTCGTGCGCTGGCCACCGACTCCGCCTCGGAGCCCGACTACTGGATGATCCCGGCCACCCGCGACGACCGCCTGCTGATCTGCTCCGACGGGCTGACCGACGAGCTCACCGACGCCCAGATCCAGGAGATCCTGCTGCGCGTGACCGACGCGCAGGAGGCCGCCGAGGCTCTCGTGGCCGCAGCGCTGGACGCCGGCGGGCGCGACAACGTGAGCGTCGTCGTGGTCGACGTGGCGATCGTCTGGCACGGGCTGACCGCGGACCAGACGCACAGCTACGACCCCCCGGGTCCGAACGGTCGGGTGTGCCCCGAGGCGCCCGCGGACCCGGAATGGGACGAGCAGATGCACGGCATCACCCAGCCGCGGATGCGAGGCGGCGACGCATGATCATCCCCATGTACGTCTCCGGCGACTGGTACGCCGTCGTGACCGACGGCGCCGTCGCGCTGCTGCCGCCCACGATCTCCGAGACCAAGCTCACCCAGGTCTGGGACGCGCTCCGGGAGAGCGCCGACCTCACGCACTCCCTCACCGCGCTGGCCCGCGGCGGGCTCGTCGGCCTGCCGCCCTTCGCCCTGGTCTCCGTCGTGGACGGGCACGTCCGCGGGTTCTTGCGCGGGGACGTGCGCCTGCTGATCACCGACAGCCACGGCACCCAGGAGCACACGGCCGAGCACGTCGCGACGTGGGCCGAGATCAACGTGCCCGACGCCGCGGCGCTCACCGTCGCGGTCCCCGCCGCCCTCTCCCCGACCGGACGCACCGTGCGGATGCCGGCGCTCGCGGCCGTCGTGGCGGCGTCGAGCGTCGAGGTCCGGCTGCGCGACGGCGCGATCGCCGCACCGTCCCTGGTGGCCCCACGCGCGACGGCCGACGACACCGCCGCGGAGACGACCACCTACTCCGACCTCGACCTGCCCGCTCCCGTCGCACGCCGGGCACTGCAGCCTGAGCCGGCACGCGCCGTCGTGCAGGCACCTGCTCCGGCTCCCCACCCTGCCCCGGTGCGGGCGCTCGAAGCCGCCTTGCCCGCGGGACTCGCCTCACGGCCCGTCCCCGGACCGCCGCCTCCGCCCCCCGTGAAGCCGGAGACCGACGAGGACCCTTACGGCAGCACCGTGCTGAGCACGAGCCTCGTGGAGATCCGCCGCCAGATGCCCAGCTGGCAGGAGGACCCGGTCCCGGGCCCCTTCGCCATCCCTCCGGTGCCCGCCCGCGTCCCGCGGATCCGGATGTCCTCTGGGCTCTCGGTCCCCCTCGACCGCGCGGTCCTCATCGGGCGCGCCCCGGTGGTCTCTCGCGTGGCCGCCCGTGACCTGCCGCGCCTGGTCACGGTTGTCAGTCCGAACCAGGACATCTCCCGCACACACGCCCAGGTGCGTGTCGACGGTGAGGACGTGCTGGTCACCGACCTGAACTCGACCAACGGCATGCTTCTCGTCGAGCCCGGCCTGCCCCCTCGGCGGCTGCGCTCGGGGGAGCCGACTCCGCTGCGCGCGCACGCCGTCGTCGACCTCGGTGACGACGTGACCTTCACCTTGGAGAGTGACTCGTGAGCGCCCGTCGCCAACCCTCGATCCCCCCGAAGATCCCCGGTTTCGAGTACGTCCGGCTCCTCGGCATGGGTGGCTTCGCCGACGTGTTCGAGTACCGCCAGGAGCTGCCGCGGCGCTCCGTGGCGGTCAAGGTCCTGCTCAGCGGCTCCCTCGACCAGGACGCTCGCGAGGCGTTCTTCGCCGAGGCCAACGTCATGGCGCAACTGTCCCACCACCCCTCGATCGTCACGGTCTACCATGCCGACATCGCCTCGGACGGGCGCCCCTACCTCGTCATGGAGTACTGCTCCCGGCCCGGGTTCGGGACCCGGTACCGGATGGAGCGGTTCACCGTCGCGGAGGTCCTGCGGACCGGAATCCGGGTCGCCTCGGCCGTGGAGGCCGCCCACCACCTGGGGATCCTGCACCGGGACATCAAGCCCGCGAACATCCTGGCGACCGACTTCGGCTGGCCGGCGCTGACCGACTTCGGTATCGCCGCGACGCTCGGCTCGTCGATGGCCGCGACCGGCATGTCCATCCCGTGGTCCGCGCCCGAGCTGCTCGCTGAGCACCCGGCCGGCGACGCCCGTGGCGATGTCTACTCCCTCGGCGCGACGATCTACTCCCTGCTCGCGGGCCGCTCTCCCTTCGAGATCCCGGGCAAGTCCAACACCCCGGCCGATCTGCTCTCGCGGATCGAGCGGTCCCCGCTGCCACGGATCGAGCGCGAGGACGTGCCTGCCGGGCTCGCCGCGGTCCTTGCTCGCGCGATGTCCAAGGACCCCGACCGCCGGTTCCTCAGCGCCCTCGCCTTCGCGCACGCGCTGCAGACCGTGGAGCGCAGCATGCAGCTGCCGGTCACGAGCATCGACCTGTCCCAGGACTCCCTCTCCGACCTCGGCGTCAGCCGGCCCGACGCCGCAGCCGAGGGATCTGCGTCCTTCGCGCCCCCCGCTCCGGGCGGGTCCGCGGCAGCCGGCGAGCAGCCGGCGGACCAGGCGACGCGGCTGCGTCCCGTCGTGAGCATCGACCCGCTGGGCAGCGCCGTGGCCGCGGCCGCAGTCCAGCGCGCGGCGGAGTTTGACGACAACGCGACCCGGCTGCGTCCCGTCACGACGATCAACGCCCAGACCGGTCCGGTCCGGCCGTCGAGCGGCCGGCCCGGTCGGCCCACGCCGCCGGTCCCGCCTGCCCCCGAGGTCGCCCAGGGTGGGTACGAACAGGGTTGGTACGCCCAGCCAGGCCCGCAGGGTTACGCGCAGGGCTACCCCCAGTCGCAGGGCTACGGCCAGGACCCGGCCACCCAGCAGGGCCAGCAGCAGGTCTATGCCCAGGAGCAGCTGCAGGGCTACCCCGCGCAGGGCTACGCGCAGGGATACCAGCAGGGCTACCCACCCCAGCAAGGCCCGCCCCAGCCAGGCGGCCAGACGGGCTACCCGGGCCAGACGGGCTACGCGGGCCAGCCGACGCAGGCCTACCCGGGGCAGCCGGGTCAGCAGGCCTTCATGCCGTCCCCGGATGAGCGTCGCTCGCGCAACTACCGCCAGTCGCAGGTCCAGTCCAACGACGGGGACGCTGGCCGTCGTTCGGCGGGCCGTACGATCGCGATCGTGGTGAGCGCCGTCGTCGTGCTCTCGGCCCTCGGTCTCATCGCGTACCTCACGCTGGGACGCGACGCGGGATCGGCCGGGCCTGACGTCGACCCGACCGCGACGTCGACCCCGTCGCTGATCGGCGGGGACACCGTCCCCGCGCCGACCAAGCTCGCCGGCACCAACCTCGGCGACGGCACCGCACGTTTCACGTGGACCAACCCGGACGCGTTCGAGGGCGACGAGTTCCTCTGGCAGGTCGTCGCGGCGGGTGAGACGACGCGCGCTGAGAAGATCGACAAGACCTCAGTGGTCGTGGACCTTCCCCAGGGAGCGGACGTGGTGTGCATCGAGGTCTCGCTCGTCCGGTCGGACGGACGCGCGTCGTCGACGCCCGCGCAGGGGTGCAGCCAGTGAGGTTCTTCGCGGGGGAGACCCGCAAGGAAAGGGTCCGCTCGGTCTCCACGGTCGTGGCCGGGGTCACGGTCCCCGCCATCCTGGCGATGCTGGCGATCATCAACCCGGGCGTCAAGATCGCCGAGGTCGACCTCAACGACGGCGCGGTCTGGGTCACCAACGCCCAGGGCCTCAAGCTCGGCCGGTACAACGCCAAGGTGCAGGAGCTCAACGGCGGGCTCATCGCGAGCGACCCGGGCTTCGACGTCCTGCAGGACGCTCAGACGATCCTGGTCAGCGAGCCGACCAAGCTCTCGGTCGTCGACCCGGCGACGGTCACCCTCACCACGCAGGCTGAGATCCCCGCCCGGTCCCAGGTGTCCATGGGTGCCGGCGTCGTCGCGGTGGTCGGCCCGGACGGGGCCGTGTGGGTCCGCACCGCCGCCTCCCTCGAGTCCATCGACGCCGTGACCGACGCCGACCTCGACCTCGGTGACGGCGCCCGCGCGGTCGTGACCACGACCGGCACGGTGCTCGCCTTCGATCCTGCGGACGGTACCGTGCACCGCGTGGAGCTCGCTCCCGACGGGCTGCAGGTCAGCGAGGTGGGCAGCCTCAAGGACGCCGCGGGGGTGGTGCCCGAGGAGGTGACCGCCGTCGGCGACACGCTTGTCATGCGGGCCGGGTCCCGGCTCTACGGCGACGGCTGGACCCGCGACTTCGCCGACCAGGGGGCCTCCCTGGTGCTGCAGCAGACCGGGCCGGGCAGCCGTGTCGTGCTCGCGGCGACCACGACGCGGCTGCTGTCGATCGACCTCGACAAGGGCAGCTCGTCGGCGATCGAGACCAAGGGCAACGGCTTGCCTGCCCGCCCGGTCGCGCTCGGCGCGTGCATCTACGGCGCCTGGGCCTCGACGACCGGGAACTACGTCAGTCAGTGCGGAGGCGCCGACCCCGAGCTGGTCGACCTGGCCGAGATGACCGCGGCCGACACCCTCGTCTTTCGCGTCAACCGCTCGGTGATCGTGCTCAACGACACCGCGCAGGGACGTATGTGGCTGCCGGACGACCTGCCGCAGGTGCAGAACCCCAACTGGGACGACATCGAGCAGGAGGAGGAGCCCGAGGACCGTCAGGACGAGTCGGACAGCATGGAGACCGTGCAGCAGGTGCTGTCCCAGTGCACCGAGCAGTCCCTCGCCCCCGGCGCCTCCGACGACGAGATCGGGGTGCGCCCCGGGCGCACGGCGATCCTGGAGGTGCTGGGCAACGACACCGCGGGGGAGTGCGGCATCATCGCGATCAGCGAGTTCGAGCCGATCCCCGCCGAGTTCGGCCGGATCGAGTCGATCTACGGGGGCCGTGCGCTGCAGATCGAGGTTGCCCCCGACGCCCGCGGCGCCGTGACGTTCACGTACACGATCACCGACGGCCGCGGGCAGAACCCGCCCTCGACCGCGACCGTCACGCTGACTGCCCGCGACGACTCGGAGAACAACGACCCCGTCGAGATCCGCAAGGGCTCGGCCGAGGTCGAGCAGGGCGCGACGATCGAGTACGACGCGCTCGCGAACTTCACAGACCCGGACGGGGACGACCTCGTCCTCGTCTCGGCCACGACCGACGGGACCGGGACGGTCCGCGCCCGCCAGGACGGCGTCCTCACGTTCATCGCCGAGGGCGACCAGCTCGGGCGTCAGACTCTCCAGCTCGTGGTCAGTGACGGCACGGCGCAGGTGACCGGGACTATGACGGTCGACGTCCGCGCTGCCGGTTCGGTGCCGCCGAGGATCGACCCGGTGCACGCGGTGACGTACGTGGGCTCCCCGGTCGACGTCGATGTCCTCGCCTCCGTGCACAGCGCCTCCCGCGAGCCGGCCCGCCTGGCCACGGTCGACGAGGTCGCCGGGACGACGATCGCCACCAACCTCGACGACGGCCGCTTCACCTTCACCGCGACCAACCCGGGCACCTACTACGTGGGCTTCACCGTCGTCGCCGCGCCGCAGCAGGCCGTGGGACTCGCGCGGATCGACGTGCGCGAGTGGCCGAGCGAGCCGCTGCCGCCCGTCGCCGTCCGCGACATCGCGCTGCTCCCGGCCGGCGGAGAGGTCACGATCGACCCGCTCGCGAACGACGTCGACCCCGGCGGCGGGGTGCTCGTGCTCACCTCGATGACCACCCAGGACGGGTCCGCGCTGCAGGTCGCCGTGCTCGACCACCGCCTCGTCCGGATCACCTCCCGGCTCGCGCTCACCGTTCCCGAGACGGTCAGCTACGTGATCTCCAACGGCGTGGCCGAGGCCCGCGGGGAGATTCTCGTGGTCCCCGTGCAGCCCTCGAGCCAGCAGCGGGCTCCCGTGGTCCGCGACCTCGACGTCTCGGTCCGCACCGGCGGCGTCGTGACCATCGAGGCGCTCGCCGCGGCCTTCGACGCCGACGGCGACACCATGACCCTCGTCCCGGAGCTGCCCGAGCCGCTCTCCGCGGGCCAGGGCCTGCTCTTCGCCTCCGGCGACACCCTGCGTTACCAGGCCCCCGACTCGCCGATGACGGTGCGCGCGGTGTTCAGCGTGCGCGACTCCGCCGGGAACGTCGGCTCCGGGCAGGTGACCATCTCGGTGCACGCCTCCGCGCCGGAGAGCAAGGCACCCCCGCAGCCCAAGAACCTCACCGCCCGGACCTTCGCCGGGGAGACCGTGCGGATCCCCGTGCCGTTGACCGGGATCGACGGTGACGGCGACGGCGTGACGCTGCTCGGCCAGGGTGACACGGCCCCGCTCAAGGGGCGCATCGTCGCGATCGGCGCGGACTGGATCGACTACGAGGCCCTTCCTGGGGAGACCGGGACCGACACGTTCACCTATGCGGTCGAGGACTGGGTGGGCCAGCGTGCGCTCGGAACCGTCCGGGTCGGCATCGCCACGCGTCCGAGCGAGGCCATGCCCATCGTGGCGCGCAACGACGAGGTGACCGTCCAGCCCGGTCAGCGTGTCGAGGTGAGGGTGCTCCGCAACGACGTGGACCCCTCCGGTGGGGAGCTCACGCTCCTGGACGAGCTGGTGGTCCCCGAGGGTGTCAGCGCCCACGTCGAAGGCCGCCGCATCGTCGTGGACACCCCGGCCACGGTGACCGACCCGATCTCGATCACATACACGGTGACGAACGAGCGGGGCGGGCAGGCCTCGGCCGTGCTCACCCTGTTCATCGTCGCGAACGCCGTGATCGCACCACCCATCGCCGGTGACGTGATCGTCGCCCCCCTTGAGGTGGTCGACAAGTCCACCGTCGAGGTCAACGTGCTCGCGGTTGCGGAGAATCCCTCTGGGCCGATGAGCGACATCGCCGTGTCCGTGCCGTCCTCGCACGCGTCCGTGGCATCGGTGACGGCGTCCGGTGGGGTCCTGGTGACGCTGACCGACCGTGCCGAGACGATCCCCTACCTGCTGACCAACACCCGGCCCGAGGCGAACGGGGCCAAGGCCTACGCCTTTATCTCCGTCCCGGCGCTGGGTGACTTCCCTCCGATCCTGCGGCCCAAGGCACGCGAGCTCCGGGTGGCCTCGGGGGCCGAGCTCGTCATTCCCATCGCGGAGTTCGTCCAGGTCGGGACGGGCAAGACGGCTCGGATCGGCGCCGCAGGGCAGGTCAGCGCGACCCGCTCTGACGGCAGCGACCTCATCGTCGACGAGGCGACCCTGCGGTTCGTCTCCGCCCCCGGGTATGCCGGGCCCGCCTCGGTCACCTTCCAGGTGACCGACGGGTCCTCCCGCGACGACGCCAACGGCCGCCGAGCGACGCTCACGCTGCCGATCACGGTCTACACCGAGGACGACTTCCCGCCGACCTTCACACCGCAGATCCTCGACATCGGTCAGGGAGACGTCGGCACGACGGCCAACCTGCTCGCCTATACCAAGGGCCCCCAGGGCGCCGACGCCGCGCAGACGTACACCTACCGCCTGGCCGGCGCCGCGACGGCCGGGTTCGTCGTGACGATCGACGGGACCAAGCTCAGCGTGTCTGTGGCTGCCGACGTCCCCCGCGGGACCGTGGGAGCCGTCCCGATCACGCTCGGCTACGGCCGGGCCGGGACCATGGATGTCCAGGTCTCTTTCAAGGTGACCGCGAGCGGTCGGGTGCTGGCCACCGCAAGCGCCTTCAACCTCGTGGGCAATGCCGGCGAGGAGACCCGCGTCGACGTGCTGACCGGGTCCTCCAACCCCTTCCCCGGCGAGCCGCTGAGCGTCGTCGGTGCCACGGTCGTGACCGGGACCGGGACTGCCGTGGTCTCCGGGAGCTCGGTGCTCGTGCGCCCCACCGAAGGGTTCGTCGGCGAGCTGGTCGTGCGTTACCGGCTGCGGGATGCGACCAACGACGCGCTCCGTGAGGTGGAGGGCAAGATCACCGTCGTCGTGCGGGACAAGCCCGCCACTCCGGCCGCCCCTCGGGTGGGGGACGTGACGAGCCAGACCGTGGTCCTCGCCTGGGACGCTCCGGCCAACAACGGCACCCCGATCACCGGGTACCGGGTGACCCGCGGCAGCGGCCAGACGACCGCGTGCGCGACGACGACCTGCACGATCACCGGGCTGACCAACGGCACGGACTACACCTTCACCGTCGCTGCCCAGAACGCCGTGGGCTGGTCGGCCGAGTCGCCACCCAGCGCCAAGGCCACGCCCGACGCCGTCCCGGACACCCCCGGAGCCCCGACGCTCACGGCTGGTGACGGACAGATCACCGTCAACTGGACCGCTCCGGCGAACCAGGGGACGCCGATCGAGAAGTACACGGTCATGCTGTCCGGCGGTGGCGCGCAGTCGAAGGTGGTTAGCGCGACGTCCGTGACATTCACTGGTCTGGCGAACGGCACGGGATACACCGCACAGGTGAGGGCGCACAACAAGGCGACCCCAGCCGAAGGAGGGCCGTGGAGCCCGTCCAACGGTCAGCCGGTGACTCCGGCGGGTCTGCCCGGAGCTCCAACGGTCACCGCCCAGCGCACGAACGACGTGTTCGGCGGTGCCATCAAGGTGGCTTGGACCCCTGGTTCGTGGAACGGTGACAGCAGCGGGGGCTTCACGGTCACGATGACCGGGCAAGGGACGGTGACTCGTGATTACGAGCCAGGGGCGACGTCCGACGACTTCACAGCGGTGAACGGGGTCACCTACACCTTCTCCGTGGTGGCTCGGAACAAGGCGGGAACCGGACCGGCCGGGACGGCGACCGCCCAGACCTATGGGACGCCGGGCAAACCGGTCGCGGGCACGACCACGCCGATCAATGGCCGCGCGTTCGGTGACGGCCAGGTTCAGCTGAACTGGTCTGCTCCCGCCGAGACCGGTGGAGTGGGCATCGCGTACTACCTGCTCAATGACACGGAACGTGTGACATCGACGAGCGCGGTCAAGGGAGGGCTCCCGGGAGGTACCGCAAGCCCGACCTACACGCTCGTCGCCTGCAACACCAAGGACGTCTGCGGTGACGAGGTCACGCTTGGTTCGGCGACGCCGTTGACAAAGCCCGCTGCTCCGAGCGTCACCGTCGCGGGTGGCCTCAACAAGGCAATCGTCAGCTGGGTCGGCAACGGCAACGGCAACGGTGGTGCGGACGTGACGTACCAGTACGCCCTCGGTTCCTCGCCCGACGTCTGGTCGACGGCATCGGGCACCTCACTGGCGCTGGACATCACCCTCCCGGACACGGAGAACTCCCGCGTCATCGAGGTGCTTGTCCGGGCGGTCAACTCCGAAGGGCAGAGCCCGGTCGGGCGTTCCTCGGGCACGGTGACCCGACCGCGCGAGCCGAACGCACCCACCTCGGTGGACCTCACGGGGTCAGGCCCCAAGACGCTGAACATCTCCTGGCCGAACGCCGAAGGGAATGGGACGGCGGTGAGCAAGTATCGCTACCGGATCGTTCGCGGCGGGACCGAAGGAGACTGGGTGGAGGTCGGTCTCGTGAACTCGGTGAGTATCACCGGAGTCGACGCGGGTCAGGTCAAGGTCGACGTCCAGGCCTACAACGGCGCCGGTGCCGGGTGGAGCCCGTCGAAGCGAAGCGGCAACTTCACGGTCGAGGCGGAGGCCCCGACCACTCCCGACCCCGGGACCGGCGACGGTGGCTGACCCCGCTCGCCGGCCCGCGCCACGCACCCAGCTCCGTTCACGCCTCCCCGACAGAAAGCAGCCCACCCGATGACATCGCAACCCACGACTGCCGCGGCGACCATGACCCCGGAGCAGTCGGTCTGGTTCGCCCAGACCTTCAGCACCCTCGTCGACAACGTCGGCCAGGCCGTCCTGGGCAAGACGCATGTGGTGCGCCTGGCCCTGACGGCGATGCTCGCCGAGGGGCACATCCTTCTCGAGGATGCCCCGGGTACGGGCAAGACGATGCTGGCCAAGGCGCTCGCCGCCACGGTCGACGGCACCCACCACCGCATCCAGTTCACCCCGGACCTGCTGCCCTCTGACGTGACCGGCGTGACGATCTACGACCAGAAGACTGCGGCCTTCGAGTTCCACAAGGGCCCGATCTTCGCCTCCGTCGTGCTCGCCGACGAGATCAACCGAGCTTCGCCCAAGACGCAGTCCGCGCTGCTCGAGGTCATGGAGGAGTCCCGGGTCACCGTCGACGGCGTGACGCACTCCGTGGGTCGCCCCTTCATGGTCATCGCGACCCAGAACCCGATCGAGCAGGCGGGCACGTACAAGCTGCCCGAGGCCCAGCTCGACCGCTTCCTCATCAAGACGTCGCTCGGCTACCCCGACCACGCCTCGACCGTGCAGATCCTCGCCGGGTCCGCCGCCCGCGACCGCACCGCCACGCTCGAGCACATCATCACGTCTGCGGCGATCGCCGACATGGCCGACCTCGCGGCGACCGTGTACGTCGACGGCTCGATCAACGACTACATCGCCCGCCTCGCCGAGGCGACCCGCACCGACTCCGAGACCCGCCTGGGCGTGAGCGTCCGCGGCTGCCTCGCTCTTGTGCGATGCGCCAAGGTGTGGGCCGCGGCCCAGGGCCGGGCATACGTCATCCCCGACGACGTCAAGGACCTCGCGGTCGCGGTGCTCTCGCACCGTCTCGTGCTCGACGTCGAGGCGGAGTTCTCGGGTACGACGCCCGAGGAGATCATCGAGCGGATCATGTCCTCGACCACCCCGCCGTCGGAGCGGGTCGCCTGAGATGACCGACCCAGCAGACGCCCCGCTCGACCGGAGAGCCAGGGCGGTGATCCGGGCGCGTGCCATAGCGCAGACTGTGCGCGCCCGGACCGGGGTCCTCTCCGGCCTGGGCTGGTCGGTTCTGCTGGCTGGCGTCGTCGCGCTCGTCGCGGGGCGCCGCTACGGCTGGGCCGAGCTGGTCGTGGCCGGCTGCGTCCTGGTCATCACGTTCCTCGTCGCGGTCGCGATGACCGTGGGCCGCTCGAGCTACGCCGTCGACGTCGACCTCGCCGACCACTTCGTCACCGTCGGTGAGCGGGCCATGGGCCGGATCGAGGTGCGCAACGCCGGCAGGCGCCGTCTGCTGCCCGCGCACATCGAGCTGCCGGTCGGCGTCGGCGCGGCGAGCTTCGCGCTGCCGAGCATGGCCCCCGGCGCGGTCCACGAGGAGATCTACGCGATCCCGACCGCCCAGCGCGCCGTCGTCATCGTCGGACCGGTCCGCTCGGTGCGGGCCGACCCGCTCGGCGTGGCCCGCCGCGAGATGCGCTGGACGGACCCGGTCGAGCTCTACGTGCACCCGGCGATCGTGACGCTCGCCGGTACCCGCGCGGGGTTGCTGCGTGACCTGGAAGGTCAGGCCACCCGGACGATCTCGGACAACGACATGTCCTTCCACGCGCTGCGCGAGTACATCCCCGGTGACGACCGCCGCAACATCCACTGGCGCACGAGCGCCCGCACCGGGACGCTCATGGTCCGTCAGTTCGAGGACACCCGGCGCACACACACCGCGCTGGCACTGTCGAGCGAACGCCCTGACTACGCGAGCGACGAGGAGTTCGAGCTCGCGGTGAGCACCTTCGCCTCCCTGGGTGTCCAGCTCATCCGGGACGGCCTCGACCTGACCGCCCTGACGTCGACCTCTGACCTGCGCATCCGCAGCCCCCGGGTCCTGCTCGACGACTGCTCCGCGATCGTGGGCGCGCCGCGCGCAGCCGATGCCCGCGACCTCGCCCAGACGGTGGCCCGCGCGGTCCCGGGCGCCTCCATGGCGCTCCTGGTCACCGGCTCCGTCGCCAGCCCGACGACGCTGCGCACCTCCGCGGCCGCCATCCCCACCGGCGTGCGCACCGTATTCGTGCAGTGCGACCCGGGAGCCGAGGTCGGCCTGCGGACCCAGGGCTCGCTGTCCGTGGCCACGCTCGGCGAGCTCACCGACCTGCCCCGACTGCTGCGACGGTTGGTGACCCAATGACCCGCACCTCCACGGCCCCCGCACCGCTGCGGACGATCACGACAGCTCTCGCCCGGCGGACCGCGGGTGACCAGCTCATCGACGTCGTCGTGATGGCCCTCGCGGTGCTCCTCGCACTCGTGCCGCTCGTCCCGGTCTTCGGGCTCTCGGCGGCCGCCCCGGCGATCGTCGGCGGCGTGGTCCTCGGCGCCCTGATCGCCGCCCTGGCGGCCGTGCGCCGGTGGCCCGTGGTCACCACGATCGCCGCGACCCTCGTCGTCTACGCGGTCTTCGGTGGCGCACTGGCCGTGCCGTCCACGACCTCCGCGGGGGTGCTGCCTGGCGTCGACACCCTGGTCGCCCTGGCCGAGGGGGTCGTGACCAGCTGGAAGCAGGTGCTCACCCTCGACCCGCCGCTCGGTTCCACGGGAAACGCCCTCGTCATGCCGTACGTCCTGGGCCTCATCGCCGTGGTCGCGGCGGCAGGCGTGGCCGCCGGGCGCAAGCACCCGCTGCGCATCCTCGTCGCGCCGATGATCCCCGCGGGCGTACTTGTCCTCTCGATCCTCTTCGGCACGGTCGACCGGACGCTCGCCACAGTCATCGGCGCCTCGATGGCCGCCCTGCTCGTGGTGTGGGCGGCCTGGCGCCGCGGGCACTGGAAGCCCCGACGCGCGGCGTCGCTCGCGGTGCTGGCCGTCCTCGCGATCGGCGGCGGCACGGTGGTGGCGCCCCTCGTCGCCGGTGACGTTCCCCGCTTCGTGCTGCGCAGCGTCGTCGTGCCGCCCTTCGACCCGCGTGAGCACGCGAGCCCGCTGTCGGCCTACCGGGCGTTCATCAAGAATTCCAAGGAGACGGATCTGCTCGCGGTGAGCGGCCTGCCTGAGGGCGGGGTGGTTCGTCTGGCGACCATGGACAGCTTCGACGGAGTGGTGTGGAACGTCCTCGGCGACGGCGAGCCCGCCGCGTCGGGGTCCTTCCGCAAGGTCGGGGACGTGATCCCCACCTCGGTCACCGGGAGCCAGGTCACGGTCGACGTCGAGGTGCTCGCCCTGGACGGGGTGTGGTTGCCCACCGTCGGGCAGACCACCGAGATCAGCTTCGACGGGAGCGATGCCGTGCGGTCCCGCAACGCCTTCCGCTTCAACGACGCGACCGGGACCGGCGTGCTGAGCACGGGGCTGACGCAGGGGGAGAAGTACACCCTCGACGCGGTGATCCCCGCGGTGCCCAGCGACGAGGAGATCGGCTCCGCGCGGCCCGGCGACGTCATCCAGCCGGCGCCTGTCGGCGTGCCGGACATCGTGGTCACCCGGTCCTCGGAGGTCTCGGCCAGCGCCACGACCGCGGCCCTCGTCGCCCGCAACCTGGAGACCTACCTGCACGACACCGGTTTCTTCAGCCACGGGATCGAGGCATCCGGCGACTACCCGTCGCTGTCCGGTCACGGGGCCAGCCGGATCGCCGAGCTGCTCGGCGCCGACGTCATGGTCGGCGACGCCGAGCAGTACGCTTCGGCGATGGCGCTCATGGCCAGCCAGCAGGGCCTGCCGGCCCGGGTGGTCATCGGTTTCATCCCGTCCGAGGAGCAGCAGGGCGCGGAGAAGATCACCTTCACCGGTGACAACATGCAGGCCTGGGTCGAGGTGAACTACGCCGGCGTCGGCTGGGTTGCCTACTACCCGACGCCGCCCACGAACCAGACGCCGCAGGAGAACGAGGACCCGGTCGAGAAGGAGCCGCAGCCGCAGGTCATCCAGCCGCCGCCGCCCCCGGCGGACCCGGTGGTGCCACCGAAGGAGGATGCCGAGGAGCCGAACGTCGAGGCGAACGACGAGCCCGCGGAGACCGGCGTCGACGTGCGCCGGATCGTGCTCATCTCGACCGCGGTCGGTGTGCCGCTGCTCCTGCTGCTCCTGCCGCCGCTGTTGATCGTCGCGGCCAAGCGGCGTCGTCGTCGCCGGCGCCAGCGGGCCCTCCACCCCGTCGCCCGGATCAGCGGTGGCTGGGACGAGGTGCTCGACACCGCCCGCGACCACGGGACGGTGCCGCCCGCGGACGCCACCCGCCGCGAGACGGCCCGGGCGCTGGCCGCTGTCTACCCGCGGATCCCCGCGACGGCGCTCGCCGAGCACGCCGACGCCGCGGTCTTCTCCGGCGCGCTGCCGACCGAGATGATCGTGACCCAGTACTGGCAGACCGTCGACCAGTCGGTCGCGGCGATCAGCTCTGAGGGCACTGTCTGGTCGCGGGTCCGCGGCCGGTACTCCCGGGCCTCGCTGCGCGCGGCGAAGCAGGCACGCAAGGCCGCCCGGTCCGCGGGTCTCGGGAAGGCCGGGCGGGTGCCGGTGCGGCCTGGACGGGCGGCTACCCGGCGGTAGGCGCGGAGGTCTCCTCGAGCCGGGCGACCTGCGCCGTCACGGCCGCGAGGACCTCCGGGTGGGCGACGGTACGGAAGTGCCCCATGACCGGGAGATGGACGTTGACGGCCCCCTCGAGCGCGCTCCCGCCCGGGATGTGCGGGTCGAAGTCGCCGTAGATGCTCACGATCCGCCCGTGGGACGTGCTGTCGCGGGCGAGGTCGACCATGTCCGGGAACCGCGGGGCCAGGGCGCGGACCGGGCGGGAAGGAAAGCGGGTTGCGTAGACCGACCCGCGGAAGGGCGTGTTCACGGCGACCACGCCGACGACGGCGTCCGTGAGGCCCGGCCGGTTCAGCAGGTACTTGCCGATCAGGCCGCCCTTGGAGTGGGCGACGAGGACCACCCGGTGGCCGCCCAGCTCGGCGATCCGGTCCGCCACCAGGCGCGCGGAGGTCTCGAGGTCGAAGGTGTTGAGACCGAGTGCGGGGACCGTGACGACCGGATGCCCGGCCCGGTGCAGTGCCCGGGCGAGCGGCTCGAGGAAGAACCACGTCTCGTAGATCCCGGGGACGAGCACAACCGGTATCCGGGGCCCCGATGCCAGTCCCGAGGGGTCCCGGGGGCGCAGCAGCCCGCGGGCCTGACGCCATGTGACATAGGCGTAGTCCGTCCCCCACGCCCAGCCCGCCCGCGCGGCCCGGAGGACCGCCGGGGCCCTGGTCATCGACCCAGGTGGTCGAGGATGTGCTCGGCGACCGCGTCGGAGTGGTCGTAGATGACGGCGTGCGCGGCGCCGGGGATCTCGTCCCAGCGGCCCTGGGCAGGCAGTGCCGCGATGAGATCGATCCAGGCCTGCGGAGCGACGTGGTCGTGCGTCCCGCGCAGCACCAGCGTCGAGGCCTCGACCAGGGGCAGTCGTTCCTCGATCGGGTACGCCATCATCCGGGGCAGGACCTGGAAGAACCACCACGGTCCACAGCGCAGGTACCCGCTCATCGCGATCCGGCGGGTGCGTGAGGACTCCCGCACGGAGCTCTGCAGGAAGCGCAGCCCTTGGCGGGTTGTGGACCGCTCCTCGACGTTGACCGGAGGGCCGATGAGCACCGCGTGCGTGGCGATCTGCGGCTGCTGGACGAGCACCTCGGTGACGATCTGGGCGCCCATCGAGTGCCCGACGAGGACGGGAGCGACCAGGCCCTCGTCCTGGATCCACCGTGCCACCAGGGCCCCGAAGTCTTCGATCTCGAGCGGGTGTCCAGGCCGGGGGACACCGGCGAAGCCCGGTAGGTCGAGCAGGTAGACCATGCCGACCTTGGCCAGCGTGAGCGCCAGCCGCTCGAAGTACTGCGAGGAGACGCCGATCCCGTGGACCAGGACGAAGTCGTGGCGGTCCGCGGAGTCGGCCTCGATGAGCTCGTCGACGCTCGCCCGCCACACCCGCAGGCACAGCCCGTCGTGGACGACCCGGGTGACGCGGATGTTCAGGCCGTTCGGGGCGCTCGACGCGCGAAGTGTGTGCGGCACGTGTGACCCTCTCTCGTGTTCGAGCAGAGCGTAGCGTCCCGGCGGGCGTCAGGTCAGCCGCCGAGCGCCACGGTGCCTACGTCGGAGCGCTCGCACACGAGTTCGCCGCTGATCACGGTCAACCGGGCGACCTGGATCGAGGACCGTCGCTGGGCGTAGGTCACCTCGCCGAAGGGCGCGCCGTCCTGCCCTGGGTGGGTGAAATAGAAGACGTACGCATGCTCGGCATCGGCCGGGATGGTGTCCAGCGACACCGCACCGGGCACGATGACGTCCGCGTGCAGTCCGATCGACGTGTCGTCCGGGCGGGTGCCCGGCCGATCGAGGATGAGGCCCTGCCCGTGCCAGGTCTGCAGGTCGCCCGAGCGGTAGACCCGCTGGCCCTGCCACTCGTCGACGATCATCCAGAAGTACCCGCCGAGGGCGAACACGTTCGGGCCCTCGTGCGGGCGGCCGGTGATCACCGGGCCGATCGGTGTCCACGTGAACAGGTCGTCGCTGTCGGCCGCGTAGGTGTGGGAGTCGGCGGCCTCGTTCTTGAACCACATCCGGTAGGCGGCCGTGCCCTCGGGGGCGGCGTCGTCGGCAGCGTTGTCGTTGGGTGATGCGGCGCGGAGCGCACCGGCGAGCGGGAAGATGCACGCGTCGATGACCTTGTGCGAACCGAGGTCGAGGCGGCTCACGTGGGTCCACGTCAGCAGGTCCGGGCTCGTGTAGTGCTCGATCTCGCGGTCGTGGCCCGGCCACTGAACCGGTACGCCCCGGATGTAGGAGACGTACATGTGGTATCGCCCCTGAGCCCAGACGATCTCGGGAGCCCAGAACGTGTTGCGCCCCCACTCGAAGTCGAGCCCCTCCAAGATTCCCCGATACAGCCAGGTCGCGCCGTCGTCGCCGGAGACCGCCACGCCGATGTCGGAGCCGTGCACCCAGGCGACACCGGGGCCCTCGGCCGTGGCGCGGCGTTGGGTGTAGAACATCCACCACTGCCCGAGATCACGGTTGAAGACGACGACCGGGTCGGTCGCGCCGTCGAAGATCGGATCGCGGAAGAGCGGGGCGGCGGCCCGGGGGGTCGGGTTGCTCAGGGTGAGCGGTGCCGTCTCGGCGTCGACCGCGGAGTCGGCTGTGGTGGCGCTCATACCGACGCGCTGACGCTGAGCCCGAGCTCGACGCGTGGGTCGCGGACCGCGCTCTCGAGCGACGTGGCGAGCAGCGCCTGCTCGCGCAGCTCGGTCGCGGTGATCCGGCGCCCACCGGCGTCGGCTGAGGCGTAGATCGCCGTGACGATCTCGAGCGGCCTGCGGGCCGAGCTGGCGACGTCGGGCAGGACGGTGCCTTCGCGCAGGGACCGGTAGGTCTCGCGGATCAGGGGCACATGCCCGCTGGGCTCGTCGTGACCCGGGAAGGCCCAGGTCGCGGCCTCGGCGGCGTCGACGATCGGGGCCGCCGTGATGCGCCAGTCGGGGCCGGCGTGACCGTAGAGGTGCTCGACCTCGATCGTCGCCTTCTCGCAGTCGATGCGCACGTGGCTCGTCTCGCGCGGGCACAGCGTCGACGAGGTGGCTGTGGCGACGACGCCGTTGGCGAAGAGGATGGTCGCGGTCGAGGCGTCCTCCATGGTGGTCGCGCGGTCCAGTCGCCACGTCTGGGCGCTGATCTCCGCCCAGTCGCCGAGCAGGTGGGCGAGCAGGTCTATCTGGTGGATGCCGTGCCCCAGGGTCGTGCCGCCGCCCTCGGTGGACCACCTGCCGCGCCAGTCGACGGCGTAGTAGCCGGCCCCGCGGTACCAGAGGGTCTCGCACTGGGCGATCAGCGGCCTGCCCAGCGCGCCCGAGGTGAGCAGCGCGCGCACGTGCGCGGCACCGGTTCCGGTGCGCTGCTGGAAGACGATCGCGAAGGCCAGCCCGGCATCGTCGCAGGCCTGCTGCATGTCGTCGAGCTCGGCGAGGGAGAGCGCCGGTGGCTTCTCGCACACGACGTGCACGCCCGCGGCGACGGCCTGCAGGGTCTGCTCGCGGTGCGCGTCCGGGGGAGTGCACAGGTGCACGACGTCGACGTCCTCGCCCGCGAGCAGCTCGGCAAACGTCTCGTAGCGACCGGGGATGTCGTAGGTATCGGCGAAGGCCGTGAGCCGTTCGGCGATGCGTTCCGCGCAGGCGACGGTCACCGCGAGCGGGTCCAGGGCGATCGCCTGGGCGTGCAGGTGGGCGACGGACCCGGTGCCGATGATGGCCACGCGGATCGGCCGGTCGTGGCCGATCGCGGGCCACGGCGCGGCCGCGGTCGGCGCATCGGCGGGAGCTGAGGCATAGGTGGCGTAGGGGTCGAAGGGCAGGGTAGGACGTGCAGAGTCAGACATCGTCGTGTGCTCCGGTCGGGTGGGGCGTGAGGTGTCAGGAAGAGCTGCTCGACGCGCGGACGACAAGCTCGGGCTGGAACTGCACCTGCTCGGGGCGGAACTTCTCGCCCTGCTGATGTTCGGAGAGCAGGAGGTCGGCCGCGCGGTAGCCGAGCTGGTGGGTGGGTTGGCGGACGGACGTGAGCGGGGTGGCGAGCTCCCCGGCAAAGTTCACGTCGTCGTAGCCGACGACGGCCATCTGACCGGGCATCTCGATCCCGGCCCGGCGCAGCGTGCGCTGCACGCCGAGTGCGACGAGGTCGTTCACGCAGAAGACCGCGGTAGGCCGGTCGACCCCGGCGGTCGTGGTCGCGAGCAGGTGCGTCATCGCGGCCTCGCCGCCGTCGGCGTTGAGTGCGGAGGCGGTGATCTCCACGAGGTCGGCGGTCGGGTCGAGGCCGGCGGACTCGAAGGCCCGCAGCAGCCCGGCGTAGCGGTCCCCGCACTGACGGATGCTGTGCGCACCGTTGATGAACGCAATCCGGGTGTGCCCCTCCTGGATGAGGTGGTTGCCGGCCAGCTGCCCGCCTACCACGTCGTTGACCGCGGCCGAGGAGATGTCCGGAACCGGTGAGGTTGCGTCGAGCAGCACGACGTTGACGCCGCGGGCGCGCAGCTCGAGCAGCGGCTCGATGTCGTCGCCCGAGGGGACCACGAGCACGCCCTGGACGCCGTGCTCCTCGAAGAGCTTGAGGTAGCGGGCCTCGCGCTCGGGATCCTCGTCGGAGCTCGCGAGCATGAGGGTGAAGTCGTCCTCGGCGAGACGGTCCTCGATGCCGCGGGCCACCTCGGTGAAGAAGGGGTTGCCGATGTCCAGGACGATCGCCCCGACCGTGGTGATCGTGCCGGCGCGCAGCTGCCGGGCGGATCCGTTGGGGACGAACTGCAGCTCGGCGATGGCACCCTCGACGCGCTCGCGGGTGGTCGGTGAGACGCGGTCGGGCCGGTTGAGCACGTTGGAGACGGTCCCCACGGAGACCCCGGCCTTGCGTGCGACATCGCTGATCGAGCTGCGCCGGCGTGGGGCGGTCGTGGTCACGGTGGGGCCTTTCGGTGAGGGGTGCAGCGGCTCGTCGTTGAGCCTCGCGCGACATGATCCTATCGGCGCTTGACCTGCCGGGATGGTGACCGTACCGTCCCCAGCACAGCAATGAACCGATTCACTCACTGTATCGCAGATGCTTGCCCATCAGAGGAGGACTCATGTCCCGTGTGTGTTTTGTCTCCCAGGTCCGCTCCGACCGGCTCGCCGAATACCGGGAGCGGCACGCGGCCGTCTGGCCCGACATGCTCGAGGCGTTGCGCGATGCGGGCTGGTCCGACTATCACCTGTTCCTGTCCCCGACCGGCCTGCTGGTCGGTTTTGTGGAGACCGACGATTACGAGGGCGTGCAGGCCGCCATGGCGTTGACCGAGGTCAACGCGCGGTGGCAGACCGAGATGGGGGAGTTCTTCGTCGCTGACGACGTGCGCCCGGACGAGGGGATGGTCGCCCTGGACGAGGTGTTCCACCTCGAGGGCCAGCTTGCGGCGGCTGGGCTGGCGACCGAACGGCCATGAACTCCCGCGCGACGGCTCCCGCTTGACCGGAGTCGGGATGACTCCGTACTGTCATCTTGAAACGATTCACAACGAGGTGGAGACCACAATGCCAGCACGCGAGCTGAGCCCCCAGGTGCGCGCAGCGCTTCTGTCCCAGACCATTGAGCTGCCGTCCTGGGCCTTCGGCAACTCGGGCACCCGATTCAAGGTCTTCGCACAGGCAGGTGTCCCTCGTGACCCGTTTGAGAAGATTTCTGACGCCGCACAGGTGAATCGATACACCCAGGCCGCCCCGCGGGTGTCCCTGCACATCCCGTGGGACCTCGTCGACGACTACGAGGTCCTCGCTGCCCACGCCCGCGACAACGGCGTGACGATCGGCGCGATCAACTCGAACCTCTTCCAGGACGACGACTACATGCTCGGGTCGCTCACCAACCCGGACCCGATCGTGCGCAAGAAGGCGATCGATCACCACCTGCAGTGCCTCGACATCATGCGTGCCACGGGCTCGACCGACCTCAAGCTCTGGCTGCCCGACGGCCTGAACTACCCGGGTCAGGACAACCTGTGCGCCCGCCAGGACCGCCTCGCCGAGGGCCTCGCGGAGATCTACGCCGCCCTCGACCCCGAGCACCGCCTGGTCATCGAATACAAGTTCTTCGAGCCGTCCTTCTACGCGACCGACATCCCCGACTGGGGCACCGCGCTGCTGCACTGCCTGGCCCTCGGCGAGCAGGCCGTCGTCGTGCTGGACACCGGGCACCACGCCCCAGGCACCAACATCGAGTTCATCGTCGCGCAGCTGCTGCGCCAGGGGCGCCTGGGCGCCTTCGACTTCAACTCCCGCTTCTACGCCGACGACGACCTCATGGCCGGGGCTGCGGACCCGTTCCAGCTGTTCCGGATCATGCACGAGATCGTCTCGGCCGGCGCGCTCGCACCGGACTCCGGCGTGAACTTCATGCTCGACCAGTGCCACAACATCGAGCCGAAGATCCCCGCGCAGATCCGCTCCGTCATGAACATCCAGGAGGCCACCGCCAAGGCGCTGCTCGTGGACACCGTGGCGCTCGAGGCCGCGCAGAGCTCCGGCGACGTGCTCGCTGCGAACGGCGCGCTGATGGACGCCTACAACACCGACGTGCGGGGGCTGCTCGCCGGCCTGCGCGAGGACCAGGGACTGCACCCGGACCCGATGGCCGCCTACGCGGCATCGGGCTACGCCGAGAAGATCGTGGCCGAGCGCGTCGGCGGCGCGCAGGCCGGATGGGGAGCCTGAGATGACCAAGACGACAACGACAACGGTCGCCGCCGACCTCCTCACCCGCTCCAACCGGCTCGGCGCGGACCCCCGCAACACCAACTACGCCGGCGGCAACACCTCCGCCAAGGGCAGCGAGACCGACCCCGTCACGGGCGAGCCGGTCGAGCTGCTCTGGGTCAAGGGCTCCGGCGGCGACCTCGGGACGCTGACCGAGAAGAACCTCGCCGTGCTGCGCCTGGACCGCCTGCGCGCCCTCACCGCGGTCTACCCGGGCGTGGACCGCGAGGACGAGATGGTCGCGGCCTTCGACTACTGCCTGCACGGCAAGGGCGGCGCCGCACCGTCCATCGACACGGCCATGCACGCCCTCGTCGACGCCGAGCACGTGGACCACCTGCACCCCGACTCCGGCATCGCGCTGGCCACTTCCGCCGACGGCGAGGCGCTCACCGCGCAGTGCTTCGGCGACGCGGTCGTGTGGGTGCCCTGGCGCCGGCCCGGCTTCCAGCTGGGTCTGGACATCGCGGCCATCAAGGCCGCGAACCCGCAAGCCATCGGCTGCATCCTGGGCGGGCACGGGATCACCGCCTGGGGCGCCACGAGCGGTCAGGCCGAGGCCCGCAGCCTCGAGATCATCAACAGGGCCGAGGCCTTCATCGCCGAGCGCACGGCCGAGCTCACCGCACAGGGCACGCACCCCTTCGGCGCGCTCGTCGCCGACCACGCCGCCCTGCCCGACGACGTCCGCCGCACCAAGGCGGCCAAGCTAGCCCCCGTGATCCGCGGGCTCGCCTCGACCGACGCGGCCCAGGTCGGACACTTCTGCGACGACGACGTGGTCCTGGACTTCCTGTCCCGCGAACGCCTCGCCCCGCTCGCCGAGCTCGGCACGAGCTGCCCGGACCACTTCCTCCGGACCAAGATCAAGCCGCTCGTCGTGGACCTGCCGGCCACGGCCACGGTCGAGGAGATCACCGCGCGGCTGACCGAGCTGCACGAGGCCTACCGGGCCGACTACGCGGGCTACTACGACCGCAACGCGGTCCCCGGCTCCCCGGCCATGCGCGGCGGCGACCCGGCGATCGTGCTGGTGCCCGGCGTCGGGATGTTCTCCTACGGCAAGAACAAGCAGACCGCGCGCGTGGCGGGGGAGTTCTACGTCAACGCGATCAACGTCATGCGCGGCGCCGAGGCGATCAGCACCTACGCCCCGATCGACGAGGCGGAGAAGTTCCGTATCGAGTACTGGGCGCTCGAAGAGGCCAAGCTCGCGCGGATGCCCGCGCCCAAGCCGCTCGCCACCCGCGTTGCGCTCGTCACCGGGGCCGGCTCCGGGATCGGCCGCGCGATCGCCGAGAGGCTCGCCGCCGAGGGAGCCTGCGTCGTCATCGCCGACCTCAACCTCGAGGGCGCGCAGGCGGTCGCCGACGAGCTCGGCGGGCCCGACGTCGCCATCGCCATCCGCGCCGACGTCACGAGCGAGGACGACGTCGCCGCCCTGGTCGACGCCGCCGCGCTGGCTTTCGGCGGGGTGGACCTCGTCGTCAACAACGCCGGGCTGTCGATCTCGAAGCCGCTGCTGGAGACGACGTCCCAGGACTGGGACCTCCAGCACGACGTCATGGCCAAGGGGTCCTTCCTCGTGGCCCGCGAGGCCGCCCGCGCGATGATCGCCCAGGGGATGGGCGGGGACATCATCTACATCGCGTCGAAGAACTCCCTGTTCGCGGGGCCGAACAACATCGCGTACTCGGCGACCAAGGCGGACCAGGCCCACCAGGTGCGGCTGCTCGCGGCTGAGCTCGGTGAGCACGGCATCCGCGTCAACGGGGTCAACCCCGACGGCGTGGTGCGCGGCTCGGGGATCTTCGCTGGCGGCTGGGGCGCCAAGCGCGCCGCGGTCTACGGCGTCGACGAGCAGGACCTCGGCGCCTACTACGCCCAGCGCACGCTGCTCAAGCGCGAGGTGCTCCCCGAGCACGTCGCCGCAGCCGTGTACGCGCTCACCGGGCCGGATCTCTCCCAGACCACCGGGCTGCACATCCCGGTGGACTCGGGGGTGGCTGCCGCGTTCCTGCGGTAGCGACGGATCCGCGGGGACGGGACGACAGTGAGCAAGCAGGACGACGCGGGCGGGGCCGCGGCCTTTGTGGCGGTCGATATCGGTGCTTCGAGCGGGCGGGTGATCGTCGGGCGGGTGCTGGGGGGGCCGGCGCCGGGTGGGCGGGTTCGCGGGGAGCAGCTGGTCGAGCTGCACGAGGTGAACCGCTTCCCCAACGGCCCGGTCGACGTCGGGGGCACGCTGCACTGGGACGTGCTGCGCCTCTACCAGGGCGTCACCGACGGCCTGCGCGCGGCGGCCGGTGAGATCCACACCCGCGGAGACGTCCTCGTCGGGATCGGCATCGACTCCTGGGCCGTGGACTACGGCCTGCTCGACGCGGACGGCGCGCTGCTTGCCAACCCCGTGCACTACCGGGACTCCCGCACCGCCGGAGTTTCAGACCGCGTGTTCGCCCAGATCAGCGCGGCAGACCACTATTCCGTCAACGGCTTGCAGACGCAGCCGTTCAACACGGAGTTCCAGCTCGTCGCGGCGGCCCGATCCGCCCTGAAGGCCGCCGCGGCGTCACTCCTGCTCATCCCCGACCTGCTCGGGTACTGGCTCACCGGCAAGCAGGTCGCCGAGGTCACCAACGCCTCGACCACGGGCCTGCTCGACGTCCGCACCCGCGACTGGTCCGCGTCGCTGCTCGACAGGCTCGAGGAGGCCTTCGGGGGTGAGTCGATGGTGACCTTCGCGGGTCTGCTGCCGCGCGTCGTCGAGCCCGGGACGATCGTGGGTCCGCTGCGCCCCGCCGTCGCGCATGCGCTGGGCATCTCCGGCGCGGTCCCGGTGATCGCCGTCGGGTCCCACGACACCGCCTCGGCGGTTGTCGCGGTTCCAGCCAGCGGGGAGAACTTTGCCTACATCTCCTGCGGCACGTGGTCGCTCGTGGGGCTCGAGCTCAGCGAGCCCGTCCTCAGCGAGGCGAGCCGCGAGGCGAACTTCACCAACGAGCTCGGCGTCGACGGCACGGTCCGTTACCTGCGCAACGTCATGGGCCTGTGGCTGCTGCAGGAGTCCATCCGGACGTGGAAGGCGGCCGGGCTGCCCGCCGACCTGCCCGACCTGCTCGCAGCGGCGGCCCAGGTCCCCGCGCTGACCACCGTGATCGACGTCGACTCCCCGGAGTTCCTCGCCCCCGGAGACATGCCGGCCCGGATCGCCGAGGCCGCCGAGCGGACCGGCCAGACGCCCCCGCGGTCCCAGGCCGAGACGGTCCGCTGCATCCTCGACTCCCTGGCACTGGCCTACCGGCGCGCCGTGCGGCAGGCGAGCGAGCTGTCCGGGCGCGTGGTCGACGTCGTGCACGTGGTGGGCGGCGGGGTGCGCAACGAGCTGCTGTGCCAGCTCACCGCGGACGCGACCGGCCTGCCGGTCGTGGCAGGCCCGGTCGAGGGGGCGGCACTGGGGAATGTCCTCGTCCAGGCGAGGGCGGCGGGAGTGCTCACCGGTGACCTTGCGGCCCTGCGTGCGGTCGGGGCGCGCGGCGTGGCGCTGGCCAGGTACGAGCCGAGCGACGGCGTCGGGCACGTCCCCGAGCCGCACTGGGCGGTCGCGGAACACAGGCTGGTGACGGCGGCTGTGTCCGACGACGAGGACCTGCTTCCCGCCTAGGTGCTGCTGGGCTGTCGCCCCGTCGTGTACCGAGCGGTGGCCCGCCGCCCATCCTGCGCTGAGTGCGGGCGAATGGCTGGGTTCTCGACCGAAAACCCAGCCATTCGGCTGCACCCACGGAAGTTGAGGAGGTCTGTGGGAGGACTGCGGTATGTAAACGGGAGGACGTGGGGAGGTGCGGGCTGGGTGATTGGGGCACCGCTCGTTTACCGTGAAGTCATGACAACGCAACCTGTGGCTGCTTCGCGCCCTGAAGTCACTCTGCGTCGCGTCCGCGGGACCGACCTCGAAGCGTTCTTCGAGATGGAACGGGACCCCGAGGCGAACTGGATGGCCGCCTTCACGGCCAAGGACCCCTCCGACCGCGTCCTCTTCGACGCCCGCTGGGCCCTCCTGCTCGACGACGCGCAGGTCACGGCGCGTACGATCTGCGCCGACGGCCTGATCGCCGGGAGTGTGATGTCCTACATCGAGGACGGCGAGACCGAGATCACCTACTGGATCGCTCGGGAGTACTGGGGCTC
Source organism: Sanguibacter gelidistatuariae (assembly GCF_900096585.1). Lineage (GTDB taxonomy): Bacteria > Actinomycetota > Actinomycetes > Actinomycetales > Cellulomonadaceae > Sanguibacter > Sanguibacter gelidistatuariae. Next base: position 138,838 of record NZ_FMYH01000007.1, read on the forward strand.
CGGGGTCGCCAGCCAGTCTCTGGCCCTCTTCCTCGACGAGGTCACCGTGCGCCCGCTCAACGCCCGCACCGCCAAGGACAATGTCGGGTCGCTGACCGTGCTGAAGCGGTGCGGCTTCGAGATCGTCGGCGAGAACGAAGACTTCGCGAACGGCCGCGGAGAGCTGGTCGAGGAGCACCTCCTCCAGCTGGCCTGAGGCTGCGGCGCCGCTCGGCCATACGGGGCGTGCTCTTGACTACAGGGCGTGCCATCAAACGCACGTTTCGTCGTCAAGAGCACGCCCCGTACGGTGTCGAGTGGGCGCCCGTTGGGCCGGGCGGCCGTTGGGTCGGGTCGTCGCTGGAGGGCTGGGGAGCTGGGCGGGTGGGCTTCGGGTTACAGCGAGGTCGTCAGGAGGGTGTTGACCAGGACGACGTAGGTCCCGGTCCCCGCGACGATGCTCAGCAGGGCGTTGCGCCGCCAGAGGTGGACGCCGACGGTCACGGCGAGGGCCAACGCCTCGGGCAACCCGTGCCAGCCCGAGCCGAGCGGCACGGTGCGCAGGGTGTAGACGACGAGGATGAGCATGATCCCGACCGGCATGTACCGGCCGAGGAATGCGATGTACGGCGACGCGCGGAGAGGCTCGAGGGCCGCGAACGGCAGCGCCCGCAGGGCGAAGGTGATGACGAGGATTGTCGTGAGCGACGCGAGGATGTAGCCGGCGCTAGGCATGGGACGGACCTACCTCATCGTCGGGTGCCGGGGGTGCCGGGGGTGCCGGGGAAACTGCGGGTGCGTCGCGGGAGCCCGGTGCGTCGCGGGAGCCCGGTGCGTCGAGGGCATCGCCGGGCGCGGTGCCCTCCCGGAGTGGTCGGCCTCCGTGCTGGTCGGTTCCGGGACCATAGACGTGGCGCCGGTCGAGCAGGAACCGCACCGTGAGCGCCGCGACGAAGAGGGCCATGGCGACGATGAGCATCTGGTCGGGGGCGACGACGAGCGCGACCAGCGCCGACAGCAGGGCCAGGATCGGGGACGGCACGTCTCGGGTGACCCGGAACGCATCGATCGTGAGCACGGTGAACAGTGCCGTCAGAGCGAAGTCCATGCCACGCGGGATCGACGGCAGCACCGTGCCCAGGAGTGCGCCGAGCACCCCGCCGACCACCCAGTACCCCTGGCACAGCACCTGCATCCACAGAATCCGGGCCGTTGTGCGCTCGGCAGCGGGGACGTGGTGGGCGAGGGCGTAGGCCTCGTCGGTCAGTGCGTACATGCTGTATGTCTTCGCCCACCGGCCGCGGACGGCGTGGAGCGGGAAGGACAGCGCGTAGAAGACGTGCCGGAAGTTGACCAGCACGGTCGCCAGCGCGATCTGGGCGAGCGGGGTCATCGCGACGATCAGGCCGATCGCGAGGAACTCGAGCGATCCGGCGTAGATGAACACCGAGAACAGCGGCGCCCACCACCAGGCGAGCCCGGCCTGGACGACGAGCAGCCCGAACGCGATCCCGAGCGGCACGAGGGCGATCCCGACCCCGGCGGTGTCCCTCAGGGCGTGAAGGAACGGTCGAGACGTAGGCATGCCAACCACGCTACCTGCGCCGGCCCCTGCTCCCTACCGATCCGACCCACAGCCCGAGACCGCTAGTCCATACGTACGGGGCGTGCTCTTGACGACGGGGCGTGCCGTCAAACGCACGTTTCGTAGTCAAGAGCACGCCCCGTATGGACGGGAGTTGTGCCAATAGCTGGGGGGCAGGGGCCGGGCGGCACATAGGTGCGGGGTGGTGCTCGGGTGGCGGGTGGTGCGGAGGTGGGGCGGGTACCTGGGGAGGGCGGGGCGGCGTCGGGCAGCGACGCGGAAAGACGCGGGACACGAGAGGCGCTGGGGGACCGGATGGTCCGCCCAGCGCCTCGGGTGCTCAGCGCGAGCTCTTCAGCGCGCGCTGATCAGGAGATGCAGGTCAGGCGTCGACGACGATCGCGTTGACCAACGGCTCGCGGCGGTACTTGCGCTGCAGCCACCGGGAGACGGCACGGGCGATCGTGGCCTCGAGGCGGTCGATGTCCCCGACGTCCTTCTTCGGGATCTGCGCGAGCGCCTTCTCGATCTCGACGACGGCGTCGTCGAAGGTGTGCCCGTCGTGGACGAACCCGCGGGTGATGAACTCCGGGGTCTCGGCGAGGACGCCGAGGTCGAGGTCCACGAGCGCGAGGACGGTGACGATTCCCTTGGAACCGAGTGCGAGGCGCTCGGCGAGGGTGTCCTCGGTCGCGGCGCCCACGGTCTGGCCGTCGACGTAGACGTAGCCGGCCGGGACCTTGCCGACGATGGAGACCTTGCCCTTGAACAGGTCGACGACCGTGCCGTCCTGAGCGATGACGACGTTGTTCGCGGGCACGCCGGTCTTGACCGCGAGCTCGCCGTTGGCACGCAGGTGACGGGCCTCGCCGTGGATCGGCATGACGTTCTTCGGCTTGACGATGTTGTAGCAGTACACGAGCTCGCCGGCGCTGGCGTGGCCGGAGACGTGCACCTTGGCGTTGCCCTTGTGGACGATGTTCGCGCCCAGATCGGTCAGGGAGTTGATGACGCGGTAGATCGCGTTCTCGTTACCCGGGATGAGCGAGCTGGCGAGCAGCACGGTGTCACCCTCGTCGACCTTGATGACGTGGTCGCCCTTGGCCATGCGGGACAGTGCGGCCATCGGCTCGCCCTGGGATCCGGTGCACACCAGGCAGATCTTGTTCGGCGGCATCGACTCGAGCTTCTTGAGGTCGACGACGAGCCCCTGCGGGATCTTGAGGTAGCCGAGCTCCTCGGCGATCCCCATGTTGCGGACCATCGAGCGACCGACGAAGGCGACCTTGCGGCCGGACTCGTGGGCGGTGTCGAGGATCTGCTGGATGCGGTGCACGTGGCTGGCGAAGCTCGAGACGATCACGCGGCGCGGGGCCGTGCGGAACACCTGGTCGATCGCCGGGATGAGGTCCCGCTCGGACATCGTGAAGCCGGGGACCTCGGCGTTGGTCGAGTCCGTCATGAACAGGTCGACACCCTCTTCAGCCAGCTTGGCGAAGTGGTTGAGGTCCGTGATGCGCGAGTCCAGCGGGAACTGGTCCATCTTGAAGTCGCCGGTGTTGAGCACGAGGCCCGCACGGGTGCGGATCGCGACGGCCAGCGCGTCAGGGATGGAGTGGTTGACCGCGACGAACTCGAGGTCGAAGGGACCCTGCTTGGAGTGCCCGCCGGCCGCGACCTCGATCGTGCGAGGACGGATGCGGTGCTCCTTGAGCTTGGCGGAGATGAACGCCAGCGTGAGCTTGGAGCCGATGATGGGGATGTCGGCGCGCTCCTTGAGCAGGTACGGGACACCTCCGATGTGGTCTTCGTGACCGTGCGTGAGCACGATCGCGACGACGTCCTTGAGACGGTCCCGGATCCAGGTGAAGTCGGGGAGGATGACGTCGATCCCGGGCTGGTGCTCTTCGGGGAAGAGGACTCCGCAGTCGACGACGAGGAGCTTGCCCTCGAACTCGAACACAGTCATGTTGCGCCCGACCTCGCCGAGGCCGCCGAGGGCGACGATGCGCAGGGCACCACGGGGCAGAGCGGGCGGGGCATTGAGGTTCATCTTCATTGAGCTGAGCAAGTTGTTACCTTCAAACTACTGATGGCCCGGAAGGGCCGGTCGGTCAAAACAGAGGTCTTTGGGGGCCAGTCGGCTGCCCGGTCAGGTGGCTACGAGGGGTTCGAGCACGGCGTCGGGCAGGCGGTTGCGCACGGAGGTGACGCGCCACCGGTCGGGGAAGAGCGCGAGGTATTCGCCGTCCTCGCGCTGCAGGACCTCGACGCCGAGCTGGGCGTTGAGGTCGGCGACCCACTCCGCGGTCGTGCGCAGCGCGATCTGGTACTGCAGGCGGTCGAGGGAGACCGGGGAGTTGAACTCGGTCCCCATCCGGTGCTCGGCGACCTCGAACTGCATGGGCCCGACGGCGGCCAGCACGGGCGCCTGGTCCCCGCGCAGGTCGGAGCGCAGCACCTGGACGACGCCTTCGGCGCCGAGCTGCATGACCCCGCGCTGGAACTGCTTGTACTTCGACACGTCCTTTGCGCGCATGACGGCGAAGTGCTCGGGCGCGAAGGTCGGCAGCGGGGGGAACTCGACACGCTTGTCGAGGTAGAGGGTGTCGCCCACGCGCAGGTTGGCGGCGTTGACGAGGCCGATGACGTCGCCGGGGTAGGCGACGTCGACGATCGAGCGCTCGCGGCCGAAGACCTGCTGGGCGTACTTGGTCGCGAAGGGGCGGCCGGTGCGCGCGGAGGTGACGACCATGCCGCGCTCGAAGACGCCCGAGCAGATCCGGGCGAAGGCCAGGCGGTCACGGTGCGCGGTGTCCATGCCGGCCTGCATCTTGAAGACGAAGGCGCTGAACGGGGCCTCGACCGGCCGGGGCTCGCCCGTGATGGTCACCCGCGGGGTGGGCGACGGCGCGACGTCGACCAGCACGTCGAGGAGCGCGTGCACGCCGAAGTTCTGCACGGCCGAGCCGAAGAGCACCGGCGTGGTCAGGCCGGAGCGGAAGGTCTCGTCGTCGTGGTCGGCGCCCGAGGCCTCGAGCAGCTCGGACTCCTCGACGGCCGTCGTCCAAGCGTCGCCCTCCCGGGCGAGCGCGGCATCCGGGCCCATGTGCTCCTCGGGGGCGATCGTGGTGCCACCGGCTGTGCGGGTGAAGCGGGTGTACTCCCCGGTGCGGCGGTCGAGCACGCCGCGGAAGTCGCCGCCGATGCCCACCGGCCAGGTGAGCGGGGTGGGGATGAGCCCGGTGCGCTCCTGGATCTCATCCATGAGCTCGAGCGCGTCCTTGCCCGGGCGGTCCCACTTGTTGATGACCGTGATGAGCGGGATGCCGCGGTGCTTGCAGACGGCGAACAGCTTCATCGTCTGGACCTCAAGGCCCTTGGCGGCGTCGACGAGCATGACGGCGGCGTCGACCGCGGAGAGCACCCGGTAGGTGTCCTCGGAGAAGTCGGCGTGGCCGGGGGTGTCGACGAGGTTGATGACGGCGTCGCGGTAGGTGAACTCGAGGGCCGCGGAGGTGATCGAGATCCCTCGGGCCTGCTCCATGTCCATCCAGTCGGAGACGGTGCGCTTGCCAGCCTTGCCGTCGGCCCGGCCTGCTTCGCGGATCGCCTTGGCGTGCAGCGCGAGGGCCTCGGTGAGCGTGGACTTCCCGGCATCAGGGTGGCTGATCACCGCGAAGGAGCGTCGCCGGGCGGCTTCTGCGAGGACGACGACGCCGTCCCTGCTGGTGGAGGGCTCCGTGGCGGGGACTGCGGTGCTTTCGTGGGTGGCCTGAGGCACTGAACTTCCTGCGCTAGTTCGACAAGTGTGGGGGTGAGGGCATGCCCCCAGCGGTCCATTGTCCCGCGAAATGTGGGTGCTGGGCGACACGAACGATGTGGCGGGGTTTCTTAGGTCGGCGCGGGTGGCGCCCCGGACGGGCCGGTGCGGTGTGTCGCGGGGGTTGGGAGGGGACCTACGTCCCGTGGAATCGGTGGCCCGTGTTGAGACGATGACTATGTTGAAACGATTCACTCGCTTCGAGAGTGGCCGATACGATGAGGTGGGAAAATGCACACGACCGCGAGCCGCGCGACCCGTCAGACGCGGGACGAGATCCTCTACTACTGCCTCGAATCGGTGCGTACGGGACTCAACTTCAACACCCAGGGCAACATCAGCGTCCGTCTCCCGGATGCCCACGACGGGGCCGACGCGATCGTCATCACCCCGTCCGACGTGCGCTACGACGCGATGCGTCCCGAGGACATGGTCGTCGTCGGGTTGGACGGGACCGTGCTCGAGGGGACCTTGTGCCCCTCGACCGAGCTGCCGGTGCACCTGGCCCACTACCGCCGGCGTCCGGACGTGCAGGCGATCGTCCACACCGAGTCGACCTTCGTCAACGTGCTCGGCGCGCTCGGGCGGCGCATCGACCCGGTGCTGCTCAACATGGTGCTCTACGCCAAGGGGCCCGTCGAGATCATGCCTTTCGAGTTCTCCACGAACGCCGACTTCGGCCGGCGCAGCGCCGAGCTCATGGGCGACGACGTCAACGCCGTTGTCTGGGGCAACCACGGTCTGCTCGCGGTCGGGGTCTCGCTCAAGCTCGCCTTCAAGGTGGCCGTCGCGGTCGAGGAGAACGCCGAGGTGCTGCACCGGGCGAGCGGGGCCGGGGTGCCCAACGTGCTCGTCTACGGCGAGATCGACATCCCGGTCGGGGCGCGGCTGCCGTAGCGGAGTGGGCGGATCCGCCAGTCGGATGGGTGGTCCACCTCCGGCTACCTCCGCCGGTGCCGCAGTACGGGGCAGGGCCGGGCGGCTGAGCTGGTGCTGTTCCGTTGGCCCGTCGTGAAGCAAGCGGAGGTAGTCGCTTCCCTGCCAGAGGGTCGTCTGGGATGATCAACGGGTGACTCGATACCTTGCAGCTGAAGACCGATACTCCTCCATGCCGTACCGCCGCAGCGGACGCAGCGGCCTGGACCTCCCCGCACTGTCGCTGGGCCTGTGGCACAACTTCGGCGACACGACCCCCTTCGAGACCCAGCGCGGCGTCCTGCGCCGCGCCTTCGACCTCGGAATCACGCACTTCGACCTCGCGAACAACTACGGCCCGCCCGCTGGCTCCGCCGAGGAGAACTTCGGCCGCCACATGGCCCAGGACTTCCGCCCGTACCGCGACGAGCTTGTCATCTCGAGCAAGGCCGGCTACGACATGTGGCCCGGCCCCTACGGTGACGGCGGCTCGCGCAAGTACATGCTGAGCTCCCTCGACCAGTCCCTGACCCGGATGGGCCTCGACTACGTCGACATCTTCTACTCCCACCGCCCCGACCCCTCGGTCCCGATCGAAGAGACCATGGGCGCCCTGCACACCGCTGTGACCAGCGGCAAGGCCCTCTACGCGGGTGTCTCCAACTACAGCCCCGCGCAGACCCGCGTCGCCCAGCAGGTCCTCGCGGACCTGGGCACGCCGCTGCTCATCCACCAACCGAGCTACTCGATGTTCAACCGTCACGTCGAGCTGCCCGACGCCGGCCGCACCGACGACCCGGCCGCGACCGGTCAGTCTCTGCTCGAGACCGTGGGTGACCTCGGCGTCGGCATGATCGTGTTCTCCCCGCTCGCCCAGGGCATGCTGACCGACCGCTACCTCTCCGGCGAGGTGCCCGCGGACTCGCGGGCCGCCGTCGGGCACTTCCTCAAGGCCGAGACGGCGCTCAGCGCGACGTACCTCGAGCGGGCGCGCGGCCTCAACGCGATCGCCCAGGAGCGTGGGCAGAGCCTCGCGCAGCTGGCGCTCACCTGGTTGCTTCGCGACGAGCGCGTGACCTCCGCGCTGATCGGCGCGAGCAGCGTCGCCCAGCTCGAGGACAACGTCAAGGCCGCGCACGCCGCGCCGCTGTCGGCCGAGGAGATCGCGGCGATCGAGTCCTTCGCGATTGATGGCACCAACCGCTGACGCTGTGACCTTGCCCGACGTGAAGCGGGTCCTCGTGCTGTCCGGCCGCGGCCGGTACGAGGACCCGTGGCACGACATGGCGGCGACCTCGCACCGGGTCGCGACCGTGCTCACCGAGGCCGGCTACGACGTCGTCGTGCGCGGGTCCTTCCCGAACGCGCTCGACGACGTGGCGGATGTCGACCTGCTCGTGGTCAACACCGGCTCGGGGCGCCCCGACGCCGCCCACGACGGCGACGACGCGCGGTGGGCGCCGTTCCACGAGGCCGTGCGGGCGTGGGCCGACGCCGGGCGACCGGTCCTGGCCCTGCACCAGGGAGCCAACACCTTCGGCGACAGCCCGCACTGGGAGCGGATCCTCGGCGGACGGTGGGTGGACGGGGAGTCGATGCACCCACCGATCGGCCCGGCGACGTTCGTTGTCGCCGACCCCGACCACCCGATCGGCGCGCCACTCGTCTCGCGGCTGACCGGCGCGGTGACCGCTTTCGACGAACGGTACAGCTACCTGCGGGTGGCCCCCGGCATCGACGTGGTCCTCACCCAGGTGCACGACGACGTGGCGCACCCGGTCGTGTGGGCGCACCAGGTCGGGGGAGTGCGCGTCGCCTACGACGGGCTCGGCCACGACGTGCGGTCCTACGACTCGGCCTCCCGCCGCGCGCTGCTGCGCAGCGAGGTGACCTGGCTGCTCGCGCCATAGCGCTGCGAGCGAGCGTCGCGGTGTGCCGACCTCGTGAACGGTTCGTCGAACTCGTGAACCACGCCCGTTTCTCGCGTGAAACGGCCGGTAGCTCACGAGTTCGGCGGCCCGCTCACGAGTTCGGTCGGGGGACCGGGACCGGGACGGGTACCGGGAGAGGAAAAGGCGCGGTCAGAGGCCGTGGCTTCCGCCGCCGCCGCCACCTCCGCCGGAGAAGCTCGAGCCACCACCGGAGAAGCCGGAACCACCCGAGGATCCCGTCGTCGAGTGTGACGGGGCGGACGGGGTCGAGGACAGGGTCGACGAGGACGTCTCGGAGAAGCGGTTGATCGTCGTCGCGAAGGCCCCGAAGGCGAAGGTGTCGGAGGTCGACCAGTACCAGGTGGGACGCTGGACCGCGATCCCCTGGGCCTCGAGGCGGGCGAAGATCGCCGCCCATCGGTCGGCCAGGTCGTAGACGATCGCGTACGGCAGGTACCGGCTGAACACGTCCTGCCCCTCCTCGAAGCGGAGCTGATTCGCTTCGGCGACGCTCAGGTACTTCTCGAAGCCGCGAGACTGCTCGTAGTACGCGCGCCCGAGCGCGGTGCGCTGCTTGAAGGAGGCGAACGAGCCGCCCTCTTGTCCCAGCTTCTGGGTGACCAGGCGACGCGCGTGGATCTCGGAGCCGACCTCCCCGAGGACCGCGCCGAGGCGCGCTGCGAACTCGTCCCTGAGGTCGCTCATCCGGACCGTCGTCCGCTTGCGGAACAGGGCCTGCAGCAGGGTGGTCTCGTAGCCGAGCAGGTCAGACTGGGCCGGCGGAGTTGCCACGAGGGTCCAGTCGTTGGCCGGCCTGCCGCTCTTGCGCGGGATCTCCTCGATGCGCAGGTAGCCGCGCACCGCGAGGTCGATGATCGTCGCCGTGGCATCGCGGCTGCGCAGCGTCTTGGTGTGGATCGCCCCGACCTCGGCCACACTGAGGTCGTCGGGTGGGGTGAACCGGACCGCGACGGGTGGCTCGTGGGTGACCACGGCGACCGGTGTGCCGGAGCCGGGGGCAGGGATGACGCCGGGCGGGATCCCTGCATAGGCGAGGTCGCGGCGCTTGCGGCGCAGGGCGAGGGTGCTTCCGCCGATGCCGCCGCCGAGGACCACGATGAGCGCGCCGGCGCCGATGAGCGAGCCCTTGATCGTCGAGCGGACGCCGTCTGCTGACTTCTGTGATTCGGCCATCCAGTCGTCGTCGATCTCCTCCGGGACGAGGATCGGGTCGGTGTTGGCGAAGGTGCCCAGCGGGTAGCCCACGGCCAGGGTGAGGTCGGTGTCGGCGGGCAGGTCGGTCGCGCTCGCGGTCACGACGGCGCCGGGCGGCGAGATCGGGTCGCACGGCGCGCCGTCGGCGGACTGGGTGCAGCGCACCCGCTCGGCGGGGACCGGGGCCGTGACGGTGACGTCGACCTGGTCCATCGCGACGTGGCTGTCGCCGGTGATGTTCCAGAACAGCTCTTCCCCGTCCGGGGCGTCGGGATCGCCCTCGATCCGGTTGAGCGCGCCGGCGATCCGGTAGCTGAGCACGTAGGTCTGCACACCGGTGACCCGGACGTCGGAGTCCTCGGGGGCGGCGACCTGGACCTCCAGGCTCCCGCCGTGGTCGATCACGACGACGTCCGACGGCGCCCCGGAGGGGCTGCCTGCCTCGAAGTCGGAGTACTGGTACTCGCGATAGCCGCCCGCGGGGTAGTCGAAGAGGACGTTGAGGTCCCGGGCGAAGCCGCGCCCCTCGCGTGAGCCGAAGTCCCACCGGTAGGTCTCGGTGACCAGCACGTCGCCGGAGTCCTCGATCACCAGGTCGACGGCGAGGTGGCGCACCTGGTCTTCGCCGGCGCTGCCGGAGTCGGCGCGGGCGGCGGCGGTTCCGGTCAGCAGGAGGACCGCGGCCAGGAGGAGCGTCAGAGCGGCCGCGACGACCGAGGTGACCAGGACACGACGTCGAGCGACGTGCTCGCTGGGGAGCGTGACGCCGGGACGGCCGGCCAGGTTGCGCGGTGTGCCGAGCAGATTCGGAGCCATGCCAGCACCTTAGCGGCGCGCGGGTGCGGGGCGCGTGAGGCGTCCGCCGCGCCGGAGCGTGCTGTGGTCGAGCGGGGGGTGTCAGTCCCCGGCCAGCCACGGCGTCGGGTCGTCCACCACGTCGTCGAGGCTCTGGCGTGCCCCCCCGATCGTCGCCGCGCCGGCCCCCACGGGCGCGCGGCGCACGGTGAACGAGGACCACGGCGCCGACAGCACCCGGGTGCCCAGCTCGGCCAGGATCACCGGTCCGAGAAGGTCGGCCAGCTCGGAGTAGGCCCCGCCGAGGAGGATGTCCGGCACGTCGATGAGGTTGACGAAGTCGGCCAACGCCGCGCCAAGTGCATGGCCGGCGCGGTCGAGCGCGGCGGTCGCGCGGGCGTCGTCGCGCGCGACGGCACGGAGCAGGTCGGTGACCGACGACCCGCGGGGCAGATGTGCGGCGCGCAGCACCGCGTCCGTGCCGGCGTACTGCTCGAGGCAGCCGGTCGCCCCGCACTGGCAGGGCGGCCCGGCCGGATCGACGACGACGTGCCCGAGCTCCCCGCTCCACCCGCGCCCGCCGCGGAACAGCTCGCGGTCGAGCACGATCGCGGCCCCGATGCCGACGTCGGCCGAGACGTAGAGGAAGGAGTCCGGCACCTCTGTGGTGGTCCCGGGCACGGGGACCTGGGCGAGGGCCGCGAGCTTGGCCTCGTTGGCGATCATGATCGGCGCGGTCCCGGTGTGCGCCGCGATGGCTCGGGTGTCGACGGGGGACAGCTCAGCCCAGCCGAGGTTCGGGGCGACGCGCAGCGTCGATGTCGCGGAGTCCACCAGCCCGGGGAGGGCGACGCGGACGCCGGCCAGGCGCGCGCCGTCGTGCATGGAGCGGGCGGTGGCGAGGAGGTCGGCGGAAAGCGTGCCGAGCTGGGCGAGCACGGTCGCTGGGTCGCTCGCATGGAAGTCGCCCGGGACGGTGCGGGTGGCGAGCGTGGCGCCCGAGAGGTCGAGCACGGTGCCGGCGAGGTAGCCGACGTTGACCTCGAGGCCGAGGCCGATGATGGTGCCGGTGGCCGGGGCCAGCGGGACGGCCGGGCGCCCGGCGCGGCGGGCGGGTGCGGGGATGAGCTCGGCCACGATCCGGGCCTCGATGAGTCGGTCGACGAGGGCGGAGACGGTCGCGCGGGTCAGGCCGGTCGACGCCGCGACGTCGGCCCGGGACGGAGGGGTGGGGGCACCGAAGATCTCCCGCGCGACGAGCGCGATATTCTGCTCTCGCAGCGAGTGCTGCCCGAGCGCGGGGGTTGCGGCCATAGTGTTGACCTTACCGGCTTCCGGGGATAAGTTCATCCATACAACTAATCCGTCGGGTGGGAATGGCCCCCTCGACGGACAGCTCTCGACGAGGAGACCTCACGTGACGAACAACTCCGGAATCAACTACTCCTTCGGCCTGTGGACCGTGGGCTGGCAGGGCCAGGACCAGTTCGGTGGTGCGAGCCGTGCGCCGCTGCCCGCGGCGGAGTCCATCCACAAGCTTGCCGAGGCGGGTGCGTGGGGCTTCACATTCCACGACGACGACGTGGTGCCCTTCGGCTCCGACGACGCAACCCGCGACCGCCTGCTCGGCGAGGTCAAGACCGCGGCCGAGGAGACGGGCCTGACCATCGAGATGGTCACGACCAACCTCTTCTCCCACCCCGTCTTCAAGGACGGGGGCGTCACGTCCAACGACCGCTCCGTGCGCCGCTTCGCGCTGCGCAAGGTGCTGCGCAACGTCGACCTCACGGCCGAGCTCGGCGCCAAGACCTTTGTCATGTGGGGCGGGCGCGAGGGCACCGAGTACGACGGTGCCAAGGACCTGCATGCCGCCCTCGAGCGCTACCGCGAAGGCGTCGACCTGGTGGCCGGGTACATCAAGGAGCAGGGCTACGACATCAAGATCGCCCTCGAGCCCAAGCCCAACGAGCCGCGCGGCGACATCTTCCTGCCGACCATCGGCCATGCCCTCGGCTTCATCGCCGAGCTTGAGCACGGCGACATCGTCGGCCTCAACCCTGAGACCGGCCACGAGCAGATGGCGGGCCTGAACTACACCCACGGCCTCGCCCAGGCACTGTGGGCCGGCAAGCTCTTCCACATCGACCTCAACGGTCAGCGGTCCATCAAGTTCGACCAGGACCTCGTCTTCGGTCACGGCGACCTGCTCTCCGCCTTCTTCACGGTCGACCTCGTCGAGAACGGCTTCCCCGGAACCCCCGACGGCCCGCGCTACACCGGCCCGCGTCACTTCGACTACAAGCCCTCGCGCACCGAGACCACGGTCGGGGTGTGGGACTCCGCCCGCGCCAACATCGAGTCCTACGAGATGCTCGCCCGCAAGTCCGCGGCCTACCGCGCCGACCCCGAGGTCCAGGAGGCGTTCAAGAACGCCGGCATCTTCGAGCTCGCCACCCCGACGCTCGCGGCCGGTGAGACCGTCGCCGACCTGCTCGCCGACACCTCCTCCTTCGAGGACTTCGACGCCGACGCCGCCGCGCAGCGCGACTTCGGCTTCGTGCGGCTCAACCAGCTGGCCCTGCGCCACCTGATCGGGTCCTGATGACCGCGACCTTGCCGTCCGTGGGCGGCGCAGCTGATCCGTCGGTCTTCGGGGCGCCCGTCGGTGCGCTCGTCGCTGGGGTCGATTCGTCGACCCAGTCGTGCAAGGTCGTCGTCCGCGACGCGGTGACCGGGGCGCTCCTTCGCTCCGGTTCCGCGTCGCACCCCGCCGGGACCGAGGTCGACCCCGCCGCCTGGTGGGTCGCCCTCGGCTCCGCCGTGGCCGCCGCCGGTGGCCTGCACGACGTCGCTGCCCTCGCCGTGGGCGGGCAGCAGCACGGCATGGTGCTGCTCGACGCTGACGGAGAGGTCATCCGCCCGGCCCTGCTGTGGAACGACAACCGTTCCGCCGGGGCTGCGTCGGATCTGATCCATGACCTGGGTGTGCGCACGGGCGGCTCCGGGGAGCAGGCCTGGGCCGATGCGATCGGCACCGTCCCGGTGGCCTCCCTCACGGTGACCAAGCTCCGCTGGGTCGCCGATCACGAACCCGAGAACGCCGCCCGGATCGCGGCCGTGTGCCTGCCGCACGACTGGCTGACCTGGCAGATCTCCGGCGCGGGAGGGGTCCCGGGCGCTGCCCGTGACCTCGGCGCGCTGACGACCGACCGGTCGGATGCCTCGGGCACGGGGTATTTCTCCGGGGCCACGGGCGAGTATCGGTTGGACCTGCTCGACCTTGCTCTCGGTGAGGGTGCCTCGACGCGGATCACGCTGCCGCGGGTTCTGGGGCCGGGGGAGTCGGGCGGGTCGGTTGAGGCGTCGGTGCTCGCCGAGGCCCTCGGAGCCGCTGCCCCAGCTGCGTCCGCTGGGGAGCGGATTGTGCTCGGCGCCGGTGCCGGTGACAACGCCGCCGCGGCCCTCGGGCTGGGCATGGCGACCGGCGACGTGGCCGTCTCGATCGGCACGTCGGGGGTCGTCTCGGCGATCTCCGCGCTGCCCTCCGCCGACGGCTCGGGCCTGGTCGCCGGCTTCTCCGACGCGACCGGCGCCTTCCTGCCGCTCGCCTGCACGCTCAACGCCAGCCGGGTGCTCGACGGCGCGGCGCAGATGCTCGGGGTGGACCATGCCGAGCTGTCCCGCCTCGCGCTCACCGCACCCGCCGGAGCGGACGGGCTTGTCCTCGTTCCCTTCCTCGAGGGCGAGCGCACCCCCAACCGGCCCGACGCGACCGGCACGCTGCACGGCGTGCGGCTCGCGAACATGACACCCGCGCACCTGGCCCGGGCCGCGGTCGAGGGCATGCTCTGTGGGCTGGCCGACGGCCTCGACGCCCTCGTCGCGCAGGGCGCCAAGGTCGAGCGGTTGCTGATGATCGGCGGCGGCGCGAAGTCCGAGGCGGTCCGCGAGATCGCCCCGCAGGTCTTCGGGCTTCCGGTCGAGGTCCCGCCCGCTGGTGAGTACGTAGCCGATGGCGCAGCCCGCCAGGCGGCCTGGGTGCTGGTTGGTGGGGGGCAGGCTCCGGCCTGGCCTGCGGCGTCGGGCACCACGGTCCACACGGCCGCGCCCGAGCCGGTCATCCGGGAACAGTACGCGGCGGTTCGCGACCTCGTCTGACGCAAGACGGCCGCTGGCCCCGCCCTCTTGGGTGGGGCCAGCGGCCGTTTGCGTGCGGTCAGTCCTCGACGACGTTGATCGTGACCTCGATGTTGCCGCGGGTGGCGTTGGAGTACGGGCACACCAGGTGGGCCTGGTCAGCGAGAGACTGCGCCTGGTCGGCGGGCAGGCCGGGGAGCACGACCTCGAGGGTCACGGCGAGGCCGAAGCCACCGGCCTCGAGCGTTCCGATGCTGACCCGCGCGCCGACGCTCGAGTCTGCGATCGAGATCTTCGCCGCGCGTGCCACGCTCTGCAGCGCGGAGTGGAAGCAGGCCGCATACCCGGCGGCGAAGAGCTGTTCGGGGTTGGCGCCCTGACCCGATCCCCCCATCTCGGTCGGGATGGCGAGGGTGAGGTCCAGCCGGGCGTCCGACGTCGTGACGTGGCCGTTGCGGCCGCCTCCGGTCGCGAGGGCTTCGGCGGTGTAGAGGGGAATCATGGGCGATCTCCGATCGTCGGACGGGTCACCGGACATCGCCGGTGAGGCTGGTACAGAGCTTGTCGAGCAGCCGGGCGAGGGTGGCGGACTCCTCGGCATCGAGCCCAGAGCGTTCCGCGAGGGAGCGGGGCACGCCCGCGGCGCGCTGCTTGAGCGCGGCCCCCTCCTCGGTCAGTGCCACCCGGACCACGCGTTCGTCGGCCGAGTCGCGGGTGCGGCTCAGCCAGCCGGCGGTCTCCATGCGTCGCAGCAGCGGTGAGAGCGTGCCGCTGTCGAGGGAGAGTCGTGCGCCGATCTGGGAGACCGGGAGGCCGTCCTCCTCCCACAGCACCAGCATCACGAGATACTGCGGATAGGTGAGGCCCAGATCGTCGAGCAGTTCGCGGTAGGTGCCGAGCACGGAACGTTCGCCTCGGTAGAGGCGGAAGCACAGCTGGGCGTCCAGGTGCAGGTCGGGCTGCAGGTCGGTTGCCGGCTGGTCGAGGCTCATTCAATGACTGTAGTGGGCAATTAAGTTGTGCACAACTGATATGCGGCCAGGGCGTGGCTCACGGTCAGGGCGCGGGGCGGCGACGCCGACGTCCCACGCAGTACGGCAGTACGTCGCGGCGGTCCGTCGCGACGGTCCCGCGGCGATCATCCACGAGCGCTGAGTGCGGTCAAACGGTTGCCGGATATCCGTTTTGGGCAACCGTTTGACCGCACTCAGCGGATGGTCTGGGATCCTTGGAGTGCTCTGCAGTAACTACACAAGGACGTGACATGACGCTGTCTATCAAGGCCGGCTCGACCGTGCTGTTCATCGGGGACTCGATCACGGAGTGGGGGCGCGACGACGCCGCCGGATCGCTCGGGCACGGCTACGTGCGGATGGCGGCGGACGGCTGGGCCGCCGCGCACCCGGAGCACCCGATCACGGTGATCAACAAGGGGATCGGCGGCAACCGGGCCGTCGACCTGCGCGAACGCTGGACGCGCGACGCGATCGACGTGGCACCCGACGTCGTGACGATCATGGTCGGCATCAACGACACCTGGCGCCGCTTCGACGCCGACGACGCGACGTCGACCGAGTCCTACGAGACCGACCTGCGCTTCATCCTCGGGCGGCTGGCCGCCGAGACCTCCGCCCAGGTGCTGTTCATCGAACCGTTCGTGCTGCCCGTGCTGGCTGACCAGTGGGAGTGGCGCGAGGACCTCGACGCGCGCATCGCCGTCGTGCGCCGGGTCGCGGCCGAGACCGGGGCGACGCTGCTCGCCGCGGACGGCCTGCTGACTGAGCTCGCCGTGAACGCCGGCGGCAACTCGGGCGGGGAGACCCGCGGCTTCGCCCGCTACGCCGACGACGGCGTCCACCTCACCGACGAGGGCAACGCCGAGCTGGCGGCTGCCTGGCTGGCCCGCACCGAGGCAATCTAGCCTCTGGGAGGCGTGACACGTGAGGCCTGAGCCGTGAGGCCTGACACCGGAATCCAGTACCTCCGAGCCCAGTCAGTTGCCGAATCGGCCCCGTACGAGAACTGTCGGCGGATGGGCAGACAGACGTGCAGGTAGACAGGCGTGCAGACAGGCAGACAGGTCGGCGTCGGGCGAGGTCAGCGGCACCCCCGTCAACCTTGGCTCATCGGTGTGTCGTAGGATCGGTGCCTTGACGAGGAGGGGTATCTGATGCAGAAGGTTCCCACCGTCTACGACGTCGCAGCACTCGCAGGGGTGTCGATCGCGACCGTGTCGCGGGTGTTCCGCAAGCCGCACGAGGTGTCTCAGGCGACTCAGGACCGGGTGCACGCGGCCGTCCTGGACCTGGGCTATGTGCCGAGCGGGAGCGCTCGCAGCCTCGCCGCGAGACGGGCCGGCGCGATCGGCCTGTGCTTCCCCGACTTCGACGGGATCGACGGCGGGCCGGCACCGATCGCCTATGCCGACGGCCCGGTGGACGCGCAGCTCGACCCGCCCGAGGGCGTCGAGCCGAGCGGGGACCTCTACATCAGCGAGGTCATGCTCGGCACCGAGCTTGAGGCGTGGCGGCACGGCATGGCCGTAACCATCGCGGTGGCGCGGGGGGAGCGGGGCACCGAGATCTTCGACAACCTCGCCGGACGCGTTGACGGCATGGTTACGCTCTCGCGGACGGTGCCCGAGCGGCTGCTCGCCCACATCGCCCGGCGCATCCCGGTCGTCGTCATCGCGGGCCCGCGCGCGGGGGACGAGTACGACCACATCGGCACCGACAACGTCGCCGGGATGCAGGCGATGACCAAGCACGTCGTCGACGTGCACGGGATCCGCGACGTGGCCTTCGTCGGAGGCCCGGCGGACTCCCCGGACGATCACGACCGCTTCGAGGGTTTCCGAGCGGGCCTGCTCGCCGCGGGGATCGTGGCGCCGCCGGAGCCGCTGCTGCGCGGTGACTTCACCCGTGGCCACGGCCGGATCCTGGGCCGTCGTCTGGTCGAGGCGGGCCCGGTCCCGCGGGCCCTCGTGTGCTCGAACGACCAGACTGCACTCGGTGTCCTGGATGCGTTGCTCGCCGCGGGCCTGCGGGTACCCGATGACGTCATCATCACGGGCTTCGACGGGATCGACGCCTCAGAGATGTCACGACCGCGGATCACGACCGTCAGGCAACCCATGCGCGAGCTGGGGCGAGCGGCGGTGGACACCCTGCTGTGCAGGCTGGGCGACCCCCTCATGCCACCGCAGACCCGGACCTTGCCGGTCACGGTGCTGCTGCGCGAGAGCTGTGGTTGCCTCGCCTGACCTAGGCGTCCGCACCCTTCTATCCTCTCCAGCGGGCCCACGCCAGCCTAGGGGCGGCCCCCGCTGGGCGCCCACAACCGGTCATCGACCTCCGGATCTACGGTTGCGCGAACCAATGTATGCGCATACATTGGTCAGGACAGCAGTACTGACCGACGCGATCCGCACAGTTGCGTACCGCCCGGTCGACGTGACAAAGACGACACGAAGGAGAAAAAGCCATGATCGACGGCACCCGTCGGACGCGTAAGCGCCTGACCTCCGCGCTCGGCCTGGGCCTCGCAGCGGCCCTTGCGCTCAGCGCTTGCGCGGCCCCCGAGGGTGGCACCGCGAGCACCGCCGGCGGATCCAGCTCGCTCATGCTCGCGGCCGACAACGGCTCCCCGACGTTCGTGAAGAACTTCAACCCCTTCGTGATCGAGAAGCGCACCACCGCGACGATCATCTACGAACCGCTCATCGTCGTGAACGCGCTCGACGGCAAGGCGACCAACTTCCTCGCGACCGACTACTCCCAGCCCGACGCCAGCACGATCGTGGCCGACATCCGCGAGGGCGTCACCTGGAGCGACGGCACGGCCTTCTCGGCCGAGGACGTCGTCTTCACGTACAACCTCCTCAAGGCGTTCCCGGCCCTGGACACGACCGGCGTCTGGTCCCGGCTGGCCTCCGTGAGCGCCGAGGGCGAGAAGGTCACCTTCGAGCTCACCGCCGAGGACTCCTCCGCGCCCATCGTCGTCCTCGCGGTGCCGATCGTCGCCAAGCACCTCTGGGAGGGCGTCGCCGACCCCGTCACGTTCACGAACGACGCCCCGGTGGGAACCGGCCCGTACACGCTCGGCGACTTCAATGCGAACCAGTACAAGCTCGAGAAGAACGTCGACTACTGGCAGGCCGACAAGGTCGCCGCCGAGGAGCTGGTGCTCCCGGCCGCGAACTCCCAGCTCGACATCGTCAACAACGGCTACGACTGGGCCTACGCCTTCATGTCCGACGTCGAGAACACCTGGGTCGCTTCCGCTGAGGGCAACGAGTTCTGGTTCCCGGCCGGCGGCACCGTCGCGATCGTCCCGAACCTCACCAAGGCTCCCTACGACGACGTCAACTTCCGCCAGGGCATGTCCCTTGCGCTCAAGCGCGACACGATCGCCGAGAACGCCTCCGAGGGCACCGTCGGCGCCTCCGGCCAGCAGGGGCTGCTGCTGCCGACCCAGGAGGAGTGGCTCACCGACGCCATCCCCGACGAGGGAATGGTCACGCAGGACACCGCAGCGGCCGAGGCTGCCTTCGCCAAGGCCGGCTACACCCTCTCCGGCGGCAAGCTCGTCGACGCCAACGGCACCCAGGCCTCGATGACCATCACGACGCCGAACGGCTGGACCGACTGGCTGCGCGCCGTCCAGGAGATCCAGAAGCAGTACACCGCCATCGGCATCGACGTGAAGATCAACCAGCCGCAGCCGGCCGCCTACTTCCAGGCGATCCAGAACGGCGACTTCGACGTCGCGATGAGCTCCTTCGGCGGCAACGGCTCGGTCTTCCAGGGCTACTACAACCTCCTGAGCTCTGACTTCAACGAGCCGATCGGCACCACAGCGCCGTCGAACTACCAGCGCTACTCCAACCCTGAGGTCGACGCGCTGCTCACCGAGTTCCGCGCGACGGTCGACGAGGCCCGCCAGAAGGAGATCGCCGGCGAGCTCCAGGAAGTCATGTTCAACGAGGTCCCGGTCGTCTCGGTCTATTACGCGGGCCTGTGGGGCCTCTTCTCCGACAAGAGCTTCACTGGCTGGCCCAGTGCGGAGAACCCGTACATGACGCCGACGCCGTACACGTCGAGCGCGCTCGTCGTCCTGACCACCATCACGAAGGTGGACAGCTGACCGGTCCGCACCGGATCGATCACCGGCGGGGTGGTGGCGCACGTGAGCCGCGCCCCCACCCCGCCGGTATGTCCCCTTATCTCCTGACGAAGGCGAGCACCCCGTGTGGTATCTCCTGCGCAAGCTTGGCTTGCTGCTCCTGACGGCGTGGGCCGCGATCACGCTGAACTTCCTGCTGCCGCGGCTCATGCCCGGCACCCCGGCTGACGCGGCCATCGCGAAGCTCGCGCAGAACGGCCCGGTCGACCCCGCGACCCGCGCGGCCATCGAGGCCCAGCTCGGCGTCCCGACCGGTGACGTCTGGTCGCAGTACATCCAATACCTCGGCAACGTGTTCCGCCTCGACTTCGGGGTCTCGTACACATTCTTCCCGCAGAGCGTCTCTTCGCTCATCATGAATGCGCTTCCGTGGACGCTCGTCATGGTCGGCCTCGTGACGGTCGTCGCGTTCATCTGCGGAACCCTTCTCGGAGTGCTCGCCGCCTGGAAGCGCGGGACCTGGCTCGACACGCTGCCCACCCTCGGCGGCACGTTCACGTCGGCCTTCCCCTACTTCTGGACCGCGCTCCTGCTGGTCTTCTTCCTCGGGTACCAGCTCAAGTGGTTCCCCACCTCGGGGGCCTACGGACGCGAGTCCACCCCGAACATGTCGCTCGCCTTCGTCTCCGACGCGATCGGCCACGCGTGGCTGCCCGCGATCACGATCCTCATCACCTCCCTGGGCGGGTGGATCCTGGGCATGCGCAACAACATGATCAACACCCTCGGCGACGACTATGTGACCTTCGCCGAGGCGAACGGTCTGCGCAGCCACACCGTGGCGATCAAGTACGCGGCCCGCAACGCGATCCTGCCGAACCTCACCGGATTCGGTCTTGCCCTCGGTGGCGTCGTCGGCGGCTCCCTGCTCGTGGAGCAGGTGTTCAACTACCCCGGCGTCGGCTATCTGCTCTACAACGCGGTGACCAACCAAGACTTCCCGCTCATGCAGGCCCTGTTCCTCATGATCACGATCAGCGTGCTCCTGGCGAACTTCTTTGTCGACATCTTGTACGGACTCTTGGATCCGAGGACACGCCGATGACCGTTCCAGCGAATCTCCCGGAGCCCACGGGCTCAACACCCCCTTACCTGACGCCCGCGGGGGCCGACGGCTCGACGGTCGTCCCGCCAGCCCGCGGACCGGCCTCGCCGCTGCGGGTCATCTCCCGCGGGGCCTCGACGATCTGGAGCAACAAGAAGGCCCGGATCGGCGTCGTCGTGCTGGCCGTCTTTGTCCTCATGGCGGTCTTCGCGCCGCTCATCGCGCCCTACGGCGCGACCGAGAACGGCTTCGGGCGCAACCAGGCGCCGTCGGGCGCGCACTGGTTCGGCACGACCGCGGCCGGTGAGGACGTCTTCTCCCAGGTGGTCTTCGGTGCACGGATCTCCGTGCTCGTCGGCTTCATCGCCGGGTTCCTCTCGACGCTCATCGCGGTCGTCGTCGGCCTGTCGTGGGGCTACATCCGCGGTCCGCTCGCCGACGTCATCAACTTCGTCGTCAACCTCGTGCTCGTCATCCCGGGGCTGCCGCTCATGATCGTCATCGCGGCCTACCTGCAGAACGGCGGCATGACGATGATCATCTTCGTCGTCGTGCTGACCGGCTGGGCGTACGGGGCGCGTGTGCTGCGCTCCCAGACGCAGTCCATCCGCGGTCGTGACTTCATCACCGCGGCGCAGTTCTCCGGAGACGGCGCGGCCCGCATCGTCTTCCGCGAGATCCTGCCGAACATGACCTCGCTCATCACCGGCAGCTTCTTCGGTGCCGCGACGTCGGCGATCCTCGCGGAGTCGGGCCTGTCCTTCCTCGGGATCGGCGACACGACGACCGTGAGCTGGGGCTCCATGCTCTTCTGGGCCTCGAACTCCAACGCGCTGCTCACCGGGCAGTGGGTGCTGCTCTTCGCACCCGGCCTGTGCATCGCGCTGCTCGCCACGTCGCTCACCCTCATCAACTTCGGGGTGGACGGACTGTCCAACCCCCGCCTACGGGAAGGATCTGGACGATGAGCCTGCTCGAGGTCAACAACCTGTCGGTCGTCTACGAACCGCGCGGCGCCGAGCCGACCTACGCGGTCAAGAACGCCTCCTTCTCCCTCGAGCGCGGCGAGTTCGTCGGCCTCGTGGGGGAGTCGGGCTCCGGGAAGTCGACCCTCGGCTTCGCGGTCACCCGTCTCGCCAAGGCGCCGGCCCGCATCTCGGAGGGCACGATCCTCTTCGACGGCCGCGACATCGCGAGCATGAAGGAGGAGGAGCTGCGCAAGCAGCGCCAGGGCGGCTTCGCGATGGTGCTGCAGTCGGGCATGAACGCGCTCAACCCGGTGCGCTCGATCCGCAAGCACTTCGGCGACATCTTCGCCGCGCACGGCCACGTGCCCAAGAGCAAGCGGCTCGCGCGTGCCTACGATCTCGTCGAGAAGGTCGAGCTGCCCCGCACGGTCCTCGACCGCTTCCCCGGTGAGCTCTCGGGCGGCATGCGACAGCGCGTCTCGATCGCCCTCGCGCTCTCGCTCGAGCCCCAGCTCATGGTCTTCGACGAGCCGACCACCGCGCTCGACGTCCTCGTCCAGCACGCCGTCATGGGCACCATCCGGGAGCTGCAGAAGTCCGAGAACTTCACGGCGCTGCTGATCAGCCACGACCTCGGCATCGTCCTGGAGTCGACGTCGCGGGTCATGGTCATGAGCGAGGGCGTCATCGTCGAGGACGGGACGTCCCAGCAGATCCTGCAGTCCCCGCAGCACGCGTACACGCAGATGCTGCTCAGCCACTACGCCGACCCGCGCGCCGAGGTCGTCGAGGTGCCGGGGCTCGTCGTGCGCGGCTCGACGATCTCGACGACCGGGCACAGCTCGGTCGCCGAAGCCGTCGACGCCGCCTCGCCGGCGCACAGCGCGACGGCGACCGGTGCGCCCACGGCGCCCGCCCGGCGTCGGGCAGGGCGGCCTGAGGCCACCGCGATCGTGGTCGACGACGTCACCAAGGTCTATCCGCCGCCGCGCCGCGGCCAGGACCCGGTCACGGCCGTCGACCACGTCTCCTTCACCCTCGAGCAGGGCCAGTCCATGGCCCTGGTCGGCGCGAGCGGCTCGGGCAAGTCGACCCTCGCCAAGCTTGTCACCGGCGTCGAGCGTCCGACGTCGGGCGCGATCCACTTCGGTGACGCCCGGGTCGACAAGCTGCGCCGCAAGGGGCTGCGCGAGCTGCGCCGGGAGGTGCAGATGGTCTTCCAGGACCCGTACTCCGCGCTCAACCCGCTGCACACGGTCGAGTACGCGCTCATGCGACCCGTCCTCAACTACACCGGGCTGCGCGGGGTCGCGGCGCGCACCCGCGTCCTGGAGCTCCTGGACACGGTGGGCCTGACGCCCGTCGAGCAGTTCGCGGCGAAGCTCCCGCACCAGCTCTCCGGCGGGCAGCGTCAGCGGGTGGTCATCGCCCGGGCGCTCGCCTGCGACCCGCAGGTGATCATCGCGGACGAACCCGTCTCGATGCTCGACGTGTCGCTGCGCGCCGGCGTGCTCGCGCTCCTGGACGACCTGCGGGTCACCTTCGGCGTCTCGATGCTCTACATCACCCACGACCTGCTCTCCGCACGCCTGGTGACCGACCAGATCATGGTCCTCAACCAGGGCCGGGTCGTGGAGTCCGGGCAGACCGCACAGGTGCTCCGGTTCCCCGAGGACCCCTACACGATGGAGCTGCTCGAGGCGATCCCGCAGCCCCAGCGCGCGGGGACCGGGCGATGACCGGCGCGCCCTGACGGCCCTGGCTTTTCTGACTGCACCGCCCCCACAACCAAGCGAGGCACACATGCTGCACTTCCCGGAAGGATTCCACTGGGGATCCGCGACCGCCGCCCACCAGATCGAGGGCAACAACGTCAGCTCCGACTGGTGGCGCCGCGAGCACCTCACCGGCTCCACGATCGCCGAGCCCAGCCTCGACGCCTGCGACAGCTACCACCGCTTCCGCGAGGACATGCAGGTGCTCGTCGACGCCGGCTTGAGCATGTACCGCTTCTCGATCGAGTGGGCCCGCATCGAGCCCGAGAAGGGCTTCGTCTCCCAGGCGGAGCTCGCCCACTACCGCCGGATGGTCCTCGCAGCCCGCGAGCTCGGCCTCGAGCCGATGATCACGCTGCACCACTTCACCATCCCGCAGTGGTTCGAGGACGAGGGCGGGTGGCGTGCGCCCGACGCCGTCGAGCGCTTCGCCTTCTACACCCAGACCGTGCTCCCTGTCCTGGAGGGCGTGGAGTGGGTGTGCACGATCAACGAGCCGAACATGGTCGCGATGATGGCCGGCGGCGACGGCCAGGGCACGACCCTGCAGGCCTTCGGCCAGCCCGGACCCGACGTCAACGTCGCACAGACCCTGCTCGAGGCCCACCGCGCCTGCCGGGCTGTGCTCGCGGAGGCGGGCGACTTCCGCACCGGCTGGACGGTCGCCACCCAGGACTTCCAGCCCGAGCCCGGCTGCGAGGAGATCGCCCGCGACTACGGTTACCACCGCGACGCCTGGTACCTCGAGATGGCCGCCGGCGACGACTGGGTCGGCGTGCAGGCGTACACCCGCACGAAGATCGGCCCCGAGGGGCCGCTGCCGATCGCCGACGGCGCGGAGCTGACCCTGACCGGCTGGGAGTTCTACCCGCGCGCCCTCGAGGACGGCATCCGCCTGTCCCACGAGATGGCACCGGGGGTGCCCGTCTTCGTCACAGAGAACGGCATCGCGACCGACGACGACACCCGCCGGGTGGCCTACATGCAGGGCGCGCTCGAGGGCCTGCACCGGGCGATCACCGACGGGATCACGGTGGAGGGCTTCCTGTATTGGAGCCTGCTCGACAACTACGAGTGGGGTTCCTACGGCCCGACCTTCGGCCTGGTGAGCGTGGACCGCACGACCTTCGTGCGGACCGTCAAGCCCAGCGCCCGCTGGTTGGGCGACGTCGCGGCGGCCAACGCGCTCGCCGTCTGACCTGCTCTGCCGTACTCGCACTCCGACACCTGACTCGAGGGATTCACCGTGACCACGCACACCGCCCACCCGTCCGCCACCGACCCTGCCGCGGCAGCCACGGTCCTGCCTGCCCCGTGCAGCCCCATGAGACCCGCGCCGACGGCGGCGGTGCTCGAGGCGGGGACGACCCGCATCGAGCTCTCGGTGGCCGGTGACGTGCGTGCCATCACCCGCGGGGAGTCGATGCTGGTCAACCAGTACGTGCCGAGCGAGCACGACGCCATGGTGGGCGGGGTGTTCCTGCGCCGCCACGGCCTGGACGCCTCGGGCGCCCGCGTCGTCGAGGGCGCGCCGCTCGTCGGCGGACGCGCGGCCGGCACCTTCGCCGCGAGTCCGGCCGGCGCACGCTGGTCGGGTCAAGTGCTCGGGGCCAGCTACGCGGTGACCCTCACCCTCGATCCGAGCGGTGAGCTGTGGGTGTGGCGGATCGACCTCAAGGCCGCGGAGCCCGAGTCGGCAGGCACCGTCTACGATGTCGTCTTCGCCCAGGACCTGGCCCTGGCCCCCGTCGCGACGGCCGTCAACAACGAGCCCTACGTGAGCCAGTACATCGTGCACCACGTGCTCGACGACGCCCGGGCCGGGTCCGTCGTCGCCAGCCGGCAGACCATGGCGACCGCGCCCGTGCTGCCGCTCGCGGTGACCGCTCTTGTCGAGGGCGCCCGCGCGCACCTCACCGACGGGTTCTCCTTCTACGGCCTCGACGCGAAGGCCGACGGCCGCGCCCATGGCCTCGACGTGCCCGACTGGGACTCGCTCGTCTACCAGTACGAGTTCGCCCTCCCGGTCCTGCTCGGACCCGAGGTCGACCTCACCGCCCCGCGCACGGTGCACGCGGTGACGGCCGTCGTCGTGGACTACCGCGGCGAGCTCGGCGACGCCCTCGACGCCGTGCCCGGGCTGCTCGACCGCGCGGTCGCGCTCGCCGCCAGCGTGCCCGACGCCGCGCCGTCCGCCTTTGAGGCCGCCGCGCCCCACGCGTCGTCGCGCTCCCTGCTCGTGTCAGCTCCGCTGCTCTCCGGCCGCGACCTCTCCGACGCCGAGCTCACCGCCCTCGGGGCCGCGTCGGCGCACTCCGACGCGTCGTCCTGGGTCCTCCAGCCCGAGCGCGACCCTGCCGGGCGCCTGCTGTCCTTCTTCACCCCGGACGCCACGCACGTCGTCAGTCGCGCCAAGGAGCTCGCGGTCGAGCGGCCGCACGGGCACGTCCTCAAGGCCGGCTCCGACGTCGCACCCAACGACAACATCCTCTCCGCGACCGCCTATGCCTACGGGGTCTTCGCCTCGCACGTCGTCGTCGGCAACACGACCTCGAACCGCTTCGTCTCCGTCCAGCGAAACCACCTCAACCTGTTGCGCTCCTCGGGGGTGCGCGCCCTCGTGCGCGCCGGTGACCGGTGGCAGCTGCTCGGCGTGCCCTCCGCCCTCCTCCTCGACCTCGGCGGCGTCCGCTGGGTCTACGCGACCGAGCACGGTCGCATCGAGGTGCGCACGACGGCGAGCCACGACGGCCGCGCCATCGAGGTTCGTATCGACTCCGAGCGCCCGCTCGACGTCATCCTCACGGCAGACATCGAGCTCGGCGAGCAGTCCTGGACCGCGACCCGAGCTCTCGACGGCCGCGCCCTCGTCTACGCCGCGGACGTCGGGACCGACGTCGCCGAGCACTGCCCCGATCTCGTCTACGTGCTGGCCAGCGCGGCCGGGCGGCTCGGCGACGACGCGGCGCTCTTCGCCGACGGGCGGTCCCGCGGCACGGGCCTGACCACGGTGGCCTTCGAGGCGACGACGTCGGCCTCGCTCGTGCTCACCGGCGACCTCGACGGCGCGGTGAGCGCCTTGTCCCTCGCCGAGGGCGTGCTCACCAGCCCGCTCGACGTCGACGCCGAGCTTGCTGCGCACCGCGGCTACATCGCGGACTACACGCGCAACCTGCGGGTCGAGGGCGAGGGCCGCCTCGCCGAGGTCAACCTCCTGCTGCCGTGGTTCACGCAGAACGCGCTCGTGCACTTCCTCGTGCCGCACGGCCTCGAGCAGTACTCCGGTGCGGCCTGGGGCACGCGCGACGTCTGCCAGGGCCCGCTCGAGCTCAACCTCGCCTTCGGCCACTTCGACGCGGCGGGCGACATCGTCCGCCGGGTGTTCGCCCACCAGCTCCCCGACGGCACCCTGCCGCAGTGGTTCATGTTCGACGCCTACCGCGAGCGGTACTCCGACGAGGCCCACGGCGACGTCGTCGTCTGGCCCCTCATGGCGCTCGGGGAGTACCTGTCGGCGACCGGCGACACGACGATCCTCGACGTCGAGGTGCCGTTCTGGGACGGCGAGCTGCGCCGCCCAGGCACCCGCACGGCGCCCATCGCCGACCACGTGCGTGCCTCCCTGGACTACATCCGCAGCCACCGCGCCCCCGGGACCGAGCTGCTCTCCTACGGTGAGGGCGACTGGGACGACACCCTCCAGCCCGCCCAGGCCTCGATGAGCCGCGAGATGGCCTCCGCCTGGACCGTGGCCCTGCTGTTCCAGGCGGCGAGCACCCTCGACGCCCAGCTGCGCGGGACTGCGCACGACGCGCTCGCAGCCGAGCTCGCGGCCGAGGCGGGGACGATCGCGGCCGAGTTCACCGACCGCCTCGTGATCGACGAGGTGCTCGCCGGCTACGTCGTCTTCGCCCCCGAGGGCCCGTGGCCCGTGCTGCACCCGAGCGACGACCGGACCGGGTTGTCCTACCGGCTCATCCCGATGACCCGATCGATCATCGCCGGGCTGTTCACCCCCGAGCAGGCGCTGCACCACGAGAGCCTCGTCGAGGAGCACCTGCACTTCCCCGACGGCGTGCGCCTCATGGACCGGCCCGCACCCTTCCACGACGGGCAGACGCGGTTCTTCCGGCGCGGGGAGCAAGCGGCGAACTTCGGCCGCGAGGTCGGGCTCATGTACACCCACGCCCACATCCGCTACACCCAGGCCCTCGCCACGCTGGGCCGCGAACGGCTCGTCACCGAGCTGCTGCGGATCAGCCCGGTCGGCCAGTTCGAGCGGCTGAGCACGAGCCTGCCGCGCCAGCGCAACTGCTACTACTCCTCCTCCGACGCGGCCTTCACCGACCGCTACGACGCAGCCGCGAACTTCGACCGGCTGCGGGACGGCTCGGTCGGGGTCAAGGGCGGATGGCGCGTGTACTCGAGCGGCCCGGGCATCTACCTGCGCCAGCTCGTGCAGAGTGCGCTCGGCCTCGTCGAGCAGGCCGGCGGG
The DNA here is from genome assembly GCF_900096585.1 of Sanguibacter gelidistatuariae. Taxonomy (GTDB): domain Bacteria; phylum Actinomycetota; class Actinomycetes; order Actinomycetales; family Cellulomonadaceae; genus Sanguibacter; species Sanguibacter gelidistatuariae. The sequence goes on from NZ_FMYH01000007.1 coordinate 166,685, forward strand.
GTGGTCATTGACCCGGTCCTCGCCCTCGAGGACGACGGCCTGACGATCGGCATCGACCTCGCCGGGGCGCACCGCACGGTGCGCTTCCACATCGAGCCGGGTAGTGCCGGGGTCCGCGTGGAGGCCGACGGCAGGCTGCTGACCGGTGTCGAGACGACGGCGCACTACCGACGCGGCGGGCTCTGGGTTGCGGCGTCGGACCTCACCGGGGTCGGTGTCCTGGACGTCCACGTCGGCGTAGACCGCAGCACGCTCCTTGCCCCCCACTGAGAGGCCGCTGGTGCGAGAGCGGTGCCACGTGCGCGCTCTGCCCGCCGCGCAGGAGGTTAAGGTGATGCCCGACGAAGGGTTGAGGGATGCCAGCCAGACGCGTGACCGCCCGGGACGTAGCCAGGCATGCCGGGGTGTCGCAGAGCACTGTGAGCTACGTGCTCAACGACACCCCGAACCAGACGTTCCCGGAGACCACGCGTGCCAAGGTGCGGCAGGCCGCGAGGGAGCTGGGGTACACGCCGTCGGCGGCAGCGCGGGCTCTGCGTCGGGGAACGAGCGAGTCAGTCCTCATCGTCCTGCCCGACGCGCCCGTGGGTGAGAACTTCGCGCGGGTGATCGAGTCCATCACCGAGGTCGTCGAGCCGCACGGCTACAGCGTCGTCTACCGGCGGCAGAAGGATGCCCGCTCGCTCTCGTCGCTGTGGCACGAGCTCATGCCGGCCGCGATCGCCAACCTCGCCGCCTTCACCATCGAAGAGCGAGAAAAGATCGAGCAGGCCGGCATCCCCGTCGTCGCCTCGAGTCTTGACATCGGCGACCCGCAAGCGCTCAGCGTCCCCCAGATGCTTGTGGGTCGGATGCACGTGAAGCACCTCGTCGAGCGTGGTCACACGCGGATCGCGTTCGCCGCCTCGGCCGACCCCATGGTCGGGGAGTTCCTGACCCGCCGACTGGAGGGAGTACGTGCCGAGTGCGAGGAACGAGGGCTGCCCGCCCCCATCGTCGTCGCCGTCCCGCTGGACGAGGACGCTGCAGCACGGGCGGTCAGCGAGCTCGTCGAGGGGCCCGATCCGGTCACCGCCGTCTCCGCCTACAACGATGAGGTCGCGTTCGCGATCCTCGCGGGCATGCGCTGCCACGGCCTCTGTGCCCCAGACGACCTCGCCGTGATCGGCGTCGACAACATCTCCTTGGCGCAGTTCGCTGTCCCTCCGCTGACCACGGTTGACATCCACGCGGACGCCATCGGCCGCAGGGTGGGTCGACTGCTCCTGGGGCGCCTGAAACCAGAGCTCGCTCTCGCTATGGCGGAGACGCCCGAGGTGCCCGTAGACCTTGTGCTTCGCCGCAGCACCTGAGCCGTCCTGCCCGGTCCTGAGCCGTCCTGATCGGCCGCTGTCGGCTGCGCCGAATCTCCTTCTGATAACGACCCTTGTCGCGACGAACATCACGCTGTACGATCGCTGATACGTCACACTGATACGTCACAGTAACTCGATGGCTCAGAACCGTTCTCCGGTTGCGTGGCACGAAGACACCCTGGTCCCCGGGGCCACATCAAAGGAGATGACCATGCGACGAAGCATGACTGCGTTCGGAGTAGCCGGTGTGCTGCTCCTCGCCACCGCGTGCGGCGGCGGAAGCGACGATGCCGCTGGCAGCTCGGGTGGCGGAGGGACAGCATCACTCGTCCTCGCCCAGTCGGGCATCCCCATCTCGTTCGACGTCCAGGGCTACGCGTCCGGGCAGCAGACCCAGTACTTCACGGCCGTGTTCGACACGCTTCTCCGTCAGGACGGAGCCGGCGAGATCGTCCCCGGCGTCGCGTCCGAGTGGTCCTATGACGACACCCGCACGGTCCTTACCCTCACGCTCAACGAGGGCATCACCTTCACCGACGGTGTCGCGCTCGACGCTGACGCGGTCGTGGCGAACATCGAGCACTTCCGCTCGTCGAGCACTCCCGACCTGTCCAACGCCGTCTTCGTCTCCGCCGTCACGGCCGTCGACCCGACGCACGTCCAGATCACGCTGTCCCAGCCGGACCCGATGATGCTCAACTGGCTCACTCAGCCGCTCGGCTACATGTCCTCACCCGACTCGTGGGACAACCCCGACGTCGCGACCAACCCCGTGGGGAGCGGCCCGTACATCCTCGACACCAAGTCGACCGTCGTCGGCTCCACGTACGAGTTCGACAAGAACCCTGACTACTGGGACAACTCGTTCGAGCTCTACGACTCCCTCAGCATGAACTACTACGCCGACCAGTCCGCTCTGCTCAACGCCCTGCAGGGCGGCCAGGTGGACGCGGCCTCGTTCAGCAACTTCTCCTCGCTCGCGCAGGTGGAGTCCGCCGGGTACGACGTCAACACCGCGCAGCTCGACTGGGAAGGGCTGATGCTGCTCGACCGCGACGGTGCCATCGCACCGGAGCTGGCCGATGTCCGGGTCCGGCAGGCGATCAACTACGCGATCGACAAGGAAGGCATCCTCTCCGCGATCCTCCTCGACCACGGCACTGCGACGAGTCAGATCTTCGGTCCCGCCACGGACGGTTACGTCGAGGACCTCGATGACGCATACGTCTACGACCCGGACAAGGCTCGCGACCTGCTCGCAGCGGCCGGGTACTCCGACGGCATCAAGCTGAGCATGCCCAGCGCCGCGGCACTCGACAGCAGCTTGCTGACCCAGATCCAGCAGCAGCTGGCCGACGTCGGCATCACGGTGACCTACACCGATGTCGGCACCAACCTCATCTCGGACATCATGGGCGCCAAGTACCCCGCCACCTGGTTCCGGCTCGCGTCGGCAAGCGACTGGCAGACGGCGACGTTCGCCATCACGCCTGACGCACTGTTCAACTCCTTCGCGACGACGGTCCCCGAGGTGACGGAGCTTCTCACGACGATGCAGACAGGCTCTGAGGACGAGGCGGCCACCGCAGCCGAGGACCTCAACCGCTACATCGTGGAGGAGGCGTGGTTCGCGCCCTTCTACTTCGTCGACAACATCTACGTCAGCAAGCCGACGGTCGACGTGACGATGGCCGCCGACATGGTCGTCCCGTACATCTACCTCATCCAGCCCGCCGCCTGACTCGGCACGGGGGCAGGCCAGCAGGCCTGCCCCCTCAGCGCTCGGAGGAGCTCTCATGGTCACCTTCCTCGCCCGACGTCTGCTGACCGGCATCGCCATGCTCCTGGTCATCAGTGCCCTGGCATTCATCCTTCTGTACCTGACCGGCACGGACATCGCCCGCAGCCTGCTCGGTGACAACGCCTCCGCGGAGGCCGTCGCCCTCCGCGCCTCCCAGCTCGGCCTGAACGATCCGCTCCTGTCGCGCTACGCCGACTGGCTCGGGGGCGCCCTCCACGGCGACCTCGGCACGTCGTGGTTCGGTGGGGCGCCCGTGGTCGACGTGCTCGGCTCCCGGTTGGGGGTCACGCTCTCCCTCGTCGTGATCTCCACGCTCATCTCGGCTGTGGTCGCCACCGTGCTTGGTGTCTGGGCGGCCGTGCGGCGGGGATGGGTCGACCGCATGGTCCAATTTGTCTCTCTCGGGGGTGCAGCTGTCCCTAACTACCTCATCGCCCTCGGCCTGGTGACCCTCTTCGCCATCAACCTCGGATGGTTCGCGCCCACCGGGTACACCCGGCCCGAAGACTCCATCGGCAAGTGGGCGGCCTCGATCACCCTGCCCGTCCTGGCACTCACGATCGGCTGCATCGCCGGCACCGCCCAACAGGTCCGGTCCGCCATGATCGACGCGCTGCGCCAGGACTACGTCCGCACGCTCCGCAGCCGCGGGCTCTCCCATCGCAGCGTCGTCTACAAGCACGTGCTGCGCAACGCGGCCGGCCCCGGGCTGTCGGTTCTCGCCCTGCAGTTCGTCGGCCTCCTCGGCGGCGCTGTGATCATCGAGCAGATGTTCGCGGTCCCTGGCCTCGGCTCGCTCTCAGTCTCCAGCACCATCCAGGGTGACATCCCGGTGATCATGGGCGTCGTCATGGTGGTGGCGGTCATCGTCATCGCCGTCAACCTGCTCATCGACATCGCCCATGGCTGGCTCAACCCGAAGGCGCGTGTCTCATGAGCGACCTGACTACCACGCTCCCGGCCGACACCCGGTCCGCGGACGCGTCCCTCGCCAAGCGGCTGCTGCGTGACCCGCTCGGTCTTGTCTCGCTCGTCTTCCTCGTGGTCGTCGTGCTGGCGGCCGTGCTCGCGCCCCTGCTCACCCAGCACGACCCCACGGTCGCCGTGCTGGGAGACGTGCTCGCCGACCCCGGCGACGGCCACCTCCTCGGCGGGGACAGCGCAGGTCGCGATGTCTTCGCGCGGCTGCTCTACGGCAGCCGTTTCAGTCTCCTCGGCGCCGCCCTCGCGCTTGGCGTGGCCGTCGTCATCGGTGGTCTGAGCGGACTGGTCGCCGGCTATTTCGGGCGATGGTTCGACACCTTGTCGTCTGGAGCTGCCGCCGTCCTCATGGCACTGCCCGGCATGGTCGTGCTGCTTGCGGCACGGTCCGTCGTCGGCACCTCGGCGTGGTGGGCGATGGCCATCTTCGGCATCCTCCTGTCGGCCTCGGTCTTCCGTCTCGTGCGCCAGACGGTCCAGTCCGTCCGCAACGAGCTCTACGTCGACGCCGCGCGGGTCGCCGGACTGTCCGACCTGCGGATCATCTTCCGTCACGTGCTGCGCGTCGTCCGAGCGCCCATCATCATCCAGGCCGGGTTCATCGCGTCCGTGGCCATCGCGATCCAGGCAGGCCTGGAGTTTCTCGGCCTCGGCGACATGTCGATCCCCACGTGGGGCAGCATGCTCAACGACGGGTTCGCCCGCATCTACCAGCAACCCCTGCTCATCCTGTGGCCAAGCCTGATGATCGCGCTCGTGTGCCTGGCACTGACCCTCGTGGCCAACTCGCTCCGGGACGCGTTGGAAAGCACCTCGAGCCCGCGTCGAGCGGTCGCTCCAACGTCCCCCGACGGCGCATCCGGCGACGCGACCGCGTCGGCAACGAATCACGCGGCGGACGACGCCGGGACGCTGCTGCGTGTCGAGGGTCTCCGCGTCGGGTACGCGATGCCGGACGGCTCCACCAAGGAGATCGTCCACGGCATCGACCTCGAGGTGCGCCGCGGCGAGGTCGTCGGGCTGATCGGCGAGTCCGGGTCGGGCAAGACCCAGTCCGCCTTCGCCATCATGAAGCTCCTCCCAGAGGGTGGCGGCATCCTCGGGGGGCGCGTGCTGTGGAAGGGACATGACCTGGCCCGGCTCTCGGAGCGGGACATGACGAGGATCCGAGGCAAGGAGATCGCGTACGTCCCGCAGGAACCAATGAGCAACCTCGACCCGTCGTTCACCATCGGCGCCCAGCTGGTCGAGCCGATGCGGGTCCACCTCGGGCTGAGCCGGGCCCAGGCCCGCACCCGGGCCGTCGAGCTGCTCCGCCGGGTGGGCATCAACCAACCGGAACGCGTGTTCCGCGCCTACCCGCACGAGGTGTCCGGCGGGATGGCGCAGCGTGTGCTCATCGCCGGAGCCATCAGCTGCGAGCCGGAGCTGCTCGTCGCGGACGAGCCCACGACCGCGCTCGACGTCACCGTCCAGGCCGACATCCTCGACCTCCTGCGTAGCCTCCAAGACGACTTCGACATGGGGATCCTGCTCGTCACGCACAACTTCGGCGTGGTCGCAGACCTCTGCGACAGGGTCGCGGTCATGCGGGAGGGCGACATCGTCGAGCGTGGGTCGACCCGGGACATCTTCGTCCACCACGAGCACCCGTACACGACCCAGCTGTTCGACGCGATCCTCACGCCGGAGAACACCCGGCAGCCCTACCGGGCGCCGGACCAACCGACGACCCCCCACACAGAGGTGAGCACGTCATGACCGAGCCGCTCCTGCAGATACGCGACGTCGTCGTGGAGTACCCGAGCAAGGGCTTCCGGACGAAGCCGTTCCGGGCGCTCAAGGGCGTCAGCCTGGACATCCGGCCTGGTGAGTGCGTCGGCCTCGTCGGTGAGTCTGGTTCCGGGAAGACGACGCTCGGCCGGGCCGTGCTCGGACTCGCCCCGGTCACCGGCGGGTCCATCCGGTTCGACGGGCGCGAGCTCACCGCGATGAGCTCCCGCGAGCGTCGGGGTATGGGCAGCGACATCCAGGTCGTGTTCCAGGACCCGTACACCTCTCTCAACCCGTCGATGACGATCGGCGACATCCTCGCCGAGCCTCTCACCGCCCGCGACGTGGGCCGCAAGGCCGCGCAGGCACGTGTCGCGGAGCTGCTCGAGCAGGTGCGCCTGCCGACCGACTCCGTCCGCAGGCTCCCCCGGGAGTTCAGCGGTGGGCAGCGCCAGCGCGTCGCGATCGCGCGGGCGCTCGCCCTGGACCCCCGGCTGATCATCTGCGACGAGCCCGTGTCCGCGCTGGACCTGTCGACCCAGGCGCGTGTCCTGGACCTCTTTGTCGAGATCCAGGAGCGGACCGGCGTGGCGTACCTCTTTGTCACGCACGACCTCGAGGTGGTGCGGCACGTGAGCCACCGGGTGGCCGTCATGTACCAGGGAGAGATCGTCGAGCGCGGCGAGACCGCGGACGTCACCTCTGCCCCGGAGCACCCGTACACCCAGCGCCTGTGGATGGCGTCACCCGTCCCGGACCCGGTCGCTCAGGAGAGACGGCGCGCCGAGCGCCAGCGCCTCCTGGCGGTGCAGGCCGAGCAGGACCAGCAGGCAGGTGCAGTCGCCTGAGAAACCGCCAACGGCGATCCACTGCCCCGATATCGAACACATCTCCTTCCCGCTCCCGAAAGGCTTGACCATGCCCGAGGACCTCTCTCCCCGCCCGACGACGCCCGACGAGCTCTCGCTCACCTCGACCCGGCTCACCGAGCTGCTGGGCCAGCTGACGCTCGAGGAGAAGGTGCACCTTCTCACCGGGTGCGACTTCTGGACCACGTGGCCCATGGAGAAGATCGGGCTCCGCCGGCTGCTCGTCTCCGACGGGCCCTCCGGGGTGCGCGGTGAGGTGTGGGACGAGCGGTCGCCCTCGCTCAACCTGCCGTCGGCGTCAGCGCTCTCCTCGTCATGGGACACCACGATCGCGCGCAGGTACGGCAACATCTCGGCGCAGGAGGCCCGCCGCAAGGGGGTCGACGTCATCCTCGGACCGACCATCAACCTGCACCGCTCGCCGCTCGGCGGACGCCACTTCGAGGCATTCAGCGAGGACCCGGTGCTCACCGCCGACCTGGCCGCGGCCTACGTGGAGGGCGTGCAGGAGAAGGGCGTCGGTGCGACCCCCAAGCACTACATCGCCAACGACTACGAGACCGACCGCTTCACGGCGAGCACCGCGGTCTCCGAGCGAGCCCTGCGAGAGCTCTACCTGCTCGCGTTCGAGAAGCCGGTCGTCGACGCGGGGGCCTGGCTCGTGATGTCGTCCTACAACGCGGTCAACGGTGTCACCCTGACCGAGCACGAGCTCTTGCGGACCCCGCTGAAGGACGAGTGGGGTTTCGACGGCGTCGTCATCAGCGACTGGACTGGAGTCCGCAGCGTCGAGTCCGCCGCCGCCGCCCAAGACCTGGTCATGCCGGGGCCGGACGGTCCCTGGGGGCACGCCCTCGTCGAGGCCGTCCGTGACGGCAGCGTTGCGGAGTCAGCCGTCGACGAGAAGGTGCTGCGGATGCTCCTGCTCGCGGCGCGTGTCGGGGCGCTCAAGGGCTTCGAGCCGGCAGGGCACGCCGACGCCGAGCCCATGGACGGGATCGCGTTTGCCCGCGAGGCCGCGACCGAGGGCACCGTTCTGCTTGCCAACGGCGGGATCCTGCCGCTGGACCCGGCCGCACTCACCCGCGTCGCGGTCATCGGGCACAACGCCCGCCAGGCGCGGACCCAGGGTGGAGGCTCTGCCACCGTGCTCCCCGAGGCGGTCGTAACCCCCCTCGAGGGCTTGCGATCCGCGCTGCCGGGTGTGGACGTGACCTACGCGCTCGGGGCCGTGGTCCAGCAGGGCATCGCCGAGCTGCAGCTCGCGCAGGTGATGAATCCTGCGACGGCGCAGAACGGGATGCTCGTGCGCTTCCTCGACGCCGCCGGCGAGGAGCTGTTCCGCGAGGACCGGTTGGCCACCTCGCTCGTCTACTTCGGGGGAGATGCACCGATCGCCTCCGCGAGCACCGTGGAGCTCTCGCTCACGTGGACGCCCGACGTCACGGGTGAGGTGCTCCTCGGCTTCTCCGCCGTGGGGAACGGGCGCATCGTCGTGGACGGCGCGCTGGTGCTCGAAGACAGTGCCGCGGCCGTCGGCATGGACCTCGGGGCGAGCTTCCTCTCCCCGCCTTCCGTCTCGGCGCCGATCTCCGTCACCGACGGCCAGCCTGTCGACGTCCGCGTCGAGTTCGACCTCGACTCACGCGACTCGGCGCTCGCGGGCGTCTTCTCCATCACGCTGGGCCTTGAGCCGGACACCAGCTCGCCTGACGCGCTCCTCTCGGAAGCCGTCGCTGCTGCCTCGGCGGCCGACGTCGCCGTCGTCGTCGTCGGCACGAACTCGCAGGTCGAGTCGGAGGGCTTCGACCGGACGGACCTCTCGCTCCCCGGCCTTCAGGACGAGCTCGTACGGGCCGTGATCGCCACGGGTACCCCGACGGTCGTCGTCGTGAACTCGGGCTCGCCGGTGCTGATGCCCTGGCGCGAGGACGTCGCGGCCGTGGTGCTGGCGTACTTCGGCGGGCAGGAGATGGGCAACGCGCTGGCTGACGTCCTGCTCGGCCTGGCTGAGCCCGGCGGGCGCCTCCCCACCACCTGGCCGAAGACGCTGGCCGATGTCCCGGTGCTGAACGTCACCCCCGTCGACGGCGTCGTCGCATACGACGAAGGCGTGCACATCGGCTATCGCGCGTGGCTCAAGGCTGGGACCGAGCCTGCCTACCCGTTCGGCCACGGGCTCGGGTACACCACGTGGGAGCTCGCCGACCTCTTGGTCGAGGGTGGGCTGACCCCCGAGTCCGGACCCACGGCCCACCTGTCGGTGACCAACACCGGTGCCCGGGCCGGCAAGCAGGTCGTGCAGGTGTACCTCTCGCGGTCCGAGACCGCCGTCGACCGTCCGGTGCGCTGGCTCGTCGCGCACACGACGGTGCGCGCGGCAGCGGGCGAGACCGTGTCGGTGTCGGTTCCGGTGCAGGCCCGCGCGGGCGCCCACTGGCAGGACGGTGCGTGGCGCTATGAGCCCGGCATGTTCCGCGTCGAGGTGGGGACGTCCGTCGCGGACCTGCCCCTGCACGCCGACGTGGCGCTCACGCTCGACCACGTCGTGTAGTCCCGCACGCTGCCGCACCGACAGAGGAGAGACACATGAGCATCGCCCAGCACAAGACCCCGTCCGCCGTGGCGGGCACCCCCACCGTCCCCACGCGGTGGGTCGTGACGACCGAGTCCGACCCCTGGCAGTCCCGGAAGGCCCCGACGCCGGGACCGATGACGGCGATGCCGGACATCTTCGTCGAGACCGGGTCGCCCGCACAGACGATCGAGGGTTTTGGGGCATCGTTCAACGAGCTCGGGTGGACCGCGCTGCAAGCGCTCGACGCCGAGCAGCGCGCAGAGATCTTTGACGAACTCTTCTCGCCGGGGGTCGGTGCGAACCTGACGCTATGCCGCATGCCCATCGGGGCGAACGACTTCTCCCTGGACTGGTACTCCTATGACGAGGTGGCCGGCGACGTCGGCCTTGAGCACTTCGGGATCGAGAACGACCTCGACACGCTCGTCCCGTTCATCCGTGCGGCCCAGGAGCGCCAGCCCAGCCTGCGCCTGTGGGCCTCCCCATGGAGCCCGCCGACCTGGATGAAGACCAACGGGCACTACGCCGGCGCGATGCCGATCCCCGGAATGCAAGATATCCAGAACGGCCTGGAGCCTCATCAGGTCGGGCGCGAGGGGACGGACATGTTCCGCAGGGAGGAGCCGTACCTCAGTGCGTACGCCGCGTACTTCGGCCGGTTCGTCGACGCGTACCGCGAGCTGGGCATCCCGGTCGAGATGGTCATGCCCCAGAACGAGTTCAACTCGCCTCAGGTGTTCCCGAGCTGCACGTGGACGCCGGAGGGACTCGCCCTGTTCATCGCCCGCCTCGGACCCGAGATGGAGCGGCGCGGAGTGGCAGTCTTCCTCGGGACCCTGGAACGTGGCGACGACAGCCTCGTCCAGCGCGTCCTCGACGATCCCGCAGCCGCCCGGCACGTACGCGGCGTCGGGATCCAGTGGGCGGGCAAGCGTGCCCTGCCGTACGTGCACCGTGACAACCCGGACCTGACGATCTACCAGACCGAGCAGGAGTGCGGAGACGGACTCAACGACTGGCGGTACTGCCGCTACGCGTGGACCCTGATGAAGCAGTTCCTCACGACCGGCGCCAGCGCCTACATGTACTGGAACATCGCGCTCGAGCGCGGCGGGCTCAGCCGGTGGGGCTGGGCGCAGAACTCCTTTGTCACGGTCGACACAGCCGCGGCGACGTATACGTTCAACCACGAGTACTACCTCATGAAGCACGTCAGCCACTTCCTCCAGGCGGGCGCCCGCGCCCTCCCGACGTCGAGCTACACGGGATTCGAGAACCAGGTCGCGTTCAGTAACCCGGACGGCACGGTCGTCGTCGTCATCCAGAACGACACGCACACTGACCGGGCCGTCCGCATCCTCGTCGACGGGCAGGTCTTCACTCCCACCTTGCCGGCCGACTCCTTCAGCACCCTCGTCCTCCCCTCGGCACCTGCCGAGCGCTGACGACCAGCACCCCCATCGACGATCGGAGACACCTCGTGGCAGGTACGTCCTTCAACGACAGCTGGTCCTACCGAGCCCCCCTGGGACCGTTCGCGGCGGCCAACGGCGAGGGCAGCAACCTCACGCCCGTGCGGCTGCCGCACGACGCCTTGCGCGACGCCGAGCGGAACCCTGCGGCGCCCTCGAAGGGCGGTGGAGCGTACTACCCGGCCGGTGCGTACTCGTACCTCAAGACCTTCGACGTCCCCGCGGGCTGGGCCGGCAAGATTGTTCGCCTGGAGGTGCAGGGCGCGTACCGCCACGCGATGGTGTTCCTCAACGACGAGTACGCGGGCAACCGCGCCGACGGCTACGCCCGCTTCTTCGTGGACCTCACGCCCTACCTGCGGTTCGGCGCCGAGAACACGGTGCGCATCGAGGCGCGCTCAGGGGAGGACTCTCGCTGGTACTCCGGTGCGGGTCTCCACCGACCCGTCGTGCTGCACGTCGACGAGCCCGTGCACGTCGTCCCGGACGGGGTGCGTGTCACGACCGTCCGCGTGGAGGACGACCAAGCCGTCATCGAGGTCGCCACCACCGTCGCCAACCGCGGGCTGACGACCGCCTCCCTCACCGTCACGACCGACGTCTCCGACGCCACCGGCGCACGCGTCGAAGGGGATGCCACACCGCTGACCCTCGCCCCTGGTCGGACCGGCGTCGTCCGGCACCGTCTCTATGTGGCGGACGCCGCCCTGTGGAGCGTCGACTCGCCGTCGCTCTACACGGCACGCACCAGCCTCGGGCACCCGGCCGAGGACGTGGTGACCACCTTCGGTGTCCGCACGGTGACCGTCGATCCCCGCAAGGGGCTGCGGATCAACGGGGAGGCCGTGCTGCTTCGTGGTGCGTGCATCCACAGCGACAACGGACCGCTCGGTGCCGCGTCGATCGCCCGCGCCGAGGAACGCCGCATCACACTCCTCAAGGAGGCAGGCTTCAACGCGATCCGCTCTGCCCACAACCCCGCCTCGCCGTCGATGCTCGATGCATGCGACCGGCTCGGCATGCTCGTCATGGACGAGGCCTTCGACATGTGGACCCGCGGCAAGACCCCGTACGACTACGCGCTCGACTTCCCGCAGTGGTGGGCGGCCGACCTGGAGTCGATGGTCGCCAAGGACTACAACCACCCCAGCGTCATCCTCTACTCGATCGGCAACGAGATCGTCGAGGTCGGCACCCCGCACGGGGCCGCCCAGGCCCGGGACATGGCCGAGCACATCCGTGGGCTCGACCCCACGCGCCCGATCACCAACGGGATCAACGCAGCTCTGGCCGTCATGGACGAGCTCGCCGAGATCCTCGAGGCCGACCAGGGGCTCAACGAGATGATGAGCGACATGGGCGAGGGCATGAGCGCCATCGGTTCGTCCGAGGCGGTCACACGGCGCACGGCCGAGTCGAGCTCCGTGCTGGACGTCCTCGGTCTCAACTACGCCGACGGTCGCTACGCGCAGGACGCGGAGCTGTTCCCGCACCGCGTGCTCGTCGGCTCCGAGACGTTCCCGTCGCAGATCGGCAGCCTGTGGCCCAAGGTCCTCGCTCACCCGAACGTTATCGGCGACTTCACCTGGACGGGCTGGGACTACCTCGGCGAGGTCGGCATCGGTGCCACCGCGTACCTGGAAGACCCCGACGCCGTGGCCTCCCTAGAACGCGAGTACCCCTACCTCACGGCGTGGTGCGGGGACCTCGACATCACCGGCTGGCGCCGGCCGATGTCCTACTACCGCGAGATCGTCTTCGGACTGCGCACCCAGCCCGCGATCGCCGTCGTCCGCCCCGAGCGCCACGGCCACACGGTGACCATGCAGTCCCCCTGGGCGTGGAGCGACTCCGTGTCGTCCTGGACGTGGCCGGGCTACGAGGGCGCGCCCGTGACGGTCGAGGTCGCGGCCGACGCGGACGAGGTGGCTCTGTTCCTCGACGGGACCGAGGTGGCCCGGGGACCCGTCGGCGCCGCACGGCCGATGCTCGTGACCTTCGAGACCGTGTACCGCCCCGGTGAGCTCACCGCGGTCGCCTACCGGGCAGGCGCCGAGACCGGTCGCGCCTCGCTCGTGTCGGCACAAGGCCCGACGGCGCTCGTCGTGAACGCCGACCGTGCCACCCTGTGGGCCGGCGACACCGACCTCGCCTACGTCGCGATCGAGCTGCGGGACGCTGCAGGCATCCTCGTGACCGGTGCCGACGTGACCGTGGCCGTCGACGTCACCGGCGTCGGGACGCTCGCCGGGCTCGGGAGCGGCAACCCCACGACAACCGAACGGTTTGACGCTGTGACCCGCACGACGTTCGACGGACGGGCGCTCGCGGTCGTGCGCCCCACCGGCGAGGGACTGATCGAGGTGACGGTCACCGCGGAGGGCCTGGGGGCGGCGGTCGTCCTGCTGGAGGTCGTGCGGCCCTGAGCAGTGCGTCCGACAGACAACCAGAACTCATCCACGAAAGGCATGGAATGTCACTCCACATCGACCCCACCGCGACGATCGGTCGCGTCAATCCTGCCCTCCACGGGCAGTTCATCGAGTTCCTCGGCTCGTGCATCGACGACGGGATCTGGGTGGGTACCGACTCCACGGTCCCTCACACGGGAGGTGTGCGCCAGGGAGTCCTGGACGCGCTCGTCGAGCTCCAGCCACCCGTGCTGCGCTGGCCCGGCGGCTGCTACGCGGACACGTATCGCTGGCGGGACGGGATCGGTGACCCGGCCCAGCGGCCGACGACGTACAACGAGACGTTCGGGACGAGCGAGCTCGACGATCACGCGTTCGGCACCGACGAGTACCTGCGACTGTGCGAGACGATCGGCGCCGAGCCGTGGATCAACGTCAACATGATGAGCGGCAGCGTCGCCGAGATGCGCGACTGGATGGAGTACTGCAACCGCGACTCCGGGACAGACCTCTCGACGCTCCGCGCCCAGAACGGGCACGCGGACCCCTATGGCGTGCGCCTGTGGGGCATCGGCAACGAGGCCTGGGCCGGCGGCGGCATGATGACCCCGACGAGCTATCTCGACGAGTACCGGCGCTACGCCGCTGCGCTCCCGCGCTTCACCGCGAGCGTGCTCGATGCCCCGGCGGCGTACCCCATCGCCAGCGGACCGGACGGCAACAAGCCGCTCGAGCGGGTTGCGTGGACACGTGACTTCTTCCGGGCTCTCGCGTCCTTCCGTCAGCCGCCGATCTCCGGGTACGACCTGCACTTCTACAACTGGAACATCGACCACGAGAACGACTCCCCGACCCGCTTCGACGAGGAAGGCTGGGACCGTGTCATCCAGTCGAGCCTCGAGCTCGAGAAGGTCATCCACGAACAGTGGCAGCTCATGCAGGAGGGGCTCGCGCTCGTTCCTGAGCCAGAGTCCAGCCTCGACACGAAGCTGGCCCACGTCGACCTCATCGTCGGGGAGTGGGGCAACTGGCACCGTGACGCGTTCTATGCCCGCCCAGCGCTCTACCAGCAGGTGACCATGCGTGATGCGATCACGACCGCGCTCACCCTCGACATCCTCCAGCGCAACTGCGACAAGGTGTCGATGGCGTGCAACGCCCAGACGGTCAACGTGCTCAACTCGCTCATCCTCACGGAGGGGGAGTCGACGATCCTCACCCCCAACTTCGACGTGTTCATGATGTACAAGGCACACCGAGGCGCCATGGCGCTCACCGTCGACCCCGTCGATGCGGTGAGCGGTGCGCACGCCTTCGCCTCGGTGACGCAGGACGGCATCCTCGTCAACCTCACGAACGTCCACATGACTGACGACGTCGAGGTCGAGCTGACCTTCCCGTCACCCGTACGCCTCGAGTCCATCGAGACCCTCCGGTCCGACGAGCCGACACGGTTCAACTCGGTCGAGCATCCCGACGCGGTCCGCCGGTCGACGACACGTCTGCAGACCGGCGACACGCTCTCCCACGTCGTGCGCCTGCCGGCTGGGTCCGTGAACGTCGTGCAGGTCCGGACTGCGTGACTTCCCGGCATCTGCGGGGCACCGCTTCCGGGGTGGGCGAGAATGGGTCGTCAGATGATGGCTGGAGAAGCGGGAAGGGTCACTGATGTCTCAACGACGACCGGGACAACCGGGACCTCGTCGCACCGATCGTTTCCACCGACAGGTCCCTGCGGAGCAGCCGCCCCACGTCGTCGAGACACCGCACCTGACCCGGTATGTCACCGACGGGCGTCCCGCGCGCGAGCCGGAGGGGACGTCGGTGGCCGAGGCGCTGCGCTTTTGCCAGGGCGACGCGAACCGGATGGCCATGTTCTTCTACCCGGCGCCCACACGCTCGGGAATCGCGGAGCTCGCCGATGCCTGGGATCTGCACCCTCTTCTTCTCGAAGACCTGCTGAATGCCGGTCAGCGTCCCAAGCTCGAGCGCTACGGAGACGTCCTTTTCCTGGTAGCGCGCTCGGCGCGATACATCGACGAGGCGGAGGAGGTCGAGTTCGCAGAGTTCCATGTCCTCGTCCGCCCGGGCGCCGTGGCTGTCCTGTGCCAGGACAAGCGGTGGATCGACGGAACCGACGGGAGCGACTTCGACGATGAACAGAAGGCTTCGGTCGATCGACGAGAACGCACGTTGCTCGCGGACGAGAGCCTCTTGAAGCTCGGGCCGGAGGCGGTGGTCTACCGGCTCCTCGACGCGATCGTCGACGGTTATGGTCCGGTCCTGCAGGGGCTGGCTATCGACAAGGAACAGATCGAGAGGCAGGTCTTCAGCGGAGACGCGGCTGCTGCGGAGCGGATCTACCGACTCAGCCAGGAAGTCATCGATATGCAGCATGCTGTCTCGTCGTTGACCGACGTCCTCGACGCGCTGCGGGCGGGATTCGACAAGTACGAGATTCCAGGCGAGCTCCGGACGTACCTGGACGACGTCTCCGACCATCTCACCCGAGCCGCTTCTCGGACGTCCGAGCTCCGCGACGCGCTCTCCCAGATATTGAACGTGAACTCCACGTTGGTGGCTCAGCGCCAGAACGAAGACATGAAGAAGATCTCCGGGTGGGCAGCGATCCTCTTCGCCCCTACGCTGATAGCCGCCATCTACGGGATGAACTTCGACGTGATGCCCGAGCTGCACTGGGCGTTCGGCTATCCGATGGCGATCGCCCTGATGGTCGCTTTCGCCGCACTGCTCTACGTGATCTTCAAACGGAGCCGGTGGATGTAGGAACGGCACCTCCGCGCCTCGACCACGGTGGCTTCCTACAGGTGTGGCAGGACCAGGGCGGTATAGCGCTCGGCGACCGTCCGGATGACCGTGTCCCCTGCGGTGTCCCAGATCTGCTGGTTGAAGATCTCCACCTCGATGTCGCCGGTGTACCCGGCGGTGGTGACCCAGCGTGTGATGGTCGGGAAGTCGATGTAGCCGTCGCCCATGTACCCGCGGGAGAGCAACGGGTCCGCGGCGAGCGGCAGGATCCAGTCGCACACCTGGTAGGACGCCAGGCGTCCCTCCGCTCCAGCCCGCTTGATGAGCGACTCCAGAGCGGGGTCCCACCACACGTGATACGTGTCCACCACGACGCCGACGACGTCCCCCGGGTGCGGGGCTGCCAGGTCGAGGGCTTGTCCGAGCGTGGAGATCACGGCGCGGTCTGCGGCGAAGATCGGGTGCAGCGCCTCAAGAACGATGCGTACGCCGTGCTCGGCGGCGAACGGGACGAGGTCGGCGATGCGGTCGGCGACCCGCGCGCGGGTGGCCACCAGGTCCTTGGCCGCGTCACGCTCGGCGGTCGCGTCGGCCGAGTACCTGCGGGCCGGCAGCCCCGGCCCCGGGTTCGCGTCCAGCCCCCCGACGACAAACACCAGCTCGGAAGTCCCCACGGTCGCGGCCTCGACGATCGCGGCCTTGTTGTCGGCCAAGGCCGAGGCGATCCCGGCCGGGTCGGAGGCGGTGAGGAATCCGCCGCGGCACAGCGAGGAGACGCGCAGCCCGGCGTCGGCCACGATCTTGGCCGCCTTGTCCGCACCGACCTCCTGGACCCGGTCGCGCCACAGCCCGACGGCACCGTACCCGGCGCGGGCCGCGCCGTCGACGGCCTCGGCGAGGGTGAGGAGCTTGGTCGTCGCGGTGTTCAGGGACAGGCGGGACAGGTCGGGTGCGCCGGAGGTCATCGTCGAGTCCGTTCGGTGGTCGGGGTCCTGGCGTCTCGCCAGGGGCGGCACCGCCGCGAGGGCCGACGACGCACATCAGCGCCCGAGGAAGGCGCTTTCCGTTGAGCATAGGACCGCCGTGACGGGCACGTCAACAAGTTGCGACCCGTTCGCTCCTCGGGAGGGAAAGCGCTTGCCCAACGCTTCGGATTCTGGGACGATGGCGGGCAGCACACGGCGCGCTCGCGCCGTCGGACAGGCCCGCATCGCCGGGCGCACCCAGAAGGATGGCAACGATGCCCAAGGTCGCACTCGTCACCGGTGGAAACCGCGGAATCGGGCTGGGTATCACGCGCCGGCTGCTCGCCGACGGCTACGCTGTCGCGATCCTGGCCACCCGCCCCGAGCCCACGGAGCTCCTCGACGAGCTCCGCGCAGGCGGGCCGGACGGCGGCCCGGCCGAGGTCCTCTACGTCCAGGGCTCGGTCGCCGAGCTGGCCGACCACGACCGCTTCGTCGCCGCAGCCCTGGAGGCCTGGGGGCGCATCGACCTGCTCGTCAACAACGCCGGCGTCGCGCCGTCGGTCCGCGCGGACCTCCTCGAGGCCGGCGCAGAGAGCTTCGACCGCGTCCTGGGCATCAACCTGCGCGGCCCGTACTTCCTCACCCAACGCGTCGCCAACGCGATGATCGATCTGCGCGGGGAGCGCAGCGACGCGACCGGCGACGAGAGCCCCGTCGGCACCATCATCAACGTCTCCTCGATCTCGGCGACGGCCGTCTCGACCAACCGCGGCGAGTACTGCGTGTCCAAGGCCGGGGTGTCCATGGGTACCCAGCTCTTCGCCGTGCGCCTGGCCCCCGAGGGGATCGTCGTCTACGAGGTGCGCCCCGGCGTCATCGCGACCGACATGACCGCCGCCGTCACCGAGAAGTACGACACGATGTTCGCCGACGGGCTCGCCCCCAACCCCCGCTGGGGCCGCCCCTCCGACGTCGCCGGCGCCGTCGCGATCCTCGCCTCGGGGCAGACGCCGTACTCGACCGGCGAGGTCTTCCACGTCGACGGCGGCATGCACATCCCGCGCCTGTAGCCCAGCGCACTCGTCCCACCACCCTCGCCTCAGGAGAACCTCCCATGTCCGACCAGACCCACTCGCCCCAGCCCGCGGGAGACCACTCGGTCAACGCGAGCTACGACCTTGAGACTGTGCGGATCGCCGGCTTCGACGTGCCCGTGGTGTCGGCGAACACGGTCATCGTGGGGACCGGCTCGGCCGGCTTCTGCGCCGCGGACCGGCTGTGGGAGTTCGGCCAGGAGGACATCGTCATGGTGGCCGACAAGGTCAACGCGGGGTCCTCGCGCAATGCTGGCTCGGACAAGCAGACGTACTACAAGATGACGCTGTCAGGCGGGGACGGTGACTCCGTCCGGGAGATGGCCCAGACCCTCTTCTCCGGCGGGGCGATGGACGGCGACAACGCGCTGTGCGAGGCGGCGCTGTCCGCCCGGGGCTTCCTGCGCCTGTGCGAGCTCGGCGTGCCCTTCCCGCAGAACCGCTTCGGGGAGTTCGTCGGCTACAAGACCGACCACGACCCGCGCCGCCGGGCGACCTCGGTGGGGCCGTACACCTCGCGCTCGATGGTCGAGCAGCTCGAGAAGAAGGTGCACCGCAACGGCACCCGGATCTATGACCGGTGCCGCGTCGTCGACGTCCTCACCCGCGACATCCCGGCCGGCGCCGGCCGGACCGCCGCCGACCTCGCCGACCTCGCCGGCGCCGCTGCGCCCGCCGAACCCCAGCGCGAGGTGGTGGGGCTGCTCTGCCTGCGCACCGACGTCGTGCACGACGGCGCGCAGAGCCCCTACGTGCTCTTCCGCGCGACCAACCTCGTCTACGCGACCGGCGGACCGGCCGGGATGTACGCGACGTCGGTGTTCCCCAACGGGCAGTGGGGCGCCTCGGGGGCCGCCTACCGCGCCGGGGTGCACGGCAAGAACCTCACCGAGTGGCAGTTCGGGCTCGCCTCGACCAAACCGCGGTGGAACGTGTCGGGCACGTACATGCAGGTCATGCCGCGTTTCGTGTCGACCGACGCCGATGGCGGTGATGAGCGGGAGTTCCTTACCGAGACGATCCCCGACTATGGCCGCCAGCTGTCGATGGTCTTCCTCAAGGGCTATCAGTGGCCCTTCGACATCCGCAAGGCCCTCGACGGCTCCTCGCTCATCGACCTGCTCGTCTACCAGGAGACGGTGCTGCGCGGGCGCAAGGTCTACCTCGACTTCACCCGCAACCCGATGCAGCACAAGCTCGATCCGACGAAGATCTCGCCCGAGGCGCGCGCGTACCTGGCCAAGGGTGGCGCGCTCTTCGGCACGCCCATCGAGCGGCTCAAGCACATGAATCTGCCCTCCTACGAGCTCTATCTCGGCAAGAATCCCTACGTCGACCTCGCCACGGACTGGCTCGAGGTGGACGTGTGCGCCCAGCACAACAACGGCGGGCTCGTCGTGGATGCCTGGTGGGAGTCCAACCTCGCCGGTTTCTTCCCGGTGGGCGAGGCCGGCGGCGCGCACGGCATCTACCGCCCCGGCGGCGCGGCGCTCAACTCTGGGCAGGTCGGGGCGACCCGCGCCGCCCAGCTCATCGCGGCGCGGCGCACCCGGGCGCCGCTCGACCTGGCGCCCTTCGCCGAGATCGCCGGGCCGCTCGTGGAGTCCGCCGTCGCCCTCGTCGCCGGCGCCGCCGCACGGGTGGTCGCCGGTGCGCCCGACAACACCGGGGACCTGCTGCGCGCAGCCAGCTCGCTCATGAGCGAGAAGGCCGGCCCGGTGCGCTCGGCCGAGTCGATCACGCAGGCGCTCGCCCAGGTCACGCGGTGGCTGGCGACGTACGACTCGCTCGTGGCCGCCGATCCCACGAGCCGCCGCTCGGTCGATCGGACCTTCCTCGTCCGCGACATCATGACCACGCAGTACGTGTACCTCTCCGCGATGGCCGACTACGTCGCGCACGGGGGCCGCAGTCGGGGGTCCGTGCTGTACACCGATGCCGCGGGGAGCCTGCCGCAGGTGGGCTTCGGTGACGCGCCGGCGGCCGAGCTCGACCTGCCGGAGATCTTCCGTTTCGCCCTGGACAGCGGCGCGCTGGACGACGTCGTGCAGGAGGCCGCGTGGGCGGGTGGCGGCGAGGCGGTGCGCGGCGGGGAGGCGCGCGGCGGCGTCGGGCCCGGCGATGGCGACGCCGCAGGCGAGTGCAGCTTCACCTGGCGCCCGGTACGCCCGATCCCCGAAGACGACGACTTCTTCGAGAACGTCTGGCGCACCTACCGAGAGAACCAGAACATCTTCTGACCCGCCTGGCAGGCTTGCCGGCAACATACGGGGCGTGCTCTTGACTACGGAACGTGCTGTTGAACGCACGCCCCGTAGTCAAGAGCACGCCCCGTACCGGGTCGACGGGGGTGGCCTTGACCTCCGCGGCGCGGGCGAGCGAGGGTCGACGGGCGGAGGGGGAGCCCGGTCGCACCCAGGTGTTGTCCACGTCACAGGTCGGGGAGTCCTTAAGGCCTACGCCCCGACACGTCCATGAGGTTAGGCTTACCAAAGAACCTCAGCGGGGCCGTGTGCCCCGGAAGCTCATACCGGAAGGCTCTCTCGTGTCCGCCTCATCCCTGCCCATCGCCCGCGCACGGCGCGCCCTCGTCGCCGCGACCACCGCGGCCCTTGTGCTCGCGCTTGCGGCCTGCGGGTCCTCCGACGACACAGACGGTGACGCGACCCCGAGCGGGTCCGCCGCCAGCGACAGCACCGACGCCTTCCCCGTGACCATCACCGGGGCCCTCGGTGAGACCGTGATCGAGAAGGCACCCGAGCGTGTTGTCACCCTCGGCTGGGGCGCCGACGACATCGCAGTCTCCCTCGGCGTCATCCCCGTCGGGACCGAGGGTGACACCTGGGCCGGCGACGCAGATGGCTACCACCCGTGGTTCCGCGAGGCCGTCGAGGCCGAGGGCGCCGCGCTGCCCGAGACGATCACCATGTACCCCGAGCTCGACGTCGAGGCGATCATCGCCCTCGAGCCCGACCTCATCCTCGCCCCGCAGTCCGGCATCAACCAGGCCACCTTCGACCAGCTCTCGGAGTTCACCAACGTCGTCGCCTACCCCGACGGTCCGTGGATCACCCCGATCGATGAGCAGATCACGATCGCCGCGACTGCGCTCGGCAAGAGCGACAAGGCGCAGGGCCTGATCGACGGCATCGACACCACCCTGAGCGCCGCCGCCGCCGATCACCCCGAGTTCGAGGGCAAGACCATCGCCTACGTCGCCGCCCAGGAGCTGGGTACCCTCGACGTCTACGTGCCCGGTGACCCGCGGATCGACACTCTCCTCGGCCTCGGTTTCACGTTGGCCCCGTCGGTCGCCGACCTCACCGCGCCGGCCGGGCAGTTCGTCGCGCCGTTCGGGCTGGAGAACGCTGACAAACTGAGCGACGTCGACGTCCTGTTCACGTGGTTCAACGACACGGACGAGCAGGCCGCGACCGAGGCTCAGCCGCTGTTCGCTGCCATCCCCGCCTTCGCCTCCGGTGCCTACGTCCCCATGGTCGACCGCCAGCTCGGCATGGCCGTGACCGTCGGCACGCCGCTCAGCGTGCCGTGGGCGATCGACCGCTACGTGCCGATGATCGCTGAGGCAGTCGCTAAGGTCGGTTGATGACTGCAGCACTTGACGCCGTACAGGGCCGGACGCTCGCGTCCGGCCCTGTACGGCGTTGGGGGCTGGGCGCCGGCCTGATCCTGGCCCTCGCCGCGACCGCACTCGTGACCGCTCTCAGCCTCTCGGTCGGCACCAACCAGCTGCCGCTGAGCACCGTCTGGCACGGACTGGTCTCACCAGACGACTCCTTCGCCTCGACCGTGATCGCCTCCCGCGTACCGCGCACCCTGCTCGGTCTGCTCGTCGGTGCCGGCCTCGCGGTCGCGGGCACCCTCATGCAGGGGATCACCCGCAACCCCCTCGCCGACCCCGGCCTGCTCGGCGTCAACGCGGGTGCCTCGGCCGCGATCGTCGCAGGGACGGTCGTCTTCGGTTCTCTCGGCCAGCGCGCTATCTTCGTGGCCGTCCCGGGTGCCTTCCTCGCGGCGGTTGTCGTCTACGCGATCGGGTCGGGTCGCAGCGGCCCGACGCCGGTCCGCCTCGTGCTGTCCGGGGCCGCGATCACCGCGGTGCTCATGGCCGGGATCCAGGCCGTCACGCTGACCAATCCCGAGGTCTTCGAGACCTACCGGTTCTGGGTCGTGGGGTCCCTGGCCGGGCGACCGAGCGAGATCGTCGACATGATCTGGCCCGTCGTCGTGGTCGGCCTGGTGGCTGCCCTGCTGCTCGGGCGCCCGCTCAACACGCTCGCCCTCGGCGACGAGACGGCCAGGGCGCTCGGCGGCAACGCCGGACGGACCCGGCTGCTCGGCGCGCTCGTGGCCACGGTCCTGGCCGGCGCGTGCACCGCGGCGGTGGGACCGATCGCCTTCGTCGGCCTCGCCGTCCCGCACATCGTGCGCACCATCACCGGGTCGGACTACCGCTGGCTCGTGGCCTACTGCATCGCACTGGGCCCGGTGCTGCTCCTGGGGGCCGACGTCGTCGGGCGCATCGTGGCCCGGCCCGGTGAGCTCATGGTCGGGGTGGTCACGGCGTTCATCGGCGCGCCCTTCCTCTACGTCGCCGTCCGCCGGTCCGGGAGCGGGCTGTGAGCGGCCGCAAGGACGCGTCACCGGCGATCGCCGAGGCGGCCGTCGCGACCCCACCAGCCCCGCGCCCCGACGACCCCGGCGCGACCGACCACCTGCGCGTGGCCAGCCTCGTCCTGCCGTGGAACCGCCGCGCGGTGATCGTCATCGCCGTCGCCTGCGTGGCGGTGATCGCCTCGGTCGTGGCGGCCCTGACCCTCGGCAAGCTCGGCGTCGCGCTGCCCGACCTCCTCTCGGTGCTCTCCGGCGAGGGGTCCAAGACCCAGCACTGGGTCGTCTTCAACAACCGCCTGCCCCGCGGCCTGGTGGCCGTCGGAGCCGGCGCGGCGTTGGGGATCTCCGGTGCGATCTTCCAGAGCGTGACCCGCAACCCGTTGGGCAGCCCGGACATCATCGGCCTCAACGGCGGCGCGGCGGCCGGCGCGGCGGCGGTCACCCTCGTCTGGCCGGGGCTGCTCCCGGCCCCCGTCGGTGCGCTGCTCGGTGGGGGGATCGCGATCACCCTCGTCCTGCTCGGCGCCGGCCGCGGCTTCCACGCGCCGCACCGGATGGTCGTGATCGGCATCGGGGTGGGCGCCATGGCCCTCGCCTTCGTCCAGTTTGCCGTCACCCGGACTCGGCGCGAGCAGGCGCAGGAGATGGCGGCCTGGCTCAACGGGTCCCTCAGCGCCCGCAACTGGGACCACGTGTGGACCATCTTCGTGGCGCTCGCCGTCTTCGGGACGGCGGCCCTGCTGCTGAGCCGCGGGCTGCAGCTCGTCGAGATGGGCGACGAGGCCGCCCTCGCCCTCGGCGTGCGGACCCAGCGGGTGCGCCTGGCCGCCGTCGCCGTCGGCGTCGTGCTGGCTGCGGCGGCAGTCGTGGTCTGCGGGCCGATCGCCTTCGTCGCCCTCGTCGCACCGCAGCTGGCCCGCCGGATGACGCGGTCCGCGGGGCCGGGGATGGTGGCGGCCGGCGTCTTCGGCGCGCTCATCATGACCGTCGCGGACCTCGTGGCGCAGTACCAGCCCTGGTCGGCCACCCTCCCGGTCGGGGTGCTCACCGCCGGGATCGGTGGGGTCTACCTCGCCGCGCTGCTCACCCATGAATGGAGACGAGGAACCCTGTGACCTCCCGCCCCGCCCCGGCCGGCGCGCCGACGCCGGCTGCCGTACCCGCACCGTCGGCCCCACCCGCGCCTGTCCGCGCCCGCGGCCTCCGCCTGGCCTACGACCAGCGCACGGTCGTCGACGGCCTCGACGTAGACATCCCGGCAGGGTCTTTTACGGTCATCGTCGGACCGAATGGCTGCGGCAAGTCGACCCTGCTGCGCGCGCTGGGGCGGACCCTGACGCCCAAGGCCGGCACGGTCGAGCTCTACGGTCGGGCGATCACCGCCATGAACAACAAGGAGGTCGCCCGCCGGCTCGCGCTCCTGCCGCAGTCGCCGATCGCCCCCGAGGCGATCACCGTGCGCGACCTCGTGGGCCGGGGACGCTACCCCTACCAGACGCTGCTGCGGCAGTGGTCGGCGAGCGACGGTGCGGCGGTGCGGGAGGCGATGGAGGCGACCGGGACGACCGACCTCGCCGACCGCCGGGTCTCCGAGCTCTCGGGCGGGCAGCGTCAGCGGGTGTGGATCGCGATGGTGCTGGCCCAGGACACCGACCTGCTGCTGCTCGACGAGCCGACGACCTTCCTCGACATCGCCCACCAGGTCGACGTCCTCGAGCTGTGCGCCCGCATGCACGAGGCCGGCCGGACACTCGTCGCGGTCCTCCACGACCTCAACTTCGCCGCGCGCTACGCAACCCACATGATCGCCATGCGCGACGGCAAGATCGTTGAGAGCGGGACCCCGCACGAGGTGATGACGGCTGAGAACGTCGAGGAGATCTTTGGCCTGCGGTGCCGCATCATCGACGACCCCGAGAGCGGGACGCCGCTCGTCGTCCCGCTCGCCGGACGCGTCGCGCGCGGCTGACGCGAGGTCGGGGGGCTGACGCGACGCTCAGGCGCGCGCCCCGGCGTCGGGCAGGCGCCGCATGGGGATGTGCGGGATGTTGTCCTCGAGGAAGTCCGCGCCGCTGCGCACGAAGCCGAAGCGCTCGTACCAGCCCTCAAGGTGGGCCTGGGCGTCGATGTCGATCCGCGTGCCTGCCCCGCACAGCCCCATAGCCGCCTCCATCATGGCCGACGCCGTCCCGCTGCGGCGGGCGGTCGGGTCCGCGCACACCCGCCCGATGCGGCGCCCGCCGCCGGGGGCATCGAGGATGCGCGACGTCGCAAGCACCCGCCCGTCGCCGTCGGCCGCCCATACCTGGAGCGTGCCCGGCGCGGTGTCCGCGCCGTCAAGGTCGGGGTAGGGGCAGTCTTGCTCGACGACGAAGACGTCGACCCGGAGCTTGAGGATGGCGTAGAGGGTGAGGGGGGACATGTCGGCCAGGGCCGCGTGATGGATCGTGTGGGGCACGGACCAACTCTAGAACCGGAGCACAGCCAATCAGGTCGATTCCCCAAGGTTCGTCACAGGCGAGGCGCGTTGGGTGGAGCCATCGCCCCGCCCGGGTCGAGGAGGAGGAACGATCATGAGCTCTCTCATCGCCGAACGCACCGGCCCGCTGGCGGCCACCGGATGCACTCCCGGGGGCGCGCAGGCGGAAGGTGCCTGGCTCACGGCGACCATCCGCCCCGTAGGCATGATCTGCCGCTGCGACGCCGACCGGCTGGCCGTGATGCTCGACGCGCTCGCGGGTGCGTCCTCGGTCGTGGTCCTCGACCTGCAGGCCGCGCGCATCGAGAGCGCCCGGGTGGCCGACGTGATCGGGCGGGCGGCTGCGCTGCTCGACGCGCGCGACGGCTGCCTGCTGTGCGTCGGGGCCGACGGCCCCACCCGGGCGTGCCTCGAGCGGGCCGGCGCGCCGGTGGCCTTCGTCGATCCGCCACAGGTCGGCCTGCTGTCCGCCGGGCAGTGACTCGTCTGTGCGGGGACTGCGGGTCAGAGGTGGGTGGCAGGTCAGAGCGTGATCGCCGGGATGTCGATCGTGCGACGTTCGGCCGAGGACTGCAGGCCGAGCTCGGCGAGCTGGACCCCGCGCGCGGCCGAGAGCAGACCGAAGCGGTGCTCGCGGCCGGCGACGACGTCGCGCAGGAACTCTTCCCACTGGGCCTTGAAGCCGTTGTCGAGGTCGGCGTTGGCCGGGACCTCGAGCCACTGGTCGCGGAAGGGCTCGGTCACGGGCAGGTCCGGGTTCCATACGGGCTTGGGTGTGTGGGCGCGCTGCTGGGCGACGCAGTTGCGCAGGCCGGCGACCGCGGAGCCGTGCGTGCCGTCGATCTGGAACTCGACGAGCTCGTCGCGGTAGACGCGCACGGCCCAGGAGGAGTTGATCTGGGCGACGACCTGGTCGCCGCCCGGGGTCTCGAGCTCGAAGATGCCGTAGGCGGCGTCGTCCGCGGTCGCCTGGTATTCCGCGCCCCTCTCGTCCCAGCGGGTGGGGATGTGCGTGACGGTGTTGGCGTTGACGGACTTGACAGTGCCGATGATGCCCTCGAGGACGTAGTTCCAGTGGCAGAACATGTCGGTGGTCATGCCGCCGCCGTCTTCCTTGCGGTAGTTCCACGACGGGCGCTGGGCCTCCTGGACCTCACCCTCGAAGACCCAGTAGCCGAACTCCCCGCGCAGTGAGAGGATCCGGCCGAAGAATCCCTCGTCGACGAGCCGGCGCAGCTTGACCAGGCCCGGCAGGTAGAGCTTGTCGTGCACGACGCCGGCGGTCACGCCGGTGTCCCGGGCGATCTGGGCGAGCTCGATGGCCTCGGCGAGGGTCTCGGCGGTCGGCTTCTCGGTGTAGATGTGCTTTCCGGCGGCCATGGCCTTCTTGAGAGTCGCGGCGCGCAGGCTGGTCATGGACGCGTCGAAGATGATGTCTACGCTCGGGTCGTTGATCGCGGCGTCGAGGTCGGTCGTCCAGTGCTCGACGCCGTGCAGCTCGGCGAGCTCCTTGATCTTGGCCTCGTTGCGGCCGATGAGGATCGGCTCAACCTGCACCTTGGTGCCGTCCTCGAGGGTGAACCCGCCCGCGTCGCGGATCGGCAGGATCGAGCGGACGAGGTGCTGGCGGTAGCCCATGCGGCCGGTGATGCCGTTCATGGCGATGCGCAGGGTGCGGGTGGTCATCGAAGGTCTCCGTGGGTCGATTCCGGTGCGGCAAGAGCGGGCGCACTCCGGCGACGCAACACCAGTGGAATGCGCTTTCCAGAATAGGGAAAGGGCTTGCCGGAGTCAAGGGGTCGGTGGCGAACAATGTGCGCTCGCAGGGCCCAGAGCCGATGCCGACGAGCGTTGACGCGTGACGGGCGCAGATCTCTGACGAGCGCCGACGTCGATCTCTGCCACAGTGGACGGATGGAAAAGTTCTCACTCACCGCCCTCGGTCGCAACGCACTCGAGACGGCGCGGGCCGCACCGAGCGGACGCAGCGCGCAGACCGTCTTCGGCGGGCACGAGCATGTCCTGCGCCAGACGCTCATCGCGCTCGTGCAGGGGACGAGCCTCGCTGATCACGAGAACCCAGGAGAGGCCACCGTCCTGGTGCTCCAGGGTCGGGTGATCCTTGCTTCCGAGGGCACCATCTGGGAGGGAGCGCACGGCGCGCTCCTCGTCGTACCGCAGGCCCGGCACTCCCTCGAGGCCCTTGAGGACTCGATCATCCTGCTGACCGTCGCCAAGCTGGGCTGAGCGCGGGTCGCCCGAGTCGAAGCCGGTCGGCGACCCGCGCACGACGACGGCAGACGAAGGGTGAGCCCTACCGAGGGATGCGCCCTCAAGGCAGGGATGGTCTGAGGCTGTCGATTCCTAGCGCCGGTGGGCGCCTCGCTCGCACGAAGCGTGGCGCCCACCGAACCCCGCAGGGTGCTCAACTCTCGTCGAGCTGTACGCGTCAATCGAAAGACCGCTCGAAAGACCGCCAGGGTGCTGTTGCAAGCACCCGAGCATGCATCCTTTCTACCACGAGTTGGTCAAGTCCGCGCGTCGGAGGTTCACATTCGGTCAACGGCGGGCGTCGTGGCGGAGCCAATTCGGCATCCGGGGGAGCACCTACCGCGCTGCCGTGGTGCGGCGCAGCACCACGACGCCCGCGGCCTCGACCGTGACCGTCCCGTCATGCACCGCGCCGGTGAGCAGATCGGTCCCCGACGCCTCCACGACCGCGCTCGAGTCGGTGTGGTTGACCGCGAAGAGGAACTCCGCGCCCTCGGTCGAGCGGCGCACGACGAGCTCGACCCCGGCGGGTGCGACGGCCAGCGGCGCGACGTCGGCCTCGGCGAGCAACGCGGCCACGAAGGCCGCGCGGGCATCGTCGGACAGGTCGGTCGCGACGTACCAGGCCGCGCCGTCCCCGCGGGCGGCGCGGGTGATCGCGGGCCAGCCCGCGCTCGGCCCGGTCGAGAACGTCGCCTGCGCGACGGCGTCGGTCAGGCCGACCGGCTCCGACCAGCCGGAGCCCGTGGGCTCCGCGCCGAGCAGCGGTGACTCGAGGGAGACCACGTCGCCGGGCAGGACCGGGGCGAACTCCTCCACGCGGATGCCGAGCAGGTCGCGGAAGGCGCCCGGGTAGCCGCCGAGGTGGATGTGGTCGTCACCGTCGGCGATACCTGAGAAGTACGTGATGACGACCGTGCCCCCTGCCGAGGCGAAGGCGGTCAACCGGGCGACGAGCGCGGCGTCGGCCAGGTAGAGGTGCGGCACGACGACGAGCCGGTAGCCGGTGAGGTCCGCGTGCGCGGGCAGGACGGCGGTGCCGACCTGCGCCTGCCACAGCGAGCGGTACCAGGACAGGACCTTCGACCGGTAGCGGAACTCGTTGGAGGGGTGGGAGTCGATCTCGCTCGCCCACCAGGACTCCCAGTCGAAGAGCACCGCGGTCTGGGACACGACGGAGGACCCGGCGATCTCACCGAGGGCGACGAGGTCGGCGCCGAGGCTGACGACGGAACGCCACAGGGCCGAGTCGGTCCCGGCGTGGGGGACCATCGCGGAGTGGAACTTCTCCGCGCCGGCCCGGGACTGACGCCACTGGAAGAAGCACACCGCGTCGGCGCCGTGGGCGACGTGGCTCAGGGAGTTGCGGCGCATCTGCCCGGGGCGCTTGGCGAGGTTGACATGCTGCCAGTTCACGGCGGACGTCGAGTGCTCCATGAGCATCCACGGCTCGCCACCGGCGATCCCGTGCACGAGGTCGGCGGAGAAGGCCAGCTCGATCTCCGAGAGCGGGTCCGCGGCGGTGACGTAGTGGTCGTTGGAGACCAGGTCGACGTCGGGCGCCCAGGAGGTGTAGTCCATGTTCTTGGTGTCACCCATGACCATGAAGTTCGTGGTCACCGGCACGTCGGGGGTGATCCGGGTGAGGATCTCGCGCTCGGCGCGCAGCTGCTCGCGCAGCTGGTGGGAGCTGAACCGCGCGAAGTCGAGCTGCTGGGTCGGGTTGACGAAGGCGGTCGAGCGGCGCGGGGGGAGGATCTGGTCCCAGCCCGTGTAGCGCTGCGACCAGAAGTCCGTGCCCCACGCGCGGTTGAGCTCGTCGAGCGTCGCATAGCGGGTCTCGAGCCAGCCGCGGAAGGCGACGGCTGCGACGTCGGAGTAGTCGAGGGCGTTGTGGCAGCCGAGCTCGTTGGACACGTGCCACATGGCCAGCGCCGGGTGGTTGCCGTAGCGCAGCGCCATCTGCTCGACGAGGGCGAGGGAGTGCTCGCGGTACACCGGCGAGCTGGGGCTCCAGGACTGGCGGGAGCCGTGGAAGAGGGTGTGGCCACTGGCGTCGACCGGGAGAATCTCGGGGTGCGCGGTCGTCAGCCAGGGCGGCGGGCTCGCCGTCGCAGTCGCGAGGTCCACGGCGATGCCGTGGCTGTGCAGGATCTCCATGACATCGTCGAGCCAGGCGAAGTCCCATCGGTCGGGCGCCGGCTGCAGCCGGGCCCAGGAGAAGATCGCGATGCTCACGAGGTTGACGCCGGCCTCGGCCATGAGGCGGGCATCCTCGAGCCAGACCTCGCGGGGCCACTGCTCGGGGTTGTAGTCGCCTCCGTAGGCGAGCGGGCCGCGGGGGGTGGGCGCGGCGTCGGCCAGAGGTTCGGGCCAGCGGATCCAGCGGGAAGCCATGTCATCAGTCCTGTGTGTCGAGGTGCGGGAGGAACGGTCCCGGCGCGGGCCGGGTGCGGCCTGGGGCCGGGCGCGTGCGTGCCCGGCCCCAGGAGGAGCTACTTGACGGTGAAGCCCTGGCCGGAGCCGTAGGAGATGATCTGCTCCTGCCACGTGGCCAGGCCGTCGGCGAGGGAGGTCTTGTTGCTCAGGGCCTGTCCGGCGGTGTCACCGAAGATCGAGTTCGAGTAGACCTGGAAGGGCAGGTACTGCCATCCGGAGGACACAGACTTGGAGGACTCGACGAACACCTCGTTGGTCTTCTGGTTGCCGAAGAACGAGTCCTCGGTCGCCAGGAAGTCCGCGTCGTCCATGATCGCCGTGGTGGCGGGGAAGAGGCCGGCCTCGGACTGGGCGAGCACAGCCTCCGGGTCGGTCGTCAGCCAGCGGGAGAAGGCGAGCGCAGCGGCCTTGTTCTTGCCCTGCTCGAGGACCGACACGCCGGAGCCGCCGTTCTCGGCGTTCATGGGGGTGCCCTCTTCGTAGGTGGGCATCGCGGCGGCACGCCACTGGCCGTCGGTCGTCGGGATGTTGCTGCGGATGGATCCTGGTGCCCATGCCCCGGTGAGCCACATGGCGTACTTGCCGTCGGCGAAGGAACGCCAGAACGCGTCGTTCCAGCCCGGCGCGACGTCGACCAGGTTCTCCTGGATGAGGGTGTCGTAGAGCTTGGTCCACTGCGTGGTGCCCTCGTCGGTGAAGTCCACCCCGACGTTGGTGCCGTCGACGCTGAACGGGCGTCCACCTGACTGCCAGATGAGGGAGTCGACGCCGCCGGCATCGCCCGGGTCGATCGAGGTGATGAAGTTGTTCGGGTTGTCGGCCTTGATGGCACGGGCCACCTCGGTGAACTCGTCCCACGTGGTCGGGACCTCGAGGCCGAGGCGCTCGAGGATGTCCGCGCGGTAGAACATGACCATCGGGCCGGTGTCCTGCGGGAAGCCGTACTGCGATCCGCTGACCGTGACCTGGTCCCAGGCGGAGCCGGTGTAGTCGGACTTGAGGTCGCCAAGGCCCACGTCGGTGAGGTTGACGACGGCCTCGCTCAGCGCGAACTGGGGAAGGGCGAAGTACTCGATCTGCGCGACGTCGGGCGCACCGGTCCCGGCCTTCACGGCGTTCTGGAGCTTGGTGTACTGGTCGGCCGACTGACCGGCGTTGGTCACGTTGACCTTGATGTTCGGGTACTTGGCGTTGAAGATGTCGACGACCTCGTCGATGCCGGGCACCCAGGTCCAGTACTCCAGGGTCACCTTGTCCGACGACGCGAGCGCGGCATCGAGGTCGGCTGCGGTTACGCCGGAGTCGCCCGAGGACGTCTTGTCGCCGTCGTCGCTGCCGCCGCAGGCCGCGAGGCCGAGCGTCAGCGCCAGTGCGGCGGTGATCCCCGCTCCGCGCAGGAAACGGGTCTTGGTGTTCTTCATGATTCTCCTAGTGATACTTCGTTGTATGCGTCGACATGACGCTGGAGGGATCGAGATCGGAGGGGCTACTGCTTGACGGCACCTGCCGCGAGACCGGACTGCCAGAACCGCTGCAGGAAGAGGAAGACGAGCACCAACGGGATGATCGCGACGAGCGACCCGGTGAGCACGAGGTTGTAGACGGGCTCTCCCTGACCGGACGAGCCGGCCTGGGCGTTCCACTGGTTGAGGCCGACCGTGAGCGGGTAGAGCTTCGGGTCGGACAGCATGATCAGGGGCAGGAAGTAGTTGTTCCACGTGGCGACGACGGTGAAGAGCAGGACCGTGACGAAACCCGGTGTGAGCAGCCGCAGCGACACCGTGAGGAAGGTCCGCAGCTCGCCGGCGCCGTCGAGGCGGGCCGCCTCGAGCAGGGAGTCGGGCACGGAGTCCTGGGAGTACACGTACATGAGGTACAGCCCGAAGGGGCTCGCGAGCGCCGGGATGATGACGGCCCAGACGGTGTTGGTCAGGCCGAGCTTGGAGAACATCAGGAAGGTCGGCACGGCGAGGGCGGTCATCGGCACGGTCATGGCACCGATGACGATCGCGAAGGCGGCGCGGCGCCCCGGGAAGTTGTACTTCGCCAGGCCGTAACCACCCAGAGTGGCCAGGAGGGTCGCCCCGACGCCGCCGATACCGGCGTAGAAGATCGTGTTCGCCAGCCAGCGCGGGTACACCGAGTTCTGATAGCTGAACAGCGCCTTGATGTTGTCCCACAGGGCGAAGTCGTCGGCGAACCACAGGCCGAAGGAGCTGAACAGCCCGCCGTTCGTCTTGGTCGAGTTGATGACCAGCCACACGAGCGGGAGCAGCACGTAGACGAACATCACGACCATGATCACGGTGAGGGTGATCGAGGCCTTGGCCCGGGGTGCGGTCGGGCGGCGTCGTCCACGTCCGGCGCCGGAGCGCTTGCGCGCCGGGGGGACGGGAGGAGAGACGGCGACGGAGGTTGCTTCGGTGGTCATGAGTTCTTCCCTGCCTTGTCGGCGCGGTTGCCTACCCGCTGGGCGCCGTAGGCGACGAGCACGGTGACGAGTCCGACGAGGATCGCGACGGCGGCGGCGTAGTTGTACTGCTGGCCGTTGAAGGCGAGGTTGTAGGCGTACATGTTCGGCGTGTAGTACGTGTTGAGCACGGTGGGGGCGAGGGACTTGAGCACGTTGGGCTCGTTGAAGAGCTGGAAGCTGCCGATGATCGAGAAGGTCACGGTGAGCAGCAGCGCCGGGCGCAGCGCGGGCAGCTTGATGGACCACGCGGTGCGCATGGCTCCGGCCCCGTCGATCTCGGCGGCCTCGTAGAGCTCGGTCGGGATGACCCGCAGCGCCGAGTAGAGGATGAGCATGTTGTACCCGACGAAGGACCACGTCACGATGTTGCCGATCGAGGCCAGCACCCAGGAGCCGGAGAGCAGGTCCGGTGGCGTGGCTCCGAAGAAGTCGAAGACCTGTCCGACGAGCCCGAAGTCCTTGCCGTAGATATAGCCCCACATGAGGGCCGCGACGACCGAGGGCACGGCGTAGGGCAGGAACAGCGCGATGCGGAAGCCGCTCGACCCGCGCAGGCGCCCGGAGTCGATCGCGAGGGCCGCGAAGAGCGCGATGCCGATCATGATCGGCATCTGCACCGCGAGGAACAGCAGCACGCGTCCGAGGCCTGCGTGCAGCAGCGGGTCGGAGATCGCCTTGGTGTAGTTCGCGACGCCGGAGAAGAAGTTGCCGCCGATGAGCCGGTCCTGGAAGAAGGAGAGGTACACCGCGTAGCAGAGCGGGGCGACGATCGAGAAGAAGAAGACCGCGAGGAACGGGGCGACGAACCCGGCCCCGGCCCAGTCTTGACGCTTGTAGCGGGTTCGGCGCCGAGGGCGCGCGGAACCCGCCGGTTCGGGTGGCGCTGCGGCCAAGTGCTCAGTTGCGGACGTCATCGTCTCTCGTCTTCCGGTCGGTAGTCCGGGTCAGCGCTGCGGGTCCCTGTTCGGGTCTGCGAGCCTCATCACCGTGTTTGCGCAAACATCGTTGTTGTTCGACGAGCATCACACCTGGGAAGCGCTTTGGTCAACCGAAGCGGATTGCAGAACGGTAACGGCGAGATTGTGCGCAACGTGTCGAGGGTCGCATCGTGGATTGGCGCGAGAACCGCTGTGCTTGCGCAAACAATGCATCACGTTCTACTCTCCAGACCATGTATGGGAAGGTGTGACGATGGTGTCGAGCGAGCTCAGTGACGAGACGGACCGGACGGACGAACGCCAGTCCGCGCGCCGTCGCGCACCGTCGATGGTCGACGTCGCCAAGATCGCCGGTGTCTCGGCCCAGACGGTCTCCCGCGTCGCCAACGGCCGAGCCAACGTCGATCAGGACACCCGTTCCAAGGTGCTCAAGGCGATGGGTGTGGTCGGCTATCAGCCCAACGGCGCCGCCCGCGCCCTGGCCACCGGGCGCTTCGGAGCCCTCGGGGTGATCTCCTTCTCGGTCGCGCGGATCGGTGACGCGCGCACGATCGAGGCCATCGCGGTGTCCGCCCGCAGCGCGGGCTACTCGATCAACCTCGTGACCCTCGAACGCCCCACCGCGGGCGGGATCACCGCCGCGATCGCGAACCTCGCCGGGCAGAACGTCGACGGGCTGGTCATCATCCAGGCCGAGATCCTCGACGTCCCGTCGCTGGTCATCGCACCGAACCTGCCCGTGGTCGTGACCGATACCTACCCCTCGAGCCACCCCGACTACCCGATCGTGGACACCGATCAGGAGGGCGGCGTACGCCGCGCTGTCGAGTACCTGCTCGCGATGGGTCACCGCACGGTCTGGCACCTGGCCGGCCCGACGACGTCGAGCGCGGCCCAGGAGCGCCTGCGTGCCTGGGAACGCGTGCTGGACAAGGCGGGCGCCGAGCGGCGCCCTGTGCACCGAGGGGACTGGACGGCGGCCTCCGGCTACCGGATCGGTCAGCTGCTGGCAACCGTGCCGCGCTCCGAGCTGACCGCGCTGTTCTGCGCCAACGACCAGATGGCCCTGGGGGTCATGCGGGCCTTCCACGAGCGCGGCATCCGGATCCCCGAGGACGTCTCGATCGTCGGCTTCGACGACATCGACGAGGCCGAGTACGTGTGGCCGCCGCTCACCACGATCCGCCAGCGCTTCGAGGAGCTCGGCGCGCTCTGCGTGCAGACCCTGCTCGAGCAGATCGAGGCGGGCGTGCGCGCCGTGAACCAGGTCCGCGTGGTCCCGGTCGACCTGGTCGTCCGAGACAGCTCCGCAGCACCCTCGCATCCCTGACCGGGCGCGCCCCTCGCCCCGCCCCGGGTCGCCGAACTCGTGACCCAGTCGCCGAGCTCGTGAGCGACGGCCGTTTCAGGCGAGGAAACGGGCCTAACTCACGAGTTCGGCGGGCCGTTCACGAGCTCGGCGGGCCGCGGCTAGCGCGCTCAGCCCTCCTGGACCACCGCGACCGCGCCGGCCGCGACCGTCAGGTCGCCTGACACCGCGGCGCCCGTGAGCAGCTCGCGCCCTGAAGCCTTCACGCTCGCGTCCGTACCGGTGTGGTTGATGACGAACAGGAAGCTCGCGCCGCCGGAGCCGTGGCGGCGGACCACCTCGACACCCGCGGGCGCCTCGACCTCGCCGGTCAGCCCGGCGTCGGCCAGCACGGCCTCGACGAGGGCCGCGGTGCCGGCCTCGTCGAGGCGCGTGGCGGCGTACCAGGCGGCCCCGGAGCCGACCGTGTTGCGGGTGACGGCCGGCAGCCCGGCGAGCGCGCCGTCGTCGTACACGGCGACCGCCTGCGCGCCGGCGAGGTGCGTCTTCTCGGTCCACAGGTCCGCGCCGAAGGTGCCGACGAGGTCGCCAGAGGTGCCGGTCACGGAGACCTGCTCGTCGGCCTGCAGGGTGTAGAACTCCTCGGTGCGGATGCCGAGCAGATCACGGAATGCCCCCGGGTAGCCGCCCAGGCGCACGTGGTCCTCGGGGGTGACGATCCCGGAGAAGTACGTGACAAGCACGGTCCCCCCGCGCTCGGCGACGGCCGCGACGTTGGCCGCGCCAGAGTCACTGACCAGGTACAACGTGGGGACGATGACCAGGTCATAGCCGCTGAGGTCAGACCCGGGGCGCACGACGTCGGTGCTCACCCCGCGCAGCCACAGCTGCTTGTAGAGGGCCTGGGCCTGGTCGAGGTAGCGCAGCGCCTGGGTCGGGTGGGAGTCGAGCTCGCTCGCCCACCACGCCTCGTAGTCCAGGACCAGTGCGACACGGGAGCGGACGGTCGACCCCTTGACCGGGGCGAGGTCCTTGAGCGCCTGGCCCAGCGCCACGGTGTTGTTCCACACGTCGGACTCGCGGCCGGCATGCGGGACCATCGCGGAGTGGAACTTCTCCGCGCCGGCCTGGGACTGGCGCCACTGGAAGAACATGACCGAGTCCGCGCCACGAGCCACGTGCGCGAGGGAGTTGCGGAGCATCTCACCCGGCGCCTTGGTGCGGTTGCGCGGCTGCCAGTTCACAGCCGAGGTCGAGTGCTCCATGAGGATCCACGGCTGCCCGCCGGCGATCCCGCGGGTGAGGTCGGCCGAGAAGGCGAGCTCGATGTGCCGGTCGGGGTTCTCGGCGCTCGTGTAGTGATCGTTGGAGATGACGTCGAGGTCACCGGCCCAGTCGAAGTAGTCCATGCCCTTTGTGCCCGAGGACGCCATGAAGTTCGTCGTGATCGGCACGGCCGGGGTGATCGCCCGCAGGGCGTCGCGCAGGTCCTGGTAGTAGCCCAGGAGCGCGCGGGAGCTGAACCGGTCGAAGTCGAGCTGCTGGGTGGGGTTGGCGTAGGTGGGCGCGGCACGCGGAGGCAGCACGTCCTCGAAGGTGCCGTACCGCTGGGACCAGAACGCCGTGCCCCAGGCCGTGTTGAGCGCGTCGATCGACCCGTAGCGCTCGGCGAGCCAGGAGCGGAACGCGGACGCGGCGGCGTCGGAGTAGTCGCGCGGGACGTGGCAGCCGATCTCGTTGTCGACGTGCCACAGCGCGAGCGCCGGGTGGTCCTTGTACCGCTCGGCCATGACCGTGGCCATCCTGATCGCATACTCGCGGAACAGCGGGTGGGTCACCGCATAGGACTGGCGTCCGCCCTGGCCCAGCACGGTCCCGTCGGCGAGCTGGGGGAGGACCTCGGGGTGGCGCGCGGTCAGCCACGGCGGTGGGCTCGCGGTCGCGGTGGCCAGGGCCACGCGGATGCCCGCGGCGTGCAGCCGGTCCATCATCTCGTCGAGCCAGTCGAAGTCGTACTCGCCCTCGGCGGGCTCGAGCGTGGCCCACGCGAAGATCGCGACCGAGACGATGTTCACGCCCGCCTCGATCATCATCTCGACGTCCTCGAGGCGGGTGGCCTGGGGCCACTGCTCGGGGTTGTAGTCACCGCCGTAGCCGAGGCCGGTCAGGCCGGTGGGCCAGCCAGGAACACCGCCGGCGGGGGCGGGAGACAGGGGGGCGGTCGAACGGTTCACATCGGTGGGAGCCATGCAGGGAAGCGTATTCCAGCGGCGTGGGAAACCCAAGCCGCGTGGATGGTGACCGGCCCGCCCGGGCCTCGCCCCGCCGTCGGGCATGCGCGGGAGCAGGCCGTGCGGATCAGCCCCGCCGCGGGGTCGAGTCACGCACGATGACCTCGCCGTCGACCGGCACGATGCGCGGCTCGGCCCGCGCCGGAGACAGTGCCAGCTCGGTGACCAACGCGCCGATGTCGGCGAGCGGCAGCCGGATCGTGGTCAGCGACGGGGTGATGTCCCGCAGCGTGATGATGTCGTCGAAACCGGCGATGCCCACGTCGCCTGGCACGCTCAGACCGGCCGCGCGGGCGGCCGCCATGGCACCGACCGCCATCACGTCGTTGACCGCGAAGACCGCGTCGACCGGTCCCGCGCCGCCCGCGCTGATCAGCCCGCGCGAGACGAGCTCGCTCATACCCTCGAAGCCGCCGTCGCGGGTGAAGGCACAGTGCACGACGCGGGCGTCGTCGATCGTCACGCCGAGTGCCGCGAGGCCGTCCCGGAAACCGTTGAACCGCGCCCGCGCGGTGAGGTGCCCCTGCGGTCCGGCGAGGATCGCAAAACGCCGGTAGCCGAGACCGTGCAGCTTGGTCGCGAGCTCGCTCGTGCTCGCCTCGTTCTCGATCGTCACCGTGTCCACGCCCAGCAGCGCCTGCCCGACGACGGCCACCCCGCCGCCGTGCGAGCTGTACTCCGCGAGGGCGTCGGCGAGCGTCGTGTTGGCGTCTGCATCGTCGGTGCGCCCGCCCGCGACGATGATCGCCCGGGCCCGCTGACGCTGCATGAGGTCGACGAAAGCGAGCTCACGCTCCGGATCGCGGTCGGTGCTCGCGAGCGTGACCATGAGCCCGGCTCGCTCGGCGGCCGCGGTGACCCCCGAGACGATCATGGAGAAGTACGGGTCGGCGATGTCGTGGACGACGAGCCCGAGCGCGGTCGTCCGCCCGCGCGCCATGGCCTGGGCGTTCGCGTCCGGGGAGTACCGCAGCCGGTGGGCCGCCGCGAGCACCTTGTCGCGCAGCTCCGGGCGGACGGTACGGTTGCTGCTCCCGTTGATCGCGCGGCTGGCGGTCGCCAAGGACACGCCTGCTTCACGGGCGACATCGCTCAGGGTGACGGTCATACGGCACATCTTAGGGCTGCCCGCGCCGTGGCCTGCCCCGAATGGGTCACCCGGCTCGGGGCCCCGGCCTGCCGAGTGCCGCTCAGCCCACCAGCTCGCCGGTCTGCTCCGCGCTGCCCAGGGCGCCCCGGGAGCGGACCGAGCTGCGCCAGGCGAGCAGGCCACCACCGATCGCGGCCGAGGCGAGCGAGCCGACCAGCACCGCCGCCTTGACCGCCTCGTTGTTGGCCGTCCCGGGCTCGAAGGACAGCTCGCCGATGAGCAGCGCCACCGTGAAGCCGACGCCGCCGACGCACGCCACCGCGAGCAGGTCCAACCAGCGAAGCGAGACGTCCAGGGCTGCTCCAGTGAATGTCACCAACAGCCAGGTGGCGAGCAGGATCCCGATGGGCTTGCCGAGTACGAGACCGAAGAACACGCCTTGCGCAGCAGGGTTGGACGCAGCCTCCGACAAGGCCGACGCGCTCATCGTGACCCCGGCCGCGAACAAGGCGAAGACCGGCACGGCAAAGCCGGCCGAGAGAGGCCGCCACGCGTGCTCGTAGCGTTCGGCCAGGCTCACACGCTCGCCTGTGCGGGCGAGCGCCGGCACCGTGAAACCGAGCGCGACGCCGGCGATCGTGGCGTGGACCCCGGAGGCGTGCATGAACGCCCAGGCGAGGACCGCGAGCGGGAGGAGCAGCCAGGGTGAGGCCCCACCGCGGCGACGGACGACCACAGCGAACACGCCGATCGAGAGGAAAGCCGCGACCATCCACACGAAGTTCAGCCCGTTGGCGTAGAACACCGCGATGACGACGATCCCGAGCAGGTCGTCGACCACGGCCAGGGTGAGCAAGAAGGCTCGCAGCGCTGTCGGCAGGCCTCTGCCGAAGATCGTCAGCACCGCCACGGCGAAGGCGATGTCGGTGGCAACCGGGACCGCCCAGCCGTTCGGGTCCCCGCCTGCGCTCAGGGTGTTGATCACCGAGTAGACGGCGGCGGGCACCGCCATGCCGCCGACCGCGGCGAGGATCGGCACGATCGCCGTAGACGGCCGCCGCAGCTCTCCGTCGACCATCTCCCGCTTGAGCTCGAGGCCGACGACGAAGAAGAAGATCGCCAGCAGACCGTCCGTGGCCCACTGTGCGACGGACAAGTCGAGGTGCAGCCGAGACGGACCAAAGGTCAAGTTGCCCAGTGCACGGTAGCTCTCGCTGAAGGGTGAGTTCGCCCAGATCAGCGCCACGACCGCGCCCGCGAGCAGGAGGATCGCACCGGTGTTCTCGGCGCGCAGCGTGTCGGTGAAGTTGCGCAGGCCGCCGGGAGTCAGGCGCCCGAGAAGGGGCTTGGGAGGAGTGCTCATCATCGTCCTTGAGGGGTGATCAACCACTGTCCGCTCATCGTCGGGCGGATCGTTGGTGGTCACCATAGCCCAGGATCTGGGCCGAATATCGGGGCCTTCGGGCGTGGATGATCACCCTCGGCAGGTGGTATCACGCGGGTGAAACTAGTCGTCAGACCGGCCGGGCGGAGCGGGCGCGCTGCGCGGAAGATCTTCGATGAACGCCTGCACGACGGCGGTGTCCTGGTCGCCGAGGCCGGCCGCGGTCAGGTCGGTGAACACGGCGCGCAGCAGGTCGAGCTGGGGGGTCGCCGTCCCGGTCCGGATGGCCTCGTCGGTCGCGGACCCGAGGTCTTTCACCATGAACTTCGCGGCGCCCGAGGGACTGTGGTCGTGCTCGGCGAAGCGCCGCTTCTTGACCTCGAGCACACGACTTCCGGCATAGCCGCCGCCGAGCAGGTCGAGGAGCGCGGCGACGTCCAGGCCGGCGCGCTCGGCGATGACGCTGGCCTCGCCCAGGGCCAGCACGGTGGCGGCGACGATCATCTGGTTGCAGGCCTTGGCGATCTGGCCCGAGCCGAGAGGGCCCAGGTGCACAGGGGTGCCGGCGGGGGCGAGCGCGGCGCAGGCCTGCGCGGCGTCGTCGTCGGACCCCCCGACCATGATCGACAGGGTTCCCGCACGGGCTCCTTCCTCGCCGCCGCTGACGGGCGCGTCGACCACGTGCGCGAGGCCCCCGGTGCGGGCGCGGACTGCGACGTCGAGGGCCCGCACCCCCGCGGAGGAGACCGTCGAGCAGATGGCGATCGAGGTGGGGCGGGTGATCCCGGCGAGCAGGCCGTCCGGCCCGTCGAGCACCGCCTCGATGTCGGGCAGATCGGGAACCATGAGCACCACCGTCGGCCGTGCGCCGCGGCATGCCGCGGCGAGGGAACGCGCGGTCGGATGCCAGACGGCTCCGGCGTCGACCAGCGGCTGGGCGGATGCCGGGCGGCGCGCGCTCACGTGGAGTCGCGCGTTCGCGAGCGACGCCAAGATGTGCGCGGCCATCGGTGCCCCCATCACCCCGAGCCCGATGAAGCCGACATCGTTGGCGGGTGAGGCGCAGGGGAGGTCTTCGTATGTCTGAGCGGGCATGGGGCCACCGTACCGAAGGTCACGAACGGGTAGCGATCGCCTGGGTCGCGGAGAGCAGGGTTGACGGATGAGAACTTCTCGCGTCTACTGGTTCCACCCACCGGAACTCGGTTCCATGTGCGGAACTCGACTCTGGTGTCGGTTCGCCGCAGGACGGTCTCGGTGGTTCCAGACAGTACTCGGTCAGCTCATCCCTGGTGGGCCCACTAAGGAGTTACACATGATGCGGAACAAGGTTGTTTCGATCGTTGCCATGGCAGGCGTCTCGGCGCTCGCCCTCTCGCTGGCTGCCTGCAGCTCGGACAGCAGCGAAGGCGGCACGGACACGAAGGTCTTCAAGGTTGCGTTCAACCAGACCGAGAGCCACCCGCAGTACAAGGCGCTCGAGGCCCTCGGGGACCGGCTCAAGGAGCGCACCGACGGTCGCTACGACCTGGAGGTCTTCCCCAACGAGACCCTCGGCAGCCAGAAGGACACCATCGAGCTGGTCCAGGCCGGGTCGATCGACTTCTCGATGGTCTCCGGGTCGCTCCTGGAGAACTTCAACCCCGACTTCGTGGTGTTCAACCTTCCCTACGTCTTCGACAGCAAGGAGCACCAGAGCGCGGTCGTCAACGACCCCGAGATCACCGCTGACCTGTTCTCCTCGATCGAGGACAAGGGCATCTCGGTCCTGGCCGGCTTCCACGGCGGCATCCGCAACGTGTACAACTCCGAGAAGCCCATCAACACCCCCGCGGACCTCGCAGGAATGAAGATCCGGGTCATCGAGTCGGACACCAACCTGCGGATGATGGAGCTCATGGGCGGGTCCGGAACCCCGATGGGTCAGGGCGAGGTCTACACCGCGATCCAGTCCGGTGTGCTCTCCGGCGCCGAGAACAACGAGTCGATCTACGCGAACCTCAAGCACGCCGAGATCGCGCCGTACTACTCCTACACCCGGCACCTGATGTTCCCCGACTACCTGATCGTCAACCCCAAGACGATGGATGCGCTCTCCGCCGAGGACCAGAAGATCTTCTCCGAGGAGCTGGCCGCCGCGCTCGTCGAAGAGGGCGACTTCTGGGCCGACGAGGTCAAGACGAGCATCGCCACGGCCGAGGCCGCAGGAGCGAAGTTCAACGAGGTCGACGCAGACGCGTTCCGCGACGCGCTCGCCCCGCTCGTGGAGGAGAAGCTCACCACGCAGGTGAGCAAGGACCTCTACGCAAAGGTCCGCGCAGCGGCCGAGTGATCACCCGGCAACCCGAAGAGGTCTCCTCATGAAAACAGTCAAGAAGGGTCTCGACAGCGCGCTGAGCTGGTTCTGTGTCGTGCTGTTCGCCGTCCTGGTAGTCGACGTCTCCTGGCAGGTCTTCTCCCGCCAGGTCCTCAACTCCCCGAGCGGGTGGTCCGAGGAACTCGCCAAGTACGTCTTCATCTGGCTCGGCCTCTTCGGGTCGGCCCTGGTGTTCGGCGAACGCGGTCACATCTACGTCGACTTCGCCGTCAGGAAGCTGCCCGCCAAGATCCAGTACGTCGTGGGCCTGCTCATGCAGGTCGCGATCCTGGCGTTCGCCTCGCTCGTCCTCGTCTACGGCGGCTGGCAGGTCGCCCAGCTCTCCTGGGACCAGAAGCTTGCCGGTCTGCCCATCGACGTCGGGCCTCTGTATCTCGCGCTGCCGATCTCCGGCGTGCTGATCATCTTCTACACCATCTACCACCTGGTTGCCATCCTCCTCCGCGTCGAGAACGCGGTCGAAGATGCCGAGCCGGACGTCCTTTAGGAAGGGGCACACTCATGGACGTCGCAGCTCTTGCAGCACTCATCCTGGTCGTCGGAGTCTTCGGATTCCTGCTCCTGGGAGCCCCCATCTCCGTCGCGGTCGGCCTGTCCTCCGCGCTCGCCATGGTCTCAGCCCTCGGTTTCGAAAACGGGATGCTCACCTCGGCGCAGCAGATGTTCCGCGGGATCAACAACTTCTCGCTCCTGGCCATACCGTTCTTCGTCCTAGCGGGCGTCATCATGAACAACGGCGGCATAGCCTTACGGCTGATCAATGCCGCCAAGGTCCTCGTCGGCCGTATGCCCGGCTCGCTCGCTCAGACGAACATCGCAGCCAACGCCCTGTTCGGTGCGGTCAGCGGCTCGGCGGTCGCGGCGGTCGCCGCGGTCGGCTCGACCATGGGGCCGCTGCAGGCCAAGGAGGGATACGACAAGAACTTCGCCGCTGCGACCAACATCGCGTCGGCGCCGGCCGGGATGCTCATCCCGCCGAGCAACCTCATGATCGTGTACTCGCTCGTCTCGAGCACCTCGATCGCGGCCCTCTTCGTCGCCGGGTACATCCCGGGGATCCTCTGGGCGGTGACCTGCATGGTCATCGTCTACCTCTATGCCCGCAAGCGGCCCGAGCTGAAGATCACCGAGAAGATCAGCATGGCCGTGCGGGCGAAGATCCTCGTCGACGCCCTCCCGGCACTGGCGCTCATCGTCGTCGTCATCGGCGGCATCCTGCTCGGCTACTTCACCCCGACCGAGGCGTCATGCATCGCGGTGGTCTACTCCCTCGTGCTGTCCTTCATCTACCGCTCGATCAAGATCCGTGACCTCAGGCCGATCTTCCTGGATTCCACCCGTACGACGGCGATCGTCATGTTCCTCGTGGGTGTCTCCTCGATCATGGGCTGGGTCATGTCCTTCGCGAAGATCCCCGCCATGGTGGCCGACGCGATGTTCGGGATCAGCGACAACCCCACGGTGCTGCTGCTTCTCATCGCGGTCGTCATGCTCATCGTCGGCTGCTTCATGGACCCGACGCCGGCCGTGCTGATCTTCGCGCCGATCTTCCTGCCGATCGTCATGAGCTTCGGGGTGGACCCGATCCACTTCGGAATCATGATGGTCTTCAACCTCTGCATCGGCACCATCACGCCGCCGGTGGGACCGGTCCTGTTTGTCGGGGCCAAGGTAGCGAACCTGCGCATCGAAGACGTCATCCGCAAGCTGGTGCCGTTCTTCATCGCTCTCGTGATCATGCTGCTGGTGGTCATATTCGTGCCTCAGCTCTCGCTGTGGCTCCCCGGAGTCCTCGGACTCACGTAGCCCGTCCTGGTCCGCCCCGTCCCGTGACCCGCAGGTGCGGGACGGGGCGGACCGGCACGGCATGTCAGTTGTCTCTCTATATATAGGTGAGGATCGTCATGGAACAGCGGTATGCAACAAGCCCCGAACACGTGCCGGGGATGGACACGGCAGAGCTTCGCGGTCGCTACCTCGTGCAGGACCTCTTTGCCGCC
Organism: Sanguibacter gelidistatuariae; assembly: GCF_900096585.1. Lineage (GTDB taxonomy): Bacteria > Actinomycetota > Actinomycetes > Actinomycetales > Cellulomonadaceae > Sanguibacter > Sanguibacter gelidistatuariae. The sequence goes on from NZ_FMYH01000007.1 coordinate 210,442, forward strand.
GACAGCATCAACGCGGTCTACACCCACCACGACCGGGTCGTGCTCGTCGGCATCAGCCCGGCGACCAAGCCCCTCACGCTGGGCACCTACCCGGAGATCCGCTCGGAGTACTTCTTCGCCCACCGCGAGGGCGGCATCGTCAACGTCGGCGGAGCGGGCTCGATCACGGTCGACGGCGACGAGTTCGTGTTGGCCAAGGGCGCGTGCCTGTACATCGGACGGGGAGCGCAGGCTGTCTCCTTTGCGTCCTTGGACGACGAGGGCGAGAACGGCCCCGCGGCGTTCTACCTCGTCTCCGCGCCGGCCCACACCACCTACCCGACAACCCTGGTGGCACCGGGGCAGGGGACCGTCCGCGAGCTGGGCGACCCGCTCACCTCCAACCGGCGCACGCTCAACCAGTACATCCACGAGAACGGCGTCAAGAGCTGCCAGATCGTCATGGGTGTCACAACTCTTCACCCGGGCAGCATGTGGAATACAATGCCTGCTCACACGCATGATCGCCGGATGGAGGCCTACCTCTACTTCGATCTGCCGCCTCAGGCCCGGGTCATCCACATCATGGGTGAGCCGACCGAGACCCGGCACCTCGTGGTCGGGAACAGGGAAGCCATCATCTCCCCGAGCTGGTCGGTGCACTCCGGCGTCGGCTCGGAGAGCTACAGCTTCGTCTGGGCAATGGCGGGAGAGAACCAGTCCTTCGACGACATGGACGGATTCTCGATCGCTGACATGCGCTGACATCGGCGACGGACATGGGGATGGGACGCGATGGGCACGCAGACCGCGGCAGGCACCGGGCAAGGCTCGGACGCGAAGACGGACACGAGTGCGAACGCGAGCGAGAAGACGCTGCTTGTCCTCGAGGCGGCCTTCTCCTACTCACGGTTCACGGACATCGTCGAGGCGACCGGCCTGCCCAAGGCCACGACGCACCGCATCCTCGCGACCCTGATGGATCGCCAGTTCATCTCGGTGAACAAGGACGGCGGCTACCTCCCGGGGCCGAAGATCTTGTCCCTGGCCGGGCGGGCCCTGGAACGGATCGACATCTCGGCGATCGCGGCCCCGCACATCGACGACCTGGTCGCCCGGGTGCACTGCACGGTCCACCTCGGTGCGGCCAACGGCGACGAGGTGCTGTACCTGGTCCGCACGGACTCCGACACGCCGTACCGGATGCCGTCGAGGGTCGGGCACTCGATCCCGATGCACTCCTCGGGGATCGGCAAGGTCATCCTGGCGTCCTACTCCGACGACGCGCTCGAACGCTTCGTCGCCCGGGCGGGTCTGCCTCGTCGGACCAACCGCACCCTGACCACGCTCGAGGACCTGCGCGCGGAGATCGCCGACGTGCGCCGGCTCGGATATGCCCTCGACCGCGAGGAGAACGTGCCCGGCGTGACCTGCGTGGCGGCCCCCGTCTACGACCACACCGGGACCGTGAAGTACGGCGTGAGCATCTCGACCATCACGCTCGCGCACACCGAAGAACAGATCGAAGCAATGTCACCCGAGGCGATCGCGACCGCGAACGCCATCTCGGCGGCGTTGGGACACACTCCCCGCTGACCGGTGCCCTGAGGGGCGCCGGCCGGCGCCCCATCAGAGAAGAGCACTGATCATGTCGCACGACGTCACCGCGCCCGGGCAGCTCATCGAGCACCTGTTCAGCCTCGAGGGCCAGCTTGCGGTCGTGACCGGAGCCAGCCAGGGAATCGGCCTGGCCATCGCGAGCACCCTCGCCGCCGCCGGGGCGGACATCATCGGCGTGTCCACCTCCATGCCCGACGGCGAGAGCGCGGCTCGCGCGGCCGTCGAGTCCGCGGGACGCACCTTCATCCCGCTCCGGGCCGACTTCACCGACCGGGTGGCGGTCGCCACGCTCGCCGCGGACCTCGCCGCCCGCCCCGTCGACATCCTCGTCAACAACGGCGGCACGATCCGCCGAGCCCCGGCCGCCGAGCACTCCGACGAGGACTTCGACGCGGTCATGGACGTCAACCTGCGCAGCGCGTGGGTGCTGTCCCGGGAGATCGGCGCCGCGATGATCGAGCGCGGCCACGGCAAGATCGTCAACACCGCCTCGATGCTCAGCTTCCAGGGCGGCATCAACGTCCCGGGATACACCTCCTCGAAGTCCGCGATCGCCGGGCTCACCCGGGCGCTGGCCAACGAGTGGGCGAGCAAGGGGCTCAACGTCAACGCCGTCGCCCCCGGCTACGTCGCGACAGCGAACACCCAGCAGCTGCGCGAGGACACCGAGCGCAGCGAGTCCATCCTCGCGCGCATCCCGGCCGGTCGGTGGGCCCAGGCCGGCGACATCGCCGGTGCGGTGCTCTTCCTGTCCTCGCGGGCCGCGGACTACGTCAACGGTGCGGTGCTGCCGGTCGACGGCGGCTGGCTCGCCCGCTGACCGTTCCCATCCTTTCCCGCTCTCTCGCCTACCCAGCTTCCCGCCCAGTCCCGAGAGGACCAGACGATGCGCATCACCATCACCGAATGTGACCACGACTCCTTTGCACCCGAGATGGCCGTCGCCCGTGGCGCCGGAGCGGACTTCGTCGTCGCGCAGTCCACCGACGCGGCGACGCTGGTCGCCGCGTGCGCCGACGCCGAGGCGATCCTCGTGCAGTACGCCTCCATCACCGCCGAGGTCATGGACGCCCTGCCCGCGCTCAAGGTGATCGGGCGGTACGGCGTCGGCGTCGACTCGGTCGACGTGCCCGCCGCGACCGCGCGCGGTATCGCCGTGTGCAACGTTCCCGACTACGGGACCGAGGCGGTCTCGGACCACGCGATCGCCCTGGCGCTGTCCGTGGCCCGCGGCATCCCTCGGCTGGATCGTGGCATGCGGGCCGGTAGCTTCGACCTCGCGGTCGTCCGCCCGCTCTACCAGACCACCTCCCGGGTGTTCGGGATCATCGGCATGGGCCTGATCGGCTCCGCGACGGCACGCAAGGCGGCCGGGCTGGGCTACGAGGTGATCGGCTACGACGTGCGCGCCGAGCCCGGGGCGGCCACCTTCCGCGGTTTCCCCGCGGTGACCCTCGACGAGCTGCTCGAGCGTTCGCAGGTCGTGTCCATGCACACCCCGCTGACCGAGGAGACCCGCAACCTCATCGGTGCACCCGAGCTCGCCCGGATGCGCACGGACGCGATCATCGTCAACACCAGTCGCGGCGGCGTGATCAGGACCGACGCGCTCGTGGACGCCCTGCGGTCCGGCGCGATCGCCGGCGCCGGGATCGACGTCCACGAGACCGAACCGCTCCCGGCGGGGCATGCGCTCATGGACTTCGACAACGTCGTGCTCACCCCGCACCTAGCCTGGTATTCCGAGGAGTCCTACGTCGAGCTCAAGCGCCGCACGATCGAGAACGTCGTCGAGGTCTGTGCCGGCCGCCCGCCGCGCAACATCCTCAACCCCGAGGTCCTGGGGACCCCGGGGCGCAATGCCCAGTTCGCCCTCACGACAGGAGCCTGAGATGAACACCATGAACGCGGCACGTTGGACGGCCACCGACGAGGTCGAGGTCGCCCGGGTGCCCCGGCCGGCCGTACCTGAGGGCTGGGCCCTGGTGAAGATCGCCTACAACGGCATCTGCGGGACCGACCTGTCGATCTTCCACGGCAAGCACCCCCGCGCCGAGCACGGCCTGATCCCCGGTCACGAGATGTCCGGGTGGATCGAGGAGCCGGGGGAGAGCGGTCTCGCGGTCGGTTCGCTCGTCGTCGTCGAGCCGCTCATCTCGTGTGGGGAGTGCCTGTCCTGCCGGGGTGGTAACGCCCACGTGTGCAGCCGGCTCGGCCTCTACGGCATCGACGCCCCGGGCGCGATGGCGGACCTCGTGGCCCTGCCCCCGCACGTGCTGCACGCGGTGCCCGACTCGGTCGACCCGCGGACCGCCGCGCTCGCCGAGCCGCTCGCCGTGGCGGTGCACGCGGTCGCCCGCTCCGGCATGGAGGCCGGGGACACGGTCGCCGTCTTCGGCGCCGGGCCGATCGGGGTGCTGGTCGCCCTCGTCGCCCGACACGAGGGCGCGGCCCAGGTGGTTATCACCGAGCCGAGCCCCTGGCGCCGAGCGGTGGCCGGCAGCCTGGGCCTGACCGTCGTGCCCGAGGGGTCGACGATGACGTCCGTCGTGGCCGATCTCACGGGCGGAGAAGGGGCGGACACGACCTTCGACTCCGCGGCCCACCCCTCGGTCGCCGCCGAGGTGACGGCCGCGACGCGGGTGCTCGGGCGGATCGTCGTTGTCGGCGTCTACAAGCAGCCGACCCCGATCGACCTGCAGGCGATCTGCTTCAAGGAGCAGTCGATGGTGGGTGTGCGGGTCTACACGACCGCGGACATGACCCGCGCGATCGAGCTCATGGCCTCGGGCGCGCTCGGCCTGGAGCACTTCCCGACCAAGGCGTTCTCGCTCGAGGACTCCGCGGCCGCCTTCGAGGCCGCGACGACCGGGCAGGACTGCCTCAAGGTGCTCGTCACCCCGCTCGCGGGGATGGCCGACGACGCCGGGGAGGTCGCACCGTGACCGCCTTCGACCTGACCGGCCAGGTGGCTGCGGTCACCGGCGGCGGCCGAGGACTGGGCGCGGGCATCACGAGCGCGCTGCTCGAGGCCGGGGCAGACGTCGTCGTCTTCGGTCGCAGCGGCGTGCCGACCGAGCTGACCGATCACGCCGCGGCCCTGGGCCGACAGGTGCACTTCTACCCGATGGACCTTGCCGACCCGGCCCAGGTCGAGTCGGTCTCCCGTGAGGTGCTCGCCGCCCACCGTGTCGACATCCTCGTCAACAACGCCGGGACCCAGGACCGCCACCCCGCGGTGGACTTCCCGCTCGAGGCTTGGGACGCGGTGATCAACGTCAACCTGCGCTCGGTCTTCCAGCTGTGCCAGCTCTTCGGGCGACCCATGCTCGAGCGCGGCGCGGGCAAGGTCGTCAACCTCGCATCGCTGCTGAGCTTCCAGGGCGGGTTCACCGTGCCGGCCTACGCGGCGAGCAAGGGCGCGGTCGCCCAGCTCACCAAGGCGCTGTGCAACGAGTGGGCCGGCCAGGGAGTCAATGTCAACGCCGTCGCCCCGGGCTACATGGCCACGGAGATGAACGCCGCGCTGCTGGCCGACCCGCACCGCCTGGCCCAGCTCTCTGTGCGGATCCCGGCCGGGCGCTGGGGCAACCCCGAGGACATCGGCAACGTCGTGGTCTTCCTGGCCTCCCAGGCCGCGGCCTACGTCCACGGCCAGGTGCTCGCCGTCGACGGCGGCTGGCTCGCCCGCTGACCCCACCCCGCGCCCACCCCACCCGCCAAAAATCCCGCTAAGTGCGGGCTAACGGCTGCCCGATGTCCGGTTTGGGCAGCCATTCGCCCGCACTCAGCGGGTTGGGGAGAGAGGTGGGTGGGGTGTCAGACGGCGGCAGCCAGGTTGGCGCTCGCCGCCGCGGCTGCGTGGCGCTCGCGCCAGTAGGAGCCTTCCGGGAAGCGGTACTCGGCTACGGAGGCCGGGTGCATCTGGGTCGAGTACCCCGGCAGGCGCGGCAAGGAGTACGCGGCGTTCGTGACGATGCAGGGATCGGTGAAGTGCTCGTGCAGGTGATCGACGAACTCGGTGACGCGTCCCTCGCGGGTGCCCGAGACCGCCACGAAGTCGAGCATGGACACGTGCTGGACCATCTCGCACAGCCCGACGCCGCCCGCGTGCGGGCAGACCGGCACGTCGAACTTGGCGGCGAGCAGCAGGACCGCCACGATCTCGTTGAGGCTGGCCAGGCGCCCGGCGTCGAGCTGGCAGAAGTCGAGCGCGCCGGCCTGCATGAACTGCTTGAACATGACCCGGTTGTGGCAGTGCTCTCCGGTCGCGACCCCGATCGGGGCGACGCCGCGCTTGATGGCCGCGTGGCCGAGCACGTCGTCGGGGCTGGTCGGCTCCTCGATCCAGAGCAGGTCGAAGGGGGCGAGCGCGTTGGTCCACTCGATCGCCTGGTCGACGTCCCACACCTGGTTGGCGTCGATCATGAGCACCCGGTCCGGGCCGATCACCTCGCGGGCGATCGTGCAGCGGCGGATGTCGTCGGCGAGGTTCGCCCCGACCTTGAGCTTGATGTGGTTGTAGCCCTCATCGATCGCCTCCTGGCACAGCCGGCGCAGCTTTTCGTCGGAGTAGCCCAGCCATCCGGCCGACGTCGTGTAGCAGGGGTAGCCGGTGGCCTCGAGCTCGGCGATGCGGGCGGCCTTGCCGGACTCCTTCGCACGGAGCAGCTCGATGGCCTCGTCGCGGGTGAGTGCGTCGGAGAGGTAGCGCAGGTCGGCGACGTCGACGAGCTGCTCGGGAGTCATGTCCGCGAGCAGGCGCCACACGGGCTTGCCGGCGAGGCGCCCGGCGAGATCCCAGGCCGCGTTCATCACGGCGGACAGGGACAGGTGCACCACGCCCTTCTCCGGTCCGAGCCAGCGCATCTGCGCGTCCGAAGTGAGGAAGCGGTAGACCCCGCCCATGTCCGCGGCCATCTCCTCGACGTCCTGGCCGATCAGCTGCTCGGCCTGCTGGCGCGCGGCCAGGGCGACGATGTCGTTGCCGCGTCCGGTCGTGAAGGTCAGGCCGAAGCCGGCGAGCGGGGAGCCGTCCGCGGCCACGCCGTCGGTGCGCAGCACGACGTAGGCGGCGGAGTAGTCGCCGTCCTTGTTCATCGCGTCCGAGCCGTCGGCGGTCAGGGAGGTGGGGAAGCGGACGTCTTCGATCTCGATGCTGGTGATGCGGGCCATGTCTGGCGCCCCTTCGTCATTGATGGGTCGGGAGGGTCACGAATGATGCAACACTAGCATTCATCAGATGACTACTGTCATCTATGCAGGCAATCGTCAGACTCGAGGAGTCAGACCGGTAATAGATCAGATCTTTACGTTGACTGTGTCCTCGGCGTGCCTCGCCGCGGATCAGTCAGGAGACGAGGAACATGGCCCACCGCCAGCACGCCCCCGCGTCCGGCGACGAGTACGTCGTCGGGCTCAGCTCGGACGTCACCGCCCCGGACGGCTCGACGATCTTCGGTGACGTCGGCCTGGACCGGCTGACCGACGCAGGCCTGCGCTGGGAGGTCATGGCGCCGATCGCAGGCCACGCACCCACCGCGACCGAGCTTGCCCCGTACGACGCCGTGCTGTCCTTCGGCCACTGGGGCTACTCTCGCGACGTGGCCGCGGCCACCCCGCGACTCAAGCACGTGGCGCGCTTCGGAGCGGGCTTCGACGGGATCGACCTCGCCGGCCTCGCGGACGAGGGAGTTGTGGTCACGAACACCCCGGACGGGGTGCGCCGCCCGCTCGCGCTCGCCGCCATGACCCTGCTGCTCGCGCTCAGCCACCGGCTGCTCGACAACCAACGCGCGGTCGCCGAGGGCCGGTGGCGGGACCGCGGGAGCTACCGCGGGCTGGGCCTGGCAGGACGCACGGTGGGGATCATCGGCTTCGGCAGTGTGGGTGCCGATCTGGCCGAGCTCATCGCCCCGCTCGGGGTGCGGATCATCACGGTCGACCGCCCGAGCGTCCGTGCACGCCAGCAGGCGGGAGAGCTGGCCGGAGTTGAGCTGCTCAGCCTCGACGAGCTCGCTGCCCGCTCCGACTACGTCATCCTCACCGCTTCGCTCACCCCCTCCTCCCACCACATGGTCGACGCCGACTTCCTCGCGCGGATGCCCTCCACGTCGTACGTCATCAACGTCGGACGCGGGCCGCTGATCGACCAGGTGGCGCTCACTGAGGCGCTGCGCACAGGGAGCATCGCCGGGGCCGGTCTCGACGTGCTCGAGTCGGAGCCGCCGACCGCCGACGAGCCGCTGCTCGCCATGGACAGCGTCATCGTCACCCCGCACGCGCTGTGCTGGACAGCTGACTTCGTCCAAGACGTCGCGGGCAGCGTCATGGAAGCCCTCATCGACGTCGCCAACGGCCGCCCTCCGAGCCACCCCCTCAACTGACCCGCAGAGCGAGGAGGTTCCCGCACTCAGCGAGCGAGCGGATCCGGACCGACGTCGAGGGCGCGCGCGGCACGTGCGCCGGCCTCGGCGAGCCAGTGCTCCGGATCGGCGAGGGCACGGGCCTCGCCGGCAAGATCTACGAGCGCGCAGTGCCAGACGCCGCGCTCCTCGAGCGGCCCGGGGTCGGGTATCGCGCCCGCGACGACGGCGGTCCGCAACCGCGCGGTGCCCGCACCCCTCGCTTCGTTCGGGTTCTCGGATCTGTTGGCGACCCCTGCGCCATTCGTCTCGCCCGCGAACCGGAGCGCCTCTCCGACGACCTTCCCCTGCAGGCTCGTCGCATCGAACCGGCCCTCGCCCGTGATCAGCACGTCGGCGCCGGCGAGCAGCCCGGACAGCCCGACGAGCGTAGCGATGTGCGCCGCCCCCGGGGTGGCGGTCGCGCCCCAGGCCAGCATGAAACCGAATCCCGCCCCGCCCGCGGCCCCGGCTCCCGAGACCTCGGTAGACCCACCCAGCACCTGCGCATACCGTGCCAACCCCGCCTCCAGCAGTGCCGTGTCGTCGGCCGATGCGCCCTTCTGCGGACCGTAGACCCCGGCCGCGCCGTAGGCGCCGAGCAGCGGGTTGGTGACGTCGGTCAGCAGCGTGACCCCGCCGGCCGGGGCCTGACGCAGACCCGTCAGGTCGGCGGTCTCCAGTCGCGGGAGGGCACCGCCGCCGTCGGGCAGGACCGCGCCGGCGGCGTCGCGCAGGACGAGCCCGAGCGCGCTCAGCGCGCCGGCCCCGCCGTCGGTCGAGGCCGACCCGCCCAGGGCGATCGTCAGGGACCGCGAGCCGGCGTCGAGCGCGGCGGCGATCACCTCGCCCAGCCCGCGGGTGGACGCCCCGAGCGGGTCCGGGGAGGTCATCAGGGCGAGCCCGGACACCTGCGCGAGCTCGACGACCGCGGCGCCGCCGGGCAGAGAGAGCCACCGCCCCAGGGCCGGTCGCCCGTCCGGCCCGGTGCAGCCGGGGACGTCGTGGACCACTCCGCCCGGGACAGCCGAGGCGATCACCGCGAGGGTTCCCTCACCGCCGTCGGCCAGCGGGACAGTGACGACCTCGTCGCCCGGTCGGATCGAGGACCACCCGCAGGCGATCGCCGCCGCGGCGCCCGCGGCATCGACGGATCCCTTGAAGGAATCCGGTGCGACGACGACGCGCACTCACGCCCCGCCGACGAAGTCCGCCTGGCGCCACGCCTCGTAGATGACGATCGACGCACTGCTGGTGAGATTGAGCGAGCGTCGGCTGGGCAGCATGGGGATCTTCACCTCGTCGGTGATCCGTGGGTGCCCCAGGACCTCCTCGGACAGTCCGGTCGGCTCGGGGCCGAAGAGCAGGATGTCGGTGGGCCGGTAGACGATGTCGGAGTACCGCGTGGTCGCCTTCGTGGTGAAGGCGAAGACCCGCGCGGACGGGTCCGTCGCGAGCAGCGCCTCGAGGTCAGCGTGCACGCTCACGCTCGCGAGGTCGTGGTAGTCCAGTCCCGCGCGCTTGAGCTTGGGCTCGGACAGATCGAAGCCGAGCGGCTCGACGAGGTGCAGGGTCGCGCCGGTGACCGCGGCGAGACGGATCGCGTTCCCGGTGTTCTGGGGGATGCGCGGTTCGTGGAAGGCGATGCTCGGCAGAGTGTCAGTCACCCGACGATTCTGCCACCCGATCCGCTCGATCCGCTCGATCCACCCGGCTCAGCCGATCCACACCTCGTCGTCGGTGCCGCCGACATCGAGACCGGCCTCGACCAGCAGCGAGAGCGCGGCCCGCGCGAGCGCCAGCCGCTCGCGCGCCGTGGCGTCGTCGGGCCGGATCGTGACCTTGGCGCCGACGAAGGCGATCGGTGCCTGCCCCGCGGCCGCGAGGGCCGCGCGCACCTCGTCGGCGCCCAGCAGCGAGGCCGACGACGCAGCGAGGGCGGGGCCGGTGCCGCGCGGGGCCATGTGGTTGTCAGCCCACGCCGGACCCCACGCGGTCACCTGGTCCGTGGCCCCGGAGAAGATGATCGAGCGCAGCAGCCCGGCCTGGGCCGCGAGCCGGACGTGCTCGGTCGCGGTGTCGCCCGAACGCCCCTCGATCGCTGACCGTCCCCAGTTGATCCCCACGCCGAGCCGGGCGGACGGTTCGCTAGCCAGCACGACCTGGATCGCGGCGATCTCGTCCTCGATCGACAGGAAGCCCTTGACCGGCGCCTGCCCGGCGACGAGCGCGTCGCAGTGCTCGACGACGATCTCCGCCCCGCCTAGGTCCCACGTCGCCAGCTCGGCGAGGGACTCTGCGAACGCCTCGACCGACCCGAGCAGCGGGCCGGGCGCGCTCTGCACCTCGATCGCGGTGACCCGCGGCCGGCCGCCGGCCTCGGCCAGGGCGCGGGCAAGGTCGCGGACCACGGCGACGTCGGCGAGCGCTGCGCGCCGGCCGTCGGCATCGGTCGAGGCGAGGCCGTAGCCGGGCGCGGTGGCAAGCCGCATCATGGTGCGCGGGATGCACGTGACCATGAGGTCCCACCCGGGACGCAGGGTCCGGGCGATCCACTCGGGATCCAGGCTCGGGGCGCCGTCGCCGAGCAGCGGGAACTCGATCGTGGCGATCGGGAGGTCGCCCAGCCCGGCGTAGAACTCCTCCTCGGCGCGGCCGTCGTCGGCGAGCGGCCCAGGGGTGAGGGCGTAGGCGCCGAAGGTGAGGGACGGGAGGGACGCAGACGTCATCAGGACTCCAGGGGTGGTGCGTGGGCACGGCCGTGCTTACGAGGACTCCATTGTCGCCTGCACCGGTGACGGGTGTTCTCCCAACCCGACACCGCACCGAGTTCCCGGACAATGACTCAGATCTGTTTGCAGAACAGCCCCTTGATGGGGATGAGCGCGGCGCGGATGCACAACGCGCTGCCACGAGCGATCAACCGTGCGTGGGTGGCCGCCCCGCGAACCCATCGGCCTGTCGAGCTCAGCGATGGGGGAGCAGTCCAGTTCGCCACTCGCAGGGGCTTGGACAATCTCGACGTCGAGAAGATCTCGACTGACTTGGGCACGGTCACCGTGACGACCGTCGAGCAGACGATCCTGGACCTCATGCGGGGGCTGGGGGCAGACGGGATGGAAGGTGAGATCGAGCCCGTTGTTCGAGCGCTGGCGGACCGGACCGACCTGACCAGGGTGCTGCGGTTGGCCACCGAAGACAAGGGCAGCCGCGCCGCGCTCGACAGGTTCATGAACGTGCTCGCTTGAGTCTGGCTCCAGACGACCTTGCTGACGTCGCCGAGCATTTCGGCGTCGCAGACGAGCAGGTGCACCGCGACCATGCCATCTCCCATCTGTTGGCGGCGCTGGCACGCGAGGTGCCAGAGAGGGTCAGCTGCTCGTGGGGGAGGGATATCCAGCCTGGCCTACCGAGGTCGCCCAGATCCGGCAGCGCTACTCCGATGTACCCGCCGCATCCCTGCGGGTGCTGACGCGCGACGCGTTCGCGGCGGCAAAGTTGTCCGCGTGGATCGATCGGGGCGCGTCACGTGATCTGTACGACCTGTGGAAGATGGTCGGTGAAGGGATGATCACCGCCGACGCGGTTGCTCGTGCCTGGGACGCAGTCAGGGACTCCCCGCTCCCTACCTAGCCTCCGCGTAGGACTCGACAACGGCCACGCTCACCTGGAACTCCACGCCGCCCTCGCCCGCCGTCCGGGCTATGCTTCCGGGCCAGGTGCGTTCCCGGGCATCGCCGCTCGGCCACGACGCACCCTGACGTCAGGGGTGAGCCGATCATGGGGTCCAGCAAACAGTCCGGCCTGGTCCGGACGGCCCTCGTAGCCGGGGTGGCCGGCGCGGTCACCGGTGCGCTCGCAGCCACCGCGCGCCTCGATGCCCGACGCCGCAGCGCGCTTCCCGACGACGCGGCGCTTCCCGATGACGCCGCGCCGGCCACCATCGGCGCACCTACAGCACGAGTCGCGCCGTCGGCCGCGTCCGCGACCGACGACTACCATCTCGCGATCCGCGAGCAGCTTGTCTCCCTCGTGCTGCGGGTCGTCGGTGCCGGGTACGTGCTGCTCGCGCTCGTCGCCCCTTTCCTCATCGGAGAGACCGACGCGGTGGCGCGCCGCATGTGGGCCCTCATGCCGTGGATCGAACCGGGCACCGCGCTCGCGCTGCTCGGCGGGATCGCGGTGCTCATCGTGGCGCTGGGCCTCGACCAGCACAGCAGTTCCGGCCAGCACAGCGGTTCCGACGAGCACAGCGAGCCCGGCCACTCCGCCGGAACGGTCACGGCGACCGGTGAACCTCACGGCCGCGCGGCGGCCGCGGTCCGCCTGGACATCCAGCTCGCGGTGCTCGCGGTGTCCTCGGTCGCGGCGATCGGCGTCGGGCTCGCGGTCGTGCTGTGGGCCGTGGTCGCCTGGACCGGCAACCTGCCCGACGGATCCGCGCCCGTGCACGGCACGATCATCGCGACCGCGGGCGGCATCGTGTGCCTGGCCGTGCTGCTCGCGCGGGTGGGCATCTCGACGGTCCCGTCGAAGCGAGTCGGCACCCGTGCCGAACGGGACCGGGTCGAGGCCGAGATGCGCGAGCTCCCGGGGCGTCTGGCTGAGGCGGGCGGCGGCGCGAACGTGTCCCGACGGTGGATCGTGTGGCCGTGGCCGACCATGTGGGCCCCGACCGTGCTTGCCGCGGCCGGCCTCCCGGTGGCGATCGCGATCGCGTGGGACACCGGCGACCTGCCGCTGAAGTTCTTGGCCTTCGTCCCCCTCGTCGCTCTCCAGTCCGTGCTGGCTGCGGGGCTCTGCATCGAGGTCACCGCGCGGGTGCGCGCACGGGTGCATCCCACCTTCTCCGGCCTCGTCGCTCTCGTGGTCCTGGCCCTGTCGGTCCTGGCCGTGGGGCTCAGCGGTTCCGCGGCGATGGCCACCGCCGGGGCTCCGGTCTACCGGTGGACGATCGTCATCGCGACCATCGTCCCCGTCGTCGTGACCGGCGCTCTCGCGGTCTGGTCGGCGCCCGTCCGCCGACGGCTCGCGGTGCACGGCGAGCTCGTCCGCACCATCCCGGGCCTCTCGGTCACCTACCGGCACGCCTACGTCTCCCGCCTGCACCACGCCTGAGGCGGCGCTCCTCCTACTTGGCCTCCGCATAGGAATCGACAACGGCCACGCTCACCTGGAACTCCACGCCGCCGCCGCCCGCCGGCCCGAACAGCAACCGCCCGGCCTCGGTCGCGCACTCCCTCACGATCTCGGCGACCTGCTCGGCGAGGTGCACCGGGGTGTGCACCATGACCTCGTCGTGCAGGAAGAACGCCAGGTGCGGACCGGCGGTCACGTCGCCGCCGGGGGTGAGGTCGCGCAGCCGCAGGCGCAGCAGGGCCATCCAGCACAGCGCCCACTCCGCGGCTGTCCCCTGGACGATGAAGTTTCGCGTGAAACGCCCCCACCCGCGCGCCAGGCTGCGTGCCCGCTCCTGCTCGACGCCGGTCGCACCCTCGTCCGACGCCTCGCTCTGGGCGAGGCGCCAGTCGTCGCCGGGGCGCGGTGAGCTGCGGCCCAGCCAGGTGGACACGACCTCCCCACGCTCGCCGGCCCGCGCCGCATGCTCAACGAGGGCCAGGGCTTGCGGGTACGCCTTGATCATCCGGGGCAGCATCCGCCCGCTCTCGCCTTGGGTCCCTCCGTACATCGCCCCGAGCATCCCGTACTTGGCCTGCTCCCGGGTCTCGACCGCGCCGGCGGCGACCATCCCCTCGTACATGTCGGTCGCCTGACCGGCCCGCGCCATCGCCAGGTCGCCGGACATGGCGGCCAGGATCCGCGGCTCGAGCTGGGCGGCGTCGGCCACCACGAGGGTCCACCCCGGGTCGGCACGCACCGCACCGCGGACCTGGTGGGGGAGCTGCAGCGCGCCGCCGCCGTCGGAGGCCCACCTGCCCGTGACCACGCCGCCGGGCACGTAGACCGGCCGGAACCGCCCGCCCGCGACCCAGGTGTCGAGCCAGTGCCAGCCGTTCGCGGTCAGCAGCCGGGACAGCTTCTTGTACTCCAGCAGCGGCGCGATCGCCGGGTGGTCGATCTCCCGCAGCTCCCACGATCGTGTCGAGGTGGCCGGCAGGCCCGCCAGGCGCAGGGCCTTGAGCAGCTCCCCGGGGGAGTCGGGGTTGAAGTCACCGACGCCCAGGGCCGCGCGCAGCTGGGTGAGCTTGGCCTCGAGCAGCGCGGGCCTGTACCCGGGCACCGGGCGCTTCCCGAGCACCGCAGCAAGGATCCGGTCGTGCTCCGCGGCGTCCCACGGCACGCCCGAGTGGGTCATCTCCGCGGCCACGAGCGCCCCGGCCGACTCCGCCGCGAGCAGCAGGCCCAGCCGTCCCGACTCCGATTCGCCGCCGGGTCCGGCGGCGGCCGCGAGGGCGCGGCGCTGACGGCGCAGCTCCTCGAGCGGGTCGAGACGGACCGGTGGGTCGAGGTCGAAGAGGCGGTCCGAGTCGGTCTGGGTGCGCGGCTGGTCCCAGGCCGACGGAGGGACGGAGGCGAAGGTGGTGCGCGCCGTCAGCGCGCTGGCCCGCAGGATCGCGTGGCACAGCCGCAGGTCCCAGCACCGGGCGACCGCTACCTGGGCGGCGAGGAGCGCCGGGTACCAGGTCGCTGTGTCCGGCCACACCCACCGCGGGGCGGGCGCGTCGACAGCCGCCTCACGGGCGTTGACCAGGCCGGGCAGGTCAGCCGTGTCCAGCTCGACCTTGGCCACGACCGCGTCGTCGTCGTCGACGTCGAGCACCTGCACCCGATCGGGTGCGGCGGGGACGACAACAACATGCATGCCACCAGTGTCCCTGCCGCCACCGACATGTCCCTACCGCGCCGCAACCCAGCTCTCCTGAGATCGGGGATAGCGGACGGTCGCCGCGGTCACCACGGCGAGCAGCGCCGCCGCCGGCACGAGGACCCACCGGCCGTGTCCGCCCGTGACGAGCAGTGCGCCGACCAGTGCGCCGGTGAACATGGCCAGGATGGAGACGCCGCGCCGTCCGACCCGGCTGCCCTGCCCGCCGACGACGCGGGCGTCGGCGGAGATCCCGGTGATGGTCTTTGTCAGGACCGTCGTGGTGAGATCCGGGACGTTGAGGGAGGTGGCCGCGGAGTTCTGCAGCCCCATCGCGACGGCCAGGAGCACGACGAGCACGTACCGGCCGGCGCCCGTGAACGGGTCGCGGGAGATCGCGACCCAGCCGAGCGCGAGCAGGACAGCGACCGTCTCGATGAGCGCTGCGCGGAAGACCAGGCGTCCGCGATGGCGGTGGGATGTGCTGTCCACCCGGCCGCCGAGCAGAGCTCCGACCGAGAAGGCGAGGATCGCGGTGATCGAGGTGACGATCGAGAAGCCCTCGGCGCCCCCGACCGCGAAGCCGAGAAAGATGACGTTCCCGGTCATGTTCGCGACGAACACGTGCCCGAGCATCAGGTAGCTCAGCGAGTCGACGAGGCCGGTGACGACGGAGAGGATCAGCAGCAGCGGGGGAAGGGGTCCGTGAGGATCGTCCCGCGGCGGGTGAATCATGTGCCAGGCCTCGCGCAGGTGCTCTCTCACGGATGCCTCTTCTCAGCGGGTCTCAGCGGGACGATGGCTCAGCGGAACGGCTGAGCGTCGTCCATGAGCCGGGACCGGATGAGGAACCGCAGCCCCTCGGGCCCCTCGACCGAGAAGCCGGAACCCCGACCGGGCACGACGTCGACGGTCAGGTGCGTGTGGCTCCAGTACGCAAACTGCTCGCGGGACATCCAGAAGTCGATCGGCTGGCCAGGGGTGCCAGGGGTGCCAGGGGTGCCAGGGGTGCCTGGGTCGCCGGGAGCGGCGATGTCGAAGCGCCCGAGCAGCACATCGGCGTCGGAGGTGATGAAGTCCCCGGCCGGATAGCACATGGGCGAGCTGCCGTCGCAGCAGCCACCGGACTGGTGGAACATGAGCGGGCCGTACTTGCCCCACAGCAGGTGCAGCAGGTCGATGCTCGCGTCGGTCAACGCGACCCGGGACTGGCTCTCTCCGTCGATGACGACCGCGGCGTCGATCATGGGTGCCTCCTCGCGGTTGGGATGCGCGGGCCGGTGCGACGACGAACCGTCGCCGCACCGGCTTGTCCGGCTCAGAAGAACCCGAGCGCCGTCTCGGAATAGCTCACGAGCAGGTTCTTCGTCTGCTGGTAGTGGTCCAGGGCCAGCTTGGAGTTCTCCCGGCCGATCCCGGAGCTCTTGTAGCCACCGAAGGCGGCCCCGGCGGGGTAGGCGTGGTAGTTGTTGATCCACACCCGCCCGGCCTTGATGTCCCGCCCGGCGCGGTAGGCGAGGTTCCCGTTGCGGGACCACACCCCGGCGCCCAGCCCGTAGAGGGTGTCGTTGGCCTTGGCGATCGCGTCGGCGTAGTCGTCGAAGCTCGTCACCGCCACGACGGGTCCGAAGATCTCCTCCTGGAAGATCCGCATGGAGTTCTGCCCCTCGAAGATGGTCGGGGCGACGTAGAAGCCGTCGGTGAGGTCTCCGCCCAGGTCGACCCGCTCACCGCCGAGCAGCAGCCGCGCGCCCTCCTGCTTGCCGATGTCGATGTAGCTGAGGATCTTCTCGAGCTGGTCGTTGGAGGCCTGCGCGCCGACCTGGGTGGCGGTGTCGAGCGGGTTCCCCTGGATCGCCTTCTTGGTCCGGTCGAGCGCGTCGGAGAGGAAGGTGTCGTAGATCGGCTTCTGGATGAGCGAACGGGACGGGCAGGTGCAGACCTCGCCCTGGTTGAAGGCGAAGAGCACGAACCCTTCCTGAGCCTTGTCGTAGAAGGCGTCGTTCTTGTCGGCGACGTCCTCGAAGAAGATGTTCGGGCTCTTGCCACCCAGCTCGACCGTTGACGGGATGAGGTTGGCGCTCGCGTACTGCAGGATGAGCCGGCCCGTCGTCGTCTCGCCGGTGAAGGCGATCTTGCGGATCCGCGGGCTCGAGGCGAGCGGCTTGCCGGCCTCGAGGCCAAAGCCGTTGACGATGTTGAGCACCCCGGGCGGGAGGATGTCCCCGATCAGCTCGATGAGCACGAGGATCGAGACGGGGGTCTGCTCGGCCGGCTTGAGCACGATCGTGTTGCCGCCCGCGAGGGCGGGCGCGAGCTTCCACGTCGCCATGAGGATCGGGAAGTTCCACGGGATGATCTGCCCGACGACGCCGAGCGGCTCCGCGTAGTGGTACGCGACGGTGTCCCCGTCGAGCTCGGTGAACTCGCCCTCCTGGGCCCTGATGACCGAGGCGAAGTACCGGAAGTGGTCTGCGGCCAGGGGGAGGTCGGCGTTGAGCGGCTCGCGGATCGGCTTGCCGTTGTCCCACGTCTCGGCGACGGCGAGCAGCTCGAGGTTGGCCTCGATGACGTCGGCGATCTTGTTCAGGACGGCGGCGCGCTCGGTCCCGGTGGTCTTGCCCCACGCGGGGGCGGCCTTGTGGGCGGCGTCCAGGGCCGCGTCGATGTCCTCGGCGGTGCCGCGGGCGACCTCGGCGAAGGGCTTGCCGGTGACGGGAGAGATGTCCTCGAAGTACTGGCCCTTGACGGGGCGTACCCATTCCCCGCCGATCCAGTGCTCGTAGCGACTTTTGAAGGTGACGAGGGCCTCGGGGGTTCCGGGGGCTGCGTAGATGGTCATTGTGCTCCTATGACGACACTGTCAGGTGAGCGCTCGGCGGTGCCGCCGAGCTTCTCCTCAATCTACCGACCGCCCCGCGCCCCCGCGACAGGTGCTCCCGGGGCCGACTGGGCGGGCGCGAGTATCGTCCACACCCAGGCGGCGGCCTGGTCGGGAGCGGGCAGGGGATCCATGTCGAGCCAGGCGGTCAGGACGCCGATCAGCGACCCGGTGATGCTCGCGGCAGCGATCTCCACCGGCAGCTCGATCCTGTCGTAGTCGTCCGCGTGCAAGCAGATCCCGGTCATGACGATCGTGGTGATCCGGCGGCGCAGCCGTGCGGTCGCGACGGGCGAGCCGTGCTCGCCGAGCGCCCTGCGGTACAGGGCGGCGTTCTCCGCGAGGTGCTCGGCATAGCGCACGAGCACCTCGGGCGGGTCCTCGCTGAGCTCGAGCGTCGCCAGGTCGGTGAGGTCCGCCCCGGCGAGGCGCACCTGCTCGTCCAGGGCGTCGGCGAGCAGGGTGTCTTTGTCGGCGTAATGCTGGTAGAAGGTGGAACGGTTGATCGTGGCCCGGTCGGCGATGTCCGCGACGGCGATCTCGTCGAGGTCGCGCTCCCGCGCGAGGGAGAGCAGCGCGTCCTGGAGCAGGGTGCGCGTACGGGCGATACGGGGGTCCATGAGCCCATTGTGTCAGTCCGTGGACACTCTTGCCAGTAGATAAGCAACAACTGTTGCCTAACCAACGATCGTTGTTTAGTGTGGTCGTGTCGTCCGATGAAGCGCGACCACGCAAGGCTGCACCGCTCACTTCCCGGGCTCGCCCGGACGACCAAGGGATCACCATGGCTTCGTTTCTCTACCGGGTAGGACACTTCTCCTACACGCGCCGCTGGGTCGTGCTCATCACGTGGCTCGTCGTGCTGCTCGCGGTGGGCGGCGCAGCCCTCGCCTCGGGCATGAAGATGACCGAGGACATCGCGATCCCCGGGACCGAGTCCGCCAACGCCCAGCAGATCCTCGAGGAGCGCTTCGGCGACGCCGCGAGCGGTGTCGGCTCGGGGACCGGCGGGTCGGCCGGGGCCGGCAGCGAGGCCGACCAGCCCGCCACGGCACGAGTCATCGTCGCGGCACCTGAAGGAACCAGCCTCACGGGCGACGGCGGTCTCGCACCTGTGCTTGATGCGCTCGAAGGGGTGACCTCTGCCGCCGACGTCGCCTCGATCTCCGACCCGGCCACGACAGGCACCATCTCCCCGGACGGCGGCGCGGTCTACTTCGACGTGCAGTTCACCGTCCCGGCCGACGACGTCCCCGCGGCCACCCTCGGCGCCTTGACCTCCGCGCAGACCGCACTTGAGGCGGACGGATTCACCGTCGCGCTCTCCGGGGGGCCCTTCACCGAACCCCTCGAGCTCATCTCGGCGACCGAGGGCGCGGGTGTGGTCCTTGCCCTCCTCGTGCTGCTGGTGACCTTCGGCTCGCTGCTCGCCGCAGGCATGCCCATCCTGACCGCCCTGCTCGGCGTCGGGATCGGTCTCGCCGGCGTGCTGTCGTTCTCGTCTGTGGTCACGATCTCCTCGGCGACGCTGACCCTCGCGCTCATGCTCGGGCTCGCCGTGGGCATCGACTACGCCCTGTTCCTGCTCTCCCGGCACCGCCAGCAGCTCGCCGAGGGCGTCGACCCGGCCGAGTCCGCGGGTCGCGCGGTCGGCACCGCCGGCAGCGCGATCGTCTTTGCCGGGCTGACCGTCGTGGTCGCACTCTCCGGCCTCGCGGTGACTGGCATCCCGTTCCTGGGCACGATGGGCTTCGCCGCGGCCGCGACGGTGGCAGTCGCGGTCCTCATCGCGGTGACCCTGCTCCCCGCGCTCATGGGCTTCGCCGGTACCCGGCTCATCCCGCGGGGCCGCGCCGCCGCGCGCGCCCAGCGGTCCGCCAAGGCCGAGAACCGGTGGGGCACTCTCATCACGCGCCACCCCGTCTGGACCCTGGTCACCGGGGTCCTCGTGCTGGGCGCCGTCGCGCTGCCGGCCACCTCCATGCGCCTGGGCCTGCCCGACGCCGGCCAGGAACCCGTTACTTCCAACGAACGCCAGGCCTATGACCTGCTCGCGGAGAACTTCGGCCCCGGCATCAACGGCCCGCTCGTCGTGCTCGTCGATGCCGCTGACGACCCAGCTGCGCTCGCGGACGCCACAGCTCGGGTCACCGAGGCACTCGGTGGGGTCGCCAACGTCGCCTACGTCGCACCGGCGGCCCCCAACGGCGCCGTGAACGGCATGCTCGGCCCGGACCAGCCTGCTCCTGAGGGCACGCCCGAGGCGGACGCGGCTCTCATCCTCGTGCTCCCGACGACGGGTCCGAACGACGTCGAGACCGCCGACGTGGTCCACGACATCCGGGCGCTGCGCGCCGACATCGAGGAAGCGACCGGAACCCACATCTGGGTGACCGGGGCGGCTGCGGCCAACATCGACATCACGCAGAAGCTCTCCGACGCGCTGCCGCTGTTCCTGGCCATCGTCGTGGGTCTGGCATTCATCCTGCTGCTCGTGGCGTTCCGCTCGATCCTCGTCCCGGTGACCGCGGTGCTCGGCTTCCTGCTCACGGTGGCTGCGGCCTTCGGGGCCACGACCGCCGTCTACCAGTGGGGGTGGCTCTCGGATGTGTTCCGGGTCGCGGCCCCGGCGCCGCTGCTGAGCTTCATGCCGGTTCTGCTCGTCGGCGTGCTCTTCGGGCTGGCGATGGACTACCAGGTCTTCCTCGTCTCGCGGATGCGTGAGGACCACGTGCACGGCGCCGCGCCGCTCGCCGCAGTCCGCTCGGGATACTCCCACGGTGCGCGGGTGGTCCTGGCCGCTGCGCTCATCATGATCTCGGTGTTCTCGAGCTTCGTCTTCTCCGGGAACTCCACGATCGGCCCGATCGCCTTCGCGATGGGCTTCGGGGTCGCGGTCGACGCGCTCGTGGTCCGCATGACGATGATCCCCGCGGTCATGGCGCTCCTGGGGAAGTCGGCCTGGTGGCTGCCGCGCTGGCTGGACCGACTGGTCCCGAACGTCGACATCGAGGGCGCGGCCCTCGAGCGTGGCGCGACGACGCACGTCGCCGAGCCCGAGGCAGAGCCTGCCCGCCGCTGACGTCTGTTCTGCACATTCGGCCCGGGATGCCTCTCGCGACCGTCCCGGGCCGGTGTCTTTCTCAGTCCCGCAGCGGTCCGCCGCTGTCGCGGATCTGCTGGGTGAGCCGGCTGAGCACGTCACCGGTGCGCAGGCCGTCGTGCTCGAACTCGTTGGTCACCCACGCGTGCACGTTGCCCACGGCGGACGCCGTCTCGAGACTGAGTCCGGCGTCGACGAACATGTCGTCGAAGTACACGGCGGCCGCGACCGGCACGTCGTTGGCGGCGAGCGCCTCGGCGTCGTAGAGCGTGGTCCAGCGCTCACGCCGCGCGAGCTCGTGCGCAGCGGCAGCGAAGGGCCGTAGCCCGGCGATCTCCTCGAACATCCACGGGTAGATCATCTCGCCGGTGAGGTGCAGCGGACGGTGACCGGGGTCGAAGGCGGGGTGCTCGCCGCGCTCGGCGTGGGCGGCCCACCCGGTCACCGCGTACCCGGAGGCGTAGATGGACTCCTGGAGGACCGCGTACAGCGGGTTCTCTCGGTAGGAGGTCAGGGTCATCACCTGGTTGAGGAAGGTCTCGGAGAGCTCGGAGGCGCCCGGGTCGAAGGCCTCGTCGAGGAGCCAGTGCAGCCGCTCGAAGCCGGGCTTCATCCCGAGGTCCATCCCCACAGTCTGGAAGCGGCGCACCGAGAGCAGGTCGCCGTCGGGCAGGCGGACGTCGCCCGCAGCCAGCCGGTCCGCGATCCGGGCCGCCTGTGCGACGTCGCCCGGGAAGCGGGCGAACATCTCACGATTCTTCGCGGCGGTGCGCGGATAGGTGTGCCGGTACACCTCACGTGCGTCGGCCTGCAGGCCGACGAGCCCGCCGGTCACATAGCAGGCGGAGAGCCCCTGCGGTGCCTGGGAGAGATAGGTGAGGGTGAGGAAGCCGCCGTAGCTCTGCCCGAGCGACTCCCAACGGCGAGCGCCGTAGAGGGTGCGGCGCACGTGCTCGGCGTCGGCGACGATCGAGTCGGCGCGGAAGTGGGTGAGGTGCTCGGCCTGCGCCGCCGGGCTGCCCAGGGCCGCCAGGTGGCCGCCGCGGACCGGGGTCGATCTGCCGGTGCCGCGCTGGTCGAGCAGGATCACCCGGTGCGTGGTCAGCATGTGCCCGAGCCAGCCGTCCGGGCCGGTCGGGCGAGGTCCCTTGCCGCCCGGGCCGCCCTGCAGGAACACCAGGAGGGGAAGGTCCTCGTGACGTCTGGCCGGTGCGACGACCTCCCGGACGAACACGGTGATGGTGCGGGTGTCGCGGTCGTCGAACCAGTCGAGCGGGACGCTCACCTCGTGGTCGGTGACGTGCATCCCGGGGACGGTGTAGCTGATCACGCGCTCTCCTCGCAGGTTTCGGGGCTGCGCACACAGCGCGCGTTGCCCCGACCAACCCTATGTCCGTCGCACCCGAGTACGGCCGTGGCCCGGCCCCCAAGGGGAGCCGGGCCACGGCCGTCGTGCTGGTACTGCGGGTGACTCAGACGACGTCGTCGTCGACCCAGTCGAGGGTCTTGGAGACGGCCTTCTTCCAGAGCCGGTACTGGCGGTCCCGCTCGGAGCCCTCCATGTCGGGGGACCAGCGCTTGTCCTCGGCCCAGTTGTCGATGACGTCCTGCTCCCCGTTCCAGAAGCCGACCGCGATGCCCGCCGCATACGCCGCGCCGAGCGCGGTCGTCTCGGCTACCTGGGGTCGAACCACGTCGACGTCGAGGATGTCCGCCTGGAACTGCATGAGCAGCTCGTTGGCGACCATGCCGCCGTCGACCTTGAGCTCGGTCAGGTCCACACCGGAGTCGGCGTTCATGGCGTCGAGCACCTCGCGGGTCTGGAAGGCGGTGGCCTCCAGTGCCGCGCGGGCGATGTGGTTCTTGTTGACGAACCGCGTGAGGCCCACGAGCGCACCACGCGCGTCCGGACGCCAGTACGGGGCGAACAGCCCGGAGAAGGCCGGGACGAAGTACGCCCCGCCGTTCGTCTCGACCTTGGCGGCGTAGTACTCCACGTCCCGGGCGTCCTCGAACATGCCGAGGTTGTCCCGCAGCCACTGGATGAGCGACCCGGTCACGGCGATCGAGCCCTCGAGGGCGTAGACCTGCGGGGCGTCGCCGATCTTGTAGCAGACGGTGGTCAGCAGCCCGTTCTTGCTCGCGACCGGCTCGGTGCCGGTGTTGAGCAGCATGAAGTTACCAGTCCCGTAGGTATTCTTCGCGGTGCCCTTCTCGAAGCAGGCCTGACCGAAGGTCGCCGCCTGCTGGTCACCCAGGATCCCGGCGATCGGCACCCCCGGGACCATGCCGCGCTCGCGGCCGTGGCCGTAGACCTCGGAGGAGGAGCGGATCTCGGGGAGCATCGACAGCGGGATGGTCATCTCCGCCGCGATGTCCTCGTTCCAGGTGAGGGTGTCGATGTTCATGAGCATGGTGCGCGAGGCGTTGGTGACGTCGGTGACGTGCACGCCGCCGTCGGTCCCTCCGGTCATGTTCCACAGCACCCAGGAGTCGGTGTTGCCGAACATGAGGTCCCCGCGCTCGGCGGCCGCGCGTGCGCCGTCGACGTTGTCGAGGATCCACTTGACCTTGGGGCCGGAGAAGTACGTGGCGAGCGGCAGGCCGACGCGCGCCTTGTACTTCTCAGGTCCCTCGGATCCGCCGAGCTCGTCGACGATGGCCTGGGTCCGGGTGTCCTGCCAGACGATGGCGTTGTAGACGGGCTTCCCGGTGTTGCGGTCCCAGACGACGGCGGTCTCGCGCTGGTTGGTGATCCCCACCGCGGCGATGTCGTCCTTGGTGAGATTGCCGCGGGTCAGGGCGATCCCCACGACCTCACGGACGTTGTTCCAGATCTGCTCGGGGTTGTGCTCGACCCACCCTGCCCGCGGGAAGATCTGGTCGTGCTCGAGCTGGCCCGAGGAGTGGATGGTGCCAGCGTGGGTGAACACGATGGCACGCGAACTCGTGGTCCCCTGGTCGATGGCCAGGACGTACTGTGCGGTCATGGGTCATTCCTTCACTTCGTTGTGCGGGTGTGCCGGGCGTTGTCGACCGGCGTCGAGCAAGGTCTGGTCAGGCAGGGATCGTCAGCCGTACACGCGGCCGAGGACCCCGGCCAGGACCGCTCCCACGAGCGGTCCGGCGACCGGGACCCAGGAGTAGGCCCAGTCGCTCGAGCCCTTGCCGCGGATCGGCAGGATGAAGTGGGCGATGCGTGGGCCGAGGTCACGTGCGGGGTTGATGGCGTACCCGGTCGGGCCACCGAGGCTGGCGCCGATGCTGACGACCACGAGGGCGACAGCGAACGGGCCGAGGCCCGACGGCGTCTTTCCGGAGATCACGACGAAGAACACGAGCACGAAGGTCGCGATGACCTCGGTGATGAAGTTCCAGCCGTAGGAGCGGATGGCCGGCCCGGTCGAGAACACGGCAAGCTTGGAGCCGGCGTCGACGTCTTCGTCGAAGTGTTGCTTGAAGGCGATGAACATGATGACCGCCCCGACGAACGCGCCGATCATCTCCGCGGCGAAGTACATGAACATGTGGGGCACGGTCGGCGCGATGGTCCCGGTGACCGCCCCGGCGGCGTCGTGCAGCACGGCGAAGGGCTGGTCGGCGGAGAACAGGCCGAGGGTGACCGCAGGGTTGAGGTGAGCGCCTGACTTGTGTGCCACGTACACGGCGATGAAGACCGCGAGGCCCCATCCCCAGTTGATGAGGAGCCAGCCGCCGTTGAACCCCTTGGACTTGGGAAGCAGGACCGTCGCGACGACACCTCCTCCGAGGAGGGTCAGCATCGCGGTTCCGAGGATCTCGGACCAGAAGGCATCTATGAGCATGGAATCCATCACAGCCTCTCTAAATTGGTGGACTTCGTTGTCACAACCGCCTCGCAGCAGCTCTGCTGCGAGGCCTCATTGTTTGGAACTGTAGGGCACGTTCGTGCGGGTCGGTGGAGGTGGTCGGGTAGTTGGGTTCAGCTGGTTCAGCTGCTCTTGGGGAGGTCGACCAGCGGGCTCACGTCGTGCGCGGCCAGGCGCACCTGCTCGGCCGATGCGTCGTCGGGCTGGTCCTCGGCGGCCGCCTCAGCCTCGGCCCGTGCGGTGTACGCGGCGACCTCGGCGAGCCGGGTCTCCTCGTCCCAGCCGAGACCGGCCGCGGCGATCCGGGAGATCTCCTCGAGCGCGGCCAGGCCGCGGTCCGCGACCTCATAGTTGAGCCGGGTGCGGTGCAGCAGGATGTCCTCGAGGTGCAGAACTCCCTCATGGCTCACGGCGTAGGCGATCTCGGCCCGCAGGTAGGCAGGTGCGTGCTCGAGCGGGGTGGCCATCGACGGGTCCTCCTGGCAGAGGGCGACGATGTCGGTGAGCAGGGAGCCGTAGCGGTGCAGCAGGTGGTCGACGAGCGCGGGCGTCCAGCCGTAGGTCGCCGCATGGCGTCGACCCCAGTTCTGCTGGACGTCGAGCCCGACGGCGCCGAGCAGCGGCACCTTCGCGGTGATCGACGGGCGCGCCTTGGCGCCCTCACCGAGGGCGAAGTCGACGGCGTCCTCGGCCATCACCCGGTACGTGGTCAGCTTCCCGCCTGCGATCACGGTCAGGCCGGGAACGGGTGAGGCGACGGTGTGCTCGCGGGACACCTTGGCCGACGACGTGCCCTCCTTGGTCCCGGGCTGCAGCAGCGGGCGCAGGCCGGCCCAGGTGCCGATGATGTCGTCCCGGGTGAGCGGGTCCGCCAGCACCTCATTGGCGTGGGCCAGGACATAGTCGATGTCGGCGGAGGTCGCGACGGGGTGCTGAAGCTCCTGGGTCCACGGGGTGTCGGTCGTGCCGATCACCCAGTACCGCGACCACGGGATGACGAAGAGGACGCTCTTCTCGGTCTGCAGGATCAGGCCGACCTTGCCCTTGATGCGCTCGCGGGGGACGACGATGTGCACGCCCTTGGAGGCCAGCACGCGAAGGCCACCGGTCCCGCCGGCCAGGGCCTCGGTCTCCTCGGTCCACACGCCCGTGGCGTTGATGACGTGGCGTGCCTTGACCGGGAACCGGTCACCAGTCTCCAGGTCGACCAGCACGGCGCCGTCGACCCGGCCGCTCGCGTCCTTGGTCAGCTCGACCACCTGGGTGCGGCTCGCCGCACCGGCGCCGTAGGACGCCGCGGTGCGGATCAGGGTGCTCACCAGGCGGGCGTCGTCGACCGAGCCGTCCCAGTAGCGCACGGCGCCGATCGCTGCGTCATGGCGCAGGTCGGGGAACAGGCGCTCCATGCCCTTGCGGGTCACGTGCTTGTGGAAGGGCAGTGCGCGCTTGCCGGGTGCGAGGCTGGCGAGGGTGTCATAGAGCATCACGCCGGCTCCGACGTATCCGCGTTCCCACACCCGGTGCTCGAGCGGGTAGAGGAATGAGACCGGGCGCACCAGGTGCGGGGCGAGGGTGTTGATGAGGAGGTCGCGCTCGGTCAGCGCCTCGTGGACGAGGTGGAAGTCAAGCATCTGGAGGTAGCGCAGGCCGCCGTGGACGAGCTTGCTCGAGCGGCTCGACGTGCCCGAGGCCCAGTCCTGGGACTCCACGACCGATGTTGTCAGGCCGCGGGTCACCGCGTCGAGGGCGATGCCGGCGCCGGTGACGCCGCCGCCGATGACCAGCACGTCGAGGGGGTCGCCCTGTGCGGTCGCGCGCAGGACGTCCAACGAACGCTCTCGGGACTGTGGGGTGAGCTTGGATGACGTACCGGAGGTTGACATGCTTGACCTTTCGACTCGCTAGATGTCTACGATTAAGGTCACACTGTCAGAACGTTTGCGCAACCCGTTTGCACATATGTGCAAGAGTCGGGGTCTCGACGTTGACCAGTGGGAAGGTGCGGTATGGCTGTGCGGGATCAGGATGTTCTCAGGGCCGCTTCGATGTATTACCTCCAGGACATGAAGATGGAGACGATCGCCAAGCACCTTGGCACTTCGCGGTCGACCGTCTCCAGGATGGTCAAGCTCGCCCGCGAGACCGGGCTCGTCGAGATCAATCTTCGTCCCACTCGCTCCAATGCGCCTGGGCTGGGGCAACGCATCAGCGAGGTCTACGGGATCGAGGCATACGTGGTGGCCGTGCCGGACAACCACTCCGAGATCGAGCGGCTCGACCAGGTGGCACTGACGACCGCCCGGCTGATCGGGAACTGGTTCGACTCGAACATGATCCTGGCCCTCGCCTGGGGAACCACACTGAGCGCGATCGCGCCGCACCTGAGCCGCAAGACCACCCGGGGCAGCTCGGTCGTCCAGCTCAACGGGGCGGCCAACACCCGCACGAGCGGGGTCGAGTATGCGGGGGACCTGATCGCGGGGTTCGGGAAGGCGTTCGAGGCCCGGATGCACTATTTCCCAGTGCCGGCGTTCTTCGATTTCGCCAGGACCAGGGAGGCCATGTGGCGTGAACGCTCCGTGCGCCGGGTCCTGGAGCTCCAACGTAGGGCGGACATCGCCCTGTTCTCAGTGGGCGCGCTCTCGGGCGGGCTGCCCAGCCATGTCTACTCGGCGGGGTACCTCGATGCCGAAGACGTCGCCGAGCTCGATCGAGAGGGTGTGGTGGGGGACGTGTGCACGGTGTTCCTGCGCGAGGACGGCACCTACCGGGACGTAGAGCTCAACGCCCGGGCCACCGGGCCGATGCCGCACGAGCTGCGCAACATCCCCCGCCGGGTGTGCGCGGTGGCCGGGGACAACAAGGTCGCGCCGCTGCGGGCGGCGCTGCGGGCTCGGGTCGTCACCCACCTGGTCATCGACGAGGTCACGGCGACCAAGCTGCTGCTTGACGGGTGATGTTGGCCGGGCTACGTCGACTCAGTGGGAATGTATGCAGAGCCCTGAGTAAAGGAGTAGGTTGGTTCGGTGAACGCGCACTCTATGACCGACCAGCCCAGGACGCCCCGTATCCGGCCCGCGCGCCCGAGCGACGTGCATGCGATCCGGGCGCTCGTGGAGCCGTATGCCGACCGCCGGATCCTCCTCGCCAAGGAGATGGTCGCGTACTACGAGGCCGTCCAGGAGTTCCTGGTCGTCGACGCGGGCACCCCAGAGGCCCCGGTCGTGGTGGGCTGCGGTGCGCTGCACGTCATGTGGGAGGACCTCGCCGAGATCCGCACCCTCGCCGTCGCCAAGGATCGCCTGGGTGCCGGGTTGGGCCACGCGATCGTCGAGCGACTGCTCGAGCGGGCCCGTGACATGGGGCTGCGCCGGGTCTTCTGCCTGACCTTCGAGGTCGACTTCTTCACCCGGCATGGTTTCAGGGAGATCGAGGGGACCCCGGTCGACCCGGCCGTCTACGCCGAGCTGCT
This sequence comes from Sanguibacter gelidistatuariae, assembly GCF_900096585.1. Taxonomy (GTDB): domain Bacteria; phylum Actinomycetota; class Actinomycetes; order Actinomycetales; family Cellulomonadaceae; genus Sanguibacter; species Sanguibacter gelidistatuariae. The sequence continues at coordinate 238,575 of NZ_FMYH01000007.1, forward strand.
GCGCTCGCACGACGACGGCGTGGCCGAGTTTCTCGACCTCGCCCGGGTCAAGCCCAACACCCTGGGCAACTCCCGGATGCTCATCGAATTCTAGGAGGGCACTGTCGTGGGCCAGCCGGGAATGTCGATACGGGAGATGCGACTCTAGATGATCCAGAATCTGGAGATTCCGCGTCCATCAATTTGCCATCAACAATGCGGTTGGGACTGAGGCGGACTTGAAGGAGGGGGCGCGTGAGTGGCCCTGCTAAGACAGTGCATTCTGCTCGATGCCAACTTGGGTCGATCTGATCGCGCCGGCGAGGTGAGCTTGCCCTGGTTCTGGCCCCGGGGGCTGCGTCTTCTCACCTTCCCGTTCTCCTGGACGGCGACGCGACGTGCCCCAGGCGATGTGGCATATGAAGTCGAACCCTCGCGATGATGAGCCGTGGCCACTCCCGAAAAATACCCAAAATAAATATCCAAATCCCTTGCCGCAGAGACGTTCTTTCGATAGAATTGGCAGATAGTCAATCGGGTGGTTTTGACAAGGGCCGGGAGGCACGTCATGGGATCAATGAATCTATCGTCTCGCGGTTTCACGCCGGCCCCTCTGCGCATTGAATGCGCCCCAGGCGTGTGGGCCGATGTTGCGGCCGGTCCTGCGACCACCGTTGTCGAGGACTACCTTGAGGCTGAGTTTGAGGATCTGATCCGCTCGGGTTGGCCGAGCGCTCCTGCGGGACCGCCGTTCGGGACGCACAGTGCCGAAGCGCCGAGACCCCCGCTGGCCTCCGCCGCTGATTCTCCCCCGGCTGCTCCCGAGGTTCCCGAGGGTCTGTTGGCGCAGTTGGACCAGTTGGAGGCGGTGACCGAGAGGATCACGTCCGCGGACCTGTCGGGACTGCCGGGGTCTCTTGCGGCGGAGGTGTCGCAGCGGGTGCGTCGGGCGACCGACCAGTTGGCGGCGCAACGCTTGGTGTTGATCGGTCAGATCGAGGCTGAAGGTTCGTGGCGTGCTGACACGATGCATTCCTTCTCGTCGTGGTTGGCCTCGCGGGAACGCCTGTCGAAGGCGTTGGCGCAGCGGACGGTCGGGGCGGCGCGGGCGTTGCGTGAGCACCTGCCCGCGACCGCTGCTGCGGCGTGTGCTGGGGAGATCACCGCCGAGCACGTGTCGATCATGGTGAAGGCCACGGGCACGGAGACGTTGCGCGAGAAGTTGGCTGGGCCGGTGGCCAGTGATACTGCGGCGGGGCCGGTGTGCACGGGCGAGCAGATGCTCCTGGGGAACGCCGG
>NZ_FMYH01000008.1 GCF_900096585.1 Sanguibacter gelidistatuariae
CGAAACCAGTTAACAACCATACGAAGCAAGCACCCCTGCAAAGAGGCACTTGATTAATCAAGGCTACAAACCGAAAACTTGCGTTTTCAATTCATACCAAATAAACCTTGCTGCGAATCAGCCACCAGATCGAAGACCCAGCAACCAACACCAGACAAGGGGTCTTGGCATTGACTATTAAGCACACTGTTGAGTTCTCAAGGAGCGGACGCGCACCACTTCCAGACCGCTAAGGTCCTTCTCTTGGGGCAACCGTTCAAACTTACCCGATCCGCATCTCACTGTCAACCAGTCCGCTTCCGAACCACCTAACCGCCAAGAGCGGGCCATCCAAGTCTATCCGATCCAACCTCGCCTCAGAACCACTCTCTCAAGCAGTTCCGCACACCGGTCTGAACCAGAAGCCCAACACTACCCCACCCAGCAAGACGAACTCACCAGCAGAAACAGCGTGGAAATCAACCCCGGGACCAGCCACTTCGCGGCGGCTCTCACGAGCTTCGCAGTGGTGTCTGTGTCTCCCGGTCGGGCTGACTTCCAGAACATTACGGTGGCCGAGGCGAAGCCGTCAAACCAGATCGGGGTGACGGCGAACACACTCCCACCAGGTAGAAGAGACAGGGAGTGGAGGCCCGCCCGGGCCTCCACTCCCCCAGCGTGACGAGTCACCCGAGAGGCGAGCTACCCCCGTGCCGAGAATGCGGCGTCGAAGGCTGCGTCTGGGGCGTCGAAGGCTAGCCGGCGCACAAATTCGAGCGCCTCTGGGGCTCCCACCAGGCGGTCCATGCCGGCATCCTCCCACTCGATCGAGATCGGGCCGGTGTAGTCGATCGAGTTGAGCATCCGGAACGCGTCCTCCCACGGCACGTCACCGTGCCCGGTCGAGATGAAATCCCATCCGCGACGGCCGTCCGCCCATGCCAGGTGGGAACCCATGCGCCCGTTGCGCCCGTTGCCCATGCGCTTCTTCGTGTCCTTGCAGTCCACGTGGTAGATCCGGTCCTTGAAGTCCCACAGGAAGCTCACCGGATCGATGTCCTGCCACACCATGTGGCTCGGGTCCCAGTTGAGCCCGAACGCCTCGCGGTGCCCGATCGCCTCGAGGGTCCGCACGGTCGTCCAGTAGTCGTAGGCGATCTCGCTCGGGTGGACCTCGTGGGCGAAGCGCACCCCGACCTCGTCGAAGACGTCGAGGATCGGGTTCCACCGGTCGGCAAAGTCCTGGTACCCGGCGTCGATCGCATCCTGGGACACCGGGGGAAACATCGCGACGTACTTCCAGATCGAGGAGCCGGTGAAACCGACGACGGTCTTCACCCCGAGCTTCGCCGCCAGGCGGGCCGTGCACTTCATCTCCTCGGCGGCGCGCTGGCGCACGCCCTCCGGGTCGCCGTCCCCCCACACCCGGTCGGAGAGGATGTCGCGGTGGCGCTGGTCGATCGGGTCGTCGCAGACGGCCTGACCCTTGAGGTGGTTGGAGATCGCGTAGACGGACAGGTTGTGCGCGGCGAGCAGGTCGAGCTTGCCCTGGACGTAGGCGTCGTCGTCCCAGCGCCAGGGGTCCAGGTGGTCGCCCCAGCAGGCGATCTCCAGCCCGTCATAGCCCCAGCCGGCCGCCAGAGCGACGACCTCCTCGAAGGGCAGGTCAGCCCACTGGCCGGTGAACAAGGTGATCGGTCGTGCCATGTCGCTCTCCTTCAGAACAAGACGTGCCTCTACTGCAACACGGGAGGGGGAAGACAGCTAGGTCAGAGCATCTACGGCTCGCGCCAGGCGCCGTCAGACGCGCTGCGTTCGACCGCGTCAAGCACCTTCTGGACGGCGAGGCCGTCACGGAAGGACGGCGCGGGCGGGGTGCCGCCCGCGATCGCGCCGACGAGGTCGACCACCTGGTGGGTGAAGGCGTGTTCGTAGCCGAGCCCGTGGCCGGCCGGCCACCAGTGCGCGATGTAGGGGTGCTCTGCCTCTGTCACGACGATCCGGCGAAATCCCGCGACGGCGGCAGGCTCGGTCGCGTCGAAGAAGTTCAGGACGTTCATGTCCTCGAAGTCGAAGGCCAACGACCCCAGCGAACCGTTGATCTCCACCCGGATCGCGTTCTTGCGGCCGCCCGCGAAGCGGGTGGCCTCGAAGACGCCCATCGCTCCCGAGGAGAAGCGCGCGAGGAAGGCCGCGGCGTCGTCCACGGAGACGGGGCCGCGCTCGGTCCCGGCCACCCCGGACAGCCCCGAGAACTCCTGGGCCACGGGGCGCTCGGTCACGAACGTCTCGAGCAGACCCGAGACTCCGACGATGGCCTCCCCGGTGATGAACTGCGTGAGGTCGATGATGTGCGCGCCGATGTCTCCGAGTGCACCCGATCCCGCCTGCGACCGGTCCAGCCGCCAGGACAGCGGGGTGTCCTCGTCGGCGAGCCAGTCCTGCAGGTACTGCGCCCGCACGTGGCGCACCGTGCCGATCCGGCCCTGGGCGACCAGCTGGCGGGCCAGCTGGACCGCCGGGACGCGGCGATAGGTGAAGCCCACCATCGCCATGACGCCGTGGGCCGCAGCCTTGTCGGCCGCGGCGACCATGAGCTCTGCCTCGGCGACCGAGTTGGCGAGCGGCTTCTCGCAGAGCACGTGCTTGCCGGCCTCCAGGGCCGCGATCGCGATCTCCGCGTGCGTGTTCCCAGGGGTGCATATGTCGACGAGGTCGACGTCGTCGCGGGCCACGAGCGACTGCCACGTCGGGTCGGCGCCCAGCCAGCCGAGCCGGTCCGCGGCCGCCTGGCCGGTCGCCAGGCGGCGGCCGGCCACCGTGGTCATCTCTGTACGCATCGGCAGGTCGAAGAAGTGTGGTGCCGTCCGCCACGCCTGTGAGTGCGCTGCACCCATGAAGGAGTGGCCGACCATCCCGACACCGAGGCGGGGGCGCTCGGTGTCAGACACATGGTCAGACATGGTGGGACTCCCTTCCACGGGCCGGAGCCCGGTGCGCGGCAGTGTGCCGCGGACCGGATCCGGCCCGGTTCTCAGTGATGGATCAGGACTGGAAGGCGGACGGGAGGTAGAGGTCGACGTTGTCCTTGGTGACGACGGGTGCGAAGAGCTGCACCTGGCGCGGCACCCCGAGGGAGGACAGGTCGTTCATCGACTTGCCCTGCACGATGAGCCGGGCGAGCTTGATGCCGTCGGCAGCCTGGGTCGAGGGGTAGACGACCGTCGCCTGCAGGACGGAGTCGCCGGCCTTGATGGACTCCATGACGTCGGCCGAACCGGCCCCGCCGACCATGAAGAACTCGTCACGCCCGGCGCTCTCGATCGCGGCGAGGACGCCGACGCCCTGGTCGTCGTCGTGGTTCCAGATGGCGTCGATCTTCGGAGCCGCCTGGAGCAGGTTCGCTGTCGCCGACTCCCCGCCCTGGACGGTGAAGTCCGCGGCCACGCGGTTGGAGACCTTGAGCCCGCAGTCCGCGAGCGCGTCCGCGAAGCCCTGGCTCCGGTCCTGGGTAAGCGGGAGAGAGTCGATCCCCGCGATCTCGGCGACCACGGCATCGGCATTTCCGCCGAGCTCACCGCAGACGTAGGTGCCGGCGCTCACGCCCATGCCGTAGTTGTCGCCGAGCACCGTGGTGCGTGCGGCGAAGGGGCTCGAGAACTCGCGGTCGACGTTGATCACGACGATCCCGGCGTTCATCGCCTGGGTCGCGACCTCGGTCAGCGCTGCGCCGTCGAAGGGCAGCAGCACGATGGCGTCGACCTTGTCGTTGATGAAGGTCTCGATCTGGGCGATCTGCAGGCTGACATCGTTGGTGCCCTCAGCGACGCGAAGCTCGACGTCGGGGTAGTTGGCGGCCTCGGCCTTGGCCGCCGAGGTGATCGCGCCCATCCAGCCATGGTCAGCGGCCGGAGCGGAGAAGCCGATGACAACCTTGTCGCCGGCGACGTCGTTGCCGCTGCCGTTGTCGGACGTGGCTCCGGGGGCGCTCGAGGCGGCGGGCTCCTCGGCCTTGGGGGCCTCGTTCGAGGTGCAGCCGGCCAGCACGAGCGCGCCGAAGGCCGCGGTCGCCGTGAGGCTGAGAAGCCTGCGGCGGCGGGGGGTAGTGAGACGAGCAGACATGGAAATCTCCTTTGATCCGGTCTGGTGCTGCGCTGTGATGGTGGGTGGTGCTGGGTGGTTCTGATGGTGGATTCTGGTGCGAATGCTGACGAAAAGTCAGGGTGAGCGGGCTGGTGACCCGCTCAGGTGGCCCGGCCGCGGGCCGCGAAGCGCTGCTGGAGCAGGACGGCGACGACGATGATGACGCCCTTGGCCACCGACTGCGCCGAGGTGGACATGTTGTTGAGGGTGAAGACGTTGGTCAGCGTGGTGAAGATCAGCACGCCGAGGACGGTGCCGCCGATGGTCCCGCGGCCGCCGATGAGCAGCGTGCCGCCCACGACCACAGCCGCGATCGCGTCAAGTTCGTAGCCCGTGCCGGTGGTCGAGGACCCGGCCGTCGTACGGACGAGCATCATGACCCCGGCGATCCCGGCGCTCAGGCCAGCCAGCCCGTAGAGGTACATGGTGTGGCGCTTGACGTTGACCCCGGCGAGACGAGCTGCCTCGGGGTTGCCGCCGACCGCGATCGTGCGCCGCCCGAATGTGGTCCGGTTGAGGAGCACCCACCCGGCCACCGCGACGAGGACAAACATCCAGACGAGTGCGGGGATACCCAGGATGTTCGCCCGGAAGAACTCCAGGAACGGCTTGACCTTGACCTGTTGGGTCTGTCGGTTGGCGATCATCTCGGCGAGGCCGCGGGCAGCCACCATCATGGCGAGCGTCGCGATGAAGGACACCACCTTCCCGTAGGCCACGAGCACACCGTTGATGAGGCCGCAGGCGGTTCCCACCGCGAGCGCCACCCCCACCATGACGATCCAATGGGTGTCTTGCGCCATGGTCTGAGTGGCCAGGGTCGAGGCCCATACCGTAGTCAGGCCCATGACGGAGCCGACCGAGAGGTCGATCCCGCCTCCGGTGATGACGAAGGTCATGCCGATGCTCAGCACGCCCAGCGCCGCGGCGAGGCGCAGGATCGTCATGGCGTTGTCGGAGCTCGCAAAGCGCTCGCCGCCGGTGATGTACCCGACGATGCACAGCACGACGAGCGCCACGACGAGTCCCACGCTGCGGCCAGCGGACCCGCTCAACAGCTTCCTGCGCGACGGCGCGACGGCCGACGCGTCGTCGGGCTTGGCGGCCGGGGCCCCCGACGGTGAGGGCTTGGCGAAGACGTCTTGCTCACTCACGCTGCACTTCCTTCCATGACCAGTGCGAGCACCTGGTGCTCGTCGATTGACTCTGCGGGGCCGGTGAAGACGACGCGTCCCTCGGAGACGACCAGCACGCGGTCGGCCATCCCGAGGACCTCGTCGATCTCGCTCGAGACGACGACGACGGCGGTTCCGGCGGCGGCGAGGTCTCGAATGAGGGTGTAGATCTCCGACCGGGCCCCGACGTCGACCCCACGGGTCGGTTCGTCCAGGAGCAGGACCTTGCAGCCGTGCACGAGCCAGCGCCCGAGCATGGCCTTCTGCTGGTTGCCTCCCGAGAGGGTCCGGACGTGGCGGTCGACGTCGTGGGGGCGGAGGTCGAGGGCCTCCACCTGCTCCCGGGCGGCGCGGCGTTCGCCGCGTTCGTCGAGGAACCCGGCGGTCGCGAACCGGGTGAAGGTGGAGAGGGTGATGTTGCGGTAGATGGGCTCGTCGAGGAGCAGGCCCTGGCTCTTGCGCTCCTCGGGGCAGAGGCCGATGCCTGCGCCGACCGCGGAGCTCACCGAGCCGCGGCGGATGCGGCGCCCGGCGATCTCGACCGTGCCCGACGTCGCCACGCGGGCGCCGTACACCGTCTCGAGGATCTCCGAGCGGCCCGAACCCACGAGACCGGCGAGGCCGACCACCTCGCCCGCTCGGACTTCGAAGGACACGTCCTGGAAGGTCCCCTTGAGCCCAAGCCCCTCCACGCGCAGGAGCACCTCGGCGTCCGGGGTCGGGGGGGTGGACGGCGGGAAGACCTGGTCCACGCTGCGACCCGTCATCAGACGGATGAGGTCGGGGGTCGGGGTGTCGGCGACCGCGAGGTTCTGGGCGACCGTGCGGCCGTCCTTGAGGACGGTGATGCGGTCCCCGATCTGGCGGATCTCGTCGAGGCGGTGGGAGATGTAGACGACGGCGACCCCCTCACGGGTGAGCTCGCGCACGACCCGGAAGAGGTTGGCCACCTCCCCGGAGTCCAGGACCGCCGAGGGCTCGTCCATGATGATGATCCGCGCGTCGTAGGAGAGCGCGCGAGCCATCTGGACGATCTGCTTGCCAGCCGCGGAAAGCTGGCCGACCTCCTTGTGCGGGGAGATGTCCGGGTGCCCCAGGCGAGCGAGCAGCTCCCGGGTGCGCCGGGTCGCGGCCCGGCGCTGGGAGAAGCCGGCCGAGGCCAGCTCGTGGCCGAGGAAGATGTTCTCGGTCACGGTCAGCCCGTCGACGACGTCGAGCTCCTGGTACATCGTCGCCACGCCGAGGGAGAGGGCGGCGACCGGGTGGGCGATCGTGACGGGTGCGCCGTCGAGGAGAATCTGTCCCTCGTCGGGTTGATGGGCTCCGGCGAGAACCTTGATGAGGGTCGACTTGCCGGCTCCGTTCTGGCCGAGCAGGCAGTGCACCTCTCCGGGAAGGATCTCGAGATCGACGCCGTCAAGAGCACGGGCGCCGGGAAACTGCTTGACGATGCCCTGCATCTGCAGGAGCGGCCGGGGTTCCGGCTGGGGGTCCACGTTGACCATGTGACCGAATGTAGTTCAACTTCTGTCGATCCGCAATCAAAAGATGGACGATTTTCAATCGTTACATGGTCGTGATGTTTCAAAACTTGAGAGAGTGGCAAACAGAAGCACCGAAGAGCGCTACGCTTCTTGTCCGTTCTGTGACAGCCGCCTGTGACAGCCGATCGAGAGGCCACGTGATTCACTGTGCCCATGGAGGAACTGCTGAAATTCGCTCCCCGCCCCACGGGCGCGGGAGAGATGTTTCAGATGCTGCGTGACGGCCAACCCCGTACCCGCGCGGACCTGGCAGCGGTCACCGGCCAGGCACGCTCCACGATCGCGGCGCGCATCGACCTGCTCATGTCCGCCGGCCTCATCGCCCCCGCGGGCGAGGCGAGCTCGACCGGCGGCCGCCCGCCGGCCACCTTCGCCTTCAACCCGAGCGCCAAGATCGTGCTCGCCGTCGACCTCGGCGCGACCCATGCGCACCTCGCCGTGACCGACCTCGGATCCACCATCCTGGCCGAGCTCGAGGCCGCAATCGCGATCTCCGACGGGCCCGACGCCGTGCTCGCCTGGGTCATGACCGTCGCCGACGACCTCATCGCGGGCATCGGACGCACCCGCGCGGACCTCGTGAGCGTCGGCGTCGGGCTGCCCGGTCCGGTCGAGCACTCAACCGGTCGGCCGATCAACCCGCCGATCATGCCCGCGTGGGACGACGTCGACGTCCCGGCCGTGCTGTCGAGGCACTTCGACGCGGCTGTGCTCGTCGACAACGACGTCAACATCATGGCCCTCGGGGAGCACCGCACCGCCTGGCCTGCGGTGAGCGACCTGCTCTTCGTCAAGGTCGCGACCGGGATCGGTGCCGGGATCATCAGCGACGGCCAGCTCCGCCGAGGCGCACGCGGCGCAGCCGGGGATATCGGACACATCGCGACCCCCGCGCCGTCCCAGGTCCCGTGCCGCTGCGGGAACCTCGGCTGCCTCGAGGCCGTCGCGAGCGGCCAGGCCATCGCCCAGAACCTGCGCGAGGCCGGGCTCGATGCCGACGGCTCGGCCGACGTCGTCGCTCTCGTCCGCTCCGGTGACCTCACGGCCAGCCATGCCGTCCGCCAGGCCGGCCGCGACATCGGTTCCGTGCTGGCCGGCTGCGTGAGCCTGCTCAACCCGTCGATGATCGTCATCGGCGGGGTCGTGGCCGACGCCGGCGAGCACCTTCTTGCCGGAATCCGCGAGATCGTCTATCAGCGGTCGCTGCCGCTGGCGACCCAGGACCTCCGGATCGTCTCGTCCCGGACACACGGACGGGCCGGCGTTCTGGGTGCCAGCGCCATGGCGATCGATCACGTACTCTCACCTGCAGCGATCGATGCCCTGATCGTATGAGCGCCAACGGAGGACTCATGAACATGCCGCAGCGACGTGCTCTGGTCGTGCGGGGAGGGTGGCCCGGCCACTCCCCCGAGGTCGCGACCGACCTGTTCGTCCCCCACCTCATCGAGGCTGGTTTCGACGTTATCGTCGAGAACTCCCTAGAGGTCTACGCCGACGCCGAGCTCATGGCCGGCCTGGATCTCATCGTGCAGTGCTGGACGATGGGCGAGATCCTGCCCGACGAGCTGCGCGGTCTGCGGACCGCGGTCGCCGCCGGCACCGGCTTCGCCGGCTGGCACGGGGGGATCATCGATTCCTTCCGGCTGGCCACCGACTACCTGCAGATGATGGGCGCGCAGTTCGCCGCGCACCCCGGGGACCTCCTCGACCACACGATCACCGTGCAGCCCGACCGCGCGGACCACCCCGTGGTGGCCGGGATCTCCTCGATCACGCTGCACTCCGAGCAGTACTGGGTGCTGACCGACGCCGCGATCGACGTGCTGGCCACGACGCAGATCCACCCTCGACCCGGCGACCCGTGGACCGACCCGCTCACCTGTCCGGCGATCTGGACGCGGACGTGGGGCGAGGGACGCATCTTCGTGTGCGCCCCCGGCCACCACATGGCCGACCTGGTCAACCCGGACCTGCGCGCGGTCATCGAGCGCGGCATGGTCTGGGCCTCACGGGGCTGAGTCGTCGGCTCCGGGTTCTCCGGCCGGTTCGTCCTCTACGAGGACGTCGTCTGCCAGCTTGTCCTCGGCCGGCGGCCCCTCGGCGAGCAGGCGCACGAACCCGGCCTCGTCGAGGATGGTCAGGCCCAGCTCGCGCGCCTTGGCCTCCTTGGAGCCGGCGTTCTCGCCGACCACGACGAAGTCGGTCTTCTTCGACACCGACCCGGATGCCTTGCCGCCGCGCACGATGATCGCCTCCTTGACCTGGTCGCGGTTGAAGCCGTCGAGTCCCCCGGTCACCACGATCGTGAGGCCCTCGAGCGTCCGCTGGATCGAGGAGTCCCGCTCGTCCTGCATGCGGACCCCGGCCGCGCGCCACCGCTCGACGATCTCTCCGTGCCAGTTGTCCGGATCCTCGGGGAACCTCGTATCCCCGAACCACTCCCGGACCGCCCCGGCGATCGTGGGGCCGACCCCTTCGGTCGCGGCTAGCTGATCTTCCGTGGCGTCGATGATCGCGTCCATCGAGGCGAGGTTGGTGGCCAGCGCGCGGGCCGCCGTCGGGCCCACGTGGCGGATGGAGAGGGCGACCAGGACCCGCCACAGCGGCTGGGACTTGGCCTTCTCGCGCTCGTTGAAAAACGTGACCGTCGTGGCCGAGGGCTTCGACGGCGTCTTGGCCGTGGGCTTGGTCCAGAAGAAGAGCACCTGCTCCCAGACGTCGGTGACGACGCCCTTGACCTTCTTCTGACGCCAGACCTTGACGGTCTCGAGGTCACCGGCGGTGAGGTCGAAGAACCCGGCCTCGGTGGCCAGGACCGGCACCTGACGCTCGATCCCGGCCTCGTCGGCGCTCTCAGGCCGGTTGAACTCGGGATCGACGAGCGCGATCGCGGCCTCCCAGCCCATCGCCTCGATGTCGAAGGCTCCACGGCCCGACAGGTGCGCCACCCGCTCGCGCAGCTGAGAGGGACAGGACCGCTGGTTGGGGCAGCGGATGTCGACGTCGCCCTCCTTCGCCGGCGCGAGGAGCGTGCCGCAGGAGGGGCAGTGCGTGGGCATCTCGAACTCACGCTCGGAGCCGTCGCGCAGATCGACGACCGGGCCGACGATCTCCGGGATGACGTCCCCCGCCTTGCGCAGCACGACGGTGTCACCGATGAGCACGCCCTTGCGCTTGACCTCGCTACCGTTGTGCAGGGTCGCCATCTCGACCGTTGACCCGGCGACCAGGACCGGCTGCATGACGCCGAAGGGCGTCACCCTCCCGGTGCGGCCGACGTTGACCCGGATGTCCAGCAGCTTGGTGTTGACCTCTTCGGGCGGGTACTTGTACGCGATGGCCCACCGCGGCGCGCGGCTGGTCGCCCCCAGCTGGCGCTGCAGGGCGAGCTCGTCGACCTTGATGACGATCCCGTCGAGCTCGTGCTCGATGTCGTGGCGGTGCACGCCGTAGTAGTCGATCATCTCCTGCACCCCGTCGAGCCCGGTGACCACCCGGTTGTGGCCGGAGACCGGAACCCCCCAGGACTCCAGGAGCGCATAGGCGTCCGACTGACGCTGGAGCGACGACGGCGTACCCGCCTGCCAGTGCAGCGCGCCGACGCCGTGGGCGTACATCCGCAGCGGACGGCTCGCGGTGATCTTCGGGTTCTTCTGGCGCAACGACCCGGCCGCGGCGTTGCGCGGGTTGGCGAACGGCGCCTTGCCGGCGGCGACCTGCGCCTCGTTGAGGGCGGCGAACTGGTCCGTGAGCATGAAGACCTCGCCGCGGATCTCGATGAGGTCCGGGTGCATGGCGGGGTCCCCGCCGAGGGTCTTGGGCACGGACTCGATCGTCCGGACGTTGAGCGTCACGTCCTCCCCGGTGCGCCCGTCGCCGCGGGTCGCCGCCCGCACGAGCCTGCCCTTCTCATACAGGAGGGCGATCGCGAGGCCGTCGATCTTGACCTCGCACAGGTAGTGCACCTCGGTCGCGGCGATCTCGCGGTGCACGCGCTCGGCCCAGGCCGCGAGGTCCTCGGTGTTGAAGGCGTTGTCCAGGCTGAGCATCTGCTCGACGTGGTCGACCGCCGCGAAGTCGGTCGAGAACGTGCCCCCGACCCGCTGGGTCGGGGAATCCGGGGTGCGCAGCTCGGGATGGGCCGTCTCGAGCGCGTCGAGGGCTCGCAGGAGGGTGTCGTACTCGGCGTCGGACACCGTCGGGGCGTCGCGCACATAGTAGGCGAACTGGTGGGCCTCGATCTGCTCGGCCAGCTCGGTCCAGGCATGGTGCGCCTCGCTCGATGCTGGGGTTACGTCGTCGGCAGTCGTGGCAGGGGCTTGTTCACTCACGGGTACATCATCGCGCGAACCTGCGACATCTGCGGGGATCGCCCGCAGAGGCCGGCCCCGTGTCGGCGGCAGAACCTACAGTGGTCACATGAACTCTGAGGCCACCGCACTGTCAGGATCACCTGCCGCCACCGCGCCGACCGACCCGCACCTCTGGCTCGAGGAGGTCGAGGGCGAGCGGGCGCTCGCCTGGGTCCGCGAGCGCAACGCCGCCACCGCGGCGAGTGTCGCCGCGACCGAGGCATTCGCGGCCACCGAGGACGAGATCCGCGCGGTCCTGGACTCCGACGCGAAGATCCCCGGCGTCTCCAGGATCGGTGAGCTCTTCTACAACTTCTGGAAGGATGCCGACCACCCCCAGGGCCTGTGGCGGCGGACCACGCTCGCCTCCTACCGCACGTCCGACCCGGAGTGGGAGACGGTCCTCGACATCGACGCGCTCGGCGCAGACGAAGGCACCAGCTGGGTCTGGCACGGCGCGCAGGTGCTGCGCCCGGACTACCGCAAGGCCCTGGTCAGCCTGTCCCCCGGCGGGTCCGACGCCGATGTCACGCGGGAGTTCGACCTCCACACCAAGGCGTTCGTGGCCCCCGAGGACGGCGGATTCTTCCGCCCCGAGGCCAAGGGCGACCTGGCGTGGATCGATGAGAACACCGTCTACGTCTTCACCGACTTCGGCGAGGGCTCCCTCACTCCGTCGGGCTACCCCCGGATCGTCAAGCGCTGGACCCGCGGCACTCCTCTCGACTCCGCCACCACCCTCTACGAGGGCGAGGCCGACGACATGTACATCGCGGCCTTCCGCAGCCACACCCCCGGGTTCGTCCGCGACTTCGTCGCGCGGTCGTTGGCCTTCTACAGCTCCGAGCTCTTTGTCCTGGGCGCCGGCGACCAGCTCACGAAGATCGACGTGCCACGCTCGGCTGAAGTCGGTGTCAAGCGCGAGTGGCTGCTCATCGAGCTCCGCGACGACTGGACCGTGGGCGAGGAGACGTACGTCTCCGGCTCCCTGCTCGCGGCAGACTTCGACGCGTTCCTGGCCGGGGACCGCGAGCTCACGGTGCTGTTCGCCCCGGACGCCACGACCTCCCTGGCCGGTGCGACGTGGACCCGTGGCCACCTGGTGATCAACGTGCTCGACGACGTCAAGAACCGGTTGCACGTGCTCACGCCGCCCGCCGGTGGGACCGGGCCGTGGCCGCGGAGTGCCTTCACGGGGGCGCCGGAGATCGGCACGGTCGAGGTCTCGGCCGTCGACTCCGACGACAGCGACGACGTGTGGCTCGTGGCGACCGACTACCTGACCCCCACGACGCTGTCGATCACAACCGTGGGCGACGACGGCGCCCAGCCGGCGCTCCTCAAGTCCATGCCGACGTTCTTCGACGCCGACGGCCTGACGATCGACCAGCACTTCGCCACGTCTGACGACGGGACCCGCATCCCGTACTTCGTCGTGCGGAGCGCAGACCTCACCCTCGATGGGAGGGCACCGACCCTGCTCTACGGCTACGGCGGCTTCGAGATCTCCCTCACCCCCGGATACTCCGGCGGCATGGGGCGGGCGTGGCTGGCCCGCGGCGGGGTGTACGTCGTCGCTAACATCCGCGGAGGCGGGGAGTATGGGCCGCGCTGGCACCAGCTCGCGCTCAAGGAGAACCGGCACCGCGCCTACGAGGACTTCTCCTCGGTGGCCAAGGACCTCGTGGCCCGCGGGATCACGTCGCCCGCGCACCTGGGCGTGCAGGGCGGCTCGAACGGTGGGCTGCTCACCGGCAACATGCTCACCCAGTACCCCGAGCTCTTCGGGGCCGTCGTCATCCAGGTCCCGCTGCTGGACATGAAGCGCTACTCCCACCTGCTGGCCGGAGCGTCCTGGATGGCCGAGTACGGCGACCCGGACGTGCCCGAGCAGTGGGCGTACATCCAGACGTTCTCCCCGTACCACCTCTTCGATGCGGGCCGGGAGTACCCGCCGGTGCTGTTCACGACGTCGACCAAGGACGACCGGGTGCACCCCGGGCACGCCCGCAAGCTGGCCGCGGCGATGATCGAGGCGGGCAAGGACGTGACGTACTACGAGAACATCGAGGGCGGTCACGGCGGTGCGGCCAACAACTCCCAGGCCGCTCACATGCAGGCCCTCGCATATCGCTTCCTGTGGGAGCGGCTCGTCTGAGGCGCCGTCGCCCCGCGTCCCACGCCACCCCGCGCTACGGCTCGGGATGGCGTGCGTCGTAGGAGAGCAGCCGCGGCTGCCAGCGCAACAGGAGCAGGAGCACGACGACGCAGGTCAAGCCGCCGACGACGGCCGCCCATCCCTCTCCCCACCAGGACGACTGCGCACCGAGCACGAGGTCGCCCAGGCGTGGCCCACCGGCGACGACGACGATGAAGACACCCTGGAGCCGGCCGCGCATGTCGTCCGGGGTCGCGGACTGCAGGATCGTCTGACGGAATACCGAGCTGATCGCGTCGGACGCCCCGCACAGCACGAGCATGACGAGGGCCCCGACGAGCGCGACGACGAGCACCTGATCGGGGTTGGAGCGTCCGGCAAGCACGAGAACCATGCCGAAGCCCGCGACCGACAGGCCCCAGGCGATGATCGCCCACATGATCACCACGCCCTGGCGGTGGACCCGGGTCAGGCCGCCGGAGAACAGCCCGGCGAGCAGCCCGCCGACGGCGAGGGCCGCAGTGAGCGCACCCGTCGTCGTCGCCCCGCCCCCGAGGATGACGACGCCGATGGCCGGGAAGAGCACCCGGGGCATGGCGAAGATCATCGCGGCCAGGTCGACGAGGAAGGTCATGCGGACGTTGGGTCGGGTCGCGAGGTAGCGCAGGCCCTCCAGGACAGAGGACAGGCCGACCCGCTTGGGGCCGTCCAAGGACGGCTCGTCGCCCGCGTCCCCACCGTGCGAGGGCTCCGGCGGCATGCCGGGCAGCTGGACGAGCGCCCACAGCGCGGCTGTGAAGCACAGGACGTCGACCGTGTAGACGATGCCGTAGCCCCACCGGCTCACGATCAGCGCGGCGGCCAACGGGCCGATCGTCAGCGCGACGTTCCAGGTGATGGTCATGAGCGTGTTGGCGGCCGGCAGCAGCTTAGGGTCCAGCAGGCGCGGGATGATCGCCGAGCGTGCCGGGTTGTTCACGGCGAAGGCCGCCGACTGGAGTGCGACGAGCGCGTAGAGAACGTTGACCGAGTCCGCGCCGAGCCAGGCCTGAGCGGCGAGCGCCATCGTGACGACCCACAGGACCGAGGAGGCGATGAGCGCGACCTTGCGACGGTCGTAGGCGTCCACGAGCGCCCCGCCATACAGCCCGAGGACAACGAGAGGGACGAGCGCGCAGATGCCGAGCACCCCGACCGCCAGGGTCGAACGGGTGAGGGAGTAGACCTGCAGCCCGACCGCAACAACTGTCAGCTGGGCGCCGAGGTTGGAGATCCCTAGCCCCCACCACAGCCTGCGGAAGGCCGGTGAGACGCGCAGCGGCGTGGTGTCGGCGAGGAGTCTGGGCACTTGAAGGATCATAGCCGCGGGTCATCGGGCGATCGGGCGGACGAGACGCAGCGACCGCTAGCCGGCCGCCCGCTCGGCGAGGATCGCGGCGGCTCGGACGACCGATCCCAGGGCGCCGCGCGCGGCGTCGGGCGTGCCGGAGGCAGCCAGGGTCGCAGCGGACCCGGCCGAGGTGAGCACGACGTCGTCGAGGCCGGACAGAGGCAGGCCCATCCGCCGCCACGGCACGCTGACCAGGTCGGCGAGGCCGCGCACGTCGGTCCCAGCACACTGGGAGACGGTCGCGGGCGGCAGGCCCGCCCACAGCTGCGTGCCGCGTTCGATCGCCCGGGCCACCAGCTCCCAGCCGTGCTCGTTCCAGGCGGGTCCGTCGGTCACGGCGCCGAGCTCAACGCCCACGGCGTCGGCCCCAGCGAGCACGACCGGGGCGATGCCGACCCACGCCTGACCGACATGGACCACGCTGCGCGCCTGGGCGGCGCGGGCGGCCTCGAGCACGGGGCTCAGGGCGTCGAGGAGGTCGGGGCCGCGGACTGCGCGCAGCCGGGAGTATCCGGAGAAGGTGGGGATGACGCCCGCGGCGACCTGACCGAGCAGGGACTCGTCCACCTGGACGGTCACCTGGGCGCCGGGGACCTGCGCGCGGACGGCCGCCACGTGCTCGCCGATCCCCAGGGCCAGCGACCCGGCCAGCTCGGCGACGGCGCCGCGGTCGGCGAGCACCCTGTCCCCGCGCGCGAGATAGAGGGTGGCCGCGAGCGTCCACGGGCCGACGACCTGGACCGTGATCGGGCCGGAGTAGCCGTGTCCGGCGACAGCCAGGGCGTCGAGGTCCTCGCGCAGCAAGGACTTGGCCCGGTCGAGGTCCATGCCGGGGTGGTCGCTGAGCTTCCAGCCGTGCGGGCCGAGCTCGACCGGCATGTCCGCGAGCAGCGCGGCGGTCCGTGCCACGGGCAGCGCACCGGCGCCGCGCGCGGGCAGCTGGGCCACGAACGGCAGTCCGCGGACGCCCTCGGGTACCTCGGCGAGGTCACCGAAGATCGTCAGGTAGGCCTCGAGGGAGTCGATGCCGGGCCAGACGCCCGGCCCGCTGGCGCCGGTCACGCGGAGTGCACGGCGGTTGTGGCACCAGCCGCGGCGGCGGGCGCGCCACTCCACCCCGAGCTCACCACGGTCGCCTGGCCCAGCACCCGGGTCCCCAGGTAGACCACGAGGGACTGCCCGGCGGCGACGCCGCGCAGGGTCTCCCCCGGGAGCTCGACCTCCATCCGGCCCGCAGGTCCCGTGGCGTCAGCGACAGCGCGGACCCGAGCGGGCACCGGTTCGCCATGCGCGCGCACCTGGACTTCGGCGTCGAAGAAGGCCGACCCCTGCTCGTCGAGACCCGCCGCGGCGAGCACGTCGTCGGCCAGCCAGACGCTCTGGTCGCCCGTGATCCGGTCGACCGTGAGCATCTCGGCCGGGCCGACGACGATCCGGTTGGAGACCGGCTGGACGTCCAGGACGTAGCGCGGCTTGCCGTCGGCCGCCGGGCGACCGATCGACAGGCCCTTGCGCTGGCCGACCGTGTAGGAGTACGCGCCGTCGTGCGCGCCGATGATGGTTCCGTCGGTGTCGACGATGTCACCGGGCTTGGAGCCCAGGTGGTCGCGCAGGAAGCCCTGGGTGTCGCCGTCGGCCACGAAGCAGATGTCGTAGGAGTCCGGCTTGTTGGACACGCTCAGCCCGCGGGCGGCGGCCTCGGCTCGCACCTCGTCCTTGGTCTCGTATGCCCCGAGCGGGAACATGGCGCGCGCGAGACGCGACGGGCCCATCACGGCCAGCACGTAGGACTGGTCCTTGGCGGTGTTGGGCGAGCGGTGCAGCTCACGGATGTCGGCGCCGTCGGCGCCGGTGCGGGTGATCACCTGGGCGTAGTGGCCGGTCGCGACGGCGTCGAACCCGAGGGCCGTCGCCTTGTCCAGCAGGGCCTCGAACTTGATGTGCTCGTTGCACCGCACGCACGGGTTGGGCGTGCGCCCGGCGGCGTACTCGGAGAGGAAGTCCGCCACGACCGTGTCCTCGAACTTCTCCGACAGGTCCCACACGTAGTAGGGGATGCCGAGGATGTCCGCGGCGCGGCGGGCGTCGCCCGCGTCCTCGATCGAGCAGCAGCCCCGGGACCCGGTGCGGAACTGGTTGCGGTTGCGCGAGAGCGCCATGTGGACGCCGACCACCTCGTGCCCGGCGTCGACCACACGTGCGGCGGCGACCGCAGAGTCGACACCTCCGGACATCGCGGCAAGAACCCGCATCAGCGCACCTCCTGTGTGCCGCGGTTGCGGCTCAATCCGATTCCCGCCGAGGCCAGGCCCGCGGCGGTGGCCCGGTCGACCACACCGGGCAGAACACTGAGCAGCAGGTCGACGTCGGCGTCGGTCGAGATGTGGCCGAGGGAGAAGCGCAGCGCACCGCGCGCGTCCTCCTCCCCCACCCCCGTCGCGAGCAGCACGTGGGACGGCTGGGGAACACCCGCCTGGCAGGCAGACCCGGTCGAGCACTGCACACCGGCGGAGTCGAGCAGGTAGAGCAGCGAGTCGCCCTCGCAGCCGGCGAAGGTGAAGTGGGCGTTGCCTGGCAGGCGGAGCCCGGCACCGTCAGCAGCAGGATCCGGCCCGCGCAGCGTGGCCGTGGGGACCCGGTCCCGGACGCCCGCGATCAGCCGGTCCCGCAGCGCCACCAGGCGCGCTGTCGTGGCGGGCATCAGTGCGACGGCCTCGGTCAGGGCGGCGGCGAAAGACCGGATCCCGGCCGCGTCGAGCGTCCCCGAGCGCACCCCGCGCTCCTGCCCGCCGCCGTGCAGCACGGGCGTGAGCGCAAGGTCTCGGCGGGCCAGCAGAGCGCCGACGCCGACCGGGCCGCCGAGCTTGTGCGCGGTGAGGGTCAGTGCGTCCAGGCCGCTCGCGGCGAAGTCGACGGGGATCTGGCCTGCGGCCTGGACCGCGTCGGAGTGCACCGGCACGCCGAAGGGCCGGGCCGCCGCGACGACGTCGGCGATCGGCTGGATCGCGCCGAGCTCGTTGTTGGCCCACATGACGGAGATGAGGGCGGTCTCGGGGCCGTGCGCGGCGAGCTCGGCGCGCAACGCCTCGACGTCGAGCACCCCACGGGAGTCCACCGCGAGCAGGACGATCTCGGCGCCGGCGTGCTCGGCCATCCAGAAGGCCGGGTCGAGGACCGCGTGGTGCTCGACGGCGGAGACCAGGATGCGTCGTCGTTGGGGGTTGGCCACCCGCCGGGACCAGAACAGGCCCTTGATGGCCAGGTTGTCGGCCTCCGTGCCGCCGCCCGTGAAGATGACCTCGCTGGGACGGGCGCCGAGCGCCGCGGCGACCTGCTCCCGGGACTCCTCGACCACGCGCCGGGCGGCGCGACCGGCCGAGTGCAGCGACGACGGGTTGCCAGCCACCGCGAGCTGGTCGGTGAAGGCCTCGATCGCGGCCGGCGACATGGGGGTCGTCGCCGCGTGGTCGAGGTAGGCGGTGGGAGTCGGGGTCACGGTCACCAGTCTACGAGCCGCCCGCGGGCGGCCGGACTGCGGCTGAGCCTTCAGCCGGCCCGCCCGCCTCGACGCACCCGGCTGCATCCCCTCCGTCGTCGGGCGTGATCAGCCCCTGTGCGCCCGGATCGCCTGCGCCGCCTGCGGAAGGACCTCGGCGAGGTCGCCGACGACGCCGAAGTCCGCGATCTCGAAGATCGGGGAGTCCGGGTCGTTGTTGACCGCGATGATCACACCGGAGGCCTGCATGCCACCCCGGTGGTGCGGGGCGCCGGAGATGCCCGCGCCGATGTAGACCCGAGGGGCGATCGTCACGCCGGTCTGACCGATCTGCGCGTCGTGGGTGACCCAGCCCTCGTCGACCGCGTCGCGCGTCGCGCCGACCGCTGCGCCCAGGGCGTCGGCGAGGTCTTCGACCGGGGCGAAGTCCCCGAGCGTGCCCCGACCGCCGGCGACGACGTAGGCCGCCTCGGCGAGCGCAGGGCGGCCGGAGCCGCCCTCGGGCTGGGCGTGCTCGGTGCGCGAGACGAGGACCGTCGCGGTCGCGGCGGCGCTCGGGTGAATGTCGATGCGGTCGACCTGCACCACGACGGGCTCCGCAGCCGGGGCCGCGACGACGGCGTTCGCCCGGACGGTCACCACGGCCGCAGCGGTCGTCACCGCACAGGAGACGTCCCAGGACCCGGCGAAGACGCGCTTGTCACCGACCAGGCCCTGCTCCCCCACGGAGACCGCAGAGGTGTCCAGGACCAGCCCGGCACCGATGGCGTGGGCGAGGTGGGCCCCGACCTCGCGGTTGAGGAAGGAGGAGGACAGCAGCACGACGTCGGCCCCGGTCGAGGCAACCGCGGCGACGAGCGCCTCGGCGGCGACCGGCGTGAGGTGGGCGAGGTGGGCGTCGGCCGAGTCGCCGACGATGTCGGCCACCAGCACATGACCGACGCCGTAGGCGCCGAGCTCGGCGAGGGCGTCCTGCGAGGGCTCGGCGATCGCGAAGGCCGTGACCTCACCCAGGTCGCGCGCGATGGTCAGGAGCTCGCGGGCCGGTGAGCGCAGGCCGCGGTCGGGGCGATCGAGGACAACGAGGACGGTGCGTCCTGCAGTCGTGGGGTCAGGGGTGGAGTCAGCCATGATCAGTCCGTTCGCGAGTCAGACGAGGTCGTTGCGGATAAGGAAGTCAGCGAGCGCCAGCCCACCCTCTCCCTTGTCGGTCACCAGCTGCACGTCGGGGCGCGGCGGGCGCGGGGCGCTCGCGAGCACGCGGGTGCGCGCTCCGGCGTCGCCCACCGAGGAGGCATCCAGGCCCACCGCGGCGACATCCCAGACCGTGATCTCCTTGGTGCGGGCGGCCATGATGAGCTTGAAGTTCGGGTAGCGCGGGGTGTTGACGTGGTCGGTCACGGACACGACCGCGGGGGCCGGCGCGGTGAGCACCTCCGTCACGCCCTCGAGGTCGCGGACGATCTCGACCTGGCCGTGCTCGAGGGTCAGCTTCGAGGCGAGGGTGAGCTGGGGCAGGCCGAGCTCGGCCGCGAGCAGCACGGGGACGACCGAGGCGAGGCCGTCCAGAGCCGCCATGCCGGTGATGACGAGGTCCACGGGTCCGTCGGCCTCAAGCCGGCGGACGACCGCGGCGATGGCCGTCGCGGTCCCGAAGACGTCCGACCCGGCGAGCGCGTCGTCGCTCAGGCGGACGGCGCGGTCCACGCCGAGCTGGTAGGCCTTGCGCAGGGCGGCATCGGCGTCGGCCGGTCCCACGGTGATCGCCACGACCTCGCTCGTGGCGCGCTCTCCGTCGTCGAGCGCTTCGACGAGCTGCAGGGCCGCCTCGATCGCGTTCTCGTCGAGCTCGTTGAGCGTGCCGTCGTCGGATCCTCGGGCGACCCGTCCCGCATCGGTGAGGTGTCGATCGGAGTGGATATCGGGGACGTGCTTCACGGGGACAACGATCCTCATAGCAGGCGGCTCTCTTTCCATCGCGACAAGTCGTGTGCAGCCTACAACGCGTGCACATGCGGGTGACATCTGGTCCGGGCGTGCACGGGTTTGGCGACGGGGGCGTCAGAATAGCGGATATGAAGGACACGACCGCCGCCTCCGTCCACGGACCAGTCCCCCCGTTCGGTGTCCACCTGCACGGCGGTGGGGTCAGGGTCTCGGTCCTGGCCTCGCACGCCACGGGTGTCGACCTGTGCCTCATCGACCCGGTCTCCGATTCGGCGCAGCCAGGCGGCGCGGTGGGCACGATCCCGCGGTTCACCGAGCGTCGCATCCCCCTCGTGGAGCAGAGCTACGGCGTCTGGCACGGGTATGTCCCCGGGGTGCACGAGGGGCAGCGGTACGGCTTCCGCGCCCACGGCCCCTGGGACCCCCGCGCGGGGCTGCGGCACAACCCTGCCAAGCTGCTCGTCGACCCGTACGCACGCGGGCTGGTGGGCGAGCTCGACTACGGACCGGTCAGCTATGGTCACGTCGCCACGCTCGACCCGGTCACGAACGCGATCACCGGAGACCCCGACGGCGCGCCCGACGATCGCGACTCCCTCGGTCACGTACCGCTCTCGGTCGTCGTGGGGCCGCGCCACCACCACCCGCCGGTGCGCCGTCCGAACGTCGCCTGGCGGGACACCGTCATCTACGAGGCGCACGTGCGCGGCCTGACCCAGAAGCTCGAGGCCGTCCCGGAGCACCTGCGTGGGACGTACGCAGGCTTGGCGCACCCGGCCACGATCGCGCACCTGGTGGACCTCGGCGTGACGACGATCGAGCTGCTCCCGATCCACGCCTTCGTCTCAGAACCGCACCTGATCGCCAAGGGTCTGAGCAACTACTGGGGCTACAACACGCTGGGGTTCTTCGCCCCGCACGCCCCGTACGCGACGGCGGCCGCGCAGGCGGCCGGCCCCGGCGCGGTGCTCGACGAGGTCAAGGGCATGGTCCACCTGCTCCACGAGGCAGGCCTGGAAGTTGTGCTCGACGTCGTCTACAACCACACCTGCGAGGGCGGGGAGCCCGGGCAGCAGGTCAGCTGGCGCGGCCTGGACAACTCCGCCTACTACCTGCACGACGGCGGCGCACCGGCCCGGCTGGTCGACGTCACCGGCTGCGGGAACTCCCTCGACTTCCGCCGCCCACGAGTGGTCCAGCTGGCGCTGGACTCGCTGCGGTACTGGGCGCAGGAGGTCGGGGTGGACGGCTTCCGCTTCGACCTCGCGGTCACGCTGGGCCGCGACGGCGCCGGCTTCACCTCCAACCACCCCTTCCTCGTCGCCCTGCAGACCGACCCGGTGATCAACCAGCTCAAGCTCATCGCCGAGCCGTGGGACGTGGGGATGGGCGGCTGGCAGACGGGGCACTTCCCCCCGCCGATGGCCGAGTGGAACGATCGGTTCCGCAATGCCATCCGGTCGTTCTGGCTCTCCGACCCGGCGGCCGCCGCGCACGGCCGGGCCGGTCACGGTGTCCGCGAGCTGGCGACCCGGCTCGCCGGGTCGGCCGACCTCTTCGGGCACGGCGACCCGCCGCTGATCCGGGGGCCGATCGCCTCGGTCAACTACGTCACCGCGCACGACGGGTTCACGCTGGCCGACCTCGCGGCCTACGAGCACAAGCACAACCAGGCCAACGGCGAGAACGGGCAGGACGGCAGCAACGACAACCGGTCCTGGAACCACGGTGTCGAGGGCCCCGTCCCGGCTGACTCCCCCGCGATGGTGATCGCCCAGCTGCGCCGCCGCTCGATCCGCAACCTCATGGGCATGCTGCTGCTGTCCGCAGGGACCCCGATGATCACCGCGGGCGACGAGATCGGCCGGACCCAGCACGGCAACAACAACGCCTACTGCCAGGACAACGACCTGTCCTGGATCAGCTGGAACCTCTCGCCGTGGCGCAAGGACCTGCTCGCCACGACGCGGTTCCTGCTGGCCCTGCGCCGCGACCACCTCGCACTGCGGGTCGACGAGTTCTTCCTCGGCCACCCCCAGCCCCATGACGAGCCCACCCAGCCGGACCTCGCCTGGTACGACGGCTGCGGGCAGCCGGTCTCGCACGCGCAGTGGCACGACTCCGGGATGCGGATCGTGCAGATGCTGCGCCGGGAACGTGCCGAGCGCACGACCGACGATATCGACGACTCCCACGTGCTGGTCGTCCTCAACGGCACGCTCGACCCGGTCGACGTCGTGCTCGCCGGGCGCGGGAACAGCACCCGCAGCTGGACGCTCGCCTGGGACAGCTCGTGGGAGAGCCCGGCCGAGCGGGAGGCTGGGCCGGACGGGCGCGGGACGAGCCTCGCGGCGGGGGTGACGGTCCAGCTCGAGCCGCTGACCATCCACGTCTACCTCGCCTACCTCGACGACGCCCTGTGACGGTCGCCGACCGTACCGAGCTCGCAGCGGTCGCCGACTGCGAGCGCGTCTTCCGGCGCAACGGCCTGCCCATGCTCGTGCAGGGACACACGCTGGGCCGGGACGTGTTCGGCCGGGCCGCGCCGTTCCTTCTCCTCGTGCTGCTCGCCCAGCTCTCGGGGGCGGTCAACCGGTCGTGGTCGATGACCGCGAACGTTCTCGCGGTGCTCGGCGGGGTCGTCGTGGTCACGAGTGGATACATCGCGCTCAACCGGGTGCGCGGGCGGTCCTGGTCGACCCTGCCGCAGGAGATCGCTGCCCCGGAGCTGACGTTCTTCGTGCTGGCGCCGGCGCTGCTGCCGCTGCTCTTCGGCGGGCAGTGGGCGGCTGCCCTGGCGACGGCGACGATGAACGTCACGGTCCTCGCCCTGACCTGGTTCACGGTCCAGTACGGGCTGCTCTCGACCCTGTGGTGGGGGATGGCGCGCGCTGTCGACGAGCTCGGGTCGTCGTTGCTGCGGCTCGTGCGACTGCTGCCGCCGCTGCTCATCTTCTCTCTTGTGCTGTTCTACAACGCCGAGGTGTGGCAGGTCTTCGACCGGGTGCCCACGGTGTCGTCCGTGGTGCTCGGCCTGTTGTTCGCCGCGCTCATCATCGTGCTCGTCGGCCTTCGCCTGCCGTCGGAGGCCGGGGCCGCGCTCGCCCAGGCGACCACCGACGTGCCAGATGCGGACGACCTGGCACCGCTCGGGCGCGGTCAGCGGATCAACGTCTGGGTCATGATCGGGGCCAGCCAGCTGCTCCAGGTGGTGGTCGTGTGCGCCGGGGTCTTCGTCTTCTTCGTCGGCATCGGCGTGCTCACCGTGACCCCCGAGGTCCAGGAGGTCTGGGCGGTGGGCGGCGGATGGTCGCTGCCGATCACGCTGCAGGGCACCGAGCTGGTCCTCAACCAGTCCTTGCTGCGGGTCTCGGTCGCGATCGCGACCTTCACCGGCCTGTACTTCGCCATCTCGATCCAGACCGACACGTCCTACCGGACCGAGTTCACCGGCGGCGTCGTCCGCCAGCTGCGCACCGTGGTGGCGGCCCGGGTGCGGTACCGGGAGCTGGTGGGCTGATCTGGGCGCTGTCCCGCGATGCCCACCCCACAACGCACGAGGGCCCCCACCATGCGGTGGGGGCCCTCGTGCGATCCGGTCCCGTCAGCGGCGACGGGGGGTAGATGTTCAGACCTTCAGAGCGACCCGCTCCTCGGCGACGACGACCGCGGTCTTCGCCTTGTTGAGTTCCGTCAGGCTCCATCCGATGAGGATGAACATGAGCCCCAGGCCCATCACGAGGGCCGAGACACCGTAGGAGACGACCGAGGTGAAGAGCGAGGCCCGCAGGAACGAACCGTTCATGACCGTGGCGCGCTGGGCGGTGAGGGTCTCGATCTCGTCGGCGTTGCCGTCCGCGTCCGCGGCCTTGAGCTCGGTGACCTTCTCGCCAAGCTCGGCGTAGGTGAGGTTGTTGCTTGCGGCGAGGGCGTGGTGGTTGATCGCGTTGGCCTGGGCGAAGGCCGTGAACGGACCCGCGACAGACTTGCCGGCCAGTGCGCCCGGGTCCTCCTCGGTCACTGCCGAGACGGTGATCTCCTCGGCCTTGAGCTGGCTGGTGATGACTCCCCAGACGACCCCGCCGGCGATGATGAGGACGAGTCCGGCAACCATCGACAGGATGCCGATGATGGCGACGGGCTTGCGGGCCTTGACGACTGCTGCAGACATGTTGATACCCCTCAGTATGCCGGGCTTTCGATATCCCGGACTTGGTGTGGTGCGATGACTTCACGCTATCGGCCCAGGAAGTGACAGACGCGGGACCTAGGACTCAGCGCCGATGTAGCCTGCGTCACACTCACACCGAGAGATCGGCATGTTCTCGCGGTTGCTGCTCGTCCAGCGGCGGAGCGCGCGCGACACCAGGATCGCGACACGAAGGTCCCTGGTGTCACCATCGGTCATCGCGCGGCGATCGTCCCGGTCACGACGCCACGCGCGGACCCCGAGGGCCGGTGAAGTTGCCCGAGAAACTCTCGCGATTCAAGTGTCATCGACCCTCCGGAGTCGGTAGGTTCGTCAGGTGACCTCCAAGCGCTCCTCGAAGCCACCCGTGACGGCGACCGACGCCGACCAGCCCACCGTCGTCTCACGCCCGACCCCCCCGGTCACGCGGGCCTCGGCCCCAGCCACCCGCAGCGCAGGGGCACCCGTCGAGCACGCCGTCGCGCCGGTCACCGCATCGCCGCAGCCGATCGGCCGGATCCCCGTGCTCGACGTCGCGCCGGTGATCGACGAGGGCCGCTGGCCCACGAAGGCCGTGGTCGGCGAGGTGGTCCCGATCGAGGCGACCGTCTTCCGGGAGGGGCACGACGCCGTCGCCGCGACCGCGGTCCTGGTGTCCCCGACCGGGGAGCGCCACACGGCCGCGATGGTCGACATCGCCCCTGGCCTCGACCGGTTCCGCGCCGAGCTCGTCCCCGACGCCCCCGGCGCGTGGGGTCTGCTCGTCGAAGGCTGGTCCGACCCCTACGGCACCTGGGAGCACGACGCCCGGATCAAGATCGAGGCGGGCATCGACGTCGACCTCATGCTCGCCGAGGGTGAGGCCCTGTTCACGCGCGCGGCCACGCGCTCGGAGCTCGGAGCCGACGACGCGGCCGCACTGCGCGGCGTCGCCGTCGCGCTCGCGGATGCCAGCCAAGCCCCGCTGGCGCGCCTGGCGGTCGCGACGGGCCCTGAGGTCCATGCGCTGCTGGCCCGCACGCCGCTGCGCGACATGGTCTCCGCCTCCGCGACCTACCCGCTCGTCGTGGACCGCCCGCTCGCGCTCGCCGGAGCCTGGTACGAGTTCTTCCCGCGCAGCGAGGGCGCCACCTACGACGCCCTGACCGGCCGCTGGACCTCGGGGACCTTCGCGACGGCCGCCGCCCGACTGCCCGGCATCGCCACGATGGGCTTCGACATCGTCTACCTGACCCCGGTACACCCGATCGGGTCGACGAACCGCAAGGGCCGCAACAACTCCCTCGAGACCGTCGACGGCGACCCCGGGTCGCCGTACGCGATCGGCTCCGCGGACGGCGGGCACGACGCGATCCACCCCGATCTGGGCACCTTCGACGACTTCGACGACTTCGTCGCCCGGGCCCGCCGGCTGGGCCTGGAAGTCGCGCTCGACCTCGCGCTGCAGTGCTCCCCCGACCACCCGTGGGTCACCGAGCACCCCGAGTGGTTCACCACGCGCGTGGACGGCTCGATCGCCTATGCGGAGAACCCACCCAAGAAGTACCAGGACATCTACCCGCTGAACTTCGACAACGACCCCGAGGGCATCTACCAGGAGATCCTGCGGGTGCTGGAGGTGTGGATCGCCCACGGCGTGACCGCGTTCCGGGTCGACAACCCGCACACCAAACCTCTGCCGTTCTGGGAGCGCCTGCTCCGCCAGATCCGCTTCACGAACCCGGAGATCATCTTCCTCTCCGAGGCATTCACCAAGCCCGCGATGATGCACACCCTGGCCAAGATCGGCTTCCACCAGTCGTACACGTACTTCACCTGGCGCAACACCAAGAGCGAGCTCGAAGAGTACTTCCAGGAGATCAGCGGCCCCGGCGGGGCGTACATGCGACCCAGCTTCTGGCCGACGACGCACGACATCCTGCCGCCGTACCTGCAGCAGGGCGGGGTGGCCGGTTTCGCGATCCGCGCCGTCCTGGCAGCCACCGCCTCGCCCACGTGGGGCATCTACACCGGCTACGAGCTCGCCGAGGGGGTCCCGCGCCCCGGGGTCGAGGAACAGATCGACAACGAGAAGTACGAGTTCAAGCCGCGCGACTGGTCCCGGGGCGACGACGTGGGCATCGCCGCGCTGCTCACTCGGCTCAATCAGATCCGCGGCGCCCACCCCGCGCTGCGCCAGCTCCGCAACCTCACGGTGCACCCCACGAGCGACGACGCGATCATCGCGTTCTCCTCGTACCTGTCCGCCGAGCACTCCCCCACCGGGGTGGCCGACACCGTGATCTCGATCGTCAACATCGACCCGCACAGCACCCGCTCGGCCATGGTGTTCTTCGACCTCGCCGCCCTCGGTATCCCCGACCCGGGCTACGGCGCGACGTTCGACGCCCACGACCTGCTGACCGGAGCCACGTATTCCTGGGGAGCGCAGGCCTTCGTCCAGCTCGACCCCTTCGCCAACTGCGCGCACATCATCCAGGTGGGACACCGATGAACCGGCCCGACCCTTACCCTGCGACCATGCCGATCCCCGTGTCGGCCCTGCCGCCACGCCGCCAGCCCAACGTTCCCGGGGGTGGCACGAGCGAGCACCTTGGTGATCCGGGCGTCATCCACCCGGGCCTGAGCGACGACCCGGAGTGGTTCAAGACCGCGGTCTTCTACGAGGTGATCGTCCGGGCGTTCTCCGACTCGACCGGAGCCGGCTCGGGCGACCTGCGCGGCCTCATCCAGCGCCTGGACTACCTGCAGTGGCTGGGCATCGACTGCCTGTGGCTGCCGCCGTTCTACCCCTCGCCGCTGCGCGACGGCGGCTACGACGTCGCCGACTACACCGCGATCGCGCCCCAGTACGGGGCGATGGCGGACTTCACCGAGCTCATCGCCGAGGCGCACAAGCGCGGCATCCGCGTCGTCATCGACCTCGTGATGAACCACACGAGCGACGCGCACCCCTGGTTCCAGGCCTCCCGCTCGGACCCGGAAGGCCCCTACGGGGACTTCTACGTGTGGAACGACGAGAACACGAAGTACCCCGACGCCCGGATCATCTTCGTCGACACCGAGACCTCGAACTGGACCTTCGACCCGGTCCGGCGCCAGTACTTCTGGCACCGGTTCTTCTCCCACCAGCCAGACCTCAACTTCGAGAACCCCAGGGTCGTCGCTGCGATGATCGAGGTCGCGCGCTTCTGGTGCCAGGTGGGTGTGGACGGGTTCCGGCTCGACGCCGTTCCGTATCTCTTCGAGGCTGAGGGCACCAACTGCGAGAACCTGCCCGAGACCCACCAGTTCCTGCGGACCGTGCGCGCCGTGATCGAGGAGGAGTTCCCCGGGCGGATCATGCTCGCCGAGGCGAACCAGTGGCCCGAGGAAGTGGTCCAGTACTTCGGGACCGACGAGGCCCCCGAGTGCCACATGTGCTTCCACTTCCCCGTCATGCCCCGGATCTACTTCGCGATCAAGGACCAGCGCGCCAAGCAGATCATCGACATCCTCGCCGACACCCCGGCGATCCCGGCCGGGGCGCAGTGGGGCACCTTCCTGCGCAACCACGACGAGCTCACCCTCGAGATGGTCTCCACAGAGGAACGCGCCTCGATGTACGGGTGGTACGCCCCCGACCCGCGGATGCGCGCCAACGTGGGGATCCGGCGCCGGCTCGCGCCGCTGCTGGACAACTCCCGCAAGGAGATCGAGCTGGCGCACGCCCTGCTGCTGTCCCTGCCGGGCAGCCCGTGCCTGTACTACGGCGACGAGATCGGCATGGGCGACAACATCTGGCTGCCCGACCGCGACGCCGTGCGCACCCCGATGCAGTGGACCCCCGACCGCAACGCCGGGTTCTCGACCGCGGACCCCGGCAAGCTGTACCTCCCTGTGATCCAGTCCCTCGTGCACAACTATCAGCACGCGAACGTCGAGGCGCAGTGGGCCCAGCCGACGTCGCTGCTGCACTGGGTGCACGGCATGCTCAAGGTCCGCCGCGCGCACCCGGCCTTCGGCACGGGCACCTTCGTGCCGCTGGCAGCCGACAACGAGTCCGTCCTGGCCTTCCTGCGGGTCACCCCGGAGGAGACGATCCTGTGCGTGACCAACCTCGCGGCCACGGCGCGGGCCGCGACCGTGACGGTTCCTGGCCACGCCGGGGCTGACCTGACCGACGTGTTCGGCGGGTCGAAGATCGGCTCGGTCGGGGCGGACGGGGATGTCATGATGACCTTGGGGTCGCGGGAGTTCTTCTGGCTCGCGGTCAGCCCGGCTGCAGGGGCGCACCTCCTCAGCTGACCCAGGGCACCAGCACACCTCTCGACGATGCGAGGACAGGCGGGAGCCGGCATGGCACACGACGCAGGACGCACGGCGCAGCACACGACGCCCGACGGCGAGCCCCCGGTCGAGGCCGGACCGATCGACGTCGCGGCCGCACTGCACGCCTGGCTGCCGGGGCGGCGCTGGTTCCCGGCCAAAGGGACCGACGCGAGCTTCGAGCTGGTCGCTCGAATCCCCTTCGAGGGCCCACCGGCTCCGGCGCCGCAGGTGTTTGTCGACGTGCTCCGCGCACTCGGCGTCGGGCCGGACGGGGCGCACGTCATCCTCCAGGTGCCGCTGGTCCTGGAGACCACGGGACCTGGTCCCGACGGGCCTGCCTCCCCCGCCGGGCTGATCGCCGAGTCCGGCGCGGCCCGGCTCTACGACGGCGCCTACCACCCCGCCTTCGTCGCGGCCTGGCTCGCGGCGGCCACCTGGTCTGAGGCGTCACCGGTCGCATCGGCGCCCTTCGACCTGCGCGGCCTGCACGTCCTCACCGGCGAGCAGTCGAACACGTCGGTCCTGCTGCCCCACGTCGCCGGCGGCGCCATGCTCAAGGTGCTCCGGTCGCTCGCCCCGGGACAGAACCCTGACCTCGTCGTCCCCCTCGCCCTCACCCGGGTCGGCTGGTCCGGCGTGCCCGCGCCGTATGCGTGGAATCAGCTCGTCGTAGCCGACACGGGGGCCGACACGGGGGCGGCCACAGGGGCCGACGCCGGAGCGGAGGCGGGCGGGAAGGACGGGCACTCGTGGACCGCGCACGCGGGCGTGCTCGCCGAGCTCGTCCCCGATGCGAGCGACGGTTTTGAGCTCGCCTGCGACTACGCCCGCCACGGACGTCCCTTCGACGACCTGGCGCGCGACCTCGGCGAACGGGTGACCCAGATGCACGCAGCGCTGCGCACCGCATTCGCCGACGAGCTGACCCCGGCCGACGTCGCCTGGCTGCTCACCGCACTGCGCCGACGGGTGCGCACCGCAGCGGCGTCGAGCAGCGCCGTCCGCGGACGGGCCGATCGGATCGAGGCGTTCCTCGTGCACCTGTGCACCATTGCCGACGACGCCGTGCGCCGCGGCCGCCCGCTGCCCCCGGTCCAGCGCATCCACGGGGACCTGCACCTGGGCCAAGCCCTGCACAGCGCCCGCACCGGGTGGCGGATCCTCGACTTCGAGGGCGAACCGCTGCGCACGCTCCGCGAGCGCACCCGTCCCGACCTCGGCGAACGGGATGTCGCGGGGATGCTGCGGTCCTTCGACTACGCCTCCGCGGTGGGCGGGGCCGCGTCGCCGCAGTGGGCCCGTGGGGCTCGTACCGCCTTCCTCGAGGGGTACTACGGCGCGGGGTACGTCGGCGGCGAACCCGGTCAGCCGCGCGACCCGTCGCTCTCCGACCGGGCGGTCGTCCTGGATGCCTTCGAGCTCGACAAGGCGCTCTACGAGGTGGTCTACGAGGAGCGGAACCGACCGGACTGGATCGCCATCCCGCTCTCGGCCGTCGACCGGATCCTTGACGCGCGCCTGGGCAGCGCCACGGCCAGCACGGGCGACCCGAGCGAGCGATGACCCCGCCCGCAAGAACTCCAGGACGCGCCGATGCGTCTGGCTGCGTTGTCCCCCGCGGCGTGGAATGGTAAGGCCATGACCGATTCGACAGTGCCATCCGGTGGTCCGCTCGTTCCGTTGCCCGTCGCGAGCGGCGATCTCGCCGCGGTGGCCCGCGGAGCGTTCCACAACCCGCACGCTGTGCTGGGCGGGCACGTCGACCCCACGGGGTCGACCGTGACGATCCGGACCCGGCGACCGCTCGCCGACTCGGTCGCGATCATCACCGGCGCCGGTGAGCACCCCGCCGTCCATGAGCAGGACGGCATCTGGGTCGCGGTCCTGCTCGCGACGGACGCCGCAGTGCCCGACTACCGTATCCAGGCGCGCTACGGCGACGAGACCACGATCGCCGACGACCCGTACCGGTTCCTGCCGACCGTCGGGGAGATGGACCAGCACCTGATCGGCGAGGGGCGCCACGAAGAGCTGTGGACCGCGCTCGGCGCCAACCTCAAGACGTATCCGAGCGTGCTCGGCGAGGTCCACGGGACCGCCTTCGCGGTGTGGGCGCCCAATGCCCGCGCAGTCCGGCTGGTCGGTGACGTGAACTTCTGGGACGGTGCGTCCCATCCCATGCGTTCCCTCGGCTCCACGGGCATCTGGGAGCTGTTCGTCCCGGGCGTCGGCGCCGGCAGCCGCTACAAGTTCGAGATCCTCGGGCCCGACGGCACATGGCACCAGAAGGCCGACCCCATGGCGAAGGGGACGGAGGTCCCCCCGGCCACCGCGTCCGTCGTCGTGCAGTCCGACTACACGTGGGACGACCAGGAGTGGATCACCCGGCGCGCCGGGACGGACCCGCACAACGCTCCGCTGAGCATCTACGAGGTCCACCTGGGCTCCTGGCGCCAGAGACTGTCCTACCGCGAGCTCGCCGTCCAGCTGACCGAGTACGTCGTGGACCTGGGCTTCACGCACGTCGAGCTCATGCCGGTCGCCGAGCACCCCTTCGGCGGGTCCTGGGGCTACCAGGTCACGTCCTACTACGCGCCGACGTCCCGGTTCGGCCACCCCGACGACTTCCGCTTCCTCGTCGACACCCTGCACCAGGCCGGCGTCGGCGTCATCCTCGACTGGGTGCCCGCCCACTTCCCCAAGGACGCCTGGGCGCTCGCCCGCTTCGACGGCACGCCCCTGTACGAGCACCCCGACCCGATGCGCGGGGAGCAGATGGACTGGGGCACCTACGTCTTCAACTTCGGTCGGTCGGAGGTGCGCAACTTCCTCGTCGCCAACGCGACGTACTGGCTCGAGGAGTTCCACGTCGACGCCCTGCGCGTCGACGCCGTCGCGTCCATGCTCTACCTCGACTACTCCCGCGACCCCGGGCAGTGGGCCCCCAACGTCCACGGCGGCCGCGAGAACCTCGAGGCCATCAGCTTCCTCCAGGAGAC
Source organism: Sanguibacter gelidistatuariae (assembly GCF_900096585.1). Classification (GTDB taxonomy): domain Bacteria; phylum Actinomycetota; class Actinomycetes; order Actinomycetales; family Cellulomonadaceae; genus Sanguibacter; species Sanguibacter gelidistatuariae. The sequence goes on from NZ_FMYH01000008.1 coordinate 31,687, forward strand.
GAACGCGACGGCCTACCGGCGCAGCCCGGGCGTCATGATGATCGCCGAGGAGTCGACCGCGTGGGCCGGGGTCACCAAGCCGACAAATGCCGGCGGCCTGGGATTTGGGCTCAAGTGGAACATGGGCTGGATGAACGACACCCTGCGATACCTCGCCGAGGCGCCGATCAACCGCCGCTACCACCACCACGAGGCGACGTTCTCGATGGTGTACGCCTACTCCGAGCAGTTCGTCCTGCCGATCAGCCACGACGAGGTCGTCCACGGCAAGGGCTCGCTCATGCGCAAGATGCCCGGGGACGACTGGCAGCAGCTGGCCGGCGTGCGGCTGCTCTTCGCCTACCAGTGGGCACACCCGGGCAAGCAGCTGACGTTCATGGGCAACGAGTTCGCCCAGGGCACCGAGTGGGCCGAGTCGACGAGCCTCGACTGGTACCTGCTCGACCACGACGGCCACGCCGGTGTGCAGCGCCTGGTCCGCGACCTCAACACCCTCTACGTCGCCCACCCCGAGCTGTGGGCGCTCGACCACGACCCGGCGGGCTTCGAGTGGCTCGACGCCTCCGACGCCGACCACAACGTGCTGTCCTTCCTGCGCCGGGACCGTGAGGGCAACGTCATGGCAGTGCTCATCAACTTCGCCGGCACAGCGCACGAGGGCTACCGGCTCCCGCTGCCCTCGGGCGGGGTCTGGCGCGAGGTGCTCAACACCGACGCGGGCGTCTACGGCGGCTCTGGCGTGGGGAACCTCGGCGCGGTCCACGCCGAGGAGGTGCCGTGGACGGGACGCCCGTACTCGGTCGCCCTCCAGGTACCGCCCCTCGGCGCGGTGTTCCTCGTCCCGGAGAAGTAGCCCGCGGGGGCGGTTCTGCCCTGCTTGGGCTAGTAGAGCGCCGTCATGAGGGCGCGACGCGCAGGACCCACGCGTGGGTCCTGCGCTCCCAGGAGGTCGAAGTACTCGACGAGGCGCTTGCGCAGCACCTCGCGGTCAGGGGCGTCCGGGACCAGCTCGATGAGGCGTCCGAGGGCATCCTCGACCTTCCCGCCGAGCAGGTCGAGGTCGGCCACGGCCAGCTGGGCGTCGATGTCCTCGGGGTTGTCGGCGGCAGCCTTGCGCACTGCTGCGACATCCGCCTCGTGGGTGCGCAACAGAAGTTTGACCTGGGCCAAGCCGGCCGTGGCCAGCTGGTCGCGGGGGTCCTCCCGCAGGGCCTGCTCGTACGCGGCGACCGCGGTCGGCAGGTCGTCCGCCTCGATCGCGTCGAAGGCCTTCTGGTGCAGCGGGGGCAGCTCTGGCTCGGGCTCGGGGACGTCGGCCCCGGTCGCGGTCGAACCGTCGTAGGACTCGAGCACCCCGGTCACGCCGTTGGCCGTGGCCGCCTCGAGGATCTCCTCGAGGATGCCGCGAATCTGCTCGGCCTCGGCGACGCCCTGGAAGAGCGGCACGGGCTGCTGGGCGAGGATCGCCACGACTGTGGGGAACGCCTCGACCTGGAAGGCCTGCGCGATCTGCGGGTAGTCCGTGACGCTGATCCGGGCCAGCAGGAACCGTCCCGCGTACTCCTGCGCGAGCGCCCCGAGCGTCGCGGCGAGCCGGATGCTCTCCGGGTCGGTCGGCAGCCAGAGCAGCGAGATGACCGGCACCTTGGCCGACTGCTGGACCACCGAGGGGAACATCTCGTCGGTGATGTCCACGACGAACCCGCCCGCGGCGGGCGCGCCGCCGGGCGCTCCCGGCGGCGGAGCGGTCGGACGCCCGAAGGCGGACAGGTCCACGGCGCCGCGGACATCGAACTGGGAACCAGGTGCACCAGGTTGACTCATGGGTCCTATCTTTCCATCTGTCGCGACGAAGCGGACACCGTGATCAGGGGATGGAGGCAGAAGTGGTGAGGAGCTCGCTGCCGATCACGGACGCGCCCGTCCCGGCTGTGGCCGGCGGGATGTAGATCCCGACGAGGCTCGTGCGTCCCACTGTGAGCGAATTGCTCGCGGCCGCGTCACCGATGAAGGCCTTCTCGGTCGCCGAGGGGGAGATCACGGCGCTCTCCTCCCCCTTGAGCGTCTCGGTCGAGGTGATCTCCCCGACCACGAGCGCTCCCCCGTCGGCCGTGCGCAACATCCGCAGCGCGCCGTCGGTCGGGGTGAACTGCAGCGTGTAGGTGCCCTTGATCTCGGCCGCGGACGCGGTCCGCTTCTCGCGCAGCGCCGTCATCTGCTCGCGCAGCGGGTCCGTCGCAAACTCTGCGGCGTAGGGCGAGGCGTCCCCGTTGGTGAGGACGTCGGCGTAGTGCGCCACGGCGTCGACCGGGGTGAGCACGAGCGAGGAGTCGTCCGGGGCGACCGCCTCGGTGCCGATCTCCGCCGACGGGAAGGCAGGCAGTGTCACTCCCGGGAACAGCCGGATCCAGCCCCAGAGCTTGTACTGCTCACGAGGCGAGGCCTGCTCGGTGACCAGCAGCCGCTCGGTCTGCAGGTTCTGCGGTCGCTCGCTCACCGCGAAGGTCGTCCGGGGCCACGTCTGGGTCGTGGGAAGCACCTCGGACTGGACCGCGGTCGGGATCTCGGAGATCGCGTCAGCGCTCCCGGTCGCGGTGGCGACCGTGAACTCTGCCGTGCGGAAGGCGAGGGCGGGGCCGGTCAGCCGGGCATCGAGCGCCGCCGGGTCGAGGGTCGCGGCAGCGGCCGCGAGCGTCTCGCCGATCGCCGTGTTGATCGACTCGTCCTGTTCCGTGGTGAGCACCACGGACGGGGTCGAGGGCGCCGGGTCGACGTGCGCCTCAGGCAGGGCCGGGCTGCACGCGGTCAGGAGCAGGAACCCGGCGGTTGTCAGAACCAGTGCGGGGGTGGTGCGTCGCATCAGTGTCCTTCCGTCGTCGTGTTGTTGTGTGGTGCGGACCCGTCCGTCGGAGGCGAGGTCGGTGTCGTCGTGTCTGCCGCTGCGTCGCCCGTGGTGGGGGTCGCGGCGTCGGGGCGCACGCCCCAGGCCTGTCGCCAGCTGGACCCGGACGTGGAGCCGGTCCCCTCGGGCAGCCACACCGGACGCGCCGGGTCGGCCGCGGGGGGCGCCGCAGGTGCGGACGGTGCGTCCGCGCTCTTCTTGACCATGGGGATGGCTCCGGTCCATGGCCACGCCCGCTTCGAGCGGCGGGCAGAAGCATTGACCTCCTCGAGCCGAGCTGCTTCTTCCCGCGCGGCCTGCTCGCGCAGCTCACGACGCGTGAGGCCGGTCGTGCGGGAGCCGTCTTCGGCCGCCACGGGCGTCCGGGCAGAGGCGTCCAAGACGCCGGTGTCAGCCGAGGCATCCCCTGAGGTCACGACCCATGAGGTGGCTTCCCCGGCCGGTCCGCTCGTCGACGCACCGCTCTGGCGAGACGACGTGCGCAGCGCCGAGCTGTTCGTGGGGGCAGATGCCACCCGGTCACGCGGGCGAAGCAGCAGGAGCCCGTAGATGCAGCCCGCGATGACCAGGAGCGCACCGAGAACCACGCCGGGCCACATCAAGGGGGTGGTGACCTCCCGCGGCCAGGTCAGGGTCAGGACCGGCGTCGTCGCGTTCTCGCCGACTGCCGCGACGAGCAGGACCACGTCGCTCGACGACGCGTCCCAGGTGAGGGAGGCGGATCCCGTTCCGGTCGCGCTCGTCAGCCACATGTCCGAGCCCTCGGGATCAGGCCCGACAGCCGGAGCCTCATCGGTGGGCGCGGAGTCGGTTGGCGCAGCGTCTGCGGGTGCATCTGCGGCGGGAGCGTCGGTGGCCGTGGCGTCCGTGGTGGGCGTCGCGGGGTCGGTCGTGGGATCGGTGGCCGGGTCGGTCGTGCTGCCCGTCCTCGCGGTCACGCTCAGCGTCTCCCAGTCGGAGGCGCCGGTCACCACGAGCGCCGGGTCCTCACCGATCCATCCGTCGACGTCGACCGAGCGGCCCAGCGCCAGGACGACCTTCGCCTCGGGCGAGGAGGACGCGGTGATCGTCACGGAGTGGTCGACGAGGCCGAGGACGCCGGGCGCGGTGGTGAGCAACGTCGTACCGCTCTGGGTGCCGGTCGTCATCACCGCCGTGTCACTGGGGCGCCAGAGAGTCCCGGACGCGACCGAGAGCCCGGCGAGCACCAGGCCCACGAGCACCAGGCTGGCCGTCACGATTTTGTGGAGCACCGATTGTTCCCTTCGACTGCGGTCTTCAAGCCTATCGCCCCACGGGTCAGGCAGATCTAGCCCTTGCGCAACAAAGGCCGCGTAACCGGCCCGAGCGGACCCTCGTGATCGACGCCGTCCCGACCCGTTAGGCTGAGGCCTACAGTGACGGAACCCTTTGTCACAGCGACGTATCCATGCTCCTTCAGTCGGGCCGACCGACCATGTGAATGTTCAGTGGAGCATGTTCAACCCTGACCACGGAGGTCTGTTGTGTCCGACGATCGCCCGATCTTCCCTGTCGTCATGCGCGGCTATGACCGAGCGCAGGTCGACGGACGGATCCAGTCCCTCGAGTCGACGCTCGCGAAGTCGCTTGCGCAGATCGAGGCGCTCGAAGCACACACGCGGCAGGTCGCCACGGACCTCGACGCGGCCCACGAGAAGCTCCGTGAGACCGAACGGCCTTCCTACGCGGGGCTCGGCTCACGCATCGAGCAGCTCATGCGCACGGCGGAAGAGCAGTCGACCGACGTCATGTCCCAGGCGAACACCCACGCCGAGGACGTCCTGAGCCGGGCGAAGGCCACCTCGGGGCAGATCAGGTCGCGCGCCGAGAACGAGGCCGCCGAGATCCTGGCTGCTGCCCGCCGCGAGGCCGACGAGGTCAGGACGTCCGCCCACAACGAGGCCGAGACCACGACCGTGTCGGCCGAGCGTCGCGCCGAGGAGCTCGTAGGCTCTGCCGAGCGGGAGGCCACCCGGATCCAGACGGCGATCATCACCGAGGGCACCGAGCGCCGCACCTCCCTCGAGCGTGAGCTCGGAACCCTGCGCGCGACGACCGAACGCGAGATCACCGAGCTGCGCGTGACCACGGAGCGCGACGCCCAGGCGTTGCGCACCAGCACCGAGGCGTGGTCCGCCAACGAGCGCGAGGAAGCAGCACGCTTTGCCCGTGAGCTGCGTCTGACGACCGACGCCGAGACGACCGAGCTGCGCCACCGGACCCACTCCGAGACCGCTGAGGCGCGCAAGGACGCCGACGACTACACCTCCCAGCTGCGCGCCTCCGCGACCCGCGACACCGACGACCTGCGTCAGCGCACCGAGACCGACGCCGCGACCGTGCGCGCGGCGGCCCAGCAGGAGGTCGACGCACGCCGCGGCGAGCTCAGCCGCGAGCTCGCCTCGCTGCGTCAGGCAACCGAGGCCGAGATCGCCGCCCTGCGGTTCGGCGTCGACCAGGAGCTCGACGCCGTGCGCCTGCAGGCCGAGCATGACCTCAACGACCTGCGCACCACGGCCGAGCGCACGACGACCGAGCAGCTCACGACCGCCAACCTCGAGGCGACCCACCTGGTGGAGAGCGCGGCCCGGGAGGCCGGCGAGCTGCGCGAGCGCGCCCTGCGCGAGACGACCGAGCAGCGCGAGAGCGCCGCCCGGGAGACCACAGAGCTGCGCGAGCAGACGATCGTCGACGCCGACCGCGCCGTCTCGGACGCCAAGCGTCAGGCCGACGAGATCCTCTCCACCAGCCGCGCCGAGGCCGCTCAGCTGCTTGACGCCGCGCGTGAGGGACTCGCCGCTGCGGAGCTGGACATCGCGGCCAAGCACGAGCAGGCCCAGCTTGCGGACACCGAGCTCCATGCCCAGAGCAAGGCGGAGACCGACCGACTGCTCAGCGACGCCGAGCGGCACGCCGCCGAGGCCGAGCGCCGGGCCGCGGAGGCACTGGCGACCTTCGAGCAGATCCGCAAGGACAGCGACGCATATACCAAGGAGTCTGCGGAGTCGGCCCGTCTGGCCGCGGAGACCATCACGTCCTCGTCTCGCGAGCAGGCCGAGCAGACCGTCAGCGACTCCCTGATCGAGGCCGAGCGCGAGCGCAGCACCGCCCAGCGTCAGGTCGACGACCTCAACCGCCAGCGCGAGTCCATCACGACCTACCTCGACGAGCTGCGGACCCTGCTGGGCACCGAGGCCATCCCGAGCGCGTCGACCCTCGAGAAGGCCGCGGCGGTCGAGGAGTCCTTCGTCGCCGCGACCGCCGCCACCCAGCAGAAGCCGAAGAAGTCGACCCGGCCCGCCCCGCTCTCGGCTCAGGGCACTCCAGCCCAGCAGGCGCGCAAGGCCGCCGCCGGAAAGGGTGCGGCCCACCCGGCTCCGCTGTCAGCCGCCCCCACGAACACCGACAGCGACGAGGTCGCTTCCGTGGTCGAGGCAGCTGGTGACGCGGCAGTTGTTGACGCACCGGTCGAGGCAGACTCCGCGGCCGCGGCCGAGCCGGTCGAGGCTGCCGAGGCGCCTGAGGAGTCCGGAACCGAGAGCGCCACTGTCACCGACGGCGGCGAGGAGCACATCGAGGCGTCCGAGACGCGTTGATCAACGTGTCCGAGACCAGCCCCGACCCCTCGTGGCGCGAGAAGGCGTCCTTGAACGCCGCACACCAGCGCGCTGAGCTCGAGCGCAAGCGCCAGGTGCAGTCCGACCAGGCGCGGGCGATGATCGCGACATTCGTCCGCGCGGCGGTGGCCGCCGACGTACCGACCCGCCGCTTCATCGCCCACAGCTACGGCGGCGGGGCGACCTACCGGACCTCGGTCCACGGCTGGTACCTGCGCAAGAACGAGAGCGTCGGGGTCGGGACCGACGGGGAGTTCTACGTCCTCGCCGTGCAGGGCTCGCTCATGGCGCGCCTGCGCGGCGCCGAGCTCACCCCGAGCGACCCGCCGCTCGTGCTCGGCCAGGGCGCCCGGGACGGGGAGTCCATCGACCTGAGCGAGGCTCTCGACCGGGCGCTCCACCCCGAACGCCCGGTCTGACCTCAATTCCGCTCAGTACGTCGGCGGCACCCGGTGGACCAGGTCCGTCAGCGCCCGAGCCACGTCAACCGGGCACTCGATCGCGCTCATGTGCCCGGCTCCGGGGACGACCACGAAACCCGGCTCGCTGAGCGCCGCCACCATGTGCTCGGCGGCGGCCACGGGGGTGAGCGTGTCCTCCTCCCCCACCACGACCGTGGCCGGTCCGGCGAAGGACCGCAGCACGGCCGTCCGGTCCCCGCGCGCTGCCATGGCCCGCTGCGACCAGGCGACCCCGGCCGGCGACTGCTCCCCGATCCACCCGTCGAGCCGATCGACCAGCTCGGCGCGTGCAACCCTGCTGGTCTCACCGAGCAGGCTCGAGCGCATGCCTCGCACTGCATCGACCGTCCCGGCCCGCTCGACCTCCCCGGCCACCCGCAGCCGGTTCGCCCGCGCAGCGTCGTCGTCCGCGGTCGATTTCGTGTCCACGAGGGCGAGCCCCGCGACCAGCTCGGGGTGGCGCTCGGCGAGGGCGAGGGCGACGTAGCCGCCCATCGACAGGCCGGCGACGACTGCGGAGGTGATCCCGGCGTCGTGCAGGGAATGCGCGACGGCGGCCGCGGCGGCCTCGATCGAAGGCTCGGGGAACCCGCCGAGCGTGGCCTTCCCCAGGCCCGGAAGGTCGGCCGCGAGGACGGTGAGATCGCTCGGGAGCTCGCGGGCGACGTCGTCCCACATGCGGTGGTCGAGCGGGAACCCGTGCAGCAGGACCAGCGCCGGTGCGGTGGGTCCCGCGTCGCGGTAGGTGAACAGGGGGACGCGGGGAGCGGTCATCGCGGGAACCTCTTTCGGTGGTACGGGTCCGGGCGACGCTGCCCAGTGGGGTCGGTCAGTGTCTGTCATGGGGTGCCCCAGCAGCGGGAATGCCAATGACGCCGGTCGGCGAGTGCCGCCTGGGCGCCGAAGAGGGAGTCGTTGGCCCAGGCGACGACGTGCGGGGTCCCGGCCGCGATCTCCTGGTTGCAGCCGGGGCAGCGGTAGGCCTTGTCGCCCGCGCGTACGCTCTGGACGGTCCACTCCTCGCCGCGGCGCTCCTCGGTCCGCCGGCCCCCGGTCGCCCGGTCCATGTCGAGCGGGCGGTACTCCTCGGAGTAGGGACGGCGCGAGGAACGGCGTGAAGACGGCATGGCACCATCCTCCCAGCAATCACCCCGTGCGTGCCCCCGGTCCGCCCCCGGGCGTGTGGCCACCGTGCCCCCTGGTGAGGGGGCAGTGAGGGACTCGTGAGGGGGCAGGCGTCACAGGGTGCTTTCAGCATTCGACGCTACAGTTGCCTGGCTTGCGGCGTAGGCCGCACGAATCGACCACCGAAGGACTGACTCGTCTTGAAGAACCGCACAGTGCGCGGGATCACCGCGCTCACGCTCGGAGCTGCGCTCCTCCTGTCCGCCTGCGGGAACTCCGACGACACGGCGACCCCGACGCCGAGTGCGTCAGAATCCACGGCTCCCGCGCCCACCGCGGCCGACATCGCGGCACTGGACGCCGTCGTCGTGGCCGGAGATCCCGGGACCAAGCCCACGCTGACGATCGCGGCTCCGTTCACCACGAGCACCGAGGTATCCCGTCTCGCGTCAGAGGGCACCGGCGACGAGATCCTCGAGGGCAACCTCGTCGGCCTCCAGCTCGTCGCCTACACCGGGTCCGACGGCGTGGAGATGCAGTCCAGCTGGGAAGACCCCGTGTTCGAGGCCGCGCTCGACGGAACCGACCTTCCGGTGGCGCTGACCGAGGCCCTCGTCGGACAGAAGGTCGGCGCGCGCGTGCTCTTCGCCCAGCCGCAGACCAACCAGACCGACGGGACGACCCAGACGGTCGTCTTCGCGGTCGACGCGCTCTCCACCCGCCCGGTGCCCACGCGCGCCGAGGGCGAGGCCGTCACGCCTCCTGCCGACCTGCCGACCGTCACGCTCGACGACACCGGCAAGCCGAGCATCTCCATCCCCGAGGGCTACGTCGCACCGACCGAGCTCGTCGCGCAGCCGCTCATCAAGGGAACCGGCGCCGTGGTCGAGTCCGGCCAGTCCATCCAGGTCCAGTACACCGGTTGGAAGCTCTCCGACGGCACCGAGTTCGACTCCTCCTGGGAGGGCACGCCGTTGGTCACCCTGATCGGAACCGGCAAGGTCATCGCTGGCTGGGACCAGGGCCTCGTCGGCCAGACCGTCGGCAGCCAGGTGCTGCTCGTCATCCCGAAGGCGCTCGCCTACGGCACCGAAGGCTCCACGAGCGACCTGGCGACCGAAGACCTCGTCTTCGTCGTGGACATCCTGCGCGCGGCATAGCACCAGCCCTGCTCGTCGCGCGGATGCGCGGAACCAACCACCAAAGGACCGATTCGTCTTGAAGAACCGCACCGTACGCGCGATCACCGCCCTCACGCTCGGAGGAGCGCTCTTGCTCTCCGCATGCGGGGCTGACGCACAGGACAGCGACGCGACGCCCAGCGCCTCGGAGTCGTCGACGATCGCTCCCCCGACCGCTGCGGACATCGCCGCGCTCGCGGCGGTCACCTGGTCCGGCGAGGCCGGGGAGAAGCCCACGATCGGCTTCACCCCACCCTTCGCGGTCACAGCCGACGTGTCCCGGGTGTTCGCCGAGGGCACCGGTGACGCGACCGGCGTGGACGGCATCGTGTGGGTCCGGGCAGTGATGATCAACGGGACCACCGGCGAGGAGGCCCCCGCGGCCGCGTCCTCGTGGGATGCACCTCAGATGATTGACCTCAGCACGGCTCCCGAGGGCCATGCCCTGCTCGCAGTGCTCAAGGACAAGAAGGTCGGCACGCAGGCCCTGTACGCAGCCCCGCTGCCGCAGGACGACGGCACCTCGATCACGGCCCTGACCGCGCTCGAGATCATCGCCACACCGCCAGCCATCTCACTCAGCGAGGGCATGCCGACGGCCACCTTCGACGAGTCGGGTGCCCCGTCCATCACCGTCCAGCCCGGGTTCTCCGGGCCGGCCGACCTCATCACCCAGGTCCTCTCCGAGGGCGACGGCCCGGTCGTCGAGGCCGGCCAGTCGGTCACCGTGAATTACAGCGGGTGGCTCCAGTCCACGGGCGAGAAGTTCGACTCCTCCTGGGACCGGGGCACGACGTTCGACGTCTCGCCGGTCGGATCCGCGGCGGTCATCGATGGCTGGAACCAGGGCTTGGTCGGTCAGAAGGTCGGCAGCAAGGTCATGCTGGTCATCCCGCCAGAGCTCGGTTATGGCGCACAGGGCAAGGACCCTATCCCCGGTGACGCGACCCTCGTCTTCGTCGTGGAGATCATCGCCGCGAAGTAGTCCACAACCGCTCGACGCAGGAGCCCGACCCAAGCGGTCGTGCTCGCCCGAGGCCCGCTCACCGACTCCGGTGAGCGGGCCTCGGGTCGTTTCGGCGGGTATCACGGCTCGCGACGGGCTGGAACACCCGTCCGGACAGCCGGCGCAGGACCGTCGGATCCGCAACCGGGCCGCGCGTAGGGTTAGCAAGTGACCGAGACTGCGCAGATGGTGCCCACAGAACGTGAAGTCCTCACCTGGGAGACGTTTGGCCTCGCCTCCCGCGAGCTCGCCGAGCAGGTCGTGGCGAGCGGGTTCCTGCCCGAGGTGGTCGTCGCCATCGCCCGCGGCGGCCTGCTGCCCGGCGGCGCCGTCGCCTACGCGCTGGGGACCAAGGGCGTCGGCACGCTCAACGTCGAGTTCTACACCGACATCGGCCAGACCCTGAAGGACCCGCGGGTCCTCCCCCCGCTCATGGACACCTCCGAGCTCCCCGGCGCCCGCGTCCTCGTGGTCGACGACGTGGCCGACTCCGGCCGCACCCTCGCCCTGGTCATGAGCATGCTCGCGGACAAGGGCGTCCAGGCCCGCTCCGCGGTCCTCTACACGAAGCCCGCCTCGATCGTCGTGCCCGACTACTCCTGGAAGACCACCGACCGGTGGATCACATTCCCCTGGTCAGCCCAGCCCCCGGTCGACGGCGCGCTGCCGGCCGCTCCGGAGTAGGCGTCCGGCCGAAGGTCCCGGGTCCGATCGGATCCACGGGGTTCCGCAGAGGGCTCGCCACGTTGCTGTCCAGGCCTGACAGCGGTTCCTCGCCCGGCCGGGCACTGCTCGCGCGTGCCGCGGCGACCTCGGCGTGCAGGCTCCGCCAGCGACGACGCCGCTGGCGGAGGATGAGCATCGTGCCCGCCACAACGAGGGCCGCGAGCACGAGCACGACCCACGGGACAGCGATGGCGCTCGTCCGCTCAGTGAGGGCGGTCAGCCCCCGTCCGTCGCCAGTCAGGTCGATCGGCTCCACTGTCAGCGCCGTGCGCAACGCAAGCACGGCCGGAAGCCCGTCGACGACGATCTCTCGGCTCACGGAGCTTCCGGGAAGGAGCTCCTCAAGGTCGCTGGTGACGGCGTCGGCCAGGACGGCACCCCACAAGGCGGTCACCTCGGCTTCCTCCTCGACCCCCAGGCGGACGTTGCCGGTGTTCTGGACCGAGTACGCGAGACGCAGGGTCCCGGTGAGCAGATCGGGAGAGAGCTCGAAGGACGAGCTGAGGTCCTGGACGGACAGCCGGGGTAGTCGCTCGCCGGCGACGCTCAGGTAGACCCGCACGGCGATCCGTGTCTCGAGGAGCACGGGCTGCCCGTGCTCGTCCGTGACCTGAGACGTGTACGTCGTCACGATGCCTCCGGTGTGATCCCCCGGAGCTGCGTCCACCGGCACAGAGATCAGCACCGGGACGTCTGCCCGCGACCGGGCCGGGATCGTGATCTCCGCCACCGGTAGCTGCACCCAGGAGCCCACGGCTTGCGGCCTCTCGTCCGTAGGACGCAGGCCGAACACGCCGGAGTCGGAGCTCGTGAACGCGTCGGCTCCGGATACTCGCAGCGTCAGCTCGGCCTCGGAGGTGTTGGTGATGCTGATCGCGTCCTCGACCGACTCCCCTGGGTTCACGCCGTGGATGAGATAGGAGCGTGCATCCGCGCCCCCCTGGGGGCCGGCCGGTTGGACGAGCCAGCTGACACCAGACGGGCCCGGATCAGCACTGTCCCCCGGCGCCGCGGACGCAGCGAGCACCGGGCAGAACCCGAGGACTAGACAGGTCGCGATCAGCGCTGCGGCGAGCCGGCGTGACGTGTGAGCGCAGAACAGGTACATGGGATCCATGTCTTCGAGGGTCGGGAGGCAGGCCGGCGGTCAGCCGCCTCAAGATGGTGGCCCGCTTCCTGTGCCGACCGGCATTCTGTGGCCGGTCGGCACAGCAGTCACGGGCCGGTCGGCACAGCAGTCACGCCAACGTGATCGTGATGGTCGCGACGTAGGTCCCGCTCGAGGTCGTCGTCGGCAGCTCGGCCCTCAGCCCGGCGTCGACCTCGGCGGTGCCCCGTCCGCGACCGGCTTCGGCGCGGGCAAGAGTCGCCCCGGCGGTCAGCCCCTCGGCCGGTGCAACCGACGGCCCTGGTGCGACGACCTGGCCCTGCGACGTCGACAGCACGTGAGGTGTCCAACCGATCCCCGCATCAGCGAGGGGAACGCCGCTCGACGCGACGAACGCGGACGCGAGACCCGTGAGCGACCAGCCGAGATCACCAGCCCGGGTGTCGGTAACCCGCACCCGAGGCAGCTGGCCCTCGGCCACCAGTCGGTCGATGCCTGCAGCGAGCTGAGCCGATCCGAGGTCCACGGCATTCTCGGGGACCAGCAGGGACAGTCCCCCCGTCGTCGCATCGACGTCAACGGTCACGGTCACCTCGCCGGTGAGCGCGGGATCCTGCGGCGCCACGAGGGTCAGCGCGTCCCGCATCAACGGCGTCGCATCGAAGAGGACGGCAATCTGGTAGGCCCCTGCGGCGAAGGTGTCAGGTAGGTCGATGTCCGCCTTGCCCATGGCATCGAAGCGAACCGTCCCCAGGCGCACAGGGGTCGCTGAGCTCTCGGCCAGGACGTAGACGGTCCCCCGGTCGTTCGCATGCAGCAGAGCCCCGCCGGGTGTGGTGGCAGACGCCGTATCGACCTGGAGGATCGATCCCGCCGCGGTGGTCTCGGCCGCCACGAGGTCGGTGCTGACCGACCTCGCGGACAGGTCCGCCGTAGTCGGCGCCTGCTGTACGAGATCCCACTCCTGCGACATCGGGTCGGTCACGCTGGCGGGCTGAATCACCACCGCAGCACCGGCGGTCGCACCGGTCGCGTACAGCGACGGACCCTTCACGGACTGCAGTCGGTAGTACCCGTCGCTGGACTCGACAAGCCTCCACTGCTTGTCGCTCGCGCCTTCGTCGTTCCACTGCGCCAGCTTCGATCCCGCCGCAGCGTTCCCCTGCCAGATCGCGATCGCTCGGCCACCTGACTTATTGAGGAGTGAGACGACGCCGTCGCCCTTCGCCATCAGGTGCCAGAGCTGGCTGTCAGGGACGGACGAGCTGCCCGCCGCCTCAAGGACCACGTCAGGAACGTTGCCCGTGAAGTTCGCGTCCTGCGATCTGCCGCCCGTGCCGATCACCTGGCCGGTCTTGCGGTTGACCAGCGAGTAGTACGCCCCCTGGGAGCTGCCGAGATCGACCTCGGTGTGGGTGATGGGAGATCCGCCCCACGTACCGCGCAAGATCACCAGCCGACCCGTCTGGGGCACGTACTGCAAGTTCCGGCTGTAGCCGTTGCCGATCGAGGTCGCGTATCGCAACCACTGCCCGTCGCTGCGGCCCGAGGCGTTGACGTACAGGTCGTTGCCGGAGGAAGAGTTGTTGAAGACGAGGCTCCAGCGGGTCGGATCCGCCGGGTTCGGGACCTTGATGATCACCGGGCTTCCACCGTTGTTGTGGAACGACTTCGACTGCTGCGGCGCGTCCCAGAATCGCAAGGGGCTGTCGCTGACTCGCCAGACGCCGAACTCGGCCGTCAGGATCCACTTGCCGTCCGTGGTGGGCACGACATTCGTCATGCCGGGTCGTCCGGTGAAGCCGACGCCGGCGGCAAAGCGGTCGTAGGCGTCCAGGACAGGGGCGCTCCAGTCCGAGGCGGTCAGTCCGTCCCAGGTCTTGTGCAGGAGAATCTGCCCACCGGTGTCGCCCGGGTTGAGACCAGAGGCGGGAGCGCTTCCCGTGAGGTTGTCGGGGCGTTCGGTCAGGACACCCGTGTTGGGGTCGAAGCTCTCCCAGTCGTTCTCGTCGGTGTAGTAGGCCACGAGCTGCCCGCCGTAGGCCAGGAGGTAGGGCTCCCACACCGGATCCTGCTGGTGGTAGGTGTTGCCCGAGGCAAACTTGCGCCCGTAGTCCGCGGACCAGCCACCCGTCCCGATGATGTTGACGAGGTCCCACGTCGCGCCGTCGTCGACGCTGGAGTAGAGCGCGATGGCCAGATCCTGGCGATCACCGTCTGCGGTCGGGACCCAGGACGGGTCTGCCGACTTCTGGTCTCGGTAGTACCCGTCGTCCCCGGAGACGAGCGTCGCCATGAGCAGCGTGCCCTTCGCCAGGTCTCCGATGGTCTCGGGCAAGACGTACAGGTAGGGATTGGTCCAGTTGCTCGTGTACTTGGCGTACTCCGGGTCGTCCGACGACATGGCCGGTGGCTGCACGTCGGCCAGCTTCTGCCACGTGGTGCCGAAGTCGTCGCTCCGGTAGACAGGGACGCCCTGTCCGACCGGGTCTCCGATGCTCCGCTCGAAGGTGGCCACGAGGCGCCCGCTCTCGAGCTGGGCGGACTTGGGGTAGAGCACCGCGTTGCCCTTGTTCACCTGGGCGAGTTCGGCGGCGGTGGCCGCGTAGACGGTGCCCACGCTCGGGTGGTACTCGTAGTCGGTCGCTGTCTCGTCCGCAGCGAGGTCGTCTGCTGCGAGCGCAGGGGCCGTAGGGGCCATACCCAGTCCTAGGGCGACCGTAGCTGTGACCGTGGCGGCCAGCGCCGTCCTCCACGTAGATCTCATCAGTCTGTACCTTTCTTTCAGTTCTTCGTTGAACCGATCTCGGTCTGTCTCTGACGTGGCGCGACCAGCGCGCCACCACCCGGCCCACCGCAGCACCGACCGATCTCTCGATGTCGCAACAGCGGGCCAGGGAGGGTGAGGAGCACGGGCTCAGCCGCGGACGCCTGCCTCCGCGCGCACGAGCACCGGGGTCACCAGGACCGGGGAGTCGACCCGGCGCACGGGCCCGACGAGCTGGACGCTCGCGGCGAGCGGCAGGTCCTCGCTCGAGTGCCCGACGGCAAGGACGACCTCCCCTGGCTCCACGATGCGGGCCAGGTCGATCCCGGTGAAGGCCGTGCGGTCCGCGTGCACCGCGAAGTCGACGACCGCGCTCTCCCCTGCGTCCAGCTCGACGCGCGCGAAGCCGATGAGGGTGCGCACCGGGCGCACGATCGAGGCGACCGGGTCTGACAGGTAGAGCTGCACCACGTCCGCTCCGGACCGGTCCCCGACGTTGGTCACCCGGACCGACACGTGCACGGTCCCGTCCGTAGCGATCTCCTGGCTCGAGACCCTGATGTCCTCGTAGTCGAACTCGGTGTAGGAGAGCCCGTACCCGAAGGGGAACAGCGGCCTCGGGTCGAGGTTGGAGATCCCGTCGCTGTGCTGCCCCAGCGGTGGGGCCAGGTAGGTGTAGGGCTGTCCTCCGGGTGAGCGCGGGATCCCGACCGGCAGGTGCCCGCTAGGGTTGACGTCCCCCGTGAGCACCCCCGCGACGGCCCGGCCGCCCTCCTCGCCCGGCATGAAGGCCTGCACGAGCGCGGCGCACCGGTCGGCGTAGGCCCCGAGGGCGTAAGGCCGGCCGGTCACCGCCACCAGGACGACCGGGGTGCCCGTCGCCAGGACCGCTTCGACGAGGTCATCCTGCAGACCGGGCAGCCGCAGGTCCTCGACGTCGCAGCCCTCACCTGAGGTACCTCGCCCGAACAGTGCCGCGAGATCACCGACCGCGAGGACGACCAGCTCCGCGTCCTCGGCCGCCCGGACGGCGGCGGCGATCCCGCTGCTGTCCCGGTCCAGCACGGGGACGCCACGTTCGTACCGCAGCTCTGCCAGCGGCAGCGCCTCCCGGAGGCCGTCGAGCAGCGAGGGCACGGGCACCCCGAGGTCGTCGGCGCTGTGGTGGACCATCACGTGGTTGGGGAAGGAGTAGCAGCCCAGGAACGACCGTGACTGGTCGGCGGTCGGCCCGATCACGGCAACTCTCGCCGTGCTCGACCGGTCCAGAGGGAGGATGCCGCAGTTGGCGAGGAGCACCACCGACTCGTCGGCCACCCGCCGGGCGAGGGCGCGATTGCCCGGCGGGTCCAGGTCGATGCTCGACCCGTCACCGGTCGCGGCAGGAACCACCTGCCAGTCCGGGTCGAGCAGCCCGAGCCCGACCTTCTGGGTGAGCACCCGCAGCACCGAGCGGTCGACGAGCGACTCGTCGACCTCGCCCGACGCGACCAAGGACTCCAGACGCGCATAGGCGTCCGCGTCGGGCAGCTCCACGTCGACGCCGGCCCGCAGCGCGACAGCGCCCGAGGCCGCCCGGTCGGGGGACACCCGGTGCTGGAGGTCGAGGAAGGCGATCGCCCAGTAGTCCGAGACGACCGTCCCCTCGAATCCCCAGCGGTCGCGAAGGATCGTGGTGAGCAGCTCGGGGGACGCGGCCGCCGGCAGCCCGTCGATGTCGGAGTAGGAGTTCATCACCGAACCAGCCCCGCCGTCGCGGACGGCCATCTCGAACGGGGCGAGAATCACGTCGGTGAACTCCCGAGGCCCGATCGAGACCGGGGCGTGGTTGCGACCCGCCTTGGACGCCGGGTACCCGGCAAAGTGCTTGAGGGTGGCCACCACGCCGGCCGACTGCAGGCCACGGACATAAGCAGTCCCGAGGGTGCCGACGAGGTAGGGGTCTTCTCCGATCGTCTCCTCGACGCGTCCCCATCGGTAGTCCCGGACCACGTCGAGCAACGGGGAGAGCCCCTGGTGGATGCCGACCGCCCGCATGTCTGAACCGATGGCGTGCGCCATCTCCTCGATGAGCTCGGGATCAAATGTCGCGCCCCAGGCGATCGCGGCCGGGTAGACAGTCGCGCCGTAGGCGGTGAACCCGGTCAGGCATTCCTCGTGCGCGAGCGCAGGGATAGCGAAGGATGAGCCGCTCGTCGCCTGTGCCTGAGCCGCACGCAGCGCGGCGACGCCGGCGGTGGGGCTCACCGGCGCGGTCCCGAACACCCTGGTCAGCTGTCCCAGGCCGTGCGCGGTGGCGTCCGCGAAGCTGCGGCGTGCCTGGTCGAAGGCGTGCTGCATCGGCGCGACATCGCCGCCGGACGCCACAGGCTCGTCGACCACGTCGGAGGAAGGTTCCGTCTCGGGGCGGTCCCAGAAGCCGCCGAGCTGGGCGATCTTCTCGCTCAGGCTCATCGCATCGAGCAGTGCCTGGGCCCGTGCCTCGGCCGGCTGGGAGACGTCGCGCCAGAGTGCGACGGCGTGCTGCTTCATGGTGCTCCTCGGAGGCTGGTGGGACATCATTTGCCGAATCCTGCGGTCAGCCCGGACACGAGCTGTCGACGGCCGAGGATGTACGCGGCGAGGATCGGCACGACCGACAGGACGACGGCGGCCAGGACCGCGGGGACGTTCATGGTGAACTCGCCCTGATAGGACCACAGGGAGAGCGGGACGACCCGCGTGCTCGCGCTCTGCGTCAGGACCAGGGGGAACAGGAAGCCGTTCCAGACCGTCAGTCCGTTGTAGACGCCGACCGTGACGATGGCGGGCTTGGACAGCGGGAGGGCGAGGCTCCACAGGGTGCGCAGCTCGCCGGCGCCGTCCACCGTCATCGACTCGAACAGCTCCTTCGGGACGTCCCGGAGGAAGTTCGTGAGGATCAGCACAGACAGCGGGATCGCGAAGGCGATCGAGGGCAGGATGAGCGCCCAGAGGGTGTCGTACAGCCCGAGCTTGATGATGAGGTAGTAGACCGGCAC
The DNA here is from genome assembly GCF_900096585.1 of Sanguibacter gelidistatuariae. Lineage (GTDB taxonomy): Bacteria > Actinomycetota > Actinomycetes > Actinomycetales > Cellulomonadaceae > Sanguibacter > Sanguibacter gelidistatuariae. The sequence continues at coordinate 49,621 of NZ_FMYH01000008.1, forward strand.
GATCGTGGCCTGGATGGGGATCGCGATTCCTAGCAGGAACACCTGGAAGATCCGGCGGGCGCGTGCGCTGGCTGATCGGACCACGACGTAGGCGGCCGTGAGCGCGACCGCCAGGATGGCGACGACGGACACGACCGTCACGAACAGCGAGTTTCCGAAGTAGCGCAGGAAGTCATTCTCCAAGACCTGCCGGTACGCGTCCAGGGTCGGGTGCGCCGGGAACGACAGGGGGTTCTCGGCGTAGTAGTCCGAGCGGGGCCGGAAGCTGGTGACGACGATGTAGTAGATCGGCACGATGATGACGGCCAGCCACAGCCAGCCGCCCGTTCCCGCCAGGACGTTGGGGCGTGAGGTGGTGCGGGACATGATCAGGAACCCTCCATCTGGCTGTCCATCTTGTGTGCGCCGGACAGGCGGTTCAGGCCGATGGACACCGCGAGACCCACCGCCACGAGCACGACCGCGACCACGCTCGCCCGGCCCATGTCGTAGCTGCGGAACCCGAGCAGGTACATGTCCAGGGGCAGGATGCGGGTCGCGTTGCCCGGCCCCCCACCCGTCAGTACGAAGATCAGGTCGAAGTACGTCAGCGAGCCGACGATCATCAGCGTCGAGGACGTGATGACGGTGTACTTCAGCTGCGGCAGCGTGATGTGGAGGAACTGCTGCACCGTACCTGCGCCGTCGAGCCGAGCCGCCTCGTACAGGCTGGCCGGGATCTGGCGCACACCGGCCTGGTAGAGCAGCGAGTGGAAGGGCACGAAGCACCAGGCGATGACGAACAGCACGACGGCGAGAGCGAGCTGCGGGTCGCCGAGCCAGTCCTTCGCCAGCCAGTCGATGCCCAGCGCCTGGCCGATGCCGAAGTTCGGGTCGAGGAGCGACTTGAAAGCAATGCCGACCGCGGCCGCCGAGAACAGCAGGGGCAGGAAGAACAGCACGGACAGGACAGCGCGGTAGCGCTGCCGCCCTGCCATGAACACCCCCAGCAGCAGCGCCGTCGGTGCCTGGATCAGCCAGGAGAAGGCCGTCACCTTGATGGTCAGGACGAAGGCATCGCGGGTCACGTCGTCGCCGATCGCGCCCTGCCAGTTGTCCAGCCCAGTCCACGCGGGGGTGCCCAGTCCGTCCCATGACATGAACGACAGGACGACGACTCCTCCGAGCGGCACGAGCGCGAACAGGCCGAACAGCACCAGCGCTGGTGCGGCGAACCAGATCGACACGCCGCCCTTGGTGCGTCTCCGTTGCCGTCCGGCGGCGGCCGGGCGTGCCTCGACGCCCGGCCGCTTCGTGATGGTGAGACTCATCAGCCGAGCGTCGCGTTCATGTTGTCGACGAACGTCTCGGGCGTGATCTGCTTGAGGAAGATCTGGCTCAGGTTGTCCAGCAGCTGTTGAGCCTGGTCGGAAGGCAGCGCCTGGTCCCAGGAGAGCTGGAAGTGCGGGGCGTCGGTGACCATCGAGTACACGAACGACAGGTACTCCGGGCTGTCTGCCGCGGCGATCTTGTCCTCGAGTCCGAGGACGGGAGGAACCGCGCCCACGGCGAGGAACTCGTCGATCGCCTCGTCGGAGTACGTCTCGGCCTTGAGGAAGTCAGTCGCGGTCTTTTGCTCCGCGACCGACGCGCTCGCCGACACCGACCAGAAGTTCGCGGGGTTGCCCACGATGTTCGCAGGGTCTCCCGTGCCGGTCGTCACTGCCGGGAAGTTCGCGAAGCCAAGGGTTCCCGACGTGACGAAGTCGGGGGCGTTGTTGAGGAAGTCCGGGTAGACCCAGCTGCCCTGCAGGACCATCGCGGCCTTGCCGGTGTGCACCAGTGCGGTGTCGGCGCCCGCGTCGGCGGCCACCGAGCCGAAGCTGTCACCGAAGGCGCCGGCGTCGACAAGCTCTTGGATCTTGGTCAGCGCCTCGGCCACCGCCGGGTCGGACCATGCGTCCGGCTCACCGTCGAGGATGCTCTGGAAGACCTCAGTGCCCCCGATGCGGTCGGTCAGGTACTGGATGTACATGAGCTCCGGCCACTTGCTCTGCCCGGCGAGCGCGATCGGGATGATCCCCGCGTCCGAGAGTTTCGCCACCGCGGTCAGCAGCTCGTCGTAGGTCGTCGGGACCGGCACTCCCACCTGGTCGAACAGGTCCTGGTTGTAGTAGAGGATGGCGGGCTGGCTCTGGTTGTTGGGGATGGCGTAGGTCTTGCCGTCGATCTGCCCATTGGCGGCCACCGACGGGATGATGTTCTGGAGCAACGGAGCGACGGCATCGGAGATGTCCGCGACGGCGTCGTTGTCGACGTAGTCGGCCAGGGTTCCACCGGCCCACGAGAAGACGAGGGTGGGCGAGTTGCCCGAGCCGACGGCGGTGCGGATCTTCTCCTTGAAGGCGTCGTTGGCGAACCACTCGGAGGTGAGCTTCGCGTCTGGGTGTGCCTCGTTCCACCGGTCGAACGAGGCACGAAACACCGTCTCGCTCCCGCCGGTGAGCGCCCAGGCGCTCGCCGCGCCGTCCCCGGCCGCGCCAGCCGCGCCGTTGCCGCCGCCGCACGCGGCCGCTGACAGGGCCACCACGCCGGCTGTCAGGACCGCCAAGGACTTTTGCACTGTGCTTCGCATCATTGCCTGCACCTCTTCACATCGTTGTCGAGAGTCGGACGGGCGAGCCAAGATCCGACTTGGAGTCGCCATGCAGATCATGGTTCGCGCTCGATGACGAGGTCAAGAGATTCCAGTGAGATAGAAAATGTTTCGCGATCCCGGGAGCAATGCGGCGCCTCAAATCAGACACAACGCGTCGCCCTGACCTTCTATCGGCGGTCTGATCGCCCCGATCTGCGCGACGTCGGAACGAAAATTGTGTACGTTGGTCCGTGGAATGCAGCACACGTTCTTCTTGCTCGAGGGGCCAGAGAGTCGATGACCAGCACCGCAGCCAGCAGTTCACCTCCCGCCCGCCCTGCCCCGGCGCTCGGAAGCCAACGCGTCACGTTGTCCGCCGTCGCCACGCTGGCCGGCGTCTCGATGGCGACCGTCTCCAAGGTCATCAACGGCCGAACCGGCGTCGGGCCGGACACCCGCGTCCGGGTAGAGGCCGCGATCGACGAGCTCGGGTACGTCAGCCTCGGTGAGCGCCAGAGCTCGCTGCACGCCGCACACGAGATGAGCATCGAGCTCATGGTGGACCCGCGCGACGTGACGAACCCCTATCTGGCCACGTTCCTGGGCGGGGCTATGGAGGCCGCGGCTGAGCTGCGGGTGGCGCTCGTCCTGCGCAGCATCGACTGGACCACCGAACGCAAGCCCGTCGCCTGGGCGCAGGACCTGGCCCGCGCCGGACGGGCCGGCGTGATCGAGGTGACGAACGCCTACTCGGCCGAGCGCGAGCGCGCGCTCGTGCGTGCGGGCATCCCCATGGTGCTAGTCGATCCCATCGACGTTCCTCGAACCTCGACGCCGAGCATCGGCGCGACGAACTGGGCCGGCGCCTACGCCGCGACCGAGCACCTCATCGGGCTCGGCCACGAGCGGATCCGCTATGTCGGCGGCCCGGCGGGCGCCCGGTGCGACATCGTGCGCGCCCATGGTTGGGCGGCTGCGATGAACGAGCACGGCCTCGACGTCGCCGACGTCCCTCGGCACTCGTACACGTTCGAGCACGGCCTCCGGGCTGCGACCGAGATGCTCACCGGGCCAGACCGTCCCACGGCGATCTTCGCCGGGAGCGACGCCTCCGCCACGGGAGTCCTCGAGGCCGCCCGACGGCTCGGCCTCAGCGTGCCGGACTCCCTCAGCGTCGTCGGGTTCGACGACACCCTGCTGTCTCAGATGAGCGCGCCGCCCCTGACGACGGTCCACCAGCCGATCGCGGACATCGGCCGGGCGGCCGTCTCCACCGTCATCCGCCTGGCGCGCGGCGACATGCTGTCCACCAAGCGAGTTGAGCTGTCGACCCATCTCGTCGTCCGAGACTCGACCGCCCCGCCACAGCGGTGACGACCGCGCCGGACATGCCTCTCCCACGACCGAGGTAGCTCGCGATCGCCGGAACATCGGCGATCGCCACGAAATCCGCGACTCGTCCCCAACGCCGACCGCCGCCCCCCCCCCGACGCCAGAGGCGAGGAAGGGCGGCGGCGTGCGGGGGCGGACGGGTGGCGCAGCTATGCCATGGTGGCGGCGTGCCTGGCGGGGTCTGAGTCGAAGGCCGGACCGCAGCCGGGGCAGCAGAAGTAGTACCGCGTTCCCTCGTAGTCGCGGTAGAGGCCGCTCGCTTCGGCGGCCTTCTTGCTGACGGGCCGGCCGACCATGACCGGGCAGGTGGTCATGTCGTCACTGGCGCCGGCGTCGAGCAGGTTCTTGCGTCCGCCCGCCGCTGCTGCGGGAGCAGGTGCGCTGGTGCTGCAACAGCTGGAGGTCGCCTGGGGTTCGTTCGTCATCGTGGTGATTCCCTTCGTCTTCTTCTGTGGGTGGTGTGGGGTGGTCGCGCTACTGCTTGGCGACGCTCTTGAACCCGCGCAGGCGCAGACTGTTGCCGACGACGAAGACGCTGGACAGCGCCATCGCAGCTCCGGCAAGCATGGGGTTGAGCATTCCGAGCGCCGCGACGGGGATGGCCGCGACGTTGTAGGCGAACGCCCAGAACAGGTTGGTCTTGATCGTCGCGAGCGTCTTGCGGGAGAGTCGGATCGCGTCGACCGCGCTACGCAGGTCGCCGCGCACCAGGGTGATGTCAGATGCCTCGATCGCGACGTCGGCGCCGGTACCCATGGCCAGGCCGAGGTCGGCCTGGGCGAGGGCGGGTGCGTCGTTGACGCCGTCGCCGATCATCGCGACGACCTTTCCTTCGCCCTGCAGCCGGGTGACCACGTCGACCTTGTCCTTCGGGAGGACCTCGGCGATGACCTCGTCGATCCCCACCTCGGCGGCGATCCGCCGGGCCACGGCCTCGTTGTCGCCGGTGAGCAGGATCGGGGTCAACCCGAGCGCCTTGAGCCGGGCGATCGCATCGGCGCTGGTCGGCTTGACCGTGTCGGCGACGACAAGGATGCCTCGCGCCCGACCGTCCCAGGCGACAGCGACGACCGTCTTGCCCTCGTCCTCGGCACTCGCCTTCGCGGCGGCAAGGTCAGGGCTCAGATGCAGCGACCACTCGGCCAGCAGCGACTCACGACCCACCAGGACTGCGTGGCCGTCGACGATCCCCTGGACTCCCTTGCCCTCGATGTTCGCGAAGTCCTCGGGTGTCGGCAGTGCTCCGACCTCCTGGGTCGCGCCCTTGGCGATCGCCTGCGCGATCGGGTGCTCCGAGGCGTCCTCCAACGCTCCGGCCAGGCGCAGCAGCTCTGCCCGGTCGGTCCCCGGCTCGACGACCACGTCGACGAGAGTCATCTTGCCGGTGGTGACCGTTCCGGTCTTGTCCAGCACGACCGTGTCGATCGTGCGGGTCGATTCCAGCACCTCTGGACCCTTGATGAGGACGCCCATCTGCGCTCCACGACCGGTGCCGACCAGCAGCGCCGTCGGCGTCGCCAGGCCCAGCGCGCAGGGGCACGCGATGACGAGGACCGCGACCGCGGCGGTGAACGCCGCCGTCACCGGGAACCCCGCACCGAGCCAGCCGCCGAGCGTGGCGAAGGCGATCACGATGACGATCGGCACGAACACACCCGAGATCCTGTCGGCGAGGCGCTGCACCTCGGCCTTCCCCGTCTGAGCGTCCTCGACGAGCCTGGCCATCTGGGCCAGCTGCGTGTCCGACCCGATCCGGGTCGCCCGCACCACGAGCCGACCGCCGGCGTTCGTCGTGGCCCCGGTCACGGTGTCCCCCACGGTGACCTCGACCGGGACTGCTTCCCCGGTCAGCATGGACTCGTCCACAGCGGACGTACCGGCGGCCACGACGCCGTCCGTGGCGATCTTCTCCCCTGGCCGGACGATGAACTCGTCACCGACCTGCAGGTCCTCGACGGGGATCTTCGTCTCGACCCCGCCTCGCAGGACCGACACCTCTTTGGCGCCGAGCTCGAGCAGCGCGCGCAAGGCCGCGCCGGCCTGCTTCTTGGACCGCTTCTCGAAGTACCGGCCGCCGAGGATGAACATCGTCACGCCGGCGCCGACCTCGAGGTAGATGTTCGCCGCACCATCGGAGGGGGCCAACGAGAACTCGAAGGGGTGTGTCATGCCCGGGGTGCCGGCCGTGCCGAAGAACAGCGCGTACAGCGACCAGAGGAACGCGGCGGAGGTCCCCATAGAGATGAGGGTGTCCATCGTCGCGGCGCCGTGCTTGAGGTTCGTCCACGCCGCCTTGTGGAACGGCCACGCCGCCCACACGATGACGGGGGAAGCCAGCGCGAGCGACGCCCACTGCCAGTAGGTGAACTGCAACGCGGGGATCATCGCCATGGCGATGACCGGCACCGTCAGGATGATCGACCCGATCAGCCGATTGCGTAGCGACATTAGCTCAGGGTCCACCTCGTCGGCGTCTCCGGGGATCGCGGCGTCGCTCGTCCTGCGCTTGGGGGCGGGCACCGCAGCGGTGTACCCGGTCTTCTCGACCTCAGCGATCAGCAACGCAGGGTCGTAACCCTCAGGGACGGTGACCTTCGCCTTCTCGGTCGCGTAGTTCACTGTCGCGGTGACGCCGTCGAGCTTGTTCAGCTTCTTCTCGATGCGCATCGCGCAGGAGGCGCAGGTCATCCCGCCGATCTCCAGCTCGACGCCGGTGCCCGTGCTCGCGGGCGCTGATGTGCTCATGTGCTTCTTCCTTCTGATAGCGGTGAGACGGGCAAGACCTGACGGTCAGTGCCCATCCGGATGCGATTCGCTCACGGCGCCCGTGCCGGCGGCGCCGTGCGCGGCGTCGAGCACGAACTCGGCAGTGTGGACCTCGCCGTCGACCTGGAAGTCCAGGTAGAGCAGGTAGCGACCCGCCGTGGGCGCCTGTGCCGCGAACACGATGTCCGGTCCGGCCGTGTCACTGGCCTGGGGGGTTGCACCCTCGGCATGGACGTGCAGGAACGCGAGGTCGCCTTCACGCAGGGCGACGAGGTGGCCGAACGCACCCAGGTACGGTTCCAGTGCGGTCACCGGCTCACCGTCGCGGGCCACGGTGAGCGTGAGTTCGCTCGGCGAACCAGCTACGATCTCACCGTCGAGGGAGACGGTGAAGCCGTCGACCTCGGCGACCCGGGTCGGCTGCGAGGCCACCGGAGTGAACTCCCCCGCCACCTGGACCGCGCGTGTGAGCGTCAGGGCCGGCGTATCCGCGCCTGCCGGCGTGAAGTCCGCAATCACGCGGTAGCTTCCGGCGGCGCCCCATTCCCACGGCATCGCCCAGGTGCCCGTGGACTCGTCCAGCACCGGGTGGACGTGCCGGAACTGGCTACCGTCTGCCCGCACGACGACGAGATGCAGATCGCGGTCGTGAGCGGTCGAATACTGCGTCACCGGGGCGCCCGCGGCATCGTGGATCTGGAAGCTCAGCTCGCCTGTCGCGCCGACCACGGCAGGCGCCGCGACAGGCGACAGCAGGTACCCGTCGCTACCGAGCGAGAGACCCTTCATCGTCTCTGCCGGGGCGCTGGTCGATCCGGCGCCCTCGGGGTCGTGGCCCTCGTCATGCCCGTTCATCTCGGTTCCTTCCGCCCACTGAGCTACCGCGCTGTTCGGCACGACGACCCCCGCAACACCGAAGGCCCCGCCGAACGCGACAACCAGCCCGACGCCGTAGAGGGAGAGGCGCGCGCCGGTCTTCATGCTGACCGCACCGCCAGGTAGCCGGCCTCCTGCACGGCGGCCAGGACCGCGGCGTCGTCGATCGCACCAGCGCCTGTCACCGCGAGCTTTCCGGTCTGCGCACTCACCTGGATGCCCTCGACCCCGGCGATCTGTTCGATCTCGTCACGGATCGACATCTCGCAGTGCCCGCACGTCATACCCGTCACCTGGTACTCGTTCGTGGTCATCGCGCCCCCTCCCTCTCGTGGATAGATACCCCTACCGGGTATCCGCAGTCAGAACGGTATACCCCTCGGGGGTATTCTGCAACGAGGGAGATGCTTGGCAGTGATTCAGGGGCAGGAGGGCAAGGGGCGATGGGATGCCACCGGCGGAAACGCCGCGGCGGCGGATCGAACGGACGATCCGATCGAGCTCCCTTAGACCGACGGGCGCTGGGACCAGATAGGCGCGATGAGTCAGCCCTGGACGACCTTGTCCCAGGCGACATCACACCACAGCAGTGCCGCCACGGACACCGATCCGACTGACGACAACACGGTCCGGGCCGCTCCGTGCGCGCACCCCGGCCAACACAAAACCGCCCCCCGACGCCGAGAGGCGAGGGAGGGCGGCGGTGTGCGGGCGCGGATCGTGGTGGGCCTGGCGGGAGGGCGAGGACGAGCCCGGATGGAGATCCGCGCCCGCACACCGCCGCCCACCCAGGCCCGGCCAAGAACTAGAAGTTCCAGTCCTCGTCCTCGGTGTTCACGGCCTTGCCGATCACGTACGACGAGCCGGACCCGGAGAAGAAGTCGTGGTTCTCGTCGGCGTTGGGGCTCAGCGCCGAGAGGATCGCCGGGTTGACGTCCGTCTCGTCCTTGGGGAAGAGCGCCTCGTAACCGAGGTTCATGAGCGCCTTGTTGGCGTTGTAGCGCAGGAACTTCTTGACGTCCTCGGTCAGCCCGACGCCGTCGTAGAGGTCCGCGGTGTACTGGACCTCGTTCTCGTACAGCTCGAAGAGCAGCTCGAAGGTGTAAGCCTTCATGTCATCCCGCTCGGCCTGGGTGAGCTTCTCCAGACCCTTCTGGTACTTGTATCCGATGTAGTACCCGTGCACGGCCTCGTCGCGGATGATCAGGCGGATGAGGTCGGCCGTGTTCGTCAGCTTGGCGCGGCTGGACCAGTACATCGGCAGGTAGAAGCCGGAGTAGAAGAGGAAGGACTCGAGCAGCGTCGAGGCGACCTTGCGCTTGAGGGGAGAGTCGCCGTGGTAGTACTTCAGGACGATCTCGGCCTTGCGCTGCAGGTTGACGTTCTCCTCCGACCAGCGGAATGCCTCGTCGATCTCGGAGGTGGTGTTCAGCGTGGAGAAGATCGAGGAGTAGCTCTTGGCGTGGACCGACTCCATGAACGCGATGTTCGTGTAGACGGCTTCCTCGTGCGGGGTGATCGCGTCGGGGATGAGACTGACTGCACCGACGGTCCCCTGGATCGTGTCGAGCAGCGTCAGACCGGTGAAGACACGGGTCGTCAGCTCCTTCTCGGCCGGCGTCAGGGTCGCCCAGGACTGGATGTCGTTGGACACCGGCACCTTCTCGGGCAACCAGAAGTTCCCGACAAGACGGTCCCAGACCTCAAGGTCCTTGTCGTCCTCGATGCGGTTCCAGTTGATCGCCTGGACACGGCTGACCAGCTTGAGCTTTCCGGTGGGGCTCATCACTGCTTCTCACTTTCTGACGAATTCTCGTCCGACACAGCACTTTCACGACAGAACTTGCATATAGGGCTCACCACACCTTTGTTGGTGTGGTATCTAGTGTGAGCACTCCGAACACTCGACGGCTTCGGTACGCCTTTTTGCGCTGCCGACTGCAGAGCTCGGGTCTCCGAACTCGCCGTCTTGCCGAAGTTGGGATTCAGTGGGCCCGTGCGACCTTCCGAGAGAAGTCGCCTGGACTCAGCTGAGAGTACTCGACCGAAGGACGGGTGATCTGGACCAAAGCGACCGAAGTTGGGGTTGTCGGGACCGACATTCGTCCCCCGACGCGACTCCGACCACGTTTGGCGTTGCTCATCGGTATGCGAGTGTCCAAAGAAGGGATTGAGGTCACCTGGTCGGCTGACCCCAGGGCGGTCCGTCGAGCGAATCCGTGCGGCCTCACGCTGGGCATCCGTCCACACCACTCCCGTCGGGCCAAGCCCTCCCTCAGACAAATTGAGGAGGTCGTGCCCTGCCTCCCGAAGTTGTGAAATCCAGAGACACTCTGCCTTCCCCAGCTCCGCCAAATCGCCCGTGATCGTCTCAAGGACGTCAACAACCAACTCGGCGCGACCGTGCTTCCTGAGCCAGTCATAGAACGGCGTCTTCCGCCCATCTCTGGCGTTCCGCAGATGCTGCAAGAAACGCCGCCGAGCGCCCTTGGTCGTGATGCCGACATAGCGAAACTCTGCTGAAAGACGCAGGCGAATCCCGTAGACGACTCCGACAACCTCAGGCACCTCGGCGGCGATCATCGCCTAGGCGCCATGCCTACAGCATGCAGGAGACACAATTTTCAACCTCGGTCCCCTCGAGCGCCATCTGCCGCAGCCGGATGTAGTAGAGCGTCTTGATCCCCTTGCGCCACGCGTAGATCTGCGCACGGTTGACGTCACGCGTAGTCGCGGTGTCCTTGAAGAACAGCGTCAGGGACAGGCCCTGGTCCACGTGCTGCGTCGCCGCGGCGTACGTGTCGATGATCTTCTCGTAGCCGATCTCGTACGCGTCCTGGTAGTACTCCAGGTTGTCGTTCGTCAGGTACGGCGCCGGGTAGTACACGCGCCCGAGCTTGCCTTCCTTGCGGATCTCGATCTTCGAGGCGATCGGGTGGATCGAGGAGGTCGAGTTGTTGATGTAGCTGATCGACCCGGTCGGCGGGACGGCCTGGAGGTTCTGGTTGTAGATGCCGTGCTCCATGACCGAGGCCTTGAGCTCGCGCCAGTCGTCCTGGGTTGGGATGTGCACGCCTGCCGTCGCAAACAGCTCAGCAACCTTGGCCGTGGCCGGAACCCACTCCTGCTCGGTGTACTTGTCGAAGTACTCCCCCGTCGCGTACTTGGAGTCCTCGAAGCCGCCGAAGAAGCGTGACCGCTCGATGGCGAGGCGGTTGGACGCCGCGATCGCGTGGTAGGCCACGGTGTAGAAGTAGATGTTCGTGAAGTCGATGCCTTCTTCGGAGCCGTAGAAGACGCGCTCCCGAGCGAGGTACCCGTGCAGGTTCATCTGGCCCAGGCCGATCGCGTGACCGGCCTCGTTGGCACGCTTGATGGAGGGGACCGACTCGATGCTCGTCTGGTCTGAGACGGCCGTCAGCGCACGGATGGCCGTGTCGATCGTCTTGGCGAAGTCCGGGGAGTCCATCGCCTTGGCGATGTTGAGCGAGCCGAGGTTGCAGGAGATGTCACGGCCGATGTGGTCGTAGGACAGGTCCGTGTTGTACGTCGAGGGCGTGGAGACCTGGAGGATCTCCGAGCAGAGGTTCGAGTGCGTGATGCGGCCCTTGATCGGGTTCGCGGCGTTGACCGTGTCCTCGAACATGACATAGGGGTAGCCCGACTCGAACTGGAGCTCGGCGAGGGTCTGGAAGAACTCGCGTGCCTTGATCTTCGTCTTGCGGATCCGGCCGTCGTCGACCATCTCGCGGTACTTCTCCGAGATCGCGACGTCGGCGAAGGGCTTGCCGTAGACGCGCTCGACGTCGTACGGGGAGAAGAGGTACATGTCCTCGTTCTTCTGGGCGAGCTCGAACGTGATGTCCGGGATCACCACACCAAGGGAGAGGGTCTTGATCCGGATCTTCTCGTCGGCGTTCTCACGCTTGGTGTCGAGGAACCGCATGATGTCGGGGTGGTGGGCGTGCAGGTAGACCGCGCCCGCACCCTGACGCGCGCCGAGCTGGTTGGCGTAGGAGAAGGAGTCTTCGAGCAGCTTCATCACGGGGATGACGCCGGAGGACTGGTTCTCGATGTGCTTGATCGGGGCGCCGTGCTCGCGGATGTTGCTCAGCAGCAGGGCGACACCGCCGCCGCGCTTGGACAGCTGCAGCGAGGAGTTGATACCGCGGGAGATCGACTCCATGTTGTCTTCGATGCGCAGCAGGAAGCAGGAGACGGACTCTCCGCGCTGGGCCTTGCCGGCGTTGAGGAACGTGGGGGTGGCGGGCTGGAAACGCCCGGAGATGATCTCCTCGACGATGTCGAGGGCCGTCTGCTCGGTGCCGTCGGCCAGGGTGAGGGCGACCATTGCGACGCGGTCCTCGAAGCGCTCGAGGTAGCGCTTGCCGTCGAAGGTCTTGAGCGTGTACGAGGTGTAGTACTTGAAGGCGCCGAGGAACGTCTCGAAGCGGAACTTCTTCGAGTACGCAAAGGCGAAGAGGCTCTTGATGAACTCCGCGTCGTACTTGGCGAGGATCTCAGGCTCGTAGTACTTGTTCTCCACGAGGTACTCGAGCTTTTCCTCGAGGCTGTGGAAGAAGACCGTGTTCTGGTTGACGTGCTGCAGGAAGTACTGCCGCGCGGCCTGTCGATCCTTGTCGAACTGGATCTCACCATCGGGTCCGTAGAGGTTGAGCATCGCGTTGAGCGAGTGGTAGTCGAACTCGGTCTCTACGCCGGAATCTGTGACTGTCGTTGCCAAAACTGATCCAATCCTTCGCGGACGCGCAAGACGTCCTCGGTCGTTCCGAGAAGCTCGAAGCCGTACAGGTACGGGACGTGACACTTCGAGGAGACGATGCCACCGGCGATGCAGTAGGCCTCACCAAAATTGGTGTTCCCTGCAGCGATGACACCGCGGATGAGCGAGCGGTTGTGCTCGTCGTTGAGAAATTTCACGACTTGGCGGGGAACCGCCCCGCCCTCGTTGCCGCCACCATAGGTGGGAACCATGAGGACGTAGGGTTCCTCGACCCGGAGGAAACCGTCCGCCGGTCGTAGGGGGATGCGCTGGGCATCGATTCCGAGCTTGCGCACGAACCGATGGGTGTTCTCGGACGTGGACGAGAAGTAGACAAGATTCGCCATGTCACTTCACCTCAACCTCTCCGGTCGCCCGCGGTACGGGGCGACGTGGTCTCAGGCGACCGAGGCGACCTTCGCCGCCAGGGCGCTGATCTGGTCGGGGCGGAACCCGGACCAGTGCTCATCGCCTGCCACGACGACCGGAGCCTGGAGGTAGCCGAGGCCACGCACCATCTCCAGAGCCTCAGCGTCCTGGCTGATGTCCACGATCGTGTACTCGATACCGCGCTTGTCGAGGGCTCGGTAGGTCGCGTCGCACTGGACACATGCCGGCTTGCTGTAGACCGTGATGCTCATCCTGGCGTCTCCTCGGTGTGGGGGCTTCTTCAGCCCGTTTGATACTCATGCTGGTGGGTGGTGCACGTACGGTTCCACGCTCTGTCGCAGACACTTCACGCTCGGTCTCCGTCGACCGAAGCGGCGGGGTGACCTCGAACTACACGGGTGGAACTACGTTCATGATGTTTACCTGATCGCGTGGCCTGCAGCGAGTGAACGGCTGCGGGACGCTGAGCATACAACCACTATACCTAGGGGTTCGACCCGGGCGCCACCCCTAGACCTGGTAGATGGTGTCATGAGGGCCACATCCCCGACCGCACAGCATGTGGACTGTTCTGTGGACAACTCCAGCGCTCGTCACCGGCCCGTCGCCCCCTCCCCGCTCTTTCCTCACGACGCCCATCGGAGGGCTTTCGTCAAGTCTGCCCGGGACCACTGACATTCCGTGGCTCACGCCTCCCCCCGCCCTCATGGACCTCTCACGGACGGTGCCACGAGCGCACAAGAGGGGCTGTCCACCGCCTGTGGACGACGCTCGTCCACGATCGGTGGACAGCCCCTCTCGAAGGGTGTCCGCCGGCCCCCGAAGGACCGGGTGAAGATTCTCACAGACGCCGACGTCGGTGCCTGGGAGCAGCGCCTTCGTCGTGCCTGTCAGCGCCCTGCCGGCGCCGGAGCCGAGACCACCGGATCAGTACCGGATGTCGCTCGCGGCCGGCAGCACGCTCGTCGCGGCGAGCGTCCGGTACCAGTACGCCGAGTCCTTCCAGGTCCGGACCTGGGTGTCGTAGTCGACCCGGATGATGCCGAACCGGCGGTCATAGCCGAAAGACCACTCGAAGTTGTCGAGCAGGGACCAGGCGAAGTAGCCCCGGACGTCCGCGCCGGCCTCGATCGCCGCACCGACCGCGTCGATGTGGTCGTGCAGGTAGGACACGCGGTCGGCGTCGTGCACGTGACCGTCGGCGGAGACCTCGTCGGCGAAGGCGGCGCCATTCTCGGTGACCATGAGCGCCTGGCCGGGGTACGTCGCGTGCAGGGAGACCAGCAGCTCGGTCATCCCCGAGGGGTCGATGTTCCAGCCCATGGCCGTGTACGGCCCGGGCACGGGCACGCCCTCGACGTCGAGCACCCCGACGAGGACGGACGTGGCGATCTCACCCTCGGGCACGCGGCCGGCGCCCTCGGCGTAGCGCACCTTCCCGGTCGAGTAGTAGTTGATGCCGAGGATCTCCATCGGCACCCGGCACAGCTCGGCGTCGCCGGGCTGGATGAAGGACCAGTCCGTGAGGTGGGCGAGGTCGGCCAGCAGGTCGGCCGGGTAGGCGCCCTCGAGCAGGGGGCCCAGGAAGATGCGGTTGCCCACGGCGTCCGCGCGGCGCACGGCCTCGAGGTCGAGCTCCGACGTCGGGTCGGCGGGCCGGTTGACGTGCAGGTTCAGGGTGATCGAGATGTTGGCGTCCTCGCCGAGCACCTCGCGGATGGCGCGCCCGGCCAGACCGTGCGCGAGGTTGAGGTGGTGCGCCGCCGTGAGGGCGGCCACCGGGTCGGTGCGCCCGGGGGCGTGCTCGCCGTTGGCGTAGCCGAGGTACGCCGCGCACCAGGGTTCGTTGAGCGTCGTCCACACGTCGATCCGGTCACCGAGGTCGACAGCCATCCGGCGTGCGTACTCGGCGAAGGCGTAGGCGGTCGCGCGGTTGGTCCAGCCGCCCTCGTCCTCAAGCTCCTGCGGGAGGTCCCAGTGGTAGAGGGTCACGACCGGCTTGATGCCCTCGGCGATGAGCGCGTCGACGAGCGTGGAGTAGAAGGCGATGCCCTCGGCGTTGAACTCCCCCGACCCGCCGGGCTGCACGCGCGGCCAGGAGATGGAGAAGCGGTAGGCGTCCAGGCCCAGGTCCTTGATGTGGGCGACGTCCTCGGCCCACCGGTGGTAGTGGTCGTCGGCCACGTCTCCGGTGTCGCCGTTGAGCGTCTTGCCAGGGGTCCGGGAGAACGTGTCCCAGATGGACACCCCGCGCCCACCCTCGCCCGCCGCGCCCTCGATCTGATACGCGGCAGTCGCCGAGCCCCAGACGAAGTCCTCGGGGAACTGACGAGCGGTGGTGGACGGAGCTGCTTCTTCAGGCACAGATTCTCCTCGGAGACATGGCCCGCGCGGGCGTGCGCGGGCGGGCGGGGGTGGGCGGGGGTGGGCGGGGGTGGGACATGGACGGTCGGACAGGGAAGAGCGAGGCGAAGCACGAACGTGGTCAGGCACAGGCAAGATCACGCAGGCTGGCCACGATCACAGGGGCGCGAGACCGGCCACACTACCGACCGGCGGCCGGCTCCGCGGTCGAGCCACGGATGCTCAGCCGGGCCGGCACGACCGGTTGGTCCTGGGGCGGCGACCCGGCCAGGGTCGCCAGGACCGCGGCCCCCACGAGCCGGCCGAGCAGGTGCACGTCCAGCGTCATCGTGGTCAGCGGGGGCAGCGTGAGCTGGCACAGCGCCGAGTCGTCCCAGCCCACGAGGGAGAGGTCCGCGGGGACGGCGATCCCCAGCTCTTGGGCCACGTGCAGACCGGCCACGGCCATCACGTCGTTGTCATAGACGATGACGCTCGGCGGCTCGGCATCGGTCAGCAGCGCCCGGGTGATTCGCGCCCCGGCCAGGTCGGAGTAGTCGCCCTCGACGGTGACCGGCACGACTCCGCGGGCCTCGCAGACCCGGTCCAGGGTCGTCACCCGGTTCCGGGTGTGCAGGTACGTCGCCGGGCCGGTCACGTGGGCTATCGAGCGGTGCCCCAGGCCGAGCAGGTACTCGGCGACCGCACTCATCGCCGCCGCGTCGTCCGCGCGGACCGAGGGCAGCGGGGGTGGACCGTCCCAGGCCCCCACCGCGACCGCGGGCACCCCGAGCTCGGCGAGCAGCGCCGGGCGCGGGTCGTCGACGAGCACGTTCGTCACCATGACGGCGTCGACAGTGCCTGCGGCCGCCCAGCGCGCGTACATCGCGAGCTCGGCGGCCTCGTCGACGACGACCGCGAGGAGGACGGAGAGTCCGTCCTCGGTGAGCACCTCCTCGGCGCCGGCGATGAACTCCATGAAGAAGGGTTCGACGCCGACGACGCGGCGGGAGGCGGTGCGCACCATCCCGACCGCGCCAGTGCTCATGAGCGCAGGCAGCTGTTGACCGACCGCAAGACCGACGCCAGCACCGCGGGGGTCGCAAGCTCGGCGAGCCGCTCGTCCGTGAGGTCCGCGTCAGTGGTCACCGTGAACGTGTGCGACTCCCCCGGCAGGACGGTGACGAGCATGTCGTCGACCACGCCGTCGGGGGCGACCCGGTCCGCCAGGACCGAGAGGTCGACCGCGACGGAGGACGCTGTGACGGAGAAGGCCACACCACCGGCAACCCGCTGCACGTCGACTGAGACGGGCTCGACCGCGAGGTCGAGGTCCTTGTACTCGACGAAGTAGTGCACTGTGCGCACCCCGTCGATCTGCGCCACGAGGAGCTCACGCGTCGGATCGACAGCCTCGAGGATCTCGTCCGGGACGATGAGGGTGGACGCGCTCCGGGCCGGGATCGACAGCCCTGCCTCGGCGCGGGCCAGCTCGGCACCGTCGACGTCGATGCGCAGCAGCACGAGGTCGCCCTCCCAGGTCTCGGCGTGGTCGTTGACCGCGACGAGGGCCGTGTCTGCGCCTCGCGGCTGAACCGTGAGCAGGCGGTCGGCATAGGCGTGACGCAGGGCGTAGAAGAGCGGCTTGGGCCGCTCGTCGCCGTCGATCGCGGCCCAGGACGTGACCGGCCAGCAGTCGTTGAGCTGCCACACGATGGACCCGGCGGTACGCGGCCAGTACGAGCGGTAGTGCTCGATCGCGTAGGAGACGGCGTGCGCCTGGTTGAGCTGGGTGGTCCAGTTCCAGTCCTCGAAGGTGGACGGCTGAGGCAGGTGCGGGGCAAAACCGGTGTTGAGCTTGAGGTTTCCGTCGCCGGCCTTCTGGTGCAGGAGGAACTCGGGCGACTCCTGGGTCAGCGCAGCCTCGGGGATCGATCGGGTGAGCGTGGTCCAGGCCGGCGGGCCCTGGAAGCCGAACTCGGAGCAGAAGCGCGGGACGTCGTTGCGGTAGTTCGTGTAGTCGATCCGGTTCCAGACCTCCCACTGGTGGTGGGTGCCGTGGTTGGGGTCGTTGGGGTGGACCGTGGGGAGCGCGCCTGCGGTGATCTCGTCGGTGAAGCCCGGGCTGAAGGGGCTGCCAGCGCAGTACGGGCGCGTGGGGTCGAGCTCGGCGATGATCGCCGGGAAAAGCTCGGTGTAGTACTTGAAGCCCCAGGTGCGTCCCTCGAGCTCCTCCTGCCACTTCCAGTCGAGGAAGCCCCAGAGGTTCTCGTTGCCACCGTTCCACACCACGAGCGAGGCGTGCGGGGTCAGGCGTGCGACGTTCTCGCGGGCCTCGGCCTCGAACTCGCTCCACAGCGGCTCTTCCTCGGCGTAAGCCGCGCAGGCCATGAGGAAGTCCTGCCACACCATGATGCCGCGCTCGTCACAGACGTCGTAGAAGTCCTCGGTCTCATAGATTCCACCACCCCAGATGCGGAGCAGGTTCATGTTCGCGTCGAGGGCCTGGTCGACCCGGCGGGCGAGCTGCTTGCGGGTGATCCGGGTGAGCAGGTGGTCGTCGGGGATCCAGTTGGCGCCCTTGACGAAGATCGGCTGCCCGTTGACCTTGAGCGTGAAGGGCGTGCCGAACTCGTCGGGGGTGGTGTCGACCTCGACCGTGCGGAAGCCGATGCGGCGCGCGAACATGCCGTAGTCGTCGCCGTCGGTCGTGCCCAGGGTGACGGTCAGGTTGAAGAGCGGGTGCTCTCCATACCCGGCCGGCCACCACAGCGGCGCCTGCGGGAACTCCAGGTGCACGACGGCGGTGCGCGCGTCACGAGAGACGGCCACCGAGGCGACGTGGTCACCCACGCCGTGGGCTGCGTCGAGCGCCGCGGTGAGGACGAGGTCGCCGTGGTGGTCTGCGGCCACGGTGTGCGGTGACTGGTCGAGGTCGACGTGGACGTCGACATGGCCGGTTCCCGCGGCGTCGACCGTGACGAGGGGGCGCACCTGGGCCATCCGCGCCGTCGTCCAGCGCTCGAGGCGCACGGGCTTCCAGATGCCGGCGGTCTGCAGGTCGGGGCCCCAGTCCCAGCCGAAGCTGCATGCCATCTTGCGGACCATGTTGAAGGGGTGGTCGTAGGCGCGCGGTCGAAGGACGATCGCATCCGACACCTCTTCGGCGTAGGCCAGCGCGGACCGGAAGTCGACCGCGAGGTGGTTCTCACCGTCGTGCAGGAGGGCCGCGACGTCGAAGCGGTAGCTGCGGTGCTGGTTCGCCGTGCGCCCGACCACGGTCCCGTTGAGGGTGATCGTGGCCACGGTGTCGAGGCCCTCGAAGACGAGGTCGAGGTGCTCCCCAGGCTGGGCGGCCACGGCCGCGAAGGTCGTCTCGTAGCGCCAGTCGGTGTGGTGCATCCACTCCAGGGCGGTCTCGTTGAGGTCGAGATACGGGTCGGGGATGAGTCCCGCGGTGAGCAGGTCCGTGTGGACCGTGCCCGGCACCTGGGCCTGGACGCCGCCGCCGGACAGGGTCTCGGCCAGCTCTGCCGGGACGGGTCCGCCGGTGGCTCGGAGGGTCCAGTCGGCGTGCAGCGTGTCTGAGATCATCCTTGATCACTCCTATTCGGGCGTCTGCCAGGCGGCAGGAACGGACGTGTCGAATCGATTTGATCAAACACCTGGGATGATTCTTAAGCAAATTAACAAACAAAGTCAAGAGAGGGCGTCGCGTCGATCCGTTCGCCGAGGCGAGCCTAGCGCCCGGGCCCGGGACGGGCTCGTCGAACCACACGGCGTGGCCTGCCCGCGGGCAGGCCACGGCGACCTACTTGGTGGCCCCGGAGGTGAACCCGTTGTAGATGAATCGCTGGAGCAGCAGGAACACGATCAGCGTCGGGATGATGACGATGACCACACCCGCCGAGATCACCTCCCACTGCGCCCCGAAGGGCCCCTTGAAGCGGAACAGCGAGGTGGAGATCACCCCGAGGTCCTTGCTCTTCATGTACAGGAACGGGATGTAGAACTCGTTGTAGATCGCGATGCCCTTGATGATGACCACGGTCGCGATCGCCGGCTTGAGCAGCGGCAGGATGATCCGGCGGTAGATCGTGAAGTGGTTGGCACCGTCGAGCACAGCCGCCTCGTCGAGCTCGCGCGGGATCGAGCGCATGAACTGGATGAAGATGTAGATCGAGATGATGTCCGTGCCGAGGAACAGGGCGATCGCGGCACCCCGCGTGTTGTACAGGCCGAGGTGGTTGATCACCTGGAACGTCGCAACCTGGGTGGTCACCCCGGGGACGAGGGTGGCGAGCAGGAAGGCGGCGACGACGGTCTTCTTCAGCCGGAAGTCGAAGCGGTCGATCGCGTACGCGGCCATCGTGCCGATGACGATCGTCCCGGTCACCGAGATGACGAGCAGGATCGTGGTGTTGACGAAGCCCTGGACCATCTTCCCCTTGGTGAAGGCCGTGACGTAGTTGTCGAAGTTGAACCAGTTCGCGGGGGCGTCGAAGGGACCCGTGGTGAGGAACTCCTGGTGGCCCTTGAGCGAGGCGACGACGATCACGAGGATCGGCACGATCGTCACGAGGGACGCGAGCACGAGGGAGACGTACTTTGACGTGGTAGCAGTCTTTGCGACCAGGGCACTCATGTGAGGTTCACCTTCTCGTCCGGGATGATCGTTCGTTGGAGCCAGGTCAGCAGGAGCACGATCGCGAGCAGCACGACCGCCATCGCCGAGGCCAGCCCCACCTTGGAGAACTGGAAGGCCATGTCCACGGTCTTGATGACAAACGTCATCGAGCCGTTCGCGCCGCCGGTCATGATGAAGGGGATCTCGAAGACCGCGAGGCTGCCCGAGACCGCGAGGATGAAGGACAGGCCGATGATCGGCTTGATGCTCGGGGCGATGATGTAGCGGAACTGGTGCCAGCGGTTGGCGCCGTCAAGCTCGGCCGCCTCGTAGATCTGGCCCGGGATGGACTGGATCGCGCCGAGGAACAGCACAAAGTTGAGGCCCATGTAGCGCCAGACCGACGCCCCGGCGAGGGAGAAGTTCACGATGTCCGGGTTACCGGTCCACTGCTGGATCAGGGCGTCCGCGTTCACGAGGTGCAGGATCGTGTCGAGCGTCCCGCCGGCCTTGAAGAAGTACGTGAAGATCAGGCCGATCGCGACACCGTTGATGAGGTACGGGAAGAACAAGATGCCCTTGAACACGTTCCGGAACCGTGTGCTGAAGCTGAGGATGGTCGCGAAGTACAGGGCGAGGACCATCTGGACGAAGGATCCGCCGAGGTAGTACAGGCTGACGAAGAAGACCTTGAACAGCTCGGGTCGGGTGAACACCGCGACATAGTTGTCGATCCCGACGAACTCCTTCGTCTTGTCCAGGCCGTCCCAGCTCGTCAGGGAGTACCAGAACATGTTCCCCACCGGTATATAGGTGAAGAGCACAAGCAGCAGGATGGGAACGGCAAGGAACAGGTACGGGGTCCCGGCCCAGCCCCACGTGCCGCGGCGTCGGCGAGCACGCGAGGAGGGTGGGGAGTGCAGGGGCGCGGAGCGCGCCGTCGGACCCGGTGCGGGGACGGCATCGGCTGCGGGACTGGCTGCGGGACCGGCTGCGTTCGGTCTGCCGGCCACAGCGGGCCGGCCTGCGGGACCGGACGGCCGCGGGCTCTTGGATGCAAAAGTCATTCGATTCTCCCACTGGGTTCTGCCACGGCTGCGAGAAGGTTTCCCGATCGCCCCACGCGGCGGCTGAGGCCGCCGCGCGGGGCACGGGTTCAGTCGCGCTCGTCAGCCGATCGAGGCCCGAGCGGCCGCCCAGCGGGCGTTGAGATCGTCGAAGATCTGCTCCTTGGTCTCGTCCGTCGCGCCGCGGGCGGAGTCGACGAGGCGCTGGCGGTACTCCGGGGCGAACAGCCCGATCTCCGCCTCGTTGTCGATGTCGTTGAGGAGCGACTCCTCCCCCTCCACGCCGGGGTTCTGAGCCACGTACTCGACCCCGAGGGTCTCGAAGTCGACCAGGGTCGAGGGAGTAGGACCGTCCTTGAGCGGGGAGAGCCCACCCTGGGCCTCAGCGAAGCCGGACTCGGTGTTGAACCAGTCGATCCAGGCCCGGGCGGCCGCCTTGTGCGTGGAGTTGACGTTGATCGCCTGGTTGTAGTCGCCGCCCACCGAGGCGTAGAACTGTCCGTCCGTCTGGTGCGGGAAGGGCATGTAGCCGATGATCGAGGCGTCCTGGCCAGCGTCGGTCGCGGCCTGCTGCATCTGTGAGATCGCCCAGGAGCCGAGCGCCATCGCGGAGATGTCGCCCGTGGCGAGCAGCGCCTTGGACTCTTCCCAGTTGGTCGACGTCGGGTCGGCCTCGGTGTAGCCCTGGTTGACGGAGTCCCAGAGCAGGGAGTCGATGACAAAGTGGTCGGTGCCTTCGGCCCACGGCGCGTCGGAGACGGTCATCTTGTTCTGGTACTCGGGGTCGGCCGAGATCGAGCCGCGGTGGCTCTCCCACTGAGTGAGCGGCCAGCCGTCCTTGTAGTTCGTGTACAGCGGGATCGAGCCGGTCGCCTTGACCAGGGCCAGGTCGGCGAGGAACTCCTCCGAGGTGGTCGGGACCTCGGTGATGCCGGCCTCCTTCCAGACGGTCTTGTTGTAGACGATGCCCTGGGTGTTGCCGACCACCGGGATGCCGTAGGAGAGACCGTCGTAGGTCTTGTCCCGCAGGAAGCGGTAGGTCTTCTCGAGCTCGTCGACCTTGCCGAGCGGCTCGAAGAAGTCCGGCAGCTGGGCGGGGGTCACGGTGTTGGGGATGCCGAGCACATCGCCGTACTCCTTCGTGTTCATCCGGGTCCGGACCTCGCCCTCGTAGTCCGTGATGCCCTCGAACTCGACGGTCACGTCGGGGTAGGCCTTCTCGAAGGCTGCCTTGTACCCGTCGAAGGTGCCGTCCTCGACGAGGTCGGTGCGCCAGGTGAGGACGGTGATGTCGCCCGAGATGACCTCGGGGTCGGTGGAACCGCTCCCACCATCGCCGCTCGACGAGCAGGCTGCGGTGAGTCCGATGAGTGAGGCGATCGCGGTGGCCGCGACGATGCGTGTGCGGCGGGTGTGAGGGAACATCTGTGATCCTCTCTGTCCGGCACAGCTCTGTGCCGGAGGTCCGTGCCCGGAGGGGGCGCAGGGTCGCCATCGACCCGTAGGAAGCATTCTTAAGTAAGCGAACAAAGTAAGTCAAGGGTTTCGACCAGCGGATTATTCGTGACATAGGGGCGCAGATCTCGCTGCAGCGCCCAGCAGCGACCCGCCGAGCCCCTCCGGCCTTGCCACAATCTTCGAGACATGAATAAAGTGGGGCAGGCCCGAGAGGTGCACACAGGCCCGAACTCCGCTCGCACGCGTCTGCGTGGCTGGGTCTGACAGCGACGAG
This sequence comes from Sanguibacter gelidistatuariae, assembly GCF_900096585.1. Classification (GTDB taxonomy): domain Bacteria; phylum Actinomycetota; class Actinomycetes; order Actinomycetales; family Cellulomonadaceae; genus Sanguibacter; species Sanguibacter gelidistatuariae. The sequence goes on from NZ_FMYH01000008.1 coordinate 72,214, forward strand.
AGGTGGCAGCGGTGGCCAGAGCAGCACCGGCCCGCACCCAGGGCGCGAGCGCCTCCGCGCTGCTCGACGCCATCCGGGACGCCGGGACCATCTCTCGGGTGGGACTCACCCGGGCCACCGGCCTCACCGGGGCGACGGTCTCGACCGTGGTCCGCAAGCTGCTCGACGACGAGCTGGTCGTCGAGATCGGTCGCGCCGAGTCCACCGGTGGCAAGCCACGCGTGCTGCTCGAGCTCAACCAGTCCGCACGGTTCGCCGTCGGCGCCCATCTGGACCACTCCGGCATCACCTACGCCGTCACGAACCTCGCCGGCGCCCCTGTCGCCCGGATGTCGCGCCCCGGCCCCGGCGACGCCGCCCCCGCCGTCGTGCTCGCCCGGATGGCCCACGAGATCGACCTGCTCATCTCCGGGATCGGCGTCGACCGGTCCAAGGTGCTCGGCCTCGGCCTCGCCTCCCCCGGCCCGCTCACCTCGGCCCAGGCGATGCACCGCACGCCGCCGTTCATGCGCCCCTGGCTGGACTACCCGCTCGCGGCCGAGCTCGAGACCCTCACCGGCCTCCCTGTCCTGCTCGAGAACGATGCGACCGCGTCGGCCATCGGTGAGTACTGGTCCGGGGGCACCGACTCCGAGCGCACCTTCGCGGCCCTGTACATGGGCACCGGGATCGGTGCCGGTATCGTCCTGGACGGCAACGCCTACCGCGGCACGAGCGGCAACGCAGGCGAGATCGGCCACATATGCCTGGACCTGGACGGCCCGCCGTGCTGGTGCGGCATGCACGGCTGCACGGAGGTTCTCGCCGGACCGGCCGCCGTCGTGGCGGCTGCCCGCGCGGACGCCCACGTCCGCCACGCGGCCGGGCTGGACGCGCTCGGGCCGGGGGCGTCGATCGCCTCGGAGTTCGCGGCCGTGGCCAGAGCCTCGCGCAACGGGGTCGCCGGCGCCCGGGAGATCCTCGAACGGTCCGCCCGCTACGTCGCCGTGGCGGCGCACGCGATCACCAACCTGCTCGACGTCCGCATGCTGGTGCTCACCGGGTCCGCCTTCGCGGCCGCCAGCCACATCTACGTCCCGGTGATCCGTGACCTGCTCGACTCCGCCGCCTTCGCCCGCTCGAGCCATCCCGTCGACGTCCGGCTGTCCCGGGCGGCCGAGACCGCGGGTGCGATCGGCGGGGCGGCGATGGTGCTCCAGTCCGAGCTCGTCCCGCAGCGAAGGGCGGCCCCACCGCTCGGCGCCGACGCACCGTTCGCCCAGGTCAGCGAGCTAGGTTCGCTCGTCCACACGATCGAGCCGACGACCCTGCAGGCCAACCGCTAGCCCGGCCCCCGGCCAGGCTCGACACCGGCGGCGCCCCAACCACCTAGATACGCACCACGCACCCATCAGGGAGAGGATCCCCATGCCGTTCTACGACCTCGACGACGAGGCCCTGCGCAGCTACCGTCCCACGGTCCAGGAGCCGGACGACTTCGACGACTTCTGGGGCCGCACCCTTGCCGAGGCACGGACCGTCGCCCCGGAGATCTCCGTCAAGCCGGTCGACGCCGGGCTCGACCTGGTCGAGACGTTCGACGTGACCTTCGCCGGGTTCGGCGGTCACCCGATCAAGGCCTGGCTCGTGCTCCCGCGCGGCGGGCACGACCTCCCCGGCGTGGTCACCTACGTCGGCTACGGCGGCGGGCGCGGCCTCGTTCACGAGCACCTCGGCTGGGCGGCGGCCGGGTTCGCCAACCTCGTCATGGACACCCGCGGGCAGGGCAGCACCTGGGGCAACGGAGGCGACACCCCGGACCCGGTCGGCAACGGCCCGGCCAGCCCCGGGTACATGACCCGAGGCGTGCTCGACCCCGAGGGCTACTACTACCGCAGGGTGATCACCGACGCCGTGCGCGCGGTCGACCTGCTGCGCGCCCTGCCTCAGGTGGACCCGACCCGGGTCGCAGTCTCCGGGATCAGCCAGGGCGGTGGGCTCGCCCTCGCGGTCGCGGGCCTCGTCCCCGGCCTCCTCGCCGCGGCGATCGACGTCCCCTTCCTGTGCCACTTCCGCCGCGCGGTCGCAATCGCCGGAACCGATCCCTACGGCGAGATCACCCGGTACCTCTCGGTCCACCGCGGCGACGTCGAGCAGGTCTTCACGACCCTGTCCTACATCGACGGCGTGAACTTCGCCCGCCGGGCCACGGCCCCGGCGATGTTCTCCGTCGCGCTCATGGACCCGGTCTGCCCACCCTCGACGGTGTTCGCGGCTCACAACCTCTACGGCAGCCACGACGCCGCGGCCGCCGTCGGGCCGGTCACGATCGACGTCTACCCCTTCAACCAGCACGAGGGCGGGCAGGGTCACCAGCTCACCAAGCAGCTGCCGTGGCTGCGAGCGATCGCCGGCCTCACCCGGCCCACCACGGCCGGACCCGCAACCACCCCCACTCTCACAACCGTCGGAGCATCCTCATGACCCTCGCATCCCCGAACTGGCTCGCCAGCGCCTCGCACCGCCGCTGGCTGGACGAGCACACCCGTGACCTGCTCACCTTCGGCGAGGGCTTCGCCTCCCCGGCCGGCGGTGCCGGCTGGCTCGAGGACGACGGCTCCCTCGACGCCACCCAGCCGGTGTTCACCTGGATCACCTGCCGAATGGCGCACGTCTACGGCCTCGGGTCGCTGCTCGGCGTCCCCGGCTCCACCCCGCGCGCCCAGGCGGCGCTCGACGCCCTCCGCGGCCGCCTGCACGACGACGCTTTCGGCGGCTGGTACGCCTCGATCGGCGCGGACGGGGTCCCTGACACCACGAAGAGCGCCTACGCGCACGCCTTTGTCGTGCTGGCCGCCAGCACCGGCGTCGCCGCCGGTCTCGATGGGGCCGCCGAGCTGCTCGACGACGCCCTCGCGGTCCTCGACGAGCGGTTCTTCGAACCCTCGTCGGGCCTGCACCGCGACGAGTGGAACGCTGACTGGACCGTGCTGGACCCCTACCGCGGGGTCAACGCGAACATGCACTCGGTCGAGGCGCTGCTCGCGGCCGCGGACGTGACCGGTGACGCGCGCTGGCGCGAGCGGGCCCTCGGCATTGCCCAGCACGTCGCGAGCGAGTGGGCACCCGCGCACTCCTGGCGCATCCCGGAGCACTTCGACGAGGAATGGACGCCCCAGCTGCTGCTCAACGAGGACTCCCCCGACGACCCGTTCAAGCCCTTCGGTGCGACGGTCGGCCACGGGATCGAGTGGTCACGGCTGCTGCTGCACCTGCGGGCCGGGCTCGGGGCGGACGCCCCGGACTGGCTGCTCACCGGCGCACGCGAGCTCTATGCCCGCGCGATCGCCGACGGCTGGCGGGAGTCCACCCCGGGGGCGTGGGGCTTCGTCTACACGACCGGGTGGGACGGGGAGCCCATCGTAGCCACTCGGATGCACTGGGTCGCCGCAGAGGCGATCGGGGCAGCCGCGGCCCTGCTCCTGGCCACGGGCGAAGAGCGATACGCGGCCGACTACCAGCGGTGGTGGGACCACGCGGCGACGGCCTTCATCGACGCCGAGCACGGTTCCTGGCACCACGAGCTAGACGCAACGAACACGCCGTCTCGCGCGGTGTGGCCCGGCAAGCCGGACCTCTACCACGCCTTCCAGGCCACCCTCATCCCGAGGGCCCCGCTGACCCCGTCCCTCTCGGTCGCGCTCCGCGACAACCTCGTGAGCTGACCCGCCGTACCCACACCTATCCGCCCGCACCCACCACGGGTGCGGGCGGATAGATATGAGGTGATCTTTCGACGACCCTCCGTCGAAACGCTTCCGCGCATGCCGGTCGACGCCTACTGTGATGACCTGCACGTATGGACGCGCCCTGCCACCTTGTCGGCACGGGCGGTCCACCCGCCCCACAACTGATCGACGAGGGAGTCTCCCGTGGCCACGATCGACGACGTAGCTCGGTCCGCCGGTGTCTCCACCTCGACCGTCTCGTACGTGCTGAGCGGCAAACGACCGATCTCCGCCCCGACGCGGCACCGCGTCGAGAAGGCCATCCGCGACCTCGGGTACCGCCCGCACGCCGGGGCCCGGGCTCTCGCGTCGAACCGCACGAACGTCATCGCGCTCATGGCGCCCCTGCGGGTCGACGTCAATGTCAACGTCATCATGCAGTTCGTCACCGGCGTGGTGACCAGCGCCCGGTCCTTCGAGCACGACGTGCTGCTGCTGACCCAGGACGACGACGCCGGCCTGGACCGGGTGGCGAGCGGCTCGATGGTCGACGCGCTCGTGGTCATGGACATCGAGGCCGACGACCCGCGCGTCCCGGTCCTCGCCGCGCTGCGCCAGCCCACCATCCTGATCGGTCTGCCGCGCCAGCCCCAGGGGCTGAGCTGCGTCGACCTGGACTTCGACGGCGCCGGCCACCTCGCGGTAAGCCACCTGGCCGCCCTCGGGCACACCCGGATCGGTCTGATCGGTTCCCCGCTCGCGGTCCTGGAACGGCACACCACCTACGCGGAGCGGCTCCTGCGGGGCTTCAACGCCGAGGTCGCCGAGATCGGGGTGCAGGCGGTTCATGTCTCGTGCGAGTCGTCCCAGACCGGGGCGGTCGACGCAGTCGACCGCCTGCTGGCCGACATGCCTGATGTCACCGGCGTCGTCGTCCACAACGAAGTGGCCCTCCCCTATGTCGTCTCCGCGCTGCGTGAGCGTGGACGCGGCACTCCCGAGAACATCTCGGTCCTCGCTGTGTGCCCTTCGGACGTCGCGGAGGCCCAGCCGGTCCCGCTGACCTCGATCAACCTGCCCGCGCACGCGATCGGTCAGGTCGCGGTCGAGATGGCGATGGCCCGTCTCGATCACGCCCAGCCGGCCGAGACCCGGCTGCTCACCCCGCTCGTCGTCGAGCGTGGGAGCACCCGCCCCCCGATCGTCTGAGGACGGCCAGGTGAGCGATCAGAACAGGCGCGCGTCCACGTCGTCGACCCCGCGCATGGCGTCGTAGTCGAGGATCAGGCAGGTGATGCCGCGGTCGGTCGCCAGGACCCGTGCCTGCGGCTTGATCTCTTGGGCGGCGTAGACGCCACGGACCGGGGCGAGCATCGGGTCGCGGTTGAGCAGGTCGAGGTAGCGGGTGAGCTGTTCCACACCGTCGATGTCGCCACGCCGCTTGATCTCGATCGCGACGCTGGCCCCCGAGGCGTCCCGGGCGAGGATGTCGACCGGGCCGATCGCCGTCGGGTATTCGCGTCGGACCAGGGTGTGCCCGGGGCCGACCAGCTCGATCTGCTCGGCGAGCATGGCCTGCAGGTGCGCCTCGACGCCCTCCTTGATCAGGCCCGGGTCGATCCCCAGGGCGTGGGAGGAGTCATGGATGATCTCGTGCAGCTCGATCTCGAGGCGGTCGTCGCTCTTCGCGTGCTGGACCGCCCAGACCTCGCTGACCCCGCGGGCGACGGCTTCGTCGTCGGGCATGGTGACGGCCATCGAGCAGGGCGGGCTCATCCAGTTCAGCGGCTTGTAGGACCCGCCGTCGGAGTGCAGCAGCACGCTGCCGTCCGCCTTGACCACGAGGAGCCTCGTGGCGAGCGGGAGGTGAGCGGCGAGCCGACCCGTGTAATGGGCCGAGCACCGGGCAACAACAAGACGCACAGCTAACTCCTAGAGACCTAGAGAAGACACATGTTCACCGGCGCCGTGGGACGCCGGACCACCCATCACACCACGAAGTGGCGGGAGCTGGGTGGCGCGGACTCGAGCCAGGAGGCGAGCCCTGAATAGGCCTCCGGGGACATGGTCAGATCAAAGGTCTCCGCGCCGTACCGGCACTGCACGAGGAACAGGTCGGGCCGGCCTGCATGGTCCAGCGGCACCCGACCGGTGACCGAGAACGGCCGACGCAGCCACTCGTGCGTCGGCCTGATCGAGAGCGAGCGAGACTGCCACCAGACGAGCCGGTCCGCGCGATAGACGCCGAAGCCCGAGCGCCACGGCCCACCGGTCGCCGAGTCGGTCGTGAACCTCAGCCTGGACTCGAAGGAACCCACGTGGTGGGACAACGCACGAAGTCGTGAGAACCCCAGGCCAGCCACGAGCAGGACTGCAGCCAGCAGTCCTACCAGTGTCCAGACCAGGATCCCCACGACTTCGTCAGTACTCCGCAGCCGGTATCAGTGCGCCGCGGGCAGGATAGACACGTCGAGCTTGGCCGAGTCGACGACGATCGTGATCGCGTTGTCGTCGACCGAGATGAATCCGCCCGAGACGGCGACGTCTACGTCGGCTGCCCCGGTCCGGTGGATCTTGACGTGCCCGGGACGCAGAACCGCCAGCAGCGGCGCATGGCCGACGAGAATACCGACGTCGCCGTCGGCGGCCGGCGCGCTGACCAGCCTCGCGCTGCCCGACCAGACCTTGCGGTCGGCCGCGACGAGGTCAACTTCAAGCTGTGCCACGTGCTACTCCTGTGATCGTTGGGGTGGGACCAGAGTGAAGAACAGCGTCAGACGCCGTACTCCTTCTGGATCCGTGCCCAGTTCCGCTCGAGGTCTTCGAGGCCACCGATGTTGAAGAAGGCCTGCTCCGACATGTGGTCGAAGTCGCCGTCCGCGATCATCGAGAACGCCTCGATGGTCTCCGTCATGGGCACCGTGGAGCCCGGGACAGAGGTGAACTGCTCGGCCATGTACGTGTTCTGCGAGAGGAACTGCTGGATGCGACGGGCACGCGAGACGACCGTCTTGTCCTCTTCGGAGAGCTCGTCGACGCCGAGGATCGCGATGATGTCCTGCAGCTCCTTGTTGCGCTGGAGGATCTGCTTGACGCGCGTCGCGGTGTCGTAGTGCTTCTGACCCACGTAACGCGGGTCGAGGATGCGCGACGACGAGGCGAGCGGGTCGACGGCCGGGTACAGACCACGCGAAGCGATCTCGCGGGAGAGCTCGGTCGTCGCGTCCAGGTGGGCGAAGGTCGTCGCCGGAGCCGGGTCGGTGTAGTCGTCTGCGGGGACGTAGATGGCCTGCAGCGAGGTGATCGAGTGACCACGCGTCGACGTGATGCGCTCCTGGAGGAGACCCATCTCATCGGCGAGGTTCGGCTGGTAGCCCACCGCGGACGGCATGCGCCCGAGCAGCGTCGAGACCTCGGAACCGGCCTGCGTGAAGCGGAAGATGTTGTCGATGAAGAGCAGCACGTCCTGCTTCTGCACGTCGCGGAAGTACTCAGCCATCGTGAGGGCCGAGAGCGCGACGCGAAGACGCGTGCCTGGCGGCTCGTCCATCTGGCCGAAGACAAGGGCGGTCTGCTTGATGACACCCGACTCGGTCATCTCCTCGATGAGGTCGTTGCCCTCACGGGTACGCTCACCGACACCCGCGAAGACAGACACACCGTTGTGGTTGTTGGCCACACGGTAGATCATCTCCTGGATGAGGACGGTCTTACCAACACCGGCTCCACCGAAGAGACCGATCTTTCCACCCAGGACATACGGGGTGAGGAGGTCGATGACCTTGATGCCGGTCTCGAACATGGAGGTCTTCGACTCGAGCTGGTCGAAGGCCGGGGGCTTACGGTGGATCGGCCAGCGCTCGGTGATCTCGATCTTCTCGCCCGGCTTGGCGTTGAGGATGTTCCCGGTCACGTCGAAGACGTGACCCTTGGTGACATCACCGACGGGGACGCTGATCGGGGAACCGGTGTCGGTGACGACGGCGCCGCGGACCAAGCCGTCGGTCGGCTTGAGAGCGATCGCCCGGATGAGCGAGTCTCCCAGGTGCTGCGCAACCTCGAGGGTCAGCACGAAGGGGCCGGTCCCCTCGCCCTCGCCCTGAGCGGAGAGGTCGATCTCCACCGTGAGCGCGTTGTACATCTCGGGGATGGCATCGGCCGGGAACTCGATGTCGACGACGGGACCGATGACGCGGGCCACACGGCCCACGCCGGATCCGGCCTGTGAGCCGGCCGTGGCTTCGACGGACGTGGCGGTCATTACTGGCCTCGCTTCGCTGGGCCGGAGGTGACTCCGGCGGGGACTGTGCTGAGTGGTGATGCTGTGACGATGGCAGTGCTGCTCTGGGTCATCATGCGCCGGTCAGGACGCCGCAAGCGCGTCAGCGCCCGAGACGATCTCGCTGATCTCCTGGGTGATCTCACCCTGGCGCGCCTGGTTGGCCAGACGCGTGTACATGCGGATGAGGTCCTCGGCGTTCTCCGTGGCCGTGTGCATCGCCCGTTGACGCGAGGCGAGCTCGGAGGCCGCGGCCTGGAGCAAGCAGCTGTAGATCCGGCTGCGCACGTACCGCGGGAGCAAGGCGTCGAGCACGGCCTCGGCCGAGGGCTCGAAGTCGTACAGCGGCAGCGTCTCAGCCTCGCCGACCGGCGTGACGCCGTCGACGATCTCGAGCGGGAGCATGCGGATCACCCGGGGACGCTGGGTCACCATGTTCACGAACTGCGTGTACACGATGTGCAGCTCACCGACGCCGTCGAGCTCGTCGTCGGCCAGGAAGGCAGCCAACAGGGTGTCGGCCATCTCCTCGGCTTCGACCGCATCCGGAGAGTCCGAGCCGCCGGTCCAGGAACCGGCGATCGGGCGTCCACGGAACTGGTAGTAGGCGAAGGCCCGCCGTCCGCTGACGTAGAGAGCCACCTCCTTGCCCTGCTCCGTGAGCCGCGTGATGAGCCCTTCGGCCTCGCGGATGGCGCTGGCGGCATACGCCCCCGCCATGCCTCGGTCAGAGGCGATGACGAGGACAGCAACCCGGTTGTTCCCCCGACGCTCGGACGTCAGCGGGTGCTGGACGGTCGAGTGCGTGGAAACGGCCGAGACCGCACGGGTGATGGCATCGGCATACGGAAGAGCCGCTGTGACGCGGGCGCGGGCCTTGCCGATGCGAGACGCTGCGATGAGTTCCTGAGCACGGAACATCTTCTTCAGCGACTGCGTCGACTTGATCCGCTCCTTGTAGACGCGCTGGTTACCGGCCACAGGTCACGCCTTCTTCTGACGGACGATCTGCTCCTGCTCGACAGGCGCTGACTCGTCAACCGGACCAGACTCGTCGCCGATGAGCGGAGAACCGTCGCCCTTGAGGAAGCCGTTGCGGAACACGTCGACGCCTGCGGCCAAGGCCGCCTCGGTGTCGGCCTCGAGCTTGCCGGTCGAGGCGATCGTGGTGAGCACCTCGGTGTTCCGGCGCAGGTGGTCGATCAGCTCGGTCTCGAAGCGGCGCACGTCCTCGAGGGGCACGTCGTCGAGCTTGCCCTTGGTTCCGGCCCAGATCGAGGCGACCTGGTCCTCGACCGGGTACGGGGTGTACTGCGCCTGCTTGAGCAGCTCGAGCAGACGAGCACCACGGTTGAGCTGGGCGCGCGAGGCCGCGTCGAGGTCGGAGGCGAACATTGCGAAGGCCTCGAGCGAGCGGAACTGCGCGAGGTCGAGCTTCAACGTTCCCGAGACCTTCTTCATGGCCTTGATCTGTGCCGAGCCACCAACACGCGAGACCGAGATGCCCACGTCGACCGCGGGACGCTGGTCGGCGTTGAACAGGTCGGACTGCAGGAAGATCTGACCGTCCGTGATCGAGATGACGTTGGTCGGGATGTACGCCGAGACATCGTTCGCCTTCGTCTCGATGATCGGCAGACCGGTCATCGAACCGGCACCGAGCTCGTCGGAGAGCTTGGCACAACGCTCGAGCAGACGGGAGTGCAGGTAGAAGACGTCACCGGGGTATGCCTCGCGGCCCGGCGGACGACGCAGCAGCAGCGAGACGGAGCGGTACGCCTCAGCCTGCTTGGACAGGTCGTCGAAGACGATGAGGACGTGCTTGCCCTCGTACATCCAGTGCTGGCCGATGGCCGAGCCGGTGTACGGGGCGATGTACTTGAACCCGGCGGGGTCGGAGGCCGGAGCCGCGACGATCGTCGTGTACTCGAGCGCGCCGGCCTCTTCCAGGGCACCACGCACGCCGGCGATGGTCGACCCCTTCTGGCCGATCGCGACGTAGATGCAGCGAACCTGCTTGGACGGGTCGCCCGTCTCCCAGTTCGCCTTCTGGTTGATGATCGTGTCGATCGCGATCGCCGTCTTGCCGGTCTGGCGGTCACCGATGATCAGCTGACGCTGTCCGCGACCGATCGGGATCATCGCGTCGATCGCCTTGAGGCCGGTCTGCAGCGGCTCGTGCACAGACTTACGGGCCATGACGCCCGGAGCCTGCAGCTCGAGGGCCCGCCGTCCCGTCGTGACGATCTCTCCGAGACCGTCGATCGGTGCACCCAGCGGGTCGACGACGCGACCGAGGTAGGCGTCGCCGATTCCGACCGAGAGGACCTCTCCGGTGCGGCGCACGAGCTGGCCCTCTTCGATCCCGGTGAACTCACCGAGGACGACGACGCCGATGAGGCGCACGTCGAGGTTCAGTGCGAGGCCGAGCGTGCCATCTTCGAATCGCAACAGCTCGTTGGCCATTGCGCCCGGAAGGCCTTCCACCTGCGCGATGCCGTCACCAGCCAGGACAACCCGGCCAACCTCTTCGGTGACGACGGTCTCAGGCTTGTAGGACTTCACGAAGCTGTCCAGCGCGGCCCGAATCTCCTCGGGCCGGATCGTCAGCTCAGCCATTGCTTGTCTCCTGTCGTGGCCGCATGTGCGGTCGAACTTTCATGTCTGTGGAACCGGCCGCTGCCGGCCGTGCGGAGCGGAAGGCGCTCAACCTGCAAGCCGTCGCCGAGCATCGGCCAGGCGGGTCAGCACCGTGGAGTCCACGACGTCTGAACCGATCTGGATGCGAAGGCCGCCGACGACCTCGGGGTTGACGGTCAGGTCGATCTGGACCGCCGATCCATAGGCCGACTCCAGCAGGGCCGCGAGGCGGTCCAGCTGGGCTTGGCTGAGCTCGGTTCCCGACGTGACCGAGGCCACGATGCGGTTCCGACGAGCTGCGGCGATCCCGCCGACCCGCACGAGTGCGGGAACGAAGCGTTCCCCACGCGGGATGCCGGTTGCCCGGCGGCAGATCGCGATGGTCACCGGGTCGGCCTTGCCGACCAGGATGTCGTCGACGAGCTTGATGCGCCGGGCCGGGTCGGTCGAGCTGTCTGAGAGGGCCTGACGGACCTCACGCTGCCCGACGAGCTCCCGGGTGATCCGGAACAGCTCGGACTCGACGGCCTCGAGCACGCCGCGCGCCTGCGCCGACGCCAGGTAGGCGGTGATGCCGAGCGTGTCGACGGCATCGGCCAGGTCGCGCTCCGAGGACCACCGGGCCCGGGCAAGGCCCTCGACGATCTCGACCGTGCGAGGGTCAAACGCCTTCACCAGGAGCGAGCGGGCAAGATCTGCCTTGTCCTGAGCGGGACGTGACGGGTCTGCAAGAGACCGGCGCAGCGCCCCTGAGGCGTCGAGAGCGTCGACCACGGCGAACAGCTGGTCGCCGATGGTGTGGGCCTGCTCCCCGGCAGCGGCCAGGACCGGCTCGAGCCGGTCCTGGGCTGCGTGGAGAGACGCCAGGCTGGTCCCTCGCATCACTTCCCCTTTGCTGCGGTCGTCAGGGCCGAGGCCTCGAGGTCATCGAGGAAACGGTCCACGACACGTGACTGACGGGCGGTGTCCTCGAGGGACTCCCCGACGATCTTGGAGGCGAGCTCGGTCGCGAGCGCGCCGACGTCGCCCCGCAGCGAGATCGCTGCGGCCTGACGCTCGGCCTCGATCTGACGCTGAGCCGTCTCGAAGATTCGTGCGGACTCCTCGCTGGCCTTGCCGCGCGCCTCTGCCACGATCTCCGCGCCTTCGGTGCGTGCATCCTCGCGGATGCGTGCGGCCTCGGTGCGTGCCTCGGTCAGCTGCGCCTTGTACTCGGCGAGCAGCGCGTCGGCCTCGGCCTGCATCGTCGCGGCCTTGCTCAGCCCGCCCTCGATCTTCGCCGTGCGCTCATCGAGGATCTCGGTGAACTTGGGCAGGACGAGCTTGTAGAACATCCAGGCGATCGCGATCAGGACAACCGCAGACCAGAGGATGTCATACCCGGCGGGCAGGAACAGGTTGATGCCCTCGACCTCTTCGCTCCCAGACGCAGCCAGGATGGCCCCGGCGGCCGTCAGGGTGGTCATCAGAACAGGAAGCCTGCGACGATGCCCAGCAGAGCGAGGAGCTCGACGAAGGCGACACCGATGAACATGGTGGTGCGGAGCTGGCCGGCGACCTCAGGCTGGCGTGCCATGCCCTCGACGGTCTTGCCGATGAGGATACCCAGACCGATACCCGGGCCGAGGGTCGCGAGACCGTAACCGACCGTGGCGATGTTGCCGGTGAGCTCAGCGAGAGTAGTGGTGGTGTCCACTGGGGTGTTCCTTCCGTTGGGCGCCCCGTCGGGGCGTCATGTGGGACGTGCTACGCGGAGAAAAGTTAGGTGCTGCGGTGCTGCGGTGCTGCGGTGGTGCAGTCCTGCGTCTGGCGGCACGGACGACAGGCGTCAGTGCTCCTCTTCGATCGACATCGAGATGTACACGGCGGCGAGCAGCGTGAAGACATATGCCTGCAGGCCCGCGACCAGCATCTCGAAGAGGGTGAAGCCGAAGCCCGCGGCGAGGGAGACAACACCCATCGCCTTGAGCGCTCCGGTGGCCTCGACGAAGAAGAAGTTCGTCGCCGAGAAGCACAGGACCAGCAGCAGGTGACCGGCGATCATGTTGGCGGTGAGTCGCAGTGCGAGCGTCACCGGCCGGAACACGAAGACCTGCAGGATCTCGATCGGCGTGATGAGGACGTAGAGGAACCACGGCACGCCCGCTGGGAAGAGGCTGACCTTGAGGAAACCTACGAGCCCGAACTTCTTCATGCCGGAGCCGAGGTACACGACGTACACCCAGAGTGCGAGCAGCACGGGGAGCCCGAAGAGGGACGTGCCCGCGATGTTCAGGAACGGGATGACGCCCGTGATGTTGAAGGCGAGGATCGCGAAGAAGATCGTCGTCAGCATCGGCAGGTACTTGCGCGCGTTGTGACCGAGGATCTCGTCGGCGATCTGGACCCGGACGAAGTCCAGTGCCATCTCGGCGATGTTCTGGCCGCGACCGGGGACAAGCTTGGCCCGGCGGGCGGCGAGGACGAACAACCAGATGAGGACGACGGCGGCGACCACTCGCACCAGCATGATGCGGTTGAACTCGAAGATCGTGTCCTCGAAGAAGATTGCCGTCGGGAAGAACTCCGAGATCGACGGGGGATGGAATCCGCCGTCCTCACCGGAGGCGGCGAACTGCGTAATCGTCGCGATGGTGGACAGAAGAAGCTCCCGGTCGTCGTGGTCTGCGTGGCGCGGGCGACTTCGCGTGCGCGCACAAGGCAAACCTGTCCGTCATGGATTAAGAGAATTCTAACCCAGCGACGGCCGTGCTGGCGACGGCGTCTCACGGTGAACGTCCGCGGATTTACTCACCGGCACGGCCGCCGAGGGCGCCGGTCCCAGGGCATGGACCCGATCAGTGCGGGGTGTCGTCCGAGGTCACGATCGGAGATACGTAGGGCTCGCGGCCGCGGATCACCGAGACCATGTCGAGGGCGGCGGAACCGACCACTCCGACCATGACGATCACCGCGAAGATCAGGTGGTGATAGAAGTCCAGCTGCCCCAGGACCGCGAGGATGATGACCAGGACGAGCATCTTGGCGATCCACCCACCGAGGAGCAGTGCCATGGTGGTGTTCGGGCCCTTGTCCGCGGTGTAGAGCATCGAGGCGATGGTCGTCCCGGAGAAGATCAGCGTGACCCCGACCCCGAGCAGCGCGGCCCAGACGCCCGACGCCCCGGCGACGAGCGCGCCGACGCCGATCCCGACGACCGTGAGCACAACGAGCATGATCAGGGTGGCCCGCAGCGCGGAGGCGAAGATCTCCTTGGTGACGTGCGGCGGGACCACCGGGATCGCGGGTGCAGCGGCGTCGGCGGCCTCGGCGGCGGGCCGCGGCTCGTCGGGAGAGTCCGGTGCGGGCTGTGAGTCGTGGTTGCTCATGAGGTCTTTCCTTCGAGGGTGGCGCCGTTGCGGGCTCTGCGCCCGCGCAGGGGGCCGAGCGTGAGGGCGATCGAGATGATGACGGCGACCGCGAGCCAGGCCGCAACAGTCCGCCAGGGCGCGACGACGAGCGCGGCAGCACCGAAGGAGAACACCGCGCTCCACAGGTACATGATGATCACCGCGCGGGGATGGGAGTGGCCCAGCTGGAGCAGCCGGTGGTGCAGGTGCATCCGGTCAGGATGGAACGGGGACTTCCCGGCGAGCACCCGTCGCACGACCGCCAGGACCATGTCCAGCAGAGGCAGCAGCAGGACTGCCATCGGCAGCAGGATCGGGATGAAGGCCGGGATCGACTTTCCACCGGAGGCCTGGGAGGGATCGATCTGCCCGGTGACCACGATCGCGGCCGACGCGATCGTCAGCCCGATGAGCATCGATCCGGAGTCCCCCATGAAGATCTTCGAGGGATGGAAGTTGTGCGGCAGGAACCCCAGGCACGCGCCCACGAGCGCCGAGATCACGACCGTGGCGAGGTTGGAGTAGTCGGTCGGGCTCGCGTCCTGGGTGAGCAGGTAGGTATAGACGAAGAAACCGGTCCCGCCGATCGCGATCATGCCCGCGGCCAGCCCGTCGAGCCCGTCGACGAAGTTCACCGCGTTCATCGCCACGACCACCACGAGGATGGTCGCGATGAGCGAGAGGCGGCTCGAGCCGATCGTCAGCCCGCCGATCGGGATGGTGATGAGCTGGACGCCCTGCCATGCCATGAACCCGGCCGCGAGGACCTGGCCGACGAGCTTGGTCATCCAGTCGAGGTCCCAGATGTCGTCGGCCACGCCGAGCAGGCACACCATCGCCCCGGCGCCGAGGATCACCCAGGCGGTGTCGGATGCCTCGAAGACCCCTTCGAGGAAGGGCATCTTGGAGGCGAACAGCAGCGCGGCGGCCAGCCCGAGCCACATCGCCACCCCGCCCAGGCGCGGCGTCGGGATGGTGTGCACATCGCGCGCGCGGACCGCGGTGACCGCGCCGGTGCGGATGGCGAGCCACCGGGCGAACGGGGTGAGCAGGAACGTCACCGCCGCCGCTACGAGCATGACCAGGAGATAGACCCTCACCCGGGAGCGTCCTCACCATCAGGGCTGGCCTCGGCGGGTGCTGGGCTGGACGACGCCGCAGCGTCCGGCGCATCGACCGGCGCATCGCCGTCGGGCACCAGAGCGACGGGGGCGTCGTCCTGGGCGCCGTCGACGGGTGCGTCGTCACCGGACGCGTCGTCGACCGGCGCCTCGACGACGGGCACGTCTTCAACGGGTGCGACGGCGTTGAGCTCGGCGAGCGTGATCGCCCCGGGCCGCACGACTCGCAGCACGGGTCCCGTCGCGTCCACGATGGTGGATGCGACTCCCCCGGGGGCAAGGCCGGCGTCGAGGTAGACCATGACCGAGACGCCGAGCTGAGCATGGGCGTCCTGCGCGGTGAGCGCGGCGGGCGAGCCGGTGCGGTTCGCACTCGAGACGGCCATCGGCCCGGTACGGGCGAGGAGCGCAAGCGCGGTCGGGTGGTCAGGCATCCGCAGGGCGACCGTGCCGAAGGTCTCCCCCAGGTCCCAGGCGAGCGATGGCTGGGCAGTGAGGATGAGCGTCAGCGCGCCGGGCCAGAAGTGGGTCGCGAGGGCGCGGGCGTCGTCGGGCACCTCGGTTGCGAGGCCGTCGAGGGTCGCGAGGGAACCCACCAGAACGGGGGGCGGCATCTGCCGGCCGCGGCCTTTGGCCGCGAGCAGAGCGGACACGGCGTCGGGGTTGAAGGCGTCGGCACCGATGCCGTAGACGGTGTCGGTCGGCAGGACGACGAGGCCGCCGCGCTGGACGACGTGCACAGCCTCATCGATGGACGGACCCCACTCGGAGGGGTCGTGGGCGGGGCGGATCGCGGACGTACTCACGGGTGAGAGTCTTCCATGATCGGGGACCGGTTTCGACGAGCCACGACCATCCGCGGGCGCCCGGTGAGGTCGACATGGGTCGTGGCCGGGTCGAAGAGACCGGTCTCGGCGACCATCGCACGGGCTGCGGCGTCCTGGACCTCGGCATGCTCCATGACGTAGAGCCCACCCGGGGCGAGCAGCCGCGCGGCGGAGCGGGTCACCCCGCGCGGCACCTCGAGCCCGTCGGGGCCCAGGCCGTAGAGCGCGACGGCGGGGTCGTGCCGGGCGACCTCCGGGTCCTTGGGCACGGCGCCGGTGGGGACGTAGGGGGGATTGGAGACGACGACGTCGCAGGTCCCGTCGAGCTCCGCGAAGGCCCGGCGGGCATCGCCGCGGACGAGGTCGACGAGGGTGCCAGACGTCGATGGGTAGGCGGCGACGTTGCGCTGGGCCCAGACGAAGGCCTCGGCGTCGAGCTCGACGGCGTGCACCCGGGCGGCCTCGACCTCGGTGTGCACGGCGATCGCGATCGCCCCGGACCCGGTGCACAGGTCCACCACGAGGACGCTCCCGCGCTCCGCGGCGACCCGGCGCGCCTCGTCGATCGCGACCTGGGCGACGGCCTCGGTCTCGGGCCGCGGGACGAAGACGCCGGGGCCGACGGCGAGCTCCGTGTGACGGAAGGGGGCTGTGCCCGTGAGGTGCTGGAGCGGTTCGCGGGCGGCGCGACGTGTGACGAGGTTGAGGAAGCGGTCCTCTGCGGATGCGGCGGACTCTTCCAGTGCGGTAGCTCCGGGCGCTGCATCTCCAAGTGCTGCCACTCCGAGGACAGGCCGCCCGAGCAGCAGGCGGTGGGTCAGGTCAGCTCGGCTGAGCCCGCAGACGTGCGCGAGCAGCAGCTCGGCGTCCACCCGCGGGGAGTCGACGCCAGCGTCGGCGAGCCGTGCGGCGGCCGACCGGAGCAGCCGGGCGGCGTCCTGCGGCGCGGCTGCGCGCGCAGGGCTCGCGTTCGGGCCGGCGTCGGCACGGTTCGACTGTTCATCCGGGCTCATGGCATCCGGGGTCACGTCGTCCTTGGTCACGTCGATCAGCTTCCGGCGGCGGCCAGTCGGGCCGCCTCGTCCGCCTCGATCGCCGAGCGGACCACGGGCTCGAGGTCGCCGTCGAGCACCTGGTCGAGGTTGTAGGCCTTGTAGCCCGTGCGGTGGTCGGCGATGCGGTTCTCGGGATAGTTGTACGTGCGGATGCGCTCGGAGCGGTCGACCGTGCGGACCTGGGACCGGCGGATGTCGTTCGCCGCGGCGGCCTCTTCCTCCTGGCGTGCGGCCAGCAGGCGGGCCCGCAGCACGCGCATGGCCTGCTCGCGGTTCTGCAGCTGGGACTTCTCGTTCTGCATCGACACCACGATTCCGGTGGGGATGTGGGTGATGCGCACCGCGGAGTCGGTCGTGTTGACGGACTGCCCGCCCGGGCCGGAGGACCGGTAGACGTCGATGCGCAGGTCGTTCTGGTCGATCTCGAGCTCGCCGACGTCCTCGACCTCGGGGAAGACGAGCACCCCGGCGGCTGAGGTGTGGATGCGGCCCTGCGACTCGGTCACAGGCACGCGCTGGACGCGGTGCACGCCGCCCTCGTACTTGAGGTTGGCCCAGGCGCCGTCCTCGGGCGCGACGGTGCCCTTGGCCTTGATCGCGACCTGGACGTCCTTGTAGCCGCCGAGGTCGGACTCGGTCGCGCTGATGACCTCGGTCTTCCAGCCACGCCGCTCGGCGTAGCGCAGGTACATCCGCAGGAGGTCACCCGCGAAGAGCGCGGACTCCTCGCCGCCCTCCCCCGCCTTGATCTCGAGGATCACGTCACGGCCGTCGTCGGGGTCACGCGGGATGAGCACCCGGCGCAGCTTCTCGGACGCTGAGGCGGCGGCAGCGTTGAGAGCCGGCAGCTCCTGGGCGAAGGAGGGGTCCTCCGCCGCGAGCTCGGCGGCGGCTTCGGCGTCCTCGGTCGCGGCGTGCCAGCTGCGGTACGCGGCGACGACCTGGCCGAGCTCGGCGTACCGGCGTCCTAGCGTGCGGGCGCGGGCGGCGTCGGCGTGCACGGACGGCTCGGAGAGCTGCTGCTCGATCTCGGCGTGCTCAGCAAGGAGCGGCTCCGCCGCTGCAAAAGACTCGTTCATCGGGATCGGTTCCTCGCTGGGTGCCTGCGTCTGTCGTGCGGTGGGATCGCACGGTCGTGGCGCGGTGGGGTGCTGCGTCGGCTGAAGCTCTGGGTACGGCCCTGGGTAGGGCCCCGGGGTTAGGCCCCGGGTAAGACAACAGCGCCGGTGGAACCAGCGTCGGTTGCCCCTGGAGAGGTTGCCGACGCCGGTTCCACCGGCGCTGTGAAGTCGCTACTTCTTGCCGTAACGAGCCTCGAAGCGGGCCACGCGGCCACCGGTGTCGAGGATCTTCTGCTTGCCCGTGTAGAACGGGTGGCAAGCGCTGCAGACGTCGGACGAGATGACGCCCGAGACCTGGGTGCTGTGCGTGACGAACGAGTTCCCACAGGTGCAGGTGACCGTGGTCTCGACGTACTCGGGGTGAATTCCAGACTTCACAGGGTTCTCCTTGGGGTATGCCCCTGGGTCGTGAACGCCAACCGTGCACGTGAACCAGAAGCCAACGGGACATTGTCTCAGAACAACGGCCGGGACGAAAATCATCCCGACGACCCCAACCTCACCGCCACCGTCGCCACACCGCAGCCGGTCAGGCCGGCGCGTTCGGAACCGCTACGCCGATCATGGCGAAGAATCCCATCAAGCCAACCGTGAACCCACAGCCCAAGACCACCATGCGCGGCGTCATGCCAGGCCCTGGAGATCGCCAGGGCACGGCATGGCGACCCGTGAGCGGGGGCTGCTGTCGTCCTCGACCGGCGGGTGGCTGCACAGTCCGCGGCAAGCGCAGGCCAAGCACAAGAAGCACCCCGGCGAGTGCACTGGACGCGGAGAAGGTCAGAGGTTCCCCGGCCACAGCGACCAGGATGAAACCAGCCGCGGTGATGGCTATCGGGATGCCAGAGCGGGCTTGCACGGCAGGCCACATGGACCTCGGCAGCTGCGCCGGACCGATCCACGGGAAGGCGACGAGGGGACATGCGCAAGAGCACAGGAGCACCAGCCAGACACCGACCAGGAAGATCACCTCGCGGATCGACTCCATCATGGGCCCCATTGTGCCCCGGCACCCGATACCGCCCGCTCCCAGACACGACAAAAGACGCGCGACCCCGGGCATACATGCCCAGGGTTGCGCGTCCGGTGCGCGACCGGAACTACCGGCTCAGCGGGTGTCGGCAGATCAGATCGTGCGCCCCGCGTGCTCGTCCATCGGACCGGCCGGCGTGGTCTTCTGCACCTGCATGAGGAACTCGGCGTTGGACTTGGTGTCCTTGAGCTTGCCGAGGAGCAGCTCGATGGCCTGCTGGTGGTCGAGCGCACCCATGACGCGGCGCAGCTTGTAGATGACCCGCAGCTCGTCCTGACCCATGAGGATCTCCTCGCGGCGGGTACCCGAGGCGTTGACGTCCACGGCCGGGAAGATCCGCTTGTCCGCGAGCGAGCGTGCCAGGCGCAGCTCCATGTTGCCGGTGCCCTTGAACTCCTCGAAGATGACCTCGTCCATCTTGGACCCGGTCTCCACGAGCGCCGAGGCGAGGATGGTGAGCGAGCCACCGTTCTCGATGTTGCGAGCCGCACCGAAGAACCGCTTGGGCGGGTAGAGCGCCGAGGCGTCCACACCACCGGAGAGGATCCTGCCCGACGCCGGAGCCGCGAGGTTGTAGGCACGCGACAGCCTGGTGAGGGAATCGAGGAGCACGACGACGTCCTGGCCCAGCTCGACCAGGCGCTTGGCCCGCTCGATCGCGAGCTCCGCGACGATCGTGTGGTCGGAGGCCGGACGGTCGAAGGTCGAGGCGATGACCTCACCCTTGACCGTGCGCTCCATGTCGGTGACCTCTTCAGGTCGCTCGTCCACGAGCACCACCATGAGGTGGACCTCGGGGTTGTTCGCCGTGATCGCATTCGCGATCTGCTGCATGATGATCGTCTTGCCGGCCTTGGGCGGGGAGACGATGAGACCCCGCTGGCCCTTGCCGATCGGGGCGACGATGTCGATGACACGAGGCGTCAGACGCGTGGGGTCACCGGTCTCCAGGCGCAGCCGCTCCTGCGGGTACAGCGGCGTGAGCTTGGCGAAGTCGGGGCGGTTGCGCGCCTCCTCCGGAGCCATGCCGTTGATCGTGTCCAGGCGGATCAGCGCGTTGTACTTCGACCGGCCGGCCGTCGCCTGGCCGCTGGTGTCACCCTCGCGAGGCTGACGCACGGCTCCGGTCACGGCGTCGCCGCGTCGCAGGCCCGACTTCTTGACCTGGCTGAGCGAGACATACACGTCGTTCGCACCTGGCAGGTAGCCCGAGGTCCGCACGAAGGCGTAGCTGTCGAGGATGTCGAGGATGCCGGCCACGGGCAGCAGGACGTCGTCCTCGCTGACCTCGATCTCCTCGAAGGCGATGTCCGCGGCGCCGCCACGGGTGCGCGCGCCACGCTTGTTGCGGTCGCGATCGCGGTCCCGGTCACGGAACCGGTCGCGTCCACGCCGACGACGGCCACTGCCCTCGTCGTCGTCGAAGCCGTTGCTGCGGTCCGGCCCGTTGCCACGGTCGTTCTGACGCTGAGCGTCGTTCTGACGCTGGCCATCGTTCTGGCCGCCGCGCTGAGCGTCACCCTGGCGCTGGCCATCATTCTGGCGCTGGCTCTCGTTCTGACGCTGGCCGTCATTCTGACCACCACGCTGGCGGTTGCCCCGCGCCTGGCCGTCGTTCTGACCGCCGCGCTGACCGTCCGTCTGGCGCTGACCATCAGTCTGACGCTGGCCATCATTCTGACCACCACGCTGGGAGTCGCGCTGAGAATCACCACGCTGAGCGTCGTTCGAGCTGCGCTGGCTGTCTCCGGTTGCGCGAGCTGCGTCGCCGGTCGCGCGAGCCGCGTCGTCGGACGTGGAGCGAGCGGCGGCGGGTGCGCCGTCGACCGGCGCACCGGCGCCGCGGGCTGCGCGGCGCGAGCCACGCTCGCGAAGCGGACGGTCGGGCAACGTCACGTCGACGACGGCCGCCGCGGCACGAGCCGCACGGTCGTCGGCGGTCTCTCCTGCCGCGAGACGAACGTCGGCACGGTCAGAGCGGACCCGGTCGGTCCGCACCGGTGCGTCGAGGGAAGCGATCGACCGGGCGGCACGCGCCGAGGCTGCGTCCTCCCGGGCGGACGACGACGAGTCGGCCGACGACGCGGTCGCTGTCGGCGCGGACGCCACGGCCGGAGCCTGGGTCGAGGTCGCTGGTGCAGCGACCGAAGCAATGGCAGACCCGGAGGCCTTGGCGGGACGGCCGGAGCCGCCGCCCTGCGTCGCCTTGATGACGTCGACAAGATCGCTCTTGCGCATCTTGGACGTGCCCTTCACACCAAGCTGGGAGGCCAAAGCCTGCAGCTCGGGAAGTCGCAGCGCAGAGATCGCGCCGGTTCGGGCGGGGCCACCAGCAGCAGTGCTGCTCGAGGTGGCGTCGATGGTTTCAGTCACGAAGGACCCTTCCCCTCGTTCACAGCCCGCGCATCAGAAACTGACGGGCTGCGTGCGGTCGACGTCCGGCACTGAGGCGGCCGGTACGTAGTACGAACACACGTCACGTCGAGACGACGCAACGAGAGATGACACGTGTTCGGATTGTTTCCCTTGTGCGGCGCCGGCTGCGTATCCACCATGACTGTCCGCAGAGGTCTCAGCTATCGACGACCTCGGGTGATCAACGAGAGATGAGATGCATCGACGGAGATGACCTGTGGAGCAAGACTCGGTGATTTCAGTGGCGCACTCGCCCGGCGAGTGCCGGGACCTGTGGGAAACTGTCATCACTATAACACTCAGCAGGCCACCATCCCGCCCATTCCCCCGCCCGCCGCCACGCGCCTTCAGGCGCGTAGTCACGCGGCTTCAGGCCCGCGACCACGCGCCTTCAGGGCGCGCGGTCAGGCGTCACAGACGCTCGGCGACCGCGCCCACGGAATCGATCCCCGGCTGCAGCGCCCGCCACCGCGGCGATCCGCCGACAAGCTCGTCGACCGCCGCAGCTACCCTCTCTCGGTCGGATACCGGGTGCAGCACCAGGACGGTCGGTCCCGCGCCGGAGACCGTCGCGGCGATCCCCTGCTCGCGCAGCCCGCGGACCAGCTCCCAGGTGCTCGTCATGACGCCCGAGCGGTACTCCTGGTGCAGCCGGTCCTCGGTCGCGTCGAAGAGCAGCGCCGGCTCCTGGGCCAGGGCATGGACGAGGAGCGCGGAGCGTCCCGCATTGAACGCGGCGTCGCCGTGCGGAACCGTGGCCGGCAGCACACCGCGCGCCGCGCGGGTGGCCAGGCGGGAAACTGGCACGACGAGCGTCGGTTCGATGTCGGGGTGGACCTGCAGCCGCGCGGCCTGCGGGCCGTTGCCGTCCCTCGACCAGGCCACGGTCGCCCCGCCGAAGATCGCCGGGGCGGCGTTGTCCGGGTGTCCCTCGAGCTCGGTCGCCAAGGCGAGGATCGTCGCGTCGTCGAGCCCGGTCGGGTCGGCCACGAGCATCCGCGCGGCCAGCAGGCCGGCCACCACGGCGGCGGCCGACGAGCCCATCCCGCGCCCGTGCGGGATCACGTTCGTGCAGGTCAGATGCAGACCGGTCTGCGGAGCGCCGACGTGGTCGAGGGCGACCCGCAGCGCGCGCACCACGAGGTGACGCTCGTCGTCGGGCACCTCGCCGGCGCCCTCGCCGGTGACGTCCACGCGGACCTCGGAGCTGGCCAGCGCCCGCACCTCAAGCGTGTCGTGGTAGCCCAGGGCGAGGCCGAGGGCGTCGAAGCCCGGCCCGAGGTTCGCGCTCGTGGCCGGGACCCGGACGCGGACGTGATCTGCTCCCAGCTGCATGGCGGCCGGTTCAGACCAGCTCGAGCGCAGCGGCGATCGACATGATGTCGGCCGTGACGCGCTGCGGGACGACGTCGGAGCCGTCCAGGGTGCGCAGGGCCCACTGGGGGTCCTTGAGACCGTGACCGGTCACGGTCACGACGATGCGCGCCCCCGCCGGCACGAGGCCGCGACGGGCGCGGGAGAGGATCCCGGCGACGCCGGCGGCCGAGGCCGGCTCGACGAACACGCCGGCCTCCGCGGACAGGATGCGGTGCGCGGCAAGGATCTCCTCGTCGGTGACCGCCTCGATCACGCCTCCGGAGGTGTCGCGGGCCTCGATCGCCTGCTCCCAGGACGCGGGGTTGCCGATCCGGATCGCCGTGGCGATCGTCTCGGGCTCGGTGATCGGGTGACCGGCGACGATCGGCGCGGAGCCGGCGGCCTGGAAGCCCCACATCTGCGGCAGGCGGGTGGAGATCCCGGCCGCGGCGTACTCGGTGTAGCCCTTCCAGTACGCAGTGATGTTGCCGGCGTTGCCGACGGGCAGCGCGTGGATGTCGGGGGCGTCGCCCAGGACGTCGACTATCTCGAAGGACGCGGTCTTCTGGCCCTGGATACGGTCCGGGTTGACCGAGTTGACGAGCTCGACCGGGTAGGCCTCGGCGAGCTTGCGCGCGGCCACCAGGCAGTCGTCGAAGTTGCCGTCGACCTGCAGCAGCGTCGCGCCGTGCGCGATCGCCTGGCTGAGCTTGCCCATGGCGATCTTGCCGTCCGGGACCAGCACGGCGCAGCGCATGCCGGCCGCGACCGCGTACGCGGCTGCCGAGGCGGAGGTGTTGCCCGTCGAGGCGCACACGACGACCTTGGCGCCCTTGTGCTTGGCCGCGGAGATCGCGGTCGTCATGCCGCGGTCCTTGAAGGACCCGGTCGGGTTCATGCCCTCGACCTTGAGGAACACCTCGGCGCCGGTGAGCGCGGACAGCGCGGGGGCGGGAACCAGCGGCGTGCCACCCTCACCGAGGGTGACGATGTGCGTCGTCAGGTGCTCGGGCAGCAGGTCGGCGTACTCACGGATGATTCCTTGCCACAGGTGAGCCATCAGGATCCTTCAACTCGTAGAACGGACATGACGTCCTGGACGGCGTCCAGGTCTGCGATAGCGGCCACGGTCTGGGCCAGCGCGGACTCGGCCGCGTGGTGGGTCGTGATGACGAGCAGCGCGACGGTCGAGCCGTCGCTGCCCACGCTGGTGGCTCGACTGTCCTGATCGGGCAGGGCGACCTGGCGCACGGCCTCGATGGACACGCCCGTGGCCGAGACGACCTGGGCGACCTGGGCGAGCACGCCCGGGCGGTCGGAGACGGCCAGGCGCATCTGGTAGCGGGTGCGCGACGTCGCCGGGGCCGCGATGGGCAGGCCAGCGTAGTGCGACTCCGCCGGGCCCTTGCCGCCGAGCACGCGGTGGCGCGCGACGGAGACGACGTCGCCAAGGACGGCCGAGGCGGTCGGCGCGCCGCCCGCGCCGCGGCCGTAGAACATGAGCTCACCGGCGGCCTCCGCCTCGATGAACACGGCGTTGAACGCCCCGCGCACCCCGGCGAGGGGGTGGTCGAGCGGGACGAGGGCGGGGTGCACCCGGGCCGAGACGCCGGCCTCGGTCGCCTCGCAGATCGCGAGCAGCTTGATGACATGACCGGTCTGCTTGGCCCAGGCGACGTCGTCGGCCGTGATCTTGGTGATGCCCTCGCGCTGGACGTCGGAGATCGTCACACGGGTGTGGAAGGCGAGCGAGGCCAGGATGGCGGCCTTGGCCGCGGCGTCGAATCCCTCGACGTCGGCGGTCGGGTCGGCCTCGGCGTAGCCGAGCTCCTGCGCCTGGGCGACGGCCTCGTCGAAGGCCAGGCCGTGCGTGGTCATCTGGTCGAGCACGTAGTTCGTCGTGCCGTTGACGATGCCCAGGACCCGCTGGATCCGGTCGCCGGTGAGCGACTCGCGGATCGGGCGGACGATCGGGATCGCGCCGGCGACGGCGGCCTCGTAGTACACGTCGACGCCGGCCTCGTCGGCCGCGCGGTAGAGCGTGGGACCGTCCTCGGCGAGCAGCGCCTTGTTCGCGGTGACGACGGAGGCCCCCGAGGCGATCGCGTGCAGCAGCAGCGTGCGGGCCGGTTCGATGCCGCCGATGA
This sequence comes from Sanguibacter gelidistatuariae, assembly GCF_900096585.1. GTDB lineage: Bacteria > Actinomycetota > Actinomycetes > Actinomycetales > Cellulomonadaceae > Sanguibacter > Sanguibacter gelidistatuariae. The sequence goes on from NZ_FMYH01000008.1 coordinate 97,301, forward strand.
CCTCGATGACGATGTCCGCGCGCTCCACGAGCGCACGGGCATCCTCGGTCAGCAGCGCGGGGTCGATGATCGCGTCACGCGGGGCAGTGATGTCCCGGACGGCGATGCCGACGAGGTCGAGCCTGGCGCCGACCCGGGAGGCGAGGTCGTCGGCTTGCTCGATGAGCAACCGCGCGACCTGGGTCCCGACGACGCCACATCCGAGCAGTGCGACGCGGAGCGCCGATGGTGCGGGCACAGGAGGCCACCCTTCAGGTCGTTGAGAGGTCACCACGCCCGGCCGGAGACGCATACAGAACGCAGTGCGCACAGACGGTCAGGTGACGCCCACAGGATACGCGGTAGTTGTGCCCACGCGGGTCGCACGTTCATGCCCGCGCGGGCAGGCAGCCGTGCCCGACGCCGGTCAGCGGCTCGCGTCGTCGTCCGTCGGGAAGTCGGTGGTCGGGAGATCGGCTGCCGGAGAATCTGTGGTCGGCTCGGCGCCGACCTCGGGCTCCGCCTGCGCCGCGCGATTCGCGCGGGCCCGGCGCACGCCGAGGTAGATCAGGACGGCGATCGTCAGGAACCCGCCGACCATCGACAGGATGAACGTCCGCCGGGCGGAGGCGTCATCGTCGGGGTCGACCGGCTCGGCCGAGATGGCGGTGATCGTCTCGGTTGAGTCGTCAGCCTCGGCAGTCACCGACGCAGTCGCCTCGGGTGCCCCCTCGGTCGTGGGATCCACCGAGTCCTCCGGCGCCGCCTCGACCGGGGCTGGCTCGGCCGCGGCGTCGGCGAAGGTCACCGGGGCGAACGTCTCGTTGTTGGCGTTCTTGACCCCGTGCGCGCCGACCGTGATGAACCCGCACTGGACCTGGGCGCAGTCGACCGGGGCCGCGTTGCCGTCTCGGTCCATCGCCTCGAACGACGCGGCGGGGATGGTCAGATCGGTCGCCCAGGAGCCGTCTGCTGCGATGACCCCACCGTTGGCGGCGGACTCGGTGCTTGAGCCCGGAAAGGCCACGTACCGCTGGAAGCCAGCGTTCCCGGCGCCCTCGACGTCGGGGGCATAGAGGTAGTCGAGACCGGTCGCCCCACCCTCGCTCGGGCGCCACGTGCCACTCGCGGCGTCGTCGACCCAGCCGAAGGTCACGTAGATCCCGCCGGTCCCGCCCTGAACCGACTGGAAGCCCGAACCCGCCAGGTGCACCACAGATCCCGCGACGACGTCGGTCACGGTCGCGCCGGAGTCGTCGGTGATGCTCACCTGGGACTCGGCGGCGGCCGGTCCGGCCAGCGCCAGGGACGCGCCGGCCAGCACAAGACCTGCCAGCACTCCGGTGACGGCGCGCACGGGGCGCGCGGCCGCAGCGGAGGGACGGGTACGGTCACGACGAGCAGGGTCACGCAGTGGCACGGGTGGTTCCTCCAAGCAGGGCGGACCGGTCGAGCGAGCTCGCCGGGGTGGTGGGCGCGGCCGTGCCGCGCACCGGAAGGATGATGAGGTCGCCGGTCACCGGGTGGTCGAACACCTCGATGGGGTGGCGGTAGACCTCGCTGAGCAGCGCGCTCGTGAAGATCTCCCGGGGCGCCCCGTGCCCGCGCAGCCGCCCCGCCTCGAGCACCGCGACCTCGTCCGCGTAGGCCGCGGCGAGGGACAAGTCGTGCAGCACGACGACGACGGCGTCCCCGGCCGCGGCCTGCGTCCTGGCCCGGGCGAGGACCGCCTCCTGGTGGCGGATGTCGAGGGCCGCAGTGGGTTCGTCGAGCATGAGCACCCGGGTCTGCTGCGCAAGCACGCGGGCGAAGGAGGCGCGCCCCTTCTCCCCGCCCGAGAGCGTCGGGAAGAACCGGGTCGCGAGGTGCGTGACGTCGGCGATCTCGAGGGACTGCGCGACGACGAGGTCGTCGTCGTCGGCCTCGGGGCGCCCCCGCCACGGCGCGCGGCCCATCGCAACGACCTCGGTCACTGTGAAGGGGAAGGCGAGCCGCTGCTCCTGCAGCAGGACCGCGCGGCGCCGGGCCAGCTCTGCCAGCTTGAGCGAGTGCAAGTTCTCACCGTGCAGCAGCACGGTCCCGGCGACCGGTTCGATGTCACCGGCGAGCACGGACAGCAGCGTCGACTTTCCCGCACCGTTCGGGCCGACCAGTGCGAGCACCTGGCCCGCGTGCAGCTCGAAGTCGATGTCGGTCACGATGGGTGTGCCGTCGAAAACCACGCTCACCCCGCGCGCCTGGAGCACGGGAGCGGGTGGGGAGGTCTGGGCGGCGGCGGCCAGCGCGGCGTCGGGCATCATGCCCATCCTCCTGAGGTGCGGCGGGTGCGGCGGATGAGCCAGAAGAAGAAGGGCCCGCCGACGAGGGCGGTGAGCATGCCGATCGGCAGGTCGGCGTAGGGCACGGCGGTCCGGGCGACGAGGTCGGCCGCGAGCAGCAGGACCGCGCCGCCGAGCGCGCTGGCCGGCAGCAGGACCCGGTGCCCGGGGCCGACGAGCATCCGGATCAGGTGCGGGACGACCAGTCCGACGAAGGCGATGATGCCGCAGAAGGCGACGGCCGCGGCGGTGAGCAGGGCCACCAGGACGACGCTGACGATGCGCAGCCGCTCGACGTCGACCCCGAGGTGGCGGGCCGACCGTTCGCCGAGGGAGAGCAGGTCGAGGCGCCGGGAGAGCACAAACACCCCGACGAGGCCGATCACCACGAGCGGGGCGACGACGCCGACGTACTGCCAGCGGGTGCCGTTGAGGCTGCCCAGCTGCCAGAAGACGATCTGCTCCCGGGACTGGGAGTCGCCGAGAAAGGTGAGGAACGCGATCCCGGCGCCGCACACGGCGTTGACCGCGACGCCCGTGAGCACGAGGGTGACTACCTCGGTCCGTCCCGCGGACCGGGACATGAAGTACACGAGCAGGGTTGTCAGCAGGCCCCCGACGAAGGCGAAGGCGGCCACGGTCCAGGAGCCGAGGAAGCTCCAGCCGAACACGATGACCAGGCAGGCGGCCACGGCCGCGCCCGAGGAGACGCCGACGACGCCCGGGTCTGCCAGGGGGTTGCCGAACACTCCCTGCATGAGGGCCCCGGCCGAGGCGAGGGCCGCGCCCACGAGGATGGCGAGGGTGACCCGCGGGAAGCGGATGGTCCACAGCGCGGCGTCGCCGTTGGGGTGGGTGGGCATCGGGCCGACGTCCAGGCCGACGCGGTGCAGGATCGAGCCGAGCACCTCCGAGGCCGGGATGTGCAGCTGGCCGATCCCGGCGGAGACGACGGCCAGGACGACGAGCGCAACGGCCAGGACCGTGAAGAGCAGCCCGACCCGGACCGTGCGGCGCGGGTCCGGCGTGGACGGCTCGGGCTGCGTGGGCTGCTTCGCCGTCGCGGCGCGGTCGGCCTTCGCGAGGGCCGCGCCGGTCATGACGGGTCCTGGGGCGCGTGGTTCTGGGGCGCATAGAGCGCGACGGCGAGGGCGTCGAGCACGCCAGCTGTCCCTGGCCCGAAGCTGAGGATCTCTGAGTCGTCCATGTCGACGATCCGTCGCCTCTCCCCCGCGGGGGTCTGGGCGAGCGCCGGGATGGACTCGAGCAGGCCGTCTACCCCGCCTGCGGAGTCGAGGCCGTCGGACATGACAAGCACGACGTCGGGCTGAGCCGAGATGAGGCCCTCGTCGCTGACCGGGCGCATTCCGCTCCAACCGATCTCGGTGGCCACGTCGATGCCGCCGAGGGCCTTGACGAGGGAGTCCGCCCCGGAGTCGGTTCCGAACATGTAGTAGACGCCGGCCTGGCCGCGGACGTAGAGGAAGACGATCCGGAGCTTGTCGGCCGCAGCCACGGGGGCGACGGCGGCGATCTGCGCGACCTTGGCGTCGATCTGGGTCGTCACCCGCTCGGCCAGCGCCGCGCCCTCGGCCGGCAGCCCGACCGCGGTCGCGACCTCGTTGATGAGGGAACCGGTGTTGGCGAGGGACCGTTCGGAGTCGACGACGACTACCGCGATCCCGGCGTCGCGCATCTGCAGCACGACGTCCCACGGGCCCAGGCTGGTGTCGGTGATGATGAGGGTCGGAGCCAGCGCGAGGATCGCCTCGGCGTTGAGGTCGTGTCCGCTCTGGGTGACCAGCGGCAGCCCGGCGACCTCGGGGAAGGACGACGACGCGTCCCGGCCCACGAGGTTGGCGCCCAGGCCCAGCTCGTAGACGATGCGGGTCGTGGAGCCGTAGACGTCGAGGGCGAGGATCCGGCTCGTGTCGGTCACGGTGACCTCGGTGCCCTGCATGTCGGTCAGCGTGACCGGGAGCGTGGGGTGGGGCGGGGTCGCCGGCGTGGAGATGGTCGCGTCGGTCAGCAGCGCGGTCGACCCACCGACGAGGGCCTTCGGGTCGGTGACCGGCGTGACGTCTGCCAGCTGCGGGCCGCCGTCGGGCGCCTTCTCGGGTCCGGTGGATCCGGTCGCGCCCTGGCATGCGGTGAGCGCGAGGGTGAGAGCGAGCGCGGCGGCCAGCGCGCGGGCCGCGCGCAGCGCGGTGCCTGCCGGACGGAGCCCGCCGGGCGCGCGACGCCATTCGCCTGTCATCTCGCCGACTCCATCCAGATGTACGCGCAGCGCTGCGACGAGCACCGCTGGGAGTGGATACCGCCTCTGAGGAGGAGGTTTGGCTATCCTAACCTAGGCCCTTGGTCCCGGGGAAGCTGGTGATCGAGATCACCTCCCCCGCGCGCCGCGCTCCCGCCGCGGCGATCTGGGTCAGCCGAGGTCGAGCGCGAGCAGGTCGTCCTCGGTCTCCCGGCGCACGATGACCCGCGCACGACCGCCCGAGACTGCCACGACCGGCGGCCGCAGCACGTGGTTGTAGTTGCTCGCCATGGACCGCCCGTAGGCGCCCGTGGCGGGGACCGCGAGCAGGTCGCCGGGTGCGATGTCGGCCGGCAGTGCGATGTCGGAGATGACGATGTCCCCGCTCTCGCAGTGCTTGCCGACCACCCGAGCGCGCATGGTCTGCGCCGAGCCCGTGCGGTTGGCCAGCCGCGCCGTGTACCGCGCGTCGTAGAGGGCGGGGCGGATGTTGTCGCTCATCCCGCCGTCGACCGAGACGTACACCCGCACCGATCCGTCCTCGAGGGTCACGGGCTTGACCACACCGACCGTGTACAGCGTCACGGTCGTGGAACCGACGATCGAGCGCCCCGGCTCGATCGAGATCCGCGGGACCGTGGTGCCCAGCTCCGTGCACACCTGCCCGACGACGCCGGCCAGGTCGAGCGCGAGCGACGGCACGTCGATCGGGATCTCCTCCGGCGTGTAGGCGATGCCGTAGCCACCGCCGAGGTCAAGCTCGGGCATGAGGTAGCCGGTCGTCGAGCGCAGGTCTTCACGCAGGCCGAGCATCTTGCGGGCGTTGATCTCGAAGGCGTGGGCGTCCTGGATCTGGGAGCCGATGTGCGTGTGCGCCCCGAGCAGCTCGAGCTCAGGGTGGCCCAGGACCGCGGCGAGCGCGGCCAATGCCTGCCCGCCGGCGAGGGAGACGCCGAACTTCTGGTCCTCGTGCGCGGTCGAGATGAACTCGTGACCGCCCGCGTGGATACCCGTGGTCACCCGGACCATGACCGGAACCGGGTCAGCGCCCGTGCGCCCGGCCGCGCGGGCCGCCGCAGCGACCCGGTCGATCTCGGCAAAGGAGTCGACGACGATCCGACCCACCCGCGCCTCGAGCGCCCGGGAGATCTCGGAGTCGGACTTGTTGTTGCCGTGCAGGCCGATCTCGGCCCCCGGCACGCCGGCGCGCAGCGCGACTGCGAGCTCTCCGCCCGTGCAGGTGTCGACCCGCAGGCCCTCCTCGCGGGCCCACCGGGCGACCGCGACCGACAGGAAGGACTTGCCGGCGTAGTAGACGTCGACGCTCGCCCCCAGCGGGGCGAAGGCCGCGGTGAAGGAGTCGATGAACACCCGCGCGCGGGCCCGGAAGTGCTCCTCGTCCAGGATGTACGACGGCGTCCCGAACTCCGCCACCAGGGCTGCGGCGTCGATTCCGGCCAGGGCGAGTGCGCCGTCGTCGGACATGGTCGCGTTGAGCGGCCAGACGTGACCCTCGAGCGGTGCGGGCTGCTGGGTCGAGCCGGCCGGGGCCGCGCTCACATCCGCTCCGGTGCGCTCACGCCCAGCAGGTCGAGGCCGTTGGCGAGGACCTGGCGGGTGGCGTCGTTGAGCCACAACCGGGTGCGGTGGACGTCGCTGACCTCTTCGTCGCCGATCGGGGTGACCCGGCACTCGGCGTACCACTTGTGGTAGTCGCCGGCGAGGGCCTCGAGGTAGCGCGCCACCCGGTGCGGCTCGCGCAGCTCGGCGGCCTGGGCGATGACCCGCGGGAACTCCGTGAGCGAGCCGAGCAGCCCGGACTCGGTGTCCGCCACGAGCAGGGACGGGTCGAAGGCATCGGAGCCGTCGGGCGCCGTGCGGGAGACGCCGTGGTCGGCCGCATTGCGCGCGACGTTGGCGGTGCGGGCGTGGGCGTACTGCACGTAGAACACGGGGTTCTCGTTGGTCGCCCGGGACAGCAGGTCGAGGTCGATGTCCAGGCTCGAGTCGGTCGAAGACCGCACGAGGGAGTATCGGGCGGCGTCGACGCCGACGGCCTCGACGAGGTCCTCGAGGGTCACCACGGTGCCGGCCCGCTTGGACATGCGCAGCGGCTTGCCGTCCTTGAGCAGGTTGACCATCTGGCCGATGAGGATCTGCAGGTTCTCCCCCGGCACGTCGCCGAAGGCCGCGCACACGGCCATGAGCCGGGCCACGTAGCCGTGGTGGTCGGCGCCGAGCATCAGGATGACGTCGGTCGCCCCGCGCTCCCGCTTGTCGAGGTAGTAGGCGATGTCACCGGCGATGTAGGCAGCCTCGCCGTCGGACTTGATGATGACGCGGTCCTTGTCGTCACCGAAGTCGGTCGTGCGCAGCCACGTGGCGCCGTCCTTCTCAAAGACGTGCCCGCCCTCGCGCAGCCGGGCCACGGCGCGGTCGACAGCCCCGGACTCGTGCAGGGAGTCCTCGTGGAAGTACACATCGAAGTCCACGCCGAAGCCGTGCAGCGCGGCCTTGATCTCGGTGAACATCTGCGCGACACCGATGGACCGGAAGACTTCCTGGGCCTCGTCGTCGGGCAGGGTGAGCGGGTCCGGACCGCCGGCCGCGGCGACCTCGGCGAGCACGGCGTCGGCGATGTCCTGGATGTACTGGCCGCCGTAGCCGTCCTCGGGGGCTTCCTGGCCCTTGGCGCGGGCCAGCAGCGACCGCGCGAAGCGGTCGATCTGCGCGCCGTGGTCGTTGAAGTAGTACTCGCGGGTCACCTCGGCGCCGGCGGCCTGCAGGATCCGGGCGAGGGAGTCGCCGACCGCGGCCCAGCGGACGCCACCGATGTGGATGGGGCCGGTCGGGTTGGCCGAGACGAACTCGAGGTTGACCTTGTGACCGGCCTCGGCGTCGCCCCGGCCGTACGCGGGCCCCTGCGTGAGGATGGTGCGCGCGAGCTCGCCCGCCGTGGCGGCGTCGAGCGTGATGTTGAGGAAGCCGGGTCCGGCGACGTCGACGCTCTTGACGCCGGGGGTCGAGCCCAGACGGGAGGCAAGGTCCTCGGCGAGGGCGCGCGGGGAGGTGCCGGCCTTCTTCGCGAGCTGCAGGGCGACATTCGTCGCCCAGTCACCGTGCTCGCGCTGGCGGGGTCGCTCGACGAGGATCTGCTCGGGCAGGGCCTCCAGGTCGAGGGCCAGCGTACCGTCGGCGATAGCGGCGGCGAGGGCAGCGCGGAGTGCGGCGGAGAGCTCGTTAGGGGTCACCGGGCAATCCTACCGAAGCCAGCCCGTCGCCTCCCCCACCACAGCCGTCACGCATCTGCCCGTGCACCTGCCGACTACCGGCCCTGCATCGACCTGCGTATTTACCCGGGCAGAACGGCCGATAGACGGGCGTTCAATGGGTAGAGTGCGGCGTGTGACCTGGGCAGCGATGGGGCTGACGGGCGATGGTGGTGGGAGAGTCATCGGATGAGCGACAGATCAGGTCTGATCGACCGGGCAGTGGACCAGCTGCGCAAGCACATCATCTCCGGCGACTGGCCGGTGGGCTCCAAGATCCCCACCGAGCCCGCACTCACCGAGCTGCTCGGCGTCGGACGCAACACCGTCCGGGAGGCCGTGCAGTCCCTCGTGCACGCCGGGCTGCTCGCGCGCCGGCAGGGCTCGGGCACGTATGTGCTCTCCGACTCCGAGCTCACGGTCGTCATGGGCCGCCAGATCGCCGACGCCAACCACCAGCACGTGCTCGAGGTGCGACGCAGCCTCGAGGTCGAGGCCGCCAGGCTCGCTGCCCGACGCCGCACCGACGAGGACATCGCCGCGTTGCGTGGGCTCAACACGGCACGTCAGGCGGCCTTCGCCGGCGGCGACATCGACGAGATCGTCGCGGCCGACCTCGCCCTACACCGCGCGATCGCGGCTACGGCGCGCAACCCCGTGCTGCTGTCCCTGTACGAGAACCTCATCGATGCGATCGGGGCGAACATCCGCACGAACGTGATCGGCCTTGTGCACACCCAGTCCGAGGACGACCACGACTCCCTCGTCGAGTCCATCGCCCTGGGCGACTCGTACCTGGCCATGGAGGAGATCACGTCCTACCTCGACGCCTACATCGACGATCCACTCGCCTGACCCCATCCGGGGCAGCTCGGATCCGCGATCCACTCCTTTACGCCAGGAGCAGCCCGGCTCCACGGAACCCGATCCGCTGAGTGCGGCCGAACGGCTGCCCAAACCGGACACCAGGCAACCATTCGGCCGCACCCAGCGAGGGGTGGGACGGACGGAGGCGAGGGATGGCGGCTGGGGCTGGTAATGTGCTCAATGCCTGATCGGTGAGCGCCTGCGCACACCAGATCTGGTCCCCGCCCTCGTAGCTCAGGGGATAGAGCGTCTGCCTCCGGAGCAGAAGGTCGTTGGTTCGATTCCAATCGAGGGCACCATCGAGGCTCGGACTCCTATGGGGTCCGAGCCTGTGTCGTTCCACGCCCCACCTCCCGCCACCGTCGATCTCCACCCCCGTGAGGCTCGCACCGTGTCAGACGACGTTCCTCCGGTCCCACGCCTTGCCCTCCTCCGGAGGCAAAGTCGAGCTGACGCACCGGGTCTCAGCATTCCTGGACGGCCGACCACTGCCACCTGCCGCGCCGAGGAAGGTGTCCGGCAAGCAGCTCACCGGGCTGCTCTCCGAGCACACCGTCATCCCGCCGGGTCAACGCTCCAGCCAGGTGCTGCGCGCCTGGTTCAGCGACCGGTTGGGTCCGACCTTCCACTTCGACTCCCACATGCGTGACTTCATCGCGGCCGCCGACGGATCCACGACGCTCGCCGACGCGCTCGACCTGTGGCGGAGCACGCGCGACGCCGCGCCCAAGGACATCGACCCCCAGTTCGAGCTCAACCGCTTCACGCGGGACTGGCACAGCAAGAACCCAGGCGGCACGCGCGCGGACATGCTCACGGCCTGGACGAGGCACCGGTCACTGCCGACGGACCGGCGGGACCGGATCTAGGCCGGGGCCTCGAGGGCTCGTCGCAGCCCGACGTCGCAGCCCGACACAGGTCGGCCTGTCCTCGACACAGGTGGTCACCACGACGGCCCGGAGCGGCACCGCCCGCCGCCTAGGGTTGAGGTACGCCTTGCCTCACAGTGCCCCACGAGGTGCCCGCGCTCGGCGCGCGGGCCACCGCGATCATCGAGGTCCCGACGCTCGAGGACCGGCAGGAGCTCGCGACCGAGGGCGACGTCACGGTCGAGTGGCTCGTCGGATCGGGCAACGGCCTCGGGCCGAGCGCGCTGCCAGAGGCGGCCGCGAGCCGGCGCATCCGCACCCACCTGCGCCGGGAGATGGGTCTCGCGCGGGACCCACCACGCCATCGGGTACTGGAACGAGTCCCTCACAGGAAACCGGTCTGCAGAGGTCGAGTAGGCGCGGGTCAGGACTCCGCCGCGAAGGCCGGCTGCGTCGCCCCGGTCGGTGGGGCGCTGGGCCACACGAGCGGGTCGGCAGCGGCCGCAGCGGCGACCTTGAGCGTGGGTACCTTCCCCCATCCCAGCTCGCTCAATCCCCTACGCCAGTCCTGTTCGCCCCACTCATCCTGGCCTGCTCGGCGATGAAGAACCGCGGATCAGCGCGGAGCACGTCGAGGGCGAGCGTCACAAGGAGCCCGGCCGACATGAGGCGAGCGTCCGCCGCGCCGACGGCGCGGCGTGTCTGCAGTCCGCGCTGGTCCAGGAGCGGCTCGATCGCGCTGAAGCGTCGGGGTGTGCCCCAGCTGTGGACCCAGTAGTCCCGCGTCTCGGTCCGGTCGAAGAATCGGACGACTCCGGGCACCGGTTCCGGGTGCAGGTGGTAGGACACTCCTGCAAGTTCCTCGACGTGGTGCAGCGTGGTGTTGGACTCGTGGTCACACCCGAGGAGGAGGACGACACCGTCGGGGTCGGCGGCCAGCTTCGCGTATGGGGACCCGGTCCCGCAGGGGGTGATGCACTGCTCGTGGTCCGAGGTGAGCCGGGCCGCCGCCGCTCCGATGGCTGCCACCGAGTGCGTTGGATGAGCCGATCGGATCGCCTCGGGCCGACGGCGTGCAGCCTCCGCCACGGCGCCTGTCCAGCACGGTGTCTGCGCGAGGTCGAAGTCGAGCGCCACTCCCTCCCCGTCGGCTTCCGTTCCGGTCAGGGTGGGAACAAGAACTGTTCCCGAAGGACCGACGACCTGGAGGAGTGCGTCCACCACTGTCTGCGCGCCTCCTGCGACCCGTCCGAGCGCGGACAGGGACGAGTGCACCAGGACGTGATGTCCAGCGCGAAGCCCCAGTCCGGTCAATCCCGAGACGATAGCGTCGAGGCTGATGGGGACAGTGCTGCGGTTCACAGCGGTGGCCTGGCAGCCGGTGTTCCGTCGCCGCGGCGAGCGTTCTTCATTGACGCAAATCCTCCGTGACGGGTGTGAGTTCACGTCATCGTCTACCCCGCATCTCGTTCGGTCAACTCCCGCACTGCGGCGCGCCTGGTTCGGGACCGGTGGGGATGACGTTCCGGCTCGAGACTCACATGGGTGCGTTCATCGCCGCTGCCTGGGCACGGCGCAGAGATCACGCGGCGCGCGGCCAGACAAGCAGCACGGGGCACAGCGCATGATCGACGACAAACCGCGTGGACCGGCCGGCAAACACGTCGTCGTCGAGCACATGGAGCAAGATCAGCTCACCGCCCGGGGATGTCGCAACTGCCGGGATGTAGTGCCGGGAGGCATCGACGGCCGCCTCCCATGCTCCTGCGGTCAACCAGATCAGGACCTTCATCTGATGCCTCCTCACGGCCGTGCCGCGAGAGTGCCACAGGCCCGGTGGTGCGGCATGTCGAGAGCGGCCGGAAGGGTGCCTGAGCTGTCCGGACGCGGCGCCGTGCGAAGCGGGGCTTCTCACCTCGGTACCCTACGAGCATGGCCACCCTCACTGAGATCTTCACTGCCCCTCGTGCGACGGCGCTCGCCCGCGCCCGCGCCGCTGAAGATGGCGCAACCCCCGCGCCCCTCACCGACCTCCTCGCAACGACCGAGATCACCGACTTCGAGATTGAGGTCCTCGGTGAGCTCATCGCCCGCGCCGTGCACGCCGAGGGCATCAACTGCGAACCCGACCTCGTCGACATCGACCTCCCGGACCTCTTCGAGATTCCCGCCGACCTCGTCGCCGCCTGCGTCGAGCTCTCCGTGCACGACGCCGACCCGGCCGAGAGCGCCGACCTCGCCGACATCGCTGCCGGGTGGGCGACGGCGGAAGACATGGAGCTCGACCCCGCCCTCACGCCGGCGCTCGTCCGCCGGATCGTCGAGCTTGCCGTCCTCGCCCACGGACGTGGAGACGGCCTCTTCCTCTGGACGTCGGTCTAGCCACGTCAGCCGTAGACGGCCTGCGTCCACAGGTGCGTCACGGCGCAGGCGCGCCACGGTGCCCAGCCACCGCTGAGTGCGGCCGCAGCCCGCCCGGTGGTCACCCCGAGGGCTCGCTTGAGCACGAGGTCGTCGGCGGGGTAGGCGTCACGGTCCCCCAGCACGCGCAGCGCCAGGTAGTCCGCGGTCCACGGGCCGATCCCGGGCACCACGAGCAAGGCTGCCCGCACCTGCACGCCCGTGTCGCTGTCCTGCCCGAGCTGCACAGCGCCGTCGGCCACGGCGCGCGCCAGGCTCACCACGGTGGCCGCGCGTGCCCGGGTGAGACCTACGAGCGCGCGCAGCTCCTCGGCGTCGATCGAGGCGAGGACCTCAGGACCGGGGAAGGCACGCATGCCGGCCGGTGCAGGAACGCCGAGCCCGGCCACAAGCCGTCCGCCGAAGGTCCGCGCCGCCGCGAGGGAGACCTGCTGGCCGAGCACCGTCATCACAGCGGTCTCGAAACCGTCCGTGGAGCCGAGCACCCGTAGTCCGGGCCGGGCCCGAACGAGTGGCCGGAGCAGCGCGGAGGCACCCAGGTGCACGTCCGCCGCGACGACGTCCCGGTCGAGGTCGAGCCATCGACGCACGAGCGCCACGAGGTCCTCGTCGACGACGACCGGACCGCCGGTCCCCGTCGCGCTCAGGGTCAGTTCACCGGGCTGCCCCCACTCGACCGTGACGACGAGGTCGCCCCCGCGCACGACCCGGGAGTGCCACCGACCGGCCACGTCGCACTCCTCGACTCCGGGCACGGCGTGCGCGTTGATGGTCCGCAGCAGCGGATCAAGGGTCATCGGCAGGGCGTACCCGAGCTGCACCGCGTAGCCAGGCTGCACGGCGTTCATCCCTGCTCGAGGGCGAGCAGCCACCGCTTGGCCGCCTCTCCCCCGCGGTACTGCCCCAGGCTGCCGTCCGAGCGCACCACCCGGTGGCACGGCATGACGAGCGGCAACGGGTTGCGCGCGCACGCCGTGCCGACCGCCCGGGTCGCCCGCGGGCTCCCGGCAAGCTCGGCGACGGCCGCGTAGCTCGCGGTGCTCCCGTAGGCGATGTCGGGCAGGTGCGCGACGACGTCCCGCCGGAAGCCCGATGTCAGGGCGAGGTCGAGGGGCAGGTCGAAGTCGCGGCGCCGGCCGGCGAAGTACTCCTCGAGCTCGCTCGCCGCGGCGTCGAGGCGGGCGGGTGCGCGCAGCACCCGAGAGCCGAGCTGGCGCCCGAGCTCGTCCAGGACGAAGTCGAAGCCCTCGCTCTCGAAGGCGACGCGGACGAGGCCTTCCTCGGTCGCGGCGAGCAGCAGTCCCCCGATGGGTGAGTCGATCGTGCGGTAGGCGACATCGAGCAGCCCGTCGGCGGCCGCCGCGAGCGCGAGGCGTGAGCGCAGGCGGTCGAGCGCCGCGTCGTCGGGGGCCAGGAGCGAGGCGAAGAGAGACTCTCCGATCGGTGAATCAGCCACGATGTGCCTCCCATAGGTCAGAGTCGGCCGCAGCGTAGATGCGCCGCAGCCGGGCGAGCCCGTCGGCCGCGGCTCGCCGGGCCGCCGCGGCCGTCCCGCCGACGATCTCGGCGACCTCCGCATAGGGCAGCCCGCCGAGCACGTGATAGGCGATGACCTCGCGTTGGCGAGGCGTCAGCTCTGCGAGCGCCGTCTGGAGCTCCGCGTCGGGTTCTGGGTCGCGGATGCCCCGGTCTGGAACCGTCTCGACTGGCAGCGCGCGGCGGGCGCCGGCGCGCAGGGCGTCGATCCCCTTGCGTTTGGCGATCGTCACGAGCCAGGCCTCGACGTTGGCGCCGTCGGGCAGGTCGGGATAGGCGCGCAGGGCCGCAAGAAAGGTCTCCGACCACACGTCCTCGGCGTCGGACCAGCCCACGACGGCCCGGCAGACCCGCAGGATCGCAGGTCCGTGCCGGGTGACGAGGTCGTCGAAAGGCGCTCGCATCAGAACAGCACCCGCTTCAAAACAGCGGGGTGGCGCGGGCTCGGGCCGGGTCTTCGAGGGCGAGCAGGAGCTCCTTGCGCTCGAGACCGCCCGCATACCCGGTGAGCGCACCGTCCGCCCCGATCACCCGGTGGCAGGGCACGACGATCGAGATGGGATTGCGGCCGTTGGCCGCACCGACCGCGCGCACCACCCGGGGGTCACCGAGCTCGACGGCAAGCTGGCCGTAGGTGCGGGTCTGCCCGTAGGGGATCTCGGCGAGGGCGCGCCAGACCCTGGTCTGGAACGGGGTGCCGCTCGCGGCCGTCGCGACCGTGAACTCCGTGCGTGCCCGGGCAAAGTACTCGGCGAGCTCCTCACGGAGCTGGTCGAAGGCGGCGTCGGACAACGTGCCTGCGACGGGCTCGCCGAAGGACGCGGGCAGGTGCGCGGCGCGCTGCATGTACAGCCCGCTCAGGACCGCCGCGGTCGCGACCGCGGTGAGCGGGCCGAGCGGTGAGTCGATCACCGTGTACGTCTTCATGACTGCCTTCTCGGGCTTGGTCTGGTCGGGAATGGGTGGGGAACGGGCGGGGAACGGGCGGGGAACGGGCGGGGAACGGGCGGGGCCGCCGGGGTCAGCGCCCGCCCATTCTTCCAGTCACTGGGTAGACGCCGCAGGACACCCGGATGTGAGGTGGACACCCGACCTGATCCGCGCGGCGCCGACACGACCGCACAAACCACCCGAACACCCCAGAGAAAACATGGGACCTTTGACGCATGGCCCGCGCCAAGTGTCCGGATAGCGTTGTGATCAACACAACAGATCCCCACCGCAGGCAGCCCCAGAAGAGGACATGATGACTCTCACCGACGCCCCGACCACCGGCACCGTCGCCCAAGAGATCGACACGCTCGTCACCGCCGGCAACGTCGCTCTCAAGGAGTACGCGAGCTTCACGCAGGAGCAGATCGACCACATCGTCAAGAAGGCGTCGGTCGCCGCCCTCAACCAGCACGGCGAGCTGGCCCTGCACGCGGTCAAGGAGACCGGCCGTGGGGTCTTCGAGGACAAGGCAGTGAAGAACATCTTCGCGTGCGAGCACGTGACGAACTCCATGCTCAAGCTCAAGACCGTCGGGATCATCAGCCGCGACGAGCTGACCGGCATCACCGAGATCGCCGAGCCGGTCGGCGTCATCTGCGGCGTCACCCCGGTGACCAACCCGACGTCGACCGCGATCTTCAAGTCCCTCATCGCGCTGAAGACCCGCAACCCGATCGTCTTCGGCTTCCACCCCTCGGCCCAGCAGTCCTCGGTCGCCGCCGCCCGCGTCGTGCGCGACGCCGCCGTGGCTGCCGGTGCCCCCAAGGACTGCATCCAGTGGGTCGAGCACCCCTCCCTCGAGGCCACCAACCTGCTCATGAACCACCCGGGTATCGCCCTCATCCTGGCCACCGGTGGCAACGCCATGGTCCGCGCGGCGTACTCCTGCGGCAAGCCCGCCCTCGGCGTCGGCGCCGGCAACGTGCCCGCCTTCATCGAGCGCTCAGCCAAGCTCAAGCGGGCCGTGAACGACGTCGTGCTCTCCAAGGCCTTCGACAACGGCATGATCTGCGCCTCGGAGCAGGCCGTCATCCTCGACGCCCCGATCTACGACGAGGCCATGGCCGAGTTCGCGATCCTGCACGCCTACCGCACCACCCCGGCCGAAAAGGCCCTGCTCGAAGAGTTCATCTTCGGGGTCCAGGCCAACGGCACCAACTGCGGCGACGCCAAGCTCAACGCCACGGTCGTGGGCCAGTCCCCCGCGTGGATCGCCGCCCAGGCGGGCTTCACCGTCCCCGAGGACACGTCGATCATCCTCGCCGAGGTCTCCGGCGTCGGACCGCACGAGCCACTGACCCGCGAGAAGCTGTGCCCCGTGCTCGCGGTGCTGCGCGCGGAGAACGCCGAGGAGGGCATCTCGCTCTCCGAGCAGATGGTCGAGTTCGACGGACTGGGCCACTCAGGCTCGATCCACAGCGAGAACCAGGCCCTCATCGAGGAGTTCGGCTCACGCGTCAAGGCCGTCCGCATCATCACGAACGCCCCCAGCTCGCTCGGTGGCATCGGCGACATCTACAACGCCTTCATCCCCTCGCTGACCCTCGGCTGCGGCTCCTACGGACACAACTCCGTCTCGAACAACGTCTCGGCAGTCAACCTCGTCAACATCAAGCGCATCGGCCGGAGGAACAACAACTTGCAGTGGTTCAAGGTTCCCGCCAAGACGTACTTCGAGCCGAACGCGATCCGCTACCTGGCCGACATGCGCGGCATCAGCCGGGTCACGATCGTCACCGACGCCACCATGACCCGCCTCGGCTTCGTCGACAAGATCCTCGACGTGCTCAACCGTCGCGGCGAGCGCGTCGCCCTGCAGATCATCGACGACATCCTGCCCGAACCCACGGTCGACTCGGTCCAGGCCGGCGCCGAGCTCATGCGGGCCTTCAACCCGGACACGATCATCGCCCTCGGCGGTGGCTCGCCGATGGACGCCGCGAAGGTCATGTGGCTGCTCTACGAGCACCCCGAGATCGAGTTCGCGGACATGAAGGAGAAGTTCTTCGACGTCCGCAAGCGTGCCTTCAAGTTCCCCGACCTCGGCGAGAAGGCCAAGCTCGTCTGCATCCCGACCACCTCGGGCACCGGCTCGGAGATGACGCCGTTCGCGGTCATCACCGACCCGGTCACCGGCAAGAAGTACCCGCTCGCCGACTACGCGCTGACCCCGACCGTCGCGATCGTCGACCCGGCGCTGACCGCCATGATGCCCGGCTTCCTCGCCGCGGACTCCGGCTTCGACGCCCTGACCCACGCGACCGAGGCCTACGTCTCGGTGTACGCGAACGACTTCACCGACGGCCTGTGCCTGCACGCGATCAAGCTCGTCTTCGAGAACATCGAGAAGTCGGTCGTGGGCGGCCCGGGCAGCACGGACAACGAGGTCGTCAAGGCCCGCGAGAAGATGCACAACGCCGCCACGATCGCCGGTATGGCCTTCGGCAACGCGTTCCTGGGCATCGTGCACGCCATGGCGCACGTGACCGGTTCGGCCTTCCACCTGATCCACGGCCGCACCAACGCCACGTACCTGCCGCACGTCATCCGCTACAACGGCACCGTGCCGACCAAGCTCACGAGCTGGCCCAAGTACGAGCACTACGTCGCTCCCGAGCGTTTCCAGGAGATCGCCAAGCACCTGGGCCTCGCGGCCTCGACCCCCCAGGAGGGTGTGGAGTCCTACGCCCGGGCCGTGGAGGAGCTGCGCGACAAGGTCGGCATCCCCCGCTCCTTCCAGGCGCAGGGCGTGAGCGAGGAGGACTTCATCGCAAGCCTCGACTCGCTGGCCATGGCCGCCTACGAGGACCAGTGCGCACCGGCCAACCCGCGCATGCCGATGCTCGACGACATGAAGACGATCATGGAGGCCGCGTACTACGGCACCTCCTACGGTGAGGTCCGGACCGGCCGCGCCGCGGTCGTCGAGGCAGCGATCGAGACCGGCGCCGAGCCGGCCGCCGACCTCGCCGCTCCAGCTCCCGTGCCCGACGACGCGGCCTCGGCTCCCGCGAAGAAGGCGCCGCGCAGGTCGGGCAAGTAGGCCCCCGCCGGCGGCGGAAAGACGCCGCCGGCCAACCGCCGCGTTCAGCCCCGACCGGGCCACCCGGTCGGGGCTGGCTGCGTGCCCAGAGCCCGTCTCAGTTCCGGCCCACCCACACTTGCGCACGGGGACCTCGGACGGACAGACAGATGTGGCCCCGCACCTGATGGTGCGGGGCCACATCTCAGTTCAGCTGTACTTCTGTGCTGGCTGCGTCAGCCGTGGGCTTCGACACCCTCGGTGAACTCCCAGTGCCAGGGTTCGGTCGCGCCCGATCCGCCGGGACGCGCCCAGGCGGGGTTGTCCCAGCCGAAGAGCGGGGCGTTGGTCCGCAGCCACTTGGTCTTCACGGCCGACTGGTAGGTCTCGGGCCGCAGGTCCACGGCCAGTCCCCAGCCGTGCTCGGACTTGCCCGGGGTCGCCGCGATGGCGCCCTTGGTGCTCTTGAGCGAGTACTGCGAGGACAGCGTGCGGTAGCCGTCAGTGATGCCCATGTTCACGCCGAAGGTCTGGACGTAGGACTCGTTGAGGGCCGCGAGGGCCACTGCTGCGTCGGCGCGGACGTAGGTGCCACTGCCCCACAGCTCGCACAGGCTGTCTTTGGACAGATTGCCGTTCGTCCCCTGGGACACGGCCGAGCTGTCACAGCCCGGGAGCGGTGAACGCTCCTCGCTCCGGCTGGCGGCCAGCACGGTTCGCTCCTCGGCCGAGACTGCTTGGGCCAGGCTGGCCGGTGGGGCTTCCTCGGCGCCGGCAGCGCCGACGATCGAGAGGGTGCTGGGGCCGACCGGCGCAGTGGCCGGTTCGACAGCCTCGGCCGCGATGTCGGAGGACCCGGAGGTCCCCGTTCCGGCGGTCAGCGGGATGGCGATGGTCGCCACTGCGAGGCTGGTCAAGATCGCTGCCCGAGGGATCCAGCGGTGCCCGGGGGCGACCGCTGCTCGGGATGATGCTGCGTTGGTCCGTCGCGTCCGGTTCGGACGTCGGGATTCCCGCTCGGCTGCTTCGCGAAGAGCCCTACGGGAGAGGGGAGCGTCACCTGATGTCAGGTCGGAATGCTGCTCCACTTCACCTCCATGATGCTCTGGCGAGCCCGGGCCGTACGCCCGGGCAGACGAAGCGGTCTCGTTTCATCTCGTGCCCTGTCTATCGACAGCAGGCTCGGGAAACAAGACCGCAAGTACTATCACGAAATAGTAACGAAGGATCGCTGACATTCCAAGCCCCTGGCCCCCTTCCGAGGCCAAGATCCTGTGCGCCCCTCGTGGACCCCCTGCGAACCCCCAGATCAGCCCGTCAGAACTGCTATCGGGCCTCACGCTGCATGGCATCACGGACCTCGCCGACGAGCTCTTCGAGGATATCCTCAAGAAACACCACGCCCAGCACGCTCGTCCCGTCCCACACCCGGGCGAGGTGCGCCCCGGACCGCTGCATGGCCTGCAGGACGGCCTCGACCTCGTCGCCCGGTGATGCCTCGGCGAGGGCACGGATACGCCACACCTGAAGCGGGGTGTCCCGTTGCTCCTCGCTCGCGAAGAGGACGTCCTTGAGGTGCAGGTACCCGAGCAGGTCGGCGTCGGCGTCGGCGACCGGGAACCGGCTGAAGCCGGTCTTGGCGACCAGGCCCTCGACGTCGTCGGCCGTGCAGCCTACGGCGAGCGTGACCAGATCGGCGACCGGGACCATGACGTCGACCGCCATCCGCTCCGAGAACTGGATCGCACCGGCCAGCAGCCCCTGGGAGTCGTCGAGGGAGCCCTGTGCCCGCGAGTGCTCGAGGATCGACTGGACCTCCTCGGCCGTGAACGCCGACGCGACCTCGTCCTTGGGCTCGACGCCGGCCAGCCGGACCGCATGGTTGGCCAGCCAGTTGAGCGCGACGATGATCGGCCGCACCGCGCGGCCGATGTAGACCAGGGGCGGGCCGAACCACATGACGGCCTTGTCCGGGCCTGAGACCGAGAGGTTCTTGGGCACCATCTCACCGAAGACGACGTGCAGATAGACGACGATCGCCAGGGCCACCACGAAGGCGATCGGGTGGATCAGCGCGCCGGGCACCCCGAGCGAGGCGAGCGGGGGCGCGATGAGGTGCGCGAGCGCAGGCTCGGCGATCACCCCGAGCGTCACCGAGCAGAGCGTCACCCCGAGCTGGGCGCAGGCAAGCATGAGCGAAAGGTGCTCCATCGCCCACAGCACGGTCGTGGCGCGCTTGTTGCCCCCGAGCGCGAGCGGTTCGATCGCGCTGCGGCGCGCGGAGATGATGGCAAACTCCGCCCCGACGAAGAAGGCGTTCCCGGCCAGCAGCGCGACGCCGATCACGAGGGCAAGACCCGGGCTCATGACTCCCCCTTCGTCCGTAGGCGCAGGCGCTCCACGCGCCGCCCGTCCATGGCCTCGACCGTCGCGGTCACCGGACTCGCGTCAAGGTCTGAGTCGACCCGAACCGTGTCCCCGACCACCGGGATCCGGCCCAGGCGGGCCATCACGAGTCCGCCGAGCGTCTCGTAGTCAGGTTCCTCGGGAAGCCTCATACCGGTCCGTTCCTCGAGCTCGTCCGGGCGCAGCAGCCCCGGGACGACCCAGGACCCGTCGGTCGCCCGCAGCGCTCCCACGCGTCGGGGATCATGCTCGTCGGCGACGTCACCGACCAGCTCTTCGACGACGTCCTCGAAGGTCACCACCCCGGAGGTGCCACCGTACTCGTCGACGACCACGGCCATCTGCAGGCCGAAGGACCGTAGCTCCACGAGCAGCGGACCGAGCCGCACGGTCTCGGGCACCCGGGGTGCCTCGTCCATGAGGGCGACCGCGGGCACCTGGTCGCGCCGTCCCCGCGGGACGGCGACCGCCTTGCGCAGGTGCACCAGCCCGACGATGTCGTCGCGGGAGTCGCCGATGACCGGGAACCGGGAGTGGCCCGTGCGCCGGGCGAGCTCGATCACCGCGCTGGCGGTGTCCTCCTGGGAGACGACGGCGACGCGCATCCGGTCGGTCATCACATCCCCGGCGGTCAGCTCGTCGAGCTCGACGGCGTTGGTCAGCAGTCGCGCCATCGAGGAGTCGAGGGTCCCGACCTGCGCGGAGCGCCGGACCAGAGCCGCGAGCTCGGAGGCCGACCGGGCGCCCGAGAGCTCCTCCTTGGGCTCGACGCCCACCCCCCGCAGGATCACGTTGGCCGATCCGTTGAGCGCTGCGATGAGCGGACGCAGCGCCCGGGTGAAGACCCGTTGCACCGGGACCACCAGGCGCGCGGTGCCCAGCGGGCGGCTGAGCGCGAAGTTCTTCGGGATGAGCTCGCCGAAGAGCATGGAGAAGAAGTTCACCACGACGACGCTGACGGCGACCGCGAGCACGCCGGCTGTCGTCGCGGTGATCACCGAGCCGCCACCGAGCGCTCCCTCGATGAGGGTCTTGATCGCCGGCTGAGCGGTGTAGCCCAGCAGGATCGTGGTGATCGTGATGCCCACCTGGGCCGAGGACAGCTCGGTGGACAGGTGCTTGAGCGCGTACCGCACGCTGCGGGTGCGGCGGTCCGCTCCCGCCTCGGAGGCGGGCGCGTCGGGCCCCTCGTCGTCGGCGCCGACGACCGCGGGGTCCAGCGTCACGAGGGCGAACTCGCTCGCGACGAACACCGCCGTGCCAAGGGTCAGGAGCACCCCGAGGCCGACCAGGAGCCACTCGGTCACCGCGCGTCACACCCCAGGTCGAGTGGCGGGTCGAGTGGCGGGGACCTATGTCGAGACGGGTCGTCGGCAGTCATCAGGTTGAGAATACATAGTCGACGCAGCGCCCGCGCATCCTGACTCTCACAGCATCCCCGCACAACAGACGCATCGTCACCCGCCGTTTCTGACGGCGAGAGGGACCTGGATGTGGGATTGTGTGAACATGTCAGCCATCGCATCTCGCCCCGACGGGGCCCCCTCAGTCGGCGCGACGATCCTCATCGTCGAGGACGAACCCGCCATCGCCACGGCGATCGCGCAGCGTCTGACTGCCGAAGGGTGGCGCACCGAGGTCGCCCGGGACGGACTCAGCGGCGTCGAGGCAGCCTCCAGGCTGCGGCCCTCCGCCGTCGTGCTCGACGTCATGCTGCCAGGGATCGACGGCCTCGAGGTGTGCCGGCGGATCCAGGCCGAGCGCCCCGTGCCGATCCTCATGCTCACCGCCCGCGACGACGAGACGGACATGCTCATCGGGCTCGGCGTCGGCGCCGACGACTACATGACCAAGCCCTTCTCCATGCGCGAGCTCGTCGCCCGGCTCAAGGCCCTGCTGCGCCGGGTGGACCGCGCCGCGCAGGCATCAGCCGCGCCGTCCAACGAGGCAGAGCCGCCGATGACCATCGGCGACGTCGTGATCGACCAGGCCCAGCGCCGGGTGCACCGGGCAGGCAAGGAGATCCACCTCACCCCGACCGAGTTCGAGCTGCTCGTCATGCTGGCCAGCTCCCCCAAGACGGTCCAGACCCGCGAGCGCCTGCTCGCCGAGGTCTGGGACTGGGCCGACGCGAGCGGCACCCGCACGGTGGACTCCCACATCAAGGCCCTGCGCCGCAAGCTCGGGGCGGACCTCATCCGAACCGTGCACGGCGTCGGCTACGCCTTCGAACCGCCGGTCGCCCCCTGATCCGCGAGGCGGCTCCCACCATGTCGACCCCACGGCGCCCCCGCCCCCTGCGCCCTCACCTGCCCGACGTCCGCCCGCTCGACCGCTTCAGCACCCTGAAGATCAAGATGGGGATCGTCGTGGTGGCCTCGGTCACCCTGGCGGCGTTCATCACGTGGTGGGGTCTGCGCAACTCCCTGGGTCCCACGCGCACCTTCCCGCTCGCGATCATCATCTCCATGGGGTTCACGATGCTGCTCGCCAAGGGCATGACGTCCCCGCTGCGGGAGATGACCGCGGCCGCGCGAGCGATGTCCGAGGGCGACTACAGCCGTCGGGTCCAGGCGACCAGCCGGGACGAGGTGGGTCAGCTCGCGACGGCGTTCAACATCATGGCCGAGGACCTGGAGTCCTCCGACCAGGTGCGCCGCGAGCTCATCGCCAACGTCTCCCACGAGCTGCGCACCCCGGTCGCGGCGCTGCACGCCCAGCTGGAGAACCTCGTTGACGGTGTCGTCGAGCCGACCCCCGCCACCATGCAGACGGCACTCACCCAGACCGAGCGGCTGACCCGGCTCATCACGTACCTGCTCGACCTGTCCCGGATCGAGGCCGGGGCGGCCGACCTCAACCTCACAAGGCTGGACGCGGCGGACTTCCTCGAGGACACCCTCGACTCGGTCTCGACCCTGGAAGCCGGCAAGCAGCTGACCTTCCAGGTCGACGTCGCCCCGGAGGGGCTGACCTTCGTCGCGGACCCGGAGCGGCTGCGCCAGATCCTGATCAACCTGCTCCAGAACGCGATCCGCCACTCCCCCTTCGCCGGGGAGGTGTCGATCCACGCCCGGGGCACCGGCGACTCGGTCGTCTTCGACGTGATCGACCAGGGTCCGGGGATCGCGGTCGCGGACCGGCAGCGGATCTTCGAGCGTTTCGCCCGCGGCGCGGGCAGCGCCCAGGTGGCGCTGACGTCGTCGGGCGGGACGGGGATCGGCCTCGCGATCGTGCGGTGGGCGGTCGACCTGCACGGCGGCACGGTCGAGGTGGCCGACACCCGCGACGGCGCGACGATGCGGGTCACCCTCCCCCAGACGGCCGCGGACTCCAGTGACGCCCTGGAGCCGGACGAGGCGGACTGGACAGACTCCGGCGCCGGCGACGCTGCGGGCGGCCCTCCGGCCTGATCGGCACCGTGCTCGCTCGTCCTGCTCGCCGGACGAGTTGTTATAGTGTGGATAGAACAAGTACCATCGGCGCATGGAACCTCCCGGCCAGGATCAGGGCACCGTCAGTGTCCGCAACCTCACCAAGCACTTCGGCGCCGTCCGCGCCGTCCAGGACCTGAGCTTCGACATCCGGCCGGGGCGGGTCACCGGCTTCCTCGGGCCCAACGGCTCGGGCAAGACGACCACCCTGCGGATGCTGCTCGGCCTGGCCACCCCCACGAGCGGGACCGCGACGATCTCCGGGCGGCCCTACGCCCAGATCGCCCAGCCGCTGCGCGAGGTGGGCGCCGCCCTCGAGGCGACCAGCTTCCACCCCGGCCGCACCGGCCTGGACCACCTGCGCACCTACGCTCCCTACGCCGGGGCCGACGACGCTCGCTGCCTCGCGCTGCTCGAGCAGGTCGGCCTGGGCCAGGCCGCCCGACGACGGGTCGGCGGCTACTCCCTCGGCATGCGCCAGCGCCTGGCCCTCGCCACGACTCTGCTCGGAGACCCGCAGGTGCTGCTGCTCGACGAACCGTCCAACGGCCTCGACCCCGAGGGCATCCGGTGGCTGCGCGGGTTCCTGCGTCACCTCGCCGGGCAGGGCAAGACGGTCCTCGTCTCCAGCCACATGCTCTCCGAGGTCCAGCAGTCCGTGGACGACGTCGTCATCATCGCCGCCGGCCGGCTGATCCACGCCTCGTCCATGGACGAGCTCAGCGCTCTCGCCTCCACCTCCATCCAGGTGACCTCCCCAGACGCCGCCGGCCTGGGGAAGCTGCTCGCGGCCCGGGGCTGGACCCCGCGCCCGCCCGTCACCGACGCTCCTGCGGAAGGCACCGCCGTCGAGCAGGGTGCCGCAGTCGAGCGGGGTGCCGCCACGGTCGAGCTCGACGACGTCACCACGGCCGAGTTCGGCGCCGCGGCCTTCTCCGCCGACCTGGAGATCCATGCCCTCATGGACAAGTCAGAAGGGCTCGAAGACATCTTCCTGCGAATGATCGCGACCGACTCCGGCTCGAGCTCCGACGGAGCGAAGCGATGAAGGCCTCACTGATCAGTGAGTACCGCAAGCTCATCACGACCCGCATGTGGTGGATCCTGCTGATCGCCATGGCCGGGTACATGGCCTTTCTCGGCGCGGTCATGGCCTGGTCCATCACCTCGGCCCCCGTCGATCCGTCCTCGCCCCTGCCCCCGGTCACCCCCGAGCTCATCCTGAGCTCGGTGTACTCCACGGCCGCGACCTTCGGCTACGTCTTCCCGGTGATCATCGGCGCGCTGTCGGTGACCGGGGAGTTCCGGCACAAGACGATCACCCCCACCTTCCTCGCCGAACCGAACCGGCTACGCGTGCTCTGGGCCAAGCTGGGGGCGTCCGTGCCGATCGGCGCGTTCTACGGCCTCGCCGGCACGCTGAGCACCGCGGCCGCAGGGGCGGCCGTCCTCGCCGTCACGGGGCACCCCACCCTGCTCGGCGACGGCGAGACCTGGGCCGCGCTGGGACGTTCGGTCCTGGCCCTCACGCTCTGGGCCCCGGTCGGTGTGGCGCTGGGCGCCCTCATCATCAACCAGGTGGTCGCGATCATCGTCGTGCTCGTCTACACCCAGTTCCTCGAGGCGATCCTGCGCCTGGGCCTGACGAGCATCGGCGACGCGGGAGCTACGATCTCGACCTACCTGCCCGGCGCGGCCAGCGAGGCCATCGCCGGCGGGAGCATCTACACCTCGATCGGGATCGGAGAGCTGCTGCCATGGGGAGCGGGGGTCGCCGTGCTGGCCGGCTACGCGGTCGTGTGCTCCATGATCGCCGCGTTGACCACGTTGCGCCGGGACGTCGCCTGATATACCCGTCCCAGACGATTCCGACACCCTCTTTGGACGATCCCCAGACTCTCGTTGCCCGACGTTTGCCTGCTCCTGATGCGCAAGGTGAACTTAGGGAAAGTGACCAGGTGATAAGCCCCACTTCAGTCCGACGGGTAGGTCTTTAGGCCCTAGGCTGGGGACGTCTATTACCGCGCCATGCGGTAGCGATCTGTGGTGAAAGTGGGCGATCCGAGCGTGTCCTCGAATGCTGAGTCAGAGTCGATCAGCGCGGTGAGCGCCATCTTCGGCGCCAACGAGTGGCTTGTCGACGAGTTGTACGAGCAGTACCTCCAGGACAAGAACGCGGTCGATCCCGCATGGTGGGACTTCTTCGCGAGCTACCAGCCCGGCGGATCGGACGGGGCCGCGGCTCCGGTGACCCCCGCGCCAGCTGCTTCCGCTCCGGCCGCAGCTCCCGCTCCGGCCGCAGCTCCCGCTCCGGCCGCAGCTCCGGCGGCGGCTCCGGCCAGCGCGCCAGCCGCGCCCGCCACCACGCCGTCGGCCACCACGCCCGCCGCGAGCGGCTCGCACGGCGAGCAGGCAGCCCGCCAGGCGCAGAAGGTGCAGATCGCAGCCGAGGCGCAGGCCGCGCCGATCGTCGCGGACTCCCCGACGTCGCCCCCCGTGGCGACCGCGCAGCCGTCGACCGCCCCCTACGCGGAGGTCGCCAAGACCAAGCACAAGCCGGAAGCCTCCACCCAGGCCGACGACGTGCAGAAGCTGCGCGGCCCCTCCGCGCGCGTCGTGGTCAACATGGAGTCGAGCCTGGGGGTGCCCACCGCGACGTCGGTCCGCGCCATCCCGGCCAAGCTCATGGTCGACAACCGCATCGTCATCAACAACCACCTCATCCGTGGTCGCGGCGGGAAGATCTCCTTCACCCACATCATCGGCTTCGCCCTCGTCGAGGCCCTCGCCGAGATGCCCGCCATGAACGCCGGCTACACGCTGCTCGACGGCAAGCCCGCCGTCATGCACCCGGCACACGTCAACCTCGGCCTGGCGATCGACCTGGCCAAGCCGGACGGCACCCGCCAGCTCCTCGTGCCGAGCATCAAGGGCACGGAGTCGATGGACTTCGCCCAGTTCTGGGCCGCCTACGAGGACGTCGTACGCCGCGCGCGCGGCAACAAGCTCACGGTCGAAGACTTCCAGGGCACGACGATCTCGCTCACCAACCCCGGCACGATCGGCACCGTGCACTCCGTCCCGCGCCTCATGGCCGGGCAGGGCACGATCATCGGCGTCGGCGCGATGGACTACCCGGCGGAGTTCGCCGGCGCCTCCCTCGAGCAGCTCTCCCGGATGGCGATCTCGAAGGTCCTGACGATCACGTCGACCTACGACCACCGCATCATCCAGGGTGCACAGTCCGGTGACTTCCTGCGCATCCTCGGCGTCAAGCTGCTCGGCCAGGACGGCTTCTACGACCGCATCTTCTCGTCGCTGCGCGTCCCCTACGAGCCCGTGCGCTGGGTCCGTGACAACACGATCGACGCCGACGCCGAGGCGGCCAAGCCCGCGCGGATCGCCGAGCTCATCCACTCCTACCGCTCCCGCGGTCACCTCATGGCCGACACCGACCCGTTGGCCTACCGCCAGCGCAAGCACCCCGACCTGGACGTGCAGACGCACGACCTCACCCTGTGGGACCTCGACCGGGTCTTCCCCACGAACGGGTTCGGCGGCACCAAGAAGGCGACCCTGCGCGACATCCTCGGTCTGCTGCGTGACTCCTACTGCCGCACGATCGGCGCGGAGTACATGCACCTGGCCGACCGCACGCAGCGCAAGTGGCTCCAGGCGCGCCTGGAGGCCGGCTACGAGCGCACCCCGCGCGAGGAGCAGCTACGGATCCTGCGCAAGCTCAATGCCGCGGAGGCCTTCGAGACGTTCCTGCAGACGAAGTTCGTCGGCCAGAAGCGCTTCTCCCTCGAGGGCGGGGAGTCCGTCATCGCCCTGCTCGACGCGGTCCTGTCCGGGGCGGCTGAGGCCGGCCTCGACGAGGTCTGCATCGGCATGGCCCACCGCGGCCGTCTGAACATCCTCGCCAACATCGCCGGCAAGAGCTACGCGCAGATCTTCTCCGAGTTCGAGGGCAACCAGGACCCGCGGACCGTGCAGGGCTCCGGAGACGTCAAGTACCACCTCGGCACCGAGGGCACGTTCACCTCCGAGTCGGGCGCGAAGACCAAGGTCTACCTCGCGGCGAACCCCTCCCACCTCGAGGCCGTCGACCCCGTCCTGGAAGGCATCGTCCGTGCCAAGCAGGACCGGATCGACCTGGGCGGCGACGGGTTCTCCGTGCTGCCGATCCTCATCCACGGCGACGCGGCCTTCGCCGGCCAGGGCGTGGTGACCGAGGTCCTCAACCTCTCCCAGCTGCGCGGCTACCGCACCGGCGGGACCGTCCACGTCATCATCAACAACCAGGTCGGCTTCACGACCGGCCCAGCCTCCTCGCGTTCCACGCTGTACTGCACAGACGTGGCCAAGGGCCTTCAGGTGCCGATCTTCCACGTCAACGGGGACGACCCCGAGGCCGTGGTCCGGGTCGCCCAGCTCGCCTTCGAGTTCCGTGAGCAGTTCGACTCCGACGTCATTATCGACATGGTGTGCTACCGCCGCCGCGGTCACAACGAGGGCGACGACCCCTCGATGACCCAGCCGCTCATGTACAACCTCATCGAGGCCAAGCGCTCGGTCCGCAACCTCTACACCGAGAACCTCGTAGCCCGCGGTGACATCAGCGTCGCCGAGGCCGAGCAGGTCCTCGCCGACTACCAGGCCCAGCTCGAGCGGGTCTTCACCGAGACGCGCGAGGGTGGCTACACCCCGCCGGCCGAGTCCGAGCCGATCGCCGGCCTGGAACGCCCGGAGTCCCAGCGCACCGACGCCGGGACGATGGTCGGGTGGAAGACCGCGACCAGCCAGTCCGTGCTGGACCGCATCGCCCACGCCCACATCACCCCGCCGGAGGGCTTCACGGTCCACCCCAAGCTCAGCCAGCTGCTCGACAAGCGCGCCAAGATGTCGAGCGAAGGCAAGATCGACTGGGGCTACGGCGAGATCCTCGCCTTCGGCTCCCTGCTCATGGAGGGCACGCCCGTGCGCCTCTCCGGTCAGGACTCGCGCCGCGGCACCTTCGTGCAGCGCCACGCCGTCATGCACGACCGCGAGACCGGCGCCGAGTGGACCCCGCTGCTGTACCTGTCCGGGCACCAGGGGAAGTTCTGGGTCTACGACTCCTCGCTCAGCGAGTACGCGGTCCTCGGCTTCGAGTACGGCTACTCCGTCGAGCGTCCGGACGCCCTCGTCCTCTGGGAAGCCCAGTTCGGTGACTTCGTCAACGGTGCGCAGTCGATCATCGACGAGTTCATCTCCTCCGCCGAGCAGAAGTGGGGCCAGAACTCCTCGGTCGTGCTGCTCCTGCCGCACGGCTTCGAGGGGCAGGGGCCAGACCACTCCTCCGCCCGCCTGGAACGCTTCCTGCAGCTGTGCGCCGAGGACAACCTCACGGTGGCCTTCCCGAGCACCCCGGCCTCCCACTTCCACCTGCTGCGCCGCCAGGCCTACGCCCGTCCGCGCCGCCCGCTCGTGGTCATGACCCCGAAGTCGATGCTCCGCCTCAAGGCAGCGGCGTCGGCCCCCGAGGACTTCACCACGGGAACGTTCCGCGAGATCATCGGGGACGACGCGGCCGCCGCACGCGCCGCGTCGGGTGAGTCCTTCGACCGGGTGCTGCTGTGCTCGGGCAAGGTCTACTACGACCTGATCGCCCACCGCGACAAGACCGGTGACACCGCGACGGCGATCGTCCGGCTCGAGCAGCTCTACCCGCTCGAGGGCGCCCAGCTGCGCGAGGCCATCGCCCCATTCGGCCAGGCCGAGCTCGTGTGGGTCCAGGACGAGCCCGAGAACCAGGGCGCATGGCCGTTCATCGCGCTCAACGCTCCGGCGGAGATCGGCCGCCCGATGCGGGTCGTCTCCCGCAGCGCCTCGGCCTCACCGGCGACCGGTTCCGCGAAGAAGCACCTCACGGAGCAGACCGAGCTCGTCGAGGCGGCCTTCGCCCGCTGATCACACGGCCACCCGGCGGGGCGCGCCGCACGCTTCGGCGTGTTAGCGCACCCCGCCGTCGTGTTTCTCCCCGACAATGGCACAGTGCCTTGAACAGGCACGGTGCACGTCAACCGGCACATCCGCCCGACCTGATTGGGAGTCCTCCGTGACCACGCCATCCCCGGACCAGCTGCGCATCTGCGTCGTCGGCGACGAGCTTGCGGCCGGGGTAGGCGACCCCAAGGGCCTGGGTTGGCTGGGCAGGGTCACCGCACGCACGCACGCGCCGTCGCTCACCATGGTCTTCCCGCTCGCCGTGCCCGGCGAGACGACGACGGCACTGAGCGCCCGCTGGGAGGGTGAGTTCAACCGTCGAGCCTCGAGCGACGCCTCGGTCGACCAGCGCATCGTCGTCGCCCTGGGCCGCTCGGACCTCGCAGCCGGCCTCACCCTGGCCCGCAGCCGCCTCAACCTGGCCAACATCCTCGACGTCGCCGACGACCGCCGGATCCCCGCCTTCGTCGTCGGCCCGCCGCCGGGGCTCACCGCCGACCGGGACCGGCTCGGCGAGCTGTCCGCAGCCTTCGCCGACGTCGCCAATCGGCGCCGGGTGCCCTACGTGGACACCTTCACCCCGCTGGTCAACCACGAACAGTGGCTCGGCGACCTCGCCGCCAACGGGTCCGTCTACCCGGGCCAGGCAGGCTACGGCCTGATGGCCTGGCTCGTCCTGCACACCGGCTGGTACCGCTGGCTCGGCCTGCCCGACGACGAGGCCTCAGGCACGTAGCAACCCCCGGCCAAGTCCAGGCCCGGTCCCGGCCACCCCCGGCCGGCTCCCCGACTCAGCCCCCGCCCCTCCTGCCGATAGGTGTCCGAATTCCGCCCTCTTCTAGCCGAGAAAGGGGCGGAATTCGTACACCTACGGGATGGCTGCGGGCGGATCGACCGTCGGCTGGGCAGGACCGGGCGGGGCTGGGTGTGCGGCGGGGCTGAGGGGTGCGGCGGGGCTGAGGGGTGCGGGGCGGCTAGTCCTCGTGAGAGACGACGACACCGCCGGAGACCGAGTTCGCGGTGAGGAACACCGTCGCGCCCGGCTCGGTGTGCTCGACGAGGGCCGTACGCCCGCCCAGGCCCGTGGCCTGGCGCAGGTCCGCGCCGTCGAGGGCGATCGTGCCGGTCACGCTGCGCACCCGCAGATCGACCCCGGCATCGGCCGGGACCCGCAGAGCGACGCGGGAGGACACCGTCTTCGTGGTGATCACGCTGGCTCCGGACGCCGTCTCGATGCTCACCGCGCCCGAGACGGTGGTGACATCCGCGCGGCTCAGCTGGCCCGCGAGGTGGATGGGCCCAGTCCCCGTCTTGACGCTCACCGGTCCGACCTGCCCCGTGCTCGAGACGCGCCCGGCGGCTGTCGAGACCGAGACCGGGCCGGTCACCCCGACCGCCTCGACGCTGCCGTCGACCGTGGTCACCGTGACCGGCGCGGTCACGTCCTGGACGCTCACGTCGCCTCGTACGGTCGTCACCCTGATCGCGGCCGTGCGGGGTGCCCGGACGATGATGTCCGCGGAGTCCTTGTCCCGCAGTCCCTTGACCCGGTCCACGATCCCCTCGATGCCGGTGAAGTCGTAGGACACCTTGAAGGTGTCGTCGGTCAAGGTTGCGGCGAGCGGCCGGTCGGAGATGGAGACGACGTCGAGCTCGATGTCGAGGCGGTCATGAGCCTCGACCCGCACTGACCCGGCGTTGATCGACACGACGACCGAGGTGACCGGTCCCGCGCCCTTGGTGAAGGCATCGGTGCCGCCGTCGCTCGCGTTGGCCGCGATCGTCGTGCGCAGCGATCGTGCTTCGGCGATGACCCAGGTCTCGTTCCTCATGCGTGCTCCTTCGTCGCGGTGTCCACCCACCGTAGACCGGCCGCATGGCCGTGACAACGGAGGTGGCGCAGCGTTGGCCTGCGTAAGCAGAACGGTCAGGCGAGCAGGCCCGCGCCGCGCAGCTCGACCGTGAGGTCCTGCGGGTTCGTCGAGGCGCCGCACGCCTCCTCGTAGGTGATGACGCCGTCCCGGACCAGGTCGAAGAGGTGCTGGTCGAAGGTCTGCATCTTGTAGTACTCGCCGTCCTTGATGAGGTCGAAGAGCGGCGGGTTGTCGGCGGGGTTGACGATCGCCTCGGCCGTGCGCCCGGTGTTGACCATGACCTCCGAGACCACGCGGCGGCCGCCGCCGTCGGCCCGGCGCACGAGGCGCTGGGAGACGATACCGCGCAGGGCCTGGGACAGCGCGGTGCGCACCTGGGTCTGCTCGTGCGGTGGGAAGAAGTCGACGATGCGGTTGATCGTCTCCTGCGCGTCGATCGTGTGCAGGGTGGACATGACCAGGTGGCCGGTCTCGGCGGCCTGGAGCGCGGCGCGAACGGTCTCGGCGTCGCGCATCTCGCCCACGAGGATCACGTCAGGGTCCTGGCGCATGGCGGCGCGCAGCGCGGAGTTGAAGTCGGCGGTGTCGTGACGCACCTCACGCTGGGAGATGATCGCCTTCTTGTCGGAGTGCAGCACCTCGATCGGGTCCTCGATCGAGATGATGTTCACCTCGCGCAGGGTGTTGATGAGGTCGACCATCGAAGCCAACGTCGTCGTCTTGCCGGACCCGGTCGGCCCGGTCACCAGCACAAGGCCGCGCGGCTCGAGGGCGAGCTCGCCGACCACCTCGGGCAGGCCGAGCTCGGAGATCGACAGCACGCCCTCGGTCACCCGGCGGAAAACCATCCCGACGTGCCCGCGGGCCTGGTAGGCGTTGACACGGAAGCGCCCGACGCCGTCCAGCTGGTAGGCGAAGTCCGCCTCGTGAGTGCGTTCGAAGTCGTCCAGGAACGAGTCCGGGAGCACCTCGGAGAGCATGCTGATGGTGTCTTCGGGCGAGAGCTCAGGAGCCTGCAGACGGCGCAGGCGCCCGTCCACCCGGACGCGAGGAGCGGACCCGACCTTGCAGTGCAGGTCGGAGCCACCCGTGCTGGCGAGGGCGTGCAGGAGCGGGATGACGGACTGGCGCGGTTCACTCACGTCCCCGTTATCGGCACCTGGGCCGCGCCACTTGAGGGCCGCGGACGCACGCGTGACGGCCCACACACCGAGCCGCGTGCGGGACACCCCCGGATTTGTGGGACCATAGTAGCCAGGCACGTGCGGCCACACGCGCGGCTTCCAGTCCTTCGATTCGAGGAGATCACTATGAGCAAGCGCGGACGCAAGCGTCGTAGCCGTAAGGGCAACGCAGCGAACCACGGCAAGCGTCCCAACGCCTGATTCGCGTTGTGAGCATGCAGAAGGGCCCCGTCGCAGTAGCGACGGGGCCCTTTGTCATGTCCGGCGGGGCGTGTCCGGCGGGGTCGTGACCTGTACGGTCACGGGCTCAGCCCTGGGCGGACAGCTTGGTGATCTGCAGGTGGATCTTGACCCGCAGGTGCTCGGGGGCCTGCTCCGTGCAGGAGCGCCGCAGCAGCCGCTTGACCAGCTCGTCGATGCTCAGCTCGGCCAGGCACGGAGAGCACTCCGCGACGTGCGCCCGCATTCGCTCGGCGTCGTTGTCGGTCATCTCCGAGTCGAGGTACTCGAAGAGATGACCGATGACGTCGTCACAGTTGTCGTTGGTGCTCACCGCACATCCTCCTGACCGTCTTGCCCTGCTCCGGAGGAGCCCTTGTGCTCCGCGCCGGTGAATCCACGTTCGACCGCATAGTCGTTGAGCAGCTCTCGCAGCTGCGCCCGCCCCCGGTGCAGCCGCGACATGACCGTCCCGATCGGCGTCCCCATGATCTCGGCGATCTCCTTGTAGGGGAACCCCTCGACATCGGCCAGGTACACCGCGATCCGCCGGTCTTCGGGGATCTCCTGCAGCGCACGCTTGACGTCGGAGTCCGGGAGCCGATCCAGCGCCTCGGCCTCGGCCGAGCGCAATCCGATCGACGTGTGCGAGGCGGCCCGGGCGATCTGCCAGTCCTCGACGTTCTCTGCCGCGGACTGCAACGGCTCACGCTGCTTCTTGCGGTAGGTGTTGATGAAGGTGTTGGTGAGGATCCGGTACAACCACGCCTTGAGGTTGGTGCCCGGTCGGTACTGGTGGAACGCGGCGAACGCCTTCGCGAAGGTCTCCTGGACCAGGTCCTCGGCATCGCTCGGGTTGCGCGTCATGCGCAGGGCGGCGGAGTACAGCTGGTCGAGATGGACGAGCGCGTCACGCTCGAACCGCTGGGTCCGCTCGGTGTCGCCCTCGGCCTCGGGCGCGCGGTTGGTGTCCTCAGTCATCACCGCCGAGCCTAGTGCCATGGGCCTCTCCCTGCCTGCACGCGTGCCCGTCCGGGGGCCGCTCTCCTCTAGAACACAAGTCACACTGCTTCAACACACTCGCACCCGTCGTCATTCCCAGACAGGAGCCGGACGGTCCTTGCGCCTCACCGGCCGGTCCTCGCGCCTGCGGCAGGTCTCCCCAGGTCAGCCGCCGCGTCCGGGGAGCCGAGCCAGCCAGGGTGAGCACTACCTGGGTGACCGGTCTCACCAGGCCAGGACGCGGCGTCGGGCACTACGGTGGACCTCATGACGACGACAGCCACTGACTCCCAGTTCCTCTCCCTCCTGCGCGCCCAGGTCGGCCACGAGCTCGACGCCCACCAGCAGTACATCGCGATCGCGGTGTGGTTCGACAGCGAGGACCTGCCCCAGCTCGCCGCGCACTTCTACCTCCAGGCCGTCGAAGAGCGCAACCACGCGATGATGATCGTGCAGTACATGCTCGACCGCGACATCCGCGTGACCATCCCCTCCGGCGGCGCCGTCCGCAACGAGTTCGCCTCGGTGACCGAGCCGCTGCAGCTCGCCCTCGACCAGGAGAAGCAGGTCACTGACCAGATCGAGGCGATCTTCCGGGCTGCCCGCGCCGAGGGCGACGCGCTCGGCGAGCAGTTCCTGCTGTGGTTCCTCAAGGAGCAGGTCGAGGAGGTCGCCTCGGCCAACACGCTGCTGACGATCGCCCACCGCGCCGGGGACAACCTCTTCGACATCGAGAACTACGTGGCCCGCGAGCAGGTCGGCGACTCCGGCCAGTCGTCCGACGCCCCCTCGGCCGCCGGCGGCGCGCTCTGACCTGACGCATCCTGGCGCGATGGCGCCGGGCGACGTCGGTCTCGTCTGGCCCCGGCGCGCCAGCCCAGTCCTGGGCGGCTCTGCGAGAGCCCCTCGACGGGGTCGTATCCAGGGACCGTGGGCGCCGCCCTCTGGGTGACTGAGGGCGGCGGAGACAGCAGGGCACGGCCGACGACGATACAGTGACCTGGACACACGCCTGTAGGGAGACCACCGATGTTGCTCCGCAAGATTGCCCGTCCGCTGCTCGCCACATGGTTCATCCATGACGGGCTCGACGCCGCGCGCCACCCCGCCGTGCACGTCGTCACCGCGCGCCGTCCGGCAGACCAGGCCACCGGCGCGCTCGGACGGGCCCCGCTCACGGACCGCCAGCTCCGCACGCTCGTCCAGGTGCACGGTGGGCTCACCGTCGCGGCCGGGCTTGCCCTCGCCGTGGGCCGCGTGCCTCGCCTCGCCGCACTGTCCCTCGCCGCGCTCTCCCTCCCGCTCGCGGTCGCCGAGCAGCCCTTCACCCCGGGTCCGCGTACCCGGGCCGCGCGGACCGAGCCCTTCGTCCGCCGTCTCGGCGCGATCGGCGCGGCGCTGCTCGCCGGCGTCGACTCCGAGGGGCGCCCGGGCATGGCCTGGCGCATCGAGCACGCCCGTGCCGAGCGCGTGGCGACGAAGTCCGCCGAGAAGAAGGCCGCCAAGAAGGCGTGACGCCGGTCCGCCGACGAGCGTGCCGCTGACCATCGCGCTGCCCGACGCGGCGCTGTCGGTGACTGGCTCAGCCAGCCCGACGCCCGACGCCACCCGCGAGACCAGGACCCTTGCCGCGGCCAGGTGCAATAACCTTGGGGCATGACGACGACCTCTTCTGGCCTTGACCTGTGGACCGCGCCGACACTCACCCCGGCGCCCGGGCAGCTCAACGCGACGGTCGAGGTGCCAGGGTCGAAGTCGCTGACCAACCGCTACCTGGTGCTGGCGGCCCTCGCCGACGGCCCGGGCGTGCTGCGCGGTGCGCTGCGCAGCCGTGACACGGACCTCATGGTCGAGGCCCTGCGCGCCCTCGGCGCGACCATCACCCAGGGCTCGACGCCGAGCGAATGGTTCGTCACCCCGGGCACCAGCGTGGGCGACGTAACCATCGACTGCGGCCTCGCCGGAACCGTCATGCGCTTCATCCCCGCGGTCGCCGCCCTGGCCAGCGGACGGATCACCCTCGACGGCGACGCCGGGGCCCGGGTCCGTCCCATGGGCCCCATCCTCGACGGGCTCCGCGGCCTGGGCGTGCGCGTGAACGACGGCGATCGCGGCCTGCTGCCCTTCACGATCACCGGGTCCGGCGCGGTGCGCGGCGGCTCAGTCGACGTCGATGCGTCCGCCTCGAGCCAGTTCGTCTCCGGGCTGCTGCTCGCCGCCGCCCGCTTCGACCAGGGCCTCACGCTGCGCCACACCGGCACCACCCTGCCGAGCCTGCCGCACATCGACATGACCGTGGCCCTGCTGCGCGAGGCCGGGGTCGAGGTCGACGACTCCCGTCCGGCCATCTGGCAGGTGCGCCCCGGGCCGATCACCGGCCGCGAGGTGCGCGTGGAGCCCGACCTGTCCAACGCGAGCCCCTTCCTCGCAGCCGCGCTGGTCGCCGGGGGAACCGTCCGCGTTCCCGGCTGGCCGACCCAGACCACCCAACCCGGCGCGATGGTCCCCGAGATCTTCACCGCCATGGGCGCCACCACGAGCCTCGACGGCGACGTGCTCTCGGTCACCGGAACCGGCGTGATCCACGGGATCGACATCGACCTGCACGCCGGAGGCGAGCTTGCCCCGACGATCGCCGCGCTGGCCGCGCTCGCCGACTCCCCCAGCCGCCTGCGTGGGATCGCGCACCTGCGCGGGCACGAGACCGACCGGTTGGCCGCGCTCGCGATCGAGATCACCCGGCTCGGCGGGCAGGTCGAGCAGACCAGCGACGGCCTGGTGATCACCCCGCGCCCGCTGCACGCCGGCGTCTTCCACACGTACCACGACCACAGGATGGCCACCGCCGGCGCGATCATCGGGCTGCGCGTGCCCGGGGTCGAGGTCGAGAACGTCGACACGACCGCCAAGACCCTGCCCGGCTTCACGGGCATGTGGCTCGCGATGCTGGGCGCGGAACCGTCCTCGACCGACGGGCCGGCGATCTGACCTGATGTCCCGCCGCCCCACCGACGAGTCGGACTTCCATTCCCGCCCCAGCAAGCGCGGGAGCCGTCCCCGGACGAAGACCCGTCCGGACCACGACGACGCCGTGACCGGCCTGGTCACCGGCGTGGACCGGGGCAGGTACACCCTGCTGATCGACGAGAACCTCCCGGATGAGCACTCGATCTCCGCGATGAAGGCCCGCGAGCTCACCCGCAACCGGGTGGTGTGCGGGGACAAGGTCGACGTCGTCGGAGACACGACCGGGGAAGACGGCACCCTCGCCCGGATCGTGCGGATCACCGACCGCAAGACGGTCCTGCGCCGCACGGCCGACGACACCGACCCCTACGAACGGATCATCGTCGCGAACGCCGACCAGCTGGTCATCGTGACCGCGCTGGCTGAGCCCGAGCCCCGCACCCGGATGATCGACCGCTGCGTCGTCGCCGCCTACGACGCCGGCATGGACGTGCTGCTCTGCCTGACCAAGAGCGACCTGGCCTCCCCCGACGCGCTGCGCGCCCTGTACGAGCCGATCGGGGTGTCCGTGGTGACCACCTTCCGCGACGAGGACGGGGCCATCACCCCTCTCGACGAGGTGCGGGCGGCCCTCGCCGGACGCATGTCGGTGTTCGTGGGGCACTCCGGGGTCGGCAAGTCCACCCTGGTCAATGCGCTCGTCCCCGGTGCCCGGCGCACCGTCGGGGTCGTCAACGACGTCACCGGCCGAGGCCGGCAGACGTCGACCTC
This sequence comes from Sanguibacter gelidistatuariae, assembly GCF_900096585.1. Taxonomy (GTDB): domain Bacteria; phylum Actinomycetota; class Actinomycetes; order Actinomycetales; family Cellulomonadaceae; genus Sanguibacter; species Sanguibacter gelidistatuariae. The sequence goes on from NZ_FMYH01000008.1 coordinate 134,677, forward strand.
GGCGGTCGCCCTGCGCCTGCCCGACTACGACGGCGAGCGCGGCTGGGTGATCGACACCCCCGGTGTGCGGTCCTTCGGGCTCGCTCACGTGCAGATCGAGAACCTGCTCACGGCCTTCGACGACCTCGCCGAGGTCGCCGAGGAGTGCCCACGCGGGTGCACCCACCTCGAGGGCTCCCCCGACTGCATGCTCGACGACTGGGTCGCCACGGCGCCCGACGAGTCCGTCCAGGCGGCCCGTGCGGCGCGCCTGGACTCCTTCCGCCGGCTCCTCACAGCGCGCGCCTAGTCGCTGGTCACCGCCGCGCACCGCTACGGTGAGGACTATGATCGCGCGCCCCCAGTACGACGACGACCTCCGCCTCGCTCTTGTCATCGCCGACCAGGTCGACTCCTTGACCATGTCCCGGTTCAAGGCCCTCGACCTGCGCGTGGAGACCAAGCCGGACCACACGCCCGTCTCCGACGCCGACCGCTCCGCCGAGGAGATCATCCGTGGTCAGCTCGGCCGGGCCCGCGGGCGCGACGCGATCCTGGGCGAGGAGTTCGGGGCGACCGGGCACGGCTCGCGGCGCTGGATCATCGACCCGATCGACGGGACCAAGAATTTCGTCCGCGGCGTACCGGTGTGGGCCACGCTTATCGCGCTGGCCGAGGGTGACGACATCGTCGTCGGCGTGGTCAGCGCGCCCGCGCTCGGCCGGCGCTGGTGGGCGGCGAAGGGCACCGGGGCGTGGACGGGTCGGTCGCTCGCCGCGGCGAGCCGGCTGCGGGTCTCCGGTGTCAAGGACATCGCCGACGCGTCACTGTCCTACTCGAGCCTGAGCGGCTGGGACGAGCGCGGCAAGCTCGACCAGTTCGTCGACCTCACCCGGCAGGCCTGGCGGACCCGCGCCTACGGCGACTTCTGGTCCCACATGCTCGTGGCCGAGGGGGCCGTGGACGCCGCGATGGAGCCCGAGCTGGAGCTCTACGACATGGCCGCGCTCGTGCCGATCGTGACCGAGGCGGGCGGGCGGTTCACGTCGCTCGATGGCACGGACGGGCCCTACGGCGGGAACGCGCTCGTCACGAACGGGCTGCTGCACGACCACATCCTGGCGGCGTTGGGCGATCGGCCGCAGCGCTGAGCTGACCCGACCAGTCGCGGTCGGCGCGGCAGGCGGTCGGCGCGGCAGGCGGCGGGCAACGCCGCCGTCAGCGCGGGATCGCAGCGATCTCGGTCGCGTCGTACCAGAGCAGGTCGCGGTCGGCGAGTCGCTCGATGGCGTCGTCGTCGCCTCCCATGACGGCCTCGATGTCGGCGGCCGCATCGGGCTCGTCGACATGGACGCAGACGATCTTCACGCCCGTGACCTGCTCGGTGATCTCGACCGCGCTCGGTGCGAGGTCGTCGTCCTCACCCGCAGGAAGCGGCCGCACGGCCGCGTCGGGGACGTCGACGGAGATGACCACCCGCAGCCATGGGACCGAGGGCCCGGAGGCGATCACCACGAGAGAGTCGTCGGCCGCGGCTAGCTGGGCGACATACTCGACCTCCTCGAGGTCGTCGATCCCCTCCGCGGCGAGCTCGGCCACGAGCGCCGGCGTCGCGGCGTGCGCGCGGCGTGGGGAGAGCGTGATCTTCGCTGTGGTCAGGGCATCGAGCTCGGCAAGCGTCGAGGGGACGTAGAGGCGCATGGCCTTAGTGTGCCACCGTCGGAGACCACGGCGCCGCAGCGGTCGGCCTCCTGGCCGACGTCGACCCCGCGCGCGGGGAGCCCGCCACCGGCGCCCGCTCCTGCACCGCGACCGCCAGGTCGGTGATCGCCCGTCGCACGGCCGACGACGGCGCGGACTCCGCGAGCGTCCGCCCGGCCAGCAGCGCGGTGTCGCACGCCGTCTGGTCGTCGGGCACGAGGTGGACGTCGCCGACGTTCGCGTACCGCAGGAGCGTCTCCCGCAGCACCGGGCCGGGGCTGCGCCCCACGACCGATGCGCGCACCCGGTTGACCACGACGACCGGATCGGCCGTCTCCCCCACATCGGTGCTGCGCAGGTCGTCGAGGGCCCGCACGAGGCGCTGCACGCTGACCACGTCGGCGCCCCCGACGACGACCACGACGTCGGCGGCGGCCAGTGCGCTCAGCGTCGCGGCGTTGCGCTGCGGAGCCCGGGTGTCGTAGGTGAGCATCTCGTCGCACTCGAGCGCGAAGCCGCAGTCAATCACGGTCCACCGGGCGAGCCGGCGGCACTCCTGCCAGACGACCTCGAGGCTCGCGGCGGACAGCTCGGGCCACCGACCGGCCCGGGCGATGCCGGTGAGGATGCGCAGCCGCGGGCCGATCGACGGCGTCATCATGGCCAGCTGGTGCAGGGTCAACGCCCCCTGCCCGGCGGCCCGGCACGCGGCGGCGATCCCGGAGGACTCGTCCAGCAGGCCGGTCATCTGCGCCAAGGCCCCGGAGTAGGTGTCAGCGTCCACGAGCAGCCCGGTGTCACCGGTCGGCGTGGCCGCGCGGCCACGCCGCCGGGCGGCGGGTGGCGCCACAAGCTCGGCGGCGAGGTTGAGCGCGATCGTCGACCGCCCCGGCGCACCGGTCGGCCCCCAGACCGCGACGACCGTGCCGTCGCGGTCTGCCGGGCCGCCGTCGGACGCGCCGTCTTGCCCGACGCCGTGGCCCGGGTCGATATCGGGGCTGCGGCCGGGGCTGTGGGTGAAGGCGGAGGAGCCAAGCATGACGTGGTCGAGGCCGTTCTCGCCGGCCCAGCCGAGGTCACCCCGTGCGGCGGGCAGGTCAGCGGCTCGGGCAGCCACGGACCTGACCAGGTCGAGCAGGCGAGTCGTGACCTCGGTGTCGATCACGACCGCGTCTGCGCCGATGGCACGCATCCTCTCGTGCTGCCAAGGGTCATCGGGGCACAGGGCCACGACCCAGGTACCGTCGGAGTGCAGGGCCGCCACAACCGGGCGGTCGAGCCCGACCAGGTCGGCGGAGACCACCGCCACCCGGCAGAGCCCGGACGCCGACGCTGCCAGCATCTCCGCGACGTCGGCGCAGCGGCGGGTCAGGTCGACCTGACCCGGTGCGCCGGCCAGTATGGCGACCGCGGTCGCCTCGATCGGGCCGATCACGGCGCACAGGACGGTCAGCGGCCCGTCGCCCTGGGCTGAACCGACTGTTGCGCCCACCGCCGAGCTCACAGGTCCGGTCCCGGGACGGCCATGATCGCGACCGTGCCACCTCCGGCGAGGGCTGCGAGGATCTGCGGCAGGGCCTCGCTCGGAGCCAGAACATGGACGGTCGGCGCGCCGCCCGCCATCAGGCCGCTGCCTCGCTCACCCAGCTCGGCGACCACGAGGCCCTCGGCCAGGACCTGGGGCTGCGCCGCGGCGGGGGCGCCGCTCTGCGCCGGCGGCACCAGCCAGAGGTCCACGGTGGATCCCGCGGTGACCTTCGAGGAGAGCGTCTCGGTGACCGGGATCGCGACCGACCGGTAGTCGAGCGCCTCCGCGGAGCCGGCCGCACTGCGTGCCAGGAGCTCACGCTCACCGACTGTGCGCAGCGCGACGAGCCCCTGGGGAGGGTCGTCGGTCACGGGATAGTAGAGGTCGAGGTCGTCTCCCAACCGGACGTCGACCGCGACCAGGTCCTGCGGGCCGATCGCGTCGCCCGGGGTGAGCGTGGTCGCCGCGGCGTAGACCGCGACCGTGCGGCCGGCGTCGGCCACCGCCCACGTCCCCAGCGCGACCGAAGCGGTGACGAGCAGGATGCCAAAGGCGAGGCGCGGGTCCCGCCAGGTCGGGCGGCGCAGGCGCGGGGCGACCGGTGCGGGCAGCTCAGCCGTCATCGTGTCTCCTCATGTGTGATGCTCGTGTGCGATGCGCACATCGGCGATCTCCGTCCTGACCCACCTGTTTGCCTCACATCCTGCCTGTTCATCGCCAACTCTGCGCGGTGCCTGTGGACAAGCACCTGTGTGGACAACGCAGTCCCGCGGTCACGCCCGTGCCAGACTGAACACATGTCGAACCGCTTCCTCACACTCGCTGACGTCACCGAGGCGCTGAACATCTCCGCGGCCCAGGCATACGCCCTCGTGCGGTCGGGCGACCTGCCCGCGATCCAGGTGGGCGGGCGGGGACAGTGGCGGGTCGAGGTGACCGAGCTCGAGGCGTACATCCAGCGGCTGTATGCCCAGACCCGGGCCAAGGTCGACGCCAACGGTTTCGAGGACTGACCGGCGGCTCGCGCTCGGTCGGGCGAACCCTCGGTGCGCCCGTGAGGTGCACACGGCTGATGGCATGCGCCGGGTCGACGGTCAGCGCGCCGAGGAGCCGATCAGCACGATGCTCGCCGTCCCGATGACGATCCGTCGGTCGCTCGCGCGTCTGCGCGCGCCCCAGTCCTGCCCCTGGTCCGGCTGAAGGTCGAGATGATCGCGCCCCACCCGGTCGATCCGGCCGTGGTGCTCGCGTGACGCCGTCTGCACGACGACAACCGCCCGGTCCCGGGACAGCCGGCGCAGGGCCTGCCCCAGACCAAGCATGCTCGGAACCGGCCGGGGGCCGGCCGCGGCCGAGCCGCCGGCAGTCTCTGCGGCGTCGGCCGCTCCCCGGGGCGGGCCGTCACGAGGTGGGCCTTCACGTGGTGGCCGGAGCCAGGTGCCCACCTCGCTAGCCGTCGGCGGTGCGGTGTCCGGTCCGAGGCCGGTCCACGACTCCACGGCCCGCAGGGGAAGGATCACCTCCCGCCCGGCGGCCGCGAGCAGGACCCACTCGGGAAAGACCTCACGGACCTCACCCTCCATGTCCTGACCGTTCACCAGCGCGGCCCGGACGGGCGTCCCACGGAGCCCACGGAGGCGGTCTGTGAGGGGGATCGTCGCGGCCTCGGCCCTGGTCAGGTCCGCGGCGACCGCGTGCACGTCGAGGGCGCGGGCCGCCTCGAGCTGAGCCTCGAGGTCCGCGAACAGCATCTCCCACCGCATGCGAACACTGTGCCGCAGGCTGGCCGCGGGCGCCTGCGGACGACCGCGGCGGACTGCACACGACCGGAGTGTCGTTCACGGCGTCATCCACACGGTCATCCACATCGCGGGCTATCGGTGGACAGACCGCCACTTCGTCGGCTTATATCGAGTGACATCAAGTTGCATCAAACAACATCAAAGATGATGTACGGAGATCCAATGTCACCCTCAGCTCTCGTCTCGCATCCTCGACGGCGCCCGATCGTGTCCGGATGGCGCCTCGCCACCGCCGGGCTCGCGGCGGTCGCACTCGCTGTCCTCGCCGGGCTCCTGGGGGCTCGTCTCGTCGCCACCTGGCCCGAGGTCGTGGCCGCCCGCGCCTGGTGGCAGACGCCGAGCGCTCTCGGGATCGACACCCTGGTCGCCGCACCGCTCCTGGCGCTGGGCACGGTGGTGGCCGCGTGGTGGTCCCTGAGCCTGCTGCTCATCACGGCCAGCCTGCTCGCCGGACGGGTGGGTCTGCGGAGCGCGATCCTCCTGCGGTGTATTCAGACCGTCGCTCCGCAGACGCTCCGCAGGCTCGCGGTGGCCGGAATCGGTGCGGGGCTGACCCTGTCGGCCCTGCCTGCCCAGGCCGCCGACGTACCGCCCGACCTCGGGTGGACGACCACCCAGCCTGCCCAGGCTCCAGACATCGCCGCGACGACGCTGTCAGCCGATGGTCAGCTCGCGGGCATCGATCGCGACGATGTCACGATCGACGGACGCGATGTCTCCGCAGTCGCGGTCAACACGGGCGGCGGTGATCTCAGGAGCCTCGGCGATCTCGCGTCGACCGAGGTCACCGACCCGACGAGCCTCGGCACACCCCGCACCCTGGCCGAGGGCCTCACCCACGAGCCTGCTCCTGCTCCTGCTCCTGCCGAGTACGCACGGCCGGGTGGGTCGAGCGCGCCGGGCTCGGATCGTCCGGGTGCACCGCTGCCGAGCGCATCTGCCACGCAGTCGGCGCCAACGCGCACCGCACCCGGAACGCCCGCACCGACCGGCACGGCACCAGCCTCCTCTGGACAGACGGGTAGCTCCACCGGCACCGGATCCTCCAGCGCCGCGCCGCCGGCTGCCGCTCCGGTCCGCCCGACGGCGCCACCGTCTGCGACGTCCCCAAGCCGAGACGGGACACCGAACCCGGCGTCCGGCACGATCGTGGTCGCCGAAGGAGACTCCCTGTGGCACCTCGCCGCGGTCGCGCTCCCGCCTGACGCATCGAACGCGCAGGTCGCGTCGTCATGGCACACCTGGTACGAGGTCAACGCCGCCGTGATCGGGGCGGATCCAGATCTTCTGCACCCCGGCCAGGTCCTCCAGATCCCCACTTCTACGGGCTGACGCCCGTCAGCCCGTCAGCCCGTCAGCCCGTCAGCCCGTCAGCCCGTCAGCCCGTCAGCCCGTCAGCCCGTCAGCCCAAGGAGCCTGTCATGAGCACACCCACGCTTCGCACCGCACCGCGTACGCCCGCCATTCTGGTGCCCACCAGGCGTTCCACGCCGCCGCGAGCAGAACCGATCGCCCAGCCGGTGCGAGCGCTGCACCGCACCGACTTCCTGCCGGCGCACCCGCTCACCACGGTCCAGCGGCGCAGGGGCGGGCTCCAGGAGTTCACGCACCACCCGAACGGCCCCTCCGAGCCACCCGCGCCGCCCACCACCGACCCCGGCGTACCGCTCGGGGATCCCACGGCCCTGTGCTGCGCGGTGGCCCATGCGGCGATGGAGTCCCTGCGTGGGATCCGTCCGCTCGCCCAGCTCGTCCGTTCCGTCTCGCCCGAGGTCTTCGACGCCCTGTACGCCCGCTGCCAGGTCCGCGAGCAAGCCCGCACCCGACCCGGCGCCCCACCGGTGTCCCAGTCACGTGCACGTGTGCGCCACGCGCGAGTGATCCGCATCGCCTCCGGTGTGGCAGAGGCCACCGTGATCGTCGACGACGTCGACCGGGTCCGCGCCGCGGCCCTGCGTGTGGAGGAGCATCGTGGACGGTGGTGGGTCGTCGTCCTGGAGATCGGCTGAGCCGCACGCCAGGCCGAGCACGCCAGGCTGCGCACGCGAGGCTGAGCACGCCAGAGGGCGCCCCCCAAACCGGGAGGCGCCCTCTGGCGTAGATCAGGACCCGTCAGGCGGCAGGTCAGCCCTGCTTCTTCTGCTTCGCGGCCTTGCGACGAGCCTCGCGGTTGCCGGTCTCTTCGCCCGCCTCGCCGTCGACCGTTCGAACACTCTTCGCGCCACCCGGGCCGCCGGTGATCACCTCGGCGTCGCCGTCCTCGCTCGGGGCCGTGTAGCTGAGCGGAACCTTGCGCTCGGGGCCGTCAAGACCCTTTGCCACGAGCACCGGCTCGGCCGCGCCACCCGCTGCACCCAGCGATTGCGCGACGGGGGTCCCCGCCACGGCGGCGGCACCAGCAGCGGTCACGGCCGGAGCGGCAGGCTCGACCTTGACCTCGAGGTTGAACAGGAATCCGACAGACTCTTCCTTGATCGCCTCGGTCATTGCCTGGAACAGCAGGAAGCCCTCGCGCTGGTACTCCACGAGCGGGTCACGCTGGGCCATCGCGCGCAGCCCGATGCCCTCCTTGAGGTAGTCCATCTCGTAGAGGTGCTCACGCCACTTGCGGTCCAGGACCGAGAGTACGACGCGACGCTCGAGCTGACGCATGTTCTTCTCGCCCAGCTCGCTCTCGCGGGCCCCGTAGGCGTGACGGGCGTCGGAGAGCACCTCGGCGAGGATGAGGTCGTGGGTGAGCGCGTCGACGTCTCCGGCCTGCTCCACGACCTCCTCGACCGTGATCGAGATGGGGTAGACCGCCTTGAGCGCGGTCCACAGCGCGTCGAGGTCCCAGCTGTCGGGGTGACCCGAGGCCGTGGCGCCCTCGATGTAGGCGGTCAGCACGTCGGTGATGAAGTGCTGAACCTGCTCTTCCATGTCCTCGCCGTCGAGCACGCGGCGGCGCTCGTCGTAGATGACCGTGCGCTGGCGGGAGAGCACGTCGTCGTACTTGAGGACGTTCTTGCGGATCTCGAAGTTGCGGCCCTCGACCTGACCCTGAGCGGACGCGATGCCGCGGGTGACGATCTTGGACTCGAGCGGCATGTCGTCGGGGAAGCCGACACGCTGCATCATCGACTCCGCGAGGCCGTTGCCGAACAACCGCATGAGATCGTCCTGCATCGACAGGTAGAACCGGGACTCGCCCGGGTCCCCCTGACGACCGGAGCGACCGCGAAGCTGGTTGTCGATGCGGCGGGACTCGTGCCGCTCGGTCCCCAGGACGTAGAGGCCACCAAGGTCGGCGACCTCGTCGTGCTCCTCCTGGACCGCCTGCTTCGCGGCCTCGATCGCTGCGGGCCAGGCGGCCTCATAGTCGTCGGGGGTCTCGGAGGCGTCCAGGCCACGCGAGGCGAGGTCGGCGATCGCGAGGAACTCGGCGTTGCCGCCGAGCATGATGTCGGTTCCACGACCGGCCATGTTCGTGGCCACCGTGACCGCACCCTTGCGCCCGGCCATGGCGACGATGGTCGCCTCACGGGCGTGCTGCTTGGCGTTGAGGACCTCGTGCGGGACGCCCTGCTTCTTGAGCTTGGACGCGAGCAGCTCGGACTTCTCCACGCTCGTCGTACCGACGAGGACGGGCTGACCGGCCGCGTGCCGCTCGACGATGTCCTCGACGACGGCATTGAACTTGCCGTCCTCGTTCTTGTAGACGAGGTCCGGCTGGTCGATGCGCAGCATCGAACGGTTCGTCGGGATCGGGACGACGCCGAGCTTGTACGTGCCGTGGAACTCCGCGGCCTCGGTGTCGGCCGTTCCGGTCATGCCGGCGAGCTTGCCGTAGAGGCGGAAGTAGTTCTGCAGGGTGATCGTGGCCAGGGTCTGGTTCTCAGCCTTGATCGCGACACCCTCCTTGGCCTCGATCGCCTGGTGCATGCCCTCGTTGTAGCGGCGTCCGGCCAGGATGCGGCCGGTGTGCTCGTCGACGATGAGCACCTCGCCCTTGATGACGACGTAGTCCTTGTCGCGCTTGAAGAGCTCTTTAGCCTTGATGGCGTTGTTGAGGAAGCCGATCAGCGGGGTGTTGAGGGACTCGTAGAGGTTGTCGATGCCGAGGTAGTCCTCGACCTTGGCGATGCCGGGCTCCAGCACGCCGATCGTGCGCTTCTTCTCGTCGACCTCGTAGTCCTCTTCCGCCACCAGGCGGCGGGCCACCCGTGCGAATTCGCCGTACCACTTGTCGGCGTCGCCCGAGGAGGGCCCGGAGATGATGAGCGGGGTACGAGCCTCGTCGATGAGGATCGAGTCGACCTCGTCGACGACGGCGAAGTTGTGCCCGCGCTGGACGAGGTCGTCGGTCGACCAGGCCATGTTGTCGCGCAGGTAGTCGAAGCCGAACTCGTTGTTCGTGCCGTAGGTGATGTCCTTGGCGTACTCCGCGCGGCGCTCGGCCGGGGTCTGGCCGGACAGGATGCACCCGGTGGTCAGCCCGAGGAAACGGAAGACGCGTCCCATGAGCTCGCTCTGGTACTGCGCGAGGTAGTCGTTGACCGTGACCACGTGCACGCCGTCGCCCGACAGCGCGTTGAGGTAGGCCGGCAGCGTCGCCACGAGGGTCTTGCCCTCACCGGTCTTCATCTCGGCGATGTTGCCCAGGTGCAGCGCTGCACCGCCCATGAGCTGGACGTCGAAGTGACGCTGGCCCAGGGTGCGACGGGACGCCTCACGCACCGCGGCGAAGGCCTCGGGAAGCAGCTCGTCCAGGGTCGCGCCCTCCGCGAGGCGTTCCCTGAACCGGTCGGTCTCCTCGCGGAGCTCTTCGTCGGAGAGCAGCTCGAAGCTGTCCTCGAGCGCGTTGACCTGCTTGGCCAGTCCGGACAACTTCTTGAGAATTCGACCCTCGCCGAAGCGTAGGACCTTCTCGAGGATCGCAGCCACGCAGTACTCCCGGTTCGAGTTTTCTTCGCTCTCTCGCCTGCTCCGAACGGCTCAGGCGGCATACAACTGCCCATCGTATGCGAGGAGCGGTGCTCCTCGTCACATCACGTCTCATTCCAGCCTCGACAACGGGCCTGACCAGGCCCGTTGTCGGGTCAGGCCGGGCCCGTCATCGGCCCGCCCGGGCCGCGCCGATCTCCCGCGCCAGGTCCGCGGCCAGATCCCCGCGGTCGGCCACCACGACCTCGGAGAGTTCGAGCCACCCGGCCAAGATCCCGAGCTCGTCGGCGAGCAGACGCGCGGTGCTCGCCGTCGCGAACGTGTCCCGGTGCGCCGCCTGCACGAGCAGCGTGCCCTCGCGCCGGTCGGCCTTGAGGTCGACCCGAGCGGTGATCCGGTCCCCTTCGAGGAAGGGCAGCACGTAGTAGCCATGCACCCGGTCCTTGGCCGGGACATAGATCTCGATCCGGTAGTGGGTGCCGAAGAGCTCGGCGAGCCGTCGCCGCTCGAAGATCAACGGGTCGAAGGGGCTGAGCAGGGTCCGGGCCGTCGCGGTCCGCGGCGTCGCCGCATCTCGGTGGACGAAGGTCTCCCGGTCCCATCCCTCGACCCGAACCGGCAGCAGGGCGCCGCCGTCGACGAGCTCCGCGATCGCCGCCCGCGGCGCCGGCCCCTTGAGCCGGAAATAGTCCGCGAAGCAGCGGGCCGTGCCCACCCCGTGCGCACGCGCACCGATCTCCACGAGCGCGCGGACGGCGTCGGCGTCGGAGACGGGAGCGGCCGCGAGCACGGTCGGCGGGAGGACCCGTGCAGTGAGGTCGTAGAGCCGCTCGAAGGCGTTGGTGCGTCCCGCCGCGGTGACCTCCCCGGTGAAGAACAGGAACTCCAGCGCCCGCTTGGCGGTGCTCCAGCTCCAGCCCCACGCGGACCGGTCACGGGGATGCGTCTCCACGAGCAGCGCCTCGACCTGGGTCGCGGTGACCGGGCCGTGGTCGCGCACGATCGCGCGGATCTCGATGATCTCGGCGCTGTGGTCCATCTCAGCCGCGCTGATCTGCCCCCACGCCTCGGTGCGGTATCTGCGTTGGCGCCACTCGAGCAGGCGATAGGTCTCGGGCGGGATGAACGACGCCTCGTGGGCCCAGTACTCCACGAGCCGGCGCGGCTCCATATGCGCGGCCCTGGTCAGCAGGGCCGGGTCGTAGGGCCCCAGCCTCGCGTACAGCGGCATGAGGTGGGCCCGGGCCAGGACGTTGACGGAGTCGATCTGCAGGAGTCCCAGGCGCGAGACGACGCGCTGCAGGCCGGCCATCGTGGCCGGCCCCTGGGGGCGCGGGCGGTGCAGGCCCGAGGCAGCCAGCGCCGTCCGGCGAGCCTGGGCGAGCGTCATGGTGCGTGCCGCCATCAGGTCTGGCCGGCAGGGATGGGGTGTGCGGCGGTCATGGCGTCATTGTGCACCGGGCCACCGACACGACGGCCGACAGCACGACGACGGCGCAGAACCCGAGGGTTCCACGCCGTCGTCCGAGGTCATGCGGGAGGTGCTACACCGATCGGGCGGCCTCGACCGCCACAGCGGCGGCCTCCAGGCTGCACGCGGTGTCGAGCGCGATCACGCCGTAGGTCCACCCCCGGCGACGGTAGGCGACAGACGGGCGAGCGGTGTCGGCGTCGATGAAGAGGAAGAAGTCGTGGCCGACCAGCTCCATCTCGTAGAGCGCGTCGTCGATGGTCATCGCGGACGCGCTGTGGAGCTTCTGCCGGATGACAACTGGTGAGTCGCCCAGCTGGGTCTCGACCGTCTCGCCCGGCTCGCTCGGCGCGGTCGGTGCGACCGGTTCCGGCGTGGGGGTCGGGACGAAGGGCCGGACGTCGACGGTGTCCATCGGCGTGGGGTTGCGGAAGCGGTTCTTGCGACGGTCGTTCGCGCGGCGCAGACGCTCGATCAGCTTGTCGAGCGCGAGGTCGAGGGCTCCGAAGCGATCGTCCGCCGCTGCCTCGGCACGGACCACAGGGCCCTTGTCCCGGACGGTCAGCTCGACCCGTTCGCGGTTGCCGGACTGGCGGGGGTTGTTCTCGTGAGTGACCTCGACGTCGACGCGCTGCGCGGTCGGTGCGAGCTGCTCGATCTTCGCGAGCTTGTCCTCAGCGTGTCGGCGAAAACGATCGGCTACTTCAGTGTGCCTACCGACGACAACAATCTCCATGAGAGCCTCCAAGGGAGTGGGGGCGTTTTCACGCCCGAACGATGATCAGCTCGGTGCCATTTCCGGGCACCGTCTCGAACCACCTCCCAACACTGACGAGATCTTGATACAGGCTATCGCGATTGGGGGCCAGCTTGCACCGACGCGCCCGGCGGACCCGCCCTGGAGCCCGGCGGAGGGGTCGCCGCGAGCACGACGCCGGCCACGACGAGCCCTCCCCGGCGACCGATCGCGCGGGCGCACTCGGCGAGCGTTGCGCCGGTCGTGAGCACGTCGTCGACCAGCACGCAGACGGTCGGGGGACGCGCACCCAGGCCGGACCGCGACCGGGCGCGCACGTCGAGAGTCCCGGCGAGGTTCCCGCTGCGGGCCCGGATGCCCAGACCGACCTGGTCGCGGACCCTGGTCTTCACCCGCGAGAGATGGACGAGCGCCGCCGCCAGCCGCACCGGCTCGCCGCCGGCGTGTCCGCGGCGCGCGGGACCGGTGAGGTGCGCGGGAGGGAGGTGCACAGCGTGCGCGACCAGGATCCTGGCGAGCTCGGTCACCGGCTCGCGTCCGCGGCGACGCCGGGCGGACGGCAGGGAGGGGACCGGCACGATCCAGACGGGCTGACCAGCGGGAACGCGCGCGAGGACCTCGGCCGAGAGCGTCCGGGCGAGCTGCGTCATGGCCGGAGCGAACGCCGCGGTCAGGTCCGCCCGGCCGCGGTCCTTCCACGCCACGACGGCCTCACGCACCGGCCCGGTGTAGTCCCCCGCCGCGAAGACCGGCCACCGCGGTCCCTCGCCCAACCTGTCCAGGCGCGGGGCCCCGGCGTCGACCCGGCGCACGCTCGCGAGGTGCGCGGCGCAGGCCGGGCACAGGCGCACATCCGCCGCCCCGCACCCACCGCACTCGAGCGGGACGACCAGCCGGGCGAGCTCGCCGCCCGCGCGCCCGAGCGCACCCAGCGCGCGCACTGCTCCTCGCCCCGCGAACTCCATGCCACGACCCTGCCCGACGCCGCAGCCCGCCACCCCGCGCGGGTCCGCCCCGGCGGGTCGAGGCGCGCCCGGCCGCGCTGTGGGTGAGCGGATCCGGCGGTCAGCCGGGAAACGCCGGGAACTGGACGCCGCCCACGACCTGGGACCAAGTGCTCCCGGTCGCAGCGCGGCTGAACAGCGCCCCGTCGGAGTTCGCGACGTAGACCGACCGCAGCCCCTTCCCAGCCGAGATCCACACGGTGTCCTCGACGCCGGAGAGGGCCGCCGACCGACCCGAGATCGGCACCTCGTAGACGGTCGGTATCCCGGACGACAGCCCCCGGGCCAGCACACCGACGGTCGACTCGTCGATCCACACGACCTGGGTGGCGGCCGTGACCGAGGCGCCGATCGCGAGGGCCTGGACGGAGAGGCTGGCCGGGACGTCGGAGTCGTCCCGGACGATCGCCGCCACGTCGATCCGGCTCACGCCGCCCAGGCTCGAGACGATCGCGATGCGGGCGCCGTCGTGGGAGACCCGGATGGACTCCAGGGTGCGCCCGTCCAGCCAGTCGACCGGGATCGGCACCTGGGTACCGGCGGCCGTCACCGCGCGGAGCCCGTCGTTCGTGGCACGATCTCCCGTCCAGACCCAGCCGAAGCGGTCGACCGACGGGGCCACCAGGTCCGTCCCTGTGACCAGGGTCGTGGCCGCCGCGGCCGGCGTCGGCGCCGTCATGATGGCGACGGTGCCCGAGCGCAGCACGACCAGGCGCGCGGCGTCGTCGGTGGCCAGGGCGGATGCGCGCAGTCCGGTCAGGGCAGAGAAGCCGGCCAGCGGCGTCAGGGTTCCGTTGCCCACCTCGCTGATCACGTCGCCCGCGAGGACCAGGGGTGAGGTCAGGCCCGGGACCGGATCACGCTGGGGATCCGCCGTCGTCGGGATCGACAGCGGGAGCGAGTTGGCGAAGAGCTCGACCGACCGCACCCTCGGGACCTTGAGCAGGACGGCCGTCATCTGCGCCTGGAGCATGGCGCGGTCGGAGTCAGAGGCCGCGAGCACCTCCTTGGTGAGGTCGACCCGGGCCACCCCGGAGTCGTCGATCGTCACAGAGTCGAGCACGAGCCGGGTGCCTGCCGGTGCGACCACCTCGACCGAGTCGCGCAGCCATGTCGCCGGGCCTGCCAGGAGCCCGTTGATGGCGTGGCTGGCGGTGTTGCTCTTGGAGTACCACCGGACGTCGGGCACGAGGAAGGAGCGGTCCTGGGACGGGAAGTAGAGCGTCGTCGCGCGGTAGACGAGCGCGAAGTTCGGCTCCGAGACGAAGATCCCGTCCTCGGTCGCGGTGATCCGCCACTGGTCCGAGGAGGACTTCTCGAGCGTGAAGGTGAGACTCTGCGTGTTGCCCTGCGCAGCCTCGGTGAACTGCCCGTCGGTCTCGAGCGTGGCCACGATCGAGACGTGTCCCAGGATCGACACTGTCGTCGGCTCAGCCGGGTCGGTGGTTGCTGGATCGGACGTGGCCGGGTCGGAGGTGTTGTCGGAGGTGCTGGCCCCGACGCCGGACAGGTCGTCGCCCGACGGCGCGTCCCCGGCCGGGTCGTCCGCGGCGCCGTCCCCGGGATCGGGGGCCTCGACCGCGGGCTCGGTGAAGTCCGGCTCTCCGGAGTAGACGAAGGTTCGTGCGGACGGGTCCCACGCTGCCCCACCGCGCGGCGAGAGGAACTCCCGGGCCGTGGCCCAGTCATCGTTGATCCCGACCGCCTGGGCGCTGAGGAAACCCTGCACGATCTCCTGGGGGCTCGCGCCGGACGTCGGCCCGTAGGACTGCGGGAAGATCGGCCCGAGCTCACTGATCGTCACGTCCCGGCGCTCGACCGGTCCGCTGCTGGGGATGGCCGCGCACCCGGTCAGTGCGCCGACGAGGAGCCCGACGCCGAGCACCCGGGACATCACCCGGGGCCGAACCCGGCGAGTCGGGCGAGTCGGGCGACCGGGCAGACCTCGAGCCGAGGTCGTGCGGGACAGTGAGGTCACCGGTTCCCCTCCTGGGACGCGTCGTGGTCGTCGGCTGTACCTCGTTCGCCCGGGCGGGGGCCCGGCGTGTCGAGGTCGTCGATGTCTGGCAGGCTCGACGGCCCGGCCGCCTCGTGGCGGCGGGCGTCAACATCAATGACATCAGAGGGACGCTCGGGTTCCAAGTCGATCGGCGAGCTGGACAGCACGATGCCCGCACGCCGCGGCAGGGTCAGCCGGAAGGCCGCACCGAGACCAGGGCGGCCCCACACGTCGAGCCATCCGCCGTGCAGCAGCGCGTCCTCCTGAGAGATGGCCAGCCCCAGTCCGGTCCCGCCAGACGTGCGTGCGCGCGCCGGGTCGGCCCGCCAGAACCTGTCGAAGACGTGCGCCACCTGGTCCTTCGCCATGCCGATGCCGTAATCGCGGACGTGCACCGCGACCGCGGTCTCGCTCTTGGCGACCCGGACCTCGACCGGGCCGTTGTCGGCGTACTCGATCGCGTTGACCAGGAGGTTGCGCACGACCCGCTCGACCCGGCGCCGGTCCATGTCCGCGGTCGCGCGCTCGTCGTCGAACGTCACCGAGAGCCAGACGCCCTTGCGGCTGGCCAGGGACATCGACTGGTCGATCGCGGAGCTGACGACGTCGCGCAGGTCGAGGGACTCGGCATCCAGGATGGCAGCGCCCGCGTCGAAGCGGCTGATCTCGAGCAGGTCGGCGAGCAGGTCCTCGAACCGGTCCAGCTGCGTGACCAGCAGCTCGGCTGAGCGCTTGACGACCGGGTCGAAGCCTTCCCGGCTGTCGTAGATCATCTCGCTGGCCATCCGCACCGTGGTGAGCGGCGTGCGCAGCTCGTGGGAGACGTCGGAGACGAACCGGCGCTGCACGGTCGAGAGCGCGTCGAGGCGCTGGATCTGGTCCTGCAGGCTGGCCGCCATCTCGTTGAACGACCGGGCGAGGGTGGCCATCTCGTCCGTGCCCTTGACCAGGAGCCGCTCGTCCAGGTGGCCGTCGGCCAGCCGCTCGGCGACCTGCGCGGCCCGTTGGACCGGGCGGACCACCTGACGGGCGAGCGTCCAGGTGCTCACCGCGAGGAAGGTGATGAGCACGCCCCCTGCGATCGCCAGGACCCGCTGCATGAAGCTCAGGGTCTGCTGCTCGGGCTCGAAGGAGTAGAGGAAGTACATCTCGAAGGTCCCCGCGACCGGGACCTCGACCGTGGTGCCGACCATGACCCCGGGGACGGTCGCCTTGCCCTGCGGGATCGCGACGGACTGCCAGCGCAGTCCCTCGCCCTCGGTCGTGGCCTCGCGCAGGCTCTGGGTGACGAGAGAGCTCAGCTGGGGCGCGGTCGAGATGTCGAGGACCGCGACCGGTGTGTCGTTACCCTCGCTGCGCCACAAGAACACCTCGCGCCCCCCCGACCCGCCGGCCTGCAGCGCCGGCAGCATGTCGTTGAGGAGCTGCTGGACCTGCGGTGCGGTCGAGGCGGTCGTGGAGGTGAGCGTGGCCTGGGCCTGGGCGGCGGATCGGGTGCTCTCCGTGAGCACCTGGTCGATGCGCTGGTCGAAGAGCCCGTCACGGATGGTTCCGGACAGGTAGGCGCTGAGCACGACGACCGCGAGCACACCGATGGCCAGCGCGGTCGAGGTCACCCGCAGCTGGATGGACGAGCGCCAGGCCCCCACACCGCCGCGGACCCAGGTCTGCACACGCCGAAGGCCGCGTCGGACGGCGAGCGCCACCCGACGAGAACGCCGCCTCATGGTTGCGCTGCGCCCGCCTTGTACCCGACGCCGCGCACGGTCAGCACGATCTCCGGGATCTCCGGGTCGTGCTCGATCTTGGACCGCAACCGCTGGACGTGGACGTTGACCAGGCGGGTGTCCGCGGCGTGGCGGTAGCCCCAGACCTTCTCCAGGAGCACCTCGCGGGAGAACACCTGCCACGGCTTGCGGGCCAGGGCGACAAGGAGGTCGAACTCGAGCGGGGTCAACGAGATCGCCGCGCCCGCACGGGTGACCCGGTGCCCGGTGACGTCGATCTCGAGGTCGCCGATCGACAGCCGCTCGGGGGCCGGCTCGTCGGTGCGGCGCAGCCGGGCGCGGATCCGCGCGACGAGCTCCTTCGGCTTGAAAGGCTTGGAGATGTAGTCGTCCGCGCCGGACTCCAGCCCGAGCACGACGTCGAGCGTGTCGGACTTGGCCGTGAGCATGATGATTGGCACGCCGGACTCGGCGCGGATCTGACGGCACACCTCTGTGCCGTCCTTGCCCGGGAGCATCAGGTCGAGCAGGACGATGTCCGGAGCTGTGCTCCGGAAGATCCCGATCGCCGAGTCGCCGTCCGCACAGAACACCGGGTCAAAGCCCTCAGTCTTGAGAACCAGCCCGATCATCTCTGCGAGCGCAGTGTCGTCGTCAACCACCAGCACACGTGACTTCATGACGTCATCCTGCCATCTCCCCATGTATAGGTGTGTCGTGGCACGATGGGCACGCCGGATGATCTTCTGGCGCAGGTCAGCATGTCCCCTAGGTAAGAGGTCAGCACAGATGACGACGCCCGACGACGCTCCCGAGCCAGGTCCTGCGCCGTTCGCCCCTCCCGGGGGCGCCGGTCCGTCTGTGCCCGCCGGTCCGTCTGTGCCCGCCGGTCCATCGGTGCCCGCCGGTCCGTCTGTGCCCGCCGGTCCATCGGTGCCCGCTGGACCACCCGGATCCGCGGGTGGCTGGGGACAGCCCACCGCGGCCATCGGCTACGGGCAGCCCAAGTACGGGCAGTACGCGCCGCAGGGCGCCGTTCCCCCGGCGCCGGCCGGGCCGCCGCAGTATGGGCAGCCGCAGTATGGGCAGCCGCAGTCCGGGCAACCGCAGTACGGACAGCCCCAGCCTGGCCCCCCTCAGTACGGACAGCCCGGGCAGCCGCAGTACGGGCAACCGCAGTATGGACAGCCCCAATACGGACAGCCCCAGTACGGCGGGCCTGCGGGCTTCGGCGGACCGGGGTGGCGTCCGCTCGCGGCCAAGCCGGGGATCATCCCGCTGCGCCCGCTGAGCCTCGGCGAGCTCTACGACGGCGCCTTCGCCGCCATCCGCACCAACCCCAAGGTCATGCTCGGCGTGGTCGGCCTGGTGATCTCCGTCGCGACGATCATCCCGGCGATCCTCAGCTACCTGGTCGCCCCCGCCGCCAACCGCTGGCTGGACAGCTCCTTCTCGAGCATCGATCCCTCCGGCGACCTGGGCCTGTCCGGGGAGTTCAACATCACCGGCCTGGGTGGTCAGCTCTCACAGTCGGTCTTCATCGGGTTCGGTGTGTACCTGGCCTCGATCATCACCACGGGGCTGCTCATCGTCGCGATCTCCCGCGCGGTCATCAACAAGCCCTTCACGGTCTCCGACCTGTGGCAGCAGGTACGGGGAAAGATCCTCGGGCTGATCGCGATCTCGCTGCTGCCCGGCATCGCGGTGCTGGTGCTGGCCGGGGTGCTCGGCCTGCTCGCCTTCGCCGCAGCCCAGGCCGACGTCCCCGTGCTGGCGGGGCTCCTCATCCTGGTTCTCGTCGTAGTCGTCATCGTCGTCGCGGTGTGGCTGACCGTCCGGTTCCTGCTCACCTCGGCCACCTACGTCCTGGAGGGCCAGGGCCTCGGATCGGCGATCCGTCGCGGCTGGCTGCTCAGCCGCGGCAGCTTCTGGCGGCTGCTCGGCATCTACCTGCTCTCCTCGATCATCACGTCGATCGTCTCGAGCCTGGTCGCCCTGCCCGGCTCGTTCATCGCGGAGATCATCTACCCGGGTGACTACTCCTCGCACGTGGGCGGCCTGGCGATCGTCGTCGTCACGCAGATCCTCGCCTCGACGATCTCGACCACCTTCCTGTCCAGCGTGATCGCCCTGCTCTACATCGACGTCCGGATGCGTCGCGAAGGCCTGGACGTCGAGCTCATCGCGGCAGCAGACGCGGTGTGAGCAGCGCCGCGGCCCACGCCGTCGTGGTCGCGCTCGGGGCCACGCTCGGGGCCGCGCCGCTTGCGATCACCGCCGCCAGTTCGCAGGTTCCGGTGACCCCGGACTCCCCGACGGCGCGGCAGTGGCTCCACGACGAGCTCACCAACCCGATCTACCACCAGGGCCCGAGCCTGCTCGAGCGCTTCCTGACCTGGCTCCGTGACCTCTTCGACGGGGTGTCGGTCGCCGGGCTCTCCGGCGGGTGGGCCGCCCTCGTGCTCGTCGCCGTGATCGCGGTGATCGCCGCCGTGGCGCTGTACGTCTCCGGCCCCGTGCGCCGCTCCCGGCGCGCCCGCCACGCGCCGGTCCTGGGCATCGACGACATCCGCAGCGCCGACGACCTCCTGGCCGCAGCCTCCCGGGCCGCCTCGCTCGGGGACTTCGGCGCCGCGACCCTGGACGCCTTCCGCGCGCTCGCCCGACGCAGCGAGGAACGCACCATCCTCGACCCCGCACCGGGACGCACCGCGCACGAGGCCGCACTGATGATCGGCGCCCGGCTGCCCGGCCTCGCCCCCGCGCTGGCAGACGGCGCCACGTCCTTCGACGCGATCTACTACGGCAAGGTCCCCGCCGACTCGACCAGCTACGAGCAGATGCGGGGCCTCGAGGCGGCCGCCGCGGCGACCCGACCCACCGCGCTGACCTCCGCGCCTGCCACGGTGGCGGCGCCATGAGCCAGCCGATGGCGCCATCGACCGAGGCCACCGTGACCACCGATGCCACCGATGCCACCGAGGCCACCGTGACCACCGACGCCACCGTGACGACGGCGTCGGCGAGGCTCGCACCCGCGACCGCCATCCGAGGCGACGGGACCACGGGCGCCTCCCGGATCCGTGCGCGCCTGCGGTCTTGGCGCTGGCCCGCGGCCGGGCTGGTCGCGATCCTGCTCGCCGGGGCCGTCCTGGTCTCCCTGGGCACCAAGCAGTCCACCGTCCCCTTCGCACCGGACAACCCCTCGCCCGCCGGCGCGATGGCCCTGGCCCAGGTACTGGAGAAGCAGGGCGTCGACATCGTCTACGCGACCTCGGTCGCCGAGGCGATCGGGGCGAGCGGGCCGGGCTCCACGCTGCTCGTCGCCAACGACTACGGCATGCCCGACGACGTCGCCCGCTCCCTCCTGGACACCGGCTCGGCCGTCGTGCTCGTCGCCCCCGGCCCCGCCCTGCTCGCGGCCGCGACATCGCAGGTCAGCCACGCCGGGGTGGCCCCCGACGGCGCGACGACGACGGCTCAGTGCACCGACCCCGACGCCGAGGCGGCCGGGGAGATCACCAGCTCGGGCGCCGGGTTCCGCCTGGGCGACTCGGGCGCCTCCTCCCCCGCCACGTTGTGCTTCCTGAGCACCACCACTGGGACCCCGGTCGGCCACTACGCCGTCTTCGAGCTGGCCACGGACGCCGGTGACGGGTCTGGGGACGCAGCCACCGGCCCGCTGGTGCGCGCCCTCGACGACGACACCCCCCTGACCAACGCCTCGATCACCGACGCCGGCAACGCTGCCCTCGGGCTGCGCATGCTCGGCCATGAAGCCCGCCTGGTCTGGCTGCTGCCCGAGCGGCCCGCCGCCGGTGCCGAGGCCGGAGGCCTGGCGGGACTGCTCCCGCCGTGGACGGCTGCCGTCGGCGCTCAGCTCCTCCTGCTCGCGCTCGTCACGGCGCTGTGGCGCGGGCGCCGGCTCGGTCCGCTCGCGACCGAGGACCTCCCCGTCGTCGTGCAGGCCTCCGAGACCACCCGGGGGCGCGGCCGGCTGTACCGGCGCTCACGCGCCCACGGCCACGCCGGCGCTGCCCTGCGCGCCCGGGCCGCCGACCGCATGGCGGTGCGCCTGGGTGTGCCACGATCAGCCGGGGCGGACGCCGTCGTCGACGCCGTCGCCCGGGCCAGCCACCGACCTGCCCAGCAGGTCGGGGCGCTGCTGTACGGACCACCACCGGCCGGTGACGTCGAGCTGACGCGTCTGGCCACCGATCTCGACCAGCTGGAGAGCGAGGTTCACCGCGCGTGAGCACATCAGAATTCACGACCGTATCCCCGTCCGGGGCCGCCCTGCGCTCCACCCTGGCGGCCGTGCGCGCCGAGGTGGCCAAGGGCGTCGTCGGGCAGGATGCCGCCGTCACGAGCCTGCTCATCGCCCTGCTGTGCCGCGGGCACGTGCTTCTCGAGGGCGTCCCCGGGGTCGCCAAGACCCTGCTCGTGCGGACCCTCGCTGCGAGCCTCGCCCTGGACACCAAGCGTGTGCAGTTCACCCCCGACCTGATGCCCGGTGACATCACCGGCTCGCTCGTCTACGACGCGCGGACCTCGGAGTTCAGCTTTCGCGAGGGCCCGGTCTTCACCAACCTGCTGCTCGCCGACGAGATCAACCGCACGCCCCCCAAGACCCAGGCCTCGCTCCTGGAGGCCATGGAGGAGCGCCAGGTGAGCGTGGACGGGACGCCTCGTCTGCTGCCCGACCCGTTCCTCGTCATCGCGACGCAGAACCCGGTCGAGTACGAGGGCACGTACCCGCTGCCCGAGGCCCAGCTCGACCGCTTCCTGCTCAAGGTGCTGCTGCCGCTGCCCGAGCGCGACCAGGAGATCGAGGTCATCGCCCGGCACGCGGCCGGCTTCAACCCGCGCGACCTGGCCGCCGCCGGCGTGCGCCCCGTCGCGACCGTCGCCGAGCTCGAGCAGGCCCGCACGGAGGTCGCCACGGTCCAGGTCTCCCGCGAGGTGCTCGGCTACATCGTCGATGTGTGCCGGGCCACCCGCCACTCCCCTTCGCTGTCGCTGGGCGTGTCCCCACGCGGCGCGACGGCGCTGCTCGCGACGTCGCGCGCCTGGGCCTGGCTCTCCGGGCGGCCCTTCGTCACGCCCGACGACGTCAAGGCGCTCGCGCACCCGACCCTGCGGCACCGTGTCCAGCTGCGCCCCGAGGCCGAGCTCGAGGGCGTCAGCGCCGAGAGCGTGCTGAACACCGTCCTCGCCTCCGTCCCCGTTCCCCGCTGAGCGGCCCGGCTCTCCATGGTCCTCACGTGGCGCGCGGTCGCCCTCACCGCGCTCGGCATCGTCCCCGTCCTGCTCTCCGGGGACCTGGGGATGGTTGTGGTGTGGACGGTCGTCGTCGTCGTGGTGGCCTGCGGTGACGCACTCCTGGCCGCGTCGCCGCGGCTCGTGTCGATCCAGCGGACCGTCCCGCGCAGCGTCCGGCTGACCGAGCACGCCCAGTCCGTGCTCGTGGTGACCAACGAGTCTCGTCGCACCTTCACCGGGGTGGTCCGCGACGCCTGGGCGCCGTCCGCCGGTGCGCAGGCCAACCGTCACGCGGTCACCGTCCCGGTCGGTGAGGCCCGGCGCCTGACGACCCTGCTCGTGCCCACCCGCCGCGGGGACCGCCCGGCGGACCGTGTCACGCTGCGCGCGTTCGGGCCGCTCGGGGTCGCCGGGCGCCAGGCGTCGATCCCGGTCCCGGGCGTGCTGCGGGTGCTACCCGAGTTCGCCTCCCGCAAGCACCTGCCCAGCCGGCTCGCCCGGCTGCGGGAGATGGACGGGCAGGCCGCCGTGCAGATCCGCGGCGAGGGCACCGAGTTCGACTCCCTGCGGGAGTACGTCATCGGCGACGACGTCCGGTCGATCGACTGGCGGGCCTCGGCCCGGCGCACCGAGATGGTCGTGCGGACCTGGCGCCCCGAGCGCGACCGGCGGGTGCTCATCGTCATCGACACCGCCCGCACGTCGGCCGCGCGGATCGGCGACCAGCCGCGCCTCGACGCGAGCATCGAGGCCGGCCTGCTGCTGGGTGCGCTGGCCGCCAAGGCCGGAGACCGGGTCGAGCTCATCGCCTTCGACCGGACCGTGCGCGCGCGGGTCGCCGGGGCCGCCGGGCCGCGGCTGCTGCCAGCCCTGGCCAACGCCATGGCCCCGCTCGAGCCCGCCCTGCTCGAGACGGACTGGCCTGGGCTCGTGGCCCTGGTTCGCGAGCGCCTGTCCCAGCGCGCCCTCGTGGTGCTGCTCTCCTCGGTCGAGCCCGCCGCGATCGAGACCGGGCTGCTGCCCGTCGTCGACCAGCTGAGCTCGGTGCACCAGGTGGTGCTCGCCTCGGTGTCCGACCCGGACGAGGCGCAGATGGCCGCCCGGCGCGAGAGCGCGTCGGACGTCTTCGACGCCGCGGCGGCCGCGCGTACCGAGCTCGAGAGAATTGCGGCGACAATGGTCCTGAACCGCCGTGGGGTCGAGGTCGTCTCAGCACTGCCCGACGACCTCGCGCCGCGGCTGGCAGACATGTACCTCTCACTCAAGGCCGCAGGAAGGCTCTAGATGCGCCCCACGATCAAGCGAACCCCGACCCGTGAACGTCGAAACCGTCGGATCGCCATCGCGGTGATCGTCGCCATGGTCCTCATGGTCGCCGCGCCGGTCCTCTTCTTCCTCTTCAGCTCCTGACCCCCGCCCCCACCTGCCCCCTCGCCGAACTCGTGAGCCAGTCGCCGAACTCGTGAGCCGGTGGCCGAACTCGTGAGCCGGTCGCCGAACTCGTGAGCCGGTCGCCGAACTCGTGAGCCACGGGCATCGGCGGTCCAGAAACGGCCCGCATTCACGAGCTCGACGGCGCGTTCACGAGTTCGGCGAGGGTGCTGGGACCGGCGGGGGGCGCCTGGACGGGCGGGCGGGGCGGCAGGATGCCGGGGGCTGTCGGGGGTGGCCGGCGCGGCGTCGGGCGCGTTACGCGGCTACCGGTTGGGTGCTGCCGGTGAGGTCGGCGTCTAGGTCACCGGTTGCGCCGTCGGCCACGGCGCGGCGGCCCAGCACGAGGACGTAGACCCAGAAGGCACCGAGGGCGAGGGCGCCGATGGCGATCTTGAGCCACCAGGGCAGCGTCGAGCCGGTCACGAAGCCCTCGATGAGGCCGGACACCGCGAGCGTGATGACCAGACCACCGGCGACCGTGAACAGCGCGCGTCCCTCTTCGGCGAGGGCGCGCGAGCGCGGCCGCGGCCCGGGGTCGACGAGCGTCCAGAAGATCTTCAGGCCGGCCGCACCGGCGACGAAGATCGACGTGAGCTCGAGCAGCCCGTGCGGGGCGATGAGCTTCAAGAACATCCCGAGCTCGCCGTAGTGGGCCATCATCCCGCCGATCGCACCGACGCTCACGGCGTTCTGCACGAGCATGAACACCGGCCAGATGCCCGAGATGCCGAAGGCGATGCACTGCGCGGCGATCCACGCGTTGTTGGTCCACACGACGGCCGCGAAACCGGCGCCGGGGTCGTAGTAGGACGCGAAGGCGTTGTCGACGTACTCCTGGCGGTAGCTCGGCGTGCCGATCGCGGCGAGCCCCTGAGGCGTCGTGGCAACCCAGATCCCGGAGATCACGGCGAGGATCACGCAGCCGAACGTCACGGCGTGGATCCACCAGCGCAGCCGGAACAGCGCCGCCGGCAGCGACACCAGCAGGAAGCGCTGGACGTCACGCCAGGCCGGCTCGTGCGCGCCGGCGATCGTCGTGCGGGCGCGGTTGAGGGTCTGGGAGAGCTGGGAGATGAGGACCGGGTCGGGGGCCGAGGACCGGATCATCGACAGGTGGGTGGCGACCGCCTGGTAGAGGCGGACGAGCTCGTCCGCCTCCGCGCCGCTGATCCGGCGCCGGGTGCTCAACGTCTTCAGGCGCGCCCATTCACCGGAATGCACGTCTGAGAAGGCATCGAGGTCCACGGACGATACCCTGCCATAGAACGCCGGTCCGCGGCGTGCACACCGCGAGGTTCGGGGGAACGGATGGACGACGGCGTCGTCATCGGCGAAGGCGTGGTCCTGGATGCGCGCCCGGCATCGTTCGCGACCCGCATGCTCGGGTCGGCCATCGACGTCACGGTCCAGGTCCTAGCGCTCATCGTCCTGCTGCTGGTCGCCACCGGAACCTTCGACGTCTCCGGGGAGAACGTGGCTCCGGCGTTGATCATCGCGGTCATGGTGATGGTCATGGTCGTCATCCCCACGACCGTGGAGACGCTCACCCGTGGCCGCTCGCTCGGCAAGCTCGCGACCGGCATCCGCATCGTGCGCGACGACGCCGGCCCGGTCCGCCTGCGCCACTCCTTCATCCGGGCCCTCGTGGGCGTCGGGGAGCTGTGGTTCACGGCGGGCACCGTCGCGCTCTTCGCCTCCCTCACCAACACCAAGGGCAAGCGGGTCGGCGACATGCTCGCCGGGACGTACGCGATCCGGGTCAGGGGCGGCGGCGCCGCATCGATCCAGGTCGTCATGCCGCCTCCGCTGGCCGCCTGGGCCGCGACCGCCGACATGCGCCGCCTGCCCGACGGCCTGGCCCTGGCCACCCGGCAGTTCCTGGCCCGCGGCCCCAAGATGCACGCCGGCTCACGGGTCCGGGTGGGCCGCGAGCTCGCGGCGCGTCTCGAGCAGTACATCGCACCGGGGCCGCCGCCGGGGACGCCGACCGAGGCATTCCTCATGGCGGTGCTCGCCGAGCGCCGCAACCGGGAGTGGCTCGCCGCCCAGCGTGCCCGGTCGGTCGCCGCCGAGCAGTCGGAGATGGTCCGCCGTCTCCCCTACGCGATCCCCGACCCCGCGAACTGACCGGCCGGCCGTTCCCGTGCGGTGTCGCCCCGGCTGGCGGGAGCTGCCCCGGGAATGGAAGACCTGGCCGGACGGCGGAGCTCGACGGGGGCGAAGACCCGGACGAGCAGGGCCAGGACCGCCGCGCACGCCGCGAACCACACCGGGCGGGTCTCCCACCACGTCCCGCTCCACCCTTCGGGCAGGTCGAGGTTGGCACCCAGCACGACGACGCCGACCACGGCAAACATTGCGGTCAGGTGCCACAGGTACAGCGTCATGGACCGCGCAGAGATCCACCCGAGCACCGCGGCGACCTGGGTCTGCCTGGCGCAGCCCACGATGACGGGCCGCAGCGCCAGAGCGCCGAAGACCTGCGCGAGAGTGAGTGCGACCAGGCAGACGGTCGGCGGGCCCATGTTGGAAAAGGCGTCGCCTGGCATCCCGACCATGCTCAGCGGATACGGTCCGAGCGTCACCGCAGCCACGAGGGCGACGAAGCCCAGGCCGGACAGCGCCGCGCAGGCCCGGCGCGGCACGGCGTCGAACAGGCCGTCGGCGTAGGCGAAGCCGAGGGTGTAGGCGAAAGCCCAGACGAGGAAGAGGTTGGCCACGGCGATCTGCTCGACGCCGCCGGCGAAGCGTAAGACGTCGACGAGGACAGCGCCGCCACCGAGCACGAGCAACGAGGCGACCCGTGCGCGCAGGTAGCAGGCGCGCAGGAGGTGGGAGCAGGCGACGAGGATGACGTAGACGCCGAGGTACCACAGCAGCTGCGGGGCGATGGTCGCCGCGACCCGGACCGCGCCGCGGGGTGCGCCGAGCTCGGGCAGGACGACGGCGATGGCCAGCCAGACGCCGGCGAAGACAGCGACGGGTGGGAGGAGCCTGCGGACCCGGGACGTCACGAACGGTCCCCAGGGCACCCAGCGGCGGTCGAGCTGGCTGAAGGTGGCCGCTCCCGCGACGAAAAACATCAGCGGGATCACCTGGATCACCCACGTCACGACCCAGCCGGCGCCCTCGCCGAGGACGTTGGTGACGTGCAGGGTGGCGCCGTCCCAGGAGACCTGAGGCATGAGCCAGTGCGCGAGGATCACGGCGACCGTCCCGACCGCCCGCAGCAGGTCCAGGAACGGGTCTCGCCCCGCGCGGCGGGCGACCGACTGGGTGACCGGGGCTGGTGTTGGGGCGGTGGGAATGGCGGAGGGGGGCGGGGCGGCGGTGGTCGGGGTGGCCAGGGTGGGTCGATCAAGGAGGGTCATCGGGATCCCAGAGGTGAGGTGACAGGTTCTCCACCAGTCTCGTCACTCCTGTGACCTGGGACTATGGGTTGGTCCTCCGACCTGAGCCGCCTTGTCCCTCCCCTTGTTCGGGGGCTGTCCCCCGGTGCCGTCGCGGCTCTCCTCCGAGGCGCCGAGCGCCTCGGTGCCTCAGGCGTTGAGCAGGCGCAGGACTGCGAGGACGCGGCGGTGGTCGCCGGCGTCCTGGGGCAGGTCCAGCTTGGTGAAGATCGACGAGACGTTCTTCTCCACGGCTCCGTAGGACAGCACGAGGAACTCGGCGATCGCGGAGTTCGACCGGCCCTGCGCCATGAGCTCGAGCACCTGGCGCTCGCGGGGGCTCAGTCGGGCGAGCCCGTCGTCGTTGTGCGCGGCACCCATGAGCTGGGTGACAACCTCGGGGTCGAGCACGGTGTGCCCGGCGGCGATGCGCTCAAGGGCGTCGAGGAAGTCCGACACGTCGGCCACCCGGTCCTTGAGCAGGTAGCCGACGCCGCGCGCATCACCGGTCAGCAGCTGCGCCGCGAACCGGGTCTCCACGTACTGGGAGAACAGCAGCACGCCCTGGCCGGGGTTCTCGGCCCGGATCGCCAACGCCGCGTGCAGCCCCTCGTCGGTGAAGGTCGGCGGCATCCGGATGTCGATGATGGCGACGTCGGGCTTGCGCTCGGGAGGCAGCGCGGCCAGCTCGGCGCACAGCGCCTTGCCGTCGCCCACCGCGCCGACGACGTCGTGCCCGCGCCGGGTGAGCAGCGCGACGAGACCGTCGCGCAGGATGACCGAGTCCTCGGCTATGAGCAGTCGCATGGGGTCTCTCTCGTCGAGCGGGTCATTGACGTGTCAGTATGCGGGTCGACGTGTGGGTCGACGTGTGGGTCGACCTGCGGGTCGTTCGGCGAACCCCGCACGGCTAGACCTGCATGGGCAAGGTGATGGTGACCAGGGTAGGGCCACCCACCGGGCTCGAGATGACGAAGTCCCCGTCGACGGACCCGACCCGCTCGGCGAGCCCCGCGAGCCCGCTGTGGTGACCATCGGCGTCGGGCACGAGGATGACCGCGCCGCCGGTGCCGTCGTCGCGCACGCGCAGGTGCAGCGTGTCCCCGCGCGCCTCGACCAGCACGTACATGCCTGTGGCGTTCGCGTGCTTGATGGTGTTGGTGAGCAGCTCGATGACGCAGAAGTACGCGATCGTCTCGATCGCCTCGGCGGGGCGCCGGGCGGGCGGTCCGGGCATGTCGATGTCGACCGTGACGGGCAGCGGGCTGCGGGCTGCGAGGGTCTCGAGCGCGACGGCCAGGCCGTTGTCGAGAGCCGGCGGGTGGATCCCGCGGGCAAGCTCGCGCAGCTCGACGAGCGTCTCCTTGGTCGCGGTGTGCGCGTCGGAGATGAGCTGGGTGAGCTCGGGGGCGACGCCGCTCGCGACCGCCTGCTCCTTCGCCTCACCGAGCTGCATCGCGATGGCGACGAGCCGGGCCTGGGTGCCGTCGTGCAGGTTGCGCTCGATCCGGCGCAGGGTCGAGTCCGCATCCTCGACCGCGCGCCCGCGGGACTGCTCCAGACGCGCCACCCGCAGGCTCGCCGCCGTGGGGCCGAGCAGCGAGCTCGCGAGCATCCGGTGCAGATGCGCGACGCCGCGGGTCACCGCGGTGCCGATGAACAGCAGGAACAGCCCGAAGACCGCGAAGCCCAGGTTCCGCGCGGGCGTGTCGATGAAGTAGCCCTCGATGATCTGGGAGCCGCTGTGCAGGAGTCCGTCGGAGCCCTCCTGGGCGGGCAGGTACCGCCCCCAGATCCAGTGGGTCATCGCCCCGAGCGGGGCGACGATGAACGTCACCGCGACGACGAAGGTCATGAGCGCCAGCGGGAACTGGAGCACCAGGTACGCGATCGCGCGCCACCCGGCGCCGTCGGAGATCATCGACCATACCGAGCCCCAGAAGCCCGGGCGGCGGCGGAACGGGGTGGGGCTGGCGATCGGGGTGCGCAGCAGGCCGCGGGCCAGGCCGCGATCGATCCCGGTCATCCCGCGCGCGCCCACGACCATGACGCCGAGGATCCCGGTCCCGCCGACGACCGTGATGAGCAGGGAGGCCGTGAGGGAGATCATCACCACGACGTAGACAAAACCGATGATCGACCACGGCATGGCGAGGAAGAGATAGCCGAGCTCGCGCCACGTTCGGGTCGCGAACGGTCCGCGCAGGAAGCCGACCCGCTCCAGGGGTGGGACGTCCGCGATGGCTGTGCTGGGCTCAGAGCTCGTCAACATAGCCTCTATCTTCCTGGACCGGCGGTCGCGTGCGCCACGGTGCCACCCGCCGTCACGGGCGGGGGGAATACCCCCCGACCTGGTGTGATGCTGGCTCACCAGGACGACGCCGCCCGCCGCCTCGTCCGGGAGAGCTGGACGTGGCGGCGGGCGGGCGACGAGTCGAGCCAGTTGGTTCAGTAGCGGTAGTGCTCCGCCTTGTACGGGCCGGCCGGGTCGATGCCCAGGTAGTCGGCCTGGGACGGGGAGAGCTCGGTCATCCGCACGCCGAGGGCGTCCAGGTGCAGGCGGGCGACCTTCTCGTCGAGGATCTTCGGGAGGCGGTGCACCGCGACGGGGTACTCCTCGTCCGTGCCGGCCTTGGTGAAGACCTCGATCTGACCGATCACCTGGTTGGTGAAGGAGTTGCTCATCACGAAGGACGGGTGACCCGTCGCGTTGCCGAGGTTGAGCAGCCGCCCCTCGGACAGCACGATGATCGACCGTCCGGCGCGCTCACCCTCGGTGAAGGTCCACTCGTGCACCTGCGCCTTGATCTCGGTGCGCGTGACACCCGGGACCAGGGCGAGGCCGGCCATGTCGATCTCGTTGTCGAAGTGGCCGATGTTGCCGACGATCGCCTTGTTCTTCATCGCCGACAGGTGCGCGGCGGTGATGACGTCCTTGTTGCCGGTCGTGGTGATGAAGAAGTCGGCCTCGTCGAGCACGTCCTCGATGCGGGCGACCTGGTAGCCGTCCATCGCGGCCTGCAGTGCGCAGATCGGGTCGATCTCGGAGACGATGACGCGCGCGCCCTGGCCGCGGAAGGCCTCGGCCGCACCCTTGCCGACGTCGCCGTAACCGGCCACGAACGCCACCTTGCCGCCCATCAGGACGTCGGTCGCGCGGTTGATGCCGTCGGGCAGGGAGTGGCGGATGCCGTACTTGTTGTCGAACTTGCTCTTGGTGACCGAGTCGTTGACGTTGATCGCCGGGAAGAGCAGCTGGCCGGCCTCGGCGAGCTGGTACAGGCGGTGCACGCCGGTCGTGGTCTCCTCGGTCACGCCGAGGATGTTCTCCCCGATCGTGGTCCAGCGCAGCGGGTCCTCCTGGAGGACGCGGCGCAGCAGCGCGTGCACCACATTGGCCTCGTCGGAGTGGTCCGGCTCCCCCGCGACCGTGTCGGCCGGGACTGCGCCGACCCGCTCGTAGGCGAGGCCGTTGTGCACGAGCAGCGTCGCGTCACCGCCGTCGTCGAGGATCATGTTCGGGCCGGCGTACTCGCCGTCGGCTCCCGCGGGCCAGAGCAGGATCTGCTCGGTGCACTCCCAGTACTCCTCGAGGCTCTCGCCCTTCCAGGCGAAGACCGGGACGCCGCTGGGCGCGTCCGGGGTGCCCTGCGGTCCGACGACGATCGCTGCCGCAGCCTCGTCCTGGGTCGAGAAGATGTTGCACGACGCCCAGCGCACCTGCGCGCCGAGGGCGGTCAGGGTCTCGATGAGCACCGCGGTCTGCACGGTCATGTGGATGGACCCGGCGATGCGGGCGCCGGCCAGCGGCTGAGCCTCGCCATATTCGGCGCGCAGCGCCATGAGCCCGGGCATCTCGTGCTCGGCGAGACGGATCTGGTGGCGACCCGCCTCCGCGAGGGAGAGGTCGCGGACCTTGTAGTTGCCGGGGGACTCGCTGAAGCTAGACGTCGACATGGTGCTCCGTGGTAGCGCGGGTAGATTCCACCACAGACTACTCGGGGCAGGCCCGGCGCCGCAGCGCCGCCGGCGATTCGCCGCAGCGCCGCAGGCGATTCCGTGCCCGACGCCGTTCCCCGCGTCCGCGTAAGGCCCACCGTAGGTCGCCGCCCACCGTAGGTCGCCGCCCACCCCGCGGCGCCTCGCAGCGCCGGGTCGGTACGAGCTGGCACGAATCGGTACGAGCTGGCACCGGTTGGCGCCGGTTGGCATGGGCCGCCGCGAGCCGGAATGGCGTGAGCGGGGACACATTGTCGCAGTGATACCCGACATATGCCGTAGCGCCCAAGAATCAATGGTCACGAAACGATAACGTTTAAAAAGTCAGTAAAGACGCTGGTCAACGGGGGGGCACTTGGTAAAGATCTCACCTTAAAACCTCCCGTTGACACCCCACCCCGGTAGATATCTGACCAGCAATGAGGCATGGTGGAGACGACCGATCAAGGAAACGATCGGCCTGCGAGAGCTTCGAAAGTCGTGACATCTGTGTGGGGATACTCCGCAGAGCGACCCCGGGACACCCCGAAGACCGAAGCTCAGCGGCGCGGCAGTGCTCAACTGCTTGCGCGTCGCCTCAGGAGGCGACCACTGCACCACGGGTGCGGGTCTCAATGCTTCGCAGGCCGCACCTTGCCACCGCACGAGCGGCGGCAAGGACACGCGAACGGGGAGACAGTGACCGTAGTTCCAGGCAACACCGCAGGACAAACAGATTCAGCAGGACGACCTACAAATTCGGCAGCACCCGCAACACCCACAGACACAGCAACACCGGCAGACTCAGCAACACCCACAGACACAGCAACACCGGCAGACTCGACGACAGCCGCGACCAACCAACCCGACGAGATCGCAGGACCCGCGGCGGTAGCGCCCGCGGCCGCAGCGCCCGAGCTGGCCGCGCCCGAGATCGCCGTCCAGGTCAAGAACGTCTACAAGGTCTTCGGCCGACGCGCCAACGAGGCCGTCCGCAAGCTCTCCCGCGGCGCGACCCGCGACGAGGTCAAGCACCTCGGCACCGCGGCCGTCATCGACGCCAGCTTCGAGGTCGCCCGCGGCGAGATCTTCGTCGTCATGGGCCTGTCCGGCTCGGGCAAGTCGACGCTCATCCGCATGCTCAACGGCCTGTGGAAGCCCACCTCCGGGCAGGTGCGCATCGGCGGCGCCGACCTGGCCGAGGTCTCCGGCAAAGAGCTGCGCGCCATCCGTCAGCGCAGCGTGAGCATGGTCTTCCAGCACTTCGCCCTGCTGCCGCACCGCACGGTGCGCGACAACGCCGCCTACCCCCTGGAGATCCAGGGGATGGCGAAGGCCGAGCGGCTCGCCAAGGCTCAGACCGCGCTCGAGCTCGTTGGCCTGACCGGCTGGGAAGATCGCCTGCCGTCCGAGCTCTCCGGTGGGATGCGCCAGCGCGTGGGCCTGGCCCGCGCACTCGCCGCCGACACCGACGTCCTGCTCATGGACGAGGCGTTCTCCGCCCTCGACCCGCTGATCCGCCGCGAGATGCAGGAACAGCTCGTCGAGATCCAGCACAAGCTCAACAAGACCATCATCTTCATCACGCACGACCTCAACGAGGCCATGTTCCTCGGGGACCGCATCGCGGTCATGCGCGACGGCCGGATCGTCCAGATCGGCACGAGCGAAGAGATCCTCTCCGACCCTGCCACTGACTATGTCGCCCAGTTCGTGGCCGACGTCGACCGCACCCGTGTGCTCACCGCGTCGTCTCTGATGAACCGTCCCGCGGCCGTCGTGCCGATGTCGGCCGGTCCGCGCGGCGCCTCCCGCACGATGCGTGAGGCTCAGGTCTCCGCCGCCTACGTCGTAGACCGCTCGCGCCGCCTGCGCGGCGTCGTCTATGACTCCGAGGTGGTCGCCGCGGTCCGCGCCGGCATCACATCGCTCGAGACCCTCGTGCGCGACGACGTCACCGCGGTGACCGAGGACACCTCGCTCTCGGAGATCTTCGCCCCCGCATCGGAGTCCCCCCTCCCCGTGCCGGTGACCGACGCGGCGGGTCGGCTCATGGGTGTCATCCCGCGCGTCGCGCTGCTCGAGGCCATGGTCCCCTCGGTCTCCGAGGACCACGACGAGCCGACCGCGAGCGAGGTCGACGACGCCCCGGTGTCAGACGCCCTCGCGCTCGCCCAGCAGGGAGCCCACTCATGATCACCGCTGCCACCACCTCGGGCCTGCCCCGGCTCGACCTCGGCGACTCCGCCGCCTCCTTCGTCACCTGGGTGACCACGACGTTCTCTGGGGCCTTCGACCAGATCAAGGCCGTCATCGTCTGGTTCTACGACCTCATCGACCTGGTGCTCAGCGCACCGCCGTTCTGGTCCGTCGTCCTCGTCCTGGTCCTGGCGGCGTACTGCGTCAAGGGCTGGAAGCTCGCGGTCGGTTCGCTCGTCGGCTTTGTCATCATCGCGACGATGAACCAGTGGGACAACGCGATGGACACCCTCGCCCTCGTCATCCTCTCCTCCACGATCGCGCTGGTCATCGGCATCCCGCTGGGCATCTGGGCGGCCCGCAACGACGCCGTGTCCCGGACCCTGCGCCCGGTCCTCGACTTCATGCAGACCATGCCGGCCTTCGTCTACCTCATCCCGACCGTGGTGATCTTCCGCGTCGGCGTGGTCCCCGGGATCGTCGCGACGGTGATCTTCGCCCTCGCCCCCGGCGTGCGGTTCACCGAGCTGGGCATCCGCGGCGTCGACAAGGAGGTCGTCGAGGCCGGGCACGCCTTCGGCGCCACCGAGTCGCGCATCATGCGACAGATCCAGCTGCCCCTGGCCATGCCGACCATCATGGCCGGGATCAACCAGGTCATCATGCTGTCGCTCTCGATGGTCGTCATCTCCGGCATGGTCGGCGCAGCCGGCCTCGGACGCGACGTCGTCGCCGCCCTGCAGCGGGTCGACATGTCGCTCGGCTTCGAGGCGGGAGTCTCGGTCGTCATCCTGGCGATCTTCCTCGACCGGGTCACCTCGGCGCTCGCCGCGCGAGCGCCGGTCTCCCAAGCACTCGCGAAGGCAGCAGCGTGAGCGCCACGAGCACGGGAGCCAGCAGCGCGATCAGCGGCAGCACGAACGGAAGGAAACTGATGTCTCACGCACTCATCTCCCGCGGGGCCCTCGGGGTCGCCACCATCGTGATGCTCGGCTTCGCGGTGGCGAGCGGGACCGGCGCCGCGTCGTCGACCAGCGCCGTCGGGAACGGCGACGAGCAGACTCTGTCCATCGGTATCCACTCCGGCTGGGACGAGGGCATCGCCGTGTCCTACCTCTTCAAGGCGATGCTTGAGGACGAGGGGTACACGGTCACGACCACCGAGGCCGACCCCGGCGTCGTCTACACCGGCCTGACCGGGGGCGACTTCGACGTCAACTTCGACATGTGGCTGCCCAACACCCACGCCGACTACCTCGAGACCTATGGCGACCAGATGGAGCAGCTCGGCGTCTGGTACGACCAGGCCAGGAACGCCATCGCGGTCAACGAGGACTCCCCCATCACGTCCATCGATGAGCTCGCGGCCAACGCCGACCTCTTCGGCAACCGCATCGTCGGGATCGAGGCGGGGGCGGGCCTGACCGCGATGACCAAGGACAAGGCCATCCCCGGCTACGGGCTGGAGAACATGGACTTCCTCATCTCCTCCACCCCGGCCATGCTCGCCGAGCTCAAGGGCGCGACCGACGCCGGCGAGAACATCGCCGTGACGCTGTGGAGCCCGCACTGGGCCTACGACGCGTTCCCCATCCGCGACCTCGAAGACCCCAAGGGGCTCATGGGTGAAGCCGAAGAGATCCACTCGGTCGGCCGCACCGGGTTCGCCGAGGACTACCCCACGCTGTCGTCGTGGATCTCCGCGTTCAAGCTCGACGACGACCAGCTCTTCTCGCTCGAGAACCTCATGTTCAACGAGAACGGCGGCTCGGACAACGACGCCTCCGCTCGCGCGTGGCTCGAGGCGAACCCCACCTTCGTCGACGACCTCAAGGCCGCGTCCGCGTCCGCGTCCTGACCCCTCGCTGAACTCGAGCTCGGCCACCGTCCCGGTCGTGATCGCCCAGTTCACTGCCCGACGGTCGTGATCGCTGTCGCGACTGACGATTCAACAAATGCCCCTCGGTCGATCTGCTGCACTCGTGCGCATGTCGATCGAGGGGCATTCGACTGTTCCTCGCGGCTCCGTGACCCGCTGAGTCAGCATCACGAGCTATCCGTGTCTGCCATCCGCCGAGGCGATCATGGCGGTTTTCCACTCCAGTGCGTGAACGCGGAGGCACTCTGGGCCATCACATCAGACGTGGCCCTCGGTCGCCAGCTTGCCGGCTCGGCGACTTCGATGCTGCAGTCTCGCAGGCGGCGCCCGTGCTGGCCTGCCAGTTCTCACCTGTTCACAGTCCGAGTCTGGTCTCCTGGACCTATCCGGCCTCGGCCGAGCACAGTCATTCATCCCTCCAAAGCCAGATGATGCAGTGAGATCCAGCTGACGACTCCCGATCTCCAGTCGGCGTCGATCCGTGTCGTCTCGGAGCTGGATCGTATGGGGTTCGATCGCATCTGGCTCGACCTCGTCGGGCTCGACCTCATCTGGCTCGACCTCATCTGGCTCAATCTCATCTGGCTCGACCTCATCGGGCTCGACCTCATCGGGCTCAATCTCATCCACATGGATCGCATCGGGATGGATCGTGCGGAGCCGGCGAACCGTATCCGATTTGCTCACCGCAGGGGGCGGATCGACTGGGCCAGGCGTGCGTGGCGCTGCGATCACCCATCCGGCGCCTCCCGACACCCGGCATTCCGACGTGGGCCCATTCAGGCTCGCGCTCCTGCCCCGGTTCCCGCTCCGGTTCCCGCTCCGGTTCCCGCTCCGAGCGTCAGCACCAAGTCCGTTGCCGCCAACTACGCTGCTGCCACCGAAGTCGCTGCTCACGCTTCCGCTGCTGCCACCGAAATTGCTGCTCACAGTTCCGCTGCTACCGCCGCCGCCGCGGGCGCGGATGACCCGGACGCTACGGCTGCCGTCGGGCAGGCGGTCGATCGTGAGGTTGAAGCTGTGGACCTCGTGGTGATGAAAAGAGCACAGCAGGATCCCGTTGTTGATGGATGTCTCGCCGTTGTCGCGGTCCCACCAGTCGATGTGGTGGACCTGGCACCAGGAGGCGCGGATGCTGCAGCCGCGGAACTGGCAGCCGCGGTCGCGGGCGATGATCGCCCGGCGCTGTTCGCGGGAGTACAGCCGCTGCGTCCGGCCGAGGTTCACTGGGACGTCGTCGGCGTTAATGACGATCCTGGTCAAGTCTGAGTCGCACAATATCTGGGCCAGCTCGGTGAGCGGGACGGGCGTTCCGTCCTCGAAGGTCGCCGGCTCCACCGGACCGGGCGCGGCCAGGTACGCAGCCTCACCCCCGGCGGCACCTGCGCCGTCAGCAGTACTCGCGGTCGCACCGGCACCGGCTGCGTCACCTGCAGCAGCACGAGCGGCGGCTTCGGCGACTGCCGCGCGGCGGCGGAACTCACGTCGGGACTGGGTGAAGGTCTGCTCGGTCATGATGATCGAAACATGCGGACGCACCAGCGCCCCGGTCTTGAGACTCCCGCCGTTGACGGCGGCCTCACAAACGACGCCGAGGGCGTCGGCCGTACGCTGCTGGTAGTCACGATCATCGCCGTCGGCGGGGCGGGCAATCCCCGCGTCGATCGCGACCTGGAACTGCTGCCCAGCCACAGGGTCCAAGAACCCCTTGATGTGCGTGCCCTGCGGGGTGTGACTGATCGAGAGGAACCGGCGCCGACGAATCTGCTCATGGGAAGCATCGTGAGCAACACTGTCCCGGCGTGCCCACCACCGGTCAGCGGTCTTGGCGAAGGTATCCGCATCTTCACGGCGGGCCAGATCCACCAGCTCTACGTTCTCCGCAGGCGTCAACCCCGCCGCTCCACCTCGTTCGGCTCGGGCTTGGACTCTGCCCAGGACCTCCACGTGAGAGACCGTCACCTCACCCCGAACCACCGCCTCGGTCACCTCCGGCGACTCCTCCAGCACCTTCGCCACCGTCACCTGCGTCCGTGCAGACTTCACGCCCTCCCCCGACATCTGCCCGCGCCAAGCCTCGAAGGAGGCGAACCCCGCCTTCCTCCACTCCCCGCAGTCTCGCTCGGCGACCAGCAGGGAGGCCCGTTCGGCGGTCAACGCCGCGATCGACCGGTCCAGTTCCACGATCCGCGTACACCGCACCCGTGAGGCAACCGCCACGGGCTGCACACCCAACGCACTGCCCGCGGCCGAACCCGAGGACACTGACGGGGACGAGGAGTGGGATGCGGCCGGAGCTGTGGCCGATGGTGACGCAACTGACCGTGGCGCAGCTGAGGGTGACGGCGCTGACGGTGACGACGCAGCCGTTGCAGCCATAGGAGCTGATGGCATGCTCGCCGACGAGGCCGGCATCGAAGTCAGCGTCACCGCGGAAGTCGCGGGACGATCCATGTCGGTGCTCACGCCTTCAGTTGCGCCGAACAGCGCCAGCCCGGGCTGAACCGTCCTCGCCGCACCCACCATGACCACCACCCGACGCCGTCGTCGACTGCTACAGAAACTGCCATGTCCCCGGAGAATGCGGGGCTCCCACCAGATGATCCAACCCTAGACCGGGCGTCTGACAAACCGTCCGACTCCCACGTCCACACTCCAGAAGCCGGCACAGAACCGCGGAATGTCGGGCCTCCCGACCGCTACCCCAACCCTAGCCGTCGCCACCGACAAACCGGCGAGGAGGTCGACGGCCAGAGAGACAGCGGGGGTGAAGTGAAGCCAGCCTCCTGCCCGGAGGGAGGGAGCGCGGGCGGGAGCCCAACAGCCACGACGCAGGCGAAGCGTCAGTCCCGCAGATCCGGCTCCAGGTAGATCCGCTTGGCGATCGGCACAACTGCGCGCACGCGAGCCTCGGCTGCGTCGATCGCGTCCGCGATCTCAGCAGCGTTGCTGCGCACGTCGACCTCGATCTTCGCGGCCACGAGGAGTTCCTCGGGGCCCAGGTGAAGCGTCTTGATGTGGATGACCGACGGAACCCCGGGACCCACCAGCGCGGCCTCGATCGCCTCGACGTCGGCCTTCGTGGCCGACTCCCCCAGCAGCAGCGACTTCGTCTCGAGCGCCAGGACGATCGCGATGAGCACGAGCAGCACGCCGATGCACGCCGTGCCTGCAGCGTCCCAGCGCCCGTCACCGGTGATCAGGGTCAGGCCCACGCCACACAGGGCGAGGACCAGGCCGATGAGCGCACCGAAGTCCTCGAGCAGCACGACGGGCAGCTCGGGAGCCTTGGCCGTGCGGACGAACTGCACCCACGTCTGCTTGCCGCGGGTCACGTTGGACTCGTGGATCGCCGTCCGGAAGGAGTAGCCCTCCATCGCGACGGCCGCAATCAGCACGACGACCGGAACCCACTTCCAC
Source organism: Sanguibacter gelidistatuariae (assembly GCF_900096585.1). Classification (GTDB taxonomy): domain Bacteria; phylum Actinomycetota; class Actinomycetes; order Actinomycetales; family Cellulomonadaceae; genus Sanguibacter; species Sanguibacter gelidistatuariae. Next base: position 173,129 of record NZ_FMYH01000008.1, read on the forward strand.
GAGTCGATCGGGTGCGGGTCCTGAAACTTGTGGAACGCCTCGTACAACGCGAACAGACCACCGAGGCTGAACAGCACGATCGAGACGATGAAGGCGTAGACATAGCGCTCGCGCCCGTAGCCGAAGGGGTGCTCCTCGTCCGCCTCGCGGCGGGCTCGCTTGCCGCCGACCAGCAGGAGCGCCTGGTTCCCGGAGTCGGCGAGGGAGTGCACGGACTCAGCGAGCATGGACGACGAGTGCGTGAGCAGGTAGGCCACGAACTTCGTCACGGCGATGCCGAGGTTCGCGGCGAGCGCCGCGATGATCGCTTTGGATCCGCCGTGCGAAGACATGGTGCTCCAGGTCGTATGAGAACGAGCGCGGTCGGTGGATCCGCCGCGTCAGACTACACGCGGACGCCCACCCTCGCCGGAGCTGGCCCGCCCACGCCGCAGCCGGTCACAGCCCAGCGAGCCGCCGCGCCCCGCCGTCAGAGCCCGCGCCCCGCCGTCAGAGTCCGCGCCCCGCCGTCAGAGCCGGCGCGCGTCGTCGACGAGCAGCACCGGGATACCGTCCCGCACCGGGTAGGCGAGCGGGTTGAGCTCGGCGGTCGAGTGCAGCTCGGCCTGCCCGTTCGGCCCGACGCCGTCCACGAGCGTCGCCCCGCTCACCGGGCATCGCAGGATCTCGCGGACCCACGGGTCCAGGGGGAACGTCACCGTGTCACTGCCTGGGGTGCTGCCCGACGACGTGCGCTGGCTCATGAGTGTGTCTCGCCTTCTGCGGAGCTGGATGTAGTGGAAGAGGTGGAAGCTGTGGGGGACGCGACGTCGCGCACGAGCGCGAGCACGTCGTCGCGCACCTTGATCATGATGTCCTCGTCGGCCGCCTCGACGTTGAGCCTGAGCACCGGCTCGGCGCCCGCGGCGCGGAGGTTGAACCACCACTGCGGGTGGTCCTCCCAGTGGGAGACCGTGAGGCCGTCAAGCTCGTCGACGGTGACTGGTCCGGCCCCCTGCCGGGTCACGTAGGCGTCGACCACGCGGGCGCGGGCGTCGGCTGCGTCGGCGATCGGCGAGCTGATCTCCCCGCTCGAGGAGTATGGCTCGTAGACCTCGGCGAGGGCCGAGAGCGGGTGCGGTTGCTCGCCGAGGGCGGCCAGCACGTGCAGTGCCGCGAGCATGCCCGAGTCGGCGAAGAAGAAGTCACGGAAGTAGTAGTGCGCGTCGTGCTCACCGCCGAAGACCGCGTCGCGCGCGGCCATCTGGGTCGTGATGGAGGAGTGCCCCACCCGCGTACGCACGACGTCGGCGCCGGCTGCGGTCATGAGGTCGGGCACCGCGGCGGAGGTCACGAGGTTGTGGACGACCGTGGGCCGGCGCCCGTCCCTCTGGTCGCGGACGACCTCGCGCAGCCCGACCAGCGCGATGATCGCCGACGGGCTGACCACCGCGCCGTTCTCGTCCAGGACGATGCAGCGGTCGCCGTCCCCGTCGAAGGCCAACCCGACATCCGCGCCGTGGGCGACGACCGCGGCCTGCAGGTCCGTCAGGTTCTCCGGCTCTGCCGGGTACGCCTCGTGGCGGGCGACGGCCGCGTCGAGCTCGAAGTACAGCGGCACGAGGTCGATCGGCAGCTCCGCCAGACCGGCCGCGGTCCCCAGCACCGCCGGCGCGGTGAGCCCGGCCATGCCGTTCCCGGCGTCGACGACAACCTTGAGCCGGCGGATCCCGGACACGTCGACCAGGCTGCGCAGGAAGGCGGCGTAGTCGGCGAGCAGGTCCCGGTGGGTGATCTGGCCCAGCTGGGTGGCTTGCCCCGGCAGACCGTGAGTGAGGTACTGCTCGGCGAGCTCGCGCACCTGGTCGAGACCCGTGCCGACCCGGACCGGGCGGGCGCCCGCGCGGCACAGCGTGAGGCCGTTGTACTCGGCCGGGTCGTCATTCGCGGTGACCATGGCGGCCGGGGCCTCGAGCGTGCCCGAGGCGTAGGACAGGGTGTCCGCCGAACAGAGCCCGATGTCCACGACGTCGACGCCGGCCGCCATGAGCCCACGGGCGAAGGCCGCGGACAGGTCGGGTCCGGACGCACGCATGTCACGCCCGAGGACGACGACTGGACAGGTCAACGTCCCGGTCGCTGGCGCCTCGGGCGAAGCGGGTGTGGCGTCGTCGCCCGACTCCGGGATGACGACGACGGTCGCAAACGCCGCGCCGAGAGCTTCGGCAACCTGTGCGCTCAAGGGGTCGGGAACCACGCCGCGGACGTCCTGGGACGCGAACAGCCCCGAGAGGTCTGCGGGGCGCGAAAGCCCGGGCGGTTCCGTGATCGACATGATGAAAGCCTACGTCTCTGGTGTGACAACCGGCTCTGCATCAACCGGCTCCGCATCGCCACGGGACGTGGCACCCGCCTCCGTGACGACCGCATCCCGGGTCACCTCGTGGCCGCCGTCGACCGCGTACCAGCCGGACCGCTCGCAGTCGTGGCACGAGACGAAGACCGCGGGGACTCCCAACGGGTTCGCCACCACGAGCCGCGTCAACGACGACGAGGCGCAGTCCGTGCAGGTCAGCGGGCCGACGATGGCGCCCTGGGGCTGGCTCAACGAGCCCAACGGGAGGTCGGGCGCAACGGTCTTGCGACGTCGTCGGACAATCTTGGCGGGCAGATCAGGACCGGGAGACGCGACGGACTCGACCATGCCCTGTCAGCCTTCTCCTCGAAGAACTCGCAGGTGACCGCGCCGCCCGATCTCGCCGTTCTGGACGGGCTCTGGCTCGGCCAGGTGCTTGGGGCGCCCGGCCTCGCGGACTGCGTCGGCCAGAGCGGAGATGTCGTCGGGGGTCGGTCCCAGGTCGACGAAGGCGGGCGTCAACCGGACGATCTCCCAGCCGCGAGGGGCCGTGGTGCGCTCGGAATGCAGCCCGCACAGGTCGTAGCTGTGGGGTTCGGCGTTGACGGCCAGCGGGCCGAGGACCGCGGTCGAGTCCGAGTACACGTAGGTCAGGGTTGCCACGGACGCACGCGCGCAGGCGGTTCGGGAGCATTGGCGTACTGGGATCACAGGGCATACGGTACCGCCTCGGGCCACGCCCAAGGCGTTCCCACGCCGACTAGAGCGCCGACCAGGGCGCCGACTAGAGTGACGGGGATGAGCCAGTCTCCCCTCCCTGCGCGGCGCAGCCGCCGCGACCGCCGCGGACGCGGCCTGCGCGGTCCCGTCCTCCCCGACACGGTCCCGGCGCACCGTACCCGGGCGGAGAAGTTCGACGAATGCGTCCTGGTCACCGTGCAACGCCTCGAGGCGACGTGGGGCGCAGAGCTCAACGGCACCGAGTTCGCGGTCGAGGACGTCCCGCCGTCCGACCCGGCGCCGTGGGAGCACGGGGGCGTGCCGATGGGCCGCTACTTCCCCGCCGAGGCCGGGCAGCCGGGCCGGGTGCTCATCTACCGTCGCCCCGTCGAGAGCCGCGCGGTGGATCCGGGCGACCTCGTCGAGCTCGTGCGCGACGTCGTCGTGGAGCAGGTGGCGCACCTCCTGGCGCGCTCCCCCGAAGAGATCGACCCCCACTTCCGCGACCTGGGCTGACCCCGCTCGCCCAACTCGTGAACGGCTCGGGCGACCCCGCTCGCCCAACTCGTGAACGGCTCGCCCAACTCGTGAGCTACCGGTGGATCCGCTGGCGAAACGGCCGTGGCTCACGAGTTCGGCGAACGGCTCACGAGTTCGGCGAAGGCCGGGCGCACGTGCACCGGGGGCGCACGTGCACCGGGGCGAACGGTCAGTCGAGCGGCAGGCCTACTGTCGCGGACCGGCGCACGGTCAACGACCCGCTGGTCACCGTGGGCGACGTCGGGAGCACGATCGCGACCGAGCCGGAGACCTCGGGGGCGGAGAGCAGAACCGACCAGTCCAGCGTCAGCCCCCCGTCCGCCGCGCCCTCGGCAACCACCGAGATCGAGCTCACCGCCGCTCCCCCGCTCACGGTCAGCGGGTCGACGACAACCGTCTGCCCCCGCGCGAGGCTGATCGCCTTCCTGCCCACGAGCGCGCCGTCGGCGCCATAGGCCCGCAGCTCACCACGCGGCGCCGGCGTCCAGTCGGCAGCAAGCGGGTCGGCAGACGCACCCGCAGCCGCACCCGCGTCCGCCGCGACCGAGTCGTCCGCCGAGTCCGCCGAGCCAGCCGAGTCCACCGAGCCAGCCACCGAGGCGTAGACGATCGGCACGTCCGCCGCGACGTCATCGCCCCCGTCAAGGGAGACCGGCAGCGCGGTGAGCACCACGAGCGCCCGGGTCCCGGCCGGGATCGCGGCGACCCCGGCTCCGGACGTGTCGTGCCGCGCGGCCACCCAGGCGCGGTCCTTGGGCGTGCCGATGAGAGCCTGCTTGGGGTCCGCCTTGCCCGTCCGGGTCATCTCCGCGCCGGCCACGACGTCCGTGTCGGCCTGCACAACAACCGTGTACGTCCCGGCCGGCAGCCCGGCCAGGCTCACGTCGCTGACCGCGCCGGCCACCAGATCGATCGTCGAGGCGCCGCGCAGCACCTGCTGCCCGTCGGCGCCCAGCACCCGGACGGTCGCTGTCCCGTTCGCCTCGGGGGCGAGCACCCGCAGGGTCGCGACGTCGGCGTCGGTCACCTCGGAGGCCTCCACCGTCACGCCGGTAAGCACCTGCGCGGTCGCGGGTGAGTCCCCGGCGACGACGTAGTCGACCCCGAGCGGGGTCAGCCCGTCCAGGACCGTGTGTTGCAGATATGCCGTCACGAGCGCGCCGCTCGAGCTCACGCGGGCCACCAGCCGGTTCTGCTCGGCGGCGAGCCCGCCCAGGAGCGTGGTCACCTGCCCGCCCGGGGGCACCAGGTAGGTCGAGGGACCGGCGAGCACCAGCTCACCGCCCGCGCCCCACAGGTCGAGGGTGACCGTGGCTGGGGTCCGGCTCGGGTTGGACAGCACCAGCTCGGTCGTGGTCCCGAGCTCGGTCCCCCCGCCCACGAGCCACTGCGTGATGCCCGGGTCCTGGCACGCGGCCGCGGCCAGGCCACGCAGGTCGCCGGCCGAGGTCACCGAGGCCAGGGCCGAGTATGCGTCGGCGTCGCGGGCAGCCGAGGCCACGCTGCGCACGATCATCGCGGATTCGACGCCGGTCAGGCTCAGCTGGGCGCTCGGGTCGCCACCCTGCACCGAGGTGATGCCCGACGCCGTACCGTCGCCACCCGAGGCAGCCGCGCCACTGGCCGCCGCGTCGTCGGCAGCCGCGCCGCTGGCTGCTGCGTCGTCGGCCGCCGCGAAGCCGAAGGGCTCGAGCATGCTCGAGGTCTGCGCCCCGAAGAGCGAGACCTGCAGGGTGCTGCGCGGCGCGACCGGCGACGAGCCAAATGCCTCGTCCCCCGATGCGCCCAGATCCGTGTCCCCTGGCCCCCCGGCGCCGTCGGCGCCCGCGCCCAGGATCTCGCCGGCGAGCGCGACCGGGGCGGGGCACACCAGGGTGGTCCCCCGCGCGGTCAGGGCGACGGACTCCCCCGAGACATCGGCATGCGCGCCGGCCCCGAAGAGGTCCGTCCCGTAGCCGGCCAGCGCGGCGATCACCGCGACGACGGTCACCGCGGAGAGCACCCGGCGGGCGCTCATCGCAGGCCTCGGCGGCGGCGCACCGGCAGGGCGAGCAGGAAGAACACGACGACCACGACTCCTTGGAGGACGAGCCACGGCATGCGGCTGGCTCGTTCATAGCTGACGGTCAGGTGGCCGCCGTCGGACCCGAGGGCAAAGGTCTGGCGCTCGTCGCCGGAGACGGCGCGCAGCGGCGCGCCGTCGAGCTCGGCGCGCCACCCGGGTGCGGCATTCTCCGCGAGGACAAGCACCCGATCGGCCGCGCCGGGGGCGATGTCTGAGTCGATCGAGAGGTTGCCGGCCTCGACCGAGGCCTCCACCTGACGCCCGCCGTCGGTTCCGGGGGCGTAGATCCGTGCCCAGGCGGGTTGGTCGAGGGGCTCGAGGGAGTCGTCGGGGGTCACCCGCCAGATGGTCCCGGACTCGTTCTCGGTGATCCGCGCGACGCCGGGGACCGTGTCGATCCGGCTGACCAGCTGGGCGCGGGAGAGGTCAGTGGAGGGTGGCACCAGGACCGCGCCGATGCCGAGCTCGGCCAGGTCCTGTGCCTGACCGGCGTCCGTGCCCGTCGACACCCGGGCGACGAGCTCGGCCGTGTCGTCGGTCCGCCCGGCCAAGCCGGCCACGTTCACGACGACCGAGGAGTCGGTGAGCTGTGGGCCGTCGTCGTGCAGGAGCTGGTAGGCGACCGAGCCGTCGGGGCGGGCCTCGAGGACGAGCACTCGTGCCTGGCGGCCCGAGGACTGCATCTGCTGACCGACCGCGGGCACGATCGCCCGGTCGAGGGCGCGCAGCGCGATCGGGGAGTCGTCGCCGGTGGCCTGCGCGGACCAGGCGACCAGGCCGGCCAGCGGCACGGCCGTGACCAGGACGGCGGCGACGGCGAGGACCATCTGGCGCCAGCCGAAGGTGTGCGTGAGCGTCTTGGTCGCGAGGCCGTCCAGGCCCAAGATCGCGGAGGCCCCCAGACCCAGGACAAGCAGCGAGAGGCCCGCGCCAGCCCACCCGGTGACCGGCGCAGACGTCCCCGCAGCAACCACGGTGGCCGCCGACACGAGCGCCGTGGCCAAGCCGATCGCGGCGACACCCCAGCCCACGCACGCGGCGCGGCCCCGGCCGCCGTGGCGCAGCAGGCCGAAGAGCGCCGCAGCCACGAGGACCACGCCATAGGCGTAGGGCGCGTAGGTCCCCACGAGGCCCCACGCGCCGTCGGCGGTGAACCAGGCGCTCGGGTCGACGGGCAGCGCGAGCAGCTGACGCCAGGGCGTAGCGCCGGAGGAGGCGAGCGGCAGGCCCGGGTCGCCGAGCAGGATCCGCCAGCCGCCGGTCGACCAGGTCACGCCAGCCCGGAGCAGGAGCGGGCCGGCGATCGCGAGGGCGGGCAGCGGGATGAGCGTGAGGTAGCGGCGGTGGCCCGGTGCGCCGATGGCCACCACCACGAGGGTCAAGATCCCCGGCAGCAGCAGGACAGGGGCGCCGGCAACGACGACCGCGAAGGCGAGCGCGGCCGCGCCCAGGGCCGCGATGGAGGGGGTGCCGGGCGCGGTGCGGGGGGCCGCGGGCGACTTCGTCGGACTCGGCGCGTCCGCGCCCGGCTCGGTGGCAATGGGCTCGACGGCGTCGGGCTCGTTGGCGTCAGGCTCGTTGGCGTCCGGCTCGACGGCGTCGGCCACCTGCGCGGCGCGTTCGCGCAGCCGCTGGTCGGCGCGCTCGGCCGAGCGCAGGCGCAGCACTCCCCAGGTGTCCCCGCGCTGCACACCGAGCGTGCGGGCCAGGGCGAGCGCAAACCAGGGCAGCGCGGCGTGCGCGAGGATCGCGCCGAGGCGCCCCTGGCCGACGCCGAGCAGCAGCGGCGGCGCCGCGAACCACATGAGCGCCGCCCAGAACCGCAGCGTGAGCGACCGGGTTGCCGCGCCGGCCGCGAACCACGCGCCGAGGCCAGCGAGCACAAGCGCGCCGACGACGATCGCGTTGACGGCGAGCTGGACGTCACCGCCGGCGAGCACGGTGGCCGGCAGGAGGGCTGTGAGCAGGGGGTCCGCAGGCGCCGAGGCGCCGAGCCCGTCGCGGATCCAGCCCCCCGAGACGGCCTGCCACAGGTCGGAGAAGCCGCCACCGGCGGGCAGCATCGCGCCGCCGATGATCCGTGAGCCGTCGGTCAGCGTGGCCACCAGCGGTCGCAGGGCGACGATCGTGGCCGCGACGGCGACCGCGGCGACCCCGAGGGCGGTCAACCGGCGCCGCTGCGCGGTCGCCCGGATCTCGGCGAGGTCAAGCTCGTGCGGGGCGCTGGCGGCCTTGCGCCGTGCCGCGTGGGCCAGGCGTCGGTCCTGGTGGGAGTCGAGCACGTCACGGGTCGTGGCCATGAGAGGGATGAGCAGGCCGCGCCTGGCCGCGGAGGTCCGCGCGGCGGCGAGCCGGGCGCTGAGCACCCGGGGCGCCCGGGCGAGCAGCCAGAGCGGCGCCCACAGCTCGTCGAGGGCGTGGCGGGGAACCTTCATGGTGATCCGGTAGAGCGCGCGCACCGGTGCGGCGAGCACGGTCGCCACGAAGAAGAAGGGCAACAGCCAGCCACTCACCCCGGTCGCCAGGAAGTACAGCTGCGAGCGCAGCCGCGCACCGAAGGTCTCGTCGCGCTCGGCGCCGCTGAGCGTCACCTGGGCGTGGCGCACGACGGCGGAGGGCACCACGATCACCCGGTGGCCGGCGAGGCGGGCCCGCCGGCACAGGTCGAGCCCGTCGCCGAAGACCCCGTAGGTTGAGTCGGTGCCGCCCAGCTCGGTCCACACGTCCAACCGCACGAGCGCCCCGGTCAGGCCGACCGCGAGGACGTCGTCGCGGGAGTCGTGCTGGCCCTGGTCGATCTCCCCCTGCTCGACGCCGGTCATCCGCCGGCCGCTGCGCGAGACGGTGAATCCGACCTCGATGAGCTCGTCGGCGTTCTCCCAACGGACCTGCTTGGCACCCGCGACCGCGACGGAGGCGGTGTGCTCGAGCCCGCGGAGCAGGTGGCTCAGCGCGTCCGGGGCAGGAGCGCTGTCGTCGTGGAAGAGCCAGAGCCACTCGGTCGTGACAGCTGGGGTAACGGTGCGCAATGCCGTCGCGACGGCCGCGCCGAAGGAGCGGGCGCCGGGGGCGCGCACGAGGGTGACCAGGCCGGCCAGGTGGGGATCAGGGAGCGTGATCTCGGCGGAGGAGTCCGGGGAGACATCGACCACAAGCACCCGCCCGGGGGCCGGATCGCTGGCCAGCACAGCGGCGAGAGAGGCTGCCAGGTACGCCGTCGTTCCACGGGTGACAAGAACAGCGGTCACGACACCTTCGAGGGTGCGTGCCGCAGCGGCGGGAGCCGTCTGAGTGGGAGCCGGAGAAGTCATACCGTCGTCCATAGTGCCTCACCCATCGACGAAACCCACGCCACTGCAGCATCTAGCGCGTGGCGGTGGGCGAGGCAGCCGCGAGCGGGAGGCGAGAAGGCTCAGATCGCGCGGCGCTTGAGCTTGCGACGCTCACGCTCAGACAGACCGCCCCAGATGCCAAACCGTTCGTCGTTCTCAAGTGCGTAGTCGAGGCACTCGACCCGCACCTCACAGCTCACGCAGACCTTCTTGGCCTCGCGGGTCGATCCGCCCTTCTCAGGGAAGAACGCCTCGGGGTCCGTCTGGGCGCACAGCGCGCGCTCCTGCCAGCCCATCACCGAGTCGTCGTTGGGCGTGCCGAAGAGCGGGAGGACCGGGGCGAGCACTTCGATCGCCTCGGGACCGCGCAGGGCGTCGGTAGGGAAGTCCCCGTCCCCATCTAGCAGATTCCACATGGCGCGCCCCCTCAAGTGCAGTGAACAGTGTCTTCAACGCTGCAACGGTCCGACACCACCGGCGGCCCGACGAACATGCGCAACTCTGCGCAGGTCCGCCGCACGCTCGGTGCCAAACCGTTATGTGAAATTACACGCGTGTCATCTCTAGTAGTCAAGCCGAGTTGTGCTATTTGACGTCGCGCATCGGGTGAATTTCGCGACACGCCCGCGCGCCTGACGCTTCTGGCTACGATCTTGGTATGACGTCCACGATCGCGCAGCTGCTGACCTTGATCTCCCGCGACGGCGGACAACCCCGTCTGACCTGGTACGGGACCGACGGAGAGCGCATCGAGCTCTCCGGCGCGGTCCTGGTGAACTGGGTCAACAAGACGACAAACCTGCTCGTCGAGGAGTTCGACGCCGAGGCGGGCACCTCCGTGGCGACGGACCTGCCTCCGCACTGGCGGACGCTCGTGTGGGCGCTGGCCGTGTGGCGGGCGGGGGCGGAGCTGCGGCTTGTCGACGCCGGCGATGGCGCCGCCCTCGCGGGCCAGCCCGACGTTGTGCTCACCGACCACCCTGCCGCGTGGGCGCCGCCCGCGGGCGAACGCTCGCGGACCGAGCTCGTCGCGGTGTCTCTGCCTGCCCTGGCGCGCCGCTTCGACGGCGACCTGCCTGGCGGAGCCGTCGACGCGGCGTCGGCCGTCATGACGTATGGGGACCAGCTCGGGTACGTGCCGCCCGCTGATCCCGGGGCGACCGCGCTCTCGGGGGCCGGGGTGGCGCTCGAGGTGGACCATGCGGCGCTGCTCGGGTGGGGCGTGGAGCACGCGGGGGGCGGGGCCGGAACGGGTGAGCGGGTGCTCGTGCGGACGTCGGGGGCGGCGGGGGCGGTCGCTGGGCTGCTGGCTCGCGCGCTCAGCGTCTGGGCGAGCGGCGGGTCTGTCGTGGTGCTCGGGCCGGAGACGACCGTGGCGTTGGACGGTGACCCGGCGCGGTTGGGGCGGTTGGTGGAGACGGAGCGGGTGACGGTGGCGTAGCGAACGACATTCGTGAGACACCAAAAGCGCAGTGTCCACGCCATGACAATCCCCATGAGCGGACGGCGCTCATGGAACAGTTGAATCACCTTCGAGGCGATCAACGAGGGTCGCCAGGCTGAACTCGAGCCAACGATCTCGGACCAGCGTACGTCTCAAGATACCGGAGACCAGCGATCGACGAGACAGACATCTGTCTCGATATGTCCGCTCAAGAGTGCCATCTCTCAACCGCTCATAGTCGGCACGCCAATGCCAACCGACTTCAGGACCGAACTCAACGTTTGCCGCATAGGCCGACCCGCCATTGTCGATCTTCCGCCGAAACTGCTCCCACGACCTCAACGGCACGTGGTAGATGTCCAGTGGAGTTTCGGGCGACGGAGGGCCTATCAATGGGCCTTGAGCACCATGGTTTCCTTGAGGCACGACCACGTCCGGATCACCTCTGTGACATGACTTCGGCGCAAGAGGCGTGCCCCGTTCGCTCACCGTCCGCAAGTTGCGCCATCGGAGCCGCGACGTCCAGGGTCGATTCCCTCGTTCCGGGAGACCCACAAGATCGGTCCGCATGGCTACTACGGTCCCGCAACGGTCAGGGACTGCCGCCAGCGCATCCACCAGGCGCAGTCGTCGATCTCGTGGCACCCAGAACTCATCGGCATCGAGATTGATGACCCAGTCGGCGCCGTGGGCCGTGGACGCACGGCGCGCCATCTGGGTGACCCATTCGGACTGTCGGTAGTCGTGATCCGGCTGGACAGTGAGCTCGAGCCGACCATCCCTCTCGTATTCACGGAGGATATCGATCGTTCCATCCACGGAACCGTTGTCCATGGCGATGATCAACTCGACCCCTTGGCCAAGGTGGTGTTCGATCGTCGCGCGGACAACATCCGCCTCGTCCCGTACGAGCAGGGTCGCAACGAGTTTCATCGTGACTCGAGGATCGCGACAGCCTGCTCCATTGCATCGCGCCCGTCAGTTGCCCGGTGGACGCCAGGTAGCGTCCCGGTCCACGCGTCAAGCGTGCCCGAGACCTTGCCGTAAGAGTTATCGAGCACGATGTGCTCCTTGCCGAGCAGGACGCACATGATGTGGCCATGAAGCTTGTCGGTGATAACCACCTCTGCATCCGTCAGGATGCCGACCCCGCGTGCCACCCAACGCCGAGCGAGGACCGGATAGGTCATGGACAGTGCCCGGTAAGCTGCTCGCGTCTTCCACAGTCGCGACTCTGGGCCGCGCAGGCGCCTGTTCTTTGCTGCACCGTTGAATCTCAAGGCTAGGCGTCCACGTCGGTCCCAGTCCCGCTCCGAGTCGCTGACTCCTTCAAGCCATTCCATCCGCGTGACACGCGCATCTGAAGGCTCGTCGTACGGCACGTATTCCGGGTCTCCGGGGCGCCGCGCGAGCCAGAGCACCGAGCGCGTCGGGGCGTGGGAGCCGTCCAGACTCCCCAGCGCAAGCGCGTGATCGGGGGACAATGTCGCGTCCAACCCTAAGAGATCCTTGGCGAGCCTGAGCGACTTCCGCTCGCGAACCATGAGTTCGAACCCCCCGTGCTCACTGATCAGTTGTGCCATGGCTTGCGCGTTCTCAGGGTTGGCGAAGTGGATGCTCTGAGGGAGCTGGATGATGCGGTTGTCTCGAAGCGAACGCAAGATCTCAAGACGTGTGCCCTGTTGACCTGCATAGAGATCCCCGAGGTTGCCACCACCGTTGACGAGCACCGGCGCATCGCCAACCGCGCGTCGAAGTGAGACCCGATCGAAGTTCCACCACGCGCTCGAATAGGCGATTCGTACACCGAGGTCACGCAACAGGGCCCGAGATCCCAGCCAGATTGCTGGATCTCCGGGGTTCCCATGGTTGGGGAAATTCACCAAGGCAACGGTACGAGCGCCGCGCAGCGTCCGCCTCAAGTCCTCACGGGCAATGCCAGCGATATCGTGCAGGTTGGTCGGGACAGTCAACTAACACTCACTTCATTCTGGTCACACATCGCGCGTGAACATAGACCGTACCAGCGGATGACACACGAGTGCGCCGACGGTGACCTAGTGGGTCGCCGCCGGCGCACTCAGTCATGCAAGGGTACTAGACGTCGAAGGCACGGAACAGGAACGCAGCCACTGCCTGGCGGGTGATGGACTGGCTCGGCCGGAACGTGTTGTCTTCCCAACCGGTGGTGATTCCCGTTTCGGAAGCCCAAGCGATCGCGTCAGCAAACTCGTTGTCTGCCTTTACGTCGGTGAATGGGGCAGGCGCTGCCGGGGCAGGCGAGCCAGCTACCCGGTACAGGTAGGCCGCGAGTGCCTGGCGGGTGACCGGCGCACTCGGGTGGAAGCCACCGTCACCATAGCCGGCGGTGATGCCCGAGTCGGCAAGCCAGGCGATTTCCAGGTAGAAGGCGTCAGACGTCTTCACATCGTTGAACGGAGACAAGACGGGTGCCACGAACTTAGGGCTGCCTGATGCCCGGTAGAGAAATGCTGCCATGGCCTGACGGCTCAAGGTAGTTGTCGGCAGGAAGGAGAAGGTGCCGTCTGCGTTCGCCGTCCCGGTGGAGATTCCCTTCGCCTGCATCCAGTTGATCTCAGCCTCAAACGGGCTACCTGCGTTGTCCGCAAACGGGTCGAGGCCGAAGGTGTAGGTGGTGTTGTTCGCGACGATCGAGTTGATCACGCCGTTGCCGAAGGACTCCGAGCCGAGCGTGAAGCCGATGCCGACGACGT
>NZ_FMYH01000006.1:0-307598 GCF_900096585.1 Sanguibacter gelidistatuariae
CGATCAAGCTCACTGAGCACCTCGCCCTAGCCGACATCCGCCCCTCCATCGGGACCGTGGGCGATGCCTATGACAACGCCCTGGCCGAGACGATCAACGGGCTCTACAAGGCCGAATGCATCCGCACCACAGTCTTCCAGAGCGGCCCCTACAAGACCATCGCGGACGTCGAATACGCGACTGCCGGCTGGGTCGACTGGTACAACAACCGGCGCCTGCACGGGAGCCTGGGCCACGTCCCACCCATCGAGTACGAACACGTCCACTACGCTTCACTCACCGAGCAGTTTCAACCCGCATAGAAGCGGCACGAAACCTGGGGCGCTTCAATCCACAGATACAACAGAGCGGGGACCACGATCCCCCCGATTCCAGCGAGCACCGGCAGCACCACCCGGCGGCGGTCGGTGAGCTCTCCCACCGCAAGGTCCCGGCGCACCTCCATGCCGATGACGAAGAAGAACACCGCCATCAGACCATCGTTGATCCAGTGGCCTAGATCCATCTCGAGTCCGACCTCGCCAATTCGCAGTGAGGCGCCGGTGGTCCAGACTGCCTCGTACACGGCCGACCATGGTGAGTTCGCCCACAAAAGTGCAATGACGGTCGCGGCCACCAGGAGCACCGCACTGCCTGCCTCCGTAGCCAGGAACAAGCGCAGTGGCCCAGAAAGCTGCCCTGAGAGCTGACGGCGGCGGGTCTGCCCCGTGGCTTGCGTGCGCCTTGTCACGTCCTCAGGTTAGATCAGCGGAGACAGACCGGCCATATCGAGGAACCGCTGGTCACCCCGGTTTTACCGCGACTGGGTGTCCAGTCCATATGTGCGGGGTGGCCCGCATCTGCCACACCCGATGCGCCGTGCGAATCCGTTCGGAGGCCGACGGAGTCGGAGTGGTGGTCGTCTTCCATTGGTACGGCGCGGGCAGCGTGGGCAGTGTGAGCAGGTCTGCCAGCGGCAGAACGCGGCCGAGCTGGTAGCCGAGCAGCTCGCCCGTCACCTACACGCCGGCCGAAGTCCGGGCGCTGACTCCTGTTCGCCGCGCGGTCGAGTTGCGTCAGGATCCCGACCTCCGCGATGTCTTCCTCTGCCACGCGTGGGATGACCGGCGCAGTGTCGCTACCGAACTGCACGACTTGCTCAAGGCCGAGGGCGTATCTGTCTGGTTCAGCGAGAAGGACATCGTGCTCGGCCAACCGTTCATGCGAGAAATCGACAAGGGCCTGGCGAAGTCACGTACGGGTCTGGTTCTCGTCACCCCTGCGCTACTGGAGCGCGTCGACAGCGGGGGGATCTCTGACAAGGAACTCTCAGAGCTCCTGGCACGCGACCTGCTGATCCCTGTCATGCATAAGACGACCTACGCCGAACTCCGGACGGTCAGCCCCTTGCTAGCCTCCCGAAACGGGTTGAACACGGCAGAGGACTCGATGGCCGTCATCGCCACCAAGATCGCCGAGCTGGTCGCCGTCGAGGAAGAACTGGCAACCGCCTAGGACGATCAGACCGGTGCCGCCCAGGTCCGCACATCGACGCACCAACAGGCACCTCAGAAGCGACCGTGCACCGACGAGGGGCCACGGGTCCTGGCCTCTACCGCGCAGTTTCACGCGGCTGCGCCTAAACCTCGTTCTTACTGTTCACCGGCCTGATGACTGGCTATCCACGCTTGCACGTCGCCCGCATCCAGGGAGCCGCCAGCCAACCCGAGACCGAGCTGAACAAGGTCGTCGTCCGCGGGCTCCAGACGAATGCCATTGAGGTGCAAAAACACGAGCATCACCTGCACGCCGATGCGCTTGTTGCCGTCGTTGAACGGATGGTTCGCGACCAGCCCATAAGCGAGCCGCGCGGCCTTGGCCTGGACGGATCCGAAGAACTCGACCTCACCGAACGCCGCGTACGGGGCAGCAAGGGCAGCGTCCAGCAGATTCTCGTCCCGGATACCGGGCAGGCCGCCAGTGGCGGTGAGCATCTGGTTATGCAGAAGGACGACCTGCCGACGGGTCAGCCTCGTCACTTGGCAAGCTCGTCGAATGCCTCGCGATGCTTGTCGATAAACATCGCCCCGGCGGCGAGCACCTCGTCGTCAGAGGCTGCGGTGTCTTCGATCTGAGCGAAGTCGATCACCACGTAGCGGGGCACGTTGTTGCGCAAGATCACCACAGAGCCGCGCTCGTCAACCATGCGGGCAACGCGAGAGAAGTTCTGGTTCGCCTCGGTGAGCGAGACGAGGTTGTGCGTGTCAACCAACATGACCACTCCAATCTAGGATGAAAACATCCTAACAGGCTTCGTGCCACACATCACGCTTGACCCTGGGCGGTGCCACTTCTTGGCATCATGCCGGGACGTCGGAGACCCGCAGCAGACCAGTCTCGGACGACCCGCGCGCGGAACGGGGCTTGAGGGTTGACAGCAACTCGCAGAGGCGCCTCATCGTTGCCTGAGAACCGGGTCGAAGGCTTCACTTAGGGCCTTCAGTGAGGTAGCCAGCCGCCTGGGTGCGGAACCCGCAAAGTGCATCGTTATCAAATCGTGTCCACCCGCGTCCACGCCAGACTTAGGCTCCCAGACACGAAAAAGGCCACCACCGCTTTCGCGGTGATGGCCTCCGACCTGCGTAAACGCTGGTCGGGATGACAGGATTTGAACCTGCGACCCCTTGACCCCCAGCCATCCTGGGAACTAACTGTGAGGCTGATCCGAGCAGATGTACCCGCAGGTCAGCAGCCCTAAATCGTCCATGCGTGTCCATCGGCGACGACATCGGTCCAGGCCCTTTTCACGGAGTTAGGCTCCCAGTTAGGCTCCCAGAGAGGCGAAGGTAAAGTCTCTTTACCTTTGAGGCTCCTGGCCCGCCGAAGAGCTCGAGAGGACGTGGTTCCCATGACACGGGAACGCCGGGATCGCGGGGATGGTGGCATCTTCTACGAGGCCGCCAGGAAGCGGTGGGTCGCGCTGCTCGACCTGGGATCGGACGAGACCGGTCGCCGGCAGCGGATGAAGATCACCGGGACCACTCGTAAGGAGGTGAAGGACAAGCTCGCCGAGGCGCAGCGTGCCAAGGCCCAAGGACTCAACCTCGCAGAACGGGCAACCACCTTCGCCCAGGCCGCCGAGCTCCTCCTGACCCGTGGACTGGCAAGCAACCTGTCCCAGAACACCAGGGGCAACTACGAGAAGATGCTGCGCGTAAACGTGCTACCAGTGATCGGGTCCAAGCCACTCATCGCCTTGCGAGCACCCGACATCGAGCGGGTCCTGGACCGCATGGCCGCCAAGGACCATGCCGCAAGCACGATGCGCTTGTCCCTCACCCTCATGCGCCGAGTGCTCAAGTTCGCCGAGCGACGAGACCTCGTCCAACGCAACGTCGCCAACGCCGTGGAAGCCCCAGCCGGCCCGACCAAGCCCCGCACCGGAATCACCCCCGACGAAGCACGCCGGCTCCTCACCGCCGCAAACTCCCACCGCATCGGGCCGATGATCACGCTCTCCCTCTACCTCGGGCTTCGACCCGGCGAAGCGGCTGGGCTCACCTGGGGTGCCATCGACCTCGACGCCACTCCCCCGGTCCTCCACGTTACCCACAGCCTGCAGCGCATCGACGAGCAGATGGTCCTCGGCCCGGTGAAGACCCCGACCAGTCAACGGACTATCGCGATGCCGCCAGCGTGCGTGGCTGCTCTCGAACGCCAGATGGAACTCCAGGCCCTCGAACGGAGCAAGAACTGCGAAGAATGGAAGAACACACTCGACCTCGTGTTCACTTCGGAGCTTGGTACGCCACTCAACCCGTCCAACGTGCGTCGCGGCGTTCAGGCTGTTGCCACCCGGGCTGGGCTCGGGCACTTCCACCCCCACCTGCTGCGCCATGCTGCGGCGAGCCTCATGTCTGCGGCTGGCATGCGGATTGAAGACATCGCCGACACTCTTGGGCACCGATCGATCATCATCACCGCCGAGATCTACCGGCACCCGATGACCATCACGCGCGACCGTCACCTTGGAGCTCTCGAGGGGCTTCTCTCACGCCCAGGGCGAGGGGGCCACACTAGCGACTGAGGGACCCGCTGAAGCCATGCCAAATCACTCACCGGTAGCCCACGCGCTGCCCTTACATGCGAAAGTAGCCATGTCCTGCTTTCAGCAGAGGAGTGACTTTGGCCGAAGCTGTTGAGCGCGCTCCACCTTCGAAGCCGGCGCCAGACGCACAGCACATTCTCGTCAGATATTCAAGGGCTAGGTAATCTGCCGGGATGAATACACGTCAACAATCACCGTCGAGCCAAGACTGATGGCAACCGCTCACCACCAGACCCAACAAGAGCCCTGGACATCGCAACTAGTTGGCGCAGACTCATCGCCTACGCAACACCACGAGCTCATCCCGCGCCCTCGTCGCCGCAACATAGATGAGCGATCGGTCCCGCAACTCCGCCTCCAACGTCTCCGCATCGTCAGCTTCAGAGCCAGCGGCCCGGCGAGTACTTTCAGGCTCAACCATCCCCGCAAGAACCACCTTGGAGAATTCGAGGCCTTTGGCACGATGCATTGTCATAACCAAAACCCGGCCCACACCCGGACGGTCTCGATCGACTGCACGAGCACCAATCCCACGGTCCGCCAAGGCGACGACAACTCGGTCCCGTTGGTATCGGTCGCGCACTAGGACGGCAATGGTCTCCGGAGGGGTGTTCTGCGACAACCACCCTTCTATGAACTTTGCAGCAGTTGCGAGCTCCGCCCCGATAGACGCTACGTCCACCACCGTCGGCGCTGGTCCGCTCCGGGCGGACCTGTATCCCGTGCTCTCCGGATTGTCTTCCAGATCCAGGTAGCTGCCACCCTCGAGGACGGTCATTGCGTACCGCAGGTTCTGTGCGGTCGTGCGGTAGTTGAGAGTAAGCCGCTGTGAGCGCCCGACGATACGTATTCCGTAACGCCCGAGGACCACTCGCGCTCCATAGATCCGCTGATGGGAGTCCTCGGCTATGAACAGGTCATCCTTGCCGGGTGCCACGAGCGCGCGTAGCAGTTGCCAGTGCCCGGGGCTGAGATCCTGCCCTTCGTCGACGAGGACGTGGTCGGCGAGATGCCGGGGCGTTGTTCCTGCACTTTCGAGGTAGGCAGCAGCGACCGTAACGGCCTCTGCGAAGTCGAGCTGGCCGTCGATTCGGTTCTGGGCCCGGTAGGCGGCGACGAGTGCCCACACCGCCCGCCGCTTGGCCCGGTCAAGTGCAGTCCCCCTGCCCGGGCGACGAACGCGGAGATACTCGTCCTCTGTCCGGATCCGGTTCGGCAGAATGACGGTCGTGTACTCCGCGGCGAGGAAGGTGTCGTTGGCGACCTCAGTCGGCAACGTGGTGTGGGCCGCGTCTACGATTGCTCGCCACCGCGCGCTCGGCACACGGCCGGTCAGGTCGTTGCGCACATCCCCGAGAACTGTGTGGACGGCCTCAGAAATCCCGGCTCCAGCCGCACGGATGACCTCCGCAGCGAGAGCATCGACGCCGCAGATCCGTACTCCGGGCCGGCCAAGGCCGTCAGCGATGGGCATGCGAGGATCGAGCTCGGTCAGGCCGTCTCGGAGCGCGTCGGCCAAGTTCGTCGTGAAGGTGGTCATGACGATGCGCGCGCCGGGCTCCTGTCGCGCGAGAGCACGTGCACGGTGGACAAGGACGACGGTCTTGCCTGTGCCTGCGCCGCCCGAGAGGCGGAACGGTCCGGAGAACGACTTTTCGACGTAACGGCGCTGAGCAGGGTGGAGGAAGATCCGCCAGGCCCCGAAGTCGCCCGACTCGATCACTCGGCGGAGCTCCTCCTGGTCCTCGATGAAGCTGAACTGCGCTTGGGCAGCGGACCTCTTGAGAGAGGTCAGCAGATCCTCGTCCTCGTCGCCTGTGTCCGGCGCCTCCTCAATCTCCATGCGGGCGACGATCGTCTCGATCGAGTCGCCCGTGGCGAGGTCTACGAGCATGAGGCCAAGCCAGCCTTCGTGCCGTTGAGCGAGCTGCAGGACAGCGTCCTCGTCGGTGGCAGCCATCGCCGCGTCAGCGACGGCTGCTGGGACACCGAGCCGGTCGACGAGGGCTTCACGGCTGTGCCCGAGCCGTTCGAGGAGTGGTTGAGCCGCCACCGCTTGGACGGCCGCGACGTCAGGGGGTGGGGCGATGGCAGTGGGTGCGGTCAAGGTTGAGTCGACCGAGAACTGCACTGCTGGTGCCTGGGTGACAGCGGATAGCGGGGTGGCTTCTTCGATCTGTGGGAGCCCATTGACAGGATTCACTTTGAGTCGGAGGCGCCCTGCGATGGCAATTGCCTCATCGTGCTGCCAGACGCCGTGGATGACGTAGTGCGTCTCTCCCGAGCCGTCCAGGCGGAACATGACCGCGCGGTAGGAGTCATCAACCCTGCCAGTGCGTACCCGCGAGTCGACCGACTGTCTGATCGGCTCGACATGAAGTCCGGGTGTCGTGTCGTCGGCCGAGAGCTTCTGCAGGAACGTCATGGCCTTGGCCTTGACAGATCCGTCAAGCTTCACGGGCCATCTGGTCATGATGATGGTGGGCATCAGTTCACTTCCTCGTCGTGCTCAGGTGCGGTGGTTCCGGCCGTGGCGAACAGCGTGGCGATGATCGTGGCGGGGTCGGAAGAGACAAGGCGCCAGCCTGCGGCGAGCAGATCAGCCCTGTCGACCTCGGGCATGGTCACCGGGGCGACGGCGACCTTGTGGGCAGGCCAGGCAATGTCGATCGGGATCCCTTCCGGCCCTTCGACCCCGATGTTCGGCGCGGTCACACCGGGGATGCCTGCCAACGCCGCCACCAGCTCGCGTTCAGCGCCAGGGGCGGAGCTCATATGAGCTGCCCTCCAGTCCGGTGTCCAGTCAGTGTCCGACTCGGGTGTAGTGGCTAGACGAGGATCGACTCTCATGTCCAGCTGGCTCTGCGCAGGGGCAGCTAGGACCTGGGACAGAGTCGTGATCGTCGTTGGCCAGTCACGCAGTGCAAGGTGGTTGCCCAGACGGAGCCACTCACGCCAGGCATCGCCGTGGGCGACATCGAGTGCCTCGTCACGGTCGTCCAGGACTAGGGCGACGTCGATAACGGAGGTCCGTGGCTCGATCGCGACAGCCAGGGCGCCGCAACGCCATACCGCGATCCTGCGAGGACCTTCTGGAACCGCAATCTCTTGGAGGCGGTCGGCGGCGATCTCAGCTAGCGTGCGGTCTTGCGCAGCGGTGAAGCTGTCCGCGCCAGAGCGCAAGAACATCGGCACTGCACGCGCGACTACACGCCGTCCCTCTGGTGAGGGATCCGTCATCCAGTCGATGAGCGAGTCGATGGGCCCCTTGGCCAGCCCGGCGTATGCGGAAGGTGTCGTCATGAACACGGCCTGGGGTAGGAGTCGAGCCACTATCGATTCGTCGAACCACCCGGGCGGTACGGTTGCGCTCTCCTCAGCGGCTCGCACGTCTTGCGCCGAGACCGAGAGGACTAGACGCCCGGTGTCTCGCAAGATTCTGCGTTTGTCGGCATCGTCGGCGAGTCGGTTGTGCGCTGCCACGGCATGGAAAGCATGACCATCGGTGAAGATGGCGACCTGCGGAATGGTCATGTCGTTGGACTCCAGGACGAAGTCGGGCTTGGAGCTCTCCAGGTTGACCTGCGGGGTGAGGGTCCACCGCCGACTACCGTCGGGCAGGACGAACCGAACCGTGTTGCCCCAGGCGCCAGGCACCTCGGTGATCGCTGCTCCCAGTGTGCGCAGGCGCTCGACGACCACCTTGCGGAATCGTTGTTCAAGGTGCGACTCGGGGTTGGAGCTGGGCGGGATATCGGTGACTTCCCACTCGGCTTGGTCGGCAGTCTCCGCGTCGGCGGCTAGGCCGAGGAGCGCGGCAAGGTGCCGCTGGGCCGCGGCACGCGAGATGTGCTTGACCGCGCCTCCCTGGACGAAGGGCAGCAGGCAGCGGTGGCAGGCGAGCCTGTCCTCGTGCTGGCACTCGCAGTCATGCACAACCTGCCAGGCAAGCGTGATGAGTTCCCGTAGCCGTCGGGGTGAGGCAAGTTCGGCAAGATACCCGGTCCCGCCAGGGACGATGTCGTGCAGGAGGAGAGCATCATGGTTGTCCGAGCCGTCGGAGTAAGTCGGGTCGACGATCTGCGCGATCTGAATGTGGTCGGGGTGCCCGCCGACCTGCTCGCGGAGCCCCAGCAGGAGGGCTGCAGACAAGCTCGGGACTGCGAAGGGGTCCCCGATCGTGACCGAGTACGGTAGGCGGACGACTAGGCCCTGGGTGTGCAGGGTGCGGGACAGCGCGACGGAGCGGGTGCTCTCGGTGACAGAATCCCGGAACTGGCACCAGGGACGGTGCTCGCGGGGGTGGTTGCGTCCGGTGTTTGTGTCTTTCTGTCCGCAGCCTGCGCAGATGCGGAAGAGTGCGACCGATGCCTCTTGCCCGCTGATGACCCTCGCCCCCCCATGCCCAGGAACCCCGCCGTTGAGCCACCGGATGGTCATGGCCTTCATATAAGTGCAGCCCATGCCGGTGGACTCGACGAACCACTGGCATCCGATATTCGCGGGGTCGATGTCGGCCGCTGTGAAGACCTGGAAGGAGGCGCCGACGCGAGACTCGGCACGATCGGAGATCATCACCTCGTCCCGGCGCAACTCGGCTGAGACGTGGGTGAGCTCGACGACATCGACCAGCTGACCGGTGTCGGCAATCGAGGAGGAACCACATCGCGGACAGGAAACGACAGCCTGGACCTGGCCGGTGGCCTCGACGTCGGCCCCATACCCGCATGCGGGGCAGAAGACCCATGGGCGGACGGCCTCACCGTCCATACCGAGGTCGAGTGCGTCGATCATGATCTCGTAGCCGCGGGCGTAGAACGTCGCACCTGGGGCGAACTCGCGCAAGGCTTGGGCGGAGCCGCGTTGGATCTGAGCGTGCTCGCTCTGGAACGTGTTGGTGTCGGGGTCAGTCCAACTCAACCCGACATCGAGCGTGACCGTATCGTCGAGGAGGGTGTAGTTGGGCAAGATTCCGTACTCCTCAAGGACACCGATCCAGTACTCGCCCTGCAGGTGGCCCAGCTGCCCGAGAGTCAATCGCCTTGCGGTCTGGGCGGAGCGGAGCGAGCGGCGGTCCTCGTCGGTACTTGCCGGCGACTGTGCCTTCTTCTCGAGCTCAGGCACAGCCGTCTCGATGGCGTCGAGGCGGTGCTTGAGCGTCTGGACGGTATTCTGCCAGCGGTGGCTCGCGGTCTGCAGATGAGCTGCGAAGGCGCTTGTGCCGGGCCCATCGACAGGGAGGACCCAGCTGCGCAGGGCGGCCTCGATTCCGTCGCCGAGGGTAGCGAAGGTGCCAAGGAACCTATTGAGGTGGGCCGGGGCATCGCCCTCGGCGTGAGCGATCAGGTCGCCGAGAAAGGAGGCGGCCTCGGCCGAGCCGATCGCGCCGCCGGCCTTCCGTGGATGGCGGCGACCACTGTCGCGGGCAAACGCGTCAACGAGATGCGCTGTGAACTGACGGCGCAGAATCTCCTCAGCCTCGAGGTAGGTTGCCGGTGGCCGGACCTCGCCGTTGATGACGGAGAGCGGGTCGCCAAGCTTGGGCAGGTGGTCACCGCGGCCGGTCACGTAGGCGAGGTTGAGCGCGTTGCCGGTCAGGCGGCCCGCGCGTCCGACCCGCTGCACGTAGGAGGCAACGGTGCGTGGGAGCGATGCAAGGAAGACGGCGGACAGGTCGCCGATGTCGATGCCCATCTCGAGAGTGGGAGTCGCCACGAGCACGTTGGGCGCTTGAGGGTCGTCATACGATCCCCTAAAACCGTCCTCGTAGACGAGGCGCGTCGCGTCGTCGAGCAGGCTCGTGTGCTCGCGCGCGACTACCCGGCGCATATCCGGTGACGAGTACAAAGTGCGGTAGAACCCATCGGCCATGAGCGGGGCGCGTTCGAGGTGCCCCCGGCAGCGTACGGAAAGGCACGGTGCACCGTCGAGCTGGTCGACGACCGTCGTTGACCCAGGGGTAACCGCGTGGCACAGCGAGCAGGCGAGCATGTGTTGCTCGCCCTCGAGGGCGTAGTCGTCAGTCGGAACGAGGACGACGCCAGACATCGGGATGGCGTAGACCGTCGCGCCTGACTTGCTCGTGCTCTCGACGAGCACCCCGTCCTTGGCGAGGCGGTCGAGCAGATGCCGCACGAGGCGGCCGCCGTCGGACGGGCTCACGGGAAGGACCTTCGAGGTCCAGACGGCGTACCAGGACTTGGCGGAGGTCACCGGGTCGAGGCCGAGGTCGCCGGAGGTACCGACGAGGCCGCCCACGCGCGGGTAGGCGGGCGCGGGACGTCCCCGTGGGAAAGCGGGCATGCCTTCGCTGCGTGGGCGTCCACCCCAGATGGGCCAGCGTGCGCCGTCCTCGGCACGGTACTGCGTGAACCAGGGGTGGTCGACGGCGCCCTGGGTGCGGAGGCGATCGAGCACTCCGCGGACCCACTGGATAAGGATCGCGTCGTCGGGGTCAGTGCCCTGTCCGTCGAGGTTATCGTGCATGGGGAAGCCCTGGAGTGCAGCGCGAGCGGCTCCCGCCATCTTGGCCGGGTGCCCGGCCTCGACTTCAGCGACGACAGTCCCGGTGAGTTCGAGGGTACGTCCAGTGCGGGAATTGAGTCCGAACTCCATGACCGCGTCGAAGAGCAGGCGGCGGCGCACACGAGAACGGATGGTCGCCGAGACGCCGCGCAGGGTCGGTGTGGTCCAGAACTCGGTGAAGGACGCCCGGTCGGCGCAGTCCGGGGCGATGATGCGGTACCTGGCAAAGGTGTCGTCACCTGCCCGCCGGATGACTTCGTCGACGAGGGAGTCGAGGGTGAGGGCACCGTCCTTGACTGCGTCACGCAGCACAGCGCGCAGGGTGAGTGTGTGGGAGCGAGCCTGGACGAATCCGGCACGGTGGGCGGCGTCCTGGACGGAGTCGGTAAAGACGAGGGCCTTCTTCTCATGACGGTCAAGCACGGCAGAACCGAAGAGAGTTGACAGCGAGACCGACAGGAGGGTCGCGATGGCGCTTCCGAGAAAGCGGATGCCGTCGGATTGCCCGCAGGAGGGGCAGTCGTCATTGCGAGCGGACTGGTCACTGTCGGAGCCGGTCCCGGTCAGGACGGGCAGGATCCACCCCTCCCGAAGGTCGGGGTCGTCCTCAGCCACCTCGGTGAGGAGGGTGCGGCCGCGGACGGAGAACCACATGAGACCTTCGCTCGGTCCGCCATCGTTGAAGTAGGCGTGGTCGGCCTCGGCTGGTGCATAGAGGAGCGCTCGGAAGCGACCCTCATGGATGGCGTGGTCGCGGCGGATCTTCTCATCGTCGACCGCGAGGTCAAGGCCGACAGGGGCTAGCGCGATGCCCCACCCAGACCGCCCGCAGTGGCGACAGTAGACGGCGGGGAAGGACGGGCGGACGTCGACGGTGTCGACGACGGGTGGGCCGTCGTCGCTCCACCGAAAGGCCGTGGCGGAATCGGCTGCCCGGTCGATGCGCGTGAGCTCACGGATCCACAGGTGGACATCGACGGATAGCGCAGCCCGTCCAACGACGGCGCGCACGTGCCCGAGCATGGCGACGACATGAGCGATAGCCATCTCCCAGCCGTTGCCGATGCTGGCGGCACTGGGCGAAGACTGAGCCGTCGTACCGAGCACGGCTGCCACGAGGTCGGCAACGGCGATGGCGTCACTGGCAGATGCCGCAAGCGCATGGACGAGGGGGTGTGCTTGGACAGCCAAGAGGAGGACGTCAGCGCCCACGGTCCCGAGTGCGCGGTCGAAGACGGCCAGGTTGCCTTCGTAGAGGTGCCTCAGGACCACATGGGCCAGCGCGGCTCCGTCAGGGTCCGGCCCGAGCCTCTTGGCGGCCGCGTTCAGGGCGGGGGCACTGATCTGGGCGATGTCGAGCGGACGCAGGCCAAGTGCGGCAACGGTCTCCACAGCGTCGGCCTCCCACTCGTCAAGGCGGAGACGGGACTCTGTGACAACTGCCCCGTCACCGAACTCCTCGCCGAAGACAGTGTGGGCGAAGTCGACCATCGCCGTAGGATCGCCCTTGTCCCCGAGGGTTGCTGACGTTGCGACGGGGGTGATGCGCCCGAGCGGTCGGGCCCAGTCGGCTGCGGTTAGGTGTGGGTCGTCGTCAGCCCAGTGGGACTTGAGCGCGAGGCCGAGGCGACGCAGCAGCATCGCGACGTCGGTCCCTTGCGCGCCGTCATAGGTGTGGAACTCATCAAGCACGAGGTACTGCAAGCTGGTGGCGCTCTGCCGCCAGATCTCCTGGTCCTCATGGCGCAGCAGCAACTGGTCGAGCATCTTGTAGTTGGTGAGCAGAATGTCCGGGGCCTCGTCGCGGATAATGCCGCGATCGGTAATCAGCCCGTCCGCGGTGACCATCGTGCGGGTAGGGCCGTCCTGCCCCGTGTAAAGCGCGGCAGTGATACCCGACAGTTCCGAGTGGCTGGTAAGCATCTGCGTAAGGCGCAGGGCTTGATCGTTGGCAAGGGCGTTCATCGGGTAGAGAATGAGCGCCTTGGTACCGGTGACGCCCTCACGGCGGGCGCGCAGCACGTGGTCGATGATCGGGTAGAGGAATGCCTCGGTCTTACCTGAACCGGTACCCGTGGTGACCATCGTCGGCAACGGTCGTTTTTCCCGCCCGCCTGACGACGATGCCAGACGGGCAAAGGCGGCTGCCTGATGACCGTACGGTGTGAAGCCTTCATACCACTCGAGTGTCTCGCGCCACCCCTCGTCGGCTGGCCTGAAAGGCAGACATAGGCGGATGTAAGGTCCCTTGAACATGCCGCTATCCGGATGGGACAGGAATCGATCCAGGGCGTCTTGCGCATCCACGTCAGTCAGGGCGAATGTGGTGGTCAGATAGTCGAGGAGACTCCCCCGTACACGCGCGGCCTGGACCGTAGGAAGCAGCTCGCTCACAACTGATCCTTCAGAAGCATCTCGAAGTGCGCGTACGCCTGACGCATGTCGGCCTCACGGTCGAGGGTGACGAAGGGGAGCTCGTAGGTGTACTCCACGTCCGAGCCAGGGTGCACGGCCTTGCGCTCAACCTCTGTGATCGAGTCACACTTCTTTCGCCAGACGGTGAGGACCTCGTTGGGGACCAGACGGCCGTTGGCGTCGTAGAAGTATGTGTTGCGGTCGTAGCCATAAAGGACTGGGAACTGGGTGCGATAGATGGTGCAGAGCTCGTCGGCGGTGAGGTTGAGGGAGAGGGCTACAAGAACGTCGATCTCGAGGAGGGCCTGGCGGCGGTCGGCAGCTCTGCGCAGCGGCGAGGTCGATGTCCAGAGGTCGGTGACGTCGCCAAGCTCAGGGCGCCCGATGTAAGGAATTCCACCTGTCCAGAAAAACTCCTCTGACGATGGCACATGAGTCTCATTCCAAAGATCAGAAAACGTATCTGAGAGCACATTGAGACGTAGGGCTCGAAAAACAATCTGCGTCTCGAACCCAGACCTGGAGAATGGCAGACGTGAGATCGATCCTCCAGAGATCGTCGACTTCGGAGCAACACGAATGGAGAAGTCATGCACTAGCGACCCGAGGAACGCAGCCACCAGTATCAGATCCGATGACGACAGCCAGGGCGAACCGAGAGAAGCAACCCCATGGACATGAGTTGCCCCTGGCGGAATAATTGCCGGCGCCAACGTCCTCTCTCCCGTGTTGGCAGCCATCGCCCTCCATGCCACTCGATAGTAGTCGCGAGCCGGCTTGGGGCCCTCTTCGTCTCCCCATTCAGTGTACGCACAATCGTAATCATATTCTTTGCCAGAAGGCTTGTATATCGTGATTGGAACTGCGTTTGACGCCAATGATTCCACATCAACCGAAGCCCAGTCATCCTTGTTCTTCATGGTTGAATTTGGCGACTTGTAGAAAGATGTTCCGACAAAAATATGCGATCCCTGAAGAATCACATCTTCCCACAATTTCGGAGAACCCCAATCGGATACAAAATGCCCCTTCGTGCGGTCGCTCTTCTCGTGCCAACCTGACGAAAATTTCAGCCCAACGCTGCCAACTCGTGGACTGTGGGATAGTTTTTCCAACACCTGAGCAGTCGACCTGTTGACCGCGTAGACCATCTGCGTCCGACGAAGTGGAACTTTTGAAGTCTCGAGAGTGGCGTGCCATTCACGCAGCACGCTGTCATCCACACGCACGATCCGATCAGCATGGGGTCGTGTGTCCCAGTCACCCTGCTCATTTTTGATGCCTGGCTCAAGCCCACTTCCATCATGGACGCGCGATCTCTCAACAGTGTCAGGATGGTAGAGCGATACAGCGTGGAGGAAGCTAGGCGCCTCCTGCACGCGGCCATAAACATTGACACCAAACGTCTTCTGATGCTGAATCTCAAACAACCGCAATTCGTTGATGAACTGCCAATGACGCCGAAGTCGCAGGTACGTCGCGGATCGCAACAGTCCGGCTTTTTCATCCGTAAAGTGCGACTCCAGGTGAATCAGCCCTGTAATTCCTTGCCTCGATCCGTGCCGCCACGTCTGTTCCATGAAGCAGCGGTACAGGTCAGGCTGCAGCCCAGTCAGGTGCGGATACTCTTGGGCGGCCCCAACGAAGGCAGCAGTCACCGCTACGCCAACAGTCCCGTCCACCACTAGCTCCGTCATCCCCGCCAACGCAAGCGTCGCCTCCCGCTTCGCCGCCCGCGCCTCCTCCGACGGCTTGACCGCCAGCTGCCACCAAGGATCTCCCTCAGCCATAAGCGCGTCAACGTCAGACCGAGGACGCACCCACGGCGGGTTCCCTACCTGCAGGTCGAACCCACCACGCGCAAACACCGACGCGAAGTCCAACTCCCAGTGGAAGAAGCCCTCTTTCTCGGCAACGGCTTCACACACACCAAGCCACCTGTGCCGGGCAAGAACAGCTTCGACTGTGGACGCACTGGCCAGCCCAAGGTCGAGTGCTTCCAGCTCCCCCAACTCATCCCAGGCGGACCCGGCCCCCAAGGTCTGGTTCCCGCCGCGCCAGTTCTTCCCGCGTCCGGAGCCACCTTGTCCCTGGGAGCCGAGCAGCCCGCGCAGCGCGTCAATCCAGTCATCCATGCTCGGCGGCAAGATCCGCTCCCGTTGACCGTCGTCGCCGACAAAGGTCGTCAACGTGTCGGTCAACGGCCAGAACCACAGCGCGCACCATGCGTCCATGACGCGGCGCAGCCTCATGTACGCGCCCTTGACGTCCGCGAGTGCTTCTTCGATTTGCTCACGTTGCACGGTCCCTCCGGAGGGCAAGGCCTCGCTCCCCCACACAGGGATCGCCCGGCGGATCTCCTGCTCGGCGATGTCGAGGCGTCGCAAGGCCATCTGCCACAGGCTCTCGACCCGTCCACTGAGGTCCACAAGCGCCTCGGTCTGCTTCTGGGTCGGCTTCGCCTGAATGGTTCGTCGCCAGGACCTGAGCCGTCCCATTGCCTCGGGCGCGAGCGCCTTGGCCTCCTTAGCGTCCACTGCGGAGCCCCAGCCTAGTGACGGCAGCAGGAAGTGGTGCACGCCCCCACCGTCCGGCGGCGCGTCATCACGAGGCAAGGCAAGGGCGCTCAGTGGCCGATCCGTCGGTATGTCCTTGAGGTAGGCCCTCGAGGTCACCTGGTCGCGCCTAAAAGTCGCCCGTCGGGCACCGATGAGGGAGTTGCCACGTCGCAGGTGCAGACCGAACCACGGAGCCGACAGTCCCTCGACCATGGTGTCGAGCCACAGGGATATTTCCGCAAGCTCGACGGCTGTCGCGTTGAGGTCGACCCCGTAGACGTTGTGCAGCGCCAAGTAGGCCTTGACCTCCTGGAGCGTGCGCGGGTAATCGTCCGGGTCGATCCTCTCGCCCAGTTCGTCCTGACGGCGGCGCAGGTACTGCTCCGCTAGCTGGCGCACGGCCTCGATGGCGAACGCACCTGAGCCGAGCGCGGGTTCGCAGACGCTCATAGTGAGGATATCGGCTGCGGAAGTAGTCTGGTCGTCCTGGTCGAGCAACTCCTCTAGGGCCTGCCCGACGGTGAACTTGGTGAGTACCTCGGGTGTGTAGTAGGAGGCAGACTGCTCCCGTTCACGGCCCGCCAGCCGGAAGACGAAGCTGCCAGCGGGGTGGACCACGGGGGTGCGGGCACCACTCGCGAGGTCAAGGGTCGTGACGAAGTCATCTGGGTCAATGCCCTCGATGCGGTCCATCGGCACGACCCAGGAGCCCTTGGATGCATCACCGCCCTTAGCGACTTCGTACAGGTCGCTGTCGGCGAAGAACCCCGTGTAGGACATTAGACCCTCGTACACCGCGCCCAGCTGGTTGATGCCCAGCTCGGCGTAGGAGATGAAACCGCGGTCGCGCCCACGCGACTCCTTGCTCAGCAACAAGTGCGCAAGCACCTCCTGGAGCGTGCTGTTCCCCAGGCGAACAGCATCGATGTGCGCCGTGGCCACAGGGCGGAATAGATCGGCGCGCAGAGAGTTGAAGGTCAGCCCGTCCGCAAAGGCTGAGCCGTCCCTGCCTTCCCAGGAAGGGTCGACCTTCGGCGTATGCCCCGTCTCGACAAGCGCGAACAGGATGCCGAGCGAGTCGTACAGGTGCGTGCCGTTCTGCGCCTGGGGTGACGCGAGCTCGACTTGGACCAGCTCCCGCAACCGGTCCAGGCTGTACCCCTGGGCGTACTCCGGTACACCGATGGGCAACACGCCCAACTCGGGCGATGCCTCGGCGTACAGGAGGAAGAGGATGCGGTATAGGAAACGCAGCGCCTGCTTGGCGAGCACCTGCGACTCCGACGTCGGCAACGGCTCGAGGCCCTGAGCCCTGCGGCGGGCTACCACCTCGTTCGCGATGAGCTCGATCGACAGTCGGACCCCGTCACGCAGTGCCTGCGAGACACCGACGGTGTGCTTTACGGACTCCGCGAGGATGCTCAGCCACCAGATGTCCCCGTCGGCTGAAGGCGCCACCGACTCCGCGCCCAGGCAGGTGAGCATCCGGTCGATCTCCCCACCGCGACTGGCGTCATTCCGCTCGCACACCAGCTGGACATCGACGGCCAGGTAACGGCCCTCGGCCCAGCGTTCCCGTTCAGCCAGTACAGCCCACCGGCCGGCAAGGACGAGGACGAAGTCAGGTGCGCCCTCGGACACGAAGAGCGCTGAGACCAGGCGGGCCGCCGACGTGAGCGCAGCCGACGCAGGCTGCGTGCCGTCGTCCCCGAGGAGGAACGGCTCGTTGAGGGTCGCGCCATTCTTGGCGAGTACCTCGTCGATCGTGTCCGCAGGACGTGCCAGCACGACAGCAAGCGGGGCACCCTTCGTGATACCCGGAGCTGACACGTGCAGGACCGGGCCATCTTCACGGATGTGCAGGCCGTGCGAGGTCAGACCGAGAACCACCATGAGGCGGCGGTGCACGTCCTCGGTAGCAGTCCGAGCGCTCTGCGCGTCAGCGTGCTCACCTAGCGCGGCCAAGTCGATCTCCAACTGCTGCCGGGCCTCGGCTAACCGCGAACGCATCGTCGGGCGCTTCTCCGCCGCCTCGGTATCCCACACCTTGCGACGCTCGAGTACCTTCGCCTGGAACGACTGTGCCTTGGCCTCGGTCGTGAAGTAGTGCTCCGAAATCCAGCCCTCGCCGATGACGATCGCATCCGACATGCTCATGCCTGCACCCCTCCACGGATCTGCCCAAAGTTCTGCGGGACGACGACCACCAGCGGGCGCACCAATTGACGGTCTGGATTCATCGCCTCGACCAGCTC
This sequence comes from Sanguibacter gelidistatuariae, assembly GCF_900096585.1. Taxonomy (GTDB): domain Bacteria; phylum Actinomycetota; class Actinomycetes; order Actinomycetales; family Cellulomonadaceae; genus Sanguibacter; species Sanguibacter gelidistatuariae. Next base: position 17,841 of record NZ_FMYH01000006.1, read on the forward strand.
ACGCTCTTGCTCGACCCTCACCCTGTGTTGACGCAACTCGTTGCGCTGGATCAACGCACCAGCTTCCGCATCCCAGCCGTCCAGCTTTTCCGACCACCGCGCCACTCGGCTGGCGACGTCCGTCTCGGCGGCAGCAAACACGTCACGCATCTGGGAGCGGGCCTTGTGAACCGCCGGGCGGATGAGCGCGGTCAGGTCCTGAGCGCCACCAATCGGTCCTGCGTTCACCTGCTTGCCCTGCCACCCGCACTCGGCCAAGGCAGCGGCGACGGACTCATGCGGGGTCATGATCGCGAAGGCGATGTTCTCCATGTCCGGGAACTGCGCCGTCAACCACGCAGCCGAAACCACCTGCCCACGCCGGTTCGTCAAGGTGCCCAGCAGCAGCACTGTCGGCGCGTCCACTTCGCCACGCACGGCAAAGACCTCATTGCGCCCCAACGTCGCCAGCGCGCGGTCGGAGGCCCACTCGAGAACCGGGTGCAATGGACCGAGGAAGTGCGCGTCCGGCCAGCTCGACATGCTCGTGTCCGTAAGTGCAGCAGCCAGGCGCAACCGGCCCCGTGCCGGGGTCGTCGCGAGAACGAGCCTGGACGTCACCTGCCTGTCGGCCAGGTATGTCTGGGGCAGGACCTCAAGGCGCTGGACTAGGTCACGCGGCGGCACGAGTTCGGCCGTCCCGAAGGCGTCGTCGCGGCGCCACATAACCCCGCGGTCAGACACAGGACCACTCGGGTCGATGTAGGCGGCGTGCAGGGCATCGTCGAGGTAGGAAACCTCGTCCGGGTACAGCCCCGAGTTCGTCGCCGTCGTGAGGGCCTGGGGAGGCTGCGGGGCGGTGGCAGGCGTCTGCGGCTCATCGAACATCCGGAAGAACAAGCCGGTCAGGTCATCGGCCTCAGTCACGTCCTCGACCGACCGGACGACGTCCTCGAGATCCCGCTCGCCGGCGAGCACCTTGCGGATGTCTTCCTCTTCAGCTTTAACGTCGTAGCGCCCCATGAGAGAGGCAACATCGCCGAGTGCGCCGTGCGCTTCGTGCTCCTTCTCGACCAGCCGGGTGAGCACCCGCAGATCGCCCGTGAACGTCTGGGCGTCAGTCTCAAGGAGGAGGGCGGTGATGCGCGGCGGGAACTTTTGGCCGTAGCGGTCGATGCGCCCGTTGCGCTGCTCGATGCGAATGAGGCTCCACGGAATGTCGTAGTGCACAAGTTCGTGACACTGCGCATGCAGGTTGACGCCCTCGGAGGCCACATCGCCCGTCACCAGTACACGGATGGCAGAGCTCTCTTGCTTGAATGCTTCGACTACGCGCTGCTGCTCCTCGTCGGGCAGACCACTGTGCATGATCTCGATAGCTCCCGTGGGTAGACCGAGGCTTTTGGGCAGGTGGTCCTGCAGCCAGCGCAGGGTTGCGATGCGTTCGGCAAATACCACCACTCGAGCCGAGGACCCCTTGCCAATCCCCACCTCTCGTAGGTGTTCCACCAACCGCACATACTTGGCCGACGAGGTCGTCGTCGCCGCGTCAGTGAGCTCGATCAAGTGGGTCAGGGCAGAGCGCTCAGCGTCTGCAGCCGGGCCCGAGCCCAGACGTCGCCGACGCTCCGTCGCAGTCTCCCGCAGGGCGGCTGGCGACGACAGGAATGCCTTGGCCAGCGCCCATGGGAAGAGTCCGGAAGCCTGCCCCGAGTATGGGCTGACCCCGCCGACCGGACGCAGCCAGACATCGCCCAGCTCTTGGGCCACCACGTTCTCGGCCGCAGACGCGGGCACCAGCAGGTTCTGTGGCTCCTGGCGCTCAGCCCAGTCCGCCCCCACGACCCCTGCGACCTCAGGGCTGTGCCGGTGACGGCGGATCACCAGCCGGGCGACCTCCTCCTCGTCCAATGACCCATCAGGACGCACCGCCGTCGGGTCCAGCAGACGGATGAGCTCGGCAAAGGACTGCGGGTTGCCATTGTGCGGCGTCGCAGACGCGAGGATGAGCGACTCCGCATTACGAGCCAGCACCCGCGCCAGGCGGTTGTTAAGAGTCGACGCGTTCGATAGGTTGTGGGACTCATCGATGACCACTGCATCCCACCGCTGCTTGGACAGATGGGCCAGGTAGCGGTCGGACTTCAGCGTGTCGATCGAGATGATCACCCGACGGTAGAAGGTGAATGGATTACGTGTCGATGGCAGTTTCTGCCGCACCCGCTGGATACCAGCAGAGTCGAGACGGACAAAGGGTAGGGCGAATCTCGACCACATCTCGTGCTGCATCTGCTCGAGCACATGACGCGGCGTCACGATAAGGATCCGGTCGCCACGGCCACGACGCACCAGCTCAGCCAGGATCATGCCGATCTCAAGAGTCTTGCCCAGCCCCACCGCATCGGCGAGCAAGATACGTGGACGCAGGTTGGCCGGGTCCAGTGCCTTGCGCACCGCTGACTGCTGATAGCTCAGAGGGTCTGCGAGCGCCCTGGCCGACACTGTCAATGACTGGTCGCCAAGCGGCACCGCTGTCTTGCGAATCGTCGACTCGAGCCACAGCCGGGCCGTGCGATGCTGCGGGCTGCTGTCCGCGATCACCACCCCCGCCGCAGGGTCAAGCGGGACGATCTTGTCGAGGGCCGCGTAAAAAGTTGCCTCGGTGTCCCGAACCAGTTCGCCCAGGCCTTGGGCGGTGACCAGCAGGCCATCGCTCGTCTCCTCCGTCGAACGCACGAGCCACTCTTCATCCCGCACCACGACAACCGAGCCCGGCGCGATTGTCGACGGGTCCGATCCGATCGCTCCGACTTTTCGCCCCTCAGCCGTGACCAGCCCCATCACTGCACCCCTTGTGTCATCTCCACGTTTCTTGCCGAACTCTACGCACCCCCGGGGCGCCATAGTGACGCCGCCACGCGATCTCGGCGGACGACCACCTCCTGGCTCGCGATGTCCCCCAGCTCCAGGCTTCGGCTGGTCATCCACATCATGCTCGTTCGGGGATCCACAGGTCCTCGACATCCGCCCTGATGACAACATGCTCGCTCGACACGAGAGCTGTCAGCGATCAGTCTGCCGCCAGCATGCGCCGGGCCTCAACCTCACCCGAGGAGTCCTGAAGCTCGCCGAACGCCGCGGACTACTCATCAGCAATGCGGCCTAGCTCGCCGAGACACCGACGGCCCACAGCACCTCAAGGCGGATTGCCCCCGAGCAAGCCCGAGCGCTGCTTCATACCTCGGCAACGTCTTCCGCGGCCGGCGCCGGGGTGGGCCACAAGCATTGACGCTGACCGCTCTGCATCGTGATACCGAAGCCCCGACCGTCGACATTGCGTCGAACCCACAGTGCATCTAAGACGAAGCTCCCCTCGAGGACCCAGCCATAGGCGTCCTCGAATCCATGACACATCTGGCACTTCGGCTCCCACCGGGCTTTGATGCATCAGATGCAACACGTGGGCCCTGGGCTCTGGCTTTGTTGGAACGTCACCGAGAGGTGCCCGGACAGCACGCCCCGGCGTGATGCAGAGGATCCCCTCGGCGGCCCTGGCAGCCGCCCCGAGATTCGCCGTCGGTCACAGTGGCTGGACATCACGAGCTGGGACCCAGGCGAGCCACTCGGGCCAACCCGTCGCGCTCTGGCGGACACAGACGTAGCCGCGGACGGTGCTGACCGCTTCGAGCACGAGGGGCTCGACAGTCCCCCCCATAGGTACGCGTAGTCACCAGCACGGGGCGCGGCGCGGATCGAGGCGCTTCTGATGGCTGAGCTCCCCGCAGTTCACGACGAGCATCGAGTAGTCCGGGGTCGGCGGTCGCTCCATGGGATGGACACTGGCATGGGCAACTGACATCTGGAGCCCTACAGGAGGGTGCCGCGGCCGTCGGGCACGGCGGTCGGCGGCTCCGCGGATATGAGAGCACACGTATGGGCAGCGGCCGGGCGACGGGGTGACGTCCCGGTGGCAGCACCGGCTCTTCCGTTCCTGCGGTCGCGGATGGAAGGTCGTGCGGCCGGTGACCTGCTGATGCCGCCGATGCACAGAGGCCGCTTCACCCGTCAGTTGGACTGGGCGAACAAGGCGGGTGGCCGGACGGTGCACGACCTCCGCCACACTGCGATCTGCGTCTGGATCGCCGCAGGCGTCTATCTGGCGACTGTGCGCGCCTGGGCCGGACACGCCGACCTCGGCATCACATCGCGCTACGTGCACCACCTGGGTTCGGAGGCGGATCGCGCCGCAGCCCCCTCGTCTTCCAAAGTTCGCGAGCCAACGGTGACGCATGTCCCACTCAGGGATGTCTCAGGTGGGCTTGAGATACTGTCCCGGACCCTCTGCCCACAGGTTCGTGACCTGTGCCCTGACCAAGGATCTCGATGACTACTCGCCGCTCCCGCATCCTCCTTTTGGCCGTCCTCGCGGCGCTGATCGCCGCACTGGTTGCTCGGGCGTGGTTCTCCGAACCGGCCGGCTTCTCGAGCGAGGTCTCGGGGGAGGTCTCGTGGGAGTCCCTGGTGCGGGAGGACAGTCACGTGCTGTCGCAGGCCCAGGCAGAGGAAGCCGTGCTGGTGGAGTTCTTGGACTTCGAGTGCGAGTCGTGCCGCGCGTTCTACCCAACGGTGGAGGAGCTCCGCGCGGAGTTCGCCGACGAGCTGACCGTGGTCATGCGGTACTTCCCGATCCCGTCGCACGCCAACGCGCAGAACGCAGCCGTGGCGGTCGAGGCCGCCAGCCGGCAGGGCCAGCTCGAGGCGATGTACAAGATGATGTACGTCACGCAGGGCGAGTGGGGCGAGGCGCAGGAGTCCAAGGCGGAGGTGTTCCGCGGCTTCGCCGGCGACCTGGGCCTGGATCTGGCTCAGTACGACCAGGACGTCGCTGACCCCACGACGCTCGAGCGCGTGACGCGGGACTTCGACGACGGGCTCGCGCTGGGTGTGACTGGGACGCCTACCTTCTTCCTGGATGGTGAGAAGGTCACCGCGAACTCGCCTGAGGAACTGCGCGCCGCGGTGGAGGCGGCACTCGACCAGTGAGCGTTGCCGAGATGGTCTTCTCGGGTCAGCTGCTCGTCGCCGTTCCGCTGGCCGTCCTGGCCGGCCTGGTGTCTTTTGCCTCCCCGTGCGTTCTCCCGTTGGTGCCGGGGTACCTCGCCTACGTCGGTGGCCTGAGCGACGGCGAGACGACCAGGCGACGACTACTGATCGGTGTCGGCCTGTTCGTTGCCGGTTTCACGGCAGTCTTCGTCGCCTACGGCGCCCTGTTCGGGGCCCTGGGCGGGTAGCTGGTGCGCCACCAGGACCTGCTCACCCGCGTCCTGGGGCTCCTTGTCATCGTGATGGGGCTGGTCTTCATGGGGCAGCTGGGAATGTTGCAGCGCGCCATCAAGCCGTCCTGGCGCCCGGCGACCGGGCTCGCCGGGGCACCACTGCTGGGCATCGTCTTCGGTCTCGGATGGACGCCGTGCTTCGGGCCGACGCTCGTGGCAATCTCAGCGTTGAGCATCGAGTCGGCCGCGGCATCCCGAGGAGCTGTTCTGGGCCTCGCCTACTGCGCGGGACTGGGGCTGCCGTTCTTGGCGATCGCGTGGGGTTTCGGGTGGGCCACTCGGGCGATGGGCTTCCTTCGGCGGAACCTGCGGACCATCAATATCGTGGGCGGGCTCGTCCTGGTGCTCATCGGGATCGCCATGGCCACCGGCCTCTGGGGCGCGCTGATCCGCCAGCTGCAGGGCGTCATCAGCGGGTACGTCACCCCGATCTAGTGCTGGCGAGCGCGGCAAGCAGCAGTCACAGGACTCGTCCGGGCTCTGCTTGTCAGATACCAGGACTGAGGCGGGTGTGCAGCAGGCGTCGCCGCGCCAGGCCTCGCGGCCTTCCTTGATCGCGACGGCCGCGATGATGAGCGCGGCGAGGGGGTCCGCCCACGTCCACCCCAGGGTGCTGTTGAGCACCAGGCCGACGAGCAGGACCGCCGACAGGTAGGTGCACAGCAGGGTCTGCTTGGAGTCGGCGACCGCGGAGGCGAAACCGAGCTCGCGGCCCGTGCGTCGTTCGAACCACGACAGGAACGGCATGAGTTCCACGCCGCCCACGGGCGCGCCCCCAACCCTGTGGAGATCACCCGGCTGCGCCAGCAGGTCACCCGCGCCACCCGCCCCGCCAAACACGTCCACCCCATCGCCGAACTGTTCGCCCGGTGGTGCGCCCGCGCCACCACCTGCACCGGCCACACGCCGGAGGAGCTCACCGCCGCTGCTCTCACCCGATCCCGCAGCGCCCGTTGACGGCGACGATGGTGGGACCCGACGTCGTCACCCACCAAGCCGATCTGGCGATCGGGGAGGTGATGGCGAGACACCCGACGTGGACTAGGTGAAGACCTTCCCTTCGAGCTTAGGTCACTGTCTGCTGTATAGTCATCACATGCTGACTATTGCTTCACGTCTCGACGTCATGAACCGGCTTGGCCGTGCGATGGCGGATTCGACGCGCTCTCGGATTCTGATGACCCTGCTCGGCGGGCCGAGCTACCCGGCCGTGCTCTCGCGCGAGTTGGAGCTCACCCGCTCGAACGTGTCGAACCACCTTGCGTGTCTGCGCGACTGTGGGATCGTCGTTGCCGAGCCCGAGGGTCGACAGACCCGCTATGAGATCGCGGACCCGCATCTGGCTGCGGCACTGACCGCGCTCGTGGATGTGACGCTGGCTGTCGACGAGAACGCGCCGTGCGTGGATGCATCGTGCACCGTGCCGGCCTGCTGCGGGACGGAGGCGCGGGCGTGAGCGCGGTGACGAAGTCCCAGGTGGAGGGGACTGTGGTCGACGATGAAGACGACGACCATGATGGGCCGTGGTGGAAGGATCGCGGGATCATGGTCCCGGTGTTCTCCGGTGTCGCGTTCCTCGCGGGCCTGATCTGCGAATGGTCCGGCGCGGAGATCCCGGCGCTGGTGCTGTTCTGGATCGGGCTGCTGCTGGGCGGGTCGACCTTCACACCCGGTGCGATCCGGAAGCTACTCAAGGGCAAGCTCGGCATCGGTCTGCTAATGACGATCAGCGCGGTCGGCGCGGTCATCCTCGGCTACGTCGAGGAGGCGGCCGCACTGGCGTTCCTCTACTCGATCGCCGAAGCGCTCGAGGACAAGGCGATGGACCGCGCCCGCGGTGGTCTGCGGGCCCTGCTGAAGCTGGTTCCCGACACCGCGACCGTGCTCGTCGACGGAAAGCAGACGGAGATCACGGCGAAGGAGCTCACGATCGGGCAGGTCATGTTGGTGCGTCCTGGGGAGCGGATCGCTACCGACGGCGTCGTTCGTTCCGGGCGCTCCAGCCTGGACACCTCCGCGATCACCGGCGAGTCGATCCCTGTCGAGGTCGAACCTGGTGACGCAGTTTCCGCCGGGGCGATCAACACGGCGGGGGCGCTCGAGGTCGAGGCCTCGGCGGCGGGGACCGACAACTCGCTGACCACGATTGTCGAGCTCGTCGAGCAGGCGCAGGCGGAGAAGGGCGACCGAGCCCGCCTCGCAGACCGGATCGCCCGGCCACTGGTGCCGGGTGTGCTGATCCTCGCCGCGCTGGTCGCGCTGATCGGGTCACTGTTCGGCGACCCGGAGCTGTGGATCACCCGCGCGCTGGTGGTGCTCGTCGCTGCCAGCCCCTGTGCCCTGGCGATCTCGGTGCCGCTCACCGTTGTCGCCGCGATTGGCGCGGCCAGCAAGTTCGGCGTGATCATCAAGTCCGGTGCAGCCTTCGAACGTTTCGGCACGATCCGTCACGTCGCCGTCGACAAGACCGGAACGCTCACCCGCAACCAGCCCGCCGTCACCGCGGTCCTCACCGCCGACGGCGTGACCGAGGGTCAGGCGCTGGAGTGGGCTGCCGCGCTGGAACAGCACAGCACGCACCCGCTGGCTGCGGCGATCACCGCCGCCGCGCCGGGGGTTCTGGCGGCGCTCGATGTGACCGAGCAGGCAGGCAACGGCATTGAGGGCATCGTCGCCGGGTCACGGATCACCGTCGGTAGCCCCCGCTGGCTCGATGCCGGCACGCTCGGAAGTCAGGTTGCGGGTCTAGAGGAGCAGGGCATGACCGTCGTGATCGTTCACCGCGATGAAACGCCGGTCGCCGCGATCGGGGTTCGCGACGAACTGCGTCCCGAGGTCCCCGAGGTCGTACGCACCCTCACGGACCAAGGGGTTGGTGTGACGATGCTCACCGGTGACAACGCGCGTACCGCGCGCACCCTCGCCGCGCAGGCCGGAATCGATGACGTGCGCGCCGAACTCCGACCCGAGGACAAGGCCGCCGCGATCGGCGAGCTATCCCGGGCGGGCTCGGTCGCGATGATCGGCGACGGCATCAACGACGCCCCTGCTCTCGCCGCCGCCGACATCGGCATCGCGATGGGAGCGACCGGCTCGGACGCTGCGATCGAGTCCGCGGACGTCGCGTTCACCGGCCACGACTTGCGCCTGATCCCGCGAGCGTTCGACCACGCCCGCCGCGGCCGTCGCATCATCAACCAGAACATCGTCCTGTCGCTGCTGATCATCACCGCCCTGCTCCCACTGGCACTGTTCGGTGTTCTCGGGCTTGCGGCCGTCGTCCTGGTCCACGAGATCGCGGAAGTCATCGTAATCCTCAACGGGCTCCGGGCCGCGCGTACCCGAACGGCAGTGTCATGACTGTCTGGGACGCCGGGCCACTCGCCGAGGCGGCCGTGGGAGGCGTCGAGGAGTCCTTGTCCGGCCACGAGACCAGGAAGCGGGCTCCCCGCGCGGTCGGCATCGCCCTCGCCGTCGCTGTACTCGGGCTGATCTTCGACCAGGTCACGAAGATGCTCGCGATGGCACAGCTGTCACCCGGCAGCCGTGTCCCGCTGATCGGAGATCTACTCTCCCTGTCGCTCGTCCACAACCCCGGAGCCGCGTTCTCCATAGGCTCCGGGGCCGCGTGGGTGTTCACCGTGATCGGGGTCCTCGCCGTGGCCGTGACGATCGGCGTCGCCGTGCGGCTACGGGGCATCCGCTGGGGCATCGCACTCGGACTGGTCCTCGGAGGTGCGGTCGGCAACCTCGTCGACCGGCTCATGAGACCGCCGTCGTTCGGGCAGGGGCATGTCACCGACTTCCTCGCCTACGGTGACCTCTTCATTGGAAACATCGCCGACGTCCTCGTCGTCAGCGGTGTGGCCCTGCTCTGCCTGATCCTGATCCCCTCGAGCCGGCAACCGGACCACCATGAGCGCAGGGACGTGGATTCTGAGCGCGATTCGCCGAACGCACAGACCGACATGAGCCCTGCTCGCACCACACGAGCGAAAGGCTCATCCCGATGAAAGTACAACTCCTGCACATCGATGACTGCCCGAACACGGCGGATGCCGAAGCGCGTACGCGCGGTGCACTCGATGCGCTCGGCTACGCGGATGTGGCTGTCGAGTCAGTCACGATTCGCTCTGAAGCCGAGGCTGCGAGCATCCAGTTCGGTGGCTCGCCGACGATCCTCGTCGACGGGGCTGACCTGTTCCCGACGACGCCGGTGCGATCGCTGGCCTGCCGGGTCTACCTGACGGAGGACGGCTTCGCTGGTGCACCAACTCAAGAACGGCTCGAAGAGGCGCTGCGCGGCGTCTCTCGGTAACGCAGAGGCGACATCTGGACGTAGTACCGGCTCGTCCCCGGTGCGCCGCTGGACCAGATCGCCGCCATCCTCGAATCCGCGTAGCCGACTAGACGCTATGTAGTGACCGCTCGGGACTGCTCGGGGGTTGTCGGGCTGGGGCCTCGCCTACAAGACTCGTGGGTTACCGGGCGGGGCTGCCTGCTCGGCCTATCCGAGGGTTGTGGGAGGCCCCAGCATGAATGAGCGTACGAGTGTTGGTCTGGACGTGCACGCGCGATCGGTGGTGGCTGCGGGGATCGATGGTGTCACTGGCGAGGTGTTCAGGCAGCGCCTGGTCCCCGACCACGAGCAGATTGAAGCGCCCCAGGTTTCCTGCCGCTTCTATGCGGGTTGAAACTGCTCGGTGAGTGAAGCGTAGTGGGCGCGCTCGTGCTCGACGGGAGGGACGTTGCCCAAGGTGCCGTGCAGGCGGCGGTTGTTGTACCAGTCGACCCACCCGGCTGTGGCGTACTCGACGTCAGCGATGGTCTTGTAGGGGCCGGTATGGAAGATCGTGGTGCGGATGCACTCGGCCTTGTAGAGCCCGTTGATCGTCTCCGCCAGCGCATTGTCATAGGCATCGCCCACGGACCCGATCGAGGGGCGGATGTCCTCCAGTGCCAGGTGCTCGGTGAGCTTGATCGAGGTGTACTGGGCGAGTTCAACTGGTCGACGCAACACCCTGATATTGGAGGTGTTGATGGGACGTCATCCGAACTGGATGGTGACGCAGACGGGGCGGCCAGCGATGCGCTCTCCTGGGCGTCCCCCGATTCGTCGGGAGGTCGGCCGAGCGTTCTGGCTCAAGGTCGCCGAAGGGCTGTCCAGCGAGGAGGCTGGCATCGCGGTCGGTGTGTCGCAGGCAGTCGGCTCGCGCTGGTTCCGTGAGGGTGGTGGTATGCCGCCGTTCAGCCTGGCCCCGTCGTCGGGACGCTATCTGTCCTTTGCCGAACGCGAGGAGATCTCGCTGTTGTGGGCGAAGGGCCACGGACCTCGCGGGATCGCTCGAATAATCGGGCGCTCGCCCTCGACGGTCTCTCGGGAACTGCGTCGCAATGCGGCCACACGCGGCGGGAAGCTGGACTATCGGGCGTCGGTGGCGCAGTGGAAGGCAGAGTTGGTCGCCCGTCGCCCGAAGACCGCGAAGCTTGTCGAGAACGAGCGGCTGCACGACTACGTCCAGCAGCGGCTGTCGGGTGAGGTCTGTCGTCGCGACGGAACGCCGGTCGGACCAGCGGCTATACCGTGGACGGGCCGGAACAAGCCGTATCGGCGCGACAGGCGGTGGGCGACGGCGTGGAGCCCGGAGCAGATCTCTCACCGGCTGAAGATCGACTTCCCGGATGATGAATCCATGCGCATCAGCCACGAGGCGATCTACCAGTCGCTGTTCATCCAGGGGCGTGGCGCGCTCAAGCGGGAGCTGGTCACCTGCCTGCGCACGGGCCGGGCACTGCGCGAACCACGAGTCCGGTCGCGGAACAAGCCGCAAGGGCATGTCACCGCGGACGTCGTCCTCAGCGAACGCCCCGCTGAGGCCGCAGACCGTGCGATCCCAGGGCACTGGGAAGGCGATCTGATCATCGGAACGGGCCGTTCCGCGATCGGCACGCTCGTCGAGCGCAGCAGCCGGTCAACACTCCTGGTGCATCTGCCCCGCCTGGAGGGCTGGAGTGAGAATCCATCCGTGAAGAACGGGCCGTCGCTCGGCGGCTACGGCGCCATCGCGATGAACGCCGCGCTGACGGCGTCGATGACGATGCTGCCTGAGCAACTGCGCCGGACGCTCACCTGGGATCGCGGCAAAGAGCTCTCAGGGCATGCCCTGTTCACGCTGGAGACCGGAACGAAGGTGTACTTCGCCGACCCGCACTCGCCCTGGCAGCGGCCCACGAACGAGAACACCAACGGCCTGCTGCGCCAGTACTTTCCCAAGGGCACTGACCTGTCTAGGTGGCCCGCCGAGGACCTCGAAGCCGTCGCCCTCGCGCTCAACAACCGGCCGCGCAAGGCCCTCGACTGGAGGACCCCCGCCGAGGTCTTCGAGGAGCAACTACGCTCGCTACAACAGCACGGTGTTGCGTCGACCGGTTGAACCCGCCCTGGGACCCGGCGATGCTCTCCTAAGAGTCAAGTGGTGATGTGGCGTTGCCGGTGGGTGTTGGGGCGGATGTGCTGGCGGCCGGGGTTGAGCAGGAAGTAGATCTCGCGTGCGACGTAGCGTTTGAGGCAGCGGATGATCTCCATCTTGGAATGGCCTTCGGCGGTCTTCTTCGCGACGTAGGCCTGGGTGGTGGGGTCGAGACGGATGCGGCTGATGACTGCCAGGTGCAGGGCCCGGTTCGCCTGGCGGTCGCCGCCGCGGTTGAGCCGGTGGCGTTGGGTCATGCCCGATGATGCGGGCAGTGGCGCGACGCCGCAGAGCATCGCGAAGGCGGCCTCGGACTTCATCCGTTCGGGGTTGTCGCCGGCGGTGACGAGCATCTGGCCGGCGACCTCGATCCCGATTCCGGTCCGTTCGAGCAGTGTGGGGGCGAGGGCTTCGACGATGGGGTTGATGAGTTCGTCCAGTCCAACGATCTCGTCGGTCAGCTCGAGGTAGCGACGTGCCAACGTCTTCAGCGAGACCCGGTAGGCAGTGACCGGGTCGGTTGCATTGGAGACATCGGGGCGCCAAGCGGCGAGGGTACGGATCAGCTGCATCCTCGTCAGGCTCCTGACCTGTTCTCGCAGTTCATCGGGTGAAGAGATGATCGACATGCGCAGCAACTGCAAGGCGCTGCGACGTTCTCTCACCGCGTGAGCGCGGGTAACACGCAGGATTCGCAGTGCTTCTACCGCCCCGTCCTTGGACTTGGGGATCGTGGTGCGGTGGTTGTGCAGGGCTGCGCGGGCTGCGCTGATGGCGTCGAGGTCGTCATCTTTGCCTTTACGGCGTCGGTCAGAACGGTCGGGACGGTCGACCTCGAGCACGGTGATGCCGGCCTTGGCCAGGGACCGGGTCAGACCAGCACCGTAGGAGCCGGTGCCCTCGACACCGATCCTGACAAGGTCGCCATGGCCTGCAACCCAGGCCACCAGCGCCCGATACCCCGACCGCGTGGTCGCGAAGCTCTTCGTTCCCAACACGGTCTCGGTGGTATCAATGACCGCCGCGACGTGCAGCTCTTTGTGGGTGTCGACGCCAGCGAAGACAACAGTGCGGTCTTGGCTTCTGTCAGTAGATGTGGGCATCCTTGTCATGTCGTTCTCTCCGATTCATCCGATGGGAAGAGGCGGCACCGCGCTTCGACCGAACCGGCGGACAAGACAGTGATGAGCACCTGTTGGCGCAGGCTCTCCTTAGGTCACCCCGGCGGCGAGGCGTAGCGCCTGACCGGGTGCCCCCAGAGGACTGACAGATCCGGGGAAAGACAACTCTTCGTCGATCGGAGTGGGGGTCAAGAACCTCTGGAGGCACCCGGCACCAGCATCCTGAGTGTCGATCGCTGTGCGGGTCAAGACCTCTGGGAACACCGGCACCATCAGTCTCACTATCGGAGTGATGGATGAGTTGCCCGGGCGCGGGCGGATGGCCCTCGCGGTCGCGTTGCCACAACGCTATGCGCAGCGGGACCATGACCAGGTCGGTCTCCTTCGAGGTCGCGGCGTGCCAGGCCACGATCCGTTGTGAGAACACGTCGATGATGAACGCGACATACGTCCACCCCGCCCACGTCCTGACATACGTGAAGTCCGTGACCCAGACGCAGTTCGGTGCCGTGGCGGTGAAGTCCCTGTTCAGCAGGTCCCCGGCCCGGATCCCGTCCTTGGCCGGGATGGTCGTGCGCACGCCCTTGTCCCGGCGCACCCCCGACAGCCCCAGCAGGCGCATGCCCCGATCCACGGCCCCAGGCGTCGCCGGGACCAGGCCCTGGCGGCGCAGGTGCGCGGTCATCTTGCGGCGCCCGTAGAGACCCTCCGGAGTCATCACCCGGCGCCGCTGACCCTGGGCGTCGGTCGTGGTCATCCAAGCGACCTCACGGATCGCCTCGACCACCAGGGCATCGCTGATCGTGCGAGCGGCAGGACGGGCGCTGCGCCAGGCCCGGTAGGTTCGTGCGGCGATCTGGCAGCCCTGCTCACGCAGCACCGCGCAGACCGACTCGACCGCATGGCCCTGGGCTCGGAGGGAGTCGATGAATCCCATGATCATCGGTTGCGGGGGTCGAGCTCCCCGACGAAGAAAACCGTCGCCGCCTTCAAGATCGCGTTGTCCTCTTCCAGGCGGCGGACCCTGGCCTTGAGCGCCTTGATCTCAGCCAGGTCCTCACTGGTCACCCCGGGACGGCCACCGCCATCAACCTCGGCTTGGGCGACCCAGCGGCGCACCGACTCCCGGCTCACCCCCAACTGCTTGGCCACCGCGAACGACGCCGCAGTCACGTTCTGATACTCCCCGAGGTGGTCGTTGACCAACCTCACGGCACGAGCCTTCAGCTCCGAATCGATCTTCTTGGGCATGAACTCATTCTCCTGGACTCAAACAGGAGCGGCATCAAACCTGGGGCGCTTCAGATCGAGTCGTGGATCAAGACCTTGCCGGGTCCGTGGCGGGCGACATATGAGGCAGGTCCGACGGGATTCGGGCTGGCCCGGCATCTGAACGCTGCCGGAGTGGCGACGTTGGTCGCTGCGCCCTCGAAGCTGCAGCGACCGGTCGGGGACCGGGTCAAGACCGACGCCAACGATGCGCTGCACCTGGCCCGGTTGCTCAAGCTCGGTGAGATTGTGCAGGTGACGGTTCCTTCGGTGGTCCAGGAGGGGGGCCCGGGATCTGGTGCGGGCCCGTGAGGACGCCCGTGGTGATCTGATGAGCGCCCGGCACCGGCTCAGCAAGCTGCTGCTGCGTCAGGGAATCGTCTATTGCGGTGGCAAGGCGTGGACCAGGACTCACGACCAGTGGTTGCGCAGGCAGCATTTCGACCAGGTGGGGTTGCAGCTCGCCTTCGACGCCGCCTATGACGCTCTGGCCGCGGTGATCGACCGCAGGGACCGTCTCGACGACGCGATCGCAGGAATGGCCGCTGACAGTGAGTTCACGCCCGTCGTCGACCGGCTCGGAAGCTTGCGCGGCATCTCGACGCTGACCGGGTTCGGGCTCGCGGCCGAGATCGGCGACTGGCACCGACTCGATGGCCGCAGGACCGGCGCCTACCTGGGGATGACACCCACCGAGCATTCTTCGGGCGCTTCGCGATCGCTGGGTGGGATCACCAAGACCGGGAACACCCACGCCCGTCGGCTGTTGATCGAGGCCGCATGGCACCACCGTCAGCCCTACCGGCCGTCCAGCCCAACCATGCGCGCCCGGTGGGACAAAGTGCCCGCAGCAGCACGCCGCAGGGGCGATGAAGGAAACCGACGCCTGCATGAGCGGTGGCTGGCATTCGACGCCCGCGGGAAACGGTCCGTGGTACCGATGCGTGACGCGAGGATCTTGACCTGTCTCGGGACGTCAGAGAGAGGGCGCGTGCCGTCAGCAGCCTGATCAATGAGAGCTGCGAGGCGTGACATGGGGCTCCTCATCTTCGGCGGGTGTACTGGCAATGAGCCTACGGCGCGGCGGGAGGCTGCGAACCATCTGCTGCGCCAGTGTCGGCCTCGTGGCTCACCGAGGATGGCGACACGCTGGGCAGGGGGTTCGCGAAAGAAGGCATCATCTCCGGACGAGCCGGGGATCGAGGTTCACGGAGGAACCGCGGAGCTTCCGCCACCGCGCGCGAGCCGTCCATCTAAGCGTCAACGCCGCCCCGGATCCCCTCGGGTCCACTGCGCGCGGCCTGCCCAGCTCCGGCATGGAGGTGTCCCCGGACCGCCCCAGCATGTGAGCAGGGCAACCCGGTTTGGCGCTCCTGCTCGGAAGAGGTGCACCCGTCGTTGTGGGTCTTGTCCGTTGTCCCCCAACCACTGGCATACCTCCAGGCATGAGCACTGCCCAGTTCACGACGACGTCCCGGCCAGCACGGGTGCGTCACGAATGCGCAGTCTCGGCTCCCCCACCTGGCGGCTTGTCATGGTGATGACCTTGCACCGCCTGTCCGCCGGTGCCGGCTACCAGTACCTGCTCAAGCACACCGCGGCCGGCGACTGCGACCGTGCCGGCGTCGCCCCGTTGACTGCCTACTACACCGAGTCAGGCAACCCTCCGGGCCGCTGGCTCGGCAAAGGCCTGGCCGCAGTGGACCTGGACGTGGGAGCTCTGGTTACCGAGGCAACGATGGCGAACTTGTTCGGCGCCGGGCGCCATCCCGTCAGCGGCCAGCCCCTCGGCAAGGCCTACCCCGTCTACGCCCCACCCGCGGATCGGATCGCAGCTCAGATCGAGAAGCTCCCCCCAGATTTGGATCCCGCCCAGCGTGAGGCCGCCGTCGCGACGATCACGCGGGTTGAGCTGAGCCGGAACCGTCCGGCGGCAGTCGCCGGCTTCGACCTGACGTTCACGCCCACCAAGTCCGTCTCCACCCTCTGGGCCGTCGCCGACCCGGGCACGCAGCAGGCGATTCTGGACGCCCACCGCGCCGCGGTCCAGGACACCCTCGACTTCGCCGAGCAGTCCGCCCTGTTCACCCGCACGGGTACCCGCGGGTGTATGCAGGTCCCCGTCCGAGGGATGCTCGCCACCGCCTTCGACCACTGGGACTCTCGCGCCGGGGACCCCAACCTTCACACCCACGTCGTCATCGCCAACAAGGTCCAAGGCCACGATGGCAAGTGGCGGTCCCTGGACTCCCGCGCACTGCATCATGCGGTGGTGGCGTTGTCGGAGATCTATGACGACCACCTCGCCGACCACCTCAGCGCTGCCGCCCCGGTCACCTGGAGCTGGCGCGACCTGGGTCCGCGCCGCTCCCCCGGATTCGAGCTCGACGGCATCGACAGCACGTTGATGCGGGAGTTCTCCACCCGCACCACCCAGATCGACGAGGCCATGACCGCGACCCTGGCCGAGTTCCACGCCGCCCACGGCCGCGCACCCAACCCGGTGGAGATCACGAGGCTGCGCCAGCAGGTCACCCGCGCCACCCGCCCCGCCAAACACGTCCACCCCATCGGCGAACTGTTCGCCCGCTGGCGTGCCCGCGCCACCACCTGCACCGGCCGCACTCCCGAAGAGCTCACCGCTGCTGCTCTCACCCGATCCCAAACGCGCCCGTTGACGGCGGCGATGGTGGGGCCCGACGTCGTCGCGCACCTCGCCGATCGGGCGATCGGTGAGGTGATGGCTCGGCGCTCGACGTGGACTAGGTGGAACTTGCTCGCCGAGGCCGCTCGCCTCACCCGTGGCGTACGCATGGCCACACCGGCTGAGCGGCGGATGGTCTTGGACCTGGTCACCGACCAGGCGTTGGCCCGGTGCGTGAACCTGGAGGCACCTCAGCTGTTCACCGTGCCATCGGACTACCAGCGCCCTGACGGCACAAGCCTCTTCGACCGCGCCGGTGAGGCCAAGTTCACCGACGAACGTATCCTCGGCGCCGAAGCCCGCCTCCTGGAAGCCACCACCGACACCTGTGCACCCAAGGTCACCGCCGCCGCTGCGACACTGGCCACCGAGGTTCCCGTGGCCCGCGCAGGCAGCACGCCGGTGCGCCTGGCCGCCGATCAGGTCGCCGCGACTATCGCGGTGACGACGTCCGGGCGGCGGTTAGAAGCACTGGTCGGGCCTGCTGGGACGGGGAAGACCACGACGATGGCCGCGATCAAGACCGCTTGGGAACGCGACTACGGCCGCGGATCCGTCCGCGGCCTCGCCCCCTCCGCAGCCGCCGCCGGCGAACTGTCCAAGGCACTGGGCATCGCGTGTGAGAACACCGCGAAGTGGCTCTACGAAACCACCGGGAACGGCGCCACCAAGAGGACCGCGCTGCTCGAGACGCTCGGGGCCAAGCGCGCGGCTGCGACCGGTGACCAGATCCGCCAGGCCACCATAGATACCGCTGCCGCCAGCCTGCAGACGGACGCGGCTCGGTGGGCGCTGCGCCGAGGTGAGCTGCTCATCATCGACGAAGCGTCCCTCGCCGGAACGCTCACCCTCGACGCCATCACCGCCCAAGCGTCCGCAGCCGGGGCGAAGGTCCTGCTGGTGGGCGACCACGCCCAGCTCTGCGCGATCGACGCCGGTGGTGCGTTCAACCTCATCGCCGAGCGCACCCACCCCGCGACGCTGTCGTCCCTGTGGCGGTTCACGCACCCCTGGGAAGCGGCCGCGACCCTCCAGCTGCGCACCGGCCAGGCCGCCGTCATCGAGACCTACACCGATCACGACCGCATCAGCGCCGGCCCACCCGAAGTCATGCTCGAGGAGGCCTACACCGCCTGGGCCCGCGACACCGCCGCCGGGCGTCCGGCGATCCTCATCGCCCCCGACTCCCACACCGTCCGAGCCCTCAACCACCGCGCGCACAACGACCTCGTCACCGACGGCCGCGTCGCATCCGACGGCATCACAACCGCCACCGGGACCGTGATCGCCCGCGGCGACCGAATCCTGACCCGCGCCAACGACCGACGACTACGCCTGCCCGGGCGCCACATCCGCAACGGCGACCTGTGGACCGTCACCGCCACCCACGACGACGGCTCCCTCACCGTCACGCCGGTCACCGACCCCGACACCGCGACGGCTGCGGCAGTGGAGGAGCTTCGCCTGCCAGCGTCCTACGTCGCCGAGCATGTCGACCTCGGGTACGCCACCACCACCCACCGCGCCCAGGGCATCACGACCGGTCACGCCCACGTCCTGGCCGCCGCTGGTATGACCCGGGAGAACCTCTACGTCGCCATGACCCGCGGACGGAACACCAACCACGCCTACGTCGCCACCGACGACGTCGACCCCGACTGCGACCACCTGCCAAACCCGCCGTCCCCGGCTGCGGGGGCCGCGATCCTTGAGCGGATCCTGGCTACCAGCGGCGCCGAGCTCTCCGCCACTCAGACCATCACCGCCAACTACAACGCCGCCGAATCCCTCGCCCACCTCGAACCCATCCGCCAAGCCCTCCTCGCCGACGCCGCCCACCGCCACTGGGACGCTGCCCTGGCCGCCACGCAGCTCGACCCCGACGTCGTCGACGACATCATGGCTTCCCCGCACCGCGACGCTCTCTACACGGTCCTCAACTGCGGCGCCGCCCACGGCTACGTGATGGATACGGTCGTCAACTCCCTCCTCGAGCGCGAAGGGCCGGACTCTTCCAGTATTGGAATCGATGCGCCCGACGCCGCGGCCTGGTTGGCCACTCAGCTCACCGAGTGGCTCTCTACCCGCACCGAAGACCCCTACAGCGCTCCCACCTCCGACGACGTGCTGATCGATCCAGCCGACCCCGCCACTCCCGTCATTGACGAGCTCGAAGGCCTCATTCGCAGCCGAGTGCAGACCCTCGCCGACCTCGCAATCGCCACCCGTCCCTCGTGGACGCACGAGCACGGTCCCGAGCCGGACGACGCCGACGCTCACCGCGGGTGGCGAGCCGAGATCGAAGCCCACGCGGCCCGCATCGACTACACCCAAGGCCCCACCCACGCACCGCGACCGGCGCCGTCGCCGGTCATGGAGCTGTAGACG
Organism: Sanguibacter gelidistatuariae; assembly: GCF_900096585.1. Taxonomy (GTDB): domain Bacteria; phylum Actinomycetota; class Actinomycetes; order Actinomycetales; family Cellulomonadaceae; genus Sanguibacter; species Sanguibacter gelidistatuariae. The sequence continues at coordinate 37,108 of NZ_FMYH01000006.1, forward strand.
AAGGAGTGACGGCCATGAGCCCCCGGCGAGCTGAGTACGAACCCGAAGACCTCGAGGACGACCCCTTCTTCCCACCACCGGTCTGGTCCCCGCCCCTGGGCCCCTCAGGCCCAGTCCTGTGGTCTGCACACCTACCCCAGCACGCCCGGCTCCTCCTCGAAGATCTCGAACCCTGGGTCGAATGGCTCGCAGGCCACTACACCCTCGACCACCGGATCATCCCCCCGTGCTGGGCACAGCACTGGGAACTCATCGAAGAGCTCTCAGCCCTCCACACCGCCTGGCAAGACGCCTACGCCGAAACCTCCCACGGAGACGCACCCCTCACCTGGCACGAACGATTTGCACCCGCACGACAACGACTCACCGACTGGGTCGCCCGCACCGGCTGCCGAGCCAACGAGCACCGCACACCCGCCTCAGTTCAACTGCGCTAGGGCGCCCTAGTGGCCAGTGCCGACCTATCAGAGTCAGCGCCTTGCGCCCACTTCCGCACGGCCTCCGGCTCTCGTCTGATCAGGACACGGTGAGCTACATGGGCACCTCGCGTGCCGACGTGGTCAGGTCCTCGCACGCACAGTTGAAGGTAGTAGTACTACTATGTGCATATGAGTGAAGATGCTAAGAGATGCACATTCGATGTGACCAGTCAGCATGTTGAGCTAGCCGCCGAGGTGTTCTCCTTGCTGTCCGACGTGACCCGCATCCGGATCATTCTGGCGCTGCGAGATGGCGAACTCTCGGTGGGCAAGCTGGCCGAGCTGGTGGGCAAGCCGCCGACGGTGGTCTCCCAGCACTTGGCCAAACTCCGCTGGGCCAAGGTGGTGCAGTCCCGGCAAGAGGGCACCCATGTCCACTACAGCCTGATCGACGAGCATGCCCGCGAACTGGTCAATCAGGCCGTGTTTCAGGCCGAGCATGTCCTTGACGTGGTTCCACGCCACCACTTGGACGAGCATCCGTCGCCGCGGGAGCTGGCTGAGCGCACGGGCGCGGCGTCGTGAGCGTATCGCCGGACCTGAAAACGACAGGACCCTCCCCGGTCGCAGCCGCCGGCGACGGCGAGAGCCTGCTGCGCAAGATCGATCGCGCAGACCTGATGCGCACGGCATTCGTGGCCATATGTGCAGTGGCTGTCGCGCTGGGACTGACCGGGCCATGGCGGGCCGCTCCCCTCATCGCGATTGTCGGCCTTGTCGTGGGGTGCTGGCCGATCCTGATCGAGGCGTGGGAGGACGTGTGGCACCGGCGGATGAGCATGGAGCTGTCGATGCTCATCGCGATCGTCGCCGCCGCTGCGATCGGCGAGTGGATAACTGCGCTCGTGGTCACCACGTTCGTTCTCGCGGCCGAGATCCTCGAAGATCTGTCGTTGGACCGAGGACGCGATGCGCTCACTGATCTGATGTCGTTCCTGCCGGCGACCGTCCAGATCCGCGACGGGGCTGAGCTGCGCACAGTACCGCTGGATTCTCTGCGCCCCGGACAGACGGTGATCGTCTCCCCCGGCGCAGGGGTGCCGGTCGACGGCACGGTGGTTCTCGGGCGGTCGAGCGTCGACCAGTCTCGTATCACCGGAGAGTCTCTCCCGGTCAACGTCGAACCCGGCAGCTCGGTGTTTGCCGGCTCGGTCAACCAGGTCGGTGCGCTCGAGATCGAGGCGGAACGCGTCGGGGCCGAATCCTCGTATGGGCAGATCATCGACGCCGTGCGAGCGGCGCAGGCCTCCCAGGCCCCCGTGCAGCGACTTGCCGACCGGCTCGCCAGCTACCTCGTCTACCTCGCACTCGGCGGCGCAGCCATCACCTTCCTCGTGACACGGGACATCACCGCGACGATCTCCGTGATCATCGTCGCTGGGGCATGCGGTATCGCTGCCGGCACACCACTGGCCGTCCTCGCTGCCATCGGTCGCGCAGCGAGCAACGGAGCGTTCATCAAGGGCGGTACGCATCTGGAGGCGCTTTCCTCCGTGGACACTGTCATCTTCGACAAGACCGGAACCCTCACCGAGGGCGCTCCGCAGGTCGTGGCCGTTCACCCGGCCCCCGGGACCACCGAGGATCAGGTGCTCATCGCTGCCGCGACAGCTGAGATGTATTCCGAGCACCCGCTCGGCAAGGCAATCGTCGCTCAGGCTCAGGCCCGCAGGCTGCCCCTAGGACTGCCAGAGTCATTCGACTACGAACCCGGCCGAGGGCTCTCGGCCCACGTCGACGGCCGCCTCGTCCAGATCGGCAACACCACCCTCGTTCCCGGTGCAAGGCAGTCCGCAGATTCACCGACCCTGGCAAGCGCGACGGCGGTGCACGTCGCGACCGACGGGGCATTCATGGGCACTATCTTCCTGGCGGACACCGTGCGCGCGTCGGCTTGCCAGTGCGTTGCGGACCTGCGCTCGATGGGCTTGCGAGTCGTCATGCTGACCGGCGACAGCCACGTCACCGGACGCGCAGTTGCCGCCGAGGTCGGTATCGAGAACGTGCGCACCGATCTCCTGCCCAGCGACAAACTCGCCGCCGTCGACGCCGAGCGTGCCGCCGGTCACAAGGTTGCCATGGTCGGCGATGGGGTCAATGACGCGCCCGCGCTCGCCCACGCCACTGTCGGCATCGCGATGGGTAGCGGCACGGAGGTGGCCCGCCAGAGCGCCGACATCGTCCTGATCAGCTCTGACCTGGCCGACCTGACCCACGCGGTGCGCGTGGCGCGTCGAGCCCGCCGCATCGTCATGACGAACTTCGTCGGAACGATTGCGATCGACCTAGTCGGCATCATGCTCGCTGCGTTCGGGATCCTCGGCCCGGTCCTCGCCGCCATCATTCACGTCAGCAGCGAGTCGGTGTTCATCCTCAATGCAGCGCGCCTAGTTCCTGGCGGTCGGACCGGGACAAGAAGCCGCCCGCAGGGTTAGCAGGCACCTGGTCGAAGGTCGAGGCGGCGCAACGGCTGAGCGTTGAGTGCGACGACCACGGTCGACAGCGACGTCAGGAGCGCACCGACCGCCATCGGCATGACAAACCCGACGGGTGCGAGGCCCCCGCAGCTAGGGGCAGGGCCACCAGGTTGTACCCGGTGGCCCACCACAGGTTCTACTTCATCTTTACGTACGCGACATGGGACAGCTCGATCACGGAGATCACCGAGCGTGGATCGTCGCAGACCGCGATCACCCCAGCCGACGCGATCGCCACATCAACACCTGCCCCGATCGCGATTTCCACATCCGCCTGAGCCAGTGCCGGGGCGTCGTTCACACCGTCACCGACCACCGCCACGCGCGGGCCCCGCCCTGGAGCTCTTGACCCGATCGCTCTTGTTCTCCGGCCGGACGCCGGCAAGCACCTGGTCGATGTGGAGCGCGCGAGCGACCGAACGGGTCACCGGCTCGGCGTCGCCTGTGATGCCTCGCGCGTGCAGCGCATCGACAGCCTCGCGCGACGCCGGGCGGATCTCGTCGACGAGGACGTGCAAGACGATAGACCCCTTGTCCGACCAGGCCCGGCTCGATGCCCGAGCCGTCCGGAAGGCGAACACCGCCCTCGGCCTCACCGTCCACGCCGAGCCGTCCAGTTCCATGCAGGCACCGACCTTCCAGTACCTGGCGGCGATCACCAACACGTCGTCGACGACCTCATGCACCTCGGCGGCAAGGAAATCGCCCGCGGGTGGAGGAACATCTCCTTGCTCAAGATCTTGACCAGCTGTTGACGTATGCCCTCGGGGCGCTCGGAGTCGAAACGGACTGGTTCTCCAGTCGCCGAGGCGCCCGGGGTGGCCGACGCGGAATCCATGGCCCTCACGACGACTACTCACTCACCGGTGCGTGGCCGGAGCCGACGCTGCGACCGGGTGGGTCCCCGGCTCAGACGAGGGCCCGCGTGCGGGCAGGCTGAGGCGCTTGAGCAGCAGGGCGTTGACCGCAACGATGAGCGACGACCCGGACATCGACAGTGCGGCGATCTCGGGGCGCAGCACCAGCCCGAAAGCAGGTGCGAAGACGCCGGCCGCGATCGGCAAGGCGATCACGTTGTAGCCGATGGCCCAACCGAGGTTTTGGCGCATCTTGCGCCGTGTGCCCTTGCCGATGCGCAGCGCAACGGGCACGTCCAGGGGGTCGGAGCGCATGAGGACCAGATCAGCGGTCTCGATGGCCACATCGGTCCCGGCGCCTATGGCGATGCCGAGGTCGGCGGTAGCCAGTGCTGGGGCGTCGTTGACGCCGTCCCCGACCATCGCCACCTGCCTGCCTGCCGCTTGTAGCTCGGCGACCTTGGCGGCCTTGTCCCCGGGTAGGACTTCAGCGATCACGGTGTCGATGCCAAGCTGCTCGGCGATTCGCCGCGCGGTCGCTTCGTTGTCCCCGGTGAGCATGACGACCTCAATCCCGGACTCGTGCAGGGCGGCAACGGCGGCCGCTGCCGTGTCCCGTACCGCGTCCGCCAGGGCGATCACTCCGACGGCTCTGCCGTCCACCGCCACGAGCACCACGGTCCGCCCGGAGGCCGCGAGGTCGTCGCGGCGACCCGCCAACTCGCCAAAGTCGACATTCTCGGCGGTCATGAGCCGCTGGTTGCCCACCAGCACGCGGTGCCCCTCGACCTGGGCCATTGCACCCTGGCCGGGGACATTGCGGAAGTCAGATGCTGAGAACTCCTGCAGGCCCCGCTGGGCGGCGAGGTCGACGATGGCCCGGGCCAGGGGGTGCTCGGACTCGTGCTCGATGGTGGCCGCCATGGCGAGCATCTCCTCCTCCGGCAGCCCAGCGGCGATCACCTCGGTGACCTCCGGTGCGCCCTTGGTCAAGGTTCCGGTCTTGTCCATTACGACCGTGTCGATCCGGGCGGAGGTCTCCAGCGCGGTCGCGTTCTTGAACAGCACCCCCCGCTGTGCGCCCAACCCGGTGCCGACCATGATCGCCGTAGGGGTCGCCAGGCCCAACGCGTCTGGGCAGGTGATGACCACGACCGTGATCGCGTAGAGCATCGCGGTCTGCATACTCGCACCCAACGCGAGCCACACCAGGAACGTCGCGCTCCCACCGAAGAGCGCGACCAGCACGAGCCAGAACGCAGCACGGTCGGCCAACCTCTGCCCCGGGGCCTTGGAGTTCTGCGCTGCTTGCACCATGGCCACGATCTGCGCGAGTGCGGTGTCCGCACCGACCTTCGTCGCCCGCGCCCGAAGGGTGCCGGTGGTGTTGATCGAGGCACCGACCAGCTCAGCGCCCAGGGTCTTGGCCACTGGCAGAGACTCCCCCGTGACCATCGACTCGTCGACGTCGGACTCGCCCTCCTCCACAATCGCGTCCACCGGGACCTTCGCACCTGGACGCACCAGCAGCAGGTCGCCGACCTGGACCTGCGCGGTGGGCACCTCGACGGTCTCGCCGTCGCGCAGAACCAATGCGGTCGAGGGGGCGAGTTCGAGCAGGGTGCGAACCGCCTCGCTCGCCCCGCCCCGGGCACGCATCTCGAGCCAGTGCCCCAGCAGCACGAACGAGGTGAGCACGGTGGCCGCCTCATAGAACACGTCCCCGCCCCCGGTGAGGGTGATCACGACGCTGTACAGCCACCCGGTGCCGACACCGACCGCCACCAGGACCATCATGTCCAGAGTCTTGGCCCGAAGCGCCCGGTAGGCGCCGTCGAAGAAGATCCATGCCGAGTAGAAGATCACCGGCAACGACAAGAGCAGCGAGAACACGTCGTCGCGCAGTCCGAACGGGGCCGAGACCGTGAAGCCTAGGACGTCGCGTCCGATCGGTGACCACAGCAAGATCGGCACGGACAGCACAACCGCCACCACCAAGCGGTTGCGCATGTCGCGGATCATGCCCTCCATCGACATCCCGCTGTGCCCCCCGCCGTGCCCCATCACCTCATGCGGCGACGCACCCGCCATATCAGGACCTGCATGGGCGTCGTGTCCACCGTGCCCGGTATGGGCGGCGGGTGGCTTGGTGGTGGTCAAGTCCGACGGCTCGGCCATCGGGTCGCACATATGCTCCGGCACGGACTGCCCGGCGCAGTGGTACCCGCTGTCGCGGATCCAGTCCGCGAGCTCAGCGACAGCAGTGCGGTCCGTGTCGTAGGTGATGCTCGCGGTCTGCGAGACAGCATTCGCCTCGACGACCAGCACCCCGGGACGGCGCATCAGCGCATCCTCTACACCGCGCTCCGATGTCGCCCAATGCAATCCACCGACCTGCAGGATCGTGGTCCGAGTGTTCATGTCAGATTCCGTTCCGTAGTTCATCTCCGGGCCGAGCTGTCGGAATGGGGCCCCTCGTGTGGATCAACTCCGGACTAGTCGGGCTGTCGCAGCGGGCGCTTCCATGAGCTTGGTCTCCTGCTCGCCGCCGCCAGCTCGCGCGGCAGCCACCAGGTAGTGGCTCATGCGCTCCTCCAGCAGCCCGAGCAGCATGGGCTTCAGCGGGCGGTGCTGTCGAGACCTGGGTGATGACGTCTACCCAATACGTGTCCTCTTGACCATCGTGGCGATCCCGCGCACCTGGTACTCGATGCGGCTCAGCCGGTTGAGCTGGTCGCGTTTGGGGCTTCTCCTACCGGCCATCATCGGCTGCTTTTGTCGGCGGCGCTGGCTGGCTTGCCGCTGGCCGGGGACGGGTGCTCCGCCCCCGGGCAAGGGTGCTGCTACGACATCACGGTGCTGGCGTAGTTCTCGGGTGTTGCGGAGAAGGTCGCCGCGCAGTACTTGGAGCAGAAGTAGTACGTCCGTCCCTCGTGCTCGACTCGGGCGGCGGCCTTGGCCGGGTCGACGGTCATGCCGCACACCGGGTCGGTCACCTTCGGGGACTTCTCTGACATGTCGCGCTCCTCTTCTGATCGCGTCCGACGCCCACCACCGGGGTTGGTGGGTGGCACGCGGACGTTGTTCGGGATGGCCGGAGACGCGATCCATACCCCATCCGGGTATGAAAGTGCCTCGACGCGGCTTTGCCCCAGCCCAAGCCCGGTGCAGCTCAGGCGTCGTGGCAGCAGCGACCGGCGACCTGCAGCCCAGCGCTGTCAACAGCGACGGCCTGCTGTGGCTGTCCATGGCCACCACCACAGCAGGCGCCCAAGGCGGAGAACTCGACGACAACCTCATACTTCGCGGCCCAAGGCCCGTCTGTGACGATCTCTGCAAGGCGCGCCTGCACCCGTGCGGCCTGGTCGGTGGCGTGCATCGCGGCGAAGGTTTCGGCGCTGTGGTGCTCGACGAGGGCGACGTACGCGCCGTCCGTCGTGCGCAGCAGGCGCCGTCCCTTGAGGCCGTCCGTCTCGCGCAGCTGGTCGTTGGACCAGGCGAACCACGCCTGGAACTCCTCCTGTCGATCGGTGGGGACTTCAGGGAACCTGGCGATCGCGACAAACATGTGTTCCTCCGTGGTGCTCTATTGCATGATGCAGGACCCCGCGATGCAGAGCGTGGGGTGGGACTGTCCAGACTCGTCCGCCGACCACGCACGCCGCGTCGAGGCACACTGAAGATTCCATGAAGATCGAACGCTCTGGGTCCCGCAGGCATGGTTCCGGGCCCCGTGCCGCTCTACATTTGAGCTATACCCCTTCCGGTATGCACGCCGGACGCGGCGACGTGCCGTGCGTGGGGTTGATCAGGAGTTGACATGGGCAACGGCTACTACATGCACGGCGACATGGGCTGGGGTTGGATCTTCGCGCTGATTGCGATCATCGGGATCGCGGGGATCGTGCTGCTGGTCGTCTTGCTAGCCCGGCAGGCCGGCGGCGGAACCCGGGGCGGGCCCTCCCCCATTCCTGGGGAGCACGTCAACAAGTCGGCATCATCCACGGGGCGCAGCCACGCCCGCCAGATCCTGGCTGAGCGGTACGCCCGCGGGGAGATCGACACCGCGGACTACCAAGAGCGCCTCCAGCACCTACCGGACGAGTAGCGGTGGAACTGATAGGCCGCCCCTGTCGCTGTCCTCTGTGCCTACCTCATCCAGAGCGGGACCGCACGGGTCCTCGTCGAGAGGCTCCGCATCAATGACCCCGCCCTGCTCGGGCTCACGCAGCCACAGTTGTGATCCATCGCCTCGATCGCGGCTGGGGCGTTCCTCGTCGCCGGCACCCGCCCGGTCCTCACCTCGGCCGACCGCGACCCAGATACCTCACTCGACCCCGTGCCGGAGTGGGAACCGTCGAAGCTTGAGATAGCACCTCCAGGGGCTCATGGAAATCGTCAGCGTCTCTTCGGCACTTCCGCCCAGACGGGACCCGCTCATCAGGCATCGACACTCAAGATTGATCAGTTCAACCTTCACCGACTCTTAATGAGTCCGAAGGGGATTCTCGATGGCCAGCGGGAAAACTGCTCGTATGGCGGTCGATCGCCTCTACGAGAATCGGGGGGCCATGAACTTGTGGTGCGGACCAACGGGCCCCGGGGGCTGGCTAGTCGCAACCGTCGCGTGCCTCGCTGTAGTCGCTCTCGCGGTCTGGGGAGTCAGCCGACTCTTTCCGATCCAGCGATCCGACGACGCCAGAACCACCCTCGACCCGCACCTCGCCTCTGACGACATCACGCCCATGTCGCACCCGGCACCGCGTACACAGCGTGACGACGACGACCGACCGACGATGACAAACGGAGTCTGATGATGGACCAGATCACAGCCCACCTCAGGCATCACCTCAAGCACATGCTGATCGGTGGGTTGCTCATCTTTGCGGCCCTGTGGGCAACGGGCATGGACCTGGGTCGAGCGTTCGGGCTCGCCTTGGTGCTGGCATGCCATGTGGGTATGGCAGTGATGATGGTCATGATGATGCGCGGTAAGGGCCACGCCGATGGCTGGCACGACCCCCGTCCACAGCCACCCGCTGTCAGCGGTGCAGGTGAGGCCCGTGTCGAGGCCCGCGAGAGCGCGCGACGGTCTCGTCGGCCTCCGTCTCGTGGGGCGGGAGTGTGATGACGAAGCGCGCTCCACGGCCGGGGCCGTCGCTGAAGGCTTGCACGGTTCCCCCGTGGGCCTCGATGATCGCCTTGACGATCGCCAGTCCGATCCCGGAGCCACCGCGGTCTCGGTCGCGGGCTGTTCCAGCGCGGTAGAAGCGTTCGAACAAGTGGGGCAGATGGGCAGGTTCGATGCCCTCACCGGTGTCGGAGACCTCCACCTGGGCATTGCCGGCCACCGCCGTAGAGGTGATCGTCACCGCTCCTCCGGGCTGAGTGTGCTGGAGTGCGTTCTCGACGAGATTCGCCAGCACCTGATGGATCCGGTCAGGGTCGACGGCGACGATCGGGACTCCCGACGCGGTCTCGACTCGAAGTTCGATCTCACGGTCGGCGCACTGGTGCGCGAACGCGCTGGCAACCTGGGTGATCAGCTCCGTCACGTCTGTCTGCACGCGATCGAGGTCTAGGTCGCTGCTCTCTGCGCGGGTGACGGCAGCGAGGTCGTCTGCCAGACGCACCAATCGCGTTCCCTGGGCTCGCAGCGTCGACAGGGTGGAGCTGTCCAGGGTCTTGACCCCGTCCTCGATGGCCTCCAGATAGGCCATGATCGTCGACACTGGCGTGCGCAGCTCGTGGGCGACGTCGGACAGCAGCCGCCGGCGCAGGCTGTGGCTCTCCTGGAGGCGAACAGCCATGTTGTTGAAGGCCGCGGTGAGTTCACTGAACTCGGCGCCCAGCGCAGGGTCGGTCACGAGGGTGTCGAACTGGCCACCCGCCACCCTGGTAGCTGCCGTGGACAGGATCCGCGTGGATCGTCCGATCCGGGTGGTGAGGAAGAGGCAGACGGCGATTGAGGCGACCCCTGCAGCGGCCAGCGCTATGGACAACGATGCCCCGGACGCCGTGCGGAACGCTTCTTCGGCATGGATGGTCGTGCTGCTGTCCTGGTCGACGCCGGCGACGACCATGTGCTCGTGGAAGATCGACGGTCCCAGAGCACTGGCCACCAGCCACGCGGTCAGTCCCCCGGTGAGCAGGACAAGGGCCATCGCCGCGAGGAGCCTGCCAGCTATCCCGACGTCGGACATGAGCCTGGGTCGGCCTGTCACTGGCCCATTCCCATGCGGTAGCCGACGCCTCGGACCGTCCGGACGTATTTCTGATCCAGCGCCGTGTCGCCGAGCTTCTGACGGACATGGAGAACATGGACGTCGACCAGGTGCTCGTCGCCCACCCACCCCTGGCCCCACACAGTGTCGATAAGCGCTCTACGGGAAAAGACCACTCGAGGACGATGCGCCAGTGCCGCGAGGACATCGAACTCGGTGCGTGTCAGTGCGACAGGCTGGTCCCCGAGGAAGACCTCACGCCCGTCGAGGTCAAGCTCAAGGTCTCCGAACCTGAGGCGCTCGGCAGGCGAGCCAACGCTCGTGGATCGACGTGGACGTCGGAGCATCACGGCGATGCGCGCCACCAACTCTCGGGGACTGAACGGTTTAGTCATGTAGTCATCAGCCCCGACAGACAGCCCGATCAGCATGTCGATCTCGTCGGTACGTGCGGTGAGCATGACGACGTAGCAGTCGGAGAACATGCGCAGCTGACGACAGACCTCAATTCCGTCTATACCGGGCAAGCCCAGGTCGAGCACGACCACATCAGGGTCGACCGTGCGAGCAAGGTCCAGCCCACCCGAGCCGTCGTGCGCGAGGTGCACCTCAAAGCCGCCCTTGCTCAGGTAGCTGCCCACGAGCTGGGCAAGCGGGCGTTCGTCATCGATGACCAGAGCCCGCCGAACGCCCAGTCCTGCATCTGTACCCATGACCACCATTGTGCCGTCGCGCGCTCCCCTCCCGCCCCGGGACACCCGGCCGACACCCATCTTCATCAAACGTTGATCAGAACCCGACCGGGCACCTGTTGTTGGGCGCCAAGGATGGTCGGGACAAGCGCCCAGACCAACCGTGGAGACCACGTGACCACCCCCACCGCACCAGCCTTGACCGTGACTGTCGTGACGGCGAACGCCTGCCACCACTGCCACGACGCCATCGACGTGCTGATGAAGAACGCTCTGAGCTACCAGATCGACGTCCGTGAGGTCCCATCCAGCTGCGCCGAAGGCCGCGAGCTCATCGCGACCCACCGCCCTCCCATGAGCCCCTTGGTCCTCATCAACGGTGAGTACTTCAGCTCAGGGCGCCTGCCCCGCAAGAAGCTGCGGGACTACCTCAACGCCCACGCCACCCCCGTCGTCGTCGATTCCGACCTCACCCCACAGGCGGCGCGGCACCATGGGTAGCGAACTCCTCACGTCCGGGTCGATCCTCGCGGCATTCTTCGCCGGCGGTGTTGCCCTGTTCGCGCCGTGCTGCATCGTCTTCCTCGCCCCGAGCTTTCTGGCAGGTGCGATCAAGAACCGTCGCTGGCGTCTGATCCCTCTCACCTTCGTCTTCACCGCTGGTCTGGCCCTGGTGCTGGTGCCCATCACGCTCGGGATGAGCCTGCTGGCCGGAGCCATCGCCCGCTACCACGGCCCCCTGTACTACGCGGGAGGCGCCCTAATGATCGCCCTGGCAGGCCTCGCGCTCTCAGGTCGCATGTGGTCCCTACCCCGATTCATCCGCACACCGGACACCTCACGCGGTGACGGCGCGAGCTTCTTCGCCCTCGGCGTCTTCTCCGGCATCGCCTCGAGCTGCTGCGCACCAGTCCTGGCCGGAGTTATGACCTTGTCGGCCCTGTCCGGCAGCGCCACAGGCGGCCTCGCACTCGGCCTCGCCTACGTCTTCGGCATGGTGTTCCCCCTCTTCGTCATGGCCCTGATCTGGGACAAGGCCCGGCTGGGCGAACGGCGGTTCCTCCAGGCCAAGACCGTCCGGCTGCGAATGGGGACCCGCACGCTCGTCACCAACAGTCTCAACATCGTCGTGTCGATCGGTTTTGCGGTGATGGGCATCTTCGTGATCGCCCTTGCCGACGACGCCGACATGACCGGCGGGACAGCCGCCCAGTACAACACAGCACGCCTGCTCACCCGGATCTTCCTGCGGGTGCAGCAATGGCTCGCCCCCGTCCCCGAGGCCCTCCTGGGGCTAGGACTGCTCGCGCTCGTCGCTGGGCTCGTCTGGTTCACCCTGTCCAGCCGCCGCACGCAGACCGACACGACCACAATCGACGTCCCGCCAGGGGACAGCACCCCGTCAGCACACCCGACACCCGGTGACGCCGCGCACTGCCACGACCCCGCAGAAAGAGCCCCACGATGACCAACGCACAGGCCGCGCGCCGAGAACGCGAACGCCAGGAACTGCTCACAGACGTCCAGCTCGCACAGCACGCCTCCACCCGGCGACGACGCATCCTGCGGGCGAGCGGATGGGCCGTGGGACTCGTGCTGGTGGTAGGGCTGGTCACCGCAGGTCTGCTCAGCGCCCGTCCCGATCAGACCACCGACGCCCGTACCGCCCCGGACTTCACTCTCGCGGCCTCCGACGGCGGGTCGACCACGTTGTCGGATCTGCGGGGCAGCCCAGTCATCCTCTACTTCAACGAGGGCGCCGGCTGCGACAGCTGCCTGGTCCAGATGGGCCAGATCGAAAAGGAACCAGGCTTCGCCGAGGCGGGGATCACCGTGCTGCCCATCGTCATGAACGACGCCGACCAGATCAACGTCGAACGCGATCGCCTTGGCGTGAGTACACCCTTCCTGCTCGACGACGGCGCAGTCTCCAAGGCCTACGACGTCCTGGGTACCGGGATGCACGAGGGACTCCCCGGGCACGGCTTCATCCTCATCGACACCGACGGCACACAGCTGTGGTCCGGCAACTACCCCTCGATGTGGCTCGACCCCTCAGAGCTGTTGGCCAAGGCAGAAGAGCTGCTCGCGGGCTAGCCACCACCCCCAAACTGCACGAACTTCCCGCTCCGAATACCGCGACCAACCCGCAGAGACGGAGCACGCCTGCTCTCGTGCTCGTGCAAGGCGCCCGCCATACCTGACCGCAGAGTGCATCGGTCAGGTATGGGATCTCCACCGCGAGCTGGATTTGAGGGCCATAGCGAGTCCCTTACCCACTCCGCAATATCATCCGCGGCCGCCGGCGACTCCAAGCACTGAGGTCGCGGGAGCCTCTACCAGCCAAGTCGCAGTGCCTGGACGACGGCGTACACGCCCGAGACCTGCCCCACGGTCGCCACGGGGAACTGCGTAAGGTGGATCAGTCCCCGCGTGAGGACAGTAACCTCGACGTACCCGGTCACCGCCGTGGTCTGGGACATCATCACCGGGATCGCGAGGACCCAGCCGATGAACGGCATGCACAGCAGGAGCAGTCCGAGGACGACGCTGCTGGTCGGCAGGTACGTGTAGGTCCAGGTGCGGTCGGCCACGATCCACTGGGCGCCTTGGAGCGGTGCGGCGCCGTTGGGGGTGATGATCCAGCCGTTGATGATGCCGATGTCGCCGAGGACCGCGTCGTAGGGGTAGCTCTGGATGGTGTCCATTCCCTGATGCTCACCCAGCGCCGGTCGTCACCGAAGGCCCAAAACGGAGTTCTGTGGATGAGTTGGCGCTTCGGCGACGTGTGGATGGCGAGTTGAAGTCGTCACCGGCGTCGCCAACAGGGGCACCGCCGACGCCCACTCCCCCATGCCCGCCGCCTCAAGGTCTGCCACGATCCCGCGGGCGACGGTGAGCACCTGTGTGGCGCTCTCGCGCAGCAGCTGGGCGTCGCCGCCGGCCCACCCCGCGACGTAGGGCACCGTGTACCCCGTGGTGTCCATCCCCGCACCGGTGGCCACGAGGTAAGCGATCGACTCGGCTTCGACCTCGGCGCGGCCGCCGCACAGTGCGTCCTGGTGGTAGTCAACGAGGCGGTGCTCGTGGTCGGCGCGGATGTGACCGAGCTCATGCGCGAGCGTCATAACCGCCTGGGCGGGCGCGACGTCGGCGCGGACCCTGACAGTGCGGGTCGCGAAGCTCGTAGAACCGTTCGCGCCAGCGCAGTCACCACGCTCGAGCCCGTACCCGGCGCCGTCAGTGAGGCTGGCGAGCGTGTCCCAGAGGCGAGCCGGCGCGGCACCCTGGAGCAGGGCGGGGGCGACGTCGGGCAGGGGCTTGCCGTCGGTCTAGGACAGATCGAAGACGTGCACGATCCGGAACCCGCCCCATCCGTCACCTGCGGGTCGCAACCTGATGGCGATCCCGTGGGTCGCCCGCTCGCTGCGTAGCCGCTGGTATCCGAAGATCTTCCAGATCCCTGTCGCGGCGGTCTTCGGGCTCGTCGCGTACCAGCTCCTCGCCGGGCCGGACGTTGCGCACGAGAACGCGGGCACCGCGCTCATGTGGGTCCTGTGGTGGCCGGTCATCCCGATCGTGTTCGTGCTGCTGGACCGGTTCTGGTGCGCGGTCTGCCCGTTCGGGGCACTGACGGACGTCGTGCAGAGATGGATCAGCGTCAACCGCCCGGTGCCGAAGTTCCTCAAGAACTACGGCATCTGGATCGTCGACGCCACGTTCCTCGCGATCACGTGGGCCGACCATGTGTGGGGCATCGTCGAGTCGCCGTGGGGCTCGGGCGTCCTGCTGCTCCTGCTCACGACCGCGGTGGTTGCCTCCGGGGCATTCTTCCACCGGCGCACGTTCTGCCGGTACCTGTGCTTCCTCGGCGGGCTGTCGGGCAACTACGGGCGAGTCGGGATGGTCGAGCTCCGCGCCGATTCCGGGATCTGCAAGACATGCACCTCGAAGGCAGTTTGCTACAACGGCAACGACAAGGTGGCCGGCTGCCCCCTTCACGTTCCCACGCACGATGGAGGACTCCGCGAACTGCAACCTCTGTGCCAACTGCATCAAGTCGTGCCCCAACGACGCCATCCAGGTCCGGCTTCGCAAACCGACCAGCGAGCTGTGGTTCATCACCAAGCCGAAGATCGAGCATTCCTACCAGGCCATGGCGATCATGGGCATCGTCCTCATCCAGAACATCACGATGCTCGAGGTCTGGACCGACGTCCTCGTCTGGATCGAGGCCACCACTGGGGTCGCGAGCTACGCGCTGATCTTCACCGTCGCGTTTGTCATCGCCGTGACAGTCCCCGTGGCGCTGCTCACCCTGGCATCCCGTATCGCGGCGGCCGGTAATCTTGAGGACACCGCGATGAACTTCGCTCGCTTCGGATATGCGCTCATCCCCCTCGACGTCGCGGCGCACCTGGCGCACAACCTCTTTCACCTGCTGGCCGAGGGCGGCTCTGTCTACACAGCAGTTGTTGCGCTCTTCGGGGTCGAAGCCAGAGGGGTCAACCCGGCCCTGCTGAGCACGGGCACCATCCAGGTACTGCAGTTCGCGCTGCTCGGGCTCGGTGTCGCGGGCTCCTCCTACACGGCCCGACGCATCGCCCACCGCCGCTATCGCACGAGCGCCCGACGGCGCGCGACGCTCATCCCGTACGCGGCGATCATCGCGCTGCTGGGCGCGATGAACGTGTGGATGTTCCTGCTGCCGATGGCTCACCGCATGTGACGTCGGGCGCCATTGGCAGGCCGGCGACACACGAGGATGCGTAGCCACCGAGACCGTGTCCGAGGACGACGGGGCCACACATGCTCGCCGCCTTCGGGGTCCTCGGCTCGGTACTCTCAGCCATGGTTCACGTAGGTAGCGAGTCGATCCAGTGGCCCAAGATGGCCGGGATCCGGCTCCACTGAGGGGTGGTGGCGTTCATGCATCGCATTCATGGCGACTCCTCGGTAACGGATCTCGAGCGACCTCTCGAGGTTACCCCCATGGGGTATCGTCGAGACCGAACGGATGGTCCCGGACATTCCACGTTCCCGCAGCCTCTGAGACGCGTGAACGGCGAGGTGGCCACGTCACGCCGACCTCTCATAGAGCGCGCGCCGTGGTCGATGGGATGAGTCGAATACGTGAAGGGCAGGCAGACATGGACGGGATCGTGGCGATCTCTCAGCGGATCACCGAGATTCAAGCGACGATCGGCTCCTTCTCCCCACCCCGCCCCGACCTTCCAGACATCGTGCGCTCGGTGTCCTTCGACCAAGCCCTCGGACAGGCCGTCGACGACCTGTCACTGGTCGACTCTGCGGGGTCTTCCACGGCGTCATGGTCAGCGGCAGGTGTTCCCGCTGACCTGGCTCGCTATGGCAACGGTGAAGTCCCTCGCACAGAACTGATTGACGTCGCAGGTACGGGGCATCGACTGTGGGCTCCGGCCGGAAAGGCGTTCGAACAGCTACTCACGGACGCGGCGGAGGACGGGGTCTCGATCGGGATCACGGATTCCTATCGCTCCTACGCAGCGCAGGTTGACGTCGCAGAACGCAAGGGCCTGTACTCCCAGGGGGGCCTCGCGGCTACCCCGGGCACAAGTCCTCACGGCTGGGGCATCGCTCTCGATCTTGACCTGAACTCCCAGGCACAAGCTTGGATGCGGGCCAACGCTGGACGCTATGGGTTCGTGGAAGACACTCCCCGGGAGCCGTGGCATTGGGTCTACCGCAAGTAGTCGGGCGGGCTCACTCCTGAGACCACGAGCGCCCCGCATCTCCGGTCCGGTAGACAATGCCGTCGAAGGCCGCGAGGTAGGACTCCTCCCCGATCGCGGTGAAGGCTTCTGGTGTCTCTTGGGACACGCCTGTGCCTGCCCACCCCGCCCCGTTCAACACCCAGAGCCTGCCCGACGCGTCCAGACCCGCCAGAGAGGCCGTCATCTGGTCCGAGCGACCAGGGACATGGGCGATCAAGACCAGCCGCTCGGGCGGCTGGACCTCATGAGGAGCGAACTCTCCTCCACCATCTGTGCTCACCAGAAGTCCGTCTTCCGTCGTTGCGACGAGGCGGGCTGGGTTGTTCGGATCAACATCGATGTCTCGGGCCTCGATCGTCGGGCCGCTCGTCCAGGTCACACCTGCGTCGTTGCTGCTCTTGAGCTGTCCGTCGGAGGAGTCCAAGCCGTAGAGGCGGTCTTCGACTCCCGTGAGGTCATGGAAATCACTTCGCCCACGCTGGGAAACGTCCTCCCATGCGACTCCAGCGTCTGTGCTGCGCAACAGACCTAGATTCGCCGGTGCGGCCTCGCCGGGAGCTGGATGGCCGCTGGCGAAGAACGTGTCGGCCCCCGTGACTACGAAGCCCATCATGTCGCCTCGGCTCTCACCGACGAGTTGCGGGGTCGGATCATCGAGCCGGAAGAGTCCCTGATGAGTTGCTACGTACACCTTGTCATCACCGGGGTTGAGACCGATGCCATGGATGTGCTCGAATTCGGTCCAGGACGCGCCGGACGCGTCCTCGGCTGCGTTCTGCGTGACTGGCGACGTGGCACAACCCGCGAGGGCCAGAACAAGGGCAAGAGAGAGCGCAGAGGCCGATCGTGCGGTGGGATGAGGGCGCATTGAGGGTCCTTGAGGAGCGAGAGTGCACGGGACGTGGCGGGACAGCGATTCACGCTGTCCCGCCACGGGAAGGCGAACTGAGTCAGAGGCTGTCGAGCATGCCCTGCATCGTGGCGATCTCGGTCGTCTGAGCGTCGATGATCGTCTGGGCAAGCGCCAGGGCGTCTGCGTTCTCGCCCGCGTCCAGCTCCTCCTGCGCCATCCCCACTGCACCTTCGTGGTGGTCGATCATCAGCTCCAGGAACCGTCGGTCGAACTCGGTTCCGGTCAGGGCACTGAGCTCGGTCATGACCGCTTCCTGGTCCATGCCTTCCATCTGCATGTCGCCGTGATCCATACCTTCCATGCCACCGTCAGGCGAGGCGGACTCACCCCAGGCATCAAGCCACGACGTCATGGTGTCGATCTCGGGGCCTTGGGCGGACGAGATGTCCGCCGCAAGGTCTTTGACCTCCTGGTTCCCAGCATTCGTTGCCGCGAGGTCAGCCATCTCGACTGCGCCCTCGTGGTGAATGATCATCATCTGCGCAAACTCGGTATCGGCATCGTTGTGCGCCGCCACGGCAGAATTCTCCGCTGTCTCCTGCGTCGTGGATGCTGATTCCGACTCTGGCGCAGTATCGCCGCACGCGGCGAGAGTTGTTGCCAGCGCCAAGGATGCGGCAAGTGCAACAATGCGTGTCTTGGTGTTCATGTAGGGCTCCATCGTCTGCCCGTCCCTGAGGGACGGGATCTGGGTGTGGTCGCTCGGGGTTTGCCGCAGGGCGGCAACCAGAGGTCTCCTACACCCGTAGAACGCACAGAGAGTGCGCCACGATGGGTCGACTGCCTCGATCATGATGCGCAAGCGCTGCCACCAATATGCCCAGGGCGCGGCAGCACATGCGGCTCGGTCGGTTCCTGCCCAGAATCCACCTAGAGACAACGGGTACCAAGATCGCCGCTGCGACCAGAGCGCAGCACACAACGAGAGCGTCGTGGAGCGAACTCTCAGCCGCGGGGTGCACGAGGGGAAGGAGTGCGACCGCTGATGCCGAGGGCGTCGTCCACGTCTCGCCGGGCAGGCCCGAAGCGACCGACATCGGCGCCTCGAGCTCCATGCGCCCTCCGTGGCCACCCTCGGACACACTGTGCATCGCTACGCCGGCGAGCACTACGAAGAGCAGGACGACGGCAGCGCCGAGGCGCTCGATGCTGCTCACCCGGGCGGCCATCTCTCCCCCAAATTCCAGATCACAAGTACGGTCACGGTAACAAAGGTTCCTGAGAGGCTTGATGAGTCCTACGTCACACGCTCACATCGAGTGACCGGATCACCGGGAGGCGCACCTACAGACGCGCACCGGTGACCTGGGCTCGGATGCGCATCTGCTCACATGGTCCACGCTTCGATGTCATGTCACTCCCCCACGCCGTCGTCACTCGGGAACCAGGTGACCCGACACGCTCCACCCTGCTCGGCCGTCGTGATCGTCCCGTGACATACCGAAGGCATGTGCTGTACGTTCGACACACTCCACAGAGGCGACAGGCCAGTGAAGCGCTCGAGCGGCACGTCTAGCCCTGCCACCGCCCGAGGTTCCCAAGTACTCGTTGGCAGGGACGGGGGACCCAGAAGTGGGCGCTGTATCCAGCGTCCTTGGGGTGAAGCCGCATGACCCGAGGGTCATCGGCCGGGTGTTCTCCTACCCGAACCCGACAGCTAACCTCGCAGGCGTCATGGAGAGAACATGAACCCGAAGGTGAACTCTGCCCGCCACCGCGCGGCCAGGCGCCCCATCACACCCCTCACGACGCTGCTGCACAGCACCTCCTCAGGGGCAACCAGCATCGGCCGCCGAACAGTGGTCGCTGCAGCCTCCTCCGGGCTTCTCGTCTCGATGTTCGTCGGATCCCCCGCCTCAGCAGCACCCGTTGCCAGCTCCTCGTCACCAAGCACCGTGGACGTCGACGCACTGACCGCCCAGGCGCAGGAAGCACTAGAGGTGGCGCCCACTGTCACCGTCGCCGCGGACGCATCGTGGACCGTCGAGCTCACCGCCGTCACGGTCACGCCTGCACCGGAACCCGAGCCGGAGCCGGAGCCGGTCCGGTCCGCACCCGCCGCGTCGCGCTCGGTAGAGCGCGCGTCGACCCGGTCTGTCGCGAGCGAGACTGCGGCCGCACCGGCCGAAGCCCCCGCTGAGGTCTCGATCCCCGCCGCGGCCTCCGGGAGCGCCATCATCGAAGCGGCCAGCCGGTACGTCGGCGTGCCCTACGTCTGGGGAGGAACAACCCCCAGCGGATTCGACTGCTCCGGCTTCACCTCCTACGTCTACGCCCAAGTCGGCATCACCATCCCCCGCACCTCAGGGGCCCAGCAAGCAGCCGGCACCGTGGTGTCACGAGACCAGGCACAGCCCGGAGACCTCATATTCTCCCCCGGCCACATCGGGATCTACGCGGGCGGCAACACGATGATCGACGCACCCAAGCCCGGTAAGACCATCCAGTTCCGCGACATCTGGCAGTCGAACCCGACCTTCGTCCGCATGGGCTGACACCGGTTTCCAGGCCCCGCAGGACGCTCCCCTGGGCCCTGACGCAACCCAGGCACAAGAGCCTCGCGGGACCGTGGATGGCGCGGAGACCTGTCCGTCTGGGTCCCAGACCGACAAGCATGCTCTGGCTCCGTCTGGATGGACCGTCCTACAGCACGAGCCCTCGTGGCTCGTGCTGTAGGACTTCATCTGCTCGGCCACCGCTATGACCTCGGTGCCACCGGTCATGGTCGGCGTGGTATCAACAAACGAGCCGCGCTCTCCTCCCTCCCGAAGCCCTGGGAGGAGTTCCTCACGCCGTGGCTGGCGCGGTGAAGCTGGCGGGGTCTGCCTTGAAGCTGGCTGCACAGTGCTTGGAACAGAAGTAGTACGTGGCGCCCCCATACTCGGCGCTGGCCGCAGCTGTAGTCGGGTCGACGGCCATTCCACAGACCGGATCAATGGCCTTCTCGGTCACCTTGGACATTTCTCCTACCTTCTCTTCATCGCGTCCGACGTCCACCACCGGGTCGATGGTTGGTACGCGGACAGCGTCTGGGATGGTCCGCGGCGTGAACCTGCGGAGCCGGTTGGCGTTGGCGACCACCGACAGCGACGACAGTGCCATGGCCCCCGCGGCGATCATGGGGCTCAGGGTCAAACCGAACGCCGGGTAGAGCACCCCGGCGGCGATCGGGATCCCGATCGCGTTGTAGATGAACGCGAAGACCAGGTTCTGTCTGATGTTGCGCATCGTGGCCCGGGACAGGTCGATCGCGGTCACGAGGCCGGAGAGCGCGCCGGAGATCAGGGTGATGTCTGAGGACTCGATGGCCACGTCTGTGCCGGTGCCGATGGCCGAGCCGACGTCGGCCTGGGCCAGTGCGGGAGCGTCGTTGATGCCGTCCCCGACCATGCCGACGACCCGTCCCTCGGCCTGCAGTCGTTGGATCTCGCGCGCTTTGTGCTCGGGCATGACCTCGGCGACCACGCGGCGGATGCCGACCTGTCGGGCAATGGCGGCAGCGGTGGCGCGGTTGTCGCCGGTCATCATCACCACGTCGAGGCCGCGAGCCTGCAAGGCGGCGACTGCGGCGGCAGAGCCGGGCTTGAGAGTGTCTGCCACGCCGATCACCCCGGCCGGTCGGCCGTCGATGGCGACGAGCATCGGGGTCTTGCCGTCAGATGCGAGCCGGCCCGAATCAGCGGCCAGTTCGTCGGGGTCGATGCCAGCCCCGAGCAGCAGGCGCTGGTTGCCGACCAGGACCTCGCGGCCTGCGACCAGGGCCCGCACCCCCTGACCTGTCACGGAGTCGAATGCGACGGCTTCCTCGAGTCGCAGCCCCCGCTCGCGGGCACCGGCGACGATCGCGGTGGCGAGCGGGTGCTCGGAGGGCCGCTCCACGGCCGCGACCAACGCCAGCAGCTCGTCGTTGGCGAACCCGTGAGCCGGAAGGACATCGGTCAGCGCAGGGGCGCCCTTGGTGATGGTTCCGGTCTTGTCCAGCACGACGGTGTCGAGCTTGTGGGCAGTCTCCAAGGCCTCGGCCGAGCGGATGAGGATGCCGGCGCCAGCCCCCTTCCCCGTGCCCACCGTGATCGACAAAGGGGTGGCCAGACCCAGTGCACATGGGCAGGCAATGATCAGTACCGAGACGGCTGCGACCATGGCGAAGATGAAGGCCGGTGGGGGGCCGACCAGTGACCAGACCACGAAGGTCCAGATCGCGATCGCGATGACCGCGGGCACGAAGTAGCTGGAGACCTCGTCCACCAGGCGCTGGATCGGGGCCTTGGAACCTTGCGCCTCGCGGACCAGCTTGATGATCTGGGCGAGCATCGTGTCTGACCCGACCTTGGTCGCGGTGTAGCGGAAGGTCCCGGTCTGGTTGATGGTGGCGCCGATGACAGTGTCACCGGTCGTCTTGGTCACCGGGATGGGCTCCCCGGTGACCATCGCCTCATCCACAGCGGAGCGGCCCTCGAGCACTTCCCCGTCCACCGGAAGCTTCTCTCCTGGGCGCACGACCACGACATCTCCCGTGACAACCTCCTCGATCGGGATGTCGGCCTCCGTCCCGTCGCGGATGACACGAGCGGTGCGCGGCTGCAGCCCGATCAGGGTCCGGATCGCCTCACCGGTGCCGGCCTTGGCCTTGGTCTCCAGCAGTCGACCGAGCAGGATCAGGGTGATGATCACCCCGACCGCCTCGTAGTACACCTCACGCACCTCCACCGGCAGCGCCCCCGGCGCGAAGGTGACGACGAGGCTGTATCCGAAGGCAGCGATGGTGCCCAGCGTGATCAGGGAGTTCATGTCGGCCGCGCGATGGCTCAGCGCCAACCACCCGGTGCGGTGCACGGGCCACCCGGTGTAGAGCATCACCGGGGCGATGAGGACGAGCTGTATCCAGGGGTCCAGCAGAGGTGCTGGGACCCAGTCGGCCATGAAGACATCTCGCGCCATGACGGCGAAGAGCACCGGCAAGGTCAGCACCGCACCAACGACCACACGCCGTCGCAAGTCACGGATCTCCACGTCACGCTCCTCCGCGCCCTCGTCCGTCTGGAGGACTCCGGACATCGCGCCCTGCAAGGCCTCCTGCGCAGGCCGAGCACGGCTTGTAGCTATTGGTGCGGTGACCTCGTTCGCCAGGCCCGGTCCGCTCGCGGGCGCCCCGGCATCCGTGACATGCAGGTGACCTCGGACCATGTTCATACCGCAGGCGAACTCGAAGTCACCCGTCGTCTCCGGCATGAGCTCTACTGTCGTGGTCTGGTAGGCCGGAAGGATCTGGTTGACCTTGAAGGCCGGCATGACCACCCGGGAAGTGCAGTCTCCCGTCTCCTGCCGGTCGAACTCCATCCGCACCGGGACCCCGCGGGTCACCTGGATGACGTCCGGGCTGTAGCCACCCTGGACCTTGACCCTGACCACCTGCACTCCCTCGTCCATGACGGCCTGGCGGACCTTCTTCGGACCGAAGAAGAACCACGCCATGAAGCCGGTCAACGCAAGGGCCGCGACGATGATGACGATCTCAGAACCGGTCATCGCACACCTCCAAGAAAGAACTCACTGTTGTCTAGCTCGCTGATTCGCGTCGCCAGGACATGTTCAGGTCCGTGGTCGTGGGGACCGGCGCGCCTGTCGTCGGCCGCCAAGACGAACCCTGCCTGCTCGACCGCCGCGCGGATCTGGTCGGTTCTCATGGCTGCACCGCTGGTGACCACGACGGGCGATCGGCCACCGACGACCAGGTCGATGGCCGCGCCGCTCACCCCAGCGACCGTGCGCATCTGCTCCAGCACCTCGGCCAGGCACGACCCGCAGGTCAATCCCTCGACGGCAAACGCGGTGGTGACCATGATTCAACCTTCCAGCTCGGCAAGTACCCCGGGGGGGTATCTCAACAATGGACCTGGTTCGCGACGACGTCAACACGGGATCGACGAAGATTCGATGAAGCGTCGCGTCCCTCTGAGCGACGAGCGCGTCTATGTGCTGGTCTTCATCGAACCTTGACCGTTCCTCATGGTGTTCTTCGTCCAGGTCCGCAACTGTTCATGGTGGGCACGGCTCGGACCCGGCACCAGGCCAGCCGCCGCGCCCACGGACGGAGACAATCGTGCAACCGGTGCTGTTCTCGATCCTGGGCGTAGACGTCCAGACCTACGGGGTGAGCAAGGCTCTCGCTGCCCTGGCAGGGGCCTATCTGCTCGGCCGCGCCTTCGAGCGTCAGGGTCTGAAGAGAGACTCGGCCCACTCACTGGTGCTGTGGGCGACCGTCTGGGGCTTCGTCGCAGCGAAGATCTACTTCTTGCTCGAGCAAGGTGGTGGTATCACTGTCCACGACCTCGGCGGGATGGGGTTCACCTGGTACGGCGGCCTGGTTGGTGGCGTGCTGTCTGCGCTGGTCGTCATCCATCGTCACCGGTTGCCACTCGGCGTCGTCGCCGGCGCCATCGCCGTGCCCCTCACCGTCGCATACGGGATCGGTCGGCTCGGCTGCTTCTTCTCCGGTGACGGCACCTATGGCGAGCCGTCATCGTTGCCGTGGGCGATGTCGTTCCCTAACGGCGTGGTCGCCACCACCGTCCCGGTCCACCCCACCCCCCTGTATGAGGCGTTGGCGGCCGTGGTGATCGCCGCGGCACTGTGGGCACTGGGCAGGCGGTGGAAGCCCGTAGCCGTCTTCGGGGCATACCTCGTCCTGAGTGGCACCGCCCGTTTCCTCGTCGAGATCGTCCGCGTCAACGACCCCGCCCTGCTCGGGCTCACCCAACCACAGCTGTGGTCCATCGTCTCGGTCGTGGCAGGAGGAGTCCTCGTCGCCCGCGCCCGCCCGCTCCGCTTCACCGCTGACCGAGGTCCGGGCGCACCGCACCGCCCGACCCACCTCCCCGAGACGGCGAACGCCTGAGAGGGCAGCTCCGGGCTACGCAGGAAGATCTTCAGTGATTCTTCGTCGCTTCTGCATCTGCACGCACGGGTGGGACCCGCAGTCTCATGAGGTCAGCAGTTGACGTCGACACCTTCGCGAAAGACGTCCACAACACGCACAACGAGAGAGATCTGGGTGAGGACGATGAACAAGCAGGGTCACAATCACGGTGGGAAGACCCACCTCCTGGGAATGCTGGGTATCGCTGCAGTGGTGCTGGTCGTCCTGCTCGCCGCTGGGCGCTCCTTCGGTGAAGCGCTGCCGCTGGCCGCCGTACTGGCCTGCCCGTTGATGATGGTCGGGATGATGTTCATGATGAGGAAGGGGCACGACAAGTCCGACCACGACACTACGAAACCACCGGCACCGAACCCGACCTCGCCGGCGCCGAGCAGCTCCGTACACCAGGGCCACTGAGCCCTGATCCGAAAGATCGGGAGTGGCCCGGGAGGGTGACATCGGGCTCCGCTCGCTGTTCTGGAGCGAATCGACCTGCCCCGCTGCTACCAGGAGGCACCCTCCTTTGGCTTCTAGGCAACGGCGACGTCCTTCGATATCAGCTCTGCCCAGTGAGATACCAGGCCTCGTGGAAGGTCCAGGTCTGGCCACGCGTCAATGAGCAGTGCCCCGTCGACGATCGAGAGGATGTCCTCCGGGCTGCCCTCAGACAGCACCGCTCGGTATGCGCGGATCCGGTCGCTGCGCACGCTGAGGTCGAGTTCGCGCCGCTGCCCCGACCACGCCACGTGCAACGGCAGCGTCACGGTCCTTGTCGCCTGTTGAGGGCTCAGTCGTGGCAGATGTGACGGGACGCTGTAGGCGGAGCCGCGCGCCCCCAGGACCTCATGGAACGTGATCTCGTCTGCGGCCTCAAGACGGTGCCCGGTCAGGTGGAGCAACCGGGTGAGGGTGTCTCCGGTCGGGGACTTGCGCCCGTTCTCGTACGCGGAGATCGCGGTGCGCGCCGTACCGGCCTGGTCTGCGAGCTCTTGCGCAGTCATGCCGGCGTCCAGCCGCGCCTGCCGCAGCAGTGTTGCAACGCTCATCGCCGGACCTCCATCCGCATTCCGTCGGGCCGTCTCGTATCCGATCGTAGACGTATCTGCCAGCCGCGGCAAGCGCCACGTGATCCTGTCGCGATCTCGCAGTCCCATCACCAAACACGCCCGCGCCGCTCCCACCGCCGACCACGCCCCAACAGCCAGCTGGGCGTCGCATCACTTGCCCTCCCCTACGACCGCGCCCTCAGCCAGCTGGGAGGAATTCCCCCGGACCCACGCGGCTATTCCCGCCGCACCCGAACCGCCATCACCGCGTCGAACTACGCTTCCTGGGCGCTACGCACCGGAACCACCTCGTACAAAATCAGATGACCCGCAGTCCCTGAACCATTCTGTACACGCTCCAGATCTGCCCCACGGTCGCCACAGGGATCTGCGTCAGGTGGATCAACCCCCGCGTCAGGACAGTCACCTCGACATACCCGGTCACCGCCGTGGCCTGGGATGCCATCACCGGAATCGCGAGAATCCAGCCAATGAACGGGATGCACAGCAGGAGCAGTCCGAGGACGACGCTGCTGGTCGGCAGGTACGAATAGGTCCAGGTGCGGTCGGCCACGATCCACTGGGCGCCTTGGAGCGGTGCGGCGCCGTTGGGGGTGATGATCCAGCCGTTGATGATGCCGATGTCACCGAGGACCGCGTCGTAGGGGTAGCTCTGGATGGTGTCCATTCCCTGATGCTCACCCCGCACCGGTCGTCACCGAAGGCCAAAAACGGGGTTCTGTGGATGAGTAGGCACTTCGGCGGGGTATGGATGGTGAGTTGACGTCGTCACCGGCACCACCGACAGGGTCACCGCCGGCGTCCGCTCCCCCATGCCCGACGCCGCCTCGAGGTCTGCCACGATCCCGCGGGCGACGGTGAGCACCTGGGTGGCGCTCTCGCGCAGCACCTGGGGGTCGCCGCCGGCCCAGCCCGCGACGTAGGGCACCGTGTACCCCGTGGTGTCCATCCCCGCGCCGGTGGCCACGAGGTAGGCGATCGACTCCGCTTCGACCTCGGCCCGGCCGCGGCACAAGGCGTCCTGGTGATAGTCAACGAGGCGGTGCTCGTGGTCGGCGCGGATGTGGCCGAGCTCGTGCGCGAGGGTCTTGGCCGCTTGTGCAGGCGCGACGTCGGCGCGGACCCTGACCGTGCGGGTCGCGAAGCTCGTAGAACCGTTCGCGCCAGCGCAGTCACCACGCTCGAGCCCATACCCGGCGTCGCCGGTGAGGCTGGCGAGCGTGTCCCAGAGGTGAGCCGGCGCGGCGCCCTGGAGCAGCGCGGGTGCGCCGTCGGGCAGGGGCTTACCGTCGGTCTGGGACAGGTCGAAGACGTGCACGATCCGGAACCCAGCCAGAACCCTTCGGGGGGCTTGGTCGGTGTCCCCCGGGCCAAGTCCATCAGCGCCCACCGCGTCTGAGCCTCGTGCATGCGCCGGTGGTGCGTTCTCGGCCGAGGTGGCGCGAGGCCCGTAGGTGCACGGCGTGAGGATGGCGATGCCCTTCTCACCCTTGACCACGTGCCGCCCGAGCTGGGTCCAGGTCCGGAACCCTGCGACGCGGGTCGCCGTGGAGCGTTGGGCGTTGATCAGGAGGACGTTGGACGGTGAGTACGTCGGGAACCGCGCCGCCGCCCGCAGCATCTGCATCCACTCATCCGAGGACGCGAGAGCCTCGACCGCGGACATGAGCTGGGCATGCAAGGCCGTCAGTTTGTCCTCAGCAGACGGCCCGTCCCCTCGCGCGCCGGTCCCCGGGGCCATGGCCTGTTCACATTCCTGAGGGTGCCGGGTGGACGGTTCCGGCGGCCAGGACCGCTCCCTTGCACAGTGGGTCTGACCAGCCCAGGTACCCGGCGCCGTGGAGGTATCCAGCGTTGATCTGCGCGAAGCTGACCAGGTAGACGCCGCCGTGGTTCCCGGTGGCGGAGTCGAAGATGCCATTGGCGGTGACCATGATCTTGGCCGGATCGCACCCGGGGTCGGCTTGGACGACCATGGAGACGTGCCCGTAGGGTCGCCCGGTGTTCCAGTACACGAAGGACCCCAGCGGCGGGCATACGTCTCCTTGGCGGGCGTTGCCGACGGCGACCATCGCGTCCCACTCGGCCTTCGCGGAGACGTACCCGGCGGATTCGTACCCGTAGGCCCGGCACGCAAGCCGCGCGCACAGCTGGTGCCACCCGGAGGTGACGCCGACGTAAGACATGGCGGTGCGCACGGCCTGCTCGACGTCGTTGGGAGTGCCCGGTGGGACGGCGACCTGCCCGGTGGTCCCCAAGGTCGGCATGCACCCCAGCCCATACACCGGCGCACCGGTCGCCGGAGACGACGACGCCGGGTCGGTCGGGGCCGTGGGTTCGGTTCCGGGTGTCGTCCACCCGACGTCGTCGGCGAGCGAGTAGGCCTCCTGGGTCGCCGTCGGACTCGGCGTCGATCCCTGGTCAGGATCGGTAGTGACTTCAGGTTGGGCTCCGGGTTCGGCGTCGTCGCTCCACTGGGTGACGCGGAAGTTGACTGTCGTGATGAACTTCTTGGTGACGTCGGGGATGGCGGGGTAGGTCTCCAGTCGTGACTCCCCTGCGTTGTGGGCGATGATCAGCGCGTCCAGGACCGGGATGGCCGAGGACGCCCAGTCCGGGTGGGCCACCCGGATCTTGCGGACACCTTCCAGCCGGGAGCACAGGTACTTGCCGCCGGTGGCGGCGGCGATGTCTCCTTCTTTGACGTCCCAGGTCCCGTTGTCGTTGAGGTCCGCGGACCATGGGTGGCCGTAGGCGTTGGTCCAGATGGAGTTGTTCATCTGGAACAGGCCCCAGGTGCCGCCGTTGGAGTCGTCGGCGTAGGCCTCGGGGTTGAAGGCGGACTCCTGCATCATCACCGCGGCGATCCACGCCTCGGGAAGATCCGGGCACGCCGTCTTGGCCGCCGCCACCCACCCCCGAGCCTGCACTGGGACCGGGGCGGACGCGGACAGCGGTCCCCCAGCCGACGTCTCGATGCACGCCAGCGCCGATCCCATCGTCCCGGCCGCCGCCAGCAGGGCGATGAGCGGGAAGGCGAGCACTCCCATTCCGAGTGCTCCGAGGATCGCGATCAGTTTGCCCATGATGAGTCCCCCAGATCCGTCAACCCCGGCACCGGCAGAGTGGCCGCCGCGGGTGCGCTTGGTGTTGTGTGTCCGACGGCGGCGGCCGCAGTGGCCTTCTCCACCGCCTTCTGCCCGGCCACCAACTCGCGAGCATCAGGCCGCGACGGCCAGGGCGTCAGGTCGATGACCGCGGGTTTGGTCTGGCGCAGCAGCAGAACTCCAGTGCCGAAGGGCAGGGTACGCAGCACCGCCGGGGGCATCACCGGCACCATCCGCAGTGACGTGGAGGTGGAGCGCTCCCCTGCGCTGCCGCGTGAGCGGGTCTCGGTGACTTCGTCGATCTCCCCCAGCAACCGGGACACGTCGTCGAGGTCCCGGTACTTCGCCAAGCCCCCCAGGACGATCTTGACGGTGGCGGAGTCCCAGATGGCGTCGGCGGCGTGCTCACCCCACCGGTGGCGGGCCTGGGCCAGGGACTGCAGGACCGCGAGCGTCGTGATCCCGGTGCCGCCGCCTTCGGCCATGAGCTGGGGCAGCGACGGCAAGGGCGTGAGGTTCGCGATCTCATCCAGCGCCAGTAGCAGTGGTGGGTCCAGGCGTGCTCCGGGTGAGCGGGCGGCGACGACGCGGGCGGTCTCGGTGATGTCTTCCACGAACGCCGCAACCAGCGGCGCGCACGACGCCGACGTCGACGCAGCCGCCAGCAGGTAGAGGGTTCCCGACTCGCGCAAGAACACCGCCGGGTCGAAGCCGTCGTCGGCGGCGGGGTCGGCGGCGTCGAGCACGTCGGGGTCGGCCAGGGCGGCCAGGGATTGGCGGACGCCGAGCCAGACGGAGTCGCGGGTGCGGGGGTCGGAGTGGATGGCAGCTTCGAGGGCGTCGGCCCATCCGTCGGCGGCGCGGGGGTCGCGGTTGAGGATGGTCACGGCGTCTTCGGCCAGGATGGGGTTGAGGGACCAGCGGTAGACGTCGACGGCGCGGCGCCCGTCCAGGGCGGCGGCGTGCAGCAGGCACCGCAGGGCGGTCTCGGTCTGCCCGGCCCAGAAGTCCGAGTCCGAGACGCTCTTACCGAACCCGGCCCCGGCCGCCAGTCCCCGGGCGCGCACCAGCGCGGTGCGGGGTGTCTCGCACCCGCGTACCGGTGACCACCGCAACCCGCCCGGTAGGCCGGCCAGGCGTTGGGGGTCGAAGATCGCCACCGGTCCCCGGCGCCCGCGGGCATGCATGGTGACGGCGAGGGTGTCGGGGCGGGTCGAGGTCGCCACCACCGCGCCGGGTGCGTCGAGGACCCAGGGGATGACGACGTGCAGTCCCTTGCCCATGCGGGGTGGGCCGACCAGTAGGGCGGAGTCCTCCAGGGAGCACCACAGCTCACGCCCGTGCATCCGCCCCAGCCGGTATCCGACGTCAGTGGCTTGGGGGTGGTCGGTGGCGGAAGGGCGCACGATGGCCGCGCGGCGCAGCAGAGCTCGCTTCCCGGCGGCGTCCTGCATCTGCGCCGGGGTGGCCTGACCGGGCAGAGACCGGATGAGGTCCGCCGGCCGTCCCGTGCCGGTCATAGCCCGGTACCCACGCACCCCGAGCAGCGCGAGGGCGGTGATGGCCGCGATGACGATGGCGGTGACCAGCCAGTAGGCGATGGGGCCGGGCAAGTCCTGGGTGGGTCCCCACGCCTGCCCCGGTGACCCCGGGCGGGCGAGGGCGCCGATGGCGGACAGCACCCCGCCGTCGGGCACCACCCTCCCGGTCAATAGACACGCGGCCGCCGCTCCCAGCCACAGGACCGTGCCGAGCGCGAACAGTCCGATGAGGGCGACGAGTCCGACGTCGGTGAGGTCGTACCCGGCCCCGCCAGCGGCGCGAGGCCGCTGCCGCGAGGGGCGCGCCATGCGGGCGGTCATCGGGACATCACCGCCGCGCTGGCCTGGCCCGCCGCATTGTCGAGCGCCGGGGTGGGGACGAGTGCAAGGTGACGGTCGCCAGTGTCGAGGCGTTCGTGGGGCAGTGCGGTGGCGACCCTGCGCAGGGTCGTGGTGAAGGCGCGCCCGACGCCGATCGCCTCCCCGACGTCGAGCATCGAGTTGCCAGCCTGGGTGCGGATGTGGAACGTCGCGTTCTCGGCGATGCGGCGCAGCTGATCACCGGCGACGTTCGCGGCCAGGCGTTCGGGCGCTTCCCCGTGCAGGCGAACCTCCTCCACCGCCGCGCGCACGGCAGCCAGGTCGACGGGTTCCTGCGCGACGTGCACCAGCTTCTGGGTCTCCCACATGACGGTCACCGGGTCGACTCCGGTGCAGGTGCGGGTGAGGTCGAGCATCGCGGTGAACTGGGCGCGGCACGCCAGGTCCGTGAGGTTCGCCGGCGTCAACCACTCCGCGACACCGCCGATCGCGCTGGGGTGGAGCATGAGGGAGGCCATCAGGCGGCGTTCGTTCACCCGCTCGACGCCGACGTCGCGCCGGGGCCCGGCAGTGACTTGGCGGTCAGCGCGTAGGAACCGGGCCGGGTCCTGCGCCATGGCCCGCAACCGCACCGGCCCCAGGCCGGCGGTGGGGGTGCGGCCGCGAGATCGGTCCCAGCGTTCCTGCACGGTGTCCAGGGCGGCGTCGACCAGGTCGCACGTGCCGGTCATGGTGCGCGACTCCCCCGCCTGCGCGGCCCCCAGCGCCCCGGCTTCCAGGAGCACCCCTTGCAGACCGACCTCCCTGCGCATGCCCGTCTCGGCGACGTGCCGGGTGTAGGTGAGGGTGTCGGGGCGCTCGGGAGTGGCGGCCAGGACCTCGTGGATCCGAGGCAGGTCGGCCAGGCGCGGGCGGATCCGCTCCGCCAACGCGGCACCCAAGGCTTGGGGGTCGGTGGTGCCTCCGGCGCGGTGGAGCTCGAGGAGGGTCTTGAAGACTTCGCCGTGCCAGGGGTCGGCGAAGTCCGTGGCCCGCAGCCACCGGCTCACCTGGGCGAGCTGGTCGCCGTCGAGCATGAGCGCGCCCAAGGCGGCTCGTTCGGTGTAGGCGATGATGTCGTCCTGGAACTGCATGCCGATCACCTCAATGGTTGCTGGCGGGCGTCGTCGCGCATCGCGGCGTCGGTATCGAAGACGGTGAGCTCCTCGGGGTGCATCCGGTGGTGGACCACCCAGGAACGGTTCGCGAGCTTCCACAACCCAGTCCCCCGGGGCAAGGCCGGGAGCAGGTCCCGTTCGGTCTGCCCCAGGCCGAGCGCGGCCGCAGTGGCGGCGAGCTGGTCGGATTCTTGGCGGTAGATGACGCGGGTGGAGCAGTCCGCCAGCAGCCCCTCGGCGATCATCCGGGCCTGCGACCCGGCGTTGCCCACGGCGTCGAGGTCGCTGAGGCGGTGCAGGACGAGCAGGTTCGCGATGCCGTAGGCGCGCGAGAGCTTCCACTGGGCTTGCATCCGCCGGATCAGCGGGACCGAGCGCAGCACCCGCCACGCCTCGTCGTAGATGATCCACCGCTGCCCACCACCCGGGGCCCGCAGCGCACCCTCCAACCACGCCGACGCGCACGTCATCGCCAACGTCAGGGCATCGTCATCGGACCCGAGGGCGGACAGGTCCAGCACGACCATCGGCGCGGAAGCGTCGAGCACCTGTGTGGAGGGCCCGTCGAACATCCCGGCCAGGTCCCCGCGCACCAGACGCCGCAACCCGTGGGCCAGGTCGCGACCGTCCTCCGCGCGCACCCGCGCGCTCGTGCCATCGGCGACGGCGGCGCGTTCGTCGGGATGGATCAGCGCATCGACCACATCAGGAATCGTGGGATCGAGGGTTGCCTCGGCCAGGGTGAGGGCGGCATCGAGGGCGCCGTGCTCGACGGCGCGCACGTCCCGCCGCAACGTCGTCTCCGCCAGGGCTGCGAGCAAGTGCAGGCGCAGGCCGTGGCGAGCTGCGGCGTCACCGGTCCCGGCGTCGAGCGGGTTGAGCCTGGTGGTCAGCCCCGGTCCCAAGCGCACGACGACGCCACCCACCGCCTCGGCGACCACCGCCCACTCCCCCTTCGGGTCGCCGGGGACGTACACGCGCCGGCCCGTGGCGATGGACCGCACGGCCAGGGACTTGGCCAGGGCGGACTTACCTTGCCCGATCACCCCGGCCAGCAGGACGTTGGGGTTGGTGAGCAGGCCGGAGGCGTAGTGGGTCCACGGGTCGAAGCAGAACAACGCCCCGGTCAGCGCGTCGGTGCCGACGTAGACCCCGGTGTCCAAGGCCTGAGCCGCCAAGAACGGGTACGCCCCTGCCAGGGTGGCCGAGGACGCCCGGTGAGCGGGGACCCGCAACCGCAGCCCCGGGGCGAAGTGCCCGCGACCGGTCACGAACCGCACCGTCGTGGTCTTGGCCTGGGTGGTCATAGCAATCCCCGTGCGAGTGGGAGCGCGGCGGCCAGGTGGGCTTGGCCCTGCTGGCCGACGAGCCGGCGCAGCTCGCACATCGCCTGCGCCGCGGCGGTCTCCGTCGCCCCGCACGCAGTCTCCAGGTCACCGGCCGTGGGGGCGGTGACGGTGATGAGGCCGGTGAAGCGGTAGTCGCCGTGACCACTGATGAGGTCCTGCTCGCGGCGCAGCACCTCCGCGTAGGCCGCGTTCGCGGTCTCGTCTTCGATCTGGCCGACCTTGGCGCGGTGGCCGGCGTCGGCCAGGTACTCAACCTTCGCCCGGCGGATCTCCCGCAACGCCCGGGCCGCGGGCATCGGCTCGGCGATCAGCGTCACGGTCCGGTGCGAGCCGGGGGCCAGGATCAGGGGTTGCAGGAAGGTCTGGTGCATCGGGCTGCGCGGCCACTGCGCCACCCAGTACGTCGCGTGCACCGCGGTGTCGGTGACCAGGTGATCCCAGTGCTCCTGCACGCCCATCGGGCCGAGCAGGCGGTGCGTCAGAGTGGGGTCGGTGTCGTCCGCGGTGGCTGTGCCGGCAGGGTCGTAGGCGCGGCGGATAACCGCGCCGAGGTCGGCCGGGGTGACCCAGGCCGTCACGTGCAGGTCCGCGGCACCCAGAGCACTGGACAGCGACGTCGCCAGCTGGTCGAGCGCCGCGCCCTGATCGGTCCGGGTGCGGCCGGCAACGTTTCGGGTGGTGCGGGTGCTGATCGCGATGAGGCACTCGTTCGTGTCGCACTCGTCGGCGGCGTGGTCCATGAGGTCCGCGAGGAGCCGTGCCGCCCACGGCGCAGTCTCCGACGTGTGAGCTCGCCACCAGGCCCGCGCCGTGCCTGCGCCCCCGGGCGCGGTGCGGTTGAGGACCTGGACGCGAACCACCTGGGGCTGCTGGCACACCATCCCCAACACCCGACCCCACCCGGTCGACTTGCGGTCCTGGGTCTGCGGGTCGTCCAAGACGAACCCGGTCGAGGACACTCGAGCGATCGCGGTCACCGTGCCCGAGCGGCGGTCCGCGATCATCGCGGTCCCGGCCGGTGAGGTGAGGACCCTCAGCCGCCCGGCGATCCCCGGGAGCACCAGCTCGCTTGGCCTCGCGGTGGTGGTGGGTTGGGTGAGGGCGCGGGTGCGCCCGGACAGGGAGCGCACCTGCCAGCTGGCGACCAGCGGGATCCACTCCACGACCGGACGACCCTTCACGCTGATGGTCCCCACGGCCAACAGCGGTCCCCACAGCAGGGCACTGGCCGCGAAGCCCGCCGCGCCCGTGGTGTAGACGGCGCTCACCGCGATCAGGACTGCGACGCCGACGAACCCGACCTGCACCGGGCCCAGCCCAAGCAGGACTGTGGGCCGGTCGAGCGCGCCGAACTGCGCTGCGGTGGACGGCTGCTCGACGGCGCTCATCGCCCCGTCCCCTGTCCGGGTGACTTCGGTGCGGGGCTCGCGGCCGGCTTCGGAGACGAGATTGGCGGGCTCGCCGCGGTGGCCTTTCCACTCTCTCCTGCACCTGCGCTCGCCCCGCTCGCTGCACTTGAGGCGCTTGCGCCGCCTTTCCCGGCGGAGCCACCCATGCCCTTGGTGAGCAGGACCTGCTGCCCGGCACTCATCACAACTCGGCCACCTTTGCGTGCCATAGAGCTCACCGGGTTGGCCGCCATCGACGACTGCATCACCGCAGCGGCCTCGATACCCGACCAGTGCACAAAGCGCCACGTCAACCACGGCGTGAAGATCGAGATCGACAACAACAAGATCCCCACCAGCACGTTCGAGATCCCCTGCGCGAGCCCAGGCGACTGCGCCTCGATCAACGCGCCGTCGGGCACCTGCGGCCCGGTGCCGCTGAACGCTGAGGCGCCCACGACGAACACGACGACGATGACGACCTTGCAGAACACCAGCGCCGCGACGATCTCCAGCCACCGCCGCGTCCACACCTTCGTCTGGTCCCAGGCGGACCCCGCGAACGCGATCGGCGCGAACACTGCGATGAGGATCAGCGCCGCCTTGCGGAACAGCAGCACTCCCCAGAGCAGGAAGAACCCCAGCAGCAGAATCGACCCCAGGACCAGGCTCATCGCGGGGTTGTTCGCCGTCGCGATCGCCGTCAGCGTGAAGAACGTCGCAGCAGACTCACCGATCGAGGTGCCGGCCGAGGCCGCGATGTAGTTGCAGATCTCATCAACTGCCGTCAGCGCGAGCTGAGTGGCCGCCAACGCGATCGCCGACCCCACGAACGCCTTGGCCACCCCCGTCAGCGCCCGGACCAACCCGCCGGGCTCGCGGCGCAGCACCGAGGAGATGACTTGGACGGTGAACAGCCCCACCACGATCGGCAGGGTGACCGTCGCGATGACCGCGATGTTCGCCCGCAGCCAGGACACCGACAGATCGATGGCCGTCGTGGAGTCGAGCGCGGCCAACGTCAGCTCACCGATCTGCGCGGCAGCGCCGATGAATGCCTGGCCGAGCCCGCCAAGGATCGAGTCCGACGCGGCGGTCGTCGCCGACCCGACCAGGTTGCCGGCGGCGTCGCACAGAAGGTTGATCGGACCGATACAGGGGTCGAAGGTTGGCAGCCTCATGTCAGATTCCCGCGCCCACACCGGAGAAGAACGCGATGATCGCGTTCGCCCCACCGATCAGCAACGCGCCCCCGGCCGAGACCAGGACACCGGACTTACCACCCGACGCCGCCGAGTAGTTGCCCTGCTGGTGGCCCAGGGCCCAGATGATCACCGAGACGACGAGGCCCGCGACGCACGCGACGAGGCCCCAGGTGAGGAGTGCCCCGACGATGCCCTTGACGACCGTGAGCCCGGGAAGCCCATCCTGATTCGGGGTCACGCCTGGGTCTTGGGCCCACAGGGACCCCGCCAGCTGACTGGCTGCTGAGATGAACATGGATCGCTCCTCCTGGCACGACGCCCACGGATCGTGGGCGCCTCATCAGGAGGGTGTGCGGTGGAGCGTGGGACACGGCGTAGCCCACCGCGATCACATCGGCTGATTGTGGACTGGACGAAGAACTCAGGGGGAATACGCACTTCCCACTTTAGACAGTCTCACTGCGTTCGACTATTCCCAGAAAGACCATTCCCACAGATTCGGATCGTCTCGCTTCTGGATCCACTTCTCGACTTTCCGCGTAGTCTCATCAGCTGTCATTGTCGCGGTCTTCCGCCAGACTTTGATGAACTTCTTGGTGCTATAACCTGTACGAAGCACCGCGCACCACTCTGCGCTGTCGCCGCTTGGCATGACGAAGAGAACTTCCCTTCCGGTCGCCTCAAAGAAGTTTTGGGCTTTTTCCCTGACGACTGCGATATCCACTCCACGAGCCGACTCGTCAGGCACCGGAGAGCTCTCCCCTGCTTCGTAGAGCCGCCAATCGTCACCATCAAATTCATCAAATCGGTGCCGGTAGATGTGCCAAGTGACGATCAGAGCCACTCGTGCAGCCAATCGCCATCCGGATTCAGGATCGCCTTTCCCTAACCACACCTTGAAATAGGCCATCTGACTTTCGAAGTCCAGGCCGAAGCCAAGACCCTCCAATAGAGCTAATTCACTCCTCCTAAGCGATCCATCCACCACGAGTAGTGACGCTTCGACATACACACCCCGGTAGTCGCTGGCGACCAAAACCCAGCCTGACGTATTGGGTGATGGCGCAAGTATATAGAACGGAGTATCGGCACCGCTCTTCTCATCTTCTTTGAACTGCTGCACAACGAGATTTTCAACAATCCGAGAAGCTTTGATGAGTGATTTATCCCACAAAGCTTCCTGTAGAGTCGAATGAAATTTCACTCTCGGCGGCTCCTCATCAAGACGCCACCAATCTGGTAACAAGCTCTCGTCACTATCCATTCTTCTGCCATCGGCACAACTTCGAGGGATCTTGATATTCGAACTCGGGTGAAGTCCCCCTGGAGAGCTCTCCGACGTGACACTCGAGCTCCGAACGCACCCACGGCTACACGCTTCATGGGACCCTATGGGTTTGAGCCAGATGGTGATGCGCGTAGGACGACGCCGCCGCGGTAGGAGGTGGCGAGCTTGTCGTATCGGGTCGCGATGCCTCGTCACTGCTTGAATGCCTGGAAGCAGCGTTCGATGACGTTGCGGCGCTTGTAGGCCTCCGCGCCGAAGGCTGGTGGTCGCCCTGTCGCGCGTCAGAATGGGTCGCGCAGAGTAGCCGTCTGTTGGTCGGAAGTCAGCATTGTTGGGCCGACAGCCTATTCGGCAGCGAGGTCATCAACCTCATCGTCGTCATCGAGGTCCGTTCCCTCAACCGCGGCCAGGGATGCTTGCAGGTCGATCGCATGCTTGCCGACAAACCGCACCTGCTGGTCCGCTCCAGCAAGCACGACATCCACGGTGAGGCTGCTTCGAGTGCCGATTTCCTGTGTCAAGAGGTCTTCCCTGAGGGTGCTCGGGGGCGTCGCGCGCGCGTGCAGGTACTTGGCGGCGCATGTCGGGCACAGGGCGAGGCGGTTTTCCTTCAGATCTCGCCGAGCGTCCTTGACAAACTGAACCGCTTCGAAGAAGTACTCGCCAGCGATCTGGAACGGCATCTCCGAGGTGCATATCTGACAGACCATCGCTCCCTCTCCGTTCGTGTAGAGCCCGCGCAAGTACCCCCGAGCGGAGCTCTTGTGCCCGGGCTCTTGAATGAGCACTGATCGCACGCGACTCTCGTACCGCTTGACTGGAGCGTCAGCCGCCGCCTCGGTGGCTCGTGCGGCCCGTCGTTCCGGCGCTGCGGAACCGCCCTCTGGGAGCAGGACTTCGGACTCCAACCTGGTGAGGAACTCGTCGAACTTATCTGGGTTCTTGCTCCGGAGTTCCGCAACCCTTGCGATCTCTTCGGACGAGTCGAATCCGAATGCTTGAGCGGTCTTGTCTGCCTCCGCACGCTTAGCCTGCTCGCCGGCAGACTTTCGTCCAAGGCCGGCCCGAACAAGCAACGGCGCGGTAGCCGTCGCGCGTAGCTCGGGGTCAACGTCCTCGACTGGCACGTCTTCCGGCAAGTTGCGGTTCCCATGCTTGTCCAGCACCCACGGCACGGATGTCAACTTCTGCAGCAGTTGAGATTGCATAGAGTGCGTTGGCGCAGAGCCATTGGCACGGTAAAACGCATCACCTCGGTTGTCGGGCGCCTCCGCCACGACGCGCCAGATTGCGCGGAGCAGAGTCTCGTCGTCGGTCGCCACCATCTCGTCGAAGAGTCTGATCGTCGAGTCGCGCGAGAGAACGTTCTTGTTCTCGCGATCCGTCCAGTCCCAGGAGAATTCTGCATTCTGCGATGCACGCGCGCTCTCTATGCGTACCGCGCTGCTCGCACCTAGACGGCGCGCGAGCGAAGCCACATCGACGTCGCTCGACGCGTATACGGGGGTGAGGGGACGTCTGCGGTCTCCACTCTTGATCACGTCCGACTCGTACAGTGCCGCGAGGCCCGTCGAAGCGAACGGATCGTCGAGGTATAGGGCAGTCGGTTTCACCCAGGTAAGCCCGCCGTCCCGAGCAGTGGTGAGCAACATGGTCCGGTTCGAGTAGCTCACCTCAGCCACTGACCCGCTGTCCAAGAGTTGAATGAGTTCGCGCAAATCTCCAAGGTGAGCATCGAAGTCGATCTCGTCACCGTAGTTGGACAGACGTGCGTCAAGCTGAGCAGCCGCGTCCCACGCTCTCACACCCGTGCGTTCATAGAACGCCTCAAGTGCTGCGAGGTCCTGCTTTTCCGTCTTGCCCTTACCCTCGCCGAAACGCACGAGCGCGTCCACAACGAGCCCGTCCGTCGACAAACCAGCGACGGCTGGCATGAAGGCCCAGTCACCCCTGACATGGGCAACACCCGTGCCACGCCTGACGCGGAGAATCGGCGCTTCCGCAAGGCTCTGCGGGAACGGATCACTCCAGATGTAGCGACGGGGGTGGCCAAAGGGATACGGGTTGCTGCGCCCCTGCTGGCTGAGCCTCCCGAGCCCGACGTAGAACGATCTCAGCCACGCGTCCTCCTTGCCGGAAATCCATGACTCCCACAACTGGAGCCGTGGGAAGTTCTCCACGCCTTCGTCCTCATCGGTGCCCTCATCGGCCAAGTGCCAGTTCTGGTCCTCCGACTCCAGAACCAGTTGCGCGAGGATCCCCGCGAGCTCGTCGGACCCGAAGTCGATCGCGTCCAGCGACTCGATGAACTCACGCGATCGACCCTCTCGATCGGGAAGCCAGCCAACAGCGGGCGCGGCTATCAGATCGCCGATGGTTCGGAGCACGTTCGCGTCGTCGGGTTGCAAGACGGCCCGCAAGGCGCTCGGGGATCGAAGGAGCTTTGTTGATTCGGCAGATGTACCGCTGTTCACCGTCGGTGTGATGGGTTCTGCCGCGAAGGTGGACAAGATTCGCTCACGGATGACCCCGTACCGCTCGGGGAGGTCATCACGCTTGTTCGGAAGCGCACCGAGGAGCCCGTCGGTGATCAGCCCTTCCGCTCGCATCTCAGGGAGTTTTGCCGCAAGGAGGTCGGCAATCCCCGCGACCAGCGCATCGTTGCCAGGGTCGTCGCGGACGCTGTCACGGGCAACGGTGGAGGCGAAGGGTGCGTGGACGTGGAACTTCAGTCCGGAGGTCTCCTTGATCGCGGGAAAGTGGATGAAGACCTGGCCCTCGGTCGGGCGGATCGAAAACTCAGGAAGGGCCTTGCGTCGGATCGTCGGTTCCGATTCGGTACCGTCAGCCTTAGGTGCCTCAGCCTTCTGGTCAAGCGCGAATGCCGCGCCAACCCGGTGCTGCGAACTGTCGATCGAGACGTCGCCCTGGATTCTGTACCAGTAGCTCGGGCCGTCGTCTTCGTGTGCGCTTTCGATGGTGATGATGCTGGGGTTCGCATCGACGGTGCGGCGTTCGAGGAGCCGTTGGTCTCCGTCGGGGAAGTAGGAAGCGATGGACTTGATGCGGTTGAGGAATAGCAACGTCGAGCGGGAGACGTCGCGGAGTGCTCGGGTGACCTCCGCGACTGCTTGCTCCCGCGGCTTGCCCTCGCGGTCGAACGGGAACCAGAAGGTCGTGCGGCCTGGTTTGACGGCCGGCGCGACGGCTGTGGGGACGAACAGGTCGAGGATCGCGAACGAGTGCTCTCCGGAGTGGACGACTGGGGAGCTCGTGTAGGCGAAGACTGCCTTGAAGCCGACACCGAACTTGCCGATGCTAGTTGCGTCGTCAGACTTCGTGGACTGGCCGATCCCGGTGATGGAATCGATGTCCTGGAGGTCGAACATCTTGGGGCCGTCGTGCTCGACCTGGAGCCCGTCTTCGCGAAGATCGAAGGTGACCTCGCTCGCCCCGGCGTCTTCGGCGTTCTGGAGCAGTTCGTAGATGAAGTGTGCGTTGTCCGGGTAGAGGTCAGCGAGCAGTTTCCGCAGGCCCTCCTCGAACCCGTTTCGCCGGGCCGCTTCAATGTAGGACCGGCGGTCGCTGGCGAGCGATTCGAACGTGATCGTCATGGCGCGAGGACCTCAAGGTGAATGGTGGCCAGGTGCTGTGCGGTGATGTCAACGCGCCCCGCCGCTTGTATTTGTGCCGAGAGCATCCTGTCGAAGGAGCTCTCTGCAGCGCGGGACTCGCCGGCCTTCATGGCTGCGATTACCCCGTGGGTGGCGGCGTCTTGCTGGCGCTGGATGTGGTCGAGTCTGCGCGCCTTCTGGGTCTCCAGCGCTGCGATCCTCCGTTCCACGCTTCCCAGGTGACGAGCGTGGTGCCTTTCTCGCTCCTCTGCCCAGAGTTCGGCATGGCGCCGGTCGAGAACGTCAGCGCGGTCGGCGTCGACAGTCACCTGCGCCGCGCCGTCAGATGCCAAGGACAAGAGCTCTGCGGCGCGCTCCTCAATGCGCTCGTTGTCTGAGACGAAGCGGAACGTGAGGGCGTCGCGGACCCCGAGCCGTGTCCATGCGTAGATCCCGACGGCGTAGTTGCCCGGCTCGACGTCGGCAGATGTCACACGAAGAGATGCGTCGACGGGCGACGACAGCTCGCTCGCTCGCGCGGCCGCGCGAACGAGAGGGTGCATCGGACCCAGGAGCTCGACGTCATCACCTTCGTCAGCGAGGTCGGGGTCGGTCGTGAGAGCCAAGACGACCTTGTCGCGGCGCAGGACCCGCTTCAAACGGTGGGCGTCTACGGCTTGGGCGTCGAGGTCGTCGATGATCTTGGAGGTGACGTCCGCGCTGAGCGGGACTCGGGCAACCCGCCCGGGGCGCAGTGCGATGCTCCGGCCCGGCTGAAGCATGTCGAAGTACCGTCTGACAAGGTCGGCGATCTTCGCACTCTCGAGCCAGTTGCTCGATGCCTCCGCGAGCTTCTCCTCGAAGCCTCGTCCTGCGTACCCAAGAAGTTCCGCTTGCTGGTCTTCGAGTCCTTCCTCCTCTTCGATTCGAGCGATCTGGTTGTCAGAGAACTGCCGGAGCGCCGCACTGCGCTCGGCTGGGCTCATCGCCAGGTTGGTCGCGATGTCGACGACAGCGGAGGCAAGCTCACCGAGGATCTGCTCGCTCCCACCCAAGGCGTGGTTGAACACTCCGATCCTCGACAGGCATCGCCAGTAGATCTCGGCCTCGATGGTGCCGCGAGTCAGGATGTTGATGATGGCGACGGTCTCGCTCTGCTGACCGCGGCGGTCGATTCGACCGATGCGCTGCTCGATTCGCATCGGGTTCCACGGGATGTCGTAGTTCACCAGGGTGTTGCAGAACTGATAGTCGAGGCCCTCGGTGCCAACCTCGGAGCAGAGCATGACGTCGATGGCCAGCGAGTCAGAGCGGTCAAGCTTGAAGCGGCGCCGGACCTCCTTGCGCTCGTGGTCCGGCACCCCACCGTGCATGACTGCGACCCTGATTCCCCACTCGCGGCAGCGCGACTCGAGGTACTCAATCGTGTGTCGGAAGGTGGTGAAGACGAGGACCTTGTTGTTTGTCTCCGCGGACTTGTCCTCGATGATCTGTCGAAGAACATCTGCCTTTGGGTCGGGGCCACCGACGAGCTGGCCAGCCATCTGCTGGACTGCCCGGGCTTCAGCGCGAAACGCCTCAACTTGGTCAGCCGTGAGCGCGAAGTCGTCGTCGTCCGGCATCTCATCGGCGTGGAGACGGTTCTCGAACAGGTCTTCTATGAGCGGAGCGATCCCCGTGATCGAGCTCGCCGCCTGCCGATAGAGCATGGACATGAGGAACTTGACCGGCATCCCTGGGTTTGCCGTGGCGGCGATCCTCTCACCGAGATCGATGACGGCGGCGTAGACCTGCTGCTGCGCCTCGGTGAAATCGACCTCGGGTGCAGAGGGCTTGCGGGTCGTGAACTCTCCGATGTCCCGTCTCCGCGTACGGGTCACGATGTCGGAGAACGAGTTGAGTGCTTCAAGGTGCCGCACCACCCGAATCCGGCTGCGAGCGTCCTCGGTGTCACTCTCCAAGGCTTCTCGGACGGCCACGATTCGTGAGTCAAGCGTCATGACCTCGCGTCCCCAAGTCGTGCCCAGAGCCTTGTCGAGCGCAGTGGCCACACCCCGCTGCCACCCGTCGGAGGCAGACCGCGCAGCCACCGACGCCTCGTAGAGGTGCTTGTTCGGTTCGAGCATCGCGGAGTAGTCGTCCCAGTCGATCACCAGGTCGTCTCGAAGGAGACTGACAAGCGTGAAGAGGTCCTTGTTGTGAGTCTGGATCGGCGTCGCCGAGAGCATGACCACCGCATCCGCCGCGTCGACGAACCGTTGGACGTTCTCATAGGCCTTCGTTGCCGGGTTACGGATGTGATGAGCCTCGTCGACGATGACGAGATCGAAGTGGAGATCTCCCGCGACGTCGTCAAGGCACGGGAACTTCCGCTTTGAGCCGGCGCGCGTGCCGGTGAGCAGAGTCTCGTCAAGAAGTGAGTAGGGCAGGATCGACTTGTTGTATCGGGCTGGCCAGACGCCTTCGCGGAGAGTCTCCTCAAGGCAGAAGCGCAACGCCTTGGAGTCGAGGTGGACGAAATCTTCGTCGAACCGCTTCAGTTCACTTCGCCACTTATCGTCGACGACGAGTGGACGTGGGCAGATCACCAGGACGGACTCAGCCTTCTTGCGCGCCTGCAACTCTTTCAGGATCAGGCACGCCTCGATCGTCTTGCCGACACCGACGTCGTCAGCCACGAGAATCCGGGGGCGGTCGGATTGGACCAGCTTGAGGACCGGTCGGTACTGGTAGGGCTCAAAGTCGACGCGACCCGAGTTCCGAGAATGGAGGTAGTCACTGTTCTCGTCGAGCAGCAGTCTGGCCGTCAGTCCCGCGTGCAGTTCCGCCGCGGAGACCACGGCCCGGCCGACCTTCTCGACTTCCTCGATCTGCTCGACGAAGTACTGGTGGACTGCACCATCGCGAAAGACTGAGTACCGGGTTCTCGCGCCGACCGTATCGACGGCGACCACTGCCCCTGTGATCTCCGGGCGCGCGACGAGACGCACCATCGAGCCGAGAGCGAGCTCAGGAGCTTCTCTTGTCGTCATCGTTGATCGATCCACCTCAGGAGATTCGGGCTCAGCGCGACGAACTGCATCCAGTCCATA
This sequence comes from Sanguibacter gelidistatuariae, assembly GCF_900096585.1. GTDB lineage: Bacteria > Actinomycetota > Actinomycetes > Actinomycetales > Cellulomonadaceae > Sanguibacter > Sanguibacter gelidistatuariae. Next base: position 80,551 of record NZ_FMYH01000006.1, read on the forward strand.
GGGTGCCGTAGTCGTGTGAGCACAAGTTGTGAGTCGGCGTCATCCCGAAAAGTTTCCAGCGCTATCCTAGCGGCGGCGCCGACACGCCAACGGACGCACCGCTCGGAACGATATGGTGGCGCGAGCTGTTCACAGATGAAAGCCTGGAGGCGCGCGTGGTCAAGGCGATGGAGACGAGCTTCGCTGGGGTGCTGGAAGGCAAGAAACAGTACCAAGTGCCGCTTTACCAGCGGACATACGCCTGGGGGAAGAAGCAGCTCGACCAGCTCTGGGATGACGTCGTCGAGGTGGCCGCGGCCCGTCGCGAAGAGCCGGGGACGAGTCACTTCATCGGCTCCCTCGTTCTCGCCACGAGCCCGGATTTCAACGTCGTCGGAGTCTCCAAGCTGCTCGTCGTCGACGGTCAGCAACGATTGACCACGCTCACTCTCTTGCTCGCGGCTCTTCGAGATCATCTCGCCAAGACGGGCGACACCGAGGGAGCGGCGGGCATCCACGCCCAGTACCTCGTGAACGTCTACGACAAGGACAAGCCTGCCAAGTTACTGCCTACCCAAGCCGACCGCGAGGCGTACAAGGCGGTGCTGACGTCGTCCCCGGACGCCGGTGGGTCCGATGCCATCGGCATCGCCTACAACCACTTCCGGTCCAAGATCGCAGCGGTCGACGACCCCGACGACCCGCGCGACCTGGAGGAGATCGAGAACGCGGTCGTCCACGGGCTCGCCCTCGTCGTGGTGACCGCAGAGCAAGGCGACAACGCGCACCGCATCTTCGAGTCGCTCAACAACACGGGCTTGCAGCTCAGCCAGTCAGACCTGCTCAAGAACTACCTGTTCATGCGGCTCGGTGAGCGCGCCGAGGACGTCTATGACAACGTCTGGCTGCCGCTGGAGAAGAAGCTGACCTCCGAGGCCCTTGAGCTGCTGTTCTGGTTGGACCTCGCCCAGCGCGACGAGCGTGCCAAGCAGTCGGACACCTACGCCGGCCAGCAGAAGCGGCTGGAGAAACTCACCACGCCCGACCAGATTGAGTCCGAGGTACGCCGCATCGCCGCTCTCGGCGATGTCCTGGCCACGATCCTCGATCCGTCACGTGAGAGTGACCTGTCGATCCGGCACCGGCTCGAGCGCATCAGGGCGTGGGGATCGACCACTGCCTACCCGGTCGTCATGACGATCCTCGCTCGTCGGGCCGCGGGCACCGCGACACCCATGCAGGCCGCCAGCGCCCTGCAAACGCTGGAGTCGTACTTCGTGCGCCGCATTGTCGTGGGACGCGCTACCGCCGGCCTCAACCGCAGCCTGCTCCAGGCCGTGAGCACTGTCGCGGACGCCGAAGCCGTCGACGTCTCACTGCGCGACTACCTGTCTCGCGGGCGCAGGCACTTCGCCACCGACAAGCAGATCCGCCAGTCCGTCGGAGTGGTGCCCTTCTACTGGCAGGGCCGTGCCGCGCAGAAGAAACTGATCCTGCAGTGGCTCGAGGAGTCCTACGGTTCCAAGGAGGTCATAGTCCCCAAGAACCTCACGATCGAGCACGTGCTGCCCCAGACCCTGACCGACGCAGTCCAGCAGGACTTCGCGGCGGGGCTTCCCGAGGACGCCGATGTGACCGCCGAGCACGAGCGCATCGTTCACACCCTCGGCAACCTCACCCTGACCGGTTACAACAGCGAGCTCAGCAACCGCCCGTTCCCCGCCAAGCGAGCCATGCTCACCGAGTCCGGCCTCCGCATGAACCAGGAGATCGCCACACATGAGGCGTGGAGCGTGAGCCAGATCAGCGCACGTGGACTGGCCCTGGCCGAGAAGATCATCACCCTGTGGCCTGGACCGAATGAGGCGCTCGCTGGTGCGAAGGACGAGGAGCCATCGGAGGTCCGCCGGCTCGTCGCTTCGATTGTCGCCGAGATCCCCGCTGGGCGCTGGACGACTTACGGTGAGGTCGCGCTCGTCGCGGGTACCTACCCTCAGCCCGTCGCAGCGATCCTCTCCACCCATCTCATGCAAGGTGCCTGGCGGGTGCTGCAGTCTGGCGGCACAATCTCACCCGGCTTTCGCTGGCTCGATCCCGAGCGCACCGACGACCCCCGCGCCTACCTCGAATCGGAGGGTCTGACGTTCAACGACGACGGGCACGCCGCCGCTGAGCAGTTCATCGACGCTCGGGAGCTCGCGGAACTCGCCGGGCTCGAGGTCGGCGACGAGACACCCGGCTGGCGAGCAGCCAGCGCACGGCCGCTGCTGGCACAGCGGCAGGCATTCTTCCAGACAGTCCGTGACCTTGGCGAGTCCACAGGGACTCTGATCACGTCCTGGCCCAAGACCACGACGCAGGACGCCGTGGACGTCAATATCGGTGTGCCGGGCTGCGCCGTCGTGCTGGCGTTGGCCAGCCGTGAGCCGAACGTCAGCTGTTCGTTCTACATCCGCAACGACAAAGCTCTCTTTACTCACCTCCTCGCGCGCCATCAGGAGATTGAGAGGAATCTGGGCGCCATCCTCGAGTGGCGCGACAACCCCGAGCACAAATCCAGCCAAGCCGTTCTGCGGCGCGACGGGGACTGGCGTGACGAGACGCTCGCGCCCGACCTCGCTCGGTGGCTCGTCAGCACTGCCGAGACCTTCGCCGCGGTCTTTCCGAAGCGTGTACAGGAAGCCCGAGCGCTCCTCTGAACGAGATCATGACTGGACGACCTAGGCGACACGTGCACTAGTTCGCGACGGCGTGGAAGTGAAGCGCATGAGGTTTTCTCCCGCTTCTATGCGGGTTGAAACTGCCCGGCGAGTGAAGCGTCGTGGACTTGCGCGTACTCGATGGGCGGGTTGGCACCTGGGAGGGCAGGTCCCGCTCTCAGCGGACTCGCTCGATTCGTAGAACTTCGTCAACTTCCTGGCGTGTGCACTCCGGGTCGAGGTGATGGACCCGTTCATACAACGCGTCGGCCAGTTCCGTTGCTCGGCCCACGTCCCCTTCTGCGGTGAGCGCCTGGATGGCGTCGCGGTGCAAGGTCTCCGAGCAGGGTTCGGCGCGGATCCCTATCATCGCGGTCTCGACAGCGGCCCGGTTCTGTCCTTTGCGGAGCTGGACCTCGGCGAGGAGGTGGGCGGTGTCGGCGATGAGGCCGATCATGGCTTGTATTTCGGTCTCGGCCCAGATGAACTCCGTCCCTCCGATTCCGAGGAACGGCCGGTCTCTCACCAGGCGCAGTGCAGCAGCAAGGTCGGCCGATCCATCCGTGCCTGCGGTGAGGCCGCGGCGGGCGTGCTCCTGGAAGTCGGTCCAGTCGCAGGTCACATCGTCACCGAGGCGGTACAGGCCGTCCTCCCCGACGACAGGGAGGTAATCTCGGCCGAACCATTGACGTGCCCGGTAGACCAGGCTGGCTCGGGTACGGGCATTGATGCGTTCTCCACTCCAGAGAATCTCATCAAGTTCTGGGCCTGTCGCCGGCCCATGGAGGGCGAGGTAGACGATCAGTTCTCGCGCCCTCTTATGTCCACCTGAGGGTGCACCGTCGATCTCGACGCGGCCGAGCACCTTCACCCTCGGTGCCGCTGGGTCTCGGCTTTCGAAGACGCCAACATGGGAGGCAAGGATCGGGGTCTCTGGCGATGCCGCCGCAAGTGCAGAGGTGAACTCCTCCTCGAGGTCTCGGGTCTCGTCCCCGGTCCCATCCGCATCCTCTGCGGTCGGGTCGCTTCCGAGGCGCAAGAGGTTGACGAGCTCGCAGTAGTTCTCGACGGTCAGGCGTTGCGGTCGGAAAGGCAGTCCGAGCGGTTCCAACTGCGCTCGCCCCTCGGGCCCGATGCGCACCTCGAAGCCGTGCTCCTGCGGAGTTGCGGTGATGAGGACGGATCCGCTCCACGGGGCGGCTGCAACCGGGCTCTCTTGGCTCCCGATTGCGACCCCATCGGTCTCTGGTCTCGTGACCATGAAGATGACGGGGAGCCACACGTCCGGGACCGTCCCGGTCGATCGCGCCACGAGTGTGTCGTGGATTCCCTCCGCTTTCAGAACTCGTGCCACGTCCGCGTTCCGGAGATTCAGCTGGCCTGCCCGGTCGTCCTCGTCGTCGACGATCTGGAGCCGAACGCGGTCACTGACCGCGGCGAGGTCCGCGACTTCCTTGCCAGCGACGAGTCCGATGCGCCCGGTGAGTTCGCTCGTGAGAAGTTCGGTGGCGATGGCGCGGGCGACCTCGACCGGCGCGTCACCCGGTCCGGTGATGCTCAGGGTGCCGGCGGCTTCGAGGTTGAGGATGAGCACCGCTTCTCCCTCGATGCCGATCGTCACCAGAGCGGGGTATGGCTCGGCGACGTCGTCGGTCGCGATCGCCTCTGCGGCGAGCAGATCGCTGGTCAATGCAGTCCAGGTCTGGCCGTCGATGGTCTGGAAGGGACCGATCGGGTCGTCGTCGGAGTCCGCGAGCACGAGTTCGATGTCGGTCTCGGTGAGACGGATCAGCTGGACGCGTGGCAACTGTCGAGCCGCTGCCCGGCATCGGGCGGCCAGGGCCAGCAGAGAGTCCTTGAGTTCGGTCAGCGTCAAGGGTTGGGGTGCACGTCGAAGTGCGGTCTCCGCGACCTGCTCCAGTGACCCCGGGACCGGCATCGGGATGCGTTCACCGGTACGGCGGACACGCTGCCGTAGCAAGCGGCGCCTGGTCATCTCGCCGATCACCCCGGCCGCCGCGAGTGCGGTGAGGCCGAGGAAGAGCGAGGTGGCGAAAGAAGAGGTGGGTTCGGCCTCGGTCGTGTCGTCGGGCGCTACCTCGGAGGTGTCGGTGTCCTCGGTGGCCCCCGCGCCTGGGGTGGTCCCAGTGGTCGGCGTGGTTTCTGCGGGGGGCGTGGCTTCGGCGGTGGGCGTACCGGTAGCCTGCGGCATCGGCGGAACCGAGGGCAGGTCCGGGGCAACCTCCGGCACCGGTGGCAGAGGCTCGACCATCACGGGTGGGGCGGGTGGCGCGATGCTCGTAGGACTGGTGGGGATGGTGAGTAGCCAGCCGGGTTGGATGAGATCTGGGTCCGTGAGCGCCCGTCCGTCGGCTTGGACGAGACCGGCGTTGGCGTCGAATATCTCGACGTAGCGGAGCTCGTCGTCGAGCTCGTCGCCGGCGATCGCCCAGAGGCTCTCCCCCGGCTCGACAACATGAGCGACAGGCTCGGCCAGTCCGGCGTCAGCTGTCTCTTCGACCCGCGTGGGGAGGTTGCTTGCGTCGGTGGGCAGTTGGAGCGTCCATCCGGGGTAGATCCAGTGGTCGCTGCTCAGGGCGCGTCCGTCCGCCTGGGGTGCGCCGAGGTTCAGGTCGCGGATCTCGGCATACCGGGTTCCGCTGCCGAGGTGGTGTTCGGCCAAGCTCCAGAGAGTGTCGCCGTGGGCGACCGTGACCAGCGGGTGGTCACCCTGGCCTCCAAACGCAGCGAGGTCCGGGGTCGTGGGACCGGCCTCGCTACCGGTCCCACTCACTCCGCCAGGAGTTCCCGCCGCAGCGGGTGCAGCCTGCGCGTCGATCGGCAGCGGGACGTACCCCACAGTCGCATAAGCCGCAGGCGCCATCGCCACGGGTCCGCCGGAGACGAGCAGCATGGCTGAGGCCGCGACCAGCCCGGCGGCGGCGCGCTGGCTCCATCCCAGCAGCGGGATCGAGGGTGCGGGCACCCGCCGCAGAGTCGAGGTGAGTTCGGTCAGGACGCTGATGGTGAAGGCAGCCCAGGCCAGCCAGGCGACGACGGCGAGGAGCCCGACGAACAGGGATCCGTCGTCGGGCTGGATCAGGCTCTGCCAGATGCCGTCCCAGTCCGGCATCGCTGTGGGCACTGGCATGGGTGCGACGACCAGGAGGGCGAACGGGAGACCCACGACGAGGGCGAGCAGGACCAGGAGTGCGAGCCCGGCGCGTAGCCGGTCGCGTGCTCTCGTCGTCTGGCGATCGGTGTGCTGGTTCATGGTCCTTGCCCTGTCGTTGAGTGCACGAGGACCGCGGCGGCGTTGCCGTTCGCGCTGAGGGTGCCGATGCCGATCAGGGACAGGAACACCGTCCGGGACTGGCTGGTGACATGGACCTGGATCCGCGTCCCGTCGTCGCTGACGCTCACGGCACCTTCAACCCCCGCGCTGGTCAGGTAGGTCTGTGCGGCGCGGACGGCTTGCTCGACGTCGATGCTCAGGTCCCGTCCGTGGGCGATGGCGCGGGTGTCGATCGCTTGTCCGCCGGCGCGGGCTGCTTCGGCGGCGATGGACTCGGCGCGTTGGGTGGCGCGCAGTTTTGCGCCGCCGTCGGCGATGAGGCCGGCGAGGATCATCAGGCCGATGGCGGTGATGGCCACGAAGACGGAGACCGACCCGGTCTCGTCCCTCCACTGCACGCGAGAGCGTCGTTGGCCGGTCATCGTGATCGGTACCGATCAAGGGATGAGGTCGCCGACGCAGTCATCGTCCGGCTGCCGGGCAGTCCGGGGACCGCCAGGTCACTCAGGGGGACGGTGCAGGAGACCGTGACCGTGACAGTCGCGGCCTCTCCCAGCGCGGCGGCGAAGCCTGCGGCGTCGACATCGACAGCGCTCGATGCGCAGACCACGCCTTGGGCAGCGAGGTCAGCCGCAGCCGTACTCGTCGCCGCTGCGACCGCTGCAGCAGGGTCCCGGGCCAAGGTCGCTTCGCGTGCAGCTGAGGCGGCTGCATGCTCGACCGTCCCGGCCGCCAGGTCCACCCGCCCGGCCATGACGATCAATCCCAGCAGGAGGAGCAGCGCTGGGGTGATGATGGCCAGCTCAAGGGTTGCACTCCCCCGCTCACCATCTACACGCACCGCCGTGATGCGATCTCTGAGACAGCTCATGGCACACCCACAGTGAACCGCTCGACGGGCCCCTCAGCATGCTGGGAGACCGCGAGTCCGGCGACGCCGGGCAGCACGGACAGGGCGCGTCCGGTGACTTCGATCCGCACACGCGTGGCCGTGGATCCGTCGAGCACCTGGGCTTCGAGCAGCGTGTCCGACCCGTGGGCGGCGATGAATGCCGTCGCACGGTCCACCCCGGCCCCGGGTGTCGCCTGGTAGAGGCGGGCGGCGCTGACGCCTTCTTGGGCGGCGGCGAGGGCGAGTCCGCGGGCGTGAAACCAGAGGCCGAACTGCACGAGCGCGAACACCAGGAGAAGCCGGACCGGGAACAAGATGGTCAGTTCCAGGCTCGTCGACCCGCGCTCGGACCCGCCGTGGACGAGGTCCCGGCGGATGCGCTTCACCCAGGTCATGGCAGTCCCTGCGCTCGGTTAGTTGATCTGGTCGACGCGGCGTTGGACGGCTGCGGTGATCGCGACCACGAAGAGCGTGGCGACGGCGATGAGGCCGAGGGTGATCATGACGACCTCGAGGGTCGTGGCCCCGGCTTCGCCATCGCCGGCGTGGATGCGCCGGTTGATGGTCGAGCGGGTTGCGGTCATGTACGCGCTGACCAGGGTGAGTGCTGCGTAGAGGTTCATTGTCTTCTCCTTCCGAGGTGTTCACGGTGACGTGCGGGTTATCCGACGAGGATGCGGATGAAGGCGGGGTAGCCCACCAGGGCCATGAACGCCACCCCGAGCAGGGCCACGGGCACGACCATGTGCTCCGAAGCGGCGTTGGCTTTCGCGGTCGCGCTGGTCAGCAGCTGTGTGCGCAGGGACGCCGCTCGGGCGCGCAGGGTCGCGTAGACGGCGGCGCCGTCGGCCCCAGACAGGTGCATGATGTCGGCCAGGTCCCCCAGCTCGGGCACCCCCATGACGTCGGAGAGTTCGCTGAGCCCATACCAGGCCGGCACGCGGGACAGCTCCGCGCGCAGCAGTGCCTCCCGGATCCGGGTGAACGAGCGCGAGTCGCCGATGCTGGCCGCGCGGTCCAGTGCCTCGGTCGTGCCCGCGTCGGCCGCCCGCTCCAACGCAACCAGTTCCAGGTACACGCACGCGGCGCGGCGCATGTCCTCGCGTTCCTCATGTGCCCGACGTCGCACGTCCAGTTCCGGGACGAAGAACAGTGCCGCTCCCAGCGCCAGGGCAACGACCGTGGGAACGGCCAGAGGAACGTGCACGCCGGTGGCGGCCAGCAGGAGGGCGAAGACAGTGGGGAAGGCGACACCGAGGGCGGCGTAGCCGATCTTGCGCAGAGCGAGGTCTTCCGGGGTCCAGCCCACGACCCTCAGGTCAGCGGCGAACCGGCGTAGCCCCAAGGCCTCGGCCACCCGGGGTAGGTAGCGGTCCTGGATCGCACCCACCCGGGCGGGCACGACGAACCGTCCTTTCGAGGCGGCTCGGGGTGCGTAGAAGGTGTCCTGGGGGCCGGCGTCCAGGCGGCTCAAGGCGGCGCGCAGGCTGGGGCGATTGGGCACCAATGCCGCCGCGATCGTCGCGACACCGAGCCCGACCATCGCCCCCGCTACGAGGACCATCCATCCGTTCATCGCCCGCCCACCTCCCCTGCGACGTGCACTGCGGCGGGTTGGCGTGCGATGAACCTCGGGGCCGGTGGTGAGACCGTCAGCGCCCTCATCCACGCCAAGCACCCGATGAACGCCACGGTGATCAGTGCCAGCACGAGTTGCCCCAGCGGGTCGCCGTAGGGCTGCAGGTAGGTCCCGTTGAGAGCGCCCACTCCCACGACGGCGAAGGTGATGATCGTGATGGCTTTGGCCGTCGCCCGCGGTTTGGCTCGTTCGGCCTCGATCTTGCGGCGCACGCTCACGTCCTCCGCGACCGCGTCGGCCACCGCGACCAGGATCCGGGCGATCCCGGGGCCGCGCCGGCGAGAGTTGAGGATCAGCGCGCTGACGATAAGGTCCCCCGACGCATCGTCCAAGTCGTCGGCGAAGGCCCGCAGCGCGTCCTCAGTCGACCAGCGGGCCGCGAACCGCGCCGCCAACGCCCCGACCTCGTTGGCGATCGGGGGTGGGCAGATGCGCAGCGTCGAGGTGATGGCCTGCTCGAGGCCGATCCCGGCGATGAGGATGTCCGACAGGCGCCGGGTCCACTCCTCCAACGCCTCCACCCTCCCGATCACCCGGCTCTGCGCCTTCGCCGTGCCCAACAGCACCGGCATTCCCAGCACCGACGCGGTAGCGATGAGTCCGACGACCGGCCACCCGGTCACCAACCAACCCGCCACTCCCGCGCCGGCGGCGATGTACCAGCGCCACCGCCGCGCATCACCGCGACTCCCGCCGCTACGGCGCGCTCCGGGTCGCAGCGACCCGGCGGCGTGCCGGTGCCACGACGCCCGCGGCGCCGTCGTCGTGCGCACACCGGTGAGTGCGATGACGAGTCCGCCCACGATGAGCGCCCCGGCGAGTGCTGCGATCAGCTGGCTCATCTCCGGTCCCCGTGGTCGAGGGGCCGGGCCCAGGTTCCGGCTTTGTGGTCGAGGAAGGCCGGGTCGAACCCGGCGTCGGTGTAGTCCTCCAGGAACGCCGGGTGGTGCAGGGGCACCGCGCGACCGTCCGCGCCGGGCCCGAACACGGTGGTCGTCACCGGTCGTGATCCTTCACCGAGGCCGTTGATCTCCAGGACGTGGGAGACGAACCGGTGCTTGGGCCCGCCCGTGGCCAACCGGTCCACCATCGTCAGGTGCACCACCAGATCCACGGACCCGGCGACCAGTCGGTAGGCGAAGGCGTCGGTCATGGAGTTCCCCGATGCCAGGCACAAAGTGACTGCCCGGTCGATCGCGTGGTGGGCGGTGCGTGCGTGCAGGGTGCACATCGACCCGTCACCGGTGCTCATCGCGTCGAGCATCGGCAAGATCTCCTCCCCGCGCACCTCCCCCACGATGATTCGCCGCAAGTTCATCCGCAGCGCGTCATTCACCAGGTCCCGCAGCGTCACCTCACCGGCCCGGTCCCCGTGCGCGTCCTTCTCACTCGACCCCTCCCGGGCTTCCATCGGCACCACGCGGGGGTGGCGTTCGGGGAGGGAGTGCAGGTGCAGCTCGTACTCCTTTTCGATGGTCGCGAAGCGTTCCATTGGATCGAACTCGCTCGCCAGCGCCCGCACCAACGTCGTCTTGCCCACGTTCTGCAAGCCCGTGACCACGATGTTCTTCCCCGCCCGCAACCCCGCACCCAAGAACGCCGCCAGCGCCGTGTCGAGTGTTCCCAGGCGCACCATGTCGGCGAGGTTCACGTCCCGCACCCGGTGACGGCGGATGACGACGTAGGGTCGCGGCGTCGTCCACGCCATCGCCGCAAGGCGAGACCCGTCATCGAGGCGCAGGTGGAGGCGGGGGTTGGCGGAGGAGAAGGTGCGTTCAGCGGACCCGGTGCGCGCTGCCAAGAGCTGGAGTTGTTCGATGAGCTCGGCATCGGACTCGGCCACCGCGGGGCCGCGTTCGTCGCGGCCGTCCGCGTAGGAGATCCACACCTGGTCGCATCCATCAACTTCGATGTTCTCCACGTCCGGGTCATCGATGAGCGGCTGCAGCCGGCCCATCCCGAACAGCGCCGCCATCACCGACTGGGCGATCGCCATCTCCTGCTCCACCGGCCACGGGCGCTGCCCGGCGCGCACCAGAGCCCGCGCCCGGCGTGAGAGGTCCTCGGCGAGCAACGCCCGGCACAACTCGCGTCGCGCACTTGGGTCGGCCACCGGGTCCTGCTGGAGGCGCTCCGCCAGCTGCTCGGAGACTGCCCGGCGCACCTCGCGCACAAGCCCATGGTCTGCGGCAACGGCGTCATACCGGTTGAGCCCTGGTGGGATCAACGCGCCCAGGCCCGCCGGGTCCGCGCTTCCGGGGACTGCGGGGTGCTCGGCGCGTAGGTCGATGGTCATGATCGCGTCCCCTCGGGCAGACGAGTACTCACCAGGCGGCTGCGGATCCCGCCGGCTGCGGCTGCGGCGGACCGCATGAGCGAGGACCGGGCAAACCGCCAACCGGTGACCCCACCGCCGGAGAGAATGCTCGCCGCACCTCGGTCAGTGGCAAGCACCAACAGGTCATCCACCTCGAGGGCACGGGCCACCTCATCCGCACCGTAGGGCGCCCGGTCCCCGACCAGCAGTGCCGTGGTCCGCCGTACCAGTCCACGCGACTCCCGGAGCGCCGCAAGTGCTGCCCTTGCGGCGACGACCCCGGTGAGGGTGGGGCGCAGCACAAGCACGACGACGTCGGCGCCGTCGAGCACCGGGGACGGTTCGTAGCGGTGACCCAGGCGCCCGGCGTCGGTGAAGACGTCAACTCCGGCCGGGTCGAGGTCGTGGGCCGCCGAGACGAGCCGCGGCCACAGGCCACCAAGGGACGATCCCTGGGTTGGGTTGCTGATCCCCGCGAGCAGGAGACGGGTGCCGTTGGGGTCCAGTGCTAGCGCCTCACCGAGCAGGTCATCGCCGGTCAGTGGGCCGCGTCGGGCGGCGAGGGTGAGCACTCCCCCTCCTGCTGGGATGGCGGCCTGCAGGTATCCGGGCAGGATCCCCGACCCGGCGGGGTCGGCGTCGATCACGAGGGAGCTGCGCCCACCTTCAAGAGGCCACGCCCAGGCCAGCGCGAGCGCGGCGGTGGTGACCCCTGGTGCGCCGTTCGCCGAGCACAAGGCGATGAGCGTCATGACTGGCCTCCCGCCGGTTGGAGGACCACGGCGATATCGCCGCTTGCCGACAGCGCCGCGAGCGCTGGGCCGGCGTCCGCGTCGACGACGACGTCGATCACGCTCACCCCGTTCAGGTCGGCCGCCCCCACCCGCACGACAGTGACCTGCGTCGCCGCAGTGGCGGTCGCGGCTGTGTCCTGGCCTGGTTGTGGTGTGGCGACCACGAGCAGGGTGTCCCCAGCGTGGAGGCCGCCGACTGGGAGGCGGTTCGCTGCGAGCGCGAGTGGGACGAGGACCTGGCCCTCGCCGGGCGGCATCTGCGCAGCGAGGTGCGCGGGGTTCAGGAGCGTGCCGGCGAGGAGGTTGGTCGTTGCGACCAGGCCCACCAGGCCCCCGGCATCCGCTGCAGGGACCGTGGTGACGGTGGGGTCGACTGCAACGTCGGTGACGGACAGGTCCGTCTGGGTGATCACTTCGCCGTAGGCGACGTCGTGGGCGAGGACGATGACGCTGGTCCGGTCGCTGGCGCCGGTGACGAGCCAGGCCGCGACCAGGGCACCCAACGCCGTCAGTGCGATGCCCAAGGCCAGGAGGCCAGGGCGGCGCCGGCCCTGCGGGACTGCGAGCGCCGGCGCGGACAAGGTGCCCGGCCGCGCTTTGGCTGTCGTCGGCGCCTGGCCAGAGGTCCGTCGGGTTGTGGTCATCGCGTTCTCCTTTCGGATACTGCGGATGCATTACTGGTTGAGGACTTGCAGCTCGCCGATCTGCAGCTGCGTCGTCGAATCCCGGGTCGTCGTCAACGACCCGGACTGCCCACCCCCGACCCAGGTGATGTCCCAGGTGGTCGTGGCGGTGACGGTGTAGGCGTCGCCTGGTTGCCCGGCGGAGGACCGCGGGTAGACGTACCCACAGTCGGGAGAGTCAGTGAACGCGCCACCGCCGTAGGGGGTGCCGGGGCCGCGGCAGGTGACGGTGTGACCGTCACCCATGTCCCAGACGATCTTGGAGGCGCTGGCGGTCGCGGTCACCGACACCCCGGTCACCGACGCGGTCGCAGTCACCGGCCCCCAGGTCGCCGTCGTCGCGTCGGTCCACATCCAGACCGGGATCCCCACGAGCCCGAGCCTGTCGGTCGGCGGCGCCATCGCGATGTCGGGGCCGAGCAGCGTCATCTGCGCGATCGCCTGCAGAGCCACCTGTGCCGGGGTCGCGGTGATTGCCGGCGCGGCTACGGCGTCGTCGAGCACTGCCCATCCGTAGTTGGACGATCCTCCACCGGCCAGCATGCACTCGCGCTGGTAGACACTCCGGCCTTCCGGACTGTCTCCACTCCAGATTGGGTGGCTCGCATTCGGTGGTGGGTCGAGTCGCAGGTAGTAGCAGCCGTCGGCGTTGTTGAACGATCCCCACAGGTCGCTCGAGCACGGCATCGAGCGAGTGGAGTTCGGCACCACACACCCAGTACCAGTGGAGCCAGATGCCGATGGTGTCGGCGTCCCTGGAGTGTCTGGCCGGCCCGGTGCGCCGGGCTGATCGGCGGTCACGTAGCAGGTGTAGTCAGACGGGGGACAATCCACACCTTCGATGACCTGCGCCGAACTCGGACCAGCGCCGTACACCAGTGCGATCGCCAGCAGTGCCGTGACGCTCATTCGCCTCAGCATGATGACTCCCGGTACACGGTCGTATCGCCGATCACCCATCGGCCGTCGTGGACGAACGCCGTGGAGATGGACACCATGCGCGTCGGCTGATCTGGCGCTGCTGCAGATCCTCCGGTGGCGGCGTAGACCGGTTGCCAGTTGGTGACATCGACGCAGTCGCGGATGGTTGCCGACCCGTTGGCCACGAAGGAAACGTCGGACACCTCCGGAGAGATCACCGGTGTACCGGAGAAGACGATCCCGTTGAACGCGTAGCGATCCGCTGCGTCACGGACTCCGCCGAGGGCCTTGTCCTGAGAGTTGTAGCTCAACTCCGGAGGCTCATTCGTGGGATCCGTCATGTATCGGACGCGGGCGTCCCACCATGCTTGATACGTCACGAGGATGTCCGCGGTAGCCTGCTCGATCACGGGGTCCACGCTCGGAGTCGGCTCCACGGGTGGAGCGGTAGTCGCCGGAGGCGAGGTGGCCGGTTCCGACGTCGCCGTTGCTGACGGTGAGTTCGACGCCGTCGCGGTCGGTGTGGGCGACGCCGCGCCGCCCCCGCACGCAGCGAGCATCAACGCCAAGGTCGCCGCGAGCGCGGCGACCTTGAACCTTGCGCACTTCCGTTCGTGTCTCATGGGCGATCTCCCGCTCCCATCCGGATCGACGTTGACCCAGCGGTACCCCACGGGTTCGACCGCTGAACTCATTGCACACCTCATGCGAGGTTTGCGAAACCGGAGAGGTTCCTCCCCGAGCCACCCGCGCGGCGCACCATGGTCTGGACTGTTCATACCTCCAGGTATGCCAGGCCCCGCGGGACACCGGGCGGCCCCAGAGCGGATCTGTGGATGACACCGTCCGCATGAACTTGGTGGATGGTGATCACATCCACCCGCAGTTCGTCCTCCGCGACGAGTCTCCCCCACCCGGCCCGGCCCGGGACCTCGGCGCCTCACGGGGCAGTCGGTGCCAACGCGATCGCCAACAGTGCGTGACGCTCGTCCGCGTCAGCACGACGTCTCCCGATACACGGCCGTATCGCCGATCACCCATCGGCCGGCATAGATGAACGCGGTAGAGATGGACACCACACGCATCAGTTGATTGGGCGCCAGTGCGGAATCCCCCGTGGCAACATAGACCGGCAGCCAGTTAGTCACGTCGACGCAGTCGCGGATGGTTGCCGAACCGCTCGCCTCGAAGGAGACGTCGGACACCACCGGAAAGATCACCGGCGCTCCGGTGGTGATGATCCCGTTGTACACATACAGGTCTGCCGCTTCGCGGAGTCCGACGAGGGCATCGTCCTGAGAGTGGTAGCTCAACTCTGGGGGCTCGTTCATGGGATCCGCCATGAACTGGATCCGCGCGTCCCACCACGCCCTGTACACCTCAAGGATGTCCGCGGTGGCCTGCTCGATCGTCGGGTCGCTGCTCGGGGTCGGCTCCACCGGCGGTTCGGTGGTCGCCGGAAGTGGGGTGGCTGGTTCCGTCGTCGCCGTTGCGGACGGTGAGCTCGACGTCGTCGCGGTCGGTGTGGGCGACGCCGCGCCTCCCCCGCACGCGGTGAGCATCAACGCCAAGGTAGCCGCGAACGCGACGACCTCGAACCGTGCGCACTTCTGTCCGTCTCTCACAAGCGACCACCCGCTCCCATCCGGATCGACGCTGACCCAGCGGTAGCTCCTGGCCATGACCGCTGAGTCCAGTGCACAGCTCGTGCGCGGATTGCGATACCAGGCAGGTTCATCCTCGAGGTGCCCACAAGGCGCGCGGTGCTCTGGACTGTTCATGCCTTCCAGGTATGCCATACCGAGCGGGACGCCATGTGCCCCTGGGGCGGATCTGTGGATGAGATCGGCACGACGGGCCTTGTGGACGACGATCTCTACCACCCTCTGTTCGCCCTCCGCGGCGAAATCCCGTTCACGCCGCCCGCGACCTCGGCGCCTCATACAGGGCGGTCGGGGGCCGGCGCGACTGCACCACCGTGGAGGCCAACGCCTCGACCATCACCGGGTCGTCATCGACGGTCAGGTCACCGCGCAGCGCCCGGTCGAAGAGGCCCTCGTGCTCACCGGACCCGCGGACCACCGCCAGGACCCGGTGCGCCTGCCACTGCGGGATCCCCGCGTGCAACGCCAGCCGCCGCCAACTGCACATCGTGGCCCGACCATCCGGGCGACCCGGGTCAAAGCTGAGCAACGCGAGAGCCAGACGCTGGGCATCCTCGCGAGACCACCCAGCACTGATGAGCACCTGTCCGATCCCACCCAGCACGCACCGCAGCAGCTCGCGGTTGATGATCTCGTCGCCGAGGTCCCCCGCCCCTGCGCCGCCGCGGGCTACGGCATCGTGAACGCTAGCGTCGAAGGCCACCGGCCGGGCGAAGGTGGCTCCATCGGGTGAGTGCGCCAGCTTCCATGCTTTGCTCGCCGTCGTGCCGTACCGGGCGGTGACCATCTCGGTCGCCACCGCGCGGCGGATCACCCGTGCCAGGACACCCCAGGGACTGTTCGCCTGACGGATGCGCGGAGCGGCCAGCTCCTCCCAGGCCGCCTCCCAGGCGGAAGCCTCCGCCTGACTCGCCTCGACCCCGTGCAGGCCGAGCGCTGCGACCATGGACCGCACCATCGTCGAGCGGACATCAGCCAGGACTCGGGTTGCCGTCGGGCCGTTCCACCCTTCGGCGTCGATGCGGACCAGGTCAGCCAACAGGGCGTCGTTGTCATGCAGTTCTCGCGCCGGGGCCCGGCCACGGTGCGGGGCTGCGGTGGGCGTCGAGGGCGTGGTCGTCGTCGTGGTGGACATGAGTACCTCCAGGTGTCGTGGGAACACCCCTCACGCTCACCGCGTCATATAGCCCCACCGATGACGGACCGCTTTGCCGCTGCTCAACCACCTGATGACGGAGGGATGACGCCCGCGCGTCATCGCCGCCAGCCGATCGTCACGGTGATGACGCACCGATGACGCCGGACCTCATCAAGGCGTCAGACTCCAGCGTCATCGCCTCGTCTATATGCCCTGAGGACAGTAGGGCGCCATGCAATTTCATGGAGGTCCTCACGATCACCGGCAAGTTCGCGGTCCGCCTCGTCACCCCCAGGACGTAGCCGCAGACGCCTCAGACGACCACTGTCTTCCCCATCGAGGCCCTGATACGAAACGTCATCACGTAGCCTTATCTGTAGACGATTCGCACCAGGTGAGGACTGACCCATGGCGAAGACACTGACACCGAGCACCGCGAATCAGGCGGGGCTCTCACGAAGCGCCCTCTACCGCGCCACACAGGACGGTCGCTACGAGCGGATCGCACGAGGCATCTACCTACCCACCGGCGCGGGGCCGGCCGACTGGGACTGGATCGAGGCCTCGACCCGCCGGCCCGACGCCACGATCTGTCTGACCTCCGCGCTGGCGCACTACGACCTGACCCACACCATCCCCGCGGCACTGGACATCGCGATCCCTCGCGGGTCCCGCACCCCGGCCGGGAGCCCATCGATCGCATGGCATCAGTTCGACCGCGCCACGTTCGACGTCGGCAGGGACGAGATCGCGATTCCCGGCACGGATCTCACGATCGGCATCTACTCCCCTGAACGGTCGATCGCCGACGGATACCGACTCCGCGGAGACACCGGGTACGAGATCGCCCGGGACGCTCTGAAGGAGTGGCTGCGCCGCGGCGGCAAACCCGCCCGGCTCATCGAGATCGCCTCCCAGCTCCCCCGTGCCCGAGGACCGATCCTGCGCGCCCTGAACGCACTCACCTGAACACCGGCGACAGCGTCTTCCGCCAGCTCCAATCCACCGCGCGAACGACTGCACTGAAGACGGGCACGGGCACACCCAGCCAATGACGCAACGCGTTGCCGCTGGTCAACCACGTGATGAGGGACCGAATCTGCGTCTGCGTCATCACGGCCACCCGATCGTCACGGTGATGACGCACCGATGACGCCGGCGATGACGCTGGACCTCAGCCCGGCGTCGGGCAACAGCGTCATCGCTGTGTCTATATGCCCTGCGGACGGTGGACTGACCATGCCATTCCACGGAGGTCCTCATGATCACCAGCAAGTCCACACTCCGCCTCGTCACACCCGAGACTGCCCCGCGCGCGCCGCGGCCGGCTCACCGGGGAGCTGAGATCGTCACCATCAACATCCAGCCCGACGACCAGGTGCTCCTGACCGTCCCCGAGGCCGCACGCCGCCTCGGGATCAGCCGCGCGCTGCTCTACCAGATGATCGCCACCGGCGAGATCGAATCCGTCCACGTCCACACCCTGCGCAAGATCACCCCCGAGGCGCTGACCAAGTTCGTCGAGTCACTGCGCGGGCAGGACGACTGACGGTCGCAGGTCACCGGGGGGGACCTGGCGATGCGATGCCCTGGGGCACCCGGGGCGAGCTGTCCGTGCCGCGCGCAGCTACGACGCGGCGTCGTCATCCAACAGGGCGGTCAGGGCGACCATCTGGGAGTCGCCGCTCCACTCACCTCGAAGCGGGCACCCGGCGAGGCGGTCCGGCGTGGATCCGTGCACGATGCGAAACGAGCTACTCCACACCGGACCGCTACCAGACCAGACGACAAGGCCGTCGTCGGCGTCGTCAATCGGCTTGCCACAGGACTCGCACATCCACGGGCCAGGCACTCTCATGCGCCGATCGTAGAACCCGGGGCGCCAGAGCGCAGGGCTACGGCACCTTCCCGGGTTGTCCCGCGAGCAAACGCACACCCCTTCAAGTGAGGCGCCCATCCACATCCGAGGACCCCGTTCGCACTCAGTGACCAGGTCGCCGCGAGGGTGAGATGACCGCGCAGGCAACGACTTTGAGGAGACGGCAATGACAACGCACACGTGGATCGAGGAAGCCCAACGGCTTGTCACGACCACCGAGACCACAAGCCGAGGGATCTGGACCCTGCTCGCCGTCGCCGGCCAAGCCGCCATGAACCTCGCCCTCGCCCTCCCGCTGACCGAGGCCGCGGGGGTGACCTTGCTGGCGATGGACATCCGCCAGGTCCAGGGCGAGATCGAGTGGATCTACCCCGACCTCATGACACAACGCCCACCGATCGCGGTGGGTATGGTCGCCGACCACGAGCAAGACGCCGTCAAGGCACTGATCACCGACCTGGTGGCCGCAGCCACAGCTCGCGGTCTCCAGATCGACCCGGCGCTCAGCACAGCACTGGGCTTGGGCCCGGGGCACTACCTGGGCCGCGGTTCGACGCGATGAACAGCCACCCCACCGTCGGCGACCTCATGAACACCGCCGCCGTCCACCTCACCCGCGCCACCACGTCCCTCGCCGTCGCGCCCTTCGACACCCTCCCCCAGGCCCGAGCAGCCATCGCCGCGTTCCACCAGATCCTGGACGCCCTGGCCAAACACAGCCAGGTACTCCTGGGCACCGGACGCCACGAAGGCCTCAGAGCCAGCACCACAACCGACGTGCGCGAACTCGCCTCCCTGCACCTCAGTGAGGACATCCGGACCTACCTCGACGCCCAGTCCCGCACCGCCCAACCCGTCGGGCTCGACCCCACCCAGCCGTGGTCCGCGGCAGCCCGCTGCGTCCGCGGAGCCACCGACCTGCTCCTCATGCACGCCGACAACACCACCGGCACGTTCCAGCCCCGCTCGACTGGCGCCGCCCTCTTCGTCGACCAAGACGTCCGCCTGGCGGGCCTGACGCGCGCCGCCACGATGACGACCGCCGTCCTGGCCGGCCGCGACCAGCTCGCGCTGTGCGCCGGGCAAGCCGGCGTCCCCTGGCCTGCCGTACGCAAGGTCATGACCGGTCTCGACGACATGCACGACGCCGCGACGGCCCTCACCCTTGACGCACCTCCGGCCTCGCGCCGCCTCGACAGCACCGGACCGGTCCACCCCGCCGTGCGAACCTTCGACCCGCTCGTCGAACTCACCGACCACATGCGAGCACTGCGCCAGCAGGCGTGGGAGCTCGTTGCTTCACCGAGTTACGAGATCGCCCCGCTGCGACGTTTTGCCGCGCTCGGCCTCGCAGTCCACGTGCGAGCTGCCCAGTTTTACGCAGGCACTGACCTGCCCGCGCCCGGCGGCGACCACCAGCATGTCGTCGATGTCCTCATGCACCGGGCCGCCGCGTGGCGGAACCTCGCCGCCACGCTGTACCCCGTGCGCAGCATCGACCCCCGAGACTCCCTCGGCGGCAAAAGCATCAACCGGGCCGCCACCCTCCTGGCCCAGTGTGCCAACGTCCATGCCGCTCCTGCCCCGGACGGCCAGGTCACCGCCCGCCAGCAACGGACCAAGCAGGCAGTCAACGGGGCGCTCTCCCTCATGGGCGACATCACCGCATGGAACGCCCGCACGTTCAGCGCACTGGCCCGGTCGAATCAGCTCTTCCTTCCCGCCAGCGATCTCCACCGCGACGATCTCAGCCAGGATGCTACCGCCGCAGCAGCCAAGCTCGCCGGCGGCTATGTCGCGCTCCCAGACGGGCGCGCCGTGCAGATCGCCGACGCCTACACCGCCCTGACGCAGGTACGTGACGGGCAACGAGACCCCGTCCATAGCCACCACCTCGGCCGCAACCCAGCGGGAACACCAACAGCTTTGCGCAACGCAGTGTCGGCACCACGGGCCTTCTAGGGTGGGAGTATGCCGGAAGCCCGCCAGTCCTTCGATCCCGCGTACGTCTCCCCCCGAGAGGCAGCCTTCGACCTGCTCCTCGAGGATGGTGCGCTGACCTTTGGGCAGATCGATGTCGTGATCGATCAGATTCAGGACACAGCCGATGACGCAGACCCCGGGCGTCTCCGGCTCGTCATGGGGACCAGCGTCGTCATTGAGATGCTCGAGCGCGTCGGCGAC
This sequence comes from Sanguibacter gelidistatuariae, assembly GCF_900096585.1. Taxonomy (GTDB): domain Bacteria; phylum Actinomycetota; class Actinomycetes; order Actinomycetales; family Cellulomonadaceae; genus Sanguibacter; species Sanguibacter gelidistatuariae. Next base: position 100,635 of record NZ_FMYH01000006.1, read on the forward strand.
GTAGAGCAGACAGAAGCCATCCACAAACTCGCCCGGCTAGTCATCGAGGCCAAAGATATTGAGTGCGATCGCAGCCTGGCGGAGCCCGCTGAGGCACTGGACTTTCCTGACGATGATGGTGTCGTCATCGAAGAGGACGTGGACGAGTTACCTATGGCCGGGCTCGGGCAGCCAGCACTTGACCGGCTCGTAGCCGGTGCGTTCGAAGCGGATAACGTGCGTGCGGGGTGGATCCGGGCGCTACGTGACGAACTCCCGCTGTCAGAACTGATGTCGCACGGCGGCCGCGGGGCATTCATCATCTCGCTGGCCGATCTGTGAGCCTGATCCCGCGAAACGCCCACAGCCTCCCAGCGCACTGGTCGCAGGCCGATCGGCTCCATCGTTGCGGGAGGAACCTCGCGAGGCCGAGGTCGCGAAATTCGCATAGACCCTCGGTGACGGGGCGGTCCAGATCCGGGTGTCGAAGAGCGCCAACCGGCGCCTATTCGTAGATCTCGACCAGACTGGCAGATTGCAGCTCGATCTGAGCGACGCCTTCGTACAGTGTGATTTGACCTGACGTGCACAAAGTCGCTCCGTACGAGATGGGCTCCACGCCGCCGACGTCCCAGAGCACGATCTGGAATCGCTCGGGGTCAGGGTAGTCGCGTCCGAGGTTGAGGAAGACATCGTCGTTCGAGCTGCCGTTGCCGGAAAGCGGACCGCACACGCGTTGAGTCGTGCCGGCATAGCCGACCGCCTCGTTCCACGCGATCCCGCCGCCAGGCTGGTTCTCCACGGCAGGGGCGTCCGCCAGCGACCCGGAAGTGCCGCTCGAGCAGAGGCCGTCTTCGCGCAGAAGAGCGATGGACTCTCGCCCGATGTACTGCGTCAAGGAGTCACAGTCGTCAGGGCCGAACTGCTCCGCCATCCCCTTCGTCGACACATAGTCAACGAAGATGTCGTATGCGGCCGAGCAGTTGTCTCCAAGCCAGTCAAGCTCGGAATCGATGGCCCCAGCAGTGTCATCGGTCCGTAGTCGATGCACCACTGTCGCCAGCACACCGTCACATGTGATTGACGGCTCGGACCGATTGCTGCCTCCTCCATAGCTGCTACAGCTCGTGAGCAGCAGGACAGTCATCGGCACCGCAATCAGAATCGGGAAAGCCCTATCTCGCATTCGCATAGTGCGCGCGAGCATCGCAGACGGAGTGACCAAGCGTCAAGGCGTTCCAGGAAGCCCAGAGACTTCGAGTCCAGCCGCCATGTGGCGAGTAGGACCGCTTGGCGTGGCAGTGGCGGTGGCGATGCCCCGGCTACCATCGTCGATGGAAGTGACGCGATTGCGTTCGACGCTCAAGGGCTAGGGATGGACCTGTGTGCGGCGTACCTGACTAGCGGGCGCACCCTCCCGCTAGCCACGGCTGGTACGTTCGGGACTTTTTGTGTGAGATGCTCCAGCCTCACCGGCAGATGGAGTGCTTCAGGATGAAGATCGCGTACTTCGACATCGATGGCGTGCTCGCCAACGACACCCACCGCGTTGAGCACGCTCAGAACAAGCGATGGGACGACTACTTCCATCCGGAGTCCGTTGCCGCCGACGCTGTCTGGCAGCAGGGTCAGGATGCGGTTTCTCGAGCCCAGGTCGACGGCTGGACGATCGCCTACATGACGGGACGCTGGGAGGCCCTCCGCGGCGTCACACAGGCATGGCTCGACGAACACGGATTCCCAGCAGGCGAGCTCGTCATGCGCCCGTTGGAGGTGACTGCACCGCTTGCGGCGCTTAAGGCTGGGATGCTCGAGGAGATCACATCCGATCCGAACGTTGAGCAGATCGTCCTGTACGACGACGATCCCGAGGTCGTTCGTGAGGTCCAGAAGCGCTTGGGGCACAGCGCCGCCATCCACTGCACGTGGCACATCAAGCGAGCGGCGCTGGTCGCCGAGGCGATCGCATAGCGCAACAACGCGAAGGTCTTGAGCACCCAGCGCCGTCGGCACGGCCCGAGCGATTTCCCTACTGAGAACTCTCAAAACCGTGAGGCTTCTTCGGGGACGGATCGGGCGCGAACGATCGCTACTCGACAGATCAGGGCAGCAGATCGCCGAGGAGCGACGCCATGCACGGGATGATGCGCCGACCATGCCTCTTGTACTCAGCCATCATGTCGATGGGCTTCTTGCCTGGCAGGTATAGCGCGGCCTCGATCGAGATGAGGGCGACGGGTTCGTCGTCACGCAGCACGGCCCAGAAGTGGCTTTCAGGTTCGTGCCACAGTCCGAGACGTGGGGTGCGCGCGCTGTCGGAACGCGCTTCCGGGAATGCGTCCAGATAGCCGTTGAGGACCCCGTCGTCGTCGCTCGAGGAGTCGATGAACTCGTTGCGAACGTCCCAGTGGTGACGATCGTTGGAACACGAGTTGATCACGTTCGCGATGACCCGGTAGGCCAACGTTCGCGGCGTGCTTGCCGGGGCCTTACCGGTCAGAACGAGGCCCGCAGCGACCTCGATCGCCTTGACGGCCGTGTGCGGCGACGCCATGGCCATGACGTCCGTCCACGTGAGCTGAAAGCTGTCGTCGTCGCTCGGGCTCCGATCATCACCCGTGGCAACGCAGATGCGCCCAGTGCGATTCAGCCAGGCGAGCGATTCACGGCCGCCTGGTTTCATGATCCCGAGCACGTCGTACATGCCGCCACCGGGATGCATCTCGTGAATAATCAATTGCGGATGCCGTCGGGCGATCTCGCTCGCTATCCACCATGACTGCGCATTGACGAATCGGCCTGCGGGCTCTGGATCAACGGCGACCTCCGGCTCACTTGCCGCCTCGGGCTCGTCGAAGAGCGTTTCATCCGCCGCGATGGGTAACGCGGCGGTCAATGCTTGCGCAGGATCAGCGGGAGAAAGCCGTCCTGCCTGGGTCCACTGCGCGAAGACGTCGTCGGCGGTGTCGTGCTGGCAGTCGTGCGGCACCTCCGGAAAGGCGCACCCATGCGCGTACGTCGTGGCGAATGCGGTCAGCGGAAAGCCGCACAGGTCAGCGACGAGCCCACGCAGCAGCGTCCGGGTGGTCCATGGACCCACCACCTCGGCGTTGATGCCCTGATCGACGTAGTACCCACGGAGATCCAAGTCGGAGAGATCGTACGAGTCGTCCAGCACGAGGTCGGGACTCAGCGCGAGCGCGCGGTCCAGCGAGACCTGCATGAAGGTCAGCGGGGCGCCATCCCCAGCGAGGACACGCGCGTGGTCGCTCAGGTGCTGGAAGAGGATCATCCACTCACCACCGTCGGCGAGGCGGCCAACGATCCCCCCGACGGAGAACGGCATGAAACGTTCAAGGAAGCCGAGCTCGGTAGCGGCATCGAGGTGCTCGGGCACGGTCACCACGTGGATGGCCAGTTCGGCGTCGTCGCGGTCGTCGGCTCGCGGGTCCGTGAGGCGGATGCCCGTGAGCCGTGTCTTGGCGGGGTCGACAAAGAGCTCGTCGAAGAACGCCATCATCCGTTGCTCCAACCTGAGTGGGTCGGATCGGGGGGGAACTGGCGGAGCCGGTGGGCGGCGGCCACCAGGGCTGACCGTGCGACGGTGAAAGCGATCCCGTCATACTCGCGGACGTGGGCGTCAAGGTCCTCGACCACGGAGAACTCGAGCGTCACGTCCCGATCGGTCGACTTCAGCACCACCATGCTCAGGCCAGCTGACTCGTCCGAGACCGTTGCGACGTCAAGTTCAGGGTTGAGGGAGGCCGCGCACTCGAGCCACGCCTCGGCGAGCGCGGGCGTGAACGCCGGCGCGGGGTGGCGGGCGAAGTAGCGAACCACTCGGTCCGGGGTCGTCAGCTCGACGTCTAGCGCAACTCCGACTCCGCCACCGGCCCCTGGCACCGCAGATACAGGTACGGCAGCCAATGTGATCGCCGCGCCGTCCGGCGAAGCGACCCTGACACGGGTCTCCCATGAACTTTCGAGCACGTCGCCTCCGCCGGTAACCACACGCTGATGTGCGGTGCTCAGATCCTGGCACACATTCTTCCGACAGAGGGTAGACCTGCATGTCAGAGCACCGGTGGAGAGTTCTCCGAGCTGTTCGAGCGCTCATGCAATGCGGTGTCAGAGCCGACCGCTACCATCGAGCCAACAACGACGACAAGGATGAAGCGCATGCAATTTCCCGAACTCATGCCCAATGACTCAGACAGGGTCGATCTTGGGCCGGTGACGACCCAGGAGGCGAGCAGGGAACAAGTAGTGCGGGCAAGTGCAATTGCGGTGATCGCGCACCGCGGCCAGGTCGACAAGCTCGGAGAGCCATACATCGAGCACCCCCGGCGAGTCGCCGACCTCGCCGCCGCCACGGTCACAGACGACGCCACTGACGCCGTCGCGGTCGCATGGCTTCATGACGTCATCGAGGACTGCGACATCACCGCTGAGGACCTTCTCGCCGCGGGCATGAGGCCTGACGTGGTCGATGCCGTCGTCCTCCTCACCCGCACCGCGGAGACCCCCGACGACATCTATTACCAGCGGATCAAGAGCAATCCACTCGCACTCGCCGTCAAAGACGCAGACATCCGCGACAACACCGCCGGCTGGCGCACCGCCCGGCTCGCCGAGGCCGACCGCGACCGCCTAGCCGCTAAGTACGCCAAGGCCCGCCAGACGCTCGGACTTGAATGAACCCATACGCCGACTCGGGAAATCACACAGGGCTTCTGTGCCGTCCGCGAAGGTAAGCGATCGCTGCAGGTTGAGATCGATGCTCTGACAGCTGCAGGCTTCGTCGTGCTCGTTGGAGAGCGCCAGGTGCGCTGGGCTGGGGGCACCCTCACAGGCAAGATAGCCGTGCTCGAGATCGTCAGCACCAGGCATCGCTGACGACAGTGACGGGTGCTTCGTAGATGAGCCTGTCGCCGAGGCTGAGCACCTGTCGCTCGCCCTCAGGGCGTACGCCGAGCACCGGCTACGCGGCAGTGGGCAGGGCTATCGCGTAGAACGAGCCCACGCTCCCAGCAGGAGCACCCGAGCGGTCTTCGCCGCCTGCCCGACCAGCGGAAGCCATTCCCGCCACCATCGTTATCGAATCGTGTCCACCCGCGTCCACGCCAGACTTAGGCTCCCAGTTAGGCTCCCAGACACGAAAAAGGCCACCACCGCTTTCGCGGTGATGGCCTCCGACCTGCGTAAACGCTGGTCGGGATGACAGGATTTGAACCTGCGACCCCTTGACCCCCAGTCAAGTGCGCTACCAAGCTGCGCCACATCCCGAAGGTTCCCACCGTGGCCCGAAGACCCGCTGTGAGAACCTCACCGACCCCGGAGGGCCGTAGAGAACATTACCCCATGGGAAGAGGTACTCACGACTCCGTCACGCCGTCGGCCCTGATGGTGGCCCCGTCCGGCACTGTGGCCGGAGCGCCCGGATCGGCGAGCACAGCGGCTCCCACGGCCGTCACATCGGCCGAGAACGTCCAGTCCCCCGCCACCGTCAACGACGTCGCCTGGACCAGCGACGGGACCCCTGAGGCGAACCGCTCGTCGAAGGAACCGATCGTCTTGTAGAACGAAGCATCCAGATCCACCAGAGGCGCGTCCACGACCGCCGTCAGCCGGTAGTCCTCCCCCAGCTCGTACACGTCGGACCGCAGCACCAGCAGGTCGCTCGTCGTCTTCACCGGCAAAAAACGGGACCGCGAGACCTCGAGCACCACGGCCCCCTCGAACACCTCGATCGCGGCCCCCATGGCGGACTCGATCTGGATCACCGGAGTCGACGAGGCATCCGACGGATCCACCGTCTTGGAATTCCGGATGAGCGGCAGCTCGAGCACTCCCCCGGACCGAGAAAGCTCCTCTGCCAGCGCCGACAGATCAAACCAGAGGTTGTTCGTGTTGAAGTACTTGTGCTTCGAGATGTCAGCGGCGGCCCCAGCATCAGTCGACAGTGTCTGTGCGGTCTCCCGGAGCACGATGCGGCCGTCGCTCTTGCGGACCACCTGGTGGCCGCCCTTGCGGTCCGCAGGGGTCCGCACGGCTACCTCGGCGCCGAAGGGCGCCCCCGAGGACGCGAACCACCCGGCGAGAGCCGCATCGGGCGCCGCACCGAGGTTGTCGGAGTTGGAGACGTGCGCGTACTTGAACCCGGCCGCCAGGAGCGCCGTGAGCACCCCGGACGCCTGCAGGGCCGTGTACAGGTCCCCGTGCCCCGGAGGGCACCATTCCAGGCTCGGGTCGGCCTCCCAGGCGACGGGCGTGAGGTCGTCGGCGCGCAGCTTCGGCTCGCGGTTCTGCAGGAAGTCCAGCGGCACGCCCTCGACCGCGACATCGGGGTGGGCAGCCAGGGCCGCGAGGGTGTCGTCCTGGGTGCGGAAGCTGTTCATGAACACGAGCGGCAGCCGGACCCCGTAGGCCGCGCGAGCATGCCGAACCTGCCCGACGATCACGTCGAGGAACGACTCCTCACCGCGGACCTTGAGCAGCGACTTCGCCTTGTCCATCCCCATGGACGTCCCGAGACCGCCGTTGAGCTTGATGATCGCCGTCTGGGCGAGCGCAGCGCGCCCCACCTCCTCGGCGATGTCGAGGTCCACCTGGCGCGGAACATCAACAAGCGGGTCGACATCTGCCTCGGCGATGATCCCCGTCTCCCCCGCCTCCAACAATCCGTAGAAGTGGGAGAACACGTCGATCGCGGTTGCGTGCACTCCGCCGTCGCGCATCTTGCGCCGCGCCTGGTCCAGTCCGGATTCGCTCATGGCCCGATCCTACGGACAACCACCAGGGAACACACAGACCCAGGGAATGCACAGACCCGGACAGCCGGACCCGAGCCGGGTGGCTCTGGTCAGCTGCCCGGGTCAGGGAGCAGTCAGGAACGACAGACTCAGCGCTTGCGCACTGAACTATCAGCGCTTGCGCTTCTCGCGCACGCGCACCGAGATCGAGATCGGCGAGCCCTCGAAGCCGAAGGTCTCGCGCAGGCGCCTCTCGATGAAGCGACGGTAGCCGGCCTCGAGGAACCCGGTCGCGAAGATCACGAAGCGCGGGGGCCGCGTGGACGCCTGCGTCGCGAAGAGAATGCGCGGCTGCTTGCCGCCACGCAGCGGGTGCGGGTGCTCGGCGACAAGCTCGCCGAGGAAGGAGTTGAGGCGCCCGGTCGAGATGCGGGTGTCCCAGGACGCGAGCGACTTCTCCAGGGCCGGCACGAGCCGGTCGGTGTGCCAGCCGGTCGCCGCGGAGATGTTCACCCGCGGGGCCCACTGCACCTGGACGAGGTCGCGCTCGATCTCGCGCTCGAGGAAGGGACGACGGTCCTCGTCCATGAGGTCCCACTTGTTGTACGCGATCACCACGGACCGACCGGAGTCGACCACCTGGGAGATCACGCGGGTGTCCTGCTCTGTGAGCTTCTCGCTCGCGTCGAGGAGCACGACGGCGACCTCGGCCTTCTCGATCGCGGCCTGCGTGCGCAGCGAGGCGTAGAAGTCCGCGCCGGACGTCTGGTGCACGCGGCGGCGGATACCGGCGGTGTCCACGAACATCCACTGCTTGCCGCGCAGCTCGACGAGCTCGTCGACCGGGTCCCGGGTGGTTCCGGCGACGGAGTCGACGACGACGCGCTCGGCTCCGGCGACCTTGTTGAGCAGGGAGGACTTGCCCACGTTGGGGCGTCCGACGAGCGCGACCCGGCGGGGGCCGAAGGGAACCGGCGTGCCGTGGACCGTCTCGGTCGGCAGGGTGCGCATGGCGGCGTCGAGCAGGTCACCGGTGCCGCGTCCGTGCAGCGCGGAGACGGGGAAGGGCTCGCCCAGCCCCAGGCTCCACAGCTCGGAGGCGTCGGCCTCGGCACGCGGGCCGTCGACCTTGTTGGCGCACAGGATGACGGGCTTGCCGGACCGGCGCAGCATCCGCACGACCTGCTCGTCGGTCGACGTCGGCCCCACGGTCGCGTCGACGACGAACATGACGGCGTCGGCGAGGCTGATCGCGACCTCAGCCTGCTCGGCCACGCGCGCCTCGATGCCGGCGACGTCGACCTCCCAGCCACCGGTGTCCACGAGCATGAAGCGGCGCCCGGCCCACTCGGCGGGGTAGCTCACGCGGTCACGGGTCACCCCGGGCTTGTCCTCGACGACCGCCTCGCGGCGGCCGATGATGCGATTGACCAGCGTCGACTTGCCGACGTTCGGGCGTCCGACGACGGCCAGCACGGGCAGCGCGAGGGGCGCCTCGTCGTCGCCACCCTCACCGAGCTCGCCACCGAGCAGCGCGAGGTCGTCCTCGGCCAGCTCGTAGTCTTCGAGCCCGACGCGCAGGGCGCGCTCACGGACCTCGTCGGAGGGCCCGTCGCTGTCGCCGGCTGGCACCTGGGAGGCTGCTGCCTCGCTCGGGGCGCTGGGGGTTGTTGCGGGGGACGCCGCGGGCGCGGTCAGGTCCTCGGAAAAGTTCTGTTCAGGCGTGCTCATGCACCCATTGTCCCAGCCGGAGAGGGGTTCTACGAACACACCCGTTCCTGCCCGACGCCGGGGCGTCCGTCCGGGCCCGCGCCTGCACCCTGCGCGCACCGGCCCTCCGCACCTCACACACGGATCAGGCGGGCCGCTCGCGGTTGGGATCGTCGACCGGCAAGGGGATGCCGCTGCGCCCGACGGCGCTCGCCACGACCGCGCGCAGCGCCTGTCGGACCTGCTCGTTTCCCTGCGCGAGGGCCGCCTTACCGGTCGTCCCCGGTCCGCGGGAGATCACCACGGGCGGGCCGAACTCGACCACCAGACGGCGTCGCAGACCCGGGATCACGCCAACTTTCTCCCCCGTACGCCGGGTTCCCAGGACGGCGACCGGGACCACCGGGGCGCCGCTGGTGAGCGCGAGCCAGGCCACACCGGCCCGGACGCCGGCCAGGTCGCCGCGTCCGCGGTTGCCCTCGGGGAAGATCCCCACGCCACCCCCGCGGCGCAGCACCGCCACGGCGATCGTCAGCGCCGACCGCGGACTGTCCTGGTCGACGGGGATCTGCCCGGCTGCGCGCAGGATCACACCGAGCACACCCTGGAAGAAGGACTCCTTGATCAGGATGTGCACGGGTCGGGGCGCGACGCCGAGGATGATCGGACCGTCCATGATGCCGGTGTGGTTCGCGGCGAGCAGGACCGGCCCGGTCGTCGGCACGTGCTCCGCGCCGACGACCTCGGTGTTCCACACCACGCGGGCCAGGAACCGGCCGACCCAGCGGGACCATGCCGGTCCGCGCGGTCCCGGGGCGCCCGGCGTCGGAGGCGGCGCGGGGGTGCCATCAGCGGCAGAGCTGTCGTCCGGTCTCACCGGCTCAGTCCGGCGGCCGATCCGGTGACGGTGGCGACCACGTGGAGCACGGCGGCGATGGTCTCTTCGAAGTCGAGGTCGGAGGAGTCGACCGTGACCACGCCGTCGGCTGCCACCTGGAACTGGGAGACGGTCGAGTCGTCGCGGTCCCGACGCAGCACCTGGTCGCGCGTCGCCTCGACGGCGGCCGCGTCGTCGGCTCCGTGCACGTCGCGGGCGCGGCGCGCCAGGCGCGCCTCCTCGCTCGCGGTGAGCAGGATGCGGGCGTCGCCGTCGGGGGCGACGACCGTGGTGATGTCCCGGCCCTCGGCGACCACGCCGGCGCCGCCGGAGAAGCCGCCGGTCCGCTCGGCCTCGATCGCGGCGCGCTGGCGGGCCTGCAGCTCCGCGCGGACGGCAAGGTTCGTGGCGACCGCGCTGACAGCCGTGGAGATTGCCGAGTCGCGGATCGCCTCGGCGATGTCCGTCCCGTCGACGTGCACGGTGGGATCGAGCGGGTCAAGACCCATCTCGAGCGGCATGGCGGCCACGAGCGCGGCTACCCCGCCCGAGTCGGCGAGGTCGACGCCCTGGCGGACGCACCACCACGTGGCGGCGCGGTACATCGCGCCGGTGTCGAGGTAGGCGAGCCCGAGCCGGTGGGCGACCTGACGGGACACGCTCGACTTGCCCGACCCGGACGGCCCGTCGATCGCGATCGTCAGCGGGGTGACGCGACCCACAGCCCCGCTCACTGCGCGAGGTCCTTGCGCAGGCTGGTCGCCCCGTGCAGGTACACGTGGCGGACGTCGGCGCGCGGCACCTCGACGTTCGCGTGTGCCATGAGGCGCACGACGCGCGGCAGCGCGCCGGGCACGGAGATCTCCGTGGCGCACATGAGCGGTACATCACCCAGGCCCATCTCCCGTGCCGCCGCGGCGGGGAAGTCGGACACGAGGTCCGGGGTGCAGGTGAAGATGATCGACACGAGCGCCTCCGTGGAGAGGTCGTTCGCGGCGAGCACCTCCTTGACGAGCTCGGTCGTGCGCTCGAACAGGTGCTCACGCTCGTCGACGTCGAGCTGCGTTGCGCCGCGGATCGCGCGCACCGTCATGGGTCACTCCCTGGGTCGTCCTGGTACAGCAGAGGGTCGGGTGAAGCGTCGAGCAGAGCCGGCCTGCCAGCTCAGAGGTCGACGGCCGCCATGAGCGTGCCGAGCTCGGTCTGGCCGAGCACCCGCACGCGTCCGGGACGCAGGTCGCCCAGGCGGACCGGGCCGATCTTCGTGCGCACGAGCTGGTTGACCGGGTAGCCGGCCTCGGCGAACATGCGGCGGATGATGCGGTTGCGGCCCTCGTGCAGCTCGACCTCGATGAGGGTGGCGTGCGGGGTCGAGTCGACGATCTTGAACTTGTCGACCTTCGCGACGCCGTCCTCGAGGTCGATGCCATGCGTGAGCTTGTTGCCGAGCGTCGCCTGCACGCGGCCCTCGACGTGCACGAGATACGTCTTGGGGATCTCGTACTTGGGGTGAGCCAGGCGGTTGGCCAGCTCGCCGTCGTTGGTCAGCAGGATGAGGCCCTCGGAGTCGGCGTCGAGCCGGCCGATGTGGAAGAGGCGCTCGGGGCGGTCCGCGACGTACTCCGAGAGAGTGGGGCGACCGTCCGGGTCGTGCATGGTCGAGACGACGCCGAGCGGCTTGTTGAGCGCGATCGTGAGCATCGACTGGTCGAGCTGGATCCGCAGGCCGTCGACGTGGATGATGTTCTTGTCGGGGTCGATGCGGACGCCGAGCTCTGTGACCAGGACGCCGTCGACCTCGACGCGCCCGGCGGTGATGAGGTTCTCGCAGGCTCGACGCGAGCCGAGACCGGCGGTCGCCAGAACCTTCTGGAGCCGCACGCCGTCGGGCACGTGGACGTCGCGGGGCGCTTCCTGCGGGCGTGCCTTCTTGCGGCCGCCACGGGTGTTACTCATCTACTTTTTCCTCCAGTTTGGTCGCATCGGGCTGCTCCGCCATCTCGGCGGGTCCCGGCACTGCCCATCGCTCCTCCAGGCCGCGACGCTGTGCGTCGTCGGCCATCTCCTCGGAGTCGATCTCGGGCAGATGTGGTGCCAGTGCGGGTAGCTCGTCGAGCGACGTAAAGCCCATGCGCTCCATGAAGTATCCCGTGGTTCCGTACAAGGTCGCACCACTGGTCGCTTCCGTGCCAACCTCGGCGACGAGGCCACGCATGGTCAAAGTGCGCACGACGCCGTCGACGCTGACCCCCCGAACAGCAGAAACCTGTCCGCGGGTGACAGGTTGACGGTACGCAATCACCGCAAGAGTTTCCAGTGCTGCCTGGGACAGCCGGGCCGACTGCCCGTCCGTGACGAATAGCCCGACGACGCCCGCGAAGGCCGCCGCGGAGTAGAACCTCCATCCACCGCCCGCCTCCCGCAGCTCGAATCCCTGCGGTCGCGTGGCCTGGGAGTACTCGGTGGACAGCCGCCAGAGCAGGTCTTCGACCCGTTCGAGGGGCAGGTGCAGGGCTACCGCGAGGCGCATGGCAGACACCGGCGCTTCGGCGATCATGAGGATCGCCTCGATCGCTGCGAGGGCTCCCCCGGGCAGGGCGTCCACGTCGATGTCGGCGGCGCCGGCCGGCTGCGTAGGTGCCTGTGCGGGGTGCCCGGTCTCGTGTTCCTCGAGCTGTTCAGTCATCGCCGACCTCCGAGGTCAGTGTTGTCAAGATCACGTCGCCCTCTCCGGCGCCGGTCCATCGCACGGTGAGGTCACCGAGCGGGATCACCTGGTCGAAGGCGAGCACGCCTTCCCGGAACAGCTCGAGCAGCGCGAGGAAGCGCGCGACGATCACGAGCCGGGACTCGGCGTCGGCCACGAGGACGCGGAAGGTCGCCGGGCCGTCGCGACGCAGGCGTCGGGCGATCACGTCTGCCTGGTCGCGGACGCTGACGGCCGGGGCGTGCACGTGGCTCGTGTCGACCTGCGGCGGACCGGGACGCGGTGCGAGCGCCTGGGTCGCCAGAGCCGCGAGGTCCGCGGGGGTCGTGGTCCAGAGGAGCTCGGGGAGCATCTCGGCGAAGTGCGGCTCGAGCGGGACGGCGCGCGGGAGGCCGCGTCCCTGGTCGGCGATCCGGTCGGCGAAGACCCCAGCAAGCTGCTTGTACGCGCGGTACTGCAGCAGCCGGACGAAGAGCAGGTCGCGGGCCTCGAGCAGGGCGAGGTCCTCGGCGTCCTCGACGTCGCCGGTGGGCAGCAGCCGGGCGGCCTTGAGGTCGAGCAGCGTCGCGGCCACGAGCAGGAACTCGCTCGTGGTGGACAGGTCGCCGACGAGCTCGCCGGCGCCGCGGATGTACCCGATGAACTCGTCGGTGACCTGCGCGAGCGCGATCTGGGTGATGTCGAGCTTGTGCTTGGCGATCAGCGACAGCAGCAGGTCGAAGGGACCCTCGAAGTTCTCCAGGTGCACCCGGAAGCCGGTGGGCTCTACGGGCAACGGCTCGATGTGCAACGGCTCGATGTCCAACGGCCCTGCGGCCTCGACGGCCGCGGTCGTCTGGGGCAGCGTCAACTCGGGCAGCGTCAGCTCAGGCAGCGTCGCCACGCGCCACGAGCTCGCGGGCCAGCTGGCGGTATGCGACGGCCCCGGAGTGGGTGGGTGCGTAGGTGGTGATCGGCTCGGCGGCCACGGAGGCGTCCGGGAACTTCACCGTCCGTCCGATCACGGTCTGCATGAGGGTGTCCCCGAATGCCTCGTAGACGCGCGCGATGACCTCGCGGGAGTGCAGGGTGCGCGGGTCGAACATGGTCGCGATGATCCCGTCGACCTCGAGGCGCGGGTTGAGCCGGTCGCGGACCTTCTCGATCGTCTCGACCAGCAGGGCGACTCCGCGCAGCGCGAAGAACTCGCACTCGAGCGGGATGAGCACACCGTGGGCGGCCGTGAGGGCGTTGACGGTGAGCAGCCCGAGGGACGGCTGGCAGTCGACAAGGATGACGTCGTAGTCGTCCAGGACCGGGCGCAGCACGCGGGCCAGGACCGACTCGCGGGCCACCTCGCCGACGAGCTGCACCTCGGCCGCAGACAGGTCGATGTTGGCGGGGAGCACGTGCAGGCCCGGGAAGCGGGTCGGCACGATGATCTCGTGGATGTCGGCAGCGCGCTCCATGAGCAGGGAGTAGACGGTGCGGTCGAGCTCGTGGGTGTTCACTCCGAGGCCGACCGACGCCGCACCCTGCGGGTCGAAGTCGACGACGAGCACGCGGCGGCCGTACTCGGCCAGGCACGCGCCCAGGTTGATGGTCGTCGTCGTCTTGCCGACGCCACCCTTCTGGTTGCACATGGCGATGATCCGGGCGGGACCGTGTCCCTCCAGCAGATCGGGGACGTCAAAGCCCAGCAACGGACGTCCCACGGGGTCGAGGGTCGGTTCGTTGATCTCGGTTGCGCTCGGGGCCTGGCTGCTCACGCGCCAACGCTACCTCAGCCCGGCTGACCACGAGCGGAAACGCGCCGTCGTCCATCCCCCCGCCCCTCACCCCTTCCGCTGAGTGCGGCCGAACGGCTGCCGAAAACGGACACACGGCAACCGTTTGACCGCACTCAGCGGGAGATGGGCGCCTCGGCGGGGCCGGCGGGGGCGGTCCCGAGGCGGCTCAGAGTCAGTCCCGAACCGGTTCAGAGCCGGTTCAGAGCGCCCGAGGGTGGGACTGGATGTAGACCTCGCGCAGCGCGTCGGCCGTGACCATCGTGTAGATCTGCGTCGTGGTGACCGAGGCGTGCCCGAGCAGCTCCTGGACCACGCGGACGTCGGCCCCGCCCGAGAGCAGGTGGGTTGCGAAGGAGTGGCGCAGGGTGTGCGGGGAGACGTGCGCGGCCCCGGGAAGCCCCGCGAGCTCGGCGCTCGCGCGCAGGATCGCCCAGGCGCTCTGCCGGCTCAGCCGGGCGCCGCGGGTGTTGAGGAACACCCCGGGTGTCCCCCGCCCGGCGCCGGCGAGCTCGGGGCGGGCGCGTACGAGGTAGGCGTCGAGGGCATCGACCGCGTAGGAACCGACCGGGACAACGCGTTCCTTGCTGCCCTTGCCGAAGAGCCGCACGGACGCCAACCCGGGCGTGAGGTCGAGGTCATCGACGTCGAGGTTGATGGCCTCGGAGATGCGTGCGCCGGTCGAGTAGAGCAGCTCGAGCAGCGCCCGGTCCCGCAGCGACGCGGGCCCGTCGCCGGCGCCGGCCGCGGCGAGCAGGAGCTCGACCTCGTGCGTCGAGATGGCCTTGGGCAGGCGCTTGCCCTGGGCCGGGGGCCGGATGCCGTGCGCGGGATTGTGGGTGGCCTGACCCTCGTCGAGCACAAAGCTGTGCCAGCCGCGCAGCGCGGCCAGGCTGCGGGCGGCGGAACCCGCGGCCAGGGCGGACCCGCCGTCGGACCCGGTACGCACGACGACGACGTAGTCCTCGACGACCGACATGGTCACCTCGCCGGGGTCGAGCCCCAGGCCGTCCAGGTAAGCGGTGTACCGGGCGAGGTCGCGGCGGTAGGCGGTGATCGTGTTCGCCGACCGACCGCGCTCGATCGTCAGGTGGTCGAGGTACTCCTGCAGCGCTCGCGCGGTGGTCGTTGCTGACACGGGATCGGGCCGGGTCTCTCTGCGGCGCTACAGCGGCAGGAAGACGTCGACGCCCACCGCGACGAAGAGCAGCGTGAGGTAGGTGATCGAGGCGTGGAACACCTTCATGGCGCCCAGCTTGCCGCGGCTCGGGTCGGCGGCGCGGCGGTACATGCCGATGCACTGGGCCAGGAACCAGGCGCCCAGGCACGTGGCGATGATGGCGTAGACCCAGGTCATCCCCTCGAGCGGGATGAGCGCGAGCGAGCAGGCGATCATCGCGACGGTGTAGATGATCATCTCTCGGGCGACCTTGATGTCGTCGGCGACGACGGGCAGCATCGGGACACCGGCGTCGGCGTAGTCGCGGCGGAACTTCATCGACAGCGGCCAGTAGTGCGGTGGCGTCCAGAAGAAGATCACGAGGAAGAGCGCGACCGCGCCCCAGCTCAGCGAGCCCGTCACCGCGGCCCACCCGATGAACACGGGCATGCAGCCGGCGATGCCGCCCCAGACGATGTTCTGCGGGGTGCGGCGCTTGAGGATCATCGTGTAGCCGACCACGTAGATGGCGATCGCGGCGGCCGTCCACAGCGCCGAAGCCATGTTGACCAGAACCGCGAACCAGACGAGGGAGAAGGCGCCGAGCACCAGGCCGAAGATCAGGGCGCTGCGCGGGGTGATCTCACCGGTGACCAGCGGGCGACGCTTGGTCCGGTTCATGACCTCGTCGATGTCACGGTCGATGTAGCAGTTGAGCACCCCGGAGGCCCCGGCCGCGGCGGCTCCGCCGATCAGCGTGGCGATGACGAGCCAGAGCGAGGGGAACCCGCCGGCCGCGAGCAGCATCGTCGGGACGGTCGTGACCAGCAGCAGCTCGATGACCCGCGGCTTGGTGAGCGCGACGTAGGCGGCGATGCGGCCGCGCAGCACGGCGGCCGGCGTCATGGGCTCGTCTGAGGCATTTGCTGTCGGTGCCGGGGCGCCGTGTCCCAGGTGCGAGCTGGACGGGTGGGCCGAGGCTGGACTCGAGGTGTGCACGCGGGGCTGTTCCGTTCTGCGTCCGATGGAAGGTCAGGTACCCGAGACGACTCGTGGGCAGCGGGGACCAACGTCCCCCCATGCTACGACGCGGGTCCGACAAACCCCCGCCCATCGAGCCGGTATGGACTGTGACATTGGTTGCCCAGTTCATCGACACCCTTGATTGTGAACGCTAACACTTCGCAGACCCGACGCGCTAGACTGACGTTGTGGTCGAAGCCGATCCACGCGCGCCCGCTGACCGTCTGGCGGACGCGTACATGCCTGCGTGAGCAGGCAGACGTATCGTGGCAGAGAGTACTGCTGGGACTGGGGCGCCTCGCGCCGTCGATCGTGCAGACTCGTGCCAGTCCTCCAACACGACCGGAAACGAGCGGGCACAATGCCTGCGAAGAAAAGAGGTTCGGTGAACGCCTTCACCCCCGCAGCGAAGCCCTTCGAGTGGTCAGAGCTCGACGACCGCGCGGTCAAGACCATCAAGGCCCTGGCCGCAGACGCCGTCGAGAAGGTCGGCAACGGCCACCCCGGCACCGCGATCTCGCTGGCCCCCGCCGCCTACCTGCTCTTCCAGAAGGTGCTGCGCCACGACCCGAGCGACTCCCAGTGGGTCGGGCGCGACCGCTTCGTGCTATCAGCCGGTCACTCATCCTTGACGATCTACCTCCAGCTCTTCCTCTCCGGCTACGACGTCGGCCTCGACGACATCAAGTCGCTGCGTACGTGGGGATCCAAGACTCCCGCGCACCCCGAGTACTCCCACACCGACGGTGTCGAGATCACGACCGGCCCGCTCGGCCAGGGCCTGGCCTCCTCGGTCGGCATGGCCATGGCCGCCCGCCGCGAGCGTGGCCTCCTCGACCCGCACGCCGGGCCGGGCGAGAGCCCCTTCGACCACACGATCTACGTCATCGCCGGCGACGGCGACCTGCAGGAGGGTGTCACGTCCGAAGCATCCTCCCTCGCCGGTCACCAGAAGCTCGGCAACCTCGTGGTCATCTACGACCAGAACCACATCTCGATCGAGGACGACACCAACATCTCCTTCAGCGAGGACGTGCTGGCCCGCTACGCCGCCTACGGCTGGCACACCCAGCGTGTCGACTGGACCGAGGGCGGCACGGGCTACGTCGAGAACGTCGAGGAGCTCGCAGCCGCACTGGCCGCCGCCAAGTCCGAGACCGACAAGCCGTCGATCATCGCGCTGCGCACGATCATCGGCTGGCCGTCGCCGAGCAAGCAGAACACCGGCAAGATCCACGGCTCCGCCCTCGGCGCCGACGAGGTCAAGGGCCTCAAGATCAACCTGGGCCTCGACCCCGAGGAGTCCTTCGCCGTGCCCGACGACGTGCTCGCGCACGCTCGTGAGGTCGGCGCCCGTGGCGCTGAGCTGCGCAAGCAGTGGTCGACCGGCTTCGACGCCTGGAAGACGTCCAACCCCGAGGGCGCCGCTCTCCTGGAGCGCCTGAGCACCCGCACCCTCCCAGTCGGCTGGGACGACGTCCTGCCGACCTTCGAAGGCGGCAAGGCCGTCTCGACCCGCGCCGCCTCCGGCAAGGTCCTCGGCGCGCTCGCACCGGTCCTGCCCGAGCTCTGGGG
Source organism: Sanguibacter gelidistatuariae (assembly GCF_900096585.1). GTDB lineage: Bacteria > Actinomycetota > Actinomycetes > Actinomycetales > Cellulomonadaceae > Sanguibacter > Sanguibacter gelidistatuariae. Next base: position 118,183 of record NZ_FMYH01000006.1, read on the forward strand.
CGGCTCGGCCGACCTCGCCGAGTCGAACAACACGACCATGGAGGGCGAGCCGTCCTTCATCCCGGCGGAGCACTCCACCAACGCCTGGACCGGCAACCCCTACGGACGCACCCTGCACTTCGGCATCCGTGAGCACGCCATGGGCGCGATCCTCAACGGCATCGTCCTGCACGGCGGCACCCGCGCCTACGGCGGAACGTTCCTCGTCTTCTCCGACTACATGCGCCCGGCCGTGCGTCTCGCCGCGCTCATGCGCATCCCGTCGACCTTCGTCTGGTCCCACGACTCGATCGGCCTGGGCGAGGACGGACCGACGCACCAGCCGATCGAGCACCTCGCCTCGCTGCGTGCGATCCCGGGTCTCGACGTCGTGCGTCCGGCCGACGCCAACGAGGTCTCCTGGGCCTGGAAGACGATCCTGGGGCACACCGACCGACCCGCCGGCGTCATCCTCACCCGCCAGAACGTCCCGACGTTCAGCCGCGGCGAGGGTGAGGCGACCGGTGAGGTCTTCGCTTCGGCCGCGGGGGTCGCCAAGGGCGCTTACGTGCTCGCCGAGGCCCCGAACGGCACGCCCGACGTGATCCTGCTGGGCACCGGCTCCGAGGTCCAGCTCGCCGTCGACGCCCGCAAGGCGCTGGCCGGCGAGGGCATCAACGCCCGCGTCGTGTCGGTTCCGTGCCTCGAGTGGTTCAACGCTCAGGACGCCGCCTACCGCGAGTCGGTCCTGCCAGCCTCGGTCAAGGCCCGTGTCTCGGTCGAGGCCGGCATCGCCCAGGGCTGGCGCGAGCTCGTCGGAGACGCCGGACGCTCGATCAGCATCGAGCACTACGGTGCCTCCGCGGACTTCGCCACCCTCTACCGTGAGTTCGGCATCACGGCCGAGGCCGTGGCCGCTGCCGCGAAGGACTCGATCGCCTCGGTCGGTTCGGCAGCTCCCGGTGCCGCTCCCATCGTCTCCGAGGGTGGCACGGGCGACCAGCTCTGATCCACGGGGGCTCGGGCGTGCAGCGCGCGCCCGAGCCCCCGAACCAGCAGTATGAGCAGCAACAGCAGCGAACGAGCACCACATCCCTAGGAGAGGTCATCGTGTCCAACGGCATTGCCCCCACTCAGTCAGAAGCCACCGCGCAGCTGTCAGCAGAGGGGGTGGCCATCTGGCTCGATGACCTCTCCCGCGACCGGATCACCTCCGGGAACCTGGCCGGCCTCATGGCGACCCGCAACGTCGTCGGCGTGACGACCAACCCGACGATCTTCGCCGGCGCCCTCGCCAAGGGCTCGAGCTACAGCGCTCAGCTGGGCGAGCTGGCGAACGGCCCCTCCACGCCCGACGTCGACGCCGCCGTGTGGGCCATCACGACCCGCGACGTGCGCTCTGCCTGCGACGTCCTGCGTCCTGCCCACGACGCCTCCGGCGGCGTCGACGGCCGCGTCTCGATCGAGGTCGACCCACGCCTGGCCCGCGACACCGCAGGCACCATCGCGCTGGCCGCCACCCTGTGGCAGACCATCGACCGGCCCAATCTCTTCATCAAGATCCCGGCCACGGTCGAGGGTCTGCCCGCGATCACCGCGACGATCGCCGCGGGGATCAGCGTCAACGTCACGCTGATCTTCTCCCTCGAGCGCTACGCCGCCGTGATCGACGCCTACCTCGCAGGGATCGAGCAGGCTGCTGCGGCGGGGCTCGACGTGACCGACATCGGCTCGGTCGCCTCCTTCTTCGTCTCACGGGTCGACGGCGCGGCCGACGCGGCCCTGGCCTCGATCGGCACCCCCGAGGCCCTCGCTCTGCAGGGCAAGGTCGCCGTCGCAAACGCCCGCCTCGCCTATGACATCCACACCCAGATCCTCGCGAGCCCTCGCTGGGTCGCCCTGGCGGCGCTCGGCGCGAAGCCGCAGCGACCGCTCTGGGCCTCGACCGGGGTGAAGAACCCCGCCTACCCCGACACGCTCTACGTCACCGAGCTCGTCGCCGACGGCGTCGTGAACACCATGCCCGAGGCGACCCTGCAGGCCGTCGCCGACCATGGCGTCATCACCGGAGACACGATCACGACGAATGTCGCCGACGCCAACGCGACCATCGCCGCCTTCGCCGGCGTGGGAGGCGACCTCGCCGGGATCACCGAGCACCTCGAGACGGACGGTCTCACGAAGTTCGTCACCAGCTGGGAAGAGTTGCTCGCCACCGTCTCGACCGGTCTCGCCACGGCCCAGTCCTGAGACGACCCAAGACGATTCAAGGTCCCACCTGATAATGGGACGAGCACCCGCACTCTGAGAAATGGTGGCGCCAGTGAGACACGCAAAGATCGAAGCCGATTCCAACCCGTTGCGCGACCCCCGCGACCTTCGCCTGCCGCGCATCGCTGGGCCGTGCGGCCTGGTCATCTTCGGCGTCACCGGCGACCTCGCCCGCAAGAAGCTCATGCCCGCGGTGTACGACCTCGCCAACCGCGGCCTGCTCCCGCCCGGCTTCGCCCTCACCGGCTTCGCCCGCCGGGACTGGGAGGACCAGGACTTCGCCCAGGTGGTGCACGACGCCGTCAAGCAGTACGCGCGCACCCCCTTCCGCGAGTCCGTGTGGAACCAGCTGGCCGAGGGCATCCGCTTCGTCCAGGGCACCTTCGACGACGACGACGCCTTCGAGCGGCTCAGCCAGACGGTCGCCGAGCTCGACGAGATCCGCGGCACGGGTGGCAACCACGCCTTCTACCTCTCCGTGCCCCCGAGCGCCTTCCCGGTCGTGTGCAAGCAGCTCGCCCGCTCCGGGCTGTCGAAGTCGAGCGCGGACGCCTGGCGTCGGGTCGTCATCGAGAAGCCCTTCGGGCACGACCTCAAGAGTGCCCAGGAGCTCAACGACGTCGTCTCGGAGGTCTTCTCCCCCGACTCGGTCTTCCGCATCGACCACTACCTCGGCAAGGAGACGGTCCAGAACATCCTCGCCCTGCGCTTCGCCAACCAGATGTACGAGCCGATCTGGAACGCGAACTACGTCGACCACGTCCAGATCACCATGGCCGAGGACATCGGCATCGGCGGCCGCGCGGGGTACTACGACGGTATCGGCGCGGCCCGCGACGTCATCCAGAACCACCTGCTGCAGCTGCTCGCGCTGACCGCGATGGAGGAGCCCGTCTCCTTCAGCGCGAACGACCTCATCGCCGAGAAGATCAAGGTGCTCTCGGCCATGCGGCTGCCGAGCGACCTCTCCAAGCACACCGCTCGCGGACAGTACGAGTCCGGGTGGCAGGGCGGCGAGGAGGTCGTGGGCTACCTCGAGGAAGAGGGCACGGACCCGGAGTCCGCGACCGAGACCTTCGCCGCGATCCGCGTCGACATCGACACCCGCCGCTGGGCAGGGGTCCCGTTCTACCTGCGTGCCGGCAAGCGGCTGGGCCGCCGGGTGACCGAGATCGCGGTCGTCTTCAAGAAGGCGCCGCACCTGCCCTTCGAGTCCACCGCGACGACCGAGCTCGGCAAGAACGCGATCGTCATCCGCGTCCAGCCGGACGAGGGCGTCACGCTGCGCCTGGGCGCCAAGGTCCCCGGGACGGCCATGGAGGTCCGCGACGTGACCATGGACTTCGGCTACGGGCACGCCTTCACCGAGTCCTCCCCCGAGGCCTACGAACGCCTCATCCTCGACGTGCTGCTCGGCGACCCGCCGCTCTTCCCGCGTCATGAGGAGGTCGAGCTGTCCTGGAAGATCCTCGACCCGATCACCGCGCACTGGGCCAGCAAGGGCAAGCCGGACCCGTACCGGTCGGGCACCTGGGGTCCGGAGTCCGCCAACGCGATGCTCGCCCGGGACGGACGCGCCTGGCGTCGGCCATGACACCGCGCACCTGTCCACAGCCGACCCGACTGCCCTGAGAGGGACGACCACACGTGATCATCACCATGCCTGAGACCACGGCCGGCGCCGTGGCAAAACGCCTCATCAAGATCCGCGAAGAGGGCGGCGCCGTCGCCCTCGGCCGCGTCCTCACGCTCGTCATCGTCGCCGACGAGTCGGACGTCGAGGAGTCTGTCGACGCCGCCAACGACGCCAGCCGCGAGCACCCGTGCCGCATCCTGGTGATCGCCCCCGCGAAGGGCTCCGTGACCAACCGGCTCGATGCGGAGATCCGCGTCGGCGGTGACGCCGGGGCCAGCGAGGTCATCGTCCTGCGTCCCTCGCCCGTGCTCGCAGAGCACCCCGACACGCTCATCATGGCGCTCCTGCTGCCCGACGCACCGATCGTGGCCTGGTGGCCGAGCGAGTTCCCCGCCAGCCCGTCGACGGACCTGATCGGCCAGATGGCCAAGATCCGCATCACCGACTCGATGCGCTGCGCGGACCCCCTCGAGGCGCTCAAGACCCTGCGCAGCAACCACCGGCCCGGAGACATCGACCTGGCCTGGACCCGAGTGACCGTGTGGCGGGGGCTGCTTGCCGCGGCCCTCGACCAGCCCCCCTACGAGTCCGTGACCGAGGCCGTGGTCGCGGGCGACCTGGCCCACCCCTCGGTGGACCTGCTCGCCGCCTGGATCGCGCAACGGCTCAAGTGCACGGTGTCGATCGAGCGCAACCACGCAGCGAACGCGATCACCAAGGTCGTGCTGCGCCGCAAGTCCGGGGACATCGCCCTCGTGCGCCCGGACGGCCGGATCGCGACCCTCTCCCAGCCCGGCCAGCCCGACCACCGCATCGCCCTGCCGGTCCGCGAGCTGCGCGAGTGCCTCTCCGAAGAGCTGCGCCGGCTCGACCCGGACGAGGTCTACGGGGAGGTCCTGGCCAAGGGCCTGGCCCGCGTGGAGGCGTCGCAATGACCGGCCAGCGCCTCGTCGTCGTCCATCCCGACGCCGAAGTCCTCGCCGAGGCCGCCGCCGCCCGACTCCTGACACGCATCCTCGACCTGCAGTCGGTCCGGTCCCCCGTGCACGTCGTGCTGACCGGAGGCACCGTCGGCATCAAGACCCTTGCCGCCGTCGCGAACAGCACCGTCCGCCACGCGGTCGACTGGACCGGCGTCCACCTGTGGTGGGGCGACGAGCGCTACCTGCCCGACGGCGACGCCGACCGCAACGAGACCCAGGCCCGCGGCGCGCTGCTCGATCACCTCGACGGGCTCCCCGCGGGCAACGTGCACCCGATGCCGGCGGCGGACGGCGAGCACGACGTCGACTGGGCGGCCGAGCAGTACGCCGCCGAGCTCGCCCGCTTCGCCCCCGAGGGATCGGCTGCTCCAGTCTTCGACGTCGTGCTGCTGGGCATGGGCCCCGACGCACATGTCGCGTCGCTGTTCCCCGGGCACCCGGCTGGCACCGTCACGGGTCGACCCACGGTCGGGGTGCGCAGCTCCCCCAAGCCACCGCCCGAGCGGGTCTCCCTCACCTTCGAGATGATCCAGGCCTCGAGCGAGGTATGGATCATCGCCGCGGGAGCCGAGAAGGCCGACGCCGTGTCGGCCGGCTTGGCCGGCGCCGACCGGGCGACCGCTCCCGCCGCCGCGGCGACCGGCACCCGGCTCACGCTGTGGTTGCTGGACTCGGCGGCCGCGAGCCGCTGACCGCGCCGATTCGGGGCGCCTGAGCCGAATACGAAAGGCCGGTCGACAGCGTCGACCGGCCTTTCGCGTACCTCTGTGTCGGCGACGTCTCCGTCAGCGACCGCGCCGGGCCCGCAACGTAGCGAGAGCCTCCGCGAGGAGCGCCTCGCCGTCCTCTTCGGTCCGACGTTCCTTCACGTAGGCGAGGTGCGTCTTGTACGGCACGTTGCGTTGGGTGCTCGGCGGATTCTGCTGGTCCTGCCCCGCTGGGCAGCCGCAGCTGGTGCAGTCCCAGAGCTCAGGCGCCTGGGCACCGGACTCGATCGAGAAGCTCGGACGTGTCTCATGTGAGTTCGCGCAGTAGTACGACACGAAGAACCGGGGCGCGGTGTTCCCACGCTCGGCCTCGCCCCTCGGTCCAGCGCCAACTCGCGATCCGCGGATCGCACTACCACCAGCCACAGAAGCTCCCGCTGCAGAAGAGAAAGGTCACGAGACCTTTTGGATGAGACCCAGCAGCACGACCGAGACGAACCAGACCAGGGCGAAGCCGATGGTGATGCGGTTGAGGTTGCGCTCAGCGACTCCGGAGCTGCCGACGCCGCTCGAGGCGCCGCCACCGAACATGTCCGAGAGTCCGCCACCCTTGCCCTTGTGCAGCAGGATGAGCATGATCAGGAAAGCGCTCGTCAGGACGAGGATGACGTTCAGGGCGATACGCAAGATGTCCACAGACTCGTTCTTTCTACTTCATCGATGGGTGATCCGCGCGGAGACAGACCGTGACGCACGACACGCTCCGCGTCGGGTCAAGGATAAGCCACTTGAGCGGGCCTGACGCACATGGCTCACCGAGACGGTCGTCTCGGTGAGCCACGGCACCCCGACGGCGTCGTCGACGCCGCCGGATCGTGTATCAGCCCTGGTAGCCGGCGATCTTCGCAAACTCTTCGGGGTCGAGGCTCGCCCCGCCGACGAGGGCGCCGTCGACGTCCTGCTCCTTCATGAGCTCGGCGATCGAGGAGGACTTGACCGAACCGCCATAGAGCACGCGGACGGCGTCGGCCACGTCGGCCGAGTACAGCTCCGCGAGGCGGACGCGGATGGCTCCGGCAACCTCCTGCGCGTCCTGCGGGGTGGCGACCTCGCCGGTGCCGATGGCCCAGACGGGCTCGTAGGCGATGACGACCTTGGCCGCGTCCTCGGCCGAGAAGCCGGCGAGAGCGCCGTCGACCTGGGCGAGGGCGTAGGAGACCTGGTCCCCGGCCTTGCGGATGTCGAGGGCCTCGCCCACGCAGATGATCGGGATGATGCCGTGCGCGAGGGCCGCCTTGGACTTGGCGTTGACGAGCGCGTCGTCCTCGTTGTGGTACTGGCGGCGCTCGGAGTGACCGACCGCGACGTACTTCACGCCGAGCTTGGACAGGAACACCGGGGAGATCTCGCCGGTGTACGCACCGGAGACGTGCTGTGACACGTCCTGGGCACCGTAGCTCAGCTCAAGCTTGTCGGCGTCGACGAGGGTCTGCACGCTGCGCAGGTCCGTGAACGGGACGAGCACGGTGACCTCGACGGCCGAGAAGTCGTGCTTGGCGTCCTTGAGGGTCCAGGCGAGCTTCTGCGCCAGCTGGATCGCCTCGGTGTGGTCCTTGTTCATCTTCCAGTTGCCCGCGATGAGCGGGGTACGGGAGCTAGCCATAGTGATGTCTACCTTCTACGTCGGTGCTGCGTCGGTGCGTGCGGGTGTGCGTACGTCAGGCGTCGAGGACGGCGATGCCGGGCAGCGACTTGCCCTCGAGGAACTCCAGGCTCGCGCCACCACCGGTCGAGATGTGGCTGAAGCCGGCCTCGTCGAAGCCGAGGATGCGCACGGCCGCGGCCGAGTCGCCGCCGCCGACGATCGAGAACCCGCCGTTGGCAGTCGCGTCGACGAGCGCCTGCGCGACGGCGCGGGTGCCACCGGAGAACGCCTCGAACTCGAAGACGCCGGCCGGGCCGTTCCAGACCACGGTCTTGGCGTCGACGATCTTCGATGCGAAGAGCTTCTGGGAGTCGGGGCCGATGTCCAGGCCGATCTTTCCGTCCGGGATAGCGTCCGCAGCGACGACCTCGGCGGGCGAGTCCGCCTTGAACTCGCTGGCCACGATGATGTCGGTCGGCAGGACGATCTCCACGCCGGCCTTCTCGGCGTCGGCCAGGTAACCCTTGACGGTATCGATCTGGTCGGCCTCGAGCAGGGAGTTGCCGACCGGGTAGCCCTTGGCCGCGAGGAAGGTGAAGACCATCCCGCCGCCGATCAGCAGGCGGTCGGCCTTCGTGATGAGGTTCGCGATGACGCCGAGCTTGTCGGAGACCTTCGAGCCGCCGAGGACGACGACGTAGGGACGCGCCGGGTTCTCGGTGGCCTTCTTGAGCGACTCGACCTCCTTGAGGACGAGCGAGCCCACCGCGGAGGGGAGCTTGAGCGCGATGTCGTAGACCGAGGCCTGCTTGCGGTGCACAACACCGAAGCCGTCGGACACATAGGCGTCAGCCAGCTCTGCCAGGTCGGCGGCCAGGCTTGCGCGCTCGGCCTCGTCCTTGGACGTCTCGCGCGGGTCGAAGCGGATGTTCTCGAGCAGGGCGACCTCGCCGTCCTTGAGCGCTGCAACGGTTGCCTTGGCGGACTCTCCGACGGTGTCCTTGGCCAGCGTCACCGGTGCACCGAGCAGCTCACCGAGGCGCGCGGCCACGGGAGCGAGCGAGTACTTGTCCTCGGGTGCGCCCTTGGGACGGCCCAGGTGCGCGGTCACGATGACCTTCGCGCCGGCGTCGACCAGGGACGTGAGGGTGGGGAGGGCGGCGCGGATGCGGCCGTCGTCGGTGATGGTCGTGCCATCGAGCGGCACGTTGAAGTCAGAGCGGACGAGCACGCGCTTGCCGCGCAGGTCGCCGAGATCCTCGATCGTCTTCATGAATACTCCAAGCTCAGGGGGCGGACATGCGAACGTCCGCGTGAGTGACGACTGCCTATTGGCTCATCACTCACGCGGACGCTTCATCAACTACGGGTTGCTACCCGAAGATCATCGCTGCGCGAGGATCAGAGCTTCTCGCCGACGAGGACGGTGAGGTCCACGAGACGGTTGGAGTAGCCCCACTCGTTGTCGTACCAGGAGACGACCTTGACCTGGTCGCCGATGACCTTGGTGAGGCCGGCGTCGAAGATGCTCGAGGCCGGGTCCGTCACGATGTCGGAGGAGACGATCGGGTCTTCGGTGTAGACGAGGATGCCCTTGAGGGGGCCCTCGGCTGCAGCCTTGATCGCGGCGTTGACGGACTCGACCGTGACCGGCTTGGCGGCCGTGAAGGTGAGGTCCGTCGCGGAGCCGGTGGGCACGGGGACGCGGAGCGCGTAGCCGTCGAGCTTGCCCTTGAGCTGCGGGAGAACGAGCGCCACGGCCTTGGCCGCACCGGTCGAGGTCGGGACGATGTTGATCGCTGCTGCGCGGGCGCGGCGGAGGTCGGAGTGAGGACCGTCCTGCAGGTTCTGGTCACCGGTGTACGCGTGGATCGTGGTCATGAGACCGCGCTCGATGCCGAAGGCCTCGTCGAGGACCTTTGCCATCGGGGCGAGGCAGTTCGTGGTGCACGAAGCGTTGGAGATGATGTGCATCGTCGCGGGGTCGTAGTCGCCCTCGTTCACGCCGATGACGAAGGTGCCGTCTTCGTTCTTCGCGGGTGCGGAGATGATGACCTTCTTGGCGCCGGCCTCGATGTGAGCCTTCGCCTTCGTGGCGTCAGTGAAGAAACCGGTCGACTCGATGACGATGTCAGCACCCAGTGCGCCCCAGGGCAGGTCTGCCGGGTTGCGCTCTGCGAGAGCCTTGATCTTCTTGCCGTTGACGGTGATGGAATCGTCGTCGTAGCTCACGTCAGCTGCGAGACGACCCAGAACAGAGTCGTACTTCAGCAGGTGCGCGAGAGTCTTGTTGTCCGTGAGGTCGTTGACACCGACGATCTCGATGTCTGCTCCAGACGCAAGAATTGCGCGGAAGAAGTTACGTCCAATACGACCGAAGCCGTTGATTCCGACGCGGATGGTCACTATGCCCTCCTCGGGCGCGCCGGACGAACCGACGCACGGTTGTTGACGAACGTCACGCACGTCAGCGTACGTTGGTGAGTGTGCCGAGCCCGCGCGCCACCATACGTCCTACTTGGCGCCGCGTGTACTCAACGACTTGAGCCTATACCCCCGGGGCGGGTTTTGTGAGGACTATCGTCCTGTGAGACGGCTCGGCGCCCCGAGCACCCGGTGTGCGCTGGAGTCGGCGCTCTAGAGATCGAGCAGGTCGGGGCTGAGCCCCGCCTCGGTGTCCGGGATGCCAAGCTCCTCCGCGCGCTTGTCCGCGGTGGCCAGCAGCCGCCGGATGCGACCGGCGACGGCGTCCTTGGTCAGCGGCGGGTCGGCCAGCTGCCCCAGCTCCTCGAGGGATGCCTGCTTGTGCGCCAGGCGCAGCTCACCGGCCTGGCGCAGGTGCTCGGGGAGGTCGACCCCGAGGATCTCGAAGGCCCGCTCGACGCGGGCGCCGGCCGCGACCGCGGCGCGGGCCGAGCGGCGCAGGTTGGCGTCGTCGAAGTTCGCGAGCCGGTTCGCGGTCCCGCGGACCTCTCGGCGCTGGCGTCGCTCCTCCCAGACCTTGACGGTCTCGAGCGCACCGAGGCGGGTGAGCAGTGTGCCGATCGCCTCGCCGTCGCGGATGACCACCCGGTCGACGCCGCGCACCTCGCGGGCCTTGGCGGTGATCCCCAGCCGCCGTGCGGCCCCCACGAGGGCGAGGGCGGCCTCTGGTCCGGGGCAGGTGACCTCGAGCGCAGAGGACCGTCCGGGCTCGGTCAATGAGCCGTGGGCGAGGAAGGCGCCGCGCCAGGCGGCCTCCGCCTCGCTGATGCCGGCCGAGACGACCTGGGGAGGCAGCCCGCGCACGGGGTGGCCGCGGCTGTCCAGGAGGCCGGTCTGGCGGGCCAGCGACTCACCGTCCTTGGCCACGCGGATGACGTAGCGGCTGCCTCGGCGGATACCACCGGCCGAGACGACGATGATCTCGCTCGTGTGCCCGTAGACCTCCGAGATCGCCTGCCGCAGCCGCCGCGCGGCGATCGCCGTGTCGAGCTCCGCCTCGATGACGATCCGGCCGGAGACGATGTGCAGGCCCCCGGCGAACCGCAGCATCGCCGAGACCTCGGCCTTGCGGCACGAGGTCTTGTCGATGGGAAGTCGGGCTAGTTCATCTTTCACCTGAGCCGTGAGCGCCATGAGGCAATCCTGCCATCGTTCCAGGTGGCCGATCACCTCCCTCGGCGAATGGCCTCAGGTGCTGAGCGTGCCGACGTCACCGAGGAAGTTGTCGAACACGTCCCGATAGGCGGCCGCCAGCCGCAGCGGGTCGTGACGGGCTGTCCCGTCGCTGCGGCGCACCTGCCGCATGATGAGCCGCGCGCCCATCCGCTCGACCTCGGCGATCAGCAGTTCCGGGTCGTCGACCGCGGACGGGTCGGCCAGGACAGCGTCGATGCGCAGGCCCGGCGCGTGCTCGTAGAGGGCCCGGATGTGCTCGACGACGGTCATGCCATGGGTCTCGTTCGTGTCGCTGGCGAGGTTGAGGGTCAGGCAGCGCCGCCCGCCGGTCGTGTGCAGGGCCTCGGCCAGCTCGGGTACCAGCAGGTGGGGCATGACCGAGGAGAACCACGACCCGGGTCCCAGGACGATCCAGTCGGCCTCCATGACGGCGGCCACCGCGTCCGGGTGGGCCGGCGGGTCGGCCGGGATGAGGCGGATCCGCTCGACCCGACCGTCGGTCGCGCCGACTGCAGACTGTCCCACGATCGTGCGGACCTCTCCCCCGACGATGAGGTCGGCCTCGATCGAGAGCGGCACGGAGGACATCGGCAGCACCCGTCCGCGCGCACCGAGGAGCTTGCCCACGAGGTCGAGGCCTTCCACGCAGTCTCCGAGCTGCTCCCAGAGCGCGACGATCAGGAGGTTCCCGACGGCATGCTGATCGAGCGGCCCGTCGGAGATGAACCGGTGCTGGAGCACGTCACGCCAGGTGCGACCCCAGTCGGAGTCGTCGCACAGGGCGGCCAGTGCCATCCGCAGGTCGCCCGGGGGGAGCACGCCCAGCTCGGACCGCAGCCTCCCGGACGAGCCGCCGTCGTCGGCCACCGTGACCACGGCGGCGAGCTTGCCGGACATGAGACGCAGCGCCGACAGGCTCGCCGAGAGCCCGTGCCCACCGCCGAGCGCGACGACGGAAGGGTTGTCGAGGGACCCCACGCTCATTCCTTCCCGAGGTCCCGGGCGGTCACGGCGACCGGGTGGCCCAGGTCGCGCAGCCGCTGGGCGATCGCCTCGCTCACCGCGACCGAGCGGTGCTTGCCACCCGTGCAGCCGATCGCGATGGTCACGTATCGCTTCTCCTCGTTGAGGTAGCCGCTCAGCACGGGTTCGAGGGCGGCGACGTACCGGTCGATGAACTCGGTCGCCCCGGGCAGCCCGAGGACAAAGTCCCGGACCGGGGCGTCGCGGCCGGTGAGGTGGCGCAGCTCGGTGATCCAGTACGGGTTGGCGAGGAAGCGCATGTCGACGACGTGGTCGGCGTCGAGCGGGATCCCGTACTTGAAGCCGAAGGAGACGACATTGATCCGCAGGGCCTCGTGGCTCGCCTCGGCGACGGACTTGCGCACCTCGCGGGCGAGGTCGTGGACGTTGAGGTCCGACGTGTCGATGAGCACGTCGGAGCGGGAGCGCATGGCCCCCAGCAGGTGACGCTCGGTCTCGATCCCGTCGAGGATCCGGCCATCAGCCTGGAGCGGGTGCGGGCGGCGCACCTGCTCGAACCGGCGCACGAGCACCTCGTCGGAGGCGTCGAGGAAGAGGATTCGGTAGTGGATTCCCCGCTTGCTGAACCGGGTCAGCACGTCGTTGAGGTCATTGAAGAACTCGCGTCCGCGGACGTCGACGACGGCGCCGACCCGGGTGATCGACGACCCGGCACGGGTCATCATGTCGACGAGCGGGACAAGCATCTTGGGCGGCAGGTTGTCGACCACGTACCAGTCGAGGTCCTCGAGCACCATCGCGGCGCGGGACCGGCCGGCGCCGGACATGCCGGTGATGATCAGGACCTCGCTCGTCGGAGGCTCGGGCGGGTGGGTCACGGCTTCGACGGCGGGGATACCTTGCGGAACGGTCATCGGAGCTGCCTCGTCAGTCATGGGCCTAGCATGCCAGGCATCGCGTGGTCAGGGTGGCATCGCACGGTACAGGGCGCGATCAGGGCGCCACGCCGGAGGTGACCTGGCTCGCATCGCCGGCCGGGTTGCCGGAGGCTGCTGCCACGGCGGCCTCCCCGTCGACCGGCCTTAGGGCCGCCACGACCGCCTCCGCGGTGCGCTGCCCCATCCCGGGGACCGTGACGATCTCCTCGACGGACGCGGCCCGCAGGCGTTTGAGCGACCCGAAGTGGCGCAGCAGCGCGCCCTTGCGCGCCGGTCCGAGGCCCGGGACGTCGTCGAGCAGGGAGACGGTCATGCCCTTGCCGCGCTTGGAGCGGTGGGCATTGATCGCGAAGCGGTGGGCCTCGTCGCGGACGCGTTGCAGCAGGTAGAGGCCCTCGGAGGACCGCTGCAGGATGACGGGGTACTCCTCCGCCGGGATCCAGACCTCCTCCAGGCGCTTGGCCAGGCCGCACAGCGCGACGTCGTCGATGCCCAGGTCGGCCAGCGCGCGCGCGGCCGCGGCGACCTGGGGCGGGCCGCCGTCGACCACCACGAGGTTGGGCGGGTAGGCGAAGCGGCGGCGCTGCGCGCCCTCACCCTCCCCCACCTCCGGACCGACCTCGCCGGAGACGCGCACGGCGACCGACTCGAGCTCAAGCTCCCCCGAGGCCGAGCGGTCCGTGAGGTACCGCTTGAACCGCCGGGTGATGACCTCGTACATGGCCGCGGTGTCGTCCCGGGCGCCCTCACCCTCGGGGCCGCGGATCGTGAAGGTCCGGTACTCGCTCTTGCGCGGGAGGCCGTCCTCGAAGACGACCATCGAGGCCGCCTGATAGGTGCCCTGGGTCGTGGAGATGTCGTAGCACTCGATCCGCAGAGGTGCGCTGTCGAGTTCGAGCGCCTCCTGGAGCTCGCGCAGCGCGAGGCTGCGGGTCGTGAGGTCCCCGGCCCGCCGGGTGCGGTGCAGGGCGAGGGCGTGCTCGGCGTTCTTGCGCACGGTCTCGGCAAGCTCACGCTTGTCCCCGCGCTGGGGAACCCGCACGTCGACCTTCGCTCCGCGCAGCCCGGAGAGCCACGCCGACATCTCTTCGGTGTGGGTCGGCAGCATGGGGACGAGCACCTCCCGTGGCACGAGTCCGCTGTCGCGCGAGGCGGCCTGGTCTCCCCCGGCGCTCTCGTCGGCGGTCCCGTAGACCTGCTGGAGCAGGTGCTCGACGAGGTCCGCGTCCGTGACGTCCTCAACCTTCTCCACGACCCAGCCGCGCTGGCCACGGATCCGCCCGCCGCGGACGTGGAACACCTGGACCGCGGCCTCGAGGTCGTCCCCGACGAGGGCGAAGATGTCCGCGTCCGTGCCGTCGTCGAGCACGACGGCGTTCTTCTCCATCGCGCGCTGCAGCGCCTGGATGTCGTCGCGCAACCGGGCGGCCTGCTCATACTCCATGTTCTGGGCGGCCATCGTCATCTCGTCGGTGAGACGGCGGACGAACTTGCCGGTGTCACCGGCCATGAAGGCGCAGAAGTCCTCCGCGAGGGCCCGGTGCTCGTCCTTGCTCACCCGGTCGACGCAGGGGGCCGAGCACTTGTCGATGTAGCCCAGCAGGCAGGGGCGCCCGGACTGCTGGGCGCGGCGGTACACCCCCGCCGAGCACGTGCGGATCGGGAACACCCGCAAGAGCAGGTCGAGGGTCTCCCGGATCGCCCAGGCGTGCGGGAACGGGCCGAAGTACCGGGTGCCCGCTCGTTTGGCGCCGCGCATCACCTGCGCCCGCGGGACCGACTCGCCCATCGTCACCGCGAGGTAGGGGTAGGACTTGTCGTCGCGGTACTTGACGTTGAAGCGCGGGTCGTACTCCTTGATCCAGGAGTATTCGAGAGCGAGTGCCTCGACCTCCGTATTCACGACGGTCCACTCCACGGAGCATGCGGTCGTGACCATCGACTGGGTGCGCGGGTGCAGCGAGGCCAGGTCTTGGAAGTAGTTGGCGAGCCGGGCGCGCAGGTTCTTCGCCTTGCCCACGTAGATGACCCGGCCGTGCTCGTCACGGAAACGGTAGACACCCGGGGTGGTTGGGATCTCCCCCGGGGCGGGTCGGTACGTTGCTGGGTCAGCCATGCTTCGAGCCTAGTTCAGACGTCTGACAGTCCTCGTGCGGGTATCGCCGCGGGCGACACGCGCAGACGTGATGGGTGTCACATTCTTAGGCTTGCGGCTACGGTGTGGGGCATGGGCGCCTTTCACTCGTACACGACAGCCATCACCTGGACCGGCGCGGGCACCGAAGGGACCGCCTCCTACACCAGCTATTCCCGAGATCACCTCGTCGGCGCAGAGGGCAAGCCGGATATCTTGGCGAGCGCCGACCCTGCGTTCCGGGGCGACCCTGCGCGGCACAACCCGGAGGAGCTCTTTGTCGCGAGCCTCTCCCAGTGCCACATGCTGTGGTTCTTGCACATGGCCGCCGTGGCCGGGGTCGTGGTCCGGTCGTACACCGACACCGCGGTGGGCACCATGCGGGTCGAGTCCGCCGGAGCTGGCCAGTTCACCGAGATCGAGTTGCGACCCCGCGTCATAATCGACGACGACGACGCGCCGGACCGCGACGCCCGGATCGCGGAGCTGCACGAGCGCGCGCACGCGCACTGCTTCATCTCCCGGTCGGTCAACTTCCCGGTCCGCATCATCCCAGCGGTGCGTCCCGCCGTGGCCGCCGCCCACGCCGGTCACCCCTTCCGCTGAGTGCGGTCAAACGGTTGCCCTCTGTCCGATTTGGGCAGCCATTCGAGCGCACTCAGCGAGGTCGCTGGCGGGGTTGTCCACAGGTCCTGCTAAAACGTGCCGAAGTACCCGGGTCGGACGTAGTGTCGGGTGCATGACTTTTCGAGGGTCGAGGCGCCGCCGCTGGGCGGTCGTGACCGTTGGCGGTGCGCTGGTTCTCGGGGGCTGCACGGACGGATCCTCGGCTGGCCCGGCGGCCACCCCTTCACACGGGCCGACGACGTCACCGTCCGCCCCGGAGCCGACGACGGACCCCACGCCGCGCCCCACCGGCACGGCAGCATCGACTCCCCCGGTGAAGCCAGCCGCGATGGCCAACGACGACGAAGCTGGGGCACGCGCCGCGGCTGAGTACTTCGTGGAGCTGTACGGGTACGCGGTCCAGAGCCAGGACCTCGTGGAGTTCACCAACTTCTGCGATCCGGCGAGTGTCTTCTGCAGCGGCGTGATTGATGATGTGAACGCGGATATTACTGCAGGGACGCGCACCGAAGGTGGCGCATCAGTCCTTCACGTGTACCGGGTAGACGTCCCAGCCGCAGACGCGTTCTACACGGTATGGGGACGCGTCGACAGAGACCCGTTCATAGCTGTCGGTGCCGATGGTTCGACGATCTTTGAATCGGACGGTGAAGACGCCCTCGATTTCGCAGTAGCCGTTGAACATATCCCGGGTCACGGTTGGCTTACGCGAGCGGCAAAACCCGGAATCGTGCCGATCTCATGAATGCGGCGCTTCGACTTCTCATCACAATCGCCGCGGCGGCACTTCTCCAGGCAACAGCACCATCCTCACTGAGCGCCGACATTGGTCCTGGAGCGAACCGATGCGCTCAAGGCCCAACGAGAGACCTCGGTGCGGCTGCAGGTGACAGCGCCTGGGACCTGACAGCGACCGCGACTGGTCGAGGCTGCGGTGGACCGGCCAAGGGAGCGATCCCTGCTTCACCCCAACCCACCCTCATCACGAGCACCAACGTCTGCGTGCCGACGACTATCTACGAGACTGCCAACATTGCAGCCGCCTGCGTGGGACAGGCCGGCCTTGACCTGCAGACATGCGACCCCGACCTCGGCTTCACAGTCAACCCGACAGTCATCCAGACCCTCCAGGCAGACGGCACCTACTCCGAACCGGAACTGAATTCGGTTCTGGTCTGCAACCGCGCCCCAGGTACGGCCCCTCTCGTCGTCACCCAGGCGGACTTCCGCACCCTGCGGCTCACGCCCTCAGCCATCGTCGTCGGACCCACCCAGGGCTGGGTCCCGGTCAACATGATTGCCGTCGTCTATACCGACGCCCAGCCCCAGGTCATCACCACGACCCTGCTCGGCCAGCCGGTCACAGTCCGCGCCACACCCCACGACTTCGTCTGGGACTGGGCCGACGGCTCCACCCCGACCACCACGACCGACCCCGGTCAGCCTTGGCCCAACCACACCGTCGCGTACGCCTACACCCGGGCCGGCCAGTACACCGTCACCATGACGACCACCTGGACCGGGGAATACTCCCTCGATAGCGGCGCGACCTACACACCCATCACCGGTACCGCCGCAACCATCAGCACCGCACCACCCCTCACCGTCAAAGAGCTCCGCACCCACCTCGTCGAAGACCCGATCAGCTGAGCAGAACGGTCCAGCCATGCAGCACGGCCCAGCCGAGCACTCACTCCTTGAGCTTGGCCCGTGACCGGCTCGCCGGCTTCTTCGGTGCGGCCTTCGTCGCCGTCGCCGCGACCTTTCGGGGCTTGGCCACCCCGACGGGGGTGTGGCCTGCGAGCACGGGGCCGAGGAACCGCCCCGTGTGGCTCGCCTCGACTGTCGAGATGTGCTCTGGGGTCCCCTCGGCGACCACCAACCCGCCGCCGGACCCGCCCTCGGGGCCCATGTCGATGACCCAGTCGGCATTCTTGATGACATCGAGGTTGTGCTCGATGACCAGAACCGAGTTGCCCTTGTCGACAAGCGTCTGCAGCACCGCGAGCAGCTTGCGGATGTCCTCGAAGTGCAGGCCGGTCGTCGGCTCGTCGAGCACGTAGATGGTGCGCCCGGTCGACCGCTTCTGAAGTTCGCTCGCGAGCTTCACACGCTGCGCCTCACCACCCGACAGCGTCGGGGCTGGCTGCCCCAGGCGGACGTAACCGAGGCCGACGTCGACCAGGGTCTTGAGGTGCCGGGAGATCGCCGGAACCGCGGCGAAGAACTCCGATGCCTCCTCGATCGGCATGTTGAGCACGTCGGCGACGGTCTTGCCCTTGAAGTGCACCTCGAGCGTCTCGCGGTTGTACCGCGCCCCGTGGCACACCTCGCACGGCACGTAGACGTCGGGCAGGAAGTTCATCTCGATCTTGATCGTGCCGTCGCCCGAGCAGGACTCGCAGCGGCCGCCCTTGACGTTGAAGGAGAACCTGCCGGGCAGGTAGCCGCGGACCTTGGCCTCGGTCGTCTCGGCGAAGAGCTTGCGCACGTGGTCCCAGACCCCGGTGTACGTCGCGGGGTTGGACCGTGGCGTCCGCCCGATCGGCCCCTGGTCGACGTGGACGACCTTGTCGAGGTGCTCGAGCCCGGTGACACGTTTGTGCCGTCCGGCGACCTGACGCGCCCCGTTGAGCTCGTTGGCCAGCACGGTGTAGAGGATCGAGTTGACGAGGGTGGACTTGCCCGACCCAGACACTCCGGTGATCGCAGTGAGCACGCCCAGCGGGAACGAGACGTCGATCCCGGTGAGGTTGTGCTCGCGCGCACCGACCACGGTGAGCTCGCGGGAACGGTCGATCGCGCGACGCTCGGCGGGCATGGGGATCGACCGCCGTCCGGACAGGTACGCACCGGTGACCGAGTCCTTGGCCTCGAGCAGCCCGGCGTAGTCGCCGGAGTGCACCACGTGACCGCCGTGCTCCCCGGCACCGGGACCGATGTCGACGATCCAGTCGGCCGCCCGGATCGTGTCCTCGTCGTGCTCGACGACGATCAGCGTGTTCCCGAGGTCCCGCAGCCGGGTGAGAGTCCCGATGAGACGGTGGTTGTCGCGCTGGTGCAGGCCGATGCTCGGCTCGTCGAGCACGTAGAGCACCCCGACCAGACCCGAGCCGATCTGCGTGGCCAGCCGGATGCGCTGCGCCTCGCCTCCGGACAGCGTGCCGGCCGGTCGCATGAGGGAGAGGTAGTCGAGCCCGACGTCGAGCAGGAAGCCCAGACGGTCCTGGATCTCCTTGAGCACCTGCACCGCGATGGCGCGCTCGCGCACGCCGAGGTCGAGGTTGTTGAGGAAGTCGCGGCACTCGCGCAGCGGCATCTCGCACACCTGCGCGATGGACTTGCCGCCGACGCGGACCGCGAGGACCTCGGGCTTGAGCCGCGTCCCCTGGCAGACGGGGCACGGGACCTCACGCATGTAGGCCTCGTACTTCTCCTTCGACCATTCCGACTCGGTCTCGGAGTGGCGGCGCTCGAGGAAGGTCATGACGCCTTCGAAGCCGGTCGAGTACTGCCGCTCGCGTCCCCACCGGTTGCGGTACTTGACCTGGACCTCGTGGTCTTCGCCGAAGAGGACTGCGTGGCGGGCGCGCTCGGGCAGCGCGCGCCACGGGGTGTCCATCGAGAAGCCGAGGTCGGAGGCGAGCGCGGAGAGCACCCGGACGAAGTACTCCGAGGAGATCTGCGCCCACGGTGCGACGGCGCCCTCGGCGAGCGTGCGCTCCTCGTCGGGGACCACCAGCTCGGGGTCGACCTCGAGGCGCTGACCGATGCCGGTACACTCCGGGCACGCACCGTAGGGCGCGTTGAAGGAGAAGGTGCGGGGCTCGATCTCGTCGAGGGTGAGCACGTGGTCGTTGGGGCACGCGCGGTGCTCGGAGAACCGGCGCTCGCGCAGCGGGTCTGACGCGTCGGCATCGACGAGCTCGACGACGACGAGGCCGCCGGCGAGGCCGAGTGCGGTCTCGACCGAGTCGGTCAGGCGCCGCTGGACGCCCTCGCGGGCGACGAGGCGATCGATGACCACCTCGATCGTGTGCTTGAGCTTCTTCTCGAGGGCGGGCGGCTCGGTGAGCTGGACCACCTCGCCGTCGACCCGGGCGCGCGCGAAGCCCTTCGCCTGGAGCTCCTTGAAGAGGTCGGCGTACTCCCCCTTGCGGCCGCGGACGACGGGGGCCAGCACCTGATAGCGGGTGCCCTCGGGCAGCTCGAGCAGCCGGTCGACGATCTGCTGGGGGGTCTGTGCGGTGACCCGCTCCCCGCAGACGGGGCAGTACTGCGTGCCCGCGCGGGCGAAGAGCAGGCGCAGGTAGTCGTAGACCTCGGTGATCGTGCCGACCGTGGACCGAGGGTTCCGGTTCGTCGACTTCTGGTCGATCGAGACGGCCGGGGACAGGCCTTCGATGAAGTCGACGTCGGGCTTGTCCATCTGGCCGAGGAACTGGCGCGCGTAGGCGGACAGCGACTCGACGTAGCGGCGTTGCCCCTCGGCGAAGATCGTGTCGAACGCCAGGGACGACTTCCCTGAGCCGGACAGGCCAGTGAAGACGATGAGCTTGTCCCTGGGGAGGTCAAGATCGACGTTACGGAGGTTGTGCTCACGGGCACCTTGGACGACGAGGCGGTCACTCACCTCCCCATCGTAGGGGCAGAACCTCGATACGTACACCTGTTCGATGATGTGAGTTTGATCCGCTGGTGAGCTCCGGGCTCCGCCCCGTCGAGGTGCCCCGGCGGACGGGGACACGCACAATCGTGAGGTGAACGCCGAACACGCACCGACCCCCACCCCGATCGCCGACTACGCCGTCCTGGGCGACGGCCGGTCGTGCGCCCTGGTGAGCAGGACCGGCTCGATCGACTGGCTGTGCCTGCCCGCGATCGACTCTCCGGCCTGCTTCGCAGCCCTGCTCGGCACCCCTGACCACGGCAGATGGCTGCTGACCGTGCCCGATGCGCACCGCACGGAGCGCCGATACGTCGGCGACTCCTTCGTCCTGGAGACGACGTACACGAGCCCGACCGGGCGGGCCCGGGTCACCGACGTGATGATCTCCTCCCACGGACGGGCCGACGTCGTGCGCATGATCGAGGTGCTCACCGGAACCGTCACGGTCGAGCATGAGTGGGTCGTGCGGTTCGGGTATGGCGCGTACGTGCCGTGGGTGCACCGGGTGGAGGATCGCGGGACCCACGCCATCCGCGCCTTCGCCGGTCCGGACTCGCTGCTGCTGCGTGGGCCCCGGCTCCCCCGCGGTGCCCACCACCGCCACCGGGACGTCTTCACAGGTGTCACTGGCGACCGGCTCACCTTCACCTCCACGTGGGTGGCGTCGTGGGACCCGACCCCCGACGTGATCGACACGGACGAGCGGAGGACGCGGTCGGCTCGGGACTGGCACGAGTGGGCCGCTCGGTGCCGCTACGACGGCCCGCACCGCGACCCGCTCATCCGGTCGCTCCTCGTGCTCAGGCTGCTGACCAGCAGCGAGACCGGAGGCATCGTCGCCGCGGCGACGACCTCCCTGCCGGAGCGGATCGGCGGGAAGCGCAACTGGGACTACCGCTTCTGCTGGCTCCGGGACGCCGCCATGGCCCTCGAGGCGCTCATCGAGTCCGGCTACGACGACGAGTCCTCCGGCTGGCGCGACTGGTTGCTCCGCGCGGTAGCCGGGGACCCCGCCGACGTCCAGATCATGTACGGCATCGACGGGCGACGCGACCTGCCCGAACGCACCCTGGATCATCTCCCGGGATATGCCGGGTCAGGACCGGTGCGGATCGGCAACGCCGCCGTCGGGCAGGTGCAGAACGACGTGCTCGGCGAAGTCATGTGGGCCCTCGACATGGCCCGCGACGCGGGCCTCGCCGAGAGCGCCGAGAGCTGGTCTCTTCAGCGCCATCTCATCAACGACCTGGTCCGGCGGTGGGACCGTCCTGACCGGGGCATCTGGGAGGTGCGAGGTCCGATGCGCGACTTCGTCCACTCGCGGGTCATGAGCTGGGCCGCGATCGATCGGGCGATCCACGCCTTCGAGGCCCATGGCCTCCCCGGGCCCGTGGACGTCTGGCGTGCCGCCCGGTCCCAGATCCACGACCAGGTCATGGAGCGCGGCTGGGACGCCGATCTCAACTCCTTTGTCCAGTACTACGGGGCTTCCCACACCGACGCGGCCCTCCTGCAGATGGTCCAGGTCGGATTCCTGGGCGCGGACGATCCCCGGTTCCTGGGGACGGTCGAGGCAATCCGGACGACCCTGACGGACCCGTATGGCTTCACCCGGCGATATGCGACCGACGCCACCCGGGACGGGGTGGGCGGAGAGGAGTCTCCCTTTGTCGTCTGCTCCTTCTGGCTCGTCGACGCGCTCGCCCGGTGCGGGGACACCGTCCGGGCGCATGCGATGTTCGATCACGTGGTCACCTCGGCCAACGACCTCGGCCTGATGGCCGAGGAGTACGACGGCGCGGCTCGCCAGATGACCGGCAACTTCCCGCAGGCCTTCTCCCACCTCGGCCTGGTCCGCGCGGTGCACAGCCTGGACCGGGCCGACGCGGCGGCTGGAGCGACGGACGCGGGTAGTGAGGCCGGTGCGTCGGTCGCCGCCAGTCGTTCGGCGGACGGCGCCGCCCGCCTCTCCCGTGGTGGTGAGACGATCTGAGCATGACGACTCACGGAGAAGGTCACAACGAGACGACTGGCTACGACGGTCGGGTCCATACCCAGGGCCCGACGGCGCTCCGGCGGCTCGACGAGGTCGACATCCGCAAGGCGCGGGTCGGCGCCTTGGGCAACAACGCCTACCTGCTCACGTGCCGCAGGAGCGGCCACCAGCTCCTCATCGACGCCGCGGCCGACTCCGACCGGCTGCTCGAGGTCGTCCGCGAAGGCTCACCGTCCACCGAGCTCGGGCTGATCGTCACGACTCACCGCCACCGCGACCATCACGGGGCCCTCGAGGACCTGGTCGCCGTGACCGGTGCCCGCACGGCCGCCGGCGCCGAGGACGCCGAGGCCATCCCCGTCCCGACTCACCGCCTGCTCCGCCACGGCGATACCGTGACTGTGGGCCACCTGTCGCTCGAGGTGGTGTCCTTGCGCGGGCATACCCCCGGATCGGTCGCACTGCTGCTCATCGAACCGTCTTCGGTGGACGTGCCCGGCGCGGTGGCCGGTCGCGCGCACCTGTTCACCGGGGACTCCCTCTTCCCCGGCGGGCTCGGCAACACCGACCACGATGCCGCGCGGTTCACCCAGCTCTTCGACGACGTGACCTCACGAGTCTTCGACCGCCTGCCGGACGACACCTGGGTGTACCCGGGGCACGGCGACGACACAACGCTCGGCGCCGAGCGCCCCCACCTCAAGAGCTGGCGCGAACGCGGCTGGTGAAACGGCGCGTCGGCGCCGCGGGCCACGTGCTTCAATGTCGACATGACCACCTACGCCGTGACCTACGTCTATGACGCCCGCTCCGCCGAGCGCGACACCCATCGCCCCGCCCACCGCGGCTTCCTCGCCGGGCTGTACGCCGCTGGTGTGCTGCTGGCCTCGGGACCGGTCGCCGACGGCGACATGCAAGGCGCGCTGCTCATCATCGAGGCCGGCTCGGCCGAGAAGGTCGCGGCGATCCTGGACACGGATCCCTTCGCCGTGAACGATCTCGTGGCCGACCGTGCGATCACCGAGTGGGCCGTCGTCTTCGGCCCCTGGTCCAGCTAGGCCCCCCGCCGGCTCCCCAGCAGCGCGAGCCACTCCCGGGGCCCGACGACGGAGCACCGCAACGAGGCGACGCCCGCCGCGTACCGGAGCTGGGCGGCAAAAGACGTCGGCCCCCGGACGCTCGCGTAGGCGAAGGCACCGTGAAACGCGTCACCCGCGCCCAGGGTGTCGACCGCCTCGACGATCGGCACGTCGACCTCACCAGCAGCCTCACCCGCGGCGTCGGCCGTCCACCAGTCGACGCTCCCGGCACCGTGGGTCACCGCCCAGCGGGCCGAGGACCCTGATCTGACCCGGGAGCCGTCGTCGGCCGCGCCGTTCATCAGGTGGCGACCGGGCCGCTGCCCGTCCACGAGCCGGAAGTCGGCCGAGGCGATGACGGTAGTCGCCGCGGGGATGAGCTCGGCCATCACGGGCTTCCATCGACCGGCGTCGATGACAACCGGGATCCCCTGGGCACGGGCGGCCTCGGCCAACGGGCTGGCCACCCGCGGGTGGTGACCGTCGAAGAGAGCGACCTCGCACCCGTCGAACAGTCTCCCGATGTCCTCGGGCGCGGCGAGGTCGTGAGCCGCCGCATCCATCGACAGGACCGAGCGACTGCCGGTCAGGGCATCGACGCGGATCGCTGAGACCCCCAGGTCCATCGCCGTCTCCTGGGCCAGGTCGACCACCTCGACGCCGTGAGCCTCCAGGTCAGCGCGGGCGATCGCGGCCGCCGGTCCGTCGCCCAGTGCTGTGACCAGCCGCGGCCTGCCACCGAGGGCCGCGAACACCACGGCAGCGTTGGCCGCCGGGCCACCTGCGGCCAGGTCCTGCCGTTCGGCCGTCATCTTCTCGTCGGGTCCGGGCGCGCAGCGCGAGCGGTGGATGACATCGAGGGTCGTCAGGCCGACGAACACCCCGACGGGCGCGAGGCGCGAGGCGATGCCCGTCACGCGGTCGCCGCGTGCATCTGGCGGAGCTCCTTCTTCAGACCCGAGATCTCGTCTCGCAGGCGGGCCGCCAGCTCGAACTGGAGCTCCGCGGCCGCCCCGTGCATCTGGTCGCTGAGCTCCTGGATGAGACCCACGAGGTCGTCCGCGGCCGCGACCGCGAGCCGGTTCGTGGTGACGCCGGCCTTGGGGCCGCCGGGGACCGGGGCCTTGCCCTTTCCCGCATTGCGGTAGCCGCCCTTGAGCAGCTCTTGAGTGTCGATGTCCTCCCGGGCGAGCATGTCCGTCACGTCGCTGATCTTCTTCCGCAGCGGCTGCGGGTCGATCCCGTGCTCGAGGTTGTAGGCGACCTGCTTCTCGCGGCGCCGGTCCGTCTCCTCGAGCGCCATCGCCATCGACGGTGTGATCTTGTCGGCGTACATGTGCACCTCACCGGAGACGTTTCGGGCGGCCCTCCCGATCGTCTGGATGAGAGAGGTGCTCGAGCGCAGGAATCCTTCCTTGTCAGCGTCGAGGATCGACACGAGGGAGACCTCGGGCAGGTCCAGACCTTCCCGCAGCAGGTTGATCCCGATGAGGACGTCGTACTCACCGAGCCGGAGCTCGCGCAGGAGCTCCACCCGGCGCAGGGTGTCGACCTCGGAGTGCAGGTAGCGGACCCGCACGCCCTTGTCGAGGAAGTAGTCGGTGAGGTCCTCGGCCATCTTCTTGGTCAGGGTGGTGACCAGCACCCGCTCGTTGCGCTCGGCCCGGAGCCGGATCCCCTCGAGCAGGTCGTCGATCTGCCCCGTGGTCGGCTTGATGATGACAGCGGGGTCGACCAGACCGGTCGGGCGGATGATCTGCTCGACGAAGCCGTCGGACATGGACAGCTCATACTTGCCCGGGGTCGCGGACAGGTAGACCGTCTGTCCCACCCGGTCGACGAACTCCTCCCACCGCAGCGGCCGGTTGTCCATCGCGGAGGGAAGCCTGAAACCATGGTCGACGAGGTTGCGCTTGCGGGACATGTCCCCCTCGTACATGGCACCGATCTGCGGCACCGTCACGTGCGACTCGTCGATGACCAGCAGGAAGTCGTCCGGGAAGTAGTCGAGGAGGGTGTGCGGCGCAGTGCCTGCCTCACGACCGTCGATGTGCCGGGAGTAGTTCTCGATCCCCGAGCACGAGCCGATCTGGCGCATCATCTCGATGTCATAGGTCGTGCGCATCCGCAGGCGTTGTGCCTCGAGCAGCTTGTTCTGGCGCTCCAGCTCGGCGAGGCGCTGCTCGAGCTCGGCCTCGATCGAGGCCACGGCCCGTTCCATCCTCTCGGGGCCGGCAACGTAGTGCGTCGCCGGGAAGAGGTTGACCGACTTCTCCGAGCGCACGACGTTCCCGGTCAGCGGGTGCAGCGTCTGGATCGCCTCGATCTCGTCACCGAAGAACTCGATCCGGATCGCGAGCTCCTCGTAGACCGGGATGATCTCGACGGTGTCCCCGCGCACCCGGAACGTACCGCGGGTGAAGGCGATGTCGTTGCGGGAGTACTGCATGGTGACGAACTGGCGCAGCAGCTCGTCGCGTTCGACGTGGTCGCCGACGTCCAGGCGCACCATCCGGTCGACGTACTCCTGGGGCGTGCCGAGCCCGTAGATGCACGAGACGGACGCGACGACGATGACGTCGCGTCGGGTGAGCAGGTGGCTCGTCGCCGAGTGCCGCAACCGTTCGACCTCGTCGTTGACCGAGGAGTCCTTCTCGATGAAGGTGTCGGTCTGGGCGATGTAGGCCTCGGGCTGGTAGTAGTCGTAGTACGAGACGAAGTACTCGACGGCGTTGTTGGGCAGCAGTTCCCGGAACTCCGTGGCGAGCTGCGCCGCGAGGGTCTTGTTCGGGGCCATGACGAGCGTCGGGCGCTGCAGCTTCTCGATCAGCCAGGCGGTCGTGGCGGACTTCCCGGTCCCGGTTGCGCCGAGCAGGACGACGTCCTTCTCACCGCCCTGGATCCGTTGCGTCAGCTCGGCGATCGCGGTCGGCTGGTCCCCCGACGGGGTGTAGTCGGAGATCACCTCGAAGGGGGCGACGGTTCGCTGGAGGTCAGTCACTGGGCGCATAGGTCAACGGTACGACGTGCCACCGACACGGCGCGTGCAGCGGCGCCCGACTCTCGCGTCAGTCTGCTTCCTGGCTGACCTCGTCCTGCAGCCGCGCCCACAGCGCATCCACGCCGGCCCGCAGCGTGTCCTCGGTTCCCGCGCCGGACAGGATGACGTCTCCGGCCTCGCGTCGGGCCTCGTCGGTCGCCTGGACCGCGACCCGTTGCCGGGCCTGGGGCAGTGTGAGGCCGCGGCCCTCGACGAGCCGCCGGATCCGCAGGTCGGCCGAGGTATCAACGACAACAAGGATGTGGAAGGCGTCCTCCTGCCCGGTCTCCACGAGCAGCGGGATGTCATGCACGACGACGGCCCCGGCGTCGGCCGCCCCGGCTGCGGCCTCGCGCTCGGCCGCCAGGCGTCTGATCTCGGGGTGCACGATCGCGTTGAGCCGGGCGAGAGCCTCGTGGTTGCCGAAGACGATGTGGCCGAGCGCGTCGCGGTCGAGCGCGCCGGCGTCGTCGAGCACGTCCTCCCCGAAGGCCTCGACCACCCGGTCCAGGCCCACGGTCCCCGGCTCGACGACCTCGCGGGCGAGGGTGTCGTGGTCGATCACGACCGCACCCAGCTCGGCGAACCGCGCGGCCGCGACGGACTTGCCGGCGGCGATCCCACCTGTCAGACCGATCTTGATCATCGTTCTCCTCCAAGGTCACCGAGACGTGCATCCGAACGTAGTTGCGAGCGGCTAACCTCAAACTAGCGTGTCCCGGCGGCCTCGGCCCGTGGCGCACGGCGATCTCGCAGCACCCGAACCGTCTCAGGAGGCAACAGTGTCGATGTCAGGCGGCGGAGGCGGCGGGGGCGGCATGGGTGGAGGGTTCCGGTCGTTCCGGCAGGAGCGGACCGTGACCGACCACGTGCTCGCCCAGGGGACGGTCCGCAGGGTCCTCGTCTTCGCCCGGCCCTACCGGCGCCTGCTCACCGTGTTCCTCGTGCTCATCGCGATCGATGCGGCGATCGGGGCCGCGACCCCGCTGATCTTCAAGGCCATCATCGACGACGGGATCACCGCCGGGCGCAGGGACCTCGTCATCTGGCTCGCGGGGCTCGTCGCTGTCCTCGCCCTTGCCTCGGGTGGCCTGGCTCTCGCCGAGCGCTGGCTGTCCTCACGGATCGGTGAGGGCCTCATCTTCGACCTGCGGACCGCGGTCTTCGACCACGTCCAGCAGATGCCTCTCGCCTTCTTCTCGCGCACCCGCACGGGTGCCCTGGTCCAGCGGCTCAACGGAGACGTCCTCGGCGCCCAGCAAGCCTTCACCTCGACGCTCTCGAACGTCTTCTCCAACTCCCTCACCGTGATCTTCGTGCTGGCCGCGATGATGTCGATGTCCTGGCAGCTCACCCTGCTGTCCCTCGTGCTGCTCCCGGCCTTCATCTTCCCCGCCCGGTGGGTAGGCCCCCGCCTGGCCGTGATCACCCGAGAGAGCTACGCGATCAACGCGGACACCGCCCAGATCATGACCGAGCGGTTCAACGTCGCCGGTGCACACCTCGCGAAGACCTACGGCCGGCCCGAGGACGAGTCCGCGACCTTTGCCGGGGCCGCCGCGCGGGTCCGGGACATCGGCGTCAAGCAGGCCATGTACGCGACGATCTTCCGGGTGGCCCTGACCACCGTGGCGGCGATCGCGGTCGCGATCGTCTACGGCGTCGGCGGCGTCATGGCGATCTCCGGGGGCCTGACGGTCGGCGTCGTCGTGGCCCTGACCGCCTACCTCGCGCGGCTCTACGGGCCGCTCACGGCACTGTCCAACGTCCAGGTCGACGTCATGACCGCGCTCGTGAGCTTCGAGCGCGTGCTCGAGGTCCTCGACCTGCCGCCCAGCGTGGTCGACGCCGACGACGCGACGGACCTCCGCGTGGATCTCGCCACCCACGGGGCCAGCCTCGACCTGTCCCACGTGACCTTCCGCTACCCCACCGCGGCCGAGGTCTCCCTCGCCTCTCTCGAGTCGGTCGCGGTGCTCAGCAACGACCCGGTCGCCGACACGATCGTCGACGTCACGTTCCGGGTCGCCCCGGGTGAGATGGTCGCGATCGTCGGCCCATCAGGGGCGGGCAAGTCCACGCTCTCCCAGCTCATCACCCGCATGTACGACCCGACGTCGGGCATCGTCTCGATCGCCGGGCGGGACATCCGTCACGCGACCCTGGAGTCGCTGCGGTCCACGATCGGCACCGTGCCGCAGGACTCCCACATGTTCCACGACTCGATCGCCGGGAACCTGCGCTACGCCCGTCCGGAAGCATCGGATGCCGATCTCGAGGAGGCCCTGCGCGGCGCGCACATCTGGGACCTCGTGGCCTCCCTGCCGTCGGGCATGGACACGATCGTCGGCGACCGCGGGTACCGTCTCTCCGGTGGCGAGCGTCAGCGCCTGGCCATCGCCCGCCTGCTGCTCAAGGCCCCCGCGATCGTCATCCTCGACGAGGCGACAGCACACCTGGACTCCGAGTCCGAGGCCGCGGTCCAACGTGCGCTCAGCTCCGCGCTCCAGGGCCGCACGTCCGTGGTCATCGCCCACCGCCTCTCGACCATCCGCGAGGCGGACCGGATCGTGGTGCTCGACGCCGGCCACGTCGTCGCGCAGGGCACCCACACCGAGCTGCTCGCCGCAGGCGGCCTCTACGCAGACCTGTACCGCACCCAGTTCGCGGCCGCGGCGCCCGACGACGACATAGACGACGAAGTCGAGGACAGTGCGCCGGTCGACCTCTCCGATCCTTCCGACAAGGTCGACCCGCTCCTCCCCTAGCCTCTCACCACGCACGCCGGCCGCGCCCAGCGAGGGCGCCTGACCGGCGTCGTGCATGGCGGACGGCGTGCGTCTCGCACATGCGGACGGCGTGCGTCTCGCACGGGCAATTGTCCGCACAGCGGGCCGCCCGATCCGCTGAGTGCGGGCACATGGCTGCCCGGCGGGCGTTTTGTCCAGCCAATCCCCGCACTCAGCGACGGGGGCGGCGGGCTCGGCGGCGGACTCACGGGCGGGGACAACAAAGCGGGCCGATCACCTGGTGGTGACCGGCCCGCTCAGTGTGCAGCTCGGAGCGTGAGCCCCGAGGTGTTTCAGTTACCGGTGAGCTTCTCGCGCAGAGCAGCCAGCGCCTCGTCGGAGGCAAGGGTGCCGCCGCCGGAGGTCGCCTCAACGGCCGGAGCCGAGGAGTAGGAGCTTGCGGAGCTGCTGCCAGTCTCGGACTCGCCCGACTCAGCAGCCTCGGCGTCGGCCTTGATGGCCTCGGCGACCTGCTTGCGGTGCGACTCCCAGCGCTCGTGCGCCTTGGCGTACTGGCCTTCCCAGACCTCGCGCTGTCCCTCGAAGCCCTCGAGCCACTCGTTGGTCTCGGAGTCGAAGCCCTCGGGGTACTTGTAGTTCCCGGCCTCGTCGTACTCCGCAGCCATGCCGTACAGAGCGGGATCGAAGTCGTCGCTCTCGGGGTCGACACCCTCGTTCGCCTGCTTCAGCGACAGCGAGATCCGGCGACGCTCGAGGTCGATGTCGATGACCTTGACGAAGACGTCGTCGCCGACGTTGACAACCTGCTCGGGCAGCTCGACGTGGCGCACGGCCAGCTCGGAGATGTGCACGAGACCCTCGATGCCGTCCTCGACGCGCACGAATGCACCGAAGGGAACGAGCTTGGTGACCTTACCCGGCACGACCTGACCAATGGCGTGCGTGCGGGCGAAGGTCTGCCAGGGGTCTTCCTGCGTGGCCTTGAGCGAGAGCGAGACACGCTCACGGTCGAAGTCGACGTCGAGAACCTCGACGGTGACTTCCTGACCGACCTCGACAACCTCACCCGGGTGGTCGATGTGCTTCCAAGACAGCTCGGAGACGTGGACGAGACCGTCAACCCCACCGAGGTCGACGAACGCACCGAAGTTGACGATCGAGGAGACGACACCGGGACGGACCTGGCCCTTCTGCAGCGTCTGCAGGAAGGTGGAACGAACCTCGGACTGCGTCTGCTCGAGCCAGGCACGGCGCGACAGGACCACGTTGTTGCGGTTCTTGTCGAGCTCGATGATCTTGGCCTCGATCTCCTTGCCGACGTACGGCTGGAGGTCGCGGACGCGGCGCATCTCGACGAGGGAGGCAGGCAGGAAGCCACGGAGGCCGATGTCGAGGATGAGTCCACCCTTGACGACCTCGATGACGGTTCCGGTGACGACGCCGTCCTCTTCCTTGATCTTCTCGATCGTGCCCCAGGCGCGCTCGTACTGTGCGCGCTTCTTGGACAGGATCAGACGGCCTTCCTTGTCCTCCTTCTGGAGGACAAGAGCCTCGACGACGTCGCCAACCTTGACGACCTCTCCGGGGTCCACGTCGTGCTTGATGGACAGCTCGCGGGAGGGGATGACGCCTTCGGTCTTGTAGCCGATGTCGAGGAGAACCTCGTCGCGGTCGACCTTGACGATGGTGCCTTCGACGATGTCACCGTCATTGAAGTACTTGATGGTGGCGTCGATGGCTGCAAGGA
Source organism: Sanguibacter gelidistatuariae (assembly GCF_900096585.1). Lineage (GTDB taxonomy): Bacteria > Actinomycetota > Actinomycetes > Actinomycetales > Cellulomonadaceae > Sanguibacter > Sanguibacter gelidistatuariae. The sequence continues at coordinate 149,028 of NZ_FMYH01000006.1, forward strand.
AGTCTTCTGCAGTGCCGATGTCGTTGATGGCGACCTGCGGTGCGGACTTCACGGGGGTAGAGATGGTCATTGAGTCAGGTGCTCCGATGCGGACAGGGAATAGTAAGGATATGGATGAAACGGCTGGCATGACGCCACGCGCGACCCCCGGGTAGGGGATCCTGGCGAGACGTGATGACCTGCACCCTTGGTCGCCGTACGCGCAGTGTTGACTGCGCACGACCGTAGTGCACCGCCCTCAACCCTACCGGCGGTGCACTGCCTCGGTCAACGCGCCGGCGATCAGGCCAGAACCCGGGCAACCCGGAGGAGGTCCTCGGGGACGTGCTTGACCTTGCCGGCGATCTCCTCGAGCGGGACGAGGACCACTTCCTCGTTGCGCAGCGCGGTCATGACGTTCGTCTCCCCGCGGGAGATGGCGTCGACGGCCGCGACGCCGAAGCGGCTGCCCAGGATGCGGTCGGTCGGGGTGGGGGTTCCACCGCGCTGGACGTGACCCAGGATGGTCAGGCGGGTGTCGAAGCCCGTGCGTGTGGCGATCTCGTTGGCGACCCGCTCGCCGATCGCGCCGGCGATGATCTCGCCGAACTTGCCCAGCTGGGCCTCGTACTGCATCGAGCTGCCCTCCTTGGGGAGAGCCCCCTCGGCGACGACGACGATCGAGAAGTTCGCGTGCGAGCGGTGGCGGTGCTTGAGGAACTTGATGATCCGGTCCATGTCGAAGGGCTCCTCGGGGGCGAGCACCAGCTCGGCGCCGCCCGCGATGCCGGCGTTCACGGCGATCCAGCCGGCGTGACGGCCCATGACCTCGACGACCATGACGCGGTTGTGGCTCTCCGCGGTCGTGTGGATCCGGTCGATGGCCTCGGTCGCGATGTTGACCGCGGTGTGGAAGCCGATCGACAGGTCCGTCCCGGCGACGTCGTTGTCGATCGTCTTGGGGATCGCGACGATCTTGACGCCGTTCTCGGCGACCTTGTTCGCGGCGTGCAGCGTGCCGTCGCCGCCGATGCAGATGAGCGCCTCGATCCGCTCAGCCTCGAGGGTCGCCATGACGGCGTCCATGCCGCCGTCGGCCGCGTGCGGGTGGTACCGCGCAGTGCCGAGCAGGGTCCCGCCCTGGGGCAGCACGTTGCGGATGTCCTCGCGGGACATGGTCCGGACGTCGCCGTCGACGACGCCCTTCCAACCGTTGCGGAAGCCGATGATCGTGTGCCCGTACTCCCCCAGGCCCTGCTTGACGACGGCACGGATGGCCGCGTTGAGGCCCGGGCAGTCGCCACCACCGGTGAGCAGACCGATTCGCATTCGAACTCCCTCAAGAAAATAGATCGTGACCAGCAAAATCACGCATTCGCACCGCCCATGATCGCGGTGCGCCCTCTAACCCTACCCAGGACCGGGGCGTGTTCAGCGTGCCAATGGTCCCACGATTTTCGGCGAGTCTCCCGGCCCCGTTGCGCGGCTGCCTCCGCCCGACACCCGCGATGGGCCAGACTGGTCGCGTGACACACGAATCGATCACCCGCGCCGGCTACCAGCAGGTCCCCGACGAGGCCGGCGGCCGCGCGAGCCGCGCCTGGTGGGACGAGAACGCCCGCGACTACCTCGACGAGCATGGGGCCTTCCTCGGCGCGTCGGACTTCTGCTGGTGCCCGGAGGGGTTGCGTGAGGCCGACGCCCACCTGCTTGGCCCCGTCGAGTCGTTGCGCGGGGCGATGATCCTAGAGATCGGCTCCGGCGCGGCCCAGTGCGGGCGCTGGCTCACGGCCCAGGGTGCCCGGGTGGTCTCGACGGACGTGTCGGCCGGGATGCTCCTGGAGAGCCGCCGGATGGACACCACGGAGGGCACCCACGTGCCCGTCCTGCAGGTTGACGCCCGCCACCTGCCCTTCGCCGCGGACACCTTCGACGTGGTCTTCACCGCCTACGGGGCGATCCCCTTCGTGCCCGACGCCGCGGCCGTCCACGCCGAGGTGGCGCGCGTCCTGCGGCCGGGAGGGCGCTGGGTGTTCTCGGTCACCCATCCGATCCGGTGGGCGTTCCCGGACGACCCGAGCGACCGCGGCCTCACCGCGACCCGCTCGTACTTCGATCGTCGCCCCTACGCCGAGCGGGAGGCGGACGGTCGGGTCACCTACGCCGAGTACCACCGCACCCTCGGCGACCACGTCCGTGAGGTGGTCGGCGCGGGCCTCGAGCTGGTCGACGTCGTCGAGCCCGAGTGGCCCGACGGCCACGACCAGGCGTGGGGCGGGTGGAGCCCGGTCCGGGGACGACTCATCCCCGGGACCGCCATCTTCTCCGCCCGCCGCCCGGAGCACGAAGAGCGCTAGTGCCCGGCGTCGTGCCAGCTGGCGCCGACGCCGACGGACACGTCGAGCGGGACCAGGAGGTCCGCGGCGGAACCCATCTGCTCGCGGACGAGCGCCTCGAGCTCGGTCAGCTCGCCCGCTCCCACCTCGAGGACGAGTTCGTCGTGGATCTGGAGGAGCAGCCGAGACCGCAGTCCGCGCTCGGCGATCTCCCGCTCGACGCCAAGCATCGCGACCTTGATGATGTCGGCTGCGCTGCCCTGGATCGGGGCGTTGAGGGCCATCCGCTCGGCCATCTCGCGCCGCTGGCGGTTATCGCTCGTGAGGTCGGGCAGGTAGCGGCGCCGGCCCATGATCGTCGCGGTGTACCCGGTCGCCCGGGCCTCGTCCACCACGCCCGTGAGGTATGTGCGCACGCCCCCGAAGCGCTCGAAGTAGTCGTCCATGAGCTTGGCAGCCTCGCCCACCTCGATGCCGAGCTGCTTGGACAGCCCGAAGGACGAGAGACCATAGGCCAGCCCGTAGGACATGGCCTTGATCTTCGACCGCTGGGCGGAGGTGACCTCGGTCGTCGGCACGCCGAAGACCCGGGACCCGACATAGCTGTGCAGGTCCTCCCCCGACCGGAAGGCCTCGATCAGCGCAGTGTCACCGGACAGGTGCGCCATGATCCGCATCTCAATCTGGGAGTAGTCCGCGGTGAGCAGGGTCTCGAAGCCGTCACCGACGACGAAGGCGCGGCGGATCCGCCGCCCGGCCTCGGTCCTGATCGGGATGTTCTGCAGGTTCGGCTCGGTCGAGCTGAGCCGGCCGGTGGCCGCGATCGTCTGCTGGAAGGTCGTGTGGATGCGACCGTCGTCGGCGACAGCCTTGAGCAGACCCTCGACGGTCTGGCGTAGCCGGGTGGCGTCGCGGTGGGCGAGCAGGAACTCCAGGAAGGGGTGCTCGGTCTTGGCGAAGAGGTCCGCGAGGGCTGCCGCGTCCGTCGTGTACCCGGTCTTGATCTTCTTCGTCTTGGGCATGGCCAGCTGATCGAAGAGCACCTCCTGCAGCTGCTTGGGCGACCCGAGGTTCACCTCGCGACCGATGACCTCGTAGGCCGACCGTGCGGCCTCGGCGACGATCTCGGAGAAGTGCTTCTCGAGGTCGCGCAGGTAGTCGACGTCCATCGCGATCCCGCGGCGCTCGACCTGGGCGAGGACCTCGGACAGGGGCAGCTCCAGGGTCGCGAGCAGGTCGGCTGCCTCACGGTCCTTGAGCTCTCCGCCGAGCACCTCGGCGAGGTCGGTCAGGGCGGCGGCTCGCACGGCGAGCCGGTTCGCCTCGCTGTCCTGGTTGCCCTCGCCGACCGAGAGGTCGAAGGAGCCCTGGTCGCCGGCGTCGGTCTCAAGCGCCCGGAGCTCGTGGCCCAGGTGGCGTTCGACGAGCTCGCCGAGGTCGTAGCCGCGCTGGTCCGGGAAGCACAGGTAGGCGGCGAGCTCAGTGTCGAAGACGATCCCGCGCAGGTCGTAGCCGCGGGCTGCGAGCTCGTGCCAGGTGGCCTTGCCGCCATGGGCGACCTTGCGCCGGGTCGCGTCGGCCAGCCAGGTGCCGAGGACCACGTCGTCGGCGGCGGTCAGGTCGGCGAAATCGAGGGCGATGGCCGAGCCTGCCCCGTCGGCGCCGTCGGCGATCGCGAAGGCCCAGGCGTCCCCGCCGGCGGGCACAGCCCGGCCGGCCACGTCGAGCCCGAGCGTCTGGTCGGCGCGCGCGTCGAGCCACTGCGCCAGCACACCCGGGGCGAGGGGCACGACCTCGACCTCGGGGGCTGCCTGCGCGGCCTCCTGCTCGGAGTCCTGGCCGGCGGGGTGCATGGCGAACAGGCGCTCGCGCAGGGTGCGGAACTGCAGTGCGTCGAAGACGGCGTTCATCGCTTCGCGGTCCCAGGGCTGGGCGCGCAGGTCGTCCGGGCCGAAGGGCAGCTCGATGTCGGTGAGCAGGTGGTTGAGCTCGCGGTTGAGGCGGACCTGGTCGAGGTGCGCACGCAGCGACTCCCCCGCCTTGCCGCCGATCTCGTCGGCGTGGGTGAGGATCTCCTCGAGGCCGCCGAACTGGTTGATCCACTTCGCGGCGGTCTTCGGCCCGACCCCGGGTACACCCGGGATGTTGTCGCTCGTCTCCCCGACCAGGGCCGCGAGGTCCGGGTACTGGTGCGGGGCGACCCCGTACTTGACCTGCACGGCGTCCGGCGTCATCCGGGCGAGCTCGGAGACCCCCTTGACCGGATAGAGCACCGTGACGTTCTCATTGACGAACTGCAGCGAGTCCCGGTCGCCCGAGCAGACGAGGACCTCCATGCCGAGTGCGTCGGCCTGGGAGGACAGGGTCGCCAGGATGTCGTCCGCCTCGAACATGTCCTTCTCGAGGAAAGGGATCCGCATCGAGGTCAGGACCTCTTTGATGAGCGGGACCTGCCCCTTGAACTGCTCGGGGGTCGCGTCCCGGGTGCCCTTGTACTGGGGGAAGCGCACGGTGCGGAAGGTCGTCGACCCGGCGTCGAAGGCCACAGCGACGTGGGTGGGCTCCTCGACCCGCAGGAGCGTCGCGAGCATCGAGATGAATCCGTGCACGGCGTTCGTGGGCTCGCCCGTCGTGGTGGCGAACTTGTCCACAGGAAGGGCGAAATACGCCCGGTATGCCATGGAGTGGCCATCGATCAAGAGGAGTCTGGGTCGCGCAATGTCGGTCACGTCTGCAAATCTATCGTCCATGACTGACAAGGACACCACCGACATGCTCGCGGCCTCCGCCCGCGGCACCCTGATCGAACGCATGGGCATCGAGCTGCTCGAGGCGACGGCCGAGCGAGCGGTCGGGACGATGCCCGTGGCGGGAAACACCCAGCCGGCCGGGCTGCTGCACGGCGGGGCGAGCGTCGTCCTCGCCGAGACGCTCGGATCCTTCGCGGCTCAGCTGCATGCGGGACCGGATCGCATGGTGGTGGGGATCGAGATCAACGCCACACATCACGCGGGTGCTCGAGAGGGGCACGTCACGGGAGTCGCGACGGCGATCCACCGCGGTCGGACCACAGCGAGCTACGAGATCGTCGTGACCGACGAGTCAGGTCGGCGGGTCTGCACCGCCCGGCTGACCTGCCTGGTGCTCGCGGCCTAGCCTGCCTGCTGTCAGTCTGCTCGGTGCTCGCGCCGGGTCGGCTGCCGGTCGCTGTGCCAGCCGCCGGTCGGCGTGTCGTCCTGGACCGCCACGTTCGCCGGTGCCTTCGCGATGGCTTGCCCGGTGGCTTGCTCAGCCTGGCTGGCGGCCAGGCTCGCCTGGAAGCTGCGCAGGTCGACGGGTCCGCTGTTGGTCTCGGTCCGCGCGCGACGTCGTCGAGCAATGAGGTCTTCGATGCCGCGACCCTGACCACGGCCGGCGCCCTCGGCCGCGAGCTTGCGCAGCAGCACGGCGGTGGACACGACCCGGTGGCTGGCCGCCGGGGCGAAGCCGAGGCGTGCGAGGAAGCGTTGGACACCGCGAGACCCGGGGAGCGGGACCGAGTACACCTCGAGGGCGCCGACGGAGGCCGCCGTCTCCCCCGCCTCAGTCAGCAGAGCATGGCCGACGCCGCGGCGTCGGAAGTCCTGGGAGACGTAGAGCGCCTCGACGTACACCGAGGTCTCGTCGCTGAAGAGGTTGGGCTCAAGGACCCGGATGAGCATGAAGCCGACCGGCTCGCCCTCGATGGCGGCGACCTTGATCTGGCCGCCCGGAAGTGCGGTCAGCGTGGCTAGCTGACGGGCGAGGCGTTCCTCGTCGCCAACACACAGCTGGACACCGGTTCCGGCCTCATGGCGAGCGGTAACACTCAGGCTGGCCAGGACGGGAAGGTCGGAGGCAACCGCAGGCCGTACATCGACCAAGGCACGCATACGAACTCTCCATCTGTTGATAGTCGCCCTGTCAGTAGTCACCAGAGCGGCCACGGCGGCGCGCGGGACGGTACGCCGGAAGCATGGCCTCGCCCAAGACTGCCCCTATCCGCCCGACAGGTCAACCATCAGGTGGTGTGATGCACTGACTGTTCTCAGGCTTCGCCGACCTGCTCGATCACGGCGTCGGCGACCTCGCGCATCGTCAGGCGACGGTCCATGGACGTCTTCTGGATCCAGCGGAAGGACTCCGGCTCGCTCAGGCCCATCTTCGTCATGAGCAGGCCCTTGGCGCGGTCGACCCGCTTGCGGGTCTCGAAGCGCTCCGCGAGGTCGGCGACCTCAGACTCGAGGGCAGTGATCTGGGAGTAGCGGGAGATCGCGATCTCGACCGCGGGAAGCAGGTCCGCGGGGCTGAACGGCTTGACGACGTAGGCCATCGCCCCGGCGTCGCGTGCCCGCTCGACGAGCTCAGCCTGGGAGAACGCTGTGAGCAGCACGACCGGGGCGGCGTGTGCCTTGGCGATCCGCTCGGCCGCGGAGATACCGTCGAGCTCGGGCATCTTGACGTCCATGACGACGACGTCGGGCTTGAGCTCGAGGGCGAGCCGCACGGCGGTCTCGCCGTCGCCGGCCTCTCCCACCACGTCGAAGCCTGCCTCGCGGAGCGTCTCGACGACGTCCATCCGGATGAGAGCCTCATCCTCGGCCACGACGGCGCGCCGCACGCGCCGCGCAGGCACCGCGGGAACTTCCTCCGGCGCTTCGACCACCGGCTCCAGGAGCGGGGGGAGGTCAAGAGGGGGAACGATGCCTGGCGTCGATTCGTTGTCTGTCACATGCGCCATCGTAGTGGGTCACGATCTCCCAGCGCGCATCAACGGGACCCGATGTGAACATTGCCACGTCCGTGTGGTTACATTGTCGAGCACTTCAGCGGTGTTACCAGCCCCGGTAGCCCAACCGGCAGAGGCGTTCGGCTCAAACCCGATCCAGTGTGGGTTCGAATCCCACCCGGGGCACCCATCTGACCTGCGCAAACACAAGTTTTGTCCCCACGTGGGGACAAATGTGTCCCCATGAGATGCACGATGGACTCATGGCGAGCATCGAGAAACGCGTTCGCGGAGACGGCACCGTCGCCTACCGCGTCACTTGGCGCGACCCCACCCAGCCCGGCCGGCAGTCGATGACGTTCGATGACCGGCGTCAGGCCGAGCAGACGATCAAGCTGCTCGACGGCAGTGGCCAACCACTCACTCTCGCGATCGAGGTCGCCAATGCGATCCGCCAGGGCGGGCCCACGGTCGAGGACGCAGTGCGCGAACACATCGACCTGCTCAACCGCGTCGGCGAAGACCCCCGCAGCGGGTACCGGTACCGGGCTCGCGACCACATCAACCCCCACCTCGGCGCTCTGCCGGTCAAGGCGCTCACGTGGCACCAGGTGACGCTGTGGATCCGCGACCTGCAGACCAAAGGGCTCTCGAACAAGTCGATCGCGAACATCCACGGACTGCTCTCCGCAGCCATGAACACCGCCGTCCGCCTCGGCTACCGGACGGACAACCCCTGCGCAGCCGTGCGACTCCCCCGCACCCAGCGGGCAGGTGATGACATGGTCGTCCTGGAGCCAGAGGACCTCGACCTCATCCTGGACAACCTCCTCGAGCACTACCGACCGTTCATCATCACCCTCGTCGGAACCGGCCTGCGGTTCGGCGAGGCGACGGCGCTGCACGTCGAAGACCTCTCCCTCGACGCCCACCCACCGACCATCCGCATCAACAAGGCCTGGAAGCAGGACGGCAACCGGCAACCGTTCATCGGGGCGCCGAAGTCGGCACGGTCACGGCGCACGATCTCCCTGTCCCCCGACCTCGCCGAGATGCTCTGAGAGGTCACCGCGGACAAGCGCGGGACGGAACTCGTGTTCGTCAACGTCGCCGGACGCCCTATCCGCAACAACACTTTCTGGGCCACCAACTGGTCACCTGCTCTCACCAAGGCGCAGAACCCGGTCGACGCGGACGGCTCACCGGACCCCGACGCGCGACGACTGATGAAACGGCCACGGATCCACGACCTGCGCCACACCCACGCGAGCTGGATGCTCGCCGAGGGGATGGACATGTTCACACTGTCCCGGCGGCTGGGGCACGAGACCTACGCCACGACCGACTCGCGGTACAGCCACTTGATGCCTGCCCAGCAACTCCAAGCCGCCGAGGTGGCCGCGGCGGCGATGGGGCGACTGCGTCATCGGCCATCGCCACGCGGAGCAGCAGCGACGCCTTCGTCACGTACCGGATCATCGATGGAGACCCGCTCCTCGTCTCCATCAACTGAACGCACTCTGCAGACGGGCTGATCGTGACCTACACAGCGCATGCCATCTATCACACCCTGGAGTTCCAGGGTGTGGAGCGGTGGCACGGTCTGCCCACAGCCCCGTGGCCAGGAGGCGGCAGTTGCGGCCGCCTCCTGGCCACGGGCCCAGACCACTTTCCTTGGTTGCGCACCGACGTGTCATTTGGGCCGGTCACCATCGACCTGACCCGCACGGGCACTCGCCGGGACCTACGGACGCCCCTTGCGCTTCCACGACGTCGGCCCTGAGGTCCGCGCCGCGATGGTTGCTCAGGTCCTCCAGGACGTCTCGACGAAGCGGTCCGTCTGGACGACGTGGAACCTGGGCGCGGCCGCGCTGCGGGCGTCCCGGCCGCTGCGGATGGCCAACCCCGAGGAGCGCCTGCACCTGCTCAACGACCTCACCAGGCAGGCCGCCGCGGCGTGCGTGCACCTGGACGACACCCGCGACCCCGAGCGGCGCCGCGTCGGGGAATCCCTGTTCACTTCCACCGAGCTCCTCGCCGCCGAGAAGTCCCTCATCGACGCCACCACCACCCCGGTGTACCTCCCCCACACGATCGAAGACCTGCGGAGCCCGTCGGTGCGGATCCGCGTCGCCCTGGACGCCCTCGCCCCTGACCAACGCCTCGCCGCCGAAGCCGTCCTGACCTCACCCCACCTGCTCGACGCCCTCGTCGGACCAGCCGGGTCGGGCAAGACCACCACACTCGCCGCGGTGACTGCGGCATGGCGCACCACCGGCGGACCCGTCCTGGGCCTTGCGCCGTCCGCCACCGCCGCCCACACCCTGCAGGAGTCTCTCGGCGTCCCGTGTCAGACGACCGCGAAGTGGCTCTACGAGTCGGTCGGACCCGGAGCCCACACCCGCGACGGCACCTACACGCGCGCAATCTCCGGCTGCGCGCCCTTTTCCTCGCATGGACGACACGAAGGCTCCACGGCATCGATGCCGGACGCCGCGCACCGTGGCAACCGCACCCCAGTGTCGCTTCACCCCCGACCGGAATACTCTGAAAATTCCGATCTAAGGAGTGACGTGCCCATGCCTGACAACGAACTGGTACTCGATCCGACGCTCGCTGATCTCTACAAGGACCTCCACAGCCATCCGGAGCTCGGCTTCCAGGAGCACCGCACCGCCGACCTTGTGGCCCGCCGCCTGGAGGAGCTGGGCTTCGACGTCACGACCGGTGTCGGTCGGACGGGGGTCGTCGGCGTCCTGAAGAACGGTCCTGGCCCGACCGCCCTCCTCCGCGCCGACATGGATGCCCTCCCGGTCAAGGAAGACACCGGTCTGGAGTACGCCAGCACCGTCACCGCGACCGACGATCACGGCAAGGTCGTGCCGGTCGCCCACGCGTGCGGTCACGACCTTCATACGACCTGCCTGCTGGGGGCCGCGGGGATCTTGGCCACGAACACCTCCACCTGGTCCGGCACCCTGCTGCTCGTCTTCCAGCCCGCCGAAGAGCTCGGCGCGGGTGCTCAGGCCATGGTCGACGACGGGCTGTTCGACCGCTTCCCGAAGCCCGATGTCGTGCTCGGCCAGCATGTGTCCCCGTTGCCCGCGGGCACGATCGCCGGGCACGCGGGTCCGTCCTACGCGGGGTCGGACTCGCTGCGCGTGCGTCTTGTCGGCAAGGGCGCCCACGGATCGATGCCCGAGGCGTCCGTCGATCCGGTCGTCATGGCGGCCGCGACCGTCCTGCGCCTGCAGACCATCGTCTCCCGGGAGGTGCCGAGCACGGCGACCACCGTGCTCACGATCGGTTCCATCCACGCCGGGGACGCCGCGAACGTCATCCCGGGCGAGGCCGAGCTGCAGCTGAACATCCGCAGCTACGACGAGGGGATCCGACGGCGCATCCTCGACGGCGTGGATCGCATCGTCCGTGGCGAGGCCACGACGGCGGGCGCCACGGAGCCACCGACGATCACCCAGATCGAGAGGTTCCCCGTCGTCATCAACGACGCGGTCGCCCTGAAGGCGACCCTCGACGCCTTTGCCGCCTGGCTGGGAGCAGACAAGATCCTCGATCCGGGCGCCGGAGCCGGCAGCGAGGACGTGGGGGGGCTAGCGACGAGCGCAGGTGCGCCCTTGTCCTACTGGCTCCTCGGCGGCACCGATCCGTCCCCGTTCACCACCGGTGACATGAGCGACCCCGCCCTGCTCACCGTCCCCTCCAATCACTCCCCGCACTACGCGTCCGTCATCGAACCCACCCTGACGATCGGGGTGACGGCCTTGGTCACAGCGGCCCGGACCTGGCTGCCGGCCGGGTAGCCGCCGGACACGCTTCGCGGCCGGGTAGCCGCCCTCACTGCCGCGCAATCGCGATGCGTAGACGCTCCTCAGGGTCGATGAAATGGTCGTTGTCGTCGGGCCCCAGGTCAATCTGCACCCAGTGGATCTTTCCCGTGAACCGGCTCCCGTCCGCCGTGTAGTCGGAGGTGACCGTGGTCCCGGACTCGTAGCCGATGTCCGTGGTCTCGTCCGCAGAGAAGATCATCGGCTGGGTCGCACCGACCCTGCCGGCGCCAGCCGCCTCGCCGTCGTAGTAGAGGGTGACGTCTCCCCCCTTGGCCAGTCCCCCGCCGTCGTAGGCAAACTCCATCCGGACCTGGTGGGTGCCTTCGGGGATCGCCCGGTCGGCCTCGACGGCGAATTCCTGGATGCCGAGGACGTTGTAGACGAATGTCGCCCTGCCGCCCTTCGCATACAGGGCCCACCCGCCGAACCTGCCGCCCTGGGCGATGATGACCCCGTCGGCTCCGGCCCCGGAGACCGCGACCTCCGCGGTGACGGAGAACGACTTGTTCTTGATGTTCACGACGCTGTTCTCCGACAGGCGCCCCATACCGGGGAAGAACAGCTGCGAGCTCCCCCGGATCAGGGTGGGTCTCCCGGCGGCCTCGGGCGAGATGCGCTCGGCTGTGCGGTCGTCCATCGGGAGGACGTTGTACTTGACTGCCTCGATCAGCCAGAGGCGCTGCAGCTTGCTCAGCATCTCCGGATTCTGGGACGCGAGGTTCCGGGACTGGCTGTAGTCGCCGCTCCCGTCGTAGAGCTCCCAGACGTCGTCGTCGAAGGCGGGCATCACTCCACCGACCATGATCCACGGGGTGCGGTGCTTCGTCACCGCGCTCCACCCGCGGTGATAGATGCCCCTGTTCCCGAACATCTCGAAGTACTGCAGGTCGTGGCGCTCGGGGCTGGCGGCGTCGTTGAAGGCGTAGACCATGCTCGTGCCCTCCATTGGCGACTGCAGCACGCCGTTGACAATCGTCGGCTCGGGCAGACCCGCCGCTTCGAGGATGGTCGGTGCCACGTCGATCACGTGTGTGAACTGCGAGCGCAGGCCCGCCTTCTCCTGGATCCGTCCGGCCAGTGGACGATCGTTCCGTTGCGGGTGCCGCCCCAGTGCGAGGCGACCTGCTTGGTCCACTGGAAAGGAGTGTCCATCGCCCAGGCCCAGCCGACGGCGTAGTGGTTGTAGGAGGAGGGCGACCCGAGCTCGTCCATCTTGCTGAGCAAGAACTCAGGAGTCTCCAGGGCCGCCATGCCGTTGAAGCTGGCCATCTCGTTGAACGCGCCGTTGAGGGTGCCTTCCGCGGAGGCGCCGTTGTCGCCGACGATGTAGTAGATCAGCGTGTTGTCGAGCGCGCCGATCTCCTCGATGGCGTCGATCAGCCTCCCGACGTGGTGGTCGGTGTGCTCGAGGAACCCGGCGTAGACCTCCATCTGGCGTGCCAGGACGGGCCTGAGCTCGGCGGGCATGTCGTCCCAAGCGGGGATCTCGTCGTGGCGGGGGGTCAGCTGCGCCTCCGCCGGGATGACGCCGAGCTCCTTCTGCCGCGCGAACGTCTGCTCCCGTTGCGCGTCCCAGCCGTCGTCGAACTGGCCCCTGTACTTGTCGGCCCACTCCTTGGGGACGTGGCGCGGGGCGTGGGTCGCCCCCGGTGCGAAGTAGACGAAGAACGGGCGGTCCGGCATGAGGGCCTTCTGCTGGCGGATCCAGCCGACCGCCCGGTCGGCCAGGTCCTCGGTCAGGTGATATCCCTGCTCTGGGGTGGCCGGCGGTTCAACGGGAGTCGTCCCGTCGTAGAGCGCTGGGTCCCACTGGTTGTTCTCACCGCCGATGAACCCGTAGAACGTCTCGAAGCCCCCGCCGCCCGACGGCCAGGCGTCGAAGGGTCCCATCGGGGACGCCTGCCAGACTGGCACCTCGTGGCACTTACCGAACTGAGCGGTCGAATAGCCGTTGAGCTTGAGGGTCATGGCCAACGGGGCCTTGGTGTTGGGACGCAGGGAGCTGTTGCCCGGCGCCGACGTCGCGGTCTCCGTGATCGAGCCCATCCCGACCGAGTGGTGGTTGCGCCCGGTGAGCAGCGCCTGTCGGGTGGGTGCGCACAGCGCGGTCGTGTGGAAGCGGTTGAACCGCAGCCCTCCCCCGGCCAGGCGTTCCGCGGTCGGCGTCTGGCACGGTCCTCCGAACGTGCTCGACGCGCCGAAGCCCACATCGTCCAGGAGGATCACCAAGACGTTCGGCGCCCCCTCGGGGGGCAGCAGCGGCTCGATCGGCGGGAAGGACGTGTCCGGGTCCTTCGCGTCATACGTGGTCAGACCCGGTACCGGGCGATCGGGGATGGGCAGCATGTTGCGCGCGTGACGGTCGGGGCTCATCGGTTCCTCCGAGAACTGGGCCACCCGTGCGGCACCGTGTCGTTCCGGCTGGCATCTTCGGCTGTGCCCTGTACAGGGCAACCATGCCCTCGTGGCCTCGTCCGTAATCGACCACGCGTGCGCCTGACGGCGGGGCAGGGCGGGCGGCCATCACACGAGCGGGTGGGTAGCCGCAGGCAACCGGGGATGCCGGCTGCGAGAGGTGCAATTCATCCCAGTACACACCCGCTCCGGTCGCGCGGCAACGGGAGGCGGGACGGTCTACGACGCGCCGTCGTCGCCGTCTGTCGGACCGATCAGCTGCAGGACCCGCTCGGCCGCGCGACGCGCCTCCGCGTCGTCGTGCGCGGTGACGACGACGCCGTAGACCATCCGCTGGACCAGGACGAGGTCGTCCATGGTGAGGTCCGCCGGGGCCTGGGCGGCCTGCTGGGCGCGCACGAGCAGAGGCTCGACCATGCGCCGCAGCCGGATTCCGCCGTCGTAGTCCGACTGGCTCCGGCGCGCGTCGATGACCATCTCGACGAAGGCCGCCTCCGTGATCGTCTGGTCGACGATGGCGTGCCAGAGCCGGGCGAAGGCTCCGGTGTCCTCATCCTCGACTCCCGCCACCCAAGTGCTACCTGCGCTCCTTCGCCCTCGACCCCCGCGCCAACAAGGCCATGAAGGAGCAGGGCATCCTCTTCAAGGCTGACACCCTGGAGGAGCTGGGCCGCAAGCTCGACCTGGACCAGGCCACGTTCCGCGCCACGGTCGAGCGCTTCAACGGCTTCGCGCGGGCCGGGCGGGACCAGGACTTCAACAAGGGCGACTCCGCCTACGACCGCTACTACGGCGACCCTACGGTCCACCCGAACGCCTGCCTCGGCACGATCGAGAAGGGCCCGTTCCTCGCCTACAAGCTTGTTGTCGGCGACCTCGGCACCAAGGGCGGCGTGCTGACCGACCCGGACGGTCGGGCGCTGCGTGAGGACGGCTCCGTCATCGAGGGCCTCTACGCCGCGGGCAACAACTCGGCCTCGGTCATGGGCAACACCTACCCCGGCCCGGGTTCGACGATCGGCCCGGCGACCGTGTTCGGCATGCGCGCCGGCCGCCACATGGCCCGCCAGAGCAGCTAGTCCCCGCGCCCGCGACGGGGGCTCCCAGTGACCAACAGGTCATCGGGAGCTCCCGATGCACCGCCAGATTGACTTGTTCGAACGTGCGTACGTAGCCTAGTCCGAACAGGTAGCACCGACGGACAGAGGCCATCATCACGCGCTCCAGACACCCCGCCCATCGTTCTACCGCCGGGCACCCGATATCTGGGCACCCGTCATGATGGGCGCGCACCACGCGATCGCCGGCTCGGCCGCCTGGGTCGCGGTGGCCGGCACCGGTCCCCTCATGCTGGGCCTCTACCCGGTCTCGGACTCCGGGCTCCTCATCGGGTCGATCGTCTGCGCCGGTGCGGCTCTGCTGCCCGACGCCGACCACCACAGCGGGACCATCTCCAACTCCCTGCCGCCGCTGTCCAAGGTCGTCACCCGCGTCGTCGCGGGCATCAGTGGAGGCCACCGAAACGGCACGCACGGACTGCTCGCCATCCCCGTCGCGGTCGCCCTCGCCGTCGCGGCAGGGATGGTCGCTCTGGAGACGGAGGCCTTCGGCCGGGTCGCCCTGGGCGCCGGGGCGCTCTCGCTCCTGCTCGTCGCGTACGCCGCGAAGGCACTCAAGATCACCAACGACGGCAGCTGGCTTCGTTCGTGGGGCATCGCCGTCATCGTCTCCGTCCTGGTCACCCTGTACGCGCCGCAGGAGTGGGAGTGGCTGCCGATCGCCGTCGGACTAGGGGTGACCGTGCACATCGCCGGCGACCTGCTCACCACGGGCGGAGTCCCCCTGCTGTGGCCGCTACGGCTGCGTCCCCCACGCTGGTGGCGCCGGACGCAGGGGCTCAATGACCTCTGGCTGGCCAGCGGCCGGGTGGCGCTGCCCGTGCTGGGGGACACCGGCTCGCGCCGCGAGTGGGCCCTCGCCGTCCCGCTGACCATCTATGCGACCTACGGTGCCGTGGTCGCCCTCGCGGGCCTCCTCCAGGGCACCTGACCCCGTCCGGCCCTTCCCCCGCCCTCTCCCCCGCCCCACCCGCTGAGTGCGGGCGAATGGCTGCCCAAATCGGGTATCTGGCAGCTATATGACCGCACTCAGCAGAGGGTGCGCTCGGCAGGCACCGGCCCGAAGCCGGGCGGTGTGGGAGCGGTGCGCGTGCGGGTGCCCGACGACGAAGCCCTCGCCTCCTGTAGGAGGCGAGGGCTTCGTCGTCGGGCAGGATCACCGGCTGGTCAGGCGACCAGCGTCGGTCCTCAGACCTCGTCGCCGATGCGGTGCACGAGGATCGAGTTGGTCGTGCCGGAGACGCCGACCGGTGCGCCGGAAACGACAACCACGAGGTCACCGATCTCGGCGAGGCCGTTGGCCTGCAGGGTCGAGTCGACCTGGCGGACCATCGCGTCGGTGCTGTCGACCGAGGGAACCTCGTAGGACTGCGTGCCCCAGGTCAGCGACAGGACGCTGCGGACGTCGCTGCGCGGGGTGAACGCGAGCAGCGGCAGGGCCGACCGCAGGCGGGACATACGACGTGCGGAGTCACCCGACTGGGTGAAGGTCACGAGGTACTTGACGCCGAGGATCTCACCGATCTCGGCGGCGGCACGGGTGATCGCTCCACCGCGGGTGTGCGGCGTCGACCCGAGGGGGGCGATCCGCTCGCGGCCGAGCTCCTCGGTGCTCTCGATGATGCGGGCCATAACGCGCACGGCCTCGATCGGGTAGTCACCGACGCTCGTCTCACCGGAGAGCATGACGGCGTCCGCGCCGTCGAGGACGGCGTTGGCGCAGTCCGAGGCCTCGGCGCGGGTCGGGCGGGGAGCGGTGATCATCGACTCGAGGACCTGGGTGGCCACGATGACCGGCTTGGCGGCGCGACGAGCAAGCTCGATCGCACGCTTCTGCACGAGGGGGACCTGCTCGAAGGGCAGCTCGACGCCGAGGTCGCCGCGGGCGACCATGATGCCGTCGAATGCGTCGACGATCTCGGCGAGGTTCTCGACAGCCTGCGGCTTCTCGACCTTGGCGATGACGGGAAGGACGCGGCCCTCCTCTTCCATGATGCGACGCACGTCGTCGTAGTCGGCCGCGCTGCGCACGAACGACAGGGCGATGATGTCGGCGCCCAGGCGGACGGCCCAGCGAAGGTCCGCCTCGTCCTTGTCGGACATGGCCGGCACGGAGACTGCGACGCCGGGGAGGTTGAGTCCCTTGTTGTTGGAGACCGGCCCGGAGACCTCGACGCGGGTGATGACCCGGGGGCCTTCGACGGCAGTCACGCGAACGAGGACGCGGCCGTCGTCGATGAGGATCGGGTCGCCGACCCGGGCGTCGCCCGGCAGGCCCTTGTGGGTCGTGGAGACGAGCTCCTTGGTGCCCACGACGTCTTCGGTCGTGATGGTGAACGTGTCACCGACGTTGAGCCACTGCTTCTCGTCGTTCAGGAAGCGGCCAAGGCGGATCTTGGGTCCCTGCAGGTCGACGAGCACGGCGACCGAGCGGCCAGCGGCCTTCGCGGCGGCACGCACGTTGTGGTAGACAGCTTCGTGCTCTTCGGGCTCCCCGTGGCTACGGTTGATCCGGGCGACGTCCATTCCGGCGTCGACCAGGTTCTGCAGCTGCTCGAGGGAGGCGGTTACGGGTCCGATGGTGCATACGATCTTTGCTCTGCGCATAGCTCCAGCCTAGTTGCTTGTGTAAGTACTGCAGTCGGGACGAAAGTCTTGCGGTGCCCCAAGCATCTCTGCCCGGGGCACAGAACTCAGGGGCGCAACGCGACGGTCGTGGCCGTGACGGGCGCCGGGAGCTCGGTGCTGCCCTGCAGGTATGCATCTACCGTAGCCGCCGTAGCCCTCCCTTCGGCAATGGCCCACACGATGAGAGACTGCCCGCGACCTGCGTCTCCGGTGACAAAGACCCCCGGGACGGAGGATGAGAAGTCCTCGCGACGGGCCAGCAGGCCCCGTGATGTCACCTCCGAGCCCGCCTGGGCGACGATCGAGCCGGTCTCCGGACCTGTGAATCCCATCGCGATGAGCACGAGGTCGACCGGGATGATCCGCTCGGTCCCGACGGCCGGCGCGCGCCGGCCGTCGGGCAGGTACTCGGTCGTGGCGACCTTGAGCGCCACGAGCTGACCCTCGGCGTTGCCGATGAACTCCACGGTCGAGGCGAGGTAGTCACGCTCCCCGCCCTCGGCGTGCGAGCTCGACACCTCGAAGAGCAGCGGGTCCGTCGGCCACGGCTGGCTGGCCGGGCGCTGCAGGGGCGGCCGCTTGCCGATCGCGAGCGTCGTGACCGACGCCGCACCCTGGCGCAGCGAGGTGCCGATGCAGTCCGAGCCGGTGTCACCGCCGCCGATGACGATCACGTGCTTGTCGGTCGCCAGGATCTGCCCCGGGACCTCCTTTCCCGCCACGACGGCATTCGCCTGCGGCAGGAACTCCATCGCGAAGTGCACCCCCGCGAGGTCGTTGCCCGGGATGGGCAGCCCCCGCGGGATCGTCGCCCCGGTCGCCACGATCACTGCGTCGAAGCGGGCCCGCAGCTCCTCCCAGGTGAGGTCGACGCCGATCTCCACGCCGGCACGGAACCGGGTCCCCTCGGCCTTCATCTGCGCCAGACGGCGGTCGATGTGGCTCTTCTCGAGCTTGAAGTCGGGGATCCCGTAGCGCAGCAGGCCGCCGATGGCATCGTCGCGCTCGTAGACCGCGACGGTGTGGCCGGCCCGGGTGAGCTGCTGGGCGGCGGCGAGCCCGGCCGGGCCTGAGCCCACGACGGCGACGGTCTTGCCGGTCAGACGCTGAGGGATCTTCGGGACGACGTAGCCCCGTGCGAAGGCCTCGTCGATGATCGAGACCTCGACGTTCTTGATGGTCACCGCGGGCTGGTTGATGCCGAGCACACAGCTCGACTCGCACGGCGCCGGGCAGACCCGACCGGTGAACTCGGGGAAGTTGTTCGTGGCGTGCAGACGCTCGATCGCGTCCTCCCACTCGTCCCGCCGCACCAGGTCGTTCCAGTCCGGGATGAGGTTGCCCAGCGGGCAGCCCTGGTGGCAGAACGGGATGCCGCAGTCCATGCACCGGCTGGCCTGGACCTTGACGAAGGCCGAGTCCTCGACTCGGTGGTCATGCACCTCACGCCAGTCCAGCAGCCGCACCTCGACGGGGCGGTACGCCGGGAGCTCGCGCTCCCGGGCTTTCAAGAAACCGCGTGGATCAGCCACGGGAACCCTCCAAGATCTCTTCCCAGGCACCCGGCGCGGAGATGTCGACGCCGTCGACCTCCGCCTTGGCGAGCGCCGTGCGGATACGTGCAAACTCCGTCGGCAAGATCTTCGTGAACCGCTCGCGGGCGGCCCCGAAGTCTGCAAGCAGCACGTCGGCCACCCGAGAGTGCGTCTCGGCGAGGTGACGACGCAGCAGGTCCTCGACGATAACCGCGTCGTCGTCGTCCAGGCCGGAGAGCGTGAGCTCACCGCTCGTGGCCGCCGCGACGTTGAGCGCCTCCCGGCGCAGGTCCAGGACATAGGCGGTGCCGCCGGACATCCCGGCGCCGAAGTTGCGGCCGGTCGCGCCCAGCACCAGGACGGTGCCTCCAGTCATGTACTCGCAGCCGTGGTCGCCCACGCCTTCGACCACGAGGGTCGCGCCGGAGTTGCGCACGCCGAAGCGTTCACCGACGTAGCCGCGCAGGAAGATCTCTCCTGACGTGGCGCCGTAGCCGATGACGTTACCGGCGATGACGTTGTTCGTGCCGGTCAGGACCGCTGAGCGATCAGGTCGCACGATGATCCGCCCACCCGAGAGTCCCTTGCCGACGTAGTCGTTGGCGTCACCGAACAGCCGGAGCGTGATCCCGCGCGGCAGGAACGCCCCGAGGGACTGGCCGGCCGAGCCGGTCAGCGTGACGTCGATGGTGTTGTCGGGCAGGCCCGCACCGCGGTACCGCTTGGTCACCTCGTGACCGAGCATGGTCCCGACGGTGCGGTTGACGTTGCGGATGGGCAGCGCGATCTCGACCGGGGCGCCGGTCTCGAGCGCCTCCGCTGCGAGGGCGATGAGCTGGTTGTCCAGGGCCCGGGCGAGCCCGTGGTCCTGGGTCGTGGTGTTGCGCAACGACGAACCCGGGACAGGCTGGGGCACCACGAGCACGGGAGCGAGGTCGAGCCCCTGTGCCTTCCAGTGGTCGATCGCCCGACGCGCATCGAGTGTCTGCACCTGGCCGACGGCCTCTTCGATCGACCGGTACCCGAGTGCCGCGAGGTGCTCGCGAACCTCCTGGGCGATGAACTCGAAGAAGTTCACGACGAACTCGGGCTTGCCTGTGAAGCGCGCGCGCAGCTCCGGATTCTGGGTGGCCACGCCGACCGGACATGTGTCCAGGTGGCACACGCGCATCATGATGCAGCCGGAGACGACCATCGGAGCCGTCGCGAAGCCGAACTCCTCGGCTCCCAGCAGGGCGCCGATGATGACGTCGCGGCCGGTCTTCATCTGACCGTCGACCTGCACGACGATGCGGTCGCGCAGGTTGTTGAGCACAAGGGTCTGCTGGGTCTCGGCCAGGCCGATCTCCCACGGGGTCCCCGCGTGCTTGAGGGAGGTCAACGGGCTCGCGCCCGTGCCGCCGTCGTGCCCGGAGATGAGCACGACGTCCGCGTGCGCCTTGGCCACCCCCGCGGCAACCGTGCCGACGCCGAACTCGGAGACAAGCTTGACGTGGATCCGCGCCACCGGGTTGGCGTTCTTGGCGTCGTGGATGAGTTGGGCAAGGTCTTCGATCGAGTAGATGTCGTGGTGGGGGGGCGGGGAGATGAGCCCGACTCCCGGCGTCGAGTGACGCGTCTTGGCGACCCACGGGTAGACCTTGTGCCCGGGCAGCTGACCGCCCTCACCGGGCTTGGCGCCCTGCGCGAGCTTGATCTGGATGTCGTCCGCGCTGGTCAGGTACTCGGACGTCACCCCGAACCGGCCGGAGGCGATCTGCTTGACCTTGCTGCGGCGCTGCGGGTCGTAGAGGCGCTCGGGGTCTTCCCCACCCTCGCCCGTGTTGGACCGTCCGCCGAGCTGGTTCATCGCGATGGCGAGCGTCTCGTGCGTCTCGGCGGAGATGGACCCGTAGGACATGGCACCGGTGTTGAAGCGCTTGACGATCTCCGAGATCGGTTCGACCTCGTCGATCGAGAGCGCCGGGCGCAGGCCCTCCTTGAACTCGAGCAGCCCGCGCAGGGTCATCAGCCGTTCGGTCTGGTCGTCGACCCGCTTGGTGTACTCGCGGAAGACGTCCATCTGACGCGTGCGGGTCGAGTGCTGGAGCCGGAAGACCGTCTCCGGGTCGAAGAGATGCTCCTCGCCGTCCCGGCGCCACTGGTACTCCCCGCCCACGGCCAGGCTCTGGTGAGCCTGGAAGTTGCCCGACGCCGGGTAGGCCTCGGCGTGGCGGGCGGCGACCTCGGCCGCGATGACGTCGAGGCCGACGCCGCCGAGCCGGCTCGTGGTGCCGGTGAAGTAGTCGCCGATGAGCTCGTGGGACAGGCCGATGGCCTCGAAGACCTGCGCGCCACGGTAGGAGGACATGGTCGAGATGCCCATCTTGGACATGACCTTGAGCACGCCCTTGCCGAGGGCCTTGATGAGGTTGGTCACGGCCTGCTCGGGGCTCACCGTGACATAGCTCCTCGTGGCGAGGTCCTCGACCGTCTCCATGGCGAGGTAGGGGTTGACCGCGGCCGCGCCGTAGCCGATGAGAAGCGCGACGTGGTGCACCTCGCGGACGTCACCGGCCTCCACGACGAGGGAGACCTGGGTCCGGGTGTGCTTGCGCAGCAGGTGGTGGTGGACCGCGCTGGTGAGCAGCAACGACGGGATCGGGGCGAGGTCCTGGTAGGAGTCGCGGTCGGAGAGCACGATGAAGCTCGTGCCGGCGTCGATCGCCTCGTCGACCTCGGCGAAGATCTCGTCGAGGCGGGACCGAAGGCTCGCCCCGCCGCCGCTGACCTGGTACAGGCCGCGGACGGTCATGGCGGAGAAGGCCCCAGACAGCGACGGTGCCTTGTTGATGTTGATGATCTTGGCGAGGTCGTCGTTGTTGATGACCGGGAAGGACAGCACGACCTTGCGGGCGTGGTCCGGGGTGTCGCACAGCAGGTTCGGCTCGGGTCCGATCGCACCGCCGATCGCGGTCACCAGCTCCTCGCGGATCGCGTCCAAGGGCGGGTTCGTGACCTGGGCGAACATCTGCGTGAAGTAGTCGAAGAGCACCCGGGGGCGGTTGGAGAGCACCGCGATCGGGGTGTCCGTGCCCATCGCACCGAGCGGCTCGCCGCCGGTGTTCGCCATCGGGGTGAGGAGGATCTTGACCTCTTCCTCGGTGTAGCCGAAGGCACGCTGACGACGCTGGACCGAGGCCGGGGAGTGGATGACGTGCTCCCGGTCGGGGAGCGTGTCGAGGTCGATCGAGTTCTCCTTGACCCACTGCTGGTACGGGCGCTGCGCCGCGAGCTGGGACTTGATCTCGTCGTCGGAGACGATGCGCCCGGCGGCCGTGTCGACCAGGAACATCTTGCCGGGCTCGAGACGGCCCTTCTGCACGACGGTCGCGGGGTCGATGTCCAGGACGCCCGCCTCGGAGGCGAGGACGACAAGGCCATCCTGAGTCACCCAGAACCGGCCCGGGCGCAGCCCGTTGCGGTCCAGGACCGCACCCATGAGCGTGCCGTCGGTGAAGGTCAGGCACGCGGGGCCGTCCCACGCCTCCATGAGGTTGGCGTGGTACTCGTAGAAGGCCCGACGCTCGGGTGACATCTCGGCGTGGTTCTCCCACGCCTCGGGGATCATCATGAGGACGGCGTGCGGGAGCGAACGCCCGCCCAGGTGCAGCAGTTCAAGCACCTCGTCGAAGGACGCGGAGTCGCTCGCCCCATCCGAGCAGATCGGCAGCAGGGACGTCAGGTCGCCAAGGTTGTCGCTGGCCAGCTTGCCCTGACGGGCGGCCATCCAGTTCCGGTTCCCGCGGACGGTGTTGATCTCACCGTTGTGGGCAATCATCCGGAACGGCTGCGCGAGCGGCCAGGAGGGGAACGTGTTGGTCGAGAACCGCGAGTGGACCAGCGCGAGCTCGCTCGCGTAGCGCGGGTCGGACAGGTCCGGGAAGAACGGCTCGAGCTGAGCCGTCGTGAGCATGCCCTTGTACGTGAGCGTGCGCGCGGACAACGAGGCGAAGAAGAGCCCCAGCTCGTTCTCGGCGCGCTTGCGGAGCCGGAAGGCGCGGCGGTCGAGGTCGATGCCGGACAGCTCGCGGGCCGGGTCGGCGACTACGACCTGGCGGAAGGTCGGCATCGAGGCGCGGGCGCTGGGCCCGACGAGGTCAGCGGTCACCGGGACGTCACGCCAGGCGAGGACCTCGAGCTTCTCCTCTGCGGCGATCGCCTCGACGGCGCGGGCGACCTCGTCGGCCTCCACGCGGTCCTGCGGCAGGAACGCCATGCCGATCGCGTAGGAGCCCACGGGAGGCAGGTCCGCCGCGACAACGTCGCGGATGAAGGCGTCGGGGATCTGGGTGAGGATCCCCGCGCCGTCGCCGCTGTTCTCCTCGGCACCCACCGCGCCGCGGTGGTCCAGGTTGAGCAGAGCGGTCAGGCCGGCGTCGACGATGTCCCGCCCAGGCGTCCCACGCAGCGTCGCCACGAAGGCCACACCGCAGGCGTCGTGCTCGGCGCGCGGGTCGTAGAGACCTTGCGCTCCGGGTGCGTCGGGCCTGGGGGAACTGCTTGCACTTTTCAGCGGCGTGGTCATCAACACCGTCCTCACGGAGGGCCCACTTGACGCGGGCTTTACTTAACTGCGGGGATTTGCGGGACGCCATCGGCCCAAGCGATATGACATTACTGTTCAGTTGTTTCGCCGACGTTTCCAAGCAGAGTCACTCAGGTCACACGCCGTGGGGCTCTTGACCTTCGCCCCGGGTTGACCTGGGATTCCGCGCTGCATCGGATATTTCGGGTACGGACTCGGCGTCCGGCGTCGAGTCGGTGTCCGTCTCGGAATCCGATACGCGCTCGGAGCTGGCCACGGCGAGCTCGTCACCCGCGTCCGCGGGTGCGTCCGTGCCCGCCTGCGCGGCCCTGCTCGGATCGAGATAGACGCTCTCCTCACGGCCGCCGCCACGATGTCCCACCACGATGAACGCGACGAGTGCCCCCAGGCCGACGATGATCGACGTCCACACGTTCAGGCGCAGCCCGAGGATCGTCTCGGCGGCGTCGATGCGCAGCAGCTCGATCCACAGGCGACCGGCCGTGTACAGCACGACGTACAGCCAGAACACGCGACCGTGACCGAGCCGGAACCGGCGGTCGAGATAGATGAGCAGGCCCGCCGCGGCGAGATTCCACAGCAGCTCGTAGAGGAACGTGGGGTGGAAGAGCGTGCCGACCGGGTAGCCGGCGTTGCGCGCGACGTCGGGACTGACTTCCAGCCCCCACGGAAGGGTCGTCGCGCGGCCGAAGAGCTCCTGGTTGAACCAGTTGCCGAGCCGGCCGATCGCCTGAGCGATGAGCAGCCCGGGGGCGAGCGCGTCAGCAAAAGCACCGAAGCTCACTCCGGCGCGCCGGCACCCGATGTAGGCACCGACCGCGCCGAGCGCCACGGCGCCCCAGATGCCGAGCCCACCTTCCCAGATCGCGAAGGCCTTGAGCGGGTCTCCCCCGGCGCCGAAGTAGGCGTCCGGCGAGCTGATGACGTGATAGAGACGCCCGCCGACGATGCCGAAGGGCACCGCCCAGTAGGCGATCTCGTAGACCTCGTCGGCGTTACCGCCGCGCTCTTCCCAGCGCTTGCCGGTGAGCCACGCGGCGAAGAAGATGCCGATCAGGATCGCGAAGGCGTAGGCACGCAGCGGGAACGGACCCAGGTGCCACACGCCCTCGCTCGGGCTGGGGATCGAGGCGAGGATCGTCAGAGTCTGCTCGGAAGCGCTCACGCGGTCTGCCCTGCTCCCGTGCGGGCCGATCGGACGCCGGCCGCAAGTCCCTGCGCGACGGCGCTCATCGCCGCGAGGCGGTCGGCGAACGGTCCGTCGCCGAGCAGCGGCTTGACGAAGGCCGACCCGACGATCACGCCGTCGGCGTACCGTCCGACCTCAGCGGCCTGCTCCGGGCGGGACACGCCGAGGCCGACGCACACGCGCGCGGCGCCGGCCGCACGGGTGGCCGCCACGAGCTGCTCGGCGCCGGCGCCGACCGTGGCCCGCTCGCCGGTGACGCCCATCGTGGACGCGGCGTAGACGAAGCCGCGCGAGGCGGCCGCGGTCAGCGCGAGGCGCTGCGGGGTTGAGCTCGGGGCCACGAGGAAGACCTTGTCGAGGTCGCGCGCATCAGCGGCGGTGATCCACTCTGCGCCTTCGTCGGGGATGAGGTCGGGGGTGATGAGCCCGGCTCCCCCGGCGGCTGCGAGGTCGCGGGCGAAGGCGTCGACCCCGTAGCGCAGCACCGGGTTGAAGTACGTCATGACGAGCACAGGCGCGCCGAGACCGGCGACCGCCTCGATCACCGTGAATACGTCCCGGACGCGGGTCCCTCCGTCCAGGGCGACGTTCACCGCAGACTGGATCGTGGGGCCGTCCATGACCGGGTCGGAATACGGGATGCCGAGCTCGAGGATGTCCGCTCCGGACTCGATGAGCGTCCGCGCGGCCTCGATGGACTGGGCGAGGGTGGGGAAACCGATCGGTAGGTACCCGATGAGCGCGGCGCGCCCCTCGGCTTTGAGCTCGTCGATCCGACGTGCGGTGGCGCTCACGCGTCTGCTCCTTCTTCGCTGAGGTCGGCGTCGGCGTCGACGAGGTCGAACCACCGCGCGGCGGTGCCCACGTCTTTGTCCCCGCGGCCGGACAGGTTCACCAGGATGAGCTCGTCCGTGCGGCCGGCGGCCTGGGCCTCGAGGCCCAGCTTGATCGCGCCTGCCAGGGCGTGGGCTGACTCGATCGCGGGGATGATGCCCTCCGTCCGGCACAGCAGGCGCAGGGCCTCCATGGCTTCGGAGTCGGTGATCGGGAAGTACTCGGCGCGTTTGATGTCGGCAAGGAAGGAGTGCTCGGGGCCGACCCCGGGGTAGTCCAGGCCCGCAGAGATCGAGTGGCTGTCCTTGGTCTGACCGTCTTCGTCCTGGAGCAGGTAGGAGCGGGCACCGTGCAGCACGCCCGCCATGCCACCGGTAATCGAGGACGCGTGACGCCCGGTCTCGAACCCGTCGCCGCCGGCCTCGAAGCCGACCAGGCGGACGCCCGCGTCATCGAGGAAGGCGTCGAAGATGCCGATCGCGTTCGAGCCGCCGCCGACGCAGGCCGCGACCACGTCGGGCAGCCGGCCGGCGAGGTCGAGGACCTGCTGGCGGGCTTCGACGCCGATGATGCGCTGGAAGTCGCGAACCATGGTCGGGAAGGGGTGTGGGCCGGCCGCGGTGCCGAAGACGTAGTTGGTCGTGTCTACGTTCGTGACCCAGTCGCGCATCGCCTCGTTGATCGCGTCCTTGAGGGTGCGCGTTCCGGCCGTCACGGAGATCACCTCGGCGCCGAGCAGGCGCATCCGGGCGACGTTGAGCGCCTGGCGGCGGGTGTCTTCCTCGCCCATGTACACGACGCACTCGAGGTCGAAGAGCGCCGCGGCGGTGGCCGTGGCGACCCCGTGCTGACCGGCGCCGGTCTCGGCGATCACGCGCTTCTTGCCCAGGCGCTTGGTGAGCAGCGCCTGGCCGAGGACGTTGTTGATCTTGTGCGAACCGGTGTGGTTGAGGTCCTCGCGCTTGAGGATGATCCGGGCCCCGCCAGCGTGCTGGGCGAACCGGGGCACCTCGGTGATGATGCTCGGGCGCCCGCTGTAGGACCGGTGGAGCTCGTTGAGCTCGGCGGCGAAGGCCGGGTCGGCGACCGCCTTGCGGTACTCGGCGTCCAGCTCGTCGAGGGCGGCGACCAGTGCCTCCGGGACGTAGCGACCGCCGTACTCACCGAAGTACGGGCCTTGGAGGTTCTGCAGTGATTCGGGCAAGGGTAGGGCCTTCCAGGGTTGCGACGACCGGCGCCCTGCGGGGCGCGCCGATGAGGTCGGACCGCCCTGGAGGACACCGTGGAGAGCTGGGAGTCAGTGGCGGACGGCCCAGAGGGAGGGGTGGGAGCCGGCTGCGACGAGGTCTGCCACGGCGGACCGCGGTGACTCACCGGTCACCAGCGCCTCCCCGACGAGGACGGCGTTCGCCCCGGACCGGGCGTAGTCCATGACGTCGTGCGGGCCGCGCACGCCGGACTCGGCGATGCGGACGACGCCGTCGGGGACGGCCGGCGCGAGCCGGGCGAAGGTGGTCCGGTCGACCTCGAGGGTCTTGAGGTTGCGGGCGTTGACCCCGACCAGGCGCGCCCCGGCGTCCAGCGCCCGGGTGACCTCGTCGACCGTGTGTACCTCGACCAGGGCGGTCATGCCGAGGGAGTGGACGCGCTCGACGAGCGACTCGAGCACCGTCTGCTCGAGTGCAGCGACGATGAGCAGGACGAGGTCGGCGCCGTAGGCACGGGCCTCCCACACCTGGTACGGGGAGACGACGAAGTCTTTGCGCAGGATGGGGATGTCGACCGCCGCGCGGACCGCGGTGAGGTCGGCCAGGCTTCCACCGAAGCGTCGTTCCTCGGTCAGCACGGAGATGACCGAGGCGCCGCCCTTCTCGTACTCACGGGCCAGCGCGGCCGGGTCGTCGATCGTGGCGAGGGCGCCCTTGCTCGGACTCGACCGCTTGACCTCGGCGATCACCGCGACGGCGTCCTCCTGGTTGAGCCGGCTGACGCACTCGAGCGCGTTGGGCTGACGCAGTGCTCGTGCCTTCAGGTCGGCGAGCGGTGTTGCCGCCTCACGGACCGCGAGATCTTCCCGAACACCGACGATAATGTCATCGAGCACCGTCATGACGCCTCTTCTTCCCGAATTCGAATGCACCAGCTGAGGCGCACCTCACGGCGGCGACTCTTGCCCGCGTCACGCGGACCTGCTACCAGCCATCGTAGAGCCGTCCGTCGACCAGCGACTCATCCGTACGGCCCGTGAGACGACCGAATGGTCCCGGCCCAGAACGGGACCGGTTCAGTGGCTGGTCGCGGCGTTGCTGTCACCGGCAGACTGGCCATATCCGGCGACGGACAGGACCTTCCCGCCGACCAGCCCGACGACGACGATCGCCGCGCCGACCCAGATGAGCCAGTTCGCCGAGACGCACATCGCGACGCCGGCGAGGACGGAGCCGACGACGACGACGATCGTGGTGAACCAGGCCGCGAGGGTGTGCCCGTGGTTCGAGGGCGGTGCGGACGGCGGCAGGTAGGAAGCGTCGACCTGTGCGGAGCTGTCAGTCATGGGTCATGCCTTTCATGGAAACGTGGTCCTAGCCTATCCAATGCTGGCGCGTCGGGAGGCCTGTGGGGTCAGGTCGGGTCGTCGCCCTGGGTCAGCGCATCCCAAGCATCGCGCTCGTCGAGGTCGGTCTCGTCGGTGTCGGGGGCACTCTCCTGCGGGGCGTCCTGCCCGTGGACGGGCGTGTCGTACTTGGTCGTCCGGCTCCCCCAGTCGATGGGCGCGACCGCGGCCCGCACGGCCACGGCGATGATCGCAAGCCCGCAGACGAGCGCGAGGTAGGGCGCATAGGAGACCGTCACGTCGCCGACGACGCCGATCACCCCGGTCGCGTCGGCAACCCCGGACCGTGCCGCGGCGTCGGGCGAGCGGATGAAGTTGAACCCGGAGCCGGCGATCACGAGGCCACCGGCGATCACGACGAGCAGGGAGAACCAGCGGGCGATCCGGCCGACCAGGCCGAGCGCGAGGCCGGCTGCGACGACCACCAGGGCGGCCGCGCTCACCCCCGGGGCGGCCGACGTGCCGGTCACCACGACCTTCACCTGCTCATTGAGGACGGTCGATGCGTAGGTCGTCAGCCAGGTGGGCGCCGCGGTCGCGACCGCGGCGGCGCCGAGCAGGACGAGCGACAGGACCACCCTGCGGCGTGCGGCGCGCGGGTTGGCTGCTGCGCTCGCGTCCTCGCTCACGGCCGGGCTCGCAACCGGCTGGCGATCTGGACAGACCGCACCGCGGCGGCGGCCTTGTTCCGGGACTCCTCGTACTCGAGCGCCGGGACCGAGTCGGCCACGATCCCGCCGCCGGCCTGGACGCTCGCCCGGTCGCCGCGGATCAGCGCGGTGCGGATGGCGATCGCCATGTCCATGGTCCCGTCGAAGCCGAAGTACCCCACGGTCCCACCGTAGATCCCCCGTGAGGCGGGCTCCACCTCGTCGATCAGGGCGATCGCGCGCGCCTTGGGCGCGCCGGAGAGCGTCCCGGCCGGGAACGTCGCAGTCAGCACGTCCAGGGCCGTGACCTCTGGTCGCAGGCGCCCGACGACCGTCGAGCAGATGTGCATGATGTGGCTGAATCGCTTGATCGCCATGAACTCCACGACCTCGACGCTCGACGGCGCGCAGACCTTGGCCAGGTCGTTGCGGGAGAGGTCGATGAGCATGATGTGCTCGGAGCGTTCCTTGGGGTCCGCGAGGAGCTCGACGCCCAGCTGCTGGTCCTCCTCCGGGGTCGTCCCGCGCGGGCGCGAGCCGGCGATCGGGAACGTGATCACCCGACGGTCGGTCACCTTGGCCAGGGTCTCCGGGCTCGACCCGACGACCGCGAAGTCGCGTCCTGCGGCGTCGACCAGCTGGAAGTAGTACATGTACGGGCTCGGGTTGATGGTGCGCAGCACCCGGTAGACGTCGAGCGGGTCGGCCGGGCAGTCGAGGTCGAGGCGCTGGGAGACGACGACCTGGAAGACCTCACCGTCCCGGATCGCGGCCTTGCCGGTCTCCACGGCCCGCTCGAAGTCGGCGCGGGTGGTGCGGAACTCCAGCTCCGGCTCGGGCGCACCCGGGTCCAGGACTCGCAGCACGTCCCCGCCGGCCGGGGCGGCCCCGACGAGCTGGGCCTCCATGTCGTCCAGGCGCGCGATCGCACCCGAGTACGCCTCCTCGACCCGTTCGTCGGTCGCGTCGAAGTTGATCGCGTTGGCGATCAGCCAGACCGAGCCGTCGATGTGGTCGACCACCGCGAGGTCGCTCGCCAGGCACAGCGTCATCTCGGGCACGCCGAGCTCGTCCGGTGCGGTCGCGGGGAGCGTGGGCTCCCAGCGGCGCACGAGGTCCCAGCCGAGCGCGCCGACAAGTCCCCCGGTGAGCGGGGGCAGTCCCTCGATCGCGTCGGTGTGCAGCACCTGGAGCGTGGCACGCAGCACCTCGAGCGGGCTGCCCGACGTCGGGACACCGGCGGGCACGTCGCCGCGCCACACCGCCTGGTCGCCGTCCACGCTGAGCGTGGCCCGCGAGTTCACGCCGATGAAGGAATACCGGGCCCAGCCGCCGTCGATCTCGGCGGACTCCATGATGAACGTGCCCGGCCGCCCCGCGGCCAGGGTGCGGTACAGGCCGACCGGCGTGACGTCGTCGGCCAGCAGACGGCGCACGACCGGCACCACCCGGCGGCCGGCCGCGAGCTCGTAGAACTCCTCGACCTGTGGCCACGTCTGTCCCCAGGCAAGCGTCCCGGCGCTGCGGGGCCCCCCGCTGGATGGCGCTGCGTTCACGGTCAGGACTCCTTGGTGGTGTGCTCGGTGGTGGTGTGCTCGGTGCTGTCGGCGGCCGAGCCGACGACGGCACCGAGGTCTCCCCCGGTGATGAAGCAGGTGCGCTCCCCCGTGTGGCACGCCGCGCCGATCTGGTCGACCTCGACGAGCAGGGCATCGCCGTCGCAGTCGATCGAGACGGCCTTGACCCACTGGACGTGGCCGGAGGTGTCGCCCTTGCGCCAGTACTCCTGGCGCGAGCGGGAGTAGAAGGTCACGCGGCCCGAGGACAGGGTCCGGGCGAGCGCCTCGTCGTCCATCCAGCCGAGCATGAGGACCTCGCGCGTGTCGTGCTGCTGCACGATCGCGGCGACCAGGCCCGCGTCGTCGCGCTTGAGGCGCGCGGCGATCTCGGGGGTGAGGGAGCTGACCGGGACGGGGGTGGAGGGAAGCGGGGTGGGGGTGGAGGGAAGCATCGACACCGGTGCATTCTCCCACGGCCCGGCCGTGCGGTCACACCCTGACCATTGCTGCTGTGCTCGGGCCGCGCCGGCTGCTCCCCCGGCGTCGCGCCGGGCTCAGCGCACCTGGGAGACCCAGGCGGCGTGCATCCTCGCGTAGTGACCGTCGGCCCCGACCAGGTCGCGGTGCGCCCCGACCTGGGCGATGCGCCCCTCGTGCACGACGACGACGAGGTCGGCCGCCTCCGCGGTCGAGAGCCGGTGCGCGATCGTGATCGTCGACCGGCCCTGGGTCAGGGAGTCCAGCGCCCGGGCGACGCGCACCTCGGTCACCGGGTCGACGGCGCTGGTCGCCTCGTCGAGCACGAGCAGATCGGCCCCGGCGAGGTAGGCGCGGGCGATCGCGACGAGCTGGCGCTCCCCGGCGGAGAGGGACTCCCCTCGCTGGCCGATCTGGGTGGCCAGCCCGTCCGGGAGGTCGGCGACCCAGTCGGTCAGGCCGAGGTCGGCGACCACCTGGTCGAGGAGCGTGGCGAGGACGGCGTCGGGCGGGGTGGTGGGCAGGGCGGTGAGCCCGGCGGTCGCGGTCGTGCTCGCGGTGGCGGGCGCGGCGTCGGGCACGGCGTGTTCCGGCGCTGCGCGGGCGGGCCGGTGCCCGTAGGCGATGTTGTCGGCGAGCGACCCGTCGAAGAGGAAGCCCTCCTGCGGGACCATGACCACCCGGGCGCGCAGGCTCGCCGCGCGGATGTCGCGCAGGTCGGTCCCGTCGAGCAGGACCCGGCCGTGGACCGGGTCCATGAGTCGGGTGGCGAGCTTGGCCAGGGTCGTCTTGCCCGAACCCGTCGCACCCACGACCGCGACCCGGGTGCGCGGGGGCAGCACGAGGTCGATGCCGTGCAGCACGGGCGCACCGTCAGGGTAGGCGAAGGTGACGCCGCGGAACTCGATGCCGGCCGGCCCGCGGGGGCTGTCCACCCCGTCCGCACCGGGGTCGGCGACCAGGACCGGGGTCTCCAGGACGGCAAGCACCCGACGCCACCCCGCGACCGCGTTCTGCAGCTCGTTGAGGATCTCGGTGGCCATCTGGACCGGTCCCGTGAAGAGCTGGACGAGGAAGAGGAAGGCGAGCAGCTGACCGATGGTCAGGGTCCCGCCGACCCCGAGGTACGTGCCGGCCACGACGACCGCGCTGAGCACGATGTTCGCGACGAGCACGCCCGAGGAGAAGACGACCGAGACGAGGTTCTGGGCGCGGATCGCCGAGCGCCGGTGAGAGTCGATCGCACCGTCGATGCGTCGCTGGGTGCGCGCGCCCACGCCATAGGCGCGGATCGTCTCGGCCCCCACGACCGCCTCGGAGACGGCTCCGAGCATGGCGCCGACCTTGGCGCGTACGGCGGTGTAGGCGTGGTTGACCTTCTTCTGCGCCGGACGCAGCACGAAGAAGAGCGGCACGAAGCACACCCAGACCACGATCGTCAGCTGCCAGGAGTAGAAGGCCATGAGAACGGTGGCGGCGAGGATCTGCAGGACCGAGACGAGCAGCATGATGCCGCCCCACTGGACGAACAAGGAGATCGTGTCGACGTCGCTGGTCACCCGTGAGACGAGCGACCCGCGACGCTCGGTGCTCTGGGACAGCACGGACAGGTCGTGGACGTGTCGGAACGCCTTGACCCGCAGCGAGGCCAGGCCGGCCTCGGTCCTCTGGAACAGGCGCACGTTGACCAGGGCCGAGCACACGCCGGCGAGCAGCAGCACGACCGCGGCGCCCGAGACGAGCCAGGCCACCCGGGTCGTGTCTACCCCGCCGGGGGCCAGGATCCCGGTGTCGACGGTCTGCTGCACAGCGAGCGGCACGACGATCCGGCCCCCCGCGGCCACGACCGCCAGGAGCAGCGTGATGACCACGCCCTCGAGGATCTCGGGCGAGACCTGGACGCCGCGCCGCAGGGTCGCGAAGACCCCGAGCTCGCTCGCGGAGGCGATCGCGCCGGTGTCGGCCGCTCCTACCTCGGAAGCGTTCTGTGCTGGCACACCTTGTGCGGCCCTTCGCGCGGCGCTCACGCTTCTTCCTCCCGTCGGGCGGCCTCACGCTGGTAGGCCAGCGCTAGGTCGCGGAATCCTTCGTCACGTTCGATGAGCTCGTGGGCCGGGCCGGTGTCGACGACCGCCCCCGACTCCAGGTGCACGACCCGGTCGGCCAGCGCGACGCTCGACATCCGGTAGGCGACCATGACGACGGTCGTCCCGGAGCCGGCCCGCAGTCCGGCCAGGATGCCCTGCTCGACCTCGGGGTCGACCGCGCTCGTGGCGTCGTCGAGAATGAGCAGCCGCGGCCGGCGGACCAGCGCCCGCGCCAGCGCGACGCGCTGACGCTGCCCGCCCGAGAGGTTCGCCCCGCGTTCCCCGAGCGGGGCGTCCAGGCCCAGCGGGAGCGCACGCACGACGTCGGCCACCCGGGCCACCTCGAGGGCGGCCCACACCTCGTCATCGGTCGGGCGGTGGGGGTCGTCATCGTCAGCCAGGGTGATGTTGGCGCGGATCGTGTCCTCGAAGATGAAGGTGGTCTGCGAGACGAAGGCGACCGCCCCGGTGACGTCCTCGGCTATGAGGTCGCGGACGTCCACGCCGTCGAGCAGCACCTGCCCGCGGCTGGGGTCGGAGAGTCGGCTGAGCAGCGAGACGAGCGTCGTCTTGCCGGCCCCGGTCGGCCCGACGACCGCGACGGTCTCCCCCGCGGCGACATCGAGGGTGATTCCCTTGAGCAGGTTGACGTCTCCGGTCGCGCTCGGAACGCTCACCCCGACGTCGTCCAGGCGCACCGCCAACCCCTCCGCCGGTCGCTGAGTGCGGCCGAACGGCTGCCTTGCGGGCGATTTGTCCAGCCGTTCGACCGCACTCAGCGATCCGGGGAGGGGACGGGTGCCGGGTGGGAGGGCGCCTCGAGCGTCGAGGACCTGACTGATCCGCTCGTGGCCGACGAGGCCACGGGGCAGCTCTCCGAGCACCCAGCCGAAGGCGCGGACCGGGACGGCCATCATCGTCAGCAGGTAGGCAGCCGAGACCACCTGGCCTGTCTCGACCGCCCCGCCCTGGACCCGGTAGGTCCCCACGAGCAGGACGAGCAGCGTGCCCAACGGGGGCAGGAACTCGATGATCGGGTCGAAGAACGCCCGGACCGTGCCGACCCGGACGTTGGCCGCGCGCAGCGCAGCGGTGCGCTCGGCGAAGCGAGCCTCCTCGCGCGCCTCGGTGCCCAGCGCCTTGACCAGCAGCGCCGCCTCGAAGCTCTCGTGGGCGACGTCGGCCACCTCGGCCCGCAGCTGCTGGGCGAGCGTGATGGCCGGTGACATGTACTTCTGGAAGACCAGGTTGACCAGAACCGCGACGGGCAGCACGCTCAACGCCGCGACGGCCAACCAGCCGTCCAGGCTGAACAGGGCTACGGCGGCGATCACGATCATCACGCACACCCCGAGGGCGAAGGGCAGGGGGTTGAAGACCCCGGTCGCCGCCTCGACGTCGGAGCTGACGTTGGAGAGCAGCTGGCCGGTGGGGTGCGCGCGGTGCCAGGACATCGGCAGCTCGAGGTACCGGGCGGTGACCGCTCGACGGTGCCTGGCCTGCAGGTTCGCGACACCGATGCCAGCGAAGATGCGGCGGGCGGCGACGCTCAGGGCGAGGGCGACGCCGACGGCGGCCAGGGCCGCCCCGCCGACCCAGGCCCGCCCGGCGGGTGTGGCGTCGTTCATCGCCGGGACCACGATCGTGTCGGTCACCTTGCCCAGGACCTGACTGACGGCCACGGTCAGGCCGCCGAAGAGCGCCGACGCGCCGATCGCGAAGACGTAGATGCGCCACTCGGCGCGGATCCCCGCCCCCATGAGCGCCAGCGAACGACGGGTACGACCGCCGGTGAGGGCATGGGTGATCACGAGCTGAGCCGTCCTAACCGAGGGGAACGTAAATCTTCTCACAGGCGCCGGTCCCCATACGTGCCACGATGGGCAGATGGCAACTTCTTGGAACGTCGACGAACGTGCTGGTCTCGCCCGAGTCCTGGCCGATCTTGGGCCGGGCCTGCCGACGCTGTGCGAGGGCTGGCAGACCCAGCACCTCGCCGCCCACGTGGTGCTGCGTGACCGCACGCCATGGGCGCGCACGGCGCGGCGGACCGAGGAGATGGCCGAACGCGCACTGGACCGCGACGCATTCGACCGGCTCGTGGCGGCGATCGCCGAGGGCCCGGGTCGGCTGTCGCCGGGCACCTGGGCTGGGGAGGCGATGAACCTGATCGAGTTCTACGTCCACACCCAGGACGCGGTCCGCGCGCAGCCGTCCGCGGGCGACGGGCCTCACGATTCTCTCGACCCGGCGCACACCGCCGCACTGTGGGCTCAGTTCCGCCGCTTCGCACGGTTGCTCTACCGGCCCGCACCCGCCGGGGTGATCCTCGCGGTCGACGATGGGCCACGCGTCGTCGCGCACCGGCCGCGCCCCGGTCACGGCAGCGTCGTGGTCTCCGGGCCGGTCACCGAGCTGATCCTGCACGGCTTCGGCCGCGGCGCCGCCTCGGCCGTGCAGATCTACGGCAGCCCGGGGGACGCAGACGCCCTCAGCGAGCGGTTTCCCGCACCACGATCCCGTCCGCGGCCATCGCGTCCTTGACCTCGCCGATCGTCAGCCGGCCGAAGTGGAAGACGCTCGCGGCGAGCACGGCATCCGCGCCGGCCTTCGCTGCGGCGGTGAAGTCGGCTGCGCTGGATGCGCCGCCGCTCGCGATGAGTGGGACGCTCACCCGGCTGCGCACGGCAGCGAACATCTCGAGGTCGAAGCCGTCGTAGGTGCCGTCGGCGTCCATCGAGTTGAGCAGGATCTCCCCCGCACCGAGCTCAGCCGCCCGGATGGCCCATTCAACAGCGTCGATGCCTGTCCCCTGGCGGCCTCCGTGGGTGGTGACCTCATAGCCGGACTCGGTGCGCACGTCGCCGGTGACCCGGCGGGCGTCGACCGAGAGCACGAGCACCTGGCTGCCGAAGCGGTCGGCGATCTCGGAGAGCAGCTCGGGTCGGGCGATCGCCGCCGTGTTGACCCCGACCTTGTCGGCGCCGGCACGCAACAGACGGTCCACGTCGTCCGCGCTGCGCACCCCGCCGCCGACGGTCAGCGGGATGAAGACCTGCTCGGCGGTGCGGCGCACGACGTCGTAGGTCGTCTCGCGGTTCCCGGAGGAGGCCGAGACATCGAGGAACGTCAATTCGTCCGCACCCTCGGCGTCG
The DNA here is from genome assembly GCF_900096585.1 of Sanguibacter gelidistatuariae. Taxonomy (GTDB): domain Bacteria; phylum Actinomycetota; class Actinomycetes; order Actinomycetales; family Cellulomonadaceae; genus Sanguibacter; species Sanguibacter gelidistatuariae. The sequence goes on from NZ_FMYH01000006.1 coordinate 184,787, forward strand.
TACTTGCGGGCCAGCTCGACCGGGTCGCCCGCATCCCGCAGGTTCGCGAAGTTCACGCCCTTGACCACCCGACCTGCGTCGACATCAAGACACGGGATGACGCGGACAGACACAGACATGTTCCCTGCTTCCTCGAATGGGCGAACGACTACGGCACGCTACCTCATCCGGTCGGCGCCGCCGGTGACACGGCAAGTATGTCGACGACGTAGACGAGGGTCTCGGCAGAGAGGTCGTTGCCGCTGGGACCGAAGCCCAGCCCGGGTGGGACGACGAGCATGACCTGGCTACCGACCGGCAGGTCGACGAGCCCCTCGTCGAATCCTTCGATGAGCTGGTCGGCACCCACAGTGACCGTCTTGGGCAGGCGCCCCTCGCCCCACGTGGTGTCGTAGACCTCTCCCGTCGACCATTTCACCACGACGAACTGGATGACGACCTTGCTGCCGCTGGGCACCTGCTCCCCGGTCCCACGGACCACCTGGCGCACGACAGGCGCGGTCGGGGCGGGCTGGTCGGAGGGGATGGTCACAGTCGGCGCGCCGACGCCGTCGTGAGCGACGACGGGCATGCCCGCCTCGGGGGCGCTCAGGTCACCCACGGCGCGGGTGGGCAGGATGTCGATGCTCGTGACGATCGGCACGCCGTCCGTCTCGACCGCGTGCAGGATCCGGGCGCCGACCCGGTGACCGGAGAGCACGTCGAAGAGGTCGGAGCCGATCGCCTCCTCGGTCAGCAGGTAGGGCACCGGGACTGAGAGGAAGTCGTTGCGCGCGGCGGTCCCGTCGGTGCCGTTCTCTGAGTAGACCCGCAGCAGCACCGGCTCCCCCTCGACGACCTCGTCGCCATCCCCCTCCCAGACCACCTCGGTGATCGGGGCATCCAGGGTGAGCGGCACAGGGTAGTTCAGCTCCGGGGCCTCGGCGGCCGTGCCTGTGATCGACACGACCGCGGCGGTCGCCTCGGACGTGGGGGCGTCGTCGGGGGACGGGCCGCAGGCCGCGGTGGCTGTGAGCAGACCGACCACGGCGCAGCACGTGACTGCTAGAGCTCTTGGTTTCCGTAGGCGCATAGGAGTCCTATCCTACCGAGGCCGCGATGAAGGTCTCGTAGAGGAGGCCCGCTACATGCTCTCGATCAGCCGGTCCACGCGCTCGTCGATGCTCTGGAAAGGGTCCTTGCACAGGACGGTCCGCTGTGCCTGATCATTGAGTTTGAGGTGCACCCAGTCGACCGTGTAGTCCCGCTTGGCTTCCTGGGCCTTCCGCACAAAATCTCCCCGAAGCTTCGCCCGGGTGGTCTGCGGCGGGATGGCCGTGGACTCGAAGACCTCGATGTCGCTCGCGACCTTGTCCACCAGGCCGCGCGCGGCGAGCAGATTGTACAGGCCCTCGGTCCGGGAGATGTCGTGGTAGGCAAGGTCGAGCCGGGCGATCCGCGGGTCGTCCAGCTCGAGGGAGTGCTTGTCCTGGTACCGCCGGATGAGCTGGTGCTTGATCACCCAGTCGAGCTCGCGCTCCACGCTCGTCAGGTTCCCCGACTCGAGCGCCGCCAGGCCTCGCTCCCACAGGTCGAAGACCTGCTTGTCCATGGGCGAGATCTCGCCGCTGTCCTCGACGAAGGTCCGCACCCGGTTGAGATACTCCTGCTGCAGCTCGATCGCGGTCACCGTGCGCCCGGTGGCCAGCACGATCGGCGCCTTGCCGGTCATGTCGTGGCTGATCTCCCGGATGGCCCGCATGGGGTTCTCCAAGGCCATGTCCCGCATGGGGATCCCGGCCTCGATGACACGCAGCACCATGTCGGTCGCGCCGACCTTGAGCATGGTCGTCGGCTCGGCCATGCTCGAGTCACCGACGATGATGTGCAGCCGACGGTACTTCTCGGCGTCGGCGTGCGGCTCGTCCCGGGTGTTGATGATCGGCCGGGACCTGGTCGTCGCGCTCGAGACGGACTCCCAGATGTGGTCCGCGCGCTGGGACAGGCAGAACGTCGCGCCCTTCGGCGTCGTCATGATCTTGCCCGCTCCGGTGAGGACCTGGCGGGTGATCAAGAAGGGCACGAGGATATCCGCGAGCCGCGCGAAGTCACCCTGGCGGCGCACGAGGTAGTTCTCGTGGCAGCCGTAGGAGTTGCCCGCGGAGTCGGTGTTGTTCTTGAAGAGGTGGATCCGGCCACCGATGCCCTCGAGCTCGAGGCGCTGCTGGGCATCGGCCACGAGGCCCTCGAGGATGCGCTCCCCGCCTCGGTCGTACGCGACCAGCTGGCGGACGTCGTCACACTCCGCAGTCGCGTACTCCGGGTGCGAGCCCACATCCAGGTACAGCCGGGAACCGTTGCGCAGGAAGACGTTGGAGGACCTTCCCCATGCCACGACCTTGCGGAAGAGGTACCGGGCCACCTCGTCTGCGGAGAGGCCCTGGCCGCCCGGGGCTGCGCACGTCACGCCGTACTCGGTCTCCAGACCGAAGATTCGTCGAGTGCTCATGGCGTCCTCACGTCGAAAGCGTTGATGTCGGAGGCGTTGATGTCAGGAGCTCCTCGAGGACCGGCCCGGCCAGCCGGCGGAAGGCCCGGCGCGGCCGGGTGCGGTCCAGGACCGCGACCTCCAGATGCGCCGCCGGGATCTGGCGCGGCTCGCCATCCGTGGCCGCGGAGCCGATCGGCGTGGCCAGGACCGTGCGCACGAGTGTGAGCACCTCGGGCAGGGTCATCTCGGGCCGCCAGCCCGTGGCCATCGCCTCCCCGAGCTGCTCGGCCTGGCCTCCCATGACCACGTAGCCGTGCTCGTCGCCGACCGATCCGTCGTAGGACAGCCGGTAGATCTGGTCCAGCTCGTGAGTGAGCCCCACCTGGGCCACGACGAGCTCGACCTCGAGCGGCTTCGACTCGGTTGTGAAGACCGTGCCCAGTGTCTGGGCGTAGGCGTTGGCGAGCCCCCGGGCGTTGACGTCGGACCTGTCGTAGGAGTACCCGCGCAGGTCCGCGTAGCGCACGCCGGCGACCCGCAGGTTCTCGAACTCGTTGTACTTGCCGACCGCCGCGAAGGCGATGCGGTCATAGATCTCGGAGATCTTGTGCAGGGCCCGGGACGGGTTCTCCGTCGCGAAGGCGATCCCGTCGTCGTAGGCGGCGACGACGACGGACCGGCCGCGGGCGATGCCCTTGCGGGCGTAGTCCGCGCGGTCCTTCATGAGCTGTTCGGGTGAGACGTAGAACGGCATGCTCATCGCAGGTCACCTCCGTGCTGCTTGCCGTGGACCGCGCGGGCGTTGCGCACGGCGCGGGTCCGCTCCTCAGCGATCATGTCGACCACGTCCTCGAGCTCGTCGTCGGGCACCCGGCGGAAGCCGTCCGCAGTGACCGTGGCCACAACCGGCCAGATCTTGCGGACGGAGTCGGGGCCGCCGGTCGCGGAGTCGTCGTCGGCCGCGTCGACCAGGGACTCCACGACCACACGGATGGCGGAGGTGGCGTCCATGCCGGCCCGCCAGAGCTTCTTGAGCGCGCCGCGGGCGAACACCGAGCCGGAACCGACGCTGTGGTGCTCGTACTCCTCGTAGCGACCGCCCGTGACGTCGTAGGAGAAGATCCGGCCGGCGTGGTCGTCGAGGTCGTAGCCGGCGAACAACGGGATGACCGCGAGGCCCTGCATGGCCAGGCCGAGGTTGCCCCTGATCATCGTCGAGAGCCGGTTCGCCTTGCCGTCCAGGGACAGCAGCGTGCCCTCGATCTTCTCGTAGTGCTCAAGCTCTAGCTGGAACAGCCGGACGAGCTCGATGGCCAGGCCTGCCGTGCCGGCGATCCCGACGACGGAGTAGTCGTCCGCGGCAAAGACCTTCTCGATCTCGCGGTTGGCGATCATCGAGCCCATCGTGGCGCGACGGTCCCCCGCCATGACGACTCCACCGTCGAAGGTCGCCGCGACGATGGTCGTAGCGTGCGGGGTCATGGGCACGGTCCCGGCCGGGAGCTGGCGGGACCCGGGGAGCAGGCTCGGGTCGTGCGCGGCGAGGAAGTCGACGAAGGATGCCGTGCCCGGGGTGAGGAAGGCGCGGGGGAACTTACCGGTGGGGTCCGCCATCGCGGATCACTGCCCGCCCTTCTGGACGAACCCGCGGACGAAGGACTCGGCGTTGATCTCGAGGACATCGTCGATCTCGTCGAGCAGGGCGTCGACTTCGGTGTCCCGGGTCTGGGCGGCGGCTACCGGGGCCGGGGCCGGGTCGACCTCGTCGGGCTCCCGGTCCTGCGACGCGTGCTGCTGGTGTTCCTGGCTGGCCATGTCATCCTCCTTGCATCCGCAGTGCTGGGCGACCCTGCGGCTCGACGAACTCCCATCTAACCCCATCGCAACCCGCGCAGCAGAGGTTTGTCCACAGGCGGCACGGACGTGTTGGGCATCTCGGCTGTTCTAGGGCAGTATCCCCGTCATGAGGCCTCCCCCACCCCGCGGACCGGAGCAGGTCGGGTGGCTCGACATGAGCTCCCTGACCGATCCCTCCCGCTGCCCCGCGTGCTCGGCCCCGCTCGCCGGCCAGACGTGCCAGGCCTGCGGGCTCGACGTCGCCGGCCCCGGCGGCCTGGCGCTCTGGGAGCTGTCGCAGGAGGTCGTGGTGACCATGGCCAGGCGCGCGGAGCTGATCGCGACGATGCGTATGCCGGTGAGGCCGCCAGCTCCGGCCCGGTCGCCGTATGCGCCTCGGGGTGCGTCCGCCGTGGCCGGTTCGTCCGTAGCAGGTTCGTCCGTAGCCGGTTCGTCCGTGGCCGCTGGCGCATCGACGCTCGCTGCCCCGCTGCCGGCGGTTCCGGTACCCGCCGTCCCGGCGCCACGCCTTTCCGCGCCCGCGATTCCCGCGCCGCAGCGTCCGACGCCGGCCCGGACGGGCTGGGCGCTGCAGACCATCCTGCTGGTGCTGGGTGCCACCCTGCTCGCCGGCGCGGGCCTCGTCTTCACCGTCTTCGCGTGGGGGCTTCTGCCGTTGGTCGCCCGCGGGGTGATTCTCGCGGGGGTGACTGCCGCCGTCTTCGCCGGGGCCCACCGCGCCGCGCGCGCGAACCTCCGGTCCAGCGCCGAGGCGATCGCGGGCCTCGGCTCGGCGCTCGTCGTCCTGGTTGCCTGGGTGCTGTGGACGGCCGCCCTGGCCGATGAGGTCAGCGGAGCGGTCGCCATGGCCGGGGCCCTCCTCGTCGCCGCTGTGGTCCTCGTGCCGCTCGGGCGGACGCTCACGCTCGCCACGCCGTCCGTGATCGGCCTGGTCGGCCTCACCCTCGCCCCTGCCGTGCTCGCGACCTGGATCACCTGGTCGCCCGCTTCGGCTCTCCTGCTCGCCGCCTCCGCTGCCCTGTGCATGATCGGGCAGCATCCCCTGGTCGCCGACGCACCGGCCACCCATGCACTCGCCGTGACTGCGCCGGCCGGCCTCGGTCCCGTCCCAGCCCCGTCCGCGCCGGTAACCCTCCGGCACGCCCACACGGCACTCACCGCTCTCGCACCGATCTACCTGGCCCTTTCGGCGTTCATCACGGCGACCAACCTCATCACCTTCGGCGCCGTTCAGACCCTCGCCCCGCTTGCCGGGATCGCTCTCGTGAGCGGCCTGTGGGCCTGGATCTGCGCCCCCACGCCGTCCGGACGCGTCTGGTCCGCGGCGACCGGGACCGCCCTCGCCCTCCTGGGAACGACTGGCGCCGCGGCGCTGCCCGGGGCGGCGCCGAGCCTCACCCTCGTGTGGCTCCTGCCGGTGGGCGCCGCCGCCGGCGTGGCCGCGTCCGTGGGCATCCTGCGAGCGCTGCCGCGTCTGGACGCGTCGGCGGCGCGCGCGGGCTGGGTCGTCTTCCTGCTCACGGGGCTCCTCCCCGGCACTATGACCGTGCTGGCTATCGTCCTCGCCCTGGCCTCGACCCAGGTCCCGCACGGGGTGAGCGGCCGGCTCGACGTGGTCCAGATCCTCGCCGGACTCGTGGTGATGGCCGCGGCGGCGCCGCTGCTTCACCTGACGGGTGGGCGCGTGGTCACCTCGTTGGCGCCGCCCCTCCTGGCCGCTCCGTTCCCCGCGCCGGGGCCGCTCCCTACGTACGTGCACCTCCCTGCCTACCCTCAGCCCCCCGCCTACCCACAGTTCCCTGCGGCCCCGCGACCTCGTAGCGCGTTCCCGGCGCACCCGATGGGCGTGGGCGTCGTCGCGTCGACGTTCCTGCTGCTGGGGCTTCCCCTGCTGATGCCGAGCGTCGTCTGGGCGGCCTCGACGTGGCTGGTTCTCGCGGCGCTGGTCTCCGTCGCCAGCACCCGGCTGTCCGCCAGCACACCGGGCGCCGGCTCCGTGCCGGTGGGTCTCGGGGGAGCTGGACCGGAACCCGATCTGGTCTGGGCAGCGGCGCGCGCGCCTGCGCCGATCCCGCCCGAGCGGCTCGCCGCCCTCGTGCGCGGGTGCGCTCAGGTGTTCTGCGCCGCGGCGGTGACCGTGGGGACCGTCCTCTCCTTCTCCCTCGCGGCCGGCGCCGACGGCTCGGTCACCGGTGACGCGGGCCGGGCCATGGTCGCGGCGTCTTTCGCCGTCGCCGGTCTGGTGCTGTGGGTCGCCCGTTCCTGGGTGCCCGAGGGCGCGGGAAACCGTGCGGCGCTGCTGTTCGGATCGCTTGTCATCACCTCCGTCGGGATCGGTATCCTCGTCCGGCTCGTGGTGCCATTGACCTCCATCGGGTGGTATGCGGCGCCGTTCCCCCTGCTCGTAGTCCTGGTCGCCGGGCTCGCGCGGCACCGAGGAGCTGTCCGTCCGCTCGGCGCGGATCACCTCGCAGCCCTGGTCGCAGCGGCGGTGCTGCTCGTCCCCGGACTCGTCGTCGGCGCATCGATCGCCCTGACCGCAACGCGGACGGATATCGGTCAGCCCCTCGTGTCCTCCCTGCTCGCGACGGCTCTGCTGGCCGCTGCGATCATCCTGGCGTGGCAGCTGGCCTTCGCCGCCCGGTATCCCGCCGGGGCCCGGCTGCGCGCCACTGCTGGCGCCCTCGTCCCGGTGCTGGCCACGGCGATCCTGCTCGGCCTGCGCCCGATCACCCTGGCCCTGGATCTGCCGCTCGCCGACCTCGACTGGTCGCTCGCCGTCCTCGGGCTCCTGGTCGTCCTGATCACGTGGGCGGGGTCGGCCGCGTCGCCGGCCGAGGCCGCCCGGCTCGCCTGCGAGGTCGCCGTCGTCATCCTCGCGGTCGTGACGACGGCCGTGGTCGTGGCTCACGGCGATCCCGCTCGGGTGTCGATCGCACTGTCGATCTGCGCCGTGGGGGCGCTCGCGTTCGCGGTCGTCTCTGGGCGACCGCGCTGGGGCTGGCTCGCCCTGGGCCTCGTGGTGTGCGCCTCCTGGGTGTCCCTGGGAGGCACGGACTTCCCGCCGGAGGCCTACACGGCACCCGGTGGGCTGGTCGTGGTCGTGGTGGGCGCCTGGCAGCTCGTGGCGTCGCTGCGCGCCGGCAGCCCCCTCGAACGCCCGATCCGAATCGCACTGGCCGGCCTGCTGGTGCTTGTCCTGCCGACCGTGCTCCTGGCGCCGTGGTCGAGCGAGGAGGTACGCGCTGTCGTCGTGGCGGTGTGCGTCGTGTGGCTGGGGCTGACCGCCCAGCTCCTTACGATGACCGTCGCCTCACGGCTGCGCCCCCTGATCGTCGGGCTGACCGTGCTTGGACTGGTCGGCGCGGCCGTCGGACTGGGCGGCCGCGCCGTGGCGCTGGCCAGCCAGGTGGCCTCCGGTTCCGGGGATCCAGGCCCGACGACGCAGCGCCCCGTCCTGATGATGGGACTGTGGACCGCGGCGGCCGTGGCGAGCACCGCGGCGGGGGCCGTCCACCTCGCCCGCACGAGGTTCCCGCGGACGGCACCCGTCAGCACGCGGCCATCCGTCCTCGCCGGCGACCCTCGGGTGTGGGCGGTCACCGCATGCATGCTCCTGCTCACCGCGCCGATCGGCCTCCTGGTGACCCGGGGATACTTCGAGACCGCGACCGGGTGGGTCACGGGCGGCCTGGTCGTCGGCTGGGGGGTGGCGGCTCTGCTCGGCACCCCGCCCGGCGCACCGAGAGTCCGCTCGCCCCTGGAGTTCACGCTCCGCACGGTGCCGGCCCTGGCCGGCGCCTACGTCACGGCGCTGCTCGGCGCGACGGCCCTGTCGGCGTCGGGCCTGGGAAGCATGCGCCCTGCTCTCTCTATACTCCTGACCTGCGCGGGGGCATTCGTCGCGGTGGTTGGCGTGCGCGCCGCACAGGTGGCGCCGTCGTCGTCCACGTGGCGCACGGTGTCTGTCGGCGCGCTCGCGACGATCATCCCGACCACCTTGGCGATGTTCGGTGACCCGAGCGGCTGGTGGATCTCCGCGGCGATCGTCACGGCCGCCGTGTGGCTCGTCCTGGGCGTGAGCCTGCGGTGGCAGGCACCGGTGGCCTGCGGAGGCGTCGCCCTCGCCGTCCAAGCCGTGGTCCTGGCCGGTCCGCCCGCGCTGGCAGCGCTGTCCGGGATCCTGGGCTGGGTGATCCTGGCCGCAGTCGGCGGGGCGCTCCTCGCGCTGGGGCTGACCTTCGAGCGTCAGATCACGACCGCGCGAAAGGTGCTGCGCCGATACGCCGACCTCCGCTGAGGGTGACGCCCAGCCTCGCTCGCGGCCGGATCACCCCATGAGCGCGGTGAGGAACTCCCCGGCGTCGTCGTGCTCGGCGAAGAGGGCGCCGACGTGCTCCTGAGTGCCGCGCCACGGGTCCATCATCGGGACGCGCTGCAACGACGGGGCACCAGGAATGTCGAAGATCACCGAGTCCCAGCTCGCCGCGGAGATCTCCCCGGGGAACCGGGCCATCGCCTCCCCGCGGAAGAAGGCTCGGGTGTCGGTGGGTGGGTGCGCGACGGCGACGGCGATCTCGGCGTCGGTGACCAGCCGCTCGACCGCGCCCGCAGCGACGAGGCGGTGGTAGACGCTCCGTTCGGGGCGCACGTCGCACCACTGCAGGTCCATGGCCCGCAGCCGCGGGTGGTCCCAGGCGAGGCTGTCGCGGCTGCGCAGGCCTTCCAGCAGCCGCAGCTTGGCGACCCACTCGACGTCCCGGGCGCACGAGGCTCGGTCCGTGCTCAGCCGCGTGAGCACGCTGTCCCAGCGATCGGTCACGTCGCGGCTCGCGTCGTCCCAGCCGGTCACGTCGAAGACCCGCCGGATGACGTCGAGGTACCCGCGCTGCACGTCGAGGGCGGTCATCTGCCGTCCGTCGGCGAGGTCCAGGAGGGCGGTGAGGTCGAGGTCGCGGCTGACCCGGGCGACATCGGACACGGGGTCCTTGAGCCGCAGCGCGGCCAGCGCGCCGCGCGCCCCGGGGAGCGCGTCGAGGTGCTCGAGCACCCACAGCACGGCCGACGTCGTGCCGAGCTTGAGGTACGTCGCCGTCTCGAAGAGGTTCGCGTCGCCGATGATCAGGTGCAGGCGGCGCCAGCGCAGCCGGTCGGCGTGCGGCTCGTCGCGGGTGTTGATGATCGGGCGACGCAGCGTCGTCTCGAGGCCGACCTCGGCCTCCATGTAGTCGGCGCGCTGGGCCATCTGGAAGCCGGCGTCCTTGCCGGTCGCGCCGAGGCCGACCCGCCCGGACCCGGTGAAGACCGTCCGGGTCACCAGGAACGGGGTGAGCAGCTCGATGATCGTGGTGAAGGGGACCGCCCGGTCGACGAGGAAGTTCTCGTGCGTGCCGTAGCTGGCGCCCTTGCCGTCGATGTTGTTCTTGTAGAGCTGGATGTCCAGCCCCATGTGCGCGGCCACCTCCCGGGAGGCGACCAGCATGACCCGCTCCCCCGCCACGTCCCAGCGCACGCCGTCGAGCGGGTTGGTCACCTCAGGCGAGGAGTACTCGGGGTGGGCGTGGTCGACATACAGGCGGGCGCCGTTGGTGAGGATCGCGTTCGCAGCGCTGGGGTCGTCATAGGCCTCGGTCGTCGGTCGGGTGATGGACTGCAGCTCCTCGGCGGTGCCCGAGGGCGGGCCGGCGACTGGCCCGGCGGGGGCCGGGTGGGACGGGTCGTCGGTCAGCATCGAGGGGTGGGCCGAGGCACGTGGGACGTGGAAGCCCCGGGCGTCGAGCAGCGGGTCCTCGTCGTCGTAGTCCCAGCGGGCCCGTCCCCGTGCGCTCGAGCTGATGGCCCGGTACGCGGTCACCACCTGGCTGGACATGAGCATCGGGTTCGCCAGCGGGTTTCCCTGCTGGAGGACGCCGTACTCGGTCTCGATCCCCATCACCCTGCGTACAGTCACCCCCCAACCCTACCGACCGCCAGGGTGGGTCAGAGGTATTGGCCGGTGTTGGTGACAGTGTCGATCGTGCGGCCGGCCGCGTTCTTGCCCTTGCCGTCCTTGGCCTGGACGATCGTGCGGATGAAGACGATGCGCTCGCCCTTCTTCCCCGAGATCCGCGCCCAGTCGTCCGGGTTGGTCGTGTTGGGCAGGTCCTCGTTCTCCTTGAACTCGTCCACGCACGCGGTGATCAGGTGCTCCACCCGGATCCCCCGCTGACCTGTGGCGAGGAAGTCCTTGATCGCCGACTTCTTGGCCCGGTCGACGATGTTCTGGATCATCGCACCGGAGTTGAAGTCCTTGAAGTAGAGAATCTCCTTGTCCCCGGAGGCGTAGGTGACCTCGAGGAACTGGTTCACGTCGGAGTCGGCGTACATCCGCTCCACGACGCGCTGGATCATCGCGTCGAGGGCGGCCGCCACATCCCCGCCGTGCTCGGCGAGGTCGTCCGCGTGGATCGGCAGGTTCGGCGTGAGGTACTTGCCGAAGATCTCCCGGGCGCCCTCGGCGTCGGGCCGCTCGATCTTGATCTTCACGTCCAGGCGACCCGGGCGCAGGATCGCCGGGTCGATCATGTCCTCGCGGTTGGACGCGCCGATGACGATGACGTTCTCGAGCCGCTCGACGCCGTCGATCTCGGCGAGCAGCTGCGGCACGATGGTCGTCTCGACGTCGGAGGACAGGCCGGTCCCGCGGGTGCGGAACAGCGACTCCATCTCGTCGAAGAAGACCACGACGGGGTTGCCCTGGGAGGCCTTCTCGCGGGCGCGGGCGAAGATCAGCCGGATGTGCCGCTCGGTCTCCCCGACGTACTTGTTGAGCAGCTCGGGGCCCTTGACGTTGAGGAAGTAGCTCTTCGCCTGGGTGGCGGTCTCCACGAGAGCCGGGTCACCGCCGTCGGCCACCTGACGTTCCGCGGCGCGGCGGGCGACGGCCGCCGCGAGGGAGTTGGCGACCGCCTTGGCGATGAGCGTCTTGCCGCACCCAGGCGGCCCGTAGAGCAGGATGCCCTTGGGTGGGCGCAGCCCGTGCTCACGGAACAGGTCGGGGTGGTTGAAGGGCAGCTCGACGGCGTCGCGGATCTGCTCGATCTGCGGGCCGAGCCCGCCGATGTCGGAGTAGTCGATGTCCGGGATCTCCTCCAGCACGAGGTCCTCGACCTCGGCCTTGGGGATCCGCTCGAACACAAAACCGGACCGGGTGTCCACGGTGAGGGCGTCCCCGGCGCGCAGCGGCGCGCCGTCGAGGGAACCGGCCAGGCGCACCACACGCTCGTCGTCCGAGCGCCCGACGACGAGCGCACGGCCCTCGTCGAGCACCTCCTTGACGGTGACCAGCTCGCCGATCACCTCGAAGCCACCCGCGGCGACCACGACGAGGGCCTCGTTGAGCTTGACCTCCTGGCCGGGACGCAGCTGGGACAGGTCGAGGGAGGGGCTCGCCCCGACATGCATCTTGCGCCCGGCCGAGACGATGTCGAGGGTGCCGTCCCCGTGGTCGGCCAAGAACACCGCGTAGGTGCCGGGGGGCTTGGCGAACTCTTCGATCTGCTTGGTCAGCTCGATGATCTTCGTCCGGGCCTCCCCGAGCACCTGGGCGAGGCGCTCGTTCTGCGCCGAGAGCACAGCGAGGCGGCGGGCCTGCTCGAAGTCCGTGGGATGGGCCGGGACCGATGGCGATGGCATGTCACTCATGAGGGGCACCTCTTCCGCTGTCCGAGTTACGACCCTGTCACAGATCGTCGGCGACTGCTTCGCTGCCCGCGAGAGCCTCGGGTGACGATCCGGTAACACCGATGTTGTCGACGGCCTGGCCCACGTCGCGGCGCACGCGGCGGACCTTCTTGTCCGAGACGGACCGCTCGCCGAGGTCCTCGGCGCTCCATTCCTCTTCCGTCACGGGGTAGGACCCCTTCGACGGCCGACGACGGCGCACCGGAGCGTCGATCCCGTCGGCCATCCGGCGGGTCGTGATGAGGAAGCCGGTGTGGCCGACCATCCGGTGCTGGGGGCGCACGGCCAGCCCTTCGAGGTGCCAGCCGCGGACCATGGTCTCCCACGCCTCGGGCTCGGTGTACCGGCCGTCGTCGCGCAGGTCCTCGGCGAGACGGGAGAGCTGGGTGGTCGTGGCGACGTAGCAGATGAGCACGCCGCCGGGGGCGAGCGCCTGGGCGACGGCCTCGAGGTTCTCCCACGGGGCGAGCATGTCCAGGACGACCCGGTCGATCGTGCCCGGCTCGGCCACCTCGGGCAGCACGTCGGAGAGGTCACCGATGGACAGCTCCCACGCGGGGTGCGGACCACCGAAGAACAGCTCGACGTTGCCGCGGGCGATGTCGGCGAAGTCCTCGCGGCGCTCGATCGAGTGCAGCGAGCCGCCGTCACCGACCGCGCGCAGCAGCGACATGGTCAGCGCACCGGAGCCGACGCCGGCCTCGATCACCCGGGCACCGGGGAAGATGTCCGCCATGGCGACGATCTGGCCCGCGTCCTTGGGGTAGACGACGGCCGCGCCACGCGGCATGGACAGGGTGTAGTCGCTGAGCAGCGGGCGCAGCGCGAGGTACTCGATGCCGGAGGTGGTACGGATGACCGACCCCTCGGACTCGCCGATGATCTGGTCGTGCTCGAAGTACCCGCGGTGGGTGTGGAAGCTCGCGCCCTCCGCCAGAGTGATCGTGTGCAGGCGGCCGCGCGGATCGGTCAGCTGGACCCGGTCGCCGGCGCGAAAGGGACCACGACGCAGCTCGGCTCCGGTCGAGGTTCCCGCAGGAGTTCCCGCAGGGGCTCCCGTCTCGGCGGGGCGGTCGGACGTCGCGTTCGGTTCGTGGGTCACAACGGATCAGTCTAGATGCACCGCTCGGGCGACGTCCGCCGCGCGCAGCAGACCCACCACCCGCCCGGAGTCCACCACGACGAAGACTGGGGACCGCCGCGAGGCCTGGACGGCGGCCGCGTGGAAGGCCGCGCCGCGCAGCCCGCCGTCGACCACAGAGCCGGGCGGCAGCGCAACCATGACCGACCAGGCCTGGGTGGCCGCGGCCGCGTCGTCGGGCACCGCCGCGAGCGCGGCGTCGTCGACGTAGCCGACGGCCTGAGCGTGATCGACGAGGACCACCTGGGCCGGGATGCCGCCCAGCTGTGTGCTCCGGGTGATCTCCCGGACCTGGGCGACGGTGGTCTCGACGTCGACCGCCACTGCGGGCGCTGCGAGCCGGCGCGGGTCGAGGGCCTCGATCCGGGCGCGGGTGCGGCTCTGCGCGAGGGCGCCGGTCGCGGCGCTCCACATGAAGGACCCGATGAGGCCGGCCCAGACGACCATGAGGAGCTGAACCTGCTCCCCGCGCAGCGTCGGCACGGCGATCGCGGCCACGACCAGCCCGACGGCGAGAATCCGCCCCGACCAGGCGGCCGCGACGGTCCCGCGCAGCCGGGAGCCCGTCAGCGCCCAGACGACCGACTCGGCGATCTGCCCGCCGTCGAGCGGGAGCCCGGGCAGCAGGTTGAAGACCGCGACGGCCGCGTTCGCGAAGGCGCTGACGTAGAGCATCAGCGCGAGCGAGGAGGTCGCCGGCTGGGACTGGTAGCCGAACCAGGCGGCGGCCGCCAGGATCAGGTTGGTCAGCGGCCCCACGACCGCGATGAAGGCGGCGTTGAGCGGAGTGGTGTGGGCGTCGGAATAGGCGGTGTGCCCGCCCCAGAATGTCAGGGCGAGCTCGTGGACGGTCATCCCCTGCGACTTCGCAGCCAGGGCGTGGGCGACCTCGTGCAGGAACACCGACACCATGAGCATGACGACGAGGACGAGCGAGCCGGCGATGGCCTGTGACCCCAGGGCCGGGTTCATCGACCGGACGGTCGGGACGAAGAGGATCGTCAGCACCACGACCATGATCAGGGCCGATGGTTGGAGCTTCACCGGCGCTCCGGCGATCCGACCGATGACCCACCCTTGACGTCTGTCCACAGAGGCAACTGTAGGGGCCAGAGATGTCGGTGCCACGCCATAGGCTCGTCCTCATGGTCCCAACGCCTCCCGCGACTCCCCCGCCTTCCCCGACCCTTGCAGCTCCTGCAGCTCCTGCGTCTCCTGTGTCTCCTCGGCGCCCTGGCTTGTCCCCCTCCCGGGCCAACGACTTCTCCCAGTGCCCGCTGCTGTTCCGGTTCCGGGTCATCGACAAGCTGCCCGAGCCGCCGAGCTCCGCGGCGGTGCGCGGCACCCTCGTGCACGCGGTCCTGGAACGGCTCTATGACGCCCCGCTCGGGGAGCGTACGGTCGCCCACGCCCAGGGCCTGTTGCCGGGCGAGTGGGACCGGCTGCTCGAGGCCCGGCCGGAGTACGCGGCGCTGTTCACGAGCGAGCAGGAGTCTTCCGACTGGCTCGGCGGGGCCGGCAAGCTGCTCTCGACCTACTTCACCCTCGAGGACCCCAACCGCCTGGAGCCGGCAGACCGGGAGCTCTTCGTGGAGTCCCAGCTCGACGGCGGCCCGCTGCTGCGCGGGATTATCGACCGGATCGATGTGGCGCCCGACGGCGCCATTCGCGTCGTGGACTACAAGTCCGGGAAGTCGCCCCGCCCCGGCTACGAGAGCTCGGCGGTCTTCCAGATGCGCTTCTACGGCCTGGTGCTGTGGCGCGAGCGTGGAGAGATCCCGAAGATGCTTCAGCTCGTCTACCTCGGTGACGGTCAGGTTCTGCGCAGCGAGCCGACCGAGCGTGAGCTGCTCGCGACCGAGCAGCGGATCCGAAGCATCTGGTCGGGCATCGAGGCCGCGGCCACGAGCGGCACGTGGCCGACCAGGCGCACCCCGTTGTGCGGCTGGTGCGCGCACCAGAGCGTGTGCCCCGAGTTCGGTGGCACGCCGCCCGAGATCGACCCGGACGCGGTCGAGCGGGCGATCGGCATGCGGCCGGCGGTCTGAGCTACCGGTCGCCGATCTGGTCGATGACCGTCCCCGTCATCACCTGGTCCAAGAACTCCGGGGTGAGCGCGGCGAGGGTCGAGATCCGGTTGAGCCGCGGGTCGGCGATCACCGGGACCATGACCTCGATGCCCACCGGGACAGCCCCGCAGGCCAGGGCTGAGCCGATGCCGGCGGGTGAGTCTTCCACCGCGAGGCAGTCGGCCACCGGTACGCCCAGGCGTGCGGCCGCGGTCAGGTAGGCCTCGGGATGCGGCTTGCCGTGGGTCACCTCGTCGCCCGCGACGACGACGGAGAACACCCCCTCGGGCGCCTGGTCGACGAAGGCGTCGGCCAACGACCGGTAGGACATGGTCACGAGCGCGCAGGGCACACCCTGGTCACGGAGCCGGGTGAGGATCTCGATGGCGCCGGGCTGCCACGGGACGGCGGAGCGGACCGAGGCGGCCACCCGCGAGATGAGGTACTCGACGATCTCGCCCGCCTCGAGCTGGACGCCCGCGGCCTGCAGGACCCCGGCGGAGTGGGTCAACGGCATGCCGACCATGGCCAGGCCCTGCTCGTAGGTCCACTCCACGCCGTGCTCGGCGGTCAGCGCACCCTCGGCCGCCATCCAGTAGGGCTCGGAGTCGATGAGCGTGCCGTCCATGTCCCACAGGACTGCGGAGGGAAGGCGCAGGTCGTCGCCAGCGCGGCTGATGGGTGCACGGTTGTCAGGAGCAGCGCGCGCAGCGGTCTGGGAGGCAATGGTTGAAGGGGGCATCACCTCATCGTATCTGGTGTGCCTGGGAGCCCTTCAAGCCTCCAGGACTAGGCTGGTGGGATGACTGACGACCTG
Source organism: Sanguibacter gelidistatuariae (assembly GCF_900096585.1). Taxonomy (GTDB): domain Bacteria; phylum Actinomycetota; class Actinomycetes; order Actinomycetales; family Cellulomonadaceae; genus Sanguibacter; species Sanguibacter gelidistatuariae. Next base: position 200,863 of record NZ_FMYH01000006.1, read on the forward strand.
CCTCAGCCGGATCCTGGCGTCTCCGACACCGTCGAGGACGCGATCCTCATCGCCGCATTCGAGGGCTGGAACGATGCGGGCAGCGCGGCGAGCGCAGCCTTGGTGCACCTCATCGAGGTGTGGGGCGCGGACCTCGTCGACGAGCTGGACCCCGAGGACTACCTCGACTTCCAGGAGCACCGCCCGGTCGTGAAGACCATGCCCGACGGTCGGCGCGAGCTCACCTGGCCGACAACAAGGATCAGCGTGGCCGAACCCCCGAGGACCGCCCGACGGGTGGTCTTGGTGCATGGGATCGAACCGGCCATGCGCTGGCGCAGCTATTGCACGGAGATCCTGGACATCGCCGAGAGCCTCGGTGTGCGCACCGTCATCACCCTCGGCGCCCTGCTCGCGGACGTGCCGCACACCCGGCCCATCCCGGTCACCGTGACCTCGGACGACCCCTCGGTCCAGCACCTGCTCAACGTCGAGGCGAACACGTACGAGGGGCCGACCGGAATCGTCGGGGTGCTCCACGACGCCGCCCAGAGCGCCGGCTTCCACTCCCTCGCGGTGTGGGCCGCCGTCCCGCACTATGTTGCGCACCCGCCCTCGCCCAAGGCGACCGTGGCGATCCTCAACCGGCTCGAGTCCTTCCTCGGCGAGACCATCAACCTGGGCGGGCTCCCCGAGGACTCCCTCGCGTGGCAGAACGGCGTCGACCAGCTCACCTCCGAGGACCCCGAGATCGCGGAGTACGTCCAGCAGCTCGAGGAGGCCAAGGACACCGTCGAGCTGCCCGAGGCCAGCGGCGAGGCCATAGCCCGCGAGTTCGAGCAGTACCTACGCCGCCGCGACAAAGGCTCCTAATCCCGACCCCAGCACTCAGCGGATGTGAAGGGCTCGGAGACTCCGCTTGTCAGAGCCGGATGCCGAGGAGTGCGTTGACGGCTCGCGAGACCACGCCAGGGGCGCCCTCGACCGGCTCGGCCGTCCCGGCGAGGGACAGCTCGGACCAGGCGTCGACGGCCGCGAGGGCGCGGGGGGCGTCGAGGTCGTCGGCGAGGGCCGCGCGGATCTCGGCCAGCGTGTCCTCGAAGGCCGGTCCCCCGTTGCCGGACATCGCCGAGCGCCAGGTCGCGAAGCGTTCCTGGGCGGTCTTGAGGTCGGTCTCGGTCCACTCCCAGTCGGTGCGGTAGTGGTGGGCGAGGAGCGCGAGGCGGATGGCCATCGGCTCCACGCCGTCGGCCCGCAGCCGGGACACGAAGACGAGGTTGCCGCGCGACTTGCTCATCTTCTCGCCCTGATAGGCGACCAGTCCGGCGTGCACGTGCGTCGCGGCGCCCACCCCGTGAGTGTCTCCGTCGCCGAGCAGACGGGCGTGCGAGGTGCTCATCTCGTGGTGCGGGAAGAGCAGGTCGGAGCCGCCGCCCTGCACGTCGAAGGGGAGGCCGAGGGCCGCGCGGGCGATGACGGCGCACTCGATGTGCCAGCCGGGTCGCCCGGTGCCCAGGGGCCCGCCGTCCCAGGACGGCTCCCCCGGCCGCTCGCGGCGCCACAGGAGCGGGTCGAGCCGGTTGCGCTTGCCCACGCGGTCGGGGTCGCCCCCGCGCTCGGCGAAGAGCGCGTCCATGACGGCCGCGTCGAAGCGGGAGACCTGGCCGAAGTCCGGGTCGGCGCTCACGTCGGCGTAGACGTCACCGAGCTCGGGGTCCTCGCCGCCGGCACCGGCCTCGAGGGGCACGCGGTAGGCGGCACCGATCCGGATGAGCTCGACGACGGCGCGGGCCACCGGGTCGATCGTCTCGACCGCACCGAGGTAGGTGTCGGGCGGGATGACGCCCAGCGCGGTCATGTCCTCGGCGAAGAGCGCGGTCTGCTCGATCGCGAGGTCGCGCCAGTCCACCCCGGTCGCCGTGGCCCGCTCGAGCAGCGGGTCGTCGACGTCGGTCACGTTGGAGGCGTAGACGACCGTGTGCCCGGCGTCGCGCCAGGCACGGCCGAGCAGGTCGAAGGCGACGTACGTCGCGGCATGACCGATGTGGGTCGCGTCGTAGGGGGTGATTCCGCAGACGTAGAGGGTGGCGGTCTCACCGCGGGCGGCCACGACGAGCTGGCCGGAGGAGCTGTCATGGACTCGGACAACGTCTGAGCGGCCAGGAAGTTCGGGGATCTGTGGGGCGGGCCAGGTGAGCACGGATCAACGGTACCTGGCAATCGTCGGGGCGGCGGACCGCGTCGATAGGTCACAATGCATCATGACCACCGATCGCCCCGCCACCGACCGAGCTGCCGACGGGCACAGCGCCGTCGACGGCCAGGACGCCGTCCCGATCCACCGCACCTTCGAGCGGAACTCCGACCGGTGGCACGAGCTCTCCCCCGGCCCGCCGTCGGACGGCCTGCTCGAGACGCCTGGGCCGAACGCCATCCGCTGGCACGTCGTCGGCTCCCCGCGCGAGGTGCTCGACGCCGCGGACCAGCTCGGCCTGCCCACCGCCGAGGTCCGAGCCCGCCTGACCCAGATCCGCGCGGGCGCGGCCCGGGTGACCTCCCGGGTGGTGCGGGTCAACGACCATGCCGTGTACGTCGTCGTGCCGACTGCGTCCTATGCGGACGAACAGGTCTCGACCGGCTCGATCGCGCTGTTCATGACCCCCGGCTGCGTGGTCACCGCAGAGGCCGGCGACGACCACGTCACCGAGCGGGTGGTCGACCGGCTGACCGAGGCGCGCACGCTCGTGGGACGCGGCACCCTGCCTGTGCTGGCCGCGGCCCTCATCGAGCTGCTCGCGGGCGCCTCCGAGGTCGAGCTCGCCCTGGGCGACGCCGTCGCGGACCTGGAGACGACCGTGTTCCGCCCGGACGTCGATCCGCTCGAGCGGCTGTACAACCTCAAGCGGGAGATCTCAGAAGCTCGCCGGGCGCTGCTGCCGCTGACGATCGAGATCCCTGACCTCGGCGCAGACGCATCGGCGAGCACCGTCCAGCCGCTGCGCCTCGAGCGGCGGCTGCTCGACCGCCTCACCGCGACGGCCGAGCGGGTGGACCGCCACCTCGATGCGCACGACGGCCTGCTCTCCGACATGCTCTCCGTCCGGCTGTCCCAGATCTCCGTGCGCCAGAACGAGATCACGCTGCGCCAGAACGAAGACATGCGCAAGATCTCCGCCTGGGCGGCGATCGCGGCCGTGCCGACCCTGCTCGCCGGGGTCTACGGCATGAACTTCGATCACATGCCCGAGCTCGGGTGGGAATTCGGCTATCCGGTCGCCTTAGGTCTCATGGTGACGGTATGCGTGTCCCTGCACCGGGCGTTCCGGCGCGCGGGCTGGCTCTGAGCGACATCAGAGGCGGTGCTCAGATGCCGCCCTGGGCGGTGAGCACGCCTGCCACCAGGAGCACGACGACGACGACCGCGAGCACGAGGCGGTAGACGACAAACGGCTTGTAGCTGAAGGTCGAGATGATCTTGAGGAAGACGATGATCACGAGGTACCCGACCACGAAGGCGACGAGGGTCGCCAGCAGCGTCGCACCGACCCCGGGGGTACCCGCCACACCGATCTCGTCGGTCGAGCTGAAGAGCTTGTAGAAGCCCGAGCCCAGGACCGCGGGGATGGCCAGCAGGAAGGAGTACCGCGCGGCGGCCTCGCGGGTGTATCCCATGAGCAGCCCGGCCGAGATCGTGCCGCCCGAGCGGGACACCCCGGGGATGATCGCCAGCGCCTGGGCCAGGCCGAAGTACAGCGCGTGCTTGGGGTTGAGGTCGGTGAGCTCGCGGTTCTTCGCACCTACCTTGTCCGCCCACCCCAGCACGAGGGCGAAGACGGCGAGCATCAGCGCGATGAGGTAGAGGTTGCGGAAGGACTTGTCGATCGCGTTCTCCAGGCCGAGACCGAGGACCACGATCGGGAGGCTGCCCAGGCCGATGTACCAGCCCATCCGCGCGTCGTGGTTGCGCGAGCCCATGCGCTCGCGCCACGTCGGTCCGTCCTGCCCGCTGATCGCCCGCCACCAGGCGGTGCAGATCGTCGCGATGTCGCGGCGGAAGTAGAGGATCACCGCGCTCTCGGTGCCGATCTGGGTGATCGCCGTGAAGGCGGCACCGGGGTCGGAGGAGCCGATGAGCTCACCGACGATCCGGAGGTGGGCGCTTGAGGACACGGGGAGGAACTCGGTGAGCCCCTGGACCAGTCCGAGGATGAATGCTTGGAACCCGTTCACGTCGGGCCACGTTACCCGCCCGCGGACCCGGTGGGGGGACGTGCCCCGCGATTCGGGTCGGAGCCGCACAGTAGTCTGCAGGCATGGAACTCCGCCGCCTGGGCCGCACCGGCCTGCACGTGTCCGCGCTCGGGCTGGGAACGATGACCTGGGGGCGGGACACTGATGCTCAGGACGCCGCACAGCAGCTCCGCGACTTCCGCCTCGCCGGTGGGACCTTCCTCGACACAGCCGGGTCCTATGGCGACGGGGCGAGCGAAGAGATCCTCGGTGGGCTGCTCGGCTCCGTGGTGGACCGCGACGAGGTCGTGGTCGCCACCAAGGGCGGCCTGCGCCGCACGCCGTCCGGAATGGTCGTGGACTCCTCGCGCGGCGCTCTGCTGGCCTCGATCGACGCGTCGCTCGAGCGGCTCGGGACGGACCATGTCGACCTGTTCCTGGTCCAGGCTCCGGACCCGCACACTCCCGTCGAGGAGACGGTCTCGGCGCTGCGGCACATGGTGACGACCGGGCGTGCCCGGTACGTCGGGCTGGCCAACCACGCCGGTTGGCACACCGGCTACGCGGCGGCGGCGCTGCGGGTGGGCGGGGAGGCCGAGCTCGCGGCGCTCGAGGTAGAGCACTCGCTGCTCAATCGTGACTGCGAGCTCGACCTCGTGGCCGCGACGCAGGCGCTCGGCGTCGGGCTGCTCACCTGGTCCGCCCTGGGCCGCGGGGTGCTGACCGGCAAGTACCGGCGTACGCTCCCGGCGGACTCACGCGGGGCGTCCAGCCACATGTCGGGGTTCGTCGAGCCGTACCTCGACGCGCGCGGTTCCGCGATCGTCGATGCGGTCTGCACCGCGGCGGCCGGTCTGGGTCGGGCGCCGCTCGAGGTGGCGCTGTCGTGGGTGCTGGGGCGGTCTTACGTGTCTTCGGCCATCGTGGGCGCGCGGACACCGGGGCAGCTGCGGGAGTCGTTGGGTGCCCTCGACCTCACGCTGCCCGGCGCCGTGAGCTCGGCCCTGGACGAGGTCAGCGACCCGAGCAGCGACTTCGCCGACAGCTACGCCTGAGGACTGCTAGGCGTGAGCCTGGTCGCGTGACCGCGTCGATTCACCTGACCGCGTCGACGTCCTCGTCGTAGTCAGAGCCGTCCAGGTCGGCCTCGTCGATCCCGCCGAGCCGCTCTTCGGCGTCGTCGTCATCATCCTCGTCCTGGCCGTCGTCCTCATCGTCGTCATCGTCGTCGTCGTCGTCCTCGTCGTCGGCGAGCACGACGGGAAGGGCCTCGCCGTAGGTGTTGCCGAGGGCCTCGTCGTAGACGTCGAAGGCGTCGGCAAGCACGTCGTACGCGTCGTCCACCGAGGAGTCCTCGTCCCCGCGTCGGTTGGCGACCGCAGCGAAGTGGGCCTCCAGGGCAGCGACAAAACGATCAAGGGCGGCACGCGGGTCGACAGTCATACCCTGACGGTAGCGCTCCGCCGCTGCGAATGGCACCGGATACTCTTGTGAGTTTGCCGTCCGCGAGATGCCGCCTCCGTCCCGCGAGCCCACTGCGGCCTGGGACCTCCCCTGATATGTTCGACGCCACACCCGCTCCGGGCGAGTAGTCCTCGACGCTCCCGTGGGCTCTCGGCGTCAGAAGGTGGTGAGCGATGACCTCAAGCACGCCTCCCGGGTCCGCGGCTGGATGGTGGGCCGGGTCTGGGTCGTCACCCTGCGCTGGATCGTCGCGGTCGACCGCGACGGTCCCCGGCGACCACTGGACCGCGCAGGGCCGTGAATACGAGATCCGGGTCCTGACCATCCCGCGCGATCATTCCCGGTCCCAGACCCGCCAGCTGCTCACCGACGAGGCCGAGCACGGCCGCTGGGAGATCGCCCGGTCCGCTCTCTACGTCGGCGGCGAGCGCCGAGTCTGGCTCCGGCGCAAGATCATCCGAGCCCGCAGCACCCTCAACCCCTGACCCACCCCTCCCCTGCCTTCCCCTGCTGAGTGCTGGGGTGGGGAGTGGGGTGGAGGTCAGCAGGTTTCGAGGAGGCGGGCCAGGACCCGGGTGCCGAACTTCAGGGAGTCGACCGGGACGCGCTCGTCGATGCCATGGAACATGCCGGGGAAGTCGAGCCCCTCGGGCAGGCGCAGCGGCGCGAAGCCATAGCCGGTGATCCCCAGCCGGGCGAGCGACTTGTTGTCTGTCCCGCCCGAGAGCGAGTACGGCAGCACGAGCGCACCGGGGTCTTCCGCGAGCAGCGCCGCGGTCATCGCGTCGACGAGGCTCCCGCTGAACGGGACCTCCAGGGCGATGTCCTCGTGGATCGGCTCGATCCGCACGTGCTCCCCCGCGAGCTCGCGCAGGGTCGCCATGCCGCTCTCGGTGTGCCCGGGCAGGAACCGTGCGTCGATCGCGGCCTCGGCCCGTCCGGGGATGACGTTCGCCTTGTACCCGGCGCTGAGCTGGGTCGGGTTGGACGTGTTGCGCACGGTCGCGCCCACGAACCGCGCGGCTGGTCCGAGCGCGTCGACGAGCGCGTCGATCCGCGCCGGGTCGCTCGCGTCGAAGGCGAGCCCGGTCAGGTCGCTCACCCCGCGCAGCAGCGCCTCGACCGTCGGGGTCAAGACGTAGGGCCAGGGGTGCTGACCGATCCGGGCGACCGCGGCCGCCAGGTGCGTCACGGCGTTGTCCGCGGCGACCTGCGAGCCGTGCCCGGCCCGCCCGTCGGCGATCAGCCGCAGCCAGGCCAGGCCCTTCTCGGCGGTCTGCAGCAGGTAGGCCCGCTGCCCGTTGATCTGCGTGGAGAAGCCGCCGACCTCGCTGATCGCGTGGGTCGCGCCCTCGAAGAGCTCGGGCCGGTGGTCGACGGCGTAGCGTGCCCCGAACGTTCCCCCGGCCTCCTCGTCGGCGAAGAAGGCGAGCACGACGTCGCGTGCGGGCTTGCGCCCTTCGCGCACCATCTGGCGCACCACGGCGAGCATCATCGCGTCCATGTCCTTCATGTCCACCGCGCCGCGGCCCCAGAGCAGCCCGTCGATCTCCTCGCCGGCGAACGGGTCCACCTGCCAGTCCTCGGCCTGGGCCGGGACGACGTCGAGGTGGCCGTGCAGCACGAGGGCCGAGCGGGACGGGTCCGCCCCGGGGATCCGCACGACGACGTTGGCGCGTCCGGGTGCGGACTCGAAGAGCTCGGGGTCCAGGCCCACCTCGTGCAGCAGGGCCATGACGTGCTCGGCTGCCGTGCGCTCGCCCGGGCCGGAGCCGTCGCCGTAGTTGGACGTGTCGATCCGCAGGAGGTCGGCGCAGATGCCGGCGACCTCGTCCTCGGCGGTCACGGTGGCGGGCGACGTGGCTGATGACAGGGACGGGTCGGTGGTCATACCCACACGCTACCTGTTCCCCGCCATCAGCCGGCGACGCCCATCCGGTCCCGCTCAGCCCGCTGTGCTCAGCCCCCGTCGGGCCAGCAGCGGCTCGATGGCCGGCGCCCGGCCGCGGAGCTGGGCGAAGGCCTCCATGGAGTCCATCGACCCGCCGACCGCGAGCAGCTGGGCCCGGAACCGGTCCCCGCTGGCCCGGTTGAGCGCCCGACCGTCGGCAGCGTTCTCGGTGAACCACTCGACCGTGTCCGCGTCGAGGACCTCCGACCAGATGTAGGAGTAGTACCCGGCGGAGTACCCGCCCCCGAACACGTGGTTGAAGTACGTCGTGCGGTAGCGGGCGGGGACCGCCCGCAGGGCCAGCCCGGCGGCCTCGAGCGCAGCCGCCTCGAAGGGCAGCACCTGCTCGACGGCGGTCGGGACCGCCTCCGGTCCGATCTGGTGCCAGGCCTGGTCGAGCAGTGTCGCGGCGAGGTACTCCGACGTCGCAAAGCCCTCGTTGAACTGGCGGGAGTTGATCATCGCGGGGACCCATTCGGCCGGCAGGGGCTCGCCGGTCTGGTGGTGCACGGCGTAGCTGCGCAGGATCTCCTCGTCCCAGGCCCACATCTCGTTGACCTGCGAGGGGTACTCGACGAAGTCCCGGGGCACCTCGGTGCCCGAGTGCGAGGGGTAGTGCACGGCGGAGAAGAGCCCGTGCAGCGCATGCCCGAACTCGTGGAACAGCGTGATGACCTCGTCGAAGACGAGCAGGGTCGGCTCCCCCGCGGGCGGCTTGACGATGTTGAGGTTGTTGACGATGACGGGACGCTCGTCGAGCAGGAAGCTCTGGTCGACGAGGTTGTTCATCCACGCGCCCCCGCGCTTGGACTCCCGGGTGTAGTAGTCGGCGAGGAACAGGCCCAGGCCGGTCCCGTCACCGTCGTGCACCTCGAAGACGCGCACGTCGGGGTGGTAGCCCACGAGGTCGGTGCGTTCGGTGAACGTCACGCCGTAGAGCTCGGTCGCGGCCTTGAAGACGCCGTCCTGGACGACCTTCTCGAGCTCGAGGTAGGGGCGCAGCAGCGCGTCGTCGAGGGAGTAGCGGTCCTTGCGGACCCGCTCGGCGTAGTACGCCCAGTCCCAGGCCTCGAGCACCGCGGAGGGGTCGCCGACGTCCGCGACCAGGGCCTCCTGCAGGTCGGCGGCCTCGGCCGCGGCGTTCGCGGCTGCGGCCGGGGCGAGCGGGGCGAGCATGGCGTTGATCGCCTCGGTCGTCTTGGCCGTGGCGTCCTCGGCGATGTAGGCACCGTGGTGGGCGTAGCCGAGGAGCGTGGCGTGCTCGGCACGCAGCTTGACCAGCTCCAGGACGGTCTCGCGGGTGTCGGTGTCGTCGCCGGTCGCACCGCGGGTCACCGAGGCCTCGTGGACGCGCTGACGCACGCCGCGACGGCGCAGCGAGGCGAGCACACCCTGCTGGGTGGGCAGCTGCATCTCCAGGAGGTACTTGCCCTGCTCGCCGCGGTCCGCAGCGGCCTGCGCGGCGGCCGCGACGGCGTCGTCGGGCAGGCCCTCGAGGTCGGCCTTGTCGGTGACCAGGACGCTTGCGGCGTTGGCGCCGGCGAGGAGCTTGCGACCGAAGGCGGCCTCGAGGGAGGTGATGCGCGCGTTGAGGTCACGCAGCGTCTCCTGGTCGGTCTCGGAGAGGTTGATCCCCGAGCGCCGGAAGTCCAGCAGGAGGTTGGTCAGCAGCCATGCGCTGTCGGGGGTCAGGCTCACCTGGCCGGCGCGGGCCGCGGCGTCGAGCAGGGCGACCCGGGCGTAGAGGGCGGCGTCCATGAAGATCGAGTCGTGGTGGGCGGAGAGCTCGGGGACGAGCTCTTCCTCGATGTCCTCGAGCACGGCGCTGGAGTCGGAGCTGGCGACGTTGTAGAGCACGCTCAGCGTGCGTCCGAGCAGGTCACCGCTGCGCTCGAGAGCCTCGAGGGTGTTCTCGACGGTCGGCGGCTCGGGGTTGGCGATGATCGCTGCGATCTCGGCGACCTCGGCGACCATGCCGGCCCGCGCGGCCGGGAGGTAGTGCTCGTCGCGGATGGCCGCGAAGTCGGGGAGGCCGTAGGGCAGGATCGAGGGGCTCGAGAAGGGGTTGGTGGGCTCGAGCTGGTTTTTGGAGAGGGGCATGACACCCATTCATACGTGAGAAGTGGGCTCAGGTCGACTTCGCACCCGAGAAGCGTCCCGCGACCGGCATCAGGCTCCGGGGGCTGGTGCGTGCACCATCCCGTGTGCCAGCGCCACCTGGGCGCTGACCAGCCGGCCGCCCTGGGTCATGAGCCCGGCGGCGAGCTCCGGCTCGCGGCGCAGCAGCTGCCCGACGACGTCGGTCGGGTTCGCGGCGGGATCGGCAGGCACCTCTGTGGCGAGCCCCGCCGCCAGCACGGTGAGGTACGGCAGCGTCGCGTTGGTCAGCGCCTGGGTGCTCGTGACCGGCACGGTTCCGGGCATGTTCGCGACCGCGTAGAACGTGCTCTGGTGGACCCGGTAGGTCGGGTCGGTGTGCGTGGTGGGGTGAGTGCCCTCGAAGCAGCCACCCTGGTCGACGGCGATGTCCACGAGGACCGAACCGGGCGGCATCCGTGAGACGAGGTCGTTCGAGACCAGTCGCGGGGCCCGGGCGCCGGGGACCAGGACCGCCCCGATCACCAGGTCTGCTCGGGAGACCTCGCGGTCGATCGCCTGGGCGGTCGACATCACGGTGCGCACGGCGCCGCCGAACTCGGTGTCGATGCCCGCCAGGGTCGTGGCAGACAGGTCGATCACGGTCACGGAGGCCCGCATCCCGACGGCGATCTGGGCGGCGTTGCGCCCGGCGGTCCCGCCGCCGATGATGACGACCTTGGCCGGCCGGGTGCCCGGGACGCCGCCCATGAGGATGCCTGACCCGCCCTCGGACCGCAGCAGGTAGAACGCGCCGACCTGGGGCGCCAGGCGCCCGGCGATCTCGCTCATGGGGGCCAGCAGGGGCAGCGAGCCGTCCGGGAGCCGGACGGTCTCGTAGGCGATCGCCGTCGTTCCGGCGTCGAGCAGGGCCTGGGTGCAGGGGCCATTCGCGGCCAGGTGCAGGTAGGCGAAGAGCACGAGGTCGGGGCGCAGGTAGGGGTACTCCTGCGGGAGCGGTTCCTTGACCTTGCAGAGGATCTGGGCGGCCCGCCACAGGCTCGCGGCGTCATCGACGATGCGCGCGCCGGCTGCTGCGTAGTCGGCGTCGCTGATCGCGGAGCCAGCCCCGGCCCCGGCCTGCACGAGGACCTGGTGACCGGCCCGCACGAGGTGGTGCGCGCCGTCGGCGGTCAACGCGACGCGCAGCTCGTTGTCCTTGACCTCGGCGGGAATCCCGATCCGCATCAGGACTCCGCGGGGTGGGCCTCGGCGTCGTGGTCAGCGTGTGCGTCCCCGGCGCCGTCGTCGTCATGGTGGCCGTGATCGGGATGTTCGCCGTCGTCGCGATGATCGCCGTCGTCCTCGTCGACGACCTCCTCCACCATCGGTGGGTCGAGGTGTCGCCGCAGCTTGGAGAAGACTGCCCAGAACACCGCAACCAGCGGCACGGCGATCACCGCGCCGAGGATCCCGGCCAGAAGCGTCCCGCAGGTCACCGAGACCGCGACGACCATCGGGTGCAGGGAGACCTGCTTGCCCATGACGAGGGGTTGCAGCACATGGCCCTCGAACTGCCCGATGAGGGCGATCCCGATGCCGACGATGGCGGCCTTGACCACGCCGTCGACCGCGAGGGCGACCACCATGGCGATGACCATGGCGGCGGGCGCGCCGATGAGCGGGATGAACGCGCCGATGAAGACGAGGACCGCGAGCGGCGCCGCGAGCGGCACGCCCAGGATCGACAGGAAGATCCCGGCCAGCAGGCCGTCGGTGATCGCGATGATCACGGTCCCGCGGGTGTACCCGGAGAAGGTGTACCACCCGGCGCCGCCGACGATCTTCCACGTCGCGCGCATCCGCATGGGCAGCTGGTTGAGGAACCACGTCCACATCGCGCCGCCGCGGGCGAGGAAGAAGATGGTGCAGAAGACGGCGAGGGCGAGGGCGGTGAAGATCTCGACGACCGTCCCAGCTTGCTCGAAGGCGGTGCCGGCGATGTCCCCGGCATGCTGCTGGACCCACTTCTGCGCCGAGGCCAACCACGTGTCGAAGTCCGCAGCGGTGATCGAGAACGGCAGCGGCCCGTTCTCGAGGAAGTCGAAGATCCGCCCGATGCCGGTCGTGAACTGCTCGGAGAGCGAATGCCACTGTCCGGCGACCGAGGCGATGACGTACGTGAACAGTCCCCCGATCACGAGCAGGCCGGTCAACATCGCCAGGGCCGTGGCCAGGCCCCGCGGCATGACCTTGGAATAGAAGTTCACGACCGGGCGCAGCACAGCCGTGAACACGAGCGCGATGAAGAACGCGATGAAGACGAGCTGGACCTTCGCCGTGGCGAAGACGACGAGGGAGATGGCGATGACCACGAGGATGAGTCGCCACGACCAGCCCGCGGCGTTCTTCAACCACTGGGGCACGGTATCGACGGGGGCAACAGCCGGTGGCCGAATCGAGGCTGTGTTCCGCCTCACAGTGGCCGTACGTACTCGCTGACCGGACATGCGGCCTCCTCATCTCCCTAGAATCCGCGGCATTGCAGCGCTGAACAGCGAAAACCCTACTCTGCCAGAGGGCCGCCTGGACCGTGACAGGCCGTGCTCGCGGCACGGAACACACACCCGTCAGTCTCCACCCGACCCCCGATTCATGCCCGACACCGAAACCGTGCTAGATTTTCCGACGCACCCAAGAGAGCGAAAAGTTCTCGAAGGTCCACCTGCCCAGGTGGCGGAATGGCAGACGCGCTAGCTTGAGGTGCTAGTGTCCGTAAGGACGTGGGGGTTCAAGTCCCCCTCTGGGCACTCGTTGAGACAGCGAATGAGATTGGCCTTGGTCTTCGGATCAGGGCCTTTTTCGTCTCCTGGTTCGGCGCTCTGACATCGGCACTCTGACATCAATGGAGATGTGTGTGACTGCTCCCCTCGTTGCCTCCGGCGCGCGACAGCGCACCGTGACCCGCGCCATCGTCGCCGTCTTCGCGGCGGTCTCCCTCGTGCATCTGGGGGCCCAGCTCGCCGACCTGGAGAGGCTCGCCCAGGTGTCTCAGTGGCTGCTCATGCCGCTCCTGGCGCTGGCCCTCGCCGCAGCGACGGCGGGCGCCCCACGCGGCCGCCTCATCCGCCTCACGCTGGTCTCGCTCGCCTTCTCCTGGCTCGGGGACACCGCCCCCGATCTAGCACCCGAGGGCGCCAGCTTCATCGTCATGATCGCCTTCTTCCTCGTGGCCCAGGTGGTCTTCGTCGCAGCCTTCTGGCCCTTCCGGCGCGCAAGCGTGCTCTCCCCCGCCTACCCTGCCCGACGCCGATGGCTCGCCGTCCCCTATCTCCTCGCCCTGGTCGCCCTCGTCGTCACGTGCGCGCCGGGGGCGGGGTCCCTGCTCGTACCGGTGATCGTCTACGGGACGACGCTCGCGCTCATGGCGGCTCTGGCGACCGGCGTCGGCCGTCTCGTGGCGATCGGCGGGGCGATCTTTGTCGTCTCGGACTCGCTCATCGCGCTCAACGCCTTCGTGGACGGCTGGTCGCTCCCAGGGCAGGGGTTCTGGGTCATGGTCACGTACATCGCGGCGCAGACGCTCATCGTGGTCGGGGTGGTGGGCGAGGGGCGTCGTGAAGGACCAGTCAGGGCTGGTGTCGCGGCCGCAGGCTGAGGAGATCGCCGGGCTCGCAGTCGAGGGCCCGGCAGATCGCAGTGAGGGTCGTGAAGCGGATCGCGCGGGCGCGGTCGTTCTTGAGCACCGAGAGGTTCGCGACGGTGATCCCGGACCGGGCGGCGAGCTCGACGAGGGTCATGCCACGGGCTATGAGCAGCTCGTCCAGGTGACAGACGACGAGGTGGTCCTCGCCGTCGGCGGACTCGTCTGTGCGAGCCGGCACGACTCAGACCAGCCCGTCGGAGTCGCGGGCCAGCTGCTCCCCGGAGCGGAAGGCTGCAGCGACCACCAGGACGAGCGCCGCGACGAGCAAGGGTTCGAGCGTGAGCTGCGGCGTCGTCGAGAAGATCCCGTCGTCGGCGAGGCCGAGCCGTTCCAGGACGCGGACACCGGCGATCTGGGGCAGCAACGGGGCGAGCGACCCCGCGACGGCGATCACCAGGGCGAGCAGGGAGAGTCTGCGGGCATTCCCGGTTGCGAACGGCGAGCCCGCCGCGACGCTGAGCAGGATAGGTCGCAGCAGCATCGCGCCGGCCAGCAGTGCGAGGCCGCCCACGAGCACGTCCCCGCGGCTGAGGAACTGCTCGAGGTAGGTCGAGCCCCAGGCCGCGACGGTGACCTGACCGCCGTCGCCGGTCCCGAATCCCGCGGGCGGAAGAGTGGTAATCCACCCGTCCTCGATCTGGACACCCTCGATGGCGAGCTGGACGCTGTCCCAGCTTCCGTCGTCGGGCAGGAGGGTGACCGGGACGTGGACCGTGGCCGGGACGATGGTGAGGGAGTTGACGGCGTAGATCACCCCGGAGCCCCCCGCGACCACCCCGATGAGAAGGATGAGTCCGGCCAGCACCCGGATCCAGCGCGCGGAGCGGGGCTGTGCCTCGTGGAGGGCGGGGACCTCGGATGTGTACGCCATGTTGGGCTCCTGGGATCGACCGGATGGGGCATATCGATTATCGAGATGACCCTAGTCGAGCGCGGCGCGTGTGTACAGGACGCGCTGCGGGTCCCAGCCGGCAGGTTGCCGGGCGCTCCTTCTGGCGTCAGTCGCGCACCGACCGCAACATCTCCGATGTCGGCGCCGGCACCGGGCCGGACGAGCGCATGGCGTGGCTGCGGGCGTGCGCGACCGCCGCATCGAGGTCGGTGAACAGGTGGTTGCGGTGGCGCAGCGAGGCGATCACCCCGACCGTGTCGGCCAGGCGCTGGTGGTGCGGCTGGATCCCCTTGACGAGGACAGTCACGCCGCGTCGTTCGAGGGCCTGGATCATCTCGGTGACGACGCGCGCCCCGGTGGCATCGAGCACCTGCAGCTGGGACATCCGCAGGATGACCACCGACACGTCCTCGATCCCGGTGACCACGTCGTGCATGCGGTCGGCGGCGCCGAAGAACAGGGCGCCGTCGAGCCGGAGGAGGGCGATGCAGGCATCCTCGGGATGCTGGGCGCCGGGAAGCGACTCGCGATGGACCGTACCCGAGCGCGCCAGCGTCCGCAGCGCAAAGAAGGCCGCGACGGCGATGCCGATCCCGACAGCGACGATGAGATCGAAGGAGACCGTGATGACGGCGGTCACGACAAAGACGACCGCGTCGGAGCGGCTCGACCTGAGGACGCTGCGGACGGTCGTCCTGGAGACCATCCGGCACGCGGTGACCATGAGCACACCTGCCAGTGCGGCCAGGGGAATCTCCGAGACGACGCCGGCGGCCAGGTAGACGACCCCGAGGAGGCTGGCCGCGTGCACGATCGAGGCGAGGCGGCTGCGTCCGCCCGACCGGACGTTGACGGCGGTCCGCGCGATGGCACCGGTTGCGGGCATGCCGCCGAACATGCCGGAGGCGATCGAGGCGAGCCCTTGTCCGACGAGCTCACGATCGGCGTCGTAGCGCCCGGTGTCCGCCATCGACGCGGCCACCCGAGCCGAGAGCAACGACTCGACCGCAGCGAGCACGGCGACGGCGCACGCCGGCCCGAGGAGCGCACTGAAGTCCGCCGTGGTCATCGCCGGGAGCCCCGGGGCGGGCAGCGAGCTCGGCAGGGCGCCGATCCGGGTCAGCGAGATCCCGGCGATGCTCACCAGGACCGAGACGACGACGATCCCCACGATCGATCCGGGCAGCTGCGGGTGCACGCGCGGCGCGAACACCATGATCACGGCGACCAGCGCCACGGCCGCGACGGACCAGAGCGCCTGGGGTCCGCTCACCTGCCCCAGCGACTGCACGGCAGAGACGATCGCGTTGGTGCTCGCGCCCGCGTGGGCGCCGACTGCGGAGGGCACCTGCTGGGCGAAGATGATCACGGCGATCCCGAGGGTGAACCCTTCGATCACGGGCCAGGGGATATAGGAGACGACGCGACCCAGGCGCAGCAGCCCCGCAACGACGACGATCGTCCCAGCCATGAGACTGACGACGGCGATCGCCCCGGGTCCGTGGGAGGCGACGATCGGGCCGAGCACAACGACCATCGCTCCGGTCGGACCGGACACCTGGACGTTGGAGCCGCCGAACACTGCCGCGACGACGCCGGCGACGATCGCGGTGACGAGGCCGCTCGCGGCTCCGGCGCCGGAGCTCACGCCGAAGGCCAGGGCGAGCGGGAGCGCAATGATCGCGACCGTGATCCCGGCGATCAGGTCACCGCGCCAGGTGCGGGGCACCGAGCGGTAGTCCTTCCACGTCGGCAGGAGTGAGGTGACGCGGCGGGAGGCGGTCATCTCGGCATCGGCATCTGGGTGAGGCTCTGGGTGGGGGCTTCTGCGCTGCTCACGGTCGAGACCAGCTGATCGTGGGTGCGCTCGAGGATCTTGATGAGCAGCGCTCGTGAGACCGACATGAGGTCGGCCACCTCGGGGAAGGCGAGCCGGTAGAAGACTTGGCTCGCCCGACGCTCGGCGACGACAAGATTGTGCCGACGCAGCACCGAGAGGTGCTGCGAGAGGTGCGACGCCTCCAGGCCCGTGTCCGCGATGAGGTCGGCGACGGAGACGTCGTCGGGCGCGGCCGACAGGACCTCCAGGACGCGCACCCGGACGGGGTGAGAGACCCCCTTGAAGAGGTTGGCCTTGACCTCGTAGAGCGGGCGATGGGCGTCGGAGAAGTCATCGATGCCGATCTCCTGGGACGTCACCTCAGGCCCGGTCGCGCCCGCGGGGCTGACCATCAGGGGACGAGCGTCGTTGGTGGGTCGCACCGGCATTGCTTGCGCCTCTCATTTGCGGATTGATGACTTCATCATATCGTCAACTCGTGAGAACGGTGTTGGGACCATTGGCCCGGTCGGCGATCTGGCGGCGATCTGGCGGGGGCCTGCAGGGCCGAAGTCCACGCCGATTCTTGTAGGCGCCTCGTCCGCGGGCTTCCATGCGATGCGCTTGGCACACTTTTTCTCACCTCGCCTCCCCTGTACGCCGGCGTGCGGCCTCGTCGCAGAATGTCAGCCCCTCGGCGTAGCGTCGGTTCATGGAAAGGGACCGGATGCGCGACGGCAATGTCGGGCCTGGGCGGGTGGGTCCGGTGGGTGTGCCGGGCATCGCGTCCTTCGTCGCGTCTCGACTAGTTCGAATGGTCTCGCCATAAAATGTCAGTGGTCGAATGTAGGTTCTGATCATGGTTGAGAACCTGAGCTTCGACGACGAAGACGCCCCCGGTGATACCGCCACGGCGGAGCTGCTGGCGGCCATCGTCACTGCGGACCAGATGATCAATTCCATGACGGCCATGCGCACCACCCTCATCGAGACGCTGCGCACGTCGTCCCTGACCCCGACCGAGCTCATGATGGCCCCCGGCGACCCGAACCTGGACATGGTGTCAGTGACCGCGGAGCTGGCCTGCGCCCTGCACCTACCCCACACCACCGCCGCGCACCTGCTCGACGACGCCCGCGTCCTGGCCACCGAGCTCCGCGCGACCGCCGCCGCGCTCACGCAAGGGTCAATCACCTACCGCCACGCCCAGGTGATGATCAACCACATCGCCGACCTGAACCCCCACGCCCGGGCCCGAGCGGAGACGACCCTCATCCCCCGCGCCAAGCACCTCACCGTGTCGGTGTTCAAGCGGGCCGCAGTCCGCGAACGCGACCGCCTCGACCCCCTCCCCCTCACCGTTCGCCACGAGGAGGCCGCGATCGGGCGCACCGTGCTGCTCGAGGCTGACCTGGACGGCATGGCGTGGCTCCACGCCCACCTACCCGCCACCACAGCCACCGCCATCTTCAACCGATTGTCCGACGGTGCAGCCGCGTTGGCCCACCCCGACGACCCACGCACCCTCCCCCAGCTCCGCACCGACATCCTCGCCGCACTCACCCTCGACGACGACGCCCACGACGCCTTCCACCAGGCGCTCGGCAGAGACTCAGACGGCTGCGGGTGCGGCCACGACGGCAGCGGCAGCGGCAGCGGCAGCATCGATGACGGCGACCGCGGCGAAGGCGGCGGCGCTGGTCCTGGGACGTCCAGGCGTCCTGGAGAGAGTCTCCAGGGCGCCGGTGCCCGGCTCATGCGTCAGACCTTGCGCGGCATCCGACCCACCGTCGCCATCACCGTCCCGGTCCTGACCCTCCTGGGCGGAGACGAACCCGGCGAGCTCGAAGGCTACGGACCCATCGACCCCGACACCGCCCGCGAGCTGTGCGGAAGAGCCCCGTCATTCCTGCGGATCCTCACCCACCCCCACACGAGCGCCATCCTCGGCGTCGACCGCGACCGCTACACAGTCCCCGCCGACCTCAAAGCCTGGCTCCGCCTCCGCGACGAACACTGCCGATTCCCCGGCTGCGCCCGCAGAGCCACCCGCTGCGAAACCGACCACGTCACCGACTGGGCACTAGGCGGCACCACCGACCAAACCAACATCATCCACCTCTGCACCAAACACCACCATATGAGACACCGCACCCACTGGCACTCCGACGTCATCACCACCCCACCCGGCAACACCCCCGAGAACCCCGAGAACCCCGGCAGACCAGGCGGACCGGATCGTCAGAGTGGCCCCGGCGGCCCGAACCGGAAAGCCGGACCCCTCGGCGCCAGCGTGCGCTGGACCGCACCCTCAGGACGGACCTACATCACCCACGACGCACTCACCGAACGCGGCACCGGCACCGGCACCGGCACCGGCACCGGCACCGGCACCGGCACTAAACCTGACCAGGAAACCGACCCACCACCAGACACACCCGCGGAACCTGCCAGGTTCCCCGAGACCCCACCGTTCTAGACGTCAAGGCTCCGCAGAGAGCAGCGCCCTGGTGCAATGGCGCTGCGGAAGCCGCGTTGTAGGCTCGGCCGAGGCGCGACGGACAGCTGAGGTGGCCCAGATGACGGCGATGGAGACGACGACCGACGCACAAGTGGCCGCGGTGATGGCCGAACTGGCTGCACTCGACGATCCGAGGGTCCGTCTGGTGAACGCCAAGCACAGCGACGACCACGGAGTGAACCTCGGCAAGCTTCGTGCGATCGCCAAGCGGCTCAAGACCCAACAAGACCTAGCGCGCGAGCTGTGGGACACCGACGACACCGCGGCGCGGCTGCTGGCGCTCCTCATCTGCCGTCCCAAGTCCTTCGGGCGTGACGAGCTGGACACCATGCTGCGCCAGGCGCGCACCCCCCAAGGTGCACAACTGGCTGGTCAACTACGTGGTGAAGATGAACCCCCACGCCGAGGAACTTCGCGTCGCCTGGTTCGCTGATCCGGATCCCGTGGTGGCAAGCGCCGGATGGGCGCTGACCACCGAACGTGTGGCAAGGAGGCCTGAGGGCCTCAGTCTCCCTGCACTGCTGGACACCATCGAGGCGGAGATGACGGACGCCCCTGACCGCCTGCAGTGGGCAATGAACCACTGCCTGGCCCAGATCGGGATCGAGCACGCCGAGCATCGGGTACGCGCCCTCAACATCGGGGAGCGCCTGGAGGTCCTCAAGGACTATCCGACGCCCCCGAACTGCACCTCGCCGTTCGCGCCCATCTGGATCACTGAGATGGTGTTCCGGCAAGGCGGCAGATAGATGCGGCTCGAGTCCAGCGACGGAACCGCGTTCGACCTGAGCTTGCTGAGATACCAGTTCGGCACCTCAGGGATGCGATTGGACTGGGACGCGAATTGGCTGGTCGTCGCCGCGACCATCGCGCTCCCCGACAGCCGGTCGTGGTCATTCGTCGATCCCTGCCTCGCGACATGGGAAGCGCGGGAGCTGGAAGGGTGGTTCCGTGGCGTGCTGTCCGGGATCGTCGAACCCGCCCCATTCGTCGGCGGTGACGATGAGCACCTGCTGTCGTTCACTGAGCCGAATCTCGCGGTCAGCTTGGCGCGTCGCGACGCAGATTCTGTGACCATCCGGGTGCACCTCTCGCTCGAGGCTGAGCCGCCTTGGCTCACCGGCTACGCCGATGGCGGCGACCTGTATAGCTACTTCGTCGAGATCTCCTCGTCGCTCAACGATCTCGCCAGTGCGACAGAGGCCTGGGCTCTCGACGTTGCCGCCTTCCCTGAACGCTGACGCGCAGGGGTCTCATCAGCGCTGCTCAATTCGCCCTGCAGAGACGTGCGCGAATGCGCAGAGGCACCCATGAACAGTCGATTACGAGTCGATTGATTACGGATCGCCTCGCCAAGCACTCCCCGGGTCAGTCCCGGTCGATACGAGACGCACCTACGACCCGACGAGCCTCAGCTTCCCAGCTCGCCCAGCACCGCGTCCGTGAACACGGGCCAGACCTCCGCGGCCCACGGGCCGAAGTTGCGGTCGGTGAGCGCGACGCACGCCACCTGCGCCTGGGGGTCCACCCACACGAACGTTCCCGCCTGGCCGAAGTGGCCGAAGGTCTGCGGCGAGCTCGACGACCCGGTCCAGTGCGGGGACTTGCCGTCCCGGATCTCGAAGCCTAAGCCCCAGTCGTTGGGATCCTGGCGGCCAAAGCCGGGAAGCACGCCCTTGCGCCCCGGGAAGGCGACCGTGGTCGCCTCGGTGAGCGTCGCCCGGTGCAGCAGCCTCGGGTTCTGCAGCTCGGCGGCGAACGCCGCCAGGTCACCGGCGGTCGAACTCGCTCCGGCTGCCGGGGACCCCGCGAAGTCCGTCGACTCCATGCCGAGCGGCAGGAGCACGGCCTCGCGGACGTAGGCAGCGAAGTCGATCCCCGAACGTTCGGCAATCACCTCGGCAAGGACCTCGAAGCCCGCGTTGGAGTAGATCCGCCGGTCCCCCGGGGTGGCACGGATCGTGCGCTCGGCGAAGTCGTAGCCTGCGGTGTGCGCCAGGAGGTGGCGGATCGTCGCGCCCTCGGGGCCGGCCGCATCGTCGAGCTCGACGGCCCCCTCCTCGACGGCGACCAGCGCCGCATACGCGGTGAGCAGCTTGGTGACGGAGGCAAGACGGTAGACCCGGTCCTGATCACCATGAGCGGCCAGGGTCTCCCCCGCCGCCGAGATCACCGCCACAGAGGCGTTCGTGACGGGCCAGGACTCGATCAGTTCGACGCTGCGCATGTACCGACCCTAGGACATCGGCGAGCAGCTCCGGTGTGGTGTCAGCCAAAGTGGTGTCAGCCAGAGCGACCTCAGCCGGAGTGACGCCCGGACCGCACTGGCTCGCTGACATCGCCAGCGCTGCCGTCGCCGAGTCCGGCGCCGGTGTCGGCTGAACCGTCGTCGTCGGTCACGGGGGTCGCCTTGGCGCGTTCACGCTTGGGCGGCGCAGGCACGGGGACGTCGATCCCGGCCAGGGCCATCTTCACCAGCGCACGCGCGTCGCGCGGCAGCGGGAGCAACGGCTTGGGGAGCACGCCTGCATCGAGGCCGAGCAGCCCGGCGATCGTGTGCGCGGTCCGGATGCCACCGTACTGGCGCATGATGATCGACAGCGGCGTGAGCTGACGTTGCAACGCCCTCGCCTCTGGCGCGCGGTCGACCACGGCAGCCGTGGTGATCGCGACACAGATCTCGGGCAGCACGCCGGCGAGGGCCGAGTGCCAGGCGGAGGCCCCGGAGAGCAGGATCTGCGCCCCGAGCCCGTCACCGCTGAAGCCCCAGTCGAGTCGCTTCGCGGTGCGCTGGGGCAGCTCGGCGGTGATCTTCTCGATGCGGTCCTTGATGTCCGCGGCGTTCACGCCGCGATCCTTGAACCCGGCCACCCCGGACAGCCGGCCGAGCTTGGCCAGCTCCGCGACGGAGAACCGGTGCCCGGTCGTGGCGGGGTTGTTGTAGACCCAGATCGGGATGGTGGCCGCCGAGGACGCGTCCTTGTAGAGGCCAAAGATCTCGTCGAACTGCAGCGGCTGGTAAGCCATGGGCTGCAAGAGCGCGCCGGACGCCCCGACGCCCGCTGCCTCGTCCAGGTTGGCCAGCACCTCCGCGGTGCTCAGCGCACCGACCCCGACGACGACCGGCACCCGGCCGTCCGCGACCTCGACCGCGCTGCGGGCGATGCGCTTGCGCGCCGACCGAGGCATGTACGCGAAGCCGCCGGTGCTGCCCAGCACGCCGATCGCGCTCACGCCGGCCACGATCGCGGAGTCGACAAGCTGCTCGAACGAACGGGTCAGCAGACGCCCGTCCTCCCCACGCGGGGTGAACGGGTACGCGACAAGAGGACCAATCGACGGCATCAGTTCAGCCTAGCCATACCCAGGACGTTTGACCCGAAGGAAACACGACCTTCAGCGGAAATCTCGTGAAGATGTCGCGACCTGCAGTGATAGTGCGGACATGTGCTCGGCGACAAGATTCGTGGCGTTATCGGCGCGTTCGATCCGCCCGCGCACCACGAGGGCAGCAGACGTGCGGGCAACCCGCCGGAAGCGCTGCCACAGGCCGGGCGAGCAGACGACGTTGAGCTGCCCGGTCTCGTCCTCGAGAGAGATGAACGTCACACCCCGCGCGGTGCCCGGCCGCTGGCGGTGAGTGACCACACCGGCCACGGACACCCGGCGTTCCGCCTCGTGCGTGAAGCACTCCTGGACCGTCAGCACACCGGCCGCGGTCAGCCCAGGGCGCACGTGCTCCGTGGGGTAGGACCCGACCGTCACCCCGGTCGACCAGACGTCGGCGACCGCGATCTCCAGCTCGCTCATCCCCGGCAGCATCGGTGCGCTGACCCCCACCGAGACGCCTGGCAGGGTGTCGGGCCGTTCCTGCGCGAGCGCGCCCGCCGCCCACAGCGCCTCGCGCCGGCCGACGCCGAGCGAGTCGACCGCCCCCGCGGTCGCCAACGACTCCAGGTGCACGGTGGTCAGCGACCCCCGCCGCGCCAGGTCACGCAGGTCGGCGAAGGGCCCGCCCGCCGCGCGCTCCGCCACGAGCCTCTGCGCGACGTCGTCGGCCACGCTGCGCACGGAGGCCAACCCCAATCGCACCCCGAGCACCCCGAGCCCGCTCCCCCCGAGCCCGTCCGGGACCCGCTCCACGAGCGCCTGGGCGCCCGAGGCGTTGATGTCCGGGCGCAGCACGGTGACCCCACGGCGTCGGGCATCGGCGACGAGGGACTGTGGTGAGTAGAAGCCCATCGGCTGCGCGGCGAGCAGCCCGGCGTAGAACGCCGCGGGGTGACGGACCTTGAGCCAGGCGCTCGCGTAGACGAGGTATGCGAAGGAGTAGGCGTGGGACTCCGGGAAGCCGAAGTCGGCGAAGCCCTTGAGCTTGCCGAAGATCTCCTCCCCCGTGTCCCGGTCGATCCCCTTCGCCGCCATGCCGTCGAGCAGGCGCTCGTGCATCGCCTCCATCCGTTCGACGGACCGCTTGGACCCCATGGCTCGGCGGAGCTGGTCGGCCTCAGCCGGGGTGAAGTCGGCGACGTCGATCGCCATCTGCATGAGCTGTTCCTGGAAGAGCGGCACCCCCAGGGTCCTGGCCAGCGACTTCTCCAACGACGGGTGGAGGTAGGTGACGTCCTGCCGACCACGCTTGCGTTCGATGTAGGGGTGCACGGAGTTGCCCTGGATCGGGCCGGGGCGGATGAGCGCGACCTCGATGACGATGTCGTAGAACTTCTCGGGTCGCAGCCGCGGCAGGGTGGAGATCTGCGCGCGCGACTCGACCTGGAACACCCCGATGGTGTCCGCCGCGCACAACAGGTCGTAGACCGCCGGGTCCTCCTGCGGCAGCCCGTGCAGGGTGAGCTCGATCCCCTCGTGCTCGCGGACCTGCTCGAAGGCGATCCGCAGCGCCGTGAGCATGCCCAGCCCCAGCAGGTCGAACTTCACCAGGCCGGCGTCGGCGCAGTCCTCCTTGTCCCACTGCAGAACCGTGCGACCGGGCATCCTCGCCCACTCCACCGGGCACACCTCCACGACGGGGCGGTCGCACAGGACCATGCCGCCGGAGTGGATGCCCAGGTGCCGCGGCAGGTGCAGCAGCCGCTCTGCCAGGTCGATCACGGGCGCGGGGATGTCCTGGGTATCGTCCTGCTCGACGACAGGGCCCTTGTGCCACATGCCCTCCCGGGCTTGCGACCGGTCCTGGCGCGCGGTGCGCGACGTGGTCGCACTGTTGGCACTGTCGGCGCGCTCGTCGTCGGCGGTGCTGGCCAGCGGATCGACGACCCGCTCGGGCACCGGGTCCACGGGGGCCGCGTCGGTCGCCGGCTGGGGGCGCAGCGACCCCCACCGCTCGATGTGCTTGCTCCAGGCGTCCTGCTGCCCGACGTCGTAGCCGAGCGCCCGCGCGGCGTCGCGGATCGCGGAGCGCGGCCGGTAGGAGATGACGTTGGCGACCTGGGCCGCGTGACGGCGGCCGAAGGTCTCGTAGACGTGCTGGATGACCTCTTCGCGGCGCCCGGACTCGATGTCGACGTCGATGTCCGGGGGGCCGTCGCGCTCGGGGGCGAGGAAGCGTTCGAAGAGCAGGTTGTGCTTGACGGCGTCCACGGCCGTGATCCCCAGCGCGTAGCAGACGGCGGAGTTCGCCGCGGATCCACGCCCCTGCGCCAGGATGCCGTTGACCCGACAGAACTCCACGAGGTCGTAGACGATGAGGAAGTACCCGGGGAAGTCGAGGTCCTCGATGATCCGCAGCTCCCGATCGATCTGTGCGTAGGCCCCCGCCTCGGTCTCCCGGTCGCGCGGGCCGTACCGCTGGTAGGCGCCCTCGCGGACCAGCTCGCGCAACCACGTCGCCTCGGTGTGCCCGGCTGGGACCTTGTAGGGCGGCAGGTTGGGGGCCACGAGCGCGAGGTCGAAGACGCACTCCTCTCCGAGTGCGGCCGCGGTCGCGACCGCCTCGCGGTGAAGGGAATGGCGCAGGACCATCTCCGCGCCCGAGCGCAGGTGG
This sequence comes from Sanguibacter gelidistatuariae, assembly GCF_900096585.1. Lineage (GTDB taxonomy): Bacteria > Actinomycetota > Actinomycetes > Actinomycetales > Cellulomonadaceae > Sanguibacter > Sanguibacter gelidistatuariae. Next base: position 225,505 of record NZ_FMYH01000006.1, read on the forward strand.
GCAGCGGGCGCGGCCGGCAGCCACCCGGCGATCTCGTCGAGGGACGACCGGGCCCGGATCGCCGCGAGCGCGGCGGCCAGGTCGCCGTCCTGGGGCCGGGCGTAGTGGGCCGCGGTGGTCGCCACGAGCGGGAGGTTCGCGGCGCGGGCGAGGTCGGCGAGGTGGTCGTTGCGCTCGGAGTCGTAGGGGTCACCGGAGTCGGTGATCTCGACCGCGACGTTGTCGTGGCCGAAGGTGGCCACGAGCCGGTCGAGCTCGTGGCGCGCGCCGGCAAGATCCCACTGCTGCCCAGCCGGGCCCCGTCGTTGTCCGCCCAGGGCGCGCCGGACCGCCCCCTTGCGGCACCCGGTCAGGACCAGCCACTGCCCGGCGGACTGCTCCCCGAGCCGGTCGAGGGTGTAGCTCGCGGCGCCCTTCTGTCCGGTCTCCAGGTGGGCGTCGGCGATCGCGGCGGACAGGTTGCGGTAGCCCTGCGGTCCGCGGGCGAGCACCACCAGGTGGGCGGACTGCGGGTCGGGGGTCCCGGTCGGAGGGTCGAGCACCCCGTCGCTCGTGGGGAGGTGGAGCTCGGCGCCGAAGATCGTGGCCAGCCCGGCATCGCGGGCGGCCTCGGCGAAGCGCACGACGCCGTAGAGCCCGTCGTGGTCGGTGATCGCCAGCGCGGACAGGCCGAGCCGGACCGCCTCGGCAACCATCTCCTCGGGCTGGCTCGCGCCGTCGAGGAAGCTGAAGGCCGAGTGCGCGTGCAGCTCGGCATAGGCGGGGGCCTCAGTCATAGAGCGCCTCCCAGGTCCACCGGCCAGCGGTGCAGGCCAGCAGCACCGCGCTCTCGTCGTCGAGCACGGCCTGCAGGTAGACCCGGCGCTGGGGTTCGGTGGTCCACCAGCGTTCGGAGACCGGCCAGGGGCCGGCCCAGCCGATGATCGGTCGGGTCGCCTCGGCGGTGACGACGACCGCGGGTGCCCCGCTCATCGCCAGGCGCAGGTTCACCACGACGGGGTGGCCCTGGGCGTCGACGACCTCGACGTCGGCCGCCGTCGCAAGGATCGTGGCGGGCGCGGGGGCGGGGAGCCGCCCCGGCCAGGGCTGGTCGGCGGGCCGCGTCGGGGCGTCGTCGTCGCCCCAGGCGACCAGGTGCACCTGGTCGCGCAGGCCCCGCCCACCCTGGACGGTCGCGCTGAGGACGCCACCCCCACCGAGGAGACCCTGCACGCGCTCGGTAGCCCGGCGGGCGCGCAGCTCGTCCCCGCTGGCGGCCCCCCACAACCGTCCCTGCTGCATGCCGGCCGGGCTCACTCCCTCGGCCGTGATACCCAGCCTGACCAGCGCGGAGGGCTCCAGGTCACGGTCACCGGCGTCAGCCCGGGCGCCCGAGAGCCAGCCCTCGAGCTGCCAACGCACCCGGTCGGTGATGCGCGCCGCGGAGAGCCCGCCGAGGGCGCCGTCATCGGTGCGCCAGGTCCGGACCAGGTCGGTCCCGGACTCGGTGCGCGCCGTGATGCGCAGCCGGGCGCAGGTCACCGACTGGGCGAGGATGAGCGCGTGGAGCTCCTCGGCGAGCCCGCGGGCGGCGAAGGCGGCGATGTCGACGCGTTCGGCGGGCGGGTCCAGGACGGACTCGACCGCGATGTCGGGCTCGATGCGGCGACGGGCAGGCGGGCGCAGGTCGCTTCCGCGGGCCATACGGTGGGCCCAGCGGCCGCGTTCGCCGAAACGCGTGTGCACGTCGGCCTCGGCGAGGGCGGTCAGGTCTCCCAGTGTCCGTAGCCCCAGCCGGATCCACAGGCTGATCAGGTCACGCAGCTCGGTCACCGCGCGTGGGGTCATCGCGGCGTGCAGCAACGCGTCCAGGGGCTGACCGGTCAGGTAGTCGCGCGTGGCTCCGGGCGGCAGGAGCAACGACGTCCTGGCGGCCAGCAGCGCCGCGAGGATGCCGTCGGCCGCGCCGACCTGGCACTCGTAGCCGGTGCGCGCGGCGACCTGCTCGACGATCCGTTGGGCGAGCAACTCCTCGGAGCCGTGGTACCGGCTCGCCCCGAGGGCGGGCAGCACCATGAGGCCCGGGCGGGCCACCTCCAGGCCGGCCACGAGCGTCTCGACGGCCACGGCGACCGGCTCGAACTCCCGGGTGTCGCGCCCCTCGTCCTCGGCCAGCAGCTCCAGGCCAGGGCAGCACTCCTGGGCTGTGCGCAGCCGCATGCCGCGTCGGACTCCTGCGGCCCGGGCCAGGGCCGATGCGACCAGGACCCGGCGGCCGTCATGGACCGCGGCGGGCAGGTCCGCGGGGATCTCCCCCGTGCGCATCGCGGCCAGGACGGGCCAGTCCGGGACCCAGACGACGGCGGTGCGGTGCGCCATCGCGCCCGGGCGGTCGAGCCCCGGGTGGTCGCGCATGGTTGCGGCGGGTTTGCTCATGCCGTCACCCGACCTGCGCGAGCGGGGCGGATGGAGCTGACGAGACAGCCGGGCCCGCCGCTGTGACCGGGACGGGCGCGGTGACCCGGGTGGGCATGGTCGCCTGGGTGGGCAGGGCGGTGCCGCTCGTCTCCAGGGGCAGCCAGAGATCCCGGCTGAGCGGGATCCCCGCGCCGGACCGACCGGACCGGGTGACCGTGAGGAGACGGCTGCGCAACCGTCCGTGCCCCACACCCAGGCCCGACCACTGGCTGCGCTCGGCAGTCAGCGTCATGCCCGCCCCTTGCCATGGGCGCATGGCCAGGATGACGCTCGCGCGTTCGCGGGCGCGCGCGGCCAACCGGCGGCGATCGGAGTCGACCAGCACGGCCTCGGGGCCGACGACCACGATGTCCATGCCGTCCAGCAGTGCGGCCACCGTCGTGGCCGACTCGATGCCCGGGCCGGGGACCAGGACGAGTCGCGAAAGGTCAACCCCCGCCTGCGCGGCGGCCAGCAGGTTGATGCCGGGTGCCCCCACGAGGGCTCCCCAGGAACCGGCCTGCGATGCCTCGGCGATCAGCGACAGGAGCAGGGACGTCGAGCCGGAGACCACCGTGATGCTCCCCCGGCGCAGCCCTTCGGGGATCATCTCGCACAGCTGCGGCGGGATCGGCAACGGTGGTCGCTCGGTGCTGACCAGCCGATCGGTGCTGGTGGACGGGACAGCAGCGGTGAGCCGCTCGGCGGTGGACCGCTCGGCAGTGGACCACCGAGTGGCTCCGACAAGATGCTCGCGCTGGTGCGGCGTCTCGTGGCTGGGCGCGGCGGCCCGGAGCGCGGGCGGCGAGGTCTGCGCGGCGGCGTGCGCTCCGCCGTCGGGCAGTCCAGAACCAGGTATTTCGGTGACGTGATCAGCGACGATGCGCAGGGTGCGGGCGCCCGTGCGCTCCTCGGCCAGGCGCAACGCCTCCTTGGCGCGGGCGACCCTGTCGAGGATCCCGAGGACCGGTTCGTCTACGTCGCGGGTCGCGCCCATACCCACCCCTCGATGTTGATCGATGTCAGCCGTCGTTCACCAGATGCCAGATAGAACATCTGTTCGAACAACGATACGCCACCCCGCCGACGGACGACTCCCGTCGACGCTCAGAGCGCCCGCACGCGCCCCCCGAGGGGCCAGACAGCCCGGCACGACAGGCCGGTGCGCAACAATGACCAAATAAGGCGATCATCGCCGATTCCATCTCTCGCTCGACGATCTCTACGTGTCACATCGGAGCCCCATGAGAAACCCATCGCAGCAGCGCCCACCCACCGCGCATCGCACGAAGCCAGCACTCGGCGTCGGCCTGGTCGTGGCCGCGTGCGCCATCGCAGGCTGCTCCTCGGTCAGCATCTCGGTCGTCGACGGCAGCTCCGACACCTGGACCGTCGCCGTGGCCGATCCGCGATTCGGCTCGGAAGACACCTGCAGCAACGATCCGAGCGTGGAACGTGCATTCTCGACCGCCGACCTGCCGTCCTCTCGCCTGGGCATCTCCCTGGTCCCCGGCGCGACAGAAGACGACGCACACCGTGTCGCCACGTGCTTGCAAGACGTGCTCGACAGCGGAAACGTCACCATCGGGCGGCCCCGCTGACGGTGCCGCACCGGAGGGGCAGGAGCGAGCCTGCAGGAGGCAGAACGGCCGAGACGCCCGCCGCTCCCCGGCGCCACGAGACTGACGTGCACGCGCCCCGCCGGGCAGGCGATGATGGGCCCATGGATCTCACCCGGCCCGTGCCGCCCGCCCCCTACTCGTTCCTGCCCCCGGTTCCGTCCTTCACGCTGACCAGCGACGACATGACCGAGGGCGCAGCACTCGACCCGGCGTTCACCGCCGGGGGCGACAACGCCTCTCCGCACCTGTCGTGGTCGGGTTTCCCCAAGGAGACCCAGTCCTTCCTCGTGAACATGTTCGACCCCGACGCGCCCACCCCGGCCGGCTGGTGGCACTGGACGATCGTCGACCTACCGCTCGAGGTCACCGAGCTCAACCGCGGCGACGGCGCGAGCGACCTCATGCTGCCCGGTGCGGCCTTCCACGTCCGCAACGACGGCGGCGAGTACGACTACTCCGGCTCGGCCCCGCCCCGCGGTGACCGCGCGCACCGCTACGTCTTTGCCGTGCACGCCCTCGACGTCGACACCTTCGATGCCGACCCCGACGACGGCGCGACGCTCGTCGCCTTCAAGGCCGTGTTCCACACGATCGCGCGGGCAACCCTGACGGCAACGTTCCAGCTGGGCTAACCTGCCGCCATGGCCGACTCCCACATTGCTGAAATCGCTTCCACCCCGACGGAGGGCCCCTTCGAGCCCGGCTCGACCCCCGTGATCGGGACCGCGACCTGGGTGCCCGCCCTGAGCCGCCCCGATCTGCTCGCCGACGTCACCCACGCCGCCCTCGCGGCGTGGGCGGCGACCGACCCGGAGGTCGCCGCCGGAGTCTTCGTGGCCGAGGTTGACCCGGCCTTGTCCGACACCGCGGCGATGAGCGAGGCCTACCAGATCCCGATGGCCCAGTCGGTCAACTGCGTGCTCGTGACGGGCAAGCGGGAGGGCGTGGAGCGCCGGGCGGCGGCCACGGTCCGCGCCTCCACCCGCGCCGACGTCAACGGCGCCATCAAGGCGCTGCTCGACGTCCGCAAGGCGTCCTTCGCGCCGGTGGACCGGGCCGTCGCCGAGTCCGGCATGGAGTACGGCGGCATCACGCCCATCGGTCTCCCCGGCGACTGGCCCGTGCTGCTCGACGCCGGCGCGCGGGCCGGGTGGATCGTCATCGGCTCGGGAGTGCGTCGCTCGAAGATCGCCCTGCCCGGCCATCTCCTGGCCGCGCTGCCGGGCGTGCGCGTCGTCGAGCACCTCGCCATCGGCTGACCAGGGCGTTCGCCTCTGTTGGTTGGTGCATCACACCAACCGGGTGCGCAGCCCGTCCACGAAGACGCTCAGGCCGAAGCCGAACCGCGCCGTCTCGCCGGAGAGCTCCTGGGTGGCGGAGGCGTCGGTGCTCGTCACCCCGAGGGCGACCGACTGGGCGTGCGACTGCTCGTCCGCGGTATGCCCGAAGACATAGTGCAGCACGGTGAGGGCGGCCAGCTCGGCCTCCTCGGGCGTGAAACCCGCATCGACGAGCACCCCGGTGATGAGCGGAACGGTGTTCCCGCGACCGGTCCGCAAGGCGTAGGCGGCCGCGACGACCTCGGCTCCGTCGCGGTGCGCGAGCAGCGCGGCGCGCAGCCGGTGGGCCAGCTCGGTGATCCGGATATCCCAGTCCCCAACCGGCGCGGGTCCGTCGACAGCCAGCAGGATCTCGTCGGCGATCGCACCCAGCAGAGCCTGCTTGCTGGCGAAGTGCCAGTAGAGGGCGCCGGGCTGGATCCCCAACGACGTCGCAAGGCGCCGCATGGTGAGGTCGCCGAGACCGTACTCGTCGAGGATCGCGAGAGCCCCGTGCAGCACGTCGGTGCGGCTGAGCGCCATGCGAGGAGGTCCTTGTCGTCGAGCGGTCGGGGCGGGCAGGGAGTTGACGCTATCCCATCTCAGGGATATCTTGAACGCCGTTCAAGTAATTGAACACCGTTCAAGTTGATTTCCACATCCCACCACCGCCCCCAGGAGCCCTCGTGTCGTCTGCAGCCCTCTCCCCCGCCGCTACCCGGCCGGTCCTGGCCGACCTCGTGCCCACGATCACGGCCTCGCGCACCCTGACCGACGCGCTGCTGGTCGGTGCCGGGACCCTGTTCGTGGCCGCCTTCGCCCAGCTCTCGGTGACGCTGCCGTTCACCCCGGTGCCGATCACGCTCTCGTCCTTCGCAGTCCTGCTCACCGGCGCCGCGCTCGGCTCGCGCCGCGGCGCGCTGTCTATGGCGCTGTACGTCCTGGCCGGCGTCCTCGGAGCCCCGTTCTACGCCGACGGCGCGAGCGGGTGGGCCTTCGCCTCCTTCGGCTACGTGCTCGCCTACCTCCCGGCCGCGGTCGTCGCCGGCCACCTAGCCCGCCGCGGCAGTGACCGGACGCCGTGGGGGACGGTTGCCCTCGTCGCGGCGGCCTCGGCGACCATCTACGTGCCGGGAGTCATCTGGCTCATGACCTACCTCGACGTCAACCTCACCACTGCGCTCGCGCTCGGCGTCACGCCCTTCCTGATCGGCGACGCCGTCAAGGCCCTCGCCCTGGGCGCCGTGCTGCCCACCGCCTGGAAGGTCGTCGGGCGCAAGAGCTGAGCAAGCGGTTCAACCAGCCAGCAGCTCAACCAGCCTGCAGCTCAACCAGCATTGCGCAGCAGCCAGTCGGTGTCCGGGTCGCCGAGGGTCGGGTCAGGTACCGGAGCAGCCGGGTGGGTGGCGATCGTGTCCTCGACCCGCACCGGCTCGGGGAGCTCGCGGAAGCGTTCCCGCGCGTCGTCGGGCACCGCGTCGTCGGGCACTGTGCTGCTGTCCTCGGGACTCATCGAATGCGTGACCATCGTGACCATCGTCTCCTTCTGGGGGAAGAGCAGGTACCAGCACCGTACTCCCGGCGTTCCCTTTGTAGACTCGGCTCCGCCGGGCGTGCCTCGTGACGGCCCCCCAGAGACAAGAGCAGCGCATGAGCCTGATCCGGCTGAACGACGTCAGTGTCCGCTTCGACGACGCGCAGGTCCTGCGCGAGTCGTTCTTCCGCCTCGACGCCGGCGACCGGGTGGGCCTGATCGGGCGCAACGGCTCCGGAAAGTCGACCCTGCTCAAGCTCGCCCTCGGCCAGGTCGAGCCGGACACCGGGACCGTCGCCCTCGAGCTGGGCATCAAGATCGGGTACTTCTCCCAGTTCTCCGAGCTCGACGGCACGGCCACCATCACGCAGGTCCTCACCGAACTGTTCGCTGACATCCAGGCCGTCGAGGCCGAGCTCGCCTCGATCGAGGCGAGCCTCGCCGACGAGGCGTGCGACGCAGCCGACCTCGACCGGCTGATCTCCCGCCAGGGCGAGCTCTTCGAGGAGATGGACCGCCTCGACGGCTGGGACTACCCGCGCCGCATCGACACCACGCTGTCCACCCTCGGATTCGACGACGCGCACCGCATCTGCGCGATCGACGAGCTCTCCGGCGGCTGGCGCAACCGCGCGGCCCTCGCGAAGATCCTGCTCGAGGGTCCCGACGTGCTGCTGCTGGACGAGCCGACCAACTTCCTGGACGTGGCCGGGGTCGAGTGGCTCGAGGCCTGGTTCCGGGACTTCCGTGGCGCGGCGATCATCGTCTCCCACGACCGCGCGTTCCTGGACACCGTCGTGACCCGCATCGTCGAGGTGGAGAACTTCCACCTGCACGAGTACCCCGGGAACTTCGGGGAGTACGTGGTCGCCAAGCAGTTCCGGCTCAAGACCCTCGAGCAGCAGTTTGTCCACGAGTCTGAGCTGCTGGCCTTCGAGGCCGAGGGGATCTCCGACCGCCGCGAGGCGGCCAAGGCCGCGAGCCGCAAGCTCGGCAGCGCCCTCGCCAAGGTCAAGAAGTCCCGTGCGCCGCGTCCCGTGGACCAGATCATCACCGAGATCTACGGCGGCCTGCACGTCAAGGACGTGCTGTGCCGGGTCGAGGGGCTCGCCAAGTCCTACGGGGACAAGCGGCTCTTCTCCGACCTGAGCTTCGAGATCCGTCGTGGCCACCGGATCGTGGTGACCGGTTCCAACGGCAGCGGCAAGAGCACCCTGCTCCGCGTGCTGACCGGCGAGGAGAGCGCCGACTCCGGTGAGGCAGCGTGGACCAAGGGCACCACGGTCGTCTCCTACAACCAGATGCTCGACGCGCTCGACCCCGCCGACACGGTCAGCCACGCGGTCAACGCGCTGCCCGACTCCCTCGCCCTCACCGCGACCCGCAAGTCGGTCAACCGGTTCCTGGCCATGTTCCAGTTCTCCGAGGCCGACCTCAAGCAGAAGATCGGGAACCTCTCCGGTGGCCAGCGGGCCCGTGTGGCGATGGCCCAGTGCCTGCTCTCGGGTGCATCCGTACTGGTCCTGGACGAGCCGACGAACCACCTCGACCTGTCCAGCACCCAGGTCATGGAGCGCGCGCTGGCGCACTTCCCCGGGGCCGTCGTGGTTGTCAGCCACGACCGGTTCTTCAGCGACAAGGTCGGCAACCACCGTCTCGTCTTCAGCGCGGACGCCGAGCTGGCGGTGCTCCCCGCCTGAGCGGGTAGCGCCGCGCGGCCGCGAGTTCTACTCGGCGACGTCGGGCTGGGACTCCGGCTCGGCGTCGGCCGCTGCGGCGGGCGCCTTGCCGAGGGCCGCGCGCGAGGCGTCGCCGTTCCAGTCCGGGACGAGCTCGTCGATGCGCGCGGACTGCTCTGAGGTGAGCTCCCCGGCGTCGTAGGCGTCGATGTGCAGCGCGATCCAGGCGCCGCGGTCAGCCTCGTCCTCGGGGACGGGCGTCACACGGGCCCGGGCACCGAGGTCGTTCCAGCCCGGGATCTCCTCGTCCAGGTGGGCGACCAGGTCCGCGTCGATGGTCCCGGCGTCGAATGCGTCGATCTGCTCCTTGAGCCAGACGACCAGTTCTTCTTCACTTCTCTCGCTCACGATGTGCCTTGTTCTCTCGTGCGGATACGGATGCTGCTGGCCACCATCATCCCTTGCTCAATGCCTGCCCGACGCCGCGCGCACGCACCGGTTGCGGCCCGGGGGCCGCGCCCTAGGCTCGAAGGATCCTCCTCGCGCCCACCCGGACGGAACCTCATGACCCAGACCGTCGTCGCATGACCGAGACCGCCGTCGTGCTCCTGTCCCACCGCAGCCGGCTGGCCGAGATCCTGCGGGTGCTGGCTCGGTACGGGCTCGCGGGGATCCTCGACGAGGGTGCCTTCGACGCGATGATCGCCGACCGCCCGCGGACGCCCATGGCATTCCTCGCCGACTGGCTGACGGCCAAGGTCGACCTGGACGTGGCGCAGATGACCCCGGGTGAGCGGATCTGCGCGGCGCTCAGCGAGCTCGGCACCACATGGGTGAAGCTCGGCCAGATGCTCAGTGTCCGCCCCGACATCGTCGGACCCACGATCGCCGCCGCCCTCGCCACCCTGCAGTCGGGTGTCCCCCCGGACGATCCCGACGTCAGCCTCGCCCGGGTCGAGGAGGCCCTCGGCGGCCCCGTCGGTGACAGGTTCGCGTCCTACTCGACGGTGGCCTTCGCCTCCGGCTCAGTCGCGCAGGTGCACGAGGCGGTGCTCACCGACGGCACGGCGGTCATGGTCAAGGTGGTCCACGAGGGCGCCGTCGAGCGGTCCCGGGAGGACCTCGAGATCATGCACGCCCTCGCCCGCCAGGGTGAGCAAGACGACCCGGGCCTGGCCCGCTACCGGCCGACACAGCTGATCGCGGAGTTCGACACGATGCTCACCCGCGCCCTCGACCTGCGGGGCGAGGCGCAGAACCTCCGGCTCTTCGGCCGGCTGTTCGCCGCCGAGCCCGACCTCGTCCTCCCGGCGCCGATCGACTCCCTGAGCGGGGCGCAGATCCTCACGATGACCCGGATCGACGGCCTGCACATGAGCGACCGGGCGAGCGTGGAGGCGGCCGGGTGGGACGTCGACGCCCTCGTACGCCGGGCCACCGAGCTGTACCTCGACATGATCTTCCGGTACGGGATCTTTCACGCCGACCCGCACCCGGGGAACTTCCTGCTGCCGGGTCAGGGGCGGCTCGCCATCCTCGACTTCGGCGACGTCGGGCGACTCTCCCCCACCCGGCGCGACCAGCTCGAAGAGCTGGTGGTGGCGATCGGCGGGCACGACCTCGACACCCTCGTCGACGCGGTCGTCGAGATGACCAACCCGACCCCGGGAACCGATCTCAAGGAGCTGCGCTCGGCCGTGAGCGCCTGGGCGGACCAGTACCTGCTCGCCGCGGTCGGCTCCCTCGACCTGTCGGAGATCGTCTCGACCGCCATGTCGCTCATGCACGACCACCACCTGTCCCTGCCGGCCGACCTCGCCCTGCTGTTCCGGGTGCTCACCCAGCTGCAGGGCATGGGCGCCGAGCTCGGCATCACCCTCAACATCGAAGAGCTGCTCGCCCCGTACCTGACCCAGAGCGTGCAGGAGCGCCTCTCACCGCGGCGCCTCGCGCGGCGCGCCCTGCGCTCGGCGCACCGCTGGAGCGCCTTCCTGGACGGCCTGCCCGACGACCTGACCGCGCTCCTGGACGGTGTCCGCGAGGGCAAGGTGTCGATCGACCTCAACGTCCACGACGTCGACCACGTCGCCGACCGCCTGGTCGACGCCGGGATCGCCGCTGCCTCGATCCTTGCCTCGGCGCAGCTGGTGTCCCGGTCGACGGGGCCGACGGTCGCCGGCGTGTCCGTCCCCGGCCTGCTCGCGGCCGGGGTGGGCGCGCTCACCTGGCGCCGGCTGGCCGTCCAGCGCAGGCGGCGGCGCCCGTTGTCCGCGAAGGTCCGCGACGCGGTGTCGGTGGCCCGCGCCCGGTGAGCCGCGCGGACCCTCCGAGCACCATGGCAAGGGCCTCGACCCTGAGCCGCCCGTCAGCCCGTGGCGTCCGGCCGGTCGGTCTGGACCGAGACGACCGGTTCCGGGACCGTCGGCCCCTCCTGCGCCGGGAGCAGCCAGGACGCCGCCAAGGCGCAGCACAGCAGACCTACCGACCCCAGCACCAGGGCGACGACGGACAGCGTGTGGTCCGGGCCTGGCCGGAACGCACCGCGCAGCCCGAGGACAAAGGCCGCGAGCGCCGCCGCGACGGCGAGCGGGGGCAGGACCGGCAGCAGGCCCAGTCCGACCACCCCGACCGCCACAGCCGCGACGGACGACCGGCCAGGTCCACCGGAGGCGACCGTCAGCACGTAGCCGTGCCGGGCGAGCACCTCGACCGGGGTACCCAGCCGGGCGAGGATCGCCTCGCCCTCCGACCATCCGACGGGGTGGTCGAGCCGCGAGAGGTTGTTGTCCACCTGCGCGCGCATGTCCGCGAGGACCGTCTCGCGCAACGGTGGAGGAGCGTCGACGAGCGCCCGCTCGATCGCGCCCAGATATGTCTCGAACGCCTTGGGCAACGTGCTGCCCCGCGTGCCCGGTCGAGCTGCCCCCATGCCGTTCCCCCTGTGTCGTCCTGCCGACCCGACACCGTCGATCATTGCGCCGACGGTGCAGGACAGACCTCACGATACTCACGACCATGACGATCTCCCTGCATACTGACCGACTTGCGCCGCAGCCGACTTGCGCTGCAGCCGTTCGTCACCCGCGCCTGCGAGAGGACGACCGGTCAGTCCTCGGCGTCGAGCAGGCCGGTCGCCCTGGGCGAGTGCACGACGACGACCGGATGCCTCGCGTGGTGCAGGACCGCCTGGCTCACCGAACCGAGCAGTACACCACGGACCTCTCCTCGCCCCCGGGAGCCCACGACCGTCATCATCGCCTCCCGGCCCGCCTCGACGAGCACCCGGGCGGCCCGGCCGCTCACCACGCGCTGCTCGACGTCGACGCCTCGGTCCTGCGGGGTGCGCAGCCTCGCGAGGGTCTCGACGAGGCGCTCCTCGGCGGAGACCCGCGCGGCCTTCTCGCCGTCACCGTAGAAGATCGAGTTCTCCCGCCACCGGTCGATCAGCGGGACCTCGTACACGGCGACCGCGAGGACAGCCAACCTGCGGCGTCGGGCCTCGTCGACGGCGAAACGGACCGCCACGTCGCTGTGCGCCGAGCCGTCCACCCCCACGACCACCCGGCCATGGCTGGGCTGGGAGTGGCTGGGCTGGGACCGGTCCTGTCGGCGGGGCACGACGACCACCGGCGCCGAGCACCGTGCGGCGACGCGGGTGCTCGTCGATCCGAAGAACATCGCCCCGAGCGCCCCCATGCCTCGCGCGCCAAGCACCACGAGATCGGCGCCGACCCCCGCGCTGATCAAGGCTGCGGCCGGCTGCCCGTAGTCGAGCGTGGCAGTCAAGGTCACCCCGGGCTCGCGGTCGCGCGCGGCACCCCGCGCGGCGGTGAGCACGGCGTCGGCATAACCCCGCAGCTCGGTCACCGGCTCGGCGTGGGTCACGGCGTCCGTGAACGGCGCACTCGTCACCGGCAGGTGCATGACATAGCGGATGTCGAGGGCTACCCCGCGCAGCGCCGCCTCGCTCGCCGCCCAGGCCAGCGCGCGTGCGCTCTCGGCCGACCCGTCCACCCCGACGACCACAGCCATCGCGCTCACCTCACCGGTTCCTGCGGGGCCCCCTGGGCCCGTCGCCACCCGGCGGCACGGAGCCTGCACGAGAGACCTCGTCACCTTCCATTCTGCGCGCTCGTCCGCAACCGCGCCGAGGCGCCGTCGGGAGGACCACGCCCCTCGCGCGGCCGCTGCCCACGCTCCCCGTATCCGCGCTGGCAGCAGCCATACTGGACGGATGGCACTGGCGATCCCCCGGACGGAGCTGCTGCGGTTGCGCCTGCGCAGCCACGGACTCACCCGACCATCGAAGGGCCCCGTCGCCGGAGTATCAGGAGCCGTAGCGCCGGACGCGGCCGCCGCCCGGATGTTCGCACTGCAAGGTCAGGACCTGCCGGGGGCGCTGTGGTCGATCGGCCAGCGCGCACCGGGGACGGACCTCGCCCAGGTGCGCACAGCCTTCGACTCCGGCGAGCTCGTGAGGAGCTGGCCGCTGCGGGGAACCTTGCACGTCCTGGCGGCCGAGGATCTCGGCTGGGTGCTGGCGCTGACCGGCGCGCGGTCCCTCGGTGGGGCGGCGGGCCGCGAGCGCCAGCTGGGTCTCGACGCGGCCGCCTTCGACGTCGCCCGGGAGGTCGCGGCGGGCGTGCTCGAGCGCGGACGCCAAGCGTCGCGCGCCGAGCTCTTCGCGGCCTTCGACCGGGCTGGCGTGTCTACGGACGGCCAGCGCGGCGTGCACCTGTTGTGGCACCTGGCCGTCGAGGGCCTGCTCGTGCTCGGTCCCTTCCGGGGCGCCGAGCAGTTCGTCGTGCTCACCGAGGAGTGGATCCCCCAGCCGCGTGCGCTCAGCGGTGACGAGGCGGTCCGCGAGCTCGTCGTGCGGTATCTCACCGGGCGCGGGCCTGCGACCCTGGCCGACCTCACCTGGTGGTCGAAGCTCCCGGTGACCGCCGCGCGTCGGGCGCTGGACGACCTGCGCGACTCGCTCACAGAGCTCAGCTGCGCCGGGACGACGTCGTGGGCGCTCGGGTCCACGCTGGACCGGGTGGCTGGGGAGAGCCCGCGGCAGGTGCTCATGCTCCCCGGCTTCGACGAGTTCCTGCTCGGCTACTCCGACCGGAGCGCGCCCCTGGCGCCCCACCACGCGCCGTTGACCGTGCCGGGTGGCAACGGGGTGTTCAAGCCGACGGTGGTCGTCGGCGGCAGGGTCGTGGGACTGTGGTCTCGGCGGGCGTCCGCGCATCGCGTGATCGTGACATGCTCGCCCTTCGACAAGCCGTTCCCGCCGCGGGTGGCGGCGGCTCTTGCGTCCGCAGCGGCGGACTACGGGCGTTTCCACGGGCTCGAGGCGCAGATCGTGCTCGGAGACCCCGTCAGGACGAGAAGCGGCTGAACCCGGTGCCCAGCGTCCGAGCGGTGGTGCGAACCTGACCCACGACGATCCCCGCGAGGACCAGGACGAGCCCTGCCACCTGGCCACGCCCCAGGGCCTCGTGCGCGATGACGGTGCCCAGCAGCACGCCGGTCACCGGGTTGAGCAGCCCGACGAGTCCCACCGACCCGGCAGGGAGATGCTTGAGGCCGGTGAACCACGCGACGTAGGCGATCGCCGTCGCGACCACGCTCACATAGGCGAAGCCAGCCAGCGCGGAGAGGGACACCGGCGGCGGAGCCCCCTCCACGAGGACGGCGAAGGGCAGCACGGTCAGCCCTCCCGCCAGGAGCTGCCACGACGTGGTGGACAGCACATGGGTGCCGCTCCCCCACCGCCTGGTCAGCACGAAGCCGACAGAGGAGATGATCATGGCGGCGACCGAGGCGAGCACGCCGCGTACGTTCACCTCGCCACCTCCGCCGGAGAGCATGAGCACGACGCCGATCACCCCGGCCCCCGCGCCGAGCAGCGCCATGGCCCGTGGCCGCTCGTTGAGCAGCAGCCAGCCGAAGAGCATCATCACGACCGAGGACGTCGCCATGATCGTCGCCGCGACGCTCGTGGGGAGCAGCTGGCCTGCGACGTAGACGAGGGCGAAGAAGACACCCATGTTCAGCGCGCCCAGCACGAGCGAGCGCCACCACCACTCCCCGCGCGGCAGCTCGCGACGCAGCGCGAGCAGGAGCAGTCCCGCCGGCAGGGCGCGCAGCACGGCTCCGTAGAGCGGGTACCCCGCCGGCAGCGCGTGCCTCGTGACGTAGTACGTGGTCCCCCACGCGATGGGCGCGATCGCCGTCACGGCCAACCATCTCCATTTACCTTCCATGGAAGCAACTATAGCTTCCGAGGAAGATATAGTTGCTTCCATGACCGAACGATCTGACCACGTGGCCGACATCCAGGCCGAGTGGGCCCGCGAGCGCCCGGACCTGGACGTCTCCCCCCAGGGCGTCATCGGCCGGCTCCATCGACTGGCCGCCCGCCTGACCGACGAGCTTGTCACGGTCTATTCCCGGCATGGGCTGACCGAGGGCGAGTTCGATGTGCTTGCCGCTCTGCGCCGGGCCGGAGCACCCTTCGAACGGGCACCGGGCGAGCTCGCCCGGTTCACGATGGTGACCACGGGCGCGATGACCAAGCGCGTGAACCGGCTCGACGAGGTCGGTCTCGTCACCAGGCGGGCGAGCGAGGTGGACGGCCGCGGCAAGGTCGTCGCGCTGACGCCGGCGGGCAAGGAGCTCATCGATGCGGCGTTCACCGAGCACATGGCCAACGAGCACCGACTGGTGGGCGCCCTCGATCCCGCGGAGCGAGCCTGCCTCGAGCAGATCCTCGCCGACTGGCTCTCTCGGCTCGACGGGCCGTAGGTCAGGAGACCTTGGTAGCACCCACGACACGCATCGTCGTGCTGTTGAAGTAGCAGGTCTGCAGGAGGATGTCGCCGGCGACCCCCTCGACCGCATCCGTCGTGCTCCCCTGGCTGACGTCCCTCGAGTCCACGACCTGATAGGTGCCGTCGACTCCGCCGCCGGTGATGACCACCGTGTCTCCCGTGGAGAGCTTGAGGATCGGAGCCCCACCGCAGTTGTTGTGGATGGTGAGATACGGGACCGAGAAGAACGCATGGCCGTCGTCACCGCGGAACGCGGTCAGTCCGCCCGCACAGAGGTCGATCGTTGCCTGGCCCCCGGAGTTGGCGACATAGGTGGTCCAGGCCGGGGCCGCCGCTGCGGCCGCTGGCGCGAGTGCCGCTTGAGCAGGCGCAGCCGGCGTGGCGGCCCGGCGAGGGACGACGGTCTTCGCCACAGGCGCGGGCCGGTGCCACCCGGCGTCGGACTTCTCGACGAGCTGGGCGAGAGTCGCGGTGGAGGCCTCACCTGTCACCGGGTAGCCGGCGTCGGCCTGGAACGCCTCGACGGCGGAGGTGGTGTGGGGGCCGGCGAGCGCGTCCACCGCCCCGACGCCCGAATAGCCGAGGCTGAGCAGCGTCTGCTGGACCTGGCTGATCGTCTCGGCCGCCTGCGCCGCGGCCGCTCGAGCCGCCTCAGCAACCTGGTCCGCCTGCACCTGCTCCGCCTCAGCGCTGCGGGCTGCCTCCGCCACGCTGGCCGCTTCAGCGGCACGCGCGACCTCGGCGAGGCCAGCCACCTGTGCCTGCCGGTCCACGATGGCGTCGTCGATCGCCGCGTCCTTGGCCTGTTGGACTTGCGCCGAATCCACCGATTCCACCAGTGACGGTTGCACTTCCCAGACGACCGCACCGATGTCCGGCGTAGAGACGAGCGCGGGTGCGGTCCCCGAGGCCACGATCACGGTCAGCGCGACAAGGGTCGCGGCAAGCCTGTTCTGCATGGTGCCTCCCAAGGGGCTGCGCATACGTCGGACGATCACGTGCTGGTCCGCACGGAAGACACGATCAACAGACTTCGATGAATCGAGGCTCCGCACATCCAGTTTCGCCTGCACTGGACATTTCGGCCATCGGTAGCGATCGCGTCGGGCGGCCCGACGGCGCACAGCGCGTCACGCTGAGGCTCGCGCCAGCGCGCCGGCTCACGTCCAGCAGAGCCGGGGCACCCGTCCAGCAGTCATGAGGCCGAGTCCTCGGCCAGCACAGTCAGGGTGGTGGTAGTGACTGTCTCCGCAGGTGGCTGGCTCGCCTCGGGAATGGACACCCTGCGGGTGGACTCGCCCAGGACTCCACTCATCTCGAGCAGCGGCGCACCGGACCGGGCCGTGAAGGTCAGGCGATAGGCCCGTCCGTCGCACCCATCCGGCACAGCGTCAAAGGTGACGGCCGAGATCACGTACACCTTGTCGGCTGGGGAGTAGTCAAGGATGGGCGCCGGGTGGACCTGAGCGACCGAGCATCCTGTCGACGCGGCGTCCGGGCCGCCACGGCCGAGTCCCGCGCGGTCCGTGGCTGCGATCCCGCTGGCCGCCGTCCCGAGCAGCACCACGAAGCAAGCCGTCGCCAGGCCTCCGGATACCCTTCGAGCGCGGTCGCGCCGTCCACCCGTCACTGCGCACCTCATGTGCTGATGTACCGGGCGTCGTGCCCAGCTCCGGGCGTCGCTGCCCTGACCGACTGATCGGTCAGGGCGAGGCGGTCATGAGGTGTTGGTGAGGTGGGTGCTCCGAGGCTAGGCGCCCCTCATGGGCAAGCGAAGAGAGTCCCGTTGCTCTGCGAAGGCACCGACGTGCCATGGAGCCACGTGACGACGGTCGACCCACCGCCCACATACTGCGTACCGGGACCCGACTGACCACGCAAGACGAGCAGCGGCATCGACGAACAGGCCCACCCCGGGGCCAGCATGACGGCGTTGTTGCTGTTCATACGGGTAGCGAGCAGGAGCAGCGAAGGATCGGCAAGGTTGATCGTGATCTGCCACTCGGCGTTCTTGGTCAGAGAATCGCTGGCGACCGTGAAGTACACGTTGTATTCCGTGGGCGGAGGACCACCCCAGGACTCGAAGTTCGTCAGTGTCGCTGTGCAGGTCTTCGACGGGTCGTTGAGGACCTTGCAACCGACCAGCGGGAGCACCGGCGGCACCGTATTCGTCCAGGTGACCGGCACGCCCCACGACCCGATCGTCGCGGCTGCCCCGGCCACCGTCGCGGGGGTGTAGGCGGGCACTGTGACCGTGACCGATCCGCTGGCCCCCGCGGCCAACGTCACGTTCGCCGTGGTCAGCGCCGCTCCCCCGGTCCCGAAGAGCGTCAGGGCGAGGACGCGTCCACCGCAGCCGGTTCCCAGTCCCGCCACGGTCACGGTGGTCGCCTGCGAACCGGTGACCGGTCCGTTTCCTGCCGAGAGGGTCGGGGTGCAGCGACCCGTGAGCGTAACCGCGGTGATCTTGGCGGCGGCGACCGGGAGCTGGGCCGCCTGGGCCGGGCGCAGCGCGAGGCCGAGGAGCACGGCGAGCAGCACGGCCAGAGCGAGGGCCAACGGCAGCCGCCGGAGTCGTGAGACCAGCCCGTTCCGGTGCGCGGCGCTCACAGCAGCGCCCGTACCGGCTCGGCAGGCCGAGAGGGCGCGAGGGCTGTGCCGACCAGTTCGTCTGGCACGGCGTCTGGCACGGCGTCTGGCGTACGCGGCCACAGATAGATCGCTGCCGCGATGAGCAGCAGCGACAGCCAGATGTAGGGGTTTGCGATCGCGTACACCGCGCTCCCCAGGTGCGGGATGTGCGCGCGGGCGATGCCGACTACGAGCGCGGCGTCCGGGGTCCACGGGTCGATGAAGGTGTTGTTGTCCCCCTGGATCACCCAGCCGTCGACCCCGTCCCCACCGGTGATCCGGTGGATCACCCGGGCGCCGTCGACGCCGGGGGGCGTGTAGACGACGACGTCGCCCACGGCCGCTTCCCCGCACCGCGACCACACGAGGTCGCCCGTGAAGTACGTGGGCTCCATCGAGTGGCCCGAGACGATCGTCAGCGTGCTGCACCCGCCGAGCGAGGTCGGCCAGAAGAAGTACACCAGCCCAGCCATGAAGCCCACCAGGACCAGGCTCGCGACCGACGACCGGAGCCGGCGCGCACGGGGCGCGCCGGCTGTCGGCTGATCCTGGGGGGCTGTCACGGGATGAGGTGCGTTTGTCAGGAGTAGATGACCACTGCGACGCCCGTGATCGCCCTGGCCGAGGCGCTCGGCGTGACGGGGATCGTCAGGACGCCGGCCGCGGCGATGGTCCCGGTCAGCTCGGTGCCGATCGCGACGCCGGCCGAGTCGGTCAGCGTCACCTTGTACTTCAGCCCGACGCAGGCGGCGTCGACGGCCTTGAGCGCGACGCTCGTGGTCTTGTACTCGGCCGCGGAGAAGGCGTTCTCGAAGCCGACCCCGATCGGCGTCGCGGCTGGCTGGCAGCCGGCGACGACGGTGGTCCCGGCGCCGAGGCTGCCGGTCCCGAGGTTGAGCTGGGCGGCGGAGGCGATGGACAGTCCCGCAACACCGACGAAGGCGAGGGCGAGTGCTGCGGTCTTGCGGCGCTTCGAAGAAGCCATGATGTCTCTCCACGTTTTGAGGCGCTCATCGTGAACGCAGACACAAACTACGGTCGCGCCCGTCTCCGTGGCAGTGCCGCCTGGGTCCTAGTACCCAGAGTGGAGGCCTCCGACCAGGGATTTCACCCGTGCCGACGGCAGTTCATCACGATTCATCCTCCGATCGGCAGGGGCCTCGGTGACGCGACGACACCGCCGACACCTCCGAGCGGGAGCGCCGCACGCAGGCGCACACTGCCGTCCGCACCCGCCAACCCCACCGCCCCCGCCGCTCCGCCCTTGTCCAAGCTCCCAGTTGGCACGACGTCGACCCTGCCACCGGCCAGTGCAAAACGCTCGCCCAGCCGTCGAAGGCCGGTGCCGGTCTCGACCGCAGCCGGGTCGATCGCCGACCCGTCGTTGGCCACCTCGATTCTCAGTGCTCGCCCGACGAGGTCGACCGTCACGGCGAAGGCGGTCGCGTGCCCGTGCCGCAGACCGTTGGTCACCGCCTCCTCGACGAACCGCACCGCCAGCAGGCGGGTGGCCTGGGACATCAGCGAGCCGGCCGGATCGTCAACCGTGCGGACCTCGTCGCTCACGTCGAAGCTGGTCGCGATGCCTGGTGGCAGCCGTCGGAGCAAGATCCGGATCGCGGGCACCATGCCCACCTCGATGCCCTCGGGGTAGAGCATCCGGCTCATCTCGCGGACGTCGTGCTCACGGATCAGGTCGATCTCATCGCGCAGCTCGCGCATGCTCTCGACGATCTCGGGGGCGACGGCGTGGTCCTGCGCCTGCCTGATCATGATCTCGAGCCGGATGGACTGCACCACAAGGCGTTGCTGGAGGCTGCCGTGCAGGCCCTCGGCGATGCTGCGACGGACGCGCACCTCCTCCGTCTCCAAGGTCCGTAGGGCCAGCTCACGCTGGGTCGCCCGCTCTCCCGACAGTCGCTCTTCCACGCGCAAGGCGCGTTGGCTGCGCACGTAGAAGTAACCCAGGAGGGCCGCACAGACGCAGATGGTCATTCCACCGAGTCCCTCCGCGAGCCACAGCGCCCTCAGGTCGCCCGTCCAGGCTCCCGCGAGCAGGAGCACGCACCCCCGCGCGACGGAGGCGAGCACAGCTGCCGGGAGGATCGAGCGCAGCGCGCCCCAGACCCTCGACGCCCGGTGCGCGCCGCACACGAGGGCGAGGGTCGGCATGAGGACCACCATGACGACGTTGCCGGGCACGCGGATCCACAGCGCCTCGGTCACGGTCCTACCCAAGATCCTCGTGACGATCGCGCCGTGCACAACACCCATCAGCACGATCACGATCAGGACCAGCGCGGTCCCCACCGCCATGGCGCGCCGGTCTCGCCTCCGGTCGTTGTCCACCGTGCGCGCTACCTCAGCGTCCATCCGCCCATTATCACTGGTCAGGCACGTCATACTGACACGATGAGAGCTTCCGAGAGGCCTATCCGGGTCGCGGTGGTCGAGGACCACACCCTGTTCCGGAGCATGCTCGACCACATCGTCACCACGACCGACGGTCTGGAGCTGGCCGCCTCGTGCGCGACCGTGACGCAGGCGCGCACCCTGATCACCCCTGGCTCAGCCGACGTCGCGCTGCTCGACGTCGACCTGCCCGACGGAAACGGCATCGCCCTCGGCGTGCTGCTCTGCCGCACCGACCCGAACATCAAGGTGGTCCTGCTCAGCGCGCAGGACGCGATCGGTCTCATGCTCGACCTGCCCAAAGACGTCGCCGGGACCTGGAGCTACCTGTCGAAGACGTCGACCAACGACTCCGGCGCGCTGGTCCGCGCGATCAAGGTGGCGGCAGATGGTGGCAGCACGCTCGACCCGGCGCTGCTTCGGCGCATGCGCCCACGGGTGGGGACGAAGGTGGCCGAGCTGACCAACCGCCAGTACTCGGTCCTGCGGCTGCTCGCCTCCGGCCTGTCCAATGCCGGGATCGCCCGCGAGCTCGTGATCACGGAGAAGTCCGTCCAGAACCACGTCTACGCCGTCTACGCCACGCTCGGGATCGACGCAAGCCCCGAGTGCAACCCCCGCGTCATGGCCGCCCTCAAGCTGATCGAGGAGACCGGGTCGGACTAGCCGCCGCCTGCTGGCGGCAGCCGCGCTGCTCGCCCTGCCCTGCCTTCAGTCCAGAGCTCGGGACAGATCGTCCACGGAGAGCTGCGCGATTGGTGCGTGATCTGGGTTCACCGCCGTGAACGTGCCGGCGCCGCTCGGCTCGTACAGCCCGGCGCTGCCGCCGAGGATGTTGAGGCGATCTCCGGTCTGGCCGAGGAACAGCAGGTAGTCGGATCCAGAGACGACCAACGGGACCGCGTCGTCGACATACAAGGTCGAGTCGACGCGCCCACCGGTCTGGTTGAAGGTGACGATGTCGCCCGGGGTCGCGTCTCCGTGGTGGACCACCGTGACCTCGAAGCGCACCTCGGTCGCCGGAACTCCGTTGTCCGAGGACAGTGCCTGCTTGATCTCGTCATCGCTCAGGCCGAGCAACGGGTTCTCCTCGGGGGTGTCACCCTCCGGAGGTTGGGGCAGAAGCAGGGTCGAGGCGGTCGAGACGACCCTGCCTTCGACCACGAGGGCGGCTTCGCCGTAGAGACCGGCGAGGTCGTAGGGCGGGTAGTCGGCGATCATGTGGACCACCTCCGGTTCCTGGGGCGAACAGGCACCCAAGCCGGCAAGGACCGCGATCACGACGATCACGAGGTGGCGCTTCATCAGGTCTCGACCGTCCGGTCAGGCACCGCCGACGACGCAGCGTTCCGGCGCCCGACGGCGTAGCCCACCACGGCGCTGAGGACGAGGGCGCCAAGCCCAACCAGGGCGAGGGCAAGACGGCGGCGGGTGTCCAGCAGGACGACGCCGTCGGGGAACGTCGTGTCCGACATCGGCGCGTAGGCGAACCATCCAAAGCTCGTGGTCCCGGAGTTGGAGTTGGCGAACCACACCGCGCCTACTGTGACAAAGACGATCCCAAGAACGACAAGGGCGACGAGAGGACGAAAGCGGGGCAGATGCATGGCCCGATCTTGCCACGGCGCGCCGGACAGAGATAGAGCTGCTCGCTCAGCGCGTCGCGTAGAACACCACAGCGGCCGTCGCCGCGACGTTGAGGGAGTCCACTCCCCCGGCCATCGGGATCCGCACCACATAGTCCGACGCCGCCAGCGTCGCCGGCTGCAGCCCGTGCCCCTCAGTCCCCAGGATGAACGCCGTCTTCTCGTGCTTCATCTCGATGAACTTATCCAACGTCACCGAGTCGTCCGAGAGCGCCAACGACGCCACCGTGAACCCCGCCGCCTGCAGCTCAGCGATCCCCGCCGGCCAGCTCTCGATCCGCGTCCACGGCACCTGGAACACCGTCCCCATGCTCACCCGGACCGAGCGCCGGTAGAGCGGGTCCGAGCAGCGCGGGGTGACCAGCACGGCGTCGACCCCCAACGCGGCGGCGCTGCGGAACGCAGCACCGACGTTCGTGTGGTCCACCACGTCCTCGAGGATGGCCACGCGTCGGGCGCCCTCGCCGCCCCGGGCTCCAGCCAGCAGCTCCTCGACCGAGACGAGGGGCGGGCGGTGCATGGCTGCGAGCGCGCCGCGGTGCAGGTGGAAGCCGGTGATCGCCTCGAGCATGGCGGGTTCGCCGACGAAGACGGGGACGTCGGGCCAGTCGGCGATGACGTCGGCCATGGAGTCAAGCCACTTCTGTGCCATGAAGAAGGACCGCGGCCGGTGCCCGGCCGCGAGCGCCCGGCGGATGACCGTCGAGCTCTCTGCGATGAACAGCCCCTTCTCAGGCTCGCTCTTGGAGCGCAGGACGATGTCCGTGAGGTTGATGTAGTCGGCAAGACGGTCGTCGGCGGCGTCGGTGATCGCGATGAGAGGCACCCGACCATTCTCCCCGCCACCACCGGACCCCACGACCACGTCTCCGCTGACCCAAGTCCGCCCCAGCCGCCACGCAACCGCTCAGTCATCTCGTGAGTGCCCGATTTCCGCCCTGTTTTCGGCGGCGAACAGGGCGGAAATCGGGCACTCATCGGGGGCGCCGGGGGTCGACGGGCCGGAGGTGAGTACCAGGGGCGGGGGCCTGGGCCGGGAGAGATCGACCCTAGTCGACCTCGGCCACCGCGAACTGGCTCTGGTAGAGCCGGGCGTACGCCCCGCCCGCGGCCAGCAGGGAGTCGTGGTCGCCCTGCTCGACGATGTCGCCGTGCTCCATCACGAGGATGACGTCGGCGTCGCGGATCGTGGAGAGCCGGTGGGCGATGACAAAGCTCGTGCGGCCCTCGCGCAACGCGTTCATCGCCTTCTGCACGAGCACCTCGGTGCGGGTGTCGACCGAGGAGGTCGCCTCGTCCAGGATGAGGATCGCCGGGTCGGCCAGGAAGGCGCGGGCGATCGTCAGCAGCTGCTTCTCCCCCGCGCTCACACTGCCGCCCTCGTCGTCGAGCACCGTCTCGTAGCCGTCCGGCAGCGTCCGCACGAAGGGGTCGACGTGCGTAGCCACGGCCGCCTCGAGCAGGCGCTCGGTGGGCACGTCGCCGGTCGCCCCGTACCGGATGTTGTCCGCGATCGTCCCGTTGAACAGCCACGTGTCCTGGAGCACCATGCCGATGTTGGAGCGCAGCTCGTCCCTCGTCATGGTGGCGATGTCGACGCCGTCGAGCGTGATCCGCCCGGAGTTCACCTCGTAGAACCGCATGATGAGGTTGACCAGGGTGGTCTTCCCGGCTCCGGTCGGTCCCACGATCGCAACCGTCTGCCCGGGCTCGGCCACGAGGGACAGCGAAGAGATGAGCGGGACGTCGGGGCTGTAGCTGAACGCCACGTCCTCGAAGGCGACCCGTCCCTGGACGTCGGGCACGTGCTGGGGATTGGCCGGGTCGGGAGTCTGCTCGTCTGCGTCGAGCAGCTCGAAGACCCGCTCGACCGAGGCGACCCCGGACTGCAGCAGGTTCATCATCGAGGCGACCTGCGTGATCGGCTGGGTGAACTGGCGCGAGTACTGGATGAACGCCTGCACATCGCCGAGCGTCATCGTCCCCGACGCCACCCGCAGCCCGCCGACGACCGCGACGATGACGTAGTTGAGGTTCGCGATGAAGCCCATGGCGGGCTGGATGATCCCGGAGATGAACTGCGCCTTGAAGCTCGCCTCGTAGAGTGCGACGTTCTCCTCGTCGAAGGTCTCGATCGCGCTGTCCTGGTGGCCGAACACCTTGACCAGTGCGTGCCCGGAGTACATCTCCTCGACGTGCGCGTTGATCGTCCCGGTCGCGGCCCACTGCTTGATGAACTGCGGCTGGGAGCGCTTGGCGATGAGCGCCGTGACCAGGACCGACAGGGGCACGGTCACGAGCGCCACGACGGCGAGCAGCGGGGAGATCCAGAACATCATCCCAAGCACACCGATGATCGTCAGGATCGAGGTGACGAGCTGGGACAGGGTCTGCTGGAGCGTCTGGGCGACGTTGTCGATGTCGTTGGTGACCCGGGAGAGCACCTCACCGCGCTGTTCGCGGTCGAAGTAGCTCAGCGGCAGCCGGTTGATCTTCGCCTCGACCTCGTCCCGCAGGTTGAGCACCGTGTTCTGCACGACGGTCGCTGTGAACCGGCCCTGCAGCCAGCCGAAGAGGAACGAGCCGACATACACGGCGACCACGACGAGGAGCACGTTGCGCAGGGCCGTGGTGTCGAGTCCCTGGCCCGGGGTGAGCGTCATCCCGGACAGCAGGTCGGCGAGCTTGTCCTGCCCCGTCGCCCGCAGCCCGGCGATGACCTCGTCCTGAGTCTGGCCGGCCGGCAGCCCTGCGCTCATCACGCCCTCGAAGATGAGGTTGGTCGCGTTGCCCAACAGCTTCGGGCCCAAGACCGCGAGCGTCACCGACACGACGGCAAGTGCCGTGACGACGACGACGCGCACCCGCTCGGGTCGCAGGTACCCGGCGAACCGGCGCAGCGACCCACCAAAGTTCATGGCCTTCTCGGTGGGCATGCCCATCCCGCCCATCGGACCGCGACCTCCGGGACCGCCGGGGCCCTTGGCCCCGCGGGCCGACCGGACCACCGCGCCGTCGTCGGGCTTCTCGGAGGGTCCCTGGGTCGTGCGGTCGGCGCTCATGCTGCCTCCTCGGCGGAAAGCTGGGAGAAGACGATCTCCTGGTAGGTCTGGCAGTCGGCGAGCAGCTCGGCGTGAGTTCCTTGTCCCACGATCCGGCCGGTGTCGAGCACGATGATCTTCTCCGCCATGCGGATGGTCGCCACGCGCTGGGCGACGACGATCATCGTCGACTCCTTGGTGCGCGGTACCAGGGCACGGCGCAGGGCCGCGTCCGTGGCGTAGTCGAGGGCGGAGAAGGAGTCGTCGAAGAGGACGATCCTCGGCTTGCGGATGAGCGCCCGGGCGATCGCCAGGCGCTGGCGCTGGCCGCCGGAGAAGTTGGTGCCGCCCTGGGAGACCGGGGTGTCGAGCCCGTCGGCGAGCTCTTCGACGAATGTACGGGCCTGCGCCACCTCGAGCGCGTCCCACATCTGCTCGGGCGTCGCGCCCTCGAGCCCGTAGGCAAGGTTGGAGCCGATGGTCCCGGAGAACAGGAAGGGCTTCTGGGGCACCATGCCGATGTGCGCCCACAGATCCTGACCTGCGGCGCTGCGGACGTCGACGCCGTCGACGCTGATCGTGCCGCCGGTCGCGTCGAAGAGTCGCGGGATGAGGTTCATCAGGGTGGTCTTTCCCGAGCCGGTGGACCCGATGATCGCGGTGGTCTCCCCCGGCTCCGCGGTGAAGGTCACCTCCGACAGCACAGGGTCCTGGGCGCCCGGGTACCGGAACTCCACGTCGGAGAAGGCGACCCGCCCGGCGACCTGACGCAACGGGGTCGGGTCGAGCGGCTCCACGACGGAGGACTCGGTGTCCAAGACCTCCTTGATGCGCTCGGCCGAGACCGCGGCGCGCGGCACCATCATGAAGATCATCGTCGACATCATGACGGCCATGAGGATGTACATGATGTAGCTGAGGAAGGCGGTGAGCGAGCCGATCTGCATCTCACCGGAGTTGATCCGCTGGCCGCCGAACCACATGACGGACACGCTCGAGAGGTTCATCACGAGCATGACCACCGGGAACATCAAGGCCATGAGCTTGCCGACCCGCAGAGACGTCTCGTAGAGCTCGGTGTTGGCGACCCGGAAGCGCTCCTCCTCGTGCCGTTCGCGGACGAAGGCGCGGATCACGCGGATACCTGTGATCTGCTCGCGCAGGACGGAGTTTATCCGGTCGATGCGCTTCTGCATGGCGCGGAAGTACGGCACCATCCGGGAGACGATGGGCGCGACGGTGATCCCGAGCACCGGGACGATGACCACGAGCAGCGCGGAGAGCCCGACGTCCTGCTGCAGCGCCATGACGATGCCGCCGACGAGCATGATCGGCGCCATGACCATGATGGTCAGGCCGAGCATGACGACCATCTGGACCTGCTGCACGTCGTTCGTCGTGCGGGTGATCAGGGACGGCGCACCGAAGGTGGCTACGTCCTGCCCGGAGAACTTCTGCACGTTCGTGAACAGCCCCCCACGGACGTCGCGTCCGAAGCCCATGGCGGCCCGGGCGCCGAAGTACACGGCGGCGATCGCGCAGACGATCTGCCCGAGGCTCACGGCGAGCATGATGCCCCCGACGCGGAAGATGTATCCGGTGTCGCCCGTGGTGACGCCCTTGTCGATGATGTCGGCGTTGAGGGTGGGGAGGTAGAGGGAGGCGATGGTCTGCACGAGCTGCAGCACGATCACGAGAATAAGTGCGCCACGGTAGGGCGCGAGATAGGTCTTGAGCAGCTTGAGGAGCATGCGAGTCCCCATTTCAGCGATAAGTAGACAGGGCTGCACGCCCTGGCTGACGACTGGTCAGAAAGTGACCGATCGCCAGCCTACGGTGTGCAGCCCTGTTCGGGTGCGCTGTTTTGCGCGTCGCCGTGGAGGAACTCAGATCTCCTGCGGCGGCAGTTCCTGCTCCGGCCCGTCGGGCTGCTGCCCCGTCGGCGGGGCGAAACGCCCGCCCTCGGTCCCGAGCGTCCTGGGCAGGGACGGGGTGACCGGTGGAACGCCGTGGCTGCCGCTGGGACGCTGGCCGGCCTCGCGGGCCGGGTCGAAGGGGGCCCCGGACTGGGTGCCCGCGCTCGTCGCGTCCGCGGTCGCTGCCTCGGCGAGACGACGTGCCTCGGCGAGCGCCTGCGTCGGATCGGCCAGAGCCGGCTTGAGCGTGGTCTTCGACCGTTCGCGGCGCGCCGCGACGGACTCGTCAGAGACTTCCTCGCCCCCCGAGCTCTCCGGGCCGCCGACGATCCCGCCGAAGCCCTTGGTGATGGAGTCGAGCGCAGCGGTGAACTCCGCCGGCACGATCCACATCTTCGAGGACTGCCCGTTCGCGATCTGCGGGAGCATCTGCAGGTACTGGTAGGCGAGCAGCTTCGGGGTCGCGTCGCCCTCGTGGATGGCATCGAAGACCTGGAGGATGGCGCGAGCCTCACCCTCGGCGGTGAGGATCGCGGCCTGGGCCGAGCCCTCGGCGCGCAGGATCGCGGCCTGCTTCTCACCCTCGGCGGTGAGGATCTGGGACTGCTTGAAGCCCTCTGCGGTGAGGATGACCGCGCGACGGTCACGCTCGGCGCGCATCTGCTGCTCCATCGAGCCCTGGATGGACTGGGGCGGGTCGATCGACTTGAGCTCGACCCGGTTGACACGGATGCCCCAGCGACCGGTCGCCTCGTCGAGGACCCCACGCAGCTGACCGTTGATCTGGTCACGGCTGGTCAGCGTCTGCTCGAGGTCCATGGAGCCGATGACGTTACGCAGGGTCGTCACGGTGAGCTGCTCGATCGCGGTGATGTAGTTCGCGATCTCGTAGACGGCCGACTTCGGGTCGGTCACCTGGAAGTAGAGCACCGTGTCGATGCTCACGACGAGGTTGTCGGACGTGATGACCGGCTGCGGGGGGAAGGAGACGACCTGCTCGCGCAGGTCCACCCCGGCGCGCACCTTGTCGACGAAGGGGATGAGGAAGTGCATCCCGGCGTCCAGGGTGCGCGAATAGCGACCGAGGCGCTGGACGATCAGTGCGACCGTCTGCGGCACCACCTTGACCGCGCGGGTCAACGCGATGATAAAGAACAGGGCGATCAGCCCCGCGATGACGATGCCGATGATCTGCCCACTGTCTTCAGGCATGGATTGTCCTCTCGCTCACATACGTGCTCTGGTCCAAACGGGATAGGGCTTCCAGGGGTCGCACGCTCGCCGTCGGCGACGAGCCCGCGGCGTCGGGTCAGGCGAGGGCGGCGGGACCCGTCGAGGTGTTGTGCGACGTGGCCGCATCGACCACGGCTGTCGCGCCGTCGATGCGCACGACACGGACGTCGGTGCCGACCGGGAAGCGCTGGCCGGCCGCGGACCGCGCGGTCCACACCTCACCGACAAGCTTGATCCGGCCGCCGTCCTCGGTGACCTCGGCAACGACGACGGCGCTCCGGCCGACCTGCGCGGAGACATTCGTCTCGGTCAGGGGCGTGCGGTGACGCAGATACTTGAGCAGCCAGGGACGCAGGGCGAAGAGCAGCATCGTCGAGACGACGCCGAAGACGATGATCTGCACGATCAGGTTCGCGCCGAGCAGGCTGGCGAGCCCCGCGGCGATCGCACCGCCGGCGAACATGATGAGTACCAGATCGAGAGAGACCATCTCCACCACTACGAGGAGAAATGCCGCACCAACCCACCAGTACCAGTCCATGACTGCCTCCGTTCGTGAAGCCTTCATCGGCTTTACCTGAACTTTACGCTACTTCTGGGTGTTTACATACCCTGAAAACGCGTGTTCCCGGACTGGAAACCGCTGCCTGACCTGCACCGACGGGTGAGCCCTCGGCAGCCCGGAAGCGCCCTGCAGAGCCACTGCGGCCCACAGCTCAGCCGGAGTGTCCGCCCGACCGGGTCGCCCGCTGGGCAGCGCGCGCCGACCACCGGTCACCGGTGCGGGTGACCTCGAGGTCGAGGCCGAAGGCTGCCGAGAGGTGAGCGTCCGTGAGGACATCCTCGACCGGTCCGGCGATGTGGATCCCGCCGTCGCGCATGAGCATGACGTGCGTGAATCCCGGCGGGATCTCCTCGACGTGGTGCGTGACGAGCACAAGGACCGGGGACTGGGGGTAGGCGGCGAGCTCGGCGAGCGCGCCGACGAGCTCCTCGCGCCCGCCCAGGTCCAGCCCTGCGGCCGGCTCGTCGAGCAGCAGCAGCTCGGGGTCGGTCATGAGCGCCCGGGCGATCTGGACGCGCTTGCGCTCGCCCTCGCTGAGCGTGCCGAAGCGCCGCTGGGCCAGGTGCGCGACGCCGAAGGCCGCGAGCAGGTCGTCCGCGCGGGCCTGGTCGAGTTCCTCGTAGGCCTCGCGCCAGCGACCGGTGACCGCATAGGCGGCCGTCAGGACGACGTCGGAAACGATCTCGGAGGGTGGGATGCGCTCGGCCAGGGCGGCGCTGGCCAACCCGATCCGGGGACGCAGCTCGAAGACGTCGACACGCCCGAGCTGGGAGCCGAGGATGGTGACGGTGCCGGTCGTGGGGTGCATCCGCGCGGAGGCGATCTGCAGGAGGGTGGTCTTCCCCGCGCCGTTGCGCCCGAGGACGACCCACCTCTCCCCCTCGGCGATCTGCCACGACACATCATCGAGGATGTTCTTCTCACCACGGCGGACAGAAACGTTGTGAAGGTCAAGAACCCAGGTCATGGTTTCAGACCCTATCGGCATCCGGACGCCCCGGGTGACGAAATCGTGGACCGGCGTAGTTTTGGTTGCGTGATCTCGCCTACTCCCCTGCCCCAGCCCGCCCGCGACCCCGGGGCGATCCTCCCGCGGTCGGCAAGCCTGGCCGCCTGGCTGTGGGCTGGCGCGCCCGACGACCGCTCGGTCGTCGCCGCCCTGAGGATCCTCATGCACGACGACGAGCCCCACCAGCTGCGCGGCCACCTGCCGGCGGGGGTCGCCGTCGCGAGCCTCGCGTCGTTGTTCCACCTCTGGTCGGGACGGGTCGTAGCCGCGGTCGCCCTGTTCCCGGGACCGGGCGACGCGATGGGCGCCCCGGCCGCGATCAGCGCCGAGGCCATCGAAGCCGAGGAATGCGTCCTGGTGACGGTACGCGCGGACGAGGCGGACGGCGTCGTCGAGCACTGGGCCCTCGCGCCCGACATCGAGCCCTTCGGCAGCGCGCTCGAGCCCGGGTTCTTGGTCACGTGGGACGTGGTGGCTATCGATGCCTGGGAGAACCGCGCGCTCGGCACGGTCGGCGCCCTGGGCGACGCGGAGCGTCAGCTGCAGCGCGGCCTGCGCGAGGCGACCGAGGCATTGATGGAACTCGATGTGTCGCGGTGGCGCGACGCCGCCGGCGAGACCATCGCGGCCCTGCGCGAGGTCGTGGACCTGCGCCCCTATCTGCCGTCCGACCTCGACCCGCGCCGCTCGCACGTTCTCCAGTCCGCGGCCCGGCTGCGGGCGATCGTCGACCTGGCCACTGAGGACGACGGCGGCGCCGTCAACCTCTGGCAGGCCGACCAGCGCTCCACGGCCCTGCGCGAGGTCGACCGGACAGCCCGCCGCGCGATGTCCGCCGCGACCCTCCTCACCCCCCTCACCCCCTGACCCACCCACCCCACACCGCTGAGTGGGGTGGGGTGGGGCGGGAGGGGTGGGTCAGGGGGCGGTGAGGACTGTCTGGTAGACCTCAAGGGTGCGGTCGGCGATCGCGGCCCAGGCGAAGTGGTCCTCGACGCGCTTGCGCGCTGCGGCGCCCATCTGGGCGGCGCGGGCCGGGTCGCTGACCACGGCGACGAGCGCGGCCACGAGATCCGTGACGAACTTCTCCGGGTCGGTCGGTGTCCCCGTGCCGTCCTGGACCTGGTCGATCGGCACGAGCAGACCGGTCACGCCGTGGTCGACGACCTCAGGGATGCCGCCCGTCGCGCTGCCGACCACCGGCAGCCCGACGGCCATCGCCTCGAGGTTGACGATGCCCAGCGGCTCGTAGATCGAGGGACAGACGAAGACGGTCGACGCGGCCAGGACCGCGACGAGGTCGGGGCGCGACAGCATCTCCTCGATCCACACCACCCCGGTGCGCTTGCGGGAGAGCTCGGCGACGGCGCCCGCCACCTCGGCGGCGATCTCGGGGGTGTCGGGGGCTCCGGCGCACAGGATGAGCTGGACCTCGGCTGGCAGCCGCTCGGCGGCCTGCAGCAGATAAGGCAGACCTTTCTGCCGGGTGATCCGACCGACGAAGACGACGGCGGGACGCTCGGGGTCGATGCCCAGGGCCCGCACGACGGCGTCCCCGCGCTCGGCCTCGGCGCCCTCGGGGCGGCGCCAGCCGGCCAGGTCGATGCCGTTGTGCACGACGTGCACCTTGGCCGGGTCGACATTCGGGTACGACCGCAGGATGTCCCGGCGCATGCCCGCGCTCACCGCGATGACTCCGGCGGCGCCCTCATAGGCCACGCGCTCGGCCCAGCTGGACAGGGCATACCCGCCGCCGAGCTGCTCAGCCTTCCATGGCCGTAGCGGCTCGAGGGAGTGCGCAGAGATCACGTGCGGGATCCCGTGCAGCAGACCGGCCAGGTGTCCGGCCAGGTTGGCGTACCAGGTGTGGGAGTGCACCAGGTCGGCCCCCGCGACGTCGTCGGCCATGGCCAGGTCCACTCCGAAGGTGGACAGCACAGCATTGGCGCCGCTCAGCTCGGCGGGCGGGGCGTAGCCCGTCACGCCCTCGACCGCGTCGGCGCCGCTGCGGGGTCCGTCGAAGCACCGGACCCGCACGTCGATGCGGGGGCGGAGCACGGCGGACAGCTCGGCTACATGAACACCGGCCCCTCCGTAGACGAACGGTGGGTACTCACGGGTTAAAAGATCGACTCTCACGGTCGACACCGTAGCGCGTCTTGATGCAATTGGGGTCCTTCGGCTCTATGGTCGTGGCATGGCAGCCCCTAAAGTTCTCGCGATCGTCCTGGCCGGTGGCGAAGGCAACCGACTCAAGCCACTGACGGCACACCGTGCCAAGCCCGCTGTGCCGTTCGGCGGGATCTACCGGCTCGTCGACTTTGCCTTGTCCAACCTGGTCAACTCCCACTACCTGCACATCGTCGTGCTCACCCAGTACAAGTCCCACAGCCTCGACCGTCACATCTCCAAGACGTGGCGGATGTCGGCGCTGCTGGGCAACTACGTCGCCCCGGTCCCCGCACAGCAGCGGGTCGGCAAGCACTGGTACCTGGGCTCCGCGGACGCGATCTTTCAGTGCCTGAACATCATCGAGGACGAGCGCCCCGACATCGTCGTCGTGGTCGGCGCGGACCACGTCTACCGCATGGACTTCTCCCAGATGGTCGACGCCCACATCGCCTCCGGCGCCGAGATGACGGTCGCCGGCATCCGCCAGCCGATCGCCTCGGCCACGGAGTTCGGTGTCATCGACACGATGCCCGAGGACCCGACGAAGATCCGGGCGTTCCTGGAGAAGCCCGTCGCACCGATCGGCCTGGCCGACTCCCCTGGGGAGATCCTCGCCTCGATGGGCAACTACGTCATCAACGCCGACGCGCTCGTCGAGGCCGTCACCAAGGACTCCGAGAACTCCGGCTCCCGCCACGACATGGGAGGCGACATCGTCCCGTACTTCGTCGACCGCGGGACCGCCGGGGTCTACGACTTCATCCGCAACGACGTCCCCGGGTCGACCGATCGCGACCGTGACTACTGGCGCGACGTCGGGACGATCGACTCCTACTACGACGCCAACAAGGACCTCATCGCGGTCACCCCGGTGTTCAACCTCTACAACTCCCTGTGGCCGCTGCACACCGGCTACGTCGGGCTCCCCCCGGCGAAGTTCGTGCACGCCGGCGCCGGGCGCCTCGGGCACGCGGCCGACTCGATCGTCTCCCCCGGTGTCCTCATCTCCGGGGCGACGGTCGTCGGGTCCGTCCTGTCCCCCGGGGTTCACCTGCACTCCTGGGCCGCCGTCTCCGACTCCGTCCTGCTCGACGACGTCAAGGTGCACCGTCACGCCCAGGTCCACCGGGCGATCATCGACAAGAACGTCATCATCAACGAACGTGCCCGCGTCGGCCTCAACCCCGAGGAGGACCGTGCCCGCGGCTTCACGGTGACCGAGTCGGGCATCACGGTCGTCCCCAAGGGCACGATCGTCGACTGATCGCGACACGGTCTCGAGCGACACCGTGACAGGACTCGACCCGCAGGCGCAAGCCCGCGGGTCGAGTCCTCTCACGTTCTTGGCGGTCCGGGGACTTCGCCGTCCGGGCGTGGCCGTCCGTCCCGCGAACGCCCCGGATCCCCCGACCTGGCTCCGTCTAGGCTGGGCAGGTGACCCGACCCACGCCGCCCCTCACCCCCTCCACCACACCCGCGCCGAGCCTCTCCTCCGGCCCGCGCCGGCTCGTGGTCATGGACGTGGACTCCACGCTCATCTCCCAGGAGGTCATCGAGCTCATCGCCGCGCACGCGGGAACCGAGGCGCTCGTCGCGGACATCACCGAGCGCGCCATGCGGGGCGAGCTCGACTTCGCCGAGTCGCTGCGGGAGCGGGTCGCCACCCTCGCCGGCCTCCCGGTCAGCGTGCTCGACGACGTCCGCACCCGCGCGACGTTCACCCCCGGCGCCCGCGAGCTCGTCGCCGAGTGCCACCGGCGCGGCTGGGTGGTCGCCCTCGTCTCAGGGGGCTTCGAGGAGATCGTCGCCGATCTGGCCGCCGAGCTGGGCATTCTGACGTTCCGTGCCAACCGCCTCGAGGTGGCCGACGGTCACCTGACCGGCCGTACGACCGGTCAGGTCGTCGACCGCGCGTACAAGGCGCAGAGCCTGCGCGAGTTCGCCGCCGCCGAGGGCGTCGCGATCGAGCACACGGTCGCGATCGGCGACGGCGCGAACGACCTCGACATGATCGGCGTGGCCGGGATCGGGATCGCCTTCGCGGCCAAGCCGGTCGTGCGGGAGCAAGCGCCGTTCAGCGTCGACGGCCCGCGCCTGGACGCCGTCCTGGCGATCATCGACGCCCAAGCGTAGCTGGCCCCTCCTGCACGCATCCGGCGGCAGACGCGACGTAGAACGACAGCAGGGCCCCAGCGATCGCTCGCCGGGGCCCTGCTGCTGTGCATCCTAGACGTGCGGGCGATCCAGGGTCGTCAGCACCGCGCTGCGCCCGGTCCAGCCGTCCCAGCTGGCACCCGACTCAAGCACCGAGTAGGCGGCCGTCGGTACGCCGACCTGCACCTGGGCGAAAGCCGCCGGGTCGGACCCCGGCCCGGCCAGGTGCGCGGCGACCGACGACATGGCCGGTTCGTGCCCGACGACGAGCACCGTGCGGACCCGCGGGTCCACCGCGGCCACGAGGGCGAGTATCTCCTCGACCCCGGCGGTGTACACCTGCCCGCTGATGGTCACCTCGGGCTCGCTGTCACCTAGTCCTACCTTGAGCAGGTCCCACGTCTGACGGGTGCGGACCGCGTCCGAGCACAGGACGAGCTCGGGCACGATGTCTGCCTCCACGAGCGCCGGACCGATTCGGGTCGCCTGCTTGCGGCCGACCAGGGCGAGCGGGCGCAACGCGTCCGCGACCGATCCTGCCGGCTCCGCCTTGGCGTGGCGCAGCAGGACCAGCCGCCGCACGACCTGGGTCGAGGTCAAGGTCACATCCCCATCGCGTGGACGCCACCGTCCACGTGCACGATCTCGCCCGTGGTAGCCGGGAACCAGTCGGAGAGCAGGGCGGCGACGGCGCGCGCGGTCGGCTCAGGGTCGGTCATGTCCCAGCCGAGGGGGGCACGCTCGGGCCAGCCACCCTCCATCTTCTCGAAGCCGGGGATCGACTTGGCCGCCGTGGTGCGGATGGGGCCGGCCGAGACGAGGTTGACCCGGATGCCCGAGGGGCCCAGGTCGCGGGCCAGGTAGCGGGAAGTCGACTCGAAGGCCGCCTTGGCGACGCCCATCCAGTCGTAGACCGGCCAGGCGAAGCTCGCGTCGAAGGTCAGGCCGACGATCGAACCGCCCGAAGACAGCAGCGGCCTTGCGGCCACCGCGAGGGACTTGAGCGAGAAGGCGGAGACCTCGAGCGCGGTCGAGACGTCGGCCCACTCACCCGAGAGGAAGTTGCCGCCCATGACGGACTGCGGGGCGAAGCCGATCGAGTGCACAACACCGTCGAGGTGGTCGGTGTGCTCGCGCACGCGGCCCTCGAGAGCCGCAAGGTCCTCGTTGTTCGTGACGTCCAGCTCGATCACGGGAGCCGGTGCCGGCAGTCGCTTGGCGATCGCCTGCGTCAGGCGGAACTGCCGCCCGAAGGACGTGAGGATGACCTCGGCGCCTTCCTGCTGCGCGAGACGCGCGACGTGGAACGCGATCGAAGAATCGGTGAGAACTCCGGTCACGAGCAACTTCTTGCCTTCAAGCAGGCCCATCGTCTTCCTTCCGTCAGATGAGTAGGGATCACGCACCGGATCCCCACGGCGGTGGCTCACCGACGAACGGTGAGCCACCGATGACACTATGTGCAGACGTACGACGAGCGCCGCACGGAGAGCAAGACTGGTCAGTGCCCCATCCCGAGGCCACCGTCGACCGGCACGACCGCGCCGCTGATGTATCCAGCATCGGCGGAGGCGAGGAACTGCACAACACCTGCGACCTCGTCGGGCTGGGCGAAGCGCCCGGCCGGGATCGCGGCCTTGTAGGCCGCCTGACGCTCGGGCGGGAGCTCCGCGGTCATGGCCGTGTCGATGAATCCCGGGGCGACGACGTTCGCGGTGATGCCCCGACCGCCGAGCTCGCGGGTGATCGAGCGGGCCATGCCCACCAGCGCCGCCTTGGACGCGGAGTAGTTGACCTGGCCGGCGCCACCGTACAGGCCGACGACCGAGGAGATGAGGATGATCCGGCCGCGACGCATGCGGATCATGCCCTTGGAGGCCCTGCGCACGCAGCGAAAGGTCCCCGTGAGGTTGACGTCGATGACGCTCTCGAACTCCTCGTCGCTCATCCGCATGAGGAGCTGGTCGCGGGTCACGCCCGCGTTCGCCACAAGCACCTCGACCGGGCCGAGCTCGGCCTCGATCGTGGTGAACGCGGCGTCGACCGCGGCGGTGTCTGTGACGTCGGCGACCACGCCGAGCACGCCGTCGGGCAGGTCGCCGCTGCGGTAGATGGTGGCGACCCGGTCGCCGCCAGCGACGAAGCGCTCGGCGATCGCGCGGCCGATGCCGCGGTTCGCACCGGTCACCAGCACCACGCGCCCTGCGTTGGTGGATTCCTCAGCCACGGGTCCTCCTCGTTCACGGTTCATGACTGTGCGCCCTGGTAGGCCAGGCCAGCACATATGTGGGAAACGGTAGTCGACGCGTGGGCGCACTCGCGCGCAGGAATCGTCACGTGCAGGCGTCCGGACTAGTGGGAACCCTACAGACGATCGGTCCACGCGGCCCGCGAAGGAGCGACGGGTACCCCGCCGGCGGCCGCGGGCGTGGCCCTCGTCACAGCCGGGGGGACGCGTAAACTCAAGGGGTGAACACTCGTGGCTCGAAGGGGCTCAGTCGCGCGCGCCGGCCCACCAGGGCCCCGGCGGAGGAGGTCCACCGCATCACGACCGCGGCGGACTCGCTCCACGACGACCAGGCGCGACGCACGAGGCGGTACCTCATCCAGATGGGTATCCGGATGGTCTGTCTGGTGGCGGCGGTCTTCGTGCACGGGATCTTCATGTGGCTGCTGCTCGCCGGCGCGATCGTGCTGCCGTACATCGCGGTCATCGAGGCGAACGCGGGACGCGACAAACGCGAGGTCGGTGACCCGCTGATGGAGTATCGCCAGCTCCCGGGAGGGCCGGTACCTCCGCCCACGAACGATTCTGGCTCATCTCAACCATCTTCGGGAGAACCCCATGATTGACCTGCTCGGACTCGCCGACCCGATCTCGGACGACCTCGTCTGCAGCGGAAAGGGATGCCCTCAGCAGGCGGTGTGGGGACTGCTGTGGAACAACCCGAAGATCCACACTCCCCAGCGGCGCAAGGTGTGGCTCGCCTGCGACGAGCACCGCGAACACCTCGAGACATTCCTCGGCGCTCGGGGATTCCTCCAGGGAACGGTCCCGGTGGACGAGCTCGAGCAGCAGACCCGGCCGTGAGCGGAGCCGTGAAGGACACCGTGCGAACGTCCCCGACCGGTGGGCGCACCAGGGTGCAGTGGCTGGGCCTCGGCATCGGCGTGGCGATCCTCGTCGTCGGTTGCCTCTTCGCCGGGCGGTGGCAGTGGAACCGGCATGTGGTCCGTGACGCGGCGATCACGATCATCAAGGAGAACTACTCCGCTCCCCCGGTCCCCCTCGCCGAGCTCCTGCCGCAGGCAGGTGCCACCGTGGACGGGGACGACGTGTGGCGTCCGGTGTCGATGCACGGGCACTACCTGCCGGAGGCGACCGTGCTGCTGCGCAACCGGCCGATCGACAGCCAGGCCGCCTTCCACATCCTCGTGCCCTTCGTGACCGACGACGGCTCGGTTCTCGTGGTCAACCGCGGATGGCTGCCCTACGGCCGAGGCAGCGCCGAGCCGGACTCGATCCCGGATCCCCCGGCGGGCGAGATCGACGTCGTCGTCCGGCTCCGCGCCGACGAGCCCGCCGCAACCAACGGCGCCCCCGACGGCCAGGTCCAGAAGATCAACATCGCCCAGGTGCTCGCGGCCGGCCCGGACGGCGCAGCCTGGGCGCAGGGCCTCACCTACGGCGCCTACGGTGCACTCGCCTCGGAGACACCGGCCCCGGCGCAGTCGGTCGCCCCCCTGCCCGTGCCGGACACCGATCCGCGCTCGCACCTGTCGTACGCCTTCCAGTGGTGTGTCTTCGCCCTCGGCGGCATCGGCGGCTTCATCCTGCTGGTGGTCCGTGAGCGCCGGGAGAACACGCTGGCCGCGCTGGGCGGGCTGGCGCACCCCTTCGACCCGGCTGACCCGGGCACGCGGGGCGGGGCAGGGTCGGACGGGACGGCGGGTTCACCCGTAGGTCGGCGCGGAGCGCCGCGCCAGCCCACGCCGGAAGAGATCGAAGACTCCCTGATCGAGTCCCACACCGGGCGGTAGCGTCGGGCGGCAGCACCGGGCGGTAGCGCCCCGCTCAGCCTTGGAGCGCCTCGCGCACCTTCTGGGAGAGGACCTTGCCGTCCACCCGGCCAAGACCGGCCGCCGCGGCATTGGCGGCCTTCATCACCAGACCCATCTCCTTGGGCGTCGTGGCCCCGGTCGAGGCGATCGCGCCGGCCACGAGCGAGTCGAGCTGGGCGTCGGTGAGGGCGACCGGCAGGTAGCTCTCGATCAGGTCTGCCTCGGTCGTCTCGGTCAGGGCGCGCTCGTCGGCGCCGGCCTCGGTGTAGATCTGAGCGCTCTCGCGGCGCTTCTTCACCTCGCCGGTGAGCACGGTCTCGGCCTCCGCGTCGGTCAGCTCGTGGGCCGTCTTGCCCGACTTCTCCGCCGTGCGCAGGGCGGCGATCATCTGGCGCAGGGTGTTGGTGCGGAAGGCGTCACGGGCCTTCATGCTCACGGTCAGGTCGCTGGTCAGTGTCTCGAGGATGGTCATGGTCACCATCGTGCCCGACTTTTGCTCCGCACCCCACGCACTGACCCCGCCGGGTCGATTCGGTCACTCGTTGCGTGCCGCCTCGGGTCCGGTGATCCGAGCCAGCAGCGGGAAGGTCGACCCGATCAGAGCGAGCGCCCCGGCCAGACCGAGCACGACCGCCACGTAGTACGCACCTCCCGGAGCGTGCAGGCTGTAGTCGAGCTGAGACCGGAGGAACAGCTGCGCTGTCAGAAGACCCGCCCCGATCGCCACGAGTGCACCGATCAGGAGCGGCACCGCCGCCTCGAGGGCGACCACCCGACGCAGCATGGCGAGCGGCACCCCCGACAGCCGCAGCAGGCTGAAGGGACGACGCCGGTCACTGAGACCGCCCGCGACGCTCACCGCGAGGCTGCACCCCGCGACGACGAGGCTGATCGCGACGACCACGGTCGCCAGCAGCTGGTACTGCTCCATCTCCCGGGTGCTCTGGGCATGGCCCTCACCGCCCGTCGTCGGGCCCCGTGGCGCGCCCGGGTATGCCCGGTTGATGATCGTGCGGGCCTGCTCGACCGCGGCGAGAGTGCCGTCGGTGCCGACAACCAGCCGGACGGGTGCGAGGGCATACAGGTCGGCGGCCGAGAGCGGGGCTGCCGGCCAGACCACGTCGCTGCGGTCCGAGGTCTCCTCGAAGGAGATGAGGGCGACCTCGGCGCCGTCGGCGCACCGGCCGAGAGCACTCACCTGTGCCAGGCCTGCGCAGTCGACGTAGGAGTCGCTGCCGGCCAGGTCGAGAGCGTTCCGGGCATCCGAGGGGCTCTCACGCAGGACCAGGGCACCGTCGACGCCAGGGACCGCCGCGAGGTCGGCCAGCAGGCTGGCCGGGACCGTCGTCGGCGGACCGTCGACCTGGCGGACCTCGGTGAAGCTCATCGCGAGGGTCCCCGCAGCCGCCGAGCCGACCGGTGGTGCCCCCCGTTCACCGGTGAAGGTAGACACGATGGCGACCGCGGTCGTCCCGACGAAGAGGGCGAGGATGAGGCCGCTGACGGCCCGGAACCCTGCCCGCGGGTCGTCGGCGAGGCGTCGCCCGGCGATGAGTACGGCGGGCCTGCTGGTCCGGCGGGCTATGAGGCGCGACCCGACCATCGTCAACCAGGGGCCTGCCACCACGAGCCCGATCATGACCATGAGGATGCCCGGCAGATATGCGAGCACCTGACCGTTCGTGGAGCCGGGACGTCCGACGATCCCGAAGTAGGCGAGCTCGCCGATCCCGAGCGCGAGCGGGATGAGGCGAAAGGCGCTGGGCGGGGCGGGCGTCACCCGTCGGGAGACGCCCAGCGGCGAGATGGTCACCCGGCGCAGCGCCAGGCGTGCGACGACGGCGGCGGCGAGCGGCACCCCGACCACGACGCCCACGACGTCGACCGCGGAGAGGGCCAGGTCCGCGAGGAAGAATCGGGTCCCGGTGAAGGAGATCTGTGCCAGGGCCGGCCGGACGAGCGCGAAGATCCCGAAGCCGAGCAGCACTCCGAGCGTCGAGGCGACGACCGACTCGACGACGGACACCGTCCGTACCTGCCCGGGCGTGGCGCCCACGAGCCGCATCGCCGCGAAGCGCTGCTCGCGCCGCGCCGCGGAGAGCCGGGTCGCGGAGCCGATGAAGATGAGAACAGGCAGGACGAGTGCCGCGGCGACGACCGAGAGGACGAGCGCGGTGCCGGCGGCGTTGATCCCGATGCCGGGCGCACAACTGCTGCAGTCGGCGGGCGAGACGGTGCTCACGGCCTGGATCTGCTGCGCGCGACCGGAGGCGGACAGCTCGCCGGCCTCGTGACCGATCATGACGACGAGGCTGTCCGGCCCCGGCAGCGCCTCGTCTCCGATGATCCCGACCAGGCGGCCGTCGTACCGGTCGCCGAGCTGCTCAGCCGGAGCCGCAGCGAGGAGCTCGGCCATCGCAGGCGAGGCGTAGATCTCACCGGGTCCCGGCGGCGACGCGATCCCCGGCAACGCCGGGGAGTCCGGGCCGGTGACGGCGAGATCGACCCGGCCGATGAGCTCCCCGTCGAAGTGGTCCGCCGTGACCATCCACCACATCGGGTCGGCTGCGGTCGCGGCCGGGGGCGAACCCGCACCGGTCTGCAGCCAGGCGTAGCGGTCGTTCTGAGTCCCGACGGCGTTGATTCCTGCGAGCGTCACGAGCAGCAGGCCGACGCCGATCGCGACGGCGACCGCGGTGAGGACCAGCCGGACGAGCGCCTCCCGCCCACCGCTCAGCGACAGGCGCAGGCCGAGTGCGATCATCGCTGCACCTGTCCCGGTGACGTCGTGGTGGACGCGACGGGTCCCAGTGAGGTCACCTTGCCGTCGCGGACGATGACCTCGCGGTCCGCGTACGCAGCGACGCGGGCCTCGTGGGTCACCACGACGACCGTCGTGCCCTGTTCTCGCGCGGCGGCCGTGAGCAGGTCCATGACTCGCTCACCGGTGAGCGAGTCGAGCGCTCCGGTCGGTTCGTCGGCAAAGAGGACGGCGGGCCTGGCCACCATCCCGCGCGCCAGCGCCACCCGCTGCGCCTGGCCGCCCGACAGCTCTCCGGAGCGTCGACGCTCGAGACCGTCGAGCTCGAGCCGGGCGAACCAGCCGCGAGCTGTCTCGAGGGCCTGGGCCCGGCGGGTACCTCCGAGAAGAAGCGGGAGAGCGACGTTCTCCTCGGCGGTGAGTTCGGGCACAAGCTGGCCGAACTGGAAGACGAAGCCGAAGCGGTCGCGGCGCAGCGCGCTGCGTTCCGTCTCGTCCAGCAGATCCGTGCGGCGCCCGTCGACGAGCACCTCGCCACGGTCGGGCACAAGGATGCCGGCGAGGCAGTGCAGCAGAGTCGACTTGCCGGAGCCACTCGGACCCATGATCGCGAGCATCTCCCCCGGAGCAACCGTCAGGTCCGCGCCGCGCAGCGCGGGCGTGGGGCCGAAGGACAGCTCGACGCCGCGGGCCTCGAGCGCGGGCGCCTGACCCGGGCCCGGGCCCGGGCCCGGGCCGATCATGACCGGACCTCTGCCGCGAGGGCATCGAGCCGGGCGACCGTGAGGTCGATCCACCGCAGGTCGGCCTCGAGCCGGAAGAGCCCGTGGTCGGCGAGCAGGGCGTCGACCAGGCCACTCGTGCGCCGCACCTCGGTGAGCTCGCGCATCCGTTGCAGGTGCGCGGCACGCTGGACATCGAGGTACGCCTCGGCGTCCCTGCCGAGCAGCAGGGACAGGACGACCTTGGAGAACAAGACCGTCTGCAGGTGAGGCTCGGGCGCGACCGGCTCGGTGAGCCACGCCTCGACCTCGGTCGCCCCCTGCTCGGTGATCACGTACTGCTTGCGCTCCGGCCCGGCCCCGGTCTCCATCTCGCCGACGACGACCTTGCCGTCGCGTGCCAGCCGACCGAGCGTCGCGTAGACCTGGCCGAAGGGCAGGGGCTTGTCATGACCGAAGAAGGTGTCGTAGTCGCGCTTGAGGTCGTATCCGTGGCTGGGCTCACGATCGAGCAGGCCGAGGAGGGTCAGAGGAACGTTCATGCAGGCGACTATACCTCAGGTGTATAGCCTGAGGGAATAGTGCGACAGGCGATCATGCGGCCCGGACGCACCAACGCCGCCCCTCAGAAGAGGGGCGGCGTTGGTCACGGGGCCTAGCTGGCGGCAGAGCCATCCGTTGGGCTCAGGCGAGCTCGATGAGCTCGGCGTAGCTGTCGTTCCAGAGGTCCTCGTCGCCGTCGGGCAGCAGGAGCACCCGCTCGGGGGCGAGCGCCTCGACCGCGCCGTGGTCGTGGGTCACCATGACGACCGCGCCCTCGTAGTTCTTCAGCGCGCCGAGGATCTCCGCGCGGGAGGCCGGGTCGAGGTTGTTGGTCGGCTCGTCCAGCAGCAGCACGTTGGCCGAGGAGACCACGAGGGCCGCGAGCGCCAGACGGGTCTTCTCACCACCGGACAGGACGTGGCTCGGCTTGTTCGCGTCGTCGCCGGAGAACAGGAAGGACCCGAGCGTGGAACGCACCTCGGCATCCGTGAGGTCCGGCGCGCTGTGGCGCAGGTTCTCCAGGACGGTGAGCTTCATGTCGAGGGTCTCGTGCTCCTGCGCGTAGTAGCCCAGCTTGAGACCGTGCCCGGGGTGGACCTCACCGGCATTGGGTTGCTCGACCCCCGCCAGGATGCGCAGCAGCGTCGTCTTGCCGGCGCCGTTGAGACCCAGGATGACCACTCGGCTCCCGCGGTCGATCGCCAGGTCGACCCCGGTGAACACCTCCTGGGAACCGTAGATCTTGCTCAGCCCCGAGGCCGTGAGCGGAGTCTTGCCGCACGGCGCCGGGGTCGGGAAGCGGAGCTTGGCGACCTTGTCGTCGACGCGCTCGCCCTCGAGGGAGTTCATCATGCGCTCGGCGCGACGAATCATGTTCTGGGCGGCGACGGCCTTGGATGCCTTGGCACGCATCTTCTCGGCCTGACCGAGCAGCACGGTCGCCTTCTTCTCGGCGTTGGCGCGCTCCCGACGACGACGACGCTCATCGGTCTCGCGCTGGGCCATGTACGCGTCCCAGCCGAGGCTGTACTGGTCAAGCTCACCGCGGTTGGCGTCCAGGTGGAACACCTTGTTGACGGTCGCGCGCATGAGCTCGTTGTCGTGGCTGATGACGATGAAGCCACCGGCGTAGCTCTTGAGGTACTCGCGCAGCCAGATGATCGAGTCCGCGTCGAGGTGGTTGGTCGGCTCGTCGAGGAGCAGGGTGCCCACACCCGAGAACAGGATCCGGGCAAGCTCGACCCGGCGGCGCTGACCACCCGAGAGCGTACCGATCTGCTGGCCCAGGACACGCTCGTCCAGGCCGAGGTTGGAGGCGATGCGCTCGGCCTCGCTCTCGGCCGCGTAGCCGCCGGCCGCGGTGAAACGCTCCTCGAGGGCCGGGTAGCGCTCCATCGCGGCAACCTGGGTCTCCTCGTCGGCGCTCGCCATCTCACCCTCGGTGTCACGCATGGCCCGCACGAGCTTGTCGAGGCTGCGTGCGGAGAGCACCCGGTCCATGGCGATCATGTCCATGTCGCCGGTGCGCGAGTCCTGCGGGAGGTACCCGACGTCACCCGTCCGGGTGATCTGGCCCTTGGTTGGCAGCGTCTCCCCGGCCAGTGCCTTGGTCAGGGTCGTCTTGCCGGCTCCGTTACGGCCGACCAACCCGATTCTGTCGCCTGGGGCGATGCGGAAGGTAGCCTCTTCGAGGAGCACGCGGGCGCCGACTCGAAGTTCAACGGCGTGGGCAGAGATCACTGAGGTTTCCTCCGTAGGATGCCCACAAGTCTTGGGGGCGGGCACAAACGCCTCCAATTCTATCCGTGGATAGGCTTCACCTGGCACCGAATTACTTGACCGGTGTGCCCGCCGGGCGTCGTCGGCAGGCCCGCACCCCGAGGGCGCGCGGCTGCGGGCACGACCTCGCCCGTGATCGTCGGTTGCGTCACAGACGCTTTTGTCACGCTCTACGACCACCGCGAGGGAAGAATGTCAGACGCACCAGCCGCACAGTCCCCCGCCGTCCGACGCAACCTCGTTCGTGACTCCGCCGCGACCGACGTCGCGCTGATCGCCACCTTCGCGGCACTCATCACCGCCTGCGCCCTGCTTCCGGCGATCACGATCGCGGTCGTGCCAGTCCCGATCACCCTGCAGACCTTCGCGGTCCTGCTCACCGGCGCGGTGCTCGGCCCCCGCCGCGCGCTGCTCACCCTCGGCCTCTACCTCGCGATCGGGATGGCGGGGGTGCCCGTCTTCTCCATGGGCCGCACCGGCCTCGCCGTCCTCGCCGGCCCGTCGGCCGGCTACGTCGTCGCCTTCCCGATCGCCGCCGCGCTCGTCGGCGTCCTCGTCGGGCGGATCCCCGCCCGGGCCGGGCGCACCGCCCGGGTGGCGCTCACCTTCGCCGCGTGCGCCGCCGCCACGGCGCTGGTCATCTACCCCCTGGGGATCGCGGGCATGGCCTGGCGCCTGGACCTCACGGCCGCCGAGGCCTTCGTCGCCAACGCCGCCTACATCCCGGGCGACCTCGTCAAGTGCACCGCCGCCGCGGTG
This sequence comes from Sanguibacter gelidistatuariae, assembly GCF_900096585.1. Lineage (GTDB taxonomy): Bacteria > Actinomycetota > Actinomycetes > Actinomycetales > Cellulomonadaceae > Sanguibacter > Sanguibacter gelidistatuariae. The sequence goes on from NZ_FMYH01000006.1 coordinate 270,324, forward strand.
ACCGCGACCGCGGTCCTGCGCGCGTTCCCCCGGCTGCAGCGGCGCGCCTGAGCATGCCCGACGACGAACGATCGCGCCCATGATCGAGTTCCTGGCGGCCCACGTCGCGGTGGCCGCCCCGGCCGGCGCCGCACCCACAACCGCGCCCCCAGCCGCCCACGCCGGCGCAGCCACCGTTACGCCCACCGCGCTATCCGGCGAGGTGACCATCCTGGAGCCTACGACGGTGACCCTCACGGAGCGCCGGGTCGCGGTGATCGGCGCCAACGGGTCCGGCAAGTCCACCTTCGCCCGGCTGATCAACGGCCTCGTCCTGCCTACGAGCGGATACGTGCGGGTGAACGGACTGGACTCCCACGACGACGGGCGGGCGGTCCGCCGCCAGGTCGGCTTCGTCTTCTCCGACGCCGATGCCCAGCTCGTCATGCCCACCCCGCTCGAGGACGTCACGCTGTCCCTGCGCCGGCTGCGGCTCGGTCGCCGCGAGCGCGCGGACCGAGCCCGAGAGATCCTCGACCGCTTCGCCCTCACCCACCTCGCCGACGTGAGCGTGCATGCGCTGTCCGGCGGGCAGAAGCAGCTCCTCGCCCTGGCCGGCGTGCTGGCGACCGAACCGGCGGTGCTCGTGTGCGACGAGCCGACGACGCTGCTCGACCTGCGCTGGCGCACCCGCGTCAACGACCTGCTCGCCGGCCTGGACCAGCAGCTCCTGCACGTGACCCACGACCTCGAGGCCGCCGCCCGGGCCGACCGGGTGCTCGTGATCGACCGGGCCCACGTCGTCTTCGACGGCGACCCGGCGAGCGCCGTCGCGCACTACCGCGAGCTCATGACCGGCCAGGCCCAGGCTCCGGACGAGCCGTGAGCGCGGGCCCCGGGCCCGTCGGCGAGACAGGTTCCCAGCCGCCCGGCCGCCGCCGCCGCGCGGTCCGCCCGCGCTGGACCGGTCCGCTCGGCCTCTACTCCCCAGGCCACTCGTGGGTCCACCGCCTGGGCCCAGGATGGAAGTTGGCCGTCCTTGCTGTGGTGTCGATCCTGCTCACCGTGTTCCAGCGACCCGCCGTGGCCGTCGCCGCGCTCGCCGGCGCCCTCGCCGTGCTGGGCGTAGCCCGCGTCCCGCTGCGCGCCACCGGACGCTCCCTGCTGCCCGTCGTCGTCGTCGCACTCACCTTCGGCGCCTACCAGTGGTGGGCGCGCGACTGGCAGAGCGCGCTCGTCACGTCCGCGAGCCTGCTGGCCGTCGTCGTGCTCGCCACTGGGATCACGGCGACCACCCGCACCGACCGGCTCCTCGACTCCATGACCCGGTCTGCCGGCCCGCTGCGGTTCGTCGGGATCCGGCCGCAGACCTTCGCCCTGACCGTCGCCCTCGTGCTGCGCACGGTCCCCGCGCTCATCGACCTCGCCTGGGACGTGCGCGACGCCGCGCGCGCCCGGGGCCTGGACCGCTCACCCCGGGCGCTCCTCGTCCCCTTCGTGCTGCGCGCGGTGGCCCGCGCGCACACGACCGCCGACGCGCTCACCGCCCGCGGCCTGCTCGACGACGACGGGGTGGACGGCCCCTGACCGATTGTTCACCGCGGGCCATGGGCACACGCACGTCCCGCGCGGTCTCTCGCCCTGCCGTTCAAGCCGCGCGGAGTTACGCTCGCCAGATGATCCAGATCGGGCAAACAGTCGATTCTGAGGGCGGCACCGCGGCGGAGCTCGATGTCCGTCGGTTCAACCGCCACACCTTCTGGTGCGGGCAGAGCGGCTCGGGCAAGACCTATGCGCTGGGCGTCGTCCTCGAGCAGCTCCTGCTGCACACCCGTCTGCCGATGCTCATCCTCGACCCGAACGCCGACTTCGTCCGGATGAGCGACGTCCACCAGGGCATCGATCCCGTGGTCGCGGCGCAACTGGCGGACGCAGACGTGCGGATTCTCCGGTCGGGTGACGCTCCCGGTGAGCGGCTCGTCGTACGGTTCAGGGACCTCGGTCTCCGCTCCAAGGCGGCGGTCCTGCGGCTCGACCCCCTGCTGGACGCCGAGGAGTACAACGTCCTCCTGCACCTCGATGAGGAGATCAGCAGCCTCCGCCAGGACAAGGGTGGCCTGGTGGACCATCTGCGCGCGGCCACCGACCCCGGACGCCGCAAGCTGCTCCTGCGGCTGGAGAACCTCGGGATCATGGACTGGGACCTGTGGGCGTGGGGCGGCAGGTCGGCCGAGGACATCATCGACACCCGGCCGCGTGCGGCTGTGCTCGACCTGAGCGGCTTCCGCTCGCACTGGGAACCGAAGGTCGCGGCGCTGGCAGTCCTGGACCACCTGTGGGGCACCCGCGAAGCCCGTCAGCCGGCGCTCATCGTCATCGACGAGGCCCACAATCTCTGCTCGGCCGATCCGGTCACCCCGGTCGACAGGGCACTGACCGAGCGGATCGTCCAGATCGCGGCGGAGGGGCGCAAGTACGGGCTGTGGCTGCTGCTGTCGACCCAGCGTCCCTCGAAGATCCACCCGAATGCCCTGTCCCAGTGCGACAACCTGGCCCTCATGAAGATGAGCTCCCCGCACGACCTGGCCGAGCTCGCGGACTACTTCGGCTACGCCCCGGCGGATCTGCTCGCCCGGTCACCGCGGTTCCTCCAGGGACAGGCGCTGTTCGCCGGCGGCTTCGTCGACCGGGCAACTGTCGTGCAGATGGGGAGCCGCCTCACCCACGAGGGCGGAACCGACGTCCCCGTGCCGATCTAGGCTCGCGGGCAGCGCCCGCGCGCCGGTGCCCGTGGCCCGGTACTCTCCCCGGTATGACGTTCCAAGAAGGTGGTTCCTTCGACTCCGGCCGGGTCCGCAAGCGCACCGGCAAGGCCGGCGGCGTGGCGATCGGCGGCGGCATCGGAGTCGTGGCGATCTTCCTGCTGTCCCAGGCCCTCGGGGTGGACCTCACGGGCCTGTTCGGCGGGGGCTCCTCGACCGAGACCGAGACCGGTCTGGTCGACTGCAGCACCGCCGAGCAGGCCAACTCCGACTCCGAGTGCCGGTACGGCTGGACGGTCGCCTCGCTCGACGCCTTCTGGGCCGACGCGCTGCCCGCACAGACCGGGGTGGCCTACACGCTCCCGGGTGCGGTCGCGTTCTCCGGGTCGACGACGACGGCCTGCGGCAGCGCGTCGAGCGCGACCGGGCCGTTCTACTGCCCGCCCGACCAGACGGTCTACGTCGACGTCGACTTCTTCACCGTGCTGCGCGACCAGTACGGGTCCTCGGGCGGCCCGCTCGCCGAGGAGTACGTCGTCGCGCACGAGGTCGGCCACCACATCGAGCAGCTCACCGGCGTGATGAGCTCGGCCGACCGCTCGGGCACCGGCCCAGCATCCGACTCGGTGCGGATCGAGCTCATGGCCGACTGCCTCGCCGGGATGTGGGCCGGCAACGCGGCCGTGGTCCCCGACCCGGACACCGGCAAGCCCTTCCTCGAACCCATCAGCGACACCGATCTCGCCGACGCCCTCTCGGCCGCCCAGGCGGTCGGCGACGATCGCATCCAGCAGGCGTCGACCGGTGAGGTGAACCCGGAGGCGTGGACCCACGGTTCGGCCGAGCAGCGGCAACGGTGGTTCATGATCGGCTACCAGGGCGGGAACTTTGAGCAGTGCAACGCGTTGACGGCCGCCACGCTCTGACCATGCTCTGACCACCGCACACCCCGGGTCACCCGGTCACACCGGCCGCCCGCGCACCTGACACAGTGCCATCTCAGGACCTCCGTCCTATGAGGTATGCCTAACCTTTGTCCTAGTGTCGGAGCATGCGACTGACCGAGGCACCATTCGGAGTCCCGCTGCGCCTGACCGCGGTCGGCGTGGGTGACCCGCTGCGGATGCGTGAGCTCGGCCTGCGGGTCGGCTGCGCGCTCGAGGTCACCCAGCGAGCCGGCTTCGGAGGGCGGGTCCTCGCCCTCGGCCCGACGCGGATCGCCCTCGATCACGTGAGCTGCGCCGCGCTCGACGTCGAGCCCGACGCCGGCCGCCCCAGCCCGAGGCTGTGCGCCGAGGTATCCGCATGAGCTGCCCCCACTGCCCGGCCGGCCCGACACCCGGGACGGACCCGGGAGCGGGCGGTGCGGGCGGCGTCGGGCAGGCGGTCCTGGCGCTCGTGGGAACTCCGAACGTCGGCAAGTCCACGCTGTTCGCCGCGCTCACCGGCGTCCGGGCGACGGTGCGCAACGCGCCCGGGACCACGGTCGATCTCGCGGCCGGCAGCTGGCAGGTGCGCGGAGCGGGCTCGCCCCGGGTGCAGCTGCTCGACCTGCCCGGGACGTACTCGCTCGTTCCCCGGTCCCCCGACGAGCAGGTGACCCGCGACGCCGTGGCCGGTACCCATCGCCGTCCCCCGGACGCGATCGTGCTCCTGGTCGACGCGCACGAGCCCGCCCGCTCGCTCTACCTCGCCGCGCACGTGGCCCGGACCGGGCTGCCCGTCGTCGTCGCGCTGACCCTGGCCGACGTCGCCCGCAGCCGCGGCGCGGGGATCGATCCCGCCGCGCTCGAGGCCGTTCTCCAGGTCCCCGTCGTCGAGCTCAATCCCCGCACTGGGTCCGGCGTGCCCGCGCTGCACCGCGCCGTCGGCCTGGTCCTCACCCGGCCCCGGACCCTGGTCGGACCAGCGGGGGCGGAGGCCGACTGGTCGCCGGAGGCGCTGACCACGAGCGCCGACGCCATCTTCGACTGGGTCCACGCGGTCATCGAGGCGACCGCCATACTCGACGCCGAGTCCGGCGTCGAGTCCGGCGTCGAGTCCGCTACGGCGGGCGGCGGGCGACCGGCGAGCAGGACACCAGCTCGCCGTGGTCGGGCGAACGATGCCCCAGCCGGCACACGACCCGTCCGCGCCACGCCGCTCACCGAGCGCCTCGACCGGGTCCTGCTCCACCCGCTGTGGGGGTCGCTCGTGGCCCTCGGAGTGCTCTGGGGGCTGTTCAGCGTCGCGACGGCCGTCGCGGCCCCGCTCATGGCCTGGGCGGACGCGCTGTTCAGCGGCCCGGTCGCGGTCGCGATCTCGACCGTGCTGGGGTGGGCCGGCTGGGGAGGCGGTTGGCTCGAGAGCCTGCTGGTCGGCGGGCTGCTCGTCGGCGTGGCCACGGTCGCGTCCTTCGCTCCGCTCATGGGGCTGATGTTCCTGGCGATCGCGGTCCTCGACGACAGCGGATATCTCGCCCGGGTGACGCTCATCACCGACCGGGCCATGCGCCGGCTCGGGCTCGACGGGCGAGCGGTGCTGGCCCTCGTCGTGGGCTTCGGCTGCAACGTCCCGGCGTTGGCGGCCACCAAGACGCTGCCGGACCGCCGTCAGCGCCTACTCGTCGGTCTGCTGATCCCCTACACCTCCTGCGCGGCGCGGCTCACGGTGTTTGTGCTGCTCGCGACGGTGTTCTTCCCCGGCCACGCGACGCTCGTGGTCCTGGTCATGTATGCGGCGAGCGTCGCGCTCGTGGTCGTGGCGGGCCTGGTGCTGCGGGCCACCCTGTTCCGCGACGTCCACGCCGATCCCCTGGTGATCGTGCTGCCGACATATCAGCGGCCTCGGCTGCGCTCCCTGCTCGGCGCGGCCTGGGTGCGCACCTGGGGCTTTGTCACCGGGGCCGGCACGATCATCGTGGCCACCCTCGTCGTGGTGTGGGCGCTGCTGGCCATCCCGGTCCACGGCGACCACCCCCTCGGCGACGTCCCGGTCCAGGACAGCGTCTACGGCGCGACGGCGCAGGCCCTCGCGCCGGCATTCGCCCCGGCGGGGTTCGGTGACTGGCACGCGACGTCCGCGCTGATGACCGGGTTCGTCGCCAAGGAAGTGGTGATCGGCGGGCTCGCGCAGTCCTACGCCGTCGCTGAGCCGGACCCAGAGGCCACGTCGAGCGCGCTCGGTGAGAACCTGCTAGCCACCTTCGACCGGTCCTCCGGCGGGCACGGCCAGGCGGCAGCGGCGGCCTTCATGGTGTTCATCCTCGCGTACACGCCGTGCCTGGCGACCGTCGCCGAGCAGGCGCGGATGCTGGGACGGCGGACCACGGCCCTGGCGGTCCTGGCCCAGGTCGCGGTCGCCTGGGTGCTCGCGGTCGCCGTCTTCCAGGTCGGGACCCTGCTGTGAGCGAGACTGCTGTGAGGCAGCTGTCATGAGCGTGCCGTCGTGAGCGTGCTCTCCGACGTCCTGCGCGAGCTCGAGGCCGGGGCGGATGTCGCGACCGTCGCTCGCCGACTGCAGATCTCCGATGATCTGGCCGCCGCCGCGATCGACCACTGGGTCGACGCCGGCCGAGCCGTCCGCCCGGCCCGGACCACGGCGCTGGCCGGCCCCGGCGCGACGCCGGCCGGCCAGCCGTGCCCCGGCTGCGCACCACGCCCGCTGTGGCGGATGGCCCTGTCCTGCCACGGCTGCCCCTTCGCCACCCGCCCCATCGCCACCCCACCCCCTCGCTGAGTGCGCTCGAATGGCTGCCCAAACCGGACATCGGGCAGCCATTCGACCGCACTCAGCGGGAGGGAACTCTGGGAGTCCCTCAGACGCAGCAGGACCCGGCACCGTGGTGCCGGGTCCTGCTGGTGAAACGGGTCCCGCGGGACTCAGACGTTGAAGCCGAGCGCCCGCAGCTGGTCCTTGCCGTCCTGGGTGATCTTCTCCGGGCCCCACGGCGGCATCCAGATCCAGTTGATCCGGAATCCGTCGACGATGCCCTCGAGCGCCTGGCCGGTCTGGTCCTCGATGACGTCGGTCAGCGGGCAGGCCGCCGAGGTGAGCGTCATGTCGATCACGGCATGGTTGTTCTGGTCGAGCACGACGCCGTAGATGAGGCCGAGGTCGACGACGTTGATGCCCAGCTCCGGGTCGATCACGTCGTGCAGGGCCTCTTCGACGTCGGCGACGTTGGACGGTCCGCCCGCGGGGGCGAGCGTCACGACCAGGGCCTCCGCTGACGCGGGGGGTGGGGCACTCTCGTGCGTAGTGTCACTGCTCATGACGGTCTCTCTCCTCGTGGTTGCCGGGCGTGAATTCTGGTGCTGCATAGGTCATGTGGTCGCCGCGGGTACGCGGACGGGTCTCAGCCGTGGTCGTGATGGGTAGTCACCACGACGTCGTCGAGCACGCCCGACGTCGCGAACGTGTCCCGCAGCGCGGCCCAGCCGAGCAGCGCGCACTTGATCCGGGCCGGGAACTGGGACACCCCGGTGAACGCGGTCGCGTCCCCCAGCTCGTCCTCGAGGTCCTCGTCCAGGCCCTTGCCGCGGGACTGCATGAGCTTGCGGAACGCCTCGCCGAGGTGTTCGCCCTGGTCGATGTCCTGCCCGGTGACCAGGTCGGTCAGGACAGACAGTGACGCCTGGGAGATGGAGCATCCCTCACCGTCCCAGCTGACCCGCTCGATGACCTTGCGGCCCGCGGCGTCTTGGGCGAACTGCACGCGCATGGTCACCTCGTCGCCGCAGGTCGGGTTGACCTGGTGGGACTCCCCGGCGAGCGGTCCTGTGGCCTCGACCAGGCCCCGCCCGTGGGGTCTCTTCGAGTGGTCCAGGATGACCTGCTGGTACAGCGCTTCCATCGAGTTGCTCACGATGTCCTCCTCATGTCAGACCGAAGAACGCTCGGACGGTGCCCAACGATTCCCGGAAGGCCGTGACCTCGTCGACGGTCGTGTAGACGGACGCGGACGCGCGGGCCGTGGCCGCGACTCCGAATCGGCGGTGCAGCGGCTGCGCGCAGTGGTGCCCCACCCGCACGGCGATGCCCGCGTCGTCGAGCACCTGGCCGACGTCGTGGGAGTGCACGCCGTCCACGACGAAGGACACAACCGCCAGGCGGTCGGTCGCGTCCGTCGGGCCGATGATCCGCACGCCAGGGATGTCGGCGATCTTGAGCAGCTCGACCGTGATGTCGTGCTCGTGCTGAGCGACCGCGGCCATGCCCAGGTCACCCAGGTACTGGGCGGCCGCGCCCATGCCGATCGCCTGGGCGACCATCTGGGTGCCGGCCTCAAAACGCTGGGGCGGCGGGGCGTAGGTGGCCTCGGTCATCGTGACGACCTCGACCATCGACCCGCCCGTCGTCACCGGCGGCATCGCCTCGAGCAGCTCACGCCGCCCGTAGAGCGCGCCGACGCCGGTGGGGCCAAGCATCTTGTGCCCGGAGAATGCCGCGAAGTCGACGCCCAGCTCGTGCAGGTTCATCGGCAGGTGGGGCACGCTCTGGCAGGCGTCGAGCACGACGAGCGCGCCGACGGCGTGCGCCGCGGCGACGAGGCCGGCGACCGGAGTCACCGCGCCGGTCACGTTGGAGGCGTGGGTGAAGGCCACGACCCGGGTGCGGTCGGTGATCACCGAGGCGACGTGGTCGGCGTCGGTGCGGATCCGCCCCGAGTCGTCGACCTCGAGCCAGCGCAGGACCGCCCCGGTGCGGGCGGCAAGCTCCTGCCACGGCACAAGGTTCGCGTGGTGCTCGGCCCCGGTGACGACGATCTCGTCACCGGGGGCGAGCGCGAAGCGGCGAGCTGCCGCTCCCCCACGACCCGCAGTCGCGTTGGAGATCGCGTAGGCGACGAGGTTGATCGCGGCGGTCGCGTTGGTCGTCCACACGATCTCGTCGGCGTCCGCGCCGACGAAGGCGGCCACGGATGCCCGGGCGTTCTCGAAGGCCTCGGTGGCCTCCTCGGCGAGCTGGTGCGCCCCCCGATGGACCGCGGCGTTGCGCTGGAGGTAGAAGTCCTGCTCGGCGTCGAGCACCGGGTCGGGCTTCTGGGAGGTGGCTCCCGAATCGAGGTAGACGAGCGGTCGCCCGCCGCGCAGCGTGCGGGTCAGCAGCGGGAAGTCGGCGCGGATCGCGGCGAGCTCGGTTGCGCTGAGCCTGGTCACGCCGGAGACCGGGGCCTGGTCGATGGCTGTCATGGATCCTCGATTCTGGTGGTGGTGGGCCCGTGGGGCCCACCACCGTGGGTCACGCTGCAGGGATCGAACCCGGGCGGATCGGGTCGGCGTGGATCAGGCCGTCGCGGAGGTGAGGAAGCGGTCGTAGCCCTCGGCCTCGAGACGGTCGGCGAGCTCGGAGCCGCCCTCTTCGGCGATCCGGCCGTCGACGAACACGTGGACGAAGTCCGGCTTGATGTAGCGCAGGATCCGCGTGTAGTGCGTGATCAGCAGGACACCGGCGTCGGTGTTCTCCTTGACGCGGTTGACGCCCTCGGAGACGACCCGCAGCGCGTCGACGTCGAGTCCGGAGTCGGTCTCGTCGAGGATCGCGAACTTCGGCTTGAGCAGCTCGAGCTGGAGGATCTCGTGACGCTTCTTCTCACCACCGGAGAAGCCCTCGTTGACCGAGCGGTCAGCGAAGGAGGTGTCCATGCGCAGGGCTTCCATCGCGCCCTTGACGTCCTTGACCCACGTGCGCAGCGCCGGGGCCTGGCCGTCGATCGCGGTCTTGGCGGTCCGCAGGAAGTTCGTCACGGAGACGCCGGGAACCTCGACGGGGTACTGCATGGCCAGGAAGAGGCCCGCGCGAGCCCGTGCGTCGACGGTCATGGCGAGCACGTCCTCGCCGTCGAGCGTGACGGTCCCCGAGGTCACGGTGTACTTGGGGTGACCGGCCAGGGAGTACGCGAGGGTCGACTTGCCGGAGCCGTTGGGGCCCATGATCGCGTGCGTCTGGCCGCTGTTGATCGTGAGGTCGACGCCGCGCAGGATCTGCTTGGGGCCTTCTTTGGTCTCGACGCTGACGTGCAGGTCGTGGATTTCAAGACTGGACATGATCAGGTCTCCTAGGAAAAGGTCAGGGGGGCATCGACGTCGACGAGCACACGCTCGCCGTCGACGCTCAGGGGATAGACGGGCACGGGGCGGGTGGCCGGCAACGAAGTCGGCTGGCCCGTGCGGAGGTCGAACGTCGAACCGTGGAGCCAGCACTCGATGAAGCACCCCTCCACCTCGCCCTCGGACAACGACACCGCTCCGTGGGAGCAGATGTCCGAGATCGCGTGCAGCTCACCGTCGGAGTCGCGGACCACCGCGACCTCGACGGTCCCGCGCGCACCCTCGAGCTCGACACGCAGTGCCGATTCCGCGGGGACGTCGCCGGTCAGGCAGGCGAGCTGTGCGCTCATGCGGTCACCGGTGCGGTGCCTTCGATCACGGACATCGACTTGGACAGCTCGACCTCGATCGAGGCGAGCAGACGAGCCTCGATCGACTCCACGCCGATCGAGTGGATGAGCTCGGCGAAGAAGCCCCGGACAACCAGACGACGCGCCTCCCCCTCGGGGATCCCGCGTGCCTGCAGGTAGAAGAGCTGCTCGTCGTCGAATCGGCCGGTTGCGCTCGCGTGCCCGGCCCCTTCGATGAGCCCGGTCTCGATCTCGAGGTTGGGGACGGAGTCGGCGCGGGCGCCGTCGGAGAGCACGAGGTTGCGGTTCAGCTCGTACGTGTCGGTGCCTTCGGCTTCCTTGCGGATGAGGACGTCACCGACCCACACGGTGTGTGCGGCCTCGCCCTGCAGCGCGCCCTTGTAAGTCACGCGGGACTTGCACCTGGGCACGGCGTGGTCGACGAAGAGGCGGTGCTCCTGGTGCTGGCCGGCGTCGGCGAAGTACAGGCCGATCATCTCGACCTCGCCGCCCTCGCCGGTGAACTCGGCGTCGGGGGTCAGGCGGACGACGTCACCTCCGAGGGTGACGACGACGTGCTTGACCTTGGCGTCGCGGCCCAGGCGGATGCGGTGCGAGCTGGCGTGCACGGCCCCGGTCGCCCAGTCCTGGACGCTGACGACGGTCAGGTGGGCGCCGTCGTCGACGACGATCTCGACGGTCTCGGTCAGGGTCGCCGATCCGATGTGGTCCAGCAGGATCACGGACTCGCTCAACGCACCGGCGTGGATGAGCAGGTGGTTCGCGGTCGGAGTGTTGTTGATGCCCTCGACGCGGATCGACGTGACGGCCGAGGCGATGGCCTGGGCCGGCACGGTCACGACCGTGGCTTCCTTGATGGAGTTCCAGGCGGTGACCGCGGTGCGGTCCCCGGGAACGCCGGCCTTGCCGAGGCGCTCGTCGTCGCGGCCGACGATCTCGACCGTGACCTCGGGGGACTCGACCACGGTCGTGCGCACCCCGGAGGAGGCGAGGTCTGCGGCGAACAACGGCGCGAGCTTCGCGACCGGCGAGAAACGCCATTCTTCTTCGCGCCCGGAGGGGACGGTGATGACATCCAGGTCGAAGGAGGTCACGCGCTCGGCGCGCGACCCCTGCGGGGTGCCGCCGGTTCCGTGGGTGTGCGCGCCATCGGCCGCGGCACGGGAGTGGTCCGTGCTCAGGCCGGTGGGGGCGACGTCGGACGTGGTGGACTCTGTCTGTGTGCTGGTCATCAGCCGACGGACCCTTCCATCTGCAGTTCGATGAGGCGGTTGAGCTCGAGGGCGTACTCCATGGGCAGCTCGCGCGCGATGGGCTCGACGAACCCGCGCACGATCATGGCCATGGCCTCGGTCTCAGCCATTCCTCGGGACATGAGGTAGAACAGCTGCTCTTCGCTGACCCGCGAGACGGTGGCCTCGTGACCCATCGACACGTCGTCCTCGCGGACGTCGACATAGGGGTAGGTGTCCGAGCGGGAGATCTGGTCGACGAGCAGCGCGTCGCACAGCACGGTCGAGGCGGAGTGCTCGGCGCCCTCGAGCACCTGCACCAGCCCGCGGTAGGACGTGCGTCCACCGCCACGGGCCACAGACTTGCTCACGATGGACGACGACGTGTGCGGGGCCGCGTGCACCATCTTGGCGCCCGCGTCCTGGTGCTGGCCCTCGCCCGCGAAGGCGATGGACAGTGTCTCACCACGGGCGTGCTCGCCCATGAGGTAGATCGCCGGGTACTTCATGGTGACCTTGGAGCCGATGTTGCCGTCGACCCACTCCATCGTCGCGCCCTCAGCGGCCGTGGCGCGCTTGGTGACGAGGTTGTACACGTTGTTCGACCAGTTCTGGATGGTCGTGTACCGGACGCGGGCGTTCTTCTTGACGATGATCTCCACGACCGCGGAGTGCAGCGAGTCGGAGGAGTAGATCGGCGCGGTGCAGCCCTCGACATAGTGCACGTAGGAGCCCTCGTCCGCGATGATCAGCGTGCGCTCGAACTGGCCCATGTTCTCGGTGTTGATCCGGAAGTACGCCTGGAGCGGGATGTCCACGTGCACACCCGGGGGGACGTAGACGAAGGAGCCGCCCGACCACACGGCCGTGTTCAGCGCGGCGAACTTGTTGTCGCCCGCGGGGATGACCGAGCCAAAGTACTGCTCGAAGATCTCCGGGTACTCGCGCAGGCCGGTGTCGGTGTCGACGAAGATGACGCCCTGCTCCTCCAGGTCCTCACGGATCTGGTGGTAGACGACCTCGGACTCGTACTGAGCGGCCACGCCTGCGACCAGACGCTGCTTCTCCGCCTCGGGGATGCCCAGGCGGTCGTAGGTCTGCTTGATGTCGTCGGGGAGCTCGTCCCAGCTCGTCGCCTGCTTCTCGGTCGAGCGGACGAAGTACTTGATGTTGTCGAAGTCGATGCCCGAGAGGTCGGCGCCCCAGTTCGGCATGGGCTTCTTGTCGAAGAGCTTCAGGGACTTCAGGCGCAGCTTGAGCATCCACTCGGGCTCGTTCTTGAGCTCGGAGATGTTGCGGACGACGGACTCGTCCACGCCGCGCCGCGCGAGCCTGCCGGCGACGTCGCTGTCGTGCCAGCCGTAGCTGTACGAGCCGATCGAGTCGATGATCTCCTCGTCGCTCTGCTTCTCCGGCACGTTGGCCGTCTCTTGCGTCTGGGCGCTCATTGTGTTCCTTCCACGGACCGTTTGTTCACGGGCACTGCTGGGCATACGTCTGAAGCGGGTGCGGCTTGTTCTGCTGGTGAGTCGGACAGGATGTCAGCCCGCCGGTCGAGGTGATCGAGGGGGCGGCGACGACGCGACGGGGACGTTGGTCGTGCAGACGTGCCCCCCGTTCGCGAGCGTCACAAGTCGTTGGGTGTGCGAGCCAAGAAGTCTGGAGAAGGCCTGAGCCTCGGCGTCGCACAGCGCGGGGAACTGCGCGGCGACGTGCTGGACGGGGCAGTGCCCCTGGCACAGCTGGACGGTCACGGCCCCCGGCACAGGGCGCACGCTCGCGGCAAAACCGTCCGCGGAGAGGGCGTCGGCGAGCTGTTGCACGCGGCCCTCGACGTCGGGGGCGGTGATCTTGGGGGCGTACCGCTTCTCGAGGTCTTCCATCCGGCGCTGGGCGAAGTCTTCGATCGCCTCGTCCCCGGCCACGCTGGCCAGGAAGTGCAGCGCCTGGGTCGCGATGTCGGGGTACTCCCCCGTGCCTTCCGCGTGCGCCCGGTCCGTCGCGACGTAGGCGCGCGCCGGGCGGCCGCGGGCTCCGGTGGGGCGGCCGTCGTGCACGGCCACGAGACCGGACTCCTCAAGACAGCCGATGTGGCGCCGGATCCCGGCCGCCGTGAGGTGGAGCCTCGCGGCCAGCAGCACCGCGGTGACCGGACCGTCGGTCGTGATGAGCGCCAGCACCCGTGCGCGGGTCGTGGACTCGGGGTCAGCCGGGTCGAAGCGGTCGGGGCGGTCGGGCACAGGTGAAGTCATGCTCATGCCCAGCACCTCCCGTCGACTCGCGGACCGATCACACATTAGGCAACATCCTTATGGTCTAAATACATTCCCGCAAGGAAGGAAACCCTCACTTCGGCCTGTTACCGCGGCAATCCGGGCGACGACAGGCGGTGACATAGGACACGTCGGCCGTCCGGGGCGGCTTCGATCCCCCGCTCGGATGCGCACTAGACTCATCGATCGTGCCTTCCAACACCCCCGCAGTGGAGATCTCGGGCCTCATCAAGAGGTACGACGGTCGCGAGATCGTCCGAAGCCTCGACCTCGTGGCCCAGCGCGGGCAGGTCACTGCGGTGCTCGGCCCCAACGGCGCCGGCAAGACCACCACGATCGAGTGCTGCGAGGGACTGCGTGTGCCCGACGGCGGCACGGTCCGGGTGCTCGGCCTCGACCCGCTCACCCAGGGCGCCGAGCTGCGAGCCCGGGTGGGGGTCATGCTGCAGGACGGCGGGCTGCCCACCTCGGTGCGGGCGCTCGAGATGCTCACCCACGTGTCCTCGATGTACGCCGACCCCTGGGACGTGGGCGACCTCGTCGAACGTCTCGGCCTGGCCAGCTTCGCCCGGACCACGGTCCGGCGCCTCTCCGGCGGCCAACGCCAACGCCTGGCCCTCGCGGCCGCACTGGTCGGCCGGCCCGAGCTCGTGTTCCTCGACGAGCCGAGCGCGGGCATGGACCCGCAGAGCCGGCTCGCGGTGTGGGAGCTCATCCGGGCACTGCGCGCCCAGGGTGTGTCCGTGGTCCTCACGACCCACCTCATGGACGAGGCAGAAGACCTCGCCGACCAGGTGATCGTCGTCGACCACGGTCAGGTCATCGCGCAGGGCTCACCGGCCGAGCTGGTCGCCGCGGGCGGCCGGGGCTCGCTGACCTTCTGGGCCTCCCCGGGCCTGGAGACGTTGTCCCTGGCCGCGGCGCTCGGCGCGGGCGTGCAGGAGGCCGACCCCGGGTGCTACACGGTCACCGTGACCGTCGCGCCCGGGACGCTGGCCACGCTCACCCGGTGGTGCGCGGACCGCAACATCCTGCTCTCCCGGCTCACCACTGGCCGGCGCAACCTCGAGGACGTCTTCCTCGACCTCACCGGACGGAGCCTGCGATGACCTCGCCCACCGCCTCAAGCAACGTCCCCGGCACGCTGCGTCCCGTCCCGGCGCCCAGCACGGCCGGTGCGGCCTCGCCCCGGCGCCGGATCGTCGCCCAGTCCGCCTTCGAGGCGAAGATGATCCTGCGCAACGGCGAGCAGCTCATGGTCACGATCCTGCTCCCGGTGATGGCGCTCGTGGGCCTGTCCCAGACGTCCATCATCGACCTCGACACGGCCGGGCGGTCCCGGATCGACTTCGTCACGCCCGGCGTGATCGCCCTCGCCGTGATGAGCGCCGCGTTCACGTCCCAGGCCATCGCGACCGCCTTCGACCGGCGCAACGGGGTGCTCCGGCTCATGGCCACGACCCCGCTGGGCCGCGGCGGCCTGCTCTCCTCGAAGATCATCGGGGTGCTCACCGTCGAGGCCGTCCAGGTCGTCGTGATCTCGGCCGTCGCGCTCGTGCTCGGGTGGCGACCGGATCCGGTGGGGATTCCGCTGGCCCTGCTGGCTGTGCTGCTCGGCACGGCCGCATTCACCTCGCTGGCCATGCTGCTCGCCGGCACGCTGCGCGCCGAGGGTGTCCTCGCCGTCGCGAACATCGTGCTCGTGCTGCTCACTGTCGGCGGGGCGGTCCTGGTCCCCGCCGACCAGCTGCCCGACGCCCTGCGTCACGTGGCCCTGCTGCTGCCCTCGGGAGCGCTCGGAGAGGCCTTGCGCGGCGCGTTCTTCGGCGCGACCATCCCGGCCTTCTCGTTGGTGGTCCTGCTGGCCTGGACGGCGGGGCTGGGCTGGGGAGCCGGCAAGCTCTTCAAGTGGCACTGACCGGCCCGACGACGGCCACCTCGGCACTCGCCTCTGCACTCACCTCGGCGCCCGCCTCTATGCTCACCTCGGCGCCCGCTCCGGCGGACACATCTCACATCTCGCGGGTGCGTGTCCGGCGAGCGTGGACCGCTACGGTAGTTCCGTGAGCACCTCAACCACGCCGCCGCGCACGACCGCCTCCTCGCCGAAGCGCTCGTGGTCGGCCGTCGCCCTGCGATGGACCCGCCCGGCGATCATCGCGAACCTGGTCGGACAGATCATCATCGTCGGCACGGGCGGCGCGGTGCGCCTGACCGGCTCCGGCCTGGGCTGCTCCACCTGGCCCATGTGCGAGCCCGGGGAGTTCACCCCGTCCCTGCACGACGCCTCCTCGATCCACCCCTTCATCGAATTCGGGAACCGGACCCTCACCGGCGTGCTCGGGGTCCTGGCGATCGCCGTCGCCCTCCTGGTCTGGACCAACCGCTCCCGCTCGCTGTCCTACCGGCTGCTGGGACTGACGCCCCTGCTCGGGGTGGTCGCGCAGGCCGTGATCGGCGGGATCACCGTGCTGGTGGACCTGCACCCGGCGATCGTCGGGGGGCATCTACTCATCTCGATGGCTCTCGTGGCCGTCTCGGCGATCCTGCTCGACCGGTCCGCGGAAGGCGACGCCCCACCCGTCTCGCTCGTGGCACCCCGCACCCGCGTGGCCACCTGGCTGCTCGAGATCGCCCTCGTCCCGGTCCTTGTGCTCGGGGTCGTGGTGACCGGCGCGGGCCCGCACTCCGGCGACTCCGAGGACGGCTACCGCTTCGCCTTCGACCCCGCGCACGTGACGAAGTTCCACGCCGGGTTCGTCTGGCTGTTCATCGCGCTGCTCGCCGTCCTGACCGTGCTCGTGTGGCGGACCCAGCCCCCGCTGACCAAGGCCCGCCGGGTGATCGCGCTGCTCGCCGTCCTGACCCTGGCCCAGGGCGCGATCGGCTACGTCCAGTACTTCACCGGACTGCCCGAGATCCTCGTCGGGCTGCACATGCTGGGCGCCGCCACCCTGACCGCCGGCGCCGCACGCGTGCCGCTCGCGCTGCGCACCCGCGCGGACGTGGACCTGAGCGGCAAGGACGCCACGCGCGCCTGAGTGCGCGCCGTCGGGCAGCTCCGCGGCTCAGCTCACGGCGTCGCTGGCGGCGGCCAGCACGACCGGGTCGGCGCACCCGCGCGCGAAGCCAGCGATCCGCCGCTCGATGTCCCGGCGCAGCACCACTACGCCGATCCGCTCGGCGAGCGGGGCCAGCCACGCGGGTCGGCAGGAGAAGTTGTAGCGCCACACCGCGCGCGTCCCACCCGAGGGATGGGGCTCAAAGCGCCAGCCGGCGGCCATGACCGAGAAGAACCACGGCCCGGTGACCATCTTCATCCCGACCGTCGTCGGCGGGCGGTAGGAGACGTACTGGCTGACCATCCGCAGGCCCAGGCGGTGCTGGGTGAGCGTCCGCACCCCGGTCGCGGGGGCCGGTGCGCCGTCGAGGAAGGACTGTCGGCGGATGAACGGGTCCCAGCGCAGCCGGACTGCTCCGGTCGTCTGGGACACCGCGAAGGCCAGTGCCGGTTCGAGCGGGACCACGACGGAGGACTCGACGATGGGCATGACGCCCATGGTGCCACGACCCTCCCACCCTGGACCCCGACCTGTCGGGCCCCCCGTCTAGACTGACCGCGTGCCATCGTCGAACCCACCTCCCGCTCGCGCCGCAGTCCTGGGTCCGATCACACTCCTCGATCCCGAGCCGGTCCCTCTCACGGGCGCGCTGGTCCGGGCGCTGCTGGTCGCCCTGGCCCTTGAGCGCGGGCACGCCGCGACCATTGCCGCCCTCACAGCCGACCTCTGGCCCGAGCTCCCACCGCACGCTCCCCGGTCGGCGCTGCAGACCCTCGTCTCCCGCACCCGCGCCCTGACCGCTGGCTCGCTCATCGCCTCCACCCCGACCGGGTACCGCCTGACCGGACCGAGCGACCTCGATGAGGCACACGACCTCGCCGTCGCCGCCCGCGCTGCTCTCGACGCCGGACGCGCCGACGCCGGTGCGGATCTCGCACTGCAAGGCCTCGCCCTCTGGCGCGGTGACCCGGGAGAGGATCTGGCCCAGCACCCCGAACTTGCCCTGCAGCTGCGCACCGCCTCAC
The DNA here is from genome assembly GCF_900096585.1 of Sanguibacter gelidistatuariae. GTDB lineage: Bacteria > Actinomycetota > Actinomycetes > Actinomycetales > Cellulomonadaceae > Sanguibacter > Sanguibacter gelidistatuariae. Next base: position 288,059 of record NZ_FMYH01000006.1, read on the forward strand.
GCGGTCTCCTCGACTCCCTCGACCGCGTGCTGCTTGAGGCGGACTGGGCTCGAGGCAATCTCTCAGCGGCGCTCCCCCGCGCCGAGCGGCAGGCTGTGAACAATCCCACGGACGAGCTCGCCCACCTGATCCTCATGCGCTGCTACGCCGACGCCGGTCGTGTCAACGACGCGCTCCGGGTGTTCGCCGTCCTGCGCGACGCTGTTGCGGACGAGCTCGGCACCTCCCCGGGGGCCGCGCTCATCAACCTCAACTCCTCGCTCCTGCAGGATCCTCAGACGGACTTGAACGCTCCACCGGCGCCGCCCACCACGGCCGCGACCGGTCCCCAAACCCCCGCTGCCCGCCACATCGGGCTGCGCACCCCGCCCAACGCGCTGCTGGGGCGTGACCACGACGTCGCCCACCTGGTCGAGGCACTGGGCCGGGAGCGCCTCGTGACGATCCTCGGGCCCGGCGGGCTCGGCAAGACACGGCTGGCCCAGGCGGTAGCCCAGCACGAGAGCCTCGACGCACAGGCCGTGGTGGTCGTCGAGCTCGCGGGAATCCGGGCCGACGAGGATGTCCTCGGGGCCGTCGCCTCGACGTTGGGCGTACGCGAAGAGACCGGCGGGCAGCGCCTGGGCGACCACCTGCTGCGAGCCGATGCAGCGACCCGAGTGCTGGAGCGCCTGAGCGAGACCCGCACCCTCCTCGTGCTCGACAACTGTGAGCACGTCGTCGACGGCGCGGCCCGGTGGGCGAGCGAGCTGCTTGCGGGGGTCCCCTCCCTGGCGATCCTCGCCACGAGCCGGTCCCCGCTCGCGGTGTCCGGTGAGAACCTGCACTCCTTGGCCCCCTTGGCCGCACTGGCCAGCGGCGGCCCGGGGCCGGCGGTCCAGCTGTTCCTCGAGCGGGCGCGAGGCGTCCGCCCCGATGCCCACCTGCCGCTCCGTGCCGTGGCGCAGCTCTGCGAGCGTCTGGACGGTCTCCCGCTCGCGATCGAGCTCGCCGCCGCCCGGGTGCGCACGATGTCCGTCGAGGAGATCTCCCGGCGTCTCACGGCACGGTTCGCGCTGCTGACCGCGGGCGACCGGTCCGCCCCCGTGCGCCACCGCACGCTCGAGGCGGTGATCGACTGGAGCTGGCAGCTGCTCACCCGCCAGGACCAGGACGTGCTCGCCCGGCTGTCCATCTTCCCCGACGGTCTCGACGCCGCAGGGGCTCAGGTCGTCGGCACGCTCGGGCGCCTGGCCGTCGCTGACGACTCGGTCGAGATCGTGGATGCCTTGGACGGGCTGGTCAACCAGTCCCTGCTGACTGTCGCCGAGGCGCCCGGGGCCGTGTCGGTGCGGTTCCGGATGCTCGAGACGGTCCGAGAGTTCGCCGCGCTCCGCCTCGCGGAGGCCGGTGAGAACGACCAAGCTCGCGATGCGCTCTTCGCGTGGGCTGTGGGCTTCACCCGTCTGCATGCCGGGCACCTGACCGGCCCTGGCCAGGTCCAGGCGATGGCGGCCACGCAGGTCGAGCAGGACACCCTCGTGCACGTGCTCCGTCGCGGGATCGCCGAGCGACGCGGCGACGTGATCCTGCCGGTCTTTTCCTTGCTCGCGATGCACTGGACCCTGCGGGGGATGCACAGCGAGATCCCGGCGCTGGCCCCGGAGGTGACGAGCGCGCTCGTGGGCTGGTCAGTCTCCCCGGCCGACGCCGACGCCGCCGCGATGGCCTATCTCCTCATGGTCGCCACGGCCTTCGGCTCGTCCACGATGCAGGCGCGCCGGGCGCTCGGACGGCTTCGCCGCCTCGTCCGGACCCCAGGTCTGCTCTCGGGCGCCGTCCGAGAGCTTGCCGAGCTGGTTCTGGGGTCGACTGACCTCACGGCCACGGCGACGGCCCTGGTCACGAGCCATCGTTCGGTCCACCCTTTCGTCGCGATGGTGGGGAACATCGCGAGCGCACAGCTCGCCGAGAACGCCGGCGAATACGACCAGGCGCGCGAGTTCGCCGAGCGGGCGCACCAGGTGGCGCTCGGCGCCGACGACGTCTGGGGAGCGGCGACGTCGGCGACCGTGCTGGCTCAGCTCGCGAGCGAGGAGGGCGACCCGCACCAGGCGTTGCACTGGATCGAACTCACCCGGGACGGACTCGCGCGACTCGGCGCCGACGCGGACCTCAGCCAGCTCCGCTGGCTCGAGGCGTCGAGCCTCGCCTCGACGGGTCAGCTCGACGCCGCAGAGCGCATGTTCACCGCGCTGTGCACGAGCGAGAACGGACCCGCGGTGATCAACGGCGCGGAGCTCGTCGACATGGCGAGCGTCGGGTACGCGGGCCGGGCCGAGGTCGCCTACCTGCGCGGCCACCTTGACGAGGCGATGAGCTTGTACGTGGCCGCGCAGACCGCGCTGGGAGCCAAGACACAGCGGCTCTCGCCGTTGTCGACCATGTTCCTCGCCGGGTCTGTCAGCATCGCTCTGCTCTCCGGCGACCCGAGGGCGGAGAGCTTCGCTGTTGAGCTGCGCACTCGGGTGCTCGCCGCGCGGAGGGTGACCGCGCCATTCATCGACGTCCCGGTCCTGGGCACGGCCGTCGTGGCACTGGGTGCTTACCTCGTCCATTCCCCGTCCTGGGACCGGGTCGACGACGGGCTGTTCTTGCTGGCCCTCGCCAAGCGCATGGGCTCGCGCCAGGACCTTCCGTCCCTGCAGTGGGCCGTGCACGACGCCGACGCGCGGCGCCTGCACGGCACTTATCGCGTCGAGACGGCCAACGCCGCAGCGACCGAGCTGGCCATGGCGGACGTCGTCGGCCAGGTCTTCACGGTGCTGCGGCGCAAGCCCTTCCGGGTCTGACCTTCAGCGCAGGTGCGGTCACACCGAGCGGGAGTACCTGCGGACCGCGAGCGGGGCGAAGATGGCGATGACCACCGCGCAGGCGAAGAGGGCCCATCCCACCTCGGCCCCGACCGTCCCGTTGTTCGCGAGGTCCCGGACGGCCGTGACGATGTGGGACACCGGGTTGACCTTGACGAAGGTCTGGAGCCAGCTCGGAAGCGTGTCGACCGTGACGAAGGCGTTCGAGAGGAACGTGAGGGGGAACATGATCATCATGGAGATCCCCTGAACGCTCGTGGCCGAGCGCGCGATGGTCCCGAGCCAGGCGAAGATCCACGCGAGCGACCAGCCTGCGACGACGACGAGCAGGATTGCTCCGGACACTCCCCAGACGCCTCCGCCGGGGCGGTACCCCATGAGGATCCCGGTGAAGAACGTCAATGTCGCAGCGATGAAGTAGCGCAGCAGGTCAGCAACCATAGGCCCGGCGATCGGCGCCGTCCGAGCGATGGGCAGCGACTTGAACCGATCGAAGACACCCTTGTCCATGTCCTCGCGCAGCTTGACGCCCGTGGCCATGCAGGCCGTGAGCGAGGTCTGGGCGAGGATGCCGGGGATGAGAAGAGGCAGGTAGTCTGCGACGCTCCCTGAGATCGCCCCTCCGAAGATGTAGGCGAACATAGCCGTGAACAGGAGCGGCTGGACGATCACGTCGAAGAGCTGTTCGGGGTTGCGCTGCATGGTCTTGAGTGCCCGCCATGCGAGCGAGAAGGTCTGTGACAGACCGGCGCTGAGGGTGACGTGGGGTGTGGTCCGTGCGGCCGGATCGGTCGCCACAGCCGCAGGGGCGAGGGTTGAGGTGGTCATCAGTGTGTCTCCTGCACGGTCGAGGACGTCGGGTCGTTCTGCTCGTCGGGGACCCCGCTGCCGGTGAGCGCGAGGAACACCTCGTCGAGGCTGGGCTTGCTCACCTGGAGCGATGCGACGCTGATCGATGCGGCGCGCAGGGCGACAAGAACGTCACCCGCCTTGTCCGCTGCCGGGAGCGGGACGGTGATGCGTCCCTGCTCTGGTGCCAGGTGCACCTCGGTCCCGAGGACCGCTTCGATGACGCGGGCGGCCTCGGCGCCCTGGACGGCGCTGGCCACGTCGAGCTGGAGCGTGGACACACCCACAGAGGACTTGAGCTCGTCGGGGGTGCCCTCGGCGACGGTCCGGCCGTGGTCGATCACGGCGATGCGGTCAGCGAGCTGGTCTGCCTCGTCGAGGTACTGGGTGGTCAGCAGGACCGTCGCCCCGTCGGCCACGAGCGACCGGATGGTCGTCCACATCTGGCCGCGGGTCCGCGGGTCAAGTCCGGTCGTCGGCTCGTCGAGGAAGATGAGCGGTGGGCGGGTGATGAGGCTGGCCGCGAGGTCGAGGCGGCGCCGCATACCTCCTGAGAACTTCGCCAACGGCTTGTTGGCGGCTTCCTCGAGCGCAAACTGGGTGAGCAGGTCGTCTGCCGTCGAACGCGCCTGGGCGCGGCTCAGACCCTGCAGGCGGCCAAAGAGGCGGAGGTTCTCGAGTGCAGTGAGCCCTTCGTCGACCGAGGCATACTGGCCGGTCAGGCCGATGAGCTGGCGCACGACGTGCGGGGACCTGGCGACGTCGACCCCGAAGATCTGGGCCACGCCGCTGTCGATGTCGAGGAGGGTCGCGAGCATGCGGAGCACGGTCGTCTTGCCTGCGCCGTTCGGTCCGAGAACACCGAAGATCTCGCCTTCGGCGACGTCGAGGCAAATGTTGTCGACGGCACGGGTCTCACCGAAGGTCTTCACGAGATCTTCTGTGTGGACTGCGAGCCGGGAACCGGCCGGGGGCCGGGAGGAGATGAGTTCCTGGGTCTGTGTCATGGGAACAACGATGACCCCAGGTGCTTTCAGGGCACTGTCACCGCACTGTCACGGCATTGTCACGATTCCCTCGTGCGCTGTCACGGACTCCGACGGTCCGGGACAGCTACAGCCCTGTCAGCCCCGGCGCTCGGGCCACGGCGCGTCGGCCGGGCGCAGGCTGGCCCACCCGCCGGCCTTCGACACGGCCGCGGCGAGCAGTCCTACGACCGCCGAGGGGTTGTGGACGTCCCCGGCCAGCACGGCCGCGACGGCCTCGTCGAGGGGGACCCAGCGCGTGCTGATGTCGGCTTCTTCGTCCTCGCGGACGTGCCGATCGGCCTCGGGGACCGGCGACGTGCCGCGGGCCAGGAACACCCGCAGCGCCTCGTTGCTGCCGCCCGGGGTCGTGAAGTAGTCCACGAGCACGTGCCAGGACGCGGCCACGAGGTCGGCCTCCTCGGCGAGCTCACGTGCGGCGGCAAGCTGCGCTGACTCTCCGGGCAGGTCGAGCAGACCGGCCGGCGGCTCCCACAGCTCACGCCGGACCGGGTGCCGGTACTGCTTGAGCAGCAGCACCCGGTCGGCGTCGTCGAGCACGATGACCGCGACCGCGCCCGGGTGGTCGATGTACTCACGGCGCACCCGCGCGCGGCCGAGGTCGACCTCGTCGCTCACCAGGTCGAAGATCCGACCGGCATGGACGACGTCGTGGCTCAGCACGGCGCGAGGGGCACTGACATCGGAGATCGTCACACCCACACGCCCTGACGGTCCAGGGCGGCCTTGACCAGACCGGCGAACAGCGGGTGCGCGCGGGTCGGGCGGGACTTGAACTCGGGGTGAGCCTGGGTGGAGATGTAGTACGGGTGCACGGTCTTGGGCAGCTCGACGAACTCGACGAGGGACCCGTCCGGCGACGTGCCGCTGAACACGAGGCCAGCCTCTTCGAGCTGGGCCCGGTAGGTGTTGTTGACCTCATAGCGGTGGCGGTGCCGCTCGGAGACGAGCTCGGCGCCGTAGACCTGCGCGGCGACCGACCCGGGGGCCAGTGCGGCGTCGTAGGCACCCAGTCGCATCGTGCCGCCGAGGTCGCCCGCTCCGTCGACGAAGCTCTCCTGCTCGGCCATCGTGGCGATCACGGGGTACTTGGTGTCCGGGTCGAACTCCGAGGACGACGCCCCCTCCAGCCCGACGACGTTGCGTGCGTACTCCATGACCATGGACTGCAGGCCGAGGCAGATGCCGAGGGTAGGGACGCCGCCCTCGCGAGCCCAGCGCAGCGCGCCGAGCTTGCCCTCGATGCCGCGGACGCCGAAGCCACCGGGGATGAGGATCGCGTCGACGCCGCCGAGGGACGCCTCGGCCCCCTCGGGGGTCTGGCACTCGTCGGAGGGGACCCACCGAATGACAACCTTGGCGTCGTTGGCGAAGCCGCCGGCTCGCAGCGCCTCGGTGACCGAGAGGTAGGCGTCGGGCAGGTCGATGTACTTGCCGACGAGGGCGATCTCCACGCGGTGCTCCGGCTCGTGCACCCGCTCGAGCAGCTCGGACCACCCGTCCCAGTCCACGTCGTGCGCGGTCAGGCCGAGGCGACGCACGACATAGGAGTCGAGGCCCTCGGCGTGGATGACCCGGGGGATGTCGTAGATGCTGGGCGCGTCCTTGCAGGTGATGACGGCCTCGTTGTCGACGTCGCACATGAGCGAGATCTTGCGCTTGATGGACTCCGGCACGTCCCGGTCGGCCCGCAGGACGATCGCGTCAGGCTGGATGCCGATGCTGCGCAGCGCGGCGACGGAGTGCTGGGTCGGCTTCGTCTTGAGCTCACCGCTCGGGCCGATGTACGGCACGAGGGAGACGTGCAGGAAGAAGACGTCGTCGCGACCGAGCTCGTGGCGGACCTGGCGGGCGGCCTCGAGGAAGGGCTGGGACTCGATGTCACCGACCGTGCCACCGATCTCGGTGATGATGATGTCGACGTCGTCGCTCGCCTGGGCGCGCATGCGGCGCTTGATCTCGTCGGTGATGTGCGGGATGACCTGGACGGTGTCGCCGAGGTATTCGCCTCGGCGCTCCTTCGCGATGACCTGGGAGTAGACCTGCCCGGTCGTGACGTTCGCGGCGGCCGCCAGGTTGACGTCGAGGAACCGCTCGTAGTGCCCGATGTCGAGGTCGGTCTCGGTGCCGTCTTCGGTGACGAAGACCTCGCCGTGCTGGAAGGGATTCATGGTGCCCGGATCCACATTGAGATAGGGATCGAGCTTCTGCATGGTGACCCGCAGACCGCGGGACCGAAGCAGACGACCGAGGCTGGACGCCGTCAATCCCTTACCCAGGGAGGAGGCGACACCCCCGGTCACGAAGATGTGCCGTGTCGTCGATTCCGACGCGACTTGGTTGCTGGACTGAAGCCTGTTCACATGGTCTGCCACGGGGTTCCACTCTATCAGTCGAACGCCCGTGGGTGGGGATCCGAGGTCAGCCGGTAGATGTGAGACAGGCTACTCACGACGTCGTCGATCGTGGGCAGCTGTGCGGCGCGGCGCACCGCCAGCTCGCGGCGCCGGCCCAGCGCACCCGGGTCTGCAAGCAGCGCGCCGATCTCCGTCGCGATCGCCCGCGCGTCCCCGACCTGCACGAGCACCGCTGCGTCGCCGGTCACCTCCCGGGTGCCGCCCGCGTCGGTGGCCACGACGGCCGCCCCGACGCGCAGCGCTTCCTGGACGCCGAGCGGCTGCCCCTCCCACACCGCGGTGCTGACGACGACGTCCGCGGCGGCCATGAGGTCGACCGCGTCGGTCCGGGCGCCGAGCAGACGGACGGGCACCGCACGCAGAGCGACGTCCGCGCGCAGGGTGCCCGCGAGCGGGCCGTCCCCGGCCACGACCCACACGAAGCGCAGCCCGGGGGCTGCCACCAGGAGCTGGGAGGCGGCCTCGCAGAGGGTATCGAGGCCCTTCTGCGGGGCCAGCCGCCCGACCGTGACGAGCAGCCGCTCGTCGGCCTCGAGGCCCAGTCCCGCACGCACCGCGGCAGCATCTCCGCCCGGCCTGCCCGACGCCGGAGCGAGCGGCGCGGGAACCAGCGCCCGTTGCGCCTGGCGTGCGCCGCGACGTCGGGCCAGCTCGACGAGGTCGCTGCTCACCCCGAGGACCTCGTCCGCGCCGCGACCCACCACGGTCTCGAGCACGGCGGAGACGGCGCGGACGGACCGCGAGCCCACCGGAAGGTTGTGCAGGGTGACGACCATGCGGGGCCGGGCACGCCGGGGCAGCGACCGCGCCGCGAGCACCGCGAGGGCCCCGGCACGCAGCCCGTGCGCGTGCAGGACGTCGCAGCCGGCCGCGAGTCGGCGCAGCGCTCGAACGGCGCTCACGTCAGAGGCTCGCGGGCGGTCGGCGATCTCGACCGCGGCGAAGCCGACCCGGGGGGCGGTCACCACGAGCCCACGCACGGACTCCGGACCTGCCACGACCACCTCCGCACCGAGGCCGCCGTCTCCGGTCGCGCTCAACGCCGCGGAGATCTGACCGACATGGCGGGCTACTCCCCCGGCGCTCGAGCCGAGAACCTGCAGGATCCGGGTCGGCCCGTCGGCCGTGCGGCGCTCAGTCATCTGCCTCGTCCATCTGCCTCGTCCTCGGGTGTGGTGATCTTGGGCTGTGCGGGGTCAGCGACCTTCTCACGCGCGCCGCCCCGCCGCACGAGGCCAAGCAGCGTCCGGTCGCCGGCGGCCAGGACCGCGGCCACCACGATCAGGGCGACCAGCGCAGCGGCCACGCCGATCGCGAACGCGACCACGGTCGATGCCCTGCCCGGGAGCGCGACCGTGCACAGCACGTGGCCCAGTGCGGCTCCGGCCGCTCCGCCCACCGCGAGCACGACGGCGGTCCGCCCCACACCGCCGATCGCGGCGGCGCCCGCCCGTCGGCGCAGGGCGACCAGCAGGACGATCCCGGCCACGCACATGCCGGCCGAGTTCGCCGCGCCGATCGCGGCGAGAGTGATCGTGCCGTTCTTGGTGCCGCCCGTGAGCACGGCAGGCACCACGACGGCGAGCACCGAGACGACCGCCCAGCCAGCTGCCGCCCCGATCACGGCCGAGCGGCCCCCGTCGAGCGCGTAGAGCGACCTGGACAGGTGGAACAGCAGCGCAAAGCCCACCAGGCCGGGGGCCGACCACGCGATCGAGGTGGCCATCCCCTCCACGCCCCCCTTGGTGAAGCCGAAGAAGGACTCGACCGCGGGCGCCACCGCGATGAGTGCCGCGGCGCCCGCCCCGGAGACGGCGAGCACGGCGCGGGTCGACATCGCGCTGAGCCGGGCGAAGCCGGGGGTGTCCCCAGCGTCAGCGCGTGCCGCCAGCCGCGGGAAGGCGCTCGTGGCGAGCGGGACCGCCAGCACGGCGTAGGGCAGCACGTACACCGCCTGGGAGTACTGGTAGATGTTGAAGGTCGCGCTGTCCCCGAACTTGTGCGCGGCGTACAGGACCGCGAGCACGGAGATCTGCTGTGCAACGAGGGCCCCGATGCCCGCGAAGGCCAGCCGGCGGGCCCGGGTGCCCACGCCGGTCGGGAAGGTCAGCGTGGGGCGCAGCCGGACGCCGGTGCGCAGGGCCGGGATGAACAGCGGCAGGCTCATGGCCGCCACGCCGGCTGTGGTCCCCCACGCGAGCCACCCGAGCGCGGTCGCCGAGAGCTGGTCAGGCTGCCCCTGGTGGCCGTCCGCAAGCCGCCCGAAGACGATGTATGCGCCGATGACGACGATCGAGGAGAACATCGGTGCGGCCGCCGGCCAGAAGAACCGCCGGTTGGCCTGCAGCACCCCAGACAGCACCACCCCGACGCCATACAGAGGGACCTGCAAGGCGAAGATCATGAGGAAGTACGCGGCCACGTCGGCCTCGGCGCCAGTCCCCACATCCGGTATCAGCCCGACGATCGGCCGGGCGAACACGGCGAGCACAAGGGCCAGCGGGACAAGGGCGACGACCGCCCACGTCAGCAGCGCCGAAGCGATGTCGTTGACCTCCACGCGCGCCTTGCGCAGCAGCGGACCGGCCAGCAGGGGCACGACCGCGCCGGCCAGGGCTCCCCCGGCGGCCACCTCGAACAGGACGTTGGGCAGGACGTTCGCGGCCGCGTAGGAGGCAGCGACGCCTCCGGTGCCGAGCTCCTTGGCCTGCACGAGCCACCGCCCGAACCCGAGCAGCCGGCTGAGGACCGTCACGGCCGTGATCATGATCGCCGCGCCCGCGAAGGTCTGGGTCGCGGCGATCAGCCGGGCCCTCACTCCGGTGCGCTGTCCGTCGCCGTGGGGGCGCGTCGCCCCCACGCATCCACTGCGGCGAGCCACGGCGTGCCCGCGATGACCCGGGAGAAGCTCACCTTCTCGCTCGCGACGGTCAGGGCCACCAGGGCGGCGAGCGTGACCGCCCGGACCGGCCGTGGGGCGCCGAGCGCAAGGGTCGCCCCGAGCAGCGCGCCAAGAGCGTTGGCGCCGCCGTCGCCGAGCATGTCCGCCTCGGCAAGGTCCGCGCGCGCGGTCCCGAGAGTCGCGCCGAGCACTGCAGCGGGGGCGGTCCCCAGCCCGGCCGCTGTCATCGCCGTGGCGGCCAGCGCGCTGGCCTTGAGCGCCCGCCCCGGGCGCAGGTCGAGGAGGTTGACGAAGTTGGCCGAGGCCGCGATCAAGGCACCGTCGAGCGCGATGTCCAGGACGCGCACCGGTGCGGACGCCCTACGGTCGGAGGCGATCGCGGCCGCGATGAGCGCCGCGCCACCGATTCCCAGGACCTTGAGGCCACCGGTCGTGAGCTCACCATGCAGCGCCGCGGTCAGGTGCCCACGCAGCCCTTTGGACCGAGAGCTCGTGTCCTCGACGAGGTCGTCGTAGATTCCGAAGGCCCCGGCGCCGATGACGGCGACCACCTGGGCGACCGTCTCGCGTCCCCCGCGATCGCAACCTGTCGGGGTGCGCTCGCTCGACGAGTGCGCGCCGCCTGCCAGGACGCCCGCCACGAGGCCGGCAACCGCGGCCGGTCCTTCGAGCAGGCTGATCGGTTCACCGCGGTGGTTGCGCCGGGTCCACCGCTGCTCTCCCCCGGGCGCACGAGCAGCGAGCCCCGCCCGGGCGGCCGCGGTCGCCGCCGCGGAGACGACGCCGGCCGTGAGCCACCGTCGCAAGGTCATCCGGCATCGCCCTCGGCGGGAGGCTCGGCGCCACCCGCGTCCGGAGCAACGTCTCCACCGGAGGGGACGCGGGTGATCGGCTCGAGCGCGACCGCGGGAGGCGCCGGGGCCGTCGCACCGGCGCCGAAGCCGAACTGGCCGACCTGTCCGCCGATCCGGGCGGCCAGCGCCAGCGGGACATTGACCGCACCGGTGATGCTCGACAGGTCGGTGACCGTGGTCAGGGTGGACGCGAGGGCGCTGTCGGCGCGGATCACGGAGATGAGGTCGCCCTCGACTGGTGCGGTCCCGGCCACGACGGCGCCTTCCGACCCGGCCTGGGCAGCCACGACGAGCTTGACCTCGATCTCTGCGGCCGCCGCGATCGCGGTGGCCTCCGCGGTCTTCTCAGCCCCGGACTCCGCCTGCTTGGGGGTCAGGATGACAAAAGCGTCGGCCGGTGCCTGCGGGTCGGTGAGGACCTCGATGAGCTTGCCGTCCACGAGGATCAACCGGACGAGGCCCGCGTCGGAGGAGAAGACGTCGGGGTTGGCAGGGTCGGCGTCCGCCAGGGAGTTGACCAGAACCTGGGCGAGCGTGGTGTCGAAGCCTTCGGCGGCGGCCGGGTTGTCCAGGTACTCCGTGAGGGAGGTCGCGTAGGACTGGCGGGTGTCGGCCTGGGCGGGATCGGTCCACGCGTCGGTGACCTGGACCCGGGCGCTGACGGTCGCGCCGGCGGCCAGGATCTGCTGCGCTGCGCTGTCGTAGACCGCGTCGTCGATCGTGCCCAGCTGGATGATCGCCACCCGGCGTCCGGGAAGCACACCCTCGAGCAGGGACGGCGCGGTCGCCGCGACGAAGGACTCGGTGTCGGTGAGCGCGGTGTGGGCGCCGTCCAGCTCCGTGCGCAGCGCATCTTTGTCGGAACGCAACGCGTCGACCTGCCCGGTGAGCTGGTCGCCGATGGACTCCTTGAGCGGGCCTGCCCCGAGGATGATGCCCACGGCGAGGGCCAGGAAGACCGAGATGAGGGAGACGATGTGGTACCGGAAGTCGATCACTGGAGACAAACTTTCTGAGACGGGACGAGGAGGGCGGGCGACGTCGCTGCGGTCATGACGTCCACCACGCGAGGTGGTAGAGCCACGACCAGAGGTCGTCGAACCGGGCGCCCATGAGACCGAGGAAGGTCTGCCCGACCGAGGTCGAGACGATCGCGGCGATCACCGCGATGATCCCCGCGAAGGCCAGGAGGATGAGCTGAGCGTTGGAGATCCGGCGCCGGTACAGCAGGGAGACCCCCTTCGCGTCGACGAGCTTGCCACCGACCCGCAACCGGGTCAGGAAGGTGCTGGCCATCCCGGCCCGGCCCTTGTCCAAGAACTCCACGAGCGTCGCGTGCGTGCCGACCGCGACGATGACCTCGGCGCCCATGTCGTCGGCGAGGAGCATCGCGATGTCTTCGCTCGTCCCGGCCGCCGGGAACACGACGAAGGGCACGTTGAGCGCCTGCACGCGCTCCTGGCCCGGTGCCCGTCCGTCGCGGTAGGCGTGGACCACGATCTCGGCTCCGCACCGCAGCGTCTTGTCCGAGACGGAGTCCATGTCACCGACGATGAGGTCGGGGGACCAGCCTGCCTCGATGATCGCGTCGGCTCCGCCGTCGACGCCGATGAGGATCGGGCGATACTCCTTGATGTAGGGCCGCAGCGTCTGCAGGTCTTCCTTGTAGTGATAGCCGCGCACGACGATGAGCACCTGGCGCCCGGCGATCTTCGTGCTGATCTCGGGGACGCCGACGCCGTCGAGCAGCAGGTCCTTCTCGCGCAGCAGGTAGTCCATCGTGTTCGCCGCGAACGACTCCAGCTGGGCGGACAGCCCTTCGCGGGCTTCTTCGAGGGCGAGCCCGACGGTCTCGGTGTCCTGGACGATCCCCTCGGCCACGAGGGTCGTGCCCAGGTAGACCGAGCCGTCGTCCACGCGCAGCGTCTTGCCCTCGCGGATGGACATGATGTCCGCGCCGAGGTCGTCGATGAGCGGGATGCCGGCCTCGAGGAGGATGCTGGGACCCAGGTTGGGGTAGCGGCCCGAGATGGACTTGGCGGCATTGAGGACGGCGGCCGGTTGCGCGGCGACCAGGGTGTCCGCGGCCACCCGGTCGATGTCGAGGTGGTCGATCACGGCGATGTCGCCGGGTCGTATCCGTTTGGTCAGGTCCTTGGTGCGACGATCGACCTTCGCGGTGCCCACGATCCCCTCGAGGAGTGCACCGGAGTCGTGCGCGGACGTCTTTCTGGTGAAGAGCTTCATCGCCCTCATGGTCTCACAGCTGCCAGGGCCAACAGCTCTGCCGCATGACTCAGCGCCACTTCGGAGTCCTCCTGACCGGAGAGCATCCGCGCGAGCTCTTGGACCCGGTCGGTGTCGTCGACCACCCGGATCCCGGACTGCGTGATGGCGTCCTCATCATCCGCGCTGGCCCCGGGGGGCCCTCCCTCGCGGGCCGATGTGCCCTTCGTCACGACGAGCTGGGTGTCGGCGAAAGCAGCAACCTGCGGGAGGTGGGTGACCACGATCACCTGGGTGGTCTGGGCGAGGCGGGCGAGGCGACGCCCGACCTCGAGGGCGGCCTTGCCGCCGACGCCCGCATCGACCTCGTCGAAGATCATGGTTGGCGTCCGGCGGGCACCGGAGGCGTCGGACGTCGCCAGCGCCACCTCGATCGCGAGCATCACACGGGAGAGCTCTCCCCCGGATGCGCCCTTGCCGAGCGGGCGGGGTGGTCCCCCGCGGTGCGCGCTGAGCAGCATGGCCACGGAGTCGGCGCCCCAGGGCCCCAGCTCGTCGAGGACGTCGACCACGACGAGCAGGGTCGCGCCCGCCATCGCCAGGCCGGTGAGCTCCTCGGTCACGGCCGAGGCGAGCGACGCCGCTGCGCTCGTGCGGGCCGAGGTGAGGTCGGCCGCCAGCGCAGCCAGCGTGACGTCGAGCCCGGCGACCTGCTCGCGCAGCAGCTCGATGCGGCCGTCGTCGTCCTCCAGGTCCGCCAACCGCAGTCCAGCGGTCCCGGCCCAGGCGATGACGGCGTTGACATCCGCTCCGTAGGAGCGAGTCAGGTGCCCGAGCTGGGCTCGGCGCGCCTCGACCGTCTCGAGCCGCGCCGGGTCGGCGTCGAGGGCCGCGAGGTATCCGGAGAGCTCGGCGGCGATGTCGGAGAGCGTGTAGCCGACATCGCCGAGCCGGCGGCCGATGGTTGCCAGCGCCGGGTCGAACTGCCCGCCGTGCTCGGCGAGGCGGCGCGCCCGGTCCACGATCTCGATCGCATTCGCGTCGATGTCGGAGGCCACGTCGCCCAGGTCGTCGCCCGAGACGGCGGCGAGGGAGTCCTTGGCCGAGATCCGCAGCTCCTCGGAATTGCTCAGCCGCTCGGCCTCCTGGGAGAGCTCGGTGTCCTCGTCGGGGAGCGGGCCGGTCCGCTCGACCTCGGCGAGGCCCAGGCGCAGCAGCTCCGCCTCCCGGACCCGCTCCTGAGCCCGCTCGGTGAGCTCGGTCAGCTCACCGGCGGCCTTCATGCGGTCGTTCCACCGCCCGCGGTAGGCGGTCAACAGCTCGGCCAGCCCTGCCCCCGCGAAGGAGTCGAGCGCCTCGCGCTGGCGCTGGGGTGAGCGCAGCCGCATCTGGTCGGACTGGCCGTGGATCGTGACGAGGTCGTCGGCGAGCTCGGCGAGGACCACCTGCGGGACGGAGCGGCCCCCCAGGTGGGCGCGGGAGCGTCCCTGCGCCGCGACGGTACGCAGGATCACCAGGGTGTTGTCCTCGTCGAGGACGCCGCCGGCGTCGTCGATCTTCTCCGCCAGGCCGGGCACGTCGACCAGGGCGCGGCCTTCCACGACCGCGGACCCCGTGCCCGAGCGCACCGTCTGGGCGTCGGACTTGCCGCCCATGAGCAGCCCCAGCCCGGTGAGGATCATCGTCTTGCCCGCGCCGGTCTCACCCGTGATCGCGGTCAGCCCGGGCGAGAACTCCACCCGTGCGCGGCTGATCACGCCGAGGTTCTCGATGCTCATCTCCAGCAGCACGGCGTTACCTGACCTGTTCTGGCGTGTGGTCGCTGCCGTGGACCCGGAGGTCGCCGGCATGCTCCTCCGCCGCTCCGCGCCACCCGACGACCGGGAGCGAGAACTTGCTCACCAGCCGGTCGGTGAAGGGCGCCTGGTTGAGCCGGGCGAAGCGCAGCGGCCTCGCGCCGGTGCGCACCTCGACCCGGGACCCGACGGGCAGCTGCGTCCGACGGCGGCCGTCGGCGATGAGCACACCCTCGCCGCCCGAGCGGGTGGTCACCTCGACCGCGAACTGTGAGCGGGGACCCACCACGAGCGGGCGGGCGAAGAGTGCGTGGGCAGAGAGCGGGACGAGCAGCTTCGCGTCGACGTCGGGCCAGATGACGGGTCCTCCGCCGGAGAAGGCGTGCGCGGTCGACCCGGTCGCGGTGGCCATGACCACCCCGTCGCAGCCGAAGGACGACAGCGGCCGCCCATCCACCTCGATAGCCACCTCGATCATCAGAGTTCGTTCGCTCTTCTCGATGGTCGCCTCGTTGAGCGCCCAGTCCTGGACCGGTTCGTCGCGACCGGGCAGGTAGATGAGGACGTCGAGGACACCGCGCTCCTCGACCACGTAGTCGTGGGCGGCGATCCGGCGCACCGCCTCGGGGAAGTTCTCCCGCTCGCTCTCGGCGAGGAAGCCGACGTGCCCGAGGTTCACGCCGAAGAGCGGGACCTGGGTGCCGTGCGTGATCTCCGCCGCGCGCAGGATCGTCCCGTCGCCGCCGAGCACCATGACGAGCTCGGTGCCGTCGAGGGAGCTGCGCGCGTCGTCGAGCTCGAACTTCTCGGTGCCGAGCTCGGTCGCGAGGTCGTGGTCGTGGAGCAGGACGTCGAAGCCGGCTGCGCGGAGCTCGGGCACCGCCTCACGTAGACCGACCACGGCTTCCTGTCGTCCGCCGTGGGTCACGACGAGGATCTTGCGGGTCACGATCGTCCTCCGGTGGTTGGTGTCGCAGTCGCGTGGGCCCAGTGGGCGACCGTCGTCGCGCCGAGCGGGTGCGCCACGGCCCGCTCGATCGTGTCGTCCTCGGGGCCGATCGGCCCCTCGGCGCGGGTGAACCACACAAAGTACTCGCGGTTGCCGTGCGGGCCCGGCAGCGGGCTGGGGATCACCGCTCGAACACCGACCCCTGCAGCGGCCGCCGCCGTGGTGACGGTCCTGATGGCTTCGCCGCGCAGCGCATCGCTGCGGACCACCCCGCCGTGCCCGAGGCGTTCGCGTCCCACCTCGAACTGTGGTTTGACCATCAGCAGCAGGTCCGCGTCGCGCGGCACCGAACGCACGAGCGCCGGCAGGATCAACGTCAGCGAGATGAAGG
This sequence comes from Sanguibacter gelidistatuariae, assembly GCF_900096585.1. GTDB lineage: Bacteria > Actinomycetota > Actinomycetes > Actinomycetales > Cellulomonadaceae > Sanguibacter > Sanguibacter gelidistatuariae. The sequence goes on from NZ_FMYH01000006.1 coordinate 304,341, forward strand.
AGACGTCGGCGACGACCACCCGAGGCCGGGCGGGCAGGTCGTCGGCGGTCAGCTGGCGTGCGTTGAACTTCTCCATGACGACGACGCGCGGGTCCTCGCGGAGCACCGGCACGAGCTGGTCGTGCCCCACGTCCAGGGCGATGACGGTGCGGGCCCCGCGGCGCAGCAGGACGTCGGTGAAGCCGCCGGTCGAGGCTCCCACGTCGAGGCAGACGGCTCCGGCGATCGGCGGACCGCCGTCGCCGAGCGCTCCGAGCACACCGTCGAGCTTGAAGGCCGCCCGAGAGACGAAGCCTGGGTCGTCGACGTCAGGCTGCACGGTCAGGACGGAGTCTGCGGTCACCGGGGTCGAGGACCGGGTGACCACGACGCCGTCGACGCTGACCCGGCCGTCTTTGAGGTGGGCGGCGGCCTGCGTGCGCGAGCGAGCCAGGCCGCGGCGCACGAGCTCGGCGTCGAGACGTCCGGACGATGGTTTCTGGGGAGCCTGGGTGCTCACGGGAGGTGTCCCTCCGCGTTCCTCGGTCACTCGTTCTCCGGTTCCTCGAGGACCGCCTGGAGCGCGTGGTGAATCGACTCGAGCACCGTGACGTGCTCGGCGACGGGCAGCGCCTCCAGCGTATCGAGGGCACTGAGGATCTCTGTGAGGTCTTCAGCGCCGGCAATCGGCGACATTGTCTCTGTCACGCCACTCATCTCCTCGTGCACCGGCGCGACAGGACCGCGCCGATCAAACTTGTCAGACCGCCACCGTACCGCGCCGGTCGACCGTCCTGGTGTCACCCACAGAAACCGCCGCGGGCTGCGGGCTGCACAGCGCGCGACGGATCCTGTCGCAGGTCGCATGACGGGTCACACCGCGAGATCAGGAACGGTCGTCGGGTCGACGACTCCCCCGGCGTCGGTGAAGGCCCAGGCCGCGGCGCAGGCGGCGCGCACGAGGTCGACCGGATCTGCGTCCGGTGCTCCTTCGCGCACCTCGAGGCGGCCGCCGGTGACGCGGGCGGCCGACCCGTCGCACTCCCACCAGCCGCCGGCGGCCGCGGTGGGCGCGGTGTGCGGGACGAGAAGGCTGCGCAGGTCCGCGCCGATGAAGTCGGGACGCTCACCCGGGTGGGCGAGGATGTCGTCCCGTGCGCTGTTGACACCGGTCAGCACGTGGAGTCCCGGGTACCCGCCGGCACGGGCGCCAGCCAGGTCGGTGTCGAGCCGGTCGCCGACGACGAGCGGTCGGCTGGCGCCGGCCCGCTCGATCGCCATGGCGTACATCGCCGGCGAAGGCTTGCCGGCGCTGAACGGCTGGACCCCGGTCGCCGCGACGACCGCCCCGACGAGCGCGCCGTTGCCCGGGGCGAAGCCCCGCGCCGTCGGAAGCGACAGGTCGAGGTTGCTCACCACGTGCACGGCCCCGCCGGCGACCGCGTACGCGGCCTCGGCGAGGTCGGCCCAGCCGAGGCTGGGCGCGAATCCTTGCGCCACCGCGTCCGGTGCATCATCCGCAGACTGCACGACGACGTACCCCGCCTCGGTCACCGCGGTGACCAGGCCAGCCCCGCCGACCACGAGGACGCGAGCCCCCGGGTCGACGTGGTCGCCGAGCAGGCGCGCGCAGGCCTGGGCGGCTGTCATGACGTCCTTCGGCTGGGCCGGGATGTCCAGCGAGGTGAGCTGGTCGGAGACCGACTCCGGCTCACGGGAGGCATTGTTCGTGACGAACACGAGACGCAGCCCCGCCGCCCGCGCAGACCGCAGACCCTCAGCGGCGAACTCGATCGGCTCATGACCCTTGTAGGTCACGCCATCCAGGTCAACCAACGCGAGGTCGTAGGCCTGCGCGAGCGGGATCGCGCTACCGAGCAGCGTGGCGCTCACGCCTCGTCCTCGTCACCAGCACTGACGGAGTCGCCGTGGTCGGCTTCGGTGTCGGAGTGGGCAGAAGAGCTGTCACCAGTCGTGCTGCCGGCGCGAACGATGTCAGCGGTCTCGTCGAGGGTGTCCTCGTCGGAGTCTGCCTCGTCGCCCGTGTCAGCGTCGCTGTCGTCGTCCGCGTCGTCTTCGTCGGAGGAGGAACCCTCGTCGGAGGCGTCGTCGGAGTCAGTGGCGGCGTCGTCCTGGAGGTCGAAGACGACGACATCGGCGTCGACCTCGGGGTCGGCCAACGTGGCGCGCTCTTTGGGGGTGAGCGTGGCGAGCAGCGCAGCGGCCTCGACCGTACGCCCCGCTGCCTCAAGCACGCCCAGGCGAGCCTCGATCACGCGCACCGCGAGCTCGCGGTTGCCCTTGGGCACCGTGATGGCCGCGAGCACGGCCTCTGCAGCCTCGGCCTCGCCGAGGTCGAGGCGCGCGCCGCTGACCACGATGGCCAGCTCGACGGACTGCGCCTCATCGAGGGTCGCAGCCTCAGGGGACGCGGCGAGGGCGATCGCACGCTCGGGGCGCCCGAGGCCACGTTCGCAGTCGGCCATGATCGCCAGGTGCTCGGAGGAACCGTTGAGCCGGCGCACCGTGCGGAGCTCGCGCAGCGCCTCGGCGAAACGACCCGTGCTGTAGGCAGTGAGCCCAGCAGCCTCGCGGACGATGTCCACGCGTCCGGCACGCCGGACCGCTTCCTGAGCGTGCTGGTAGGCGAGCTCGGGATCGATGTCCATGAGCTGGCCGGCCGCCACGAGGTGCAGGCCGACGACCTCGGCGTTGTCCTTGGTCAGCGTGCGCAGACGACCACGTGCGTCGCGGTCGAGGTCGGAGAAGGAGATGCCCTCGGGCAGCGCAGGTGCGTCGACGCGAGTCGACTCCTCACCGCGGGGTGCGGACGAACGAGGTGCGCTGGAACGGTCGTCGCGGTTGAACGCAGGACGCTCGTCCCGACGGGGGCCACGGTCATCACGGGGAGCGGACGAGCGAGGCGCAGAAGAACGGTCGTCGCGGTTGAATGCGGGACGGTCGTCGCGGCGCGGGCCGCGGTCATCACGGGGAGCGGACGAACGGGGAGCGGAGGAACGGTCATCGCGGTTGAATGCGGGACGCTCACCGTAGGGACGGTCATCCCGACGCGGACCACGGTCGTCGCGCGGAGCGGACGAACGAGGTGCGCTGGAACGGTCATCGCGGTTGTACGCAGGACGGTCGTCGCGCGGTGCCGACGAACGGGGTGCGCTGGAACGGTCATCGCGGTTGAATGCAGGACGCTCGTCACGGCGCGGGCCACGGTCATCACGGGGAGCGGACGAACGGGGTGCGGAAGAACGGTCATCACGGTTG
>NZ_FMYH01000006.1:308213-309038 GCF_900096585.1 Sanguibacter gelidistatuariae
CGAGGCGCAGAAGAACGATCGTCGCGGTTGAACGCGGGACGCTCACCGTAGGGACGGTCATCCCGACGCGGACCACGGTCATCACGGGGAGCGGACGAGCGAGGCGCACTGGAACGATCGTCACGGCCGTACGCCGGACGGTCACCGTAGGGGCGGTCGCTCGAACCGCGGTCGGGACGACCGGCGCCGGAAGCACCGTCGCGCCGGCCAGCTCCTGAGTTTCCACGTCCTGCGTCGCTGCCACCGCGTCGAGCGTTGCCTCCAGCGTTACCGCCGTCGCGGCCTCGGCTCGTGCCCGGACGGTCTTGGTCGTCGCTCACGTGTACTCCCTCTTCAAGTTGAACCTGCATGACTATCATCGCACCACTGAGACGGGTGCTCATCATCCGTGGCATGGCCCACACCGGCCCGCGCAGCATGCACGGCCCGTTCGTGGACAGCCTGGATGGACCTGCTGGTGAACAAACGACGAAAGCCCACCTTTTGAGGGGTGGGCCTTCGTGAATGGTTGTCCGGCAGCGACCTACTCTCCCACACAGTCTCCCGTGCAGTACCATCGGCGCAGTGGGGCTTAGCTTCCGGGTTCGGAATGGGACCGGGCGTTTCCCCCACGCTATGACTGCCGTAACTCTATTAGGTTATACAGACCGGATAAGACACGGCCGTACCCTAAGAACCGCACAGTGGACGCGTAGCACACAAAATTTGAGTGTTATCAAGTTATCGGCTTATTAGTACCGGTCAGCTCCGAAGGTCTTTCGTCCCTTCTTCCACATCCGGCCTATCTACCCAGTGGTCTGCTGGGAGCCTCTCGGGATAAATCCC
>NZ_FMYH01000009.1 GCF_900096585.1 Sanguibacter gelidistatuariae
TGGGTAGATAGGCCGGATGTGGAAGAAGGGACGAAAGACCTTCGGAGCTGACCGGTACTAATAAGCCGATAACTTGATAACACTCAAATTTTGTGTGCTACGCGTCCACTGTGCGGTTCTTAGGGTACGGCCGTGTCTTATCCGGTCTGTATAACCTAATAGAGTTACGGCAGTCATAGCGTGGGGGAAACGCCCGGTCCCATTCCGAACCCGGAAGCTAAGCCCCACTGCGCCGATGGTACTGCACGGGAGACTGTGTGGGAGAGTAGGTCGCTGCCGGACAACCATTCAACGAAAGCCCACCCCCTCGGGGGTGGGCTTTCGTCGTACCCGCCCCACCCCCAAAACCCCCCGAACGCCCGCTGGGTGCTGGGTTTTACACGCCCCGGACCGGCGTGTCGCGTGTAAAACCCAGCACTCAGCGGGGTGGGGGAGGGGTGGGGCAGGCTCTAGACTGGGGGCATGTCCACACTCTCCCGTGACGAAGTCGCGCGCGTTGCTGCGCTTGCGCGAATCGACCTACGCCCCGAAGAGCTCGATCGGCTTGCCGGTGAGCTCGTTGTGATCGTTGACGCCATCGCTGAGGTCAGCGCCGTGGCCACGCCGGACATCCCGGCGACGAGCCACCCGCTCCCGCTGTCGAACGTGTTCCGCGACGACGTGCCTGTCGCCCCGCTCGACGTCGACGACGTCATGGCGGCCGCACCGGCCAGCGAAGACGGACGGTTCCTCGTCCCGCAGATCCTCGGGGAGGACTCATGAGCGACCTGACCCGCATGTCCGCAGCCCAGCTGGCTGCCCACCTCACCTCCGGCGAGGTCTCGAGCGTCGAGGCCACCCAGGCGCACCTCGACCGCATCGGCGACGTCGACGGCGCCATCCACGCGTTCCTGCACGTCTCGACGGATGAGGCCCTCGCGACCGCGCGCGACATCGACGCGCGCCGCGCCGCGGGGGAGGACCTGCATCCGCTGGCGGGCGTCCCGATCGCGATCAAGGACGTCGTCGTCACGAAGGGGCTGCCCACGACGGCCGGCTCGAAGATCCTCGAGGGTTGGATCCCGCCCTACGACGCGACCCTGATCGAGAAGATCAAGGCTGCAGGTCTGCCGATCCTCGGCAAGACGAACATGGACGAGTTCGCGATGGGCTCGAGCACCGAGCACTCCGCCTACGGCAACACCCACAACCCCTGGGACCTCGACCGGATTCCCGGCGGGTCCGGCGGTGGCTCGGCCGCCGCGGTCGCCGCCTTCGAGGCACCCCTCGCGATCGGCACCGACACCGGCGGTTCAATCCGTCAGCCGGGCGCCGTGACCGGGACGGTCGGCGTCAAGCCGACCTACGGCGGGGTGTCCCGATACGGGCTCATCGCGATGGCCTCCTCCCTGGACCAGGCCGGCCCGGTCACCCGTACCGTCCTGGACTCGGCCCTGTTGCACGAGCTCATCGGTGGTCACGACCCGCGCGACTCCACGTCGCTCAACGAGTCGGTCCCCAACCTCGTCGACGCGGCCCGTCAGGGTGCACTCGGTGACCTGACTGGCGTCCGCGTCGGCGTGGTGACCGAGCTCAGCGGCGACGGATATCAGGAAGGCGTCTCGGCGCGCTTCGCCGAGTCGCTCGAGCTGCTCAGGTCCGCCGGGGCCGAGATCGTCGAGGTCTCCTGCCCCAACTTCAAGTACGCGCTGTCCGCCTACTACCTGATCATGCCCTCGGAGGCCTCGAGCAACCTCGCAAAGTTCGACGGCATGCGCTTCGGGCTGCGCGTCGTCCCCGAGGAGGGACCCGTCACCGCCGAGCGCGTGATGGCGGCAACCCGCGGCGCCGGATTCGGCGACGAGGTCAAGCGCCGGATCATCCTGGGCACCTATGCGCTCTCGGCCGGGTACTACGACGCCTACTACGGCAGCGCGCAGAAGGTCCGCACGCTCATCCAACGTGACTTCGACGCGGCCTTCGCCCAGGCGGACGTCCTCGTCTCCCCGACCGCGCCGACCACCGCGTTCAAGTTCGGCGAGAAGCTCGACGACCCGCTGGCCATGTACCTCAACGACGTCGCGACGATCCCGGCGAACCTCGCCGGGATCCCCGGCATGTCCCTGCCCAACGGTGTCTCCGACGACGGCCTGCCCGTCGGCTTCCAGATCCTGGCGCCGGCCCGCGCCGACGCTCGCCTGTACCGCGTGGGCGCCGCGCTCGAAGCCGCCCTCGAGAACCTCTGGGGCGGACCGATCCTCGCCCAGGCCCCTGAACTGGAGATTGCCCGATGAGTCACGCAGCAGACGTCGACCTGGTCGACTACGACGAGGCCCTTGCTCGCTTCGACCCGGTCATCGGCATCGAGGTCCACGTCGAGCTCGGCACCCTGACCAAGATGTTCTGCGCCGCAGAGGTCGAGTTCGGCGGAGCGCCGAACACCCAGGTCACGCCGGTCTCCCTCGGCCTGCCCGGCGCCCTCCCGGTCGTCAACGGCAAGGCCGTCGAGTTCGCCATCAAGATCGGGCTCGCACTGAACTGCCAGATCGCGACGTCCTGCCGCTTCGCGCGCAAGAACTACTTCTACCCCGACGTCCCCAAGAACTTCCAGACGTCGCAGTACGACGAGCCGATCGCCTTCGACGGGTACCTCGACGTCGAGCTCGACGACGGCGAGATCTTCCGGGTGCAGATCGAGCGCGCGCACATGGAGGAGGACGCCGGCAAGAACACCCACGTCGGTGGCAGCGGCGGCCGGATCCACGGCGCCGACTACTCCCTCGTCGACTACAACCGCGCTGGGATCCCCCTCGTCGAGGTCGTCACCCGCCCGATCGAGGGCGCCGGCACCCGCGCCCCCGAGGTCGCGCGCGCCTATGTCCAGACGCTGCGGGACATCTTCCGCGCACTTGAGGTCTCCGAGGCACGGATGGAGCGCGGCAACGTGCGCGCCGACGTCAACCTCTCCCTGCGCGCCACCCCCGAGTCCCCGCTGGGCACCCGGACCGAGACCAAGAACGTCAACTCCTTCCGGTCGATCGAGCGGGCCGTGCGCTACGAGGTCTCCCGCCAGGCCGCGGTGCTCGACGCCGGTGGCACGGTGATCCAGGAGACGCGCCACTGGCACGAGGACACCTCCACCACGACGTCCGGCCGTGTGAAGTCCGACGCGGAGGACTACCGCTACTTCCCCGAGCCTGACCTGGTCCCGGTCGAGCCGAGCCGAGCCTGGGTCGAAGAGATCCGGGCGACCCTCCCGGAGATGCCTGCCGACCGCCGTCGGCGCCTGCAGGGCGACTGGGGCTTCTCCGACCCGGAGATGCGCGACGTCGTCAACGCCGGCGCGGTCGAGCTCATCGAGACGACCATCGCCGCCGGGTCCAGCCCTGCCGCCGCCCGCAAGTGGTGGATGGGCGAGCTGGCCCGGGCCGCCAAGACGAGCGAGGTCGAGCTTGCCGACCTGCCGGTCACCCCCGAGCAGATCGGCCAGCTGCAGGGCCTCGTCGACTCCGGCCGGATCAACGACAAGATGGCCCGTGGAGTGCTTGAGGGCGTGCTCGCCGGAGAAGGCTCCCCGGAGGAGATCGTCGTGGCCCGCGGCCTTGAGGTCGTGTCCGACGACGGCCCCCTGCTCGAGGCGATCGACTCCGTCCTCGCTGCGCAGCCGGACATCGCGGAGAAGATCCGCTCCGGGAACCTCGGTCCGATCGGCGCGGTCATCGGTGCGGTCATGAAGGCCACCCGTGGCCAGGCCGACGCTGGCCGGGTGCGTGAGCTCGTGATCGAACGCATCGGATGACAGTCGACGCGTCCGGCGTCGGGCCGCGGGTCACACGATGACCCGCGGCCCGGAGCTGCACGGTGAGCTCGTCCGGTTGCGACCGATCATTGCGACCGACGCCGATCGCATGTGGGAGTCCGTGCAAGACCCGGAGGCCCTGCGGCTCACCGGGACTACCGCGGACTTCACCCGCGAGCAGATCGGGGAATGGGCCCGGACGGTCTCTGACCGTCCGGGGCGCTACGACTGGGCGATCACCTCGGCCGCCGTGCGCGACGGCCACCAGGTCAGCGACGAGATGATCGGCGAGATCGTCCTCAACGAGATCGACGAGCACGCACGCTCGGCCAACATCCGTCTCATCCTGTTGCCGAACTATCGTGGACGCGGCTATGGGCGGGACGCGATCTTCGCGGTCCTGCAGTGGGCATTCACGCAAGGCGCGGACGGACTCGACCTGCACCGGGTCTCCCTCGACGTGCTGAGCATCAACCCTCGGGCGCAGATGCTCTACGAGTCGCTGGGCTTCCAGGTCGAGGGGCGTCTACGCGACGTCTACCTCGACGGCGACCTTTATTCCGACGCGATCGTGATGGCGATCCTCGAGGACGAGTTCCGAGGGCTGGCAGCGCAGGGCTGACCTGCGTGCTGCCCCGAAGGGGGAGAGGGACCCCCGTCCGAGGAATGACCCTGTGGACCACCTCGCACCAGCGCAGTCATACACTCAGTGACATGACCGCAACGACTCAGAATGTCAACGAGACCCCTGCCGGAGACGAGTCCTCCACACCCGGCGTCGACATCAAGCCCCGTTCCCGCAAGGTCACCGATGGGATCGAGGCCACGGCCTCCCGCGGGATGCTCCGCGGCGTCGGGCTCGGTGATGAGGACTTCGCCAAGCCCCAGATCGGTGTCGCCAGCTCGTGGAACGAGATCACCCCGTGCAACCTGTCCCTGGACCGGTTGGCCAAGGCCGTCAAGCAGGGTGTGCATGCCGCCGGCGGATATCCGCTCGAGTTCGGCACCATCTCCGTCTCGGACGGAATCTCCATGGGCCACGAGGGCATGCACTTCTCCCTCGTCTCCCGTGACATCATCGCCGACTCGGTCGAGACCGTCATGGAGGCCGAGCGCCTCGACGGCTCCGTCCTGCTCGCCGGTTGCGACAAGTCGCTCCCGGGCATGCTCATGGCCGCCGCGCGCCTCGACCTGTCCTCGGTCTTCCTCTACGCCGGGACGATCATGCCGGGCTGGGTCAAGCTCGAGGACGGCACCGAGAAGGACGTCACGCTGATCGACGCCTTCGAGGCCGTGGGTGCGTGCGCCAAGGGCCTGATGAGCGAGAAGGACCGCGACACGATCGAGCGCGCCGTCTGCCCGGGTGAGGGCGCCTGCGGTGGCATGTACACCGCGAACACGATGGCCTCCGTCGCCGAGGCGATGGGCATGTCTCTGCCCGGCTCGGCCGCGCCGCCTTCGGCCGACCGCCGCCGCGACGCCTTCGCGCACAAGTCCGGCGAGGCCGTCGTCGAGCTGCTCCGGAAGGGCATCACCGCCCGTCAGATCATGACGAAGAAGGCCTTCGAGAACGCGATCGCCGTCGTCATGGCCTTCGGTGGCTCGACCAACGCCGTGCTGCACCTGCTCGCGATCGCGTATGAGGCCGAGGTCGAGCTCACGCTGGCCGACTTCACGCGGATCGCCGAGAAGGTCCCGCACCTGGGTGACCTCAAGCCCTTCGGCCGGTACGTGATGGCCGACATCGACAAGACCGGCGGCGTCCCCGTCGTCATGAAGGCGCTGCTCGACGCCGGGCTGCTGCACGGCGACTGCCTCACCGTGACCGGCAAGACCGTCGCGGAGAACCTCGCCGACATCAACCCGCCGGACCCGGACGGCAAGATCTTGCGTGCGCTGTCCAACCCGATCCACAAGACCGGTGGCATCACGATCCTGCACGGGTCGCTCGCCCCCGAGGGTGCGGTCGTGAAGTCTGCTGGCTTCGACTCCGACGTGTTCGAGGGCACCGCGCGCGTGTTCGAGCGCGAGCGTGCAGCGCTCGACGCCCTCGAGGACGGAACGATCGTCGCGGGCGACGTCGTCGTCATCCGCTACGAGGGCCCCAAGGGCGGACCGGGCATGCGCGAGATGCTCGCCATCACCGGTGCGATCAAGGGTGCCGGCCTGGGCAAGGACGTGCTGCTGCTCACGGACGGCCGGTTCTCCGGCGGGACGACCGGGCTGTGTGTGGGCCACGTCGCCCCCGAGGCCGTCGACGCCGGGCCGATCGCCTTCATCAAGGACGGCGACCGGATCAGTCTCGACGTCTCCAACGCGACGCTCAACCTGCTGGTCGACCCTGCCGAGATCGAGGCGCGCAAGATCGGCTGGGAGCCGGTCCCGCACAAGTACACCCGTGGGGTGCTGGCCAAGTACGCCAAGCTGGTGCACTCCGCGTCGCAGGGCGCCGTCCTGTACTGAGCCCTGACGGTTCTCGCGAACCATTGGCCGACAGGCGCACGAAATGACGCGCATGGAATGATGACGCGCACGAAATGACGCAGGGCCGCTGATCCTCACGGATCAGCGGCCCTGCGTCTTCGGTAAGAGTGTCGTCTGTGAAGCCTCGATCTACTCCAGGCCGAGAGGGACGACGAACTGCTCGGCGGGGAGCTTGTCGCCGTTCTCGTCGGTGATGTTGTCTGGACGGGTCATGACCAGCTCGGCGCCGACCACCGTGTCCCACGTGACCGGGTAGGCGACCCACCCGCGCTGGGTGTGGCCGGAGGTGATCTCCCCGAGCGGCCACAGCGTCGCGTCGGTCAGGGCCGTGTCGATCGTGGTGACCGGCTCGACGACGTCCCCGGCCGCCGAGCGCAGGAGGAAGTTCGACGGTTGGACGACGGAGGGGTACACGTCTCCGGCCACGACGCTCAGGTCGACTACGACGAACACGTCGGGGGAGGGTGCGCCGTCGGCGGCCTCAAAGCCGGTGGGGACGGGGAAGTTCGTGACGACGGCGTTGATCGTGGCGGAGCGCCCGATGGTCTCGTCATGGGCAGTGGCGCCGACCTCCCGGTGGCGCAACGCGCTGGCGTCGGTCGAGTCCGCGGGGACAAGGTCGACGGGTCCGCAGCCGGTCAGGGCTATCGCGCCGGCCAGCGCCAGCCCGAGGAGGGTCGTGCGGCCGCGACCTGCCTGGTGTGCCGTCTGCACGCTGGGTAGACCTCGTTTCCGCCGCTCTGGGCTCTCGCTGTTTCGCCTCCCGGACGGTGGCATGGTGCCCTCACACTCTAGGTGCCACCATAGATCTATGGGCACACTGGGAAATGCTGAGATCAAGCAACGGCTGTCGGGAACCGAGTGGCACCTCTTCGTGGGGAGCCTGCACGCGCACTTCGACACGGGCGACTTCGCCCGCGGGGTCGAGTTCGTGCGCCGGATCGGCGAGGCGGCCGACGCCGCCAACCACCACCCCGACGTCGACCTGCGGTACGGCTACGTCGCCGTGGTCCTGGTCAGCCACGACGTCTCCGCGGTGACCGAACATGACCTCGCGATGGCCGCGCAGGTCTCCGCGATCGCCGCGGACCTCGGCCTGCAGGCCGCGCCGGGCTCCCCGCAGGTCCTTGAGATCGCCGTCGACGCGATCGACATCCCCGTGGTCCGTCCGTTTTGGAAGGCGGCCCTGGGCTACACCGACACCTACGGTGACGACCTCGACGGTGATGCCCGGCTGAGCGATCCGCGCGGGCGCGGACCGATGGTGTGGTTCCAGCAGATGGACGCCCCGCGCACCGACCGCAACCGGATCCACTTCGACCTCACGGTGGCCTTCGCCGACGCACCCGGGCGGATCGAGGAGATCGTCGCGGCGGGTGGCAGCCTGCTCTCCGACCACGCAGCGCCCCGGTTCTGGGTGCTGGCCGACCCCGAGGGCAACGAGGTCTGCATCTGCACCCCGCAGGGCCGGGACTGAGCAGGCCGGCCGGCACGACCGGCTGGCCCCGTTGAGGTCCCACCCACTGAGACGAGGTGGACGGCAGGTGACATTGTCGACGTCGAGGCGTACTGTGCTTGATGTGCAGACAATCATTCTCGTAGTACTTCCTGGGCGCGCCGGCTGAGGCCAAGCACTTAGGTCTCGTCAGCGCGCTTACCCCTCGAAGAGCCCACCCGGCTGCGAGGGGTTTTTTCATGTCACCACAGTGAAATCCGGCCAGCAGCTCACAAGGCTCCGCGCCACTGTGCACATCAGGCCGGGGGCTCAAGGCCCCCGGCCCGCACCATCCGACGAGCTCGACCAGCCTGACCGGTAGCACCTCCCATATCTGTTTTTCAGCACTTAGGAGAACCCGATGGTCCAGGGCCCCACCCCAGCACCGCCGCGCAGCACGACGCCGGCCGATGCCTCCGCAGCGGCACAGTCCGCCTCGAGCGTCGCCCCGTCGCCCAGCGCGCCGAAGCCGGAAGCCGCTAGGCGCCCCACCCCCCGAGCGCACGTCACCTCTGAGGAGATGACGGGCGCGCAGTCGATCGTCCGCTCGCTCGAGGAGGCCGGTGTCGAGGTCGTCTTCGGTATCCCGGGCGGGGCGATCCTGCCCACCTACGACCCGTTGATGGACTCCAAGAAGGTCCGCCACATCCTCGTCCGCCACGAGCAGGGCGGAGGGCACGCCGCATCCGGCTACGCCCACGCGACCGGCCGGGTCGGCGTCACGATGGCGACCTCGGGTCCCGGTGCGACCAACCTCGTCACCCCGATCGCCGACGCGAACATGGACTCGATCCCCATGGTCGCCATCACCGGCCAGGTCGGCGCGTCCCTGATCGGGACCGACGCCTTCCAGGAGGCCGACATCGTCGGCATCACCCTCCCGGTGACCAAGCACAACTTCCTCGTGACCAACCCTGACGACATCCCGCGAGTCATCGCCGAGGCGTTCCACATCGCCTCGAGCGGGCGCCCAGGCCCAGTCCTGGTCGACATCGCCAAGTCCGCGATGCAGTCTCGGACGATGTTCAGCTGGCCGACCGAGCTCAACCTCCCCGGGTACCACCCGGTCACCAAGCCGCACAGCAAGCAGATCCGCGAGGCGGCCCGCCTGCTCGCGACCGCGCGTCGTCCGGTCCTCTACATCGGTGGTGGTGCGATCCGTTCCGGCGCGGCTGCGGAGCTGCGCAAGCTCGTCGACCTGTCCGGGGCCGCTGCTGTCACGACCCTCATGGCGCGCGGCGCACTGCCCGACTCCCACCCGCAGAACCTCGGCATGCCCGGCATGCACGGGACGGTCCCGGCCGTCTCGGCGTTGCAGAAGGCCGACCTGGTCTTCGCCCTCGGCGCGCGCTTCGACGACCGGGTGACCGGCAAGCTCTCGAGCTTCGCCCCGCACGCGACGATCATCCACGCGGACATCGACCCGGCCGAGATCGGCAAGAACCGCGTGGCCGACGTCCCGATCGTCGGTGACCTCAAGGAGGTCATCGCCGACCTGCTGCCCGAGCTCGCCCGCGAGCACGCCCAGCACGGCAAGCCGGATGTCGAGGCCTGGTGGCGTCAGATCGACAGCTGGCGCGAGACCTACCCGCTGGGCTTCTCCGAGCCCGACGACGGTCACCTCGCCCCCCAGCACGTCATCAGCCGCCTCGGTGAGATCTCCGGACCGGACACGATCTATGTGGCCGGCGTCGGCCAGCACCAGATGTGGGCCGCGCAGTTCATCAAGTACGAGCGCCCCAACACCTGGCTGAACTCGGGTGGTCTGGGCACGATGGGCTATGCGATCCCCGCCGCCATGGGCGCCAAGGTCGGCCAGCCCGACCGCACGGTCTGGGCGATCGACGGCGACGGGTGCTTCCAGATGACCAACCAGGAGCTCGCGACCTGCACGATCAACGACATCCCGATCAAGGTCGCGCTCATCAACAACTCTTCGTTGGGCATGGTCCGCCAGTGGCAGACCCTGTTCTACGAGTCCCGCTACTCCAACACCGACCTCAACACCGGGCACGGCACCATCCGGGTGCCGGACTTCGTCAAGCTGGCCGACGCCTATGGCTGCGTCGGGATCCGGGTGGAGCACGCCAACGAGGTCGACGCCGCGATCAAGCGCGCCGAGGAGATCAACGACCAGCCGGTCGTGATCGACTTCAACGTCTCGCGCGACGCCATGGTGTGGCCGATGGTTGCGACCGGCGTGAGCAACGACGACATCCAATACGCACGCGGCATCTCGCCCGCGTGGGACCGCGAAGACTGACAGGGAAGGCAATAAAGGACATGACTCGTCATACCCTCTCGGTTCTTGTGGAGAACAAGCCCGCCGTGCTCGCGCGCATCGCCGGACTGTTCGCCCGGAGATCGTTCAACATCCACTCCCTCGCAGTCGGACCGACTGAGCACGAGGAGCTCTCGCGGGTCACCGTCGTCGTCGACGTCGACGGCCTCCCGCTGGAACAGGTGACCAAGCAGCTGAACAAGCTGATCAACGTCATCAAGATCGTCGAGCTGGACCCGGCAGCGGCGGTGCAACGAGAACTCATGCTCGTGAAGGTTCGGGCCGACCTCACCAACCGCACGCACGTGCTTGAGGTCGTCGAGCTGTTCCGCGCCCACGTGGTCGACGTCGTCCCCGACGCCGTCACCATCGAGGCGACCGGCAACCCGGAGAAGCTGGCGGCGCTCCTCGGAGCCCTCGAGCCCTTCGGCATCCGGGAGATCGTCAAGTCCGGCACGGTCGGGATCGGGCGCGGAGCCCGGTCGATCACCGATCGGGCGCTCGAGCGCACGACGCGCTCGGCCTGAGACACTTACCTCGAATGAATCACATCAAAGAAACCAAGGAGATCCACGGTGGCTGAGCTGTTCTACGACGACGACGCTGATCTGTCCATCATTGCCGGCCGCAAGGTTGCCGTCATCGGCTACGGCAGCCAGGGGCACGCCCACGCGCTGAACCTGCGCGACTCCGGAGTCGACGTCCGCGTCGGCCTGCGCGAAGGCTCTGCCTCTCGCGTGAAGGCGGAGAACGAAGGCCTGCGCGTCGTGACCGTCGCCGAGGCCGTCAAGGAAGCCGACGTGGTCGTCATCCTCGCGCCCGACCAGGTGCAGCGTCACGTCTACACCCAGGAGATCGCCCCGAACCTCAACGAGGGCGCTGCTCTCGTCTTCGGTCACGGGTTCAACATCCGCTTCGGCTACATCAAGCCCGAGCCCGGTCACGACATCGTCATGATCGCACCCAAGGGACCGGGGCACCTCGTGCGCCGCGAGTTCCTCGACGGCCGCGGCGTGCCCGTGATCGTCGCGGTCGAGCAGGACGCATCGGGCTCCGCCTGGGAGCTCGCCCTGTCCTACGCCAAGGCGATCGGTGGCCTGCGCGCCGCCGGTATCAAGACGACCTTCACCGAAGAGACCGAGACCGACCTCTTCGGCGAGCAGGCTGTTCTCTGCGGAGGCGCCTCGCAGCTCGTCATGTACGGCTTCGAGGTTCTCACCGAGGCCGGCTACCAGCCCGAGGTTGCCTACTTCGAGGTGCTGCACGAGCTCAAGCTCATCGTCGACCTCATGTGGGAAGGTGGCATCGCCAAGCAGCGTTGGTCCGTCTCCGACACGGCGGAGTACGGCGACTACGTCTCCGGCCCGCGCGTCATCACCCCTGAGGTGAAGGAGAACATGAAGGCTGTCCTCGCGGACATCCAGAACGGCGCCTTCGCCGAGCGTTTCATCAACGACCAGGACAACGGCGCTCCCGAGTTCAAGGAGCTCCGTGCCAAGGGCGAGTCGCACCCGATCGAGGCCACCGGCCGCGAGCTGCGCAAGCTCTTCGCGTGGGTCAAGCCGACCGACACTGACTACGTCGAGGGTTCCGCAGGGCGTTGATCGCCTAGCGGCTCCTGAGAAAGCCGCACCTTGCACGACCTCCAGGTCGTGCGGGGTGCGGCTTTCTGCTGTACTGGTGCGATGCCACTCGACGGAGTTTATGAACCCAGCCCGGTCAACCGGTCACGTGAGCAGGTGGAGCTCTACGAGAGCTCGGGCGGGACCGAGGGCACGACGTTGGGCGGCCTGCCCGTCGTCATCCTCACCACCGTGGGCGCGCGGTCCGGCAAGCTGCGCAAGACCCCGCTCATGCGCGTCGAGCACGCGGGGGAGTACGCGGTCGTCGCCTCCCTCGGTGGGGCGCCGAAGAACCCGTTCTGGTACTACAACGTCGTCGCCAACCCCCGCGTCGAGCTGCGCGACGGTACGCAGAGCTGGGAGATGGTGGCCCGGGAGGTCACCGGAGACGAGCGCGCCCTGTGGTGGGACCGCGCGGTCGCTGCCTACCCGCCGTACGCCGACTACCAGCGATCGACCGACCGGGAGATCCCGGTGTTCGTGCTCACCGCGATTGAGCCCGACGACGCGTGACTGGTGCCGCGTGATCTGGGCGCGGCGGAATACCGGCGCGACCGAGGATGCGCGATGATCTACCCATGACCAGCGCCGAAGAGACCGACTTCCCCTACGCCGCAGCCGAGGGCGTTCAGCAGGAGATCGAGCAGGAGACCGAGCTCGACGACGAGATCTCGAGCTTCTGGGAGGTTGCGAGGGTGCACGCGGGCCTCGGGAAGATCGCGGTCGTCGGTGGGCTCACGGTCTCTGCGGGGATTCCGCCGGTTGCCTGGGCCTTCGGTGACAACCAGGTGATCGCCGACGAGCTGCTCGCGCTTGTCCTCGCCGGGACCAAGACGGGCACCTCGTCCGCACTCTCGGACTTCGACGCTGAGGACTCTCCGCAGCCGGTCGTCGGGGAGCTGTCGATCATTCTCGACGGCAGGGGCCACCCGGCCGCGCTCATCCGCACGACCGAGGTCGAGGTCGTGGCCTTCGAGGACGTCGACGCGGGCTTCGCCGCGGCCGAGGGCGAGGACGACCGGTCCCTGGAGTCTTGGCGCGCCGAGCACACGACGTACTTCCTGCGGACCCTCGGCGTCGACGCGCTGCCAGAGGACTTCCAGCTCGTCACCGAGCGCTTCGAGCTCCTCTACCCCGCGCGTTGACTCAGGCGTCTCGCGGGACGTAGGGGATGCCCAGGGCCGCCACCGCGTCCTCAAGCTCGCTCTCGAAGTACGGCGCGACGTCGTCGAACATGAGTGTCAGCTGGCCGAAGACCTCCATGCTGATGACCCCGTAGAGGCGGACCCAGGTCCGGGCGAAGACGAAGAGCGCCCCGGGCGGCAGGTCCGCCGGGGCGGTGCAGGACTCGCCGGGGGGTGCGTCTGGCAGCGTCAGGCACTGCGCGGAGAAGGTGGCCAGGTCCGCGCAGGTTGCCGCCGACGCCTCGGTGAGCTCCGGCACCGCGAAGGTATGGGCGTGCCACATCCGGACGTAGAGCTTGAAGAACACCGCGGCGAACCGCCCGGTACCGATTCCCGCGCCGCCCCCCGCGATCGGTGACTCTCCCTTGCGGAACATGAGCGCGAACTCGCCCTTGTGCCCGACTGCCCAGTCCCGGAACGTGCGCGTGGCGGCGTGCATTCCGTGCCCGGGGCTGTCCGGCGCCTGCGTGATGGCGAGCGAGATGGCCTCGGTGACCTCCTCGAAGAAGTCCTCGCACATCGAGACGACGAGGTCGTCCAGGCTCGGGAAGTACCGGTAGAGGGCGGGCGCCGTCATGCCCATGTCCCGCGCAATCCCGCGCAGCGTGACATTCTGCGCACCGTCGTGGGAGAGCTGGTTGCGGGCGACGGCTTTGATCTCCAGCTCGGTCGCCATGCGCTGCATCTCACGCCGACGTGTCTGGACGGTCATGGAGCCTCCCGGCGCGAAGGGCCCGTCGAGGTCCATGGTCCACGGATCGGACAGCGGCGTAACGGGCCTTGGCAAAAGTAAACGACATTCACTCAAGTGAACGCCGATTGCATCGTACGCCAAGGAGACTCCTGTGGAACTGAGCGCCTATCAGGAACTGAGCTCGTCAGGACCCGACGCTGAGGACGACCTCGAACTCGAGCAGGTTCGCGCCGGTGGACACGGGCGCGGGCCGGTCGCCGGAACCGGAACCGGCGTGGGCGGCGCGAGCCGATCCGTTCGCCCACGCCTGGTAGTCCTCCTCGGTCTCCCACTTGGTGTAGACGAAGTAGCGGGTCTCGCCGGCGACCGGGCGCAGCAGCTCGAAGCCGAGGAAGCCGGGAGAGTTCTCGACCGCTCCCTTGCGAGCGGCGAAGCGCTTCTCGAGCTCGACGCCGGCGCCTTCAGGGACGTCGATGGCATTGATCTTCACGATGGTCATCGCCCCAGCCTGGTCCGCACCAGCGCGCAATCCAAATCCGAGCGAGCCCCTGGCGCCACGCTGTCAAATACACGGGTCGACGCGTGAGATGCGCGTCCCGACCACTGGGACCCGGGGGTAACATGCCGGTCATGACGAGGAACATCGAACTGGCAGTGGTGGCAGGCGACGGCATCGGGATCGAGGTTGTCGAGCAGGGGCTCGCCGTGCTCGACGCGGCCCTTGCGACGACGGACGTCACGGTGACGACGACGCCCTTCAACTTGGGCGCCCAGCGCTGGCACGCGACCGGTGAGACCCTCACAGACGACGACCTCGCCGCGATCCGCACCCACGACGCGATCCTCCTCGGAGCGATCGGCGACCCGAGCGTCCCGTCGGGCGTGCTCGAGCGTGGGCTGCTGCTCAAGCTCCGCTTCGCCCTCGACCACTACGTCAACCTCCGCCCGGGCAAGCTGTACCCCGGCGTGAAGTCACCGCTGGCCGAGCCCGGCGAGATCGACTTCGTCGTCGTGCGTGAAGGCACCGAGGGCCCCTACGTCGGCAACGGCGGCGCGATCCGCGTCGGCACGCCGCACGAGGTCGCCAACGAGGTGTCCGTCAACACGGCCTTCGGCGTCGAGCGTGTCGTGCGTGACGCTTTCGCCCGCGCCCAGGCCCGCCCGCGCAAGCACCTCACGCTCGTGCACAAGCACAACGTGCTCGTGCACGCCGGTCACCTATGGCGCCGGACGGTCGAGGCTGTCAACGCGGACTTCCCTGATGTCACGAGCGACTACCTGCACGTGGACGCAGCCACCATCTTCCTGACGACGAACCCATCTCGTTTCGACGTCATCGTCACCGACAACCTCTTCGGTGACATCCTGACCGACCAGGCCGCCGCGATCACCGGTGGTATCGGGCTCGCGGCCTCGGCGAACATCAACCCGGACCGTACGGCACCCTCCATGTTCGAACCGGTTCACGGTTCCGCCCCCGACATCGCCGGACAGGGCAAGGCCGACCCCACCGCGACCGTCCTCTCGGTCGCCATGATGCTCGATCACCTTGGCCTGCCCGTCGAAGCCGCACGAGTCGAGGCGGCAGTCGCCGCTGACCTCGTCGAGCGGGGTGGCCGAGTACGGTCGACGACCGAGGTTGGTACCGCGCTCGCTGACCGCGTGCGCGGCTGAACCACCCCTGGTCGTCTTCACCGGTAACTCTTCCAAAAGACCGTTCCTCACGTCGCGCCCGATCCTCGGGCGCGACGTGGGAAAATGAATGGTCGCCAGGTGAAAGGCCTTGATCATGAGCTCCGCTCTCGAAAACTTGTCTCAGACCGTCGATGACGCCGCGGCCCTCTTCGAGGTCACGTTGTCCGACGCCCCGCTCCCCGAGACCGACCGGGAGGCCGCTCTTGCCGCCCCCAAGTTCGGCACCGTGTTCACCGATCACATGGCCCGGGTGACCTGGACGTCGGCGACCGGGTGGGGGAACCGCCGGGTCGTGAAGTACGGTCCGTTGTTGCTCGACCCTGCCAGCGCCGTGCTGCACTACGGCCAGGAGGTCTTTGAAGGTCTCAAGGCCTACCGTCACGCCGACGGGTCGATCTGGACCTTCCGCCCCGAGGCCAACGCCGTGCGCTTCCAGAAGTCGGCCCGTCGCCTCGCCCTGCCCGAGCTTCCCACCGGTGACTTCATCGGCGCGATCGCCGCGCTCGTGCGCACCGACGTCGAATGGGTGTCGTCCGGGGACGAGGCGAGCCTGTACCTGCGCCCCTTCATGTACGCCTCCGAGGCATTCCTGGGCGTGCGTCCCACGCTCGAGGCGGAGTTCCTTGTCATCGCCTCACCGGTTGGCCCGTACTTCTCCGGGGGCGTCAAGCCGGTCTCGATCTGGGTCGCAGAGGATTACCACCGCGCCGGAGCTGGCGGAACGGGGGCTGCCAAGTGCGGCGGCAACTACGCTGCGAGTCTGCTCCCGCAGATGCACGCCTACGAGATGGGCTGCGAGCAGGTCTGCTTCCTCGACGCCTCGACGAACACCGCGATCGAAGAGCTCGGCGGCATGAACGTCTTCTTCGTCCGGGCCGACGGCACGGTCGAGACGCCGGAGCTGTCCGGCTCGATCCTCGAGGGGGTCACCCGGTCCTCGATCCTGCAGCTGCTGACCGACCGCGGGCACACGATCGTGGAGCGCCGGATACTGCTCACCGAGGTCCAGGAGGGCTTGCGCAACGGGTCCATCACCGAGGTCTTCGCCTGTGGCACGGCCGCCGTGGTCACCCCGATCGGCCGTCTGGCCGGTGAGGGCTTCGACCTGACTATCGCGGGTGGCGACGCCGGTGAGGTCACCATGTCGGTGCGCACCGAGCTCACCGACATCCAGAACGGACGCACGCCCGACCGCCACAGCTGGCTGACCCAGCTCGTCTGACCCGTCGGCGCCGCCGCCCCCCGCCGAACTCGTGAGCCAGGCCCGTTCCTGGCCTCAGGACCTGGCTCGCTCACGAGTTCGGCGGCCCGCTCACGAGTTCGGCGGGGGCGGTGGTGGTGCCAGCGGTGGGACGTGTGCAATGATGTGTGACATGACACACACCGTCAGCTCTGCGCTCCTTATCATGTAGCGCGTCCGGTCAGCTCGCCGGACGCGCAAACCTCCCGTACCCGGGGGGTTTTTTTGTTGCCCGGCACACCCCCGCCGGAGCCGCAGCGCAGACGGCGAGGCTGGCCGCTTCCACCATCGCCCCGAGCGTTTCTTGTGCTGGACGCCAACGCCGCCACCCGGCGTTATCTAGCACAATGCTCTGGGGATGCGAGCCTTGTTCCTGGCCGCGCCCGCCCGCCCCAGATCTCCCGAGAGAAGAGCAGTCGAGTGACTTTCCACGTCTACGACACCACCCTGCGCGACGGCGCACAGCAAGAGGGCATGAACCTCTCTGTCGCGGACAAGCTTGCGATCGCGCCCCTGCTCGACGAGCTCGGCGTCGGCTTCATCGAGGGCGGCTGGCCCGGCGCGGTGCCCAAGGATACCGACTTCTTCTCGCGCGCGGCCAAAGAGCTCAACCTCAAGAACGCTGTCCTGGCGGCCTTCGGTGCGACCCGCAAGGTCGGACAGCGAGCGAGCGAGGACCCCCAGGTCCTCGCGCTGCTCAACTCCGGCGCGCCGGTCATCACCCTCGTCGCCAAGTCCGACATCCGCCACGTGGAGCGCGCGCTGCGCACCACCGCGGAGGAGAACCTCGCGATGATCACCGACACGGTCGCCTTCCTCACGGGGGAGGGACGCCGGGTCGTCATCGACGCCGAGCACTTCTTCGACGGTTACCGCTTCGACCCCGCCTACTCCCGCGCTGCCGTCCTGGCCGCCTTCGAGGCCGGGGCCGAGGTCGTGGCGCTGTGCGACACGAACGGCGGCATGCTGCCGAACTGGGTCGGTGAGATCGTCGCCCAGGTGCGGGCCGACGTCGGGCCGGAGCCGATCCTGGGGATGCACGCGCACAACGACACCGGGTGCGCAGTCGCCAACTCCCTCGCCGCAGTCGAGGCCGGCTGTTCCCACGTGCAGGGCACAGTCAACGGCTACGGGGAGCGGACCGGCAACGCCGACCTCATCACGGTCGTGGCGAACCTCGAGCTCAAGGGCGGTCGCACGCTCCTGGCCGGCAACGGCCTCGAGGAGTCGAGCCGGATCGCCCACGCGATCAGCGAGATCACGAACATCTCCCCGTACGCGCGCCAGCCTTACGTCGGCGCGAGCGCCTTCGCCCACAAGGCTGGCCTGCATGCGAGCGCCATCAAGGTCGACCCCGACCTCTACCAGCACATCGATCCCACCCGGGTGGGCAACGACATGCGCATGCTCATCTCCGACATGGCCGGGCGCGCTTCGATCGAGCTCAAGGGCAAGGAGCTCGGCTTTGACCTGTCCGGGCAGGGCGAGCTGCTCACCCGGATCACCAACCGGGTCAAGACGTCCGAGGCCAACGGGTACACCTTCGACGCGGCCGACGCCTCCTTCGAGCTGCTGCTCATCGAAGAGGTGAACGGTGAGCGACCGCCGTACTTCGCGGTCGAGAGCTGGCGGACGATCGTCGAGCGAACGGGGCACCGCGGGACCGACGCGACGGCCGAGGCCACCGTCAAGCTCATGGCGGGCGGGGAGCGGGTCGTGGTGACCGGCGAGGGAAACGGTCCGGTCAACGCGCTCGACCACGCGCTGCGCCTCGCCCTGACCACGGTGTACCCGGAGATCTCAGCCTTCGAGCTGATCGACTTCAAGGTACGCATCCTCGACCAGATGCAGGGGACCGACGCGATCACCCGCGTGCTCATCGAGACGACAGACGGGCACAGGAGCTGGTCGACGGTCGGCGTGGGCCCCAACCTGCTCGAGGCGTCGTGGGAGGCGCTGACCGACTCGGCGATCTACGGGCTCATCCACGCAGGGGTTGCGCCGCGCTGACGCCACCGGCGGGTCTGCGCTCCCTCGCACTCGAGGAGCTGCGGACGGGCGGGTGAGCAACCGCACACCGCCGTCGTGCCCGGTCGCGTCTAGGCTGTAGCCGTGAGAGGCGAATATAAAGTTCCTGGCGGCAAGCTCGTGGCGATCGATCTGGAGGTCGACGGCGACCGGTTGGCAGAGGTGGCCGTCAGCGGCGACTTCTTCCTCGAGCCCGACGACGCCCTGCTCGACATCAACGCGGCCCTCGTCGGCATGCCCACGACGGCTCCTGTGGCGGTGCTCGCCGAGGCGATCACCCGTGCCCTCGACCCCGGGGCCACGCTTGTCGGCTTCAGCCCCGAGGCCGTGGCGATCGCGGCGCGCCGCGCGCTCGGGCATGCGACGGGCTGGCACGACCACACCTTCGAGGTGATCCACGACGGCCCGCAGAGCCCGGCCATGCACATGGCGCTCGATCAGGCGATCTCGGAGTCGGTCGATGCTGGCCTGCGCCCGCCGACACTGCGGATCTGGGAGTGGGGTGCGCCGGCCGTGGTGATCGGCTCCTTCCAGTCCCTCAAGAACGAGGTGGACCCCGAGGGCGCCGCCAAGCACGGCATTACCGTCGTGCGCCGGATCTCCGGCGGCGGCGCGATGTTCATCGAGCCGGGCAACACGATCACGTACTCCCTCACCGTGCCCAGCTCCCTCGTGGAGGGCCTGAGCTTCGAGAAGTCCTACGCCTTCCTCGATGACTGGGTGCTCGGCGCGCTGGCCGACGTCGGCGTCAACGCGACCTACCAGCCGCTCAACGACATCGCGTCCCCGGCCGGCAAGATCGCCGGCGCCGCGCAGAAGCGATTCGTGGGCGGGGCGGTGCTGCACCACGTGACCATGGCCTACGACATCGACGCGGACAAGATGCTCGAGGTGCTACGCATCGGCCGGGAGAAGATGAGCGACAAGGGCACCAAGAGCGCCAACAAGCGCGTCGACCCGGTCCGGTCGCAGACCGGCATGTCCCGCGCCGACGTCATCGAGGCGTTCAAGGCCCACTTCTGCGCCCGCTACGCCACGGTCGAAGGCACAGTCACCGAGGCTGAGTGGACCCGAGCCCGCGACCTCGCGGAGACGAAGTTCAGCACTCCGGAGTGGACCGCCCGAGTCCCCTGAACCACCCAGCCCCCAACTCCGCCATCCTCCGCTGAGTGCTGGGAATTATGACTTTGCCCCGGCGTGTCGCGTGTAAGACCCAGCACTCAGCGGGAGATTGCGGGGTTTGGATGGGAGAGCGGGTCAGGTGCGGCGGGAGACGACGATGAAGCTCACGACGGCGATGGCCAGCAGGGTGTAGAGCGTGATCCCGAGGGTCGCCGTCGCGGGGGCTCCCATCGCCACGGCCGACGTCGCGATCCCGGTGATCGGCAGGGAGGCGACGCCGAGGACGGCGGCAGCCTTCGTCGCGACGAGCCGGTCGCGCTCGTCCGCGGAGCCGGTGACCGACCGCTCGAACGTCGTCGTCTTGTCCGGACGGCGGGCCGTGCGCCACGCGGCGATGGTGAAGGCGATGAGCACAAAGCCACCGCCGAAGGCCGCTCCGGCCCCCATGTTGCCGGGCGCCTTGTTGACCAGGAGCACGACGAGGGGGACAAGGACGGCGATCCCGGCGACGAGCCCGAAGGCTGCCTTGACGATCGGGCGGCGTTCAGTCGACATGGAAGATCTCCTCGACGGTTGTGGTGAAGTGGCGGGCGATGGCGATGGCGAGCGGCAGGGACGGGTCGTACTTGCCGGTCTCGATCGAGTTGATGGTCTGGCGGGAGACCCCGAGCAGGGCTCCGAGCGCCCCCTGGGAGAGTCCTGTCGCTTCGCGCAGCACGCGAACGTCATTGAGCACGGTTCAGGCTCCTTGGGCAGTCTCGCGGGCGGTCTGGGCAGGGACAATCATGCCCGACGCCGCAGCTCGCTCCGCGGCCGTCTCCGGTTCCTGGGCGCGCGCGCCGGCCGGGAGCAGCAGCGCGCGCAGGTCCATGAGGGTGTGCAGGATGATCGGCACGAGAAGGCTGCCGGTCCCGAGGTAGAGCATGGTCAGGGCCGCCCCGGCGACTCCGGTCGCGAGCATCCCGGCGCGCCCCTGGTACCAGTGCGCGGCGCCGAAGAGGACTGCGGCGACGACGACGATCACGGCGGTCGGGGTCCGGGCTGGGAGTGCGACGGCGAGGGCGAGGACCAGCAGGCCGCGGTAGGTGATCTCCTCGGTGACGCCCGCGCTGAGCGACAGCGCGGCCCATCCCCACCGGCCGCGTCCGGTGCGCGGCAGCATCGGCTGGACGGCGACCATCTGCGCCGGGATGCTCGTGTTGCCGGACTTGGCCCGGCGGCGTGCGAGGAGCGACAGGGCGATGGCTGCGACCGCGGCTCCGGTGATCATCCCGGCGATCTCACTCGCACCGATGCCGGCCTCGGACAGGCCCAACCGGTCCAGCCCGTTCAGGTCCGTGGCGCGGAAGCCGATGTCTGCCAGGCTCACCCCCGGGAGGGCGAGGACGAGGCCGATCGCGAGGGCCGCCGTCGCGCAGCCTTGGAGGATCCACGAACGGTAGAACCGCAGCCGGGCCGGCTCGCCGTCGACCTTCTCGGCGCGCAGGAAGGCAGCGAAGCTCCGCTTGCCGGAGACTGGCTCGTGGATGACCAGCGCGACGACGACGGCGACCAGCGCAGCGACCACGAGCGGCGCGGGGCTGAGATTCTGCAGGTGGGACAGGTGACTAGGCATGAGGTCTCCCGGGGATCCGACTGTCAAGGCTCCTTGACTGATGTCAAGCATGCTTGACCCTGAACGGGTTGTCAAGACTCCTTGACACTCGAACAGGTCTTTGAAGTTCTCGAACGTCTTCTCGGCGAGCAGGCCCGCAGCATCCTCCCCTCCTCTCGCCGCACGATCGAGACTATGATTCGGGTCATGACTACCACGTCGCTCGCAAACGTCAAGGCGCATCTATCCCAGTACGTCACGTCCGTCCACGACACACACGAGCGCGTCACCATCACGCGCAACGGTGAGCCGGCCGCAGTCCTGATGTCCCCTGACGACCTGGCGTCGTTGGAGGAGACCATCGCGGTGCTGTCCGATGCGCACCTCATGGGTGACATCCGTGAGGCCGAGGCTGCAGTCGCCGCCGGGGACCTTGTGCCGCTGAGCGAGTGGCGTCAGCAACTGCGCCGCGACGCGTGACCTACGAAGTCTCCCTCGCCCCGCCTGCCCGTCATGCCATCGCTTCAGAGTTGACGCCCGCCGTTGCTGCGGCCGTCCTGGAGTTCCTCGCGGGGCCGCTCGCCGAGGATCCGTTTCGGGTGGGTAAGTCGCTGCGCAATGAGCTCAAGGGGAAGTGGTCTGCGCGGCGTGGGGAGTACCGCGTGATCTACACGATCAACGCTCGCGTGGTGACGGTCTACGTGCTGTCGATCGCGCACAGGCGGAATGTGTATCGGCCGCAGTAGCCAGCAGCGGGAGGTCGATGCGCGTGCGGGTAGACGTCACCGCCCAGCGAGCATCCCCACCACAACCTCGCGCGGCTCGGTCACGACGACGAAGTCGACGCGGGTGCCCTCGAACTGGTCTTCGCCGTTCTCGAACATCTTCTCGGTGAGGGGGCCCACCGCGTCCTCGTTGACAACCACCGTGAGCCACACCGGGTGACTGGCGGGTGCCTCGGCGGGGATCTGGGCACGGGTCGCGGGGGAGGCCAGGGCTGCGATGGTGATCTCGACGAGGGTGCGCACGTCGACCTGGGTCTGTGCGTCGGAGTCGGCGGCGCCGAGGTAGACGATCTCTGCGCGCAGGCGCTCGTTCTCGGAGTCCCAGGTGTAGGCGGCGGGCTCAAGGCCGGGCCGGGCCGGAGGCTCGACAACGGCGGGCGGGGCCACGACGGTGGCCTCTTCGTCCAGCTCGTCGTCCGAGTCGTCGGACGAGGTCGCCTCGTCCTTGGCGAGCGAGACCCCGGCGGTCGCTGGGGTGCCAGCGGCCTGCCCCGCCTTCTTCCGCTTGCCCTTCGGTGCCTTGGCCACCGGCGCGGGCTTCGCGGTCACGACCGAGAGCGGGATCGACTGCCCGAGGTGCTCGCGCAGGATCTCGACGCCGTGCTCGGCGAGCGGGGGGAGCGGGTCCGTCCCGGTGTCCACCTGGATCCGGACCCCGGCGCCGCTGGCACCGTCGGGGATGGAGTGGCCGAACAGCCCCGCCTGGACGGCGCCGACCGTGGCGATGACCAGCTCGGAGAGGCGGTCTGCGGTCACGCTCGTATCCGGGCTGGAGGCGTCGATAGGGACGTGCACAACGACGCTGTTCTCCTCTGCGGACCACGTCTCCGTGACGCCCTCGGGGATGTACGCGGCACGGACCTTGCGGGAGAACGGCATCTTCATGTGATTGACAATCGCCTATCCGATACGCAGGAGCAAATCCGAGCCGTTCAGGCTAGGTTGCTCCGCAGACCCCCGCCGGCTCCCTGACCTGGGTCAGGGCCGGCGCAATCACACGGAACGACCGAAGAGAGCGAGCGAAGCGATGGAGTATTCCCTGACCCTGAAGGTCCTGTGCGAGTTCATCGGGACCGCGATCCTCATCATCATCGGCAACGGGACGGTCGCCAACGTCCACCTCAAGGGCAGCAAGGGCTACCACGGCGGATGGAGCCTCATCGCGATGGGCTACGGCTTCGGCGTGATGATCCCGGTGATGATGTTCGCCGGTATCTCCGGCGCCCAGATCAACCCCGCGATGACCCTGGCCCTGGCGATCAACGGGCACCAGGGCTGGGACGTCGTGCCGTGGTTCATCCTCGCCCAGCTGCTCGGGGCGATGGCGGGGCAGATGGCGATCGTCATCACGCACAAGCCGTACTACGACCGCACCGAAGACCCCGAGGACATCCTCGCGACGTTCTCGACGATCAACGCGGCCCAGAGTCGCGTCAACGGCTTCGCCAATGAGTTCCTCGGCACCATGGTGCTGACCTCCTGCGCGCTGGGGATCCTCAACTCTCCGACCTTCGCCGGGGAGCCCGGAGCGGCCGCGCTCGGCGTCGGGTTCCTCGTGTGGGCGCTCGTCGTCGGGCTCGGCGGGCCGACCGGGCCCGCGCTCAACCCCGCGCGCGACCTCGGCCCGCGCATCCTGCACGCGCTGCTGCCGCTCAAGAACAAGGGCACGTCGGACTGGGGCTACTCCTGGGTCCCGGTCGCCGCGCCGATCACCGGCGCGATCGTCGGCGTGGCCGGGTACACGGCCCTGCTCGGCTAGCCCGGCGACGCGGCCGCGCATCGCGGCCAAGGCTCGCACCCAGCCGGGCCGAGTCGTAGGGTGGAAATGTGATCTACGCCACAGGCGCGTCTCGGCAGGAGGTCGGGGCCCCTCCGGTCATCCAAGCCCGCGGCCTCGCCAAGCGCTACGGGAAGGTCGTAGCGCTCGACGGCGTCGACCTCGACGTCCCGGCCGGGACCGTCCTCGGGCTGCTCGGCCCCAACGGAGCCGGCAAGACGACGATCGTGCGGATCCTGGCCACCCTGCTCAAGGCCGACGAGGGAATGGCGACCGTTGCCGGGATCGACGTCCGCGACGACCCGCGCGAGGTGCGCCGCCACATCGGCCTGTCCGGGCAGTACGCGGCTGTCGACGAGTACCTCACCGGCTTCGAGAACCTCGACATGATCGGACGCCTCTACCACCTGGGGCGCAAGCACAGCCGGAACCGGGCGCGCGAGCTCCTCGCGCAGTTCGATCTCGAGGATGCCGGCGACCGCCCCACGCGCACGTATTCGGGGGGCATGCGTCGCCGGCTCGACCTCGCCGGCGCGCTCGTCGCCCACCCGCCGGTGCTCTTCCTCGACGAACCGACGACCGGCCTCGACCCGCGCGGGCGCATCCAGATGTGGGAGGTGATCCGCACCCTCGTCGCGGAGGGCGTGACGCTGCTGCTGACCACCCAGTACCTCGAGGAGGCGGACATCCTCGCGGACGAGATCGTCGTGATCGACCACGGCAAGGCGATCGCCCGGGGCACTGCGGACCAGCTCAAGCTCCAGGTGGGCGGGGAGCGCCTCGAGGTGACCATCCGCGATCGGGCCCGGCTCACCGACGCGGAGCAACTGATGGCCGGCCTGGGCAGCAGTCCCCAGAACGACCTCGAGCGACGGATCCTCGCCGTCTCGGCCGACGGCGTCGCCACTCTCTCCGCGGCGCTGCACGCCTTCGAAGATGCCGGGATCGAGCTGGACGACGTCGGGCTGCGCCGCCCCACGCTCGACGACGCATTCCTGGCACTCACCGGGCGCACGACCGAGGAGATCGACGCAGCGAAAGACGCGACGGGAACCAAGGGACAGGTCGAGCGATGAAGGTCCCCTACGTGCTGGCCGACGCCGCGGTCGTGGCCAAGCGAAACATCATCAAGATCAAGCGCGTCCCTGACCTCCTCGTCTTCACCACGCTGTCGCCGATCATGTTTGTGCTGCTCTTCGCGTACGTGTTCGGCGGGGCCATCAACGTCGGCGGCTCGGCTGCGAGCAGCCAGGCATACCGAGAGTTCCTCATCGCCGGGATCTTCGCCCAGACGGTGATCTTCGGTGCGACGATCACCGGCGCGGGCCTGGCCGAGGATGTGAAGAAGGGTGTGATCGATCGCTTCCGGTCCTTGCCCATGGCCCCGTCTGCCGTGCTCACCGGGCGGACGCTCTCCGACGTCGTGAACAACATCATCGTGCTCGTGGTCATGTCGCTCACCGGGTTGCTCGTCGGCTGGCGCATCCACGGGACGTTCTGGGAAGCCGCGGCAGGATACGGTCTGCTGCTCGTCTTCGCCTACGCGATCTCGTGGATCATGGCGTGGATCGGCATGCTCGTGCCGAGCCCCGAGGTCGTCAACAACGCGTCTTTCATCGTCATCTTCCCGCTCACCTTCGTCGCCAACACCTTCGTGCCGCTCGAGACGCTCCCTGCGGCCCTGCAGCCCTTCGCCGAGTGGAACCCCGTCTCCGCGGTGACCCAGGCCGCCCGTGAGCTCTTCGGCAACATCCCGCCCGGAACGCCCGCGCCCACCGCCTGGCCGCTGCTCCATCCCGAGGTGTACACGCTCATCTGGACGGTCGTGACGCTCGCGGTGTTCATCCCGATCGCCAATGCGCAGTACCGCAGGTCGACGAGCCGCTGATCCGGCCTCCCGTCACGACGGGCGTGCGCCGAACACAGCCGAGCCGACCCGCACGATCGTGGCACCCTCTGCGACCGCCCACTCGAGGTCGCGGCTCATCCCCATCGACAGCTCCTGAGCGAGCGCCGTGGCTGCGGCGCCCGACCCGGTGACGCGGTCGCGGACGCTGCGTAGCAGCTCAAACTCCGCCCGGGCCACGCGCTCGTCCAGGGTGGGCGACGCGATAGTCATGAATCCCTGCAGTGCCAGGCCCGGCAGGTCCGCGACCTCGTGGGCGAGGTCGACCGCGCGGTCGGGAGCGACCCCGGCCTTGGACTCCTCACCTGAGACATTGACCTGGATCATGACGTCGAGGGGGACCAGTGGACTGCCCGCACCCACGCGTGCCGACAGCTTCGCGGCGAGCTCGAGGGAATCGATCGTCTCCACGCACGCGTGGCCGTGCAGCGCGAGGGCCCGCAGCGCGTGGTTGATCTTGTTGGACTGCAGCGGACCGATCAGGTGCGCCGTGACCTGCAGGTCCGCGAGCGCGGGTGCCTTCTCCACGAGCTCTTGCACGCGGTTCTCCCCGATGAGCAGCGCGCCGGCCGGCGCGCTGCGCAGAGCCTCCCGCACGACGTCGGCCGATCGGGTCTTGGTGGCCAGCAGCAGCCGGACGGTGGCCCGGTCCCGGCCCACCGCGTGGCAGGTGTCGTCGATACGCTCCTGGACGCGCGCGAGGGCGTGAGCAACGGTGGCTGGCATGGACAGCATCGTAGTTGGCCCGCGGATGCGCCAGACTGTTTGCGTGAGACACCTCCGTACCCACTGGCCGGTGGGCCTGCTCACTCTCGTCGCATTCCTCGTCTACCTCGTGCTGTCCCTCGCGCGGTGGCACCGATGGGCCAATCCGTCGTGGGACCTGGCGATCTTCGAGCAGGCAGTCAAGGGCTACGCACACCTGAGCGCGCCGATCGTGAGTATCAAGGGACCCGACTTCAACCAGCTCGGTGACCATTTTTCACCGCTCCTGGTGGTTCTGGCTCCGTTCTACCGGCTCTTCCCGTCACCGGTCACCCTGCTCGTGGCCCAGTGCGTCCTCGTCGCCGTCTCGATCATCCCGATCACGGTGACCGCGCGCCGGATCCTCGGATCGTGGCAGGGGCTGGGTATGGGGTTTGCCTACGCCTTCGCCTGGGGGATCCAGTCCGCGATCGACGTCCAGTTCCACGAGTACGCGCTCGCGGTCCCGCTGCTGGCCTTCGGGATGGCGGCATTCCTCAACGAGCGGTGGCGGGCGAGCGCCCTCTGGATCGTGCTGCTGCTCGGGGTCAAGGAAGACCTCGGGCTGACGGTCGCGGCCTTCGGGGCAGTGCTCTGGCTGCGCGGGCAACGCCGTCTGGGAGCGATCGTGGCCGGAGTGGGCGTCGTCGGCATGGCGCTCATCGTCGGTGTGATCATCCCGGCGTTCAATCCGAACGGCCGCTACGACTACTGGGGCAAGCTCGGCGGGGGCTCCAGGGAGCAGGCGAGCCTGCTCGCCGGCATGGGCCACCTGGTCACGGGCTTCTTCAGCCCGTCGATCAAGCTCCACACGATCCTGCTGCTCCTTGTCATCACGGCCTTCGTCGCGCTGCGCTCACCGCTTGCGCTGGTGATCGTCCCGACCATGGTGTGGCGCTTCGCCGGATCGACGGAGTTCTACTGGGGGACGACTTGGCACTATTCGGTCATCCTCATGCCGGTCATGTTCGCGGCCGCGATCGACGGGCTGCGGCTGCTGCGCGCCTCGCGGGCACGCCTGCTGCGCGGTTACGCGATGGTGGCGCCCGCGCTCATGGTGATCATCGCCGTCGTGCTCACGTTCCAGTACCCGCTGAGAGACTTGTGGGACCCGCAGACCTACGAGCGCGGCGACCGGATCGCGGTCGCCCAGCGCGCGGTCGACGCCGTCCCGGTCGGGGCGAGCGTGGCCAGCGACCGCGGGTTGATCGTGCAGCTGGCGACCGATCACGAGGTGTTCTGGATCTCCACGGACCCCTCGGTGCGGCCCGACTACGTGGTCTTCGACCTGCAGACCTGGGGCGCCGACCCGCCTGGCGACGTCGTCGCCTACGTCGAGGGGCTCTTCCCGGGGACCACGTACCGCGTGGTCTTCGACGAGTGGGACTACGCCGTCGTGGCGCGGGTGGCCGGCTAGCGCTCTGTGCCCCATGCACCTACGGTCGAGGCATGAAGACGCTGCTGAACATCATCTGGCTCGTGCTGTCGGGGTTCTGGCTGGCGATCGGATACGCCTTCGCCGGGATCATCTGCTGCATCCTCATCGTCACGATCCCCTTCGGGATCGCGTCCTTCCGGATGGCGAACTACGTGCTGTGGCCCTTCGGCCGAGTCGTCGTCGACCACCCGCAGGCCGGCGCCTGGTCGACCCTGGGCAACATCGTGTGGCTCATCGTCGCCGGGTGGTGGCTCGCCCTCGGGCACCTCGCCACGGGCATCGCCATGTGCGTGACGATCATCGGCATCCCGCTGGGCATCGCCAGCTTCAAGATGATCCCGATCTCGCTCCTGCCGCTCGGCAAGCAGATCGTGCCGAGCAACCAGCCCTATCCCGGCTACCAGCACGCCTGACCGGCGCCGGGTCGACGGGCCGGGGCGCAGGCGCCCGCGAGGCTAGTCCCGGGCGATCGGCGCCGTCGTCGCGCGGGTGGCCGCGACCAGGTCCGACGGCGCGAGCCCGACGTCGAGCCCGCGGCGCCCGCCCGAGACGTACACCGTGTCGAAGCCGAGGGCGGAGTCGTCGATGATCGTCGTGTGCGCGGTGCGCTGGCCGAGCGGGGAGATGCCGCCGACGACGTAGCCGGTCGCGCGCTCGGCGTCGGCTTGCTCGGCCATGACCGCCTTCTTGCCGCCGGCGGCGTGCGCGAGCGCCTTGAGGTCAAGCGTGCGGTCCACCGGCACGACGGCGACCACGAGGTGGGCATCGACCGCGGCCATGAGGGTCTTGAACACCCGTGGGGGCTCGATGCCGATCGCCTGGGCAGCCTCGAGGCCGTAGCCGAGATCGCTCAGCGGATCGTGCTCGTAGGGGTGCACAGTATGGGCGATCCCCGCTTTCTCGAGGGCGACGATCGCCGGGGTCGCGCCGTGTGGACTCTTCGCTACCTTCTTCGCGTTCTTCGACATGGCCCTACGCTAGCCGCTGCCCGCACCGCCCACCCAGGACCTACATCGGCGCGACACCGGTCACCCGGAGCACGGCCTCCCCGGCCTCGTCGCTCGCGTCGAGGTCGACGATCACGGTGATCGCCCAGTCGTGGTCGCCGTCGGGGTCGTCGAGGACCTGACGGACGGTCCACAGCCGCGGGTTGCCGTCCACGCCCTCGGTGATGGTCACGAGCTTGGGGGAGCGGGCCGCGGGGTCGATGCCGATCGCGTCGTCGCCGTAGTGGTCGAACATCGGGTCGAGGGCATCGGCCCAGGCGTCGGCGTCCCAGCCGTCCTTGCCGTCGAGGGAGCCGAGCGTGGAGTAGGCCTCGCGGGCGGCGAGCTCGACCCGCTTGAACAGGGCGTTGCGCAGCAGCACCCGGAAGGACCGGACGTTCCCGGTGACCGGGCGGGCCGGGGCCTCGGTGCCGGTCCCGTTGAGCGGGGAGTCGCCGGTGAGGGAGTCGGCGTCGTCGTCGACGGGGTTGGCCAGGCGCTCCCACTCGTCGAGCAGGCTCGAGTCGACGCCGCGCACGAGCTCACCGAGCCACTCGATGATCTCCTCGACCTCCTCGGTGCGGTGCTCGGCCGAGACGGTCTGACGTAGCGTCCGGTAGGCGTCGGCGAGGTAGCGCAGCACCACGCCCTCGGTGCGGTCGAGCTGGTACTTGGAGACGAACTCGTTGAAGGTCTGCGCCCGCTCGACCATGTCCCGGACCACGGACTTGGGGGAGAGTTCCTGATCGGCGATCCACGGGTTCGACTTCTTGTACGTGGCGAAGGCTGCCTGGAGCATCTCCTCGAGCGGCTTGGGCCACAGCACGTCCTCGAGCGCGGCCATCCGCTCGTCGTAGTCGTAGCCCTCGGCCTTCATGGCGCCGATCGCCTCGCCGCGGGCGGCGCGCTGCTGGCCGTAGAGCACCTGACGTGGGTCGTCCAGGGTCGCCTCGATGACGGAGACGACGTCGAGGGCGTGGGTGGGCGACGTCGGCTCGAGCAGGTCCAGGGCCGCGAGGGCGAAGGGCGACAGCGGCTGGTTGAGCGCGAAGTCGCGGGGCAGGTCGACCATGAGCCGCACGGTGTAGCTACCGCCGGGGTTGCGCACCTTCTCCACGATGCCGGCCTGGCGCAGGGAGCGGTAGATCCGGAACACCTGGCGCACGTGCGCGGCCTTCTGCGGCTCGGTGTCGTGGTTGGTGGTGAGCAGGTGACGCATGGCGTCGATCGGATCGCCGCTCGTCGCGGTGCTGCGCGCCAGGACGTTGAGGACCATGGCATGGCTGACCGTGAAGTGGCTGGTGAGCGGCTCGGGATCGGCGTCACGCAGGCGCTCGAAGGTCTTGTCCGTCCAGTTGACGGCCCCGGCCGGGGCCTTCTTGCGGACGATCTTCTTGATCTTCTTCGGGTCGTCGCCGGCTCGCTCGAGGAGCTTGCGGTTCTCGATGACGTGCTCGGGGGCCATGACCAGGACGTCGCCGACGGTGTCGTAGCCGGCCCGCCCGGCCCGCCCGGAGATCTGGTGGAACTCACGCGCGGAGAGGTGGCGCATGCGCTCGCCGTCGAACTTGACCAGGGAGGTGAGCAGAACCGTGCGGATCGGGACGTTGATGCCGACGCCGAGGGTGTCGGTTCCGCAGACGACCTTGAGCAGGCCCTTCTGGGTGAGGCGTTCGACGACGCGGCGGTACTTGGGCAGCATCCCGGCGTGGTGGACGCCGATGCCCTGGCGCAGGTACTTGCTGAGCGACTTTCCGAAGCCGGAGGTGAATCGGAAATCGCCCAGCTCTTCGACGATCGCGTCCTTCTCGGCGCGGCTGGCCACGTTCATGCTCATGAGCGACTGCGCGCGGTCGACGGCGTCCTTCTGGGTGAAGTGCACGACGTAGACCGGGGAGCGGTGGGTGTGCACGAGGTCTTCGATGACCTCGACGAGCGGTTCGATGACGTAGTTGAAGTTCAGCGGCACGGGGCGATCGGCGCTCGTGACCACCGCGACCGAACGACCGGTGCGCTCCTCGAGGTCCTTCTCGAACATGTCGGTGTCACCGAGGGTGGCGGACATGAGCAGGAACTGCGCCTGCGGAAGCTCCAGGAGTGGCACCTGCCAGGCCCAGCCGCGCTGGGGGTCGGCGTAGAAGTGGAACTCGTCCATGACGACCTGGTCGACGCCGGGGTCCTCCGCCTCGACGCCGCCCGTGCGCAGCGCGATGTTGGCGAGGATCTCCGCCGTGCAGCAGATGATCGGGGCCGTCGGGTTGACCGAGGAGTCGCCCGTCATCATGCCGACGTTCTCCGAGCCGAAGGCGTCGACGAGGGCGAAGAACTTCTCGCTCACCAGGGCCTTGAGCGGCGCGGTGTAGAACGACCGCTTGCCCTCGGCGAGGGCGACGTAGTGCGCCCCGATCGCCACGAGAGACTTCCCCGACCCGGTCGGGGTGCTGAGGATGACGTGCGAGCCGGAGACCAGCTCGATGAGCGCCTCGGACTGCGCGGGGTAGAGGTCCAGCCCACGATCGTTGGCCCAGGAGGTGAAGCCCTCGTACAGCTCGTCAGGGTCCGGCGCCTTGCCGTCGACGGCGGGCGGGATGTGGCTGAGGAGGCTGATCGAGGCAGGTGCGGGGGTGGTCACCCGGACCATTCTCCCAGGTTTACCGGCCCCACGTCCCAGGCGGGCCGAGGGTGAGCAGGACGGACATGATGATGATGGCGCCGGCGACGAAGATGCCCACGAAGGTTGCCGGGTGCCCCAGCATCCAGCGCAGCAGCGTGTCCACCCGGCCCCGGTCACGCGGGTCGTCGGAGGCGGTGGTGCGCCATCCGCCGTCGAGCAGGCCCTTGCGGTCGACCGCGAGGTCGAAGGGGATGGTCGCGTAAGGCACGACGGCGGAGACCACCGCGAGCGCGGTGAGCCGGGCGGGCCAGCGCTGGTTGAGCCCGACGACGATCGCGGTGAGCACGTAGACGATGAAGACGAATCCGTGCACCCCGCCGCCGATCTTGACCGGCACCGGCCCGGCGTCGAAGCCGTACTTGGCGATCATCCCGGCGATGAGCAGGGTCCATGTCACAGCCTCGGCGATGGCGACGACGCGGAAGAAAATGCGTGGGGTCAGGCTGCGGGGCACAAGCACTCCGATGGTGGGATGAATTCTATGAGGTGCCCATTCTCTCGCGGCGTCGGGTCCTGGAGATCAACCGAAGGATGGAGGCGTGCCGTGCCGGGTGTGGTGCGACCCGGCCGACGATCAGTGGCCCCCGCGGCTCAGCTCTCTTCCGCGGTCCTCGGTGGCGCCGTCGACGCGCGGACGACAAGCTCGGGTCGCAACAGGACGGAGCGTCCTGGCTCGGTCTCGGGACGCGTCCCGTGCGCGAGGATCTCTTCGATCGCGAGACGGGCCATCTGGGCGATCGGCTGGCGCACGGTCGTCAACGGTGGGTCGTAGAGGTCAGCGAGGATGATGTCGTCGAAGCCGACCACGGATACGTCTCTTCCGACCGTCAGGCCCAGGTCGCGCAGTCCCCGGCACACACCCAGAGCGGTCATGTCGTTGATCGCGACGACTGCGGTCGGAGGGGTGGGCTGGGAGAAGATCTCGTGCGCCGCGCGCCGGCCGACCTCGGCGGCCTCGACGTCGCCGAAGGGTGCCTGGTCCAGGCCGGACCAGCTGCGGGCGTCGCCGACGTCGAGGCCTGCGGACTCGAGGGCCGTGCAGAATCCTCGGTAGCGGCCCGTGCGGTTCACCGATCCCAGTGATCCGGAGACGAAGGTGAGCCGCTCGTGGCCCAGGTCGATGAGGTGCTGGGTGGCCAGGTGACCGCCCATGACGTTGTTGATGCTGATGGACACGACACTCGCGGGGTCGTCGGGCTGGGCTGGGCGGTCGAAGGTGACGAGCTCGAGCCCGCGCTCGATGATCGGGACGAGGTGACCGAGTGAGGGGAGTGAGGTGCATAGAACCATGCCTCGGATGCCGTCGTCCCAGAGCTCTTCGACGTAGTCGCGCTCGCGCTCTGGGTCGCGCTCGGAGTTGCAGAGCAGGACGTTGAATCCCTGGGCGAGGGCGGCCGCCTCAAGTTCGCGCGCGAACGCTCCCCAGAAGGGGTTGCCGACCGAGGGGACGATGAGCCCGATCGTGCGGGTGCGGCCGGTGCGGAGCTGGCGCGCTGCGCGATTAGGGCGGTAGCCCAGGCGAGCGATCGCGGCCGAGACGCGTTCCTGTGTCTCGGGGAGCATGCGTTCGGCCCTGCCGTTGAGCAGGTTCGAGACCGTGCTAGGAGATACGCCCGCTGCGCGGGCGACCTCCTGGATGGTTACTTGTCCCACTGTGCTGTCCGTTCACTCATCGCACTGCCTGCTCGTCGGTGAGGGGCAAAATTGATGCATCGATACATCAGAATGGTACAGGACTTTTCACATGTTCTGGCTGTTGGAGAGGGGGTGAACGGCACTCTTCTCTTGACGCTCCAGGGAATGCCGCCTACGGTCGGTGTAACGTTGCACCAGACAACACCAGTCGGCGAAGGCGCCGGACCTGGTTGGTGGGACGACCACGACGATGACGTCGGCACAGGAGCGCGAGGCCTCGGGCCGTACCGTTCCCGCCCGGCGAAGGGAGCACTTCGCATGAGGATGATACGAACGCACGCAGCTGCCGTGGCCTTTGCCGCCACCGCAGCCCTGACCCTGAGTGCATGCAGCAGCGCCGACGGTGGCACCAGTGCCGGGGACGGGACCGTCAGCGGGGACATTACCTTGCTCTCCCCGATCTTCGAGGGGAGCGAAGGGCAGCGACTTCTTGAGGACGAACTCCTCCCGCAGTTCTATGCGAAGTATCCCGACGTCAAGGTCACGGTGGACTACACCACCTACAACCAGCTCAACGAGAAGCTCACCACAGCGGTGGCCTCCGGGCTCGTCCCCGACGTCATGATGATGGGCGTGGGCTGGGTCGAGAGCTTCGCCGACCGTGGAGTGCTCGCCAACCTCAGTGAGACAGGCCTCACCCAGGAGAAGCTCGAGGAGTCCTACACCAAGGAGATCGTCGAAGCGGGCATGTGGGAAGACAGCGTCTACGCGCTGCCGATCATGTTGGACACGCGATTCGGCGTGGCCCGCATGGATCTGCTGCGCGAGGCTGGCTACGACGCCCCGCCGAAGACATGGGATGAGCTCACCGAGATGTCCAAGGCTCTCACCGTGCGCTCCGAGGACGGCACCCTCCAGCGCACCGGGTTCGACGTCCAATCGATGGACCCCCGCCAGATGTTCATGACCATGCTCTTCTCCGCAGGCGGCGACCTGTTCACCGAGGACCTGACCGCCCCGGCGTTCAACTCACCGGCGGGCGTCGATGCGCTCGAGTTCGTCTCCGACCTCATTCACGTGGACAAGGTCGAGGACATCGGCTTCTCCTCAGCGAGCGCAGACCCGAACCCCCTTGTCAACGGCCGTGCAGCGATGGCCATCGCCCACAACAACGTGTGGAGTCAGTTCGAGAAGGCTGCGCCGGAGCTGCTCGGCGAGCTTCAGCCCTTCGTCATCCAGGGCGAGGCGTCGGGGATGTTCTTCGGAGGGACGCTTGCCACGGTCTCAGCCAAGTCAAAGCACCCTGAGGCCGCGCAGGCGCTCATGGAGTTTCTCGCGAGCCCCGGGCCGGCGCTCGCCGCGAACGAGCAGCGCGGCAACGTGCCCGCGCTGACCGAGCTCCTCGACAGCGACTACGTGCAAGGCAACCCACTCGTCCAGTTCGCCATGGAGAACCTTGATGTCGCCCGCCGCGAGGGCGGACCGGCCCAGTGGCTCGAGATCCGTGGCACCTTCAAGCCCGCGATCGAGGCTGCGCTGCTGGGACAGCAGACCCCCCAGGAAGCGCTCGATGGCCTCGCGAAGAGTGCGCAGACGGCGATCGACCGCAAGTGACTCGTGGTGCACGGGGCGCGTGGTCCCGCGCCACTCGTCCCGCACTCCGGACCCATGCTGTGAGGGAACTATGACGACGACAAAACCAGCAGCAGGCTTGCGCACTGCGGGCGCTGCTGCGAAGGAATCACCCCGCAAACCCACACCGGCCCGCTCGAAGCAACATCCCCAGGGCAACAAGAAGCTGCGCCGCGCTGGCTGGCTCATGGTGACTCCCTCCATCCTGCACATCGGGCTATGGACGGCGTTGCCGGTGATCGCAACCTTCGTGCTGAGCTTCACCAACTACAACGTGTTCGATGCCCCACGGTGGATCGGTTTCGAGAACTACATCGAGGTCTGGAATGACCCGACATTCCGCAAAGCCACGTGGAACACGGTCGTCTACACCTTCTGGACCGTTCCGGTGTCGATGGCGATCGCCGTGGTCATCGCCGTCATGCTCAACCAGAAGATGCGGTTCCAGACCTGGTACCGGGCGGCGTTCTTCTTGCCGCAGGTGACCGCGACCGTCGCGATCGCGATGGTGTGGCTGTGGATCTTCAACCCGCAGCAAGGGCTTCTCAATGCGGCACTGTCCGTCGTGGGGATCCCCGGCAAGTCATGGCTCGCCGACCCGGACTGGGCACTGTGGGCCGTGATCCTGGTCGGGGTGTGGCAGGGGATCGGCATGAAGATGCTCATCTACATCGCCGCTCTGCAGAACATCGACGAGAGCCTCTATGAGGCGGCGTCGATCGATGGCGCGTCGTCGATCCGCAAGTTCTTCTCGATCACGTTGCCGATGCTCAAGCCAGCGACCTTCTTCGTGTTCGTCATCTCGGTCATCGGCGCCTTCCAGGTCTTCGACCAGGTGTACGTGCTCACCGACGGCGGGCCAGCGAACGCCACGACGATGATGACTTACGAGGTCTACCGCTCCGCCTTCCAGAACTTCCGGATGGGCATGGCCTCGGCGCAGTCGGTCTTCCTGTTCGCCTTCCTGCTCGTCATGACCCTGGCCAGCCGACGACTGACCCGAGGTGAAGACGGATGAGCGCCGAAGCAGTCAAGACCACCCAGCCAGGGGAGGTCCCCGTGACACCTGACAAGGCCGCCCGCGGCCGGGCAGCCCGCAGACGGTCGACGCACATCGCCCTCAACATCGCCCTGTCGATCGGCGCACTGACCATGATCATCCCGTTCCTGTGGATGATCGTCACCTCGCTCAAGAGCCCGGCTGACCTCGCCCAGTTCCCGCCGTCCCTGCTCCCCAAGGACTGGGTATGGAGCAACTACCCCGAGGCGCTCAAGGCTGCCCCGTTCCACATCTACTTCCGGAACAGCTTCATCATCTCTGCGGGGCACACGATGATCACCCTGGCGCTGGGCGCGATGGCCGGCTACTCGCTCGCAAGAATCCCGTTCCGTGGCCGGGAGATCGTCTTCATGTCCTTCGTGGCCATGCTCATGATCCCCACCTACACCAAGATCGTCCCGCAGTTCCTCCTCGTGAAGTTCATGCCGTTCTTCGGCGGGAACGACGTGTTCGGACAGGGCGGCACCGGGTGGCTCAACACCTGGTGGGCGCTCATCATCCCCGGTGGGCTCAGCGCGTCGGCGATCTTTCTCTTCCGGCAGTTCTACCTCTCGCTGCCCAAGGAGCTCGAGGAGGCCGCGCGCCTCGACGGGCTCGGAGAGTTCCGCATCTTCGCCCAGATCTATACCCCGCTGATCAAGCCAGCGCTGGCCACGGTGGGACTGCTGACCTTCCAGGAGAGCTGGAACAACTTCCTGTGGCCGTTGCTGGTCACGACCCGCGACGACCTGCGAGTGATCCAGGTCGGCCTGGCGGTGTTCCGCCAGCTCGACGGGACCTCCTGGAACTACCTCATGGCAGGGACCACCCTGGCCACGCTGCCGATGGTGCTGCTCTTCCTGTTCTGCCAGAGGTACTTCGTGCAGGGCTTCGCCAACGCAGGAATCAAATGACCATCCGTCTCGACCCACCCACACCGACCGAAGGACCTGACATGCAGATCGATCTCACTGGACGCACCGCCCTCGTCACAGGTGGCGGCACCGGCATCGGAGCTGCCATCGCCCGCGCCCTTGCGGCCGCCGGAGCCGACGTCGCCGTGCACTACGGCCACAACGCGGAGGGCGCCCGTGCCGTCGCTCGCGACGTCGAAGCCGCTGGGCGTCGTGCGGTCGTCGTCGGGGGAGACCTCACCGACCCTGCCCAGGCTGATGCCGTCGTCCTGGCAGCAGTCGAGGGGCTCGGCGGTCTCGACATCCTCGTCAACAATGCCGGCCACCTCGTGGGCCGCGCCACCGTCGGGGAGATGAGCGACGAGCACTGGGCGGCCGTCATGGGCGTCAACGTGTCGAGCACGTTCTTCGTCTGCCGCGCGGCGGTCAAGCATCTGGAGGTGTCGGGGCGTGGGCGCGTGATTCTCATGTCCTCGCTCGCCTCCGAGAACGGTGGAGGAGCCGGTTCGGTGGCGTATGCGGCGGCCAAGGCCGCGGTCGTCGGGTTCGGGCGAGGTCTCGCCAAGGAGCTCGCGGGCTCGCAGGTGACAGTCAATGCGTTGGCCCCGGGGTTCATAGGAGACACTCCGTTCCACAACACCTTCACCCCGACAGGCGCGCAGGCCGCCATC
Source organism: Sanguibacter gelidistatuariae (assembly GCF_900096585.1). Taxonomy (GTDB): domain Bacteria; phylum Actinomycetota; class Actinomycetes; order Actinomycetales; family Cellulomonadaceae; genus Sanguibacter; species Sanguibacter gelidistatuariae. The sequence goes on from NZ_FMYH01000009.1 coordinate 37,419, forward strand.
GTGAGCGGCATCCCGTTGCAGCGGGCCGGCACGGTCGAAGATGTGGCCGGCACGGCCGTCTTCCTTGCCTCGGACCTTGCCTCGTTCATCACCGGTCAGGTCGTCGACATCAACGGCGGAGCGAACTTCCGGTGACGGTGATCACTCAGGCACGCGGTGGGTGGTGGCACGACTACGTGTGCCCCACCCACGGCACTGAGCTTGACGAACCTGTCGATGGCGTCTTCCCCTGCCGTTACGGGTGCCGGCTCTCCGACGAGCGGCTGGCCGGTGCCTGGACGGTTCTCGACCACCAGAGGCGTGCTCGCCGCGCGAGGCTGCTTGCCCGGCAGGGCGCGGTCTCCGGATCATCGTCAGACAAGGCGCAGGCTGTAGGGATCGTCTGCGAGTTCGCCGATCTCTACCAGACCCTGGCCACCAGCTGGAGCGAGACGAGCGAGCCGTGGATGCTGCGCGGCAAGCTGTTCTCGCAGGCGCTCACCGAGGCGATCTGGGCGACCCAGCTCGCTGACGTGATCGTGGTTCTCGCAGACGACGAAAAGTCCCGGGAGGCCCTCACCCCTGAGGTCCCAGCCATGCTCGACGGGTTGCTGGCGACTGTTGAAGCAGCACGGCACGTGCTCGTCGTCGAGCAGGGGAACCCGCAGAGCAACTACACCGCATGGCTCGACGCCGCCGGGCACATGCTCAGTCGTGCGCGATCCACGCTCGGCTCGACCCCAGGCCTGCCAGCCACTGCCACCCGGTGGGTCGAGCGTTCCTGGGAGCACGCCAAGCTCGCGGTCGGAGCCGACGGGTGGGAGTGGGAGGGATCGACGTACTATCACCTCTTCGTCCTGCGGGCCTACCTGCTCACTCACCGCGGCATCCGACCGGACACCATCGAGGCGGGCACGCTCGACCGGCTCGCCTCGATGGTCCGTGCGCTCGCGGAGATCGCGGCACCCGACGGTTCGCTTCCCGCGCTCCACGACGGTCCCTACGACCGGCGCGAAGTGCACCTCGAGGTCCTCGAGATCTGCATGCTCGCCCGCCAGATGTGGGCAACTACCGGGCTCGGTACGGTCGAGGCCCATGCTCGGGCGCAGCTGGCCACAAGCGCCGGAGGCTACGACGGGCTCGAAGACCTGCTGGACGGATGGTTCGACGGCCCGCCCCTCATGGCCATCACCACCTCGCGGGCCTCGCGCACCTTCGACCAGGTGGGGTATGCGGTCCTGCGAGACTGCGATGACACCTGGCAGGCAGTGCTCGACGCCGGACCGCACGGCGGCTCGCACGGTCACCTGGACAAGCTCGGCCTCTACCTCTACGGAGCCGCTGCGCCCTGGCAGCCCGCCCCCGGGGTGCCGCCGTACGCCAGCAGGCTGCGCCACGGCTACTACGCCCGAACCGTGGCCCATCCGACCGTGCGCGTCGACGACGCGGACCAGACCGAGTCAACCGGTGCTCTGACGACGTGGGACACGGACGGGACGACAACCCGGGTGATGGCTCGTGCGGACTCCTCATACCCCGGTGTCCGGCTCAGCCGTGAGGTCGTCATGACGGCCGACTACCTCCTCGACGTCGTCACAGCCGAGGCGGAGACCGAACGCACGATGACCCTCGGGCTGCGCCCGGCCGTCCCGCTCGAGATCACTGCGCAGGGCGAGGGATGGGTGAGCCGTTGGACAGGCTCGGCACGCACCGACCTGCACGGTCTGCATGCCGCCTCGGTCCCGTCCGCCATCGAGCTCACCCCTGGACGCGGCCCCTCGAACGACCCGGCCCGCCTCCTCGCCCTCGGGGAGTGGACCGCACGTGCTGCTTGCGTGAGCTGGGTCTCGGTCTACCACCAAGGTTCCCAGCCGCGGCTCCGTCATCTTGAGCTCGTGGCAGAGACAACAGGCCTGGCGGCCGTACGGGTACACCACCTCGACGGTACGACGACAGAACATGAGGTCAGCAGATGAGCTCCCCCCTTCTTCTCGACGGTCGTGAGGACCAGCTCCGCCGTGAGCTGGCCGACGTCCGCGCCCCGCAGCTGCGCCGGCTGCTCGACGAGTGCGAGCGCTACCGCAGCGTCGAGCTGCCCACCGAGCACCCGCTCGCGTCGATCACCTACCTCGGCCCGGCGGCCGCCAACCTCGCGCTCGCCTTCCGCCTCACAGGCCAGGCCCAGTACCTCGCCGAGCTGCGCCGCTGGGTGAAGACCGCAGTGGACTTCCCCCACTGGGGCAAGGCCAACCTGCCCGACCACGACCTCGACGCCGGCTGGCTCCTGCACGGCCTCGCACTTGCATACTCCTGGGCGGGCTCCGCGCTGCCCGACGACGAGCGCGCGGCCCTGCGAGACAAGCTCGTCCTGCAAGGCACCCGGTTGTACGACTTTGCCGTCACCTCTCAGGGGCGGTGGTGGTCGTCGTCGTTCTGGCAGAACCACAACTGGATCTGCTACGCAGGCCTGGCCACCGCCGGGTACGTCCTCACCGAAGAGCACCCCGAGGCCAAGGCGTGGACCGATCGCGCCAAGGAGAACTTCTCGACCGTCCTCGACATGCTTCCTGAGGACGGCTCGAACAATGAGGGCGTCGTCTACTGGCGCTATGGCGTGCCGTGGATCGTCAGCTACCTGGATGTGCTGCGCGCGGCCGAGGGCATCGACTGGTATCCGCGGAGCAGCTATCTGCGAGAGACCTTCTGGTTCCGCCTGTACCAGTCAGCGCCCGACCTCGAGCGGATCATCGACCACGGCGACTGCCACGACAGGCGCAGCGGCCACAGCGTCGCCCTCTACTCCAAGCTTGCCGCCGAGTACCGCATCCCGCAGGCACAGTGGCTCGCGCGTACCGTCGCGACCGACTTTTTCTGGCGCGAGGCCTACGAGAGCGGCGTCAAGCCCGGAGTGCGCGCCGAGGCCTACCAGGAGCTGCTCTGGCACGACCCGACCGTCCCTGAGGAGGACCTCCGCGCGGTTCCGACTGCCAGGTTCTTCCCCGATCTCGGACTCGTCTCCGCACGCACCTCTTGGGCGCCCGACGCCGTGGCGGTCTCCTTCAAGGCGTCCCCGGGAGGTGGGCACAAGGCATGGCGCATCTCGCACGAGGAGCGCTCGCGGTCCGGGTGGGTGACCCTCAACGCTGGTCACCACCATCCCGACTCGGGCAGCTTCGTGCTGCTGGGTCACGGGTCCTACCTCGCGGTCGACGACGGATATGCCTCACGCAAGAGGACTGAGCATCACAGCACGATCCTCGTGGACGGCTTGGGCTTCGCCAACGAAGATCGCTACCACGTCTTCGAAGACCTCCCCGTGGAACGGACCGCGCAGATCCTCACCCACACGATCCGTGACGGCTGGGTCCATGCGGTGAGCGAGTCGGGGGCCATGTACCACCCCGACCTCGGCGTCGAGCAGGTCAGGCGACACCTGACGATGACTCCGAGCGGAGTCCTTGTCGTCGTCGACGACCTGCGGGCGGCGCAGCCGCGGAGCTGGACCTGGTTGCTGCAGACGGACAACCCGGCCGAGCCGAGAGGCGCAGGGCGATGGCTCGCCCCGGCAGGGACGGGACAGCTGCACGTGCTCGGCCTAGCACCCAGCGGTACCACCGACGACGTGGTCCGCACGGCTGTTCACGCCAACCCGACGTCGTCGACGCCCAGCCTGGCGATCGAGAAGATCCAGCACACCGTCCGACGCACGACCGAACCGAGCCGGACCGCCCAGTTCGTGAGCGTTCTCGTCCCCGCGTCGTGGGACGACGACGTCCTCCCGAGCGCGGAGGTCGAGCTCACCGAGACCGGGGTCGCCGTTGTGGTCGAGCACGGTGGTCTCCGCGAGGAGGTCACCGTGCTTCTGGACGGTGACGTCGACGGGGAAGGGTTCTTCGGCCAGACAGCCGGGACGCGCCAGGCGGTAGGGGCATGAGCGTCGTGACAGCACCCCGACGTCGTTGGGAGCACAAGCTGCTCACCATCTTGAGCTACCCGGCGAACCTCATGTTCGCGGGCGTCGCCGCGGCGATCCTCTCTCTTGGGGTCGTCACCGCACTGCCCGCTGCCATCGCGGCGAGCCGCGCGATGAGCCTCTGGCTGCGGGACGGTGAGGACGCCGTGTTCACGACGACCTTCAAGGAGTTCGCAGCCACCTGGCGGCGTAGTCTTCCCCTCGGGGTCGCCTCGGTGGTCATCGTGCTGGTGCTCTCTGCCAACACCGTGTTCTTGTGGGGCCGCGCGGGCTCTGGAGCTGACGGGCCAGCCCTCCTGCTCGGTGCAGCGACAGCTGTGCTCGGCTGCGCGGGTGCGCTCGTGCTGCTCGCTCTGCCCGTCGCCACGACGCGCAGCCCGGACGGCGACCGCCGCAGCTGGCTCATCGAGTCCGCCTACCTCGTCGCGCGGCGACCGTTGCGATCGGTGATCCTCCTTGGCATCGTCGTCGCCGTCGCCGCGACCTTCTACCTGCTGCCGACGCTCGTCCCCTTCGTGGGGATCTCCATCCCGGTCTACCTCGCCCTCGTCACCTTCGGTCATGGCCCTGTGAACGAGCTGCCGTAGTGCCGGAACCGCAGCTGCCATGGGCCCGGACCCCGCCCGCCCTGTGGGTCCTGTACACCGACACCTTCACGATGGCTGTCGGCTTCTACATGCTCATCCCGCTGCTGGCCATCCACTTCCTCGACAACCTCGGGCTCTCCGTCGCCCTCGTCGGGGTGCTGGCGGCCGTACGGTCCTTCTGCCAGCACGGTCTCATGCCGGTCTCAGGGTGGATCGCGGACCGGATCGACTTCCGGTGGGCGATCAGCGCCGGTGTGCTCGTGCGAGCGGTAGGTTTTGCGCTGCTCGGCTCGGCGGACTCGGTCACCGGCCTCGTCGTCGCCTCGGTGCTCACCGGGCTCGGCGGGTCTCTGTTCCACCCTGCGAGCTACGCGGCCTACGCAGCTCTCACTGAGGGGCTCGACACGGTGCGCGTCTACGCCACCCGTGAGCTGCTCTCGAACCTGGGTTTTGTCGTCGGTCCGGTGGTTGGCAGCGCAGTCGCCGGGCTCGACTTCCGGTGGGTCAGCTTCACGTCCGCGGCCTTGTTCCTCCTTGCCTTCGTCGTGACCGTGGTTGGCTTGCCCGGTGGACTGGCCGGGGAACCGGGCAACTCCCCGTCGATGCGCGCGGTCCTGGCCGACAGGGCATTCGTGCGGTACTGCGTGCTGGCTGGAGCCGTGTGGCTGCTCGTCTCCCAGCTCTACCTGCTTGTCCCGCTCCGGGCCACGAGCGTCCTCCCGGACACGATCGGGCTCGGGGTCGTGTACTCGGCGTCGGCGGTCCTCATGGTCGTCACGATGCTGCCGCTCACGCGGTTCGTCTCTGCGCGTCTGGGCAAGGGGCCGATCCTCGCCTGCGGCGCCGTCGGTCTTGCTGCGGGCATCTGCACGATGGGCGCTTGGGGGACGACTGCTGGGCTGCTGGTGGGGATAGGCCTGTTCACCGTGGGGCAGATGCTCACTCAGCCGGTCATGAGTGCCGTGGTCGCCGGCTTCGCCACCCCAGGGGCGACTGCGTCGTACTTCGGTGTGCAGGGCATCGCCCAGGCCGTCGGGGGAGTGGTCGGCAACGTCGGTGGGGGCCTGCTCTACACGCTGGCCTCTGGCACCGGTCTGGTGGCCTGGACGCCCTGGCTCGCCTTCGCGCTCTGGGGTGCAGCGTGCGCCTTCTTCCTCCTCCGCCCCGGCATCGTCCGATGACAATGCATGGGGAACCCATGAAAGGAAACACCCATGTTCGTCGACTCATCCCTCGAGTCTCTCGTCGACTACCTGCCAGCGGTCGAAGAGCAACCTGACTTCGATGCGTTCTGGGCCAGGACCCTTGCAGAGTCTCCCCGAACCGATGCCACCTTCGAGCCCGTCGATCTGGGCTTGGCAACCGTGACCGTCTACGACGTGACCTTCACAGGATGGGCCGGCCAGCCCGTCAAGGCATGGTTCCTCGTGCCCCGGGAGCAGCCTGGAAGACCGCGGGAGCGGCTGCCCGCGATCGTGCAGTACATCGGCTACAACGGTGGTCGCGGCATCCCCTACGAGTGGCTCACCTGGAGCGCCGCAGGCTACGCCCACCTCGTCATGGACAACCGGGGCCAGGGCGGTGGCGGCAAGACCGTCTCTCATACAGCCGACATCAACCCCGCCGGGCACGGGTCGTCTGCGCCAGGTTTTCTCACGAACGGGATCGAGTCACCCGAGAACCACTTCTACCGCAGGCTCATCACCGATGCCGTCCGCGCCGTCGACGCGATCAAGCAGGCCCCCGGCGTCGATCCCGAGCGCGTGGCGATCCTCGGCGGGAGCCAGGGCGGCGGGTTGGCGCTCGCGGTCGCCGGCCTGCGCGACGACGTCCGGGCGGCGATCGTCGACGTCCCCTTCATGTGCCACTACCGGCGCGCGTCCACGGTGACCGACGCTGGCCCATACGCCGAGATCCGGCGCTGGCTCAGTGGGCACCGCGACCAGGTCGAGTTGGCTATGCGCACCCTGTCCTACGTCGATGGGGTGAACTTCGCCCGGCGTGCGAGCTGCCCGGCCTGGTTCTCCGTCGCGCTCATGGACACCATCTGCCCTCCGTCCACGGTCTACGCCGCCTACAACCACTATGCAGGTCCCGCCCAGATCGAGGTCTTCCCCTACAACGGCCACGAGGGCGGCGGACTCTACGACGTGCCCCGCAAGTTCACCGTCCTGGCACAGACGATAGGCCGGCCTCGCGGACTGGATGCCTAAGGGGGGCGTGGCGTACTCAATGGACCTAATCTTCGAGAACCAATCGCGTCGAAGGGCACACCATGGACACGCTCAGGACCTCGCTCATCGACCCGGTGAGCAACTTCCTCTACACCTACGTGCTCATCTACCTGCTCGTGGGCGCGGGCATCTACTTCACGGTGCGCACCCGCGCGGTCCAGGTGCGCATGGCTCGGCAGATGTGGCGGGTGATCGCCGGATCCCGTGGGCACTCCGAGGGCGGGATCTCCTCCTTCCAAGCCTTCTGCGTCGGGCTCGCCTCGCGGGTGGGCACCGGGAACATCGTCGGCGTCGCGATCGCCCTCACCCTGGGCGGACCGGGCGCGATCTTCTGGATGTGGGTCGTGGCGTTCCTGGGGATGGCGACCGCCTTCATCGAGTCGACGCTGGGGCAGATGTTCAAGGTCCGCAACGAAGACGGCAGCTACCGCGGCGGGCCGGCGTACTACATCCAGCGTGGGCTGGGCTCGCGGCCCTTCGCGGTGGTCTTCGCTCTGCTGCTCATCTTCGCCTTCGGCTTCGCGTTCAACATGGTCCAGTCCAACACCATCTCCGATGCCCTCGCCGGCCACGGCGTGAGCACGTCCTGGACCGCCGTGGGCCTGATGGTCCTCGCCGCCCCGGTGCTCTTCGGCGGGGTCCGCCGGGTCGCCTCGGTCGCCGGGGTGCTGCTGCCGATCATGGCAGGCGCCTACGTGCTGCTCGCCCTCGTCGTGGTCGGGCTCAACCTGGGCGAGATCCCCCACGCGATCACCACGATCATCAACGGCGCCTTCGGCCTCGACCAGGCGGTCGCCGGGACCGCGGGCGGGATCCTCGCTGCGCTGCTCAACGGCGTCAAGCGCGGCCTGTTCTCCAATGAGGCCGGCATGGGTAGCGCCCCGAATACCGCCGCGACCGCGACGGTCAGCCACCCCGCCAAGCAGGGCCTCATCCAGTCCCTCGGGGTGTTCGTGGACACCATGGTCGTGTGCTCGGCGACCGCGTTCATGATCCTCGTGGCCGGTCCCACCGTCTACGACCCGGGGGCCACGACCGACGTGGTCGGCGCGTCGCTGACCACGTCCGCGATCGCCGAGGCGCTGGGCACCTGGACGACGCCGCTCATGACCGTCCTGCTCTTCGTCTTCGCCTTCTCCTCGGTCCTGGGCAACTATTCCTACGCCGAGGTCAACCTGTCCTTCCTCGGGGTGCGGGGCAGAGGGCTGACCGCCCTGCGGACCCTGGTCCTGGCGGCGGTCGGGGTGGGCTCGCTGCTCAGCCTGGACGTGGTCTGGGCGCTCGCGGACATCGCCATGGCGCTCATGGCGATCGTCAACCTGGTGGCCATCACCCTGCTCGGGAGATGGGCCTTCGGTGCGCTGCGCGACTATGAGGGCAAGGTGCGGGCGGGGCAGGGGGACGACCGCTTCGTCGGCGCGGGGAACCCGTTGCTGCCCGGTGACCTGCCGGGGGACATCTGGGTGCCGGGGGCGAGTGACGCGCAGCCGGTCGCGGTGTCCGGCTCTGTGTGAGGAAGTCCGCCTACGCGGGGGACTCGCTTGCGGACTCGCGACGGTATTCTGCGCGCGCGTCGAGGAGAGCCTGCACGAGGTCGCGGAGCTCGCGGGTAGGGACGGTGACATCGGCGGCGGCCTCATCCGGTTCGAGCAGGTCGGCGAGCCGGTCGGTGATGACGGCCTGCTCGGCGTCGGCCACGAAGCTCATCCGGTCACCCCCGCCGGTCGCGCTGGGTACGTGCCCGGTGAGGACGGAGTCGAGCAGGCCGAGCGTGCGCCGGTGCGGACTCTCGTTGAGGAACACCTGCAGCGCGCGGTCGGACGGGTCGGCGAGCTGGACGTGGACGAAGGTCCGCCAGGGCTGCTCGACGACCTCGAAGCGATGCTCGCGCACTAGTTCTCCATCACCGGGTAGGCGGTCGTGATCAGGTCGGAGTCGTCGAGGTACATGTGGACGGTGATCCCGCCCGAGGTCACCCCGTCGTACCCGCCGTCGCCGGAGGACACGCGTGAGCCGTAGGCCTCGTTGATCGCGTCGACGACCTGCTGGGCGGTCCATGACGCCGGGAAGAACGTGGAGTAGCCGTCGTTGCTCGTCTTGTTGGTGCCGCTGACCGAGACCTGCGCCTCGTAGAGGCCGTGGCCGTCCGCGGCGCTCGCCGTCCCGGGGAGGATCTGACCGGCGGCCAGGTCCCCGAGGGCGGTCGAGTGGTATCCGACGGCTGCGCCCTTCCGGTTGATCTCCCCGGACAAGACATGCTCCGTGCCGTGGGCCGTGAAGGTCTCCGTGCTGGCCAGGGCGTCCAGCGCCTCGTCCAGGGTGGCCGCGAGGTTGGCTGGAGCTTCGACAGGAGAGCTGGGGGATACACCAGGGGAGGCATCGAGCGACGTCAGGACCGAGCACGAGGACAGGCTCAGAGCGAGGACGAGCGCGGCCACGGCGCCTGCGAGGCGCCTCATGCCGTGCCACCGGGTGTGCCGTCGGCCAGTGCTCGGTCGCACAGCGCAACGATCCGCTCTCGCAGGGGAGCGGCCCGGTCGGCGAAGTCACGCTGCCTGCGTGCGTATTCCACTTTGCCCTCAGGTGTCTCGATCATGACGGCGTCCTCCCCGAAGCGGGAGACGTCGTAGGGAGAGGCCTGCATGTCCAGCCCCCGGATGTCGCGGGCCAGCTCGAAGCAGTCGAGCACGAGCTCGCTCGGCAGCAGCGGGACCAGCTTGTTGGTCCACTTGAACAGGTCCATCCCGGCATGCAGGCAGCCGGGCTGCTCGAGCGCTGGCTGATCGTCGCGCGTGGGCTGGAGCCGGTTGAGCGGGACGGCCTCGGGGGTGAAAAAACGGAAGGCGTCGAAGTGCGAGCAGCGGATCTGGTGCGCCTCGACGACCTCGTCGGTCCCGGAGGCGCCCAGCCGCAGCGGCAGCGTGTGGCGGGTGTCGTCGCCCTGCTTGTAGACCATCGCCCACTCGTGCAGGCCGAAGCAGCCCACATTCGCCGGACGCCGGGCCGTCGCGGCCACGAGGTCGCGGATGTAGGTGACGGTCCCCCCGCGCTCGGCGAGGAAGGCCTCGACATCAACGGTCACGCCGCCGTCGGGCGCGCGGGTGTGCCAGCGCCAGGCGAGGCGGTCGCTGATCTGCCCGGGGGAGGCTGCGTCGTCGTGCAGGGAGATGCCAGCGCCGGGGTGCCAGCGGCGCAGCGGGCCCGGGCGGGTCTTGTAGTAGGTGAAGAGGAAGTCGTCGATCTCGTGCTTCTCGCCCGTGAGGCGGCGCGCACGCCACCCGGCTGTGGCCGCGTCGGCGCGCTCGGCGTGGGCGGCCTCGCGCAGGGACCACTGCGGGTAGGGAATAGGGGAGTGGGGCACGGGCTCAGCCTAGAACAGTGCGATCTTCCCGGGGGCAGGGAAGATCGTGTCGAGCTCGGCAAGGTCGGCGGCGGTCAGCGGCTGAACTGCCGCGGCGTTCTGCACGACCTGCTCGGGACGGGTCGCCCCGGCGATCACGGACGCGACGACCGGCTGCGCGGCGAGCCAGGAGAAGGCGACCTCCACCTCGGTCAGGTCGCGCTCGCGGGCGAAGGCTGAGAAGCGGTCCAGGGCCTCCCACGGCGCGGACTCGAGCAGGGCCGGCTTGGAGTGGGTGATCCGCCCGTCGGCCGGGCCGCCCGACGCCGCGTATTTTCCGGTCAGCAGCCCGTTGGCGAGCGGGAAGTAGGGGAGCAGGCCCAGACCGTAGGCGCTCGCGGCCGGCACCACCTCGAGCTCGGCGCGGCGGTCGAGGAGGTTGTAGTGGTTCTGGGCGGAGACGAATCGCTCGGTGCCCAGCTGCCGGGCGACCAGCTCGGCCTCGGCGATCTGCCAGCCCGCGCGGTTGGAGTGCCCGATGTAGCGGACCTTGCCGCTCGTGACCAGGGCGTCGAGAGCGCTGAGCGTCTCCTCGATGGGCGTCCCGGCGTCCGGGGTGTGGAACTGGTAGAGGTCGATCCAGTCCGTACCCAGCCGGCGTAGCGACGCCTCGACGGAGTTGATGATGTAGCGCCGCGAGCCGCGCGCGCCGAGGTCGGGGCCGTTGCCGCCGTCCATGTCCATGCCGAACTTCGTCGCGACGACCACGTCCGCGCGACGCGCGCCGAGGGTCCTGCCGAGGATCTCCTCGGACAGCCCGGGAACGGCCCCGTAGCAGTCGGCGACGTCGAAGAACGTGATCCCCGCGTCGAGGGCGGCATCCACGACGAGCTGGCTCCCCTCGAGGGTCTCGGTCGCACAGAGGGGGCGGCCCAGGTTGTTGCAACCCAGCCCGACGACGGAGACGGTGAGGCCGGAGGAACCGAGGTGGCGAAGTTCAGGTGAAGTGCGCATGCTCCGAATATAGGTGCGTGAGGGGCTCGCGCCCGACGACGAAGTTAGACATCTAGGTTCCCATCCCCTCGCTCTCAGGGGGCGGTCCGCCTCGCGATCGTGGCGTCGATGTCGCCGTGGGCGAGGTAGAAGCAGATCTCGACTCGCTTCCCGTCGTCGTGCACGAGCATCGTGGAAGGGAATTCGGCGGATTCCGCGTGGGCAATGCCGTTCTCGTCGAATGTCATGAGCCAGTTCGTGTGGAGGAGGCTGAAGCCGCCCCCGAGCGGGGTGCTCGTCCAGTCGGTGAGGCGGGTCGACCGGAGCCCGGCCTGTTCGAGAGTGTCGCTGCGCCGGGTGAGGGCTCCGGCCATCACTTCGTTGGGAACCGCCACGGCGCCGTTGCCTGATCCAGCGAGGAAGGTGGCGGCGAACAGGGCTGCAGTTCCGCTCGCGTCGTTGGCGTTGCTGCGCTCTTCGTATCGTTCCAGGAATGCGGTGAGTGCGTCAGGTGCGGTCATGGTCGGGGTCCTCTCCTTCGGGGTGAGCTCCGGTCGGCGGGTTCGCGGCGATGTCGGCGGGTTCGAGTCGTCGGAGAAGTTGGTTGAGGGTGGCTTCCTGCTCGTCGAGCCCGGCGAAGAAGGAGGCGTTGTCCGTGAGGGCCTCGTCGATGCTGCGTCTGGCGATGGCTCGCCCCTGCGGGGTCGCGGCCAGTCGGCGGGCTCGTCGGTCTGAGGGATCGGGTCTGCGCTCGATCATTCCCTTCCGGTCGAGGGAGTTGAGCGAGAGGGAGATCGAGCCCTTGTCGATGCCGACGTAGTCCGACACCGATTGCTGATTCACCGCCTGCCCCTGGGCTTCCAGCCAGACGACACCGACGAGGGTGACGAACTCCGAGTGGGTGATGCCGAGGGCGCGGAGGGACTGCTGGCGCAGCTGCTGCCAGGCGCGGGCGACCGCCCAGAGGTGGAAGCCGGTGGATGACCGGGGGTCGAGGCTCATATAGTTAGTATAACAACTATCTGGTGGCGAGGCCGGTTCTCGTGCGCCGCGGGGCTGTCCGGAGGGAAGCGCAATCTCACCCCGATGCCCACGATCTGAGAACGGGGTCTCATTTATGTCACGATCCGCATACGGTCTTACCTATGAACCCGACCACACCGGCGCGCACCGTCGCGCCGACCGACACGCAGCGCGAGGCCCCCACAGGAGCCCACGGCAGCGAACAGTCCCGCGAGTCCGAGTCCTACACCCACGGTCACCACGAGTCCGTGCTGCGCTCGCACAAGTCGCGAACCGCCGCGAACTCCGCAGCGCACCTCGTGCCGCTGCTGCGTGAAGGCATGTCTGTGCTCGACGTCGGCTGCGGCCCTGGCACGGTCACCGTCGACCTTGCCCGCCTTGTCGGCCCGGGGAAGGTCGTCGGGGTGGACGCCGCGACCGCGATCCTCGACTCCGCCCGTGAGCTGGCCACCTCCTCCGGGGTGGACAACGTGAGCTTCGAGTACGCCAACGCCTACAAGCTCCCCTTCGAGGACAACACCTTCGACGTGGTGCACGCCCACCAGCTGCTCCAGCACCTCTCGGACCCGATCGCGGCGATCACCGAGATGCGCCGGGTCGCCAAGCCGGGCGGCATCGTCGCCGCGCGCGACGCCGACTACGGCGCCATGACCTGGTACCCCGAGTCCGCCGGGCTCACCGAGTGGAACACCCTGTACCACGAGGTCACCGCCGCCTACGGCTACCAGGCCGACGCCGGACGCCGTCTGCTCAGCTGGTTCCAGGAGGCCGGGTTCGCCCCTGACGCGCTCACCGCCTCGGCCGGCGTGTGGTGCTACGCCTCGCCCGAGTCGCGCACCTGGTGGGGCGGGCTGTGGGCCGAGCGGTGCATCGCATCGAACTTCGCCGTCCAGGCCCAGGAGTCCAACCTGGCCGACGACGTCGCGCTCGAAGAGCTTGCGCACGAGTGGCGGCGCTGGGCCGAGCAGCCCGACGGATGGTTCTCCGTGCTCAACGGCGAGATCCTCGCCCGCGCCTGAGATTCGCCCGCGAGCAAGCACACCGTAGGCTTGCCCCGTGCGTATCGCTAGATTCACCACCGGTAATGACCCGCGCTATGGCATTGTGCAGACCGAGCACGGCAAGGACTTCCTTGCTGTGCTCAGCGGTGACCCGCTGTACATGCCCGTCACGCCCACGGGCGAACGGATCGAGATCGGTGACGGGGTGCGCCTGCTCGCACCCGTCATCCCTCGGTCCAAGATCATCGGCGTGGGGCGTAACTACGCCGACCACGCCGCGGAGATGGGCAACGAGGTCCCCGGCAGCCCGATGCTCTTCTTCAAGCCGAACACCTCGGTGATCGGTCCCGACGACCCCATCGTGCTGCCCGAGTTCTCGAGCGAGGTCAGCTACGAGGCCGAGCTCGCGATCGTCATCGGCAAGGTCACCAAGAACGTCACCCCCGAGAGCGCGCTCAAGCACGTGCTCGGCTACACGGTGGCCAACGACGTCACGGCCCGGGACGCCCAGCGCACCGACGGCCAGTGGGCCCGGGCGAAGGGCTTCGACTCCTCCTGCCCGATCGGTCCGTGGATCGTCACCGACCTGGAGACCGACGAGCTGGGCGTGACCTCCCGGGTCAACGGCGAGGCCCGCCAGGACGGCAACACCCGGGACATGGTCTTCGACGTGGCCTTCCTCGTCTCCTACGTCTCCGAGGCGTTCACGTTGCTACCCGGCGACATCATCCTCACCGGCACCCCGGCCGGCGTCGGGCCGATCGTCGCGGGCGACCGGGTCGAGTGCGAGGTTGAGGGCATCGGGGTGCTGAGCAACCCCGTCGTGCGCCGCAACTCCACCGAGGACTGAGCCGGGGACGGACTGGGTAGTCTTAGGGGGGCCCTCACGGGCCCCCCTTCGTCGTTCCTCGATCCGAAACCCAGGTGTGTTCGTGTCTGCAGAGACCACCCCCGCTGTGTTCAGCACCACTCCCGTGACCGGCAGCGACATCCGTGTCCGCTTCTGCCCCTCACCGACCGGGACCCCGCACGTCGGGCTGATCCGCACGGCCCTGTTCAACTGGGCATACGCCCGCCACGTGGGCGGGACCTTCGTGTTCCGGATCGAGGACACCGATGCCGAGCGCGACTCCGAGGAGAGCTACCAGCAGCTCCTGGAGGCACTGCGCTGGCTCGGGCTGAACTGGGACGAGGGCATCGAGGTCGGCGGACCGCACGAGCCATACCGCCAGTCCCAGCGCGCCGACATCTACCAGGATGTCATCGCCAAGCTCGTCGAGGGCGGCTACGCCTACGAGTCCTTCACGACGCCCGAGGAGACCGAGGGGCGCAACGTCGCGGCCGGGCGCCCCAAGGTCATGGGCTACGACGGCTTCGACCGCGACCTCACCGACGCCCAGAAGGCGGCCTTCCGGGCCGCCGGGCGCGAGCCCGTGCTGCGCATGCGCATGCCCGACGCGGACGTGACCTTCACCGACCTGGTGCGCGGCGACGTGACCTTCAAGGTCGGCACCGTCCCCGACTACGTGATCGTCCGTGCGAACGGCCAGCCGCTGTACACGCTGGTCAACCCGGTCGACGACGCGCTCATGGAGATCACCCACGTGCTGCGTGGTGAGGACCTCCTCTCCTCGACCCCGCGCCAGGTGGTCCTCTACCAGGCACTCCTCGAGCTCGGCGTCGCGAAGGTCATGCCGGCATTCGGTCACCTTCCCTACGTCATGGGCGAGGGCAACAAGAAGCTCTCCAAGCGTGACCCCGAGTCGAACCTCTTCCTGCACAAGGACCGCGGGTTCATCCCCGAGGGCCTGCTCAACTACCTCGCGCTGCTCGGCTGGTCGATCGCGGCCGACAACGACATCTTCTCCCTCGAGGAGATGGTGGCAGCCTTCGACGTGGCCGACGTGCTGCCCAACCCGGCCCGCTTCGACCTGAAGAAGGCCGAGTCGATCAACGCCACGCACCTGCGCCTGCTCGCCCCCGAGGACTTCCGGAACCGGCTCGTGCCGTACCTGCACGCGACCGGCCTGGTCCCGGCCGACTCCTACGCCGACCTCGACTCCGCGCACCAGCGCCTGCTCGACGCCGGTGCCCCTCTTGTCCAGGAGCGCATGACGCTGCTCGGTGAGGCCTCGGGGATGCTCGGCTTCCTCTTTGCGGCCGACGACGCCGTCGCGGTCGAGGACGAGGCCCGCGCGGCCCTGCGCGAGGAGGCCGCCACGGTCCTCGACCACGCGATCGACACGCTCGCCGCTCTCGAGGACTTCGGCCCCGCCGCCCAGCAGGAGGCACTCAAGGCCGTCCTGGTCACCCAGCTGGAGATCAAGCCGAAGTTCGCTTTTGCGCCGCTGCGCGTGGCGATCACCGGACGCCGGGTGTCCCCGCCGCTGTTCGAGTCCATGGAGATCCTCGGCAAGGACGCGACCCTGACCCGCCTGCGGACGCTCCGGGCAACCCTGTGAGCGGTGTGGTCTTTGCCGGCCGTGGCCCGATCGACGGGGTGCTCTTCGACATCGACGACACCCTGGTGAACACGCGGTCGGCCTTCGGTGCGGCGATGACGGCCGTCGCCGAGGCGTACCTCACCGACCTGCCGCGCGAGCGCTACGACGAGGTCCTCGCTATGTGGCGCTCCGACTCCGACGGCAACTACCGCCGGTACACCCGGGGTGAGCTGACCCTGCGCGAGCAGCGTCTCATCCGGGCCAACCAGCTGCAGTCCGAGTTTGGCGGTGGCCCGCTGGGCGACGCGGACTTCGAGGCGTGGGACGCGGTCTTCGAGGCAGGCTTCCAGCAGGGCTGGGCCGCGCACGACGACGCGGCACCGGCCGTGGCGACCGCCCGCGACCGGGGCCTCGCGGTCGGCGCGCTGTCCAATGCTGACTCCGGTTACCAAGAGCTCAAGCTCGCCCGGACGGGCCTGGGGCACGTGCCCATGCTCGTGGGCCTGGACACCCTCGGCTTCGGCAAGCCCGACCCGCGGGTGTTCCTCGAGGCGTGCTTGCGGCTGGGCACGGACCCCGCCCGCACCCTCTACGTGGGCGACGAGCTCGACCTGGACGCCCGCGCTGCGATCGCGGCGGGGCTCTACGGTGCCTGGATCGATCGACCGGGCACCCGGCGCGGAGGTGTCCATGAGGAAGACCCAGCTGCGGCGGCCGCAGACGGCGTCGTCGTGATCTCTGCGCTGGCTGAGCTGGACGCGCTGTTCGCCTGAGGTTTGCGCCGGTGGCCGGGTACTCCCTGGCCGCCGGTCAGCCGGCCCGCGGCGCCGTGACAAGCGCGGCGATCTCGCGCACGGGCGCGCTCAGCTCTGCGCCGTCCTTCCAGACCAGGCGCAGCCGACGGTCGAGAGCCAGTCCGGGCACCTCGATCCGGATGAGCGACCCGCGATCGAGGTCCTCGGCGACCGCGAGCTCCGAGAGCACAGTCACGGCGTCGGAGTACTGCACGGCGGTCTTCAGGGCCGCCGTGGACCCCAGGTGCGGCAGGTGATCGGGCAGCTGCGCGCCCGCAGCGGCGAGGGCCCGGACGAGGATGTCGCGGGTCCCCGACCCTTCTTCGCGGATGACGAGCCGGGCCGCGACGAGCTCGGCGAGGGAGGCGCGCGCCGCGCGCCTGCGGGCCCACGGGTGCTGGGGGCCGACAAGGACGACGAGGGTGTCGCGCATGATCGTCCGGCTGCGCAGCCCGCGCCGCACCGACGTGCCCTCGACGAAGCCGAGGTCGGCGTCGTCGGCCAGGACGAGGTCCATCACGTCGTGGGAGTTGCGCACGATGAGCTCAACATCGGGGCGGCGGTTGGTATCGGCGCCGATCTGAGTGAGCCACCGCGGCACGAGGTGCTCGGCGATGGTCAGGCTTGCGGCGAGGCGTACCCGCGGGGTGGGTGCCGTGCGCAGGGCCGCGACGCCCTGCTCGAAGCGGTCGGAGGCGGCGAGCACCGTCTGCGCCCAGGCGGCGACGGCGCGCCCGGCGTCGGTCAGGGTGGCCCCGCGCGATGCGCGCGTGAGCAGCTCGAGCCCGAGGTCCCGCTCGAGGCGGCGCAGGGTGGCCGACGCGCTCGGCTGGGACAGGCCGAGGGCCCGCGCCGCGGCGCTGATCGAGCCATGGGTGTCGCTCGCGATGAGGACCTCGAGCGCGGCCAACGAGGCCCGCTGCGCGCGCTTGTTGATCCGCTCATCAGCCATAGCCTAGAACTATAGCAACGGAAGTGATTGGGGGGTCTGCGCGGTTCCCAGGTGCGCCAGGCTTGAAGCGTGAACAGAACCGCTCGCATCGCCGCCCTCGCACCCGGACTCGCGCTCGCCCTCGTGGCCACCGCGGCCAGCTCCGCACTGTCCTGGGTGGTCTCGACGGTCTCTGGTGCCGCGATCTCACCGCTCGTTGTGGCCCTCGTCCTTGGCGCAGCTCTCGGGTCGAGCCGCCGCGCGCCCGCCACGGCCTCCACGGGCCTAGGGTGGACCACCAAGCACGTCCTGCGTGCCGGGGTGGTGCTGCTCGGCCTCAAGCTCTCCCTGGGCCAGGTGGTCGACCTGGGGTGGCGCGGCGTGACCGTCATCGCGGTGACGGTGACCTGCACCTTCATCGGAACGCTCCTTGTCGGCAAGGCTCTGGGCGTGGCCCGCCTGACCCGGCTCTACGTCGCCACCGGATTTTCGATCTGCGGGGCCGTGGCGATCGCCGCGATGGCAGGGACGGCCGGGCCCCGGGAGGCCGTCACGAGGCAGCCTGGGGGTCCTGGCGCGGCAGCGCTCGCCGGCGCTGACACCGAGGCTGCCGATGCGCTGGGCACCTCGCTCGCGCTCGTGACGATCTACGGGTCGCTCGCGATCTTCGTGCTGCCGTGGCTGGTCTCGGTCATCGGCCTCGACGACGCCCAGGCCGGGCTGTGGATCGGGGCGAGCGTGCAGGAGGTCGCGCAGGTCGTCGCCGCGGCCGGGATGGTCTCGACCACGGCGCTGGCCGCAGCCACGGTCGCGAAGCTCGCGCGGGTGGTCCTGCTCGCCCCGCTCACCGCAGGGGTGTCCATGGTCCGCCGGGCCATCGAGCCCGGGCAGGCGAACCGCACCAGGGTCGCGCCGGTCCCGCTCTTTGTGCTCGGCTTCCTTGCCGCGGTCCTGGTCCGCTCGACGGGAGTGCTCCCTGGGGCCCTGCTCGTCGGGGCCGAGACTGTGAGCAATCTCATGCTCACGGCAGCGATGTTCGCTCTCGGCACGGGCGTCGACCTGCGGAGGCTGATCGCCACCGGCGGGCGTCCGCTGGCCCTCGGCGCGATATCGGCGACGATCGCGGTCGGCGTCAGCCTCGTGGGGGTCCTCGTTCTCGGCTGACGCAATGCCTTGCACCCGGATGTGAGATCCGTGTGACACCCCTCATCTGACCGTGGAGTCCCACGTCCATCGGGTCTGCCGGGAACGCCCGGGCAGGGCGATGCGGCCGGTGCACCACAGCAGCGCGGCCGCCGGCCGCGCGCCAGGCGGGTGCACGAACAGCCGGTGGGTGGCCCGCAGCGCGGGCCCCTCCGGAATCGGCAGACGCCCAGCGGGGGTGACGTCGACTCCCAGCCCCTGCGCCGTGTCGTACCCATGGACGAGCAGCTCGACCACGCCCATGGCGGCGAAGCCGGGTCCGTCCGAGAGGCCATAGGGGTGAAAGGCGCGTGCGTCGGGCGAGGCGCTGGCCACCTGGGTGGCGAGCAGCTCAGCGCTCGCCGTGAGCGTCTCGCTGAGTCCGCCGACCCCGCTCGAGCGGTCCACGCGTGCGATGTCGTCGCCGCCGTCAGCGGCGACCAGCGGCAGGTAATCGAGCCGCGGGAGCCCGGCGAGCTGAAGGGCGTAGGCGAGCATGTCGTCGACCACGTGCTCGCCCGTGCGCCAGCACGACCAGGCCAGGTTGCCTGCGGGGGCGTCGAAGTCTCCTTGGGCGCCGGTACGCAGCACCTGGGTGAACCATCGCGCGCTCTCCCGCACGTCGTCCGCGGTGACGGGGCCGGACTCGATGAGGTCAGCCACGGCCGGGTCCGGAGGTCAACGGCGACGGCAGGCGGTCCGCGCGCCAGCACTGCGCGTCGTAGGGGAGGTCGATGAGGTCCTTGCCGCGCAGGTCGGGGTGCGTGCTCGTGAGGTGGTCGACGGCGTTGAGCAGTGCGTCACGGCTGGCCGCGTCGAGGGTGAGGAGGTAGCTGCGCGAGGCGGCGAGGGCCCGCAGGCCCGCGGGCGTCATGGCGGCGTGCCAGCGGAAGGTCGTGTGCTCGGGCGGTCCGAAGAGGGCGCCGTCGGGCAGGTCGAGGGTCGGCGGCTGGTAGCTCGGGGCGAGGGTGTCGCCGCGGTGGATGATCTCGGTGAAGGCGCGGACCCAGTCGGTTGAGTTGTCCCGGACGTTCCACACGATCCCGAGCCGTCCGCCCGGGCGCAGCACCCGGGCGATCTCGGCCGCGGCGGGCTCGGGGGAGAACCAGTGCCAGGCCTGCCCGACGACGACGGTGTCGACGCTCGCGGTCTCCAGGGGGATCGACTCGGCGGTCCCGGGCAGCGCGGTGGCCTGGGGGAGCGCGCGTTCGAGCTCGGCCCGCATGGCCTGCGACGGCTCGACCGCGGTGACCTGCAGTCCGCGTGCGACCAGGCTCCGGGTGAGCTTGCCCGTGCCCGCGGCGAGGTCCAGCACGTGCGTGCCAGGCCCGGCCCCGGCGGGCAGCAACCAGTCCACGGCCTCGGGCGGGTACTCGGGACGGACCTGGGCGTAGACCTGAGCGCCCTGCTCGAAGGACTGCGCACGGTCCGTGCGCGAGGCAGGGTCCACCCCTTGGCGGGCGTGCGGCGGGGCGATGGCGGCCGCTGTGGTCGGAGCCGGGCCGTCGCCCGCGAGGTTCGAAGTCATGATCTGACCGTGCCATGTCGGCGCGGGCTGGTCTACCGCTGGAGGGACGCTGGTCACCACACCGAGAACCCGCCGAACGGACCGCCGGGGACGGCCGGTTTGGTGGATCGGGCGACCGTCCGGTAATGTTTCCGTTCGGTGCGGCTCACGGAAACGCCCTGCGAAAGCGGGACGATTCACCGGAAGTCAGTGCTCATTGGGGTATGGTGTAATCGGCAACACATCGGTTTCTGGTACCGACATTCTAGGTTCGAGTCCTGGTACCCCAGCGGAGAATTTCTACGGTTTTATACGGCGCAAAACCGCCGAGAAACATGATGTAGAGTTCTCAATCGGAAGTTGATCCACCGGCTGCACAGCAGGTGATCAGGTTCTTAGGCCCCCATCGTCTAGCGGCCTAGGACGCCGCCCTCTCACGGCGGTAACACGGGTTCAAATCCCGTTGGGGGTACAACGTAAGGCCCGACCGGTTCGCTGGTCGGGCCTTTGTTTGTTTTCGGCCGCGAGAGCCTCGCGCACCGTCGTCCCATCACGGCCGACCCCAGCCCGCCACTCGCAGTTGTGCTACACGTCACAGTGCGCCCTGCGTCCCGTGTTCACTCGCTCACCCGTCCGCAAGCTTCGTGCCCCCAGCCCCGCCGAACTCGTGAATGACGCCAGTTATCCGGAGGCGGACCCGCCTGGCTCACGAGTCCGGCGACGGGGGGGCGACGGGGGAGGGGGATCGGAGGGGGATCGGAGGTGGGCCTGGGGCTGCGAGAGCCCTGCCGCATCCGGAGATGGCTCGGGCGCGGCACCTGAGGGTGCCGCGCCCGGGGAGCGGAGAGGTGACGCGGAGGGCTATTCGCCCGAGCGGCGCAGGACCTCGGTGAGGCGGTTGGCGGCGGCGACCACGGAGCCGGCGTGCAGGCGGCCGGGCTGGCGGCTCAGGCGCTCCACGGGGCCGGAGATGGAGACGGCGGCCACGATGCGGCCGGACGGCCCGCGGACGGGCGCCGAGACGGAGGCGACCCCCACCTCGCGCTCGGAGACGGACTGGGCCCAGCCGCGGCGTCGGACGCCGGAGAGGATGGTCGCGGTGAACTTCGCTCCCTGGAGCCCGCGGTGCAGGCGGTCTGGCTCCTCCCAGGCGAGAAGGATCTGCGCGGCCGAGCCGGCGTGCATCGTCAGGGTGGCCCCGACCGGGATCGAGTCGCGCAGACCGACCGGACGCTCGGCGGCCGCGACGCAGATGCGTTGGTCGCCCTGGCGACGGTAGAGCTGGGCGCTCTCGCCCGTGTGGTCTCGCAATGCGGTCAGAACCGGGTTCGCGGCGGCGAGCAGACGGTCCTCGCCGGCCGCGGTCGCGAGCTCGTTGAGCCGCGGTCCGAGCACGAACCTGCCCTGCATGTCTCGAGTGACGAGACGGTGGTGCTCCAACGCCACAGCAAGGCGATGGGCCGTTGGGCGGGCCAGTTGCGTGGCTGCGACGAGCTGTGCGAGGGTGGCCGGTCCTGCCTCAAGAGCACCCAAAACGGATGCTGCCTTGTCGAGCACTCCGACTCCGCTAGAATTGTCCATAGGTCGATATTGCAGTCTCGAAGGCTGAGACGCAAATGGACTCTCCGAAAGCCCCCCAAAAAACCGCACATGTCACCCGCACGGGCCGCCGAGGGCCGGGGGAGACGGTGTACGAGAGGAACAGTGATGGCCGGCACGCTGGCAGAGAAGGTCTGGGATGCGCACCTGGTGCGCCGAGGTAGTGATGGTGCACCTGACCTTCTCTACATCGACCTCCACCTCGTCCACGAGGTCACCAGTCCCCAAGCGTTCGAGGGACTGCGCCTCGCTGGACGTCCGGTCCGTCGCCCGGACCTGACGATCGCGACCGAGGACCACAACACCCCGACGCTCAACATCGACCTGCCGATCGCGGACCTCACGAGCCGCACGCAGATCGACACCCTGCGCAACAACGCGAAGGAGTTCGGCATCCGCCTGCACTCCCTCGGTGACGCAGACCAGGGCATCGTGCACGTCGTCGGCCCTCAGCTCGGTCTGACCATGCCCGGGCTCACGGTCGTCTGCGGCGACTCCCACACCTCCACGCACGGCGCCTTCGGTGCCCTCGCCTTCGGCATCGGCACGTCCGAGGTCGAGCATGTGATGGCCACGCAGACGCTGCCGCTGGCACCGTTCAAGACGATGGCGATCACCGTCAACGGCGCCCTCCCCGAGGGCAGCACGGCCAAGGACATCATCCTGGCCGTGATCGCGAAGATCGGCACCGGTGGGGGCCAGGGCTACGTCCTGGAGTACCGCGGCGAGGCCATCCGCGCGCTGTCGATGGAAGGTCGCATGACGATCTGCAACATGTCCATCGAGGCCGGCGCCCGCGCCGGCATGATCGCTCCGGACGACATCACCTTCGACTACCTCGAGGGCCGCCCGCACGCGCCCGAGGGCGCCGACTGGGACGCCGCCGTGGAGTACTGGAGGACGCTCAAGACGGACGACGACGCGACCTTCGACACCGAGGTCTTCCTCGAGGCCACCGACCTCGAGCCGTTCGTCACCTGGGGCACCAACCCGGGCCAGGGCCTGCCGCTGTCCGCCAACGTCCCGATCCCCTCCGAGATCGCCGACGAGAACGACCGTTTCACGGCCGAGCGTGCGATCGAGTACATGGGACTCAACCCCGGTACCCCGCTGCGCGACATCGCGATCGACACGGTCTTTATCGGCTCGTGCACCAACGGCCGGATCGAGGACCTGCGGGCCGTCGCCGAGATCGTCGAGGGCAAGAAGAAGGCCGACACGCTCCGCGTCCTGGTCGTCCCCGGCTCGGCGCGCGTGCGCCTGCAGGCCGAGGCCGAGGGCCTGGACAAGGTCTTCCTCGACTTCGGTGCCGAGTGGCGCAACGCCGGCTGCTCGATGTGTCTGGGCATGAACCCGGACCAGCTGGCACCGGGGGAGCGCAGCGCCTCCACGTCGAACCGCAACTTCGAGGGCCGTCAGGGCAAGGGTGGTCGCACCCACCTGGTCTCTCCGCTCGTGGCTGCCGCAACCGCGATCCGCGGAACCCTGTCCTCGCCGTCCGACCTCGCCAAGGACGCAGCCGACGCCCTCGCGTCCGCCTGATCGCGCCCCGAACAAGAGTTTCTGGAGTCATCATGGAGAAGTTCACCACGCACACCGGAGTGGGCGTCCCGCTGCGTCGCAGCAACGTCGACACCGACCAGATCATCCCTGCGGTCTACCTCAAGCGCGTGACCCGCACGGGCTTCGAGGACGCGCTCTTCTCGGCCTGGCGCAGCGACGAGTCCTTCGTCCTCAACCAGCCGGCGTACACGACCGGCAGCGTGCTCGTGGCCGGGCCCGACTTCGGGACCGGGTCCTCGCGTGAGCACGCCGTGTGGGCGCTCAAGGACTACGGCTTCAAGGTCGTCCTCTCGACGCGCTTCGCGGACATCTTCCGCGGCAACTCCGGCAAGCAGGGTCTGCTCGCCGGCCAGGTTGCCCCGGAAGACATCGAGCTGCTGTGGAAGGTCCTGGAGACCAAGCCCGGGACCGAGGTGACGGTCAGCCTGATCGACCGCACCGCGACCGCGGACGACGTCGTCGTGCCCTTCCAGGTCGACGACTACACCCGCTGGCGCCTCATCGAGGGCCTCGACGACATCGGCCTGACCCTCCAGCACTCGGACGAGATCGCCGAGTTCGAGACGACGCGGGCCGCCTGGCGTCCCACGACGCTCCCCGCCAAGCACCTCCCGCCGGTCGAGATCGTGGCAGCCCGCCCCGTGTCCTGACCGCACGACCTGCATGAACCCGCGAGGTCACCTAGGAATAGGTGGCCTCGCGGTTGCGTTCGAGCGGTGAAGACCCCGTGTACGCCTGCGCTCTGAGTAGGACGCAGCCCGATCGATAGGCGACGATAGCGTCATGACAGATCTGCTCTACGTCAACGGCGGAAACCCGTTGAACGGAACCATCACCGTCCGTGGCGCGAAGAACTTCGTCTCCAAGGCCATGGTCGCCTCCCTGCTGGGTGACGGCCCCAGCGTGCTGCGCAACGTCCCCGAGATCCGCGACGTCAACGTCGTCTCCGGTCTCCTGGAGCTGCACGGCGTCGCGGTCGACTACGACGCGCCGGCCGGGGTGCTCAAGCTCGACCCCAGCAACGTCGAGTCCGCCCACGTGGCCGACATCGACACCCATGCGGGCTCGAGCCGGATCCCTATCCTGTTCTGCGGCCCGCTGCTGCACCGTCTCGGCGAGGCGTTCATCCCCGACCTCGGCGGCTGCCGGATCGGCGACCGCCCGATCAACTTCCATCTCGACATCCTGCGTCAGTTCGGTGCCCAGGTGGACAAGCGCGAGCAGGGCATCCACCTGACCGCGCCCAACGGCCTGCACGGGACCAAGATCTCCCTCCCGTACCCGAGCGTCGGCGCGACCGAGCAGCTGCTGCTCACGGCCGTCCGCGCCGAGGGCATCACCGAGCTGTCCAACGCGGCGATCGAGCCCGAGATCATGGATCTCATCAACGTGCTGCAGAAGATGGGCGCGATCATCTCGGTCGACACCGACCGGGTGATCCGCATCGAGGGCGTCGAGCGTCTCTCCGGTTACCGCCACACCGCGCTCAGCGACCGGATCGAGGCCTCGTCCTGGGCCTCGGCGGCGCTGGCCACCCAGGGTGACATCTTCGTCAAGGGCGCCACCCAGCCCGAGATGACTGCCTTCCTCAACACCTTCCGCAAGGTCGGCGGCGAGTTCGAGGTCGAGGAGGACGGCATCCGGTTCTTCCACCCGGGCGGCGAGCTCCGGTCGATCGTCCTGGAGACGGACGTCCACCCCGGCTTCATGACCGACTGGCAGCAGCCGCTCGTCGTCGCGCTGACCCAGGCCAAGGGCCTCTCGATCGTCCACGAGACGGTCTACGAGAACCGCTTCGGCTTCACCGAGGCGCTCGTGGGGATGGGCGCGAACATCCAGGTCTACAAGGAGTGCCTCGGCGGGCGCCCGTGCCGCTTCGGCCAGCGCAACTTCTACCACTCCGCCGTCATCTCCGGCCCGACGCCGCTCGCCGCCGCCGAGATCGAGGTCCCGGACCTGAGGGGCGGGTTCAGCCACCTCATCGCGGCCCTGACCGCCAAGGGTGTCTCCACGGTCCGCGGCATCCAGCTCATCGACCGCGGCTACGAGCGGTTTACCGAAAAGCTCGAGGCACTCGGCGCCGAGTTCTCCCGGGACTAGAACGTGACTCGATCGGCGCCGGTCCCGTTCCACCTCGGAAAGGGACCGGCGTCGGCACGGTAGCGGTAATCTTGCCCCGTGACAGTTGAGACAAGCGCGTCCGGCCGCAAGAACAGAGACCTCACGTACCGCATCGTTGCGGGGGTCGTGAAGCCGTTCCTGCGGGCGGTGTGCAAGCTGGACTGGCAGGGAACCGAGTACCTTCCCACCACGGGCGGGTACATCGCCGCAGCGAACCACATGACGAATATCGACCCGTTGACGTTCGCGCACTACCTCTACGACTCCTCCCGCCCGCCGCGGATCCTCGCGAAGGCGTCGCTGTGGAAGATCCCCGTGCTGCGTACGGTGCTCGACAAGACCGGCATGATCCCCGTGCACCGCAACTCCGCCGGCGCGGCCTCCTCGCTGGCCGACGCCGTCACGCAGCTGCAGAACGGGGAGTGCGTCGCGGTCTTCCCCGAGGGCACCCTGACCCGCGATCCGAACCTGTGGCCGATGGTCGGCAAGACCGGGGCCGCGCGCCTCGCGCTCAGCAGCCGCGTCCCGGTCATCCCGGTGGCCCAGTGGGGACCGCAGAACATCCTGGGCCAGTACTCCAAGCGGCTGCGGCCCTTCCCGCGCAAGAAGGTCTCCGTCCACGCCGGCCCCGCGGTCGACCTCGCGGACCTCTACGACCGCCCGATGGACGCCGCGGTGCTCCGGGAAGCCACGGAGCGGATCATGACGGCGATCACCGACCTGCTCGTCGAGCTCCGGGGCGAGGCCGCTCCGGCCGTCCGCTTCGACATGCGCAAGTCTGGGAAGTCGGCGGCGCCGGAGACAGTCGCGCCGGAGACCTCGACAGACCCCGACGCCGACGGCGGAGCCGCCCGATGATCGCCGCTGTCCTCGGATCCGGTGCCTGGGGCACCACCTTCGCCCAGGTGCTCGCCGACGCCGGGTGCTCCGTGCGCCTGTGGGGTCGTAGCGTCGAGACGGCCGAGCAGGTCAACACCGACCACGTCAACGGCCGCTACCTGCCCGGGGTCGTGCTCCCGGAGACGATCACCGCGACGACCGACGCCGCCCAGGCCCTCGCCGGGGCCGACCTCGTGGTGATCGCCATCCCCTCCCAGAGCGCGCGCGCCACGCTCGAGCCGTTGCGCGCCTTCCTGCCCGCCCATGCCGTCGCGGTGTCCCTCATGAAGGGCGTCGAGCTGAGCACCGACCAGCGGATGAGCCAGGTGGTCGCGGAGGCCCTCGACATCGACGCCAGGCGCGTCGCGGTGGTTTCCGGCCCCAACCTCGCCGGCGAGATCGCCCAGCGGCAGCCGACCGCGACCGTGGTCTCCTCGACGGACCCGGCGACGGCCGCCCTCGTGGCCAAGGCCTGCTCGTCGGGGTACTTCCGTCCCTACACGAATGCCGACGTCGTGGGCGTCGAGCTCTGCGGGGCCGTGAAGAACGTCATCGCCCTCGCGGTCGGGATGGCCCAGGGGCGCGGCTTCGGGTACAACACGACCGCCACGGTCATCACCCGCGGACTGGCCGAGATCACGCGGCTCGGGCTCGCCCTGGGAGCCGACAGCGAGACCTTCCCGGGGCTGGCGGGTATGGGGGACCTCATGGCCACCTGCGCCTCGCCGTCCTCCCGCAACCACACCCTGGGTCGTCACCTGGGCCAGGGTATGGCCCTCGAGGACGCCATCGTGG
Source organism: Sanguibacter gelidistatuariae (assembly GCF_900096585.1). GTDB lineage: Bacteria > Actinomycetota > Actinomycetes > Actinomycetales > Cellulomonadaceae > Sanguibacter > Sanguibacter gelidistatuariae. The sequence goes on from NZ_FMYH01000009.1 coordinate 64,364, forward strand.
CGACCGGTGGGACCGCAGAAGGTGTCAAGTCGTGCCGGTCCGTGCTTGAACTGGCCCGCTCTGTCGGGGTAGAGATGCCGATCACCGAGGCCGTCGTGGGTGTGCTCCACGCTGGGCTGCCGGTCGAGGACATGGCACGTGGCCTTCTCGCCCGTCCGCAGCGAGCCGAGGGAACCGGCCGTTCGGACGTAGGCCACGTCGCCTGAAGCAGGTCACTCGCGCGTCTCCGAGACGTCGACGACTACTCGGACTGGGTCGTCCAGGAGGTAGGCCCGGAAGGGGTGACCGGGCTCGGTGATCCCGATGAAGGACCCGGTGATCCCCTCGAAGACGCTCCATCCCACGACCTCGGTCACGATCGTCGTGCCGTCCCCGCGCACGGCGGTGGAATGTGTGAACTGTGTGGCTCCCGAGTCGCTCGGGTAGGCGCTTCCGGAGATCGCGACCGAGAGCCTGGCCTCACCGGCGAGGTAGAGCTGCATACCGCTGCCGTCCTGGACCGCCTCGGAGACGTAGGCGACCGTCCAGCCGGGCGTCCCGGTCCCGGCCATCTCGTAGACGACGCGGTCGAAGCCGGGGTGGTGGGCCACGCGGACGTCGGTCACGGTGAGCATCGCGCCCTCTGATGCCTCGGCTGTGTCCGGTGAGGTGTCGGCCGGGAACGGCGGTGGTGCGGTGACGTCGTCGGCGGGTGGCGCCGTGGTGGTCGCCCCGCCCTCAGGTGTGGTTGTCGAGCTGTCCGGCGGCGCGGGCTCGGAAGGCGAGGACGTGGTCGGTGCTGGTTCTGCCGTGGAGTAGCTGGGGGTCCCGGGATTGACGTAGCCGTCGCAGCCGACCAGGGTCAGCGCCCCTCCGACAGCGATCGCGGCGACCCGGATCGAGACCGGCTTGCGCTGGCGTCGGCTTCGCGAGGTGTGGGCATCCATCGTGCGCCTCCGGCACTCACTCTGGGCGGACCCAGCGATCCAATGGATCGCTTCGCAGTCGGCCTTTCTCTCACGATAGGACCGACCGCGCCTGCGTCGGTCAAGAAAGCGTCACATCTTGGCGGCGATCGCGACTCGGGGTCAGAGCTGGTCAAGCCCGTGGTTGAGCGCCTGGTCGAGGTCGGCCCACAGGTCCTCGACGTCCTCGACCCCGACGCTCATCCGCAGCAGGTCCTCCGGCACTGTCACGGACTCGGTCGGGAAGCGGCGTCGGCGTTCGAGGGTCGACTCGACGCCACCCAGGCTCGTGGCCGGTGTCCACAGCGCGAGCGCGGCGACGACGGCGTCGGCCGCCGCGGCGCCCCCGCGCGGACGCAGGCCGATGATCGCGCCGTAGCCGTCCATGATCCGCGAGGCGACCTCGTGCCCCGGGTCGCCCGGCAGGCTCGGGTGGCGCACCTGCTCGACGGCGGGGTGGGTCGAGAGTCGAAGGGCAAGCTCGGCGGCGTTGGCCTGGGCGCGCTCGACGCGCAGCGACAGCGTGCGCAGCCCGCGCAGCGCGAGCCACACCTCCCACGGCCCGGCGATCGCCCCGTGCAGGGTGCGGTAGGCGCGGATCGTGGCGTTCAGGTGCGCCGAGCTGGTCACCGTGATCCCGAGCACGACGTCTGAGTGCCCGGCGAGGTACTTCGTGGCGGAGTGCACGACGATGTCGGCCCCCATCTCGAGGGGACGCTGCACGAGGGGAGTTGCGAAGGTGTTGTCCACGGCCACCAGGGCGCCCGCGCGGTGCGCGGCGTCGATCAGCACGGGCAGGTCGGCGACCTCGAGCATGGGGTTGGTGGGGGACTCGATCCACACGAGGTCGGCGCCGGCGAACTCGGCGATCGTCGCCTCGGAGTCGGCCACGTCGACCCGCACGACCGTGACCCGGTGGCGCAGCGCCATGTCGTCGACGAAGCCGAGGGTCACCTGGTAGGCGTGGCGGGGCACGACGACCTTGCCGCCGTCGGGCACCATCGACAGGACGGAGGCGATCGCGGCCATGCCGGATCCGAACACGACGCCGGGCTGGGAGGCGCCCTCCAGGGCGGCGACGGCGTCCTCGAAGGGTCCCCAGGTTTCGGTATCCATGCGGGTGTAGAGCTTCTCACCCGGGCCGGCGACACCCGCGGAGACGTACGTCGAGGAGAGCACCACGGGCGGGTTGACCGGCGCGCCCTGGACGCGCGGCGGCCGGCCGGCCGTGACGGCCACGGTGGCCCGGGCGAGCGTGGCGGGGTGGGAACGAGGTCCGGTGGCTGCGGGGTTGTGTGGCGCGTCGGTCATGGGACTGAGACTATGCCGTCGACTCCGGTAAAGTCGCACGCGATGCCTACCGTGCCCGAACCCCAGCTGCCACCCACCTCCAAGACCACCGCGCCCCGGCGCGCGCGCGTCGTGCTGCTCTTCGGCGGCCGCTCCGGCGAGCACGTCATCTCCTGCGCGACGGCCGCCGGCGTCATGCGCGCGATCGACCGCGACCGCTTCGACGTGATCCCGGTGGGCATCACCCGCTCGGGTCAGTGGGTCGTGGCCGCCGACGACCCCGACCTGTGGGCGATCTCCGAGGGGCACCTGCCCGAGGTGGTGGCCACCGACCGTGAGGTCCTGCTGCCCATGGCCACCGGTGAGCGCGCGCTGCGCGAGCTCGTCCCCGGTGAGCTCCCGGCGATCCTGGGCGACGTCGACGTCGTCTTCCCGCTGCTGCACGGCCCCTTCGGCGAGGACGGCACGCTCCAGGGCATGCTCGAGCTCGCCGACGTCCGCTACGTCGGCGCCGGGGTGCTGGCCTCCGCGGTCGGTATGGACAAGCACTTCATGAAGCTCGTGCTGGCCGGCCAGGGGCTGCCGATCGGCCCGTTCGCCGTGATCCGTCCGGGGGAGTGGGATGCGAACCCCAAGGCCTGGACCGAGTCGATCGCGAACCTCGGCCTGCCGGTCTTCGTCAAGCCCGCCCGGGCCGGGTCGAGCCTGGGCATCTCCAAGGTCAACGACCTGGCCGACCTGCCGGCCGCCATCGCCGAGGCCCGCAAGCACGATCCCAAGGTGATCGTCGAGGCGGGCATCGTGGGGCGCGAGATCGAGTGCGCCGTGCTCGGCGGGCGCACGGGTCAGCGTCCGCGTGCCTCGCTGCCCGGTGAGATCGAGGTCACCGACCTCAATCATGACTTCTACACCTTCGAGGCCAAGTACCTCGACGAGGCGAGCGTCGTGCTCACCTGCCCCGCGGACCTGCCGTCCGAGATCATCGCCGAGGTGCAGGACGTAGCGGTGCGCACCTTCGAGGCGGTGGCCGCCGAGGGGCTCTCCCGCGTGGACGTGTTCGTCACCCCGACCGGGAAGGTCATTGTCAACGAGATCAACACGATGCCCGGGTTCACGCCATTCTCGATGTACCCGCGGATGTGGGAGAAGAGCGGCCTCGGCTACTCCGACCTCATCACAGAGCTGCTCGAGCTGGCCCTCGAACGGCCGACCGGGCTGCGCTGAGGTCGACCTACACGCAGCGCTTGGTGACCGGGATCTCGTTGACCGCGGAGGCGAGGTCGACGAGGGCGGCGGTGGGCTGTCCCGAGATCGCTGCGGGGACCTGGACGGAGACGGCGGGCTCGCGCCCGTAGGTCGTGAATGTCCATCCCTTCTCGTCCGAGGACGTGATCCAGTCGAAGGCCGTGTCGACCCCGCTGATCGGCACCACGATCTCCTGGCAGTTGCCCACCCCGACGGCGGGCTGCGAGACGCCGCAGCGCAGCGTGATCGCCGCACCCGGCTCTCCCCAGGCGGCGGTCGCCTGACTCGACGCCTTGACCTTGGGCAGGCCACCCACCTCGGCCGGGACCATGAGCACCGTCCGGGCGCACAGGGGATTGCCGGCGTCCTCGCCCGCGGTCACGTTGATCGTCGGGGTGCAGCCGGCGACCGCTGAACCGACGGCGGCGACCAGCAGCGCGAGGGCGGCGCGGCGGGAGCGGGTGAGCGGACGGCGTCGGGCAGGGCTGGTGTGGGCAGAGCCATTGTGGGCACGGACGTGAGGGGAAGGCACGCAGCCACTGTAACGTCCGCCGGTCGCCCGCCCGGGCAGCGGTAAAGTTGCTGCGTGACTGACCTCGAACTCGTCCGGGACCTCTCGGAGGAGCAGCTGCTCGCCCGCTTCGTCCCGCTCCTGCCGACCGCCGCTTCGACCATCGTCGGACCCGGCGACGACGCAGCCGTGGTGTCCGCCCCCGACGGCCGGTTCGTCGTCTCGACCGACGTCCTCGTCGAGGACCGGCACTTCATTCGCGCCTGGTCGACGGGCTACGACGTCGGATGGCGAGCTGCCATGCAGAATCTCGCCGACTGCGCCGCGATGGGGTCCCGGGCCACGTCGCTCGTGGTGTCCCTGGTCATCCCCGGCGACCTCGAGGTGTCCTGGGTGACGGACCTGGCGCGCGGCCTGGCCGATGCGTGCGGGGCGCATGGAGCGGCCGTCGTCGGCGGGGACCTGTCCGGGGGGCAGATGATAGTCGTGGCGGTCACCGTGCACGGTGACCTGGCCGGGCGCCCCCCGGTCCTGCGGTCGGGCGCGCAGCCCGGTGACACGGTGGCCCTCGCAGGCGTGCTCGGCCGGTCGGCCGCAGGGCTTGCGCTGCTGGGCGCCGCCGTCGCCGATCCGGACCCCACCCTCGTGGCCGCGTTCCTGCGACCTGACCCCCCGCTCGAGGCCGGTGTACGCGCGGGTGTGGCCGGTGCGAGCGCCATGCTCGACATCTCCGACGGCCTGCTGCGCGACGCCGGCCGGATCGCTCGGGCGAGCGGGGTCACCATCGACCTCCTCGACCCGGCCGACTCCGTCCCGGGCGACCTGGCCGCGCTGAGCGAGGCAGCCGGGCGGCTCGGGATCGACCCGCTGACCTGGGTGCTCACCGGTGGCGAGGATCACGGCATGCTCGCGACCTTCCCGGCCGGTGTCGAACTGCCGGCCGGGTTCCGGGTGATCGGGTCGGTGCGGGAGCTTGGCGCCAGCAGCACAGCGCGAGTGACCGTCGCGGGGGCGGAGCCCCCGGTCACGGGACCGGGATGGGACCACTTCGCGGGTTGACCGGGGAGCTTGGGCGAGCCCGGTCAGGCGCGTTCAGGCACGGCGGTAGCGCACCTCGGTCAGGCCCTTGTCGCTGTACTCCTCGATCTTCTCCACGCCGTCGGGGGCAAATCCGTGACGCCGGTAGAAGTGGCGGGCACGGTCGTTGTCCGCGAGGACCCAGAGGGAGACGGGGGTCGTGGGCGGCACCTCGGCCAGGAGGGTGCGCATGAGGTCGCGGGCGACCCCACGGCCCCAGGCCTCGGGGTCGAGATAGATCGCGTAGAGCTCGAGGTCGCCCTCCTCGGCGTCCTCGTCGCGGCACGGACCGATGTTGGCGAAGCCGACGGTCCGTCGAGCGATCTCGGCGAGCCACGTGCTCGAGGTCCCGTCGGAGATGACATCGAGCCAACGCTTCTCGCGCGCGTCGATGTCGAGGGAGGAGAGGTACTCGTCGGGCACGATGCCGGCGTAGGCCTCGCGCCAGGATGCGATGTGCACGCGGGCGATCGCCCGAGCGTCGTCGGGGGTCGCCGTCCGGATCGTCACGTCTTCGAGTTGGTCCACCATGGAGTCAGCCTGCCACGAGAAGTGCCCTAGGCCAACAGTTGAAGAGGGGCGAACTGTAGAAGGCGGACATCGTCGCGATGTGCACACAGCGATGTGCAGACAACACAGAAGCCCGCCGGACCGAATCCGACGGGCTTCCTTCTGCGCTCTCCGTGAGGAGGGCTCAGATGTGACGCGTAACCTTGCCTGCCTTGAGGCAGGAGGTGCACACGTAAAGGCGCTTGGGCGCACCGTTGACGATTGCGCGAACGCGCTGGATGTTCGGGTTCCAGCGGCGCTTCGTGCGCACGTGCGAGTGCGAGATGCTGTGCCCGAAGCTCGGGCTCTTGGCGCAGACTTCGCAGTTGGCAGCCACGGTCTCTCCTGATCGTCGTGCACGCCGCTAGGGGCGCGAATTCAATGGTCTGTGGATGCGGAGCCACGGTTTCCGGCAGTATGACCTGACGGCTGCGGTGTGGTTCGCGCATGCCCTGGTGAATGCGGGCAACCTCGATAGAGTAGCCGATTTTTGGCCCGGTTCTCAAATGCGGCTCGAGATCGGGGCTCTGGCACGGCTCCAGGGGGCCGCAGAGGCTTGGACTGAGCCGATCCGCGGCGGGTCCCGGGGAGGTCGTTGGCCGGTCCGAGCGGTCCCTCGCGGGCCGCCCGATGCACCCCGGCGGCCCGTGTGCGTCATCATGTGAGGTTGAAGGCAGGCGATGGGAGAGGTGTGACGACGAGCGACGACGTGTCATCAGAGGGAGGAGGCGACCTCCTGACGGTCGCGGTCGTGCGGACGTGGGTGGTTCTCGCGATGGAGTTGCTCACCGCGGCCCGCCCGGTGATCAACGAGGCAAACGTGTTCCCGGTCGCGGACTCCGACACCGGGACCAACCTGTGCCTCACGCTCGGTGACGGACGGGACGCCCTAGACGCGCTCGGAGCCACGGCTGGTCTCGACGAGGCGCTGCGCGCGCTCGCCCGCGGCGCCCTGATGGGTGCGCGCGGCAACTCCGGGATCATCCTCAGCGAGTACCTGCGCGGCTTCGCGCTCGGGATCGCCGGCCGTGCGGGGGCGGGGGGCGCCAGCGCTGCTGCCGTCGTGGCCGGCCTCGTCGAGGCCTCGCGTTGCGCCTATGACGCCGTCGGTCGCCCCCGGGAGGGCACGATCCTCACTGCGGCGACCGGCGCCGCCCGCGCGGCCGCCCACGCGCTCGAAGCGCACTCGGCTCGGGTGGCGCCGGGAGCGCCCTCCCCGGTCGTGGGGCTGCACCATGTCGTCGACGTGGCCCGGGCAGGCGCCCAGGTTGCGCTCGAGCGCAGCGTCAAGGAGCTCGACGTGCTCGCCGCGGCCGGTGTGCTCGACGCCGGCGCCTACGGCCTGGTGCTCATCCTCGACGCGCTGGGGCTCAGCCTCGACGCGGCCTCAGCGTCGGTGGTGTCAGAGGCGGCAGGCAGGATCACGATCATGGACTCGCTCGCCGTGGCCGACGCCGTCACGCACCCCGCCGATGCCCAGGTGGCCCATGCCCATGCCGGCGTCGCCCAGGCCGACCACACGGCGTCGGACGGCGAGTTCGAGGTGATGTTCGTCGTCGGGCACGTGGGAGCAGATCGGCAGGAGATCGACACGATCGCTTCGACCCTGCGCGAGAGGCTGATCCAGGTCGGGGACTCCGTCGTGGTGGTCGGCGGCGCGGACGAGTCCGCTGCTGCCGAGAGCGCCGAGACGAACGGGACGTGGCAGGTGCACGTGCACACCGACCATCCGCTCGCGGCTCTGCGCGTCGCCGACGGCTGGAGCCAGCGCCAGATCGTGGTCCGTAGCCTGCCGAACCAGGTCGCAGCGCGCGCTCATGGCGCGCAGCCGCCGCACGGCGTCGTGGCATGCATCGCCTCGCCCGGTCTCGTGACCGATCTCGCGCGCAGCGGGGCGGTCGTGGTGCTGCGGGGGACGGCGCCGATCGGTCGCGACGATCTCCGTCGCGGTGCGCTGGAGACCACGGCCGCGCGCGTCACGCTGGTGCCAGCCGATGCGAGCACCGTCCGGCAGGCCCTCGAGCTGGCCGGGTCGGTGCTTCCAGGGCATGGGCTGTTGCCGGGGATGGACGTCGTGGAGAGCGTGAGCGATCTGCATGTGGTCGCGGCGATGTCGGCGTGGGCGACCTCGCAGGGGCCGGGCGCGGGGGAGCCGGACACGGGCGGCGCTGCCGTACCCGTACCCGTACCCGTACCCGTACCCGCGCCCTCGCTCCGGCTTGCCGGCATGCGCACGGCCGTCCTGGCGGTGCGGGCCGTCACGGTCGACGGCTCCGACCCGGCAGCGCTCCGCGCCGGGCTCGCGGAGATCCTCGCCGACGTGCGCGACGGCCCGGCCGCGGTGCTCACGATGCTGGTCGGTGACCTGGTCCCCGTCCAGGTCACCGACGACCTCGCGGTAGCAGCCGCACGACGATGCCCGGGGATCGAGATCGTCGTGCTGTCCTCGGGACGCCGCTCGGCGTCCCTCGTGATGGGAGTGGACGAGCAGTGACGGGACACCAGGAGACTCACCGCCCGGAGGTGATCGTCATCACAGACGGTCACCCGGAGGCCGGGACCGGCGTCGAGCCCTGGCGCGGAACCGGGGTGGCGCGCCTGCAGGAGCCGCTCGCGAAGGTGCTTGGAGAGAGCAAGAAGAAGGCAGGATTCGCCAAGCTGGGCCTGGGGACCGTCGGCGACCTGTTGCGGTACTACCCGCGTCGCTACGGCGAGCCGGGGACGATGACGGACCTGTCCAGCCTCGTGGTCGGTGAGCACGTGACGGTCATGGCGCGAGTCGTGAGCGCCACGGTGCGCACGATGGCCTCCCGTGGCGGGGCCATGCTCCAGGCCGTCGTGACCGACGGCGAGCACAAGCTGTCCCTGACGTTCTTCGGGAAGTCGAAGGGTGCGTTGCACGGCCACGAGTTCAAGCTGCGTCCCGGGCTCACGGGGCTCTTCACCGGCATCGTCTCGGAGTACCGCGAGGTACGTCAGCTGACCCACCCGGACTACTTCTTCGTCGGGGTGGACACCGAGAACGAGGAGACGGCCCGGGCCAAGGCCAGCCGGATCATCCCGATCTACCCGGCGAACGCCTCGATCGCCTCGTGGAAGATCGCCCAGTGCGTGTCGGTCGTCCTGGACCCGCTGACGGCCCAGGATGTCCCGGACCCGATCCCCGAGGAGGTCCGTCGGCGTCGCCACCTCGTCGACCTGCACCAGGCGTTCTTGGACATCCACCAGCCGCAGGACAAGGAACAGGTCGCGCGCGGGACCAAGAGGCTGCGCTACGAGGAAGCCTTCGTCCTCCAGGTCGCCCTCGCCCAGCGCAGGTCCCGGGCAGCCCAGCTCGAGGCGGTCTCGCGCCCGCTGCTGCTCGCCGACGGTGACCTGCCGAGCCTGCTGCACGACTTCGACGCCTCGCTGCCCTTCACGCTCACCGCCGGGCAGCGCGCCGTCGGGCAGGAGATCGCGGGGGACCTCGCCACGACCCGACCGATGCAGCGCCTGCTGCAGGGCGAGGTCGGGTCGGGCAAGACGGTCGTGGCGCTGCGGGCCATGCTCCAGGTGGTCGACGCCGGAGGCCAGGCCGCGCTGCTTGCCCCGACCGAGGTGCTCGCCGCCCAGCACGCGCGCACGCTCACCGCGCTGCTCGGCGACCTAGCCGCGGGCGGGCTGCTCGGTGGGTCTTCGCACGGCACGCGGGTCGCGCTGCTGACCGGGTCCCAGAACGCCAAGGCCAAGAAGCAGAACCTGCTCGACGCCGCGAGCGGCGCCGCCGGGATCGTGGTCGGCACGCACGCGCTGCTCAGCGCCGGGGTGCAGTTCGCCGAGCTCGGGCTCGTGGTCGTCGACGAGCAGCACCGCTTCGGCGTCGAACAGCGGGACGCACTGCGGGCGAAGGCCACGAAGGTTCCGCACATGCTGGTCATGACGGCCACCCCGATCCCGCGGACGGTGGCAATGACGGTCTTCGGCGACCTGGAGACGTCGATCCTGCGCGAGATCCCGGCCGGTCGAGCGGGGGTGGTGACCCACGTGGTGCCCGCCGAGAAGCCTGCGTGGATGGCCCGCACCTGGTCCCGGGTGCGCGACGAGATCGCCTCGGGGCGTCAGGCCTACGTCGTGTGCGCCCGCATCACGGCCGATGAGCCAGGCGCCGGGCCCGACGACGACGACCTCGACGGGTCCGCCCTGGAGGGGGAGGACGGGATCGACGGCGGGGCCGGCTCGGATGCGCAGGAGCGTCCCCGGCGCCCCCTGCGAGCGGTGTACGGGGTGGCCGACGAGCTGCGCGGGCTGCCCGCGCTCGCGGGCGTCCGGATCGGCGTCCTGCACGGGCAGCTGCCCCCGGCGGAGAAGGAGGCGACGATGGCGGCCTTCACGGCCGGCGAGATCGACCTGCTCGTCTCCACGACGGTGATCGAGGTCGGAGTCGACGTCCCGCGGGCGACGGCGATGGTCGTCCTGGACGCCGACCGGTTCGGCCTGTCTCAGCTGCACCAGCTGCGCGGCCGCGTCGGGCGTGGCGCGCATGCGGGCATCTGCCTGCTGGTCTCGGCGATCGCGGCGGAGGAGCTGCTCCCGGTGAGCGCGACGAAGGAAGAGTTCGCCCGAGCGTCGCCCGCGAGCCAGCGGTTGGCGACCCTGGCCGGCACGTCGGACGGCTTCGAGCTTGCGGCCGCGGACATCTCGCTGCGCCGGGAGGGTGACGTGCTCGGCGTGGCGCAGTCCGGGACGGCGAGCTCACTGAGGCTGCTGCGGGTGGTGCACGACGCCAAGGTGATCGGCGAGGCCCGGGAGGACGCGGCCGAGATCGTCTCGGTCGACCCGGAGCTGACCGGCTACCCAGTGCTGCGCGAGGCGATCGCCGAGCGGCTGCCGGGGGAGCGGGCCGACTTCCTCGAGCGAACGTGAGCGCCGCCGGTGTCGGTAGGCTGGCCTCGTGACGAGGATCGTGGCTGGCAGCGTAGGTGGCAGAAGTCTCGAGGTACCCCCGCGGGGTACTCGGCCCACGAGCGACAAGGTGCGGGAGGCGATGTTTTCCCGCCTTATGCACTACGGCGTGCTCAACGGCGCGCGGGTCCTCGACCTGTACGCGGGCTCGGGGGCCCTCGGGCTCGAGGCGGCTAGCCGGGGGGCTGTCGAGGTGGTCCTCGTGGAAGCCGCCGCGGAGGCAGCCCAGGTCTGCGCGCGCAATGTCGACGCGCTAGGACTGCCCGGGGTGCGTGTCGTCACCGACACGGTCGAACGGTTCGTCCGGGGAACGGTCACGGGCACGACGGTGTGGGACCTCGTGTTCCTCGACCCGCCCTATGACGCGAGCGACGCCGACGTCGCCGAGGTGCTCGCTGGCCTCGAGGCCCACGTCACCCCGGACGCAGTCGTGGTCGTCGAGCGCTCCTCACGGTCCCCAGAACCCGCGTGGCCGGCGACGTGGCGGCTCATCACCTCCTCGAAGCACGGCGACACCAGGGTGTACTACGCCGAGCCGGACCGCGAGGCCGAGGGCGCGACTGAGAGCGCGATCGAGGATGGGACTGCGCGCGTGGCCGCCGTGACGCAGGACTCCTGACCGGCCGGCGGGCTCCCGCTGCGACTGCCACTGCGATGAGTGGCCTATCGGCGACGCGGTATCGTGTCGACCTTGTCCCAGCCGCGTCGACGTGACCGCGATCCTTCGTGATCATCACGGGTGCGATAGAGGATGTAGGGGCGGAAGAAATAGCCCAGCGGGGCGGTGAATGCGTGAACCAGACGCGTAAAGGGCCACATGGCAAACAGTGCTATCGCCAAGAAGCCGTGGATCTGGAAGTTCAGCGGCGCGTCAGCCATCAGCTCGGGCTGCGGGTTGAAGTAGAAGATGCCGCGGAACCAGACTGACACCCCTTGGCGATAGTTATAGTCACCGACGACACCCGAACCGGTGTTGATCAGGCCGGTCAGGATCACGACCGTGAGCATGAGATACATCGCCTTGTCCGTCTTGGTCGTCGCGCCGAGTACCGCCTTCGTGAACCGGCGTCGATAGAGCAGGCCGATCAGGCCCACGATCGTGAACAGGCCGGCCACTGCGCCTACCGTGACTGCCATGAAGTGGTACGCGCCCTCGGAGAGGCCAACCCTGTCGGTCCAGCTCTGCGGGACACCCAGGCCCATCACATGACCGAGGAATACCGCCAAGATGCCAAAGTGAAACATCGGGTTTGCCCACCGGAGAATGCTGTCCTCATACATCTGGCTGGACCTCGACGTCCAACCGAACTTGTCATAGCGGTAACGCACGATGTGACCCAAGACGAAGATGGAGAGGCAGATGTAGGGGAAGATCAACCACAAGAACGTGTCGAGCGCGCTATCCATCATGTGCCTCCCGGCATCGGTGCCAGGTCCGGCATCCCATAGGGGTTGAGTCCAACTTCTTCTACTTCGGGCCCCTGCGCGATCAAGCGTTCCACCGCTTCGTGGTCTTTGCCTTTCAGCGCCGGCAAGGTTGCACAGACTGATTCCAACGCACCCCTCCATGGGGAGTCGATCTCGACGAGGTGCAGTCGCAGGAGCTCGAGACCCGCACGGTTGTCCACGATGATCTTGACGCCGGCACGTTGGTCGGTCGTCGCCGCAAACTCGAGCACGACGCACAGGTGGTCAGGGAGCTGATCGTCGGTGAGGACCAGCCCCGCCTTGGTGTACACCTGCTTGATCCGCAGCAGGGCCAGACCCCGTTTCCTGGTCTCACCGTTGGAGAAGTAGGTCAGGAACAGGCAACCGCGCCGACGGTTGTCGAACGTGTCGACGTAGTCGCTCCGGGAGTCCCATAGGGATTGGCCTCGAAGGTGCTCAATCGTCGACTGCAGGCCGGAGCCGAGACTGGCGGGTAGCGAGGCGGCGACCTCGCTCAGAAGATCCAGTCGCCCGAAGAGCTCATCGCCGGGGTAGTCCATCAGGATCGAGGCAGATTGCCATGTCCGGGTCAGCTGGTCCGGTGCATATGCGGGACTAGCGCCGCGCATCATCACGGCTCGCTGCCGGAGTCGAGGGAGGATCTGGGTGCCCCGTGCGAGGTCGGGAAGATCCCCTCCGGGGTGCCCTTGCCGTCCCAGTTGAGCAGGTTGATCCGCAACCCCTCGGGACGTGCAGGGCCGCCGGGCGTGCCCACCCCGGGGTCACTCACCATCTCAGGGTCGGTGCCGAAGGATCCGTCCATGCCGCCCATCCCTGGTCCGCCGTCGACGTCGAGCGAGCACTCGGTCGCGATGTTCTCGAGCTTGTGGGCATCCTCGTAGTGTGCCGGGGGAATGACGTAGCGCTCCTCGTACTTCGCGATAGCGAGGAGTCGGTACATGTCCTTGATCTCCTGCCCGGTCATACCCACCGAGGCGGCGATCGACTCGTCCTCTTCCCAGCCCATGTTGATGTCACGCATATAGGAGCGCATCGCGGCCAGCTTGCGCAGCACCTTGTCGACCGGCGCGGCGTCTCCCGCGGTGAAGAGCCCGGCGAGGTACTCGATCGGGATCCGCAGACGGTCGATCGCGTTGAACAGGTTGTCCTTGCGCTCGCCATCCTCTCCGGTCTCGCTCACCGCGTCCACGACCGGTGAGAGCGGCGGAATGTACCAGACCATCGGCATGGTGCGGTATTCGGGATGCAGCGGCAGAGCTACCTGATAGTCGTTGATCAACGCCCAGATGGGCGAGCGCTGGGCGGCCTCGATCCAGTCTTCGGGGATGCCGGCGAGGCGCGCCGCACGGATGACCGCGGGGTCCCTCGGGTCCAGGAACACGTTTCTCTGAGCTTCGTACAGGCCGTGATCGTCGGGCGTCGAGGCGGCATCCAGAACGCGATCCTGGTCGTAGAACATCAAGCCGAGGTAGCGCAGTCGTCCGACGCAGGTTTCGGAGCAGATGGTGGGCTGTCCGAGCTCGATACGTGGATAGCAGAATGTGCATTTCTCGACCTTGCCGGTCTTGTGGTTGAAATACATCTTCTTGTACGGGCATCCGGTCACGCATTGTCGCCAGCCGCGGCAACGGTCCTGGTCGACCAAGACGATCCCGTCCTCCTCGCGCTTGTAAATTGCCCCCGTCGGGCACGAGGCCACACACGAGGGGTTAAGGCAGTGCTCGCAGATTCGGGGGAGGTAGAACATGAATGCCTGCTCGTACTCGAACTTGATCTTGTCGCCGATTTGTTGGAGTATCGGGTCGTTGTGGCCGTGCTCGACCGAGCCGGCAAGGTTGTCGTCCCAGTTCGATGACCATCTGATCTTCGTATTTTCGCCGGTCAGCAGAGACTTCGGGCGTGCCACGGGCAGGTGTTCCTGAGCGGGGGCTGTCGTCAGGTTTTCATAGTCATAGGTCCACGGCTCGTAGTAGTCATCGATGCCGGGAAGGTGCGGGTTAGAGAAGATGGTGGCGAGGTTCTTGAGCCGACCACCAGCTTTGAGCGTGAGCTTACCGCGTCTGTTTAGTGTCCAACCCCCCTTCCATTTATCCTGGTCTTCATAGGTCCGCGGATACCCTTGTCCGGGCCGGGTCTCCACATTGTTGAACCAGATGTGTTCGGCTCCCGACTTGTTGGTCCATACCTGTTTGCACGTGACGGAACAGGTGTGACACCCGATGCATTTGTCGAGATTCATCACCATCGCCATCTGGGCCATGACCTTCATCAGTACCTCACCGCCTGGCTGCGACGCCGAATCACGGTGACCTCGTCGCGTTGGTTGCCGGTGGGGCCCATGTAGTTGAAGGCGAACGTCTGCTGGGCATAACCCCCGATCATGTGGGTGGGCTTGATCATCAGTCGTGTCAGCGAGTTGTGGTTGCCTCCACGCTGACCGGTCGTCTCGGAGACAGGCATGTCGATGAGACGGTCCTGTGAGTGATACATGAACACCGTGCCCTCGGGCATCCGGTGGGAGATGATCGCGCGGGCGTCGACCACTCCGTTGCGGTTGGTTGCTTCAATCCACTCGTTGTCCTTCACACCGATCTTCTCCGCGTCCTGCGGGCTCATCCAGATGCCGGGCCCACCGCGGAAGAGGGAGAGCATGAAGAGATTGTCCTGGTACTCGGAGTGGATCGACCACTTGTTGTGGGGCGTGAGATAGCGGACTGAGATGCCGTCGCTCGGCGTCGCGCCGATTGCAGGTTCGTCGAAGAGCGCGGTCATGTCCAGAGGGGGGCGGAAGGTCGGCAGTCCCTCACCGAGCTCGGTCATCCAGTCGTGGTCGAGGTAGAAGTGTTGCCGTCCCGTCAGCGTGTGCCATGGTTTGAGCCGCTCCACATTGATCGTGAACGGCGAGTACCTGCGCCCGCCACTCTCAGAACCGGACCATTCGGGGGACGTGATCACCGGAACGGGGCCGCGCTGGGTGTCGGAAAATGTAATGCGTTTGCCTTCATGCTCAGAAGCCAGGTCGTGCAGCAGCCGCCCGGTCCGCTTCTCGAGCGTCTTGAATCCTTGGGTGGCTAGATGCCCGTTCGTGGTTCCGGAGAGGGCCAGAATCATCTCGCATGCCTGGATGTCGCGAAGGATGTCGGGTCGGCCGTCGGCCGGCCCGCCCCGGACGACACCGTTCTTCGCCTTGAGGTCGGCGATCTCGCGACCGAGCTCGTACGTGACCCCCTTTGTCGTGGCGCCCAAGGTGTCCAGGAGTGGGCCGACAGCGCGCATCATGTCCCCGACCGCCGTGTAGTCGCGCTCAACCTCGACGATCTTTGGCATCGTCACACCCGGGATCGGCTCACATTCACCGTATTTCCAGTCGCGAACGCGTCCATGCGGGGATGCCATCGCGTCGGGCGTGTCGTGGGTCAGCGGCACGGCGACCACGTCGGTCTGCTTGCCGAGGTGGCGCACAGCGAGCTCGCTGAAGACCCGCGAGATCTGCTGCCACGCATCCCAGTCCGTACGCGACTCCCACGGGGGTGAGATCGCCGGGTTGAACGAGTTGACGAAGGGATGCATGTCCGTCGTCGACAAGTCGTACTTTTCGTACCACGTCGCGGCTGGCAACACGATGTCTGAGAGCAGCGTGGACGTCGTCATGCGGAAGTCGAGCGTCAGCATCAGATCGAGCTTGCCGATCGGCGCCTTGTCGTGCCACTTGACGTCTTTGGGACGATGCCTCTCGGGGGTCTCCGTGGCGCTGACCGTGTGAGACGTCCCCAGCAGGTGGTTGTAGAAATATTCGTTGCCCTTGGCCGACGAACCGAACAGGTTGGACCGCCAGAGCGAGAGCACGCGGGGGAAGTTCTCCGGCGCGTCGGGGTCTTCGGCCGCGAAGCTGAGGCGCCCGGCCTTTAACTCCTCGACCACGTACTCCGGGGTCGTCTTGCCTTCTTCGCGCGCCTGGGCGGAAATCACCAACGGGTTACGGTCGAAGGTGGGATACGAGGGCATCCAGCCCAAGCGGGCTGACTGAGCGATCACGTCAGCGGTGGTCTTGCCGGCCAGCTGGCCTCTACCGGTCTGGGCCGCAAGCGTGTCGGCGCCGAACTGGTCGTAACGGAACTGGTCGGTGTGCAGGTACCAATAGGCGGTCTGGACCATGTTGCGGGGTGGGCGGCTCCAGTCCAGGGCGTTCGCCAGCTGGGTGTAACCGGTCAGCGGGCGGACCTTCTCCTGGCCGACGTAGTGCGCCCAACCGCCTCCGTTGACCCCTTGGCAGCCGGTGATGGTCGTCATCGTGAGGAAGGTGCGATAGATGGTGTCCGAGTGGAACCAGTGATTCGTGCCAGCCCCCATGAGGATCATCGACCGGCCCTTGGAGTCTTCGGCGTTCTGGGCGAACTCACGACCGATGCGCTCAGCCTGCTCCGCGGTGACGCCGGTGATCCGCGCCTGCCACGCTGGAGTGTAGGGAGAGGTGGCGTCGTCGTAGCCGCTCGGCCAGACGCCCGGGAGCCCAGGTCGACCGACGCCATACTGTGCCAGCAACAGGTCGAATACCGTGGTGACGAGTCGGCCAGCCATGCGGCGTGCGGGTACACCGCGGCGGATGACGCCCATGGTGCCCTGATCCGAATCGAAGCGAGGCATGTCGATGGCAACACGCTCATCCGCACTATCGATCAGTGACAGGGTGGGATCGATGTCGCCGAGGTCGAGGTTCCACCTGCCCTCACCTGTTTCACCGTAGCGGTGGCCCAGGGTGCCTGGGGGGACGACCGGTCTGTCGGTGGCTGCGTCGATCAGCACGGTCTTGAATTCGGCGTTCTCCTGCTCGGGCTCTATCTCGTCGGTGAGGTCCGATGCGGTCAAGAACTTGCCCGCGGTGAAAACGGTGTGCCCAGCGGAGTCTGTGGTCTCGTCGAGGGTGACCAAGAACGGCAGGTCCGTATATTTCTTGACGTAGTCAGTGAAGTACGGGGTCTGACGATCGACGTAGAACTCCTTGAGGATCACGTGCCCCATCGCCATCGCCAGTGCGCCGTCGGTGCCTGGCTCGGCGGGCAGCCACTCATCGGCAAACTTGGTGCTGTCGGAGAAGTCTGGTGAGACGACAACCACCTTCTGGCCCCGATAGCGGGCCTCGACCATCCAGTGCGCATCTGGCGTGCGGGTCACCGGAACGTTGGTGCCCCAGATCATCAGATAGCCTGCATCCCACCAGTCGCCAGATTCGGGTACGTCGGTCTGGTCGCCGAACATCTGGGGCGACGCGACCGGCATATCGGCGTACCAGTCGTAGAAGCTCAGCATCGACCCGCCGATGAGGTTGACGAACCGCGCTCCTGAAGCGTGCGAGACCATCGACATCGCTGGGATGGGGGAAAATCCTGCGACCCGGTCGGGCCCCCACTTGCGGATCGTGTGCACATGGGCGGCAGCGACAATCTCGATGGCCTCGTCCCAGGATGCCCGGACTAGACCGCCCTTGCCACGGGCGCGCTTGTACCGTGCCGAGCGCTCCGGATCTTCGGTGATGTCGGCCCAGGCGAGGACGGGATCCTTGAGCCGGCTCTTGGCCTCCCTATACATCTCGAGCAGGATTCCGCGAATGTAGGGATAGCGCGTACGGGTGGGCGAGTAGGTGTACCACGAGAACGACGCCCCGCGGGGGCAGCCTCGTGGCTCGTACTCAGGCGTGTCGGGTCCGGTGCTCGGATAGTCGACGGCCTGGGTCTCCCAGGTGATGATCCCGTCCTTGACGTAGACGTTCCATGAACACGAGCCCGTGCAGTTCACTCCGTGGGTGGAGCGCACCACCTTGTCGTGGCTCCACCTGTCGCGGTAGAAAGAATCACCTGACCGCCCACCGGCCTTGAGCAGGGTGCGGCCGTCCGCGGAGACGGGCTGGTTCTTCGTGAAGAAATGCCGGGTTTTGATCAAGGCCTCGGTCAGCGGGCCGTTCATCGTGTCGCTCATGCAGATCCCCTTCGGCTGAGCCCGAGGCAACGACGGCGCGTGCACAAGCGCGCCGAACCACCCTTGCGACTACACGCTAACAGACGTGATGTAGATCACATCTTTGCCAGCGGGTGCCATAGGTTCTGCCGTCCGTCGGATTTGGCGGTCGGTGCGGACGGGTCAGCGGTGGCGCACGACCACGGTCCGGACGACATGGAAGGCCATGGCCGCAGCCACCACGAGCCAGACGCAGAAGGCGATCCAGAGCGCACCGCTCCCGATCGATGCAACGATCGGCAGGTGGTCCGCCTCCCCGAGATAGATGCCGGCGACGGCGTACATGCCGAGCGGGAAGACCATGCTCCACAACGTCGCGTCGTATCTCAGCGGAACTCGACGAACAACGTGCCGCCACCACCCGGCCGCGACGAGCGCGGGTATCAACCACGTAGCGAACGCCCAGAACACCACCGCGAGCCCAGCGACTAGTCCGCGTGTCACGGCTACCGTCGGGGCATCAGCCATCTCGACGATGCGCGCACCGGCCAGCACTGTCACGGCCAGGGCGCCCATCGCAACCCAGTACGCGGGCGTGAGGTCTTCGGGACCGAACTTGTATTGCATCAACCGCAACGTGACAATCATCGCTGTGACGACATAGAGCAGGACGCCTACCGACCACGACATCACCGCCAGCAGGGCCAGCTCCCGCCGCCCGGTCTCGAAGACCGGCTCGATCGTCGCTGCGGCGATGGCGACCGTCTGACTTGCGACCACCCAGATGAACCAGGTGCCGTTCGCGGTCGCGACGAGGGGCCGCTCTGCTCGACCGAAGGCCGCAGTCCAGGGGATCACGTAGCCAAGCAGCAGCCATGCGAGGCCGGACACGACCAAGAGCACCGCGGTCGGTGTGTAGTTTCCCTCCATGCCGAGTCGAACACCGAGCACGTTCGTACCGGCGACGAAGGTGAAGAAGCCAAAGGCGCGAGCAGGATCGAGGAAATCGGCTGTGATCGCGCTCCGGTAGGCAACGAGCCGCCATGCCGTCAAGCCGAGCAAGGTGATATATGCCGCCGCGCAGAGGACTAACAAGAGGAATGACAGAGTCGGAAAGTTCTCGAACTTCATCCCGATCGAGATGATGCCGGTCGCCATGACGAATGCGAAATAGCCGGGCGTGAGCGTCTCGACTGCGTGACGCAATCGATTCACAAGTCCCGTATACACGCTCCCAGGCTATCAGTCACGGGTCATCGCGACGGGGTATCCGGGGGTTCGAGTGTGGGTTCCTCGGCATCGAGCAGCGTGCGCAAGACGCGCTGAAGAATGCCTCCGTGACGGAAGTACTCGGCCTCGGCGGGGGTATCGATGCGCACCCTCGCGGACACCTCCCTCAGGCCATCGTCGTCCTGGATACGGATGGTGACCAGGTCAGGGACAGCCTCGGCTCCCGCCATTCCGGCGACCGAATAGGATTCGCGTCCCGTCAGGCCGAGGCTTTGTGCTGACTCACCTTCCTCGAACTGGAGCGGCAGCACCCCCATGCCGATCAGGTTGGATCGGTGGATCCGCTCGAACGAGGTCGCGAGCACAGCCTTCACCCCGAGCAGAAGCGTTCCCTTGGCAGCCCAGTCGCGCGAGGAGCCAGAGCCATAGTCCGCCCCGGCGATGACGATCAACGGCACACGATCGGCTGCGTAGGCCATCGCCGCGTCGAAGATCGTCGTCTGCCTACCGTCGCTCGGATGGCGTGTGAACCCGCCTTCTACCCCGGGAAGGAGCTGGTTGCGCAGGCGGATGTTGGCGAAGGTCCCACGGATCATGACCTCGTGGTTTCCTCGCCTGGATCCATAGGAGTTGAAGTCACCGGGAGCGACTCCGTGCTCGATCAGGTAGCGACCCGCGGGCGAGTCCTTCGTGATGGCGCCGGCAGGAGAGATGTGGTCGGTGGTCACCGAGTCGCCCAACATCACCAGGACGCACGCGTCGACGATGTCTTCGAGGGGTTCGGGCTCTCGCGGCATGCCATCGAAGAATGGCGGGGAACGTACGTACGTCGAGCTGTCCTGCCAGGCGAACCTGTCCCCCGAGGGGATGTCCAGCCCGGTCCAGTTCTCATCGCCGGAGAGGACGTCGCTGTAGCCGGTCGTGAACATCTGTGCTTCGACGTATTCGTCGACGAGTACGCGTACCTCGTGGGCGGTCGGCCAGATGTCACGCAGATAGACCGGCTGGCCATCTGCGTCGTCGCCGAGGGGATCGCAGGTGAGATTGACGTGCATCGTGCCTGCCAGGGCGTATGCGACGACGAGCGGCGGCGACATGAGGAAGTTCATCTTCACCTCGCCGTGGATCCTGCCCTCGAAGTTGCGGTTGCCAGACAGGACCGAGCTCACAGTGAGGTCGTTCTCCCCGACGGCATCGCTGACCTGGGGGATGAGAGGTCCGGAGTTGCCGATGCAGGTCGTGCACCCGTAGCCCACGAGGTTGAATCCGAGCGCATCGAGATAAGGGGTGAGGCCGGACTCGTCGTAGTAGTCAGTGACCACTCGCGACCCGGGTGCCAGTGAGGTCTTCACCCATGGTTTGCTCGTCAGCCCCCGCTCGACCGCCTTCTTGGCTAACAGACCCGCGGCCATCATCACCGACGGATTCGACGTGTTGGTGCACGAGGTGATCGCCGCGATCACCACCGAGCCGTTGTCGATCGAGGCCTGGCACCCGTCGATGGTGACGGACGTGGGCCGGGAGGGCCACTCCTGCGCGTCGTCGGCAACGGGAGCGTCCCGCGGAACGTCGAGCTCATGGTCTCTGCTGATCGAGACCGGGTCGCTCGCGGGGAAGGAGTCGGCAGAGGCCTTGTCGAGACTACTGAGCCCTAGGCTCGGCGATGACCCGTGCTGATTCGCCAACAACCGCTGGACCTCTCGGGGTACCGACGACAGCGCGATGCGGTCTTGGGGACGCGTTGGCCCGGCGATCGATGGCTCGACGGTGCTGAGGTCCAGTTCCAGGGTCTGGGAGTAGCGTGCCTCGTGAGCGGGATCGTGCCAGAGCCCCTGCTCCTTCGCGTAGGCCTCGACCAGCGCGATCTGCTCGGGCGTGCGGCCAGTCAGACGCAGATACGACAGGGTCTCGTCGTCGATGGGAAAGATTGCGCAGGTCGAGCCGTACTCGGGGCTCATGTTGCCCAGCGTGGCTCGGTTCGCCAGCGGCACGTTAGCCACTCCCGGTCCGTAGAACTCCACGAACTTCCCGACCACTCCACGCTGGCGCAGCAGCTGGGCGACGGTGAGCACCAGATCGGTTGCGGTGGCACCCTCGGGAAGCTCACCGGTCAACTTAAATCCGAGCACCTGCGGGATGAGCATGCTCATCGGCTGGCCGAGCATCGCGGCCTCGGCCTCGATCCCGCCGACACCCCAGCCGAGGACCCCCAGCCCGTTCACCATCGGTGTATGTGAGTCGGTTCCGACGAGGGTGTCCGGGTAGGCCACCATGGCGCCCTCGCTCTCGCGGGTGAAGACCACACGGGCGAGATACTCCAGGTTGACCTGGTGGCAGATGCCGGTGTCCGGTGGCACCACGAGGAAGTCGTCGAAGGACTGCTGGGACCACCGCAGCAGCTGATAGCGCTCCTGGTTGCGGGCGAACTCCTGGGCCGCGTTTCGCTCGAAGGCGTCGGGTCGCCCGAACACGTCGACGATCACGGAATGGTCGATCACCAGCTCGACCGGCACCAGCGGGTTGATCTTCGTCGGGTCCCCACCGAACGACGTCATCGCGTCGCGCATGGCCACCAGGTCGACTGCGCACGGAACGCCGGTGAAGTCCTGCAACAACACCCGTGCGGGCGTGAACTGGATCTCGCTGCCATGCTCAGCGGCCGGGTCCCACGCTGCCAGCGCGCGTACCTGGTCGGCGGTGACAACCGCCCCGTCCTCGTTGCGCAACAGGTTCTCCAACAGGATCTTGAGGCTGTAGGGAAGCCGCTGCGAACCCTCGACCCGATCGATCCGATAGATGTCGTAGGTTGCGTCGCCGACAGCCAGCTGGCCTCGCGCACCGAAACTGTTCGTCCGCATGTCTACTCCTTCGGATCAAGGCAGAGGTGGCGGACATGAAGCGCAGCCCCATCGCGTCGCCACCTCGAGCGTAACCCCCTAGTGCCCGAGGAGCCGGAGGAGATTCAGCCAGCCGAGGCCTCGCTACCCGGCGGCCTTCTCCTCCTCGGTCAGCAGTGCGACCCATCCCTCGTAGTCGCCCTGATGAGCGTCGGCGAGAGCTCGACAGAGGTCCACGCGCTCGCGGAGGAAGTCCGGGACGAGCGGTTGGTTGCGGGCCGCGAGCAGGATGGTCCAGTCGGGGATGTCGTGACTGGGCTGGACGAGCTCGTGGCGCACACGGTCGGCGCGCAGCGCCGACGACGCGGCGTCGGCGCGATCCTGAGTGGTGAAGCAGACCGCGAACTCGCTCTCGCGCGGGGCGGTCACGTCGACGCCCCGCGCTTGCAGGTGCGCCAGGTGCTCGGCGTCGGGCTTGAGCAGGCCGTACGGTTCAACGCGCTTCTTTGCGGAAGAGAAGAATCCCATGCGCCTACGCTAGCCCGCCTTTCCCCCGGGTCGCGCCGACCCCGGGGGTGGCGAGACACCGCGTCCGAGCAGGCCGACCGGGACCCGGTCCAGCTCGCCTGGGCCCAGCAGTGCCACCCTCTCCCCGGACACCGCGCCGAGCAACGACCGGACGGCGTCGTCCTCGCCCAGCGCGCCCTCAGAGCTACGCAGGTAGGCCACGAGGAAGTCCCGCAGTGGGGGAGCGCTCACCTCGGTGACCGCCCCGCCGGACCCGTCCGGGCGGGCGAACTCGAGGGTCGGGTCCACATAGAGCGTCACGAGCAACAGCGCAGGAACCCGGGTGCCCTGCGGACCGATCTTGGGCTGGAAGTAGGGGACCGCGAGCAGCCGCGCACCGTGGCGGGCGTAGAAGCGCAGTCGCGCCGCGGGGTCCCCGTGCTCGACGCTCCCTTCGTGGTGGCCGGGGTGCTCGACCTCGGCGAGGACGTAGGCGGGGCGGACGGTGGCGACCCACCGAGCCAACGCGCCCTCCAGCAGGGCGCCGCCCACGCCGGCGCCGCGTTCCCCCGGGGCGAGCGCGAGGTAGGCCAGCAGGACGACGCCGCCGGGCGTACCGCTTGCCACAGCCCCGGCGATGACTCGCCCCTCGCGGAGCACGCCCACCGCCTGCAGCTCCCCGCTCGCGCATCCCTCGAGCAGCTCGTCGAGACTGCAGAGCTCGGCCGGGGGGAAGGACGGGGCGAGCACGTGGGTGTGCAGGGCGGTGAGCGCCGCGGGGTCGGTGAGCTCAACGACGTCGACGCCGGCTGGGCCGTCGGGGCCGGCCGGCGGGGGGGGAGCGCTGGAGCGAGACATGCATGCATCATCACCCGGCGCCGGGCTGTGCACTACCGTGAAGGCGTGACCATCGCCGTGAGCCCCGGATCGTACGACCCGATCACCCTGGGGCACCTCGACATCATCCGCCGGGCTGCCGCCCTCTTTGACGAGGTCGTCGTCGGTGTGGCGAAGAACTCGTCCAAGTCCGCCCTCCTGGACGCCGACCAGCGGGTCGCGCTCGCCGAGACCGCCTGCGCCGACATCCCCGGTGTCCGGGTCGAGCTCGTGCCCGGGCTGCTCGTCGACTTCTGCCGCGAGATCGGTGCGACCGTGATCGCCAAGGGGCTGCGCGGGGGAGCGGACTTCGACGCGGAGCTGCCGATGGCGCTCATGAACCGCCACCTCGTGGGCGTGGAGACGGTCTTCATCCCCGGTGACCCGGCCCTCGCTCACATCGCCTCGTCCTTGGTCAAGGACGTCGCCCGGTTCGGCGGCAGCATCGACGATTGTGTGCCCGACGGCGTTTCTTCCGTCCTCCGGGCGGCTCTGGATGGCACCGTGGTCGGCAGTCGCAACCCCCCGAAGCAAGGAGTGTCATGAGCAGCCACGACGAGACCGAGACGTTTGTCGAGGGTGAACGCCTTGGTGTCCCCGCCCTGCTGGAGGCGCTGACCGATGTCATCGAGCGCGCGCGGTCGATGCCTATGTCCTCATCGGTCCTGGTCAACCGTAACGAGGCCCTCGACCTGATCGACGAGCTGCGTGACGCGCTGCCCTCGCAGCTGAGCCGCGCGGACGAGGTGCTCTCCGACGCCGACCAGGTCCTAGAGGACGCCCACGTGGAGGCGGAGAACCTCATTGCGACCGCACGCGCGCGAGCCGCCGAGCTGGTCAACGCCGAGCAGGTCGTGCTGCAGGCCGAGGTGCACGCGCGCGAGCTCATCGCCCACGCCGAGGCGACCGTGGCCACCCTGCGCCATGAGGCGGACGACTACTGCGACCGCAGGCTCGCGGAGTTCGAGATCGACCTCGGCAAGGTGCTCGCCCAGGTGCACGCCGGCCGCGACAAGCTCGCCGAGCGGCTTGGTGAACCGCGCGAAGAGGAGTCCTTCGAGTAGTCACCAGGCTGGTTACCAGCCGCGGATTGGGAGCACGTCCCTCCATGACGTAGCATTACCTGTTGGTCCTGCCAGTCGCGGCATGTACCGAGATCACTACGTTCGGAATACTGTGAAGCGTCCCATCACACTCGATCCTCGTTCGCCTCTTGTCCTCGATACCCATGAGCTCAGTCGGCATCCCGGTTCGATGCGTACGGTCACGCGCACTGTCTCCGCACCAGCCGATCTCGGAACTGTGGTGATCGGCATCCCCGAAGGTAGCGATCTTGACCTTGATCTGAGGGTCGAGGCCGTGATGGAGGGGGTTCTTGTCTCCGGATCCATAGTCGGTCAGGCGATCGGTGAGTGCGGGCGGTGCTTGGACGAGGTTGTCGAGGATGTCGACATCCAGATCCAGGAGCTGTTCGTCTACCCCGAGCGTGCACAGGCCGCTGAGGATGACGGCGACGAAGAAGAAGACGTACGTGAGCTCGAGGACGATATGATCAACCTCGAACCCGTGCTTAGGGATTCGGTGGTCACTGCACTACCATTCCAACCGTTGTGTTCGCCGGACTGCCCGGGTCTGTGCTCCATCTGTGGAGTGCATCTGGCAGATGAGGTTGAGCACAGTCATGACGTAGTCGATCCCCGGTGGTCGGCCTTGCAGAGCATTATCGACGAGACGAAAGAGAGCTAGCCGTGGCTGTTCCGAAGCGCAAGATGTCGCGCAGCAATACCCGTGCGCGCCGTTCGCAGTGGAAGGCTACCGCTGCAAACCTCACCACGTGCCCGCAGTGCAAGGGCGACAAGCTGTCGCACGCTGCCTGCCCGACGTGCGGCACCTACAAGGGTCGCCAGTACGCCGAAGCAGTGCGCACCGAGCACGCAAACTGATCTACACGACTCCTAGCACCTGGAGTCAGCAGTAAGGAGTACGTCCGGTGGGATCACGAGCGCAACGCAAGGTCTCCCCGGCAACGGAACTTCTCAAGAGGCTCGGGGTCCATCTGGACCCCGAGCTTCTTGTGCTTTCCCTGACCCACCGGTCCTTCGCCCACGAGGCCGGCGGGATCCCCACGAACGAACGCCTCGAGTTCCTCGGCGACGCCGTCCTCGGCCTCGTCTCGGCCGAGGCGCTGTACCGCAGGCACCCGGACCGCCCCGAGGGGGACCTCGCAAAGATGCGCGCGGCCTCGGTATCCCAGCGCGCGCTGGCCGCGGTCGCCCGCGAGCTCGACCTCGGGCAGTTCATCTTGCTCGGCAAGGGCGAGTCGGGCACCCGCGGCTTCGACAAGGACTCGATCCTCTCCGACACCGTGGAGTCTCTCATCGGTGCGGTGTACCTCAGCCACGGCCTCGAGGTCGCCCGTGACTTTGTGCACAGGCTGATCGACGAGACCCTGAGCACAGCCGCCGGCCTGGGCGCCGGGCTCGACTGGAAGACCTCCCTCCAGGAGGCGGCCGCCGAGCTCGGGGCAGGCAGCCCGGAGTACTCGAGCGAGGCCAGCGGCCCCGACCATGCACGCCACTTCATCTCCCAGGTGACGATCGACTCCGAGGTCCTGGGAACCGGTGAGGGCTCGGCCAAGAAGCACGCCGAGCAGGTCGCCGCCCAGCAGGCATACGAGACGCTCATCGCCCGCGAGCCGCGTCCGGCCGAGCGCCAGCACGCCTGACCAGCACGTGCCCGAGCTTCCCGAGGTCGAGACCGTCCGCGACGGACTGGCCCGCCACGTGCTGGGCACAGTCGTCGAGTCGGTCGATGTGCGCCGCGACTACAGCGTGCGCCGCCATGCCGGCGGACCGATGGACTTCGCCGCCCAGCTCACCGGACAGACGCTGTCCGAGGCCGCCCGCCGCGGCAAGTACCTTTGGCTCACCCTCGACGGGACCGACGACGCGCTGCTCGGCCATCTGGGCATGTCCGGTCAGCTCCTGGTCCGCACGGGCGCAGGTCTGGACGTGATCTCCCCGCACCTGCGGGTCCGGATCGGGCTGCGCTCCCCGGACGGCGACGCGATGGCCCTCGACTTCGTCGACCAACGCACCTTCGGGCACCTGAGCGTCTGCGAGCTCGTCCCCACCCCGGACGGGTTGCCGGGCGGCGCCGGATCGCAGCGGGCCGCCCTCCCCGGCGCCGCTGCGCACATCGCGCGCGACCTCCTCGATCCCGCGCTCGCCCAGGGAACGCCCGGTCGGGCGGGGCTCGTGGACGCCGTGCGACGGCGTCGGACGGGGATTAAGCGCGCGCTGCTCGACCAGAGCGTGGTCTCGGGCATCGGAAACATCTACGCCGACGAAGCGCTGTGGCGCGCCGCGATGCACTACGCGCGCCCCACCGCTGCCCTCACGCGAGCCCAGGTCGCCCAGGTGCTCCTTGCCGCCGAGCAGGTCATGCGTGAGGCGCTCGCCCAGGGTGGCACGAGCTTCGACGCCCTCTATGTCAACGTCAACGGCGCCTCGGGGTACTTCGACCGTTCGCTCAACGCCTACGGCCAGGAGGGGCAGCCGTGCCCGCGGTGTGGCACACCGATCCGGCGCGACGAGTTCATGAACCGGTCGGCCTTCAGCTGCCCGACCTGCCAGCGGCGACCGCGGACCCCCTCGCGCTGAGGCCCGCGGGAGTCTGGCTCAGCGCTCGACGAGGTTGAGGAGCGGCTCGCCGGCGAGATAGGCGGCCAGGTTCTTCTTGATGAGCGCCTCCGCCCCCTGGGGCCGTCCGCCGGCCGCGTGCGGCGTGATGATGAGATTCGGGGTGGTCCACAGGAGTGAGCCGTCGGGCAGGGGCTCGCGGTCGAAGACGTCGAGGGCGGCTCCGGCGAGCGTGCCTGATCGCAGCGCGTGGTCGAGGGCATCTTCGTCCAGGGTCGCCCCGCGCCCGACGTTGATCACCCAGGCGTGGGCGGGCAGCTGGGTCAGCACGTCGGCGCTTATCGCGTGGGCCGTGGCGGGCGTGGCCGGCAGGATCCCGATGAGGATGTCGGTCTCGGCCAGCCGGGCGGGGAGGCCTTCGGCCGCGATGACCGGTACGCCAGCCCGCGTGCCGGGCGTGGTGGCGACGCCGACGACGTTCGCGCCCAGGGCGGTGAGCAGCGGGGCGAGGCGCTGACCGATCGAGCCGAAGCCCCATATCGTGACCTCGGCCCCGTTCAGGGTGCCCAGGCCGGGAAAGGTCGACGGGCGCGCGGACTGTACACCGCCGAGCTCGCGGGCCCAGCGCCCCGAGCGTTGCGCGTCGTGCATGAGGTCGAGGCGGCGGACGGCCGTCAGGGCCAGAGCGAGGGTGTGCTCGGCGACGGGTCCGTCGTGCAGGGAACGGCCCGAGGTCACGCGCACCTCGGGGGCGAACCCGGCAGCAAGGATCACGTCGGGACCCGCGGCCAGCGCCTGGATCCACCGCAGCCGGGTGAGCCGCGTGGCGCTGTCCGTGAGCTGCCCCCGAGGGTTGCCCCAGACGACGAGGACCTCGGCGTCGGTGTGCTCGTCCGGCACGGGGGACGTAGCGTCGTACATGACAAATGTGATATCTGGAGATGGATCGGTCAAATCTAGGGGCAGGGACGTGGGCAGGAGAACCTTCATCCCCCCACGATGCCAAACATTGTTGCGAATCTGGTGGACCGGAGCCGTCCTGAGACAAGAGATTGTCTAGGATGGGGGGGTGGACAGCCTAGAGGGTCAGACAGCCGACGAACAGATCAGCGTGATGATCGTGGACGACCACGAGGTCGTCCGTCGAGGTATCGCGGAGGTGATCGACCGGTCGGAAGGCATGGGGATCGTCGCCGAGGCGGGGAGCGTCGCCGAGGGCATCCGCCGCGCCGAGCTGGTGCACCCGCAGGTCATGCTCGTGGACCTGCAGCTGCCGGACGGAACCGGCATCGACCTCATGCGCGCCGTGCGCCGCACGCAGCCGAACACCCGGGCGATCGTCCTGACCTCCTTCGACGACGACTCCGCACTGGCGGCAGCCCTCGAGGTCGGCGCGGCGGCCTTCGTGCTCAAGAGCGTGCGCGGGGCCGAGATCGCCGACGTCGTGCGGGCCGTCGCCGCCGGGCGGGTGCTGCTCGACGAGCGGACCGTCACGCGTCGCCGCAAGGAGCACGACGACCCGACCGAGGACCTTACCCCGAGCGAGCTGCGGGTCGTCGACCTGATCGGCGAGGGACTCTCCAACCGGGAGATCGCCGAGCGGCTGAGCATCGCGGAGAAGACCGTCAAGAACCACATCACGTCATTGCTCGCCAAGATGGGCCTGCAGCGCCGCACGCAGGTCGCCGCCTGGGTCGCCGCGCGCCGTCACCACGCGTGGGCCCAGGACACCAAGCACTGAGGCTTTGAGACAGTGAAGCACCCCGAGCCGTATCGGCTCGGGGTGCTTTTCTCTCTGTCCTCGGTGCGACCGCCAGCTGGTCAGCTGGTCAGCTGGTCCAGCTGTTCCATGTCGGGCCTGCCGGCCGCGCCGGTTCTGCCGACTGCACCGGAACCTGATCGGCTGCCGAGGCCGACGACAGCGCGGAGGTCAGCGGGGCGGTCCACGTCAGCAGGGTGCCGCGGCCCGACGGCGCGTTCTCGATCGACGCGGTCCCCCCGTGCTGACGGGCCCGGGCCAAGACGTTCCACGTCCCCGAGTTACGGCCGGTCGGCGCACCGAGCCCGACGCCGTCGTCCTCGACCTCGACCATGACGGTTCCGGGTGACCGGTCGACGCCGTCTAGGCTGGCGACCGTCACGCGCACGGACACCGAGGACGCCTGGGCGTGGCGGGCCGCGTTGGCCAGCCCTTCGCGGACCACCGCGAGGATGTCGTCCGCGAGAGCCTGAGAGATCAGGCGGTCGATCGTCTCCTCGTCGTCGTCGATCGCGCCCAGGCTCTGGTCGTTGAGCGAGATGACGAGGGAGGGCGCGAAGCCGAGCCCGGTGCGGGCCAACGATGCCTCGCGGCGCAACCGCTCGATGACCCCGGTTGCGGCGTCCGGGTCACGCAGGGAGTGCACGATCGAGCGGATCTCCCGCACGGAGTTGTCGATGTTGTCGAGCGCCTCGTCGAGGATGGCGATCAGGCCGGCCTTGTCGAGCCCGCGGGCCGCTCGCCGGCGGACCATCTCGAGCTGCATCCCGGTCGCGAAGAGCTGCTGGATCGCGAGGTCATGCAGGTCGCGGGCGATCCGCTCACGCTCCTCGACGAGCTTGGTCAGGCCCTGGGCCTGGCGCGCCTCGGACAGCACGAGCGCGAGCGCGGCCTGGTCGGCGAAGGTCGATGCTCGCTCCAGGTCCTTGCCGATGAAGGATTCCTCACCGATCTTGCGCAGCAGAACAAGCACGCCGACGGGCTTGTCGGGTGTGCCCATCGGCGCGTAGAGGGCCGGGCCGTACTTGCGCATGGGTGGGAGCTCGAGATTGCGCGCGATCGGCAACGACGGGACCAGACGTCCGCGCCCGGTCTCTAGCGCCGCCCAGGACAGGCCCGTGCGGGGCATGGTCAGTCCGAGCAGCTGGTCCGCGCCCCAGCCGCGGACGACCTCCATGACCAGCTCGCCCTTGAGGCCGGGCAGCACGAGGGCGGCGGCATCGGCGTCGGAGATCTCCCGCGCGACGGAGACGATATGCTCGAGGACGTCCTCCTCGGGCGCTCCCGAGAGCAGCATCGTCGTGATGTGCGCCCCTGCGCTGAGCCAGCGTTCCCGTTCGACGGCGTCGGCTTCCCGTGGTCTCACTGTGTCCTCAGTTCGTCGGTGTCGGTGTGTTCTGTTGCTGCTGTCTTGCACGATGTTGCGCTCTTGCACGGCTCCATCATCGCTCAGACGAGCTGGTCCTCCCCAGCGACCGCTTGGCGGTAGGCCGGGTCCGCGGCGAGGAGCTCGGCGTGGGTGCCCCGTGCGCGGACCACGCCGGAGTCGATGACTATCACCTCGTCCGCAGCAGCGAGGGCGCTGAGCCGGTGGGTCGCGACGACGACGGCGCGCTGGGACTGGGTAGTCGCCTCGAGCGAACTCTTGCCCAGCGTGAGCAGATCCGTGAGCAGCGCGTCGGCGGTGACGGGGTCGAGGTGCTCGGC
This sequence comes from Sanguibacter gelidistatuariae, assembly GCF_900096585.1. Classification (GTDB taxonomy): domain Bacteria; phylum Actinomycetota; class Actinomycetes; order Actinomycetales; family Cellulomonadaceae; genus Sanguibacter; species Sanguibacter gelidistatuariae. The sequence goes on from NZ_FMYH01000009.1 coordinate 94,879, forward strand.
GGGCTCGTCGACGAGCAGGATCGGCGCGGGGGAGCACAGCGCCCGGGCGAGCAGGAGGCGTCGTCGTTCGCCGCCGGAGATCGAGGAGGCGTCGGCTCCCAGGCGGGTGTGCACACCCTCGGGCAGTTGGGCGAGCCACCCGCCCAGGCCCGCCCGATGCAGCACCCCGACGGCTTCCGCCTCGGTGACGCTGCCCCGGGCCACACGCAGGTTTTCCAGGATGGACGTGTTGAAGACGTGCGCATCCTCGGCCGTGAACACGACCGAGCCCGCTGCCTGGTCGTGGGAGATACGGGCGGTGGGACGGCCGTCGAGGAGCAGGCTGCCGCCGCGGGAGGGGATGAGGCCCGCGAGGGTGAGCAACGCCGTCGTCTTGCCGGTGCCGCTCGGGCCGACGAGGGCGACCGACCGGCCTGGGGTGAGTGTCAGGTCGAGTCCGCTCAGGGTCGGCGGCTGGCCGGGCCAGCCGCAGACCAGGCCGGAGGCGACGAGGGAGGTGGCCGCGGGAGGTGCGACGGTGTCGTCCGGCGCCGCCGGCTCGCCCGCGGCCGCCGCGTCGAGCAGCGCCATGATCCGTGTGGCTGCCTCGCGGGAGCGGTGCACCTGGATGGCCGCGGCCGGCAGCACCTGGGTGATCTCGAAGACCGCGAGCGGGGTGAGGACCACGACCGCGAGGGAGACGGGGGAGAGCGACCCGTTCGTGACCGAGGGGATGGCCAGGACCAGCGCCGTGAGCACGGCGAGCCCGGTGGCCAGGACGGCGACGGCCGAGGCCAGCCCGGAGGTCCGTGCGCCGGAGTCGGTCGCCGCGGCGAGCCGCGCGTCGGCCTCGCGCAGCGCCTTCCGGCGGGTCTCGAGCATGCCCGAGACCGTCAGTGCGGCGGCGTTGTCGATGATGTCCAGGGAGATCGCGGCCAGATCGGAGCGGGCCTGCGCCGAGCGCTTCTCGGTTGTGGACGCCCCGCGAGCCGCGAGCCACGGGCCGACGATGCCCGCCAGGACCAGGCACAGCGCGAGGGCGATCCCCGTGCCGGCGTGCACTGCGCAGATGAGGGCGACGGACCCCGCGCCGAGCACGGTCGCGACCGCGGCCGGCAGCAGCCCCCGGACGACGACGTCGCCGACCGTGTCGACGTCGGCGCCCACCCGGGCGAGCAGATCGCCGCGACGCAGCGCGGCCACCGACTCGATCCGGCCCGCGGCGAGATCGGCGTAGATCCGGGTGCGCAGGCTGGCCATGCCGCGCAGAGCGACGGCGTGGGAGGCCAGGCGTTCGAGGTAGCGGAAGACTCCGCGGGAGATCCCGAAGGCGCGCACGGCGACCGTGGCGACCGACAGGGTCAGCACGGGCGGCATCTGCGAGGCGCGGGCGATGAGCCAGGCGGAGACCGCGGCGAGCGCGATCGCGCTGCCGAGGGCGAGCACGCCGAGCCCGACCGCCCCGGCGGCGTGTCTGCGGTCGATGTCGAGCAGGGCGACGGCGCGCCGCAGCGGGTCCTGCCTCCATCGCGTCCAGCGACTCATGACGTGACCATGCTCTCGGTGCTCGCCGAGCGCACCTCGATGACGTCGTCGGCGAGGGCCACGAGCGCCGGGCGGTGCGCGACGACGAGGACCGTGCGGCCCGCGACACGGAGCTCATTGATGGTCGCCAAGACCTGGTCCTCGGCGAGGGCGTCCAGGTGCGCGGTCGGCTCGTCGAGCACGACGAGCGGTTGGTCACCGAGCAGGGCGGCGGTGAGGGCAACTCGCTGACGCTGGCCGACGCTCAGGCCCAGCCCGCCCTGGCCGAGTGCGGTGTCCAGGCCGCGGGGGAGGTGCGCGACGACGTCGTCCAGGCCGGTCAGACGCATGGCCCGGGCGAGAACCTCCTCGCTCGGGGGGGCCAGAGGATCGGCGGCGAGCGCCTCGCGGACGGTGCCGGGGGGCAGCGCGCTGCGCTGGGGGAGCCAGGCGATCTGGGACCACCACGTCGAGCGGTCGATCGTGGCGAGGTCCAGGTCGCCGGCGCGGACCCGGCCCTCATCCGGGGTGAGGAGGCCGAGCAGGGCGAGGACCGCGGTCGACTTGCCTGAGCCGGACGGACCCACGAGCGCGACAACACGGCCGGGGTGGATGGTCGCGGACAGGTTCGAGGGGGCCACCGCGAGGCGACCGGGCGCGACGACGCTCAGGCCGTCGAAGGTGATCGGGGTGCGGGCGAGGTCCGGGGCCGGGATGGTCCCGGACATCGGCAGCGCCTCGTCGAGCACGTCGAAGGCACGCTGGGCGGCCGTGATCCCATCGGTCGAGGCGTGGAACTGCACGCCGATCTGGCGGATCGGCAGGTATACCTCGGGGGCGAGCACAAGGACGGCGAGGCCGGTCTCGAGACCGATGTCACCGTGCACGAGGCGCAGCCCGATGCCGACCGCGACGAGCGCCACGGACAAGGTGGTGAGCAGCTCGAGGACCATGCCGGAGAGGAAGGCGACCCGCAGGGTGCTCATGGTCGAGCGGGTGTAGGCCTCGCCGAGCTCGCGGACCCGGGCGACGGGTCCCTTCTCCCGGCCGAAGGCCCGTAGGGTCGCCAGCCCGGCGAGCAGGTCGAGGACCTGCGCGCCGAGGCGCGCCATGACGAGCAGCCGATGCTGGGAGTAGCTCTGGGTGAGCTGGCCGACCAGGATCATGAACAGTGGGACCAGCGGGATCGTCACCGTGATGATGAGGGCGGAGATCCAGTCCAGGCCGAGGACCACGACGAGGGCGGCCGGGGTCACGGTGACCGCGAGCAGCAGCTGCGGGAGATAGCGGACGAGGTAGGGCTCGAGGTCGTCCAGGCCCCTGGTCGCGAGCGTCACGACGTCGGTCCCGCGTCCGGAGGACAACCACCGGGGACCCAGCTCGGCGGCCCGGAGGACGACCTTCTCCCGCAGGTCGGCGACCACCCGGGTGGCCGCGCGGTGCGCGAACCGCTCCTGGAGGCCGTTGACCACGGCTCGCGCCGCGACGACCGCCGCGAGCCACCCGAGGCGGCCCGCGACGTCGCGGAGGGTGGCGCCGTCGGAGATGACCGGTGCGAGCGCCGCCGCGATGAGCAGCGCCTGCGCGATCACCAGGGCGGCTGTGATGATGCCGAAGGCCGTGGTGAGCAGCACGTATCCGCGGGCGGGGGCCGCATACCGCAGCAGCTTCGGGTCGAGAGGTTTCACGCTGACGGCTTGCCTACGGTCTCGCGAGGCGGGGTGAGCGACGCCAGGCCGATCGGCTCCGGGATGTGGTGGGTGGCCAGGCGCTTGCGGAAGACCCAGAACGTCCAGCCCTGGTAGACGAGCACGAGCGGGACCAGGAAGAGGGCGACCCAGGACATGACCGTGAGCGTGTACTGCGTCGAGGACGCGTTGCGGATGTTCAGCGAGTTCGCCGGGTCGAAGGCGGGCATGACGTCGGGGTACATCGACCCGAAGATCAGCACGACGGCCGCGATGATCGCCACGCCCGACAGGACGAAGGCCCAGCCTTCACGGCCCTTGGCGTTCGTGATGACAACGCCCACGAGGGCGAGGGCAGCCACAGCCACGGCGGCCCAGGTCCAGGTGACGGAGTAGGCGAGCTGGGCCCACACGGCCCAGGCGCCCGCGGCCACGACGCTCGCGACGGAGAAGTAGCCGGCGAGCCGGTTCGCCCGGACCCGCATGTCGCCGTCCGTCTTGAGCGCGAGGAACACCGACCCGTGCAGCAGGAAGAGCAGCAGCGTGACGACGCCGCCGAGCAGTGCGAAGGGGTTCAGCAGTGCCCAGAAGCCGCCGATGTACTCGTGGCTGGCGTCCAGCTCGACGCCGCGCACGAGGTTCGCGAAGGCCACGCCCCACAGGATCGAGGGCAACCAGGAGCCGATGATGATGCCCTGGTCACAGCGGCGCTGCCACGTCGGGTCGTTGATCTTGGAGCGGTACTCGAAGGAGATGCCGCGCAGGATCAGGGAGATGAGGATGATGAACAGCGGGACGTAGAAGCCCGAGAACATCGTCGCGTACCACTCCGGGAAGGCCGCGAACGTGGCCCCGCCCGCGGTGAGCAGCCACACCTCGTTGCCGTCCCAGAGCGGGCCGATGGTGTTGATCATCAGGCGGCGGTCTTTGTCGGTGCGTCCCAGGACCGGGAGCAGCATGCCGACGCCGAAGTCGAAGCCCTCCAGGACCAGGTAACCCGTCCACAGGACGGCGATCAGTACGAACCACAGGATCTGCAGATCCATCTCTGTTGCCTTTCTCGCGCGTTCGGTGGCAGGTCAGTAGGCGAAGGACAACGGGCGGTCCACGTCGTCGTCGGAGTCGTCGCGGGCCTCGGGGGAGTCGTCGTGGACCGTCTCGGGTGCACCCTCGACCATGTACCGCCAGATGAGGCGGGCCCACACGATGGTCAGCACGGTGTAGACGAGCGTGAAGATGAGCATCGAGGCGAGGATCACCCCCGGCCCCTGGGCCGTGGAGACCCCACGCTCGGTGAGCATCCGGATCTCGTCGATCCCGCTCGGGTTCGGAGCCACGACCCACGGCTGGCGCCCGGTCTCGGTGAAGATCCAGCCGAAGGACGAGGCCAGGAACGGCGTCGGGATCGCGACCAGGCCGCCGATCGCGAGCCACTTGTTGCCGCTGATCCGCCCCTTGCGGGTGAGCCACAGCGCGAAGACCGCGAGGGCCGCAGAGCCGACGCCGAGGCCGATCATGAGCCGGAAGCTCCAGTACGTCAGGGCGAGGTTGGGGGAGTAGTCGACCGGGTTGCCGGCCGCGTCCACGTCGCCGTACCGCTCGGTCATCTGCTCCTGGAGCTCGGGAATGCCCTTGACGACGGAGTCGAAGGTGCCGTCGGCGAGGAAGCTCGTGAGCTTGGGGATCTCGATGATCCGGGTGACGCCGTCGCAGTCGTTGGAGAGGTCGCCGATCGTCAGGATCGAGAAGGACGCACCTGTCTCCGTCTGGCACAGGCCCTCGGCGGCGGCCATCTTCATGGGCTGCTGCTGGAACATGAGCTTGGCCTGGAAGTCACCGGAGACAGCGATGCCGATCCCGGAGACGATCATGACGATGAGGCCGAAGATCACCGCGGGGCGGTAGACGTCGCGAGCCACGTCCTTGCGGCCCTTGCGGATCTCGCGGACCATCCACCACGCGGCGATGCCCGCGACGAAGGTGCCCGCGGTCAGCCACGCGGCCGTGAGGGTGTGCGGGAACGCCGCCATGAGCGTGGAGTTGGAGAGCACGGCGCCGATGTCGGTCATCTCCGCGCGCCCGGTCTCGGGGTTGTAGACCGCCCCGACCGGGTGCTGCATCCAGGAGTTGGCCGCGAGGATGAAGAACGCGGACAGGTTCGAGGCGAGCGCGACGGCCCAGATGCACGCGAGGTGGATCTTCTTGTTGAGCTTGTCCCAGCCGAAGATCCACAGACCCAGGAAGGTCGACTCGATGAAGAACGCGGCGAGGGCCTCCATGGCGAGCGGTGCCCCGAAGACGTCACCGACGAAGCGCGAGTAGTCGCTCCAGTTCATGCCGAACTGGAACTCCTGGACGATGCCGGTGACGACACCGATCGCGAAGTTGATGAGGAGCAGCTTGCCGAAGAACTTCGTCAGCTTGAGCCAACGCTCGTTGCCCGTCCGTACCCAGGCGGTCTGCATGATGGCGACCATGGGGGCGAGCCCGATCGTCAGCGGTACGTAGAAGAAGTGATAGACGGTCGTGATGGCGAACTGCCACCGTGCTATGTCCAGGACGTCCACGGTGCTCCTGAGTGCTCGTGTGTGGAAGATGGGGGGAGGCTGCGGCGAAGTGATCGAGAATTGCTGGATCTGACGCTATGACGCGAAGATTTCTCACGGTAGGACCTACGTCCCGCTGGCCCGGATCGCAGGCTGGATGCCGTGTGACCTAGGTCTCCGCGGCCGGTGTTCGGAGCTGCGTTGTCTCGACACTATCTTCACAGTCTGACTTCGACACGCCCTGGCGGAACGGGCGCAGCCCTCGCCAAGGGCCTCTGTGCGATACTGGACAAGGCTCAAGGACCCCACATGCCTTCGATGCTGAGATTCTGCTCGTTGCATTCGCGAATCGCGGATTGTGGCGCGCCGCAGTCGGGAGAATGGCCCGACCGCCTGGCGCACACCGTCGCTCGCCGTTGCCTCGAGCCGAAACCGACGACTTCCGTCGCGGCGCATCAGGCGCCGACGACGACTGAACCGCCCTTGGGGCGCCGCACGTGTGGGGCGGAGCCCTCTGAGGGCACATGGAGCACACCCCGTGACGCTCGACAGCTCGAACACCCCTGAATCCTCAACCGAATCCTCTGCGGCTCCCGCAGTTCCTGCAAAGAAGGCCCCGCGACGCCGCGTGACCCGCCAGGCGGCCCCCGCTCAGACGGACGCTGCGCAGTCAGATGTAGCCCAGCCAGACACCACCCAGCCAGACACCACCCAGCCCGACGCCGCCGCGGCGGCCCCTGCAGCGGCCACGCCCGCGAAGAAGACCGGCGCGCGACGGGCCCGGAGCGCCTCGACCGTGTCGACCGCCCCGGTCTCCCTGACGGACGCGCCGATGCTCGACGTGCTCTCCGAGTTCGCCGGCTCGACGCCGGCCGCCACCGTGTCCGACGCCGTCGCGGTCGCGGAGCCAGCCCCCAAGGCGGCGCCGCGCCGTCGTCGGGCCACGTCCACCGGCACCGTCCGCACCGCCGTGTCCGACGCTGCCGCGGTGTCCGACGCCGCCGTCACCGAGCCGGCCGCCGCACCGGCTCCCGTCGAGGCCAGCGAGCCTGCGGCCGAGACCGCCCCGGCGCCCCGGGTGGCTCGCCGCTCGCGCTCACGCAGCGCCGCCGAGCAGGTCGCCATCGCACACGAGGCCGAGGTTGCCACGCTCGATGTCGTCGCCTCGATCGAGGCGCTGACTTCGGCTGGTGAGGACGGAACCCGCCCCGCCGCCAAGAGCCGCCGCAGCCGTAGCGCCTCCAAGCCCGCTGGCCCGCCGGCCGCGCCCACGCAGGCCGACGTGGTCGACGTCGCCGTCGACCGTGCCCCCGAGGTCGCTCTCGAGGTCACCGCTGCGACCCCGGTCGACACCACTCCTGAGCCGGAGACGGCGCCCGCTCCTCGCACCCGTGCCACCGGACGGACCCGCGCCTCCCGCGCGGCTCAGCCGGCAGTGGCCGAGCCCGTTCAGCCGGAGCTCGACGTGGTCGCCCCGGCCGACCCCGATCCGGCCGCCGAGGAGCCCCGCAAGACCCGTAGTCGCAGTGCCCGCGGCAGCCGGACGCGTTCGACCGAGGACACGACGACCAGCGTGACCACGGCGCCCGCTGCCAGCGAGGCCGTCGCGGCGGAGCCCGTCGCCGAGGTCGCCCCGGTGGCACCCGTCCGCCGGACGACTGCTCTCCTCTTCCAGGCGCCGGACCCCGAGGCAGCGGCCCCGCGTCGTCGCCGCGCCGTCTCGCCTGCTGGACCGCCGAAGGCCGTCTTCGACCTGGCCGACGGTGCCGAGGATGAAGACCAGCTCGACGAGGACGCCGCCGAGGCGCTCGCGACCGACGCCGCGCCGGCGGCCGACGCGATCGTCGACGAGGACGCCGCTGTCGACAACTTCGTCGACGAGGACACCGCCGAGGAGGAGTCCGACGAGGACAACGACCTCGACTCCGACGGGAACGGCGCCCCGCGCCGTCGCCGTCGCCGTGGTGGACGAGGGCGTCGCAACCGCGGCGGCTCGGACAACCAGCGTGACGAGTACTACGACGCGGACGACTCCGAGCACTCCGATGACTCTGCGGACTCCAACGACTCTGCCGCGGAGACCGCGGACGAGCCCGCAGACGACGCCGCACCGTCCAGGAACCGTCGCCGCGCCCGCGGCGCAGGTGGCAACGGTTCAGGTGGCCGCGCAGCCGCTGCCACTGAAGAGGACGCCGGGGACGACTCGGAAGACTCTGATGACTCCGACGACTCTGATGACTCCGACGACGCCAGCTCGAGCCGCCGTCGCCGTCGTCGTCGCCGCGGGACCCGCGGGGGAGAGGCCGATTCCGCTGCGCCGTCGACCACTCAGCAGTCCTCGACCCGGACCCGCGCGCCGCGCGTCGCCTCGGACGAGGTGACCGCGCTCAAGGGGTCCACCCGTCTGGAGGCCAAGCGCCAGCGCCGCCGTGAGGGACGCGACGCCGGTCGTCGTCGCTCGATCATCACCGAGTCCGAGTTCCTGGCCCGCCGCGAGGCCGTCGAGCGCTCGATGATCGTTCGTGAGCGGGCCGGTCGCACGCAGATCGCCGTCCTGGAGGACGGGGTGCTCGTCGAGCACTACGTCTCCCAGCAGTCACAGGCGTCGATGGCCGGGAACGTCTACCTCGGCCGCGTGCAGAACGTGCTGCCGAGCATGGAGGCGGCCTTCATCGATGTGGGCAAGGGGCGCAACGCGGTCCTCTACGCCGGTGAGGTCAACTGGGACGCGGCCGGCCTCGAAGGCCAGCCGCGACGAATCGAGAAGGCGCTCAAGTCCGGTGACTCTGTCCTCGTGCAGGTCACCAAGGACCCGATCGGTCAGAAGGGTGCCCGCCTGACGTCTCAGGTGACCCTCGCCGGTCGCTACCTCGTCTACGTGCCCGGCGGTGGCATGACGGGGATCTCCCGCAAACTGCCCGACAACGAGCGTGCCCGCCTGAAGAAGATCCTCCGCGAGGTCGTTCCCGAGACGGCGGGCGTCATCGTGCGGACCGCGGCCGAGGGCGCGAGCGAGGCCGAGCTCCGGGCGGACATCGCCCGACTGCAGGCCCAGTGGGACGCGATCGAGAAGAAGGCGAAGACCGCCTCGGCCCCCGCGCTCCTGCAGGGTGAGCCGGACCTCGCGATCCGCGTCGTCCGCGACATCTTCAACGACGACTTCTCCTCCCTCACGGTGTCCGGGAACGACGCCTGGACGGAGATCTCGCAGTACGTCAACGAGCTCGCCCCGGACCTCGCCGACCGCGTGACGCACTGGGTGAGCGAGAAGGATGTCTTCGCCGAGGCGCGGATCGACGAGCAGCTCGCCAAGGGCTTGGACCGCAAGGTCTACCTGCCTTCGGGCGGTTCGCTGGTCATCGACCGGACCGAGGCCATGACGGTTGTCGACGTCAACACCGGGAAGTTCACCGGCTCCGGTGGGACCCTCGAGGAGACGGTGACCCGCAACAACCTCGAGTCCGCCGAGGAGATCGTCCGCCAGCTGCGGCTGCGAGACATCGGCGGGATCATCGTCATCGACTTCATCGACATGGTCCTGGAGTCCAACCGTGACCTCGTGCTGCGCCGTCTGGTCGAGTGCCTGGGCCGGGACCGGACCAAGCACCAGGTCGCCGAGGTCACCTCGCTCGGGCTCGTGCAGATGACCCGCAAGCGCGTGGGCCAGGGCCTCGTCGAGGCCTTCAGCGAGACCTGTGACCACTGCAACGGGCGCGGGTTCATCGTCCACGACGAGCCGAACGAGAAGCACTTCCAGGGTGGTTCCGAGCCGTCGAACGCGCAGATGTCGGCGCACGGCGCGCCGGCGGAGAGCGACGACAGCGCCGCCTCGCGGTCGCGTCGCAAGCGTGGCGGCACCTCTGTGGTCGAGGCTCCCTCGGTCGCCGTCCCGGTGCTGCCGCAGGCTCGTGAGGCGGTCAAGGCCACCCTCGCGACCATCGCAGCCGCTGCTGCTCATGCTCACGACCACGACCACGACGCCGCTCGTCACGACGAGCAGCCGGTAGTCGAGCAGCCTGTGGTAGTCGAGCAGCCTGTGGTCGTCGAGGCGCCAGCCGAGAGCGAGCAGCAGGCCGACGGCGACGCGGTCGCACCCGAGGAGGCGACCGTCCCGGTCGTCGTCGAGGAGCCCGCTGAGGCGCCTGTAGCCCCCAAGCGCCCGGCGCGGACCAGCCGCCGTGCCACCCGTACGGCCCCGTCGCGCACTGCGCCGTCCCGTGACGTACTCGACGTCTTCGCCGAGGTCGAGGCGTCCCAGCGGGAGGCTGCTGAGGCGGCGGTGCCCGCGGAGGCTTCGTTTCCCGCAGGAGACGAAGCCGCCCAGGGCGAGTCTGTGGCAGCGCCTGAGGCGCAGGGGTAGGTAGCGTTTTGGTAGTTCCGCATGCCAAGAACCCGCAGGGGCGGACGACCATGTCGTCCGCCCCTGCGGCGTCCCCGCCGGTGGTCCTGCGTCCCTGGACGGCGACGGACCTGCCGGTCTATCGCGAGTGGCTGCGTCCCCACCACGACTGGCACCGCTGGGAGGGTCCGTACTACGCCCGGCCTACGGAAGCGGAGGCCGACGCCACGGTGGCCCGTCTCGCGGAGACGGTCGCCGAGCGCGGAGGGATCCCGATGCGGGAGGAGGGCCTGCCCCCGGCCCAGCTCGTCGTGGCCAGCGGAGAGGACAACTCCTTCTGCGGGACGGTGTCGTGGTACTGGGAGTCGCGGGAGACCGACTGGGCACGGATGGGGATCGTCCTGCACGGTCCCGGCTGCGTGGGCGTGGTGCCGGGACCTCTGCCCTCGCCCAGTGGACGACTCTCCTGTTCGAGGCGACCGCGTGGCGGCGGCTCGACTTCGCGACGTGGTCGGGCAACACGGCCATGTGCCGGGTGGGCGAACGCCTCGCCTTCGTCCGGGAGGCGACCTTCCGTAGGGCCCGGGTCGTGGAGGGCGAGGTCTACGACTCGGTCGTTTACGGGGTGCTTCGCGAGGACTGGGCTGTGTGGGCGGGCTGAGAACGCACGTCACACTCTCCCGGTAGGCAAGTGGTCGCCGGATGGCCCGGAGTAGGGCATGATTAGCACCGGAGCCCTTGTGGTTTCACTCTGTCCTCAGTTCGCAAGTGGTTCGTCCGCGGTCGTAGGGTTTCACCTGGAATCCGAAGGCGTGATCGGCCCTGCAAGCAGGATGCCCTCGTTGGCATTTGACCCTGAGCGCAAGATTCCGTAATCTTGAACGTCGGCGCGTGAGTGTTGCGTGCTGGTCCCCGTGTGCTCCCGAGATTCACTCGGTGATGAGCACGCCGCAGAGACTAAGAGAGATGAGCAGCACGTGGTGTACGCGATTGTCAAGGCCGGTGGCCGCCAGGAGAAGGTTTCCGTTGGCGACGTCGTCGTCGTCGACCGACTGTCCGGCGACGCTGGCGAGTCCATCGAACTTCCCGCGCTGCTTCTGGTTGACGGGGAGAAGGTGACCACCGACGCGGCAGCGCTCGCCAAGGTGAAGGTCACCGCCGAGATCGTTCGGGACGAAAAGGGCCCGAAGATCATCATCCTGAAGTTCAAGAACAAGACCGGTTACCGCAAGCGTATGGGTCACCGTCAGCAGCTGACCCGCCTGAAGGTCACCAGCATCAAGTGATTCCTCGTCGCGGCGGGCTGTGCCTGCTTCGAACGGTTCTTCCACACACTTCTCAGCAGGAAAGCAGGTTCGGCCATGGCACACAAAAAGGGTGCGAGCTCCTCGCGCAACGGTCGCGACTCGAACGCACAGCGCCTCGGTGTCAAGCGCTTCGGTGGTCAGGTCGTCAGCGCGGGTGAGATCATCGTCCGCCAGCGCGGCACGCACTTCCACCCGGGCAACAACGTGGGCCGTGGCGGAGACGACACGCTCTTCGCGCTGACCGCGGGTGCTGTCCAGTTCGGTACGCGTCGTGGCCGCAAGGTCATCGACATCGTCGAGGCTGGCGTCTGAGCTTCAGACACACCGTAGTTCTTGGGAGAGGGGCGCACCGTGCGGTGCGCCCCTCTCTTTCATTCATGCGTTTCCTGCTGGCAGGAGCCGACGATCCAGCCTTGGTGAGTTCGCAGCTGACAGCGCTAGATGATTGGTAGATCGATGGCTTCGTTCGTAGACCGCGTAGTCCTGCACGCCTCTGGCGGGAATGGTGGCAACGGATGCGCCTCGATCCGTCGAGAGAAGTTCAAGCCGCTGGCCGGCCCCGACGGCGGCAACGGTGGTAGTGGCGGCAGCGTGATCCTGCGCGTCGACGGCCAGGTCACGACCCTGCTCGACTTCCACCACCTGCCGCACCGGCACGCGTCCTCGGGCACCCAGGGCGCCGGTGACCACCGCGAGGGTCACAACGGCGAAGACCTTGTCCTGGCAGTTCCCGACGGCACGGTCGTCAAGGACCCCGAGGGCAACATCATCGCCGACCTCGTCGGCCTGGGCGCCGAGTACGTCGTGGCCGAGGGTGGGCACGGAGGCCTCGGCAACGCCGCCCTCGCGTCCAAGCGCCGCAAGGCTCCCGGCTTCGCGCTGCTCGGCGAGCCTGGCTTCGAGGCGGACATCGTCCTCGAGCTCAAGACCATCGCCGACGTCGCGCTCGTGGGCTACCCGAGCGCCGGCAAGTCCAGCCTCATCGCCGCGATCTCCGCCGCGCGCCCCAAGATCGCCGACTACCCCTTCACGACCCTCGTCCCCAACCTCGGGGTCGTCCAGGCCGGTGGCTCGCGCTACACGGTCGCCGACGTGCCTGGGCTGATCGCCGGCGCGAGCGAGGGCAAGGGCCTCGGCCTGGAGTTCCTGCGCCACATCGAGCGGTGCGCGGTTCTCGTCCACGTGATCGACTGCGCGACCCTCGAGCCCGGCAGGGACCCGCTGAGCGACCTCGAGATCATCGAGGCAGAGCTCGCGGCCTATGCCCCTGACCTCAACTTCAACTCCGACGGCCTGCGGATCCCGCTGACCGAGCGTCCGCGGCTCATCGTGCTCAACAAGATCGACGTCCCCGAGGCCCGCGAGCTGGCCGAGCTGGTCCGCCCCGACCTCGAGGCACGCGGCGTCAAGGTGTTCGAGGTCTCTGCGGCCAGCCACGAGGGCCTCAAGAAGCTCACGTACGAGCTGGCGGAATACGTCGAGCGGGCCCGCAAGTTCGCGCCCAAGCCGGGTGCCGCACGCACGATCATCCGCCCCAAGGCGGTCGACGACGCGGGCTTCACGGTCCAGCGCAAGGAGTCGGGCGGCGTTCCCTTCTACGAGATCCGCGGCACGAAGCCTGAGCGCTGGGTCCGCCAGACCGACTTCTCGATCGACGAGGCCGTCGGGTACCTGGCAGACCGCCTCGGCACCCTCGGCGTCGAGCGTGAGCTCTTCAAGGCCGGCGCGGTGGCCGGCGACGAGGTCCGGATCGGCCCCGAGCACAACTCCGTCATCTTCGACTGGGAGCCCACCCTCATCACCGGCGCCGAGCTGCTCGGCGGTCCCCGTGGGACCGACGCGCGCATCTCGGAGTCGCTGCGCCCCACCCGCGAGGAGAAGCGCCGGGACTACACAGTCCGGATGGACGCCAAGGCCGAGGCCCGCGCCGAGCTGTGGACCGAGCGCGAGGCGGGCGTCTGGATCGACCCCGAGGTGGACAGCAAGTAGGGCACAGGTCAAAAGGCGGGAGAATGGTCCGGTGAGCTCACCTCAGGTCACCCAGACCCTGTCCCGCAACCACCTGCGCACCGCACACCGGATCGTCGTCAAGGTGGGGTCGTCGTCACTGACGGCCCCCGACGGCCGGCTCGACGTCGCCGCGCTGCGGGCCCTCGTCGACGTGCTCGCCGCGCGTCGCGCCGACGGTCATCAGGTTGTCCTGGTGACCTCGGGTGCGATCGCGGCCGCACTCGGCCCCCTCGGCCTGTCCGCCCGGCCCAGGGACCTCGCGACCGCGCAGGCGGCCGCGTCGGTGGGCCAGGGCCTGCTTGTCGCCCGGTACACCGAGGCATTTGCCTCGCACGGGCTGCGCGTCGGCCAGATCCTGCTCACCGCCGAGGACACGGTCCGGCGTGGCCACTACCGCAACGCCCAGCGTTCCCTCGAGCGTCTGCTCGACCTCGGCGTGGTGCCCGTGATCAACGAGAACGACGCCGTGGCCACGGACGAGATCCGCTTCGGCGACAACGACCGGCTCGCAGCCCTCGTCTCCCACCTCGTGCGCGCCGACGCCATGGTGCTGCTCACCGACGTCGACGGCCTGCACGACGGCCCGCCCTCACGTCCCGGGTCCCGGCGGATCGCACAGGTGAACGGACCCGGCGACATCGAGGGCATCGAGGTCACCGGGCGCGGCAGCGCGGTGGGTACCGGTGGGATGCTCACCAAGCTGGAGTCCGTGTCGATCGCGACGGCGTCGGGCGTCCCGGTCGTGCTGACCAAGACCTCCAACGTCGCCCGCGCCCTGGCCGGAGAAGACGTCGGTACCTGGTTCGTGGCGACCGGACGCCGCACCACACGGCATCGCCTGTGGCTCGGCTACGCGGCCAAGGTTCGTGGCCGCCTCGTGCTCGACGACGGGGCGGTGCGCGCGGTCCTCGGCGGGACGGCCTCGCTGCTGCCCGCCGGGATCACCGGCGTCGAGGGCGACTTCGAGTCGGCCGACCCGGTCGAGCTCGTCGACAGCCGGGGCCGGGTCGTCGCCCGCGGGCTGACCTCCTACGACGCGAGCGAGATCCCCGGCATCATGGGCCAGTCCACCGGAGCGCTGCGGGACTCCCACGGGGCGGGGTACGACCGCGCCGTCGTGCACCGAGACGACCTCGTGCTCGTGCGGCAGCACCGCAAGCGCTAGCCTGGAGGGATGACTCAGGTTGCGGATCAGGCTGGCGTGGCAGTTCAGACGGGCGGCGCGGTTACCGACGTGTCGGAGGCGGTCCTTGCGATCGCCCGACGGGCGAAGGTCGCCTCGCGCGTGCTGGCCACGGCCACCCGCGCGACCAAGGACGGCGCGCTGCACGCCCTCGCTGACGCACTCGTCGCCTCGACGAGCGAGATCGTCGCGGCGAACGACGTCGATACCGCGCGCGGACGCGGGAACGGCACCTCACCCGGACTGCTCGACCGCCTCGCGCTCACCCCGGAACGGATCGTCGCGATCGCCGACGCCCTGCGTGAGCTCGCCTCTCTGCCCGACCCGGTCGGCGAGGTGGTGCGCGGGTCCACCCTGCCCAACGGCCTGCGGCTGCGCCAGATCCGGGTGCCGATGGGCGTTGTCGGGATGATCTACGAAGCCCGCCCCAACGTGACGGTCGACGCGGCCGGGCTCGCGCTCAAGAGCGGCAACGCGGTGATCCTGCGCGGGGGGAGCGCGGCGGCAAGCTCGAACGAGGTGATCGTCCGGGTCCTCGGCGAGGCGCTCGCCGGCTGCGGCCTGCCGGCCGACCTCGTGCAGTCGATCGACGCCTACGGGCGCCCGGGCGCCGTCGCGCTCATGCACTCCCGCGGCCTCGTCGACGTGCTCGTGCCGCGCGGCGGTGCGGACCTCATCCAGACGGTCGTGCGGGAGTCCACGGTCCCGGTCATCGAGACGGGCGTGGGCAACTGTCACGTCTACCTCGACGCCTCCGCGGGGCTGGAGAGCTCGATCAACATCGTGCTCAACTCCAAGACGCACCGGGTAGGCGTGTGCAACGCCGCCGAGACGCTGCTCGTGCACGCCGACGCGGCACCGACCGTGCTCCCGGGCGTGCTCGCGGCGCTCGGTGCGGCGGGCGTCGTCGTGCACGCGGACGAGGCGACGGCCGAGCTCGCGGCGACTCACGGCCTCTCACCCGACCTGGTGACGGTCGTCGCGGCGACCGACGAGGACTGGGCCAAGGAGTACCTCTCCCTCGACCTCGCCGTCCGGATCGTGCCCGGCCTGGACGAGGCGATCGAGCACATCCGGACGTGGACGTCGGGACACACCGAGGCGATCGTCACGGCGGACCTGAGGTCCTCCGAGCGCTTCGTGGCCGAGCTCGACTCCGCTGCGATCATGGTCAACGCCTCGACCCGGTTCACCGACGGCGGCCAGTTCGGTCTCGGAGCGGAGATCGGGATCTCGACCCAGAAGCTGCACGCCCGCGGGCCGATGGGCCTGGCCGAGCTGACGACGACCAAGTGGGTCGTCAACGGAGACGGTCACATCCGTTCCTGACGCGCCCGATCATCAAGTCCGAGGGTCGATGTGCCGACAGAGAACGTGAGAGACTGGGCGCCAAGATCTGCTCGCCGACGGTGAGCAGCGAGGCGCAACGAAGGCTCGTTCAACGAGCGATTTCTGGAGGATGACGTGCTCACAACAGTTCTGGCCGCCGCTGAAGAGTCCGAGGTCGTGAACCACCTCCCGATGCCCCCGATCGCCTTTGGCATTACGGCATTTGTCGTCCTCACGGCCCTGCTCGTGGTCACCTACGCGTTCCGCAGCGTGTGGACCCGTCACTGACGGTTGCGTCCGTCGACCTCCTGGATCCTGGGCCGATGACAGTGCAGCGACGCCGGGTGGGTGTGATGGGCGGCACGTTCGACCCTATCCACCACGGTCACCTGGTGGCCGCGAGCGAGGTCGCTGCGCGCTTCGAGCTGGACGAGGTCGTATTCGTGCCGACCGGGCAGTCCTCGTTCAAGCAGGACCAGGACGTGAGCCCGGCCGAGCACCGCTATCTCATGACGGTGATCGCGACCGCGTCGAACCCGCGTTTCACCACGAGCCGGGTGGACATCGACCGCGCGGGCCTGACCTACACCGTCGACACGCTGCGTGACCTGCGCAGCGAACGCCCGGACGTCGATCTCTTCTTCATCACGGGGGCCGACGCGATCGAGCAGATCGCAGGCTGGAAGGATGCCGAGGAGCTGTGGGAGATGGCACACTTCGTCGCGGTGAGCCGACCCGGTCACACCCTCTCGGTCGCCGCGCTCCCGCCGTCGGTCGTCAGCGCGCTGGAGATCCCGGCGCTGGCGATCTCCTCCACGGACTGCCGGGCACGTGCTAAGGCCGGTGACCCCGTCTGGTATCTCGTGCCGGACGGTGTTGTGCAATACATCGCGAAGTATGGACTGTATCGGGAGTCAGCTGTGAAGGTCGCGTCATGACGAATCCGAACGACGGTGCCCCCCTGACCCGGCGTCAGCTTCGCGAGCTCGCGGCGCAGGCGTCCGGTCAGAACGCAGCCCCGGCCGGGCAGGTCGCGCCTGTGTCTCCGGTTGCTGCGGCAGCCGCTCAGCCGGCGACCCACCAGCAGGCGCCGGCGCGTGTCGCAACGCAGCCGGGCATCGCCCCGGCCCAGCAGCCCATGCGTACCCGGACGGCTCCCCACGGTTACCCCCAGGCCGATGGGCTGCCGACCCGGCGCCCCGGAGCGGGGGAGCACATTTCCGCCCCCGTCCAGCCAGCCCAGCCAGCCCAAGGCGCACGACCCGCGACGGCGCTGCCGCAGCGCGCGGTGAGCCCCGCAGGCCCGCCGGTCAGTCGGGTCGGGCGGCCCGAGGGCACCCAGGCTGGCTCAGGTCAGGCACCCGTTCAGGCACCGGGCCTGGCTCCGCAGTCCCCGGTGCCGTCACGTCGTTCGTTGCGGGAGCAGACATCGTCGCATCGCGTCGTCATCGTTCCGCCCACTCAGACGAGCGGCATCCGCACGATCGACGAGACGGGTGCGCTCTCCGCGATCCGCGACCTCGGGTCGAGTCGTCCGCCGATGTCCGCGCGCCCCGCCCCTGCTCAGCCCGTGGCCATCAAGCCCGCAACACCTCAGCCCGGCCTGCGCCCGGCCCTCGCGGAGCCGCAACGCCCGTCGCTGCAACGCCCTCCGGCGCAGCAGTCGGCTCCGGGACACACCTGGCCGGCTCCGGCCGCCCACCCGCCCGTCATTCGCGACCAGATCGGTCAGACGTTCGCGCCCCAGGGACCGGGCGGCCTGCGGGTCACGAACGCCCTGTCCGCGAACGCCGCCGACGCCGCGCAGGCAGCTCCGTTGCTGCGCGAGCAGGCAGCACGCGAGCAGGCAGCACGAGACCAGGCCGTCCGAGACCAAGCAGTCCGTGAGCAGGCAGCCCGCCTGGGCGGAGCGCCGCCCGCCTGGAAACCCGCGCCGGCGTCGGACACGGTATGGCCGGCTCAGGAGCCGGTACGCGCCGCGACCACGACCGAGGGCGACGCCCCGATGTTCCGTCAGCGGGTGACCGCCCCGGGCTTCGAGCCCGTGCCGGCCCTGCAAGGCTCGTCCGCCGGCCTCGTCGGGACGCTGCCCGCGTGGGACTCGATCACGACGCCGCCACCTGCGGCGGAACGTCTCGAAGCCGACGGAGACGAAGATGAGGACGACGATCTTGACGATGATGAGCCAGATCACAAGTACACCTGGTTGCACTATCTGATCCTCGTCGCGGTAGCGTTCGTCCTGGGCCTGATCATCTGGAAGGTCGGCCTGGAGAATCGCGGCGTGGCCTCGCCAGCAGATTCTGCTGCGAGCTACGGCATCGTCATCGACGCCCCGCGCACCCCGCAAGACTTTTACCTCTAAGGAGAGCTGTGCCTGCAACTGAACGTGCCATCGAACTGGCGATCATCGCGGCCCGCGCCGCCTCGGACCGCAAGGCTGCCGAGATCATCGCCCTGGACGTCAGCGAGCAGCTCGTCCTGACGGACGTCTTCCTCATTGCTTCCGGGAACAACGAGCGCCAGGTGTCGGCGATCGTCGACGCCGTCGAGGAGGCCCTGCACAAGGAGGGCGTCAAGCCGATTCGTCGCGAGGGCAAGGGCGAGTCCCGCTGGGTCCTCATCGACTTCGGCGACATCGTCGTCCACGTGCAGCACTCCGAGGACCGCGTGTACTACGCCCTCGAGCGCCTGTGGAAGGACTGCCCGGTCATCGAGCTGCCTGAGGACGCCCGTGGCGGCGACGGCACCGCGCCCGAGTACGAGCCGGACGACTACGGATACCCGCTGCCCGGGACGGACGTGGACGACGCCGTATGAGTGTCGGCTCTGTCATCTTCCTGCGGCACGGCCGGACCGCGTACAACGCGATCGGCCGGCTGCAGGGCCAGGTGGACATCCCTCTCGACGAGGTGGGCCTGTGGCAGGCCCAGCACGGCGCCGAGGCGCTCGCGCGCCTGCACGCCCCCACCCGGGTCATCTCCTCCGATCTCGTCCGTGCCTGGGTCACGGCTGAGCACTACGCCGACGCCGCAGGCGCGGCCGTGGTCGCCGACCCCCGGGTCCGCGAGCGGAGCTTCGGCATCTGGGAGGGCCTGACCCGCGACGAGATCGCCGCCGGGTGGCCGCAGGAGTTCGAGCAGTGGCGTAGCGGTTCCGACCCGAGCGGTATCGAGGTCGAGCCGAGGGCAGCCGTCGCGGTGCGCGTCGCCGAGGCCGTGACCGAGCACGGGGCGGACCTGACCTCGACCGACACGCTCGTCGTCGTCGCGCACGGCGCCGCGATCACGCTGGGCATCACCGCACTGCTCGGGCTCGACCCGGACACCTGGCGGGGGATCAGTGGGCTGAACAACGTCCACTGGAGCCACCTGGAGCGTTCGCACGCGGGATCGGCGCCCGCCTGGCGGCTCGTCGCCCACAACGTGGGGGCCGGTTTCCCGCTGGATCACTGGAACGCGGGACCCGATTGGAATTTAGAGCCAACTTCGTTCTAAGATAACGACGCTTCGGAAACGAAGACAGAGCCGAAACTGGTTCTGGGGCTGTGGCGCAGCTGGTAGCGCACCTGCATGGCATGCAGGGGGTCAGGGGTTCGAGTCCCCTCAGCTCCACACAACGCACAAGGTTCGAACGCTTCCCCGTGGGGAAGGGTTCGGACCTTGTTTGCGTTTGCGACGCCGAACACCTCTCCGAACTCGTGAGGGCCTCGCCCAACTCGTGAGCGACGGTCTCTCTGCCGCCGGAAACGCTTCTCGCTCACGAGTTCGGTGGCTTGTTCACGAGCTCGGCGGGGGGGGGATGCTCGGACTCGAGGGGGTGGAGACATGCGTGATGCTCGTTCTGATCGTGCCTACCGCAGATTCCTCCGCCGACGCCGCACGGAGCGGCTGCTGAGGATAGGGACCGCGCTGACGCCCGCAATGACACCGACCGTCCCCAGGGCGAACGCCACCTCACCCGCGAGAGCCATGAACACCACAAACCAAGCGACGGATCCCAGGACGATGGTGGTCATGATGACCGTCGGCCACCCCGTGGTTTCACCGGGAGCGGCCCCGCGCAGCACCGCCGTCGCCGGTCGCACCCCCTGCATTCTCCGGTAGTGCACCGGGTGGTCGGCAACCAGGTAGGGCGGGACAAGACGCACGAGATCGGCGAGCACCGCGGAGCGCGACTCGATGGCGGCAAGAGTCGTGGCGCCCGGGGCATGCACCGCGATATCCCCACCTGTAACAAGGAGGCTCATGCCTGCCACGTCAGGCCGCATCAACCGCTCCATGGTGCGGGGGTGGCAGAAGTCGTGGGCGAACCGTGCATCCACGCATCGCACCTGCCAGCCGGCATCGAAGAGTGCCGACTCGAACCGCAGGTCCGGACCGTCGTCGGGACCCGAGGGCGGGCGCCGCACGCCTCCCGTCGGAACCATCGTCAGGACGGGGAAGTTGGCGTCCAGGCTGCTCATCAGGACGTGTCTGAACCGGGTCGTGTCGAGCCCCCTGTGCCAGTCGGGGCTGTACGTGGTGGTGCACGAGGTGACCGAGATGCCATCAACGACCCCGAACAGAACCTCGGTTGCGCTTCTCAACGTCGGCATGTGCACCGAATCAACGCGCCACCCGTGCTCGTGCGCCCACAGGCTGATTGCCCGGGTTCGACGCCGGCCGCGCCACGACGGGACCAAGATCGACGCCGCGAGGATGGAGAGGATGGTGCCGATGACCACCGAGAGCATGACCAGACCGTTGGCTGCGAGAAACCCGATAGCTTTGGCGACAGCGCCCAGCGAAAGGACGCCACCTAGCACCGCAGGGAGGATCGACTTCTTGTCTGCTGGAATCTCATCCTCATCGCTCATCTGACGCTTCCTTCTCGGCTATGGGAGCACGGATCGGTCGCAGCCCCCCATGACTCAGGAATCGGTAGGGAGCGCGAGAGTCTTGAGGGTGAGGTGACAGTCGGCCAACAGTGTTCCGCACTCCGCACTCTGGGTGCTGAGACCGCTCGGCGAGTTCACGGCCGCCGGTGGGAGAATGTTCCGACCCGATCCCGAGGAGACGTCCGTGAAGCACCTGGTCCTGCCCGACCATCTCGCCGTCCTCATGTCGACGTCCCCGTACCTGGACGTCGTGGGGGACCAGCCGCCGTGGGAGATCCCGGCCGGGTGGTGGGAGCGGATGCACGCTGGGGTGCGCACGCTCACCGAGGACCCGCGTGGCGGGCGGCTGACGGCGGCCATGGGGGACTGGCCCGTCGGCACCTCGCACGTCGCGCTGTACATCTGCACCCTGGGCGAACGCCTGGGCGGGTGGAGCGCCCTGCTCGCCGGGGCCCCGACCTTCCCCAACGTGATCCTTGGTGACGCCCTGCCCGACTCGATCACCATGGGGTCCAGCTCGGTCTACCGGTACCTGGGCAGCTACCCCGAGTGGCCGCTGCGCCTGCTCGACCGCGCAGGCAGCGACCCGGAAGCCCGTCTGGACGCCCTGGACCTGTCCCTGGACGCCCTCGCGCTGTTCGACGACGTCGCCCCCTTCGCCCCGCGTCGCCAGGCGCTCCGCGGCCTCTTCGAGCGGATCCTGGACGACCGTGAGCTGCGGATGACGCACCTGTTCGCCAGCTACGCCGAGATCGCCCGGCTGTGGCGCACGGAACTGCTCACGGACGACGAGCGGGCGCTCCTGCCCGAGATCGGTGGCTGGGCGACCGCCTTCTCCTGGTCCTTCGCCGGTTTCGAGGCGGTCCACGAGCACCTGGCCGCCCGGGTCGACCGATCGGAGTCGGTCGAGGAGATCATCACCTCGACCGCGCTCGCCGACGGCCGATCGGCCCTGCCTGCCGCTGCGGTCGCGACGCTGGGGGCTGCGCGCGCGGGCCGGATCAACGCCCAGCTCACCCAGCGGACCGCATCCTTCGACCGCGAGGCGTGGGTGGGAGTGACCCGCGACTGGATCGCACGGGCGCTCGCGGCGGGGGAGATCGACGCCTGCCGGGCGTGGATCCAGATCGCGAGCCAGACCGGGACGTCGCTCGCGGGCCTGCCGGGTGCGCCGAAGGCGTCCTGGCTGCCCAGCACCATCAACTTCCTACAGGACGTGGAGGACACCTACACCGCCCGCACGATCCGCAACCCGCTCACCGACCGCTTCACCGGGACCGGTGGCACTGGGGGCTCAGGGGGACCGGGCGGGCCCGGCGTGGCCGCGGGAGGCGACGGCACGGCGTCGGGCACGGGGATGCGGCTGCGCGCCGAGGGAGACGACGACGACACCGCCGTCGCGACCGACGACGTGGAGATCGGCGACCCGCAGGCCGAGCTCGCCCAGCTGATCGGCCTGGGGCCGATCAAGGAGCAGGTCCGCCGGCTCGAGGCCGAGGCCAAGGCCGACCAGCTGCGGGCGAAGGCGGGCATGCCCGACTCCGGCCGATCCCGACACCTCGTCTTCACCGGGAATCCCGGGACCGCCAAGACGACCGTCGCCCGGCTGCTCGCCCGTACGTACGCCCAGCTCGGGCTGCTGACTCGCGGGCACCTCGTCGAGGTGAGCCGGATGGACCTCGTGGGGGAGTACATCGGCCAGACGGCGCCGAAGGTCCGCAAGGTCTTCGAGAAGGCCTCTGGCGGGGTGCTGTTCATCGACGAGGCCTACGCGCTCATGCCCGCGGACTCCTCCCGCGACTTCGGGGCGGAGGCGATCGCGACGCTCATCAAGCTCATGGAGGACCGGCGCGACGAGGTCGTGGTCGTCGTGGCGGGATACCCCACCGAGATGCACCGCTTCCTCACCTCGAACCCTGGGGTCGCCTCGCGCTTCCCCAAGACGCTCACCTTCGCCGACTACGACGACGTCGAGCTCATGAAGATCTTCCGCCTCATCACCGGCGAGCAGGGCTTCGTGCTGGGGGACGGCGTCGAGCAGCGGGTGCGCGCGCTGTTCCTGGCGCCGCGGCCGGCGGGCTTCGGCAACGGGCGGTTCGTGCGGAACGTCTTCGAGGAGACCGTGTCGATCCAGGCTGAGCGGATCGTGGCGCTCGATGAGCCCTCGCTCGAGCAGATCAGGACGATCCTCGCGTGCGACGTGCCGACGGTCCTCGCGGAGCGGGCGTCTCGGGCGGCGCCGGGGATGTACCTCTGACTCCGCGGTATGGCGCGAGCTACCGACCGCGATTGGGACCTGAGCCGACTTCGTTCTAAGATTGCGACGCTTCGGAAACGAAGACAGGGCCGAAACCTGGTTCTGGGGCTGTGGCGCAGCTGGTAGCGCACCTGCATGGCATGCAGGGGGTCAGGGGTTCGAGTCCCCTCAGCTCCACGTAAAGTGAGAAGTTCGAACTTTGCCCCGTTTGGATACGGGGCAAAGTCCCCGGTCGGAGACAACGAGGCCCTCGAAGCCCCACTCACCGCGGAGCACGTCGGTCCGCAGCCACGGGTCTTCCGACATGTACTCGAAGTTGCGACCGCACAGCGGCGAGCGCTTGATGTTGATACCGGGGCCCAGGATGACGGCAACATCCTCGATGGCGGACTCGACGTCGAGCGCTGGGCAAGTTCGTCGACATCCGTCATTGCTGCATCCTTTCTCGGCTCGCTACTCGATGGCTTCGACGGTCACATCGTCGCCCTCGAGAGCGGTCAGTTGCGCGCGGGTGGCGCTGAACGTGCCGATCTGGATGACGTCGTCGGAGTATCCGCCGGGGGCGTTGTAGAAGAAGCCGAGGTTGCCCCAGGGCACGAAATAGATGAGGTCCCCGTTCGCTGCGTCCGAACCCGGCGATCCAGAAGTCTCGAGTTCCCTGGGCAGGTAGCTGATCTTCTCCCGTCCATCGAACTCTTCCAAGGCCAGGGTGAGCGGCAGCATCGACAAGAAGTCGCGCGTGGTGGGGTTGTCGGAGGTGATGGTGACGTCGACGAGAGCGTCGTCGGACGTGAAACGCACGATGGTTCCCGCGATAGCAGTCGGTTCGGGCTTAGCGATCGAAGGAGGGGATGCGACGGGTGGTGGCGCAGCAGGCGACGCTGAAACCGTGGCATCACCGCTGGGGGTCGTGCATCCGGTCATGGCGACCAGGACCGCTAGTGATCCTGCGATAAGGAGCTTTCGTCGCATTGTTGTTCCTTTCTTCGCCATCCCCATCGCGCGACGCTAGTCGGGCAGGATGTGATCGTCGCGTTGACTGTGCCGGTTTCGGATTACTGGGCGGTGTAGGCGCCGTCGACGGGGAGTGCGACGGCGGTGACGTAACTGGCGGCCGAGCTGGACAGCCACAGCACGGATGCGGCGATCTCCTCGCCGCGACCCAGGCGCCCCATCGGGATTGCTGCGAGGGCTGCGGTGAGGTCAAGTTCGCCGCCGGCGATCATTCGTTCGACCATGGGGGTGCTTATCGTGCCCGGGCAGATGGCGTTGACCCGGATGCCCAGGGGCGCGTATTCGAGGGCGGCGCTCTTGGTGAGGCCGAGGACGCCGTGTTTGGAGGCGTGGTAGCTTGCTCGTCCGGCGCCGCCGACCAGGCCCCCGAGCGAGGAGCAGTTCACGATCGAACCGGAGCCCTGGGTGCGCATCTGCGCCAGTTCGTGTTTCATCGATGCCCACACGCCACGCAGGTTGACTGCCGTGATCTTGTCGAATGCCTCAGCAGACTCGTCGGCGGCACCGATGGGGGCGAACATGATTCCGGCGTTGTTGAAGGCCATGTCGAGGCTCCCGAAAGTATCGACCGTCTGACGTACAGCCGCGGCAACCTGCTCCTCATCGGCCACATCGGCGCGGATCGCCAGAGCTTGCTGTCCCTGCTCGGTCAGTTCGACTGCTAAAGCGTCGAGGGCGTCGCGGTCCTGGCCGACGAGAGCCACAGCGGCGCCGGCCTGTGCGAAGGCGCGGGCTGTATCGGCGCCCATCCCGGAGCCTGCCCCAGTGACAAATGCGGTTTGTCCGGTGAAATCATAGGTGATCATGGCGTCTATCCAATCTGTCGATCAAGAGCGTCACGGTGTGTTTGCTGGATGCTCTACGGCTGGAGGAGAACCTTGATGGCCCGCCGCTCATCCATGGCCCGGTAGCCCTCGGCGGCGTCCTCCAATGGGAGGGTGAGGTCAAAGACCTTGCCTGGGTCGATTTTGCGGTCCCATATGAGCTGGATCAGTTCGGGCAGGAACCGGCGAACCGGTGCAGGGCCGCCGTGCAGGTGCACACCGGAGAAGAACATCTCCTCGCCGGGCAGCTGCACATCGTGAGAGACCCCGACATAGCCGACGTGACCGCCGGGGCGGGTGGAGCGGATGGCCTGCATCATCGACTCCTGCGTGCCGACGGCCTCGATCACGGAATGGGCGCCGAGCCCGCCGGTGAGCTCCTTGATGCGGGCGACACCCGCGTCGCCGCGTTCTTCGACAATGTCGGTGGCACCGAACTCTCTGGCGAGTGCCTGCCGGTCGGCGTGCCGCGACATCGCAATGATCCGCGTCGCACCGAGCTGCTGGGCAGCAAGCACACCGAGCAGTCCGACGGCTCCATCACCGACGACGGCGACGGTCTGAAGCGCCCCAGGTTTCGTGCCGCTTCTATGCGGGTTGAAACTGCTCGGTGAGTGAAGCGTAGTGGACGTGTTCGTACTCGATGGGTGGGACGTGGCCCAGGCTCCCGTGCAGGCGCCGGTTGTTGTACCAGTCGACCCAGCCGGCAGTCGCGTATTCGACGTCCGCGATGGTCTTGTAGGGGCCGCTCTGGAAGACTGTGGTGCGGATGCATTCGGCCTTGTAGAGCCCGTTGATCGTCTCGGCCAGGGCGTTGTCATAGGCATCGCCCACGGTCCCGATGGAGGGGCGG
>NZ_FMYH01000001.1 GCF_900096585.1 Sanguibacter gelidistatuariae
ACCGGGCCAAGGACACCACCGAGGGCAAGGCGCTGGCCGAGACGGTCCTGGAGACGTTCCATACCTGCCCGATCCCCGAAATCGCCCGGCTCGGGCGGACCCTACGACGCTGGAAGAAGGAGTTCCTCGGCTACTTCAGCACCGACCGCGCCAACAACGGCGGCACGGAGGCCATCAACGGAATCATCGAACTGCACCGGCGCATCGCACGCGGATATCGCAACGGCGATCACTACCGACTACGCATGCTGCTGGTCGCCGGCGGGCTGCTCCTCCCACCGCAACTCTGATGAGCCTGATTGAGCTCAAGCACCCCGGTGAAGTACAGCGAAAGGGCGACCCCGATAGCGACGATGCCGACGGGAATCTTGTTCCAGACAAAGACGATGACGGCGATGAACAGCACGGTCACGGTGATCCACATGTCGCTCACACAGCCAGACAGTACACGGACAGGAGTGTGGCTCCCCGGTATTCACCCGCCACGCCCCCGAGGCATTCCCTCTCCCACGAAACCGTCGATTAAACTCGGCGGTGAAGCGTGCGCAGGCGTCGATCCGGTGATCGCCTTGCACATCACCATCGCGCCCGGCCACGGCGTCCGAGAAGTCAGGGCATCCGTATCTCATGTGGGAACCGATCCCGTCCTGGGCCGTCAAACAGATCCTGCGGGACTATGGCGGCGAGCCGCACCCGGATCGGGTCGCGGAGATCGGGCGCCATCTCTGGGTCCCCAGCGGCCGCCCCTTTCACTACTCCGACCACAAGCGGACGGTCGGGGAGGTCTCGTTGATGGAGACGGACCAGTCCGCCTTCCGCTCCACCACCGGAAGAGATGTTTCCGAAGACGGCATCCTCAGCATCGGCGTCGTCACCTCGGGCCAGACGCAGATGGGGCGGTCCGGGCGCACGGCCGAGGTGGTGCCCACCGGCGGTGCCTACGTCCTGCGGAGCTGGACCGAGTGGACCGTCGAGATGAGCGATGAGACCCGCGGGACCGTCGTACGGATCCCCGAGCACCGGTTGCGCGAGCGCGGGATCCGGGTCCACCCGGACAGGGTCCGCCTCGACGGGGCGCCGTCCCTCGCCGGCCCGCTCTCATCCTTCGTCTCCTCCGTGGTCCGTCCGAGCTGGCAGTCGACGGCCGTCGGCGAGGACGTCGTCGAACGAGCGGTCGAGGATCTTGTGGTCGGCATGCTCCTGGAGACCAGCGGCTATGCGATGGACAGCGAGGAGCTGCGCACCGGGTTGTGCGCCCGCGCGGCCGGTGTCATCTCCCGTGAGCACCGCAGCGGTGACCTGACCCCCGCCATGGTCGCCACTCTCCTGGGTGTGTCGCTGCGCCACCTGCAGCGCGCGCACGAGCAGAACGGTGTGACGATCGCCGCGGTCATCGCCGCGGAGCGGACGCGATCGGCCGCGCTCCTGCTCGTCGCCCCCGGCGCGATGACCCTGACCCTCTCGGAGATCGCCCGCCGCTGCGGCTTCGGGTCGACCTTCGAGCTGCGCAACCAGTTCCGCTCCGCCTATGGCGTGCTGCCGTCCCAGTACCGGGCCGACGCCGCGCTCGCGTCCGAAGGCCGCGCGCTGACCTCCTAGGGTGAGCGCCCGGCGTCGGCCCGGCTGGGTGAACGGACGCGCTAGCGTCCCGCGACCACCGTGCGGCGTGCGCGCGACGCCGCGGCGAGCTCGCGCAGCAGGTCGGCTGTGGTGTCCCAGTCGATGCACGCGTCCGTGACGGACTGCCCGTAGGTCAGCCCGCTGGCCGCGGGCTTCTGCGCGCCGGCCACGAGGAAGCTCTCGATCATGATCCCGGCCACGCCTTGGCTGCCCGCGGCGACCGAGGCGGCGATCTCGCGGACGACCTCGGCCTGGCGGACGTGGGACTTGCCGGAGTTGCCGTGGCTCGCGTCGATCATGAGGCGCGGCTCGAGCCCCGCGGCGGTGACGACCGCGAGCGCGTCCGCGACCGAGGCGTCGTCGAAGTTCGGGCCGCTGCGCCCGCCCCGGAGGATGACGTGGCAGTCGGGGTTCCCGGTCGTGGCCACCGCGGCGGCCCGGCCCTGGGCGTCGATCCCGAAGAACGTGTGCTCGGCCGCGGCGGTCACGCAGCCGTCGACCGCGGCCTGGACGTCGCCGTCGGTCGCGTTCTTGAACCCGATCGGCATGGACAGCCCCGAGGCGAGCTGGCGGTGCACCTGGCTCTCGGGGTTGCGGGCACCGATCGCGCCCCAGGACACGGCGTCGGCGATGTACTGCGGGCTCGTCGGCTCGAGGAACTCGCACGCGGCGGGGACACCCTCGTCGAGCACGCCGAGCAGCACCTCGCGGGCCAGGCGCAGCCCGCGGTGCACGTCGAAGGTGTTGTCCATGCCGGGGTCGTTGATGAGGCCCTTCCACCCGACCGTGGTGCGCGGCTTCTCGAAGTACACGCGCATGACGATGCACAGGTCTGCTGCCAGTTCGCGTTCGAGCGCGGCCAGCCGTCGCGCGTAGTCGAGGGCGGCGACCGGGTCGTGGACCGAGCACGGGCCGACGACGACGAGGAGCCGGTCATCGGTCCCGTTCATCGCGCGGCGGACATCCTCGCGGCTGCGGGCCACGAGGTCAGCCGCCTCCCCTGTGAGCGGCAGCTCGGCGAGCATGTCGGCGGGTGCGGGCAGGGGATCGAGCGCACGGATGCGCAGGTCGTTGGTGCGCGGGGAATCCATGACGATCTCCGATGAGGTGTGGGTGGACATGGGGGTAGACATGGGGCGGGGCTCCGAATCTGGGCGGGTCTGAGGGGGCATCGATCTCAGACGGGGCCGCAGAGGCCTACCGGTGTCGCGGAGTCGGCCCGTCTGAAACGACGAAGGGCCAAGACGTGTCGACGTCTCAGCCCTGTGCTGGCTCCGGGTGGAAAGTTGGTCAGGCGACTGCCCGCTGAGCTCCACCAAGAGCCAGCGTAAAGCGCCAATACCAACCGATGTTCATGCGCCGAGATTAACACACCCACCTCCGCTGAGTGCGGCCGTTCGGCTGCCTGATGTCCGGTTTGGGCAGCCATTCGCCCGCACTCAGCGGGTTTTTGGTGGGCGACGGACGCTCTGCGAACGCGCGGCGGACGCTAAGCGGACGCTCAGCGATGGGCGAGGCCGTCGACGAGGTCGCCGACCTTGCAGCCGAGCGCGTGCGCGAGGTCGATCAGCGTGGACAGCGTCGGGTTGGCGGGCGTCTTCTTCGCCCGGTCGGAGAGCCCCGACTCGAGCAGCTGGTAGTGGTTCCGGCTCAGCCCGGCGCGCTCGGCCGCCTTCTCCTGCGTGAGCCCGACGGCGTCGCGCCGGTCCCGCTTTCTTCGCCTCCCCCGAGGGCTACGGGCTCGATTCCCCGCAAACCCGGCGCCTCCTCGACGTCGTGACCGGCTACGCAAGGGACGTGCGGGGAGACGACCCGCTGCGCTGGAGCCCGGACGCACTCAGCGCCCTGCTCCGGCGGCTCCCCGGCCCCGTGGCGACCGAGGACCTCGCGCCGCTGACCGACCTGCTCCTCGCCTGGGTGCCCTACACGTGCCGGGTGCGCGACGTCGCCCCAGACACCATCCGGCAGATGGTCCCCGCCCCTCCAGGCCAGGACCCGCACCTTCCTCGACACCCTTGACGACCGCAAGAACCTGCCCGACACGGAGCCGAGGTAGCCGCGAGCGCCCGGAGCGCTATCCACAGGCAGGAGAAAACCGCCCTCGGAGGGCTCTCGCGGTCATAGATTCGGGGCATGCCCAGACATCGAACTCGCCGAAGCCGCCAACGTTCCCACGACAGCCGAGCCCTCCATCCGCGACAGGCTGCTCGCGTGCCGGCTCAGCCCGGCATTGCCGCTCCCCTCCGCACTATGCTGCGTTCCAGTCCGCTCGATTTCCTCCTCCTGATCAGCGGCCTCATCGAGACGGTTGCGCCGCCGTCGGCTCCCTCCCCTGACGACGCTGCGTTCACCTTGGCCCGCTTCGTTGCTAGTTTCGAGGCGTTCCCGTGCACCGAGACCACGGCCGCCCTCCGTCTCGTCGCAGCATTCAGCCAGGACGAGGATCTGCGCACCCACATCGGCAGCACCCTCGCCGCGAGGCGCCAGCCTCTCCCGCCCTGGCTCGCTCATCTCGACGACGCATGCGTCGACGGCGACGTGCTCCTCGTGACCGATCCCCTCGGTGACAGCTCCGGCTACACCTTCGCTGTGCGCATGGCCGGCGGCGTACGGTTCACGGTGGTCGTCGGCGTCGACCACACCGTTGCCGACGCAGTCCGGGAGGCGAT
This sequence comes from Sanguibacter gelidistatuariae, assembly GCF_900096585.1. Taxonomy (GTDB): domain Bacteria; phylum Actinomycetota; class Actinomycetes; order Actinomycetales; family Cellulomonadaceae; genus Sanguibacter; species Sanguibacter gelidistatuariae. The sequence goes on from NZ_FMYH01000001.1 coordinate 4,290, forward strand.
GGTCGTCATCAACAGTCCGGAGGCGGTCGCGGCGACCTCCTGCGAGGCGATCAGACTCGCCAGCGCGATCGGTGGCGAGCCGGTCGTCACGCATCTCGATCCTGGCGATGCACGTGCCGTCATCGAGTACGCGATCTCACAGGGTGACCGGGTCGATCCCCCGTTCGAGTCACCGACGTGGCCAGCAAACAGGGCGCTCGTGGAATGGGCAGTCGGTCTCTTGCCCCCGGGTGGCGCGGTCCCGGTCCCGCCGTCGTGGAGCGATGACGATCTCCACCAGATCGCCGACACGTTCTTCGCCTCCACCGACGGGGCCGACTTCCCGTCCTGGGTATTCGGACGCTTCCTCGACCTGGCTCTCCGCTTCGCCGTCACCTCCCGGGCCACCGATCCGCTGCGGTGGACTCCGCTGACTACCAAGGCCCTTCTCGACTGGGCCCTATGGAGCCGTCTGATCGATCACGACGACGCCGAGCTGCTGGCCGATCTGCTCATCACGTGGGTCCCGTACACCTGCCGTCTGCGCGGCGTCGACCCGCTGATCATCGACCAGGTCCGCGACGCCGTCGAGCAGCTGGCGGATGAGCTTGTCGACCTCGTCGACGAGGTCATGACGAGCGAGGAAGAGGAGTGGGATGAGCCGGAGGACCACCTCTGCGCCCGCGACTCCTGAGCCGGAAGGATCTGCCCGCCACCCCGGTCACATCGACCGTGCTCCCGCCCACCACTATCCTCAGTCGGTGGCCAAAAACAACACGCACCGCGCGCACGAGCCTCGCCGCAGGACCCTGCGCGCACCCCACCAAGACGCTCACCCCGGCGCTGAGCCGATGATGCTCGACAGGCTGCGCAGCGGGCTGCGCTCCCCCGAACCGCTCTCGCTCCTGGACTGGATGAGCGCCATCGTCGAGGCAGGTGAGCCGTACGCCCTGCCCATGCCCGGGCAGGCCCCGACGGCGGTCACCCTCGACGAGCTGGTCGCCTCTTTCGAGGGGACCCCGTGTGCCGAGACGACGGCCGCACTGCGCGTCATCAACGAGTTCACCCGGGACGACGCGTTGCGCACCCGGATCGCAGCCACCCTGGCCGGCCGGCCCCACCACCTGCCCTTGTGGCTGTCCCACCTCGACGAGGCGCGCATCTCCGGTGACGTGCACTTCCTCACCGAGAGCCTCGGCGACGGCGACGACTTCATCTTCGGAGTGCGTCTGGCCGGCGGCGAGGAGATCACCGTCGTCGTCTTCGTCGACCACAACCTCGGCGGTGCGCTCAAGGATGCCTTCGTCGCTCCCGAGCCCCTGCGCGACGCGATCATCAAGTTCGTCGACATCCTCGAGCCGGGACAGACCCTCACCGTGACCGATGCCGCCACCGCGCGCGCCGTCATCGAAGAGGCTCAGCAGCTGGGCGCCTCCTTCCTGCCCCCACTGCAGTCCGACACGTGGCCAATGAGCCGCCCGCTCGTGGAGTGGGCCACCAGCCTCCTGCCCGCTGGCGGGACCGCCCCGGCGCGCAAGGGATGGACCCGGGCCGACGTCGCGGCGATCACCGCCGACTTCTTCGCCTCCTCCGAAGGCCGCACCCTCGACACAGCCGATAACCGCGAGATCCTCGACCTCCTCCTGGATTTCCGCGTCAACCACCGGGGCGACGACCCGCTGCGCTGGAGCGCTGCTGTCCTCGAGGACGTCCTCACCTGGATCCCGGGCCACCTGCTCGTGGACACCGGATTCCTCGACCCGATCCCCGACCTGCTCGAGACATGGGTGCCCTACGCCCACCGGGTGCGCGGCGTCGACCCCGCACAGTCCGCCCAGGTGATGGTGGCCCTCGCGGCCTTGTCGGCGGACTTCTTCGACGCCCTCGACGACCTGGACTCTGGGGGTCCGCAGACCTCGACCGATGCGCTGCTGCGCACGCTCGGGTTGGACTCGATCGAGGAGCTGGCCAGGATCGACCCCGCGATGGCCCGCAGGGTGGCCGAGATCGCCGGATCCGCTGGTGACTTCTCGCCGGGCGCGTACCTGCTCAATCGGCTGGCCGTCGCCGTCGGCGGCACGGAGGAGCTGGCTGCCCTGGACACGACCCCGCTCCCGGACGAGCCCTTCGACTGGACGGGGGTCCCCGAGGACATCCGTCCCATGGTCACCACGTGGCTCGACCTCGCGGACCGCTGCGCCGACGAGCTGTTCGACGTCGAGCACCGCACGGTCTTCCGGCGCTTCCTCGCCCGCGCCGCCGCCGTCGACCCGGCTGTGTTCCGCCGCGTGAAGGCCTCACCTGTGCGCGGCGCGGCCGCGCTCGTGTGGGTGGCCACCAAGGCCAACCAGACGGTAGGCCTGTACAAGCCACTCAACGTCAAGGACCTCTTCGCCTGGTTCGGGTTCACTGGCTCGGTGTCCCAGCGCGCCGAACCCCTGCTCAAGGCGGTCGGGGTGAACCCGCACCACCCCTGGGACGGCCTGGGTTCCCCCGACCTGCTCGTCGCCCTCCGCCGCGCCGAGATCATCGCCGACCGCGACCGGTGGACCGCCGATCCGCCCTCACCCGTCTAACCCACGCGACGGACGGCCTCCTCGACCAGCGCCTGGGCTGCCCTCAGCGCCGCTGCTCGGTCTGCGGTCCCCAACAGACGTTCGCCGTAGTGGCTGGCTGGCTTGGCCGAAGCGAGCCGTCTGAGATGCTTGCCCAGACCTGTGTCAACCCTGGCGAGGAGTTCAGCGGCACTCTGATGATCTGGTCCTGAGTAGCGTTCACCCAAGGCCACAAGGCAGATCGCATCACCGGCGGCGATGCCAGCGAGCACTGCGAGCCCGACGCAGACGTTGACTGCGGCGCCATCCTCAGCATCGACAAGCTGAGCCACCTCGAGGTACTTGTCGGCGATGCGGGCCCGGCTCTGCGCCTGCCCGCGATCACCAGGGCGGGTGGTCAACTTCTTGGGTGCCATCACGCATCCATGTCGGCGGGAGCGACCAGGCCTTGCGGCCGGGGGCCGATCAAGGTACGCGCATCAGCCGTCCACGTCTCCACGAGCGGCTCTCCCGCCTGGACGATCTCACGCAGTCTCGTGGACGACAGCACCATCGTCTCAAGACGATTCCCTGTCCACCTCAGCACGTGGTCTTCGAGATCGTCCACCTGATCGGTCCACCTCGCGTCATGGACGTCCAAGCCATCATCGACAACAAGCATCAGGTCGATATCACTCGTGGCAGTGGCCTGCCCCCGCGCATGCGAACCAAAGACTGATACGTGGATGGGAACCGGGGAGAGGCTCTGACACGCCAGGGTCAGCCGCGACAAGAGTTCTTCGCCAGCGCGCACCGCGGTGAGGATCGCTGGCGCCAGAAGATGGTCCCTGTTGAGTCGGTACAGGAATCCGTTGTTGGCCGGGTCGGCGATGACCAAGCCGTGCTCCACGAGGCGGTTCAGGACCGCATGCTGCCCCGCACGAGTCCCGCGGCGGGACAGTCGGGCTATCTGAGTGGCGCTGAGACCCGACGCGGTACCCGCCAGCACTTCGAGAACGGCGGAGTCCAAGCTCGGGACCAACGAGCGCAGCGGCGAGGTGAGGTCCATACTCCCCAGCGTGCAACTATCCCGACACGCTGTCAACTATTCCGTCATGGTGCAGAAATAGTTGACACCATCCACGCCCCAGCAGGTCCCTCACCCCGCCGAGTGCTGGCTTTTACGCACGAAACGCCGTGAAAGGCGTGTAAAACCCAGCACTCAGCGGAATGGGGAGGGGGTGGGGCTAGCGAGCGAGGCGGGCGGCTACTAGTTCGGCTACCTGGACGGCGTTGAGGGCTGCGCCCTTGCGGAGGTTGTCGTTGCTCACGAACAAGGCCAGACCCCGGCCACCTGGGACGGACTGGTCGGTGCGGATGCGGCCCACGAAGCTCGGGTCTGCGCCGGCCGCCTCGAGCGGGTTGGGCACGTCGGCCAGCTCGACGCCGGGCGCGGCGGCGAGCAGCGCCCGTGCCTCGTCCGGGGTGATCACCCGGGAGAACTCGGCGTTGATCGCGAGGGAGTGCCCGGTGAACACGGGGACCCGCACGCAGGTGCCCGAGACAGCGAGGCTGGGCAGGCCGAGGATCTTGCGCGACTCGTTGCGCAGCTTCTGCTCCTCGTCGGTCTCCTCCGAGCCGTCGTCGACGATCGAACCGGCCAGCGGCACGACGTTGAAGGCGATGTTCTTCACGTACTTGACCGGCGCGGGGAGGGTGACCGCCCCGCCGTCGTGCACGAGGGCGAGGGTGTCCTGCCCGACGGCGGCGCGCACCTGGGAGTCGAGCTCAGCCGCGCCGGCCAGCCCGGAGCCGGAGACCGCCTGGAAGGTCGTGACGATGAGACGTTCCAGGCCCGCGGCGTCGGCCAGCGGCTTGAGCACCGGCATGGCTGCCATGGTGGTGCAGTTCGGGTTGGCGATGATGCCCTTGGGCGCGGCGTCGACGGCCTCGGGGTTGACCTCGGCGACGACGAGCGGGACGTCGGGGTCCAGCCGCCAGGCGGAAGAGTTGTCGATGACGATCGCGCCGGCCGCCGCGAAGCGCGGTGCCTGGACCGTCGAGGTCGCCCCGCCCGCGGAGAACAGCGCGATGTCGATTCCGGACAGGTCCGCGGTCGCGGCGTCCTCGACGACGACGCCGCGCCCCTGCCACGGCAGGGTGGTCCCGGCCGAGCGGGCCGAGGCGAAGTAGCGGATCTGCGCGACCGGGAAGTCGCGCTCGGCCAGCAGCCGGCGGATGACTGCGCCGACCTGCCCGGTGGCTCCGACGACGGCGACGTTCACACCTGATGCACTCATGGAATCACTCTTTTCACGATGACACGGTCAAGAAGAAGGGGGCGGGCAGATCAGCGACCGGTGCCGCCGTAGACGACGGCCTCGCCCTCGCCGTCCAGCCCGAAGGCGGAGTGCACGGCGCGCACGGCGTCGTCCAGGCTGTCCTGGCGGGTGACCACGGAGATGCGGATCTCGGAGGTCGTGATCATCTCGATGTTGATCCCGGCGTCGCGCAGCGCACCGAAGAGGCGGGCCGAGACCCCGGGGTGGGACTTCATGCCCGCGCCGACGAGGGAGATCTTGCCGATCTGGTCGTCGTACTGAAGGGAGTCGAAGCCGATCTCTGCGCGGACGCCGTTGAGCGCGGTCGTCGCGATCGGCCCGTCGTCCTCGGGGAGGGTGAAGGAGATGTCGGTCCGGCCCGTCGCCGCGACGGAGACGTTCTGCACGATCATGTCGATGTTCGCGCCGGCGCTCGCGACGACCTCGAAGATGCGGGCCGCGGTGCCGGGGACATCGGGCACGCCGACGACGGTGATCTTGGCCTCGCTGCGGTCGTGGGCGACTCCGGAGATGATCGGGTCTTCCATGGCTTCTTCTCCCTCGTTCGGACCGGCCGCGGCGATCGCGGGGACGTTGGTGACCAGCGTTCCTTCTTTGCCCGAGAACGACGAGCGGACGTGGATGGGGACGTTGTAGCGGCGCGCGTACTCCACGCAGCGCAGCGCGAGGATCTTCGCGCCGCTGGCCGCCATCTCAAGCATCTCCTCATAGGTGATGCGGTCGACCTTGCGCGCGGACGGGACGAGGCGGGGGTCCGCGGTGTAGATGCCGTCCACGTCGGTGTAGATCTCGCAGACGTCGGCTCCGAGGCCGGCGGCGAGCGCGACGGCGGTCGTGTCGGAGCCGCCGCGGCCCAGCGTCGTGACGTCGTTCGTGTTGAGGGTGACCCCCTGGAACCCGGCGACGATCGCGACCGAGCCCTTCTCGATGGTCTCCCGGATCCGGCTCGGCACGACGTCGACGATCCGCGCCTTGCCGTGCACGGCGTCGGTGATCACACCCGCCTGCTGGCCGGTGAAGGACTTCGCCTTGACGCCCAGGTTGTTGATGGCCATCGCGAGCAGCGACATCGAGATCCGCTCGCCGGCGGTGAGGAGGATATCCATCTCCCGCGACGGGGGTAGCGGGGTGATCTGCCGGGCGAGGTCGATGAGCTCGTCGGTCGTGTCACCCATCGCCGAGACCACGACGACGATGTCGTTCCCGGCCCGCTTGTACTCTGCGATGCGCTTCGCTACGCGCTTGATGCTCTCGGCATCAGAGACGGATGAACCGCCGTACTTCTGCACAACAAGTGCCACGTGCTTGCTCCGTTACGTTGCTGGTCCCGTCGATCTAAACGTCCACCAGGTATTGTCCGAACGCCCCGAGTGTAGGACGGCCCCGCGGCAAACACCAGAACGCCCGCCATACGGACCCGAGCGTGATGCACCTATTGCCCGGATCGGGCGTGCTTGTAGGATCACGGTCATGACGAGCGCCCAGCCGTACCCGCCACCCGCCTACGGGATCACCCCAGGCCCGCCGCCCCCTCCGGACCCCTTGGCCGAGTTCGGCGTGATCGCCCACGGCGTGCAGCGCAGCTTCGGCTCCGTCGCGGCCGTGGTGGGCATTGACCTGCGTGCCCGGCGGGGATCTGTGACAGCGTTAATCGGTCCTAATGGCTCGGGCAAGACGACGCTCATGCTCATGCTCGCCGGTCTGATCGCGCCCGACGCCGGCCGGATCCTGATAGGCGGCCACGACCCGGTGACCGCGAACTACGCGGCCCGCTCGCAGGTGGGGTGGATGCCCGATTCCTTCGGCACGTGGGACTCCCTCACCGCCCGGGAGGTGCTCATCACGACCGGGGCGACCTACCGGATGTCCAAGGAGCACTCCCGCCAGCGCGCCGCCGAGCTGCTCGAGACCGTGCACCTGGTCGACCTCGCCGACGCCCCCGCGCATGTGCTCTCGCGCGGGCAGAAGCAGCGCCTCGGGCTGGCCCGGGCGCTCGTCCACAACCCCGCGGTGCTCATCCTCGACGAACCCGCGAACGGCCTCGACCCCCGCTCGCGGATCGAGCTGCGCACCCTGGTCCGTTCCCTCGCCGCGAACGGCACGACCGTGCTCATCTCAAGCCATATCCTCACCGAGCTCGACGAGATGGTCGACGACGCCGTCTTCATCTCCCGCGGGCGCACGGTCGCCCAGGAGTCCGTCGTCGAGGCCCGGATCCACCACCGCACGTGGCGGGTCAAGGCGCTCGCACCCGAGCCGCTGCACGCGTGGTTGCGGTCGGTCAACGTCCCGTTCGTCGAGCATGCCGACGGCGGGCTGCTCATCCAGATCGGCGGTGAGGAGGCCGCCGCCCGGATGCTGCGCGACGCGATCGGAGCCGGCGTCCCCGTCGTCTCCATGGCCCCCTCCGGCGGCGCGCTGGAACAGACGTATCTCTCACTCGACGAGGACCGACGATGACTGCCTTCCCATACCCGGCCGCACCGCCGAAGCACCCGGCCCTGCCGCCTGCCCTGCGCCCGCGCGGGACCTGGTCGCTGTCCTGGCACGGTGTGCGCACCGTCGCCAAGCTCGAGCTCACCCAGCGGCTGCGCTCGACCAAGTGGAAGGTCGCGCTCGGGGTGTGGTTCCTCGTGGTGGGCGGCATCTGCCTGCTGATCAGCACCTCGGTCAACTATGAGAACACCGGGCTCTCCCAGCCCGGACCGCTGATGTTCAGCCTCAACGTCATGTTCATCCTGTCGATGGGCCTGCTCATCACGCCGACCCTGAGCTCCGCGGCGATCAACGGGGACCGGATCGCCGGGACGCTCGCCATCCTCCAGGTCACGCTGCTCACCCCGATCGAGATCACCCTCGGCAAGCTCCTCGCCGGGTGGCTGGCGTCCCTCGCCTTCGTGGTGATCAGCGTGCCGTTCATCCTCTGGTCCTTCCTCGCCGGCGGCGTGGCGGTCGGAGCAGTGTTCAGCACGCTCGTGCTGCTCACCCTCATGCTGGGCGTCGTCTCCGCCGTCTCGCTCGGCTTCTCGGCGTTGACCACCAAGCCGACCGGCTCGACGGTGCTGTCCTACCTGACTGTGGCCTTCTTGACGGTCGGCACGCTCATCCTCTTCGCCGTCACGCTCTTCCCGATGTCCGGGACGGAGCAGTACTCCGTCCAGCAGGCGAGCGAGTGGGACAACAAGTCCGGTGACGTGGTGGCCTGCGAGTGGCAGGACACCACGCAGTCGGTCGCGCACACCGAGCGCACCTGGTGGCTGCTGGCCATCAATCCCTACGTCGTCGTCGCCGACGCCGCTCCCGGCAGGGAAGCGTTCAACGGCTCGAGCGCCGACCCGCTCGCCGCCATCCGCGACGGGGTGCGCTCGGCCCGGGCTGGCGCGGGCGAGCCGTACTCGACCTGCCCCGCGTCGATCTCGGGGGTCGAGGAGATCGATCCGTCGACGGCGCCGGTGTGGCCGCTCGGGCTGGCCGTCAACCTGCTGCTCGGGGCCGGGGCGGTCGTGCTGACCGTGCGGCGCCTGCGGATCCCGCAGGGCAAGCTGGCCCGCGGGACCCGGGTCGCCTGAGCGGCGAAGTCAGCCCGTTCGGGCTGGCCACGGCGGGCCGGCCGGTCAGGACTGGAGCGCCTCGTACTCCGCCTCGGCCGCGACATCGTCGGCGACGTCGAGGCGGAGGTGGGCGAGGATGAGCTGAAGGACGCGCAGCGCGCTCGCAGCACGCTCACCCCAGGCTGACAGGTAGGAGAACTGCCACCACCACAGCGCCTCGACCTCGTTGCCCGCCTCGAAGTGCGCGAGGCCCTGGGTCAGCGCCGAGGCGACCATGGCGAGGTCGGCGCTTATGGCCGACCCACCGAGCTCGGCGTCCAGGAGGGGGTCCACGACCTCGACGTACTCGTCGATCCCATCGAGCACCTGGGCGAGTCCGAGGCGCAGCGGGTCGAGGTCGGTCTCCTCGCCTGCGTCCGGCTCGAACCGCGCCGAAGGCACGACGTCGACCATCGCACCCAGGCGTGCGCCAGCGCTGAGGATGTCGGACGTGGCCAGCAGCAGCAGCGCGATCGCCGCGTCGGGAGCGGCGCCGGAGGCGACCTCAGCGCACGTCTGCAAGAACCGCTTCGCCTGGCCCGCGACGGCGACGGCCACCGACCGCAGGTCGGCTGCGTCGGCTGCGTCAACGGCATCCGCAGCGTCTGCGGCGCTGGTGGTCGTGACCGCACGCGCGCCGGCCTCGTCCTGGGGCGCCTCGACCATCGTCTCGTCAGCCACTGACAACTCTCCGTCCCTCGAACGCCCGCCCGAGGGTGACCTCGTCGGCGTACTCCAAGTCTCCCCCGACCGGCAGCCCGGAGGCGAGGCGAGTCACGCGCAGGCCGAGCGGGCCGAGCAGTCGCGCGAGATAGGTCGCGGTGGCCTCGCCCTCGACGTTGGGGTCCATCGCGAGGATGACCTCCAGGACGGCGCCGTCAGCGAGCCGGGTGAGCAGCTCCTTGATGCGCAGGTCGTCGGGGCCGACGTTGTCGATGGGATTGATGGCGCCGCCGAGAACGTGGTACTTGCCCCGGAACTCCCGGGTTCGCTCGATCGCGACGACGTCCTTGGGTTCTTCCACGACGCAGATCACCGCGAGGGACCGTCGGGGATCCAGGCAGATGCGGCACTGCGCGGACTCTGCGACGTTCCCGCAGATCTCGCAGAACCGCACGCGGAGCTTGACCTCGGTCAAGGCGTCGGCGAGTCGACGTGCGTCGTCCGCGTCCGCCGCGAGGAGGTGGAACGCGATCCGCTGCGCGCTCTTGGGCCCGATGCCGGGAAGCCGGCCGAGCTCATCGATCAGGTCTTGGACTGCGCCTTCATACACCCCCCCAGCCTACGTCGAGCCGGGGCGAGGCTCAGACGTCGAGTATCTCCTCGATGACCACGCCGCCGAGGATCTGGGCGATCAGCGGCGCCCCGACCTGCCCGGAGGAGGCGAGATCCTCGTCGTCGGGCTGGGGATCGTCGACGATCTGCGCACGTGCTTCCTCCTGCGCCCGGGTGGCCGCGACGACTCGCTCGGCGGCCCGGCGCGGGCTTTCCGCGACCGGCGGTGCGGTTTCGGCGACCGGCTGGGGCTGAGCACCGTTCGAAGGGGCGGCGTTCGAGGGGGCGGCGCTCGGCCGGGCGGATCCTGACGCCGCAGGCCTCGACGTGCCTGCGGGCGTCCGGCCCGACCCGTACTCCGGGGCGGGTTCGTGATCGAAGTCGCCGGGCGGCTCCTCGCCGTACTCGGATGCGTGCCCCGGCGACGCCGGTGCGCTCCCCGGGCTGCCGCCCTCGCGGGACTCCGCGCGGGCGGGGTCGGGGACGGCGGAGTCGGGAACGGTGGAGTCGGGAACGGTGGAGTCGGGAACGGCCCGGCCCGCGCGGACGGGTGCCGCGGTGGTCGGCTGCACGCCAGGCACCGCAGCGGCTGGGCGGCTCGCCGCGGGCGTGGCCGGCATGTCCCAGGAGGCCGCCGCAGCGACCGGGTCGATCCCGGCGACAGATCCGGAGGACGGCGGACGGACGGACGGCAGCGCAGCGGCGGCGGGCGCCGCCGGTGCCCGGCCGGGCTCCTCGATCCCACCTTCGACGCGGACGTCGAAGCCGAGCGTCTCGCGGATCGCGCGCTGGACGAGCTCGGCTCCGGGGCCGCTGCGGAACGCGGTCGCGAGCCCCGCGGAGGCGAAGGTCAGCCGCAGCGTGCTGTCGTTGAGATCGGCGACCTGTGCGTTCTGGGCCACGAGGGCCCAGGTGGCCTTGCGCAATCGGCTCAGGGTGTCGAGCACCTCGGGCCAGCGCCGACGGAGCATGTCGGTCGTCGACGCGCCGACTGCGGAAGCCTCCGAAGAGACATGGGCCTGCGGAGCGGTAGCCGGCTGTACGGGAGCCAGTTGTCCCGGAGCAGGCTGGGCCGGAGCAGGCTGGGCCGGAGCAGCCTGCGGTGCCGCCGGAACCGCCTGGGCCTGCGCTTGCGCTTGCGCCAAGTCAGCAGCAGCGGGAGGCGCCACCGCAGCTGGTTCCTGGGGGACCGAAACCTCGGGCTCGGCGGGCGCGGCCGTCACCACGGCCGGGTCGTCCCACGGAGGCGGCGCGATCGCCCCGCCGGTGGAGGCGGGGATAGGCGCCGCAGGGCTCGCGGGCGCGGGCTGGCTCACCGGAGCCGGAGCCTCCTGCGCCACTGCGGCGACCGGCGCAACAGCCGCGGGCGCGGGCGCGGGCGCAATCACAGCCGACGTCGTCGCGACTGGCCGAGCCGCCGCCCCGCTGGCGAGGCCTCGCTCGAGGCGATCCAGGCGGGCGCCGATCCCGGCCGTCGTGTCGTCCGCGGCCGGCAGCAGCAGCCGGGCGCACAGCAGCTCCAGGTGCAGGCGCGGGGAGGTCGCCCCGCTCATCTCGGTCAGCGCGGCGTTGACCACGTCGGCTGAGCGGGACAGCTCGCTCGCGCCGAGGTTCACCGCCTGGGTGCGCATCCGCGCCAGCTGGTCGGCCGGGACGGATCGCAGGACCGCCTGCGCGGCGTCGCCGGAGACGGACAGCACGATGAGGTCGCGCAGGCGCTCCAGGACGTCTTCGACAAAACGGCGCGGCTCGTGGCCGGTCGCGATGACGTGGTCGACCACCCGGAACATGCTCGCGCCGTCGCGGGCAGCGAGGGCGTCCACGACGTCGTCGAGCAGGGTGACGTGGGTGAAGCCGAGCAGCGACACAGCGCGCTCGTAGTCGAGGGTGGCGCCCTCGGCGCCGGCCATGAGCTGGTCGAGCACGGAGAGGGAGTCGCGCACCGACCCGCCGCCAGCCCGCACCACGAGCGGGAGGACCCCGGCGCCGACCGCGATGTGCTCGCTCGCGGCGAGCGAGGCGAGGTACGTCTGCAGGGTCTCGGGGGCGACGAGGCGGAAGGGGTAATGGTGGGTCCGCGAGCGGATCGTCCCGATGACCTTCTCGGGCTCGGTCGTGGCGAAGATGAACTTCAGGTACTCCGGCGGCTCCTCGACGATCTTGAGCAGGGCGTTGAAGCCCTGCGCCGTGACCATGTGGGCCTCGTCGAGGATGAAGATCTTGAAACGGTCACGGGACGGGCTGAACGTCGCCCGCTCCCGGAGCTCACGGGCGTCGTCGACGCCTCCGTGGCTCGCGGCGTCGATCTCGACGACGTCGAGGCTCCCCGGACCGCCGCGGGCCAGCTCGATGCAGGACTCGCACTCCCCGCACGGGGTGTCCGACGGCGTCTCGGGGGTGTTGCGGGCACAGTTGAGGATCCGCGCGAGGATGCGCGCGGACGTCGTCTTGCCGCAGCCTCGCGGCCCGGAGAACAGGTAGGCGTGGTTGACGCGGTTGGAGCGCAGAGCCTGCATGAGAGGCTCTGTCACATGCTCCTGGCCGATCACCTCGGCGAAGTTCTCTGGACGGTAGCGGCGGTACAGGGCTGTGCTCACACCGCAACCTTAGACGGTGCGTCCGACATCGCTCTCCGCGCGCTGGGGGCATCCACCGGGCGCAGCACCGCGACCTCTGGGTGGGTCGGCAGGATCGCCTCGATCACCTGCCACCGGGCCGGCCGCCCGGCCGGCACCGTCACCGGCGCAGGGCCTTCTTCGCGAGCCCGTTGCCGATGAACTGTGCCGCCTGCACCATCAGGATGATGATGATGACCGTCACGAGGGTGACCTCGTTGTTGAACTTCTGGTAGCCAAAGCGGATGGCGAAGTCACCCAGACCACCACCGCCGATCGCCCCTGCCATCGCCGACATGTCCACGACGCCGACAAACAGGAACGTGAAGCCGAGGATGAGCGGGGCGAGCGCCTCGGGGACGATGACGGACCAGATGATCCGCAGCCGGGAGGCACCCATCGCCCGAGCGGCCTCGACGACCCCGGGGTCGAGGGCCACGAGGTTCTGCTCGACGATCCGGGAGAAGGCGAAGGCCGCCATGACCGTCATCGGGAAGATCACCGCCCCTGTCCCGATCGTCGCGCCCGTGAGCTGCAGGGTGACCGGCCGGATGGCGGTGATGAAGATGATGAAGGGGATCGGCCGGATGATGTTGACCAGCACGTTGAGCACGTTGAACACCACGGCGTTAGGGAACAGGTTCCCCTTGCGGGTGACGTACAGGCCGAGCCCGATGAGCAGGCCGAAGAACCCGCCCACAACCAGCGTGACCGAGACCATCTGGAGGGTCTGGCCGAAGGAGTCGACAAGCTTGGGCCAGAGCTGGGACCAGTCGGTCTTCATCGATTCCCCTTCCGGAATCCACCGAGCGGGTTCGGGTTGCCTGGGTCGATGCCGCCGATCTGGGCGGCGTTCTCGGCGGCCAGGCGGTCGAGAGGCAGTGGCGCCGACGGACTCTGCGCGTCCGGGCGGTCCGTCTCCGTCCCCGGCGCGTAGGCGTCCGGGTCGGCGAGCGGGTGCTCCGCGGTCCCCAGGTCGACGACCCGGGTATATCCCTTGAGGGTCTCGATGGAGCGGGCGATGTCCGCCGGCGTTCCGACGAGCTCCCAGGTGAGGGAGCCGAAGGGGCGTTCGGTGACCTCGCTGATCCCGCCGAAGATGATGCTGCCCTGCACAGAGTTGGCGCTCAGCACGTCGGTGATGCGCCCGCCGGAGGTGCCGTCCTCATGGACGGAGACCGTGATCAGGTGGTGCGGGTGGCGCCGCCGGAGCCGCTCGAGGGCGTCCTTGCTCGGGCGGTCCTTGATCGTCGCCTCGACGAAGCGTCGGGTGGCGGGGTGGCGGGGGTTGGCGAAGACGGAGTAGACGTCTCCGAGCTCGACGACCTTGCCGCGTTCCATGACCGCGACCCGGTCGCAGATCGTCTTGACCACGTCCATCTCGTGGGTGATGACCACCACGGTGATGCCAAGCTCGGCGTTGACCTTCTTGAGCAGGGCCAGGACGTCCTGGGTGGTCTCGGGGTCGAGGGCACTGGTGGCCTCGTCGGCGAGCAGGATGCCGGGGTTGGTGGCCAGAGCCCGGGCGATGCCCACGCGTTGCTTCTGGCCGCCGGAGAGCTGGCTGGGGCGTTGCTTGGCCTTGTCCGAGATCCCGACGAAGTCGAGCAGCTCGGCGACCCGTGCCTTGCGCTTGGCCTTGGGCCAGCGGGCGACCTCGAGCGGGTAGGAGATGTTCCCGGCGATCGAGCGCGAGGAGAGCAGGTTGAACTGCTGGAAGATCATCCCGATCCCGGCGCGGACCTCACGCAGCGCGCCCTCGGGCAGGCCGGTGATCGATCGGCCGTCGACCTCGATCGTCCCACCGGAGGTCAGCTCGAGGGCGTTGATGAGCCGGACGAGGGTCGACTTCCCGGCTCCGGAGTAGCCGATCACCCCGAAGATCTCCCCCCGGGTGATGTCGAGCGTCACGCCGTCGACCGCGTTGAACGGCCCGTTGTCCCCGACAAAGGTCTTGGTGACGTCGCTGAACCGCACCATCGCGGACGTGGTGCCGCTCATCCTTGCTCCGTTCTCACCCGTGTCGACTTCATGACCCCACATCCTGCCAGCCCCACCCACCCGATGCCCCCTCACCCACCCTCACCATCCGGTCGCCACGCCCCGGTCCCGCTGAGTGCTGGGTTCTACACGCTAAATGCGGCGTTTCGCGTGTAGAACCCAGCACTCAGCGGAAAGGGTGGGGTGGGTGGGTGGGAGCGGGAGGGGAGGGCTGTTGGGGTTACTTCTTGAGGGCGGTCTGGATGGGGGTGAGGATCGTCTGGAGCTCGGCCGGGGTCTTGTGCACGAGGACCGCGGTGTTCAACGACGCTTCCTGGAGCGCGGCCTCGACCTCGGGCGACTGGGAGATCTCGACGAGTTTGGCGAAGGTCTTGTTGTCCTTGTCCTCGGCGCGGGAGACCCAGATGTTGATGTAGGGCAGGGCGCCCTCGGAGTCGGCCGAGTCGGCGGCCAGCGCGTCCGCCGGCTTGAGCCCCGAGTCCTTGACGAAGTCGTTGTTCACCACGGCGCCGTCCACGCTGTCGAGGTTGAGCACGGTCTGGGTCGCGTCGATCGGGGTGACCTTGACCCGCGAGGTGTCGAGCACGTCGAGCTCGGTCGAGGTGGCGGACCCGCCGTCCTTGAGCTCGACGAGGCCGGCGTCGCGCAGCACGAGCAGCGCCCGCGCGAGGTTCGACGGGTCGTTGGGGACGACGATCTCGGCGCCCTGGGGGATCGCGTCGAGGGAGTCGTACTTGTTCGAGTACAGGCTCAGCGGGTAGATGGCCGTCGAGCCGATCGGGGTGAGGTCTTGACCGGAGCTGACGTTGTACTCCGCGAGGTACTGCAGGTGCTGGAACTGGTTGAGGTCGAGCTCGCCCTCGGTCAGCGCCGGGTTCGGCAGCGGGTACGTGCCCAGGTCGATGATGTCGACGTAGATGCCGGCCTTCTCGGCCTGCGTCTCGAAGACGGACCACTGGTCGTTCGCCGCGGCACCGACAACGCCGATCTTGATCGGGTCGTCCTTCTCCCCGCTGGCGGCCTTCGAGTCCGAGCCCGAGCCGCAGGCGGTCAGGGTGAAGCTGAGGACGGTGGCGAGAGCGAGGGCGCCGAAGGCCTTGGCTGCGCGGGTGCTGCGGATCATGAGGGAGTTCCTTCCGGATGCGCCTGGTTGGGCGCAGGACAGTCTCGGCGGATAGCCGATGGATGGATCGAGCGAAAGACGTGTGATGGCCCGCTGCGGACGGGTCGGTCTGCGCGCGTGCCGTCGGCACGGGCAAAGGCAAGGGGCGCCGCGGGTGCGGCAGACACCGGGACGAATCCCGATCCGGGTGAGTCGCTAGATCAGCGACAACACCCGCCGGGCATGAGGCCCGCACGGCAGCACATCATCGGGCGGCGCATGGCGCAGGCCCGGATGACGGTGGCGTGGTTCGTGGTGAACATGGGACCAATCATGCGCCGTCGCTACGGAAGATCTCAACCCGAGAGCCGGAAAATCTCACTGAGCGGACAAGCGGCGGGTCGCATCGCGAGATCACTCGGGCAAACCATCTGAAATTGCCGACCGGGGCGAGCAAAGGACCCCCCGCACACCCACCAGAGCCCACCTGCCCTTGCTGCCTTCCGGCCCTGGGGGAGTTCAGTGAGATGACGCCGTACGAGGGGTCTGCCCACAGCCTAACGCAAGCCGGGCGCCCGACGTGAAACGCGTCGTCGTGCAGGCGGGGCGGACCTGCCGCGCTACCCAGAGCCCCGCGTGAAGGCGCTCTCCGCGCGGCGGAGCGCGCCACCCGAGCGCCCTCCCGAGGGCCGGATTCGGTCGGACGGCGTCTGTCCGGTACTCTCATCAGGCTGGCTTCAACCAGTGCTTGCTGGAGGATTCGCCTAGTGGCCTATGGCGCCGTCTTGGAAAGGCGGTTGGGTTAACGCCCTCGGGGGTTCGAATCCCCCATCCTCCGCAACAGAAGGACCCGCACCGGACCGGTGCGGGTCCTTTGTGTTGTACGGAGTGCTGTACGGAGCGCCGTACGGACCGATGGGCACCGCTCCCCATTCCCTTCCCGAACCCCTTCTGGGCACGATCTCCCTATCCTTCGGGACCCGTCCACCGGCAACCACCTGCAGACATGCACGCGAACAGCACCACACAGGAGACGACCATGAGCGACGACCGCACTGAGGACCTCGCCGTCATCCGCGAGGAGCTGGACCGCAAGGCCCAGCTCTTCGAGACGGCCAGCACCCGGGCGAAGGGCGCGTTCACCGGCCAGGATGCGTCGGGGCTCGTCAAGGTGACGGTGACCGACGACGGCAAGCTGCGTGAGGTTCAGGTCTCCAACAGCTGGAGCTCGTCGATCGAGCCTGAGGCGCTCGGCGGCTCGATCCTCGAAGCACACACGAACGCCGGGCTCTCCCGGATGGAGCAGTGGGGCAACGCCATGGCGGAGGAGGCAGACCGCGGTGAGCCGCCGCTGCGTCCCGTACCACCGCTCGCCGAGAACCTCAGCGCACGTCTCGACGAGGTCGTCCGGGACACCTCCGACCCTGCACAGACCGAGGCGACGCTGCAGGCCCTGGCCGCCCTGCTCACCGAGATCAACGACAGCATCGACACCGTCTCGGCCGACGTCACCGCCTTGCAGCAGTCACAGGTGAGCGGGCGCAGCGACAGCGGCCACGTCGACGTCGTGCTCAGCGGCACCGGGGACCTGCAAGAGATCCGCTTCGACCAGGGCTGGCTACCGCGAGCGCACCCGATGAACATCAACCGCGAGATCCTCAACGCCCACGACAAGTCGCTAAGGTCGCTGGCCGGACGCAGCGTCGCGGACCTCCTCGCGCAGAGCCCGCTGGGCAAGCTGCAGGCCCTGGCCGACGACCCCGTCGCACTCGCCGACCTCCTCCGACTGCGCTGACCGTCCGACTTCCGTCTTCCGACCTCCTCGATCGAGATCTTCGAAAGGTACGAGCACATGGCTATCGACGTCGCACTGCAAGCCCTGAAGGATGACGCGTTGCTCTGGGACGGGGTGTCGGCGACGCTCAATACCGCGAGCACCTCGGCGAGCGGGCTGAGCCTGACCGCCGGTCAGCTCTCCTGGGCCGCCGACGAGATCGGTCTGGTGACCCTCTACGAGACCGCACGCAGCAAGGTGGAGCAGCTGCTCCGCGAGGGGAGTGACGCGACGGGCACCATGGCGGACACGCTCGTCGACGTCAAGAAGGTCTACGAGTCCACCGACGAGAACGCTCAGAGCAGCCTGCACGGGACCTGGGACCCGAAGTAGCACTGACCGACAACCACGAGAGAGGCAGTGACACATGGACGTCGTGGAGCAGATTCGCGAGCTCATCGTCAAGGTGGAGAACAAGATCAAGGAGCTTCAGAACGCCGTCAACAGCGTCCTGGGACGCATTCCTGGTTGGGCGAGCTGGGTGGCGGACAAGATCCATTCGGCGTGGGACACCATGTGCGCGCAGGTGGACAAGTTCTGGGCGACGGTGACCAGCTTCTCGCTGAACATGGGAGAACCCTGGACCTTGAGCAGCACAGCGAGCAGCTGGAGCGACAACGTCGGCGGGCCGGTCAGCGCAGAGGTCCAGGTCGCCGAGGCCGGCAACCTTGCGACCGACGATGCCTGGTCCGGAACCGCGGCCGACCAGTACCGCCAGCGCATCTCACTGCACAAGTCCGCGCTCGACAAGATCAAGTCGACCCTGACCGACGGGATCAGCGGAGTCCTCGACACCATCCAGAAGGGGATCTGGACCTTCTGGGGCAGCCTGGTCGTCGCCCTCGCCGCTCTGGTCACCGGCATCATCGGTGCCATCGCATCGACTGCCACGATCTTCGGCGCCCCGGCCGGACCGTTCATCGCCGGCGGCGCCGTCCTGGTCTGCGCGGCCGCTATCACCGGCGGCACCTTGATCCTCAAGTCCAGCTGCCAGAGCGCCAAGACGACGCTCGAGCAGAAGGTCAACGACAACGCCGCTTTCCTCGACGGCCACTGGCCAGCAGGCGCGCTGACATGAGCGCTGCGGACCGCGACACACTCCGCCCTGTCCGCAAAGCCGCCATCGCCAGAGTGGCGTCCTCCGTCGTCGTGGCCGTCGCATCGGCTGTGGTGGCGGCTATGTTCTGGCTTGCCGCTGGAGGCTGGGCGTCCGGCGAAGAGATGGACGCCGGTCTGACCACTGCCGCAGTCATCTGCCTGATCTCGGTGCCCGTCGCGGTGGCGATCGCGGCCCTGAACGCGACGCTCCTGCGCACCGTCGCCGCCGGGCGACCCCTCGAGCCGCTCCGCAGGCGCGCCCGGGCACTCTGGGTGACCGCGGGCGCTCTGCTGGGTGTGATCCTTGCAGCTGCGGTGGCGCAGGCCGTCACCGGCAGGCCCGGACTCGAGGCGCTGGCGTGGGGATTCATCAGCGCGATCTTGCCGTCGATACTCGTCATCCTTGCTGTGGGTACGGAGTCGGCCATCCGCAAGAGGGGTTAGCAGCGGTGCCCTTCGCCAGTCCCGCAGCCCCCACACGGGGCGCCCCCAGGCCCGCGATGCTTGAATGACTGGGTGGAAGCCACGTTCATCGCGCCCCTCCCACCCCGCCCCAGCGCCGCGCAGACGGGTCTGCTGATCGCGTCGGCTCTCGTGTCGGAGACGTTCGTCCCGTCCCTCGCCCCCCGCACCTCCCTCGACCAGGGCATCATCACCGGGCTCGCCGTCGGCTCCCACTACCTCATCGCCGTCGCCGCGCAAGACCTGCTGTCCGACGCCGCGCACCGGCTCGTCGACTCGACCTTCCTGCGCGGGGCAAGCTGGCTCGACGACGCCCAGCGGGTCCGCTTCCTCGAGGGCGCGGTCGACCTGTCCGTCGTGCCAGCCGGGTGCGCGGTCGGGCTGCTGCTCTTCGCCCGGCCCGACGAGCGGCCCCTGCGCGCGGTCGTCCGCTTCGCGGGGTATCGCTTCGCGATTGCTGGCGCGGGCGGCGCATCGCTCATGATCGGACGTGCGCTGCTCACAGCGATCGATGAACGCGCAGGTTCCCGGGGAGCCCTCGCCCGGTTCCCGCTGTCCATCCCGCTCGGTGGCGCCCTGGCCTACACGCTCGAGCGTCGACGCTCCCACCGGGCGTTGCCTGCGACCGAGCTGCGGGCACTGAGCTCGAGCTCCCGCCTCGCCTCGGGCGCGATCGCGGCGGGCGTGATCGCCACCCTGACCGGCTTCGCGGCGGGCGAGAGCCTGCTGACCAGGCACCTGGGCGACGCCCTGGACCGCCGGCTGCCGGGGCCGCGGCGAATGTGGCACATGGCGGCCCGGACCGCGAGCCTGGCTGGGCTGGGCGCGGCGATGGTCGGGGTCTGGGACGGCGCCATGCAGCGTATCGAGGCCGCGACCCAGACCGAGGAGGCGCTGCTGCCCGGGGTCGACACCTCCCTCCTCACCCGGCCGACGGTCAGCGGCAGCACCGGGAGCCTTGTGCCGTGGAGGACCCTCGGGCGCGAAGGGCGCCGCCACGTGCTGTCCCAGCTCCCGACCTCCCCCGAGCGCATCATCGCCGCCCGGCCGGAGATCCCCGACTTCTCGATCGAGACGGTGGTCGGCAAGCCGGCCCTGGCCGAGCCGGTCCAGGTCTACGTCGGCCTGGACAGCGCGCCGTCGGCCAGGGAACGGGTGAACCTGGCGCTCGCGGAGATGACCCGCCTCGGCGCCTTCGAGCGCTCGCTCCTGGTGCTCATCTCCCCGACCGGGACCGGGTACGTCAACTATGTCGCCCTGGCCACCCTGCAATACCTGACCCGCGGTGACGTCGCGACCGTGACCATGCAGTACTCCAAGCGTCCCTCGCCGCTGTCCCTGGCCAAGGTGCCCGGAGCCCGCGAGCAGAACCGCCTGCTGTGGATGGAGATCCTCATCCGGCTGCGGGACATCCCCGAGGCCCGTCGCCCCCGGGTCGTCGTCTTCGGCGAGAGCCTCGGCGCGCACACAAGCCAGGACGTCTTCCTCAACTGGGGCACGCTGGGCCCCGCGGCCCTCGGGATCGACCGCGCGCTGTGGATCGGCACGCCCTACACGAGCGGGTGGATGCACGAGGTGACTCGCAGCGACCGGCTCGACGTCGACCCGCAGGCAGTCGCGGTGGTCAACGACTTCGGTGAGATCACCGACCTCAGCCCCGGACGCCGCCGTCAGCTGCGGTACGTGCTGGTCAGCCACGACAACGACGGCGTGACCAAGCTTGGCCTGGACCTCGCAGTGAGCGAGCCGGGCTGGCTCGGACCCGACGCCCGGCGCGTCGGGTCCGCCCCGCATCCGAGCGCTCAATCGATCCCGACGAGCCCCCGCGGCACACCGCCATGGATGACCTGGCGTCCGATCACGACCTTCTTCCAGACCCTGGTCGACATGAAGAACGCCCAGCAGCCGGGCAGCTACCGTGCGTGGGCCCATGACTACCGCGCGGACCTCCCGCGGTTCATCAGCGAGGTGTTCGACCTACCTGCCTCCGCCGAGCTCATGCGTCGCCTCGACGAGGTGCTGCCGGCCCGAGAGAAGCTCCGCGAGACCCTCATCGCGGACGCCCACCGGCGCCGGGAAGCCGCCCACCACACGCCGCCGGACGAGGAGCCGGTCGGGGCTCCCGGTGCGGGGTGACCGCCAAATCGGGCATCCGACTACAGTGGTCCCATGATCTTCAAGCGTGTTGGTGACGGTCGTCCCTACCCGGAGCACGGGCTCGTGACGGCACGGGACTGGTCGACGGTTGCACCACGCCAGGTGCGCCTCATCGATCTCGTCACGACCAAGGTGACACTCAACCTCGACAACCTGCTCGCGGAGGACTCCACTTTTTACGGGGACCTCTTCGCTCACGTGGTCCAGTACGAGGGCGTCATGTACCTCGAAGACGGGCTGCACCGGGCGGTCCGCGCGGCCCTGGCCCAACGCGCACTCCTCCACGCGCGCGTGCTAGTGCTCGACTCGCCAGAACAAGGGTAAATTTCTCGGATGACCACCCCGGATGAAGCCAAGCGCGCTCGCGCGGCGCGCCGTCGTCACAAGCACGAACGACAGGCTGTCGTCTTCGGCGTGCTCATCGCATTCCTGGCGGTCAGCGGGCTCGCCGCGGCTGCCATCTACACGGGAGCGATCGACCCGCCCTTCGCGCGCGACTTCACCGCCAAGGAGTCCACCGACGACAAGGTGACCCCGCAGCCCTGCCTGCCGGCCGACACCCTGCCGGTGCCGTACTCCTCCATCACGATCCGGGTGCTCAACGGCACCGACCGCGCCGGCCTCGCGTCCTCCGCGGCCGACGACCTGGCCGCGCGCGGGTTCGTCATCGAGTCGACCGGGAACTCCACGTCCTACACCGGTGTGCAGATCGCCTTCGGCTCTGCGGGCCTCGCCTCGGCGTACACCCTCGCCGCGCACCTGCCCGAGGCTCGCTTCATCTATGACGACCGCGAAGACGCCAGCCTCGACCTGTACCTGGGCAAGAGCTTCACCGCCATCGCCGACATCGACGCGGTCAACCTCGACCCGACCGTCGCCATGGCCTCGATCGAAGGCTGCACCGTGATCGAGAGCCTGACCCCCACGCCCCGCGCCACGACCGCTCCGCCGGCCGCCCCCTCCGCACCGGTGGAAGAGGCTCCGGCGGGCTGAGCGGATCGACTGGCTCAGGCCGTCTCGAGCTCGGTGCCGGCTGGGGCCGACGCAGGCGAGGCGGGCTCCTGGCTCGTGCCGCGCCAGCGGGCGATCGTCCGCATGAGGTGATAGACGACGAGGGCCGTGGCCGTGCCGAGCGCGATGCCCGCGAAGGTCAGGTCGCCGACCACCCAGGTGAAGTCCGCGATGCCGACGACGAGCGCGATCGCAGCAGTGGTCAGGTTGACCGGGTCGGAGAAGTTGACCTTGTTCTGCACCCAGATACGGGCGCCGAGCATGCCGATCATCCCGTACAGGAGCGTTGCCGCACCGCCGAGCACACCGAGCGGCACCGAGGCGATCAGGGCGCCGAACTTGGGTGACATGCTCAGCACGAGGGCGCCGCAGGCGGCCACCCAGTAGGCCGCGGTGGAGTAGACGCGGGTCGCCGCCATGACGCCGATGTTCTCGGCGTACGTCGTGGTGCCCGAGCCTCCACCGATGCCCGCGAGCGTGGTTGCGATGCCGTCGGCGAGCAGCGCGCGGCCGGCGAGGTCGTCGAGGTTCTCACCGGTCATCGCGGCCACGGACTTCACGTGCCCGACGTTCTCGGCGATCAGCACGAGGACCACCGGAACGAACAGACCAAGGACCGAGACGTGGAAGGTCGGCGTGACGAAGTCCGGGAAACCGATCCAGGAGGCCGCCTTGAAGTTGGTGAAGTCGACCTCGCTGCGGAGCATCGCGGTGAAGTAGCCGACGAGCACACCGAGCAGGATGGCCAAGCGCCCGATGATCCCGCGGAACAGCACCGTGATCAGGACGATCGCGGAGAGCGTGACGATCGCGGTGACCGGCGCCACCTGGAAGTTCTTCCAGGCCTGCGGTGCGAGGTTGAACCCGATCAGCGCGACGATCGTCCCGGTGACCACGGGTGGCATGATCGCGTTGATCCAGCGCGCCCCCGCGAAGTGCACGACGACGCCCACCACGGTCAGAGTGAGGCCCGCGACCAAGATGCCGCCGACGGCCGCGGACTGTCCCCCGGACGCTGTCGCGGCGCCGATCGGGGCGATGAAGGCGAAGCTCGACCCGAGGTAGCTGGGGAGCCGGTTCCCGGTGATGACCAGGAACAGCATGGTCCCGATCGCGGAGAAGAAGAGAGTCGTGGCCGGGGAGAATCCGGTGAGCAGCGGAACGAGGAAGGTCGCGCCGAACATCGCGACGATGTGCTGCAGCCCGATCCCGATCGTCAGCGGCCAGATGAGCCGCTCTCCGGGTCCGACGACGTCAGTCGGGCCCATCGTCTTGCCGTCGCCATGAACTGTCCACCCAAGGTTCACCGTGCTGCTCCTGATCTGTCGCCCCTACTGTTGGCCCGCTGCTGCGGCCCAGGGAGCAGGATACTGCGGCTCTCCACGTGGGCTTCACGCATCGTCACTACGATGTTCACAGATGCGGATCCTCACCGTCCTAGGAGTTCGTCGTGCCCGACCCCATCGCCCCTCACGAAGGTGCCCCTCCGGACGACCGGAGCTGGCGTCCATACCTGGAGGGGGCGGTCAACGATCCGTACGCTGCTCAGGGCCCCGTCCCACCGGTATCGCCGATGCAGACGCCGCCTGAGCCCACCCCGGGCTATGGCTATCCCCAGCCGGGCTATTCCCAACCCAGCTATGCCCAACCCGGCTACTCGCAGCCTGGCTATCCACCGTCCGGATATCCCCAGCCCGGGTATCCCCAACCGGGGTACCCGGGGTACCAGGGCTATCCCGGATACGGTCCCCCGCCGCCGACCAACGGCCTGGCCATCGGGTCGCTGGTCGCTGGGATCGCAGGCTGGAGCGTGCTCCCGCTCATCGCCTCGATCGTCAACACCCAGAGCGGCTGACCTACAGGCCCGTCGCCACCTCGCGCGCCACGAGGTCGAGGTGGTCGAGGTCGGCCATGTCGAGGACCTGCAGGTACACGCGTTCCGCGCCTGCCTCGGCGAGCTCGCCGAGGCGGGCAACGGCCTCGCTCACCGTCCCCGCCACCCCGTGCTCGCGCAGCTCCGCCGGCTCCCGGCCGATCGCGGCCGCCCGCTTGACGAACTCGGCCTCGTCCCGGCCCACGCAGAGCACGAGGGCCGTGGAGTAGATGAGCTCGTCGGCATTGCGCCCGGCGTCGTCGCAGGCCGCACGGACCCGGGCAAACATCGGTGCGATGTCGGCGATCTCCGGGAAGGCCGCGTTGAACTCGGTCGCGAAACGGGCTGCGAGCGCGGGCGTCCGCCTGGGTCCGTTGCCGCCCACGATGACCGGGACCGGTGACTGCACCGGCTTGGGCAGCGCGGGGGAGTCCTCGAGGGTGTAGTGCGTGCCCGCAAAGGAGTAGCGCTCCCCTACCGGGGTGCCCCACAGGCCCGTGATGATCTCGAGCTGCTCTTCGAGCAGACCGAAGCGCTTGGCTGGGAAGGGCACACCGTAGGCGCTGTGCTCCTGCGCGTACCAGCCGGCGCCGAGGCCAAGCTCGACCCGCCCGCCGCTCATCTGGTCCACCTGGGCGACCTGGATGGCCAGCAGCCCGGGGTGGCGGAAGGTGGCCGACGTGACGAGCGTGCCGAGCTTGATCCGAGAAGTCTCCCGGGCCAGCCCGGCCAGGGTGAGCCAGGCGTCGGTGGGGCCTGGGAGGCCTTCGCCGCCCATCGCCATGAAGTGGTCAGAGCGGAAGAACGCGTCGAAGCCGAGGTCCTCGGTGGCTTTGGCCACCGCGAGGATGTCGTCGTAGGTGGCGCCCTGCTGGGGTTCGGTGAAGATTCTCAGGTCCATGTCACCAGGGTAGACAGGAGAATGCCCGTGCGCGGTCCACGCACTGCCAGCCTGGGTCGTGACTGCTAGTGCGACCCGGTCGCCCCGGACCCGCGCCACCGTCGCGGCACTGCCATGTCCGCAGCGCTGAGGACCGCCGCGACGGCGAGGGCCCACCCGGCCGCCCGGCGCACGCCGGTGCGCCGCGA
The DNA here is from genome assembly GCF_900096585.1 of Sanguibacter gelidistatuariae. Classification (GTDB taxonomy): domain Bacteria; phylum Actinomycetota; class Actinomycetes; order Actinomycetales; family Cellulomonadaceae; genus Sanguibacter; species Sanguibacter gelidistatuariae. The sequence continues at coordinate 29,252 of NZ_FMYH01000001.1, forward strand.
CGTCGGCCCGACCATCGGTGCCCGCAGGAGTGCCACCGCGCCCCCCGCGCAGGCGACGGTCTCGACAGCCGAGAGCACCCAGTACAGCCGCGGCCGACGGATCCACAGACGCTGCAGGTCGTTGATCCGGCCCGGTTCGGTCGGCACGGTCGTGAGCGAGGACCACATGGCGCGGACGAAGGGCTGGGCCTCGACCCGGCGGACGCCCGGCAGGTCAGCCGGAGGCAACCAGCCCTCGGCAACCTCGGCCGCCTCGACCGGCAGGTCGAGCAGGCGCAGGAGCGCGGTGAAGGGGTCGTCGACGTCGACGTCGTCGAGCAGGTCGGCCAGGAGGTCTGTCTGGGCGGGCCCCAGGTTGAACTCCTGGGCGATGTCCTCAGCGTCGGCGCTCGGCACATCGAAGTAGTCGTCGACGAGGGCGAGCACGTCCGAGGCGGGGTCCGCTCCACCGGAGGGGTCCACCCGGAACCACTGCGGGCCCCACTGGTGGGCCGTGACGATCGCACCCGAGCGGACCAGGCCCATCCGGCGCCACGGACCGTTGCGCTCCAGGCCCACATTCGCCGTGGGAGAGGCGCAGGTCACCACGGGTTCGAGGTCGGTGGTCGGGTCGACGCCGGCCACGATCGAGGCCCCGTCGATCTGGGCGAACCACAGGTCGGAGGAGGCCAGGTGCGCCAGCCGCGGCAGGTCGGTCGAGCGCATGCCGCCGACCACGGCCCCGGAGCGCTGCTCGATGACCAGCCCGACGGCGTCGTCCCCCGAGGTCTCCCCCGGGATCTCCAGGTCGCTGGCCACCCGGCAGCTCACATCGATGGCCCGGGCGAGGTAGGTGGCGACGTCGTCGCTCGAGAGCGTCGGGTAGGGCCCGTTGACCGGGTTCTCGTCGGGCGCCCAGCGCACGATCCGGCCGTCGCTCCAGCCCACCGTGCGCGCGACGATCCAACCCGGCGCGCCGAGAACCGCGCCGTCGAGCAGGTCGGCGGGCACACCCAGCTGGATGAGCACCTCGGCGACCTCGCCCAGGGTCGCGGCCGGGATGTGCTCGAGGGCCTCGGTCGACCGCGGGCCCTCACCACGCGGGTCGCGCGGTTCGACCGCGATGTACAGGGGAACCAGGGCAAGTCGGTCAATGTCTGAGGAGAGGTCGTGCATGCCTCGAGTCTCACACACCGGCGCGGGCGAGGGCGACGGCGTTCATCATCACCCGCGGCGCTGCGGCAGGATCGTGTGCACCCGTTCGACGAAGTCGGCAAACTCCTGCAGGTACGTCCGCAAGAACTCTCGCGTGCCCTCGTTGGTCACGGTCCCGTCCGCCAGGAACACCTCGGGCGTGAAGTGGATGTACGCCTCCGGCGCGGTCATCTGCGGGGCGTTGCAGAAGGCGAGCACCCCTCGCAGGCTCTGCTGGGCCAGCACCGTGCCCAGCGCGCCAGACGACGCGCCGATGACACCCGCGGGCTTGTGGGTGAGCGAGTTGGTCCCCCACGGCCGGCTCGCCCAGTCGAGCGCGTTCTTCAGCGCTCCAGGGATCGACCGGTTGTATTCCGGCGTGATGAACAGGATCGCATCGGCCGCCGTGATCGCCTCCTTGAGCGCCCGAGCCGACGGCGGGTAGTCCGCATCGAAGTCGCGGTTGTAGAGGGGGAGGTCGCCGATCGGAATCTCGGCGAAGCTCAGCTCAGGCGGAGCGAGGGCTATCAACGCCTTGGAGAGCGTGCGGTTGATCGACTCCCGGGACAAGCTCCCGACGAAGTACCCGACGGTGAACGCGGTCATCTCCCACCTCCGTGGGGCGTGCGGACAGGCTGTGCGGATCGGCTGACGCCAGACGGCGAGCGCTCCTTCGAAACTACGCCCCGGCACCCGCCGAAGCCACACGGGCCCGGTCTCCCGCCCAACTCATAGCGCGTCGCCGAGCTCGTGGGCCAGCGGGGATCTCAGGTAGGAAGCGGGCCTGATTCACGAGTTCGGTGAACGCTTCCCGAGTTCGGAGAGGAGAGGAGACGACAGAACCCCCCGCGCCGGACCCTTGCGGGCCCCTCGCGGGGGGTTCTGGCACTTACGAGCCCCGACTCGCGTCGGGACATCTGGCGGTAGCGGTGAGATTCGAACTCACGGTGGACTTTCACCCACACACGCTTTCGAGGCGTGCTCCTTAGGCCGCTCGGACACGCTACCTCGCCCAGAACAGTACCGTCTGATTCCCTGATCGACTAAATCAGGGCTCAGGCGCCGCGCCCGCCATCCCCTGCTCCCCCGCGGCGATGTGCCGGGTGATCCACGGCGTCAGGGTGAAGAAGACCCCCGTGAGCCCAAGCGTCACGAGCCCGATCCCGCCGAAATAGGCACCGAAGTTGTTCGCGAGGTCCGAGGTCGCCGAGACGAGCTGCGCCGTGATGGCCTGCCCGGCGGCCTGGGCGAGGAACCACAGCGCCATCGCCTGGGAGCGGAACGCCTTCGGCGCGAGCAGCGTCGTCGCCGCGAGCCCGACCGGGGACAGGCACAGCTCCCCGAGCGTCTGCACGAAGTACGTCCCCACCAGGACCCAGGAGCTGACCTTCGAGTCACCGGCGAGCATGGTCATCACGGACAGGAACAGAAAGGACGTCGACGCCAGGCCCAGCCCGATCCCGAACTTCACGGCTGTGCTCGGCCCGCGGTCCCCCAGGCGGATCCACAGCCACGCGAAGACCGGCGCGAGCAGGACGATCAGGGCCGGGTTGACCGACTGGAAGAACTCGGGCTTGATGCTCACCCCGGCAAAGTCGAGCTGCGTCTTGCTCGCGGCGAAGGCGGACAGCGACGACGCCGCCTGCTCGAAGATCATCCAGAACAGCATCGCCGCCACGAAGAGCGGGATGTAGGCGAGCACCCGGGAGCGCTCGGGCGCAGTGACCTTGGGCGAGCGGAGCATGACCGTGAAATACGCGATGGGTGCCGCGAACGCGAGGTAGCTGATGAGGTTGACGATGCCGTCGGCGCCGAAGGCCAGCTCGCCGGCCTTCGCGCTGGCCACCGCGAGCGAGGCGAGCGCCAAGACGGCGACGAGCGCGCCGATCGCGAGCGCGCCGCGCACCAGCTGTGGGCGTTCGGCGCGGGTCAGCGGGTTCAACACCTTGTCCCCCGCGCCGCGCAGCTGAGCCCGACCCAGGACGAAGAACACGAGCGCGAAGGCCATGCCCACGGCCGCGACGACAAAGCCGGCGTGGAAGCCACCGAGGCTCCGGGCAGCCCCGACCAGGAACGGCGCAGCGAGGGACCCGATGTTGATCCCCATGTAGAAGATCGAGAAGCCGGAGTCCCGGCGGTCGTCCTCGCGGTCGTAGAGCTCACCGACCATGCTCGACACGTTGGGCTTGAGCAGCCCGGTCCCGATCGCGACCGCGATGATGCCGGAGAAGGAGTAGCCCGCCCCGCCCGGAACCGACAGGAGCACGTGCCCGGCGGCGATGACCACACCGCCGTAGAGCACGGACCGCCGGGCCCCGATCAGCCGGTCGGCGCACCAGCCACCGACCACGGACAGCAGGTAGACCGAGGAACCATAGATGGCGGTGATGGCGAGCCCGGTCTCGGGGCTGAGCCCAAGACCGCCGTCGGCGAGCGCGTCCGTCAGGTAGAACAGCAGGATGGCGCGCATCCCGTAGTAGCTGAACCGCTCCCAGAGCTCGGTACCGAAGAGCGTCATCAGCCCGAGCGGGTGACCGAAGAACCTCGTGTCGGTCGCGTTCGACCCGGCGGCCCCGGGCGGTTCCGCCGAGCGCGCGGATCGACCTTCGGGCACGGACATGCGCCCAATCTAGGACCGAACGCCCGCCTGTGCCCGAGCAGCCAACCCTCGCCGACGTCGTAGCCTGGAGGGGTGGATACACCTCTCCTCGACCTGCTCTCTGCCGGTCCCTTCACCGTGCTCACCGGCGCGGGGCTCTCGACCGATTCCGGGATCCCGGACTACCGCGGCCCCGGTTCCCCTGTCCGGCGACCGATGACCTATCAGCAGTTCATCGGCGACCCGGACTTCCGGCGCCACTACTGGGCCCGCAATCACGTCGGCTGGCGGCACGTGCGCCGCGCCCTCCCCAACGACGGCCACCGGGCCCTCGCCGAGCTCGAGGCCGCGGGTCACGTCGCCGGTGTCATCACGCAGAACGTCGACACCCTGCACGCGGCCGCCGGCAGCTCTCGCCTCATCGACCTGCACGGCAGCTACGACCGGGTCGTGTGTCTGGGCTGCGGGGCGGTGGTTTCACGTGAATCCTTGGCCGTCCGCCTCGAGGCCGCCAACCCTGGCTTCGTGGAGTCGGTGGGCCGGGTCGAGGACATCGAGATCGCCCCCGACGCCGATGCCGTGATCGAGGCCACCGCGCACTTTCGCACCGTGGACTGCGAGCGCTGCGGTGGGCTCCTCAAGCCCGACATCGTGTACTTCGGCGAGATGGTCCCCAAGGACCGCGTCGCGGGCGCCTTCGCGATGCTCGACGACTCCGCGGCCCTCCTGGTGGCCGGTTCCTCCCTGACCGTCCACTCAGGCCTGCGCTTCGTCAAGCACGCCGCGAAAACCGGCAAGCCGGTCGCGATCGTCAACCGTGGGGCGACCCGCGGCGACCACCTCGCCGCCCTCGTCCTGGACGCGGGGACGACGACGACGCTGCGCGCCCTCGCGGACGCGCTCGGCTCCCGCGCGCCCAACACTCCCGGACCGCCCAGGACTCCCGCGCCTAAGGTCCGACGATGATCTCCGCCGGCGCTGCCTCGGCCGACGCGGCGGCCAGCATGATCGTGGCCACCGCCATGGCGGCCCCCACCACGATGATCACCAGGCCGCGCAGACCGTGCATGTTCAGGGTGTCCCCGTACACCGCCAGACCCAGCCCGACGGCGACGACCGGCTCCGCGACCGTGACCGCCGGCATCGAGGCGGACAACGGCCCCGCCTGGAAGGCCGACTGCTGGATCACCGTGCCCGCGATCGACACCGCAACGAGCACCCACAGCTGCCAGCTGCCCACGATCACCCCGAGGGCGGCCAGCACCCCGGAGTGGTCGAAGACGTCGACGAGCGTCTTAGTCAGCGCAGCGAGCACGCCGTAGAGCACTCCCGCGGCTGTGCCCAGCAGGAGCGCCTTGCGGGCGCTCGACCGCCGCCCTGCGCCCAGAAAGCACGCCGCAAGCAGCACGGCGACGAGGAGCCCCGGCGCCCGCCACTGGGCAAGGCCCGGGGACAGCCCACCGGACGTGGGCGCGCCGACGACCATAAAGGCCGCGAGCGACGTGACCAGCACGAGCGCCCAGACGCCGTCGCTCACCCGCAGCCGGCGCCCGGACCACCGGGCGGCCAGCGGCAGCGCAAAGAGCAGCGAGGTGACCACGAGCGGCTGCACCACGAGCAGGGAGCCGACCGCGAGGGCGAGAGCCTGCAGGGCGTAGCCGGCGACGTCGGCGACCAGGCCGAGCCACCACAGCGGCATCCGCACCAACCGCAGGATCAGTCGCAGGCCGCGCGCCTCGGCGTCGGGCACGGTCTGCGCGGCGCGCTGCAGGGTCGCCGAGCCGAGCGCGAAGAGGAAGGAACCGCCGAGGGCGAGCAGGACCGGCGCGGTCAGCGACGCGCTCACGGCCGGTCACCGGGGCAGTCGGCCCCCTCCAGCGCCCGCACGATCAGGCCCGGTGCTCGGTGAAGAAGTCGACAAGCTGGGCGGCGCACTCGGCCTCGCGGACACCGCCGAGGACTTCGACGCGGTGGTTCATCCGGCGGTCGCGCACGATGTCCCACACCGACCCGGTCGCCCCGGCCTTGGCGTCCCAGGCCCCCAGGACCAGGCGCGGCACCCGGGCGAGCAAGATCGCACCGGCGCACATCGCGCACGGTTCGAGGGTAACCACGAGCGTGCAACCCGCCAGGCGCCACTCCCCCACGGCCTCGGCGGCCTGGCGCAGCGCGAGCACCTCGGCGTGGGCCGTGGGGTCCCCGGTTGCCTCGCGGGCGTTGTGCCCACGGCCGATGACCGCGCCGTCCGGCCCGACGACGATCGCACCCACCGGGACGTCCCCGGTCTCGAGCGCGAGGGCGGCCTCGGCGAGGGCCAACCCCATGAGCGCCTCGAGGTCGGCGCGGGCCAGGACGGGTGAGGTGGGCTGCTGCTCTGTCGGCTCTGGCACGGCTCGAGCCTATCGCCCGCCCCGGCCGGCGGACCGGCGCAGGTCCCGCGCCGGTCCTGCAAGCTGCCCGGCCCGGAGACGGTAAGTTGGGGGCATGCGCCTGCACGTCATCGACCACCCGCTGGTCGCCCACAAGCTCACCGTCCTGCGAAACCAGGAGACGGCGTCTCCGACGTTCCGGCTGCTGGTCGACGAACTCGTCACGCTCCTCGCCTACGAGGCGACCCGTGAGGTGCGCACCGAGCCACATATGATCACGACGCCCGTGACGACCACGGTCGGCACCCGGATCGCGGACCCGCGTCCGCTCGTCGTGCCGATCCTGCGCGCCGGGCTGGGCATGCTCGACGGCATGACCCGCCTGCTCCCCACGGCCGAGGTCGGCTTCCTGGGCATGCAGCGCGACGAGCAGACCTTCGAGGCGGTCACGTACGCGAACCGCCTTCCCGATGACCTGACCGGTCGGCAGTGCTTCCTGCTCGACCCGATGCTCGCGACCGGCGGCACGCTCATCGCCGCGATCAACTTCCTCTTCGACCGCGGCGCCCGTGACGTGACCGCCGTGTGCCTGCTCGCGGCCCCCGAAGGCCTGGATATCCTCGACAAGGCGATCGGCGACCGCGTCGACGTCAAGGTCGTGGTCGCGGCCGTCGACGAGCGCCTCGACGAGAACGGCTACATCGTGCCCGGGCTGGGCGACGCCGGCGACCGGTTGTACGGCGTCGTCGACTAGCTCGACCAGCCCGGATGCCATCGGTCGCCTAGGCGACCGATGGCCACCATATGAGACTTTCGGTGTCATCTCTAGGTGATCGGGAGATCACCTGCCACTCTTCCACTATGAACAGCCCACGCTTGACTGACGCCGCCGCCTCGGTGCGCCTCGTCATGTCCGCGTGCGGCCGTGCGTGTTGTCGGTTCTGACCACTCAGACCAGACCGACCTGTCCCGTACCCGGGACCCACGCATACCCGGAGAGTGCCATGACGGCCCCCATTGATGTTTCAGCGCCGACCCGTTCCCAGCCCGGATTCCTGCTCTGGGTCGGGGTGAACCCTGCAGACCGCCGGCGTCACGCCGCCGAGATCATCGAGCTCGCCGAAACGCTGGGCGAGCTCGCCCGCGAGCTCCTGCCCACGGCCGAGACGTTCACCGCCCTGTCCCTGGGCGAGTCCGGCCCCCAGACCCCGCGCACAGAGGACCTCGGAGCGCTGCGCCAGCGGCTCACCGCGCTCGAGGTGATCGCCCACACACCGCTGTGGTCCGAGGCGGGTGTGTTCGACTCCGCAGCGAGTCCGGCCGACGGCGCACCCGGCCCCGCGGACCAGGCGGTGCCGTTGTTCGAGATCGACCTGTCCCCCCGGGTCCGGATCGACCTCCCGGCCCGTCGGGTCGTGGCCGACGGTGCAGAGCAGCGGCTCACGTACAAGGAGTTCGAGCTGCTGTCCCACCTCGTCACGTCGGCGGGGCGCGTCGTCTCGCGCTCGGAGCTGCTGCTGTCCGTGTGGCGCTCGGAGAGCGTGGACTCCGCGTCCCGGACCATCGACGTCCACGTGCGCCGGCTGCGCGAGAAGCTCGGCCTGCAGAACCAGATCATCACCGTCCGTGGTGCTGGCTACCGCTTCGCCCGGAGCGAGTACGTCGAGGTCATCGAGGCCGCGCAGGCCGGGTGACCCGAGCCGCCGCAGTCGTCGTCAGTGAGGCCGTCGAAGGCCGTCGCACCGCCGGTCACCGGGTGGTGACGGTGAGGACGCCGATCACGTACTGGTCGCTCGAGGTCTCCGCAGAGACGGTGTTCTGCCCGGCCAGCACCTTCGAGGTCTCGAACTTCTTCGCGTCGACGCCGAGGGAGTTGCCGTAGCGGGCGGCCGAGCCCCAAGCTGTCGAGTTGAACGCGTCATTGGCCTGACCGAGCAGCTCCTTCGCCGGCGTCGACCCGTGCAGCACCGGACGCAGCGGCGCCGCGTTGAGCAGCAGCCGGTCCCCGGTCACCCCGCGGTCCCCCTCCCACGCGACGACGCCGAAAGTCACGTTCCCAGCCCCCTCGCCGAGGAAGCTGAAGCTCGCCTTGGAGTTGGTGGTCACCGCCATCGCCCCGTCGAGCACGGTCACCGTCCCGTTGGGCAGCGCCGCGTCCTCGTAGACCACGACGAGGGACCAACCGGCGTAGTAGGAGTCCATTCCGGCGGACTTCTGGGTGTAGTCGAGCGCGGGCAGCGCGACGTCGGCCACCGACCACTCGCCCTCGCCCTGGAGGGCGACCAGCGCGGTGACGTCCGCATAGGACTGGTAATAGACCCGCCCGGCACTGTCGGCGACCTGGCCGAGCACCTCGCCCGTCACGGCCTCGTAGGACTTGGCTGCCGGGCCGCGCAGCTGCGCCGAGGTGAGATCCTGCGTGAACGACTCCCCGGGCTTGCGGTTCGCCGACCAGTAGAGCCCGGCGTGCTTCACGGTCGCCCCCGCCGGGATGTCCACGGTGGCTGACGACGAGGAGGTGACGCCCCCGGCATCGTTGAGCGGCTTCATGATGTAGTGGTTGTTCTGCGCCAAACCGCCCGCAGTATCAGCTGCGAGCGAGCAGGCCGAGACGGACCCAGGCGCGCACCGCATCAACGGTGCGCCGACCTCGGTCACCGCGACCGGGCCGGGCCAGGTCCCACGGACGCCCAGCTCGGTCTGCGACGTGACGGTGAACGCGCCGTTCGCCTGCGCCGGGGCGCCGGTGACAGGATCCGTCCCGGTCACCGTGTAGCCGACGTCGCCCGAGCTCACCAGTCCGTCGACGCTCGTCAGCGTGAGCGGCACGATCCTGGCCTTTTCCGCGGCGAGGGGGCCGATCGTGCAGGTGAGGGTGTCGTCGTCGCAGGTGGTGGGCGCGGCTGAGGTGGCGAGGCTGCCCAGGATCCCGTCTGGGAGGTCGAAGGTCACCACGACGTCCGTGAGGTCGAGAGTGGCGGTGTTGCGGACCGTCACCGGGACGGTCACGCCCTTCCCGATCGGGACCGTGTTGATGGCGTCGACGGAGACGGCGGGCTCCGCGAGCGGCGCCTGGGGCTGGTCGAGCACTCCCGAGAGGTCCGTGCCGGGGTCTGCCGAGGCGGGCGTGGAGTGCACGGCCAGGACCCCGAAGCTGGTGGCTCCAGGGTCGATGGTCAGTGCGAGCGGCTCCCGGGCGCCCGCGGGGACGGACAACAGGCCCGCGGACCGGAAGGTCGCGACGTCGGGCAGGGCGGCGGGGAGCGGCTCCAGGAGGGCGCCGTTGACCGTGAGGCCCGCGGCGTCCCGAGCCGTGCCGACGGCCGCGACGCGGACCGGGCCTGCGGCGGGGAGCGAGAGCAGGGGCGAGCCCGGCACCGAGGCGGAAGCTGCGTCGTCGTTCGCGCCGGAGGCAGTTGGGGCCGCAGGTAGGCCGAGGAGCATCGTCACGGTCGCCTCGGGCAGGCCGATCCGGTCGTAGATGACGGTCAGGGACCATGTGAGGTCCGCCGGCAGCGCGGCTCCGGGGACAGGTGCGACGAACCATCGACCGGGCTGGGCGTGGCCTGCAACCAGGGCGGTGACGTCCGCTGCGGCCCAGTACCCGGACGGCCCGACACCCGTGGGTGCCAGGACCGTCCCGCGACCGGTGATCGCCTCGGAGGCGAAGTCGCCGGCGTCGGTGCGCAGCTCCACGGTGGACAGGCCAGTGGCGTCGAGGCCCTCCGCATCCCGCCCGGACCACACGAGCGTGGCCTCGCGCACCGTGGCGCCGTCGGGCAGCGCGAGGTTGAGCGGGCTGCCGATCGGGCTGGCGACGTGCGCGACCTGCAGCGGGCCCCGCAGGACGCTCGCCGCGGACAAGCCTGCGGGGGCGACGGACAGCGTGGACGGGACGGCCGCAGGTGTCGGGACCGGTGCCCGCCGGAAGCTCGTCGAGGGCGCGACCGTCCCGGTGAAAGTGGAGTCGGCATCGACCTGGACGGGCAGGATGACCGAGGCCCACCAGTCCCCGTAGACCGCCGGCCCGGCGCAGGTCAGGACGTCGAGCTCGAGGACGCAGGACCAGCCGGGCGTGCTGCCCGGCGCGGGGACGACCACGGACCCGCCGTCCGGCGTGCTCGTGTCGATCGGCGCGCGCGCCTGGGCGGGCGCGTTCGGGTCGGCTGGCGCGTTCGGGTCGACCGGCACTGCGGTGGTGCGCCAGGTCAGGCCGCTGCCAGCAGGGAGAGCCAGCTCTACCCGGGCGTCGGAGGCCGTGACCTGGCCGCCGTTCGTCACGGTCACCGCGACGTGCCCGGGCTGGCCGGCCACCAGGGCCGACACAGGGACCACGGTCGCGGACAGTCGCGCCGGGGCGGCCTGTACCGGGGAGGTGAACGGCCACGGCTCGCCGACCGGATCCCGGCCGATGAAGACCTGTGCCGCCAGGTCCGCGGTGTCGGCGTCCTCGGCGTAGAAGGTGAGCTTGAGCGTCACGTCGGCGTCCGGTGCGATCTCGTCGACCACGCACCGCACGACGTGCGTCCCGGCGCCAGAGCCGGTGTCGGCGCAGCTCCACCCGTCCGCCGTCGTCAGCAGCAGACGCGGACCGAAGACCCCGCTGCTCACGGCGTCCTGGGGGATGAAGCGCAGGGTTTCCGGGACTGTCAGCGCCACGGCCACGTTCGTGGCGGCTGTCCCGCCCTGGTTGCTCACCGAGATCTCGACCGTGTTGTCCTGACGCGCCACGAGCGTCGTTCCGGCGTCGAAGCTGACCTGGAGGTCGGCCGGAGACGCAGGTGGGTCGGTCGCGTCTGAGGGGTCGGTCGGGTCAGTCGTGTCGGTCGTGGGCTCAAGTGTTGGGGTCGGTGATGCAGCTGGGCTAGGGAGCGCGGTGGAGCCCGCCGTCGGCGAGGCAGACGGGGTCGCCCCTGGTGCTGCGGCGGTCACCGACGTACCTCCAGCCGTCGACGGCGCGCCGCCGGCGTCGGCCGAGCGGGCGGGGTCCGGGACGAGGGTGTTCGCCGGGTCGGCGGGGTCGGCCGACGGGACCTGGGTTGGAGGCTGCTGGTCGGGGACAGCGTCGGCGCCGTGCGCAGCGCCGCCCGAGGTTGCGGCGTCGTTCGGAGGCTCGACCGCCTCATCCGACCCGGAGAAGACCCCGAGCGCGGCCGAGATCGCTACCGCGGCACCCACGACGACGACCGCGGCGGCTCCGACGAGCAGAGCCGGGAGGCCCGCCAGCGCAGCGCCGATCCCCGACGCCGCAGTGCCAGACGCCGCTGCTCCTGACGCCGCCGTACCAGCCACGGAGGCGCTGGCCCCAGTTCCGTGCACGCCCACGCCAGCGCCAGTCGCGGCAGGACCGGTCGTGGCCCCACCGGTCGTGGCAGTGGCAGGCGTGGCAGTGGCGGGCGTGGCAGCCCCGGAGGCCCCCGGTCCGGCCGTGGCCCCGGTTCCCGCAGCGGAGGCCGTGCCAGCGGCACTGATCCCCGCGACGACACCGGCCCCGGCGACTGCGCTCACACCTGCGACGGACAAGACCCCGGCGACTGCGCTGCCCCCCGCAGCTCCTGATGCGCCGACGGACAGACCGGAGCCTCCCCCGGCGGTCACCCCAGACGCGGTCCCCCCGGCGGTCGTCCCACCAGCTCCAGCAGAGGTTCCGGCGCCCGCGGTCGAGGCGGTCGCCACGGCGGTCCCCCACAGCGGGAGCCCCCCACGGATGACGGCCATGCCAGCGAGACCGAGCACAAGCGGAGCGATGACGCCGCGCATACCGTGCGAGACGTCCGCGAGCTCGACGAGCAACCCCCGGCACTCCCCGCAGGACTCGAGGTGGGCATTGACGAGAGCCATGTCGCGCTTGGACAACGCCTCGCGCACGTAACCGGCCAGCAGCGAGTTGGTCCTCGCGCAATCCTCGGTGGGCGCAGACGTCAGGTGCTGCTGCAGATACTGCTGACGCAGGCCCTCTCGGGCGCGATACGTCAGTGCCGCGGCGCTGTTGGCAGTGAGCCCCAGGCTCGAGGCGAACTCGGCCGGGGTGAGACCCTCAACCTCGGAATACCACAGCGCCGCCTGCCAGCGCTCGGGGAGCGCCCGGTAGGCCCGGGCCACGGTCGACCGCTCGAATCCCTCGAGGGCGGGTTCCTCGCTCGAGGCGGACGGGCCGAAGACGGACTCGAATCCTGCGTCGTCGGTCGGTTGCATCCGGCGGCTCTGGTTGACGGCCACGTAGGCGAGGCGGCGCACGACCGTGAAGAGATAGGCGCGGAAGGCCGTGTCCGGTCCGCCCCCGCCAGACAGGATGGTCAGCACCTTGGTGAACGCGTCGGCGACCACGTCGTCCGCTCCGGCGGAGGACGGCATGTACTGGCGCGCAACCGTGCGCGCCGCGCCCGCGTGCCGCTCGTACAGTGCGCCGAAGGCGGCCGTCGCTCCCTTGCGAACAGCCGAGATCAGCTCCGTGTCAGAGGATGCTGCGTCCCACACAGAAATCTGTTCTTGGGTCACTTCACCCCCCATTCGACGCTCATGGATGCCCACAGGCATCTTGCCTGACATAAGCCAACACGTCTATGGCTGCCGGAAGCCTCCGCGACCGGCCGAGATGGCCCAGCTAGCCCCGAGGATATGTCCAATTCTGGAGATTGAGAAAAACTGGTGTGCAGATCAGCGTCATAAATGCCGCCCGACGGTGTCTCTCTTGACGTGAACATCCTCGTGACGGGTGCCCTGCCACCCCAAGAAGCCCTGCGCAAGCAGTGGCGGTCCGCGAGCCTCGCTTCCACCTGGCTGCACGCCGACGACTGGTACCACCCCTCGGTCGACGCATTGTTGGAAGCGCTCTCACTCGGCTCGTCCGCCGAGTCCGCGTGCGAAGGCCTTGGATTCGCCCGCGCCGACGCGGGGTGCGGCATCGGGGAGGCGATCGACGACCTCACCTGCCTCTTCAGCACGCTCAACCGCCCCACCCCGGTGGCTGCGGTCCGCGCGCTGACCATCGGCTGGGTCGACCGGGAGATGATTTCACCGCCCTCGATGAGTTGCGTCGACGCGGGCTCAGGCCTGCACACCCTCGAGTACTTCACGATCCGGCTGCTAGAGGTGTACGGCACGCTCAACCACGGAGATCATGCCTCCCACGAGAACCATCTGCTGCTCTTCGTCGACGTCGGGCTGGAGAACCTCTCCCTGTGCGACCGCGTGGGCCGCTCGGCCGGGATGGGCCACACCCTGATCAACGCCTTCGGGGCGGGGCACCCGATCGCAGTCCTCGGCGGAGGCTCCTATGTGTCCCTGATCGAGCCCTCGAGGGGGACGGCCCCCTCCGAACGCGCACTAGCAAAGAACATCGAACAGTCCGCCCACGATCTGGGAATCTCCGAATTCCTCCGGCGCCCCCCACGCGTGTGGTGCGAACCTCTTCCCGAAACCCACGAGGAAGCGACGGCCCTTCTTCTCGCGCAGCGCCGTCGATAACACGCCACCGACAAACAAGTGCCCCCGACCCACACTATGCGGGCCGGGGGCACTTGTTTGTTGCGGACGAGGCGTCAGCGGGCCCTATAGGTCAGGCAGTCAGCCAGCTCGTCGACAGAGGCCCCGGCTCCGATACGGACGGACGACGCTGCGCACTCCAGGGCGGCGTTGTGGACGCATTCACTGCGCTGGCAGGCGCCGACCTGAGCGATCACCTTGTCCAGCCCGCCCTTGTGAGACAACGGGATGAAGGTCACGCACTCGGCGGACCCGGTGTGGCCAGCCACCGTCACCGCGCCGGCGTGGCATCCGTCGTGGTTGTAGCCGCAGGTCGCGACGGAGCACTCACTGACGCGAGGTAGATCGAGAAGTGCACTCATGGTTCCTCCAACGTTATTCGGTGCACCCAGTCCTCCGGCGTGCCGTGACATCCACCGTAAACCTGACAATGAATTCTTGCCTAGCAAGCAAGGACTAACTAACTCCCGTATTTATGCCAGACCTAAGGGCAGTACATTGTTGCGTATTCACGTTCTCCCCGGTCAGGGAGGTTCCGTGCCCGCCGGGAGATCAGGGTGGTCGCTGACATGGGTGCGCAGGAGTCCCTCGAGGGCTACCGTGAGGCTATGGACGCCCAGGTTCAGAGCTCGACGGACGACGACCGCACCGCCGCGCGCGACCACGCCACATCCCCAGTGCGGGCCTTCGTGCCCGACTCGGCGCACCTACTCACTCGCGGACGCAATGCGGACGTCTACCTGATCAACGACACCCAGGTGCTGCGGCGCCTGCACACCGGTGCAACGAGCTATCCCAACGTCGACCTCGTGCTGCATCTCAACGCCCACGACTATCCCACCGCCCGGGTCATCACGGTCGAGGGGACAGACCTCGTCATGGAGCGTCTCCACGGACCGACCCTGCTTCAGGCCCTTGATGCCGAAGAGGTGACGATCCCCGAGGGTGTCCGCATCCTGCTCGATCTGCACTCCGCGCTGCACGCGCTCCCGCTCCCGCCAGGGGCCGCGCCGCCTGCTGGAGCAAGCATGATCCATCTCGACCTGCACCCGGGGAACATCCTTCTCACGTCGAACGGCCCTCGTGTCATCGACTGGGAGTCGGCGCGTCTGGGGCCCGCTGAGCTGGACCTCGCGACGACGGCACTGGTCTTCGCCGAGGTGGTCGTCGACGGGAACGAGTACGCCCACGCCGCGCACAGCATGCTCCGCCACTTCACCGAGGCGACCGGACCGGGCTACGGGGGCCTCGTCGCGCAGGCAGCCGCGATCCGCTCCGCTCACCCCACGCTGGACCCGGCGGAACGCGAACTGCTGCCCGACGCGATCGTCGTCGTCGAGCAGGAGCTGCGGCGGCTAGGCAGATAGCCAGCAGGCACCGCAGCCAACGGCTGCGGCGGCTAGGCAGATAGCCAGCAGGCACCGCAGCCAACGGCTGCGGCGGCTAGGCAGATAGCAGCCGATTCAGCGCTGGGGCCGCCAGAGCACGAGGGCGCCGCTCTCGTTCTGGTCCTCGCTCGGGCCCTGGTCGCCGCGCCCCCAGCCGCGACGCCGGAACCGCTGCCCCCTGCGCACCGCGACGACGTCGCCCGAGGCCCCGGCCGTGAACACCCGCGAGCCGGGGTCGGCGGCAGCGGCGAGCAGGTCGACGCGGTGCTGCAGGCTGCGTACCTGCGACTCGAGGTCGAGGATGCGCTTGATCCCCGCGAGGTTGATGCCCTCGTCGTGGCTGAGCCGCTGCACCTCGATGAGCTGGCTGATGTCACGCAAGGAGTACCTACGCCCACGGCCGCTCGTGCGCTGCGGGGAGACGATCCCCAGCCGGTCGTACTGGCGCATGGTCTGGGGATGCATGCCCGCGAGCTCGGCGGCGCGGGAGATCGCGAAGACGGGCTCGTCCTCGCGCGGTCCACCGTCGAACACCACCTCGACGCGCATGGTCCCTATTCCTTCGCTCGCGTAAGCAGATCGGCTCGGATGTCGTCGCCGCCGGTCGCCGCCGCGAAGGCCTCGACCGCCTCACGGGCCGCCTTGGACAGCTTCTGCGGGACGGCGACCTGGACCGTGATGAGCAGGTCCCCGGTCTGCTTCGCCGTCTTGACCCCGTGCCCCTTGACCCGCAGCACGCGGCCGGACGGCGTGCCCTCAGGGACCTTGACCTTGACGGTCGGCCCGCTCAGGGTCGGCACCTCGATCTGGGTGCCGAGGGCGGCCTCCGCGAAGGTCACTGGGACGGTCATCCGGAGGTTGACCCCGTCGATCGTGAACACCGGGTGCGGTGTCACCGCGACGGTGATAGAGAGGTCACCGGCCGGTCCCCCGCCGATCCCAGGGCGCCCCTTGCCGCGCAGGCGGATCTTCTGGCCGTCGCGCACACCGGCCGGGATGCGCGCGGTCACGGAGCGTCCCTCGACGCTCAACGTGACGGTGCAGCCCTCGACCGCGTCGCGGAAGGGCAACGTCGTCGTCGCGGCAATATCTTGGCCGGCCTGAGCGCGCGCGTTGGGACGGAAGCCCGTCTGGCCGCCTCCCCCGGCGCCGCCGCCGAACATCGAGCTGAGGATGTCGTCGAAGCCGTCGGGCATACCGCCGCCGCGGGTGGAGTGCTGGGTACGCCCCCCACCGCCTCCGAACATCCCACCGAACATGTCCTCGAAGCCTGCGGAACCGCGCCCGCCCGACCCGGCCGAGAACCGGGCGCCGCCGCCGGCCATCGCGCGGATGGCATCGTACTGCTGGCGCTGCTCGGAGTCGGAGAGCACCGAGTAGGCCTCGCCGATCTCCTTGAACTTGGCCTCTGCCTTGGGGTCACCGGAGTTCTGGTCCGGGTGGTACTTGCGGGCGAGCTTGCGGTACGCCTTCTTGATCTCGGCGTCGTCCGCGTCCTTCGAGACGCCCAGCGCGGCATAGAAATCTTTCTCGATCCAGTCCTGACCGGTCAAGGCGCCTCCTTTCGTGTACTGCACCCATCGCGAGATGGGCCCAGGGGTGAGCTGTCATCAATCTAGTGGTGCGAGCCCGGACCCGGGTCGGGTCCGGGCTCGCAGGGTGCTGCAGGGGTCAGGCCTCCGGGCCGACGACGGCCACGCGCGCGGCGCGCACGATGCGGTCGCCGATCCGGTAGCCGGTCTCAATGACGGCCGTGACCGTCGTCGTCGTGGCGTCCGGGGACGTCTGGTGCATGAGTGCCTCGTGGACGGCGGGGTTGAACTCTTCCCCGGCCTCCCCGTAGGACTCGACGCCGAACCGCGTGAGCGTCGCCGTGAACTTGTCGGCGATGGCCTCGAACGGCCCGGTGAGGTCGCCTGCCTGGCGGGCACGGGAGACGTCGTCGAGCACGGGGAGCAGCCCGACGAGCAGGTCCTCGATGCCGCGGTTGCGTGCCAGCTCCTGCTCGCGCTTGGCGCGCTTGGAGAAGTTGGCGTACTCCGCGTTGAGGCGCTGCAGGTCACCAAGATGCTCAGCCGACGCGGCCTGAGCCTTCTCGAGCTCGGTCAGCTCGACCTGGGCCGCCGGGGTGGCGTCGACGTCGAATGCCTCCTGGGAGGGCTCGAAGTCGAGCCCGTCCAGGGGGTCGACGCCTTCTGCGCCGGTGGGGCTGTCATTCGTGGTCACTTGGCCTCCTCTTCGTCATCGACGATCTCGGCGTCCACGACGTCCTCGTCAGAGGCCGCTGCCTCGTCCGACGCGGCAGCGCCCTCGGGCGCGTCGGCCTGCGCGGCGTAGAGCGCCTCGCCGATCTTCTGCGCGACCGTGTTGAGGGTCTCCTGCTTGGCCTTGACCTCGGCGATGTCCGTTCCCTCGAGAGCGGTCTTCACCTCGTCGATCGCGGTCTGGACCTCGGTACGGATCTCCTCGGAGATCTTGTCCTCGTTCTCCTTGAGCAGCTTCTCGGTCGAGTACGCGAAGGACTCGGCCTGGTTGCGGACCTCGGCCTCCTCGCGGCGGGCCTTGTCCTCGGCTGCGTGCTCTTCGGCCTCGCGGACCATGCGCTCGATGTCTTCCTTCGGCAGCGCGGAGCCACCGGTGATCGTCATCGACTGCTCCTTGTTCGTGCCACGGTCCTTGGCGGAGACGTGCACGATCCCGTTCGCGTCGATGTCGAAGGTGACCTCGACCTGGGGGACCCCACGCGGGGCCGGCGCGATGCCGGTCAGCTCGAAGGTGCCCAACGGCTTGTTGTCCCGGGCGAACTCACGCTCACCCTGGAACACCTGGATGAGGACTGAGGGCTGGTTGTCGTCAGCCGTGGAGAAGATCTCGCTGCGCTTGGTCGGGATGGCCGTGTTGCGCTCGATGAGCTTGGTCATCACGCCACCCTTGGTCTCGATGCCGAGGGACAGCGGGGTCACGTCGATGAGCAGGATGTCCTTGCGCTCACCCTTGATGACGCCGGCCTGCAGGGCGGCGCCGACGGCGACGACCTCGTCCGGGTTGACGCCCTTGTTGGGCTCCTTGCCACCGGTGAGCTCCTTGACGACCTCGGTCACCGAGGGCATCCGGGTCGAGCCGCCGACGAGGACGATGTGGTCGATGTCCGCGATCGAGACGCCCGCGTCACGGATGACGGCGTGGAACGGTGCCTTCGTCCGGTCGAGGAGGTCCTGGGTCATCTGCTGGAACTGAGCACGCGTGAGCTTCTCGTCCAGGTGGATGGGGCCGTTCTCGCTCATGGACAGGTACTGCATGGAGATGTTCGTGCTCGTGGCCGAGGACAGCTCCTTCTTTGCCTGCTCGGAAGCCTCCCGCAGACGCTGCAGGGCGATCTTGTCCTTGGACAGGTCGACCCCGGACGAGTTCTTGACCTGCTTGATCAGGTACTCGACGATGCGGTTGTCCCAGTCGTCGCCGCCGAGGCGGTTGTCACCGGAGGTCGCGCGGACCTGGATGGTCGAGAAGTCGTCCTCGTCCTTGCCCACCTCGAGGAGGGAGACGTCGAAGGTTCCGCCACCGAGGTCGAAGACGAGGATGAGCTCGTCCTCCTTGCCCTTCTCCAGGCCGTAGGCCAGGGCCGCGGCGGTGGGCTCGTTGACGATGCGCAGGACGTTGAGCCCGGCGATCTGGCCGGCGTCCTTGGTCGCCTGACGCTCCGCGTCGTTGAAGTACGCGGGGACGGTGATGACGGCGTCCGTGACGGGCTCGCCCAGGTACTCCTCGGCGTCGCGCTTGAGCTTGCCGAGAATGCGCGCGGAGATCTCCTGCGCGTTGTACTTCTTGTCGTCGATCGCGACCGACCAGTCGGTCCCCATGTGACGCTTCACCGAGGAGATGGTGCGGTCGACGTTGGTGACGGCCTGACGCTTGGCGATCTCACCGACGAGGACCTCGCCGGTCTTGGAGAACGCGACGACGGACGGAGTGGTGCGGGCGCCCTCGGCGTTCGCGATGACGGTGGGCTCGCCACCTTCGAGGACCGAGACGACCGAGTTGGTGGTTCCGAGGTCAATTCCGACTGCACGTGCCATGTGTGTTGCCTTCCCTTGCCTGCGCCGGCGGGCTTCCCCGCGGCGACCTACGCCCGACGGCGGGTGGCCGCTCGGCGTGCTGGTTGAGTCTGTTCCACTCAAGTTTGCGCCTCGAGTTCGCGATGCGCAAGCTCGGCGGCTCAAACTTGAGTCTATCTGGCTCAACCTTGGACGTAATTGCTGTATTCCCGGATTCGGTGCCGCTGGGCGTTCGGTCCAGCCGCGCCTCCTGCCTTCCGGCGATAGGGTTCTGGCCATGAGCATCGACCTCGCACCCCTCTACCGTGACCTGCACGCACACCCCGAGCTGGGCTTCGCCGAGGTGCGCACGGCCGCCATCGCGGCCGAGGCCATGCGAGGCCTGGGTCTGGAGGTGACGACCGGCGTGGGAGGCACCGGTGTCGTCGCCGTCCTGGCCAACGGCCCCGGTCCCGTCGTGTACCTGCGCGCGGACATGGACGGGCTGCCGGTCCTGGAGAAGTCCGGGGTGGCCTACGCCAGCACGGACTCTGCCGTCGACGTCGACGGCGCCGAGGTCCCGCTCATGCACGCCTGCGGTCACGACGTGCACGTCACCTGCCTGATCGGCGCGACCGGTGACCTGGTCGCGCGGCGCACGCAGTGGTCCGGGACGCTCGTCGCCGTCTTCCAGCCGGCGGAGGAGCTCATCGCCGGGGCCGCCGCGATGCTCGCCGACGGGCTCCTGGACCGCTTCCCCCGGCCCGACGTCGTGCTCGGCCAGCACGTGGCCCCCTTCCCCGCCGGGTCGATCGCGCTGCACACCGGCGCGGCGATGGCCGGAGCCGACAGCATGACCGTCACCTTCCACGGCCAGGGCGGCCACGCTTCACGCCCGCACGCGACCATCGACCCGGTCCTGGCGGCGTGCTCGGCCGTGGTGAGGCTGCAGTCGGTCGTCTCCCGGGAGGTCGAGCCGGGCCAGCTGGCCGTGGTCACGGTGGGCAGCATCCACGCCGGCACACAGGGCAACATCATTCCCGACGACGCGACGATCGAGATCAACATCCGCACCATCAGCGCCGCGAGCCGCGAGCACGTCCTGGCCGCGGTGCGGCGGATCCTCGACGCCGAGGCGAGCGCCGCGGGCATGACCACCCCGCCCACGGTCGTCCTCGGCGATCACGCTCCGGCCACGATCAACGACGCCGCATCGGCCGAGCGGCTCCGCGCGCGGTTCGTCGCCGAGTTCGGACCCCAGGGCGTCTGGAGCCCTGCGGTGGTCGCCGGCAGCGAGGACGTCGGGCTCATCGCGACAGCCGCCGGCGTCCCCCTCGTCTTCTGGTTCCTCGGCGGGACCGACCCGGAGATCTTCGCAGCCGCGGCCCAGGCGGGAACGGTCGACCGGGACGTTCCGGGCAACCACTCCCCGTTCTTCGCGCCTGTCATCGAGCCGACGCTGTCGCGCGGGGTAGCCGCGCTGAGTGCGGCCGCCCGGGAGTGGTTCGGCCAGTAACGGTCGGCGGGCCGAAGCCGTCAAGAGCCCGTC
The DNA here is from genome assembly GCF_900096585.1 of Sanguibacter gelidistatuariae. Classification (GTDB taxonomy): domain Bacteria; phylum Actinomycetota; class Actinomycetes; order Actinomycetales; family Cellulomonadaceae; genus Sanguibacter; species Sanguibacter gelidistatuariae. The sequence continues at coordinate 49,849 of NZ_FMYH01000001.1, forward strand.
AAGACTCCGTCGATGTGATTGACATTCGCGCCCGTCGGGACGTTCATGGAGAGATGAGGACTTCGCGGAACGGATCGACGTTCGTGCTGGCTGTTGCGCTGGTGGTGCCGTTCGTCGTGTGCGCGGTGCTGTACTTCTTCCGCGACAGCGTGGTGAACACGAATGCCGCGCTCGTCCTGGTCCTTGTGGTCGTCGCCGTCGCGGCTACCGGGTACCGTGCGGCCGGGATCATCGCGGCGTTGTCGTGCGGCATGTGGTTCGACTTCTTCCTCTCCCCGCCTTATCACCGGTTCGCGATCACCGACCGGACGGACATCGAGACCACGGTCCTGCTGTTGCTGGTGGGCGTGGCCGTCACGGAGATCGCCCTGTGGGGGCGTCGCCAGCAGGCCGGATCGAGTCGGCGTGACGGCTACCTAGCGGGCATCGTCGAAGCAGCCAACACCGTCGCGACCGGCAGCGCGACGCCGTCGGCGCTCATCGAGCACGTCGAGCGTCAGATCGTCACCATCCTCGACATCGACGACTGCCGCTTCGACTCCGGCACGGGCGCCCGTCACCCCCGGCTGAACAACGACGGCTCCGTGAGCCGCCAGGACCACGTCATCAACGTGGACCGGGACGGGCTGCCGACCGACGACAGGATCGAGCTCCTGATCGAGAACGGCGGAAGCGTCCACGGCCGCTTCCTTCTCACAGCTTCCACCCGCATCGCCAGACCTGACCTCGACCAGCGCTTGGTCGCGGTCACCCTCGCAGGACAGGTCGGCGCCGCTCTGGCAGCAACTACTGGAACGACGACGTGAGCCGGGCCAGGTTGTCCAGAACCTTCTGGGCCACCGGGCGGTCCAACCAGGCGGCCAGCTCGAGCTTGTCGCTGTTGGCCCGGTAGTCGTCCTCGACCGTGCGCATGCGGTCGACGAACTCCCGGCCGTGGACCATGACCGAGACCTCCATGTTGAGGCTGAAGGACCGGATGTCCATGTTGGACGAGCCGATGACGGCCGTGTCGTCGTCGATCGTGAAGTGCTTGGAGTGCAGCACGGTGGGGCTGCGGTAGAGGTAGATGGAGACGCCGGCGCGCAGCAGCGCCTCGTAGTAGGAGCGCTGCGCGTGATAGACGAGCACCTGGTCGCCGACCGCGGAGACGAAGAGCTCGACGTCCAGGCCGCGGGAGGCCGCGGTGACGATCGCCAGCAGGATCGACTCGTCGGGGACGAAGTACGGGCTCGTGATCGACACCCGGCGCTCGGCGTTGTGGATCGCCAGTGCGTAGAGCTTGAGGTTGTTGTCGTTGTCGAAGCTCGGGCCGCTCGGCAGGACCTGGGCGTCGAGACGGTCCGCGCCCGGTTCGAGCACGACCGGCGTGGTGTCCAGGGGCAGCATCTGGTCGGTCTCGGAGAACCAGTCGGTGATGAACACCGCGTCGAGCTCGCGCACGGCGGGACCGGTGATCCGCACCATGAGCTCGTGCCAGTGCAGGCCGCGGGCCACGTTCTTCTTCTTGAGGTAGCTCGAGTCGATGAGGTTCTGCGAGCCGGTGAAGCCCACCCGGCCGTCGACCACCACGAGCTTGCGGTGGTTGCGCAGATCCGGACGCTGCCACTGGCCCTTGAGCGGTCGCAGCGGCAGCATCGCGTGCCACTGCGCACCCATCGCGCGCAGCGCCTCGATCGTCTGCTTCCGCCGCGGGAACATCAAGCCAGAGAGGTGGTCGGAGAGCACCCGGACCGTGACCCCACGTGCCACCGCGCGGGCCAGCGCGTCGAAGAACGGCGCCGTCGCAGGGTCGAGCACGAGGATGTAGAACTCGACGTGCACGTGGTCTCTCGCCGCATCGATGTCGGCGATCATCTGGTCGAAAGACCCGGTGTAGTCGTCGATGAGGTCAACGGTGTTGCCGCCGACCATGGGCAGCGCGCCCAGGTTGCTGTTGAGGGCGACCGCGGACGGCAACCAGCCGGGCCACTCCTCGCGGTGGCTCACCTGGGCGAGGCCGTCGGTGCGGGTCAGGATCTCCTCGGTGACCTCGCGCTGCTTCTCCCGGCGCCGCCGGGGCAGCCGTCCCACCCCGACGAGCAGGAAGAACGCCGCCCCGAGGAAGGGGATGAAGATGATCGCCAGCACCCAGGCGATCGCCGCCGAGGGCCGCCGGTTTGCCGAGATGAGCACGGTCGCCACGAAGCCGACGACGATGTGTGCCAGGAGGAGGGTGGTGGCGAGGGTCACGACCGGAACACTACGTCACCGGCTCGTCGCGTCGTCGACCTCTCCCACGAGCTCTTCGATGATGTCCTCGAGGAAGAGGACACCCACGGTCGTCCCGGCCTCGTCGACTGCGGCGGCCATGTGCGAGCCGGTGCGCCGCATCGCCGCCAGAGCGTCCTCGAGCTCGGCCGCAGCCGGCACCGCGCCGAGCGGACGCGCCCGGTCGGCTGGGATGGGCCGTGCGACGTCCGCCGGGCCGGTGAGGTCGAGCACGTCCTTGAGGTGGACATAGCCCGACGGTGCGCCGCTCACGTCCGCGAGCGGATACCGCGAGAACCCGTGCTCGGCGACCGCGCGCTGCAGATCGCCCGGTGTGGAGGACGCCGGGAGCTGGATGAGGCCGGCCAGGGGGACCTGGACGTCCGCGACCGTCTTGGTGGTGAACTCGAAGGCCTTGGTCAACGTGCCCGAGGCGTCGGCGAGCATGCCCTCGTAGGTGGACTGCTCCACGATCGTGGCAACCTCCTCGAGGGTGTAGGTGCTCGTCGCCTCGTCCTTCGGCTCGACGCCGAACGCCCGCAGCACGAGGTTCGCGAGCCAGTTGAGGGTGACGATGACCGGCCTGAGCACCCGGCCCACCAGCACGAGCGGCGGGGCGAGCAGCAGCGCGGCGCGGTCCGGGACCGAGAACGAGAGGTTCTTCGGGACCATCTCGCCGAAGACCACGTGCAAGAAGGTGACCAGCGCGAGAGTGAGGGCGAAGGCAATTCCCGTGATTGCGCCGTCGGACAGGCTGGTTGCCCCGAGCGGGATCTCCAGCAGGTGGTGGATGGACGGCTCGGCGACGCTGAGGATGAGGAGCGAGCACACGGTGATGCCCAGCTGGCTCGTGGCCAGCATGAGCGTGGCGTGCTCCATGGCCCACAGCGTCGTCTTGGCGGCCTTGCTGCCGGCCTCGGCCTTCGGTTCGATCTGGGAGCGGCGAGCGGAGATGACCGCGAACTCGGCGCCGACGAAGAAGGCGTTGACGGCGAGCAGGACGACGAGCCAGACGAGGCCTGGTAGGTACGCGCTCATCGGAGGGTGTCCTCGTCGTGGGTGTCGTCGGCGGCGGGGGCTGGGGTGTGCGGGATGTAGGTGATCTCCTCGACGCGGCGTCCGTCGACGGCGCTCACACGGAGCACGCCGGTCTCGAGGGTGACCTCGTCGCCGACCTCGGGCAGGCGGCCGAGCTCGGCCGTGACGAAGCCGGCGACCGTCTCGTAGTCGCCGGTGTCCGGGACGACGATCTGGGCGCGGTCGGCGAGCTCGTCCGGGCGCAGGCCCGCATCGAAGATGACTGTCGTCCCTTCGCGGCGGACGCCGGAGGGTGTGTGGTCGTGCTCGTCCTCGAGCTCACCGATCAGCTCCTCGACGAGGTCCTCGAGGGTGACCAGACCGGCCGTCCCGCCGTATTCGTCGGTCGCGACCGCGATCTGGAAGCCGCTGCGGCGCAGCAGACCGAGCAGCGCGTCGATGCGCATGGACACCGGGATGAGCAGAGGCTCGACCATGAGCGAGGTGACGGGAGTCGTCGCCTGGGCGTCGACGGCGACCGCGAAGGCGTGCTTGACGTGCACGACGCCGACGATGTGGTCGATGTCGTCACCGGTCACCACGAAGCGGGAGTGGCCGGTGCGCTGGGCGAGGGCGAGCACGTCGGCCGCGGTGTCCAGCTCGGTCACGGTGTCCATGCGGACCCGCGGGGTCATGACCTCTGCGGCGGTGTGCCCGGAGAACTCCAGGGCCTTGCCGAGCAGGGTCGCGTGGTCCTGGTCGAGCATTCCCTGCAGCGCCGAGCGACGCACCAGGGAGCTGAGCTCTTCGGCCGAGCGCGCGCCGGAGAGCTCCTCCTTGGGTTCGACGCCCATCGAGCGGATGATGGCGTTCGCGGTGTTGTTGAAGGCGAGGATCAACGGCTTGAAGACCGTCGTGAACGCGGCCTGGAAGGGGATGACCACCTTGGCGGTGGCGACCGGCAGGGCGAGGGCGAAGTTCTTGGGGACGAGCTCGCCGATGACCATCGAGAAGAGGGTCGCGAGGGCGATCCCGAGGATCCCGCCGACGGCGCGCACGGAGCCCGCGGGCAGGCCGAGGCTGGTCAGCGGCTCGGTCAGCAGGGAGGTGATGGCCGGTTCGAAGGTGTAACCGGTGAGCAGCGTGGTCAGCGTGATGCCGAGCTGGGCGCTCGAGAGGTGCGTCGAGGTGATCTTCAACGCCTTGATGGTCGGTCCGAGGCGCTTCTCGCCACGGCGTTCGCGGGCCTCGAGGTCCTTGCGGTCCAGGTTGACCAGCGCGAACTCGGAGGCGACGAACAGCCCGGTGCCGACTGTGAGCAGGAGGCCGATTCCGACCAGGGCCCATTCGTTCATCGGATGCCCCCTGGCGAGTCCTGACGCGGGTTGTGGCCGGTCGATTCGTCACGAAGGGGCGATGGTCTATGCGAGGGAGGGTCATCCATGGTGAGAAAAGTCTAGTGGATGCGGCGGAACACTAGTCCGTGACGACGTACGCCGCGAACGGGGCGTCCAGGTCGAGGGTCTGCCCGGTCAGAGTGTGGGCCACGGAGAAGATGTAGTCCTCGTCCACCCCGTCGGGGCCGACGGCGACCGCGAGCTCGGCGGGGAGCTGCTCGCCCACCTCCTCGACGCGCTCTCCCTCGGAGAACACGACGGCGCGGGTCAGGGCACCGTCCTCGTAGTACCAGAAGCCGTAGGTGTCAGACGTGGAGAAGACCAGCACGACGAGTGCGACCGTCCCTAGCAGCACCTCGGTCGCCTCGATCGTCATGAGCGCGTCGGGGTCGAGGACGACGCGTGCGGAGGGGTCCCACAGCTGCGTCCAGGAGCCGTCGCTCTGCAGGTACACGCGGTCGGCGGGGAAGCTGGATGTCGCCTCTTCCGCGCTCACCTCGCCCGCTGCCTCGATCGGCGTACCGCCGAGCAGGGAGAGCAGGCTCTCGGGGGTGCGGTCGCGGACGAAGAGTGCAGACGTGTTCCAACCCATGGGGAGATTCTCCCTCACCCACACGCCTTCCCGGACGTGTCCGTTCTGTTCAAGACACGCTGCGGGCGGTGGCCCACCGTGGCAGGCATGACACCTCGACTCGACCTCATCGGCTTCGTCGTCACCGACATGGCCCGCACGCTGGACTTCTACCGCCGCCTGGGGCTGGATATCCCCACCTCCGCCGACGCCGAGCCGCACGTCGAGCACGTGCTGCCCGGCGGGCTGCGCCTGGCCTGGGACACGACCGACGTGGTGCTGTCCTTCGAACCCGCCTGGACCCCACCGTCGGGCGGGCACCGGATGCCACCGGCCTTCCTGTGCGACTCCCCGCCGACGTGGACGCGACATTCGCGTCGCTCGTCGCCGCCGGTTTCGAGGGACACCGCGCGCCGTGGGACGCATTCTGGGGTCAGCGCTACGCGACTGTCCTCGACCCGGACGGGAACACTGTCGACCTGTTCGCGGACCTGGCAGCCGGACACGCCGCCGCCCCCGCCTGAGTCAGGACGTGGCGGTACCGCGATACGCGGTAGCGCGCCCGTCGGCGAGGCGGTCACCGTAGGATCGCCCGATGGCCACTGACGGCAGGTATCCCAAGGGCGTGCTCAAGCGCGAGCAGATTCTCGACACCGCGCTCGAGGTGTTCGCGGACGAGGGCTATCGAGGCACGAGCCTGCGCACCGTCGCGGCGCGCTGCGACCTCAGCGTGGCCGGGGTGCTGCACTACTTCGACTCCCGCGAGGATCTGCTCGCCCAGGTGATCGCCCGCCGCGACCAGATCCCGCGCCCGGCCGGCACGGCGAGCGTCGAACCGTTCGCGCTCGCCGACGGCATCCGTGCCAACATCGACCAGCCCGGGCTGGTCGAGCTCTTCGTCTCCCTTACTGCGGCGGCCCGCGACCACACCCACCCGGCGCACGAAGTGCTCGCGCGCCACTACACGTCCATGCGCCTGAGGATCCAAGGAGCGATGCGCGACCTCCAGGACGCCGGGCAGATCCCGGCACACCTCGACCCCGACGCCCTCGCGCGCCTGATCATCGCCGCGGCCGACGGCGCCCAGCTGCAGTGGATGGTCGACGACGAGGCCAGCCTGGACGGGCCGCTGGCCACCTTGATCTACGGCGTCCTCGGACTCACCCGGCTGGAGTGAGCGGGCAGGCCCGGACCCGATCGCCTCCTGCCCCGTGCTGCGCCGTGAGGCACGGCTTGAAAAGCTCTCGGTGGGATCGCTTCCATGTGAAAACCTAGCGGTGTATGGTTTCTTGGACGTGCACCGCAGCACGCCGCGCTCGAATCGATCCGATCCGCGCCCGCCAGCCTCGAAAGGACGCTCAGATGAGCTCCCTCCCCGCATACCGCGACGCCACCCTGACCACCGCCGAGCGTGTCGCCGACCTGGTCGGTCGGATGACCCTGGCCGAGAAGGTCGGGCAGATGCTCCAGCTCAATGCCAAAGACGGCGTCGGCCCGCTCGTCACCGACATGCACGCCGGCTCGATCCTGCACACCTCCCCCGAGCGCGTCCTGGAGGCCCACGAACTCACTGCGACCACGCGTCTGCAGATCCCGCTGCTCATCGCTGAGGACTGCATTCATGGCCACTCTTTCTGGAAGGGCGCCACGATCTACCCGACCCAGCTCGGCATGGCCGCGACCTGGGATGCGCCGCTCGTGGAGAAGACCGCCCGCGCCACCGCGGTCGAGGTCGCCGCGACCGGCATCCACTGGACCTTCTCTCCCGTCCTGTGCATCGCCCGCGACCTCCGCTGGGGCCGCGTATCGGAGACCTTCGGCGAGGACCCCTTCCTCATCGGCGAGATGGCCTCCGCGATGGTCCGCGGTTACCAGGGCGACGGCCTCGACGACCCGACTGCGATCCTGGCCACGGCCAAGCACTTCGCGGGGTACTCCGAGACCCAGGGCGGACGTGACGCGAGCGAGGCGGACATCTCCCGGCGCAAGCTGCGCTCGTGGTTCCTTCCGCCCTTCGAGCGCGTGGCCCGGGAGGGCTGCCGCACCTTCATGCTCGGCTACCAGTCGATGGACGGCGTGCCTGTCACCATCAACGACTGGCTGCTGAGCGACGTCCTGCGCGGGGAGTGGGGCTACACCGGCACCCTCGTCACCGACTGGGACAACGTCGGGCGCATGGTCTGGGAGCAGCACATCCAGCCCGACTACACCCACGCCGCGGCCGCCGCGGTGCGTGCCGGCAACGACGTCGTCATGACCACCCCCGGCTTCTTCGAGGGCGCCCAGGACGCGGTCGCCCGCGGCATGCTCGACGAGGTGCTCATCGACGCGGCCGTCGCCCGGATCCTCACCCTGAAGTTCGACCTGGGCCTCTTCGAGAACCCCCGCCAGCCCGACCCCGAGCTCCAGCGCGCGGTCATCGGCTGCGCCGAGCACCTCGACCTCAACCTTGAGGTCGCCCGCCGCTCGCTCGTCCTGCTGACCAACGACGGCACGCTGCCCCTCGCCGGTGGCCTCGCTTCCGGTCCGAACGGCCGCGCCACGAGTTCGGCCGCGCCGCGCACCGTCGCCATCGTCGGCCCCAACGCCGACGACCAGCACTCCCAGCTCGGCGACTGGGCCGGCGCCTCCGGCCAGGCGGACTGGCTCCCCGAGGGCCACCCGCGCGAGATGACCCGGACTGTCCTGGACGGCTTCCGCGAGCACGCACCGGCCGACTGGACCATCACGCACGCCCGCGGCGCGGACATCCTCACGACGGGTATCGACCCGGAGGGCGAGTTCATGCCCGACGGCCAGCCGCGCCCGCTCTTCGCCTACGCCAGCGAGCCGGATGCGGCAATGATCGCCGAGGCCGTCGCGAACGCGCGGGCGGCCGACTACGTCGTCGCCGTGGTCGGCGACCAGATCGAGCTCGTCGGCGAGACCCTCTCGACCGCGACCCTCGAGCTCTTCGGCGCGCAGATCGCCCTGCTCGACGCGCTCGCCGAGACGGGCACGCCGATGGTCGTCGTGGTCATCGCCTCCAAGCCGCTCGTCCTGCCGAAGTCCGCACGCAGCGCCGCCGCGATCATCTGGGCGGCCAACCCCGGCATGGCCGGCGGCCGCGCGATCGCCGAGCTTGCGCTCGGGCTGATCGAGCCCTCCGGGCGCCTGCCGATCTCCTTCGCCGAGCATGCAGGTCAGCTGCCGGTCTACTACAACCAGCTCCCCGGGCAGCACGGCACCCGCTACGCCGACCTCACCCAGCGTGTGCCCTTCGCCTTCGGCGAGGGCCTGAGCTACACCACGGTCGAGTACTCCGACCTCACGGTCCTCACCCCGTCGGTGACCCTCGGCGAGGACGTCCGCGCCCAGGTCACAGTGGCCAACACGGGCACCCGCCCGGTCCGCGAGACGGTCCAGGTCTACCTCCGCGACACCGTCTCCTCGGTGACGTGGGCGGAGAAGGAGCTCAAGACCTACCGCCAGGTCGACCTGGCACCGGGCGAGAGCCTGACCGTCGACCTCACCCTTCCGGTCGCGGACTGCACGCTGGTCGACGCCGAGGGTCGCCGCGTGGTCGAGCCCGGAGAGTTCCAGCTCCGGGTGGGGCCGTCCTCACGCGATGAGGTCCTGCTCGACGCCGCGTTCGTCGTCAAGGTCTGACCGCAGCCCCGACAACAAGCCGCACGGTCTTCGACGACCGGCTCACCCGGATCTCCTGTCCCCAGGCCGCGGTGAGCCGGTCGTTCTCCATCCCGTCCCCGAAGACGACGAGCGACTCCGACTCGACTACGATCCGCAGCGCCTCGCCCGCGAGCAGCCCCTCGGTCTGCGAGGTGCCCGTGGCGACCGACGGCCAGGCCTCGCGGACGAACCAGGCCAGCGCCGCGTCGTCGGGCGCGGGGAGGGCGCCCGGGTTGTGCCCGCGCTCTCGGACGATCGAGGCGCACCACCCGGTCACGCCGGTCCCGGTCGCCACGACCAGGCCCGACGACGACTGCCGCTCCCACGGGGCATCGGTCGCACCTGCCCGCACGCGGTAGCGGGCGGACTGATGGGTGGGGTGCCCGACGAAGATCTCGTTGAGCGCGTCGAGGTGCTGGCCGTCGTCGAGGTCCGCGGCGGCCATCGTCAGCTCGAGCGTGCGGGCCTGCCCTGTCGCGGCGGGGACGAGGAGCCCGGCGACGTCGGCAGGGGCGTGCCGCACGAGCACCCCGGCGTTCGCGCGCGGGTCCGGGTTGACCCCGATGACGGGCTGGCCGTCGAGGTATTTCGCGACGTTGGCCACCAGGCCGTCCTGGCCGACGACGACCACGACGTCGAGCGGGTCGACGAGGAACCGGTCGAGGTCCTCGCGGTCGACCGCGGCCCGGCGCCACTCGAGCGGCACCGCCGCCGAGGCCCGCGCGAGGGCCTCGGCGACGAGATCGTGCCGGTCCTGGACCTCGGCGAGGGTGCGGCCGCGGGTCCGCAGGAAGAACTCGACCTGCCCGCGAGTCCCGTGCCGCTCGACCAGCTCGTCGAGCTCGGTGCGGCGCCGCACGATCACGGCCCGCGGCTGGAGGGTCACCGGTCTCCCTCCTCGCCGGCCGCGGCGGCTCCGCCGAACAGCCGTCCCAGCATCCCGGTGAGCAGGTCGGGGGTGACGGTCAGCTGGCCGATGGCCGGCAGGTTCTGAGCCAGGTCCCGCAACGCGAGCGCCATCAGGACCGTCCGGTCGACGCCGTCGAAGGCGGCCATGGCCGCCCGCTCCCGTTCTCCCTCGGCCGCTCCGATGTCGCGGATCCGCGCGGCGTCGGCCACGGTCGTGACCTGCGTGCGCTCGGCCGCGGCCGTCGCCCGGATCGCCTCGGCGGCCGCCTGCTCCTGGGCCACGCGCCGGGCGTTGGCGCCCTCCTGGACCACAAGCTGCTGCTCGCGGGTGGCGAGCTCGATCTTGTTGCCGAGCTCGTTCTCCGCGATGGCTCGCTCCATGTCGACGGCCGTGGCCCGGCGGTCGTAGGTCGCCCGGTCCGCCTCCAGCTGGATGGCCTCGCGGGCGGGGGTCCGCAGGGCCCGCTCGACGTCCGCCTCGGGGCGGATCGAGAGCACCCGCACGCCGAGCACCTGCAGCCCGGTCGTGGTCAGCCGCTCCTCCCCGGCCAGGCCGACCGTGATCGCCTGGCGCGTGGCACGGAGCCCCTCGGTGAGCGCAGCGGCCAGGGGCGCACCGGCGAGGACGTCAACCGCGTGCCCCTGGGCCAGCTCGGTGAGGATCTGGGTCACCTGGTCCAGCCCCGCCGTCGTGGCCGCTCCCGTGTCGGGGTCGACCGAGAAGTCGAGGCGGGTGCTGGCCATCTCCGGGTCGGCGAAGCGGAAGGTGAGCGTCGCCTGGACGGCCACGTCCTGGAAGTCGCTCGTGCGGGCCCGGAACATCAGCTGGATCTCGCGGTCGTCGATCGGCAGCTCGCTGAGCACCGAGGTGAGCGGGCGGTACCAGAACGACAGGCCCGTCCCGGCGTTGCGCACCGTGCCGTGCGAGAGGTGGATGACGTGCCGGGTGGGGGATCCACGGAAGTGGCGGATGCCTGGGTAGCGCTTGATGTCAGCCATGGTGTGCTCCTCGTCGGTACGGGTGACGAAGTTTCTCGTCACTTAGACGATAAACCCGGGCGGCGGTTCTCGTCAATGTGACGCATATGATGGGGGCATGTCGACGCCCTCCTCGGTTCCCTCCTCGGAGCCCCTGCGCACAGAGTTCGCCGTGACCGTGGACCTCGTTGTGCTCACGGTCCGCGCCGACCGCCTGCACGCGCTGCTCATCACCCGCGGCCTGGCGCCTTTCCACGGAGCCTTCGCCCTGCCCGGCGGCTTTGTCCTGCCCACCGAGGACCTGGTCGGAGCGGCCGTCCGCGAGCTCCGCGAGGAGAGCGGGGTGGTGCGCAGCGCCGGCCACCTCGAACAGCTCGCGACCTACGGCGCGCCGGGGCGTGACCCCCGCGGGCGGGTCGTGTCGGTCGCCTACCTCGCCCTCGAGCCCGACCTCCCGGTCCCCAGGGCTGGGTCGGACGCCTCGACCGCGCAGTGGGTCCCGGTCGACGAGCTGCTGGGCGGGCTGGGAGGGACGGGCAGGCTCGCCTTCGACCATGCCCAGATCCTGGCCGACGGCGTCGAGCGGGCCCGCTCGAAGCTCGAGTACACCCAGCTCGCTACGGCATTCTGCCCACCCGAGTTCACGGTCGGCGAGCTCCGCCAGGTCTACGAAGCGGTGTGGGGCGTGCGGCTGGACCCGCGCAACTTCCATCGCAAGGTCGCCGGGACCCCGGGGTTCATCGAGGCCACCGGCGGGATGAGCGAAGGCGGCCGAGGACGCCCGGCCGCACTGTTCCGGCGGGCGCGATCCGAAGCTGGCGCGCCCGGCGCGCCCGGCACACTGGCGGGCGCGGGCAGCGTCGCCCTCAACCCGCCGATGATGCGCCCGGTCGGCTGAGCCTGCGTTGCGACGGCCGATCCGGTGTCCGGCCGGCTCAGTCGGCGCTCCGCCAGCGATACCTGCACCCGCCGGCCGCGTCGGCGCTACGCCTCGAGCGGCTGGCGCCAGCTGTGCTGCGGCTCGAAGCCGAGCAGGCGTCGCGCCTTGTCGATGCTCAGCAGCGTCTCGTGCTCACCGACCTCCCGGGCGAGCGGGACCCCGGGGAACTGGTTGGCAAGAAGCTCGGCGTTCGGCGTCGTCATGACGGTGTCCGCGTTCGCGACGATGAACACCTCAACTCCGGTGAGCTCGACCTCCAAGGCCCTGCGGACGGCCTGGGCGCCGTCGCGCGCGTCGATGTAGCCCCAGAGGTTCCACCGACGCGCGGCCGGGTCCGTCTCGAAGGACGGGAAGGCCGCGTAGTCGCCCTGTTCCATGACGTTGGAGAAGCGCAGGCCGATCGCCTTGAGCGCGGGGTTCCAGCGGGCGAACTGTCGGGCCATCTCCTCCTCGAGCGTCTTGGCGAGGGAGTAGGAGGACTCCGGGCGCGGGTGGTACTCCTCGTCGACGGGGACGTAGGGCGGCGGCGTCTGGAAGGGCAGTCCCAGCACGGTCTCGCTCGACGCCCACACGATCGTGGTGATCCCGGCCGTGCGCGCGGCCTCGAAGACGTTGTACGTGCTCGTGATGTTGTTCGTGAACGTCGCAGCGTTCGGTGCCAGGCCCGGTGCCGGGATCGCACCCAGGTGCACGACGGCGTCGACCGGGCCGCTCGTACGGTCGTCGATCCCGGAGAGCGCGCCCAGAACCTGGCCGTAGTCGGTCAGGTCGACCCGGGTGTAGAGCTCGCGATGGGTGGCCGGCGCCACCTGGTCGAGGAGCACGACGTCGTAGCCGTGCTCGATCAGGTCTCGGACGACGGCGCGGCCGAGCTTCCCGCTCCCACCGGTGACAGCGATGACGGACATGGTGAACCTCCTGGTTGAGAACGGGCCGGGACGATATTCCGTTGCCCCGCTGGTACCAGCCTGCCACGCTCGGGGCATGACCCAGTGGACCATCACCCCCATGCCGCTCCCCGAGACGATCGACTCCCCCCGACGCCTGGGCGGTGCGTGGCGCCAGCCGCCTGTCCACCGAGATCGAGCGCCTCACCTGGGGCCATGCCGATCTCGCATACCCGGCCGACATGCTCCTCGGGGTGCTCCGCAACCAGGCCCACACCACGCGGGTTCCCATGGTCGCGACCGTGAGCCCCGCCCCGGCCCAGCCGGACGCCGACGCCGTGCGCGGCGTCGTGCAGGTCAATCTCGACCGCGCGGGCAACACGCACCTGGCCGCAGTGAGCGTGTCCGTCGACCCCGCGTACCGGCGTCAGGGCATCGGCTCAGCGCTGCTGGTCGCCGCCGAGGAGGCGGCTGCCGAACGCGGCCGCACGACCGTCATCCTCGACAGCGCCCACAACCGGGAGGTGTCCGCGGACGATCCGCGCGCGCTCGTCCCGCCCACGGGGAGCGGCCGGATCAGCCCCGACGACCCGGCCGCGATATTCGCTCTGAGCCACGGCTACACGCTCGAGCAGGGCGAGCGGTACTCGATCCTGCACCTGCCGCTCGAGGATCCCGAACTCGTCGACCGCCTGCACGCCGAGGCTGCCGCCGCGGCCGGGGACGCCTACCGGATCCTCACGTGGACCGACCGCTGCCCCGACGAGCTCGTCGACCAGTACGCGGCCCTCGCCACCCGCATGTCCACCGCGATCCCCGTCGCCGGGCTCGACGTCGTCGAGGACCCGTGGGACGCCGCCCGGGTCCGCGACCACGAGCGCACGCTCGCCGAGACCGGCCGCGGCTACGTCCTGTGCGCGGCCGAGCACGTGGCCACGGGAGAGCTCGTGGCGTACACGGAGATCGTCGTGGCCGTCGACTACCCCGAGATGACGTTCCAGGACGACACCCTCGTGCTCACCGGCCACCGCGGGCACCGTCTCGGCATGCTCCTCAAGACGGCGAACCTGAATTCGCTCCTGCGGCTACGGCCCGGCACCCGTCGCATCCACACCTGGAACGCGGAGGAGAACGAGCACATGCTCGCGATCAACGTCGCCCTCGGGTTCCGCCCCACCGGCGTGGTCGGCCTCTGGCAGAAGAAGCTCGACTGAGCCTCGCCAACTTCGCCGGCCGGCCCGCCCGCTCCAACCTCGACCCAACCTCGATAGGTGTCCGATCTCCGCCCCATTCTCGAGTCAGACAGGGCGAAAATCGGACACCTATCGAAATGAGGTGGGGGGTTCAGGGTCAGGGGCGGGCGGGCGGGCGGGGGGCGGGCAGGCGGGGGCGGGCGGGGGGGCGGGGTCAGAGGCGGCGGAGCTTGTCTGGGTCGGGTTGCTTGATCTCTTCCCAGCCGCGGCGCTTCTTGCGGGAGCCGGTGCGGTCGTCGCGCGAGCGGTACACGATGTAGGGCCGCACGAGGTAGCCGACCGGGGCGGAGAACGCGTGCACCAGCCGGGTGAAGGGCCACAGGATGAACAGTGCCGTCGCGCACAGCACGTGCAGCTGGAACATGAGCGGCACCCCGGCCATGAGCGCGGGCTCGGGCTGCAGCGAGATCAGGCTGCGCACCCACGGCGAGATCGTGCCGCGGTACTCATACCCCGACCCGAACACCTGCAGCATGAACGTCGCCGCGGTCCCGAAGGCGAGGGTGGCTCCGAGTGCGACATACATGACCTTGTCCATGGTCGTCGTCGCCAGGAACACCGGACCCACGGTGCGGCGCCGGTAGATGAGGATGACCAGCCCGGCGAGGGTGAGGACCGCCGCGAAGGACCCGAGCCACGTCGCCCCCAGGTGGTAGGCGTGCTCGTTGATGCCGATCGCGTACAGCCAGCCCCGTGGGACGAGCAGCCCGACGACGTGCCCACCGATCACCATGAGCATGCCGACGTGGAACATCGGCGAGCCGAGCCGCAGCAGCCGGTTCTCATAGACCTGGCTCGAGCGGGTGGTCCAGCCGAACTTGTCGTAGCGGTACCGCCACAGGTGCCCGACGACGAAGACCGCCGCCGCCACGTAGGGCAGCGCCACCCAGAGCAGCGCGCTGAGCGCGCTGACCGACTGCGAGCCCGCCTCTGACAGCACAGCCAACGCCCCCACCGCCGACGCCGTCATCGCCGTGCCTCCTCGGGTGCGGCTCCGCCGGCGGAGAAGGGTTGAAGGTCGCCCAGGAAGGTCAGCCCGACCGTCTCGGTCGGCGGGCCCTCGTTGACCAGGGCCAGGTAGCGGTCGCGGGTCGCGTCGTCGATCTCCGGCAGCGACATGCAGACGGCCTCGATGACCCCCGCGTAGGGGCTGGACACCGCGAGCAGGGCCGCGCGCAGCACCTCGATGCCCTCGCGGTGCGCGGCGAGCAGCTGCTCCGCTATGGGCGACTCGCTCACCGCGGAGAACTCCAGGACCGCGGGGAGGTAGTCGGGCAGCTCCTCGGCGTCGAACTCCCACCCGGCTGCCCGGTAGGCCTCCATGAAGGTCACCAGGGCCTGACCGCGCCGGCGGGTGTCGCCGGCGGCGTAGTAGCTCAGGTACAGGCAGCACTTGCGCTTGAGGTCGAAGGTTCCCACGTAGGCCTTTTCGAAGTCCTGCGCATCCGCCGCCATCGCGGTGGCGAGGAAGGTCTCCAGTACCCGGCGGACGGCGTCGGGCAGGGTGGTGATGGCTGCGGCGACCTGCTGGGTGCGGGTGTGGAAGCTCCCGTCGGGGTAGTCGAGCAGCAACGACGTCGCCATGTGGGTCAGCGCGCGCTGGTCCCTCGTCATGGCGATCGCCGGGGTCGGCTCGGGCATCACCGACAGCTTGATGTGCGGGGGTGGTCGCAGGGCCATCACTCCTCCTCGGCAGAATCGGGCGTCGTCGGGTCGTTCTTCTTCTGGCGGGCGGACCTCGGTGGGAACAGGCCGCCGGCCGTGCCGTTGCCGTCCCAGTTGAGCAGGTTGACCCGGCCCGGGGTGGACGGGCGGTCGGCCGTCTGGCGGTCCTGGAGCACGTGGAAGTTCTCGACTGCGACCGGGACCGCGGGGCCGCTCGAGGAGCCGAAGGGCCCCGCCCCGCCCATGCCCGGACCATCCTCGTAGTCGAGGGAGCAGGCGAGCTCCTCGAGCTCGGCCGCCTGCTCGGCATGCGCCGACGGGATGACGTAGCGGTCCTCGTACTTGGCGATGGCCAGCAGCCGGTACATCTCCTCGATCTCGGTTCCGGTCATGCCGACCGCCGCGGCGATGGACTCGTCCCGGCCCTCGTCGCCGCGGAGGTTGATGCCACGCATGTACGAGCGCATCGCCGCGAGGCGGCGCAGCACGGCATCGACGGGGGCCACGTCACCGGCCGTGAACAGCCCCGCGAGGTACTCGATGGGGATGCGCAGCTTGTCGATCGCGGCAAACAGGGTCCGTGCGTCCTCGCCGTCGTTGCCGGAGTTCGCCACGACGTCGACGACGGGCGAGAGCGGCGGGATGTACCAGACCATGGGCATGGTGCGGTACTCCGGGTGCAGCGGCAGAGCGACCTTGTACTCCTGGATGAGCTTCCAGATGGGGCTCTTCTGGGCGGCGTCGATCCAGTCCTCGGGGATGCCCTCGGCGCGGGCGCCCTCGATCACGGCCGGGTCGTGGGGGTCGAGGAAGACCTTGCGCTGGGACTCCAGCAGGTCCTTCTCGTCCTCGACGGCCGCCGCCTTGGCGACCTGGTCGGCGTCGTAGAGCACGAGGCCGAGGTAGCGCAGGCGGCCCACGCACGTCTCCGAGCACACGGTCGGCAGGCCGACCTCCAGACGCGGGTAGCACATGGTGCACTTCTCGGCCTTGCCGGTCTTGTGGTTGAAGTAGACCTTCTTGTACGGGCAGCCCGAGACGCACATCCGCCAGCCGCGGCAGGCGTCCTGGTCCACGAGCACGATGCCGTCCTCGGCCCGCTTGTACATCGCCCCCGACGGGCAGGACGCCACGCAGGAGGGGTTGAGGCAGTGCTCGCAGATGCGCGGCAGGTAGAACATGAAGGTCTTCTCGAACTCCATGGCCACGTGCTCGCTCATGTGCTGCAGGATCGGGTCGTCCTGGATGGTCTCCGGGGAGCCGCCCAGGTTGTCGTCCCAGTTGGCCGACCAACCGATCTTCATGTCCTTGCCGGTCAGCAGGCTCTTGGGCCGGGCGACCGGGGTGTGCTCCCCCGCCGGGGCGTTGAGCAGCATGTCGTAGTCGTAGGTCCACGGCTCGTAGTAGTCGTGGATCTCGGGCAGCTTGGGGTTGGAGAAGATGGTCGCGAGCTTGGCGAAGCGGCCGCCGCTACGCAGCTTGAGCCGGCCGCGCCTGTTGCGCACCCAGCCCCCGCCCCACTTGTCCTGGTCCTCGTAGCCGCGCGGATACCCCACACCGGGGCGGGTCTCGACGTTGTTGAACCAGACGTACTCCACGCCGGTGCGGTTGGTCCACGCCTGCTTGCAGGTCACCGAGCACGTGTGGCACCCGATGCACTTGTCGAGATTCATGATCATCGACATCTGAGCCATGACCTTCATCAGTACTCGACCTCCTGGCTGCGGCGACGGATCACGGTGACTTCGTCTCGTTGGTTCCCGGTCGGGCCGAGGTAGTTGAAGGCGAACGCCAGCTGGGCGTATCCGCCGATGAGGTGGCTCGGCTTGAGCAGCACCCGGGTGAGAGAGTTGTGGATCCCGCCGCGTCGCCCGGAGGTCTCGGTGCGGGGCACATCGACCGTGCGGTCCTTGGCGTGGTACATGTACACCGTGCCCTCGGGCATCCGGTGCGAGACGATCGACCGGGCCACCACGACGCCGTTGCGGTTGTAGGACTCGATCCACTCGTTGTCCCGGACGCCGATCTTGTCCGCGTCCTGAGGGCTCATCCAGATCGTCGGCCCCCCTCTAGACAAAGACAACATGAAGAGGTTGTCCTGGTACTCGGAGTGGATGGACCACTTCGAGTGCGGGGTGAGGTAGCGCACCGCGACCTCAGCATGGCCCTCGGACCCGGGCGCGCCGGTCGGTTCCATCGACCCGACCTTGGAGTCCCCGAACAGCCGATGCATGTCGAGCGGGGGCCGGTAGACCGGCAGGTTCTCCCCGAGCTCGCTCATCCAGTCGTGGTCGAGGAAGAAGTGCATCCGCCCGGTCAGGGTGTGCCACGGCTTGAGGTGCTCGACGTTGATCGTGAACGCCGTGTAGCGCCGGCCGCCGTGCTCGGAGCCGGACCACTCCGGGGAGGTGATGACCGAGACCGGCCGCGCCTGGACGTCCGGGAAGGTGATCCGGGTCCCCTCGTGATCGGTGGCCAGGCTCGCGATCTCCTGGCCGGTGCGCTTCTCCAGGGCCCGGAAGCCCTGGACCGAGAGCCGTCCGTTCGTGGTCCCGGACAGCGCGAGGATCATCTCGCAGACCTTGACGTCGGTGTCCAGACGCGGCAGCCCTGCCGTCGGGCCGGCCGCGACCGTGCCGTTGACCTGGGCGAGCTTGGCGACCTCGGGGGTCGGGTCGAAGGTGATGCCCTTCGTCGTCATCCCGAGCTTCGTGGTCAGCGGGCCGAGCGCGGCCATCCGGGCCGCGAGCGCCGGATAGTCCCGCTCGACGACGATGAGCTTGGGCATGGTCACGCCCGGTACGAGCGGCAGATCGTTCTCGACCGTGCCGTGCGGGGTCGCCATCGCGTCGGGGGTGTCGTGCAGCAGCGGGGCCGCGACGAGGTCCTTGCGCACGCCGAGGTGCTCCACGGACATCTCGGAGACCTTCTTCGCGATGACGTGGAAGAGGTCGAAGTCGGTCTTGGTCTGCCACGGCGGCTTGATCGCCGGGTTGAAGGAGTGCACAAAGGGGTGCATGTCCGTGGAGGACAGGTCGTGCTTCTCGTACCAGGTGGCCGCGGGGAGCACCACGTCGGAGAACAGCGTGGTGCTCGTCATCCGGAAGTCGGTCGTCACGAGCAGGTCGAGCTTGCCCTCGGGGGCGTCCTCACGCCAGTCCATGGTGCGGGGACGGCGGTCCCCCTCGCACTGCGGGGCGCGCACGGAGGAGTCGGTTCCGAGCAGGTGCTTGAGGAAGTACTCGTTGCCCTTGCCCGAGGACCCCAGGATGTTGGCCCGCCACACGTTAAGCACGCGGGGGAAGTTCTCGGGGGCGTCGGGGTCCTCGCAGGCGTACCGCAGCGAGCCGTCCTGGAGGGAGTCGATGACGTACTGGGCGGGCTCCTTTCCGGCCGCCTCGGCGTCGTCGACCAGGTCGAGGGGGTTGCGGTCGAAGGTCGGGTAGCTGGGCATCCAGCCTCGCTTGGCCGACTCCACGAGGCAGTCCGCCGTCGTCCGGTCGGAGAACATGCCCTTGGCCAGCGGGGAGGCGAGCTGGTCGGCGGGCAGCCCGTCGTAGCGCCACTGGTCGGTGGCCAGGTACCAGAAGGCCGTGCCGATCATCGACCGGCTGGGGCGCACCCAGTCGGCGCCGCCCGCGTACTGGTTGTAGCCGGTGAGCGGGCGGACCTTCTCCTGGCCCACGTAGTGCGCCCAGCCGCCGCCGTTGACACCCTGGCAGCCGGTCATCGTGGTCAGCGCGAGGAAGGTGCGGTAGATGGTGTCGGAGTGGAACCAGTGGTTGGTCCCGGCGCCCATGAGGATCATCGACCGGCCGCCGGACTGCTCGGCGTTCTCGGCGAACTCGCGCCCGATCCGCTCGGCCTTCTCGGCGGGGACGGAGGTGATCTCCTCCTGCCAGGCGGGCGTGCCGGGGGAGGTGGCGTCGTCGTATCCGGTGGGCCACTGCCCGGGCAGGCCCGGGCGACCCACCCCGTACTGGGCGAGCAGCAGGTCGAAGACGGTGGTCACGACGCGTCCGGCGACGCGCGCGACCGGCACCCCGCGACGCACGACGCCGGTCCCCCCGGTCTGCTCCTCGCCCGCCTCGGGCATCACGTCGAAGCGCGGCAGGTCGACCGCGACGGCCTCCCCGTCCCAGGTGGGGCCGTCGGAGATGGACAGGACCGGGTCGATGTCACCCAGGTCGAGGTTCCAGCGGCCCTCGTCCGCCGGGCCGAAGCGGTGGCCCAGGGAGCCGTTGGGCACGCGCGGGACGCCGGAGGCGTCGAGCAGGACGGTCTTGAAGGCGGGATTCGCCTCGGTCGAGTCGGCGCCGGCCGGGCCGGTCTCGGCGAGCTCGACATCGGTGAGGTCGGCCGCGGTGAGGAACTTGCCGGGCACCCAGGCGTCCCCGCGCTGCTCGAGGGAGATGAGGTAGGGCGCGTCCGCGTAGGACTTCATGTAGCTCTCGAAGCGCGGCGTGCGCCGGTCGACGTAGAACTCCTTGAGGATGACGTGCCCCATGGCCATCGCCAGGGCGCCGTCGGTCCCCGGGTGCGGGGCGAGCCACTCGTCGGCGAACTTCGTGTTGTCCGCGTAGTCGGGCGAGACGGTGATGACCTTCTGGCCGCGGTAGCGGGCCTCGACCATGAAGTGGGCGTCGGGGGTACGGGTGACCGGGACGTTGGAGCCCCACATCATGAGGTAGGAGGAATTCCACCAGTCGGCGGACTCGGGCACGTCGGTCTGGTCGCCGAACACCTGCGGGCTGGCGACGGGGAGATCGGCATACCAGTCGTAGAACGAGAGCATCGTCCCGCCGAGCATGTTGATGAACCGGGCGCCGGCGCCGTGGGAGACCATCGACATGGCCGGGATCGGGGAGAACCCGGCGACCCGGTCGGGGCCGTAGGCCTTGATCGTGTGCACGTGCGCGGCGGCCACGATCTCCGCGGCCTCCTCCCACGTGGCCCGGACCAGGCCGCCCTTGCCGCGGGCCTTCTTGTAGGCCCGCGCCGACTCGGGGTTGCCGGTCACGTCCGCCCAGGCGAGCACCGGGTCACCCAGGCGCGCCCTCGCCTCGCGGTAGAGCGTGAGCAAGACTCCGCGCACGTAGGGGTAGCGCACCCGGGTGGGTGAGTAGGTGTACCAGCTGAACGCCGCCCCGCGCGGGCAGCCGCGCGGCTCATACTCGGGGCTGTCCGGGCCGACGCTCGGGTAGTCGGTCTGCTGGGTCTCCCACGTGATGATGCCGTCCTTGACGTACACCTTCCACGAGCAGGACCCCGTGCAGTTGACCCCGTGCGTGGAGCGGACCACCTTGTCGTGGGACCAGCGGTCCCGGTAGAAGGAGTCCCCGGAGCGGCCTCCCTCGAGGAACAGGGACCGCAGGTCCTCCGAGACCTTCCCGCGGCGCAGGAAGCGGCCGAGCTTCATGAGCGAGTCGGCGACCGGGCCGTCGGTCGCGGCCTGCGGGGTCGCGGCTGGCTGTGTCTCGGTGGTCATGGTGCTCCTTGATCGTGGGGGCTTGATCGCGGGGTGAGCAGAGTGATCGGGGTGATCGGGGGAGCCGACGACGCTGGGCGAGCAGCGCCGTCGGGCGTCAGCTGGGCGCTTCCGCGCCCGGGCGGGTGTAGTAGTGCCAGGCCAGCCACGTGCCGAAGGCGCACCACAGCGCGCACTGGATGAAGAACGCCGTCGGGCTGATGACCGAGAGCGCCATACCGACGAGGAAGGGGCCGAAGGCCGCGATCGCCGACGTCCAGCCGATCGCCCCGCCGGCCTGGCGCTTGGGGAAGATCATCGGCATCTGCTTGAAGGTGCCGGCGTTGGCGAAGCCCGCGAAGAAGAAGATGATGAGCATCCCGGTGAGGAAGCCCCAGAACTCCCCCACGCTCGAGGGGGTGAGGAAGAAGAGCGTCACGATCGTGCCGATCGTCATGCCCACGCCGCCGATGAAGGTGAAGATCGCGCCGCCGAAGCGATCGCACAGCGGACCCGATCCCGCCCGGACCAACGCGCCCAGGGCCGGTCCGATGAAGGCGAAGGCGAGCGGGTTTGGAGCGCCGTCGAAACCGCCGTAGAGGTTCTTGATGAGCAGGCCCATCTGCGCCGCGAGGCCACTGTACGCACCGAAGGACATGAGGTAGATGGCCGTCATGATCCAGGTGTGCTTGAGCCGGAAGATGTCCATCTGCTCGCGGAAGTTCGCCTTCACCGGCACCCGGCGCAGGAACACGAGCGCGAGGATGATGGCGAGGACCACCCACGGGATGAGCACAAGACCACCGTTGTGCAGCCAGATCAGGGAGCCGTCCGTGGTGCTCTGCGGGGTGAGGGTCGCGGTGCCGAGCAGGCCGAAGCCGACGACCCACGGGGTGAGCACCTGGACCAGGGAGATGCCGAAGTTCCCCAGGCCTGCCTGCAGGCCCAGGGCCGTGCCAGCGAGGCGCTTGGGGAAGAAGTAGCTCGTGGACGGCATGAATCCGGAGAACGTCCCGCCGCCGATCCCGGCGGCGAAGGCCAGGGCGAGGAGGACCCCGTAGGGGGTGCTGGTGTCCCGGACGACGATCGTCCAGCCGAGCATCGGCAGCAGCAGCAGGGCCGAGCTCACCGCGACGAGGTTGCGGGTGCCCAGGATCGGCGGCAGGAACATGAAGGCCATCCGGAAGAGGC
This sequence comes from Sanguibacter gelidistatuariae, assembly GCF_900096585.1. Classification (GTDB taxonomy): domain Bacteria; phylum Actinomycetota; class Actinomycetes; order Actinomycetales; family Cellulomonadaceae; genus Sanguibacter; species Sanguibacter gelidistatuariae. The sequence continues at coordinate 72,040 of NZ_FMYH01000001.1, forward strand.
CCGCTGCGAGGCCGGGGATGGCGACCAGCCAGTACAGCTGCCCGGTGGTCAGGGAGTACCCGATCGAGTTCAGCTGGGGGGCGATCGCGCTGACCAGGTACCAGGTCGCGAAGCCCAGCATCATGGAGTAGGTGCTGATCCACAGCGTGCGCCAGGCCAGCTTGGAGTCCCAGGTCTCCTCGTTCTCCGGGTCCCAGTTGGACAGGTCTGGGGAGAGGAGGGTCTTCGCAGTCGTCATTGGTGCGTCCTCGATGTCAGGAGCGGACGCCAAGGTCAGCGCCGCACATGTCACCGAGTCTGGCCCGGGACCTTAGACCCTGCAACGGGACTTCGCCGTGAATAATCGTCCTCACGGGTGAGATCTCTCAGGTGAGATCTCGCGGGTCAGCTCTCGCGGCGGCCGCACTCCAGGCTCAGGGTGCAGCACCCCGGACCGGAGAACGGGAGGAGCGCACGCGCTGTAACGGGCCCGCCAGCCTGGGACAGGACGGTGCGCACGAGCCCGAGATGGACCACGCAGACCATGCCGTGGGACTCGGCGACCATGTCCTGGTAGGGGCAGTCTGTGATGTCCACCCGGAGCGCCGCCTCGTCGATGCAGGCGTTGAAGCCGCTCTGGTCGAGGTGGTCGTCGAGGGCGTCGATCTGGCGCAGGGCACCCTCGGGCAAGCGGGCGGTGGGCGTCGGGACCGTGGACTCCAGGTATCGGCGCAGCAGGTCCCCGCGCTCGGTGGCCGAGGCGACCTTGCGCGCAACGTCGTCGTTCGTCTCGACATCCGCGCCGGTCGCCGCGCTGTAGAGGGTGCGCGGGCGCCCGCGGGTCGTGCGCGTCTCGACGATCGAGGTGACGTAGCCGCCGCGGGTGAGGCGCTGGAGGTGCTCGCGGACGGTGTTGGGGTGCAGTCCGGTCGCCTCGACGAGCTCGGCGAGCGTGCGCCGGTCCCGCTCCTGGAGCAGATGGAGCAGTTCCACCCGGCTGGGCGAAGCGAGCGTCCGGAACGTCTCGGTGCGCGGTGCGGCCATGGCCCCCATTATTCACGACAGGTCCCAGAAGAAAAGAATGTCGCTGGTCTAGGCTGGACTGATGCAGCCGGATCGAAGCTCCCCGCGCCACCGCGCCACCGTGATCACCGTCTCCGATCGCAGCGCCGCCGGCACCCGGGCCGACACCTCGGGCCCGCTGGCCGCCCAGCGCCTGACCGACGCCGGCTATGCCGTCACGACCGCGATCGTGCCCGACGGCGCAGCGCCCGTCCGCGCGGCCCTGGCCGCCGCGGTCTCCGACGGCGCGCGTGTGGTGATCACGACCGGCGGGACCGGCGTCGGGCCCCGAGACGAGACTCCCGAGGGCACGGCTCCCCTGCTGACCCGCGAGCTGCCCGGGATTCCCGAGGCGCTGCGCCGGGTGGGCGCGGAGCACACCGCGTCCGCGGTGCTCTCCCGGGGGCTGGCCGGGATCGTCGACAGCGCCCACGGCGGGGCGCTCGTGGTGAACCTGCCCGGGTCGCTCGCCGCCGTCGACCAGGGGCTCGATGCGCTGCTCCCGCTCGTCGACCACGTGCTCTCCCAGCTCGACGGCGGGGACCACTGATGGCGCTCCTGGCCCAGGTCACCGCGGAGCCACTGTCCCTCGAGGAGCACCTGCGGGCGGTCGCCAGCCCCGACGCCGGGGCGGTCGCGACCTTCGTCGGGCAGGTCCGCGACCACGACCACGAGGCGACCGGCGAGGTGGTCTCCCTCGAGTACAGCGCCCATCCCGACGCGGCGCGGATCCTCACCGAGATCGCCTCACGGTTCGCCGCTCAGTTTGCCGCAGACGGCGTGCGGGTGGCCGTGAGCCACCGCGTCGGCGTGCTCGCGGTCGGCGACTACGCGCTCGTGGCCTGCGTGTCCAGCGCGCACCGGGCCGCCGCCTTCGACGCCTGCCGGGACCTCGTCGAGGCGGTCAAGGTCGAGCTGCCGGTGTGGAAGCGTCAGAGCACCGACGACGGCACGCACGGCTGGGTGGGGTTGACGTGAGCACCGGTGTGCACTGGCTGCCGACGCCTGGGGTACGTGGGGACGCTGCGCCGGGCGTCTCCGCTCCCGCGCCCGCAGCGGGTCCGCCTGCCTCCCAGACCGCGGAACCGGAACACGGTGCCGGGCCGCTGGTCGACCGCTTCGGTCGGGTGCACCGCGACCTGCGGATCTCTCTGACCGACCGCTGCTCGCTACGCTGCACCTACTGCATGCCGGCCGAGGGCGTCGAGTGGTTGTCCAAGGACAGCCTCCTCACGACCGACGAGCTCGAGCGGGTTGCCCGGGTGGCCGCCGGGCTCGGTATCACCGAAGTCCGCCTGACCGGCGGAGAGCCGCTGCTGCGGCGCGACGTGGTCGACGTCGTGCGCCGGATGGCCCGGATCGAGGGACCCGACGGGCCGCTCGAGGTGTCGATCACCACCAACGGGCTGCGCCTGGTCGAGCTCGCCCGTCCCCTGGCCGAGGCTGGGCTGGCGCGGGCGAACGTCAGCCTCGACACCCTGCGCCCGGACCGCTTCCTCGCCCTCACCCGCCGCAATCGGCTCGGCGACGTGCTCGCCGGGATCGACGCCGCACGCGCCGCCGGGCTCGACCCGGTGAAGATCAATGCCGTCGCCATGCGCGGGGTCAACGACGACGAGCTGGTCGACCTGGTGCGGTTCGCCGCAGACCGCGGTGCCCAGATGCGGTTCATCGAGCAGATGCCGCTCGACGCCGGGCACACGTGGTCCCGGGTCGAGATGGTCCGCGGCGAGGAGATCCTCGACCGGCTCTCCGAGGCGTTTACCCTCACCCCAGTGGGCGAGCGCGGCGCGTCCCCCGCCGAGACCTGGCTGGTCGACGGCGGCCCGACGACGGTCGGCGTCATCGCCTCCGTGACCGCGCCGTTCTGCGGTTCCTGCGACCGGGTGCGGCTGACCGCCGACGGCCAGCTCCGCAGCTGCCTCTTCGCCCGCACCGAGTCCGACCTGCTCCCCCTGCTGCGCGGCGAGGCCTCCGACGCCGACGTCGCGGCGCTCATGCGCCGCTGCATCGCGGGCAAGCAGGCCGGTCACGGGATCGACGACGAGGGGTTCCTCCAGCCGGACCGCCCGATGAGCGCGATCGGTGGTTGAGGTGACGCTGCCGGCGGGCTTCCTCACGAAGGTCTCCCAGACCGCGACGGACCGCGCCCACGGCTGGGACGCCGTGGCGGACGTACTCACCTCGCCGGACGCCACGCTCGTGGACCGGCTCCGGTCCGGCGCCCTGGCGCAGACGTGGCGAGACAGCACCGGGTGGCTGGGCGAGGATGCCCATGTCCTGACGGCCGAGCTGATGAGCCTGGACGTGTACGCCCGCGGTGCCTCGCGGCGCACCGCCGATGCCGACCTGGCGGACCTGCGCTCCGGGTATGCCGCGCTCGTCGCCCGCGACGCCGGGCTCGTCGCGAGCATCCGTGAGCTCGCGGACCTGTGCCGGGAGGAGGCCGCGGCGTGGACGGACGCCCGCTCGGACGAGGCCAAGGCCTCCCGCGTCGGCCAGCAGGACTTCATCACTGCCCGGCTCGTCCCCGCCCTGCCCGATCTCGGCGGGCGCCTGGCACTCGAGGCGGAGGCGAGCGTCTGGCGCCTGCTCGGACGGGTGATGCTCGGGCTGTTGTCGGCGGACACCGGCAAGGACTTCCAGCGCGCGGTGCTCGGCGAAGACCGCGGCCGGCGACGTCGCAGCGCTCGCGGCTGACCCTCAGGTCACCTGCCGGGCGGGAGGCGCGAGGAGAACGGGTTCTGGCGCCGGTACGTGCATACCGGGCACAGGGGCGCGGCGTCGGTCGTGGGGAACCGGGTCCGGCACCGCTGGCACTGGGCTGTGGTCAGGGACGCGACGGCAGCCACCGCGGGTGAGTCGACCCGGGACAGCAGCCCGTCCCAGGCCCACACCCCGGCCACCGTGAGCACGTCTTCGGGGCACAGCTGGACGCAGAGCTGACAGCCGTCGCACGACGTCGGGTCCTGCAGCAGGCTTGTGACCATCGGCGTCCCGGCCGCAACCTCCCCGGCCGCGGCACCATTGCTCGGCGCGGGCTGCTGCGCCCCGAAGTGGCGCAGGCTCAAGGCGTCCGTGGGGCAGGCCCGCACGCACACCCCGCACGCCGTGCAGCCCCGCGCGCGCAGCTCGACGGCGGCGCTGGCCGGCTCCAACCCGGCGCGGGAACCGGCCGGGACCAGTGCCGCGATCGCGGCGTTGAGACGCCGGGGACCAGACTGGAACTGGTCGGCCAGGTCCCGCGCCGGCCCGCCACCCAGGCCCAGCATCTGACGCCGGGCCACGGGCATCGCGGTGGCGTCGAGGACGTCGCGAGTCGTCTCGCGGCGGGTCCGGGGTCCGCGACGACGGCCCCGCAGCCCGCGGGGGTGGTCGTCGGGCGCGGGGTTGGCGTCGGGCGCGGGGTTGGCGTCGGGCGGGGTGTCATGCGCAGCGTCTGGTGCGGTGTCTGGTGCGGCCTCGGGTGCCCCGGCGATCTGGAGGCGGGGGACCCCCGCCGCGGCGAGCACGGCCGCCGCGGACGCGAGGTGGCCGGCCGCATCCGGCTGGGCGCATCCGTCCAGCCGCACGAGGACCGTTCCCGCTCCCGCGGTGAGCAGCTCCAGCACCTCATGAGCCGGCACGTCGCGGAGGCAGCCAGGCAACCGAATGACTGTGCGCGTGCGATCACCGCGGGACGGCGACGGGCACTCGACGCAGACCAGCTCGAGCGCCACCCCCTCGCTCTGGCGCGCGACCCAGCGCGCGACCCCCTGCAGCGCGTCGGTCATGGCCTGGCCCTGCTCAGACCCGGAACGTGCGGTCGGCGTCGTCGAGCAGGCCGAGGCCGAGGGAGCCCACGCCGCGGTAGAAGCACGTCGTGGCCTCCCCCATGACGAGGGTCAGGCACTGCGGCCCCCACGCCAGAAGGTGGTCGTCCAGGAACGTAGCGACTCCGGCCAGCACGCGCCGCAGCTCGAGCTCGTCTGCGCCGTCGAGCGCGTCCAGCCCGCGCACGCACAGCTCAGCGACGAAACCCATCTCGAGGCCGATGTGGTCGTCAGGCTCCTGGTTGAGGCGCGGGGCCGCCAGGCCGAATGCCGCGTAGGCGGCCCGCACCAGGAACGTCTCCTGCTCGAAGACGAGCTTGTCCTCGGACAGGTGCACCGACTCGTACGGCGGCGCGGTCATCCGCTCGGGGCCCACAAACAGCTGGTTGAAGTCACGCCGCACGTCGCGGGCGTCCTCACCTGCCTGGGCCGACTCGAGCAGCTGGTTGATCCCGTCCCGGCTCTCCGGAGACGGCAGCGCGGGCCACTGGGACAACAAGTCCGCGTCGCGCAGCTGGTCGAGCACCTCCGGCGCCGGGGGCACAAGCAGCACCCGGGACAGCGTGGTGAACGCCGCGGCCATCCTGTCCAGGTGCCGGGCGAGCTCGGCCCGGTCCTGGAGCAGGTGGTCGACGACGGTCGTCGCGCGGGTCATCGTCAGCTCACATCCCGATCCGGAACATCGAGCCATAGAACTGCGACCGTCCGATGAACTCACCCGCGAGCACGAGCGCAAACGCGCTGGTGGCCAAGATCGCGAGCGGGCGTGCCATCTTCGAGCTGCTCGCGTAGCGGTACACGAACACCGACAGCAGGCCAGCACCGAGGAAGACCAGCACGAGCCGTGCGATGAACCAGCCGCCGCTGAAGACCGCGACGGACTCCCCGGCGACGGCTCCGCCACCGGCAAGGTTGGAGATGTGCAGGGCGATGATGATGAACTCCACGCCCAGCAGGACCACGGCCGCGATGCCGATCCCCTTGAGGATCGACGTGAGCAGCTTGCGTGAGTCCGGGTCGACGACGCCCTCGGTGTCGGCCGCGGCGGTGCCCGCCCGGGCGGCCACCTTGATCCGCCACATGACGGTGCCCATCAGCGCGGCGCCCACCGCGAGCGCGCCCAGCAGGAACGTCGTGGTGAAGAACTGGGCGGGCGTGGCGAGGGTGTGCCACGCGGGAACCGTGATGAGGGAGTAGTAGATCATCGACATCGACGTCACGAGCATGAGCCCGACGGCCGCGGTGACGAGGGCGAGCGCCTGGCGCTGGCGGGTGCTGCCCCACTTCTTCCACTGCAGAAAGGCGAACACGAAGCCGAGCCCCGCGAAGGCCGAGCCGAACACGATCTCCCGGGTCAGCCAGGAGGAGTCGAAGTGCCGCAGCACGTTGAGCGTGTTCGTCAGGTCGTTCATGTGGAACATCGAGACGATCAGCCCGAGGACCATGACCGGTCCGATCGCGAACAGCGCGGGGTCGGTCACCTTGTCGATCGCCGCGGAGCCGAACCGGCGGGCCGCGACGATCTGGATGATGCCGAGGACCACGAAGGCACCGACACTCATCTGCGCCAGGATCGTGAAGAGGATCATGGGAAGTTCGTGGACGTTCATCTCACAGCTCCTCAGGGTTGACGATCGCGCCCGTACCGTGGCCGGTCATCTGCGCGTCACGATGCGGGATGATCACCAGGCGCGGTCGGGTCAGAGCGGGGTCGGGGAGGGGTTCGACGCCGGCCAGCGTGCCGTGCTTGGCGCGGAGGTCGTCGATCGGCCCCCACCCCAGGGCGCGCGAGGGACAGGCGGCCACGCAGGCCGGGTCCTCCCCCTCGGCGCGGTAGTCCGCGCACATGTCGCACTTGCTCATGTGCCCGGTGCCCGGGTTGAACTGCGGTGCGGAGTAGGGGCAGGCCCATTCGCAGTACCGGCACCCCACGCACTTGTCCTCGTCGATCGAGACGATCCCGTCCTCGCCGACGTGCATGGCGGTCGTCGGGCAGACCTTGACGCAGATCGGGTCCTCGCAGTGGTTGCAGGACATCGAGGTGAAGTAGGAGAACACGTTCGGCACGAACGTGTCGCCGTCCTGCTGCCAGGTGCCACCGGCGTATTCGGCGACCCGGCGCCACGTGATGCCGACGGGCAGGTCGTGCTTGTCCTTGCAGGCGATCGAGCAGGCTTTGCAGCCGTTGCACAGCGTCTGGTCGAAGCTAAATCCGAGCTTTTCCATCATGATCCCGTCTTGCCGTCAGGCTTTTCGCAGCTGGGCGAGCGTGGTGTGCTGGGCGTTGCCCTTCGCGATGGGCGAAGGATGCCAGCTCGTGAGGGTGTTGACCGATCCGCCCATGTCGACGCCGTCGGCGTCGGGCTTGAACCATGCCCCCTGGGGTACCGAGAGGACACCGGGTGCGATCCGCGGTGTGACCCGGGCGGGAAGCCGGAGCCGTCCCCGGTCGTTGAACACCTCGACCAGGTCGTCGTTGACCACGCCACGGACCTCAGCATCCATGGGGTTGATCCACACGACCTGCGGGTGCGCTTCCTTCATCCAGTCGACGTTGCCGTAGGTGGAGTGGGTGCGCTGCTTGAAGTGGTGCCCGATCACCTGGAGCGGGAACGCGTCGTTGGTGCGAGCCTCCTCGGCGCCCTCCCAGGTGCTCAGGTGCTCAGGAAGGGCCGTGATCCGGTCCCCCTCGGGGAGCTCCCAGGTCTTGGAGATCTCCCACAGCGGCTTGGAGAAGATCTCGATCTTCCCCGACTCGGTCCCGAGCGGGTTGGCGACCGGGTCGCCGCGGAAGTCCGCGAGCCCGATGTAGCTCTCGCCCTTGACCTTCCAGACGCCCATCTCGCGCAGGTCCTCGAAGGAGGGCAGGTCGGGGATCTCCGCGCGGCTCTCGTCGATCACCTGTCGGACCCAGTCCTCCTGGGTCTTGCCCTCGGTGAACTCGCGCTCGACGCCGAGCCGACGTGCGATCTCGGTCATCATCTCGTAGATCGTCTTGCAGTTGTACAGCGGTTCGATCGCCTGGTCGGCGACGATCGCGTACCCCATGTTGCCCGCGCTGCCCTGCTGAATCACGTCGAGCTGCTCCGCGTTGGAGACGTCCGGCAGGAGGATGTCTGCGTATCGCGCGGAGACGGTCATCTGGTTGTCGATCACGACGATCATCTCGCACAGCGAGTCGTCCTCGAGGAGGGCGACCGTGCGGTTGATGTCGCCGTGCTGGTTGGTCAGTGCGTTGCCCGCGTACTGCCAGACCATCTTGATGCCGGTGTCGAGCTTATCCTTGCCTCGCACCCCGTCGCGCAGCGCCGTCATCTCCGGGCCGTGCTCGATGGCGTCGGTCCACGAGAAGACGGAGATCGCGGTCTCGACCGGGTTCTCCGACACGAAGGGGTTGGCCATCGGCAGACCGAAGGACCCCTCGCGCTCACCGGTCCCACCTCCGGGGACGCCCACCGATCCGGTCATCGCCGCGAGCGTGAAGATCGCCCGGGCTTGGTTCTCACCGTTCGCGTGTCGCTGTGGGCCCCAGCCTTGGGTGATGTGCACGGGCCGGGCCTGACCGATCTCGCGGCCGAGCTGGATCAGCGTGCTCGTCGGGACCCCCGTGATCGCGGAGGCCCACTTGGGGGTCTTCTCGATCCCGTCGGGACCCAGACCCATGATGTAGCTGCGGTAGGAGTTGCCCGGTGGGACGCCGTCGGGCATGTGGTCCTCGTCGAATCCCTGGCAGTAGGTATCCAGGAAGTCCTGGTCCTGCAGGTTCTGGGAGATCATCACATGGGCGATCGCTGCCACCAGTGCGGCATCGGTCCCCGGCTTGGGGGCGATCCACAGGTCCCCGATGCCCTGAGCCGTCTCGGAGTAGCGCGGGTCGATGACGATCGTGCGCACGTTGTACAGCTTCTTGGTCTGCTGGGTCACGAAGGTCTCGCCACCCCCGCTCATCCGGGTCTCGAGCGGGTTGTTGCCGAACATGACCTGCAGCTGGGAGTTCTTCACGTCGTCGAAGCTGTTCGAGCCGATCCACCCGCCGTAGTGATAGCCCGCAGCGCCGGCGATCTGCGCTGAGGAGTAGTCCCCGTAGTGGTTGAGGTATCCCCCGACGCAGTTCATGAGGCGCGCCACCGGCGTGTCGATCGGTGGCCAGCTGCGGGTGATGGTGCCGCCCAGCGTCCCGGTCCCGTAGTTGAGGTAGATCGACTCGTTGCCGTGGTCGCGGATGAGCCGGGTCATGGTCGCGGCGATCTCGTCGAAGGCCTCCTCCCACGTGATCTCGTCCCACTGGCCCGCACCGCGCTTGGTCCCTGGTCGACGGCGCATGGGGGACTTGAGGCGGTCCGGGTTGTAGATGCGGTGCCGGATCGAGCGGCCCCGGACGCATGCGCGGATCTGCTGCGTGCCGATCGCGTCGTCGCCGGTGTCGTCGGGGAGCACGCGGGTGATCTGACCGTCCTTGACGACCATGCGGAGCGGGCAGCGGGATCCGCAGTTGACGTTGCAGGACGACCAGACGATCTTGTCCTCGGCGGCAGGGGACAGCGCTACCGCGTTCTCGCTCCCGATCCCAGGCAGCACTCCGGCGTAGACGCCCGTTCCGACGAGGGCCGCACCGCCACCTACCGCGGCGCTCCACTTCAGGACCGAGCGGCGGGACACGCCACCGTCCACTGCTGGCTCTACGTCTTTGGTCTCCATCAGCACTCCCAGGTCGTACTGGCCATCCGAACTCCAAGTGGACCCCATGTTTCTGAGGTTTTGGCGTCCGAAGGTCCTAGTACCGCTTCCCGGAAGGGTGCGACGGAGGGCCGGCTGAGGTCAGCCGCCCGCGAAGGGGGGCAGGACGTCGACCGCGTCGGCGGGGGACAACGGGGCGGCGGGGTCGCCGGAGCGGACCCCGTTGACGAGCAGGGAGCACCTGGTCAGGACGCGCGCGAGCGGTGCGCCACGGGTCTCACCCATCCGGACGAGGAGATCTCCGACCGTCGCCGCCTCGAGCGTCTCGGAGTCCACGCCGGCTGCCTCCGCGGCGCCCGCGAAGTATCGGACGGTCGCCATCACGGAGCCTGTTCGGTTGCGGGCGCCGTCTGCGACGCCCGGTCTGTCCATCGACCAGCGAGGTCGCTCGTGCGGCGCGCCGCATCGTGCAGCGCGGCGGTCAGGTCTTCGCCCGCGGCGGCGCGCTGGGCTGCGGCCATGCCGACCATGAAGGTGCTCAGCGGCGCGGCCGGACGCGCGACGTCGTGCGCCACGTCCCGGGCTACGTCGAGGATCGCGCCGGTCGGCACGAGCGCGGGGTCGAGCCCGAGCTCGGAGGCCAGGGCGACGAGCCACTCGTCGAGCGCCTCCGGGGGCAGCGTGCGGCTGGGGGTGGCTGCGGGCGTTGTGGGGTTCGTCATCTCAGGTCTCTCTCGGGTGGGGTCGGTAGGGCGTGCGGGTCCGTCGATTCGACAGGGCCGGCAGGACTGGCGGGGTCCGCGCGACGTGCACGGTCGACGTCGTGCCAGGTGTCGACGTCGGCGGCGACGCCGCCCGGGTCGGCGACAGCCAGCAGGTCGAGGGTCCCGAGCAACCGGGCCACCGAGGCACCGGACAGACCGTCCGGGCCGTTCATCTCGGCGACCGCCCGGTCGAGGGACGTCCGCCGGTACACCCCGGCGAGCCACTGCGTCCGCCCGCCCCCGTCCACGAGGCAGAGCCCGTCGGTGAGCTCAGCCCCCGGGGTGGCGAGCAGCGAGTGCAGCGCGGCCAGCAGGATGGCGCCGACGTCGGGGGCCCGCGGCAGGTCGCAGGCCAGGACGAGCACCCAGTCGGCGTCGAGCACTCTCAGCCCGGCGGCGAGGCCGGCGGCCGGCCCCCCGAAGGCAGGAGCCTCCTGGACGCAGAGCAGCGGCGCCTCGACAAGCCCGGGCGGCCCGACGACGACGGTGCGCCGGGCTCCGACCTGCGTGGCGGCCGCGAGCGCGTGGTCGAGCAGGGTGCGTCGCCCGACGACGACGCCCGCCTTGTCCGTCCCGCCCAGGCGCGCCGAGCGGCCCCCGGCCAGCACGAGCGCGTCGAGCGAGGGCGCGTCCGGACGCTGTGCGGACGACAGTCGGACGGGCGAGGCGGTCATCAGGGGCTCCGCGTCATGAGTGGCTCAGTCCTGCGCTCGGTGCCAGTCGCCGGACTTTCCGCCGGTCTTGGCCACGAGCTTGACGTCCTCGATCGAGACGGACTTGTCGAGGCCCTTGACCATGTCGACGACCGCGAGCGCGGCGACGGCGACCGCGGTGAGCGCCTCCATCTCCACCCCCGTACGGTCGGCGGTGCGGACGGTCGCGCTCACCCGGACCCCGTCGTCGTCGATCGCGAGGTCGACGCTTGCGCCGTGCACCCCGATGACGTGGGCGAGCGGCAACAGCTCGGCGCAGCGCTTGGCGCCCTGGATCCCGGCGATCCGCGCGACGGCGAGGACGTCGCCCTTGGGGGTGACGCCGTCGCGCATGGCCGCGATCACCGCCTCCCCGCAGCGGACGAAGCCGGTCGCGGTCGCGCTGCGGACGGTGGGGATCTTCTCTGTGACGTCGACCATGCGGGCCTGACCTGCGGCGTCGAGGTGTGTGAAGGGCTGGTTCATAGTCCGACCAGCATGACATCGATCATGTCGCCCTGGCGAACCTCTGTGACGTCGGCGGGGACCACGGCGAAGCCCTCGGCTGCGCCGAGGCCTCCGACGAGGTGCGAGCCTGATCCGCCCCGGGTGGCCGGGCGGACCCAGAGTTGGCCTGGCCTGGTGGCGGGGCCGTCGGGCCCGTCGGGGCCGTCGTCGAGCACCACGGGCATGTACTGCGCGCGACCCAGCGGCGTCCGCCAGCCCTCGCTGACCTGCGCAGTCAGCATCCGGCGGAACAGCTGTGTGCGTCCGAGCAGCCGGGAGAGCGCGGGCCGCACGAACACCTCGAAGGACACGCAGGCGCTCACCGGGTTCCCGGGCAGGCCGAAGACCGGCGTGCCGCCGGGCAGGTGCCCGAAGGCCTGCGGCTTGCCCGGCTGCATGGCCACCGAGACGAAGTCGACCGTGCCGAGCGGGGCGAGGACGGCCTTGGTGACGTCGTAGGCGCCGACGCTCACCCCACCCGAGAGCACCACGAGGTCGACGCCGGCCGAGACGACCGAGGCGAGCTCGGCGCGCAGGGCGTCGTCGTCGTCGGGCACGGTCACCGCGCGCTCGACGGTCCCGCCGGCCTCGGTGACGAGGGCGGCCAGCAGGGTGGAGTTGGACTCCGGGATCTGCCCGCGGCCGAGCGGCTGTCCCGGCGGCACGAGCTCGCTGCCGGTCGCGATGACGGCCACCCGAGGGCTGCGGTGGACCGGGAGGGTCGGGTGCCCGGCCGCGGCGGCGGAGGACAGGTGCCGCGAGCTGAGCACGGACCCGGCGGTCAGGACGACATCGCCCGCGTGCAGGTCCTCCCCGGCTCGGCGGATGTGCGCGGCGGGGCGGGGCGCGGTCGTGATGGTCACGTGGGCGGTGCCGGGATTGGCGGCGCCTGGGTGGGTAGACCCTGAGTGGGTGAGGTCGGCGTCGGTGTGCTCGACGGGGACGATCGCGTCGGCGTCGGCCGGGACGGGCGCACCGGTCATGATCCGCGCGGCCGTCCCGGGGGCGAGCGGCGGGTCCTCCGGGCTGCCGGCGGGCAGGTCGGCGACGACCCGGAGCGTGACCGGGTGGTCGGGCGAGGCGTGCACGACGTCGCCGTGGCGGACGGCGTAGCCATCCATCGCGGAGTTGTCGAAGACGGGGATGTCGCTCGTGGACAGCACATCGTGGGCGAGGGTCCGCCCGAGGGCCGCGGCGAGCGGGAGGGTCTCGGTGGTCAGCGGTTCCAGGCCCGCGAGCACGTGGGCGAGCTGGTCCTCGACGGTGATCATCGGCGCTCCTGGGTCGGTCCGGGCGTGGGCTGGCGGGGCAGTGCGGGGCATGGTCACACGCTAGCGCTCTGCGCAGCAGGGGGATGTCGCGTGTCCCCCTGGACAACCCAGTCCCGGTTGCGATTCCGCGCGAGCGGGACCATCGTCCTTTTTTCCCCGCATCTGCGGTGCTAATCTTCCGGCCATGGCTCAGTACCGGATTAGCGAAGCGGCCCAGCTGCTCGGCATCAGCGACGACACCGTGCGCCGCTGGGTCGACTCGGCAGACCTCGACGTGAGCATGGACGACTCCGGCCGGCGGGTGATCGCCGGCGCCGACCTCGCCGCCCGCGCGGTCGAGCTGGCGCAGGCGCCCCGCGATCCGTCCACGGTCGGGCGCAGCGCCCGCAACCGCTTCGTCGGCCTGGTCACCCGGGTCGTCATGGACCAGGTCATGGCGCAGGTCGAGATCCAGGCCGGGCCGCACCGGGTGGTCTCGCTCCTGTCAGCCGAGGCCGTCCACGAGCTGGGGCTCGAGGTCGGGTCGCTCGCCGTCGCCGTCGTCAAGGCCACCAATGTCATCATCGAGACGCCGGGAGGCACGCAGTGACCGCACCATCCACCGCCATCGTTGCATCCACCGCGACAGCGTCGGCCCGACTACGGCGGACGACCGCCGCCCTCGCGCTGCTCACCGCTGCGTCGCTGCTGGGCGCGTGCAGCGCCCAGTCGCAGCCCGACGGCGCACCCGGGGCGACGGGGTCGACCGGGACGACGTCGGGCACCGGCGCCGCGGCCGGCCCAGAGCTGACCGGCGAGCTCACCGTCTACGCCGCCGCCTCCCTCACCGCGGCCTTCGACGACCTCGCCACCCGGTTCGAAGCGCTCAACCCGGCCCTCGACGTCCAGCCGATCGTCTACGACGGCTCCTCGACGCTGGCCACGCAGATCGTCGAGGGCGCCCCGGCCGACGTCTTCGCCTCCGCGGACGAGAAGAACATGACGGTCGTCTCCGACGCCGGCCTGCTCGCCGATCCCGCGCAGCTCTTCGCCTCCAACACCCTCGTCATCGCCTTCCCGCCGGGCAACCCCGGCGGTGTGACCGGCCTCGACGACCTCACCAAGGCCGACCTGTCGGTCGTGCTCTGCGCCGCCGAGGTGCCGTGCGGCGCCGCATCACAGCGCCTGCTCGCCGCCGCCGGGCTCACGGTGACCCCCGCGAGCGAGGAGCAGAACGTCACCGCGGTGCTCACCAAGATCAAGGCCGACGAGGCCGACGCCGGGCTCGTCTACGCGACCGACGTAGCCGCCGCGGGCGCCTCGGTCGAGTGGATCGTCCCGGCTGGCGCCGCGGACGTCGTCAACCACTACCCGGTCGCCACCCTCGCCGGAGCGGGGAACCCGACGGCGGCCGCCGCCTTCGTCACCTACGTGCTCAGCGCGGACGGACAGGCCGTGCTCGCCGGGTACGGCTTCAGCGCACCGTGAGCCACCCGGCGGGGGTGGCGCGCGGCGTCGGGCAGCGCTCTCCTGGAACGGTGCCGCGGGCGCTCTATCTGCCGGCCGCGCTCGGTCTGTGCCTGCTCGTCCTGCCGCTCGCGGGGCTGGTTGCGCGCGTCGACTGGGCGACGCTGCCGGCCGACATCACCTCCCCCGAGGCACTCAGTGCCCTGGGCCTCTCCCTGCGCACGGGGCTCGCCGCGACCGCGGTGTGCCTCGTGCTCGGGCTGCCGCTCGCGCTCGTCATCGCCCGCAGCCCGGCGCGCACGGCCGGGGTGCTGCGCGCGCTCGTGACGATCCCGCTCGTGCTGCCGCCGATGGTCGGCGGGATCGCGCTGCTCTTCCTGCTCGGGCGCAACGGGCTGCTCGGGCAGGTGCTCAACGTCTGGGGCGTGCGTCTGCCCTTCACCACGGCCGCCGTGGTCATCGCGCAGTCCTTCGTCGCCCTGCCGTTCCTCGTGCTGTCCGTCGAGGGAGCACTGCGCACCGCGGGCACCAGCTACGAGCACGTCGCGGCGACCCTCGGGGCGAGCCGGTGGACCGTGTTCGTGCGGATCACGCTGCCGCTCGTGCGGCCCGGCCTGGTTGCCGGCACGGTCCTGTGCTTCGCCCGGGCGCTCGGGGAGTTCGGCGCGACCGCGCTGTTCGCCGGGAACGCGGCGGGCACCACCCGGACCATGCCGCTGGCGATCTACACGGCCTTCAACGGGGCTGGGGTGAGCCAGGGGTCGGCCGTCGCGCTCTCCCTCATGCTGCTGGTCGTCGCGGTCGTCATCCTGGTTCTTGTGCGCGGCTGGCAGCCGGGGGCGGCGCGGTGAGCGGGGAGCGCGGCGCGGTGAGCGGGGAGCGCGGCGCGGTGAGCGGGGAGCGCGGCGCGGCGCCCGGCGACCCCAGCCCCGAGCGCCGCGGCGCGGTCCTCGATGCCGACCTGCGGGTGAGCCGAGGGACCTTTACGGCGCGCGCGCGCCTCTGCCTCGCCGGCGGCGACGTGCTCGCGCTGCTCGGTCCCAACGGCGCCGGAAAGTCGACGCTGCTCGCCGCCCTCGCCGGTCTGCTGCTGCCCGACGACGGCCACATCCGCCTCGACGGCGCCGACCTGACCCGCGTCACGGCGGCCCCGGACGACGCCCGAGGGCGCGGCCCTCACGTCCTGACCCAGGTCCCGCCGTCGGGCCGCGGCGTCGGGCTGCTGAGCCAGGACCCGATGCTCTTCCCCCACCTCAGCGCCCTCGCCAACGTCGCCTTCGGGCCGCGCGCCCAGGGCGTGACGGCGCGCACCGCGACCGCGCAGGCGGCGCTCTGGCTCGAGCGCGTGGGCCTCGACGGGCTGGGTGACCGCCGTCCGGCCGAGCTGTCCGGTGGCCAGCAGCAGCGGGTCGCGATCGCCCGCGCCCTCGCCGCGGCGCCGCGCCTGCTGCTCCTCGACGAGCCGTTCGCCTCCCTCGACGTCGACACCGCACCGGCCGTCCGTCGGATGCTGCGCGACCAGCTGCGCGCGAGCGGGACGACCGCCGTGGTCGTCACGCACGACGTGCTCGACGCCGTCGTCCTCGCCGACCAGACCGCCGTCCTCGTCGACGGCGAGATCGTCGACGAGGGTCCCACTGCGCGGGTCCTGGTGGCCCCGCGCTCGCCCTTCACCGCGAGCATCGCGGGCGTGAACCTCGTCCTGGGCACGGCCGACGACGGCGCACTGGTCACCGCGGACGGCCTCCGGTTCGCGGGAGCGCACCCGCAGGGTGCGGGCCGGGCCGAGAAGCCGGACGGCGCGCGGGTCAGCCTGCCGGACGGCGCGCCCGTTGCGGCGGTCTTCCGCCCGGCGGCCGTGATCGTCGGGCTGCACCGCCCGGAGGGTGCCAGCCCGCGCAACGTGTGGCCGGCCACGATCACGTCCCTCGAGCACGGGCCGAACGGCATCCGGGTGCAGACCACCGAGCCGGCCGTGGCCGCGGACCTCACCGCGGGGGCGGTCGCCGAGCTAGGCCTGGCCGAGGGCACCCCGGTGTGGTTGTCGGTCAAGGCGACCGAGGTCGCGCTGCATGCGCGCTGATAACCGCGGCGGGCGCCGTTGCAGGTGAGGCACAGCATGGGCTCGGCTCCTAGGACCTCTGGTGGGGTGAGTTCACAGAAATGTCTGAGAAGATTCAACAAATGAGTCTTTCGATCTTTGCTGCGTTGGCCGCCGCCGCCGGGTACGGCGGTGGTTCTGTCGTCCAGGCGATGGCCTCGACACAGGCCGCCGGCCTCAAGGTCTTCCGCCGGCCCGCCTACGCCGTCGGCACCTCCATCACCCTCGTGGCCTGGGCCTTCTCCCTGGTGGCGCTGAAGTATCTGCCACTGCTCACCGTGCAGACCGTGCTCGCCTCCGCGCTCGTGGTCACCGTCCTGCTGGACCGGGCGGTCTTCGGTACCCGGCTGAGGCGCATAGACGTACTGGCCGCCCTGGCGGTCACGGGCGCACTCGCCCTGCTCGCGGTCGGCAGCGGCGCCCAGTCGCGCGTCGCGACGCCCAGCTGGTTCGGCTTCTCGATGCTCGTGCTGCTCGCGGCGCTGATCGTCGCGACGGCCGTGACCTACCGCCGGGCCGACGCCTCCGTGCAGGCCGTGCTCAGCGGCCTCGCGTCCGCGGGCCTGGCCATGTGCGCACGCGCGGCACACGGCTCGGGCGGCTGGATCGACTTCTTCCTCACACCGATGGCGTGGCTGACCATCGGGTTCGCGATCCTGTCCTCGGTGACCTTCTCCCGCGCAGTCGAGCACGGGACGGTCGGCCCGGCCCGTGCTCTGGTCAGCGTCACGCAGGTGATCATCCCGGGGCTCGTGGGAGTGACGATCCTCGGCGACACCGTCCGCGACGGCTGGGGCGCCACGACTCTCGTCGCGGTGCTGATCGCTCTTGTCGGATGCATCATCCTGGCCACCCGCCCCGCCGGAGCGACCCCACACCTGGCCGATGTGCGCGCTCACGCAGCAGGCACGCTGGACTTCGACCCGACGATCTCAGAGGTCGAAGCGCTCCGCACGACCCCGGCCGACATCGTCGCGCTGGACCTTGCCGCGATCGAACGGTTCCCGGCCCCGCGTGTCCACCTCGCGGGACGCGGGCGCACGCGGTAACGATCTCACCGATCTCCTGCGCTCGGCGGCGTTGCGTGCGAAGGTTGGAAAGCGGAGAGCCCGCCTGGGAGATACCTCCCTGACCTGGAGGGACGGTCACCTTATGTGGCTGCTGTCGTGGATCATCATCGGACTCATCATGGGCGCGATCGCCCGCGCTGTACTGCCAGGGCGGGCCAACGGCGGGTGGTTCGTCTCGCTCATCATCGGCATCGTCGGGGCGATCGTCGGCGGGTTCATCGGGCGCAACGTCTTCAACGCCAACCCCAACGACCACTTCTTCAGCCTGGCGACGTGGTTCTGGGCTTTCATCGGCGCACTCATCGTGCTCGCCGTCTGGGGCGCCCTCTCCCGCAAGAAGACCTGACCGGGCCGCAGCAGCCAGCTGCCCCCGCCCCTGCCATCCCGTGCCCCCACCCGCGCCGCGGCACGGCGCGGCACCTGTCAGTCCTACCAGCCAGCCCTCCCTCATGGGTCGTCTATTTTGCTTGGGGTCGTCTATCTGAATAGACGACCCCAAGCAAAATAGACGACCCATGAGGTCTTGAGCCGGCGAACAGGTCGGGCCCGGCAGTTATCCACAGGTCGGGGATCGGCGGGTGCATCCGCCAGCGTCAGGCGCAAGGATCAGGTGGTGCCCCGCCGACCAGGTCCCGCCTCCCCCGCGCAGCTCAACCGGATGCCTCTCCCCCGCGTCCATCTCGCTCGCAGCTATACCCGCTCGCATGTGGCCGAACGGGTGCGGAGCCGCGCGTGGGAGCAGGTCCGCCCAGGCGCATACGTGGACGCTCTCCCGGGCGAAGAACCCCATGCACGACGGCGCAGGCACGCACTCGCGCGAATCGTCGCGCTCGCGGAGCAGAGCTCAGGGCCCCTGACCTTCAATCTGGTGTCCGCCGCCCTGCTCTGGGGCCTGCCACTGCTGATCATGTCGCCCCAGACGCACATCGTGCAGCGCTCTCGCCCCACGGGTCATGGCGCTCTGGACGTCGTCCGGCACCACCCGCGACTCCCGGAGGAGCACCGCACCACCCAGCACGGGCTGTCCGTCACGACACTCGAGCGCACTCTCATCGACTGTGCGCAGGCCCTGCCGCCGCTGGCCGGTCTCGTCGTGGCGGATGCGGCCCTGCACATCGGAGCAGACCCGGATGTCTGCGCGGAGATCCTCGCGTCCCGGCTCCGTCAGCAGGGTGTGGTGAGGGCGCGCGAGATCCTGGCTCTCGCCGACGCCGGCGCGGAGTCTCCGGGAGAGACCACGGTGCGCTTCACCCTGCTGCAGCTCGGACTGCCCGTCCCCGAGACCCAGATTCGCATTCCGACGCACACGGGGACCTTCTGGGTGGACCTCGGGTGGCGCGAGTCCCGTCTGCTCTGCGAGTACGACGGGCGGACCAAGTACGGCGCGAACGGCACCGCGTCAGAGGCCGTCATCTCAGAGAAGCGCCGTCAGGACGCGATCGAGGAAGAGGGCTGGCGGATGCTCCGGGTCGTCCGAGAAGACCTCCGATCACGCCCGTCGTTCCTCCGACGTGTCCAGCGGTGGATGCCCGACGTCGTCCTCTGCCCCCGCCCCGTCCTCAACGCCTCCTGACGGTCCCCCGCACAGTCTCACCTGTGAGCCAGCGAGCTGCATCCCCCCACCCAGATAACCGGCAGGTCGCCGCCCCCTCCCCTGAGAGACACCTATGGGTCGTCTATTTTGCTTGGGGTCGTCTATCTGAATAGACGACCCCAAGCAAAATAGACGACCCATGAAAGGCGGGGTGATGCCGCGCGGGGGCTTAGGTCGCCGGGTGGGTGGGGATGGTGTCCTCGATCGAGGCGTCGTCCCCGGAACCGGCGGCCAGGCGTTGCCACAGGCCGCCCGGGTCGTCACCGCGGGCGATCTGCACGACGTCGACGACGACCGCGGTGATGTTGTCGCGGCCACGCTCGGCGAGGGCACGGGCGACGAGCTCGGCCGCAGCCGTCTGCGGATCGTCATGCGCCAGCAGGACGTCGCGGATCTCGTCGTCGGTCAGTTCCCCGGTGAGCCCGTCCGAGCAGGCCAGGTACCGGTCGCCCACCCGCGCCGGAACGGACCACACGTCCGGCTCGGAGTCTGCCGTCGGGCTGATCGCTCGGGTGATGACGTTGCGCTCAGGGTGCGTGCGCGCCTCGAGCGCCTGGATCGCGCCGGAGTCGATGAGCTCCTGGACCGTCGAGTGGTCCTTGCTCAGCTGCTCGAGCACCCCCTGGCTCAGCCGGTAGGTCCGTGAATCGCCGATGTTGACAACGACGACGGCCGCCTCGCCGTCCACGCTGCTCACCCCGATGCCGGTGAGCGTCGACCCGCCGGACAGTCCCGACGGCTCGAAGTACTCGCTGATCGACTGCCGGGCATGCGTGACGGCCTGACGGACCTCGTCCTCGGAGACCGAGGGCTGCTCGACGAAGCGGGCGAAGGACGCGACGACCATCGCTGAGGCGATGTCCCCGGCGTCGTGCCCGCCCATGCCGTCGGCCACGAGGAAGAGCGGCGGCGAGGCCAGCAACGAGTCCTCGTTGTGCCGGCGCACGGCACCCTTGTCCGTCGCCGCACCCCACCTCCCGGTGAACGGTGAGCGCCCGGCTAGGGTCACCGAGGGTCCCGCAGGAAGGTCTCGCCCGCGTCGGCGAAGTCTTCCTGAGGAGTGGTGACCCGCGCGAGGGTGAAGGAGTGCTCACCGACCGTGACGGTCGAGCCGTAGGCCACCAGTACGGCAGTGCCGGCGATGAGCGGGACCGCCGTACCGTCGGGCACGATCACGGTCGACCCGTTGGTCGAGCCGAGGTCGGTGACCCGCACCCCGGACGCCTCGACCTCGTAGGACAGGTGCGACTTGGACACGGTCCGGGTGACGTCCGTGATGGTCAGGAGGGCCGGCTCAGGAGCGACCGGAGCCTCCCCCTCCCGGGCGGGGCGCGGCATGCGGCCGATCGTGCCGGCACCGGTGACCTCGCGGACGTCACCTGAGTCGAACGTGAAGGCGGCGCGGGGCGGGGCGGGGGGTGCAGGCGGTGCGGGCACGGCCGCGACCGGCTGCGCGACGGGCTCGGCGACCGGTGGCGGCGGGACCGGCGCAGACAGCCGGCCGGCCGGGTGCAGCGGCGCGCCGTCCAGGCCGACGAGCACCGGGACCCCCGCGAAGGGCTGGTCGGGCGGGGCGAAACCGCCCGCGCTCTGCTGACTGAACTGGGTGCCGTGCTGACCGGAAGAGATGGCAGTCAGACCGGGGGCACCCCACCCGGCGTCCGCCCCGGGGGCGCGGCCCGCGCCGCCCGTGTCGTAGGCGGAGGCCGGGCGCTCCGGGGCGAGCTCACCCTGCTGGGCCAGGAACGGATCCCGGCCGGCGACGACGTCGAGCAGGATGAGGTTGGTCGACGAGTCGTACCAGGCGCTACGGTCGCCGCGCTTGTTCGTGAGGATCTGTACGACCGCGATGATCCAGCCGATCAGGACCGCTCCGCCGAGACCTGCCAGCAGGAACCTGCCCCAGGCCGCTGGACCCGGCGCGCCACCGGTACGCGCGTCGACCAGGCGCAGGCCCATGGCCTTCTTGCCGGGGCTGGCCCCGGTCCGGGCGAAACCGGCGGCGACGACCACGAAGCCCGCGAGCCAGGCCAGACCCAACGCGGCCCCGAGCACGACGAGCGCAGGGAGCTCCTTGGCCAGCCCCACCTGCAGGGACACGCTCGCGCAGCCGACCGGCAGTCCGGACGCGAGCCCCTCGAGCACGGCCGAGCCGGTCCGCCGGCCGGGGGCGGCGGGGACACAGCCGACCAGCGCAGGCGGAGGCCCGACGGGCCTGCCGTAGGGGGCATACGACCCCTGGGCCGCCTGCGGGACGAAGGGCTGCGCCGGGCCCGGCTGCACGGAGAAGGGCTGCGGGGGGCCTGGCACGGACGACATGGAGGGCTCCTTCGGCAGGACCGGCAAGACCGGTAGATCGAGGGCCACTCTACGAGGTTCGCTGCCCGGATGTTTCACCCGCTCCGCTGCCGGCCCCGAGCCCCTGAGGTCGCGCTGGCCACAAGCCATCACGTACGTCGTCTTCCACAACGTTTACCCGCCGGAAACGCGTCCGGCCCTGGCGGAAACATTCGGCACCTACCGTGAATGTTGATGTCATCAACATCGGCGACGCGCGCGTCGCCGAAGACGTCGAATGCGCTCGGGCAGCCCCGTCCGAGCACGCGCCACACGATCCGCAAACACAGATCCGCAGAACACATCCAGGGAGACGAGGAGGTTCACCGTGACGACCCTTGCACTTGCACCGGGACACGCAGTGACCACGCCGATGGCACCGGCCTTGACCTCAGAGCCACCCCGCACCACCCCCTCCGAGCAGCCGGCGCCGGACGTGCGCACGGCCTACCGCGACGCCATGTCCACCCTCGCCGGTGGCGTCTGCGTCATCACGACCGACGACGGCGACACCCCGACGGGCCTGACCGTCACGACGGGTTTCAGCGTGAGCATGGATCCCCCGATCTTCGGGGTGTGCGTGGACAACGCCTCTCGGACCCTGCCGGCCCTGCTCGCCCGGGGCGCCTTCGTCGCCAACGTGCTGGGCGGCGACGCCGCGCACGTCGCAAGCAGTTTTGCGAGCCGCGCACCCGACAAGTTCGTGGCGGCGTCGGGCCCCATCATCCGGGGCACGACCGCGAGCGGGCTGCCCTGGCTCCCCCAGGACAGCCTGCGCGGCGTGGAGTGCGAGATCACCCAGACGATCACGGCGGGCGACCACACGATCATCCTCGCGACAGTCCGTCAGGTGCACGCCTCCCAGGGCGACTGCGCGCACAGTCTGGGCTACCTCGCCCGCGCCTTCCACCCGCTGGCCCTCGCGCCCACGGTCTGACCGACAGCCGAACCCGCCGACCGACCTGCCTCGGACCCGCCGGGCGGCGGCACCAGCCGCCGCCCGGCACGACGTCGGGCATCGCACCCGGCGCACCCATCCACCACTCCCGCTTCTCGAAGGGCCTCCCATGACCGGCGCAGCACCCATCATCCGCAAGCTCACCGACATCCCCGGCTACCTCATCTCTCCCGAGGACACCGTCCGACTGGCCGAGCTCGCCGGCCCCTCACACGGGACCAGCACGAGCGTCTTCCTCGAGATCTGGGAGCCGGGCGGCGCGCAGCCGCTCAACTCCCACGAGGACTCCGCCGAGATCTTCATCGTGCTCGCCGGCGAGGCCGAGGCGCACAGCGACGACGACGCCGTGAACCTCGTGGCCGGGGACGTGCTCATCCTGGCGCCCGGCTCCGAGCACCGGATCATCAACACCTCCGCGACGGACCGCCTCTACACGATCACGATCATGGCCAACGACGGCGGCTTCGCCAAGCTCGTGACCGACGGCATCACAGCGCCGCTGACCACCCAGGACCTCGGCTACCTCGTGCGGTCACTGGCCCCCGAAGCCGACGCAGCCACCGACGCCACTGTGGCCGCCTGAGAGATGACCACCACGGCCGAGCGGATCCCCGTCCTGCAACCCCTCTCGACGGGGATCGAGATCCCCGGGCACGGCCGCGGCTCGCGCCCGGGCTACCTCCCCGCAACGCCACGCACCGTGCTGTGGGGCCGGCTGCCCTGCGCCGACGACTCCCCCGTGCTGAGCATCAACGCGGGGGAGTCGCTGTGGATCGACACCGTGAGCCACGAGGGCATCCTCGAGGACCAGGGTCGCGACCCGGTGACCTTCTTCGGCGGCCACGGCGTGCCCTCCTCCGACGTGCTGCACGACGCCGTACGGGTCGCCGCGGAGGTCCCGCGCGACCCGCTCGGCGACGGACCGCACGTCGTGACCGGGCCGATCGAGATCCGCGGCGCCCGGGTGGGCGACGTGCTCACGATCACCGTGCTCGACCTCGAGCTGCGCACCGGCTACGGCATCGTCTCCAACCGGCACGGGCGCGGCGCGCTGCCCGTGGAGTTCCCGGTCGGGGGCTCCCTCGACCCGGTCTCGATCCTGTGCACGGTGGACGCGCCGGTCTGGCCGTCTGGTGGGGCGTCAGTTGGGGGCTCCCGCACGAACGGGGCCTCTGGCACGGGCGCCTTCCCGAGCGTCGCCTCCGGTGCGGTGCTCACCGGTTCGATCGCCGCCGGACCCGGCGACCGGCGTCGGGTCCGGTTCCCGCTGCGACCCTTCCTCGGGACCATGGGCGTGGCCGTGGCCGGGACCGAGCGAGCGCACTCCGTGCCGCCCGGCCCGCGCACGCTGTGGGGGGAGACAGAGGAGCTGCTCATCCCGATCGGCCTCGACGTGGACCTGGGCGAGGCCATGCGTCAGGCCACCCGTGGCGCGATCGCGCTGCTCACCGACGCCGGGATGGACCCGACCCACGCCTACGCCTACCTGTCCGCCGCCGGCGACTTCGCCGTCTCGCAGGTGGTGGACCGGGTCAGCGGGGTGCACGGGAAGATCCGCAAGGCGGACCTGGTGGAGCTGCTGGAGGAGCCAGGCGTCGGAGCGTGGGCGCCGTCGTGCCCGGCAACGGGCCGACGGCGCGGCGGGCTGCGGAGCACGCCGCGTCGTCGGGCAACGGCGACGCGCCAGGTCACACGCGGACACATCGTCCTGAGGGACAAGACGTCCCACGGGAATGAAATCGGCGAGCGGTACGCTATCGCCATTGCTTCGGGGTCGGTGAAAGTCCGAACCGGCGGTTAAAGTCCGCGACCCGTCCAGGGCAACCTGGATGGTTGAACCGGTGGAACTCCGGTACCGACAGTCAAAGTCTGGATGGGAGAAGCAGCGGCAGAGCCCTGCCATCGCCCTTTCGGCGACGGCTCCAGGCCCTGCTGCAGAGAGGGTGCGTCCACCGACGCCGCCGCCTCGACGGTTCGCCGTCGACGCCGGAGGGCCGTCTGCGGACCAGCCGTCTCCTCCCTGTGCCTACCCCGGAGTCGACTTCGGAAAAGGTGGACGCAGTGGACCTCATCAGCTGGTTGTTCGACGCTCAGCTGGTCATCGGCGACCAGCACATCCTGTGGCGCGAGATCATCGGGAACGTGTTCGGCCTGATCTGTGCCCTGGGCGGGATGCGCCGCAAGGTGTGGGCGTGGCCGGTGGGCATCGTGGGCAACCTGCTGCTGCTCACGGTCTTCCTCGGCACGGTCTTCAACACCCCCAGCTCCGTCAACCTGCTCGGCCAAGCCGGCCGGCAGGTCATGTTCATCGTGGTGTCGGTATACGGCTGGGTCCGCTGGAGGCAGAGCAAGGCCGACAACGGCACGAGCGTGCAGCCCGACTGGGCTACGGGGCGCCAGCGGGTGTTCATCGTCGTCGCGCTCGTGGGCGGGACGGCCCTGCTCACCCCGGTGTTCCGGGCCCTCGAGTCCTACGAACCGGTGTGGGCCGACGCATGGATCTTCGTCGGCTCGCTCCTGGCGACGTACGGCATGGCGCGCGGGTGGGTCGAGTTCTGGCTGATCTGGGTCGCCGTCGACGCGGTCGGCGTCCCGCTGCTGATCGACGCCGGGTTCTACGCCTCGGCATTCATGTACCTGTTCTACGGGGCGTTCACGCTGATCGGCTTCTTCGTCTGGGCGCGGGTGCGCCGGGCGCAAGGCGTCCCGGAACCGGAGGCGGTCGCAGCAGCCTGACCGCGCGGTGCGACACCTCATGCCGACGGCACGGCACGCAGACGGTGCGGGCCGACGTCGGGCATCGATGCGGCCCCAGGCTGCCCCTTCCGCCGGCACGGGGTCGTCTATTTTGCTTGGGGTCGTCTATCTGAATAGACGACCCCAAGCAAAATAGACGACCCGTCGGTGCCCGGCGGACAGGCGGGCTGCCGGCTGCCGGTCCGGCGGGCCGCCCGCTGGGCTTAGCGCTGGGCGGGGAGCGGGAGGGTCGGGATGAGCTCGTCGAGCAGTGCGGCGGTGTCTTCCCAGCCTTCGACCGCGCGGCACGGAACGCCGAGGGCCAGGACCGGGTAGTCGTTGCCGGCCTCGTCGAGGCGATCGCCGACGAAGAGCATGTCCTGCAGGTCGATCCCGGTGATCTCCGCAAGCTTCGTCATGCCGTAGGCCTTGTCGATGCCCTTGCGCGTGATGTCCACCGACGTGGACCCACCCGAGCGGACCTCGAGGTCGGGCAGCTGCGCGGCGACGGCCTCACGCAACGTGGTCTTCTTCTCCCCGGTGGGGTCCCACGCGGTCTTCGCGGCGACTGGCGCCGCCTGGCCCAGCGCCGAGAACGTGATCTGTGAGCCGCGGTCTTCCAGGATCGGACCCCAGGTCTCGTCCTCCCACAGGCCGAGCTCGCGGGCCGAGCTCTCGACAGCCGCGAGCGCCCGCACCTTCTCGTCCTCGGTCAGGTTCTCGGCGTAGACCTGGTCCCAGTCGCCGCCCGCGTAGCGGTAGTACTGCGTGCCGCAGGTGGGCATGAGGTGCAGGCGGGCGAGCTGCTCCGGCGTGGCGTCGTCGAGCCGCTCGATGAGCTGCATCTGGAACTGTCCGAACTGCCCGCCGGAGATCACGCAGACCTCGACGACGTCGACCAGCGCAAGCAGCAGGGTCGCCATCCGCGGGTCGAGCGGCGACTTGGACGGCGCCAGGGTGTCGTCCAGGTCGAACGCGACGAGCAGGGGTGGGCGGGACACGAGCGCCTCCGAGAGGTGTGCGGGAGCGGGCGCAGGCGCCCGGCGCCGGTGGTGCCCGACGTCGTCCCTATCTTCCCAGATGCAGCGCACCACCCGGGCGCCGCCCGCACCACCGATGGCGGGAGTCGGGGAGAACTCACCATCGAAGCCACGGGACGCGGCTATCCCATTCCGGTAGCCTCGCGTTGACGGACAACCCACCTTCCCGTGGGCAGCAGCAAGGCCAACCAGTCTCAGGCCCCGACGCAAGGACCCTCGCCATGATCCCGAACGACTTCCCACCGGTCGTCTACGTCCCGTGCACGGCCGTCGCCGAGACCGGCACCGTCAACGTGACCTTGCGCAAGACCGCCGACGGCCGCACCGCGCTCCTGGCCTACTCCGCCCTCGACCGGCTCCGCGCCGGAGCGGGTGACCAGGTCCCCTGGTCCCTCATGACCATCCCCGACCTCCAGCGGGTCCATGACGAGACCCCTTACGACGTCCTCTATCTCGACCTGCGCATCCCCGAGCGCGCCCGAGGCGAGGTGCCCGCATGAGCGCGCAGGTCGGGGTCGATCTCAACTCCCTCAGCTCCATCACAACCAAGCTCGAGGGTGCAGCCGAGGCGATGGGCGCATCGGCCACGGGCGCACCGAACCAGGTGTCCCCCTCAGCCGGTGCAGCGGCGACAGCCGCGATCCTCAAGCACCTGACTGCCGGGGCCGTGAACATCTGCGAGGTGCTCGACGTCGGCGCGGCCGGGGTGAGCGCATCCCGGGCGACCTACTCCACGGTCGACGAGAACAACCGCGCGTCACTGACCGGGACGGGACCGGGCTGGTGACGATCGGCACCGTGGTGGACGGAGATCCCACCCAGCTGACGACCATCGCGACCTGGTTGCGCTCAAGCCTCGGGTCAGGCGTGGACGACGCCGGAGCCGCGCTCGGCTCGGTCCGCCAGGATGACGGCGGATGGGACGGGGCCGCCGGGGACAACTTCCGCGGCCGGATGGACACCGCGTACAAGCACGCCATCGCGCTCTATGACACGACCCAGTCAGGCGCGCTCGGCATCGACACCTTCTCCTCGGCGCTCCGTACCGCCCAGACTGACGTCGGTGCAGCCCGGACGGTGGCCTCGACGGCGGGCCTCACGGTGACGGCCACCGCGATCCTGGCCCCCGCAGCGGTCCAACCGCTCCCGACGACGCCGACCGCCGACGCGACGGCGGCTCAGGTGACGTCCTACAACTCCGCGGTGACCGCCTACAACACGAACGTGACCAGATGGCAGGCCTACACCGCGGCCTCGACCGAGGTCACCCGGATCGGCACGGCACTCGATACGGCCGCCACCAGCCTGGCCGATGTGCAGGCGAACGTCCTCGCCGTGACAGTACCCACGGCGAGCATCCTCCTCGCCGGCGTGATCGACACCTACGCCGGCCTCGGCACCGCGGCGATCACCGGTCAGGCCGCGCACCTGCGCACCCTGGCCGAGACGCTCGAGACCAACATCAAGCTGCCCGGTGCGGCCCTGCACCCAGAGCTCTTCTACCAGGATCTCGATGACGCTGCTCGGCTGCGCGCCCAGGCCGCCGGCACCGCCGACGACGCGATCCGGGGTGTGCGCGCCGGACGGATCTTCGGTGCGGCTACCGGCGGGATCCTCACCGGAGTCTCGATCTGGATGGACATCCAGGCCGGGGAGAGCGCAACCCAGGCGACTGTCTCGAACGTTGCCGGGTTCGCCGCGTCCGTCGGAGTAGGCGTCGCGATCGGTGCGGGCGTGGGTACGTTGATCCCGGTGCCGATCGTGGGGACGGTGGTCGGCGCGGTCGCCGGAGCGGTCATCGGCGGTGCCGTGGGGATCTTCACCTCCGGCATGGTGGACGGGTTCTTCGAGAACGGACCCGACGTCGGCGCGGCCTTCCAGCAGGGCGTGGATGACCTGGTCGGCACCGGCAAGGCGATCGGCGACCTCGCGAGCGGAGCCGCCGGATGGGTCGGCGACGGTCTCAGCGACGCCTGGGACTCGGTGTTCGGATGAAGGGACCCGGGTCCGCGCTCGCCCCGGTGCGGTCGGTCGGTCGCGACGGACTGCGCGCGATCGACATCGTGGGCATCGTTCTGCTGCTGGTCGTCGGCGCGTTCGCGCTCATCAGCGGCGTGGCGAACGACGTGCCGGCGATAGCGGTGATGGGCGCCGGGAGCCTCGGCGTCTTCCTCGTAGGAGGAGCGTCCGTCGTGCTGCAGATGCGCGTCGTGACGCCGCCGGCACCGACCTTGTCCGTGGTAGGCGGCCGCCCGGCGACGGTCCTGCGCCGCGAGCCGGTCGCCTTCACCCTGGGGCTCGTGGTCATGGCCGTCCTGGGTGCCACCTGCCTGGGCTGGGCGATCCTCGCCGTCGGATCATCGATTCCGCTGGCCGTGATCCTCGGCGCCCTGGGGTTGTGGCTGTTTGTCCCGCTGCTGCTGGCCGCGTGCGGACGCTTCAACGCCGGGGTACTCCTGCTCACCCCGGACGGTCTCGACTACCGGTCTCGCGGGCTGACCCTGTCGATCGGATGGGACGAGATCGCGGCAGTGAGCAGTGAGCGTCCCATGGGGGTGATGGTGCTCAGCCGGGGCGGGCAAGCCATCACGCACTCCCGGACCGCCGGATGGTTCACCGGAGAAAAGCTGATCAAGGCCGACTCTGCGGTCCTGCGTACAGACGCCATGGCTATCGACAAGAGCCAGCTCGCCCCCGTGCTGTGGCGGTATGTCATGACCCCGACCGCCCGGGCCGAGCTCGGCACCCCGGCATCCCTCCCCCAGTCCCCCACCCCTCCTCGCTGAGTGCGGTCAGATGGCTGCCCAAAACGGACATCGGGCAGCCATCTGACCGCACTCAGCGGAGGTGGAACGGGGCGAACCGGGGCCAGTCCGGACCCTGGCAAGCCGGGCCGGTCCGGACCGGACCGGACCGGACCGGACCGGACCGGACCGGACCCCAGTCAGCCGATCTTGAAGGTGCTGGCTTCCACGATGGACTCGGCGATCTTGGCCACCGCGGCCTCGAAGAGCTCCTTGCCGAGGTCGGCCGAGGCTCCCGTGGGGTCACCGATCACCCCGCCGGGACCGAAGTCGTCCGAGGTCCAACCGAAGCTCACGGACTTGCCGAAGCCGATGTGCTTGTACTCGGCCATGGCGTCGGGCACCTGGCGGGTTGCCAGGTCCATGTGCACGAGCTCGGGACGCAGGTGCAGGACCATCGACGTCTCGGAGTGACCGCCGTGCACGCCGAAGCCGTTCTCGACGTCGATCGCGGCCACGCCGCCCTGGTCCTTGGGGACCGAGGAGTGGGCGAAGAAGGTCTGCAGCCCGAAGCGGCGGTGCAGCTCCCGGCAGGCGACCTGGCCCAGCGCCGAGTTGCCGCCGTGACCGTTGACGAACATGAGCTTCTTGACCGGGGAGTTCGCGAGCGACCTCCCGATGTCGATGAGCGTGTTCATGAGCGTCTCCCAGGTCAACCAGATGGTTCCCGGTGCCCAGTGGTGCTCGTCGGACTTCGTGTACGCCAGGCCCGGCAGCAGGACGACGTTCGCCGTGCCCGCCTCGGCGACCGAGGCGACGGCCGCCTCGGCGACGCTCGTAGCCACGAGGTAGTCGGTCGAGACCGGCAGGTGCGCGCCGTGCTGCTCGATCGCACCGAGCGGCAGGATCGCCACGGTGTCCTCAGGCAGGGCTGCGACCTGCTGGAAGGTCAGGTCAATGAACTGGGGTGCGGGCAACGAGAGCCTCATTCCTGGTGTCGATCCGCGCTGGGACCACACCGTCTCGGTCAAGCTTGAGCTGGTTGAGCAGGCCCTTGGGGTCTGTGATCGGGGAGATGGCCAGGGCCTCGGCGACGTGCCGGTCGACCATCCACTGGTGCGGGCTGTGGATGCCCACACCCAGTTCTTCGAGCGCGGCGAACCCGCCGAGCACCTGGTCCTCGGACTCGTAGTCCGCGACGTACATGCCGAGCGGACCCATGGTGCGCAGCTCGACGTGCACCATGGCGTTCGGGTACACGGTGCGGATGAGGTCGGGGGCGTCCCACAGCGCCGTGCCGCCCACCTCGAGGTGGAAGCAGGGGTACCCGGACTGCTGGAGGAAGTACACGGGGTGGTTGTAGGACATCGAGGAGAGCTTGTCCGTGGCGGCATAGTCGTCGAAGACCGCCACGACCTCGCCGCCGGCGGCCACCACGCGGCGCGAGACCTCCTCGACCGTGGACACCTCGAGGATCATCCGCAGGCTGGTCCGGGTCGCGTCGAGCTCGATCGGGGCCGGCAGGGTCGCGACCAGGCCGGGCTCGTCGAGGGAGGCCAGCCGGGGCAGGACCGCGAGGTCCGGCAGGGACCGGTGGACCGCGATCGCCCGGCCGTAGTCGGCGAAGGCGGCGTAGACGGCCACCCAGTGCCGGGCCGGGTCGGTACGCACGGTGAGCTCGGTCGCGATGCCGGTCACGCCGTAGGTGTGGATGTAGGGGATGGTGTCGGCGCCCTCGACCCGGAAGGACCGTCCCGAGCCGTCGCACGGAGCGATCGTCATGGCGGTGACGAAGCCGTCGGCGGTCGTGCCGCGCTCGACCGTCCCGGTGCCGGCGCTGCCGCCGGCGATGAAGCCGCCGATCGTCGAGCCCTTGGTGGACGGGAACATCCACAGGTCGTGCCCGGCGTCGCGCACCGCGGCGTCGATGACGGTGAGCTTGGCGCCGGCCTGAGCGGTGACGAAGCCGTCGCCGATCTCGGTGACCTTGTCCAGGGCACGCAGGTCCAGGACCGCTCCCCCGGTGAACGGGGTCGCCTGGCCGTAGTTGCCAGTCCCCGCGCCCCGCGGCACGACGGGAACGTCGCGGTCGTACGCCAGCCGCAGGAACGTCGGCACCTGCTCGGGGGTGGTGGGCCGCACCACGAGGTCGGCGGGGTAGCGGCCCGGGGGGAGCTTCTCCTGGAGGATCGGCGACATGCGCGACCAGTCCGAGGAGCACTTCTGGATGAGGTCCGGGTCGGTGCTCGCGACCCCTTCGCCGAGCTCGCTCGTGACGAGCTCGGCGAAGGAGGCAGCACCCTCGGGGGTGAGGGTCATGAGGGGTCCTTCTCAGTTGCGCGGGTGAGGCGGTGAGGCGGTGTGCGACCGGGTCAGTCGAGCGTGATCGACGGGTCCAGGAACTTGTTCGTGAACAGGTCCTCGGGGGTGAGGTCGTCCGCGACGTCCGTCCCGCTCGACTCGAGGATCGGGGTGAAGGTGTCCATGACGGACTGGATGCGAGCCGTGTCCATCCCGCCGAAGATCCCGGAGGCGTCGGTCTGGACGATGTTGAGGTCCGTCAGCGCCTGGTGAGAGAACTCCGCGACGCCGGCGGAGTACACCCAGCCGGTGTTGTACTCCTCGACGAGCTTGACGATCAGCGCGTTCGTGGAGGCAGGGTCCGCGAGGTAGTCGATCTGCGTCTGCTGCAGGATCGGCACGATCTTCTCCAGGCAGGGCGTGTACTTCTCCAGGTCCGCGGTGCGCACGGCGAGCGGCTCGGGGTAGATGTCGTAGCCGACCTCGGAGGCGAGCTGGTAGGCGACGGGCTTGCCCCACGAGGAGATCTCGTTCTCGTAGACGAACGGCTCGGCCGTGGCGAAGCCCTGCTGGGCGATCGTCGGGTCACCGACGAAGCGGGACGGGTCACCGTTGTAGGAGGGATCGATCTGGTCGGCCGGGACGGTGCCGTTGCCCGAGAGCAGCGCGCCCAGGTTGCTGCCGCCCCCGGAGACGACGATCGAGGCGCCCTCGGCCGCGATGTCGGAGATGGTGGTCGCGTCCGGGTACGTCGCCGGGTCCCACATGATGACCTGCGGGGAGACGTTGAGCTGGGCGATGACCGCGGTGACCGGCTGCTTGGCCGACGACGCGATCGCACCATCGGTGTTCACCGCGCCGAACATGATGTCTTCGTCGACGAACATCTGGGAGGTCACCGACTGGTAGCTGATCGCGGATCCGCCGGGGCGGACCTCGATGTTGACGCCGGTGTCCACGCCCTGGGCGACGAGCGAGCCGGAGACCCGCTTCTTGTCGGTGTCGATCGTGTAGTCCGCGCCGACGAGGGAGTACATGCCCGCGTGGTCGGCTTCGGGCTCCCAGTCCTGCTGAAAGACGACGGTCGCGGGGCACACGTCCGACAGGTCGAGGGCGGAGCCCTTCTCGGCGGCGGGGATCTCGAGCTTGGAAGCTTCCGCGGTGTCTTCCCCGGCCGAGCACGCGCTGAGCGCGAGCAAGGAGACGAGGGAGAAGGTGGACCCGGCGATGACGGCTGCTCTGGAGCGGATCATGGTGCAACTCCTTGTGGAAAGGGGGTGGGGGTCTGCCAAGGGAAGGCGGTGAAATGGGTGTGCGGGGTGGAGCGGCCCGCGGTCGCGGGTCGCTGGATGAGGGGTGGAGAGGGGTGGGGCGAGCGGTCAGCGCCGCCCATACCACTTCGCCATGACGGCCTTGTCGATCGCAGAGAAGACCGCGAAGACGAGGACGCCGAACAGGGAAGCCAGGGCGATCGCGGTGAGCAGGTTCTCCGACTCGACCCGGGCCCGGTAGACGTCGAGCAGGCTGCCGATGCCGGGCTTGCCCTGGCGGAAGAACATGTCTCCCACGATCGCGCCGATCACGGCGAGGCCGGCGGAGATCTTCAGGCCGGCAAACATCGACGGGACCGCGGCGGGCATCTGCAGCTTCCACAGCCGCTGCGCCCGGGTCGCCTTGTTCAGGGTGAACAGGTCGTGCGCGGCGGGCTCGGCGGCCTGGATGCCGAAGAGCGTGTTCGAGATCATCGGGAACAGCGCGATGATGACGCAGACGATGACCCGCGACGTGAAGCCGAAGCCGAACCACAGGCCGATCAGCGGCACGAGGGCGAGGATCGGGATGGTCTGCAGCACGACCGCGTAGGGGTAGAGCGACTTCTCCAGCCAGCGCGCCTGGCTCATGAGGATCGCCTGCCCGACGCCGAGGACCACCGCGATGGCGAGCCCGGTCATCGCGACCTGCGCGGTGAGCGCGAGCGCCTCGAACATCGGCTGGACCTTGGACCAGTCCAGGACGGACTCGGTGAGCACCTGGTGGGGTGGTGGCAGCAGGAACCGGCGGCCCTCGGGGAGCACGAGGTAGCTGATGAGGTACCAGAGGGCGATCGCACCGGCGAAGGCGCCCACGACCGGCCCCGCGCTCGCGGCGACCTTCTTGGTCACCCGCCAGCCCGTGCCCGACGACGCGGCCCGGGCCGGGGATTCGGCCGCCGGCTGGGCGGCGTCGGGCACAACCGGGGTGGGTGCACTCATTGCGCGGGCAGCGGCGCGGGTCTCGGTGGTCATCGGTGGTCTCCTTCCAGTGCGGCGGACACCCGGCCGGACAGCTCGGCGAAGGCGGGGTCGAAGCGCAGCTCGGGCGGTCGGGGGTAGGAGAACGGGATGTCGAGGTCGGCCACGACCGTCCCGGGGCGCCCGCTCATGACGATCACGCGGGTGCTCAGGTAGACGGCCTCGGAGACCGAGTGCGTGATGAACAGGCCGGCGAACCGCTTGAGCGCGAAGAGGCGCTGCAGCTCGGTCTGCATGTTGAGCCGGGTGATCTCGTCGAGCGCACCGAAGGGCTCGTCGAAGAGGAAGAGGTCCGGCTCGGCGACCAGCGCCCGGGCGAGGGAGACGCGCATCCGCATGCCGCCGGAGAGCTGGCGCGGGTACTGCTTCTCGAAGCCACCCAGGCCCACGAGCTCGAGGGCCTCCTGGGCGGCCTTGCGACGCTCGATCTTGGACTTGCTGCGCAGCTCGCCGATCAGCTCGACGTTCTTCTGGGCCGTCCGCCACTGCAGCAGCGTCGGGTCCTGGAACACGTAGCTCGTGGAGTCCGTGTTGACCTCGACCGTGCCCGTCGTGGCGTCGTCGAGCCCGGAGGCCAGGCGCAGCAGAGTGGACTTGCCGCAGCCGGAGGGGCCGACGACGGAGACGAAGTCACCTGCGGCGACCTTGAGATCCACGCCGGTCAGGGCGACGGTCCCGGTGGAGAAGGTCTTGGACACGTTGTCCAGGACGAGGGTGCGGGTCTGGGAGATGTGCTGGATGCGTTCGTGGACTACGTCGGTGGGAGTGGTCATGGTGATCACCTCACGTGCTCGAGGACGGGTCGGTCAGGTATGCCAGCAGAGGCCTTGGCGGGGTGGATCGGGGTTGAGGGAGAACGCTGGGAGAGGTCGAGGGTCCGGGAGGTGCGGGTGTCGGCGAGCACCCGACCGCCGTGCAGGACGACGCGGGCGTCGACCGCTCCGGCGAGCACGTCGCCGAGGTCGACGTCCGGCACGAGGATCAGGTCGGCGGCCACCGGTGTGGCCTCCGCGAACGGCGCGCGTCCCGGCCCGACGTCGAGCACTGCGGGGAGCCCGAGGACTGTGCGGGCGCCGGTCGTCACGGCGGCGAGCGCCTCGACCGGGGTCAGGTGGCCTGCCGTGATGAGCAGCGACGTCGTCTCGAAGGGGTCCGCCCGGCCGACCGGGTTGAAGGGGTCGCGGAGGTTGTCCGCGCCTGCGGCGAGCGGGATGCCGGCGTCGAGGATCGCCCGGACGGCGGTCAGGCCGCGGGGGGCGAGGTGCGTGGCGTCCCAGCCCTGGAGGTAGAGGTTGGTGATCGGCAGGGTCACGATGCCCATCCCGGAGCGGGCCACGAGGTCGAGGACCGGGTGCAGTCGCTCGGGGGGCAACGAGCCGAGCCGGACGCAGTGGCTCGCAGTGACGAGCTGGCCCAGGTCGCGGGCGATCACCTGGTGGGCGAGGTCGACGATGTCGAGTTCGTCCGCGTTCGTCTGCTCGTCGGTGTGCAGGTCGACGGGCAGCCCGGTGCGCTCGGCGAGGTCGAGCATGCGGGTCGTCTCGCGGTGGGGGTCCTCGGAGATGTGCGGGCAGCCGCCGATCACGTCGAGGCCGAGGGAGATCGCGTCCTCGATGACGGCGTCGGGGGTGTGCTGCCCGGCGAGACCGACCACCTGGATGGTCATGACCCCGGCGAGGGCGTCGCGCACGGCCGTGAGCGCTTTGAGCCCGCGCA
Organism: Sanguibacter gelidistatuariae; assembly: GCF_900096585.1. Classification (GTDB taxonomy): domain Bacteria; phylum Actinomycetota; class Actinomycetes; order Actinomycetales; family Cellulomonadaceae; genus Sanguibacter; species Sanguibacter gelidistatuariae. The sequence goes on from NZ_FMYH01000001.1 coordinate 107,138, forward strand.
GCGGGTCGCCAGTCAGCGGGAAGTCGACGTGGGTGCGGATGCTCGTGATCCCGCGGGAGACATAGCGTTCGACGGCGCGGGTCGCGCGGTCGCGGATGTCGGCCTCGTCGATCGTGGCGAGCAGGCCGCGCCACTGCTCGATCGCGGCGGCGAGGTCGTTCTGGGTGGTCCCGGAGAAGTAGTCGACTCGCTCTCCGCTGAGGGCCTTGTCGAGGTGGGCGTGCGGCTCCGAGGCGGCCGGGATCACCCGCCAGCCGTGCGCGTCGAGCTCGACGGCGCCCGTCGCGGTGCCGGTCGGGATGCCGGTCGCGCCGAGCGGCCCGGCCGGGCGCGGGGCGCCGGCCGGCAGCACGGCGGTGATCTGGCCGCCCGCCACCACCAGGTCCGCGAGCGTCCCGTCGACCAGGCGGACCGAGCGGATCGCGCTGACCTGCAGACCGGCGGTGTGTCCCGCGGCGCCGGGGGCACAGAGCGGGACGGTCCGGGTCACCGGGACGTGCGTGGGCTGGCTCATGCGAGCTCCTTGGCGAGGTCGGCCCTGCGGTGGGCGGTGGGGGCGCCTGTGACGGCGAGGTCGCTGACGGCGGCCGCGTCGTCGGCCGTGCGAGAAGACGGGGAGGCGGGCAGCAGCAGCGTGACGCCGGCGTGGGTGTGGCGGTCGACGGGGTAGCCGAGCAGGTCCCACCCTGCGACCGGCCGGGTGCCACCGTCGCGGGTGAGGGCGGCCGCTCGGGCGACCGCCGCGACGCGCTCCGGCGGCTGCACGGCGATCAGGTTGTGGGCCGTGAGCACCCGGGTCAGCGGCAGCCCCGCGAGGTGGGCCGTCGAGGCGGCGAAGGCGGCCAGGTCGCTGCCGTCGTTGTGGAGCCAGGAGGCCGCCGCGATGACGGTGTCACCGGCGAGCAGCGTCCCGCTGCGCTCGTCGACCAGGACGAGGGAGTCGGGGCTGTGGCCCGGGGTGTGCACGACGCGCAGCGTCCGGTCACCGAGGTCGATGCGCGCGCCGTCGTGCAGCGCGAGGGTGGGGCGGACCCCGGGGACGTGCCAGGTGGAGGTGTCCGGCATGGGACGCATCCGGCCGAGGCCTGCCAGGACGAAGAAGCTCTGCTCGTCGAGTGCCTCGAAACGGAGGTAGTCCTCGTAGACCCCAGTCATGGCGGCTGCGTAGTCGAGCAGGAAGCCGGGGTCGGCCGCGCGGTGGGTTGCGCTCGCGGGGTCGACCGCGCTCGGGTGGGCGGCGATCGCGACGAGCCGGAGCTCCTCGGCGTGGGCCACCAGGTCGGCGTTGCCGCCGCGGTGGTCGACGTGGTCGTGGGAGCTGACCACCAGGAGCGGTGTGTCGGTGAGCGAGGCGACGATCTCGGAGATCGGGGCGATGCCCAGGCCGGAGTCGAAGAGCAGCGCGCGGTCGGTGCCCTGGACGAGGAAGCAGTTGACGTGCCCGGGTTCGGAGATGAGCGTCACGCCGTCGCCGAGGTCCTCGACGTGGAACCAGGTCGCGGCCGACGCGCAGCCTGCGGGCGGTGCCTGCGGCGGTGTGGCCGTCTGGGCGGTGCTGGGCATATCCACCTCCTGGTGTGTCCGGTGTCGAATGAATGTTGATGTGACTAACATTCAGAACGTTAGGCAGCCTCTGTTTCGCGCACGTAACCACCAGGAACCGGATGTGTGACCGATGTCCTCAGCCGTCCCAGATCGGTCCAGAACGCCCATCACCCCCGTCCCCGAGTCCGCTGACGAGCGCCTGGGACAGGTCATCCGCACCCGCCGGCACGCCCTCGGCAAGACCCTCGTGGAGGTGGCCGCGGCGAGCGAGCTGTCCCACTCCTTCCTCAGCCAGCTTGAGCGCGGACGGGCCCGCCCGTCCATGCGTTCCCTCTTCCTGATCGCCGAGGCGCTCGGGACGACCCAGCAGTCGTTGCTCGCCGAGGCGACCCCGCCGAGCTCCCCGAGCACGGGCCTGGTCGACGCCGCGTCCAGCCCGGTCCTGACCGTCCAGAAGGGTTCGGCGCGCCTGCTCAGCCACGTGCCCGACGGCGCGGACGTCACCGAGTTCATTAACGTCCCCGACACTTTCGAGGGCTACTTTGCACATGGCCGCCACGAGTTCGTCTACGTGGTCTCCGGCCACCTCGAGGTCGAGCTGCGCTCCCCGGCGGACCCCGCCACGGGCGCCGAGCACGTCGAACTGCATTCCCTCAACGCCCGGCAGTCCATCGGCTACCCCGGCACGACCCAGCACCGCCACCGTCGGGTCGGGACCGAGGACTGCGTGATCCTCGTGGTGCACTCCGGCCCCGAGAACGTCGCTGGCGGCGCGCTGCACACCCACTGACCCACAGAGCCCTCTGCCGGACGCCCGCTCCGGCGCACGCTCGACCGCACGCAACTAGACCGCACCGAAGGAGCCCGACCATGGCAGAGCACCCCACCACCGGACCCGACGCCAGCATCACGGAGGGCACCGCGCCGCGGGAGGTCACCGCGTCCGCGGACCCGCTCGCCACGCTCGCCGAGTGGGTCGAGGAGGCAGCCCTGGCCGGCGCCCCGAGCCCGCGCACGCTCACCTTCGCTACGGTCGGGCCCGATGGCGCGCCGCACGCCCGCACCGTCCTGAGCACGCTCATCGACTCCGAGCACGTGCGCTTCCACTCCTCTGCCCCGACCACCAAGACCCGAGACCTGCTCGGCGACCCGCGGGCGAGCGCGGTGTTCTTCTGGCCCGAGATCGGCCGCCAGGTGATCCTGCACGGGAGCGCGGTCGAGCTCGACGAGGCGACCTCCCGGGCCGCCTACCCCACCCGCCCGCGCCAGCTCCAGCTCGTCGCCTGGGCCTACGACGACGTTCTCACCGGCGCCGGCGACGGCGCGATCGACCCGGAGGTCGTCTCGGCCGACGTGCCCACGAGCGCCACCCTCGTCGCCGAGCGCGTGGCCCACCACGCTGCTCGGCCCGCAGAGGGACTGCCCATGCCCGCCTCGTGGACGACCATCGAGTTCACCCCGACCCGCGTCGACCTGTGGCAGGGGGTGGGGCGGGATGTCGCGGCCCTCAAGACCCGGTACGACAAAGGCGCGGACGGCGTTTGGACGCACGCGGAGATCCTCCCCTGATCTCGCCGTCGAGGGCGCGGCGACGGCCGACATCGCAGCCGCCACCTCGCTAGAGTCGGACCATGGCTCTCATCCACAAGGCGACGATCCGACCGACCAAGCTTGAGCTCCTCGACGCGTGGGCACCGTCCCAGCCGTGGTTCGAGGGCGAGGCAGACACGGGCCTGACGCTCGTCGCCTCGTTCCGCTTCGACGACCCCGACGGCGAGGTCGGCATCGAGACGCTGCTCGTGCGTGCGGGGAACGGACCGGTTCTGCAGGTCCCGCTCACCTACCGCGGCGCACCCCTCGAGGGTGGCGACGCCTGGCTCATCACGACCATGGAGCACTCGGTGCTCGGCCCGCGCTGGGTCTACGACGCCGAGGGCGACCCGGTCTACCGCGCCGCGCTCGCCACGACCGTGCTCACCGGAGGCCGCGAGGCAGACCAGTACGTCGAGTCCGATGGCGCTCCCGTGCTGCGCGAGTCCACGGCCACGGTCGTCGGCAGCGGCTCGGATGCGGAGGGCCCCGCCGGCAAGGCCCGCATCGACCTCGTGCGCGCGCCGGACACCGACGCACCCGACCTCCCACCAGTGACCGACGGTTCCCAGACCGAGATCCTGACCGCCACCTGGACCGACCGCGGAACACGATCCGCGACCCGAGTCCTGGCCCGAGTGCGCATCCTTGACACCAAGGTGCAAGCGTCACCACATCGACACCACCACATCGACTACATCGAGCTCGCTGTGCTCGATGTAGTCGATGCAAAAAACTTCTACTCTGAGGCGTTCGGGTGGACGTTCGTCGACTACGGGCCGGAGTATGCCGGCATCCGGGACCTCGCCGTTGAAGGAGGCGAGATCGGCGGGCTTCGTCTCGCCGAAGCAGTGCACTCGGGAGGCCCGCTCGTTCTCCTCTTCTCTGACGACCTGGACGCCAGCGTCACACGTGTCCTTGCGGCCGGGGGAAAGATTGCGACAGGGCCTTACGAGTTTCCAGGCGGACGTCGCTTCCATTTCATGGATCCCAGCGGGAACGAGCTGGGCGTCTGGGCGAAGCACTAGGCCGCGACGCCTGTTCGGCGAAAAGACGTATCACTCTATTTCGAAGCGATGAGCTGCTCGATGCCGTCGAGCACGCGAGCGAGGCCGAACTCAAAGCTCAGCGTCGAAGCCGATGCGCCGTTGTAGAGTTCGCCGACATTCTGGCCAACGCGACCAGAGAGCGGAAAGCGGCCGCCGTCCATCACCTTTTCGAGCAGCGGCGCGTTGATCTCCCACCAGCCACGGTCGCTCATGCCCGATGACTCGTTCGTGCGCTGAGCGGCGCGGGCCGCGCGCGCGGGGCCGGCGACGACGGAGACCAGCAGGGTGAGCGTCTGATCCATCTCGAGGTCGCTGAGCCCGAGCCCCTCGACGGCGGCGAGCTGCCACTCGTAGCGATCCGATACTCCAGGGCCGAGGGGCGGCCTGCTTGAGTCGACCTGCAGCAGCCAGGGGTGGCGGCCGAACTCTGCCCACTGCTGTCGTGCGATGTTCTCAAGGCGAGCACGAACCGTGCCCACGTGCGGTTCGAGCGGTGTTTCTGCGGCAATCGAGTCGACCATGAGCTCGATCAGCTCGGCCTTGCCCGGAACATAGGTGTAGAGCGACATCGCGCTGATCCCGAGCTTGTCGGCGACCCGGCGCATCGACACAGCCTCCAGCCCCTCCTCGTCGGCCAGCGCGATGGCCGCCTTGACGACCTCGTCGACGCTGGTCTTCGACGCCTTGACACCAAGTTGAGCCAGAACAGTCTTACGACGCCTCTTGCTCTCGGCGACGGTAGACCCATCGTTCGCCTGCTTCGAGTTCGCGCTTCTCGTTGGGTGGTGACGCAACAGCGGTGAATCGAATATCGACGGGTGGAAGGAAGTCTGCGAGAACATACGTTCCGACTTCAGCGGTGATCTCCTGCTCAAAGTCACCCACGGCCTCGTAGATGAACCTGGCCTCGATCAGCGGGTGCAACAGCTTGATGGCAATCCCACGCAGCTCAGGTGTTACCTCGTCCCAGAGGGCCCGTTGGAACGACAGCAGCACCTCCCTGAGGAACGCAGTGGAATCAGTGGTCACGAGGATCTCCCTGGAATTACGTGGATACTTCCGTCGGCGCGGTAGTGGAGCAGCCCGACCGAGGTCGGGCCGCTCACGCCGTCGCTCGACGTGAAGGTTCCGATGTTGTGTCCGAAGTTTATGCGCTCCCTGAATCCTGAGTAGCCCCTCGGAATGTTGCCCACGGGCATTCCCGTGCCGGCCCGTTGGATGAGAATCTCTGGATTGACGCCTGCGCGCGTAGGCGGGCTGTGCGCCGGGGCGCCGCACGGTGCCCCGGCGTGCGCAGCGGTTGCGCAGGATCGTGACGTTTTTTCGCCCATCGTCAGCGGTAGCTGACTGCCAACCGCGCCAGGCCTTCCTCGATCGACACGCCAGGCGTCCAGTCCAGGTCCCGGCGGGTGCGCCGCTGGTCGAACCAGTGCGCCGTCGAGAGCTGCTCGGCGAGGAATCGCGTCATCGGCGGCTCATCGGCCCCGGGGCGGATGGCCCACACCGCCTCGATCGCGCCGCCGGCCGCGCGGGCCAGGCCGGCGGCCACCTTCCACTGGGGCGGCCGGACGCCCGCCGCGCGGCAGATTCCCTCAAGCAGCTCGGCGACCATCCGCGGCTCACCGTTGGTCACCACGTAGGACTGGCCGTGCACGACGTCGGCCCGGTGCAGCGCCGCGAGGATTGCCGAGGCGGCGTTGTCGACGTAGGTGGAGTCGATGAGGGCGGTGCCGTCACCGAGCAGTGGCAGCCGGCCTGCCCGCGCCCGCTCGACGACGCGCTCGACGAGCTGGGTGTCCCCCGGGCCCCACACGAGGTGCGGGCGGACGGCGACGACGCGCAGTTCCTCGGAGTCCGCTGCCAGCGCCACGAGCTCGGCCTCGGCCTTAGTCCGGGCGTAGTCGCCGCGGGCGTGGGCGGGGTCCGCCGGGAGGGCGTCGTCGCCGACGATCGAGTCCCCGGCATGGGCCACCGACGGAGAGGACACCTGGACGAATGACCCGACGCCGTGGCGGCGCGCGGCCTCGAGCATGTTCTGGGTGCCGCCGACGTTGACCGCGGTGAAGTCCGCCCGGTCCCCCGCGAGGGACACCTTGGCGGCGAGGTGCACGATGGCGTCCATGCCGCCCGCGGCGCGGTCGACGTCGCCAACATCGGTCACAGAGCCGAGCACGTCACTCGCTCCGGGCACCCCGCTGGGGCGCCGCTGAAACGTGCGGACCTCGTGCCCGGCGGCGAGCATGTGCTCGACGACCGTCCGGCCGAGGAACCCGCTCGCGCCCGTGACCAGGACCTTCATGCTGCTCCTCGAATCATGGCAACCGTTGGATCACGGCAGCCGCCGGGTGGCGGAGGTCGGCGGGCGCAGGCGTCCGCCGGAGAGCGCGGCACCGGCCCAGTCGGACAGGTACGCGCGGTCGATCTTGGAGTTGTGCCGCACGTCCGTGGGCAGCGTGGGGACGACGAGGACTCCGGCGATCGGCTCGCGGCTCACCGCACGCACCGCCGCGGACAGCTCGCTCGTCGCCCGCTGCACCTTGCCCACCGGCGGTGCGGTCTCCACGACGGCGACGAGCTGCTGGGTACCGACCGGCCCGACGCCGACCACGGCCGCGCGCGCCACGCCGGCGAGCGACTCGATGTCCTGCTCGAGCCCGACCGGCGTCACAACGCCCGCCGCGGTCACCACGACGTGCGCGAGACGCCCCTCGATCCACAGCCGGCCGGCGTCGTCCAGGTGCCCGACGTCGCCGGTGCGGTGCCAGCGTTCGCCCGGCTGCGCGGAGGGCGCGGCCGGGCTGGCCGAGACGGTCACGGCGTCGGCCCCGGTGCCGGTGCCGGTGCCGCGCACGCTCGCCTCGTTGGTCAGCCACAGCCGGTCGTAGTGGTCCTTGAGGTGCGGGGCGCTCGCCACGATCTCCCCGGTCACCCCAGGGGTGTTGCTGGGCACACCGGTCGCCCGACCATCGGCGTCGAGCGCACTGATGAGCACCTTCGCGGGTCCGGTCGGGGTGCCGACGCAGACCCCGAGGCTGTGCCCGGCGGCCTCCGAGAGCGCCCGGGCCGCGGCGATGCCCTCGCCCGTGATGTCGGTGAGCAGCAACCCCTCGGTCATGCCGTAGGGCGTGTGCCCGGTCGCCCCGGGCATGAGCTGCCCGACGGCGCGGAGCAGGCTTTCCGAGATCGGCGCACCCGCCGAGAGGAAGGTTCGGACCCCGGCGAGTGCGGCGTGGTCGGCGTCGGTGAGCTCGTCGGCGGTCGCCACGACGTTGGTGATCGCGGCAGGTGAGAGGAAGACGACCGTGGCGTCCGCGGCGGCGACCGCCGCGGCGACCCCGCGCGCGGTGAGCGTGCGGGGCGCGGTGACGTCCATGTCCGGGGTGACCGACCGGGTGCCGAGCGCCGGGCCCAGCAGCGCGAAGGGCGCGAACCCGGCCACCAGGCCGGTGCCGACGCCGACGTCGTACTGTGCGCGGAGCACATCTCGGATGGCGCAGAGCTGGGCGTGGGTGTAGACGACGCCCTTGGCCGGGCCGGTCGAGCCGGAGGTGAAGAGGATCGCCGCCTCGTCGCCGGGGAGCGGCGGAGACGGCAGGACCGGGGCAGAACCGGCGCCGGACCCGAGCGCCACGATCTCGCGCAGCGTGTGGGTGACGCCCAGGGCGCGCCGGGCGGTCGGAGCCAGGTCGACGGCCGAGATCTTCTGGCCGGGCCAGCCGAGCGCACGGGCGGCCGTCAGGCCAGGCAAGGCGCCGATGACGTGGTCGGGCCACGCCCCGCGCACGGCGCGGGTGAGCCCGCGGACGCCGAGACCGGCGTCGGCCACGACGACGACCGCGCCGATGCGCAGGCACGCGTAGAGCACAGCGGTGAGGTCCGCCCCGGGCTGGACGAGCAGGGACACCCGATCGCCGTGGCGGACGCCGACTGCGGACAGGCCCGCGGCGATCTCGGTGACGCGCCGGGAGAGCAGGCGCCAGCTGACCGTGCGCGGGGCGGGGCCCGACGACGGCGCCATCTCGACGAGCGCAGTGTCCCTCGACGAGCTGAGCGCGTCGAGGTAGTCCCACATCGGGCGCAGGTCGTCCGACCACCGCAGGGGTGCGGGCTCGGTGGCGGGCGTCGCAGGGCCGGCCGCGGGAGCGGTCTCGGCTGCGGCGTCGCGCGAGGTCGCGGCGTCGGGCGGGGTAGCGGCGTCGGGCGAACCCTCCGGGGCAGCCGTGGTCGCCGGGCGCACGCCGTCGAGCCAGTGCAGGACCGCAGCCGTGTAGTCGACGTCCTCGGCGACCAGGTGACCCGCACCTTCAAACCGGTGCACGTCAGCATGTGGCAGGCGGCCGACGAGGTCGTCCAGGTAGCGGTCGCTGAAGATCGGGTCGCGTGGGCCCCAGAGCATGAGGGCGGGCACGTCGAGGGAGCGCAGCCCCTCGGCGATCCGGTCGAGCTCGACGCGTGAGGGGTGATCAGAATCGACGGGAATGTCCGCGACGAAGCCGCCGATGCCGCCGCGGCGGGCGGCGCCCGCGTAGGGAGCGCGGAAGCCGGCCTTGACCTCGCGGCTCAGCGGCGGGTGTGCCAGCGCGAGCGTCGTCTCCAGGAAGCCGGGGGTGCGCACGGTCGCTGCGCCCAGGATCGCCGGGCGCAGCGCCAGGCGCAGCGGCGCTGGGATCGGATCGGCGGCGGGCTGGTGCACTGCCGTGTTGAGCAGCATGAGCGCGCGGAGCTGGTCGGGGTGGTCAAGCGCCCAGCCAGCGGAGACGACGCCGCCCCAGTCGTGCCCGAGGGTGACGACCGGTCCGGTGAGGCCGACATGCGCGGTGAGCTCACCGAGGTCGCGCACCCGCTGCGGGAGGCCGCGCTGCACACCCGTGCGTTCGGAGAAGCCCATGTCGAGCTGGTCGACGGCGATCACGCGCCATCCAGCAGCGGCACCCTGGCTGACCAGCTTGCGCCACAGGTAGGACCACGTCGGGTTCCCGTGCACGCAGAGGATGGTCCCGACCGGCGTCACACCCAGGGCGTCGAGCTGGGCGCCGTTGTCGAGCAGGTGCCACGTGCGAGATGCGCCACCGGCGTCCCGAGCGGGCACGGTCACCAGGCGGGAGAAGTCGGGGTCGAGGCCGTCGAGGCCGCGCGGAGGCAGCGCCGCCGGCGCCGTGATCGACGCGGAGGCGGGAAGGTCGTATGTCACCGGTCCGTCACCACGCGATCTCCATCATGGCGGTGTTCAGGCCGGAGCCCACACCCATGAGCAGCACGCGGTCTCCCGGGGAGAGCGTCGCGGCCTCCTCGGACAGGGTGATCGGGATGGACGCCGGTCCGACGTTCCCGTAGCGGGAGTACGTGACCGGCACCTTGGACCGGTCGAGCCCGGCCGCCTTGACGATCGCGTCGGTGTGGATCGAGGAGACCTGGTGGAGGATGTAGCGGTCCATCGAGGACCAGCTCCAGTCCTTCTTGGCCTCCTCCCAGGCGGCGACGACGAGCTCCATGCCGCCCTTGAGCAGCGCCTTGGCGTCGGTGTACATCCCGTTGACCGATCCCACGCACAGGTCGTTGAACTGGGTGGCCGCTCGCGTGACGCCGCCGAGAATCCGGTGGCCCGAGGCATGCAGGTCGGCCGGGCCGAGCAGCGCGGCGGCGGCCCCGGAGCCCAGGGTCAGGCTCGCGAACTCACTCATGAACTCCTTGCGGCCGATCCCAGGACGGTTGAGCCGCTCGATCGTGTTGTCCTGGATCTCATCGGCGTCCTCGCCGTTGATGATCATCGCGTAGCGGATGGCACCGGAGTCGATGAGCTGGGCGGCCAGGCTCATGCCGTTGACGAACCCGAGGCACGCGTTGGCGAGGTCGAAGTTGATCGCCGAGGACGGCAGGCCCAGCCCGTGGTGCATGCGCACGGCGACGGAGGGTTCGAGGTGCTTGCGGGTCACCGAAGTGTTGATGATGAGGCCCACCTCGCTGGCGTCGATGCCCGCCTCGGCGAGCGCCTTCTCGCCGGCCTCGATCGCGGCGGACTCGAAGGTCTGCCCCTCGGCCCAGTTGCGTCGCTCGGCGATCCCGGCGACCCGCTGCAGCAGACCCGAGGGCAGCCGGAGACGCTTGAGCGTGGCCGCCAGGCGAGATTCGATCTCCGCCGACGTCGTCACACGGTCGGGCAGCGTCGTGGCGAGTGACAGCAGGGCCACATTCTGATGGGCCGATGTTGCATTGCCGTTCACGTGGATCCCCTACATTCGCCGAACTGACCGTGGTGCCAACACGCAATCGTTTCATCTGCCGAGCGATCCTGCGCACCTGTCCCGCGGATGGGACGTCGCCAAGGCGTGAAAGTTTCGTGTGACTCGCCCGCTACGGTGAGCAGACGGCGAGGCCAGAGGCTTGCTCGACGCGAGACGACGAGCCACCCGTCGGGTCAGTCGACCGATCCGCGCAGCGTCGTGCGGCGCGACCGGTCGATGTGCTCGACCATGAGGTCCCGGGCACGGTCGGAGTCCCGGTCGACGATCGCGCGGACGATCTCGGCATGCTCGGCCCAGGACGAGGGCGCCCGGGCCTCGACCGTCCCGCGGTAGATCCAGGCGATCTTCCCGGAGATCTGATTGAACAACGACACGAGCATGGGGCTCGCACTGGCCTGCGCGATCGCCCGGTGCAGATCGGTGTTGAGCTGAGGCAACAGCTCCGTGCGCCCTTGTGCGAGGGACTCCTGCCCCGCCGCGAGGATGGAGCGCAGCGCCCGCAGTCCCTCCGGGGTGATCTCGAGCGCCGCACGGGCAGCCGTCAGCCCTTCGACCGTCGTGCGCACCGTGAACAGGTCGCGGGCGTCCTGCTCGCTGATCACCGCGACGGACCGGATGCGCGGCCGGTCCGCGACGATGAAGCCCTCGCCCTCGAGCATCCGCAGCGCCTCGCGGACAGGTACCCGGGAGACGCCGTACCGCTCACTCAGACGCGCCTCGGTCAGCCGCTCCCCCGGTTCCAGGTGCCCGTCGATGATGTCCTGGCGGAGCAGGTGCGTCACCTGCCCGACGAGGTTGACCGCTGGTGTGCTCATAGCAGCCCACCCTAGTCGGTCAGGTATACATCCGCCAGAGACGCCTTTTCCCGCGATCGACACGTTCAGCAGCGCGAAAACTGCTCGAAACATCCTTCGTATACATTGGTGGAAGAAGCGGCCCACAAGCCACCACAGCTCCAGCAGCACCCCGGACTCGCCCAGGAGGAACCCGATGCCAGCCCCTCACACGCAGCTCCTGCGGGCATTCTGGCGCTACGAGCAGGCGCTCATGACCAACGACGTCGTCGCTCTCGACGACCTCTTCGCCGACTCCCCCGCGACGATCCGCAGCGACGGCGGGACCACGCTCGTCGGGCACGAGCAGATCGCGGCGTTCCGCGCCGGGCGTCCGCCCGTCGCGGCCCGGCGCCTGACCCGGGTGCACGTGCGGGAGGTCGACCCCGCGACGGCGGTCATCGTCGCGGAGTCGGTCCGGGCCGATGGCGGGACCGGGGCACAGACCCAGCTCTGGTCGCGCGGCCTGCTCGGCGCCTGGCAGGTCAACACCGCCCACGTCTCCCTCGCGCCCGCGCCCGCGGCCCCGCGCCTGCCCGACGACGCCGACCTCACGTCGATCTGGCGGGTCACCGTCGACGACGCCGCGACGCCGTTTCCCAAGTCGCCGTTTCCTGAGCCGCTGGTCCCCGTGGGTCCGCTGAATGGCCTGACCGTCGCCGTCAAGGACCTCTTCGCGGTCGCCGGCCAGCAGGTCGGCGCCGGCAACCCCGCATGGCTGGCCGCGGCGCCGGTCGAGGCGACCTCCGCCTGGGCAGTCACGGCCCTGCTGGCCGGCGGCGCACGAATCGCCGGGATCGCCCAGACCGACGAGCTCGCCTTCTCCCTGGCCGGCACGAACATCCACTACGGCACCCCGCCCAACGCGGCCGCGCCCGGGACGATCACCGGCGGGTCCACGAGCGGCCCCGCCGCGGCGGTCGCGGCCGGCCTCGCCGATGTCGCGCTCGGCACGGACACTGCCGGGTCCGTGCGGGTCCCCGCCTCCTACTGCGGCCTCTACGGCCTGCGCACCACGCACGACGCCGTCCCTCGCGGTGGGCTGGTCCCGCTGGCTCCGTCCTTCGACACCGTGGGCGTGCTCACCCGCACCGCTGGGCACCTCGCCGCCGCCGCCGACGCCCTGCTCCCCGCCCAGGACGTGGTCCCGGTGACCCGGATCGCCGTCGTCCCGGCGCTCATGGACCTTGCCGAGCCGGCGGTCCAGAAGGCCGTCGAGGCGGCGCTGCTCGCCCTGGCGCTGCGGTCCGAGGCCACCGTGGAGACGGTCACCGAGATCGGGCCGGGCGCGCTCGAGGCGTGGTTCACGGCTTTCCGCACCGTCCAGCAGGCCGAGGGATGGGCTGTCCACGGGGCATTCGTCGCGAGCCACCCGGGTGCCTTCGAGCCCGCGGTCGAGGCCCGCTTCCACGCCGGCGCGCAGATCACCGCGGCCGAGCACGAGGCCGCGAGCGCGGTCCTCGAGCAGGCCCGCGCGACCCTGAGGGCCCTCGTCCCGCCCGGGACCGTGCTCGCCCTGCCGAGCACGTCCAGCCCAGCTCCTCGCGTCGACGCCGGAGCGGTCGAGATCGACTTCACCCGGGCAGCAACCCTGCGCCTGACCTGCCTGGCGAGCCTCGCCGGGCTGCCCGCCCTGTCCGTCCCGACCCCCCGGGTGGGCACCGCACCGGTCGGGCTGTGCCTGGTCGGTGGCCCCGGGCAGGACCGCACCCTCGTTGAGCTTGTCACCGGAGGATCACTGTGAACACCCTTGACCAGATGGCCCGTCGCCCGGCAGATCCCGCCCACGCGCCCCGCAACGCTCGTAACTCGTGGACCTTGACCCCCGAGACCGCCGACCTGCGCCGCCCGGCCCGCCCTGCGCGCCCGGTCACCTTCGACGCCGCCCCACAGCACCTCACCCTCGACCTGTCCCGCACGGCGGTCGTCGTCGTCGACATGCAGAACGACTTCTGCCACTCCGACGGCTGGCTCGCCGGGATCGGCGTCGACGTCACGGCGGCCCGCGCGCCCATCCCCGTCCTGACCGCCCTGCTGCCCGCGCTGCGCAGCCAGGACGTGCCCGTCGTCTGGCTCAATTGGGGCAACCGCCCCGACCGCGCGAACCTGCCGCCCGGCGTGCTGCACGTCTACGACCCGGCGGGGACCGGCGTCGGCATCGGTTCGCCGACCAACGCGGCCGGCTCCCCCGTGCTCGAGGCAGGCTCCTGGTCCGCGGGGACGGTTGACGAGCTCGTGGCGGCGCCCGGGGACGTTCACGTGGACAAGTACCGGATGAGCGGTTTCATCGACACCCCGCTCGACTCGATCTTGCGGGGCCTGCGCGTAGACACCGTGCTGTTCGCCGGCGTCAACGCCGACCAGTGCGTGCTCTCCACGCTCATGGACGCCGCCAACATCGGCTACGACGTCGTCCTTCTCGAGGACGCCGTCGCCACGACATCACCTCAGTTCTGCATGGATGCGACCATCTACACCGTGCGCCAGTGCTTCGGATTCACCGCCCAGACCCCAGACCTGCTCGCCGCGTTGCCCGCCTCTGTGATCGGAACGGACCGATGAACGGCATGCGGCACCTGCTCGCCCGCGTCGACCCGTTCATCGCGGCGCTGCTCGGCGCCGTCGTCGTCGCCTCGCTGCTGCCCGCGCGCGGCGCGGCGGCGGACGTGCTCGAGTACGCCGTCGTCATCGCGGTGGGTTGGCTGTTCTTCCTCTACGGGGTGCGCCTGCCGACCAAGGAAGCGGTCAACGCGCTGCGCGACTGGCGCCTGCACGGGACCGTGCTCGCGGTGACCTTCATCGTGTTCCCCGTGCTCGGCCTGCTCACCCAGCTGCTGCCGGAGTCGATCATCCCGACCGACCTCGCGCACGGGCTGCTGTTCCTGTCCCTGCTGCCCTCGACCGTGCAGTCCTCGATCGCCTTCACCTCGATCGCCCGCGGCAACGTCGCGGGCGCGGTCGTGGCCGCGTCCTTCTCCAACCTCGCCGGCGTGGTGCTCACCCCGGTCCTGGTCGCGGTGCTGCTCGGGGGGACGGTCGGCTTCTCGGCGGACTCGATCGGCAAGATCGGCCTGCAGCTGCTCGCACCCTTCGTCGCCGGGCAGCTGCTGCGCCGCTGGTTGGCGCCGTGGGTCCTTCGCCACAAGCGTCTGACGACGTTGACCGACCGCGGTTCGGTCATCCTCGTCGTGTACTCCGCGTTCAGCCAGGGCGTGGTCGACGGAATCTGGACCACGGTCTCGGTCGGCTCGATCATCGCGGTCGTGGGCGTCTGTGTGGTGCTGCTCACGGCGGTCCTGGGGATCACGACGTTCCTGGGGAAGCGCTTCGGCTTCGCCCGCGCCGACCGCGTGGTGCTGCTCATGTGCGGGTCCAAGAAGTCCCTCGCGAGCGGAATCCCGATGGCGACCGTGCTGCTGCCGGCCGCGAGCATCGGCTTCATGGTGCTGCCGTTGATGATCTTCCACCAGATCCAGCTGCTCGTCTGCGCCGTGATCGCCCGAAGGATGGGCGACGCCGCCGAGCCAGAGCCAGCCGTCGCGGCGTCCTGATGCCACGGCTAACCCCCGTTTCCCCCAGAAATCGACGCCGCACAGGTGGGCTGCCCGCATCGCCGGATACAATGGCTGTAGCAGCGAAACCCGACCGTCGATGGCGGGTTCTGCGTCCGACTCCGCCACTCAGCATCCACTGGAACGCTTAGGCCCCATTGGCCCTGGTGGCAGGCGCGCGCACGACTACGCTGACCCAGAGCGGTCAGCACACCAGAGGGGCACGCTTCGATGACCAGCACTCCCGCACTCACCGCCGAGACCCCGCTCACGGCCGAGACTCCGGCGGACGAGGACTCGTTCCTCCTCTCCCAGGACGACGACGATGCGCCCGCGCCCGTAGTCGTCTCCGCCGGCGCGACGAGCGATCCCGTCAAGGACTATCTGAGGGTGATCGGACGGGTCGGACTGCTCACAGCCGCCCAAGAGGTCGACATCGCCCGACGGATCGAGGCCGGGCTCCTCGCCCAGCACTATCTCTCCGGCGCAGCGCAGCACAAGAAGATCTCGAAGAGAGAGCTCGACCTGCTCGCTGCTGACGGGCTCGCCGCAAAGCGGCACCTCATCGAGGCCAATCTGCGCCTGGTCGTGTCGATCGCGAAGAAGTACACCGGTCGCGGCCTGCAGTTCCTGGACCTCATCCAAGAAGGAAACACGGGGCTCATCCGCGCGGTCGAGAAGTTCGACTACGCCAAGGGCTTCAAGTTCTCCACCTACGCCACCTGGTGGATCCGCCAGGCCATCACCCGGGGGATGGCGGACCAGTCCCGGACGATCCGCATCCCCGTGCACATGGTGGAGGTCATCAACAAGCTCGGCCGGATGCAGCGTCAGATGCTCCAGGAGCTCGGACGCGAGCCGACACCCGAAGAGCTTGGTCTCGCGCTCGACCTCACGCCGGAGAAGGTCGTCGAGGTCCAGAAGTACAGCCGCGAACCGATCTCTCTGGAGACTCCCCTGGGCGAGGACGGAGGCAGCAGCTTCGGCGATCTCATCGAAGACTCCGAAGCGGTCTCGCCGCTCACCGCGGTGAGCTTCTCACTCCTGCAACGCCAGCTCTTCGATGTCCTCGACACATTGTCCGAACGCGAGTCCGGCGTGATCTCCATGCGGTTCGGCCTCGTCGACGGCCAGCCGAAGACGCTCGAGCAGGTCGGCGTGACCTTCGGCGTCACGCGTGAGCGGATCCGTCAGATCGAGGCCAAGACGATGTCCAAGCTGCGCCACCCCAGCCGGTCCCAGGTCCTCCGCGACTACCTCGACTGATCCCCGCTGGTCTCCCGCTGAGTGCGGCCGTCTGGCTGGACAAACTGCCCGTCGGGCAGCCATCTGCCCGCACTCAGCGATAGGGGCATCGGTCAGGTGTCGCCCTCGACTTCGAAGCCTGTGTCGCCGCGCGGCTCGCGGCCACTGACCCGCACCTGGCGCACTCGCGCGTGCGCAGGTCCGGCCTTGAGCCACGTCACGAGCTGCCCGACGGCGTCCGCGTCACCCTCGGCCTCCACCTCGACGCCGCCATCGGCCTGGTTGCGGACGAGCCCGGCCAGGCCCAGGCGCTGGGCCTCGCGGTAGGTGGCATAGCGGAAACCGACGCCCTGGACTGTGCCGGTCACGACGGCGCGCACGCGGATCATCAGATCCGGCTCAGCTGCCCAACGACCTCTTCGCACAGCTCGTGCGTGCGGACGGCGTCTGCGGCGTCGAGCACCCGGCCCGCGGCCACGGCGTCGACGAACGCGCCCACCGCGCCGGCGAATCCGCGCTGCTCGCCGACCGACACCCATTCCTGGCGGCGGCGCACGGTCACCGACCCGCCCGCGTACTCCGTAACCTCGGCCAGGTCACGCACGCGCGCACGGCGGCCCGGGGCGAACACGTCGAGCTCCTCGACCGTGGCGCCGCTGTCACGGTCCATCAGGCCGGTCGCCCTGCGCTGGCCGTCGCGCAGCACCACCTCGATGCGGCGCAGCTGGCCATCTTCGCGGCGGGCACTGACGTCCACGCCGTCGGCCCCCTCCGCCCCGAGGAAGCGCAGAGAGTCGAGCACGTGGATGAAGTCGTCGAAGACGAGAGACCGGTCGTCGTCCGTGCGGCCGGCCGCGACCTCAGAGACCCGCGGGGAGGGCGCGGCGTAGCGGTGCTTGCCGAGGACGATCGTGTCGCGGTCCGCCCACGCGGCGAGGGCCGCGTACTCGGGCGCGAAGCGGCGGTTGAACCCGACGGCTAGGCTCACGCCCGCGGACCGGGCCGCCTCAGCGAGGCGGGCGGCCCCCGCGGCGGAGTCGTCGATCGGCTTGTCGACGTAGACGTGCACCCCGGCGGCGATGAGCTCGGCGAGGATCTCGGCGTGCGCGACGGTCGCCGCGTGCACAAAGGCCACGTCGAGGCCGGCGCGGATCGCCTCGGTGACCGACGCGAAAGCCTGCTCGATCCGATAGGCGCGGGCGACGTCGTCGCGCACCGAGGCGGAGCGGGTGACCAGCACGGGGGTCAGGCGCGGGTCCGCGCACAGCACAGGCAGGTAGGCCTTGCGGGCGATGTCGCCCACGCCGATGATCGCGGCACGCATGAGTCTGGGTCCTCCTCCGCGCCGCGGCCGATCCGTCAGCGCTGCCGCGGACACTACGCCACGATCGTCCGCTCCGGCGCAGGAACTCACGCGTCGCCATCGACGACCGGCTGTCGCGCCCCTGCCAGCCGGACTCCGCGGCGTGGCGACCAGGTCGGCACGTCAGCTGAGGTCTCGGCTGGTGTTCTGGCCCGGGCGGAGCTGGATGACCACGGGCAGACCTGGATCGTCCAGGGCCTGGCGCAGGTGCGGGACGACCTGGGTCTCCAGCTGGCTGCGGATCTCGGCGACGTCTGCCCGCCGGGTCAGGTCCACGACCAGATCGAACCGAGGTCCACCGCGATCACGTAGGCGACCGGAGGCGCTCACCACCCCGGGGAGGCCCTCGACCTCTCCGGACAGCGCACGCGTGATCGCCGAGGCGTCGAGGGTCGTGATCCCGTCCCGCTGGTCGTCAGTGAGGTCCAGCTCCCCCAGGTGGTCAGTGCGCATCTGGAGCAGCAGCCACTTCAGTCCCACCAGTGCCACCAGGAGCGACACCACCGCCAGCGCGGGCCAGAACCACCACGAGTCCGCGGCCAGGTCCCGCAGCGATTCGGGAAAGATCTCGTCGGCCGCGGTGTCGGAGCCGAAGCCGCCAAAGCTCGCCACGAGCCCGACGGCGCCACCGGCAACCAGGATCAGGCCCACCACCGTCAGGTCGGCGCGGTTGGCGGCATTCACACGAGAGCTCATCGTTTCTCCCTGGAGGTGACGCGGACCTTGGTCGCCAGCGTGTCGACCAGCCCGAGATCGGTCAGTCGGTCGGCGACCGCGGTCTCGATCCCGGCTCGCAGGTCGTCCGGAGCCCGGGTGCGGCTGGTCGCATGGACGGTGGCTCTGCGTCGGGACACCGTCGCCTGTGCCGAGGTGACACCGTCGGCCTCGCGGGCGACCTGGGCCAGAGCGTGCTCGATGCCACGCCTCGAGGCGGTGACCGTGACTGCCACTGGTCCGTCGGCGCGGGAAGCCAGGGTGAAGGCGGCGGGTCGGCCGCGCTTGAGGGCAAGCACGAGCAGCCCGAGGCCGACCAGCACCGCAACGATCAGGATCGCGCGGATCGTGGCGGTCTCCCACGTCTGCTCCCGGAACCACGTCGTCCGCTCGCGGGGCAGCAGCCAGGGATCCCTCCCCAGCAGTGCCAGCACGATCTCGATCGCGCCGAGGAGGCCGCCCAGCAACAGGACCAGTGCGAGCAGGACCGAGAGGACGCGGCGTACCAGTGTCATCTCGATCACCGCACCCGGGCCGCGTGAGCGGTGTCAGGAGGGAGGTCGACCACGTCGATGTCGACGTGGTCGACCGTCACCTGGGTGATCTCGGCGAGGTCAGCACGGATGCGGCTGCGGACCTGCTCGGCGACCGAACGCACCGAGGCCGGCCACCGCACCCCGATCTTCGCATGCACGGTTGCGACGCTTCCATGCACCTGGACCCGGACCTTCGCCTCGTCGTCGGTGTCGCGCTGACCCATGGTGAGGCCGAGAACCTTGCGAGGAGCGGCGATCGCATCGGGCACCCAGGTGACCGCGTACCCCGCCACCCGCTCGACGACACGGTCGGAGATGTGCAGCTGCCCGCGCGTCTCGGGTTCGCCGTCCGTCTCAGGCGCGATGAGGCCGCTCGGCCGCGCTCCGCTCACGGGGCTCATTTCGAGGAACGGCGGCCGCCGCCGCCCAGGTACTGGGTCAGGTCGATCTGACCTGCGGAGACCTTCCCGACGAAGAAGCCGATGGCACCCAGCAGCGCGGTACCGACGAACGCGTCGAATCCTCCGATGACCCAGGCCAGACCGAGCAGCAGTCCGGTGAACAAACCGACGATGGTCGGTGACATGGCAACCTCCAGAAGAGCTCGTGGGACGGTGCGAGGGTGGGGCTCATCGCTCGAGCCCGTGGTGGACGTATGCAGAACCGACCGCGGTGGTTGGTTGGACGTCCGCGACATGCACGTCGACAGGGCGACCGAGGGCGTACGGGGCGACGGCACTGCGGACCTGAGCGGCCAGCTCCGTCACTGGGACCCCGATCACGCCCACCAGAGCAATCTGTATCCCGCGGTCGTCGACGTGCACTCCCGCTACCCGACGCCCAGGCAGATAGGTGGCCACCGGCCGATGCCCGCCAGAGTGCAGCGCCACGACCGCAGGGCACCTGAGGACTGCCGCTGCGATGAGGTCGGCAGGCTCGATCGTGACGACGTCGGCCGTAGGGTCGGGCGCCGATGACGAGGTCACTGGACTCGCGCCTCCTGCTCGCTGTCATCGTCGCTGGGAAGGTGGATGTCGTTGACCGAGATGTTGACCTCGGTGACCTCCAGCCCGGTCATTCCTTCGACAGCCGAGATGACGTTGCGGCGCACGGCCCGTGCGACGTCGGAGATGGAGACCCCGTACTCGGTGACCAGGTCGAGGTCGACCGCCGCCTGTGTCTCGCCGACCTCGACGGACACGCCCTGGCTGGCGGACTGCTGGGCGCCGGGGATCCGCTCGCGGAGCGAGCCGATCGCCCGTGCTGCGCCCCCGCCGAGCGCGTACACCCCGGACACCTCGCGGGCGGCGAGGCCGGCGATCTTCTGCACCACACCATTGGCGATCGAGGTGCGGCCCTGCGCGGTCTGGAGCGGTTCCTGGTTCGAGGTCTTCGCCAGGCTCGAGGTGGTGCCGGGAACGGGGCTGGAGGAAGTAGTGGGTGTGCTCACGGTGGATCGTCTCCTTGAACGGTGGTCTGCGGGCCACCCACCGCGCCGGTTCTCCGGCGTCGGTCGATGATGGTGACCAACGCCTAGTTAGACACCGCTGAATGCGAAGGGTTACACCCCACATGCTTTTCGAACGGGTCCGTCATGAACGCCATCGGCTCAGGACCGTCTGAGGACTCGGGCTGGCAACGTGCGCTGGTCGCTCAGGCCCGCGTCGGTGACGAAGACGCGTTCGAGACGCTCGTCCGCCTCCATCAGGATGTCGCCTACCGCGTCGCGCTGCGCATGACGGGCAGTCCGCAAGACGCCCAGGACGTCGTCCAGGATGCTCTGCTGGCCGCGTGGCGGGGCCTTCCTGCCTTCCGCAGCGACTCGCTGTTCGGGACCTGGCTCGTTCGCATCGTCATCAACCGATGCCACAACCTCAGCCGAGCCGAGCATCCGACCCAGCCCCTGAGAGACGAAGAACCCGATACTCGCGGTCCGGCGACCGACACGGCGGTCGTCACCCAGCACCACCACGATGCCGCCATCCGAGCGGTGATGGCCCTGCCGTTCGACCAGCGTGCGGCCTTGGTCCTCCACACCTTCAGCGGTCACACCTATGCGCAGGTAGGTGGCATCCTCGGCATCAGCGAGAGTGCGGCGAAGGTCCGCGTGCACCGAGCCCGCCGCGCCCTGGTCACCCGACTTCAGGACTGGAGGTAACCACCGCGTCCGGTCAACGGCTGCCGTGCGGCGGTTCCTACGACGACGTCCAGTGAGTGCTAGGTCCGGGCGGCGAAGTCGGACTCGAACGGGATGTCCAGCCGCAGCTGGCGCCACCCGGAGTAGTTGGCGAACCGTCCCGGTTCGCTGACGGCCGCATGCTCCATCGGACTGAGGTGGCCCGCACCGGCCAGCCGGCCATAGCGCTCGAGGTCCTGGGAGACCGACGACTCCTTCCAGTGCGTCTCATAGGAGACGCGCGCGCACCGCGCGGCTGAGACACGAGCCAGGTCGGTTGCCGGGAGCGCACCGGTGCGCTCCTCGTCCGTGACAAAGGGCAGGTGCCAGGTTCCCCAGGACGACGCGCTCGGCGTCGAGGCAGCCAGCGCCTCGCGCATGGCCTCCGCGGTCAACCGGATCTGACGCTGGGCGTCGGGGTGGCACCGCAGCCCGAAGAAGTTCGACCAGTCCGTGGCCGAGATGATCGCCGTGTGCCACATGAACGGCTCGAGCAGTCGGTTGGCGATCTCCTTGGCGACGCTCGGTGCCGCCGGGTCGGCGACCGCAGCCGCCAGCACGTCATAGAAGTCCTCGTCCCCGGGGTGGGGCACCGCGTCGCCGGTGAGCAGCTTGCACGCATGCCCGACGGCGCTGTCCCGGGCAGCAAGCCAATCACGCCGGGCTGCGCCGTGGTCGCCCTCGTCGAGGAACCGTCGAGGCTGCATGCCGGTGGAGTACGCGGGGAATTCGTCGGGGACGAAAGGGGTCTCGAGAACGGCGCGGATCTGCTTGGTGACCGGGATCGCCCGCGAGGAGGCCGAGTTGCGGCTCAATGCCCGGTGGGTGTTGACCTCCGCCAGGACGATCCGCGGGAAGGTGACCACCATCGTGGTCAACCGGTCCCCGTCTGGAGCGATCGAGTCCGCGACGACATCGGCTCGGTATCCCATCAACCCACCAACCTCCCATAGGTACACGGGCCCGATCCAAGGACCCCAGGTTTCATGCCGCTTCTGTACCGATTGAAGCTGCTCGGTGAGTGAAGCGTAGTGGACGTGTCGGCACGAGTCAGAGTGAGAAGTCGACGACGATCCTGCCGTGAACTCTGCCGGCTTCGATCTCGGCCAGTCCTGACGGTGAGCGTCCAGTCTGGCGACGCCATCGGAGCCGAGCCGAGATAATTGCGGCGACAAATCTGGCTGCGAGATCGCTATCTCGCACAGACCCCGGGTGCTACGTTTGCCCCATGGGGGCATACTTTGGCATCCACGCCTTCACTTGTGCGTCATGGCAGACAACAGGAGGAAGCATGAGAGCTTTTGGAAAGACAAGCGGAGCGCTCATCGCGGCGGCGGCGATGTTGGTCGCGAGCAGCGCGATTGCCCAGGCCGACAGCAGCGGGGTTGACGGTGCGGACCTGGTCAAGGGACCCGGATACGTGATCGTCGGTCCACATGGTTCAGATGCCGCAGCGACCACTCATGGGGATTTCTATCCGACAGGGGACATCGACCCGGATACCCTCATCGTCGTTCGTAACGACGACGGGAGCCTGCCTGGCGGCATCAGCATCGCCCAGCTTGAACAGCTGTTGGAGGCGCAGGCAAAGGGTGACTATGCCGCAATTGAGAAGGCGGGATTCGCGGTGCCCCGTACGGAGTCACAGTGAATCCAGCCGCAAAGAAGTGCATTCGGTGGTCGATTGGACTGTTCGTTGTCGGGGCTCTCCTCCTGGTGTATCTGCCTGACATCTACATGGCGATCAACAATCGAACAGGTCCCAATGCAGAGCTAGGCCTGGGCTTCCTTACCGTCGCACTCACACTCGTGCAGTGGACCTTGATGCCTGTCGGCGCTTCGCTGATCGGGGCAGCGGTGGTTATCCAGGTGCTCGCTGGAGAGACCAAACATCCGGCGGAGGATCCGGTCCGCGACCGGAATCGCAATCGCAACTTCTGAAGAACTTGCGCGGCGTGGAACGTCCTGGAGGAGCGGCGCTCCCGCCAGCCGATCAAGCGTCGCCGTCGACGACTGATTGGACCAGAGCGCCGTAGCCCCTGATCAGATCCTCGCTCGGAAGGTCACCCGGGGTGAGGAGGCCCAGGGTGCGGATCGTCCCGGCCAACCCGAGCAGGAGCGCGATGACCAGCTGGGACGTGATCCGGTCGGGCGAGGTGTCCGAGATCCGCTCGGAGATCGCCCTGAGATACCTCTCCCTGAGTTCGGCCGCAATGCTCTCTGGGACCGGCGCCTCATGGATGAGGAAGGGCAGCATCGCCCACCGTTCGGCCTCGCCTGCATCACGCCGCTCGACGATGGTGCGCACGAGGGTGAGACCGATCGCGCCGCCAGAGCCCGCCGACTCGTCCGCGGGCAGGTCCGACGGCGCGGCGGCCGCGTAGAGCTCGGCCTTGCTGCCCATCACCTTCATCACCATGGCCGGGGAGAAGCCCGCGCGGTCGGCGACGTCCTTGATCGTCGTGGCCGTGTACCCGCGCTCGGCGAACAACTCCTGGGCGACGGCGACGATCGTCTCGCGGGTGGTCGGGGCGGTCATGAGGTCACCGGCTCTGGATCGGCAAGCTCGAGGTCGACGACGACCGACTGCGCCAGGACGACGATCTGACGTGTGCGGGTGCGTCGGGCGGCCGGGTCCAGCATCGTCAGGAGGTACCGTCCCCCGGCGGGCAGTGTCAGCTCGTAGCTCCCGTCCGGTCCGCTCCTGGTCGAGGCCAGGTGCTCCCCGCCCGTGCTGGTCAGGACGACGAGGCAGCCCTCGAAGCCGGCGCCGTCGAGCATCGCGCGTCCGGACAGGGTGAGCCGCTCGCCCAGGGTGATGCGCAGCGGGGCAGTATCCGAGAGGTCGACGACCTGCGACTGCGGAGCCCACCCGTCCGCGCTGGCGACCACGAGGTAGCGGCCGGCGCCGGGCAGGACGACGGAGAGCTCACCGCCGTTGTCGGTCCGGCTCCAGTCGACCGGCTCCCCGGACAGCTCCATGACCACCACGACCGCCTGACGGATCGGGCGCAGGTCGGCGCGCAGCACGTTCATGCGCGCGACGATCTCCTCGATGGCGGCCTCGGTGGTCACCTTGCCCGAGGGCACGGTCACTGAGGGCGCGGCCAGGGTGGGCACCTGGCCCGGCCGCGCTACGCGGCCGGGGGGCGCGGCGTCGGGCAGGGTGCCCAGCGCGCCGACGGGGACAGGGCCGGCGGGCAGCGCGGGAGCCGCTCGCGGGATGAACAGGGTGACCACCACGGCGATCACGCCCGCGAGCGCCGCCGAGGCGAAGATCGCCTTGAACGCGCCCTCGGTCGGCATGCTCACGCCCGCGACCTCCATCGTGAAGCCGGTGAGGAAGGCCGCCACCAGGGCGCTCATCGTCGAGGTGCCGATCGAGCGGACGAGGGTGTTGAGGCCGTTGGCGGAGGCGGTCTCGGTGATCGGGACCGAGCGCATGATGATGATCGGCATCGCGGAGTAGGCGAAGGCGGTGCCGATGTTGACCAGGACCGAGCCGGTGATGATCATTCCGATCGACCCGGTGGCGAAGGCTCGGAAGACGTACGCCCCGACGAGGACCAGGCCACCCAGGATGAGTGTCGACTTCGGCCCGAAGCGCCGGGTGACGACGGCCGAGATCGGTGAGAACACGACCATCGCGAGCCCCGCGGGGACCATGCACAGGCCCGCGGTCAGGGCGCTGAGCCCAAATCCGAAGCCGGAGATCTCCGGCAGCTGCAGCTGCTGGGTGGTCGAGAGGCTGTTCGCGTACATCGCGAAGCCGAGCAGCAGCGCGGCGATGTTTGTCAGCAGCACCGGGCGGCGGGCCGCGGTGCGCAGGTCCACCATCGGCTGGTTGACCCGCAGCTCGAAGGGGAACCAGATCGTGAGCGCGACCGCGCTCACGACGAAGGCGAGGATGGTCGGCTCGGTCGTCCAGCCCCAGTGACCGCCCTTGGAGACGCCGAGCAGGAACCCGGTGAGGCCGATCGAGAGCAGGATGGCTCCGGTCACGTCGAACCGGCCCTTGGTTCGCACGGCCGACTCCGGGATCACGGCGACGATCGCGACGAAGAGCAGCACACCGGCGACCGCGGACACCCAGAAGATCGAGCTCCAGCCGAAGTGCTCGAACATCAGGCCGGACAACGGCAGGCCGAGTGCGGCGCCGATCCCCAGGGTCGCGCTCATGAACGCGGTCGCGGAGGCGACCTTTGCGCGGGGCAGCTCGTCGCGCAGGATCGCGATACCCACGGGGATGAGCGCGGAGCCAAAGCCCTGGAACGCGCGGCCGACGAGGACGGTCGGGAAGGTGGCGCCGAGCACCGCGATGAGCGAGCCGAGAATCATCATCGACAAGGTCACGAGCATCATCTTGCGCTTGCCGAACATGTCCGCGAGGCGCGAGACGATCGGGGTGGCGACCGCCCCGGTGAGCAAGGTGATGGTGACGAGCCAGGACGCGTCGTCTGTGCTGATGCCGAGGATCCCGGGGAAGTCCGGGAGCAGCGGGACCATGAGGGTCTGCTGCAGGGAGACCGTCACGCCGGCCAGGCAGAGGACCGTGGTGATGAGGGTGCTCGATCGGCGGGGTGTGGGGATTCCGCTTCGCGGTCCGGTGGGTGCGGTCGGGATGGTGGACGTAGACAAGACTCTCCCCGGGGGTGGTGAATGCGCGTTCACCGTCCAGTGAACGCCCGTTCACTGAGATGCGCAACTCGCAGGCCGCCTCATGGACGACGACGGAAGCTGGTGAGCATCCCGGTCTACGAACCCGACGGCACGACGGTGATCGGCGAGTTCCACTTTGGATAACCCTATTCCTCGATCCCGCTCGAGGTGTTGAATGGACGCATGGACCTATCCATCGCCGAGGCCGCCGAGCGGACCGGGTTGACCGTGCACACCCTGCGCTACTACGAGCGCGACGGCCTGCTGCTGCGCGGCGTCGACCGCTCGGCCACGGGCCACCGCCGCTACACCGACGATGACATCCGCTGGATCGTGCTGCTCACCCGGCTGCGGTCAACCGGCATGCCGATCCGCGAGGTCAGCCGGTATGCCGCGCTCGTCCGCGAGGGGGACGGCAACGAGCAGGCCCGCCTGGACATCTTGCGGGCGCACCGGCAGAACGTGCTCACCCAGCTGGCCGAGGTGACCGAGCACCTAGGGGCGATCGAACGCAAGATCGGGATCTATGTCGACCGAATTGAGAATCCCTTGACTTCGAGTGCACTCGAAGGAGTTGGCTGAGGCTCATGACCTACGACGACGCAACACGCACCACGCCCATCGGAACCCGGACCCTCGGCTCCACCTCCCCGCTGACTGTCTCTACCCTCGGCCTGGGCTGCATGGGCATGTCCGAGTTCTACGGGACCGGCGACGAGGCCACCGCGGTCGCCACGATCCACCGCGCCCTCGACCTTGGTGTCACCTTCCTCGACAC
The DNA here is from genome assembly GCF_900096585.1 of Sanguibacter gelidistatuariae. Classification (GTDB taxonomy): domain Bacteria; phylum Actinomycetota; class Actinomycetes; order Actinomycetales; family Cellulomonadaceae; genus Sanguibacter; species Sanguibacter gelidistatuariae. Next base: position 133,419 of record NZ_FMYH01000001.1, read on the forward strand.
GGCCGACATGTACGGACCGTTCACCAACGAGCGCCTCGTCGGCTCCGCGATCGCGGGCCGCCGCGACGAGGTCCAGCTCGCGACGAAGTTCGGCAACGAACGCCTCCCCGACGGCACCCGCGTCGGCATCAACGGCCGCCCCGAGTATGTGCGCGCTGCCTGCGACGCCTCGCTGGCCCGGCTCGGCGTCGACCACATCGACCTGTACTACCAGCACCGCGTCGACCCGAACGTGCCCATCGAGGACACGGTCGGGGCGATGGCCGAGCTCGTCGCGGCGGGCAAGGTCCGCCACCTCGGACTGTCGGAGGCCTCTCCGGAGACCATCCGCCGGGCACATGCCACCCACCCGATCACCGCGCTGCAGACGGAGTACTCGCTGTTCACCCGGGACATCGAGGACGCAATCCTGCCCGTGCTGCGCGAGCTCGGCATCGGCCTGGTCCCCTACTCACCCCTCGGCCGTGGGATCCTCACCGGTGCCCTGACCGCCACGTCCCTCGAGGCGGGTGACTCCCGCCTGACGGCCTACTTCCCGCGGTTCCACGGGGCCGCGCTCGAGGCCAACCTGGCGCTCGTCGCGAAGGTCGGCGAGCTCGCCGCGGCGAAGTCCGTCACGCCAGGCCAGCTCGCGCTCGCCTGGGTGCTCGCCCAGGGCGACGACGTCGTGCCGATCCCAGGGACCAAGCGCGTGCGCTACCTCGAGGAGAACGCCGGCGCCGCCGCCGTGACCCTCACCCCAGCCGACCTGGCCGCGCTCGAACAGGCGGTCCCCCGCGGCGCGGTCACGGGCGCCCGCTACGGAGACATGTCCTCGATCAACACCTGACCCCACCCCGCTCCCGCCCCTCCGCTGGGGCGTGGTCGGGTGGCGGGAGGTTGGGGGTGGGAGACGATGGGGTCATGTCCTTTGAAACCGGCTCGGCTGCCCCCGTCGTCGCCCCACCGTCCGCGCCCCGGACGGTGGGGCGGTGGGCGCTCGGCGCGTTCCTGGTGTTTGCCGGGGTGAGCCACCTGACCTTCGCCCGCTCCGAGTTCCTCGCCCAGGTGCCCGGCTGGGTTCCTCTCGACCCGGACACCGTCGTGCTCGTCTCGGGGGTCATGGAGATCTCCCTCGGCGGGGCGCTGATCGTGCTCCCGGGCCAGCGGGTGCAGGTCGGCTGGCTCGTCGCGGCCTTCTTCGTGGCGGTCTTCCCCGGCAACATCTCCCAGCTCCTCACGCACACCGACGCCTTTGGCCTCGACTCCGACCGGGCCCGCGCCGTCCGCCTGGTCTTCCAGCCGCTGCTCGTCGTGTGGGCGCTGTGGTCGACGGGCGCGTGGGCCGCATGGCGCTCGGGGAAGGCTCAGAGCACCCGCGCATAGTGCTCGACGACGGGGAACGGCTCGTAGAACCGGTGCAGCAATTCACGCCACCGGCCGTACTGCGCCGATCCCCGGAAGCCCTCGGTGTGGTCCTCGAGCCGCTCCCACTCCACCAGCAGCAGGTACGTGCTCGGCGACTCGATCGACCGGGACAACGACAGCCCACCGAATCCCGGCATGGCGGCGATGATCTCCCGTGCCTGCGCGAAGGCAGCCTCGAACGCCTCCTCGCGACCAGGGATGACAGGTAACAGCGCGTGCTCGGTGATCATCCCTCGATGATGCCAGCCCCCGGTCAGCCCCCGCACCTCCCCCTGAGTGCGGGAGATTGGCTGGACAAATCGCCGGGCAGGCAGCCGTTCGGCCGCACTCAGCGAGTGGGGGCGGGACTCAGTGGCCGGGGGTGGTCGGGAGTGGCAGGGACGAAGACTGGGGCGGTTGCGGCGACGGTGAGGGTGACCTGGGTTCCCGGGGACCACAGCGCTGCACCGTGGGCTACCGCGGCGCAGCGCTGGATGCCGTCGCCCAAGTCGGCGTCGACGACCACCTCGGTGTAGCCGCGGCGGAACGCCGCACTCACCACGACGCCCGAGAAGGCAGCGGCACCTGGCCCTGCACCCGTCGCTGTCCATCCGGCCGACGCCGTGCCGCTGGCCGACGTCGCGTTCCCACCAGCACCAGCACCAGCACCAGCACCAGCCGACGCGATCAGCCCCTGCGGCCCGATCGCGAGCCACCCGCCGTCAGCCGGGATGAACGCCTGGTACCCGAGGAACTCCGCGACCTCGCGACTCGCCGGAGCCGCCCACAGCCGCGACGGCTCGTCGACCTGGAGCAGTCGCCCGCCCGACATGACGGCCACCCGGTCGGCAACCGTGAAGGCTTCGTCATGGTCGTGCGTGACGAACAGCGCCGTCGTCCCGGTGGCCACGAGCGCGGCGCGCAGGTCCCCCGCGAGGCGTTCGCGCAGCGCCCGGTCGAGCGCGGAGAGCGGCTCGTCGAGGAGCAGCAGCTGCGGCTGGGGGGCCAGCGCCCGCGCGAGCGCGACCCGCTGCCGCTCCCCACCGGACATGGTCGCGACCGAACGACTCTCGCTCCCCGGGAGCCCGACGACGTCCAGCAGCTCCGCGACGCGCGCGCGCCGGGAGGCCTTGGGCATCCCGTGCATGCGCAGCCCGTACTCGACGTTGCCGGCCACGTTGCGGTGGGCGAAGAGCTGGCCGTCCTGGAACATCAGGCCGAAACCGCGCAGGTGCACCGGCACGGACCCGACGTCGGCGCCGTCCCAGAGCACCCGCCCCCCGGCGACCGGCTCGAGCCCGGCGACGGCGCGCAGCAGGCTCGACTTGCCGCAGCCGGACGGCCCGAGCAGCGCCATAACCTCCCCGGGGGCGACCGTGAGGTCGACGTGGTTGACCGCCGTCACGGTCCCGGCCGACCCGCGGCCGGTCCGCGCCGCCGGATACGTGACGACCACGTCCTCGATCCGAAGCCCGGCAGTCGCGCGCGAGCCCGCCTGCGACTCGCTCGCCGTCCGACCGGTCGCTCGCTCGTCACCCTGCCCGCGCCCCTGCGCAGCCGGCGCGTCCTGCGCGGGCCGGGCACCGGCGTCGGGCAGGGCGGACACCGCGCCGGATATCGCGGCGATCTCGTGATCGATGGCTGCCATCAGAACTCTCCTGTTCGTTCTCCGCGCAGTCGCTCGGCGAGGAGCATGACGGTCGCTGTGATGAGGGCGAGGACGACCGACGCCGCGAGCGCCATGCCGTAGTTCTCCGCGCCGGGCTTGCCGATCAGCCGGAAGATGACGATCGGCAGGGTTGCGGTCTCGGGTCGGGCGAGGAAGGACGTCGCGCCGAACTCCCCGAGGGAGACGGCGAAAGCGAAGCCGATGGCCAGGCCGAGCGAGCGCGCAGCGATCGGCCAGTCGACCGTGGCGAGCACCCGTCCGGGCGGCGCACCGAGGGTCGCGGCGGCCTCGCGCTGGCGCGGGTCGATCGCGCGCAGCACCGGGAGCACGGTGCGGACCACGAGCGGCGTTGCGACGACCGCCTGCGCGATCGGCACGAGCAGCCCGGATGTGCGGAGGTCGACATTCAGCCCGAGCGGCTTGTCGAGGGTGATGAGGAAGCCGAAGCCGACGGTCACCGCGGAGACGCCCAGCGGCAGCATGAAGACGGAGTCCATGACCGAGATCGCCCGCCGGGCCCGCGGCGCGCGCGGTCGCCGGCTCACCACGAGCGCGACAAGGCCGCCGACGACGAGCGCGATCACGGTCGCCCCCGCAGCCGTCCGCAGCGACGTCGCCGCCGCCTCCCACACCGTCACTGTGAGCGCATTCCTGCCGCCGGTCGTCCCCAGCGCCGCGTAGTTCCCCAGCCCCCAGCCCGACGCCGTGCGCAGCGACTTCGCCACCAAGTTGGCCAGCGGCCACGCGAGCAGCACCAGCACGACGACGGCCGTCACGAATGCCGGGAGGGCGTCGGCGCCGAACCATGCGCGACGCCGCGCACCGGCTCCGCGCGCACCGTCGCCAAGCGCACCGTCACCAAGCACACCCGCACCGCGGGAGCGCGAGCAGGAGCCCACGGCCGCCGTCGGGCGCCTAGTCCCGCGCAGTCGCAGCGGGTGCGTCGACCGCGTCGCCGCAGACAAGTTGAGCGCGTGCTCGCGCCGCGAACGCGCCCGCGAGGCGACCCACAGCGCGAGGGAGACGATGACCAGCTGGGCGACGGAGAGGACCGCGGCCGTGCGCAGGTCGAGGAACTGGACGGTCTGCATCCAGATCTCGGTCTCGATGGTCCCGTACCGCTGCCCGCCGAGGACCAGCACGACCCCGAAGGCCGTCGCGCAGAAGAGGAACACGACGGCCGCGGCCGAGGCGATCGCCGGAGCCAGCGCCGGCAGCGTCACGGTCCGGAACGCGCAGGCCGGTGAGGCCCCGAGCGCCCGTGCGGCCTGCTCGGCCCGCGGGTCCAGGTGCTCCCACAGCCCCCCGACCGTACGCACCACGACCGAGTAGTTGAAGAAGACGAGCGCGGCGATGATCGCCGCGAACGTCCCGTCCCACCCGAGCCACCCCAGTGGCCCCGACTCGCTCAGCAAAGCCCGGAACGCCACCCCCACCACAACAGTCGGCAGCACGAACGGCACCGTCACCAACGCCCGGACAACCCCCTGCCCCCGAAAAGAGCACCGATACAGCACATAGGCCCCCGGCACCCCCAACCCCACAGACAGCACCGTCCCCAGCACCCCCTGCGCCAACGTCAACCCAACAATCCGCCAAGTCCGAGGCTGCGAAAAAACCTCAGCAAACCCCCCAAGATCAAGCGCCCCCTCCACCCAGAACCCGCGCCCCACCAGCGCCGACACCGGCCACACAAAGAAGATCCCCAGGAACGCGACCGGAACGGCAACAGCCACCCCCCAAGCGACAATCCGCCCCCAACCCAACGACCGCGAAGCCGAGGGCGAGGGTGAGGGCGATGCCGGAGGCAAGGGTGAGGGCGATGCCGGAGGCAAGCCCGACGGCGAGGCCGAAGGCGAGCCCGTCCCCGTACGCGATGCCGAAGGCGAGCCCACCCCAGCCCACTCCCCGCTCCCCTGTGGTGACGTCCCTACGAAGGGAGGAGGCGGGGCGCCCGTCCCGGTGTGGTGGGCGTCAAGGCGCGACGAAGGAGCGCCCGGGCAGGACGGGCGCCCCGCCTCCTCCCGCCCCACCCGAACACCAAGAAACACCAGCTACCCAATCACCGAAGCAGTCCAAGCCTTGATCCAAGAGTCCCGATCCTCAGAGATCAAAGCAGCATCCAAACCAATAGGCTCAGCAGGCACCGGAGCAAAAGCAGCCCAATCAGCCGGCACAGAAACATCCCCATTCACCGGGTACATATACATCGACTCCGGAAGCTCAGACTGGAACTCGTCCCCCAGCAAGAAGTCGATGAACTTCTGCGCCCCCACCGGGTTCGACCCGTTGGCCAGCACACCCGCGTACTCGACCTGCCGGAAGCACGTGCCGAGCAGCGCCGCCGTCGTCGTGGACGCGCCGTCCTCGGTCACCGTGAAAGCCGGTGAGGACGCGTAGGACAGGACGATCGGACGGCTACCGTCCCCGCCCGCGCCGGTGAAGTCGGTGTAGTAGGCGTCTTCCCAGCCGTCGACGACCTTGAGGCCGTTGTCGGTGAGCTGCTTCCAGTAGTCGAGGTACCCGTCCTGGCCGAATGCGCCGATCGTGGCGAAGAGGAAGGCCAGCCCGGGGCTGGACGTCGCGGGGTTGGTGACGACCGTGAGGTCCTTGTACGCCGGCGTCGTGAGATCTGACAGGGTCGCGGCCGCGGCCACGCCGTGGTCGGCGAACCAGCCCGTGTCGATGTTCAGGCACACGTCGCCGTAGTCGATCGGGGTGAGCGACCCGGCATCGTCGAGTAGCAGATCGCTCGCCGAGCCGGGCAGCGCAGGGGAGGTGTAGGGCGTGAAGACGCCCGCGTCGACGGCGCGCGAGGCGAAGGAGTTGTCGATTCCGAAGGCGACGTCCCCGAGCGGCGCATCGGTCGTGAGCACCAGCTTGTTGGCGAGCGCCCCGCCGTCCCCGGTCGTGATGAGGTTGAGCGTGAGCCCGCTCTCCTTCTCGAAGGCCGCCTTGGCCTCGTCGCTCATGGAGAAGGAGTCGTGGACGACGACGTCGAGCGTCGTGGGCGCCGGGCCGTCCGTCTCGGCGGGGCTGGCGCCGCAGGCGCCGAGCGCGAGGACCAGCCCGCCCGCGAGGGTGGTGGCAGCGAGACGGGTGAAGCGGCGTCGGGCAATGGTGGTGTTCATGGTGCTGCGTCCTCCTGGACTGATCGCCTCAGAAGGGGTTCCACGCTGGGCGTGGCGAGATTCCCGACTCCCTACACCGGTGCTAACCGGATCAGGTTCGAGGGTCTGCGGTCTGGCCGCACTCTCAGCGCTGTGTGCGCTCCCCTGTCGTTCCCGACGAGTTTACCTCCGACCGGTGGTGTGCGGTCGCGCGCTGAGCCGACTAGCGTTAGGCGATCAGGGAAGACACCTGATCTAAACTCGGAGGAACCGTGGCCCAGGACCAGTCGATGCCCGTCAAGCTCGCAACACTCGCCGTGTCGTTCGGCGCCGGGTGGCTCGCCCAGAAGGCCGTCACGGCCCTGTGGACCAAGGCCACCGGGCACAACCCCGCATCCGTGGACGACGACGACGCGACCCTGGTCAGCGTCGTCACCTTCGCCGCGGTCACCGGCGCGACGGCGGCCCTCACCAAGGTCCTCGCCTCACGCGGGACCGCGCGGGTGGCCCGCCGGATGAGCGACCGCAAGGCCCTGGCTGCCTGACCTTCTCGCAACCTGCCCACGCCACACCGATCGGGGGACTTCTCCCCATCGGAGCGAGGACGAGCATTGGGTACTCTCGGTGGCGGAATTCGTGCAGGGGAGGGTGGCGGCGTGACCGAGGAAGATCTCGCGGAGCAGGTCCAGGACGCCCTTGCGTCCGCGCACCGGCAGGCCGCCCGTGCGCGGCGCGCCGCCGTGGAGATCGCGGAGCTGCGCGGGTCGGGCCGGTCCCCCGGCGGTGAGGTCACCGCCGCCGTCGACCACCGCGGGCTGGTCCAGGACGTGACGCTCGCCTCCGCGGCGATGCGCCTCGATGCCGCCGGTCTCCGCACCGCTGTGCTCGCCACGATCGCAGAGGCGGGGGCCGACCTGCGGGTCCAGGCCGCCGAGGCGACCCGCGGACTCGACATCGACCCACGCCTGCCGGCGGATCAGACCGAGGCCTTCGACCTCGCCGACCGTCTGCTGCGCGGCCCCCCGTGACCGATACATACGGGATCGGGATCCTGTGCTCCCCGCTCCTAGGGATCCCCCCCTCCCGCGTCCAGGCCGACGCGAGCGCCGGCACCACCCGGATGCGGGACCTCGTGGATGCCACGGCGGACAACCTGGAGACCGCGACCGTGACGCAGGCGGTCGTGGATGCAGCGCGCAACGGCGACTGGATCGGGGTGAGCCTGGCTGGCGCCGGCATCGGCGTGCGGGAGGAGCCGACCGCGTTCATCACCGATCCGATCGGCGAGCTGCTCGCCAGCGGCGCGGCATTCCTCATGGAGTATCTCGACCCGTTGCCCGCGATGCTCGACTCCATCGCCGGCCACCCGGGCGAGATCGACGCCTTCGCCGACGCCCTGCGCGGCACGTCGGCGTCGGCGTCGTGCAAGGGGACCGCCGGGGCCCTCACGGTCGCCAGCCAGATCGTCGCGACGGTGCGCTCGGTCGCCGGTGACCTCATTGCCGATCTCGTGGCCAAGGTCATCAAGTGGGTGGCGCAGACCCCCTGCACGGCCGGGCTCGGTGCCACGTGGGCGATCCCCGACGCCTGCGCCGCCGTGGCCGAGTGGGTCCTGCACTTCAGCGGGTGGTTGAAGGATCTTGTCGCCTCGATCGGCCGCCTCGGCGAGCTGGTCACCGAGGCGAGCGGGGGACCCAAGGGGATCTCCGAGAAGGCTCAGGAGGTCGCGACCGCGCAGATCGACGCCTGGGTGGCCCAGGCCCAGCGGCAGGCCGGCGCGGCCCAGGCGCTGCGTGCCTCGATCGAGGCGCTCGAGGTGAGCCACTGGTCGCCGGGGCGCGAGGTGCACGTCGTCGTCGACCACGCCGGGCTGCTACGCGACATCGAGTTCTCCGACGGCGCGCTGGACCTGCCGCACACGGACCTGTCTGGGCTCATCATGACGACCGTCCGCGAGGCCCGCGCCCTGCTGCGCACCGCCGCCGCCCAGGTGGCCGGCGAGCACGTCAGATCCAGCGACTCTCTCGCGCGCTCGCTCACCAAGGAGTACCGGACGATCTTCGCCGACGACGGCGTCGTGCCCGACGACGGACCGGGCGGCAAGGCCTGACTCTCGTTCCGGTGATCAGAAACCAGGAGGGTCAGGCCACCGAGCGCATCACGCCGCGGAGACGGCGATGCGGTTCTTCCAGGGGTCGGTGAAGGTGAGCGCCGCGCCGTCGTGCGCGGAGGCGATCTGGTGGTGGGCGAGGCGGTCCGCGAGGGCCGCGACGTCGTCGGGCGCGGGGACGACGATCGAGACCTCGCCGAGGCCGAGGGTGACCGCGCGCGGCCCGGCGCCCATGGACGCCCACGTGTTCATGGCCATGTGGTGGTGGTAGCCGCCGGCCGAGACGAACAGCGCGCTCGGCATCTCGACGGTGACCTCGAAGCCGACCGTGTCGACGTAGAAGCTGCGCGCCTGCGCGACGTCGCCCACCTGGAGGTGGACGTGTCCGACGATGGCGTTCTGTGCCCCCGGCGCGGCGGCGATCTCCTCCGTGAGGTGCTCGCGGATGAAGGCGTTCGGGTCGAGCGCGAGGGTGTCCATCGCGACCCGTCCGCCTGCCCAGGTCCACTCGTCTCGGGGGCGGTCGACGTAGAGCTCGATGCCGTTGCCCTCCGGGTCGTCGAGGTAGAAGGCCTCGGAGACGAGGTGGTCGCCGCTGCCGGTGTAGAGCTGCGGGGCGACCTCGGCCACGCGCAGGACTGTCGCGGCGAGCGCGGCGCGGCTCTCGAAGAGGATGGCTGTGTGGAACAGGCCGGCCGAGCCGCGGACTCGGCGCGGCAGGTCGGGGGCGTGGCGCAGCACGATGAGCGGCACGGTCCCGCGGCCGAGGGTCACGACGCCGGCGCGGCGGTCGGCGGCCCCAGAGTCTGAGCCGGAGCCGATGACCTCGAGCGCGATGGCCCGGGTGTAGAAGTCGACCATGGCGTCGATGTCGTGGACGTAGAGCGTCACGGCGTCCATCGACGTGGCCGCGGCCAGCAGGTCGTCAGGCGCCAGCACGTGGTCGGGGGTGGTCGGCGTGTAGGTGGCGGCTGCCGGGTTGATCATGTCGCGGCTCAAGGGGGCTCTCCTTCGGGGTATACAACTAGTTGACCATTCATTAGTTGAACTGTCAACCAACTGACGCCCCACACCCTTCCCCACCCATCCGCCCCGAATCGCTGAGTGCTGGATTTTACACGCGAAACGGCGGTTTTCGCGCGTAAAATCCAGCACTCAGCGGAAGGCCGGCGGGGGCCGGCGGAGGTGTAAGGGGGTGGGGTTAGGGAGCGGGGTGGGTCAGGTGGGTGCTGGCGAAGATCAGGGCGTAGGGGAGGCCGGCCTGGACCTCGGACCAGGTGTGGGACTCACCCTCGTTGGTCCGGAACAGGACCGTCTGGCCGCGGTCCGCGAGCTGCTGGGCGACCGCGCGCACGTCGTAGACATCCCGGGTCTCCGTGCCGACGTCGAGATAGGCGGCGAGCGGCTCGGTGAACTTCATCGTCGGCAGGTAGACGCTCGGAGAGTTGGCCTGGATCCGTTCGGTGTCCCCCTTGAACGCATCGTCTCCGGCCGATCCCGGGTCCCCGTACCCCTCGAAGGAGAGCATCACAGACCATGTGTCGAGGTTGCGCAGGGCCAGGTTGAGCGCGCAGAACCCGCCCGAGGACATCCCGCCGATCGCCCGGCTGGAGCGATCGGGGACCGTCAGGTAGTTGGCATCGATGAACGGGACGACGTCTGAGAGCATCCACGTCTCCAGCCGCGGCCCGTCGTCCCAGTCGAGGCACTCGGTGTCCGCCCTCTTTCCCCCGCCGTTGACGTCGATGGAGACGAGGATCATCGGCTCGACCAGCCCGTGGGCCAACAGCACGTTCATCGCGTTGTCGGCATTGCCGGCCACGAACCAGTCCGAGGAACGGCCGGGGGTCCCGTGGAACAGGTAGAGCACCGGGTAGCGGACGCTGCCCTGAGGGTCGTACCCGGGTGGGGTGTAGACCCATGCCTGGCTCGCCGGGATCGATCCTGCGGCGTCGCCCGGCATGGTGATGACCTCGAGCCCCCCGCGCGTGGACGTCGCTCCGGTCGCCTGGTGGGAACCCACCAGCCCCTTGGCGAGTGCGATCGCCGCGGAGGCGTTCGGGATGTAGCCGGAATAGCTGTTGGCGAACGCCCCCGCCGCGATCACCACCAGGACCGTCGCACCGACGCTGACGAGCACCACCCGCCTGCGGTGCGCTTCCAGGTGCCGACGACGCCGGAGCCAGACCACGAAGAAGGCGATCAGGAGGACGACGACCACGAGCACCAGGGCTGCGAACCACCAGGACGAGACCCAGTAGGAGCTCTGGAGCTCATCGATGACGGCCGGGGGAACCTCGACCTGCGCTCCGGGGGTGGTGGGGGGTTCCACTCGTCGAGCCTACTTTTTCTCGGCGGAGTCGGCGCGCCCGGGCTCGAAGATCTTGGGCGTGCGGATCACCCCCTCGGCCTCAGACATCACCAGCCCTTGGCGGACGAGGGAGTCGATCGCACCCAGGACGGCGTACCGGGGCCGCCACTGCGGGCCGAACTTGGCGTTGAACCTCCACAGCGACTCCACCTGCGCATGGCTGGTCGTGCGTCGCACAAGCTGGCTCATGATCTTGGCGCCCCGCCCGGTGCGTTCCCCGGCGACAAAGTCACGCATGACCGCGAAGTTCAGGGTGAGCAGCCCGCCGCCGTCGGCCACGACCTTGGTGATCGTGTCGATCACGACGAACTCCATGACGCCGTTGGGCAGCTCGGAGTCGAGCCGTCGGCGCATGACGTCGAGGGACCAGCCGTGCTCCCCGTCGCCGCCCGCGGCGCCGAACGGCACCCACTGGATGAAGGCCTGCGCCACCCCGGCGTGGTCCCGGGCCACCGACAGCAGCAGACCTGTGTCGTCCGGGTCGAACATCCGCGAGAGCGTCATGGAGAACCCGCGCTCGGCGTCGCCCTGGCGAGACTGCGTGGCGATCGCAGCCAGCTCAGCCCGCTCGTGCGGGCTGAGCGTGCGCGGGTCGTGGAAGGTCGTAGTCAGCCCCGCCCGGTTCACCCTGTTGTACGCCTGGCGGACACCGCGCATCGCCCGTCCGTCCAGCGTGAAGGTCGCGGCGTCGACCACTGCCTCGTCCCCGAGGTACACCGGTCGCAGGCCGAAGGACTCATAGATCTCCAACCAGTCCGCCCCGGCTCCGAGCACCGCGACCGACCACCCGTTCCGCTCGGCGTAGGCCATGAAGTCCGCCCACGCCTCCTCACGCCCGTCGTCGGGCCCGATGGGATCGGGGGAGACCAGGCAGACCCCGGTGCGGACCGTGTGCGCCACGACGGTCGAGGAGGTGAAGAACCACTGCTTGTCGTCGCGCAGCGCGAAGTAGTCGAGGGACCCGTCGCCGTATCGGTCAACCAGCAGCCGGGCCCGCTCCCGCTCTCGCCGGTGGGCCTCCCCCACGAGCGGGCGCGGGGTCGACGCCGACAGCACCACCCACAGCACGCTCCCCAGCAGCCCCAGCGCAAGCGCGACGACGACGGTCCCGCGGTGCGCGTCACCCAGCCACCTCGTCGCGTGTGCCCCGTGGTCGATGCGGTCGGGATGGATGCGCTCCACGGCCGCCGCGCTGAGCACGTACGCGATGATCAGCGCGGTCACCGTCCCCGCGACCGCCAACAAGATCGCGGCCCGCTGGCGAGACCAGCTCGGCCGGACAGGGAAGGCCGCCCGTTTGGTCACGAGCCAGATCCCGGCGACGGCCGAGAGAGCCGCCTCTTCGACGTCGAGCCCCTTCGTCACGTGCAGCACGACCGACGCCCCCAGCAGCGCGAGCGCTCCGATCCAGGCGAGTCGCTGCCCGCTGCGCAGTCCTCGCCCGACGAGCAAGAGGCCGAAGGAGACAAAGATCAGGGTGATGGCGGCCGCGTGCGGCACGACCGACGGCACGATGTCGAGCAGGTCGTGCAATCGCCCGCGCAGCGGGCGGGTCACGGTCGACAGCAGGCCGACGACCCCCAGCGCCGCGACCATGTACGCCGCAACCGTGCGTTGCCGGTCGTGCTTGATCCATCGGCTCCTGGGCCTGCTTCTGCTCACCCAGGCAGTATGCCCCCGCCCGCACGCGCCGCCCCACCCCCGCCTCCCCCGATCCGCTGAGTGCTGGGTCTTACACGCGAAACGCCGGCGTTTCGCGTGTAAGACCCAGCACTCAGCGGAGGGGGCGGAGGGAGGGGCTGCAGAGGGGGCTTGCGCGGGTGGGGTTGGGCGCTGCGGCCTACGCTCGGGGGGTGGAGGAACGCTCCTCGGGGCAGCCTCGGGTGTGCGTGCTCGCGCCGATGCCGCTGCTGACCGTGACGATCGAACCCGCGGCGGTGGCGCCCGGCCCCGGACCCACCGCCGCGGCCTCGCGCGCGCCGGTCCACCCCGAGATCCACGTCCACGCCGGCGGCCAGGGGCTGTGGATCGCCCGGATGGCCTCCTCCCTGGGGGCCGACGTCGTCGTCTGCGGGCCTTTCGGCGGGGAGAGCGGGGACGTCGTCGCGCACCTGGCACACGGGGAGCACCTCGCACTGCGGCCCAGCGCCGCGCACGGGAACGGGACCTACATCCACGACCGGCGCGAGGGCGAACGCCGAGAGGTGGCCGTCATGCCGCCGGAGCCGCTCAACCGCCACGAGCAGGACGACCTCTACGGCACGGTGCTCACCGAGGCGCTCGACGCCGACGTGTGCGTCCTGACCGGCGCCGACGCGGCCACGGGCCTGCCCACCTCGTTCTTCCACCGGCTCGCGGCCGACCTGCGCACGGCCGGCTGCCTCGTCGTGGCCGACCTCTCCGGGGACCAGGCCCGCGCGGTCGCGGAGGTCGGCGGCGCCGTCATGAAGATCAGCCACACCGAGCTCATCGAGGCCGGCTACGCCTCCGCGGACACCTTCGAGGCGATCCGCGCCGGGGCACAGGCGCTGCTCGCGGCCGGGGCCCGCGCCGTCGTCGTGTCCCGGGCGGCCGAGGCCGGGCTGCTGGCCCTGCCCGACGCGCACCTGGAGGTGACCACTCCGCGGGTGCGGGCCGTGGACCACCGCGGCGCGGGCGACTCGATGACCGCCGGGATCGCCGTCGCACTGGCCCGCGGCAGCTCGATGCACGACGCCGTGCGGCTCGGCTCAGCGGCCGGCGCGCTCAACGCCACGCGCCGCGGCCTGGGCACCGGCCGCCGCGACGCGATCGAGCGTCTCGCCCAGCACGTCGAGGTGCGCCAGATCCGCTGACCCCCGACCCCGCCACGACCACAGCCCACGACCACCGAGGAGAATCATGCGGGCACTCATCACCAACGACGACGGCATCACCTCCCCCGGCCTCGCCGTGCTCGCCGCCGTCGCGCGCGAGGCCGGCTACGACGTCACGGTCGCCGCCCCGGCGCGGGAGTCCTCCGGCGCGGGCGCCTCGCTGATCAGCGCCGAGCGCGACGGCCGGCTCATCTTCACCGAGACCAGCCCCCCGGGCCTGCCCGACGACGTGCCCTCCTTCGCGGTCAAGGCCACCCCCGCGTACATCACCTTCGTCGCCGCCCACGACGGCTTCGGTCCCCGACCCGACCTCGTGCTCTCGGGCATCAACCGGGGCGCCAACACCGGCAATGCGATCCTGCACTCGGGGACCGTTGGGGCAGCGCTCTCGGCCATGACCCACGGCATCCGCGGGGTGGCGGTCTCCCTGGACTCCCCCGACCCGGTGCACTGGGAGACCGCCGCGGCGGTGACCGCCCGGGCGGTCGAGTGGGTGGGGACCCTACCTGCGGTCTCACCCGGCTGGGTTCCCGGGGTGCTCAACATCAACGTCCCGGACTGCGAGCTGGGCGACCTGCGCGGGCTGCGCCGGGCGACCCTGGCGACCTTCGGTCGGGTCCAGGGCACGATGTACCGCCTCGACGAGGGCAAGGTGAAGCTTCAGTACGAGGCGGTCGAGAGCGCCGAGACACCGGGCACCGACGCCGCATTGCTGCGGGCGGGCTGGGCGACCGCGACCCTGCTGCGGGCGCCGTGCTTCGACCCCGATCTGGCGATGCCGGAGTTCTGAGGCTGCGGAGTTCTGAGGCGGATTTTTGAGGTGGCGGAGCGGCGCGTCGTCAGCTCGCGGCGTCAGCGGTCACCCAGTCGCGCAGCCGCGCGGTGTCGTCGGCGGTCCAGCCATCGGGTTCCAGGATCGCCGCCCAGGCGTCGATCGTGCCGAGCTCGTAGTTGTGGCCGTAGCCGTCGGGCGTGTCGATCGAGAACACCATGTCCACGGTGACCTGCCAGAACGTCACGAAGGGGAACCAGTTCATCTCAGGGTTGACGGTTGGTGAGAGGTCTTCCTTGAGCCAGTCCGGCTGTCGCAGCAGCAGGTCCGGGGACCACCACACGATCGGGTCGGTCGCGTGCTGGAGGTAGACCACGCGCGGGGCCTCCCACGCCCCCAGGCCCTCCAGGTCGTCGGAAGAGTCGGCGAAGCGCACGTGCTCGCCGTCGTCGACCACGGGCAGGCGCTCGGGCGAGCCCGCGTCGCGGCGGTTGGTGATGCGACCCCACGGCTCGGCGAAGTTCGGGGTGCCGATCCACAGCGCGCCGTCGCTGCGGGCGACCATGTCGTCCGCACCGCTGAAGGCCGACTGACCGCCGTAGGAGCCGAGGCTCTCACCGAAGACGACAAGCTGGGGACGGTCGTCGGCGGGGAGGTCGGACCAGACGTCGTACACCGCGTCGAAGAGCTCCTGCCCGGCGTCCTGCGGGGTCTCGCGGTCGGCGATGAAGGCGAGCGGGCTGGGCAGGAAGGAGTACTGCATGCCCGCGACGGCGGTGTCCCCGTTGTAGAGGTACTCCAGGGCCATGGTCGTGGACTCGTTGACCCATCCGCTGCCGGTGCTCGTGGAGACGGCGAGGACCGCGCGGTCGAAGGCGCCGGTGCGCTCGAGCTCAGCCACGACGATCGCGGCGATGTCGTGAACGTCGCTCGCCGAGCCGAGGCCCGCATAGGCGCGGATCGGGGTGAGGGCGGGCTCTCCGTTGAACGCCTCGAGGTCGGCCGCGGTGGGCCCGTCCGCGACGAAGGCACGACCGTTGCGACCCAGGTCCTCCCACGCGACGGGGGAGGCGGGCGACCCGGAACGCTCGGGGGCGTCGGGCTGGTCGACTCCGTCGACCTCCAGGCGGTCCGTGGCCGCGGCCATGTTCCCGCCGACCGCGAGCACCCCAGCCAGGACGCCGTCCTGGACGAGGATCACGGTGAGCACGATCGCGACGCTTGCGCCGACGATCTTGGCCGGCAGCGCCGGGATGAACCGGGACCCGAAGCGGGCGACACGCTTGCCCACCCAGATGACCAAGCGCCCGAAGGCGATGAGGCCCACGGCGACCAGCGCGGACAGGGGCAGGATGAGGACCCACAGCCATCCGTCGCCGCCCGGCATGGCGACGAGCTCCCGGGTGATCGTCTGCCACCGAGCGCCCAGGACGAGGGCCGTGGGCACCTCGATGACGATGAGGATCACGAGCGCGATCCAGCCCCAGCGGCGGGCGCGCGCCGACCAGTCCGGGGAGAAGCCGAGCTTGCGCAGCCCCGCCGCGACCGTGGTGCCGACGCCGTAGCCGAGCGCCACGCAGATCCCCGTCGCCACGGCCTGCAGGTACCACGGCCGGGGCAGCAGGGACGGGGTCATCGACCAGGTGAAGAACACGACCGCGAACCAGGAGCCGACGCCGTGCAGCGACCACCAGCGCGGGATGCGGGGCACGGGCGGCAGAGCCGGGTCATGGACCAGCCGGGACCACCAGCGGGCGGGTGAGGCCGTGGGCAAGGCTGCTGACGCAGCAGTCGGCGTCGGCTGGTCTGCCGTCGCGAGGGGGTCCGTCGCCGCGGGCGGAGCAGTCTCACCGATCGTGTTGGTCACCCCCAGAGCCTAGAGGTTTCCGGGGGCGCGCCCGTCAGGCCTGGGCCGGCGAGGACGGCAGGGCGCACACCCCGTCGATGCAGATACCGGCGTCGTCGGCGCCGACCATGACGAAGGACGGCGCCGCGAGCGGCGCTGGCTGCTCGCCGGACGGCGCGGCGGCCGCCTCGGCGGCGCGGTCAACGGGCATCGGGAACCACCTCGGGTGAGGCGTCCTCGGATGCCTGCGTCGCGGCGTCGGCCACGGCCTGCTCGAGGACCTGGACGAACGCGGCCGGGTCCTGCGCGCCGGACACGCCGTAGCGGGAGTCGACGACGAAGAACGGGACGCCCTGGATGCCGTAGGCGATCGCCTGGGCGAAGTCGGCCTCGACGTCGGCGGCGAACTCCCCGCTCTCGAGGGCGTGGCGCGCCTCGTCACGGTCCAGGCCGATCTCGGCGGCGAGGTCGACGAGATCGTCGACCCGGCCCACGTGCTTGCCCTCCTCGAAGTACGCCCCGAGCAGGCGCTCCTTCATGTCGAGCTGCCGGCCCTGGGACTTGGCGAAGTGCAGCAGCTCGTGGGCCTTGAGCGTCTTGGTGTGCTGGAGAGCGTCGAAGTCGTAGTGCAGCCCGACCGACTCGGCGATCTCGGTGACCTGCGCGAGCATCTGCTGGACGCGGTCGGCCGGCATGCCCTTGTGCTTGGCGAGGAAGTCGATCTCGGAGCCCTCGAAGTCCACCGGGGTGTCCGGGGCCAGCTCGAAGGAGTGGTACTCGATCTCGACCGTACCGTCGAAGCCAGCGGCCTCGAAGCGCGCCAGTGCGTCCTCGAAACGGCGCTTGCCGATGTAGCACCACGGGCACGCGATGTCGGACCAGATGTCGACCTTGATGTTCTTGGTTGTTTCGCTCACGCCCGTGCTAACCACACAGGCGGGACGGACATTCCCCGCCCGTCCCGCCGCCTCACGACCTGATCAGCCCAGGCCCACGTAGAAGAAGCCGTCGTCCTCGAGGGTCAGCATGACGGTTCCGTCGATCTCGGTGCCGTCGCCGAAGGTCAACGTGCCGGAGCAGGCGAAGACCTCCATGCTCTTGCCCTGCTCGGGGACCTTGGCGTCGTCGATGCGGTCCTTCACCACGGTCAACCCGCTCGTGGCGACGAGCTGCTGGTCGCTGCTGTTGCCCGCGGAGGCCGAGATGGTGTCGTCGTTGAGGGTGTCGCAGTCATAGCCGCTCGGGAGCGGCTCCTGGATCTTGACGCCGGTGCTGGACGCGGACCCTGCGGTGGGGTCGTCGCTCATGGCCATGCCGATCCCCATGATCGCCACGACGCCGACCGCGGCACCCGCGATGGCGATCTTCACCCCGCGCGGCGACCCGGTCGTCGGCCGGTCCGCGGTCGGGATCTGCTGGCCGCCGCCGAACTGGAAGCCGCCCGCACCGGCTTGCTGATTGGCTGGCTGGTGGTTGTTGGCTGGCTGCTGGGTGGCAGGCTGCCCGACGCCGGGCTGCTGGCCATAGCCGCTCGGCTGGAAGCCGGGCTGGCCGAACCCGGGCTGGCCGGACTGCTGACCAGGCTGGGTGTAGCCGGACTGCTGCTGGTCTGCCGACTGGCGACCGGGGTGCTGGTAGGACACCCCCGCACCGTTCTGACCCTGCTGGTTCTGCGCCTGACCCTGCCAGCCCTGCTGCGTCGTCGGGCCCTGCTGGGGCGCCTGGGCGGGCGCCGCCTGGGTCTGCGTGGTCCAGCTCTGCCCGTCGAAGAAGCGCATCAGCTGCGGGTTCTGCGGGTCGACGTACCAGCCTGCGGGGGCGGCCATGGTGCTCCTTGTCCGGTGCATCCCAGTTCGGTGTGGTGCTGCGCGACGCGTGGGATGACCGCGATGCCGCCTCGTGGAGCCTATGGGGACCTCTCCCCGTGACGCAACACGCCCCTCCCATGCCATCATCGACCGACACCCGACCCACTCACCCACCCCACCTACCTCCTCCCCCGTTGAGTGCATGAAGATGCGCGTGTCGCACCGGCGTGTCGCGTACAAAATCGTGCACTCAGCGAGGGGCGGGGCGGCGGGGACCGGGGGCGGGCGGAAACGCAGGCGCCGTCGGCGCAAGCGCCGAGAGAGCATGAGGAGCTTCGTGGCACAGCTGAGGATGCAAGGGCACCGCGTGCTCGTCGCCGACCTGGCGAACGAGACGATCCGCGCGATCACCGGGTCGATGGTCGCCTACGACGGCGCTGTCGCCTTCAAGAACGCCGGCATGGGCGGCGGTGACGGTTTCAAGGCCGCCTTCAAGCGCAAGATGACCGGAGAGTCCATCTCGCTCATGGAGGTGACCGGGAGCGGCACGGTGTACTTCGCCGTCGACGCCCAGGACATCACGATCCTCGAGCTCACCAACGACGCGTTGCACGTCGAGGCCTCCCAGCTGCTGGCCCTCGTCGGGCAGCTGCGCACGGACGTGAAGTTCACCGGGCTGCGCGGGGCGACGTCGGGGCAGGGCCTGTTCACCACGACCGTCACGGGAACCGGCACCATCGCGCTACTCTCGGCCGGCGGGCCGATCATCGCCCTCGAAGTCGCCCCGCAGTACCCACTCGTCGTGGATCCGGACGCCTTCGTCGCCTTCCACGGCCAGCTCAACCAGACCTTCGTCACCGACGTCACGTGGCGCTCGGCCGTCGGCGGCGGGAACGGCGAGGCGTTCTCGCTCCGCTTCGACGGCCAGGGCATCGTCTACATCCAGCCAGAGGAGCGCTGACATGGCCATGGAGCTCGAGAACTACAAGGTCCTCAAGACGACGATCCACCCCGGGCAGCGTGTGTTCGCCCGCCAGGGGTCGATGCTCTACTACACGGGCGACGTGGTCTTCACCCCCTATTCGATGAGCGGGGGCGGCGGCGGCATGCCGGGCGTCGGGGCGATCGCCGGCGCCGCCGGGCGGATGATGCAGGGCGAGCACGTGGGCCTCATGGTCGCCGAGGGTTCCGGGACGGTCTACTTCGGCCGCGACGGCCTCTACGTCGAGGTCATCGAGCTGGACGGCTCGAGCGTGCTGACGGTCGAGGCGGAGCGGATGCTCGCCTACGAGGGCAACGTGCAGACGTCGATCGTGTCCCTGTCCTCCCAGGGCGGCATGCGCGGGGCGGTCCGCGGCGCGGTCACCGGCCAGGGGATGTTCACCACGCAGGTCACCGGCTACGGCACGGTCGCGGTGCTCTCCCACGGCGGGGCCATCGCGTTGGCCGTCGGCGGGGCGAAGCCGCAGGTCGTCGTGGACCCGCAGGCCTACGTCGGGCACCTCGGCCAGATCACCGTGGACCTGTCCGCGCACGTCGGCTTCCGGGACGTCGTCGGGCGCGGGTCGGGGGAAGCGATGCAGCTCAAGCTGAGCGGCCAGGGCACCGTGTGGGTGCAGGCATCCGAGAAGAAGTTCTAGGGGAGACGCGATGAGCATCCAGATCCACAACCCCGGGACGCTCCCGGTCAACGACAACATCCCCGGCAACGACTACGCCTTCTGCGTCGACCTCGCCGGCACGCCCTGGTTCACGTCCAAGGGCGCGATGATCGCCTACTACGGCAACGTGGCCTTCGAGCCGCTCTCGCGGACGAACCTCACCGCGATGGTCGCCTCGCAGTTCTCCTCGCCGCTCTACGCCGACGACTGGGTGGTCGCCCAGGGCCAGGGCAAGCTCATCCTCGGCGACCGCGGGTACAACATCAACTCCTTCGACCTCGACGACGGCAACCTCACGATCCGCGCCTCCAACCTGCTGGCCTTCGAGCCGGGGCTGAGCCTCAAGCAGTCGATCGTCCCCGGTTTCCTCACGCTCCTGGGCACGGGGAAGTTCCTAGCCTCCTCGAATGGGCCCGTCATGTTCGCCGAGCCGCCGCTGCGGGTGGACCCCCAGGCCCTCGTCGGCTGGGCCGACTGCCCGTCCCCGTCGCACCACTTCGACGCAGCGTGGATGCACAGCTTCCTGTCCGTGGTCGGCGGGTTCTTCGGCATGGACTCCGACGAGGAGCGCCAGTTCGACTTCACCGGCGCCGGCACCGTCCTCGTCCAGTCGAGCGAGAAGATGCTCAACGACGGCCACGTCCTGCGCCAGCTCGAGGCCCAGACGGTCCAGCTCAGCCAGGCGAGCCTGCTGCAGCTGCACAGGTCGATCGGGTCGCGGCTGAGCTAGCGGGACGGTTCCACGCAGGCGGGACGGCAGCTAGCGGTCGTCCCGCCAGCCCCAGTCGCCCGTCACCTCAGCGAGACCTCTGGGTCGTCTATTTTGCTTGGGGTCGTCTATCTGGATAGACGACCCCAAGCAAAATAGACGACCCGTCGTCGTCGCAGCTCCGCCGTGGCCCCGTCGCCGCATGCCCGACGCCGCAGCACGCCCCGGCGCGCAGGCGCCGGGGCGTGTCGGGTCGGGTCGGGTCGGCAGGAACAGTCCCGGCTCACCAGTCGTGGATGGTCCCGTCCTGCAGGCGGTTGACCGGGAGGTAGGCCTGCTCGTAGGGGTGACCGGCAGCCATCTCCTCGTCGAGCTCAACGCCGATGCCGGGCGCCTCGCCGGGGTGCAGGTGGCCGTCCTCGAAGGTGAAGGCGTGCTGGAACACCTCGTGCGTGCGCGCGGTGTACCCGGAGTACTCCTGGATCCCGAAGTTGTGGATCGCGAGGTCAAGGTGGATCGCCGCGGCCATCCCGACCGGCGAGATGTCCTCCGGACCGTGGATGGCACTCTTGATCTGGTGCTGCGCGGCGAAGTCGAAGAGCTTGCGCAGCGGCGACACGCCACCGAAGTGCGTCACGGCCGAGCGGACGTAGTCGATGAGCTGGTCGGCGACCAGCGTCTGGTAGTCGAAGACCGTGTTGAAGACCTCGCCGATCGCGAGCGGCGTCGTCGTGTGCTCACGGACCAGGCGCAGCCCGTCCTGGTTCTCCGCGGGCGTGCAGTCCTCGAGCCAGAACAGGTCGTAGGGCTCGAGGGACTTGCCCAGCCGCGCGGCCTCGATCGGCGTGAGCCGGTGGTGCGCGTCGTGCAGCAGCGGCAGCTCGGGACCGAACTCGTTGCGGACCGCCTCGAAGACCGTCGGCATGTGGCGCAGGTAGGCGCGGGTGTCCCAGTCTTCGACGAGCGGCGTGGCGTGCTGGTCGAGGCGCGGTGCGCCTGCCACGCCGTCGGCCTCGGCGATGGCGGTGCCCTGGTGGACGCCGTAGACGGTCTTCAGGCCGGGGACGCCGGTCTGGATGCGGACGGCCTGGTAGCCCTCGGCGAGCCGGGCTCGGACGGAGTCGAACAGCTCGGGCACGGTGGCGCCGTTGGCGTGGCCGTAGGTGCGAACCCGGTCGCGGCTCGCCCCACCGAGCAGCTGGTACAACGGCAGGCCGGCGACCTTCGCCTTGATGTCCCACAGCGCGACGTCGACCGCGGCGATCGCAGCCATGGTCACCGGGCCGCGGCGCCAGTAGGCGCCGCGGTAGAGGTACTGCCAGGTGTCCTCGATGCGGTGCGGGTCCGTGCCGAGCAGCAGCGGGACGACGTGGTCGCGCAGGTAGGACACGACGGACAGCTCGCGGCCGTTGAGGGTCGCGTCGCCAAGCCCTGTGATGCCCTCGTCCGTCGTGATCTTCAGCGTGACGAAGTTGCGTCCGGGGTTGGTCACGATGACCTGGGCGTCGATGATCTTCATGGTGCTCTGCGCTCTTTCTGGGGTTGCTGCTGCGAGGGTTGCTGTGCTGCGTGAGACGGAACGTGCCTGGGCGCCGGTCAGCCTTTGGTCGCGCCGGCGGTGAGCCCGGCGACGAGGTACTTCTGGCCGAAGACCGCGGCGAGGACGACCGGGACGGTCATCAGAGCGGCGGCGGCCATGAGGCCGCCCCAGTCGGTGCTCGCGTAGGAGATGAAGTTGAACAGGGTCACCGGCATGGTCTTGGTGTCCTCGTCCGCGAGGATCAGCGCGAACATGAAGTTGTTCCAGCTGAAGATGAAGGCCAGGACCGAGGCGGTCGCCGTGCCCGGTGCGGCGAGCGGCAGCGCGATCCGCCAGAACGCGCCGAAGGCGGTCAGCCCGTCGGTGCGTGCCGCCTCCTCGAGCTCGACCGGGAGTCCTTCGAAGAACCCGATCATGATCCACAGGATGAGCGGGACGGAGACGAACATGTGGCTGAGGATCAGCACCGTGTACGTCCCGACCAGGCCGATCTGGGCGAAGAGGTAGTACCAGGGGACGAGCAGTGACACCGCGGGCACGATGCGGGCGACGAGCACGATCGAGCCGGTGCGTTGCATCGAGAACCGTCCGACCGCCCAGGCTGCCGGGACCGCGATGACGGCCGAGAGCACGGTCGAGACGACCCCGACGATGAGCGAGTTGCCCATGGACCGCGCGATCTCGCCGTCGGCCAGGATGTTGCGGAAGTTCTCCAGCGTCGGGGAGAAGAAGAGACCCACGGACGGATCCATGACCTGGACGTTCGTCTTGAGCGCCGCGGCGATCATCCAGACGATCGGCAGCGAGAAGATGAGCGCGACGATCGTGATCGCGACACCGCGCAGCCATCCCCACGGGGAGCGGCGGGGTGTGCGCAGGACGACGGGCGGCGGGGTCACCGTCGCGGCGTGCGTGCGGGTGGCGACGGCGCTCATGCGGACTTCCTTCCGGGACGGAGTCGTAGCAGGACGACGACGCCGATGATGAAGAGGGTGAACAGGACGAGGACCGCCGAGGCTAGGCCGTACTCCTGGTAGTCGAAGGTGAGGCCGTAGGCGTAGACGTTGAGCGTCTCCACCTCGAAGTTGGACCCACCTCCCGGACCCTTGGTCGCGTAGAGGATGTCGAAGGTCTTGAGGGCGTCGACCGCGCGCAGGACGAGCGCGGTGAGCAGGGTCGTCCACAGCATCGGCACGATGATGTGGCGGAACCGCTGCCAGGAGCTGGCCCCGTCGACGCGGGCGGCCTCCTCGGGCTCCTCAGGCAGGGTGGTGAGCCCGGCGAGCAGCAGCAGGGTCATCATCGGGGTCCACTGCCAGACGTCGATGAGCATGAGCGTGGGGAGCGACTGGCTCACCGAGCCGAGGAACTCCTGCGGCGGGATGCCGACGAAGCCGAGGAGGTGGTTGGCGATGCCGTTGGTCGGGTCGAGGATGAGCAGCCACAGGATGCCGATCGCGACCGGGGTCGCGAGCAGGGGGATCATGAGGGCGGTGCGGACCCACCGCATGCCCTTGAAGGCCTTGCGCATGAGCATCGCGAGGGCCAGTCCGAGGACCACCTCGAGGGTGACGGCGCCGACGGTGAAGACGATGGTGCGCCATGCGGCCGGCCAGAAGCGACGCATGTCGGTGAGGGCATCGATGTAGTTCTGGATACCGATGTAGTTGTTGTCGGCGTTCACGGCGCCGAAGGCGTCGGTGAAGCTGAGGTTGAGCGTGAAGACCAGTGGGAAGACGATCATCAGGGCGACGAAGCCGAGGGCCGGCGCCAGCATCGTCCACTTGAGCCGCCGGTTGGCCTGCTCGAAGGTGCGGGGCATCAGAACTCCTGCTGACGGTTGTCACGGACGAGGAACTCGGCGAACTCGGTGTCTGCGTCGCGCGCGACCGGCGCCACGTCCTGGCCGAGGATGCCGGCCACGAGGGGCCGACCGACGATGTCGCGGGCTCGGCCCACCTGGATCACCTCGGGTCGGTCGTGGCCGATCCCGTTCTCGGCATTGAGCCGCATGGACTCGGCGAGGTCGGCCGGGAAGGAGGCGAGGGTCGCGGGGTCCGACCACGCGGACTGGCGAGCGCCGGGGATGCCTTCGGCCTGGAGCCGGGCGACCATCTCCGGGCTCGAGGCCCACCGCACGAAGGCCCATGCGTCGTCCTGCAGACGGGAGAAGGTGTTGATGCCCAGGCTCCACGACGGGATGTTGTGCGGCTTCGAACCGGCTGGGCCGGCCGGGAACGGAGCGAACCCGACCGTGTCCTGGACGGTCGAGATCCCGGGGTCGAGGAAGTTGGAGTAGATCGCGTCGGCGTCGATGTAGAAGGCAGCCTTGCCCTGGGCGAAGATCGGCATGGCCTGCTCGAGGCTCATGTTGGTCACCCCGGGCGGCCCCGTCTCCTTGAGCAGGCGGCCGTAGTACTCGTAGGCGGCCAGCGCCTCGGGGGTGCCGATGCCGGAGGAGCCGTCCTCGAGCGTGAAGTCGCCGCCGTGGGAGTAGAGGAAGCTCGACCACTGGGTCACGGCGCCGGACCGCTGCCCGCGTCCGACATAGCCGAAGAAGCTGTTCTTGCGGTCGGCGAGCTCGAGGGACATCGAGAGCAGGTCGTCGAGGGTCTGCGGGGCACCGCCGAAGTCCTCGACGAGGTCCTTGCGGTAGTACAGCGCGGGGCGCTCGGTCACGACGGGGACGCTGAGCACCTCACCACGGGTGATCGAGCGGTCGCGCGGAGCCTGCTGGAAGTCCAACCAGTCGTAGTCGGCATCCTCGGTGCGCCCCGTGAGGTCGGCGAGCCAGCCGTTGCGGGCAAAGAGCAGCTGCTCCTGGAGGGCGCGGACCATCATGACGTCGATGTCCGACGCAGAGGCGTTGAGCTTGACGTTGTAAGAGTTGGACAGCTGGTCCGCGGTGAGCATCTGCATCGTGACGCGGCGACCGATGAGGTCCTCGAACTCGGGGAAGTACTCCGAGATGGCCTGGGACCACACGTGGTTGATCGCCATGACCCGCAGGGGTGCATCCGGTCCGGGGGCTCCGGTGCGCGGTGCGCAGGCGGAGAGTGCCGTGGCGCCCGCGACCGCTCCTGCCGCCGCGACGAACAGCTTGCCGAAGGACCGGCGGGACAAGGCGGCGCTGGTGATTCCGCCAGCTCTGGCGGTGACCAGCTCGCGTGTCGGGGGCCGTATCAGGGACATCGTTATCCTCGTACTCTCTGTTCCGCTGCATTGCAGGACATCGTGCATAGCGGCCTTGCGACCTCACAAGACCGGTGGTCCAACTGGTAGTACCAGTTGGACCATAGCAGAGGGTGGCGGGGTGATGCACATGTGGGGGACGGGGCACAGAGGTGGCTTCGGGCGCCACTGACTGGCTGCGTTGTCATCGGGCTCTACTCGTACAGAGCCCGAGGTGGAGCCGTCGGCGCGCTGACGCGCTCAGCGTTCCTGCGAGCTCCGGAGCAGCGTCTCGATGTGGCGGGTGGCCATGACGTCGAGGCTGATGTCGAGGTCGGAGCCGTAGGTGCGCAGACCGAGAGCGAGGTGCTCGCGCATACGGTGTCGAGCAAGGTCGACGTCGCGGGCGCGGATCGCCGCGAAGATCTCCGGGTGGTGCGGGACACCTTCCTCCTCGATCAACGGGTCGGAGTTGGACCGCAGCATCATCTCGAACATCAGGCCGCTGATCGACGACATCATGACGCGCAGGACCGGGTTGCCCGATGCCGCCGCGATCGCATCGTGGAAGTCGAGGTCCGCTCGCGCCTTCGCGACGACGTCCTGGGCTGTGGCCATGCGGTCGTTGGCGGCGGCCATCGCGGCGATGTCCACCTCGGTGGCGCGTTCGGCCGCGAGGCCGACGATCTCGACCTCGAGCGGGATGCGCGCCTCGATGAGCTGGCGCACCGTCGGTCGCTCGGCCCGGTAGAGCGCGTCGTAGCCACGCGCCTGTGCGGAGGAGTGCTCGCTGACGAAGGACCCGCGGCCGGGCGCGACCTCGATGAGGTTCTGCGCCTCGAGACGACGCAGCACCTCGCGCACAACATTGCGGCTCGCCCCGAACTGGATCGCGAGCTCACGCTCGGACGGGAGCTTCGCACCGACCGCGATGTCACCGGAGCGGATATCGCGCTCAAGACGCCGGGCGATCTGCTCCGTCAGCAGCCCCCGCTGGTGCGGCAGTGGCTCGGGAGCAGGCGGAGCGGACACCCGCAGGGCGCCGCCGACCAGCATCGACGTCGTCGGTTCAGGCGTAGCGCTCGGCAGGACGGGCATGCCCCTGAGGATAGTCGAGCCGAGTGGCCAGCCCGGCGGCCGGCGATCCCCCGCCCACAGGTCGTCTATTTTGCTTGGGGTCGTCTATCTGAATAGACGACCCCAAGCAAAATAGACGACCCATCGCCGGGAACCTGATCCTGGAGCTCGGATGCCCGACGCCGCGCGGCGCTATCGCAGCCAGCCGCGGGCCGGGTCACGGTCCGCCCCGGGTCGGACCCGCCGACCGCCCACCTCACTCCGGGTTCAACGCCCCCACCAGGTGCGCAGCCCGCTTGGACCGGTACTGGTTGATCGTGAGCGTCTGCAGCCGCGACCCGCGCCCGCTCGGGTTGTCCACGTACCCCACCGCGGAGATGAACGGCTCGATCACGTGGATCTTCTGGAGCGGCGTGACGATCAACAGCTGCAGCCCGAGGTTCCGGAAGAGCTGCAGCGCGAACCGCGTCGACTCGTCCGACCCGCGCCCGAACGCCTCGTCGATCACGACGAAGCGGAACGCCTTGGACCGCACAGCGCCCCAGTCCAAGCGGAACTGATACGCGAGCGACGCCGCGAGGATCGTGTACGCGAGCTTCTCCTTCTGCCCACCGGACTTTCCGCCCGAGTCGGAGTAGTGCTCGAACTCGACGTCGTCGACCTTGGACCGCTCGGAGGCGGAGAGCACGAACCAGTTGCGCACGTCGGTCACCCGCCGGGTCCACGCCTGGTCGGCCTCGGTCTGTCCCTCGCGCCCGCGGAACCGCTCGATGATCTCCTTGACCCGCAGGAACCGCTGCTCGGAGTACTGCTCGAGGTCGTCGCCGAGCACGTTGTCCGTGCACGCGCGCAGCTGCGCGCGGAAGTCGCGCACCTCGGTGTTCGGCGTGTGCGCCATCTCCAGCCGGATGTACGTCCCGGGGTTGTAGTCGATCGCGCGCAGCGAGTCGTTGATGACCTCGATGCGGTCGCTCATGAGCTCGGACTGCTTCTTGAGGTCGGCCGCGAACTGCGCCACGTCGCGGATCGTGTTCGTGTTGAGGTACTCCTTGAAGTTCTCCTCGAAGCGCGGCAGGTCGTCGCGCTCGAGGCGCTCCAGGAGGGAGCGATATTCCCCGGCCGCGCGCACGTCGTTGTCCATCTCGGACGTCTCGACCGGGAACTTCACCGCGAAGGCCGCCATCGCCCGCGCCACGTTCGTGGCCAGCAGCCCCTGCTCGCGGTGCCGCGCCTCGACGACTGCGGTGAGCTGGGTGCGCAGCGCCGCCTCCATCTCATCAAGACCCGCGGCGTCACGACCAGAACCAGAAGCCCGCACCTCCTCGAAGAGCGCCACCAGCGCCGCCTGCTGCTCCTGCGCGACGCCGCTGCCCGCCTCCGCGAGCACCGCCGCGCTGGTCTCGCGCTGGGTCCGGAACGTCTCGACGGCGTGCCTCTCCCCGCCGTTGGCCGTGATGAGCTCATCCCGCTCGACCTTGAGGTCACCGGCCCGCTCCGCCAGGGACGTCAGCGTGACCGCCAACGAGGCCAGCTCGGCGGAGTTCGCCTCGATCCGCCGCTTCTCCGCGGTCAGCACCGCGACGTCGTTGACGACCTGTTCCCAGTCAAGCTCGACAAACGACCGGAACATCTCCAGCCGATTGAGCGCGTATGCCTTCTCAACCATGGTGTCCTTGCCAGCGATGAGCGCGGCGCGGCGGTCACCGAGGTCGGCGAGGCGGTGACTGACCGTCTCGGCCTTCGCCAGAAGCGTGTCGACCTTGGCCCGGTTGGACCAGCCGAGCACAAAGGTGGAGCGGTCGTCGATCCGGCTGCGGTCGTTCTTCACGTGATGGCTCGAGGAGAACTTGATCTGCCCCTCGCGGGTGATCGCCCGGGTCGCCGACCGGAAGTCGGCGAGGGTGTCTACGCAGTCCAGCCCGGCGCGCCGGGCCAGCTCCTGCTCGAGCCACCCGGACAGCGGCGACTCGCGCACCGACAGCAGGTCGGCGAGCTGGGGCCACTGCCCGGGGCTCGGCGTCTCGACGCGACCCCGCTGCCCCGCGGGCACCCGGTAGTACTCGAGCTTCTGGCCGAGGTGGTTGGCATTGATCCACCCCGACACCGCGTCGTAGTGCTCGGCCGGCACGAGCAGGGACAGCGCAAAGCCCCGCAGCACCCGCTCGGCCGCGCCCTCCCAGTCCTGGTGCTCGGCGCGCACGGCGATGAGCTCACCGGCGAAGGGCAGGTCGTCCTCGACCAGGCCGAGCTCGCTCGCGACCTGGGCGCGCAGCAGCAGCGACCGGTTGGGCAGGCTCGACGTGCGGCCCTGGAGCGACGTGATCTCGTCGTTGATCTCCCGGCTGACGACCTTCTGCTCGCGCAGGTCGACGTCGAGCTCGCCGATCGCGGTCTCGACCTGGCGCAGCTCGGTCTTCTCCGCGCTCACCTGGCCCAGGATCTGCCCACGGCGGAAGTCGAAGTCGCTCGCCCCGTCGACCGGGTCGAGGCCCGCGGCGGCGAGGTTGGACCGGTATTCCGCGGCCTTGCGCTCGCGCTCGGCGCGCAGCACGTCCAGCCGGGCGACCTCGCCCTCGATCTGGGTGAGGCGGTCTCCGCCGTGCCCGGCGCGCTCGAGCTCGAGCCGTCGCCGTTCGGCCTCGACCGTGGTCACCTCGGCATCCACGGCCACGATCCGCGACTCCCGGGCCGTGATCGCGGCGTCGTACGCGTCGATCTGGGAGGTGAGCAGCTCGACCTTGCGGGTCGCGGTGAAGTAGCGCAGCGCGGAGCGCTGGGCGGCGGCCGCGGTCGCGGCGGCGACGGCGGCCGCGTGCTTGTCGCAGTCGGCGACCAGCGGCGTGAGCTGGAGGATCTGCGCCCGGGCGCGGGTCACGGCGTCGTGCGCGCGGGTGAGGTCGTCGAAGTGGGCGACGAGGCGCTCGGTCCACTGCGCGGAGTCGAAGGGCTCGAGCATGTGCTGACGGACGAACTCGTTGAGGTCGCCGACCGACTTCATCGAGACGGTCTGGTGGAACAGGTCCATGGCCTGGTCGGACTCGATGCCCAGGAGCCGGCGGAAGTCCTTGCCGTACTCGGGGAAGGTGTCGCGGATCTGGGCGCCGGCCTCGCGCAGGCGCCGGCGCAGCGCGTTGATGTCGCCGTCGAAGTTCGCGAAGTGCTCGGCGATCGTCATCGACGTCGTCGCCGTGACGAAGAAGCGGCTCGGCTGCCCCTGGTCGCCGTCCTTGAGCCAGAACACCTGGGCGAGGACGCCGCGCGCGTCGAAGCCGCGGTTGGCGAACTCCCCGAGAATCACCGAGTACGTGCTGCCCTCGCGCAGGCCGACGGGCCGGCTTGTGCCGGTCGCCTCGTTGCGCTCGGACTTGTAGTAGCCGGACACGTAGGAGCGCAGGGTCCGCTCGCGGGCCTCGGCCCCGGCGGCCTTGTTGTAGTTGATCCGGTTGGCGGGCAGCAGCAGCGTCGTGATCGCGTCGACGATGGTCGACTTCCCGGAGCCGATGTCCCCAGTGAGCAGCGCGTTGCGCCCTTCGAGCTCAAAGGCCCAGGTGTGCTTGTCGAAGGTACCCCAGTTGAGGACCTCGAGCCGGTCCAGGCGGAACCCCGCCCGCTGGTCGACGTCCGCCTCCGCGTCATGCAACTCGACCGCGCTGAACAGGCCTTCCATAGTCAGGATTCCATTCCGGAGTAAGAGAGAGAAGTCATGCCCGACGCCGCACCGTGCGCCGCGTACTCGGCCAGCCTCGCGTCGAGCTCGGCCAGCCACTGGGCGTCGACGAAGGCCTTGAGGATGCGGCGCACCTCGTACGACCCGTCCGGGACGACCCGCAGGAACCCGAGCTCGACCGCCCGGTGGATGTTGGCCTCGACCTTGGAGACCGTCCGGACGTCGTTGCTCGAGGACGGAAGGAACACTCGCAGCATCTCCACGATCTCGTCCCGGCGCAGGATCAGCCGGGTCTCCCCACCCTCGGAGTCGAACTGCGCGAGCCGCTTGCGCAGGAGCGCGAGCAGCAGGCTCACGTCAAAGGGCAGCGAGCGCCGGGCCACCAGACGCAGGGCGGTGTCGCGCTCCTCGTCGTCCTCGGGCAGGGCCTGGAGGTAGGCGTAGCCCTCGGACTCGTCGACGACGACGGTCAGCGCGATGGTCGCGACGTAGTCGCGGACCTGCGGGACGAGGGTCACGAGGTCGGCGAAGAGCTGGGCGTGGGTGTCGCGGTAGACGACGCCCTTCATGAGCGCGGTCACGACGTGCGAGAGCTCGGAGTCGGTGCGCACCGTGGGCTGGGTCATGAGGTCTCCAGAGCAGAGTCGGACGGGCGGGGCGCGCCGGCCTTGCGGACGAAGGTCACCCGCGGCACGGTCGCGACGCGTTCGATGTCGCCGACCTCCCAGCGGACCTCGTCGGTGTGGCCGGAGTCGAGCACGATCGTGAAGCGCGGGTCGTCGAGAGACAGGTAGGTGACAAGCTCGGCGAGGCCCTGGTCGAGGGGCTGCGCCGCGACGACGTCAGGCAGGGAGACCTGGCTCGCGTGGGCCAGGGCCGAACGCACGGCCGCCGCGAGGCGCTCGGGGTCGACGTGCACCTGGTCGAAGAGCCGCGTCACGTCGAAGTCGACCTCCCCGGCCACCACGTCGGTCTCGATGCGAGCGACGCTCTGCGGGCGGAACAAGGGCCGTTCCATGGGCAGCACGATGTCCAGGCTCGTGCCGCCGATCTCGGTCGTGAGCTCGTCCAGGGTCGCCGCCGGGAGGTCCCGCACGGCGAGCGCGTGCCCCTCGATGCTGCGCAGCAGGTCCATGACCCGGCGGTTCTCGAGCCACACCTGGTCGTCGAGGAAACGGCGCAGCTGCTCCGAGAGCACCCGCACAGTCTGCTGCGTGCGCTCCCCGGCCTCGAGCCAGTCGTAGTGGATCCGGCGCATCCGCCGGTCGCCGCCACTCACCCCGCTGATCGTGCTGATCGCCTCGAGGGACTGCACCTTCGTGATGAGCTCGGTGAACTCCTCCTGCCGCTCGCGCGAGAGCAGGAAGTCGTAGAAGGCGTGGAAGCTGCGGCCCTGGTCGGACTGCGCGATCGAGTCGCGGCTGCCCACGACCTGCTCGAGCAGCTCGCCCTTGGCGCCGTCCCAGCCGGTGATGCGCTCGCGCATGTCCCGGTCGAGGCGGCGGAAGTTGTCCTCGACCTCGCGGAAGTCCGAGAGCAGCTCGGCGGCCATCGCCGCGAACTGCTGGTAGCGGTCTCGCTGGGCGCCGGAGTCCAGGACCTGCACGACGCCGTCGCGCACCCGGGCGATCTCGGCGTCGAGCTGGGCGCGGCGCGCCTCGAGCTCGGCGAGACGCACTCCGGGGTCGGTCTCGGTGCCCACGGCGAGCTGACGGAGCAGCTCGAAGACAGTGTTGAGGCGAGACTCGGTCCCGACGAAGGTCCGCCCGCTCAGCGAGGCGACAAATCCGACAGCCTTCTCGACGGCGGGGGTCGCGTCGTAGTGCGGCTCGTCGGATCCGGGGCGGTAGTACTTGCGCAGCCACGCGGCGTCGGACCCGGCCCAGGTGTCCAGGTAGGCCTTGGGTGAGCGCGGGTAGGGGACCTCCCCCGGCGCGGCGCCCGCATTGAGGTCGTAGAGCGCGTCGTCGAGCAGGGAGACCAGCTCGGTCTCACCGATCGAGCGGACGTTCTGCTCGATGAAGACCCGACCGAGGAAGCTCAGGACCAGCGGGGCGGAGTCGGCTCGCAGGAGCCGCCAGGCGGCGTTGTCGCGGCGCAGCGCCTCGACGTCGTCGTGGTTCATTGCTCTCTTTCAGTCCGGCGGGCGAAGAGCAAGCGTATGCCTTTTCTCTCCTGCGTTCCGCAGGGTCCACGCGGTCCGCGGTGCGCGCCGGCGCGCTCAGGCCCAGGAGCCGCCCGACCAGGAGAACCATACGAGGGCGGCGACGATGACGACCTCGATCGCGAACAGCATGAGCGTCCAGCGGCGGGTCTTGCGCCGCCGCGGGGCCGGGCGCGGTTCGGCGTCGACCTCGGTCGATCGCACCTGCGGGTCTGTGTCGTTTGCCACACTCTGAGTATCGGCACGGTTGTGCAGAACCTGAGTAGAGGGCGCGCTTCCACGGTGGCACCGTCACCGTTCTGTAATCTTCAACCATGAGCTCTGACCCGTACCAGTTCGCCCTGCTCGACCGCGCCTCCGGGGTTCTGCTCGGGCAGGCCTGCGGCGACGCACTCGGGGTTCCGTACGAGTTCTCCTGGCCGCCCGAGGGAGAGGCGGAGATGCGCGGTGGCGGGCTGGGTCCCTACGCACCCGGGGAGTGGAGCGACGACACCCAGATGGCGATCTGCATCGCCCGGGTGAGCGAGCGCGGCGGCGGCCTGCGCACGGCCGCCGAGCTCGACGAGATCGCGGCGGCCTTCGAGGACTGGTTCTCCGGCGGGGCGTCCGACGTCGGCACGCAGACCGCGTCGGTGCTGCGCGCGGCAGCGCACCTGTCGGGTTCCCCCTCGGAGCGGCTGACCGCCGCATCGCGTGCGCTGCACGAGGCGACCGGGCGCACGGCCGGCAACGGCGCGCTCATGCGCACCGGCGTCGTCGCCCTGGTGGCCCTCGACGACCGCGAGGCGACCGCGCGGGCAGCGACCGCCGTCGCGCAGCTGACCCACGCGGACCCGCTCGCGGCCGAGTCGTGCGTGCTGTGGTCGGAGGCCATCCGGGTGGCCGTGACCGAGGCACGCCTGGACGTGCGGGCCGGGCTCGACCTGCTCCCGGCGGAGCGCCGCGGCCCGTGGGAGGAGTGGATCGCCGACGCCGAGCAGGAGCAGCCCCGGGCCGACCTGCGCACCAACGGCTTCGCGGTGACCGCGCTGCAGGCGGCCTGGCACGCGATCTACCTGTCGCCGTACTTCTCCCCCGGCGTCACGACCGAGTACGACCGGATGGTCTCCCACCTGTCCGACGCCCTGCACCGCGCGGTGCGGATCGGCGGCGACACCGACACGGTGGCTGCGATCGCCGGTGCGCTCCTCGGGGCCCGGCACGGGACCCAGTACATCGCCCCCGAGTGGGCCCGCGCGGTCCACGGCTGGCCGGGGATGCGCGGCATCGACATGTCCCGGCTGGGCCGGCTCACCGCGCAGCGGGGACTCGGAACCGCCCCGACCGAGCAGACCTGCCCGGTGTGCGGGGTCTACGGGATCCCCTTCAGCCGGTACCCCAACTTCGTCTGCCGGTGGTGCGAGGCCTGGGTCACCGACGAGAACGGACGCCCGGTCTGGTTGTCCAACACGAGCTTCTCCGGCGGGTTCGACGCCCACTACGCCGACGGCAAGCCGGCCTCGGAGCTGGCCCGGTCCGGGCAGGTGTTCATCTCGGGGCAGCCCTTCCGGGCTGGCGAGGCCCGGTTCGGCGGGGTTGTCGTGGAGGCGGTCGCGGGGTAGGTGGTGGGCGTGGGGTAGGTGGTGGGGTAGGCGGTGGGGTAGGTGGTGGGCGCCTGGCCTGAGCCGGGCCCCGGTCGCCCGCCCGGGGCTGCCTTCGGTCGCCCAAACCCATACGGTGCGTGCTCTTGACTACGGTGCGTGCGTTCAAACACGCGCACCGTAGTCAAGAGCACGCACCGTATGGACGCCAGGCAGCCGGGGCCGCCGGGCCGCCGGCTCGGCCGGGGCTGTTCGCTCACGGCGTGAGCGGTTGTCCGACCTGTCCCTGGCCCGGCGCTGACGACGGTGCTAGACCGAAGGTATGCCACCGGCACGGGGTCTACCCCTCAGCGGTGACTCGAGGAGTCCCGAGGGACGCGAGCGCGATGACCCCCGCGAGAGCGCAGGCCACCTGGAAAAGGCACCATACGTGACGCCGAGTGCCGGCGAGATGAGGTGACGCGCCGAACGCCCCTCGGGCGGCGGGCGCCTCTCCCCAGCGCCCAGTGCGTGGCTTTGGTTCGAGTGCGGCACTTCAAACTGCCGCACTTGAACCAAAGTCGCGCACTCGATGGTCCGGGCCACATCCACGCCACCCATGCCCGACGCCGCCCCGCACCCGGGCGACAGCCCCGCCAGCCCCCTCAGCTCTCTTCCCGCCCGCCTCTTCCCGCCCGCCTTCCGTACGGTGCGTGCATTTGTCTACGTTACGTGCGTTCAAACACACGCACCGTCGACAAATGCACGCACCGTACGTGACACCGAGGGCCGGCGAGATGAGGCGGCGCGCCGCACGCTCCTCGGGTCCGAGGGAACCAGCGGTGGACCCCTCCCCGGGGGGACGCAAACGGGACGTTGCCCAGCCGGGGAGCCGGCCACTGAGTTCAGTCAGCTCAGCCGAGCCCAACCGGCCCAGCAGCGAACCGCCAGCCCCGCCGCGCCCTACCCGACAGGAACCAGGTCAGCGTCGCCCGCGTCGACAACCAGCAGCTCGTCATCCGAGGGCTGCCCCTTCCGGCGCCCCTCGATCAGCCGGTACAGGACCGGCACGAGCACGAGCGTCAGCGCGGTCGAGGACAGCAGTCCACCGATCACGACGATCGCGAGGTCCTGGGAGATGAACCCGGAGGACCCGGTCACCCCGAGGGCCATCGGCACGAGGGCGAAGATCGTCGCCAGTGCGGTCATGACGATCGGGCGCAGGCGCTGGCGGGCACCGTTGAAGACGGCATCCTCCACGCTCTGGCCCTGACGCCGATACTGGTTGACCAGGTCGATCAGCACGATCGCGTTGGTCACCACGATGCCGATGAGCATGAGCATGCCGATCAGCGCCGAGATCCCCAGCGGCTTGCCGGTCAGGAGCAGCAGCACGATCGCCCCGGTCGCGGCGAAGGGGATCGAGACGAGCAGGATCAGCGGCTGCACGAGCGACCGGAAGGCCGCGACCATGAGCAGGTAGACGATCGCGATGGCGATGAGCATCGCGAGCCCGAGCTGGCTGAAGGAGTCGCCCTGCAGCTCGGCGAGCCCACCGATCGAGGCGGTCGCGCCGTCGGGCAGGTCTAGCGTGTCCAGACGGGACGTGACCTGCGAGGTGACCTGGCCCAGCTCGCCCTCGTCCGGGGTGATGGACAGGGTCGCGACGAGCTCGGCGTCCTGACGGGTGATGGTCGTCGGAACGGTCACCCGGTCGATGCTCGCGACGTCGGAGAGCGGCACGAGGCCGGCCGGCGTCGGGAGCAGGATCCCGGAGATCTCCGCGGTCGTCTGCGGGGTGGCTCCGGAGTCGACGAAGATCTTGTAGTCGTGGTTGTCGATCCGCAGCCCACCGATGCTCTGCGGGGACACGGTCCCGGCGACGATCCCGACGACCTGCATCTCGGTCAGCCCGTGCTCGAGCGCAGCCACCCGGTCGACGACGATCTGCAGCGTGGGCTGCGCAGCCGCGCGGTCGGAGGAGAAGTCCGAGGTGTGCTCGAGGCCCGACAGGGTCGTCGTGACCGTCTCGGCCGCCGCGTCCAGCACGGTCTCGTCGGGCGCGGTGACGACCACGTCGACCGTGGAGGAGAAGCCCATCCCACCGGACTCGGGCACCGTGATGGTCCCGGCGTCGGTGATCTGCGCGAGGCGGTTCTCGACCGTCGTCTTGAGCGCGGCCTGGTCGGCTCCGGCGTCCGTCGTGATGATGTACGACGCCGTGCCCCCGCCGCCGCCCATCATCGCTGCCAGGCCCTCGCCGCCAGAACCCGCGGTCATCATGACGTTGCCGACGCCGTCGATCTCGGCGAGCGCGTCCTCGACCTGAGTCGCGCCCTCGCCGATCGCGTCGAGGTCGGTCCCGGGCGTGAACTCCTGGGTGACCATGAGCATGTTCTGCCCGGTCGAGCCGAGGAAGTCGACCTTGAGCAGCGGGACGAGGGAGACGGTGAGGACGAGCAGCAGGACCGAGGCCACCACGGTGATGACGGGGTGACGCTGGGTCGAGCGCAGGATCGGCTTGTAGGCGCGCTGCAGCGCGCCGCGGTGCTCCTTCTCCTCCGCCGCGGCGCGCGCCGCGGCCACGTCCACGACGCCCTCGGGGCGCTTGAGGAACCAGTAGGAGAGCACCGGGACGATCGTCAGGGCCACCAGGAGCGAGGACACCATGGCGATCGCGACGGTCAGCGCGAAGGGCCGGAAGAGCTCCCCGACCATGCCGCCCACCATCGCGATGGGCAGGAAGACGGCGACGGTGGTCAGGGTCGAGGCTGTGATCGCCGAGGACACCTCGCGCACGCCGGTGAGGATGGACTGCTTCTTCGGTTCGCCGTAGCTGAGGTGCCGTTTGATGTTCTCGATGACGACGATCGAGTCGTCGACCACTCGTCCGATCGCGATGGTCAGCGCACCGAGGGTGAGCATGTTGAGCGAGTAGCCGCCCAGGTACAGCCCGGTGAACGTGACCAGGACCGAGAGCGGGATGGAGATCGCGGTGACCAGCGTGGAGCGGACTGAGAGCAGGAACACGAGGATCACGAGGATCGCGAAGACCAGCCCGAGCACACCTTCGGTGGCCAGGTGCGAGATGGAGTCTTCGATGAACGGTGCCTGGCTGAACAGCGTGGTCAGCTCGACGTCGGAGCCCAGCTCGGTGCGCAGCGTGTCGAGGGTGTCCTCGACGGCGTGGGAGGTGGCGACGACGTCGGCGTCGGCGGTTGCGGTGATCGACAGCGACAGGCTCGGCACGCCGTTGGTGCGGGTGATCGAGGTCAGCGCCTCGGGGACCAGCGCGACGTCGGCCACGGAGCCGAGGGTGACGACCGCGCCGGGCTGGGTCGCGGAGGCGAGCGGGAGGCTCTTGAGGTCATCGAGGCTGGTCAACGCGCTGCCGGCCTGGACGGAGAGCATCTCGCCGTTCTCGGCGATCGAGCCGACCGGGAGGGTGAGGCCGTTGGCGTCGAGCACGGTGGACAGGTCCATGACGGACAGGCCCGCGGCGGCGAGCGCCGCCATGTCGGGGGTGATCGTGATGCGCTCGCCCTGCGCGCCGCTGACCGTGGCGGCGCGCACGCCGTCGATGCTCTCGAGCTCAGGGACGGCGATCTGGGCCAGGGCCGCGGACAGTTCGCTGACCGGCTTGTCGGAGGACGCGGTGACGAAGATGATCGGGAAGTCGGCGATGGACCCGGCGATCACCTCGGGGGTGGCGCCGTCGGGCAGAGACGTGACGGAGTCGAGCGCCCCTTCCAGAGCGCGCTTGAACTCGGCGGCGTCCACGCCGTAGGTGTAGGAGACCGAGAGCATCGACACCGAGCTCGAGGACGTCGCGACGACCTGTTCGACGTCGGCCACGGAGGCGATGGCCTTCGACAGCGGGAGGGAGACCTGCTCGTCGATGACCTCTGGGCTGGCCCCCGGCAGCGTCGTGATGACCATCGTCTGCGGCATGGAGATCGACGGGATGAGCTCCTGCTTGAGGTTGGCCATCGAGAAGAGGCCAACCCCCGCGACGAGGATCGTGATGAGGGCTACGAGCGCTCTGTTGGCGAGGCTCAGCCGGGTCAGTCGAAACATATGGGCCACCGGGGTTTGGGGGTAGGCTGGTACTTAGCCTCATGCGAACGTTAGTGTCACACTAAGCATGTGTCAAAGCACACGGGCTACGTTGAGTCCGCATCCGAGCACGTCCGCACCCGAGCACCGTTGGAGCCCGCCGCCATGACCCCCGCGCCCCCCACCCCGAGCGAGGCCGTCGAGCGCGAGGCGATCATGCGCCAGCTCGTCGCCGCTCAGCACGTGTGGGAGACGACGATCACCCCCCGGATGATCGGGCAGCTGCTGACGTTTCCGCTGACCATCCAGCAGCTCAAGGTGCTGGCCATCCTCGTGACCGACCCCCGCGGCAACACCGCCCAGGGCCTCGCGACGGCGATCGGGGTATCCCTGGCGACGATGTCCGGCATCCTCGACCGCCTCGGCAACCAGGGCATGCTCACCCGCACCGAGGACCCCAACGACCATCGCGTCCGCCGCGTCGTGGCGACCCCGCAAGGCCGCGAGACGGTCCAACGCCTGTTCACCACGAAGCCCGAGATGGACCGCATGCCGCTCGACCGGATGGCCCTGGACGACGTCCGCGCCCTCCTCCAGGGCGTCCAGGCCATGGTGCGCGCGATGGGCGACGACCCCACCCCGCCCGGCACGCTGCCCGACGACGCACCGGCTGGTTGAGCGGGCACGTCGCCCGGATTCTCCCGCGGCCCCCGCGACGGGCCAATGTCAATGTTCCTTGACATTGACGACCGCGCACCCTAGCGTCGACGTCAAGGAACGTTGACATATCTGGAGGATAGATGCGCGCGTGGTTCGTATTTGCCGGCGGCCTCGTGGCCGCACTCGTCGGCATCGGCGCCCTCACCCGGGCGGCACCCCACAACCCCTTCATCCCCGCGCTCTACGGAGCCGTGGTCATGGCGAGCGGGCTGGGCACCCTCGCGCTGCGCAAGCACCGCGAGAAGAGGGACCGGACCGCCGCGGACGGCAGCATGGAGCGCGAGCTCGCCGACCGGTCGGCCGCCTGGTCCTTCCAGGTCGCCCTCGTCGTCATCGCCGGCTTCGGGCTGTACCTGCTGCTCATCGACCAGGTCGGCAGCGGCCTCCTCGCCTTCGGCCTGCTCGGAGTCGTGGTCGCGGTGCACTGGATCCACTATGCGATCCTCCGCGACCGCCTCACCTGAGCCGATGCAGAACACCTTGCCCGACCTCCGCCGCGCACACGGGCTGTCCCAGGACGGCCTGGCCCGCGCCGCCGGGGTCTCCCGCCAGACCATCATCTCGATCGAGAAGGGTCGCTACGCCCCGAACCTCGCCCTCGCGTTCACGCTCGCCCAGATCTTCGGCACAACCATCGAGTCCATGTTCACCCCGGACCCGCCCGACGCCGCCCCGCACCACCCCTGACCCCGGCCCGGCCCGGCCCACCTGGCCCGGCCCACCGCCCCTCGGGAAGGCTGCCGCGTCGGCCGTCGTTGTGCACAGGGAGCGGCGCAGGTCGCCGCGGCTGACACCTACCGAAGGGCTTCTCATGCGTGCACTGCAGTTCACCGAGTACGGCTCCCCCGACGTCTTGACCGTCGCTGAGGCTCCCGAGCCGCACGCCGGCCCAGGGCAGGTTCGGATCCGGGTGTCTGCCGCCTCCGTCAACCCCATGGACTGGAAGATCCGCGCCGGCTACCTCGCCAAGATGTCGCCCTCGACCTTCCCGGTCATCCCCGGCAGCGACGCTGCGGGCGTCGTCGACGAGGTCGGCGAAGGGGTCCAGGGCGTGGCCGTGGGCGACGACGTCTTCGGCTCCGGTCATGCCGTCACGGCCGAGTACGCGGTCCTCGACCACTTCGAGACCAAGCCCGAGTCGCTGAGCTTCGTCGAGGCCGCGGGCCTGCCGATGGCCGTGGAGACCGCAGCGCGTGCCCTGGCCGACGTCCCCTTCTCCTCCGGTGACACCGTGCTCATCGACGGCGCCGCGGGCGGCGTCGGCAGCGCGGCCGTCCAGCTCGCCGTGGCGCGCGGCGCCACGGTCGTGGGCACCGCCTCGGAGCGCAACCACGACTACCTGCGGTCCCTCGGCGCCATCCCGACGACGTACGGCCCCGGCCTGGCCGCTCGCGTCCGCGCACTTACCGACGCCCCGATCACCTCGGCCGTGGACATCGTCGGCGGCGGGTCTATCGCTGAGCTCGTCGAAGCCACCGGCGACCCGGCCCGGGTCGTCTCGATCGCCGACTTCAACGCGGGCGAGCACGGCGTGCGCGTCAACGGTGGCAGCGGCGAGCGCTTCTACGGGGCGCTGGCCGAGGCTGCCGCGCTTGCCGAGGAGGGTCGGTACGTCGTCGCCGTCGAGCAGACGTTCCCGCTCGAGCTCGGCTCGCAGGCACAGGCCCTCTCCCAGGGCGGACACGTGCGCGGCAAGGTCGTCATCACCGTCCCGTGATGAACTGACGGACCGGCAACCTCACCGCCTGACCAGTCCCGCGCAGTGGCGGGCGAGTGGCCCGCTACCGCGCGCGGCGTCGGGCCTTGGCTGCGCGTTCCTGCTCGCGCGCGCGCAGGATCTCGGCCTTCTGGTCGATCTTCTCCCACTGGCCCACCCACAGCAGATGGCCCGACGCCGCGAGCGCCGCCGCGACCGGTTCCAGGTCGTCGCCGAGGACGACGGCGACCTGGCTCTCGCTCCCGAGGCGCGGGTGGATCCAGACGACGCTGGTCCACGCGTCGATGCCGGGCTCGGCGTCTACGTCGACGCGTGCCCCCGACAGCGCCCAGTGCCCGACCCTCAGCCGCCGCGGGACAAGCTCGAAGAGCAGGCTGAAGTCGTCGAGGAAGAGGGAGCTCAGCTTCCCGATGGCGAGGTGCGCCGACGTCGGGCTGGTGCGCTCCTTGAGGCGGAAGCGGCGCCCGGCGACCAGGCCGGCGACCACCTGGTCGAGGGCCTGCTCAGGGGGCAGCCGCACAGCGATCCGGATGCCCTTCACCCCGCTCAGGGACCAGTTCGAGCTGGCCGCCGGGACCAGTCGCGCGGTCATGCCGCGCCCGTCGCGGAGGTCACTCCGCGGCCCCATCTCCCACGCGCAGGCGGCCGAGCGTGATGAGGGTGAGGCCTTCGACGAGGATCTGCACGCCGAGCAGGATACCCAGCAGCGACAGCGTCGCGGTGATCGGGTTGATCAGCACAAACACGCCGAGACCGATCGAGACCACGCCGCTGATCGCCAGGATGAGCTTGTGCTTCTCGGACTGGAAGGCCGTCACGACGCGCACGAGTCCACCGGTGAGGAAGAGCGCGCCGGCGAGCACCGTCAGCAGAACCGCACCGACGATGATGTTGCGCAGCATGAACAGGCCGAGCACGGTGAGCACCGCACCGCCCAGCGCGACGGACCAGGCGCCGCCGGACTTGATCCGGAAGAGCGCGCCGACGAGCATGAATACGCCCGAGATCAGGCTCGTCCACCCGATGAGCAGGACCGACACGGCCGTGGCCAGGAGCACGTCGCCGAGGACCACGAAGGCCCCGATGACGAGCAGGATCCCCAGGATGACGTCCCATCCGGTCCGACGCCGTTCAATCACCGCAGTAGCCATCGCAGGTCACGTCCATCTCGCTGGTGCCGCGGTCGCGGTCGCGTCCGTCAGCGGTGGTTTCCGCGGCAGGCGCCGCGAGCAGCACCAGCATGACGCAATCGCAGGTGGGACGCTAGATCTGGTCCGGCTGGCGAGCGCTTGGGACCATGCCCGACGCCGCGTCGCACACCTGTCCACATTGTTCGCACCTGTCCTGGCGCGTCCGAGAGAGAACGTCCTCAGCCGATACCGGTCCTTTTTACTTTTTGTATTTCCAGAATCGGTCCTTGCCTTCGGCGATCCATTCCAGGGCTTCATCTATTCGCCGCTGTCGTGTGGTGTCGGTCTTGGCGCTTTCGAGCCACACAATATAGTTCTTGCGGAATGAGGCCGATTGGTTTTCGAAAAACTCTTGGGCAACGGAGTTTGTCGAAAGTGCTTCCAGGAAATATGCCGGAGTTTCCACTGGATTGCTGTTAGGTGCGGCCTTGGCCGTCTTGTCGAGTTTTACGCCTTTGTCATTTAGATCCATCGCTTCTTTGATAAAGCCCGCGAGTTCGTCATCTGATGGCAACTCGGACATGCTCATGATTCTGCTCATGAATCGCTGGCCCGGCTTTACCTTCTTGCCGCCAGCGAACCGCGGATCGCTCATGAATTCAGACTTTATGAAAGTGAGCGAACAATGGTTTTTAGCTGAAGCCAGGACACACATGAAATCGTCTTTGTAGTTGAAGTGCGGGATAGCCCACTTAATCGATTCCACGACATCGGGGCAGTGCGCATGTATCTGC
The DNA here is from genome assembly GCF_900096585.1 of Sanguibacter gelidistatuariae. GTDB lineage: Bacteria > Actinomycetota > Actinomycetes > Actinomycetales > Cellulomonadaceae > Sanguibacter > Sanguibacter gelidistatuariae. The sequence goes on from NZ_FMYH01000001.1 coordinate 175,311, forward strand.
TCTCTCAGATGATTGAGGATTGGTTGGGCAAAAGCCTCAGAGTCATCGATGTATTGCGTGACTTTTGGATCAGGATTCGTGAGTGACATTACGTACATTTCCCTTCCGGAACATTGCTCGTAGTGGGTTCAGCGGCGGTGCCCCTACGGTCGGCTGACGTCGTTGACCTTTCGCTCGAGGGCTGCGCGTTCGACGGCGTGCGATACGGGCCTCCTTCGACAGCACCGGATGGCACGAGATGAACATCAACGCCAGCACGTCGTCGTCAATCGCATCGGGGTCGAACAGTGCATCCACGCCAGGCAACTCCTCGTCGAGGTCGCGGGCAAGCAGGGCATACCGTTCGTCGCGGGCGGACCGGCGTCGAAAGGCGTCGATCGCCCGGCGACGGCCTGTGGTGAGCAGCCATCCGGTCGGCTGGGCAGGAGCTCCATCGACAGACCAGGAGACGAGCGCTTCGGCGAGGGCCTCCTGCGCGAGGTCTTCGGCCAGCGAGAAGTCGCCTGTATAGCGGGCGAGGGCGCCGACGATGCGGGCGGAGTCCATACGCCACACCGCCTCGACGGCGCGCCTCGCCTCCGACATGCTCACTAGATCAGAGCTGCCCGGTCTGCTCGCGCCAGGCACGCTCCTTCTGGATCCAGACGTTGTCCTGAGGGAACTCATCGATCGACGGCACGCGACGGATCTCAGTCTTGCTTCCCGCGGTCATCGGCGCGCGCTTGGCCCATTCGACCGCCTCCTGGATCGACGCCACGTCGAGGATGTAGTAGCCGTTGAACAGTTCCTTCGTCTCCCCGTAGGGGCCGTCTGTCACGACCGGCGTGTCCTCCGTGAAGTCGACGACGACCCCCTTGCTTGCGTCGTCGAGGCCTTCGGCCGCCAGCAGGACGCCGGCACGGATCAGCTCGTCATTGAACTTGCCCATCGCCTCGAGGATCTCGGTGAAGTCGACGCTCGTAAAATTCGCGAACGACTCGTCCGTCGCGCGCATGATCAGCATGTACTTGGCCATCTCATACTCCTTGGTTCTGGAAGGTCGCCCGTCGACCCTCTCACCCATAGGTCGAACGGCGCTAGGCCAAATCGACACATGCCGAAGTTTTCTTTGGGTGCTTTCCGAGGGAGATGGTTCGCGCCACCGCAGGATCAAGGCTAGCCGGACCGACCGTGACCGCTTTGTCCCGGTCGCGACGTGTTCAGTCAGCCCGCCCACAAGCCGGACGTTGAACGGACGCGTTTTGAGTAACGTCGCCCTGGACGAGTAGGCGTTCGAAGACTCCACGGGGTGTGTAGAAACCGAGAGCCTGGCGGGGTCGGTCGTCGAGTTCCACCGGCCCCACTGGCCACTCGCTCGCACTTCGCGCGCGCCCCGGCGGTTCCGAGTCCCCATTGACCCACCTCGTCACCACGCCGAGGCCGACTCGAGATGCTGGACCTGCCAGCCCGCCGACGAAGAGGGCACCCACATGTCCAAGCTCAAGCAGCTCGTTGAACTCGCCCGCCCCCACCTGGAGCCAGGGGAAACGATCCTCGGCGCCGCTCAAGGGGCCTATCGGACCACGGTCCTGCGGATGAGCACCGTCCGCAAGGGAGTCTTGATCGCCACCGACAGGCGTGTCGTCTTCTATGCGAAGAAGCTCGCGAACTTCGAGCTGGAGTCGGTCGCGTACCAGGCGATCTCGTCCTTCGAGCAGGGCAAGGACGCGGGCGGACACAGCATCACCCTCGTCACTCCGGGACGACAGGTGCACCTGAAGTGGATCGCCGAGGGTCCGGACCTGGACACGTTGACCCGCCAGATCAAGGCCGGGATGGACTCGGCGCGCACGCGGTAGGTCCCGGTCCGGGAGAGTCGGAGCAGGCGCTGCGGTTCTTCGGGGAGACTCACCCAACCCGCGCTGATCCGATAGAAACGCGCGTCCTTATTATTGTTTGTTGCAACATCCGTGCATAAGATTGCGTCATGACCTCGGAGAGCCCCGACCGCCCACCGGTGCCACACACCTCCAGCTGGCCTGCGTTCGCCGTCGAGGACCTCCCCTGGGAGCCGCCCGATGCGGGCTTCGGGCCGCGCCGCGGCTCGAGCGCCTTCCGCGGCCCCTACCGCGCCTCGGTTCCCGTGCCCATCGCCGGCCTCAGCCCCGTCCTCCCACCCGAGACGACCGCAGTTGTCGAGGAAGCCAGCGCCGAGATCGCCAGGTTCGACGGCGAGGCCGCCAGCGACCGGGTCTCCTTCGCCGCTCTGATCCTACGAACCGAGTCCGCGAGCTCGTCCCAGATCGAGAACCTCACCTCCTCCGCGAAGGCGATCGCCCTGTCCGAGCTCGGACGCACCGGCCGGGCCAACGCCGACGAGATCGTCAGCAACGTCACCGCGATGACCAGCGCGCTCGACGCCGCCGCCCACCTGGACACGCAAGCCATCCTCGCCATGCACCGAGCGCTGCTCGGCTCGCACGACCCATCCCATGCCGGCGAGCTCCGCACCGAACAGGTCTGGATCGGCGGTTCACAACGCGGCCCACACGGCGCGGACTACGTCGCCCCGCACCACCGACACCTCCCGTCCGCGATGGCGGACCTCACCGCGTTCATCGCGCGTGACGACCTCTCCGTGCTGGCGCAGGCAGCCGTCGCCCACGCACAGTTCGAGAACCTCCACCCTTTCACCGACGGCAACGGACGCACCGGCCGCGCGCTCCTGCATGCGATGCTCCGCGCCGGCGGCCTCACCACCCGCACCCTGGTGCCGGTGTCCGCGGGCCTGCTTGGGGACACCCAGCGCTATTTCGCCGCGCTCGAGTCCTACCGGGGCGGCGACGTGGTCCCGATCGTCCTGGCCATCGCCGAGGCTGCCTTCCCCGCGATCGCAAACTCCCGCCAGCTCGTCCAAGACATCACCACCGCGCGGACCGAGTGGAACGAGGTCATCACGGCCCGTCGCGGGGCCGCCGCCTGGCGGCTCGCGGACCTGGTCATGACGCGGCCGGTCATCGACTCCCACCTGGCCACGAGCGTCTTGGGCGTCAGCACAGCCAATGCTCAGGCCGCCATCGATCGGCTGGTCGACGACGGGGTCCTCACCCAGATCGGCACCGGAATGCGCCACCGCGTGTGGGAGGCCAGTGCCGTGCTCGACGCCGTCGAGGCCTTCTCCGCGCGAGCCGCCCGCCGCTGACAGTCGCACTTCACCCCAACACCCCCGCCGGACCCGAACTTCGATCACGGTGCCAAGCGCCCCGTCTGGGAAGCGCTGCGCGATCACCTGAAGTTCCACGGCCCCCAGACTTCAGGCCACCCACACAGTGGCCGATATCTACGATATGAGCATTCCGCCGCCCGGCTGGTACAGCAACTACATCGACGAGGAGGCCGCCCGGCGGGAGGCGCGCCTGGAGTCTTCGCGCGTCCGGAGATTCGTGGCCAAGGCGTTCCGGGTCCTGCTGATCCTCGTGATCGTCGCGATCGTGATCGCACTCGCCTTCACAGCGTTCATGGTCTACGTGGCCAGCCAGATCAACGGCTTCGAGTAGCCGGAACGACGCCGTTCCACTGCTGGCAGGTGCTCTCGGCCAGGAACATGTCCGATCACGACACATCACATCTCAGGCGAGATGCGACTCCCCCGCCGGCACCACCACCACCGGATGCCCCGCATGCCGCAGCACCGCCTGGGACACCGACCCGAGCACCGGCCCCGCGACCGTCCCGTGCCCACGCGATCCCACCACCGTCAGCTGCGCCCCGCGCCCGGTGAGCGTGATCGCCCCCGCCGGATCCTCACCGACCACCAGGGTGTCGATCTCCAGGGACGCGTGCCGCTCCTCGCGCACATGGGCCAGCAGCGCCGCGACCGAGGCCGCGGTCACCGCGTGGTTGATCGGGTCGTAGGGCCCGTACACCGACGGGTCGCGCCGGAGCGCCTGGGCGAAGGGGATCGAGTAGGCGGCGACCACCGTGAGCCGGCACGACCGCCGCACCGCCTCGTCGAGCGCGAAGCTCAGCACTTGCCGTGCCCCCGGCGCCTCGACCGCGATCCCGGCGACCACGTGCGCGGAGTGCGCGTCGGAGGTCACCGGGACGACGACGACCGGGCAGCTCGCGTGCACGGCCACGCGCAGGCTGACCGAGCCGAGGAAGATCGTCCCCAGCGTCCCGTGCCCGCTACGCCCGACGACGACGAGCGCGGCTTCCTCGGCCGCCTCGAGCAGCGTCGTGGCCACCTGCCCGGTGACGCCCTGCACGTCGATGTCGATGTCCGGCGCCTCGGACCTGGCGATCCGCGCGGCCTCCTCGAGCAGCTGAGCGCCGTAGTGCGCGGCGTCGTCGGGCTCCATGAGCGGTCCGTCGCCGAACGGGATCCGGGACCGGCCGGGGGCGCGCACGTGGACGATCCACAGCGAGTCTTCCCGCACCCCTGCCTCGCGCGCCGCCCACCGCAACGCGGCCGCGCTCACCATCGAACCGTCCACTCCGACCACGATCGCCATCACGCTCACCCCGCAGAGATCAGGCCCGGCCACGCCGGGCCTGTGTTCCCAGCATGCCCCCGTCCGCGTCAAGGCGCCGCTGCGCCCAACCTGCCCGACGTCGGCCGGTCGGCCTGGGCGCCCGGCCGGCGGCTATCGCACCACGACCACGACGTGCCTGGAGGCCGGACTGTGGACGAGCCCCCGAGACTCATCCGCCATCGAGCGGCGGTCGCCCTTCTAGCTCGGCGTCGATGATCGCGTTGAGCTCTTCCGTCGACGGCAGGCCAGCACGGGCGTCGGCCGGCAGCCCCGAGTAGTCGGCAACCGCGATCGGGGCGGACGTGAAGGCGAGGGAGTAGCGCACGGTGGATCCGTTCTTGCCCGTGCACAGCAGGATGCCGACGGTCGGGGCATGGATGCCTGTGCGGCGGTACTGATCGTCGACGATCGCCACGTAGGTGCCCAGCTGGCCCAAGTGAGCTGGTTCGAAGCGGCCGACTTTGAGCTCGACGACCACGTAACGCAGCTGCTCGACGTGGAAGAAGAGCATGTCGACGTAGAACTCGTCGACGTCTGTGCCGGTGCCGTCAGGGACCACCAGACGCACCTGGCGGCCGATGAACGCCATGCTGCGGCCAAGCTCAAGAAGAGTGGCCTGCAGACGGTCCATCAGGGCCTGCTCGATGTCCCGTTCGCTCTGCTGCTCCACGAGCCCCAGGTGCTCAAACACGTAGGGGTCCTTGACCAGCTGCTGGGCCAGCTCAGAGTCGGGCGAGTCCAGGGCGGTGGCGAAGTTCGTCCGGGCTGCGCCCAGGCTGGCCCGCAGCCCAGCCTTGATGTGATGCTCAAGGACGTTGCGGGTCCAGCCGCCCTCGGCGGCACGTTCGGCATACCAGTCGCGTTCGGCACGGGTGTCGAGGCGGTTGAGCAGGACAGTCACGTGACCCCACGGCAATCGTCCAACAGCTTGTTGGACGATTGCTGACTCCGTCGGCCAGACCTCTGCGGCCTTGCGCATGTAGAGCAGGTTGGTGCGTGACCAACCGCGCTGATCAGGGAACTCACGGCCCAGGTCCGCGGCCAGCCGGGTGACGACCACTGATGCTCCTATCCGTGCAGCAGACCCATCATCAACCGCGGTCCAGAACCAAGCTCTCCCCGATCGTCCCCGACTCTTCCCCCACCCCACCAGACGCCAGCTTCGGCGCCGGCGGCACCCACCCCCGCACCGGCTGCAACACGGCAGAGTAAAACGCCTCAGTCGCACCAATAACAGAAGGAATGAACGCCCCCTTCAACCCGGACCGCTTCGTCCCCAGCGGCGCGACCGTCGTGATTTCGAAGCTCGTCACGTCGCCGGCCCGCTCGGACACGAGCGTCCCGACCGACTCCCGCACGTCCCCCAGCCGCTCGCAGGTGTCCTGCGCGACGCCGGCGTAGTGCACGTCGACCAGCGTGTCGTCCGGCGCGCCGGCCAGCTGGCGCAGCAGCCAGGAGATCCGGCGTTGCGCCCCGCCCTCCTGCGGGGCGCGCACCGACGCGCTCACCCGCACCTTGGAGATCCGCAGGTCGGCCACGACGGTGAGCGGCCCGGCCGCACCGGGCACCTTGAGCGTGGCGCTCATCGTCCCCTCCGAGGCCAGCTGCTCGACGGCGGCCCTCGCCCGCGCGGCCGGGTCGCCGGCGAGCTGCCGCGGCATGACGTGCGTGACTGGCACCCCGAGCTCGGCGGTCAGCCGCAGGCACAGCTGGCGGACCAGCCGGATCCACGAGTTCGCCACGGTCGGCACCTTGGAGTCCCCCGCGCGCAGCGTCCCGGCCGCGACCGCCTCGCGCACAAGCACCCAGCTCGACCCCATGTCGTCGAAGCCGGTCGCGCCCGAGCGTGGGTGCTCGAGGTAGCGGATGAGCTCGGCGAGCACCCAGGCCTGCATCGGGTCGGCGACGCCGCGGTGGGTGAGCACCATCCGCGCCTCGTGCAGCACCTCCGCCCAGGACAGGTGGTAGAGCGTGACGGACTTGGTCTTGCGCGCGTCGACGCTCACCGGGTGCTCACCGGTCCCGGGGGCGATCTCGTTGGAGAGCGTGACGACGGCGTCGTACCCCTTGACCCGTGCGACGTCGAGGTACTGCTCGACCTGCTCGGTGCGCAGTTGCCCGGACCCGGTCTTCACCTCGAGCAGCGCGGTCCACACCTTCCCGCCGCGGGCGATGCGGATGACCCCGTCCGGGAACACCTTGCGGTCCCCGTGTGTGAACGGCACCTCGAGGTAGGTCTCCACCGCGCCGGCCGGCGCCCCGAAGTGCGCGCTGACCGCCCGCGCGAACGGCCGCACGCCCATCATCGTGGCGAGCAGCGCCGACGTCGCACGCTTCTCCTGCTCGTCGGCGGTCCCCACCCCCGACACCGAGAACAGCCGCGCCGGCACCCACGCCTCGTCCCCAGCCAGCTTGAGCACAGGCGGCACCACGACGGCCCGCTGCTTCTTGGTCCGCACCCCCGCGCGCCGCACCGGCGCTGCGCTCACCGGCTGCACGGGCACGTCCCTGCCCGACGCCGGAGCCTGGCCGGGCAGGTCGGCCGCCGGGGCGTCCTCGGGTGGGTTGGGAGCCGCGTCGGGAGCTGGGGACTCGGATGCAGCGGGGTTGTCGGCGGGCTCGGAGAGTGTCACCTCAGGCATCGTGACTTCAGGCGTTGTGACCTCGACGACCTCGACGAGGTAGTCACTGCTGTCGTCGCCAATGCCCTCCACCGGCACGAAGTCCGCATCGCCGGCGGCAGCGTCCACGACGAGCGTCGGCGGCTCGGCCTCCGGCACCTCGGGCTCGTCGTCGACGCTCACCCCGAAGTCCGTGGCCAACCCGACCAGCCCGCTGTCCCAGCCCTGCCCGACCGCGCGCACCTTCCACGCCCCAGCGCGCCGGTACACCTCACCGAAGACGAAGGCCGTCTCGGTGGTCGCCTCGGCGATGTCGAAGCTGATCAGCGGCGCACCCGTCTCATCGAGCACCATGAGCCGCAGCCCGTCGAGCCGCCCGAAGGTCCCCTCGCCCAGGCTCGCCGCGATAGCGATCGTCTCGACGTCCTCGTGCAGGTCTTCCAGGTCGAGGGAGAGCCGCTCCTCCGCGCCGATGTCCCCGGCCGCGCGGCCCAGGTGCTGCACGGCCCCGCAGGTCGAGACGGGCTGGTTGTAGAAGACGAAGTCCTCGTCCCCGCGCACCTTCCCGTCCGCGGTGAGCAGCAGCGCCGAGGCATCCACGTCGACGGAGTCGTCGGACCAGCCGATGACCACCCGGACCCGGTTGATGGTGGCAGCAAGGGGCGCGTTCGCGCCGCGCGTGAGGACCTGAGGCGTCATGCGCCAATGATGCCGGGAGGTGCTGACAAAGTGGGCGAGACGCGCGCAGGTGACTTGGGCGACGTTTGGTGCGCCTTCACATCGTGTGGAGGTCTAAGGCGCACCCGCTGTTGGCCGGAGGTGCGACGTGAGAGCCTGGCTGAATGAGCCAGGGATTCGCCGATGGCGCTCAGAGCGCCGGACCGCTGCGAGCATCGCCACAGTCAGTCCCCGCTCACCCCGGCTCTTCGTCCGCTGCCGTCTCGCTACGGATGAGTCGCGCTCGACGACGTGACACGGCGCCCGAGATTGCCCTACGGAAACTCCTTCATGCCCAAGGCCTCCGCTACCGAGTCGCGTACCCCGTGCCAGGACAACGTCGCCGTACGATCGATATCGCCTTCACCCGGCAGAAGGTGGCCGTCTTCGTGGACGGATGCTTCTGGCACGGCTGCCCCGAGCACGGCACCATACCGCGGGCGAACGCTGAGTGGTGGCGTCAGAAACTCGCATCGAACCGCGCCCGCGACGTCGATACCAACGACATGCTCAGGGATCACGGTTGGACGGTCGTCCGCGTCTGGGAACACGAACTCCCATCGAATGCAGCTGCGGGAATTCGGGGGCGACTCTCGCCAACCATCGAACCAAGACTGTCCGGCCAGCACAGTCCACGAACCAACCACCCGGCTAGCGACTGATCGCGGCGACCAAGGCATCAAGCCCTCGACCACCTGGCCAGAAACGATCTAGGCGAACCAGCCCGGATTCACCAGTCGAACGCTGTGCGCCTGACCGTCGGGTAGCAGGTCGACCCCAGGCCTCGGTACTCCATTTTTCACCCTCATCCACGCTCATCCGAGAGCCTCATCTGGGCGATCCGCCCCAAGATGGTCGCAGCAGTGGCTAAGCTTCGGACCACAGTTGCTGCAGACCGACACAGCAGAGCCGGAGGAAGTGCAGGTTCACGTTCCTCAGAGGTGTCAGCACGCGCAGCTCACGCAGAAGTGACGTCGAAGCAAGGCTGAAATAGAGCCCGCACGGGCACCAAGGGAGCGAAGTGGCCACTGTCGATCATGACTTGGTTCGGAACATCTCCGACCACGTCCGAAACTATCTGGCACTTGGAAAATCCGTTGATGCGGCACTTGCCGAGGTCCTCGACGCGCCGTGGGCGGCAATTGATGACGATGTCAAGTCCGCGGTGCGCGAGCACGTCCAAGTAGAACTCAACAAGAACGTCTCAGTTCAGGATCCGGCCAGCCTGACCCAGAACGTGATCGAAACAGGTCAGTGGTATCTCGGCCCGAGCAGCAAAGATCACGCTTGGCCGCGCTACGAAGAGTTCTTAAGGGCAACCATTCAGGATGACGCAACAGAAGCAGTTGACGCAGCCTCCACGCGAATCGTTTCACTTCTCCGCCCTCCACGCGGAGACGATTTTCTGGTTCGTGGGCTAGTCTTGGGGTACGTCCAAAGCGGTAAGACAACAAGCTTCATATCAGTAATGGCCAAAGCCTTTGATGCAGGCTACCGAGTCTTCGTCGTAATGTCTGGCATTACCGAAAACCTACGCGCTCAGACGCAAGGTCGGGTCGACCACTTCACCTCACTGCTTGACGAGGGCAAGTTCATCGCGCCTACCGACATATACAAGGACTTCTCCTATCCGGGCTTTGAGCTGAACTCCCAAACAGGAAACCACGGCACCGGTGTCGTTATCGTGGTTAAGAAGAATACGGCCGTCCTCAGGAAGCTCGCCAACTGGCTCGAGCAAGCTGGGGCCACGCTTCGGCAATTCCCGATGATCGTCATCGACGACGAGGCCGACCAAGCAAGCATCGACGTCGGGAGCAAGGGCCGAACGTCAGCCATCAACAAACAGATCCGCCGCATTCTGAAAGCGCCGAAGTCCGCGTATGTCGCCTATACCGCCACCCCCTTCGCCAACCTTCTCATTGATCCCGCACTGGAGGATGACCTATACCCGCGCGACTTCCTCGTCTCGCTTCCTAGGCCGGCCAATTACTTTGGGTCAGAGAAAATATTCGGCGGTCCGGAGGGACTGGACTACGAGTATAACGACAAGACCGGTCTAGATATTATCCGAGACATCTCTGAGGACGAAGCAGTAATAGTACGTCCCAAGTCCGCAGCCACGATTGACAACTGGGACCCGAAGGTCCCAGCGGCGCTCAATGACGCACTCTCATGGTTCCTTCTTGCCACTGGAACTCGGCGACGGCGTGGCACGGGAAACCGCCACTCAACCATGCTCATCCACACGTCGATGCTCGCACGGGCGCACTTGCGACTGGGCACATCAGTCCAAGCATGGCTGACTAATCTCATCGCCGCGCTAGAGCGAGACGATGGGAACGCCTGGGACCGGCTGGCGAACCTCTGGGAAGCCGAATGCCTCCGCGCACATCAGCCCGTACCCGAGTCGTTCGAGGACATCCGAGCCGATGTCCTCGAGGCCGCTAGGGCGACACGGGTCGTGTGCGACAACTACCTGTCGACAGATCGGCTCTCGTACGCAGCCGACGAGCCAACTACTGCAATCGTAATCGGTGGGAACACACTTTCCAGAGGACTCACACTGGAAGGGCTCACATCAAGCTACTTCGTGCGCTCTGCTTCCGCCTATGACACCCTGCTCCAGATGGGACGCTGGTTCGGGTATCGGGAAGGGTACGAAGATCTTGTCAGAATTTGGATGCTCGAGGAACTCCAGCGGTGGTTTGCAGACTTGTCACTCGTCGAGTCCGAGATTCGCGATCAGATTGAATCGTACGCGCATGAGTCCCGTTCACCTGCCGATACCGCGGTCCGGATCCGGACACATCCATCCATGGCCATCACTGCCGCTGCGAAGATGCGAAGCGCAATCGACTCACAGATGTCCTACGACGGAAAACGAGTTCAAACCATCCTCTTCAACCATTTGGATGCGGACTGGCTGCGAGCAAACGTCGATGCTACGCGCGACTTGTTCGCCGCAGCGGGAGGAGAACCTAGGCTCGTGCACTTCCCGAGCGGCAGAAAAGGTTTCCGCAACGTTCCTGTGAAGACAGTCGATACTTTCTTGAAGTCGTACAAGTTCCACGAGGGCGCGGTTTCAATGACCTCGCGGCTTCTCACCAGTTACATCCGGAACGAGAATCCGAGCGGGGCGCTGACAAGTTGGAACATTGTGATAGTCGAAGGCGATGCCGAGATGCCTACGATCGACTTGGGACTCACAGACCTAATTCACACAATCACTCGATCCCGAATGGGGTACTCACGGCCCGGACAGGCGAACCTGAAGTCGATCGCCTCCACCAGAGACCGCATTGCTGACGTTTCCTACACCAGTGAAGAGATCAGCGCACGGTTCAAGGATCTCGCCATCACGCCAGAGGGTGTCGGCTTCGCGCGACACGACACCGCATATCGGCAGCTACGCGCAGAAGACAACCACGGGACCGGACTACTGTGCATCTATCCCATAGACTCCACGTCGACCCCCCGCAACTGGGACGAAAACTCAGCTACGCAAACCCTTGCCAAGAATGCTCGATTCCCGCTCAATGCAGTTGATCACATGGTGGGAATCACAATCTTCTTCCCGGACGCGACGGTGCAGAATTCAAGCGTGGCCTACAAAAGCGCAGATCTTAGCGGCTTGATCATTGAGGATCCGGCCGACGAAGCGGCTGAGATCAACGCAATCGATGCAGCGGGGGAGGTCGAAGCATGAGCAACATGGAGAGCCATCTCGCCTGGCTTCGTGCCACCTCACAGCCGACTCAGTTCACTCTCCGTGACACAGACGTAAAGACGGCTGCCGGGATCGTTGCGGTTGCAGTGGATGCCGAAGACCTCCCAGTACTTATCATCCCGATAGACGATGATGAACCGGTCTGGACCGACGAACGCAGTTGGGGCGTGAAGGTTACGACTCACCCAGGGTCCTTCACCGGAACGACCAGCCGCGTCGTTGTGGTCCGATGCACGGCCACGGAGGTCGCTCAACCATTCACACATCTGGGCACCAGTCTCCTTGAGGCACTCGCCATCGATTCGACCCAACCCGTGAAGACCTGCGCGACAGTGCTCTCGTCTTGGCAGCACCTGTTCGCTACAACGTCAAGGGGACTTCTCACAGACGAAGGAGTCGTCGGACTTCTGGCCGAGCTTCACGTTCTCGAATCGCTCTGTGCGCAGTGGGGCCCCCAACGCGCACTTGATGCCTGGCGGGGACCACTCGGCGAGCCTCACGACTTCACTGGACCCGCAGGGGCCCTCGAGGTCAAAGCGACGACACATGCCTCGTTCCTCAAAGTGCACGTCAACGGTCTGACTCAGCTCGAGCCGCCACTGGGCGGACCACTTCACCTTCACCTCGAGGTCATGAGCGCTAGTCCATCTGGCGACACCCTGCCGGGGGCGATTGGCCGGCTCATCTCAGCCGGAACGTCAGCCGCCCGGCTGTGGGAGCTGCTTGCCGAAGTGGGCGTCCGCTGGGCAGATGAAGACCTGTACCGGGAGCGGCGATTCGCGACCGTAGATTCCAAGACATACGCCGTAGATGACGACTTCCCCAAGATCGTCCCGACAATGTTCTCATCTCAGGAAGCGTTAAGCGCAATCATGCAGCTTGAATACGTGATTGCTCTAGATGGCGCCACACCCTTATCCAACTCATCCACCTCGACCGCTGTAAAGGTCCTTGGTCAATGACCAAAATCGGCGTATACAGCGAGAGATTCGCGGCTACGGGCGCGGCAGACGCCCGCGTCACAAAACGCGCAATGGGCAAGTCCCATGTCCCGTTCTGGCAGCTCTTCCTACGTGAGACTCTCCAGAACAGTTGGGATGCGCGGACAGGTGACGCTATCGAGTTCACCGTCAATGCGGCGCGACTAGACCCTAGACGCTCCGAGCTACTGCGGGACACCATCTTCCGGGAGCATCCAGCAGACCCAGCCGTTGCAGGAACACTTCGTGCGTCCTTGGACTCGCGCGCAACGCGGATCTTGACTGTCACTGACCACAAGACACGAGGACTCGGCGGTCCCACCCGCGCAGATATTGCAGATCCCTCCAGCGGAAATACGCATTTTGTTGACTTCGTACGCAATATCGGGCGTGCTCGCAAGAAAGGCTATGCAGGCGGCACTTATGGGCTCGGAAAGGGAGTGCTTTTCACGGCTAGCAGCGCCGCGACATGCGTCGTCTACACACAGACCATGCATGAGGGCTTCGTCACTCCACGACTCATCGCGATGTGTGTGTCAGACGACTCCTACAGACACAGCGGCATCCTCCACACCGGAAGACACTGGTGGGGGAACACGGACTCTGAAATCGTAGAGCCGATCGTGGGTGCGCCTGCGCGCGCACTAGCCATAGATCTCGGGATTACGCCTCTAAGAGCAGAGGAGCTGGGAACGTCGATCACGGTAATCGACCCCGCCCTTCGCTTTGCAGATTCCACCGACAAACCCGCCGATACTGATGAAAAGATCGTCGCCCAGATAAGCGAAGCGGCGCGGCGTTGGGCTTGGCCACACATGGTGGACGCAGGTTCAGGTCCATCTATCAAGTTCTCATTCGTTGTCAACGGCAACGAATTGCAGATCGTACCACCTCAGAACGATTCGTATCTTGGACCATTCGTCGCTGCCTACTTGCTGGCGAATAGCTCGCGAGACGGGGAGCCACCACGCAATACCCACCCCTTCACGGTAGAGCCCATAGTGGGAACCCGGCTAAAGGAGAACAAGCGGCTGGGCACCTTAAGCTATACGCAAGAGGATCGCACCATCATCGGGACCGAGAAGGACTCATCAGAGATCGCTCTAATGCGCGAACCGCGCTTCGTCGTGAAGTATCTCCCGATCAGCGACACGTCGCGATACAGGGTTCGTGGCGTATTCTTGGCACATCCATCAAATGATGAGGCTTTCGCACAATCAGAACCCGTCGCACATGACGACTGGAATCCCCAAAACCTAGAGCTTGAGGCCCGCGCTCGCAACCCGGTTCGAATCGCTCTCAAGCATATCGGTGAACGCTTTAGGGAAATATCCAGGGGAACTCCCCCTCCGTCCGCCTCCGAGGACCAGGGGGGGGTCACTGCCGTCTCTCGCGCTCTCGGTTCCGCACTGAGTTCGGCTCTCGGAACCGGCGCAGAGTATAAGCGCTCAAGGACCTCAACTTCTCGACCCAGACCGTCCGCGCCCAAGACATACCGCGTTACGATGTCGGCTCCGCCGGTACTGCAACATGACGGACGCGGTTTAACTATCTCATTCCCCTTCACGGTGCAGACTGGGCCCGACTTCACTGCGTCGGGGGAGCTACTCCGTGCAATCGCTCAGGTCCTGCTCGATGACGGGCGACCAGAGGTCGACCCTCCGATCGGCGCAAGTGGCCCCGAGATACTCGGCTGGTTCCGAGGAGAAACCCTCATCTCAGCCGCCGATGAAGTAGCACTCAGCGACGTGTTGGGCGGCGAGCACCGTGTTCTTGTTGCACCCCCACCTAATACTTCCGTCGCGCTCGGCATCGAGCAGGTGAAGCGCTGATGGCAGCTGTCGCTTCGACCTTTCCTTATCTCACGATTCCCAATGAAGCAGTGATATTTGAACGCTGGGTCGTTAGCTGCGGCTCGGCACTGCCATCTGTCGATCCCGAAGCCCTCCCAGACTGGAGCTATCACCAAGTCCTGAACATCGGAGCGACCGTCACGATTCCGTACGACCAAGTACGGCTCCATCTCCGTCTAGCAAACGATGCACAGTTAGGCGCAACAATCGCTTGGCAGTGCCTGGCGACTCAGAGCAGGGGCGCCTCGATACCAGTACCAATTATGGCGGATACGACTGCTACCCGACTCACACTCGACGGCGCGCCACTTGGTGGGATCCTGACGCTCTCACTTCACCTAGTGCTTTTAAATCCCGGTTCCGGACCCATCGATCCACTTTCGCCGACACTGCCGGGCGCTATTCTATGGACTACTAAGCACTCCATTTTGCTTGAAGGTGATGCTGCTCGATTCCCGACAGCAAAGGCGGACTTCTCAGCACTCGACAATGGCTTTCCGAACGCGCACTGGTGGCTTGAGCTCCACATTGACGAAGACGCGCTGGATGCACCGTCGGATAGCGCAATGCGACTTTGGCTAAACGAGAACAGCGTGATAGCCAAATCAATACTCGATGATGATTCCGCTGGCGGCGCCCTGGTCAAGATCATGACAAGCGATGTATACCGGCAGCTAATTCGTGCCGCCTTCGACATCGACACATTTTCAATGGAGATCGATTATGGGATCGGAAGCATCGGCCACACGCTGCAAATGCTATTACACATGCTTGACTACTCGGATATCAATCTTGCCCGGTCCGCTCACAGAGAAGATCCCACTCGCCTAGACGCTCGACTCCAATCGGTGGTGAACAAGTGACACACCTTTCCTATCCACGCCTTGATCGCAGTCGGGCGCAAAAGCTTGTCAGCGAATACCAGTTGCTGACTGTCCGTGAGCTCGCATCCTATGTTGATTTCGATATCGTTCACGCAGCTTTCTACCCGCTGAGCATCGAACATGTAAGCCGCAGTCGGCTAGAAATGATCAGGGTGGCAATCCTCGACGTTGCGATCCGCCACGGCTTTCCGGAACTCCAAGGCAAAGGGGGCTACGTCGGGTTCGATCAAGACGTCGCAAGGCTTCTGGTAGACCTTATGGAAATTGTGCCGTCCGAGGCTATGACTGAAGATGTCTGGTCATTCCTTTCCTTAAAGGTGATGCCTGACGTTACTGCTTGGAGATTCCCTGCCCGCCTTAGCGATGACGGGACGCAGTCCGCCACTTGGAAACGCTGGATCGGCGATCCTCGGAACGCGTTTCGCCGCCTTTGGATCCGTGGATATTCGCTCGGCACCGATCTGGCCGGCGTTCTGGGCGAAGACAACTACGTCGCCATTTTTGAGCGTCCGACCATTGGGGGCGATCCGCGCGTTGCGCGCAGGATCGCTTCATGGATGCGAGACCTAAATCGTGCCGATGAGCGCAACGGTGGAAGCGCCCAGGACATCATGCGGGACGCGATGAAACGCTTGCGTCGTCGATACGGCACCACAGCACTTGGCGCCCTCTCAGACCAGCAACTTGACGATATAGTCAATGCCGTATTTCTGGCAGCCGTCGAGGCTACGATGCCTCTCAGCGTCGCTTGAGTCAGCCCACAATGCTCCGGGCTCGCACGGTACGGAGGGATCCATGCTGCGCAGCCGCCCGGTAGACTTGCCTGACAATGGATCCTGACACCAGCCACTCGGCCACCAAGCAAGTCCGAAGCATCGCGCTCCGCCTGTCCCATCATCCGGAGCACGTTAGCGATGCGGAGGGATTCGCACTGTTGTGTGCGCGTCTGCGACGAGACCAACCGGACAGACTGCTTGTAGCCGACCTCTTCTCAGGCGCTGGGGGCCTCAGCTACGGCCTAGAAGCGGCGGGTATGCGCGTGGTCTTCGGCGCAGACCACTACTCCGAGGCAAACGCCACCCACGCCCATCACTTCGCTGGTCTCAGCGTCGATTGGGATCTCAGCGAAGTCGGCGTCGTCGAAGAGGTCGCAGCGCTCCTGCGAGAGTCGAGGATCGATGTCTTGGCTGGAGGCCCCCCGTGCCAACCCTTCTCGAAGGCAGGTAGATCAGGGATCCGTCATCGCGTACGCGAGGGCCTAAGAGATCCCATCGATGCGCGTAGGGATCTATGGCGGTCCTACTTAGAGGTAGTCCGCCTCTCGATGCCGAGGGCGGTCATCATGGAGAACGTCCCCGATATGGCACTAGACCGCGAAATGTTCATCCTCCGGAGCATGGCGCTCGACTTGGAGCACCTCGGATATTCCGTGTCCACCAGGATAGTCCAGACATCCGACTATGGTGTACCACAACATCGACAGCGACTCATTCTGGTGGCACTGCGCCATAATCTGGAGTTTGTTTGGCCAGAACCTGTCGAGCGCCCTGTGACTCTTCGTCAAGCTATCTCGGACCTCCCCTCGGTCCAGGGTGGCTGGCACATTGCGGAGAATCGCGCGGGATTTCAGACCTATTCTGGAGCTATCGATCCGTTCCAGCGAGAGATGCGTGCGAGAGTTCCTAGGACTCATGCAGGGCGCATATACGATCACGTCACCCGACCAGTACGAGAGGACGACTTGGTCGCGTTCGACTTGATGGACAATACGACGCGATACTCGGACCTACCTGCGGAACTGCGGCGATACAGGTCTGACATTTTCGATGACAAGTATAAGCGATTGGATTATGACTCTGTTTCGCGGACGATCACAGCGCACATAGCCAAGGATGGCTATTGGTACATTCATCCGGAGCAGAATCGGACAATCACCGTTCGAGAAGCCGCGCGGATCCAGACGTTCCCTGACCATTTCCGATTCGCCGGCACGCCCACGGCCGCATTCAAGCAAATCGGAAACGCAGTACCACCACGTCTTGGGGAGGCGATTGGTGGCGCAGTTGCAGCTGCGATACGCAGCAGTCACCCTGCAGGCCTCAGTCGTGAGGATACGGCGGCTCTACTCGACGCTTGGTGGCGCACTACCGTCCGGGTTTCAATGCCGTGGCTCAAGGGCGCCACGCGGTGGCAGGTCGTGGTCGGCGAGCTTCTGCTCGAACGCTCCAGTCAGCTCGTTCGGGAGGCGCTTTGGCCGGTAGTACGGGACTGGCGCGAGCCGGCGGACACCCTCAGCGCCAAAGATGCACTCATTCTGGTGGCCAACTGGATTAACCGGCAGAGCGCTGCTGAACAGCTGATTCGTATTGCTGAGAGTCTAATCCTCGCGGACGCTGAGTCGGTCAGTCTGGTCGCCTTGGATCAAGCAGTCTTGGATGGCGCCCTGCCGTCGGGAGTGGGAGATCTGGCAACTCTGGCTGGCGATTCCGCGATCACAGACGATGATGAGCTGCCGGTCATCGTCAACCAAGCGATCTTGCGAGTTGCTTCTCGATATGCGAATGACCTTAGCCGTGCGAAGAACAAGAATAGCGACGGCCGACTCGCGGTGGCGCGCTTGATCGGATTTGGCAGACCCAGTCGAAATGCACACGTCGCACTGTTGGAGATCGGGAGGTCAATTTGCTCGACCAAGGATCCGGAGTGTTCAGTGTGCCCGCTAGTCAGGACCTGTGCCTACGCAGCGCTGCACTCCCTCGCTACCGACTAGGGCATGTCTCCTATAGGCGAGTCCAGGTGATGCAGGCGGAGAGGACGACGGCGGCTCGGTAGGTGATGGCGAGCTTGTCGTAGCGGGTCGCCAGTCCTCGCCATTGTTTGGTCAGGGCGAAGGAGCGTTCGACGACGTTGCGCCGCTTGTAGGTCTCGGCGTCGAAGGCGGGTGGGCGACCGCCCGCGGATCCTTTGCTTTTGCGGGCCGCGACCGAGTCCTTCTTCTCCGGGATGACCGCCGTGATTCTGCGCGTGCGCAGGTGCCGGCGCACGGGTCCGGTGGCGTATGCCCGGTCGGCCAGAACCGCGTCTGGACGGGTGCGGGGGCGCCCGGCGCCCGCGCGTGGGACGCGGATGTCGGCCAGGACCTCTTCGAGCATCGCCCCGTCATTGCGTTGCCCACCGGTGATGACCGCGGCCAGCGGCCGCCCGCGTCCGTCGACGACGTGGTGGATCTTGGTGCTCAGCCCGCCACGGGAACGGCCGATGCCGTGACCTGCGGGTTCACGCGTCCCGCCCAGCGGGCTGGGGACGAACCCCTCGGGCAGATTCGTGTGATTCGACCTCGCCCCCTGTGTCCTGCTCGGGGCGCGTGGTGTTCGTCGCGTGCTGATGAGCCCGGTTGATCGTGGCGTCCACACTCACCGTCCAGTCGATCTTCCCGTCGGCGTCCGCGCGGGCCAGCAACGCGGCCAGCACCTTGTCCCAGGTGCCGTCCTCGGCATACCTGCGGTGCCGCTTCCACACCGTCTGCCACGGCCCGAACTGTTCACGAGGCAGATCCCGCCACGGAATCCCCGTGCGATACCGGTAGACGATGGCCTCGACCTTGCCCCGGTCATCCCAGAACGGATGCCCACGCCGCCCCGCGTTCGACGGCAGCAACGGCGCGATCAGCTCCCACTGGGCATCGGACAGCGATTGGAACCGGGATGACGTCACCCCACGATCATCGCGCACGCACCCGACACATATAGGAGACACGCCCTAGCCTAGGCCACCCAGGCGCTACCAAGAATTAGCTGTTGGCCACTACATTAGCCCCAAGTTTCGGTAAATACTGGGGGACGTCTCCTTGAGAAGCTTCAGCGTCTTTTCAAGGCTCTCTAATCCACCAGATCGGAGTGCTGCGGCTCGGAGTGCAACTCCGACGGCCAGCAAGTCCGTTTCGCCGGCCGAC
The DNA here is from genome assembly GCF_900096585.1 of Sanguibacter gelidistatuariae. Taxonomy (GTDB): domain Bacteria; phylum Actinomycetota; class Actinomycetes; order Actinomycetales; family Cellulomonadaceae; genus Sanguibacter; species Sanguibacter gelidistatuariae. Next base: position 194,559 of record NZ_FMYH01000001.1, read on the forward strand.
TTCTTGGTGGAATGCACCCGATCCTCTCCTCCTGCCCGTCGGTACCGCTCACCCGCATGTATGCAGAGCTCTTGAATGGGTTTTTCGAGCATGGGGCGTATCTCGGGCGGTAGGTTGATCTTCATCTTCGCAACATTGAGCTGGAACGCGACGTCAAGCTCCGTGGGAAAGTCAATCGAAGCACGCGCAAGTTTGGTGTGCTCATCCAAGCCGCGCAATCCGCTCCAGCCACCGAACTGGACGAGGCGATCCACGCGGTAGAAGTATAGGCCTTGCTGTCGATTCCATTTCAGCGGGCCAGAAAGTGCGTCAAATTCTTCGACTGTATCGAATTCATTCTTTGCAGGCAGCACATACCGCTGGACACGAACGTCGTGAGCAGTTCCATCAACCGTGATACTGAAGACCTGCCCAGGTAGGAGCTGTGTTTGCTCACAGGTGGACGCAAACGGATCCCAAGCTTTCAGTTTCTGCCCGTCCACGATTATGTTGACCTTCCCGGCGGCGGCGCTCCCAGAAAGATACCGGTGAAAGACTACTGAAAGATGCTCTGCGACTTTAGTTGAGGCGTTCTTCAAGCGTCGCTTTCCTACGCCGGAGTTCGCCGTTCGTTCATTTAGCACCCTGTCGAGATTCTCCAGTACAACAGTTGTGCCACTGCCCGTAGCACCGAGCTGCGCATCACGTTCGCGGACAACCGCGCTGGCTTGGCCTTCGTGGATCAACCACTCGTCACGCGCCGCCACGAGATCGAGATCGAGGGTTCTCCGATTGACGGACCCTCGACCTCTCCGATACTTGGAGAGTACGGTGAGCCGACGGCACTGAGAAAAGGAGGCGGTCTTCAGGCCAAGACCGAATCGACCGAGTTCGCCCGGTTTGTAGTCGCGACGGCTGCCGAAGCGGAGCGCCTCGTGGAGGCCGTTGATCGGCATCCCCTCGCCGTCATCGCTGACGACGATTGCTGAGTCACGGCCGTGAAACTCGAAATCCACGTGAACCTCACGTGCACCAGCGGCGATCGCGTTGTCGATGAGGTCGGCGATCGCAGTGGGCGTGTCGTACCCAATGTCGCGCAACGACTCGGTTAACCGTGCAGCTGACGGGGCCACTCGCTCTTCGGTCACTTCCACCATCTCCTTCGGATCCTCCACCAGGATCTCATACCGACGGCCCTGAACTCGGACACGACTCAATCTCTCGGGCTAGCGTAGGCGGCGAGGCTGACATCTTGATAACGACGGCGACACAGCACGGCTCGGCCGTCGTCGTCGCGGCGCTGATCCGACGCTGCGTTGACGAAAGATCGCGGGCTGCCGAACTTGATTCCTGTCACGCTGCGCACTCGCCCGTCGAGTATCCCCCAACACGGGGCCCTGTCCAGATTCCTCCAGATGGCGAGTCGCCCCTGTAGGGCCTTCGGCGAGCTGGCAAGCTTCGGGGTATGCACACTTGGATCCGACCCGCGCTTGCCGACCCGCCACCGCCCAACACGGTCGGCAGTCTTGTCACTCAACTTGTCCGATCCGCGCCGTATCTTCGCGGGACCGAGTCTCCGGAGGGCGGTCTCCTCCGGTCGCGACTCGTCACGGCACTACAGGACTGCCTTTCTCCTCCTGACGATCTGTCAGTGTTCTCGGGCAGCTCGTTCAGCTCGAACGAGCTGGATCTCGAGTCCCGCACAATGAGGTTGGTGGTGAGTGTGCAGGCTGGGCGTGCTCTGGCCAACAACGGTTCCTTGACCGCTACCTTGGCGGCGGCGGCATGCGACTCTGCTGACTGGCTGGTCATGTTGGTCCCCGCCCACTACAAAGGGGGCACCGTGTCTCAGAAGGTCCATCAGCAGATCTCATCGCTCTACCAGTCATCAGGCATCCACCTTGATCTAGTTGGTGTCTGCTTGGTGCCTTACTGAACTCCCTGCCCTGGGTCGGTAATTGGAGCGCCTAGCCACTCACCCCGCCCTTCCCCGCCAGCGGGGACTCGAGCTGCCCCTACCGCCCCTCCAAGTGCGATGACCGCCGCGCCGCCAAGTACGGCGCCGTTGCGCTCTCCCCCACCCGAGCAACCTCTTCCGGCGTCCCCGTAGCCACCACGCGGCTCCCTGGTCCGCGCTGACGATCGTGTCGAAGTCGGCGGGGCGCAGCCCTGCGGTGGGCTCGTCGAGCAGGTACAGCGCGTGCCCGCGGCGGGCACGCTGCAGTTCGGTTGCCGGCATGATCCGCTGGGCCTCGTCGACGGACAGGGTGAGCACGTCGGCGATGGTCTTGCCGCGGTACGTGACCTCGAGGGTTTCGGCGTTGTAGCGGGCTCCGTGGCAGGTGGGGCACGGTGCATTCGTGCCGGGCAGGAAGAGCAGCTCCGGTCGCGCCCGCGAGCTGACGGAGCGACCGGCCTACGCGTACAGCACCCCCCGGAACCCCGGATACGGCTCCACCAGCTCGTCGCTCCCTCGCCGCACTGCGACGATCTCGTCCAGCCCCTCGCCCGCCACGTAGTACCTGCCCTTCGTCTCCCCCACCGCCCGCAGCAGCCCGGCGTCGGCCAAACGTTTGAAGTCCCGAGTTGCCGAGCGCTCGTCGATCTCGGCCGTGCGCACGTACGTCGATCGCCGCACGCGGAACCCGACCACGGCGGAGAACAGCAGGTCCAGGGTCCGCTCGGGAAGCTTGTGGAGGCGAGCTACGTCGTCGAGCATCTCCCAGACGACGGCCGCACGCGCCATGCGGATCTGGACGGTCTGCGCCTGGAAGTGGTGAGCTCGCAGGCAGAACTTGAGCCAGAGATGGGCGTCCTGCTCCGGGCTCCACACCCCCGCGCTCGTGCGCGCCAGCACCTGGTAGTAGTCGTCGGTGTTGCGCCCGAGCCACTCCTCGATGCTCGACAGCTCGGGTGCGCTGAGCCCAGCACGGGTGAGCACCAGGGTGTGCAGCGCGCGGGCCATCCGGCCGTTGCCGTCGCGGAAGGGATGGATCATCACGAGGTTGAGGTGAGCCATCGCGGCCTGGACGAACGGGTCCTCTCCGGACCGGATCGCGAGCACGGAGACGAGCTCGTCGACCATTCCAGGAACTTCCGAAGCCGCCGGCCCCTCGTAGACGTTGCGGTTGAGCTTGTCGTCGTGGACAAAGATCTCACCGCGTCGGTACTGACCCGGGCTCTTGTCGAGGGCATGGGAGCCCAGCATGAAGTGCATGCTGCGCAGCACCGAGGAGTCCAGGGTGAAGTACTCGTCGGCCGCGGTGGCCAGGACAAAACCGAGTGCCTGGCGGTAGCCCCTGATCTCGGCGAAGGTTCGCTCGTCCGCGCTGATCGGCTCCTCGCCGTCGATCGCGGCGTCGGCCTCGTCGAGCTCGACGTCGTAGCCCTCGATGCTGTTGGATCCGCGGATGGCACGGGCGACCGCGGTGCGGCGGAGGCGGCTGACCCGGCGCCTGGGCGTGCGGAGGTAGTCGGACAACGTGGTCCGCATGGCTTCAAGCCACCGGTGACGCGACCCGCCCCTACCGCCCCTACCGCCCCTACCGCCCCTCCGAGTGCGACACTAGCCGCGCCGCCAGATACGGCGCTGTAACACTCCCCTCCACCCGAGCCACCTCCTCAGGCGTCCCCGTAGCCACCACTTGCCCCCCGTGGTCCCCACCCCCAGGCCCCAGATCGATCACCCAGTCCGCGCTCACGATCGTGTCGAGATCGTGCTCCACCAGCACCACGGTGTTCCCGGCGTCCACCAACCGGTGCAGCTGGCGCAGCAACAGCGCGATATCAGCCGGGTGCAACCCCGCCGTCGGCTCGTCGAGCAGGTACAGCGCGTGCCCGCGGCGGGCGCGCTGCAGCTCGGTGGCCAGCTTGATCCGCTGGGCCTCCCCGCCGCTGAGCTCGGTAGCGGGCTGGCCCAGGCGCAGGTAGCCCAGCCCCACCTCGCGCAGCGTCGTCAGGCTGCGCGCGGCGGCCGGCAGGTCCGCCAGGAAGTCGGCAGCCTCGTCGACGGAGAGTCCGAGCACCTCGGCGATGGTCTTGCCGCGGTAGACGATCTCCAGCGTCTCGGCGTTGTAGCGCGCTCCGTGGCAGGTGGGGCACGGTGCGTACGTGCCGGGCAGGAAGAGCAGCTCGACCGAGACGGAGCCCTCCCCCTGGCAGGTCTCGCAGCGTCCTTCGGCGACGTTGAAGGAGAAACGCCCGGCTCCGTAGCCCCGTTCGCGGGCCTCGGGGGTCGCGGCGTAGAGCTTGCGCACCGCGTCGAAGAGGCCCGTGTAGGTCGCCAGGTTGGAACGCGGCGTGCGGCCGATCGGGCGCTGGTCGACGCGCACCAGCCGGTCGAAGGCCTCCAGCCCGGTCGCGTCGTCGACGTCGATCTCGAGCTCGCTATCCTCCGCGTCGTCGGGCGCTTGGCCGAGGTGGCGGCGCACCAGCTCGGCGAGCACCTGGGTGACCAGCGTCGACTTGCCCGACCCGGACACCCCGGTCACCGCCGTCAGCACGCCCAGCGGCACCTCGACCGAGACCCCGGAGAGGTTGTGCCGGCTGATCCCGTGCAGGTGCAGCCACCCGTGGGGTGTGCGCTGGGGTCGCTCGAGCGGTTCCGCGCGGCCGAAGAGGTACTTCCCGGTGACCGACGCCTCGACGTGCTCAAGACCGGCGATCGGCCCGGAGTAGAGCACCTGTCCCCCGTGCTCGCCGGCTCCGGGGCCGATGTCGACGACCCAGTCCGCGCGACGCACGATGTCCAGGTCATGCTCGACGACGAACAGCGAGTTGCCCGCGCCCTTGAGCACGTCGAGCACGTCGAGAAGCGGCTTGGCGTCGGCCGGGTGCAGCCCCGCCGAGGGCTCGTCGAGCACGTACACGACCCCGAAGAGCCCCGAGCGCAGCTGGGTGGCGATGCGCAGGCGCTGGGCCTCCCCGGGCGAGAGGGTCGTGGAGGTGCGCCCCAACGAGAGGTACCCCAGCCCCAGGTCGAGCAGCACCTGGATCCGCTCCACGAGGTCGGTGCACAGGCGCACCGCCACCTCGGTCGCCTCGCCGGAATCGGCCGACGACGTCGCCGCACCCACCTCGGTGAGCTCGGCTACCGGACGGAGCAGAGCCCGCAGCTCCACGAACGACAACGCGTTGGTCTCGGCGATGCTCAGGCCCCGAAAGGTGACCGTCAGGGAGTCCGCCCGCAGTCCGGTGCCGTGGCAGAGCGAGCACGCGGCGCTGCGGACGAAGCGCATCGCCTTGTCTCGCATCATCTGGCTCTTGGAGGTGGCCAGGACGTGGTGGACGTGCGCGCGGGCGCTCCAGAACAGCCCGTAGTACCCATGGTCGATGCGGTCCCGCTCGGGCTTGATGAGCACCTTGGGCTGCTCGTCGGTGAACAGCAGCCACTCGCGGTCCTTCGCCGTCAGCGAGCGCCACGGAGCATCGACGTCGATCCCCAGCCCGGCCACGATGCTGCGCAGGTTGGCTCCCTGCCACGCCCCCGGCCACGCGGCGATCGCGCCCTCGCGGATGCTCAGCGACGTGTCCGGCACCAGGAGCTCCTCGCTGACGTCGTGCTCCTCGCCCAGCCCTTGGCAGCGCGGGCAGGCGCCGGCCGCGGTGTTCGGGGAGAACGCCTCCGCCCCCAGGCGCGACGCACCGGCCGGGTAGGTCCCGGCGCGCGAGTAGAGCATCCGCACGAGGTTGGACAGGGTGGTCAGCGTGCCCACGCTCGAGCGGGAGGTCGGGGCGCCACGTCGCTGCTGCAGCGCCACGGCGGGCGGCAGCCCGGTGATCTCCTGCACGTGGGGAGCGCCCACCTGCTGCAGCAGCCGACGGGCGTATGGAGCCACCGACTCGAAGTAGCGACGCTGTGCCTCGGCGTAGAGCGTCCCGAAGGCCAGTGAGGACTTGCCGGAGCCGGAGACGCCGGTGAAGGCGACCATCGCGTCCCGTGGCAGGTCGACGTCGATGTTCTTGAGGTTGTGCTCGCTGGCTCCGCGGACATGGACGAAGGAGTCGTTCGGATCGTGGGGCACGCATTCCAACCTAGGCGCCGGTCGTCGGCTCCGCACCGCGACGAGCACGTGAGCGCACCTGCTCCCAGACCCGCCCTGAGCCCGATCACGGCTCGACAAGCGCACCCTAAAACCTCCCGGCCCCCTTTCCCCATGACCACCCCCTAGCCCGCCCTCTCCCGCAGCATCAGCGGCCGTCTGCAGGTGCTCGCCGAGACCGTCGTGCTGCTCACCCGGTCCTCGTCCGCCGCGGGCAAGCCCGTCGATCCCGCGGACGGCACCACGGCGTGACGCCCTAGGGGAGCGGGTGCACCGGAGCGTGCTGAGACACGCACCGGTGCGCCCGCGACCTCACCAGGCCTGGGTGCCCGCCGCGTCCAGCGCGGCCAGCCGCTCCCACGCCCGGTGCAGGCCCACGGCCCGCACCAACCCCTGCGTGAGGTCGGGGGTGAGCTCGGTGTCGGTGAGCACCCCCTCGGCGGAGGTATCGATCCCGTACGCGTCCAGCACCTCGACCCCGTCACCCCACGCGACGATCGCCTTCCCGTGCCGGAACGCCTCCTCGAGGATGCTCCGGGTGCGGGGGTGAGCAGCCAGCGGGGACGCGGCGAGCCCGTCCGCCAGCACGACCGCGTCAAACTCGATCGAGCGCGCGGTGACTGGGGTGCGTTCGACCGGCTGCACGCCCAGCGTCCCCAGGTGCGAGGCGATGACCTTGAGGTCCGCCTGCTCGGCCTTGAGCGCTGTGCGCAGCACGGACAGCTCCTCCTCGTCGGACCCGTCGTCGGCAAAGACCCCGATCACCCGGCCGATGATCGGCCCGGGATCGTCCTTGACCTCGGAGATCGCAGCCGTGCGGGTCACGCCGTCCGCGTCGCCCGCGCCGAGGCCCTCCCCGGCGCCGGGTGAGGCGTCGCCGGATTCGCCGTCGGGCACGGGGACGCCGAGGCCGGCGGCGACCCGCGCGCAGAGGTCGGCGTCGATCTTGGCGAGCGCGCGGAGCTGGTGGTCGCGCACCGACTGCTCGTAGCACTTGCCCAGCTCGAAGACGTACGCGGCCGCGGTGTGTGCCTGCTCGATGGGGCTCAGGGAGTTCCAGAACATCCGCGGCTGGGTGAAGTGGTCACCGAAGCTCAGCGGGTTCTCCCTCACCTTGTCCCCGGCGACCGGCTTCGGCAGGGTGACGAACACCCCGGGCGCAGCGGGTGACGCCGTCGGGAGACCGCCGGCCAGGGTGTTGGGCAGGTAGGTGCCCAGGCCCTCGTGGATCGCCGTCTGGTGCATGCCGTCGCGGAGCATGTCGTTGACGGGGGCGTGTGTGCGGTTGATCGGGAGCTGGGCGAAGTTCGGCCCGCCGAGCCGGGTGATCTGGGTGTCGAGGTAGGAGAAGAGCCGGCCCTGCAGCAGCGGGTCGTTGGTCACCTGGATGCCGGGCACGAGGTGGCCGGGGTGGAAGGCGACTTGCTCGGTCTCGGCGAAGTAGTTGGTCGGGTTGGCGTTGAGGACCAGGCGCCCGACCTTCTGCACCGGGCACAGCTCCTCGGGGACGAGCTTGGTCGGGTCGAGCAGGTCGATGCCCATGAACATCTCATCCTCGGAGTCGGGCATGACCTGCAGGCCCAGCTCCCACTCGGGGAACGCACCGTGTTCGATCGCGTCGGCGAGGTCGCGGCGGTGGAAGTCCGGGTCGGCGCCCTGCGCGAGCTGGGCTTCCTCCCACACCATCGAGTGCACCCCGGCCACCGGCTTCCAGTGGATCTTCACCAGCGACGTCTTCCCCTCGGCGTTCTCCATCCGGAAGGTGTGCACCCCGAAGCCTTCCACCGTCCGGTACGACGCCGGGATCCCGCGCCCGGACATGAACCAGATGGTCGTGTGCTGGGTCTCGGTGTGGCGGGAGGCGAAGTCCCAGAACGTGTCGTGGGCGCTCTGCGCCTGCGGGATCTCCCGGTCCGGGTGGGGCTTGACCGCGTGGATGAGGTCGGGGAACTTGATGGCGTCCTGGATGAAGAAGACCGGGATGACGTTGGCGACGAGGTCGTAGGTGCCCTCCTCGGTGTAGAACTTCGTCGAGAAGCCCCGCACGTCACGCACGGTGTCCGCCGAGCCGCGGGAGCCGACGACTGTGGAGAACCGCGTGAACACCTCCGTCTCCTGGCCCTCGGTCGCCAGGAAGCCGGCCTTGGTGATGGCGGAGGCGTTGCCGTAAGCGGTGAACACCCCGTGCGCCGCCGCGCCCCTCGCGTGCACCACCCGCTCGGGGATGCGCTCGTGGTCGAAGTGCGTGATCTTCTCCCGCAGGTGGTGGTCCTCGAGCAAGACCGGCCCGCGCGGGCCCGCCTTGAGGGAGTGGTCGGTGTCGTCGACGCGCAGGCCCTGCGCGGTAGTCAGCCGGTCACCCTGCTGGGACCTCGGATCGGGCGAGGTCTGGGCTGGCGGGGCGCCCGTCGGGCTCACGTCGGTGGGTGGGGTCTGGTCAGGTTCGCGGCGTGCACTCATGGCATCGTCCTACTCGTCGTCGAGGGTTCTGATTCCTCCACGGTAGGCACCACGGATGAACCCGTGCGACCCGAGACGACCGGCCCGTCCGGGGGGACGACGGGCACCGTCCGCTGACCTGGCCCTCCACCAAGCAGGAGGCCGAAGGTGCTGGCAACCTGTCCACATGACTACCGCCCAGCCCACCCTCTCCCGCAGCATCAGCGGCCGACTCCTCTACGTCTTCATCCTCGGCGACGTCCTGGGCGCCGGGGTGTACGCCCTGGTCGGTGTCATGGCCGGTGAGGTCGGGGGCGCGGTGTGGCTCCCGCTGCTCGTGGCGCTGGGGCTCGCGCTGCTCACCGCAGGCTCCTACGCCGAGCTGGTGACCAAGTACCCGAAGGCCGGCGGCGCGGCGGTTTTCGCCGAGCGGGCGTTCAAGAGGCCCGCCCTGTCGTTCCTCGTCGGATTCTCGATGCTGGCCGCCGGGGTGACGAGCGCGGCTGGCCTGTCCATCGCCTTCGCCGGGGAGTACTTCACCACCTTCGTCTCGGCGCCCACCAAGCTGGTCGCCGTGGTCTTCCTCATCCTGGTCGCGCTGCTCAACGCGCGCGGGATCCAGGAGTCGCTGCGGGCTAACTTCGTCATGACGGCCATCGAGCTCTCCGGCCTGCTGCTCATCATCATCCTGGCCGCGGTGGTGCTCGGACGCGGCGACGGCGACCTGTCCCGCGCCCTGGAGTTCAAGGACGGCACCACCCCGGCCCTTGCCGTGCTCGGTGCGTCGCTGCTCGCCTTCTACTCCTACGTCGGCTTCGAGACCTCCGCCAACCTCGCCGAGGAGGTCAAAGATGTCCGGCGCGTGTACCCGCGGGCGCTGTTCGCCGCGCTTCTCACCGCCGGGGTCGTCTACGTCGGGGTCGGCGTCGCGGCGGTCGCCGTCGTCTCCCCCGACACCCTGGCCGCCTCGACCGGACCGCTGCTCGAGGTGGTCCACGTGGCCGACGTCGTCCCCGACAAGGTGTTCGCCGCGATCGCCCTGGTAGCGGTCGCCAACGGGGCGCTCCTGACGATGATCATGGCGAGCCGCCTCACCTACGGCATGGCGGCCCAGGGCCTGCTGCCCCCCGTGCTCGCCCGCGTCCTGCCCGGGCGCCGCACGCCGTGGGTGGCGATCGTGGTCACGACCCTCGCCGCGATCGTCCTCGTGTTTACCGGCGGCCTCCAGGTCCTCGCCGAGACCGTCGTGCTGCTCCTGCTCATCGTCTTCATCAGCACGAACGTCTCCGTGCTCGTGTTGCGCAAGGACCGCGTCGAGGAGGACCACTTCCGGGTCGCGACCATCGTGCCGGTCCTCGGCGTGGCGAGCTGCCTGGTCCTGCTCACCCAGCAGAGCGCGGGGACGTGGCTGCGGGCCGGGATCCTGCTGGCGGTCGGGGCGGTGCTGCATCTGCTGACCCGGTCATCATCCAGAGCAGGGAAGAACGCCCAGCCCGCGACGCCCTGACCGGCCGGGCTCGCGCCTACTCAGGAGACAACCTGCAGGGCCCCGACCGCTCGCGCATCGATCAGCGCCCCGATCCGGTCGACGTCGATCCCGTCAGCGGAGCAGGTGGAGAGTGCCTGGCGCACGCTCGACCCCACGGACGCGATCGTCTCGCACACCGCGGCGTCGGCCAGCCCCCACGTGGTCGCCTCGGCGCGCAGATGCGTCGCGGTCAGGTACGACAGCCGGCCCTGACCGTCGAGGTGGTGCCCAAAGGTCTGGAAGGCGTCGTTGAGCAGGTACACCGGCGCGACGTCGTACAAGGGAGCCATCGCGTATGTCGCGGCGTGGCTGATCGCCAGGGAGTAGTTCTTGGAGTGAGCCTCGCCGTTGCCAACAATCAGGTTGAACGTGACCTGGGCCAACAGGTCACGCAGGAACGTTGCCGGGGCGATTGCTTCTCTCCCGGCGGCTCGGGCGATTGCTGCCAGGCGGTGTTCGGTGCGAGTCGTCTCGTACTTGTCGCGCGACGCGACACCAAGTGCCTGGGTGAAGTCCTCCTGGTGGGCGCGCTTGCCATCGTGCCGGTCGAACCGCTCGACGACGAGGGCGAGGCGTCCATCGAAGTCCGCAAGCTCGGCATTCGCGGCGGGGAGACCGGCTGTCCGCGCGAGGCGCAACGCCCACTCCTCCCACCGGATGAGATCGGGGATGACGATGTCTGAGGTCGGTTCGGGCTTGATGAGGTGCGTGGACATGGCCCCGTCAGCCGGCCATGCCCAGCCGGCCTCGGTGCGGGTGAGCAGCACCTTGGCCTGGACGCCCCCGAGAGAAGCACTCACAACCTGTCCGGGCGGAGGGTCCAGCGTGGGGAGCTGGGCCACGATCTGGTTGACCTCGCCGTCGGACAAAGGGACGAGGTGACCAGCGCCTGGCGCGATGTCCTCGGGGGTGAGCTGGATGGCTCCGGCGCACTCGCGACCGATGGACTGCAACATGCCGAACGTGTCTCCGGGGTGGAGCTGATGCTGGCGCTCGAGCGCGCCGCGCACGCTGCCCTCGGGCAGGAGGTTGTCCAGGAACCGTTCGAGGTGGGCGCCTTGGACGCGCTTGTCAGTCAGCGGCAGAGACAGCGAGAGGGGCCTCGCACCGGCGCCGTAGGTGTCGAGGATCTCGGGGTCGAAGCGCAGGCGCAGATGGCCGTTGCGGAGCTTGTCGAGCTCGCCCAAGCGCTCGCCGCGCAGCCAGACGTACAGGGTGGCGGTCACGAGGGCGGCACCACGGTGATGAGGGAGCCGCGGGGCACCACGACCAGCTCGTACCCGCACGCGGTGAGGGCATCGACGAGGGTATCGGTGGCGGTGGGCAGTCCGCGTTCCATCCGGGAGATGGTCGGGCGAGAGGAGCGGATAGCCGCGGCCAGCTCGCTCTGCGTCCTCCCGCTCGCGGTGCGCACGGACTGGACGGCGGTGGCGAGCGCATCGACGCTGCGTGCCCGGTAGAACCGGCGGCGCGTCGTTTCTGATTCATTCAATGCCTCAACCATGTCTGCATCATATCAGATTCATTTTGTAGTCGCCGCAGAATGACTCAGATATGACTCGGGATGGAAGTCCTACTCCGGCCCACTTTCCCACCCCTACGCTCCATGTGACGCACAACACGTCGCGCCACCAGCAGCTACCCAGGGATGCCCATGCCTTCCCCCGTAAGCCCAGGTCAGCAAGCCGCGCCAGCCGCCGCACCGCCGCGCGCGCACGCCCCCGCCACCCTCCCCGGCGCCGACCCCGCGGCCCTGTCCACCGGCCGCATCACCAACACCCGCATCCGCAAGGCCCCGACCGTCCCGTCCTGGGTCCTCAAACTCATCATGGCCGTCACCGGCACGATCTTCGCCCTGTTCCTGCTCGTGCACATGTTCGGCAACCTCAAGGTGTTCACCGGCGCCGAGCACTTCAATGAGTACGCGCACTGGCTGCACACGATCCTCGAACCGTTCCTGCCGTGGAACGGCGTCCTGTGGATCTTGCGGATCGTCCTGATGGTCGGGCTCATCGGCCACGTCGTCGCCGCGGTCCTGCTCAAGCAGCGCGCCCGCAAGTCCCGTGGCAAGGTCGCCCGCAAGCGCCTGCCGCTGAAGACCTTCGCCGGGCGGAACATGCTCGTGACCGGCATCGTGCTCTTCGCCTTCATCGTCTTCCACATCATGGACCTCACCCTGGGCACCACCGGCGTCGCCCCGGAGAGCTACACGGCCGGCACGACGGAGGCGTCCTTCGCCTACCAAAACCTCGTCGCCAGCTTCGAGCGCCCGGCTGCCGCGGCCTTCTACATCGTCGCGCTGCTGACCCTCTTCCTGCACCTGGGGCACGGGCTGGTCACCGTCGTGCACGACCTCGGCATGACCGGCAAGCGCACCCGCGCGATCGCCTTCGCGATCGGCGGCGCGCTCGCCCTGGCGATCCTGCTCGGCAACATCCTCATCCCCGTCGCGGTGCTCACCGGAGTCGTGAAATGACCACCACCGAACTGCCAGACACCGCGATCCAGCAAGACGCCCCCGAGTCCCAGGTCCCCGGCGTCACCCGAGGAGAAACCCTCGACGGCCACGTCCCCGACGGCCCTCCATCAACCGCGTGGGCCCGCCGCAAGCTCGCCTACAAGCTCGTCAACCCCGCCAACCGCGCCAAGTTCAAGGTCATCGTCGTCGGCACCGGCCTGGCCGGGGCGGGGGCCGCCGCGGCCCTCGGTGAGCTCGGCTACGACGTCCACTCCTTCACGTATCACGACGCCCCGCGGCGGGCGCACTCGGTCGCCGCGCAGGGCGGCATCAACGCCGCCCGCGCCCGCAAGGTCGACAACGACTCGATCGAACGCTTCGTGACCGACACCGTCAAGGGCGGGGACTTCCGCGGCCGCGAGGCCGACGCCTTCCGCCTCGGCGAGGAGTCCGTCCGGGTCATCGACCACCTCAACGCGATCGGGGCGCCCTTCGCCCGCGAGTACGGCGGCGCCCTGGCCACCCGCTCCTTCGGCGGCGTGCAGGTCTCGCGCACCTACTACACCCGTGGCCAGACCGGCCAGCAGCTCCAGGTCGCCAGCGCCCAGGCCCTCCTGCGCCAGGTCGACGCCGGAACCGTCACCCTGCGCACCCGCCACGAGATGCTCGACCTCATCGTCGACGACGGCCGCGCCCAGGGCGTCATCATGCGCAACCTGCTCACCGGCGAGATCACCGCCCACACGGCCGACGCCGTCGTACTCGCGACGGGCGGGTACGGGAACGTCTTCTACTTCTCCACCCTGGCCAAGAACTCCAACGCCTCCGCCGCGTGGCGCGCGACCCAGCGCGGCGCGCACTTCGCCTCGCCGTCCTTCATCCAGTTCCACCCCACCGCGCTGCCGGTGAGCTCGCGGTGGCAGTCCAAGACCATCCTCATGAGCGAGTCGCTGCGCAACGACGGCCGCATCTGGGTGCCGCTCGCCCCCGGCGACGAGCGCGCGGCGAACGACATCCCCGAGGCCGAGCGCGACTACTACCTCGAGCGCCGCTACCCGACGTTCGGCAACCTGACCCCGCGCGACGTCGCCTCGCGCAACGCGAGCGAACAGATCACGGCGGGGCGCGGCGTCGGGCCCCTGAAGAACAGCGTGTACCTCGACTTCCGCGACGCGATCGCGCGCCTGGGCAAGGCGAAGATCGCCGAGCGCTACGGGAACCTCTTCGAGATGTACACCCACGCGACCGGCGAGGACCCGTACACGGTGCCGATGCGCATCGCGCCCGGGGCGCACTTCACGATGGGCGGGCTGTGGTCCGACTACGACCAGATGACCTCGATCCCGGGGCTCTTCGTCGGCGGCGAGGCCGGCTGGGGCTACCACGGCGCCAACCGCCTCGGCGCGAACTCGCTGCTCTCGGCGTGCGTGGACGGCTGGTTCACCCTCCCCTACTCCATCCCCAGCTACCTCGCCCCCTTGCTCGGCAAGCCCCGCCTGCCCGACGACGCGCCGCCAGTTCTCGAGGCGCTCGAACGCGCGCAGACGCGCACCGAGGCGCTGCTGGCCGCCGACGGTGAGCACGGCCCGACGTACTTCCACCGCCTGCTCGGCGACATCCTCTACGCCGGCTGCGGGGTGCACCGCACATCCTCAACCTTGACCACGGCAATCTCCGAGATCCGGGCGCTGCGCGGGCGGTTCTGGGCCGAGCTGCGCGTCGCCGGAACCGGGGACCACCTCAACCAGGAGCTCGAGAAGGCCGGCCGGGTGGCCGACTACCTCGAGCTCGCCGAGCTCATGTGCGTCGACGCCCTCGACCGGGAGGAGTCCTGCGGGGCGCACTTCCGCGGCGAGCACCAGGTGGACGGCGAGGCCGCGCGCGACGACGACCTGTGGGCCTTCGTCTCCGCGTGGGAGGTGCCCGGCGACGGGACCTTCGTGCGCCACCACGAGCCGCTGACCTTCGACGCCGTCCCGCTGCAGAAGAGGAACTACAAGTGAAACTCACCTTGGACGTGTGGCGGCAGGACAACCCGGCCGGCCCGGGGCGGTTCGAGACCTACCAGGTCGACGATGCGACCCCGGAGATGAGCGTCGTCGAGCTCCTCGACCGGCTCAACGAGCAGCTCGTGGAGACCGGCGGCGACCCGGTGGCCTTCGAGTCCGACTGCCGCGAGGGCATCTGCGGGGCGTGCGGGGTCACGGTCGACGACCGCCCGCACGGCGCGCAGAAGAACACGCCGTCGTGCCACCAGCGACTGGCCCGGTACGCCGACGGGGACCGCATCCGCATCGAGCCGCTGCGGTCCGGTGCGTACCCGGTGATCCGCGACCTCGTCGTGGACCGCTCCGCCCTCGACCGGGTGATCACCGCCGGCGGGCACGTCGCGATCGCCGCGGGCACCGCGCCCGACGCCGACTCCGTCGCCCTGGACTTCGCCGCGGCCGAGATGGCCCTCGACTTCGCGGCCTGCATCGGCTGCGGCGCCTGCGTGGCAGCCTGCCCCAACGGCGCCGCGCACCTGTTCGTCGGCTCCAAGCTCGCCCACCTCGCGGCCCTGCCCACGACGAAGGCCGAACGCGGCAAACGCGCCCGGGCCATGATCGCGGAGATGGAGCTCGACTTCGGGCCGTGCTCGTCGTATGGCGAGTGCGCTGACGTGTGCCCGGCGGGGATCCCGCTGAGCGCGATCGCGGTTGTCAACAAGGAGCGGCTGCGGGCGGTCCTGCGGGGGCGGAACACCTGAGGGCGGGACTGCACCGGGCGCGTGCTCGCTGCCTACGCATGATCCTGATTCAGAACTGCGTCACACACCCGCCAACTCAGACCGTTCAGCGGCAGTGAGTCCGTGCGCCCGGCGGAAGCGGGCATCGGAGCGTTCCTGCGCCACCCGTTCGATGCGCACGAGAACGTCGGCCCCGGGCGTGACGGCTCCGGACCGGTAGCTTGACAGGCGTGCGGGCGAGGTCCCGACTTCGGCCGAGAACTTCCGCAGGGACAGTCCTGACCGTGCGACGGCAAGTTCGACTCGACGTGCCACCTGTCCTGCGTCTCCTGCGCGCGCGGCGTCGAGAATTCGACGCAACAGCACAACCACCCCCTGCCGCTCAGCGATGCTCAGGGCCTCGTCCAGGTCGAGAGCGGCCTTGCCCTGAGGGTCACGCTTGACGGCCCTAGCGATACGGCGCCAGTGCGGGAGATACCCGCGCTCGATGGCCGTGAGCATGCCTTCAACGCCCCACTGTTCGACGGGGTCATCGGGGGTGGCGTCAATGTTGCGGAACTGCAGTGCCATCGGGCACCTCCTCTCGTGCGATCGTATGTGCGGCTCAGTTGGCCATGGCCTCGGCAACCTGTGCGAGCACAGCGCGCGTTGCGTTCCAATCCTGCCAGCGTCGTTCAAGACCCTTGTACCGGGGCAGGTCACGGATGGTGCGGACATCCTTTGGGTGCGGATCTGCCAGCTGGACCACCAGCTGAGAAGCAACAGGCCCTTCGTCGTGGACGAGGTCCTCGTAATACTCGTCGATGCCAGCGAGCCAGTACGCTGCCCACTCGATCCCGTAGCGGTCGGCGAGGGCCGCAACGTCCAGGTAGTCACGGACCTGGTTGCGCTTGACGATCAGGTATCCCTTGACGCGCAGGGTCTCCGCGACGGTCGGCACGACGACGCTGCGGCCACCTGGCAGGTGACACGTCTCAGTCTCCAGCGGTGTCCTGCGCCTGAGCTGGCGCACTCCGGCTTGGATGCCGCCCAGTTCTCCGAGGATGACCTTTCCAGGGACGACCCGGTTGGTGATCCTGTCTGGCTCTCGCTCGAGCGCTTCGAGGACGATGTCGAACCGTTCCACCAGGTCGGAAACGACGTGGTCGTGGTCGAAGGAGAGTCGGTGGGCAGCGTAGGCGGCTGCGGCGGTGCCCCCGACGAGCACGGCGTCAGGGACGATCTGCTGGAGCCGCGCCGCGCTCTCCAGGACTGCTTGGAGCTCGTCTCGCCGAGGGATATCGGAGGGCACCTCCGACTTGTCGAATGCCACAGTGTAATCAGATCAGATAACAGCGGAGTCGTCCAGTGGCGGCGAGTCTCGGATAAGTCGGCTCAATCACGCGGGGTCACCGCCACCGTTCGGCGAAAGGTCCGAGAGTCTCGGTGAGCAGCTCGGTCATGAAAATCTCATCCTTCGGAATCCACCATCCAGCGGTTGCGGTGACAACGATCGACCTCTTGGGTAGCCCTAGCGGGAGAACGACCGTTCTCCCGTTGCCTGGACAGGAGACCACCATGCCGTTCATCACCACCGGGACCGAGAACTCCGCGAGCATCGACATCTACTACGAGGACCACGGACCCGCCGACGCCGCCCCCGTCGTTCTCATCCACGGCTACCCGCTCGACGGACGCTCCTGGGAACGTCAGACCCGGGTGCTGCTCGAGGCCGGCCACCGCGTCATCGCCTACGACCGTCGCGGCTTCGGTCGCTCGAGCCAGCCCGCGACCGGCTACGACTACGACACCTACGCCGCCGACCTCAACACCCTGCTCGAGTCCCTCGACCTGCGTGACGTCACGCTCGTCGGCTTCTCGATGGGCACCGGCGAGGTCGCCCGCTACGTCGCCGCCTTCGGCACGGACCGGCTGAGCCGCCTCGGCTTCCTCGCCCCCCTCGAGCCCTTCCTCCTCCAGACCGACGACAACTCCACCGGCGTCCCGCAGTCCGTCTTCGACGGCATCGCCGAGACCGCCCGCGCCGACCGCTTCGCGTGGTTCACCAACTTCTTCGCCGACTTCTACAACCTCGACAAGACCCTCGGCTCCCGCATCGGCGAGGAGGCCGTCCGCGCCAGCTGGGCCACCGCAGCCGCGAGCGCGCCCGACGCCGCGTACTCCGTCGTCCCGGCCTGGCTCGAAGACTTCCGGGCCGACGTCGCGACCGTCCGGGCCGCCGGCCTGCCGACGCTCATCCTCCAGGGAACCGCCGACCGCATCCTGCCGATCGACTCGACCGGCCGCCCCTTCCACGAGGCCTTCCCCGAGGCCACCTACGTCGAGGTCGAGGGCGCCCCGCACGGCCTCCTGTGGACCCACCCGGACGAGGTCAACACCGCCCTCCGCGACCTCCTCGCGCGGTGAGGTACTGATGCCAGGTTCTCGGCGGCTACCGGCTGACGGCCGCCGGGAACCAGCCACGGGGTCGTCAGTTCCATCAGAATCCCATCCTCGTCTCGCGCAGGTGCTCCGCCGCGTCGCGCCCTCTCACTCCGGATCGCAGGAGGTCGGCATACAGCCGGGGCAGGCTGACCGTCGTCCCATCCACTCCGGTACGCCAAATGTTCTGCTCGCGCTTCGCCATCCCGCGGTAAAACGTGACTCGCCCTCCGTCTGCAACTACGGGTCCGCGGTCGGTCATCGATCGTTTGAGACCCGGCTGGTCGAAGATCTCCGCATCGACATACGCCTCGTAGGTCGGGGTGCTCGTCGAGAAGGCAGCGAGGCGTTCGAGCCCGAGCCAGCCGGTCACCGCCCAGACGCCGACCGGGAGCGAGGCCGTGAGCTTTGAGAAGGCTTCCTTCGGAGTCCACCATGCCGTTCCTTACCACCGGGACAGAGAACTCCGCGCTCCGCGACGTCCTCGCCTGCTGACTCGCGAGGTCCCGTCGTGCCGGATCACCCACGGCCCGGGGCCGAGGCCGCCGGGGCCGAGGCCTCGAGTTGGGCCCGGGCGGAGCGGCATGGCGGGGTGGGCGGGGCGGGGCCGTCAAGTGGGCGGAAGGTAGTCCTTCCGCGCGGCACCTTGGTAACCGTCTCACGAATGGACATCAATGCTTGTAACTAAACCGCATTAGTAGTAGCGTCCCCGTTACTAGAGCGATTTAGTTGCAAGGAGGCAACCATGCGCAACAACCGACTCACAGGCATCGCACTCGCCGTCGGCCTCATCCTTCCCCTCGCTGCTTGCAGCGGCGGATCATCGGACAACAGCGACGAGCTCGTCGTCCAGTCCATCTGGACGAAGGGCACCGCCGAAGGCGACGCACTCGCCAAGATGATCAAGGAATTTACCGCCGAGACCGGCACCAAGGTCACCTGGCTCGACACGGGGGAGTCGCTGGCCGACGTCTTTGAGACGTCAGTTGCGGGCGGTTCTGAGGCCGATATCGTCCTGACCAACCTCGCTGAGAAGACCAACAACTGGGTCACGAACGGCGCCGTCGTCGACATGGCCCCGTACATCGACCAGTGGGGCCTGACCGACTCCTTCAAGCCCGACACCGTCGACCAGTGGAAGGACTCGGACGGCAAGCTCATCGGGCTCCCGTACTCCGGCTTCACCTGGCCGGCCTGGTACAACATGGACCTGCTGAAGCAGGTCGGCGTCGACGAAGTACCTGCCACCACCGATGAGCTCATCGACCTGGCGGGCAAGCTGCGGGATGCAGGTATCGCCCCGATGTCCATCGGCGGCAACGACTGGACTGGGCAAAAGCTGTTCCTGCAGATCGCCCAGATGTATGCGACACCCGAGGTGGCGCACAAGACCTTCCAGGAGGGCGACTTCTGCGCCCAGCCCGACATCAAGAAGGGCGTGGCCCTGTTCACGCAACTGCGTGACGCAGGTGTCTTCATCGACGACGCCGAGGGTTACAGCGCCGACGCGATGAACACTCAGTACTACACCGGCAAGGCGGCGATCATGTCGGCTGGCTCGTGGGCGTTCGGCTCGGCCGACCTCTCCGCCGAGACCGCCGCCGCTACAAAGCTCTCCGGTTTCCCGCTGCCGAGCGGTAGCTCCTGGGACAAGCCAACCGCCTACAACGGCTACACCGGAGTAGGTGTGCTGCTCAGCAAGAACGGCGCGAAGAAGGCCGACGCAGCCGGAGCTTTCATCAAGATGCTCTACTCCGACGACACGATCACCGACTTCGTCTCGACGGCGAACCTCATCCCGGCCGTCGAGTCCGAGGCTAAGTCGACCAACCCGCTGCTGAGCCAGGCGGTCACCGACCTCGACGCCCGCGTCGACTACGCGGTCATGCCGGACACAGCAGTCCCCGGCGCGGTAGCCGACCCGATGATCCGCGCCACGTCGATCGCGTTCGCGCCCGGCAACGACGTCGACACCATCTGCAAGGCCATCGACGACGCGTACGCCTCCGCCGGCTGACGCCCGCGTGCGGGGGCGGGCGCCGTCGGCGTATGCCCCCGCACGACCCGCACTCCCCGCTCAACCGTGACAGAGAGGTCAGGTCGATGACGACTACCCCCACGATCCAGCCCGGCACAGCGCCGCTGCAGGTGATCCCGGAGAACGACAGGTCGGCCTCGCGCCGCCGTCGTACCGACAACCGGATTCTCGCGGCCTTCTCCGGCCCGTCCGTCCTCTGGTACCTGATCTTCACGATCGGTCCGCTCATCGCGATCTTCGTCATCAGTCTGCTGCGCTGGGGAGGCTTCCTGGCGACGCCGTCATGGGCGGGGCTCGACAACTACACCCGGATGTTCACCGACTCGGTGTTCCAGCAAGCCGTGCGCAACTCCGCGCTGCAGGTCATTGTTGTAGTCGTAGTGATGATGCCCCTGTCATTCATGCTCGGCTACTACCTCACCCTCAAGCCCCGCGGGCACCACGTCCTGCGCGTCGTGCTCTTCACCCCCGCGCTCATGTCGCTGTCCGCCATGGGAACCGTGTTCTACGCAATCTTCCAGCCGACCGGCATGGTCAACTCTGCGCTCGATGCAGTCGGGCTCGGCTCCCTGGCCACACCGTGGCTGGCCAACCCGAAGACCGCTCTGTGGGCGGTGATCGCCGTGAGCCTGTGGTCCGGCATCGGGTACACCGCCGTGCTGTTCGCGGCCCGGCTGACGGCGATCTCACCCGAGGTCTACGAGGCCGCAGCGATCGACGGCGCCGGCACCTGGCGGCGCATGTGGGGGATCGCGTTCCCGATCATCAAGGACTACTTCGGTGTCCTGACGATGCTCCAGTTCCTCTGGAACCTGTTCGCCTCCGCGGGCGTGGTGCTGCTGCTCACCCGCGGCGGTCCGGGCAGCTCATCAACAACGCTGTCCTACCTCGTCTATGAAAAAGCCTTCGTGCAGTCGCAGGTGGGCTACAGCCAAGCTGTCGGTGTCTTCCTGTTCTTCATAGGCGTCATCGGCCTGGTGTCCATCCGCCGCGCGTTCCGGCAGAACTACTAAGAGGCAGGCATGTCCACAACTACCGCGCCCACCACCGCGCCACGACCTGTCCGTCGGCCCCGTCTCGTCGCGGGCCACATCCTCGCCTGGGCGTACGGCGCCCTCCTCCTCATCCCGCTCTACTACCTGCTGGTCTCCGCGTTCAAGCCGAACATCGAGATCTTCGACAAGCCCTTCGCCTTGCCCACGGGCCTGTCGCTGAAAAACTTCGCGTCGGCCTGGGAACGGGCCAGCCTGGGAACCGCCCTCAGCAACTCGATCCTCATCACGGCATCCGCGGCGCTGCTGACGCTCGCGCTCGCGATCCCGGCGTCGTACGCCCTGGCCCGCTCGCGCGGCCGGCTGGGAACCGCGATCGAACGGCTCTTCTCTATGGGCTTCCTCATCCCCGGCTTCGCCGCCCTGGTCCCCACGGTCCTGCTCGCCATCGCGCTGGGCATGTTCCAGACCCGGCTCTTCGTCATCCTCTTCATGCCGGCCACGGCGCTGCCGCTGTCGGTCGTGCTTCTCACCCAGTTCATGCGGACGGTGCCGGCCGAGCTCGAGGAGTCCGCGGTGCTCGACGGCGCCAACCGGTGGATGGTCCTCAAGGAGATCTACCTGCCGATCGCCATGCCAGGCATCGCGACAGTGACGATCCTCAACGTCCTGAACTTCTGGAACGAGTACCTCTTCACACTCATCCTCGGCGGGCCGAACCCGAACGTGCGCACCGCGCAGGTGGCGCTGCCCACCCTGGTCTCGCAGACCTCGACCGACTACGGAGTTCTTGCCGCCGGAACGCTCCTGACCCTGCTGCCCGTCTATATCGCCTACATCCTGCTCTCCCGCCAGATGGAGAACGCCCTGCTCCAGGGTGCCGTCAAGGGCTGATCGTCTCCACCCACAACGTAAGGACCCCTCGCATGGCTACCTATGACATCCGTTCCTTCGGCGCCGTCGGTGACGGTACGACGAACGACGCCGCTGCTATCCAGGCCGCGATCGACGCGGCCAACGCTGCGGGCGGCGGCGTCGTCGTCGTCCCCTCGGGCGCCACGTTCCGCACCGGCTCGATCGAGCTGCGCTCCTACGTCGAGCTGCACGTCGAGCGAGGCGCGGTGCTCGCCGGCAGCGGCAACCCCGCCGACTACACCCACCGCCTCGAGGTGGGCGCCCTGTCTGCAGGCGTCGTCGACCCCGAGAACGACCAGGCCCTCATGCTCATCACCGCACGCGACGCGACGAACATCGCGATCACCGGTGACGGCATCATCGACGGCGCCGGGCGGTACTTCATCGAGGAAGACCTCGGGTACATCTACCGCTGCCCGAACCAGCGCCCCTTCACGGTGTTCCTCATCGGCACGAAGCACGTGACGATGCGTGACATCCGCCTGCAAGATGCAGCGCTGTGGTGCGTTCGTCTGTCGGGCTGCGAGGACGTGCTCATCCACGGCATCCAGATCGACACCGACCTCAAGATGCCCAACGCCGACGGGATCGACCTCGACCGCTGCCGCCGAGTGCGCATCAGCGACTGCGAGATCTCGAGCGCGGACGACTCGATCTCGCTCAAGACGTGCGAGGAGTTCGAGGGCTACGGCCCCACCGAAGACATCGTCATCACCAACTGCACGCTCCAATCGACGTCCTCCGCGGTCGTCGTCGGAGTCGACGCGGTGGCCGACATCCGCAACGTGATCGTCTCCAACTGCGTGATCCGTTCCTCCCACCGCGGTCTGGCCGTCAACCTCGGCCAGGAGGGCAACTTCGAGAACATCCTGTTCAGCGACTGCATCGTGGAGACCCGCCACTTCGATCGCGGGTGGTGGGGTCACGGCGAACCCATCTACGTGAACGTCGGCGCCTGGCACGACGTCGTCGGACGCCTGCGCAACGTGCGGTTCCGCAATATCCTGGCCCGCTCGGAGAACGGCGCGTACATCGCCGGCGACGCGCCCGGCCTCATCGAAGGTGTGGTCCTGGACGGCGTGCGCATCGAGCTCGACCGGTGGTCGCGCTGGCCGTCCGCCGAGTACGACCGCCGCCCCACCTCCAACGGCCCGGAGGTCTACAACCACCGCACGGCCGGCATCCACATCGACACCGCGAGCGACGTGACGCTGCGCAACTGCGAGGTCGTCTGGGCGAGCACTCCCGAGGAGTTCGGGCACGCGGTCGAGGCGATCGACGTCGAGGGGCTCGTCATCGAGAACCTGCGGGGCACGTCGGCCCACCCGGACGAGCTCGAGACCGTGCGCGAGCACACCCGGTCGCCCGGCGAGGCGCGCTACCCGCGTCCCGTCCTGGCCTGACCGAGACCTCCCGCAGCCCACAGCGAACTAGCACCACGAAGGATTGACATGCTCTCCACCAAGGATCTGACCGACGACTGGGTCCTGCGGGTCGGTGTCCCTGACGGGACCGCCCCGCAGGACGTCGAGCTCTGGACGGTGCCCGCGACCGTCCCCGGCTCGGTCCACACCGACCTGCTGGCCCAGGACCTCATCGCCGACCCGTATCTGGACCGCAACGAGGACCAGCAGCACTGGATCGGACGCAGCACATGGGAGTACCGGACCACGTTCCAGGGCGTGGCCGACGGCACGCGCCACGAGCTCGCCTTCGACGGCCTGGACACCGTGGCCAGCATCGAGGTCAACGGCACCCACGTCGCCTCGACCGCGAACATGCACCGCGAGTACCGCTTCGACGTGACTCACCTCGTGCGCAGCGGCGCGAACGACCTCGTCGTGGTCTTTGGCTCCGCCTATGACTACGCAGAGCAAGTTCGTCGCACGCTCGGCGACCGGCCGAACGTCTACCCCGAGCCGTTCCAGTACATCCGCAAGATGGCCAGCAACTTCGGCTGGGACTGGGGGCCGACCCTCGTGACGGCCGGGATCTGGAAGATGGTGCGGCTGGAGACCTGGACGACCGCCCGTCTTGGCGGGGTGCGTCCCTTCGTGCGGATCGACGGCGCCGACGGCGTGGTCGAGGTGCACGTGGAGGTCGAGCGAGCGCCGGGAACCGGCGGCCAGCTCGTGCTCGACGTCGAGGTCGCCGGGGTCCGCGCGACGGCGACCCTCGCCCCCGGTGCGACACAAGCCGTGGTCGAGGTCCGCGTCCCGGACGTGGACGTGTGGTGGCCCCTGGGCTACGGCGACCAGCCGCTGTACAACCTCACCGTGGGTCTCGGGTCGGGCGACGCCGAGCTCGACGTGTGGACGCGCCGCATCGGCTTCCGCACGGTCGAGCTCCAGGTCGAGCCCGACGACGCGGGCACGAGCTTCGCGATCGTCGTCAACGGCGAGTCTGTGTTCGTCCGCGGCGCCAACTGGATCCCCGACGACTGCTTCGTCGCCCGGGTGGGCGCCGACCGCTACCGCACGCGCGTCGACCAGGCTGTCGGCGCCAACATCAACCTGCTGCGAATCTGGGGCGGCGGGATCTACGAGAAGGACGAGTTCTACGACGCGTGCGACGAGGCCGGCGTGCTCGTCTGGCAGGACTTCCTCTTCGCGTGCGCGGCCTACCCGGAAGGCGAGCCGCTGCGCTCGGAGGTCGAGGGCGAGGCCCGCGACAACGTGCGCCGTCTCATGCCGCACCCCAGCCTCGTGCTGTGGAACGGCAACAACGAGAACATCTGGGGCTTCGAGGACTGGGACTGGAAGGAACCGCTGGCTGGCCGCGACTGGGGTGGGGGCTACTACTTCGACCTCCTCCCAGAGATCGTCGCCGAGATCGACCCCACCCGGCCGTACTGGCCCGGGTCGCCGTACTCGGGCTCCGCGGACCTGCACCCCAACGACCCGAACCACGGCAACCACCACTCCTGGGAGGTGTGGAACCGCCAGGACTACGCAACCTACGCCGACGACAGGCCGCGGTTCGTCTCGGAGTTCGGCTTCCAGGGCCCGCCCCAATGGGCCACGATCGAACGGTCAGTCCACGACCAGCCGCTCGCGATCGACTCACCTGGGATGCTGCACCACCAGCGTGCCGACGACGGTAACGGCAAACTCGCCCGCGGCATGGCACCTCACCTGCCCGAGCCGCACGACGTCGAGGAGTGGCACTACCTCACCCAGCTCAACCAGGCACGCGCGGTGACCTTCGCGATCGAGCACTACCGTGCGCTGTGGCCGCACTGCATGGGCTCGATCGTCTGGCAGCTCAACGACTGCTGGCCTGTCACCTCATGGGCTGCAATCGACGGCGACGGTCGCCGCAAGCCCCTGTGGTACGCGCTGCGACGCGTGTACGACGACCGGCTCGTGGTGGTGCACCCCAGTGACGGGGGCGGCCTGGAGGTGGTCGTGGTCAACGATGCCCCCCATCCATGGACAGGTGACCTCGTCGTCGAGCGGATGGCCCTCGACGGCACGGTCCTGGACCGGTTCA
The DNA here is from genome assembly GCF_900096585.1 of Sanguibacter gelidistatuariae. Taxonomy (GTDB): domain Bacteria; phylum Actinomycetota; class Actinomycetes; order Actinomycetales; family Cellulomonadaceae; genus Sanguibacter; species Sanguibacter gelidistatuariae. The sequence goes on from NZ_FMYH01000001.1 coordinate 219,590, forward strand.
CGGTCGCGGTAGACGCGAGCGCCCGTGCGAGTGTGCAGGTCGCGTTGCCGCCAGCCGTGGCACGCGCCGTCGACGAGGCTGGCGAGGTGCTCGTCGCGACCCTGGGCGACCGGCGGGCGGTGCGGCCCTTCGCCGAGGACGTCGCGCTGCGTCTCGTCGACCCGGGCCTGCGGACGGTCGTGCGCGAGACCAAAGAGGGTGTGGCGGTCGAGGTGCACGCCACGGGGTTTGCTCGCGACCTCGTGCTCGCCGCCGACCGGGTGGCCCCCGGCGCAGAGGTCGACGACCAGTTGGTCACGCTGCTGCCGGGTGAGTCGCACACCTTCCATGTGCGCACCACCGTGGCCGCCGACGACCCCCGCTGGTATGGCGCGCACGTGCTCTTCTGCGTCAATGACGTGAAGGTATCGCACGTGGTCGGGTAGTCTCCGCGAAAGATATGAATAACGAATGAGGTGACGGATGGCACGGCCCACGATCGTGGACATCGCCCGCGCTGCGGGCGTATCCAAGGGGGCCGTGTCGTTCGCGCTCAACGGTCGCCCCGGGGTCTCGGACAAGACCCGGGCACGAGTGCAGCAGGTCGCCGCGGAGATGGGCTGGTTGCCCAACGTCGCAGCCCGGTCGCTCGCGGGGACCCGGGCCGGAGCGATCGGGCTCGTGTTCGCGCGTTCAGCCGACACCTTGTCCGCCGAGCCCTTCTTCATGCGGCTGATCGCCGGCATCGAGTCGGAACTGTCGCTGCGGTCGGTCGCCCTGGTCTTCCAGGTCGTCACCGACCATACCGCCGAGATCGCCACCTATCGGCGGTGGGCCGCAGAACGGCGGGTGGACGGGCTGCTCGTCGTCGATCCCTTCGTCGACGACGACAGGATCGGTCCCCTCGACGAACTCGCTATGCCATCAGTGTTCGTGGGAGTCCCGCCCTCCGACGACCTCGTCGCAGGTGTCTGGAGCGACGACGCGACCTCGATGTCGCAGGTGCTCAAACACCTCGTCGGGCTCGGGCACAAACGGGTGGTGCGCGTGGCCGGCAGCAACAACCACCAACACGTCCAGGTGCGCAACGAGACGTTCCGCCGGATCAGCGCCGAGCTGGGTCTTGATGAGGCGATGATCGTCGAGACCGACTACACCGCCGAGCAGGGCGCCCAGGCCACTCGCGCGATACTCATGTCCCCCCGACCCCCGAGTGCGATCATCTACGACAATGACGTCATGGCCGTGGCTGGGCTGGGCGTGACCCAACAGTTGCGCATCGACGTGCCCGGCGAGTTGTCCCTCGTCGCGTGGGACGACTCGCAGATGTGCCGGATCTGCCATCCGACCATGACCGCGCTCGGCCGCGACATCGAAAACTTCGGTGCCACCGCTGCCTCACTGCTCCTCGACATGCTCGACGGTCAGCCCCCGCGCAAGATCGAGACGCCGGCTGGCGTGCTCATTGCGCGGGGCAGCACCGGCCCCGTCGACGCACAGATGCACACGACGCCCCGCTGAACCCAGGTCCACCCGAGCTTCGTGCTGGTCACCGGCGCAGACAGCCTGGAACTCATCGCCGTCTACATCAGGATGCTCGGGCTCGACTTCCACGTCACCTCGCCGCCCGAGCTCGTGCAGCGCCGGGAACCAGCCACGGGGTCGTCTGTTTTGCTTGGGGTCGTCTATCTGGCTGAATAGACGACCCCGTCGGGCGCAGGTGATCTCACCCCAGGGGGCGCGACTCCCCCAGCGGGCGCAGCGTCCCGGCCGCTGCCGCTGGCGTCCCGTCACCGAGAACCAGCGGGAGGTCGGCGTCCGCGCTCCACTCTTCGAGGGAGCCGTCGTAGACGCGCACCCGGGACCGGCCCGCACTGACCAGGCCCAACGCCGCGTAGCTCGCCGAGATCCCGCCGCCGCAGTACACGACGATCTCGCGGTCATCCTCGTCCGGGAGCGCCTGCCCGACGACGCGGCCCAGCTCGGGTGCGTCGAGCAGGCGGCCCGCGGGCTGGGCGAGGTCGCGGGCGGGGAGGTTGATCGATGTCGGGATGTGTCCGCGCCGGCTGTACCGGGTGGTCGCCTCACCCGTGAACTGGTCGGCGCCGAGCGCGCAGACGAGCGCCGCGGAGCGCGCCCCGGCGACGATGTCGATCACGTCGTCACGGCTGGCCCACACCGACGGGTCCTCGACGAGAGTGAGCGTCCCGCGGGGCCCCAGGTCGGTCGGCGCCGCGATGGTTGCGTCGATCTCGCTGGCATCGCTCGGGGCGCCGCTGATCGCGTCGCTGTCCCCCGCGCCGCCGTCGGCGTCGGCGTCGGCGTCGGCGTCGGCGTCGGCGTCGGCGTCGGCGTCGGCGGTTTCAACCGCCCGATCGTCGCCCAGCCACGCCGTCAGCCCGCCGTCGAGCACCAGCGCGTGCAGGCCGAGGCCGCGCAGCGACCACCAGGCTCGGGCGGACCAGAACCCGTCGGCGCTGTCGTAGAGGACGACCGTGCTCGCGTCGTCCACGCCCAGCCCCTCGAGCACCGACTGCGCGCGAGCCGCCGAGGGGTGGGCGAAGTGATAGCTCGCCCCGGGCTCGGCGAAGTCGTCGAGGAGGTCGAGGTGCTGCGCGGTCGGGATGCGGGTGTCCGCCCAGCCCGGGCGTCCGCTCCGGGACTGGTGGTCGCCGTCGTGCAGGGGGCGCGGGAGGTCGACCGTGACGTCGAGGACGACGAGCGTCGGGTCACCCAGGCGGGCGGCGAGCCACGCCGCATCGACGAGCGGGCGGACCCGCGTTGAAGTGACCGGCACCAGAGTGACCGGCCCCGGAGCGTCAGGACCAGACGTGACCGCCGCAGACGCGACCTGCGGAGAGACCACCGTCGGGAGCGCTGTCATCAACTCACGCCCTGCGCCACGAGCTCATCCGCCAGCTGACCCGCGGCACCCAGGTACGCGGTAGTCGTCGCCCCGGGCAGCCCGGACAGGTCCGGGATCGCGCCGTTGTCGGCGAGCCAGTGCGCGTAGGAGGCAACGACATCGTCGTGGATAACGCCCCACCGGTCGCCTGCGAACCACGTCGGGGAGATGAGCGCGAAGGAGCGACGGATCGCCTCGCGCGAGAAGTACGGGGCGACCTTGTCGAACTCGGCGGGTGCGTCCGGGGCGGTGGCCGCCTGACGGAAGCCCTGCTCGGCGGCCCGCAGCAGCCCGCGGAGCGCATCCGCGTTCGCCTCGGCCCACTCCTCGCGCGCCACGAGGACGTAGGAGGGGAAGGCGGGTGCGCCGTGGTCCTTGACCGGCCAGCTCAGCCGGTCCTCGCCCGTGTACGGGTCGAAGAGCTCGTCCCAGGCCCAGTACGCGCCGAAGTACGCGTCGGCGAAGCCGTCGAGCAGATCCTGGGACTGGAGCTCGCGGGACCCGGAGTCCACGACGACGATCGCGTCCGGGTCGCCGCCGTCGGCCGCGACGAGGTGGCGGACCATGGCGAGGCCGCGCGGGGTGGGGTTGAGCGCCACGCGCCGGCCGGCGAGGTCGCGGGGCCGGGTGATGCCGAGGGACCCGAGGGAGTGGATCGACTCCAGGCCGGTCTGGTTGATCGTCGCGACCGCGACGACCTTCTGGCCGCGAGCGCGGGCCGCGAGCAGCCGGTTGGTCGGCACGACGCCGAGGTCGCCCTCCCCGCGGGCCAGGTGGGCGAGTGTGTCCCCGCGTCCCGGGTCGACGACGCCGATGCGCAGGTCGATCCCGGCGGCCGCAGTGTGGCCGTGGGTGCGCGCAGCGTAGAACCCGGCGTCGTTGGGCCAGGGGTGGTAGTAGCCGAGGATGAGCCGGGCGACGGTCATGAGAGCTCCAGTGAGGTCAGTGCGGACGGAGTGGAAGCGGCGTCGGGCAGGCGCAGGCCAGAGCCAGCGGTGCCAACGCTGGCGCCGGGCAGGCGAGCCCCGGCGTCGCGCAGGAGCGACGTGAGGTCGCGGCGCAGCCGGACGAACTCCGCGGAGTCGACGACGCTCTCCTCGCGGGGCCGGTCGAAGGGCACGACCACCTTCTCGATCACCCGGGCCGGGCGCGCGGACAGGACGTAGATGGTGTCGGAGAGCAGGAGCGCCTCTTCGATGTTGTGGGTGATGAACAGGACCGACCGGCGGGTCTCCTCCCACAGGTGCAGCAGCCAGCGCTGCATGTCCGAGCGGGTGAGCGCGTCGAGGGCGCTGAACGGCTCGTCCAGGCACATGAAGGGCCGCGGCGAGAGGAGCGCGCGCAGGAAGGCGACGCGCTGCTGCATGCCGCCGGACAGCGTGTGCGGGAGGGAGTCGGCGAAGTCGGCGAGGCCGATCCGGTCCAGCCAGGCGCGGGCCTGGTCGGTCGAGTCCGGCCCGCGCACGCCCGCGATCTCCTGGGCCAGCAGGACGTTGTCCAGGACCGTGCGCCACGGGAACAGGGCGGGCTGCTGGGGCATGTGGCTGATGTGTCCGGTGGTCCCGGTGATGTCCTCGTCGTCAAGGAGGACGTGGCCGGACTGCGGCAGCACCAGCCCACCGACGACGTGCAGCAGCGTGCTCTTGCCCGCCCCGGACGGTCCGATGATCGAGACGAACTCGCCCGGCTCCACGGTGAGGGAGACGCCGTCGAGCACGTCGAGGTCACCGGTCGGTGACGGGTAGCTCACGCTGACGTCGGTCAAGGTGAGGCGCGGGTCAACGGTCACGGATCCTCCAGCGGGTGACGCGACGCTCGATCAGAGCGATCACGGCGAACAGAGTGAGGCTGAGCACGACGATGATGCAGATCGACACGAAGACGCGGTCGGCACGGAAGGCCGACTTCTGCAGCAGCATGTAGTGCCCGATCCCCTTGTCGGAGCCCACCCACTCACCGATCACGGCGCCCATAACCGCGTAGGTTGCGGCGATCTTCAGGCCGGAGAACACCGAGGGCAGCGACCACGGGACCTCGAGCTTCCAGAAGATCTGGGACCGGGTGGCCCCGGACATGCGCAGGTAGTCGCGCATCATCGGGTCGGCGCCGCGCAGCCCGTCCATCGCGGCCACGGCCACGGGGAAGAACGTCACGAGGATGATGACGACGAGCTTGGGTGTCAGCCCGAAGCCGAACCAGATGACCAGCAGCGGCGCGAGGGCGATCGACGGCACGTTCTGGCTGATGATGAGCAGCGGGTAGAGGGCCGCCTTGAGCGGCTCGACGTGGTGCAGCACCCCCGCGATGGCCAGCCCCAGGAGAGACCCGGCCGCGAAGCCGAGCAGGGTGAGCGACGTCGTCGCGACGACGTCGTCCCACAGGCCTGCGCTCTCCGCGACCCATTCCCGGGCGATCGCGATCGGGCCCGGCAGCATCCAGGCCTCGACGTGGAACACCCGGACCGCCAGCTCCCACCCGACGAGGATGACGACGACGGCGAGGGTCGGCGCGAGCACGGCGCGCAGGCGCCGCGACCCGGTGCGGGCCGACGGACGCTGCGTCGTCGGGCGGGGCGTCTTCACGCGACGCTTGGTGGCGCGCGGCGTCGTCCCGGGGCGTGGCGCGAGGGTGGACGAGGTCACTTCTCGCTGCTCCCGGCGGCCGCACCCTCGGCGAACTGGTTGGTGTACGCGGCGGCGTAGTCGAAGCCGGGATCGATGATCTTGTGGTCCTCGAGCCATCCGGTGAAGTTGGCCCACACCTCGTCGCGCTGGTATCCCCAGACCGGCGAGTCGGACTGGTACTCCGCGGCGAGGTATTCAGCGCTGGCGCGCACCTGGTCGGCGTCGAGGTCGGGGACGGAGTCGAGCAGGATCTGCGCGGAGCCGTCCGGGTCCGAGATGGCGTCCTCGTAGCCTTCGCGGGCTCCGTCGACAAAGGCCTGGACGACGTCGGGGTCGTCGGCGATGAGCTTCTCGTTGGCGATGATCACCGGGGTGTACCAGTCGAGGGCGTCGTCGTAGTCGCGGACGAGCTGGAGGTTGAGGTCGGTGCCCTGGGTGGTTGCGAGCGGGACGTCCCACCCGGCGTAGACCCAGCCGAGGTCGATGTCGCGCTTGAACGCCTGGAGGACGCTCGTGGAGCCGATGTCGATGTTCTTCACCGCAGCCGGGTCGCCGCCGTCGGCCTCGACGAGAGCGTCGAGGATCGCGGACTCGATCGGGGAGCCCCATCCCCCGTAGGTGTGCCCCTGGTAGTCGGCCGGGCTGGTGATGCCACGGTCGACGGGCGAGGCGAATCCCGAGGTGTTGTGCGCGATGACCGCGGAGATCGACACGATCGGGACGCCCTGGCCGCGAGCCTGGGTCACGGTCTCCTGGAAGGAGACACCGAACTCGGCCTTGCCGGAGCCGACGAGCGCCTCGGCGCCGTCCTCGGGCGGCTGGATGATCGTGACGTCGAGCCCGTGATCGGCGAAGTAGCCCTTCTCCAGGGCGACATAGATGCCCGTGTGGTTGGTGTTGGGCGTCCAGTCGAGGACGAAGGTCACCGGGGTGAGCTTGTCGGCGGAGTCGGAGGTCGCGGCGTCGGACGAGGAGGAGCACGCGCTCAGGGCGACGACAGACGTAGCGACGAGGAGGGCGGTCAAGGGCGAACGGAGGGCAGACATGGCTGTCCTTCCTGCTGAGGTCTGGATGGTCTGGGGTGTGCTGGTCGTGCTGGGTCTCAGGTGCGCTCGTAGAGTCGACACGAGGTGCGCAGGAGCGTCTCGGCCGCCTCGTGCACGACGACGTCCGCGCGGTCCGCGGTCCGCGCGCGGCTCGCGAGGGCTCGCTCCTGGGCGGCCCACATCTCCCGGTACGGCGCGTAGAGCTCGCGGTCCGAGCGGCCGGCGAGCCGGTCGGCCCGCAGCGCGTCGGAGGTGTCGACCCACACGAGGGCCGAGATCAACGAGCGGTCGACCGTGCCGATGCCGCTTCCCTCCAGGACGACGACGGGCTCCGCCTCGACGCGCACCCAGGGACCCGGGCGTGCGCCGTGCCAGTCGTACTCGCGCACGAGCGCCGCACGACCCTGCGTCCACGGGGCCAGGAGGTGGGCGGAGACGTGCGCGATGCCGTCGGCGAGGGCGTCCCATCCGGGGACGAACTCGTCCACGTGGAAGACGGGGGCGCCCAGCGTCCGGGCGAGGCGATCGGCGAACCACGTCTTGCCCGAGCCGGAGAACCCGTCGACGGCGATGACGTGGACGGGCCGGCGGAGTCCCGGCGTCGGCGCAGGGCCGGTGCTGGACGGGCCGAGCGTCGCGGCGAGCTCGTGCCAGTCGAGGGTGCGCTCCTCGGAGCGAGGCGCGGCGGCGGGGCCGGGGGCCGTCGTCGGACGGGCCGGTCGCCGGGGGACCCCGGGCAGGGAGCGATGTGGGTCGGTCATGAGGGACGACTTCTCAGGAGAGGGGCGTCACGCGGCCTGGCCCGTTTCCGGGGCGGGTGGCATGCGTGCGGACAGCTGGTGTCAGGACGCGCCGTCGACCCGTAAGGTTTCGGCGCGTCTAGCGACAGCGCGCACAACAGGGCCGCCATGCGGCCGTGCGGTGTGCGTGCGTGCTCACTAGGTCTCCTCGGGAAGTGGTGATGCCGCCAGCGTAGCGACTTTGTGCACACAGATCAACATCATGGCGTAGTTGCGTATACGCAGATGCGTGACGGGCTAGGATCAACCTCGACGGTCGAGCCGCCCGACCCGAGAGGACTGCCAGTGAGCACCATGTTGACCACACCGACCGGTGACGTCGTCGGCGACCGGGCAGAAGCCGCCGCCCAGCACTATCGCCGCATCCGCGCCGACATCCTCGACGGGGCCTTCCCCACCGGCTCCGTGCTGCACGAGACCGCGCTCACCGACCGCTACGGCGTGTCCCGGACCCCGATCCGCGAGGCCCTCGCCCGTCTCGAGCACGACGGTCTGCTCGACCGCGCCCCCCGCGGCTACCGGGTGCGCTCAGGCACACCCGAGGATGTCCTCGACATCTACGAGGCGCGCATCGCCCTGGAGGCCGTGGCCGCGGCCAACGCCGCGACCCGTCGCACCGAGCTCGAGCTCGCCCGGCTCGAGGGCCTGCACGCGGAGGCCGCGGCCGCAGACGACCTCACGACCGGTCGTCGCCTCAACTCGGCCTGGCACGAAGAGCTGTGGTCGGCCGCGCACAACAGCACGGTCCGCAACCTCCTGACCCGCCTGACCGCGCAGCTGCGCATCTACGACAGCCACCGGAGCGAGGACCCGAGCGACCTCGCGCAGTCCCAGGCCGAGCACGAACAGATCATGGAAGCGCTCCGCAGCCGCGACGCGACCGCCGCGGGCATGGCCATCAGCGCGCACCTCGACCGGTCCCGCGACCTGCGCCTGCGCGCCTTCGCCTCGCACCCGAGCGAGGCCTAGGGCGAGGTCTAGGACGTCGCTGGGTCGGTCACGATCGGCCCAGCGACGTCGGCCTCAGTCGCGCGTCTCGCGCAGGTGCTCGATCTCCGCTTCGGTCTCGGGGTCCTCGAGGTGCGCGACGACTGATGCCTCCTCCGCCACCTCGTCCGGCGACGCATCCTCCGGCTCTTCCTTCGCCTCCGGGCCGGCGTCTTCCCTGACGCCCTCGACGATCTCCGGTATGAACACCGGTCCTGATGTGCCGAATCCGCTTGTCGTCATGACCTTCTCCTTGTCCGTGTCGTGCCTGGCTGCAGCCGCTGCCGACTGTCACGTGATGCCTCCATGCTCGTCCCCCGATCGGGTCTTCACCCTTCGAGCCCTCCGGTCAGTCCGCCGGTCAGTCCGCCGGAGCCGCCGGGGCCGCCGTGGACACGTCGGCTCGGACGCTCCGCGGGGCCGGGCCCGGCGGGAAGATCAGGGTGCACAGCACCGCCCCGAACAGGAAGATCCCGGCCGACCACCAGAAGGCCGTGTGGTACCCGGCGAGCGCGGCCTGGGAGGTGACAGCCGACGTCGGGCTGGTGAGCTTGAGGTCGGTCATGAGGGTGGTGAGGTGGCTGGCGGTCGCCGAGGCGGCCATCGTGCTCAGCAGCGCGATGCCGATCGCGCCGCCCACCTGCTGGGACGTGTTGACGAGCGAGGAGCCGACGCCGGCATCGTCGTCGCGCAGGCCCAGGGTCGCGGTGCCGAGGGCGGAGGCGAAGAGCATGCCGACGCCCAGGCCCGCGAAGAGCAGCGGGACGAGCACCCCGGGGAAGTAGGTGGTGGAGTCGTCGAACCGCGTCATCAGCGCAAGTGCGAACGCGCCGATCACCATGCCCGTGCCCACCAGCCGGCGCGGCCCGATGCGCACCAGGAAGAATGCGCCGACCAGCGCGGACGTCGTCGCGAGGACGGCGACCATCGGCAGGAATGCCAGGCCGGTGCGCATGGCGGTGAAGCCGAGAGTGTCCTGCAGATAGTAGGTGAGGAAGAGGAACACGCCGAAGAGCCCGGACCCGGCGAAGAGTACGGCCGTGAGTGCGCCGCCGCGGAAGCGGTTGCTGAGCACCCGCAGCGGCAGCAGCGGCGAGGTCAGCGTCCGCTGCAGCATCAGGAAGATGGCCACGAGCACGACGCCGCCGATCAACAGGACGAGCGTGGCCGGGTCGGACCAGCCTGCGGTCTCGGCGTGGGAGAGACCGTAGACGATGCCGAAGAGGCCGCCGGCGATGAGGACGGCGCTGAGCGGGTTGACGCTGACGTCGTGGTCGGGGAGCGTCCGGGGCAGCAGGACCACGGCGCCGACGAAGGCGATCACCGCGAAGACGATATTGACCAGCAGGCACCACCGCCACGTGAGGTACTCGGTGAGGAACCCGCCGAGCAGCAGACCGATCGCGCCGCCGGCGCCACTCGCCGCACCCCAGATACCGAAGGCCTTCGGTCGCGTCGGTAGTCCCTCGAAGGTGACCGTGACCAGGGACAACGCGGCCGGTGCCATGAGCGCCCCGAAGGCGCCCTGGAGGCCACGGGCCGCGATGAGCACGTGATACGTCGGCGCCAGCCCACCCATCGTCGACGCGACCGCGAAGCCGACGACGCCGATCAGGAACGTCGTGCGCCGCCCGACCCGGTCCCCGATCCGGCCGCCGATGATGAGCAGCCCACCAAAAGCGAGGGAGTAGGCCGTGACCACCCACTGGCGCATGTCGGCCGGCATGCCGAGGTCCTTCTGGGCGGTGGGCAGGGCGATGTTGACGATCGTCGCATCGAGCACAACCATGAGCTGCGCGGTGACCAGGACGGCGAGGATCCACCAGATCTTGAGGTCTCCCGGCGCCACACCGGTGCGGTGCCGTGCGCCTGTGGCCATGACTCCGCCTCCCGCTCCCGCAGGCAGTGCCGGCTGGTGCCAGCGCGATCAAGCGGACCCTCTAGCAGGGTAAGCCGGGGCCGCGCGGCACGCGCGAGCACCTGCCGGCGCGGGCGGGGCGCGGGTGCCAGCCCGGGTGCCAGCCGGGCCGGCCCGCCCCGGCCTTGCGGCGCCGCCCCCCCTACCCGAGCACCCCGACCAGCTCCCCCAGCGCGCCGTCGCGGGCGAAGACCGGGATGACGCCCAGGGGCGCCGCCTCCTCGACCCAGGCCCCGCCGTCGTGCACGGCGCCGGTGGACAGCGACGTCCAGGACGAGCCGGCCGGGAGGTACACCCGGCGTGACCGCGCACCCGCGACAAGAACCGGGGCGACCAGCAGCGACGGCCCGTAGAGGAACTGGTCGGCCACGTCCCACGCGGCCGGGTCGCCGGGGAAGTCGTGGAAGAGCCCGCGCATGATCGGCTGGCCGTCGGTGTGCGCCGAGGCCATGAGGCCGCGGGTGTACTCGCGCATGGATTCCCGGAGGAAGGCGTAGCTCGACAAGATCTCGTAGACCTCCTCGCCGTAGCTCCACAGCTCGTTCTCGGCGCCGGTGTGGCACCGCCGGGTTCCGTCGGCCGCGAGCACCTCGCGCTGCGGGCCGCGGTCGCCGTGCAGACGCATGACAGGCATGAACGCGCCCATCTGGAACCATCGCACGAGCAGCTCGTGGAAGGCCGGGTCGTCGACGCGCCCGCCGCCGAATCCGCCGATGTCGGTCGTGAACCACGGGATCCCGGCCACGCCCATGTGGATGCCGGCCGTGACCTGGCGGCGCATCGAGGCGAAGGAGGAGTGGATGTCACCACTCCACACGAGCGCGCCGTAGCGCTGGGAGCCGGCCCAGGCGCACCGCACGAGGTTGACCGAGTCGACCTGGCCGCCCGCGACCTGGCCGTCGTAGACCGCGCGGGAGAACAGCTGGGGGTAGACGTTGCCGACCTCGAGGGCCTGACCCGCGTAGTAGCTGTACGCCCCGAACTCGAAGAAGGTGTACTCCGGCTCCGCCTCGTCCAGCCAGAAGAGCTTGACCCCGGGGTAGTTGGCGCTCAGCTTCGCCCACAGCCACTCCCGCGCCCCGGGATGAGTCACGTCGAGGAACCGGCTTGGTCCCTCGAAGGACATCTGGATGTCGACCCCACGGTTGGACCGCACGAGGTAGCCGAGGCGGTCGAGCTCGGCGAAGTTCTCCGAGGCGAGGGAGACCTGCGGCCACACCGAGACCATGAGCTCGATGCCCAGGCCGGCGAGCTCGGCGATCATGGCCGCCGGGTCCGGCCAGAACTCCTCCTCAAAGCGGAAGTCGCCCATCTTGGGCCAGTGGAAGAAGTCCGCCACGATGACGTCCATCGGCAGGCCGCGGCGCTTGTGCTCGCGGGCGACCTGCAGCAGCTCCTCCTGGGAGGTGTAGCGCAGCTTGCACTGCCAGAACCCGAGGCCGTGCTCGGGCATCATCGGCGCGTGCCCGGTCGCCCGGGCGTAGCTGCGCGCGATGTCCGACGGCGTCGCGCCGGCCGTGATCCAGTAGTCCAGCTGGGCGGTGGACTCCGCGACCCACTCGGTGCGATTGGTCGCGAACGTCGCCCGCCCGATGGCCGGGTTGTGCCAGAGGAAGCCGTAGCCCGCGCTCGACATCACGAAGGGCACGCTGACCTGGGAGTTTCGGTGGGCGAGCTCGACCGTGGAGCCCTTGAGGTCGAGGATGTCCTGCTGGTACTGGCCCATCCCGTAGAGCTTCTCGTCGCGGCTCGCCACGAAGGCGGTGCGGGCACGGTAGGTGCCGCCGGGCAGGGCGTCGTAGTCGCGTGCGCGCAGCTTGAGCGCGCCGCCGTGCTCTTCCTCGGCCAGCAGCAGCGTGCCACCCGCGTCGAAGAACTCCAGCCGGCAGCGCGACCGCGTGTAGCCGGCCTGGCCGTCGAAGAACTCCTCGGCCGTCGCGACGACGCGGATCGCCCCGTTGGTCAGCGCGGCGACCTCGGCATTCCCCTCGCCCTGCCCGACGACGATGCTCGCCGCCGCGGCCGGGTCCGGTTCCAGCAGCGCCCAGTCGGAGTCGAGGATCGGTCCGCCGAGGACGGCGCGCACGCGCACCGAGTCGTCCCCCCAGGGCTCGACGACGAGGGTCTCGCCGCTGCCCCGCCAGAGGAGGCGATGACCGTCGATGAGGAAGGCGTCAGACACGGGAAGGCTCCTTGGTGGGCTGGGACACAGGGACGGGCGAGGGGGCGGAGGCCCGCGGCAGCACCCCGGACTGCCAGACGTAGGCCATGATCGCGAAGGCCGGGGCGACGACCCCGAACACGACGGCCAGCCCGGGCAGGACGTAGTACAACCCGAGGGCGACCGCGAGGATCCCGGCGCAGACGAGCGCCAGGACCGGGCGCGCGATCGTCAGCACGGCGCTGCGCCGCAGCACCCGCGCGGGGCTCTCCGCGAAGTGTGCGTGCAGCACGAACACGGATGCGCTCACCACGAGCAGCGCGACCGTGAGGATCCACAGCAGCCCCGTCAGGACGGGGGCGGCCGCCATGTCGACGGCGCGCAGCAGGCGGTGGTCGTAGACGACGACCGCCCACCCGGCCGTGAGCACGAGCCCGATGACGTTGGCGCCGACGAGCTCGCGCCGCCACTCGTCGTGGAACTCGCGCCACACCGAGGGGCGGTGGCGGGCGCCCTCCCAGTCGGCGGCCTCCATGCGGTCGCGTCGCAGGACGGCGAACACAGCCGCGGTGGCCGGGTAGACGCCGAGCACGATCCCGCCCATGAGGGCGTGCACGATCCACAGGAGCTGCAGGTGGGCCAGCCGGAAGCCAGCATCCCCGATCCGGGTGTGCCAGCTCAGGACGCGGTTCATCCCTTCACCGATCCGATCATGACGCCCTTCTCGAAGTACTTCTGCAGGAAGGGGTACAAGATGATGACGGGAAGCGTGGAGACCACGATCACGCCGTACTTGATCTGGTCGGCGAACTGCTGGCCGTAGCCACCTCCGGTGCCGCCGGCCCCGCCCGCGCCGCCGGCGAAGGCGGAGTTCGAGATGAGGATGTCTCTCAGGACGATCTGCAACGGCTGCTTGTCGTAGTCCCGGATGAAGATGAGGCCGGTGAAGAAGTCGTTCCAGTGCGCCACGATGTAATACAGCATGATCACCGAGAGGATCGCCTTGGACAGCGGGATCGCGATCTTGAAGAAGAACTGGAAGTCGTTCGCGCCGTCGAGCGTCGCCGCCTCGTGGAGCTCTTGCGGCAGGGAGTGCTCGTAGAACGCCCTCGCGATGATGAGGTTGTAGACGTTGAGCGCCCCCGGCAGGATGAACACCCACATGTTGTTCAGCAGGCCGACTTCCTTGTAGAGCATGTACGTCGGGATGAGCCCACCGCTGAAGAACATCGTGAAGGCGAAGAACAGCATGAGCGGGCGACGCGCCGCGAAGTCGCGCCGCGAGAGGGCATAGGCGGCCGGGATGGTGACGACCATGTTCACGCACGTCCCCAGGACCGTGTAGACGATGGTGTTCCGGTAGCCGTTCCAGATGCGGGCGTCGGCGAAGATCTGCTCATACCCGAACCAGTTGATGCCGCGCGGGATGAACGAGACCGCCCCCGACTGGACCAGCTGCGGCGAGCTGACCGAGGCGATCATGACGAAGTAGATCGGGTACAGCGTCACGAAGACGATGACGATGAGCACGACGGACACCAGGAGGGTGAAGACGACGTCGCTCGGCGTGGAGTATCTGAGCTTCTTGAACATGTTCATCGGATTCCCCTCACCACAGGCTCGTGTTGGAGACGCGTTTCGCGATCTGGTTGGTGATCACGAGGAACGTGAAGTTGATGGCGGTGTTGAACAGCCCGATCGCCGTCGAGTAGCTGAACTGGGAGCCCAGGATTCCGATCTTGTAGACGTAGGTCGAGATCACCTCGGACACCGGCAGGTTCAACGTGTTCTGCATGAGGAAGATCTTTTCGAAACCGGCGTTCAGCACCCCACCCATGTTGAGGATGAGCAGGATCACCATGGTCGGGACGAGCGCCGGGAAGTCGATGTGCCGGATCACCTGGAAGCGGTTGGCGCCGTCGATCTTTGCCGCCTCGTAAAGCTGGGTGTCCACGCTGGCCAGGGCCGCGAGGTAGATGATGGAGTTCCACCCGCAGTGCTGCCACACCTCGGAGATGACGTACACCGGCACGAAGGTGTTCGTGTCACCGAGGAAGTTGATCCCGGTGATGCCGAAGTTCTCCAGGAACCGGGTGATCAGGCCTGTGCTGGGTGAGAGGAACACCTGCAGCATGCCGACGATCACGACGATCGAGATGAAGTGCGGCAGGTACGTGGCGGTCTGCGTGAACCGCTTGCGGCGCCTGCTGAGCACCTGGTTGATGAGGATCGCCAGGCCGATGGGCGCGACGAAGCCGAACACCAGGGTGGACAGGCTGATGGTCAGGGTGTTGCTCATCAGGGTCCAGAACTGGGGAGACTCGAAGAACTTGATGAAGTACTTCAGGCCGACCCAGTCACCGCCCGTGATGCCCTTGGAGAAGTCGAACTCGCGGAAGGCGAGCTGGATGCCGTACATCGGCCCGTAGGCAAACACCGCCGTGAAGCCGATCGCGGGCGCCAGCATGACCCACAGCTGCCACTGCCGGGCGAAGTGCCGCTTGAGGCGCGGTCCGGCCTTGGTGGGCTGGCCGCTCTTGGTGATCTTTGACGAAGTCTTCTTGGCCTTGGGTGGTCGTCGGTCGATCGCTACTGCCATGACGAAGCCCCTCTGCTCGTGCGGTGGCTGGCCGCAGGACGAACGATCGACGTCGGCGTCGATCGAGTCGGTTGTCCGGGCCGGCCGGCATGCGGCCGGCCGACCCGGACACTGCAGACACTGTGGTCGCTGGTGCGACCGCAGGTCCTGGGACTACTTCGACGCGATGTACTCGTCGTAGTACTTCTGGTGGATCTCGTTGTTCGCCGTGACGCCGAGGGTGTCGAGCTGGGAGACGTAGCTGTCCCACTCCTCCTCGACGCCGCCCGCGGTGATCCACTGGGCGAACTTCGGCATGGCCAGGCCGAAGATGGCCGTGTTGTTCAGGGCGATCGTGGACAGGTCCTCGGAGGACATCTTGATGAAGAGTCCCGGCCACACGAACTTGTCAGCGTCGAGGCCGTCGAAGGCGGGCTGGAGCGGCACGGCGTCCTGCACGGCCTCGGCGAGGTCGCTCGGGAGCTCGACGTTGAGGTCCTCACGGATGAAGATCGGTCCGTTGTCCGCGAGCGAAGAGGTCCACTTCCACGTCGAGGGGTCGAGGTTGGCGTCTGCGGGCGGGAGCACGTTGAAGTCGGTGTCGGAGACCTTCTCGACGTTCGTGGGGATGTCGCCGAAGAGCACCTGGATGGAGGTGTCTGTGCTGTAGAACTCGTTGATGGTGCGCAGTACCGCGTCCTTGTTCTTCGCCTTGGCGGACATGGTCACGTGGTTGCGGGTGAGGTTCTCGAAGTCGTAGGACCAGGAGACGTCCTCGCTCTGGCCGGCTTCGGCGGGCAGGGAAGCCATCGCCGAGTACTGCTCGTAGACGCCGGGACCGAAGCGGTCCGATCCGGACCAGCCCCACGAGAAGCCGACGCGGGCCTCGTCGCCCGTGCCGCGGGCCACCGACTGGTAGGTCGAGTAGTCCTGGGTGAAGGCCTCTTCGCTGATCAGCCCGGCCTCCCAGCACCGGTTGAGGAAGGAGACGAGCTCCTTGTAGCGCTCGTCGGCGAAGAGGTTCTCGACCGTGCCGTCCTCCAGGATGATGCCGGAGCCGCCACCGCCGGAGATGGTCATGCCGGTGCCGCCCAACAGAGCGGTCGGCTGGAAGTAGCCAAATCCGGTGGTCCCCAGGGGTGCGAAGTCCATGGCGATCTCGTCCGCCTGGCCGTTGCCGTTCGGGTCGCCCTCCTTGAACGCGACCAGGACGTCGAAGAGCTCGTCCCAGGTGGTCGGCGTCGCCAGGCCCAGCGTGTCGAGCCACTGCTGGTTGATGTACTGGTGGGTGACGGTCTGCGGCCAGAACCGCTTGTAGGAGGGGATCGAGTTGATCTTCCCGTCCAGGGACGTCGCCAGCAGCTGGGCGCCGTCGACCTGGTCGAACATCTCCTTGACGTTCGGAAGCGCGTCGAGGTCGTCGCTGAGGTCCTCGAAGAGGGAGCCGAAGGTCGCCAGGTCGGAGTCCGTGATCGCGTTGGCCCCGATGATGAGGTCGGGCACGTCACCGGCCGCGAGCATGGGGTTCTTCTTCTGGTCCCAGTCGGCGGACACCTCTTCCCACTTGATGGTGACGTCGGCGTTCTTCTCAAGCTCGGCGACCCACGTCATGTCGGTCATCTTCTTGGTCAGGGGGTGCTTGATGACGAGGATGGTGACGGTCTTGCCGTCTCCGGGCCCGGCGTCGGACCCGCCACCACAGGCCGTGAGCACCAGACTTGTTGCCATGGCGAATGCCACGACACCGGCACTCTTCCTCATACGACCGCTTCGGGTTTGCTGGGTCATCTGTCTCCTCCTTGAGACGTGCGCCAGGGGCGCGGGGTGGGAAAGCACGGCGGGAATGCGGATACAGCTGAGGCGCCCCCGCGGTCGCCCGCGGGGCCTGGGTGGGACGTTTCAGGGCCGTTTCAGGGACGGACGGGGATCCACACCCGCATCGCGCCGGGCGCTGCGTTGCCCCAGGTCGCGAACGGGATAGCGGTGACGGTGAAGGTCGGTGCATCGCCGGCGGTGCTGCCCGACGCCGCGTACAGGCCACCCGAGGCCACCCCGCCTGGGGCGGTGGTCACGGAGGCCACCTGTGTCACAGAGGCGACCGTCACGGCCAGCTCGCGCGGGCTCACCTCGTGGGGTGCACCGGGGACCAGGACGAGGTCGTCGACGATCGCGCCGTCGGGCATGCTCGCCTGCTCGACGCAGAAGACGACGGGCCCGCGCTCGAGGGCGAGGCAGCCCCGCACCGCGTCGACGCGGTGGTGACCGCTCGTCCAGCGTGGGGTGAGGTCCAGGTCGATGCGGTACGTGGCGCCCTCGACGAGCTCCACGTGGGCGTAGCCGTCCGCGCCGACCGGTGCTGCGGCGTCGGGCAGGACCGGGCTGGCCAGGGCGCTGGACGGTGACCAGCTCGGCACCCGGACGGCGAGGCGCGCCCCGGGGGTGATGCGCCCGTGCACGGTGATCTCGACGGCGCCGTCGGCCGGGTAGGCGGTCGCAATCCGCAGGACCCCGTCGCCCAGGTGGGCCGGCAGGTCGATCTCGGCGGCCGCGAACTGGTGCAGCCAGAGCGTGGTGTCCGTGGAGGTCGCCACGTAGGACGAGAGCTGCGCGACGGTCCGGGCGATGTTCGGGGGGCAGCAGGCGCAGGCGTACCAGGAGGTGCGCTCGCGCGGCGCGTTCTCCTCGGAGTAGCGGTCCGGGCGCTGCTGGAGGGGGTTGGAGTAGAAGAACTTCGTGCCGGTCGCGTCGATCGAGGCGGCGAGGGCGTTGTGGACCTCGCGCTCGATCGTCTCGGCGTAGCGGGCGGCGCCGGCCTGGCCGCCGGCCAGCAGCATCCGCCAGGTCCAGTGCAGGTCGGCGATCGTCGCGCAGGTCTCGGCGTAGGCACGCTCGCTCGGCAGCTCGTAGTCGTCGCCGAAGGCCTCGTCGCGGTGCCGCGATCCGAAGGCGCCGGACAGGTACATCTTGCGCTCGTGGGCGCTCGCCCACTGGCTGTCCATCGCGGACAGCAGCGTCGGGTCGCCGTTCTCGAGGTAGGCGTCGGTCACCCCGGCGTTCAGGTACAGCTGGCGCACCGCATGCCCGACGGCGTCGCGCGACTCGCGCACGGGCGCCTGGTCCTGGAAGTAGCGGGCTCCCAGGCCCCCCACCTTGAGCAGCCCGGTTCCGCGCAGGTCGATCATCCGCTCGGCGAGGGTGAGGTAGCGGCGCTCCCCGGTGTGGCGGAACAGCTCGACGAGGGCGGTCTCGATCTCGGGGTGACCGCAGATCCCCTTGTCGCGGCCGGGGCCGAAGCGCCGGTCGACGAGGTCGGCGAAGGCCCGAGCGATCGTGAGCAGGTCGGTGCGGCCGTTGGCGCGGTCCAGCGCGACGGCCGCCTGGACGAGGTGACCGAGGACGTACATCTCGTGCGTCCAGTCCAGCTCGGCGAACTTCTTCTCCGGGTGCACGCCCTGGATCCAGCTCATGACGTATCCGCTGGGCTCCTGGACGCGGGCGACGAGGCCGATCACGTCATCGAGCCAGGCGTCGAACTCGGTCGTGCCGGTTCGCGCGATCTCCCAGGCGACGGCCTCGATGACCTTGTAGAGGTCGGAGTCGGCGAAGTAGAAGCCGCGGTAGGCGGCGCCGGACTCCCCGACCACGCGACGGAAGTTGTCGATGACCCCGCTGGCCTCGAGCTGGTCGATGCAGTGCGGGATGGTCGCGGAAGCGTTGAGATCCTGCCAGTCGGCCAGCGTGCCGGTCGTCAGGCGGATGGCTCGCAGGTCGAGCGGGCGGTGCGCGGCGATGTCGCCGACCGGCAAAGCCGGGGTGGCGAGTGCGCTACGGGCTTGGAGAACAGTCACGGTCATGTCCTTCATCGTTGAAGTGGCTGACTGGAGTGTGTACCGGGTGATTCAGCGTTGTCAACAGCGAGACAAGGGGTGGACAAAACCGTGATGTGAGCGTTATCAAAGTGGGAGCGCATCCATGGGCGGGGCCGGGACCGGCGGTTGGGTTCGGGGTGCCGGACCCGGGCGGCCGGTCCGGGCGGCCGGTCGCTGACCCGCATGCGAGGCGTGGCGGGGCCCAGCGGCCACGCCGAGACTGCGTAAGGGGCGCGGGACGCGCTCAGCCGACGGAGGAGGCGCGGACGATGAGGTCCGCGCCCGTGCGCACGTGCCGGCCGGGGCCGTCGTACCCGCCGAGGCGCTCGACGAGCATCGAGACCGCGCGGGCGACCATCTCGGGTTTACGCGGGCTCACCGAGGTGAGAGCCGGCGTCGTGAACTCGCCCTCGTCCGTGGCGTCGAAGCCGGTCACGGCGACGTCGCCCGGAACCGTGCGTCCGTGGCTGCGCAGCGCGCGCAAGGCCCCGACCGCGATCGCGTCGTTGACGCACAGTGCGGCGTCGAAGCGGACCCCCGAACGCAGCAGGCCGACCATCGCCTCGTAGCCGGAGACGCGCCGGTCCCAGTCCGACCCGCTCGCGAACAGCGCCGGGTCGATCTCGATCCCGGCCTCGCTGATCGCCTGCCGGTAGCCGTCGTAGCGGTCGCCCCCCGGCTCCTCGCCGTCGGGGGAGTTCCACAGCAGCGCGATCCGGCGCCGACCCGTCTTCAGCAGGTGCCGGGCCGCGGCGTAGGCACCCTCGTACTCGCCCATGACCACGCAGTCGAGCCGGTCGATCGGGCCGCCACCGAGCTGTACCACGGGTCGGGTGAGCGCGACCCCGTCGATCATCGAGGAGATGAACTCGTGCGGGCAGATGATGACGCCGTCGACGTCTGGGGTCGTGACGCCGACCACCGCGTCCCGCTCGGCGGCCGCGTCGGGGGCGATCCGCAGGGTCGTCGTCAGCCCCTCGGCCTCGAGGGCGAGGATCAGCCGCTCGGCGATCTCGGCGAAGTAGGGCTGGTAGAGCATCGGGACCACGACCGCGATCCGTCCCGTTCGCCCCGAGACGAGCCCGCGACCTGCGGGGTTGACCGCGTAGCCGACCTGGGCGACGGCTGCCAGCACTCGCTCCCGGGTCGCCGCGGAGACTCCCGGGCGCTCGAGCAGCACGTTGGAGACGCTCTTGGCCGAGACCCCTGCGACGGCCGCGACGTCGGCGAGTGTGGGGCGGGCGGGTCGGGCGGGGCTGGGCGGGCTAGTCGGGCTGGGCGAGCCGGGCGGGCTCGTGGGGCCGGTGGGGCGATTCACTGGAGCCCCGTTCCGAGCGTCGACTCGCGGCGGACCAGCTCCACGGGGGAGATGATGCGGCGCGCCACGTCGCCCCCGGTCCCGGCGAGGCGGTCGGCCAGCAGGTCGACAGCTGACCTCGCCAGCCGCGCCGCACCCGGGTCGACCGTCGTCAGGGACGGTGTTGAGAAGAGCGCGTCGTCGAGGTTGTCGTGGCCGACGATCGCGACGTCGTCGGGCACGGCCTTGCCCGAGCGCACGAGCTCGGCGAGCGCCCCCAGGGCCAGCTCGTCGCTGCCGCACAGCAGCGCATCGGTGTCCGGCTCCTGGTCGAGGATCTCGCGCGCGGCGCGTGCGCCGTCGGCCCGGCCCTCGACGTGGTCGACCCGCGGGACCGCGGGCGCGATGCCCGCGGCGGCGAGCGCCGCCGTCATGGCGTGGTTGCCGTGGCGGGTGCGGTCCATCCCGATCAGCGCGGGGCGGGAGCGGCCCATCACCACGAGGTGGCGCGCCACGAGCGAGGCCGCCTCGACGGCGTCGGCGTCCACGGAGTCGACCCGGTCGGTCGGCCCGTGGTGCACGGCCACGACGGCGTCGGTCGGGCGGAGCGCGTCGATCAGGTGCGCGGGGGCGTCGCCGATGAGGACCACTCCGTCGAAGACGCGGCCGCGGGAGTCGAGCAGTGCGGCGATGCGGTCCTCGCGGTGGTGCGTCGGCTCGACGGCGGCCTGCAGCCCGCGGCGGTAGAGCTCGGAGACGACGGCCTCGGTGAGCATCGACAGGTAGGGGCGGCGCAGCTCGGACACGCCCACGCCGATGACCCCGGTGCGTCCGGTGCGCAGGGTCCGGGCGCTGCCGTTGGGGACCCACTCGAGCTCGGCGATGGCCGCGCGGACGCGGCGGACGACCTCGGGACGGGTGTGCGGTTCGAGGTTCACCACGCGGGAGACGGTCTTGAGGGACACCCCAGCCAGCGCGGCAACATCGCGCATCGTGGCTGCCATGGGGTCCATGGTAGGGCCGCCGGCCAGGATGCTTCGTGGGACCGGTCAGCAACCCCCGCCCCCGCCCTCCTCCCTGTCGCCGAACTCGTGAGCCCGTCGCCGAACTCGTGAGCCACGGCGGTTCTGGGCCTGCCAACCGCCGTCGCTCACGAGTTCGCGTGAGGGCTCACGAGTTCGGCGGGGTACGTGACAGAACCGGATCGTGTTGTTAGCGTTCACACACCGCACACTCTTCGAGGAGCTCGATCGCATGGCAAAGACGCCGTCACCCAGACCACCCCTGGGCTGGAACAGCTGGGACTGCTACGGGACCACCGTCACCGAGGCCGAGGTGCTCGCCAACGCCGTGTTCATGGCGGCCCACCTGCTGCCCTTCGGCTGGGACACCGTGGTCGTCGACATCGACTGGTCGGACCCGACCGCGCGGTCGCACGGCTACAACGAGGGCGCCCCGCTCAACGTCGACGCGCACGGTCGGCTGCAGCCCGACCCGGAACGCTTCCCGAGCTCGGCCGGCGGCGCCGGCTTCGCGCCGCTCGCGGCCACGATCCACAGCCTCGGCCTGAAGTTCGGCATCCACATCATGCGCGGGATCCCGCGGGTGGCGACGGCCGCGGCGGCGCCGATCCTGGGCACCTCGCACACCGCTGACGAGGTCGCCGATGCCACCAACCGCTGCGAGTGGAACCCCCACATGGACGGGTTGCTGCCCGCTCACCCCGCCGGCCAGGCCTACTACGACTCGATCGCCGCGCTCTACGCGCAGTGGGGCGTCGACTTCATCAAGGCCGACGACATGCTCTGGCCCTACCAAGCCGCCGACATCGAAGCTTTCGCCCTCGCCATCGAGCGGTCCGGGCGCCCCATGGGCCTGTCCCTCTCCCCCGGCCGCGACCTCTCCCTCACCCGCCTGGACCACCTGCGCGAGCACGCCACCATGTGGCGCATCTGCGACGACCTCTGGGACACCTGGTCCGACGTCGAGGCGAACTTCGCGCGCTTCGCCCGCTGGGCCCCGGTCGCCTCCGACCGCGGCTGGCCCGACGGCGACATGCTCCCACTCGGCCGCATCGGCATCCGCGCCGAACGGGGCGAACCCCGCGACTCCCGGCTCACCCCGGCCGAACGGGTGACGCTCATGACGCTCTGGGTGATCGCCCGGTCCCCGCTCATGATCGGCGGCGACCTCCCGTCGTCGACCCCAGAGACGATCGCGCTGTTCACGAACGCCGACGTGCTCGCGGTGCTGGATTCTCGCGGGTCCCGCGAGGTGTTCCGGGAGGGGAATCTGGTGCTGTGGACGGCGGATGACGCCGACGGCGCCGGCTACGTCGCGGCGTTCAACCTCGGGGACGAGGCGCTGACTGTCGCGCTGGACTCGGCGAATGTCGGGATGCCTGGAGTCTTCTCGGGGACCGTTCGGGAGCTGTGGACGGGGGCGGTCCTGGCGACTCGCCCGGTCACGGTACAGAGCGACGAGGCCCGCGGCGTCGCCCCCGGGAGCACGGCGATCCCGCTGACGATCGAGCCCCACGGCGCCCAACTGCTCCGCTGGGAGAGCTAACCCACCCAACCACCCCGCCTGCCCCGCCCCGCCCCGCCCCGCCCCGCCCCGCCCCGAAAGACGCTCACCCTCGATAGGTGCACTGTTTCCGCCCCATTTTCGACCCGAAAGAGGGCGGAAACAGTGCACCTATCGAGGGGGCGACCAGGTCGGGCGACCAGGTCGGGCGACCGGGCTGGGCGACCGGCTGAGTGCCGGCCGGGCGAGCGGGTAGCCATGTTCCCTCTGCCGGGCTGCCTACCCCTGGGACGTCCTCCGCGCGGGTTCGATGACGTACACGATCCGGTCCGGTGCGTCTCCGGGGACGTCGGGGGGCGATAGGACGTCCGGGACCAGCGCGCTGGCACGCGTCGACCGCCGAGCCACGGCCAGCCCCGCCGAACTCGTGAGCCATCCGCCCAACTCGTGAACGACGACCGTTTGTCACGCAATTCGTCCGGTAGCTCACGAGCTCGGCGAGCCGTTCACGAGTTGGGCGAGCGCTACGTCTGCCGTGAACGGACGCTCGCGTCGCGTCAGACCGCCCATTGACAGCACGCTGTCAATGCCTCACAGTTGACAGTACGCTGTCAATCAAGGAGACCTCATGAAGACCATCGTCCTGTACGCAACCGCCACGATGGCGGACTGGGAGTACGGCTACCTCACCGCCGGGCTGGCGATGTCCGGCAAGGTCGCTTCGGGGGACCTCGCCCTCGTGGTCGCGGCGGACGGCTCTGCTGGCACCGTGACGACCATGGGCGGCCTGACCATCGTCCCCGACTCCGATCTGGCCGACCTGGACACGCGGGACATCGCGGCCCTCGTCCTGCCCGGGGCGAACACCTGGGGCCAGGGCCACGCGGCAGCACTGCGTCTGGCGGGCGACTGCAAGGACAGCGGCATCCTGGTCGCCGCGATCTGCGGAGCCACCTTGGGCTTGGCCCGAGCCGGGCTGCTCAACGACCGCGACCACACGAGCAACGCACCCGAGTTCCTCGCGCACGCCGCGGAATACACCGCCGCTGACCGGTACCAGGCAACCACGACCGTCTCGGACCGCGGCGTCATCACCGCACCGGCCACCGCGCCGATCGACTTCGCCCGGGCAGTCTTCGAGCACCTGGACCTCTTCCACCCCGCCACCCTCGACGCCTGGTACGGCCTGTACACAACCGGGGAGAAGAAATACTTCGAGCAGCTGCAGCAGGCGGACCAGTGACTCCACGTTCGCCCGCCGGCGACGCCCTGACCGAGCTTGTGCTGCCGGCCTTCGAGCTGAACGGCGAGTTCCTCGCCGCCGCGCGCGAGATCGCTCTGCCAGTCGGGCTGACCCCAGCCGGGTGGCAGGTCCTCGGCGCTACCCTCGACGAGGCCCTGCCGGTTGCCGAGATCGCGCGCCGCGTCGGGCTCGGCCTCGCCCGGCAGAGCGTCCAGCGCACCGCCGACGGACTCGTCGAGAAGGGGTGGGCCGAGTACCTGCCCAACCCGCAGCACCGTCGGGCCAACTTGCTCCAGCCGACCGAGCAAGGTCGCGCGACCGTCGCGCAGCTTCGCGACGCTCAGCACGCCTGGGCCGACGCCGTCGGCGCGGAGGTCGGCGAGCACGAGCTGCGGGCCCTGCTCGACGGGATTCGCCGCGTGATCGCCGCCTCCCGTCGGCATCGCTAGCCGGGGTCGACCTTCCGAGGAAGGCTCAACGCCCGCCGTCGGCCAGCATCTCCCGCACCAACGGCACGACCTTCGTCCCGTAGAGCTCGATGCTCGACATGAGCTTGGAGTGGGCCATCGGGCCGTTGGCGTACTTGAAGTCGAAGCGGTCCAGCTCGAGGGCCTTGACCACACGGACGATCTTCTTCGCGACCGTCTCGGGCGAGCCGATGAAGTACGCGCCCTCCGGGCCAACCTGCGCCCGGAACTGGCCCTCGCCCATCGCTCGCCCGCCGCGCTCGAGCGCGATCTTGGAGAAGTACTTGCCGATCAGCGGCCAGGAGTCCTCCAGAGCCTGCTCGTCGGTCTCGGCGACGTAGCCGGGCGCGTGCACCCCGACGGGTTGTAGCGCCTGGCCGAACTCGCCGAGCGCCCGCCGGTACAGGTCGGTGAACTGCTTGAAGGCGACCGGGTCGCCGCCGATGATCGCGAGCATGAGGGGCAGCCCGTGGCCGGCCGCGCGGATGACGCTCTCGGGGCTGCCGCCTACCGCGATCCAGGTCTTGAGCAGCCCGGACTCCAGGTGCGGGTACACGTCGAGGCCGTCGAGCGGCGGGCGGACGGTCCCCGACCAGGAGACGGGCTGCTGCTCGCGGATCTTCATGAAGAGGTCGAGCTTCTCCTCGAAGAGCTCGTTGTACTGGTCGAGGTTGTAGCCGAAGAGCGGGAAGGACTCGATGAACGACCCCCGTCCGAGGATCACCTCGGCGCGCCCGCTCGAGATCGCGTCGATCGTGGAGAAGCGCTGGAACACCCGGATCGGGTCGTCCGAGCTGAGCACGGTCACGGCCGATCCGACGTGGATCCGCTCGGTCTGCGCGGCGATCGCGGTGAGCACGACGTCGGGCGTGGAGATCGCGTAGTCGGGGCGGTGGTGCTCGCCGATCCCGATGAAGTCGAGGCCGACCTGGTCGGCGAGCACGCCCTCGGCGACGACGTTGCGGATCACCTGCGCGTGGGAGTGCGGGGTGCCGTCGTCGGCCAGGGTGGTGTCACCGAACGTGTCGATGCCAAATTCGAGTGCACTCATCGGGTTCTCCTGTTGGTCCGGCGAAGTAATTGATGCTTCAACTAACCCTAGCGTAGCGGGCTTTGTTCCGGTCCGCCTCGGCCAGAGATCACCCGCACACCCCCTTGAGGTTCGTCCCTGGACCGCCGACACCTACAGTGGACCCGGCCTCCGCCCGTTCGCCCGCGTCGCCGTCACCCACGAAGGACACCATGTCTGCTGCTCGCCCCCGCACTCGCCGCGGTCCCACGTTCTGGATCGGGCTCGGGGGGCTCGCCCTCGTGACGCTCGTCGGTGCCGCAGGAGGTGCCGGTTCGGCAGCCATGTGCGCTGGGTTCTACCTGCTGATCACCTTCATCGTCGCGGCCGTCCGCGGGCATTCCTGGCTCGGTCGGACCACCCGCCGCGCGTCCTCCGTCGCGATCGCCGCCTGCGCGGTCGTCGCGCTCGCCGGGGCGAGCACAGCCTCCCCGGCCGACCCTTCGCCGTCGGCCAGCCCGACGACGTCCATCACTGCGAGCGCCACGCCCACTCCCGCGGAGCCGGCCCCGGACGCCACCGTCATCGAGGTGGCCGATGGCGACCAGCCGATCAGTGGCACGGAGAACCTCGCCGCCCCCGAGCTGCCCGACACGGTGGACGTCGCCGCGGCCGCGCAGCAGGCCACCCCGCAGACGGCCCTGGCCACCGCGCTGCTGCTCACAGTCAAGGGACGCGCGCCCAAGACCGGATACGACCGGGCGAACTTCGGAGCCCGCTGGGCCGACACGGACCGCAACGGCTGCGACACCCGCAACGACATCCTCACCCGTGACCTGACAGCCGTGACCTACAAGCCGGGGACCAAGGACTGCGTCGTGCTCACCGGGACCTTCGCTGACCCGTACTCAGGGACGACGATCGGATTCGAGCGCGGGGAGAAGACGTCGAGCGCGGTCCAGATCGACCACGTCATCGCGCTGTCCGACGCCTGGCAGAAGGGCGCCCAGCAGTGGGACGCCGCCACCCGGGAGAAGTTCGCGAACGACCCGCTCAACCTGCTCGCTGCGGACGGCCCGCTCAACTCCCAGAAGGGTGACGGCGACACCGCCACCTGGCTGCCGCCGAACAAGGCGTTCCGCTGCGTGTACGTCGCCCGCCAGGTCGGCGTGAAGTACACCTACGGCCTGTGGGTGACCGAGGCAGAGCAGAACGCGATGGTCGCGGTGCTCTCGACCTGCCCGGCCGAGCCGCTGCCCGCCGGGTCGACGGTCCCCGAGGCGCCCGTGGTGGTTCCCGAGCCAGCGCCGGTCGTCACGACACCGCCGCCCGCACCCGCGCCGAAGCCGGCGCCCGTCGTCCCGGCTCCACCCGTCCCCGCTCCACCCGTCGAGGCCCCGCCCGCGCCGGCCCCGGAAGCTCCGTCGGACGTCTACTACAAGAACTGCACGGCCGCCCGCGACGCGGGTGCCGCACCCGTCTACCGCGGCGACCCCGGTTACGGCAAGCACCTCGACCGCGACAACGACGGCATCGGCTGCGAGTAGCCAGCCGGTCCTGCCTTCTCGACCCGCGGGTGCTCAGAGGACCATCTCGGTCCTCAGCTCCCGCGCCCCCTCGCTCGCGGCGGAGAGCCCTCCGCCGCGCGGCCAGCGGTCGACCGAGCCCATGTTCTGACGAAGCTGCGTGAGGTCCTGGGCGAGGCTCGTCACGATCGCGGCCGTGTCGTCCAGCCGCATGACCGCCGTGTCAGGGTTCGTGGACGGGTCGGCGACCCGCAGCACATCCAGACGCTCCGCGTCCGTGTCGACGACGAGGATCGTTCCGAGGGCTCGGCGTCGTCCGGTGACGGCGGTGCTCGCCCAGCCGGGAGACTCTGGCCCCACGGCGATCTCCTGGTCGTAGAGCGGCACTCCCTCCCGGGCAACCCGGAGGCGTTGCCGGAAGCTTCCGGGGTCTTCCCGGTGGCGCCCGAGGAGGATCTCTTCGTGGGCGTAGAGTCGCGCCCCCTCGGCCAGGTCGATCCGGTTGAAGGCCACGTGACGGCAGCCGCGTGCGGCGATCTGCGCACCGGGGAGCCAGATGAGGGTTCCGCCCTGCGCGACGGAGATCGTGACGTCGCTGCGGGACTCCCCGCCGTGCACACCGGGCAGGATGATCGTCGCGGCGACCGCGCCCAGCAGCAGCGTGGCCCCCTCGGCGACCTCGATCTCCAGCGTCCAGTCGTCCCCGCCCAAGGGTCCTGCGGCCGCCGCCATCGACCGGACGGTCGCGGCCTCCTGCGCGCTCGCTCCCCAGTCCTGCGCCCACCCGGGCAACAGTTCGTTCGTCGGCCGCAGAGAGATGGGCCCCTCGGAGCGAAGCCGTCGCACGCGCGTCGTCGCGCCGCCGTACCGGTCGCGTTCGAGCTCAACCCGGAGCCGAGCATGAGCGCGCATCAGCGGTTGTGTTCTGCCAGCTTCGAACGGACCCAGTCGGCGACGGCGGTCGCCGCGGGATCCTCGGTCAGAGACGTGAACAGCACGGGCAGCTGGCCGCGCTTGTGAGCCGCATCGCGCTCCATGACCGAGAGATCGGCGTTGACGTAGGGGGCGAGGTCGGTCTTGTTGATGACCAGCAGATCCGACGTGGTGATCCCCGGGCCGCCCTTCCTCGGGATCTTGTCACCGCCGGCGACGTCGATCACGAAGATCTGCTGGTGGACCAGCCCGCGGCTGAACGTGGCGGTCAGGTTATCGCCCCCGCTCTCGATCAGCACCAGGTCAAGCGGCGGGAGCTTCTCCTCCAGCTCCTCAATCGCCTCAAGGTTCGTGGAGATGTCGTCCCGTATCGCCGTGTGCGGGCAGGCCCCGGTCTCGACGGCCGTCACCCTCTCGGACGGGAGCACGCCGTTGCGCAGGAGGAAGTCGGCGTCCTCGGTCGTGTAGATGTCATTGGTGACGACGGCGATCTGGAGCTCGTCGGCGAGGGTCCGGCAGAGCGCGGCGACGAGCGCCGTCTTCCCCGAACCGACCGGGCCGCCGATGCCCACCCGGAGGGCGCGCTTCGCGTTCGGCGGCAAAGGAGTCTGTTCGTCGACATGGACGTGCTCGGGGGCCGCCCTCAGGGTGTTCGCGCCTTCCGTGCTCGATTCGAGCGCATATGCGGTGCCGTGGTTGTGGTCGTGGCCGTCGTGGTCGTGAGCGTTAACTGGCAAAGAGTCTTACCTCCCAGGTTGCATGAGCTTCGGCGGATATGTCGAGCAGGTAGCCGGCGCGGGCCGGGAGGTCTTCCGGGGGTGACGCGGCGTATGCGGCCCCGTCGGCCGCCACCCGCCCCACCTCGTCGCTGAGACGGGCAAGAGTCGCATTGACGTCGAAGGGATCGAGGCCCAGCAGCCGGACCGACGCCGTCGCCGGACCTGCGATCGACTCTTGGGCCGCCGCGACCGCGCAGATCTCGGGACTCAGGCCGGCGGCGGCCGCGACGGCTCCGAAGGCGATCGGCTGGTGCAGCCCGGCGCCCGGCACCTTCGCGAGGCGTTCGAGAGCCTCGGACGGCCAGACTCGGCGCGCGACCCGGATGACCTGCCGGCCGAGCCTGCGCGAGACGACACGCAGGACCGGCGAGGGCGTCCGGGCGGAGAGCTCCTGGTCGTAGCGGTCGAGTCGGTCCCCGACGTCTGACCCGCCCGTGACCTCGATCGACCGGGCGAACGCGTGGCACGACGCGGAGCTGAAGGCGGCCGCGAGGAGCCCCGCCGTGTGCAGGCGACCGAGCAGGAACTGTTCCAGCGCGTCGACGTCGTCGATCCCCTCTCGCTGCGCGGCGGCTTCAAAACCTCCCGAGTGTGCATGCCCACCGGCCGGGAAACGGCCGTCGGCCAGGAGCAGCAGGGCCGGCAGGGTGCGGGCGGTGGGCTGCATCAGAAGAGGAAATAGCGTCGGGCCATCGGCAGGTCGTCGGCGGGTTCATGGTCGATGAGCTCGCCGTCGACTTTCACGGCGTAGGTGTCCGGGTTGACCTCGATCCTTGGCATCGCCGTATTCTCGGGCATGTCCATCTTGGTGAGCCTGCGGGTGTTCTGGATGGCCACCAGCTTGCGGTCGATGTTGAGCCGCTCAGCGAGGTTGTCCTCGATGGCCACCTCGGAGACGAAGGCGACGCTGGTAGCTGCCGCCGCTCGCGTGTGCGCGTTGAAACCGAGCCGCTCCCGGACGGGCTGCGGGGTCGGGATGGAGGCGTTCGGGTCCCCGAGAGCCGCGACCGCGGCGACTCCTCCCTTGAACACGACGGTCGGCCTGACGCCGAAGAGGGCGGGTTGCCACAGCACCAGGTCGGCCATCTTGCCGACCTCGATCGAGCCGACCTCGCGGTCGAGCCCGTGTGCGATGGCGGGGCAGATCGTGTACTTCGCCACGTACCGGCGGGCCCGCAGGTTGTCGTTGGCTCCGTCGCCGGGGAGGGAACCTCTGATCTTCTTCATCTGATGAGCCGTCTGCCACGTCCGGATGACCACTTCACCCACCCGCCCCATGGCCTGGGCGTCGGAGGACATGATCGAGAGCGCCCCGAGGTCCTGGAGGACGTCCTCGGCCGCGATC
The DNA here is from genome assembly GCF_900096585.1 of Sanguibacter gelidistatuariae. Classification (GTDB taxonomy): domain Bacteria; phylum Actinomycetota; class Actinomycetes; order Actinomycetales; family Cellulomonadaceae; genus Sanguibacter; species Sanguibacter gelidistatuariae. The sequence goes on from NZ_FMYH01000001.1 coordinate 249,582, forward strand.
GTCCCGGCGCGCACGCGGCTCTCCGCGAATGCCAGGTCATTGGGGATCTGCGGGTTCAGGTGGTGGGCGACCATGACCATGTCGAGATGCTCATCGACCGTGTTGACCGTGAACGGACGGGTCGGGTTGGTCGACGCCGGCAGCACGTTCAGCTCGCTGGCGATCCGGATGATGTCCGGAGCGTGCCCGCCCCCCGCCCCTTCCGTGTGGTACGAGTGGAACGTGCGGCCGTTGACCGCGGCGAGCATGTCCTCGACGAAGCCCGCCTCGTTCAGGGTGTCGGAGTGGATCGCGACCTGGACACCGGACTCGTCGGCGACACCTAGTGCGGCATCGATCACCGCGGGGGTGGCACCCCAGTCCTCATGGACCTTGAATCCTCCGACGCCGCCCCGGAGCTGCTCCCACAGGGCCTCCCTGGAGACGGTGTTGCCTCGTCCAAGGAAGAGGACGTTGATGGGCCACGGGTCGAATCCTTCGAGCATCCGCTGCATCCACCATGCCCCGGGGGTCGTCAGCGTGGCCTTGGACCCCTCGGTCGGCCCGGTCCCGCCCCCGACGACCGTCGTCGTCCCGCTCGCCAGGGCGACCTCGAGCAGGTCAGGACCGACGAAGTGCACATGGGTGTCGACCGTGCCCGCGGTCATGATCAGCCCGTTCCCGGCCATGATCTCGGTCGACGGGCCGATCACGAGATCGGGGTGGATCCCGTTCATGGTGTCGGGGTTTCCGGCCTTCCCCAGCGCCACGATGCGGCCGTCTCGGATACCGACGTCGGCCTTGATGACGCCCCAGTGGTCGAGGATGACCGCACCCGTGATGACCAGGTCCGGCGTTCCTTCGGCGCGGGTGGCGGAGGACTGTCCCATGGACTCACGGATGGACTTTCCGCCTCCGAAGACCGCTTCGTCGCCGCCGAAGCCGAGGTCCTTCTCGACCTCGATGACGAGGTTCGTGTCGGCAAGCCGAATCCGATCACCCGTGGTGGGGCCGAACGAGGCCACGTACTCAGAACGAGAGAACCTAGCCATCGAGCTCACCCCCGCACAGTCCCCGAAGCCCTTCGACGATTCTCCTGCCACCGATCGGAACGAGCTGGATCTCCTCGACTGCCCCCGGTTCGAATCGGGCCGAGCCTCCCGAGAGGATGTCCAGACGTTTGCCCCAGGCGGCTGCCCGGTCGAATGCCAGCCCGGCGTTGACCTCCGCGAAGTGGTAGTGGGACCCCACCTGGATGGGCCGGTCGGCTGTGTTCTCCACCCGCAAGGTCGTCACCTCGAGGCCGACGTTGATCTCGATGTCGCCCTCCGCCATGAGGATCTCGCCGGGGATCATCGGATGTTCGGTCGGCGGCGCGGACGACTGCCGGACAGGCGCCTGTCGCCCGCCGCTCCCGGGCCGACGCGGCTCGCTCGGCCCGGACATGCCGGACGACCGGTGCGATCCCCTGTCGTCCGCGACGACGTCGGGGTACTCGCGCCCCGGCGCATCGGATGGGTGGATCGGCTTCGTCGGGTGGTCCTTGGGCGTGTGTGCCGCGCTCTCGAACGGGTTCTTCTCGTCGTTCGTCACTGCAGAGGTCCCGTCACGGTCACGAGCTTGGTGCCGTCCGGGAACGTCGCTTCGACCTGCACCTGGGCGAGCATCTCCGGGATCCCCTCCAGCACGTCGTCACGAGTGAGCACGCATCTGCCCTTCTCCATCAGGTCCGCCACGCGTTCCCCGTCACGCGCACCTTCGAGGAGGAAGGCCGTGATGATCGCGGTGGCCTCCGGGAGGTTCAGCTTCAGTCCCCGGGCCTTTCGTTCCAACGCCAGCTTTGCCGCCGTGTAGACCATCAGCCGTTCTTGCTCGTAGAGGCTCAGGAACATGCGAATCTCCCATCCGATCAGTCGTCGAAGGAATCAGGTCGAGCACGGGCCAGCAGGTGTCGTCCGAGTCGGTTCAGGCCGGTGCGGCAGCTGCGCGTCAGCGCCCGCGGGGCTGGCTGCGTAGGGCGACGTCACCGTGGATGACTCCGACCTCTCGATTCTCCGTCGGGCGAAGTGATTGCGCGCGGTGACCGGCGGCGAGGGGACACGGGAATGCTGCCTCCGACGGGACCAAGGCCCCGCCGCAACCGCTTTCACGCAGGCGACGATGAATTCATCGGATCGACCTCACGGAGGACATCATGACCAGGGCACTTGTCGTCGGCGGCACCGGACTGCTCGGCTTCCACACCACCCTCGAGCTGCTCGCGCGAGGCTACGAGGTGACGTCGCTGTCACTGCCACCCATGCCTGTGGACGACCTCTTCCCGGCCGACGTCGAGAACATCCTGGCCGACATCACCGCGCTCACCGACGCCGAGCTCAGCGCGATCCTCGCCGGCAAGCACGCGATCATCTATGCCGCAGGAGCCGACGAGCGGATCACCCCGCCCGCCCCCGCCGCCCGCTTCTTCTACGAACAGAACGTCCTGCCGGTCCAGCGCATCGTGCGTCTGGCCCGCGCGGCCGGCGTCAAGAAGTTCGTGCTCTTCAACAGCTACACCGCGGAGTTTGCCGAGCTGTGGCCAGACCTCGGCTACCGCACCCACAACGGCTACCCGCGCACCCGCCTGGCCCAGGAGGAGATCGCCTACCTCGAGGGCGACGGCGCCATGGACGTCACGTCGCTGCGCCTGCCGTACATCTTCGGCACTATGCCCGGCCGCACGCCCCTCTGGCAGATGTTTATCGACATCGTCCGAGGTCAGCGCGACATGGTCGCTGTGCAGCAGGGGTCGACGTCGTCGGTCACGGTCACCCAGGTGGCCCAGGCCGCGGTCGGCGCGATGGAGCAGGGCGCGCACGGCGGGCGCTACCCGATCAACGGCTACGACCTCAGCTACGTCGAGTTCCACCGCCTCGTCTGCGAGGCCCTGGGCCGCGATCCGGGCGCCGTGACCTGCGTGCCCTTCGAGGCCCTCGCCCCGACCATGGCGAAGCTCGACGCCGAGGCCGCGGCGACCGGCGTCGAGCACGGCATCCACATGCTCGACGCCGCGCGCTTCAGCGAGCGCCACGCGGTCAGCGACCCGGCCCCCACCATGGCCGCCCTCGGCTACCTGCCCGACGACGTCCCAGCCGCCATCCGCGAGACCCTCGCCTACTGCCTCGCCCGCGAGGCGAAGGTCGGCTGAACCCGGCCGCCCGGCCGGTCAGGCCACCCCGACCCCGGCTCCCCAACACGTACGGGGCGTGCTCTTGACTACGGAACGTGCGTTCAAACGCACGCCCTGGAGTCAAGAGCACGCCCCGTACGGAGGCGCCGCACTAGCTGGCCGAGCCGGTCCGGTCCTAGTTGACGTCCCGGCGGCGGAACACGAGCGCGGCCACGGCGACCACCACAACGAGCACGACCGAGAGGGTCACCACGCCGTTGGTGAGGGAGACTGTCTTCTCGATGCCGTGGCAGACCTGTCCGGTCGGGCCCGACTCGCAGACAGTCTCCCAATATGAGGTGCCGTTGCTGAGGACCGCTTGAAGATTGAGCTGGAGCAGCCACGGCCGCAGCCCTTCGAAGGTGTTCCCGAGGATTCCCTCGACGACAATCGCGTACCCGACGAGGATCCCGACGGCGGCCGCGGTGTGCCGCACGATCGTCCCGACCGCGACGCCGAGCATCGCAAATCCGATCGTCAAGAGCAGGAGTCGGATCCCGCCGGCTCCGACGTCCCTCCAGATCTCACCGGTCATCGTCCCGACGTTGTCATTCAGGGAGTAGGCCAACCACGTCCCGCCGACCATGATCGCACCCGTGACCAGGGCGATCGGTATCACCGCGATTCCCGACGCGCCCACCTTGGTCCCGTAGACCCTTCCTCGACGCGGCTCGAAGGTGAGCCAGTTGCCGATCGCTCCGCTGGAGAACTCGGCGGCGATGAAGCTCACGCCCATCGCGAAGGCTCCGAAGACCATCAGCAGTCCGTAGTCAGGGAGGACCCGATCCGCCCTCTCAGCAAAGGGCGTCGGACCGTACATCCAGCTCTCGATGTCCCCGGGACCGCCCTGCTCACAGCCGTAGTCGACATCCGGGCTAGTTTCCTGGTCGGCGGCCTCCTGCTCCTTGCAGGAGGCGATGTACTCGTCCTTGTTCTCGTCCCAGTCCTTGACGGAGGCGTCGTACTGCGCCTGGATCTGGGCCTTCTCGACGTCGGAGAGCGGTACGGAGGTGCGCCAGGAGCCGTAGAGCATCACCAGGATGACCCCGAGTATCCCGAGCACGGCCAGCTGGTTGATCCGACGACTCCGAAAGCGGGTCAGCTCGACCCTGAACAGGCGCATCACTTCGTCTCTCCCTTACGCGAGCGGCGGCTGGGTCCAGCGCCGGCGAGGACGGCGTCGTCCGGGGTGACGATGTGCGTCCCCGGCCCCTGACCGGCGGTGAGCTCAAGGAACACCGACTCGAGCCCGGCGCGCACGGGCACCAGCTCGTTGACGTAGAGCTCGTGGTGGGCGAGCCGCCGGGTGATGTCGGCGGGGTTCGCCGCGCCGTCGACCAGGAGCAGGCCGCCCTCGGCGCGGACCGTGAGCCCGGCCTCGAGGAGGACCTGGCGGGCGGTGATCGGATCGGCGACGCCGACCCGGACGGTCGTCGTCGTGCCGGCGATGAGGTCGGCGACGCGGCCGCTCGCGAGGAGCGTGCCGCGGCCGATGATCGAGACCGTGTCGGCCACCTGCTCGACCTCGGCGAGGATGTGGCTGCTCACCAGGACGGTCTTGCCGCGCTCGGCGAGGGAGCGCATGGTCGTGCGGATCTCGCGGATGCCCGCGGGGTCGAGGCCGTTGGTCGGCTCGTCGAAGATCAGCAGGTCCGGGTCCTTGAGCAACGTCGCGGCGATGGCCAGGCGCTGCTTCATGCCGAGGGAGTACGTGCGGAACTTGTCCTTGGCGCGGTCGGTCAGGCCGACTTCCTCGAGCACCTTGGAGACGTCGGATGCCGAGACGCCGATCGCCCCGGCGAGCAGGTCGAGGTTCTTGCGGGCGGAGAAGTTCGGGAAGAACTTGGGCTGCTCGACGATCGCGCCGATCCGGGCGACGACGTCGGGCAGCGCCTCGGGCACGGTCTGGCCGAAGATCGTCATGGTCCCGGAGTCCGCGCGGATGAGGCCGAGCAGCATCCGGATGGACGTCGTCTTGCCGGAGCCGTTGGGGCCGAGGAAGCCGTGCACGCCGCCGAGCGGCACGTCGAGGTCGAGTCCCTGCACGGCGACTTGGCGGCCGTGCCGAGTGCGGTAGGTCTTGCGGAGACCGCGCGTGCTGACCGCGAGCGAGGCCGGGTCGACGTCGGGTGGAGCGATTGCAGTTGTCATACGTATCCCCAGATCACACCGTTGGGCGAGGGCCTTCGCACGCCGCATCGACGCGCCACGGGGAGCCTATAGGTCCCACTTCGCCCGCGTCTGTAGTCCCACGGGTGGATATTCCTCTCCCCGCCTCCTCCTTTCCGCTAACCACCAACCCCGCCCCCCGCCCTTCCGCTGAGTGCACGAAATAGCGCATGTCGCCCCGGCGTGTCGCGTATATCTTCGTGCACTCAGCAGCCGAGTGGGGGTGTTGGTGGAGGCGAGGATTTGTTAGCGTTCACATCAGCCGGACGATCCGCAACCCTAGGACACCTCGTGACCCCCACCACGCCCACCCCCCTGCCCGACGACGCAGCCAGCCCCGCGCGCACCGCCGCCGGACCCGCAGACCCCGCCGGCGCTGTCGGCGCTGTCGGCGCCGTCAGCCCAACGGCCCCCGGCGCCGACACGGACTCCGGCTACGCCGGATACGTCATGGTCGCCCACTCCGACGAGACCCATGAGATCCACGCGATGCTCTCCGACGGCGCCGACCCGACGCGCTGGACGCCGCTCAACGGCGGCGACGGGATCGTCACGTCGACGATGGGCGAGCGAGGCATCCGCGACCCGCACCTGGTTCGCTCCCCCGACGGCACGTTCTACCTGCTCGGGACGGACCTCGACATCCGCCGGACCGAGCGCCCCGGGCTGCACGGGAGCTTCTGGGACTGGTTGGGCCGCCACGGCAGCCGCAAGATCAACGTCTGGGAGTCCGCCGACCTGGTGACCTGGGGCCCGCAGCGCCAGGTCGAGATCTCCCCGCGCTCGGCCGGCATGGCCTGGGCGCCCAAGACCGTGTGGGACGCGGCCGCCGACGCGTTCCTGCTCATCTGGTCCGCGCGCATCTACGCGCCCAACGACCCGGGCCACGACCGCGAGGGCCGGCACCGCCTGCTCGCCTGCCACACCCGCGACTTCACGACCTTCACCGAGCCGGTCGACTGGGGCCACCCCACGCTCTCCACGATCGACGCCCTCGTGATCGCGGTCGACGCCGCCGGGAACGCCGTCGCCCCTGGCGCCACCCCCGCCCACGGAGCGGTCAGCTACGTCCGCTTCGTCAAGGACGAGGCCGCCGGGATCGTCTTCGCCGAACGCTCCGACGACCTGCACGCCACGAACTGGGAGCCCGCCTCGACGTCCGTGACCGCGGGCACCGAGACCGGGATCGTCGAGGGTCCGCTGGCCTTCCAGTCCTTCACCGACGGCGAGTGGTACCTCTGGGTCGACGAGTACACCGGCGCCGACCGCGGCTACGTTCCCTTCCACGCGTCCTCCCCGGACGCCGAGCGCTGGGAACCGGTCGAGGGCTACTCCTTCCCCGGCAAGGTCAAGCACGGCACGGTCCTCCCGCTGACCTCGGCGGAATACGCGCGGCTGCGCGGCTGACCTGCGTAGCCGCCGGAGTCTGCGCCCTTTACTGTTGGGCCGTGGAGTCCAAGTGGTTCGCTGCGGCGACGAAGAGCAGCGTCATGGGTACGGCCGCCATGCAGTTCCCCTGGGAGTCCACCCCGCTGGGCCCCATGAGCACCTGGCCCGCGTCGCTGCGCCAGGCCGTCAAGCTCTGCTACAGCACCCGCTTCCCGGTGATGATCGCCTGGGGGCCAGAGCTGACGATGATCTACAACGACGCCTACCGCGACATGCTCGGCACCGACAAGCGCCTCACCGCCCTGGGCGCCTCGGCCCGGTGCGTGTGGGAGGAGATCTGGGACGACCTCGAACCGCACTTCGACTCCGTCCTCACCCACGGCCGCCCGACCTGGTCGGTCGACGCTCCCCTGATCATGAACCGCTCGTCCTTCGAGGAGGAGACGACGTTCACCTTCTCCTTCAGCCCGCTCTTCGATGACGCGGGCGAGGTCTCAGGCGTGCTCGACATCGCCATGGAGACGACCGAGCACGTGCTCGACCGTCGCCGGCTCAAGACGATCGACGCCCTGCACATGGCCATGGCAGACCACCGCGGCGACGCGCAGTCCCTGGCCACCCTCGTCGTGGACGTGCTGGGCGAGAGCCCAGACCTCGCCCGGTGCGCCTTCTACCTCTCGGCCGACTCCGGCCTGGTGCTCGCAGCGGCGAGCGACACCACTCTCGTCGACGACGTGGACCCCGAGACAGTCGCCCACGTCTTGTCCTCACGCGAGCACTCTGTCGTGAGCTCCATCCTCATCGCTCCCCTCGCCCGCCCGCACGACGACTCTGCCACGGGGGTGCTCGTGCTCGAGGCCAACCTGCGCCGTCCCTTCGACGCGGCCCAGCGTTCCTTCCTCATGGTCACCTCCGCCGCCGTCGGTGCCGCGCTCAGCGCGACCCTGGCCCAGCAGACTCGGGTCGACTACCTCCGCGCCCGCGCCGAGCTCTCTGAGCTGCGTGCACAACGCGTGCGTGAGTCCTCGATGACGCTGCAGAGGTCGATGCTGACCCCGCCGCCGGAGCCGAGCGACCTGGAGATCGCCGTCCGGTACCAGCCCGCGGCCTCAGACCTGCAGATCGGCGGCGACTGGTACGACGCCTTCGAGACCACCGGTGGCGCCACCATGCTCGTCATCGGCGACGTGACCGGCCACGACCACCACGCGGCCGCGGCGATGGGCCAGCTGCGCGGGTTGATCCGCGCCATCGCTTTCGACACCGGTCTCAGCCCGGCGCGCGTCCTGGAGCGCACCGACCGGGCGATCGGCGGGCTCGAACTGGGTCCGTCGGTGACGGCTACCGTCGTGCTCGCGCGCATCGACCCCGCTGCTCCGGACGGCACCCGCCAGATCCAGTGGGCCAACGCCGGCCACCCGCCCCCCGTCGTCGTCCGCGGCGACGGTCAGGTCGAGCTGCTCCAGACCGCCAACGACCTCCTGATGGGCATCACCACGGTCGACCGTGTTGACCATCGCACGACGCTCGGCGCGGGAGACACCCTCTTCCTCTACACCGACGGCCTCATCGAGCGACGAGGCCAGCCGATGCCAGTGAGCATGGATCTCCTCATCGACGCCCTGGCCGGCGGGCACCGTCTGACCCTGGACGCGCTGAGCGAGCACGTGCTGTCCCGGCTCGCTCCGGGTGCGGCAGACGACGACGTCGCGCTCGTGCTGCTGCGTCCCGCGCCGGGTGCCGCACTGCTCCAGGCCGCGGAGGCCGACGCTCTCTCAACCGCAGGCCAGTCCTGAGGTCAGCGCCGCCAGGTTCGCCCGCATGACCGTGAAGTAGTCAGCCGACGTGTCCGCGTGCCCCTCGAGCGGGTCGAGCACCGCAGCGCTGACGCCCAGGTCTTCGGCGAGCACGGTGGTCACCTTGGGACTGACCAGCACCTCGAAGTAGAGCGTGCGCACCCCGTCACGGACGACGACGGCGCGCACCTCACGCAGCCGCGCGGGCGCCGGCTCGACGTCGGGATTGATGCCCGAGATGCCGACCTGGTGCAGATCGTAGCGCTGGGCGAGGTAGCCGAAGGCCTCGTGCGAGGTCACCAGGGTGGCGCCAGAGCACTGCGCGAGGCCCTCGGAGAACTCCGCGTCCAGCACGCCGAGCCGGCGCTCGAGGTCGTCGGCCCGCTGCGCGTACTCCGCGGCGTGCGCGGGGTCGATGGCGCTCAGCTCGTCGGCGATCTCGTGGCCGAGGGCCGCCATGCGCATGGGGTCGAGCCAGAAGTGCGGGTCGAGGCTGGTCGCCTCGATGCTCTCACCGTCGAGCTGGCTGGCGGCGTCGACCACGTGCTCGGGGCGGAGCTGGGCCACCGCCTCGTCGGTCGCGGCCTGCATACCGGACAGGACCACGACGAGGTCGGCCTCCCCGAGCGTGCGCACCGCCGCGGGGGACAGCTCGAGGTCGTGCGGCTCGGCTCCGGGCGGGGTGAGGTTGGAGACCGACACCCGGTCCCCGCCGATCTCCTGGGCGGCGAACTGGAGCGGGTAGAACGAGGCGAGCACGTCGATCCGGTCGGCCCCCGAGGGCTGCGGCGCACCTGAGCACGCGGCGAGCAGCGCGAGCGCGCCGACGAGCACGGTCGCCGTGAGGGACCGCCGGAGAGCACTGCGCGGGGCGTGGAGGTGAGACATATTCCTTCTCCGGTCGGCGGGACGGTTCAGTCCGTGTGCGGCTCGTCGCTCTCGTGGTCGTGGCCCTCGTGCTCGTCGGCGTGCTCGTCGGCGTCGTCGACGTCCGTGCGCACCACCCCTGCCTTGCCGGACACCCCGGTCAGCTCGTTGGGCGTGACGGTCAGCACGACGCTGTTCCACACCTCACCGGTCTCGATGTCCACGGCGTAGATCGTGCGAGTCGACGGGTCGGTGATGTACGCCGAGCCGTCGAGCACGGTGAGCGCTGGGCGGGCGACCTGCCACTCCTCGGGCTCCTCCCACGCGGCCATGACCGGGATGGACCGGGTGAGCGTCCCGGTCTCGGGGTCGATCACGTGCAGCTGACCGTCGGTCCCCAGGACGAGCGCCTCGCCGGCGTCGCCGCGCCCGAGGGAGCGGAAGGAGTAGCTCGACGGGAGGTCGACGAGGGTGAGCTCGGCGGTGCGGGTGTCGATGAGCGACACCCTGGTGGGCCGCTCGAGCTCGGCGTCGGCGTCGGACTTGTAGTCGCCGAGGACGATCGGGGACGCCTCGGAGCCGGCCTGGTTGCCGATCCGCCCGTAGGCGTCCGGGCTGGTCACCTTGGAGACGACCCAGTTGGCGTAGACGAGGGCACCGTCCTCACAGCCGATCACGACCGCCTCGTCGGCGGCGACAGCCTCACCGTGCACACCCGGGCACTCGTCGCTGCTGGCGATCTCGACGTCCTCGAGGTCGAACACACGGATGCCGGTGCGGGCCTCGGCGGTGCCCTCGGAGACGATGAGGCGGCCGTCGGTCAGCTCGACAGCCACGCCGTGGTGCACGGACGGCGCCGTGTACGCACGCGTCGCCCGGTCGGCGTCGGCCACCTCGGCGGAGTGGAAGACGACGACGTCGCCCGTCGCGTCGTCGAACAGGGTCGTGCGGCCCTCGTGCGCGACGACGTGCCCGGGCTTCTCGGCCTCGAAGCTCACCTGAGCGAGGCTCGGCTCAGCCGTGTAGTAGTGCGAGTGGTCGCCGTGCGGCTCGGCCCACGTGCCGGCGTCGAGCACCTGGAAGCCGCCGGAGGTCGAGACGAGGACCGAGCGGCCGTCGCCCGCGGCGTTGATCCGGTTGAAGCCGGCGAGGTCGATCGAGGAGACGGTCTCGAGGGTCGTGGCGTCGAGGACCTGCAGTCCGCCCTCGTACGTGATGACCAGGCGCGGGGTGTCAGTGGCGGCCTCGGTGGCGGTCGTCTCCTCGTCCGTGGCGGGCGCGTCGTCGGCCGCGACGGTCGGCAGGGCCTCGTCGGCCGCCGACGAGCAACCGGCGAGCAGCACGAGCGGGAGAGCGAGGCCGAGCGCGACGGAGCGCAGACCGGTGGGGCGAGCGAAGGTGGTGAGAGTCATTCGAGGGACGGGTGACCGTGCGCGGACGCAGCGGTCCCCTCTCCTTCCAGGTAGGTCGACGGGGAGCTCAAGAGCTGTCGTCACACTAACAGATAGTAGTAACCATTCTCATTAAGGGGCCAGCAAGGTCACCTGCAGAAACAGCTGTGCCCAGCCGAGGCGTCAACCACCTCGACCGGGCACAGGTACTCACCTCAGGTCAGCGCACCTACGAGCGCCCACCTCAGCGGAACTGCGAGAACTCCGCGGTCGCCGGGTCGGACCCCAGGCTCTTCCCGGACTCCAGCCCGTCGATCAGCGCAACCTCGGCCGCGCTGAGCTCAAAGCCGAAGAGGTCGAGGTTGGCCGCGATCCGCTCGGGGTTGTTCGACTTCGGGATGACGATGGTGCCCTGCTGCAGGTGCCAGCGCAGCACCACCTGGGCCGTGGTCGCCCCGTGTGCGGCCGCGATGGCTGCCACGACGTCGGACTCGAGGTCCGCCCCGCGTCCGAGCGGGCTGTATGCCTCGATGGCCAGACCCGCGGCGCGCGACGCGGCGACGGTCGCGGCGTGCTGGAAGGTCGGGTGCACCTCGATCTGGTTGACGGCGGGGACCACCTCGGCGCTCTCCAGCAGCGTCGTCAGGTGCTCAGGCAGGAAGTTCGAGACGCCGATCGCGCGCACGGCGCCGTCGGCCAGGAGCTTCTCGAAGGCGCGCCACGTCTCGACGTAGAGCCCGCGCGCGGGGGATGGCCAGTGGATGAGGTAGAGGTCGACGACGTCGAGGTCGAGGGCCGCGCGGCTCGCCTCGAAGGCCGCGAGCGTCGACTCGTAGCCCTGGTCGCCGTTGCGGAGCTTGGTCGTGACGAACACGTCCTCGCGGGCCAGCCCGGACGCCTTGATCGCGGCGCCGACACCGGCTTCGTTGTAGTAGCCGGCGGCGGTGTCGATGTGGCGGTAGCCCGCCTCGAAAGCCGACTCGACGACCCGCTGGGTGTCCTCCTCGGCGACCAAGAACGTCCCGAAGCCGACCTGGGGGATCGCAACGCCGTTGTTGAGGGTGATGGAGGGAATCTGGTGTGTCATACATCCACAGTAGATTGCTCAGTGTGACCTCACCCCTTCCCGACGTCGACCAGTCCACCACCCGGACCCCCTCGCAGGCGTCCCCCTTCGCCATCCGTCCGGCGCGCACCGACGACCCCGCCGAGGTCGCCCGCCTGTACGAGATCTGCCTGCTCACCGGCAGCGACGGCGGTGACGCGACGGCCCGCACGACCGAGCCGCGCCTGCTCGGCGAGATCTACCTGGGCGCCTACCTGCGCTTCGCCCCCGAGCTGGCCTTCGTCGTGGTCGACCCCGAGGCCGACGCCGACGACGCCGCGAGCGTCGTCGGCTACGTCATCGGCACCGCGGACACCGCCGCCTTCGAGGCCACGCTCGACCGCGAGTGGTGGCCCGAGCTTCGCGCGCGCTATCCCCTGGGCACCTTCCCGGAGGGGTCCTACGACGCGAACCTCGTGGCGAACATCCACGGCGAGCACCACTCCGATCCGGCGACCCTCGACCGCTTCCCGGCGCACCTGCACATCGACCTGGTCCCCCGCGGGCAGGGCGGCGGCAACGGACGGCGGCTGCTCACGACGCTCTTCGACGCGCTGCGCGCCGCCGGCGCCCCGGGCGTGCACCTGGGTGTCTCCACGACGAACACCCAGGCCACCGGCTTCTACGCGCACATCGGCTTTCAGAAGCTCTCCGACGACGGGGCGCTGCTCGGCCTCGTCCTGTCACCTCCGGCCTGACCCACCTGCTTCACCCACCTGTTTCACCCACCAGCTTCACCCACCTGTTTCACCCGCGCCACCCCCTGCCTGACCCACCCCCGCCTGGCCCGGGAGGCCCCGTGTTCCTGCTCGACGACGTCCTGATCTCCAGCGCGAGCGACCTCACCCTGGCCTCGACCTGTGAGTTCGCGCTGCTGCGCACCCTCGACCGCCGGCTCGGCCGGGCGGCCGGAGGACCGGAGACGGCCGACTCCCCCGACGCCATGCTCGAGCGCACGGCCGAGCTGGGCCTGGCCCACGAGGCGCGGGTCCTGGCGGGCTACGTCGCCGAGTTCGGCCACCACACGCCGCCCCTGCCCGACGACGGCGCGCCCGTCGCGGAGCCCATCACCTCCGGCGACGCACCCGCAGGCGCGGACGGCGGAGCGCACGGCGTCGTGCATCTTGGGGGGAACTGGGAGACCGCAGCCGACCTGCGGGCCGCCCACGCCCAGACCGTGGCGTACCTGCGTGCCGGGGTCGACGTCGTCTCCCAGGGGACGCTCTTCGACGGGCGCTTCCTCGGCCGGCCGGACTTCCTCGTCCGCACCACCCCGACCGCGGAGACAGACGCGGAGACTGCCGTCGAGACGGCCCAGGTCACGGCCCAGGTCACCGCCCAGATCACCGTCGTCGACGCCAAGCTCGCCCGCCGCGCGAAGGTCACCGCGCTGCTCCAGCTCGCCGCCTACGCCGACCAGCTGCTCGCCGCCGGGATCCCGGTCGCGCCCAAGCTGCGCCTCGTCCTAGGCGACGCGTCCTACTCCGAGCATGCGCTGAGCGACATCCTGCCGGTCTACCGCGAGCGCCGGGCCCGCCTCGAGACCCTCCTGGACACCCACCGCGCCGAGCCCGACGCGGTGACCTGGGACGACGAGCGCTACCTGGCCTGCGGAACGTGCGCGGACTGCCGCCACGAGGTCACGGCCCGCCGCGACCCGCTGCTTGTCGCCGGCCTGACCATCGCCCAGCGCACCCGCCTGCGCGACGCCGGCCTCACCACGATCGACGCCCTCGCCACGAGCGCGGGTCCGGTCCCCGGGATCAGCGCCCGCACCCTCGCGGTGCTGCGCGAGCAGGCCGCGCTCCAGGTCGCCCAGGACACCCGTCCGTCGTTGCCGGACGGCCGCCCGGACGTACAGGCCGTCGTCTTCGCGACCGAGGCCCTCTCCGCGCTGCCCTCCCCGAACGCAGGCGACCTGTTCTTCGACTTCGAGGGCGACCCGCTGTGGGCCGAGCGCGGCTCGAGCGACTGGGGCCTGGAATACCTCTTCGGCCTGCACGACGCCGACTCCCCCGACGGCTCCCCGGGAGCGTTCCGCACGTTCTGGGCACACGACCGCGCCCAGGAGCGGGCGGCCCTGCTGGACTTCTTCGCCCTGGTCGGGGAACGGCGTCGGGCGTACCCCGCGATGCACGTATTCCACTACGCCCCCTACGAGGTGACGGCGCTGCGCCGGCTGGTGGGCCGCCACGGCGTCGGCGAGGAACAGCTCGACGACCTCCTGCGGGAGGGCGTGCTCGTCGACCTCTACGCGACCGTCCGCCAGAGCGTGCGCGTCTCCCAGCCCTCGTACTCGATCAAGAAGCTCGAGCCCCTGTACATGGGCGACGTCCGGCGCGACGAGGCCCTGGACAACGCGGCGGACTCGATCACCGAGTACGCCCGGGCGTGCGCGCTGCGCGAGGCCGGCGATCCGGCCGCGGAGAAGGTCCTCGAGCTCATCGCGGACTACAACCGCTACGACTGCCTGTCCACCCTGCGCCTGCGGGACTGGCTGCTGGCCCGCGGCGCCGAGAACGGCGTCGAACCCCGGGAGCCGAGCGAGGCGGAGCCGGAGCACGACGACGAGCCGGTCGAGGCTGACCCGCTCTTCGATGCCCTCCTGGAGCTGGCCGGGCCGGCCGCGACCGCTGCCCACGCCGACCGATCCGACGACGACCAGGCGCTGCTCATGCTCGGCGCCGCCCTCGGCTACCACCGCCGCGAGGACAAGCCGTTCTGGTGGGAGCACTTCGACCGGCTGACCGCCCCCGCCGACGAGTGGTCCGCGACCCGCGACGTACTCGTCGCGGACGACGTGCGACTCAAGCGGGACTGGTACAAGGAGGGCTCCCAGCGGTCGTTGCGCCGCGAGGTCACCCTCATCGGGACGCTCGCGACCGGCAGCGCCCTGACCGCCGGGTCGAGCGTGTGGTGCATCTACGACGCGCCGCTGCCCGCCGGTCTCGAGGCGCCCGCGGGCGGCATCCGCCAGGTCAGCGGCAGCTCGACCGTGCTCTGGGTGGGCCTGGACGGCGAGGGCCGGGACATGGTCGTCGTCGAGGAGGTCCTCAAGAAGGAGCTCGAGCCCTATGCCGAGCTGCCGATGGCGGTCGGCCCCGGCCGGCCCGTGCCGACCGGGCTCGTCGAGGGCGCGGTGCGTGAGCTCGCCCAGGTGGCGCTGCGCACCCTGCAGTCGCCGTCGGGGTCCTTCCCCGCCCAGTCCGCGCTCGACCTGCTCCGCCGGATGCCGCCGCAGCTGCGCGCGGAGGACGGGGACGACTCCGACTTCGACGAGACCGACGGCCCCGCCGGCCTCCCTCCCGTGGGCTCGGGCAAGGGCGCCTACATCAGCGCGATCACCGCGGCCGTGCGGGCCCTCGACCGCTCCTATCTCGCCGTCCAGGGCCCGCCCGGGACCGGCAAGACCTTCGTCGGCGCACGGGTCATCGAGCGCCTCGTGCGCAGCGGCTGGCACGTCGGCGTCGTCGCGCCCTCGCACGCCGTCGTGGAGCACCTGCTCGACACGATCGTCGAGGCCGGCGTGCCCGGCTACCGCGTCGGCAAGAAGCCCGTGGACGACTCCCCGCACGCCTGGACGTCCATCCCGGACAAGAAGCAGGGCAAGTTCCTCGGTGAGCACCGCGAGCACGGCTGCGTGATCGGCGGCACGGCGTGGGACTTCACCAACGGCTCCAAGATCGGGCGGCGTTCCCTCGACCTGCTCGTCATCGACGAGGCCGGGCAGTTCTCCCTGGCCAACACCCTCGCAGTGTCCCTCGCCGCGCAGAACCTGCTGCTGCTGGGCGACCCGCAGCAGCTCCCCCAGGTGACTCAGGGGACCCACCCCGAGCCGGTAGACACGTCCGCGCTGGGCTGGATCGCCCGCGGTCAGGACGCCCTGCCGGCCGACCGCGGCTACTTCCTCGAACGCAGCTGGCGCATGCACCCCGCCCTGTGCGCCCCGATCTCCCGCCTCTCCTACGCCGGCCGCCTCACGAGCGAGGAGGCTCCGGCGGCGCGCCACCTGGAGGGTCTGGCCCCCGGCGTGCACGTCGTCGAGGTCGCCCACCGAGGCCGTTCGGTCGCCTCCCCCGAGGAAGCCGCCGAGGTCGTCCGCCAGGTCGGGTCGCTGCTCGGGAACGCCTGGACCCCGGCCGACGGCGCGGCCCCGCGCCCGCTCGACGCCGGCGATGTGCTCGTGGTCGCCGGATACAACGCCCAGCGCGCGCTGATCACCGCCGAGCTGCGCGCGGCCGGGTTCGACGGCGTGCGGGTGGGGACCGTGGACAAGTTCCAGGGCCAGGAGGCCGCCGTGGTCATCGTCAGCATGGCGGCGTCCTCGGCCGGTGACGTGCCCCGTGGGATGAGCTTCCTGCTCTCGCGCAACCGGGTCAACGTGGCGGTCTCGCGCGGGCAGTGGGCCGCGATCGTCGTCCGGTCCCCGGCCCTGACGGACTTCCTGCCGACCACCCCGTCGTCCCTGGCGGAGCTGGGCGCCTTCATCGGCCTGTGCTCAACCGATTCCCGGCCCGCTGACCAGCCCGTATCTCCGGTCTCCGACGCACCCGCAGACCCCGCCCAGCCAACCATGTGACCGACACCTCTAGCCATCAGGGCCAGATGCCTGTACTCTGTTCATTGAAGTTGCTGTGCCTCTCATGTCTTTGCCGCTCAGGGTTCATGCCCGCGGATCTTGTTCTTTCAAGAGTTGACGACGGAACACCGTGACGAACGGCTTCGAATCGCGAAGTCGTCCGACGACTCTTGAAGGAGTATCGAAATGACTGTTGGAACTGTGAAGTGGTTCAACGCTGAAAAGGGCTTCGGCTTCATTGCACCCGAGGACGGCTCGGCTGACGTGTTCGCGCACTACTCCGCGATCGCCTCCTCCGGCTACCGCTCGCTCGACGAGAACCAGAAGGTTGAGTTCGACGTCACCCAGGGCCCCAAGGGCCCCCAGGCTGAGAACATCCGCCCCCTCTGATCTCTTTCCTCTCGATCACGGCCTCGTGCCGCTGATCAAGGATTGACATCTTTCACGAATGCCCCGGGCCTTGTGCCCGGGGCATTCGTATGTCTTCACCACGTCACCACCTCTGCGCGCCTCCACGCCAGGCACAGTCGCCTAGCCTGAGAGAACGAGCGCAACTCATCTGGTGACGAAGCATCACGTGCGACCCTCGCTCTCCCCACTCCTTCGGAGGACAGATGAGCGCCACGCTCACCGCTGACAGCCCGCGCCCGCCCGACGGCTCCCCTCGCCAGCGGCAAGTGACCGACTTCGCCGAGATCTCCAGTCAGATCCAGGCCGCCGGCCTGATGCGCCGCCGCTACGGCTACTACTGGGCCAAGCTCGTCGGCATGGTCGCAGTGTTCGCCGCCTTCGTCGCGGCCTTCCTGTGGATCGGCGACTCGTGGTGGCAGATGCCCATGGCTGCCCTGCTCGCGGTCGTCCTCACCCAGACTGCCTTCCTCGGCCACGACGCCGCACACCGCCAGATGTTCCGTTCCGGGCGCTGGAACGAGTGGGTCAGCCTCATCGTCGCGAACCTCTTCGTCGGGCTGAGCTACGGCTGGTGGCAGAACAAGCACACCCGCCACCACGGCAACCCCAACAAGGAGACCGTCGACCCGGACATCGACCTCCCCGTCCTGGCCTTCACCCCCGACCAGGCCGCGGCCCGCACCTCACGCCTGGGCCGCTGGTTCGCGACCCGCCAGGGCTGGTTCTTCTTCCCGCTGCTCCTGCTCGAGGGGCTCGACCTGCACTTCCAAGGCCTCAAGCGGGTCTTCGGCCGCGAGCGCATCGCCCGCCGCTGGGCCGAGATCACCTTCCTCAGCGTCCGGCTCATCGGATACTTCGCCCTCGTGCTGCTGGTCCTCTCCCCGGGCAAGGCCGCCGTCTTCCTCGCGATCCAGATGGGCCTCTTCGGGCTGTACATGGGCGGGTCCTTCGCCCCGAACCACAAGGGCATGCCGATCGTCCCCAAGGACGTGAAGATCGACTTCCTGCGCCGTCAGGTCCTCATGAGCCGCAACGTCACGACCGGCCGCTTCATGGACACCGCGCTCGGCGGGCTCAACTACCAGATCGAGCACCACCTGTTCCCGAGCATGCCGCGTCCCCACCTGCGCCTGGCCCAGCCGATCATCGAGCGGTTCTGCGCCGAGAAGGGTGTCCTGTACACCCAGACCGGACTGTTTGCGTCCTACGGGATCGTCATCCGCTACCTCAACCGCGTCGGCCTGGGCGACCGCGACAACTTCACCTGCCCCCTAGTCCGCTCCTACCGCTAACCCGCGCAGCCGCCCCCGCATCCCGCTGAGTGCTGGGTATTACACGCGACGCCGGCGTTTCGGTGCAATACCCAGTACTCAGCAAGGGGGACGGGGTGGGTTTTAGGGGTGGCGACCGGCTAGCCTCGGTAGTGAGAGGACGCGTGCTGGCTGTCCTCAACAGATTCCTCGAGACAACAGCGGGAGCCGCCCAGTGGCCAATGTCGTGAGCACCCAGGTCCAGACCGCGCAGGGCACTCTGCGCGGCGCGCTCACCCCCACCGGGCTGCGCGCCTTCCGCGCCATCCCGTATGCCGCTCCGCCCGTGGGCAATCTCCGGTTCCGCGCCCCCCGGCCGCCCGAACGCTGGACCGGCGTCCGCAACGCGATGCACCACGGCCCCGTCGCCCCGCAGCGGATCAGCCAGTACTACTCGGCCGCCGGACCCGACACCGATCAGTCCGAGGACTGCCTCACGCTCAGCGTCCTCACCCCCGCGGCCAGCTCGCCCGTTCTGCCCGACGCCGGCCCGTCCCTCTCCCCGCCCGACGCCGCTGCGCCGTCGGCCATGCGCGCGTCGTCGGCCATGCGAACGTCGTCGGCCATGCGAACGTCGTCGGCCATGCCCGACGCCGGCCCTGCCGCTGGGAGCGCCGCGCCGGATGCGGACCCCGCGGCGCTGCGCCCGGTCATCGTGTGGTTCCACGGCGGTGCGTTCGTCCGCGGGGCCGGGTCGGCGCCCGCCTACGCCGGAGACGCCCTCGTCGAGCACGGCGACGCGGTCCTGGTCACGGTGAACTACCGGCTCGGCGCACTCGGCTTCCTCGACTTCTCCCAGTTCTCCACGCCGCAGCGGGTCTTCGAGTCCAACCTGGGCCTGCGGGACATGGTCGCCGCCCTCGAGTGGGTGCAACGCAACATCGCGGCCTTCGGAGGCGACCCGTCGAACGTGACCATCGCCGGGCAGTCCGCCGGCGCGACCGCGGTGACCACGCTCATGTGCGTGCCCTCCGCGGCAGGGCTGTTCCACAGGGCGATCGCGCAGAGCCCCGCGGTCGCCGCGGTCTACGGCGCAGAGCGCGCCGCCGGTTGGGCCCGGGACTTCATCAACTGGCTGCACACGACCGAGAGCCTCGCGGTCGACGCGCTGCTCGGTGCCCCGCCCACCGAGCTTGTCGCGGCGGCCACCCGGCTCATGGCCCTGACCCAGGTCGAGACCCCGGGTGCGATGTGCATGAGCCCGGTCGTCGACGGGGACTTCCTGCCCGAGCACCCGATCGACGTGCTGGCCGCCGGCCGCGCGCACCCGGTCCCGCTGCTCATCGGCTCGACCAAGCACGAGGGCGCGCTCTTCGCGACGGCGAGGCCTGGGCTGCTGCCGATCAGCGCCGAGTCGATCAACCTCATGTTCGAGATCACCGACCCGGGCGCCCAGCTCAAGGTCCTCTCCGCCTACCCGGGGTACCCGAGCAAGCGGGCGCGGGCCCAGCTCGTCGGCGATGCGGCCTTCTGGGTGCCCGGCGTGCATGCCGCCCAGGGTCACGCGACCGTCGCCCCGACCTTCGTCTACCGCTACGACTTCACGACGGCGGCCCTCAACCTCAAGGGGCACGGTGCCACCCACGGGACGGATCTGCTGCCGGTGTTCGGCAACCTGGACTCGTCGCGCGGCCGGGCGGCCACGATGCTCGGCGGCAGCGAGGAGCTGGCCGGGGTGAGCGAACGGATGCAGGACCAGTGGCTCACCTTCGCCCGCACCGGCGCTGTGAGCTGGCCGGTCTACGACGACGTCGACCGCCCGACGAAGATCTTCTCGACCACGGACCGCCTGATCAGCGACCCCGGCCGGGAGCGCCGCCGAGCCTGGGACTCCGTAGCCACCTACCGCTGACCCGCCCACCCCTTCCCCCACCCCCAACTAATCCGCTGAGTGCTGGGTTTTACACGTGAAATGGGCCGTTTCGCGTGTAAAACCCAGCACTCGGCGAGGGGGTGGGATGGGCGGGTTATCGGCGGGTTGTGGACGGTTGGGGCTCGGGATCTGAGAAATGGCTCTCAGACCTAGCGCGTATCCCCCAGACATGACTAAAGTAGGCCGCGAAGTTGCAGTGCATCGCACGTCTCACCTGCACCGACGCGAGTCGGGGTAGTTCTTGATCTTCAGGAGTGGACGACGAACACCGTGACGAGCGGCCTCCACAGGGGAGACCGTTTGACAACTCTTGAAGGAGTATCAAGATGGCTGTTGGGACCGTGAAGTGGTTCAACGCAGAAAAGGGCTTCGGCTTCATCGCACCTGAGGACGGCAGCGCTGACGTGTTCGCCCACTACTCGGCGATCCAGAGCTCGGGCTACCGCTCGCTCGACGAGAACCAGAAGGTCGAGTTCGACATCACACAGGGCCCCAAGGGCCCGCAGGCGGAGAACATCCGCCCGGTCTGATCTCGCCTCGGCTAGATCCAGCACCATCTGTTGGCCCCGGACGGGAACGTCCGGGGCCAACGGCGTTCCCGGACCGCCGAGGGACCGCCGCCGCCAACCCCGAACTCCTCATGACCACCGCCCGGGTGTCGATGGGTGAACGTGAGCGGAATCGAAGCGATCTCATCGCGCATCCTGGAGATCCAGACGACCGTCGCCTCCTTCTCCGCACGGGCCCAACCGGCCATGGGGACCCTGCTGACCCAGGCAACCTCTCAGTCGACGACGTTGCAGTCCGCGACCTCCTCCGCGACGGCCTTCGACCTGCTGCTCGCCCAGGCCCAAGCCACCACCACGACCGCCACCTCGACGCCTGGGACCTTCAGCCTCAACGCCGACGGGATCCCCAGCGACCTGGCCGCCTACGGCAACGGGCAGGTGCCGGCGGCCGCGCTCGCCTCGGTGGGCAGCACCGGACACAAGCTGTGGACCCCCGCGGCGGGCGCCTTCGAGACGCTGCTCGCGGCGGCGAAGGCCGACGGCGTCGACATCGGGATCACGGACTCCTACCGGACCTATGACAGCCAGGTCGACCTCGCCGAGCGCAAGGGCCTGTACTCCGACGGCGGGTTGGCGGCCAAACCCGGCACGAGCGACCACGGCTGGGGACTGAGCCTCGATCTCAAGCTCGACACCGCGGCGCTGAGCTGGATGCGCACGAACGGTGCGACCTACGGCTTCGCCGAGGACGTCCCCCGGGAGCCGTGGCACTGGACGTTCCAGGGCGCCGACGCTTAGCCTTGTGCGGGCCTTCCAGCCGTTGTTCCTGGTGGGAGCGGAAGGCCCCGATCCCGAAGCAGGAATTCAACCATGGGGACTTCTCCCCATGCGATTCACCCGGCTGGGCCTTGAACGGGTGGGACGGCCGGTCATAGTGTCGCTAGGTGATCAGTCGTAAGCTCCAGACCTCGGCGGCGGCCCCCGCCACGCTCGTCTCGCTGGCGCGCGTCGGCATCGCCGGACTGTCCCTGGCATCCCTCATCAGCGCAGATGCTGTCGAGCCCGCCACGGCCACAGTCCCTCAGGCCGCAACTGCGCCCACACTGGGCGCCGCGGTCACGATCCAACGGCTCCGCGCAAGCGTCTAGCCACCGCCCCGTCGGCGCGCTCGACACGAGCGCCCTCCGTGTGAGCGGCGCCCTCCGTGTCCGCGTCGTCGCCGCTCAACGGCGCATGACCGAGCCGCTCAACGGCGCAGGACCAGGCCGCGCACGTAGCCCGCCTGCCCGACGTGCTCGAAGTCGTCGGCGAGGATGCTCATCAGACGCACGGCCACCGTCACCGGCGGGTCGTAGGACTCATCGATCACCCGGGCGAGGTCATCGTCGTCGAGCGAGCCGATGACCTCCGACGTCCGGGCGAAGGTGCTCTCGTGGTAGGCCACGAGCTCCTCAGCCGACACCCCACGCACCGCAGCAACCTGGGCGCTCGTGTACCCGTAGCCGGTGTCGGCTGGATCGAGTCCAAGCCCGAGACGCTCCGCCCACCCCTCGGTGATCCACACCTGCTCCGTCCCGGCAATGTCGGCCACCTGCGCGTCCTGCACGCGGGAGATGTGCCAGAGCAGCCAGGACAGGGAGTTGCCGTCGGGGTCCAGGCGATGCTCCAGCTGCTCCTTCGAGAGGCCGGAGGCGATCTCACGTACCTCGTCGTCGATCCGGGTGAATCCGTCGAGCAGCAGGTCGGTGGACTTCATCGAGGCTCCAGGTGCTCAGTGCCGATGTGGGCGAAGGCGGCTGAGGGTGGGTGAGTAGGGGCGGTGCCGATCATCTCCGATCCTCGTCCTCGGGCGGCACGTTGGCAACGGCGACGTCTACCGTGGAGGGATGAACCGCCTCGGCTCGGCCCTGTCCCCCTACCTGCGCCAGCACGCGACCAACCCGGTCGACTGGCACGAGTGGGACACCGCGGCCTTCGAGGAGGCGACAGCCCGCGACATGCCGATCCTGCTGTCGATCGGCTACGCGGCCTGCCACTGGTGCCACGTCATGGCCCACGAGTCCTTCGAGGACCCCGCGACCACGGCCCTGATGAACGCGTCCTACGTGTGCATCAAGGTGGACCGTGAGGAACGCCCCGACATCGACTCGGTCTACATGGCAGCCGTCGTGGCCATGACCGGGCAGGGCGGCTGGCCCATGACGGTCTTCCTCACCCCGGACGGCGCACCGTTCTACGCCGGTACGTACTTCCCACCCATCCCCGCACACGGCCTGCCGTCTTTCCCGCAGGTGCTCGACGCCATCGCGGAGGCCTGGCGCGACCGCCGCGACGGCCTCGAGGAGCAGGCCGCCGCGCTCGTCGCGCGGCTACGCGAGCAGCCCGACGCGCTCGCCACCCTGACGACCGCCCCCACCACGCAGGACCTGGCCGACGCCGCGCAGCTGCTCTCCCGTCAGCACGACCGGGTAAACGGCGGCTTTGGCACCGCCCCGAAGTTCCCGCCGAGCATGAACCTCGACCAGCTGCTGCGCCACCACGGGCGGACCGGAGACGCCGTGGCGTTGCGCGTGGCCGCGCACACCTGCGAGGCGATGGCCCGCGGCGGGATCTACGACCAGCTCGGCGGCGGCTTCGCCCGGTACTCCGTCGACGCCGAGTGGGTGGTCCCCCACTTCGAGAAGATGCTCTACGACAACGCCCAGCTGCTCGGCGTCTACGCCCGGCTGTGGCGCACGACGACGGCCCTGGCCGACGGCGGCGCGTCCGCGACCGACCCGCCCCTCGCCGACCCGTCGGCCGTAGCCGATCTCGCCCACCGGGTCGCGACCGAGACCGCGGACTTCCTGCTCACCGAGCTGCGCACCGCGGAGGGCGCCTTCGCCTCCTCCCTCGACGCGGACACCGACGGCCACGAGGGCACGTTCTACGTGTGGACCCCGGAACAGCTCCTCACCGTCCTGGGACCCGACGACGGCCCGTGGGCCGCAGACCTGTTCGGCGTGACCGCGAACGGCACCTTTGACGACGGCGCGAGCGTGCTGCAGCTGGCGCGTCCGGACCTGCTCGCCACTCCCGGCGCCGCCGAGCGCTGGGCCAGGGTGCGGGGCACCCTGGCCGCGGTCCGTGCCACCCGCACCCGCCCGGGCCGCGACGACAAGGTCGTCGCGGGGTGGAACGGCCTGGCGATCGCCTCTCTCGCCGAGGCCGGCATGATCTTCGACCGTCCCGACTGGGTGGCCGCGGCCGAGCGCGCCGCCGAGCACGTCGTCGCCCGGCACTGGTCCGGTGGGGCCGGTGAGTCCGGTGCCGGCCCGTCCGGACCGTCCGGCCAGCCCGGCCAGCCGGAGCCCGCACCCGGCGGGTCCACCTCCGACACCGGACCCGAGCTCCGTCGGGTGTCCCTGGGCGGGGAGCTGTCGAGGGCAGCCGGAACCCTCGAGGACTACGCCCTGCTCGCCGACGGGCTGCTCGTGCTGTTCTCCGCGACCGGGGCGACCCGGTGGTTCGAGGTCGCCGAGGCGCTGCTCGACGTGGTGCTGGACAGGTTCACCGAGCCGTCCGGCGACGCCGTCGCGTTCTTCGACACCCCGTCCGCGCCATCGGCCGCGACCGGTTCACCCGCGCACACCTCGCCCGCGCTCATCGTCCGGCCCGCCGACCCGGGCGACAACGCGAGCCCGTCGGGCCGGTCGGCCGCGGCGGGGGCGCTGCTGCGCTATGCGGCGTTGTCCGGGTCGCACCGTCACCGGGCGGCCGCGGAGGCTGCGCTGAGCGTCTACCCCGTGCTCGCCGCGCAGGCTCCGCGCTTCGCCGGACATGCCCTCGCGGTGGCCGAGGCGCTCGTCGACGGACCGCGGGAGATCGCGATAGTCCTGCCGCCCGGCGCCGATGCTGTCGCCCAAGAGGCCGCATCCGCCCTGATCAGCGCCGCGTGGCGAGGAACCGCGCCGGGCGCGGTGATCGCCGTCGGGCAGGAAGGAGACGGGCACCCGCTGCTGGCGCGGCGGCCCGCCCCGGTGCCCACGGCGTACGTCTGTCGTGGGTTCGTCTGCGACCGCCCCGTCACTGACGCCTCGGCGCTCACGCGCCTGCTGCAGGCCTGACCCTCACTCGATCCTCGGGGCCCGACCGGACCTGACACTGCGCCAGAGTCCGCGCCACTGCCGTGCCGCCGCACGCAGGCGGCCGGGCAGAGACATCGGGTCGCGGGTCCGAGCTGAGCGATAGAGCGCTCCACTCCGAGAGGCTCAAGGCCTGTCGAGTTTGCATGACATGGGCGGATTAGCGCCCAGTTAGGCAACCTGCAATTTCTGGGCTCCGCCAAAATCACCCTTGCATTCTCCTCATACTCTCATCCACACTTTGACCATCTCAGAGAGCGCTCTCTGTGGCTCTTTGATCGAAATACCCACTTCACCAGGCCAACGAAGGCCTGGACGCAGCGGTCACCGTCGACCGCACTAGCTGGAGGATCAATGCCCGCTCCCTCGTGGCCATCGCCACCCAGAACAAGACCGCAGCACGGCCGGCCCGGCTGGGGCCGCAAGCTCATCTCCGGATTCAGCGCGATTGCACTCCTTGCCGTCGGACTGACCGCGTCGATCGCCGCGACGCCGGCATCTGCCGCCGACCCGGCGCTCATCTCTCAGGGCAAGGTGGCTACCTCCTCCTCGGGAACTGCGGCGCGCGCCTTCGACGGGGTCCTGAGCACGCGGTGGGAGAGCGCTTCAAGCGATCCCCAGTGGATCAAGGTCGACCTTGGCAAGATGAGCTCGATCGGTGAGATCACACTGCGCTGGGAGACCGCCCGCGCAAAAGACTTCACCCTCGAGGTGTCCAACGACGACAACACGTGGACAACGATCCACACGACGACCGGCGCACCCGACGCCATCAACGCCGTCGACACGATCACCCCCGACGACGGCGTGGCCATCGGCCGCTACATCCGCATGACCGGCACAGCCCGCACCACGGCCTACGGCTACTCGCTGTATGAGGTCGAGGTCTACAGCAGCGGCCTGCCGCTGCCGCCCGGCCCCGACGCACTCCTCTCCACCTCGGTCGTCTCGATCGCCGGCACCCAGGGCGCCTGGCAGCTGATGGTCGACGGCGCGCCCTACACGGTCAAGGGCATGACCTGGGGCCCCAGCCCGGAGACGGCCGAGTCCTACATGGCCGACCTCAAGGCGATGGGCGTCAACACGATCCGCACCTGGGGAACCGACGCCTCGTCTGCGCAGCTCTTCGATGCCGCCGCAGCGGTCGGCATCCGCGTGATCGCAGGATTCTGGGTCCAGCCCGGCGGCGGCCCCGGAAGCGGCGGCTGCCCCGACTTCGTCGCCGGCACCGACCCGTACTTCGACGCCGTCCGGTCCGATGTAGCCACCTGGGCCGCCGCGTACAAGGACCACCCCGCCATCCTCATGTGGGACGTCGGCAACGAGTCGCTCAACGGCCTGAGCAGCTGTTACAGCGGCGCGAACCTCGAGGCGCAGCGCAATGCGTACGCGTCCTTCATCAACGAGCTCGCTGGCTCGATCCACGGCATCGATGCCAACCACCCGGTCACCTCGACCGACGCCTGGGTCGGCGCCTGGCCGTACTACAAGGCTCACGCCCCCAGCCTCGACCTGTACGCCATCAACTCCTACGGCGCGATCGGCGGCATCAAGCAGGCGTGGATCGACGGCGGCTACACCAAGCCCTACGTCGTGACCGAGGCCGGACCGGCCGGTGAGTGGGAGGTCGTCGACGACGCCAACGGCGCACCGACCGAGCCCACGGACATCGAGAAGGCCCAGGGCTACGCCGACGCGTGGGCTGCGGTCCAGAGCCACCCTGGCGTCGCGCTCGGGGCGACGATGTTCCACTTCGGCATCGAGAGCGACTTCGGCGGGGTGTGGCTCAACGTCCTCACCGGCGGCGACAAGCGCCTCGCGTACTACGAGATCGCCAAGCTGTACGGCGGCAGCAGCGGACAGCCGGGCGTCAACACACCCCCGCGCATCACCACGATGACCGTCCCGACCACGACCGTCGAGCCCGGAGCGAAGTTCCCTCTCTCCGTCGTGGCGAGCGACCCGGACGGCGACGCGATCACCTACACGATTCAGGTCTCGGGCAACTACGCGGACGGGAACAAGAACCTCGTCCCGGCGACGTTCACGGCGAGCCAGAACGGGGCCTTCACCGTGACCGCCCCGCTGACCGAGGGCGTCTGGAAGATCTATGTCCTGGCGCGCGACAGTCACGGCAACGCGGGCATCGAGACCCGCAGCGTCAAGGTTGCCAACCCTGCGGTCGTCGAACCGCCGGCGAACGCGGAGCAGGTCTGCGGGCGCGACGTCACCGGCGATACCGGCGTGACCGCCACTGCCTCGCACGGCACCGGCAGCAGCGCGATCGACACGAACGTCTGGTCGCGCTGGGACTCGGGCGTCGCCGAGACCCCGGTCGGCAGCGGCAACTGGATCGGGCGCGACGGCGAATGGCTCGCCCTCGACCTCGGTGCGCTCAAGACCGTCTGCGGCGTCAAGCCGTACTGGGAAGGGGCTTTTGCCAAGGACTACGACATCCAGACCTCGACCAACGGCACCGACTGGACCACGGTCTCCCAGGTGCGCGGCGTCAGCGAGCAGGGACCGCAGGTCACCCGTTTCGCCCCGGTCAGCACCCGCTACCTGCGCCTCCTCAGCGTCACCCGGGGCACGGAATTCGGCGTGTCGATCTGGGACCTGGAGGTGTTCGAGGCTCGCGACATCGTCCTGCCGACGACCGACCTGCTGGGTGACCGCGTCCTCGTGTTCGACCCGTCGATGAACATGAAGGACATCCAGGCACTGTTCGACTCCGTCTTTGCCGACCAGGAGAAGGACCAGTTCGGCGAGGGTCGCTGGCAGTTCATCTTCAAGCCCGGAACATACTCGGTCGACGCTCGCATCGGCTTCTACACAGCGATGTCAGGAGCGGGCATCAACCCGACCGACGTCGACGTCCAAGGCGGCGACTGGGTCGACGCCGAGTGGTTCAACATGAACGCCACCCAGAACTTCTGGCGTTCGGCGGAGAACCTCTCCTATACCCCCACCGGTGGCACCGGGCGCTGGGCAACCTCCCAGGCCGCCCCGCTGCGCCGGGTCCAGGTGAATGGCGACCTGCTGCTCGACTCCGGTCGATACGGCTGGGCGTCGGGCGGATACATCGCCGATACGAACGTCTCCGGATTCGTGAAGTCGTTCACCCAGCAGCAGTGGTTCACCCGGGACAGCTCCGTGGGCACGTGGACCGGAGGCGTCTGGAACCTCGTGTTCTCCGGCGTGACCGGGAAGTTTGCGCTCGGCGACAAGCCGACCGACGCGTCCGCAACCCTGCCGCAGTTCCCCGGGACGTGGCCCGTTCCGCCGGTGACCGCTCTCGAGACCACCGGGCCGATCGCTGAGAAGCCCTACCTCTACATGTCCGGGACCGACGAGGACAACGTCGCGGACTGGTCTGTGCGTGTTCCCGAGGTTCGCGAGGACACGACCGGCACGACCTGGGCGAACGGCGTCACGCCGGGGACGTCGCTTCCCCTGTCGACGTTCTTCATCGTCAAGGAGGGCGCGACGGCGACGCAGGTCAACGCGGCGCTGGCGGCCGGGAAGAACCTGCTGTTCACCCCGGGTGTCTACCGCATGGACACGACCATCGAGGTGAGCCGTCCGGGCACCGTCGTGCTGGGTCTTGGCCTCGCGACGATCATCCCCACCGGGGGCGGGATCGGCATGCATGTCGCCGACGCTGCAGGCATCCGGGTCGCCGGGCTGCTCTTCGACGCCGCCGTGACCGAGTCACCTGCACTG
The DNA here is from genome assembly GCF_900096585.1 of Sanguibacter gelidistatuariae. Lineage (GTDB taxonomy): Bacteria > Actinomycetota > Actinomycetes > Actinomycetales > Cellulomonadaceae > Sanguibacter > Sanguibacter gelidistatuariae. Next base: position 278,015 of record NZ_FMYH01000001.1, read on the forward strand.
TTCGTGGTGGGCGACAAGGGTGTGCACGTCGACCACTCGGCCGACCCGATCGTGGTCAGCGACGTGTTCCTGCGCGTCGGTGGCGCGGTGGCCGGCAAGGTTGACGCAGCCATGGTGGTCAATGCTGACGACACCATCGTCGACCACGTGTGGTCGTGGCGCGGAGACCATGGCGCTGGAATCGGGTGGGACCTGAACACCTCCGACTACGGCTTTGTGGTCAACGGTGACGACGTCTCGGCCTACGGGCTGTTCGTCGAGCACTTCCAGAAGTACAACGTGTACTGGAAGGGCGACAACGGCCGCACGGTCTTCTACCAGAACGAGCTGCCCTATGACGTGCCCAGCCAGGACGCGTGGCAGAACGGCACCGTCAAGGGTTGGGCCGCCTACAAGGTGGACAACTCGGTGACCACGCACGAGGCGTGGGGGCTTGGGTCGTACTCGAACTTCACGACGGACACCGGAATCTCCGTGGCCGGCGGTTTTGAGGTACCCAAGACGCCGAACGTGAAGATGCACCACATGCTCGCCGTATCCCTCGGTGGTGCTGGCATCTTCGACGCCGTGATCAACGGCGTCGGCGCCTCCGCCTCGGGCACCCAGACTGTCCCGAGCTACGTCGCGGAGTACCCGGACCCGGCCAACCCGGATGCCGGGATCCAGCCGCCCGACGCGGTCAAGGACCCGGCGACGGATCCTGACACGACGCCGGTAGTCGACCCGGGGACGGACCCCGGTACCGACCCAGGCACCGACCCTGGAACAGATCCCGGTACAGACCCGGGGACCGACCCCGGTACGAACCCGGGGACCAACCCCGGGACAGATCCTGGTACGAACCCGGGGACCACCCCCGGAACCAACCCGGGCACCGTTCCGGGCACGACTCCCGGCACCACTCCCGGCACGACTCCCGTGGCCCCCAAGCTCGTCGTCGACCTCTCGCGGTCCTCGGTCCAGGCGGGTGGCTCCGTGAGCGTGGAGACGTCCGGCCTCAAGGCGGGAGAAAAGGTCGAGGTCTGGCTGCACTCCACGCCGGTCCTGCTGACCTCCGGTATGGCGTCGAAGGATGGAACCGTTCGTCTCACGGTCAAGATCCCAGCCGGGACCTCCGCGGGCGAGCACTCCATCGTCGTCAAGGGTCTGGACTCCGGCGCGTCGGGCAGCGCGCCCCTGCGTGTGAGGGCCGCGGCCTCCGGTCTCGCAGCGACCGGGAGCGACGCGCTGTCGCTCGGGCTGCTGGCCACGCTCACCGTCGTCGCCGGTGCCGCGTTGCTGGGCATCCGTCGACGGAGGATCGGGACCGCGTCGAAGGGCTAGCGCGACCCGCGACAGCAGGTAGCGAATGACACTGTCCGCGCCCCCCGAGGGGGACGCGGACAGTGTCATGTCGGCGGCGGTCCGGCCCCGACGGGTGCCGCTCGCAAAGTTGCCACGACCGGACCGCGAGGACCGCGCCGCGCTCGCACGAGCCCCTACGACGCCGTGCGCGCCGCCGGCTCACGAGAGGCACCGCTCGACGCCCGGTTGCGGGCCATCCCCCACAGCACGAGCGCGACGGTGATCACCGCGGAGATGACCCCAAAGACGAGCGACCCCCACTCGATGATCAGCGGCACGGAGAACGCGGTGAGGATGCCACCACCGAGAATCGGCTCATAGGTGAGCTGCTTGTACCCGTAGGCGGTGGCCGTGTTCGTCTGGTGCTTGGGGTCGGCCATGTCGGCCAGGATGAACCCGGTGGCGACGTTCCCCTGCGACTGCCCGAAGTCCGCGAGGGAATGCTCGAACCAGCTCGGCCCGTGGATCCGCGGGCCGAGGAACAGCATGCCGAAGACGCTCCAGGCCACCGCAATCACGGTGAGGATGACAAGCGCCGGGATGTTCGCGCCGAGGGCCGCCAGGGACATGGTGCCGATCGCGCTCGCGATGAGGGCATCGAGGGAGATCGAGGAGATCCCGGTGACCGAGCGGCGGTCGATGTAGTGGTCCTTGCCCAGCTTGGTGGCGATCGCCTGGACGAGGAACCCACCGATCACGGTGAACGGGAAGAGCGGGAAGTTGTCGAAGATGTCCAGGCCGACCGCGCCGAAGGCGAAGCGCAGCAGCTCGAGGATGGCGATCGCGACGGCCACGGCCAGGGAGATGAACATGAAGGCCGCGGTGACCGAGCTCATGCCGGCGTCGGCGGGCTCGTGGTCGTCCTCGGGGGCGATGCCGACCTCGGACAGGTCGAGGCCTTCGGCGCGGGTCGGCGGTGTCTGGCGGGCGACGGGGATCTTCGGGTGCTTGAGCGCGTACCGCACGATGAGCGAGCCACCGATCACGCCGGTCACCATGCTCACGGTCGCCAGGCCGAGGCCGAGGTCCACGACCTCCCCCGCGCCGGCGTCGTCGAGCAGCGGGCCCATGCCCGCGATCGTGCCGTGCCCACCGGCGAAGGACATCTCCAGGATGGAGCCGGCGAGGTCGGTCAGCCCGAAGATCGGGGTAAGGATGAGGACGACTGCGAAGGCGCCGAGGGCGAACTGGCCGAAGGAGAACACCGACCCGAGGATGAAGTGCGGGGCGGAGGCACCCCAGATGTTCTTCAGCGACGGCAGACGCTTGCCAAGCATGACCGCGGCGAAGACGATGTTGATGAAGATCCCCGGCAGAACCGACCACACGGCGATGACCTGCGCGGGGATCAGCCCACCCGTGCCGGTCCACTCGCCGAGAAGTTGCGGGCCGATCAGCAGGATGACAAAGCCGGCGATGACCGAGGAGGGGATGAACAGGGCTGCCAGCCCCGGGACGTAGCGCCGCACGAGCCAGGCGAGGCCGAGCACGATGCCGAGGAAGACGAAGGCCACCCCCACCCACTGAGCTTCGGAGTACTCGATAGTGACCATGGGGAATCTCCTGTGCGTGAGGCCGACAAGTCGCCAGGTGCGCAACCTTGCGCATACTGTCCCACCGTGCGGTGGCTGCGCCCCGATGAAACGCGGGAGTTGTGGAGTATTTGTGCGCTACCTCCGGTGGGCATCGGAGCGCTTGCCGAGGCGTATCGTGCCGGGTCGCCAAGGGAGAATGGTCACCATGACTGCCACCCTCGTCGCCCGCGGCCTCGGCGCCGCACACGCCGACCGCACCGTCTTCTCCGGCCTCGACCTCGTGGTCAGCCCGGGCGACGTCGTCGGCCTGGTCGGCGCGAACGGTGCGGGCAAGTCCACCCTGCTCGCCCTCCTCGCCGCCGCCCACCTGCCCGACGCCGGCAGCGTCACCCTCGCGCCATCGGGCGCCCTGGTCGGCTGGTTGCCCCAGGAGGTGGAACGCGTCACCGGCGAGTCCGTCCGGGAGCACCTGGCCCGCCGCACGGGCGTCGCCGCCGCCCAGGAGGCCTTTGACAACAGCACCACGGCACTAGGCGAGGGACTCCCCGGGGCCGACGACGCCTACGCCCTTGCCTTCGACCGATGGATGGCGATCGGGGCGGCGGACCTGGACGAGCGGCTCGGCGCCGTGCTCGCCGACCTGGGCCTCGACGTAGATCCCGAGCACCCCATGACGGGCCTGTCCGGCGGCCAGGCCGCCCGCGTCGGCCTGGCCGCGCTGCTGCTCTCCCGCTTCGACCTGCTGCTGCTCGACGAACCGACCAATGACCTGGACCTGGACGGCCTGGCCCGGCTGGAGGCCTTCGTCCGCGACCAGCGCGCCGGGATCGTCGTGGTCAGCCACGATCGGGAGTTCCTCGCCCGGTGCGTGACCCGGGTGGTCGAGCTCGACCTCGCCCAGCAGCAGGTGGCCGTGTACAACGGCGGCTATGAGGCCTACCTCGAGGAGCGGTCGACCGCCCGTCGGCACGCCCGCGAGTCCTACGACGAGTTCGCCGACAAGAAGTCCGGGCTCGAGGCCCGCGCCCGGATGCAGCGCGGCTGGATGGCCAAGGGCGTGCGGGACTCGGTGCGCAAGGGCGACCCCGACAAGCACATCCGCGCCGCCCACCGCGAGGGATCGGAGAAACAGGCGGCCAAGGCCCGCCAGACCGAGCGGATGATCGAACGCCTCGACGAGATTGTCGAGCCCCGCAAGGAGTGGGCGCTGCGCTACGAGATCGCCGCTGCCCCGCGCGGCTCGGCGGTCGTCGCGGTCCTGCGGGACGCCGTCGTGCAGCTGGGAACGCGCGCGGGCGACGCGCCGGGCGCGCGGGGCGAGGCCGCACTGGAAGAGTCGGCCGCCGCGTTCACCCTGGGCCCGGTCTCGCTCCAGGTGGACGCGGGCGACCGGGTGGCCATCACGGGGGCGAACGGGTCGGGCAAGACGACCCTGCTGCGCGCGCTGCTCGGGAGCGTGCCCCTCACCTCCGGAACGTCCACGCTGGGGACTTCCGTGGCGATCGGGGAGGTGGACCAGGCACGCAGCCAGCTCGGCGGCACCCCGGGGACGGTCGCGGCGCCGCTCTTCGAGGCGTTCTCCCGTCAGGTCCCCGACTGGCCCGAGGCCGAGGTGCGGACCCTGCTCGCGAAGTTCGGACTGAAGGCCGACCACGTCCTTCGCCCGGTCACCTCGCTGTCCCCGGGCGAGCGCACCCGTTCCGCCCTCGCGCTGCTGCAGGCCCGCGGGGTCAACCTGCTTGTGCTCGACGAGCCGACCAACCACCTCGACCTCCCGGCGATCGAGCAGCTGGAAGAGGCGCTGGAGTCCTACACCGGGACGCTTCTGCTGGTCACCCACGACCGGCGGATGCTCGACGCAGTCCACGTGAATCGGCGCTGGGCCGTGACCGGCGGACAGGTCACGACCCAGGACTAGAGCCGGACCTGCCGCCGGGGCGTCGTCGCGGCGGCCGAGCGGCCTCATCCGCCCGGCCGGGGTGCCACCGCCTCACGCGGCGCGGCGACCGTGATGGCGACGACGAGCGCGCAGATCGCGGCGATCCCGGCGACGACCGGGGCGGCGCCAACCGTCTCGGCAGCGAGCGGCAGCACCAGGACCGCCGCGGCCGCGCCGAGCAGCAGCACCGGGCGGACCCGCGGACGGTCGACGATCGGTGCGTGCACGGCCCAGTAGAGCGCAAGGTAGGTGGCGACCGGCACGGCGACCGCGTAGCCGACGACCGTCGCGGGGATCGTCAGGTGGTGTCCGGTCTGTTCGACGGCCACCTCGAGCCCGGCCCCGAGGGCGGCGAGGGCGACGAAGATCCCGTAGTGGGCGTAGCCCCACAGGTAGGAGCGGTCGCGGTGACGGGCGAGGGCGTCGCCCGTGGCCTCGAGGAAATATAGCCACCACAGCGCGAAGATCAGGACCAGCCCGGCCACGGCGATCACGACGAGCGAGCCGCTCACCCCGCGCGACCCGAGGGCTGCCTGGACCCCGGTCGAGGCCGCGAGCACGCCCTCCCCCAGCACGATGATCGTGAAGAGGCCGTACCGTTCGGCGATGTGCTCGGCGTGCCAGGCCGTGCTCCCTGGGCGCTCGGCCCACACCGGCACCGCGAGCTCGCAGACGACGAGGGCGCCGAAGAGCGGCACCTGCCATCCTGTCGGGACGAGGCCCTGGTCCGTGGCCCACAGCCGCAGGAGCCATCCCACCTGAACCACTGAGATCCCCGCCGCGTAGCGCAGCGCGGTCTCGCGGCTCTCGGGATGCTCGCGCGCAGCGCGCAGCCACTGCGCGACAAGACCGATGCGCATAACGAGGTACCCGAGCGTGACGGCCCGGTAGTCGCCGTCCACGGCCGCCGGCACCCCAGCGGCGAGCAGCAGCACGCCTCCCATCTGGAGCATCGTCATGAGCCGGTAGAGGACGTCGTCGGTGTCGTAGGCCGAGGCGAACCATGTGAAGTTCATCCAGGCCCACCAGATGGCGAAGAACACCTGCAGGAACGGGGCCAGCACGGTCGTCGCGTGACCTTCGGCGATACCGTGGGCGAGCTGCGCGGTCGCGCTTGCGACCGCCACCACGAAGGTCAGGTCGAAGAGCAGCTCGAGCTCGGTCGACGCGCGGTGCTCCTGCTGGGTGTCGCGTGCCGTCATCCGGACCCGGATGCTGCGACGCGCTGGGGCACCTTCGTGGCTCATGTGCACACCTCGGCTACGGGGCGGACGGACCTGTCACACCACTGTAGGTCCGACCGCACCAGTGGCCCCGTCCGTGCCGTCGCGGCGGTCGACCGCCATGCCCACCGCGGCCCACCACGGCACCTACCCGCTACGGCACCTCAGGAGATCCGGGGTTGCGAAAGTTCGCACCGCCGAGGAAGATAAGTTCGCATACCCGAACTTTTGAGAGCAGGCAATGATTCCTTCCGCGAGTCCGACGACCACAGCCCCGGCCGGACCGCCCGAGGCCCGGCCGCGACGACGCACGCTGCTGCGTCTCCTGGGCCCAGCCTTCGTCGCGGCGATCGCGTACGTCGACCCCGGGAATGTCGCCGCGAACATCTCCGCCGGCGCGCAGTTCGGCTACCTGCTGGTGTGGGTGCTGGTCCTGGCCAATCTCATGGCCGTGATCGTGCAGTACCTCTCGGCCAAGCTCGGCCTGGTCACCGGGAAGTCCCTGCCCGAGGTCATCGCGGAACGCATGGGCCGTCGGGCCCGGCTCGCCTACTGGGGGCAGGCCGAGATCGTGGCCGCCGCGACCGACCTGGCCGAGGTGATCGGCGGCGCCATCGCGCTCAACCTGCTCTTCAACCTGCCCCTCGTGCTGGGCGGGGTCATCACCGGCATCATCTCGGTGCTTGTCCTGACCATCCAGCAACGCCGCGGCCAGCGGACCTTCGAGACCGTCATCACCTCGATGCTGGCGATCCTCGCGGTCGGTTTCTGCGTCGGTCTTTTCGTGTCCCCTCCCTCCGCGTCGGGCACGCTCTCCGGGCTGGTGCCGCGCTTCGAAGGCACGCCGTCGGTGCTCATCGCCGCGTCCATGCTCGGCGCGACGGTCATGCCGCACGCGATCTACCTGCACTCTTCCCTGGCCCGCGACCGGCACGGCCGCACGCACACGCCGTCCGGCCTGCGCCGGCTGCTCGTGGCCACGCGGTGGGACGTGGGGCTGGCACTCCTGCTAGCCGGCACGGTGAACATCGCGATGCTGCTGCTCGCGGCGTCGACGCTGCAGGGTCGCACCGGGGTCGACACGATCGAGGGCGCGCAGGCCGCGATCAGCGACGCCCTCGGGCCGCTCGTCGGGGCCGCGTTCGCGATCGCCCTGCTCGCCTCGGGCCTCGCCTCGACCTCCGTGGGTTCCTACGCCGGCGCCGAGATCATGCAGGGCCTGCTCCGAGTGCGGGTCCCGCTGCTCACCCGGCGCCTGGTCACCCTCATCCCCGCGCTACTGCTGCTCATGACCGGGGTCTCGCCGACGTGGCTGCTCGTGCTGAGCCAGGTCGTGCTGAGCTTCGGCATATCCTTCGCCCTCATCCCGCTCGTCCGGATCACGAGCGACAAGGCCGTCATGGGCGAGCACCGCAACGGCGTGGCGATGACCGTCGCCGCCTGGACGGTTGCGGCGGTCATCGTCGTCCTCAACGTCACGCTGATCGCGCTGACGGTGAGCGGGGCCGGGTAGGCGCCCGCGCGAATCGCGAGACCCCGACGGCGTCAGGCGAGAGCCTTCGCCTTGAGCGTCTGGAACTCCTCGGCCGAGATTGCCCCGGAGTCCAGGAGCGACTTCGCGGTGCTGATCTGGTCGGCGGGCGACTGCCCACCCGCGACCTCACGGATATAGGAGTCCGCCTGCGACTTGGCCGCCGTCGCGGCCACGTAGTGCCGCTCCGACATGCTGCGACCGCGGACGATGATGTAGACGAGCGCGGTGAGGAACGGGACGACGATGAGACAGATCACCCAGAGCGCCTTCCACCAGCCACTGAGCTCCCTGTCACGGAACAGGTCGCCAAGGATCTGAAAGAGCAGCATCAGGTAGACGATGAAGAAGAACCAGTACACGAGGAGCCAGAAGAAATCCCAGAAGTCCATGATCCGTCCGTTCGCTAGAACAGTGCGCGCGGTCCGCGGAGCGCTGAAACCAGCATAATCTCGACGTTCTCGGGCCGCACGGGCAAGCGCCTGCGGTCTGCTGGACACCGATTCGGCCCTCACCGCCGTCGCTCCCTACCCGCCGACGGCCCGCCATGCGAAGGAATAGCTGGTCGCCCGGGCGTCGAGCCGGTGCTTCGCCAGCACGCCCGGCCCGCAGGACTGCGAGCCGATGCCGTGCTGGCTTGCGTCGATGTTCAGCCACACGCGGTCGCCGCGTTCGAGGTCGGTCGGGTGAGCCGCCGCGTCGAGGTCGTGGTGGGTCCACGGGCGTGCCGTGATGTCCACCGTCGTCGTCGCACGCAGCTCGATCCCGCTGCCCGACGACGACACGATCCGCGCCCAGCGCACGTCCTGACGGTTGCCGTTCTCCTGCGGACGCAGGTACGGAGTCTGGAGGTCGTCGACGGACGACTCCCATCGTCCGACCCGTTGGGCGCGGCGCGTGTCTGCGTACGCCTCCCCCGGCCCCAGACCGAACCACTCGACGTGGTCGAGCTGCGCCGGCAGACCGACGCGCAGACCGATCCGCGGCACTGTCACCGGGGATCCGTAGCCAAGTCCCAGCGACTCCAGCTCCCGGTCCTTGTGGAACTTCCCCTCCGGGACGACCTGGACATCGACGTGGATCCAGCCGCCGGTTCCCGCCCGCCAGGTGAGAGTGGTGAGGAAGGCAGACGCCGATCCGGCCGCAGACGTACGGGACCGCACGACGAGGTCGGCCCCATCGACCGTCACGTCGACGTGGCGGTGGTGGACCCGGTCGAGGCCGAGGGCACGCCACGACCGCGCCGCGTCCTCGCCCACCGTGGACACGTCGTTGTCGGTGGGTGCTCGCCAGACGTCCAGCTCGAGCCGGCCCGTCGCCACGTCGCCGATCGCGACCAGCCCACCCTGCTCGTCGAAGGACGCCCCGCCGAGCTCAAACCCCGTCGAGATCCGCCGAGGTTCGAGCGATACACGTCCCTCCGGCTGCGCCTCCGGGGCCACCACGCGCTCGGGCCGCGCACCAAGCCGGGTCTGGGTCCACGCGACCTCGTGGCCGGCCGGCGCCCACGGTTCGTCCTGGACGAGTGCGGCGACGATCGTCAGCCAGGTCTCCCCGGTCGCGCCGCGCTCTGCGGCCCTCGCGACGTCGTCGGGCAGGGAGAGGACGACGACCGTGCTGCCGCGCGCGGGCACGACGGGTGCGTCGAGCAGGCCGGACGCGATGGTCGCCCCGTCCGTCTCCGCCGTCCAGCGGAGCTCAAGGTGCGAGGAGTCGCGGTGGTCGTAGCCGCTGGTCACCGTCACCGCGATACCCTCGCCCGACGGCTCTGCGGACAGGCGCAGGGGTGCGGTGACCTTCTTGTACTCGAGCAGACCGGGTGACGGCACCCGGTCCGGGAAGAGCAGCCCGTCCGCAATGAAGTTCCCGTCATGGAGCTCCTCGCCGAAGTCGCCTCCGTAGGCGTAGAACTCCTCGCCGGCGTTCGGCCCACTGGTCGCTCGCTGGCGGATCCCGTGGTCGATCCACTCCCACACGAAGCCGCCGTGCAGACGCGGGTAGCGGTCGAAGAGATCCTGGTACTCGGTCAGCCCGCCTGGTCCATTGCCCATCGCGTGCGCGTACTCGCACAAGATCATCGGAAGCGAGCGACGACGGGCGTCGGCCGCGGGGTCGGTCGTGCGGACCTCGGCGTTCTCACCGAAGAGGCGCATGGCGTCCGGGTGGTCGTACATCTTGCTCACGACGTCGACGTAGGGCGAGTCGAAGTCGCCCTCGTAGTGGACGAATCGGCTCGGGTCGCGGCCATGAGTCCACTCCGCCATCGCCCGCAGGTTGTCTCCGGTTCCGGACTCGTTGCCGAGCGACCACGCCACGACGCTCGGGTGGTTCTTGTCGCGCTCGACCGTGCGCGACATCCGGTCGAGGTAGGCCTCTTGCCAGCGGGGGTCCGCGCTCGGGTTGCCTTCCCACCCCTCGAAGGTGAACCCGTGGGTCTCGAGGTCGCACTCGTCGATGACCCACAGCCCGTACTCGTCGCACAAGTCGAGGAAGCGAGGGTCGGGTGGATAGTGGCTCGTGCGGACGGCGTTGATGTTGTGCTGCTTCATGAGGAGCACGTCAGCCAGCAGCGTGCCCGCATCGAGGGTTCGACCTGTGTCCGGGTGCCACTCGTGACGGTTGACCCCACGGAACTGGATCGTCTTCCCGTTGACTGTGATGAGCCCGTCTGCCACGCGCACCGTGCGGAAGCCGATGCGCAGGCTCAGTCGTTCGGTCGGTGTGGACAGCACGGCGTCGTAGAGGACCGGTGTCTCGGCGGTCCACGGGACGGCGGCAGGGATGCGGAGCTCGTCACCCGCGGGCACGCCCTCGATGCCGAGCGCCGGGATGGAGAGGACCGCAGCGACCGCCGTCTCGATGCGGAGAACTCCCTCGCCTGACGCGTGGTCGAAGTCCGCGTGGACGAAGTGGTCACGAAGGCCACCTTCGGGGAGCACGACGAGACGTACGGACCGGAAGATCCCGGAGATCCACCACATGTCCTGGTCCTCGAGATAGCTCGCGGCAGACCACTGGTGGACGCGAGCAGCCAGGACGTTGCGACCGGGCACGAGGTGCTCGGTGACGTCGAACTCCACGGGAAGGCGGCTGCCCGTGGAATACCCGAGCGGGTGCCCGTTGCACCACAGCGCGAACGAGGAGTCGACCCCCTCGAACCGGACGAGGACCCGGCCGCCGGCAGCGATGGCACCGAAGGCTTCGTCGGGGAGGTCGACGACGCGGCGGTACTCCCCGGTCGGGTTGTCGTCGGGGACGAACGGCGGCTCGACGGGGAACGGGTAGACGACGTTCGTGTATGCGGGCCGTCCGTAGCGCTCCTCGCCCGGTGACAGCAGGTCGCCCGATTCCCCTCGCAGACCGGCGATCTGCCAGCTGCTGGGCACTGCGAGCCGGTCCCAGGACGCGTCGTCGAAGACTGGGCTCTCGAATCCTTCGGTGACCTGCGCGAGCGACGGGACGAGCTGGAAGGCCCACGGGCCGTCGAGATCGATCGTCAGCGAGTCCGAGGGAGCGACGGCACGAGCGGGCTCGCGTCCCGCGCCGGGCGAGAACGAGGTGACGTAGGCCGAGGCGTCAAGCTGGTCGGACACGTCGTGCGGCGCGCGGGGGTGCATAGAGATGTACCTCTTCGGGTCGGCGGAGCGGATCCGCGGAGCTGGTCGGACGTGCCAGATGCCTCACTGCCCCTGGCCGCCGAGCGTGACCCAGATCATACGTGTTATCGGCGCCGCGCAGGCCGATACAATGCATGAAGGCCAGAAACCCGAGGGTTTCTGGCCTTCATTTCCGTACCTATCTGTGCGCCCGAAGGGATTCGAACCCCCAACCTTCTGATCCGTAGTCAGATGCTCTATCCGTTGAGCTACGGGCGCAGGTCATGCAGTTTTCGTGCTGTGAACCGTTCAGAACTTTACATGCCACTCACCGAGATCCCAAACCGGCAGGGTGGTGATCCGCGCCACGCTGCCGTGACGGCGTCAATCACACGTCCAACCGGTACCCCCGCTTGACCACCGTGGCGACCAGGCCGGGGACCCCCAGGGCCTGGCGCAGCCGGCTGAGCGAGACCTCCATCGCGTGGTCGTCCTGCGGCCCGGAGAAGGACCGGCTGGTCAGCGCCCGGGTGAGCTCCTCCCGGGTCACCACCGCGCCCTGGGCCGCCACCAGGCACCGCAGGATCGTCAGAGCCGACGGCGGCAGCTGGCGACGCTCTCCGCCCACCTCCACGACCGACCCGCGCAGGGCGAGCGGGCCGTGCCGGGTCTCGATGCGGTCGATCCCCTTGTCCTCGAGGTGCTCGCACACGAGCCGGATGAGCGCACCCATCCGGAAACGCTCCGGCTGGATCGGCTCGATGCCCACCGCGAGCAGCGGCGCGGAAGTCACCGGGCCGACGGCGGCCGCGCACACACCGGCGCGCAGGGCCGCGACGACCTGGGAGTAGACCCCCATCCCCTCGGCCGCGACGAAGAGCGCGTCGACGGCCGGGGCGCTCGTGAAGGTCACACAGTCGAGCTGCTGGGTGCAGATCGCCTCGACGAGCCGCTGCACGCGTTCGTCGGTGTCGTCGATCGCGGTCCACCGGTAGGGCGCAACGGTGATGACGTCGCGGTGCACCGCCCGCAGCCGGTCGAGCTGCGTCTCGTCGGTGTAGCCGTGCACCTGGATTCCCACGACCAGGCCCGGCGGGTAGTCGGCGAGCACCTTGTCGACGAGGGACGCCGTCGTCTCGGAGTCGCTCATGCCGGTGTCGTTGAGCCCGGCCGCTCGGATGCCGCCGCGGGCCTTGGGCCCGCGCACGAGGATGTCGGTGCTGGCGAGGGCGGCGAGAAGGTCCGGGCCGAGCCCCGCGGCGTCGGCCACCTCGAACCAGCGACGGATGCCGTAGCCGGTGGTCGCGAGCAGCACGTCGGGGACGGCGGCGATCATCGCGCGGGTGTCCTCCAGCAGCGGCCCCTCCTGCGGGGCGTGGGAGATGCGCAGGGTGGGCGCGTGCATGACCTTGGCGCCGCGCCGCTCGAAGGCGTCGATCAGGTCGCTCGAGCGGCGGTCGCTCGTGACGCCGATGCGGAAGCCCTCAAGCTGGTCCGCGCGGAAGCCGGGCCCGGGGGCATCGGTCGCGTCGGGGCCCACGTCCGGGGTCGGGAGGGAGCTTGTCGCGTCGGTCATGCCGACTGCCCCGCTGCTGCGCGCTCGCTGGACCGCGCCAGGAGGTGCTCGTTGGACGTCATGAAAGAACTCCCGATGCTGGTGGGCCGGATGCGTGAGCGATGCGCGCACCACCTCCAGGGGCATTGTCCCTGCGAGCGTAGCGCCCACCAGTTGCTGCCTGATTTCTGCCGTGTATCTCAGATGAGACAAGGATCTCACAGCTGCCATTCGGCCCTGTGAGGGCGCAGGGCACGACTGTCGACCGAAAACGCCCATCCCCTCGCCCAGCCCGTGAACAGACGAAAGGCCCCGGTCATCGACCGGGGCCTTTCGTGAAGCGGAGACGGAGGGATTCGAACCCTCGGACAGGTTTCCCCGTCACCACCTTAGCAGGGTGGCGCACTAGACCGGGCTATGCGACGTCTCCTCACCGGGACGAACCCGGCGCGGCTTCCCGCGTCAGAAGTCATCTTCTGCGGGCTGTGCAAGGGTACCCGCAAGGCGCGGCGTGGAGCAAAACGCGCTGCCCGACGGCGCGGCGCTAGTGAGCGCCCGACTTCCACGAGTCGCCGGTCACCGTCCGGGCGATGGTCAGGCCGATCGCCAGGGCGAGGACGACGAAGCCCGCCTGGACGCCGTAGGCGAGCGCTTCCACGGTCTGCCCGTCATTGAGGAAGTAGACCGCCCGGTAGGCCGCCGCGCCGGGCACCATGATGACCACCGCCGGGACCGACAACGTGAGCCGCGAGGCATTCATCCGGGGGGCCACAAGGTTGGCAAGGATGCCGACGATGAGGCCGGCCGCGCATGCAGCGGCCTGCACCACGACCCCGGCGTCGACCATCTCGATCCGGATGACGTTGGCGACCATCCCGATCCCGGCTGCCGCCAGGGCCACCCGCCAGCGGCTGTTGAACATCAGCGCGAAGCCCAGCACGCCGAAGGCGCTCGCCAAGAGCCGCAGGACCAAGGCGGCACCGGGCGCCAGGGCCAGCGGGGCCGCCGGGTTCGGGGTGAGCTCCATGACCGCGGAGACCGCCCACACGCTCATCGCCGCGGACGTCATGATCAGCAGGGCGTAGGTCAGCCGGGACACCCCGGCCGAGAAGTCCAGCCGGGACAGGTCGAGCCCCGCGGTGATCAGCGGGAAGCCGGGCACGAGGAAGAGGACCGCCGAGATGTATCCGCTCTCGTGGATCGTGTCGACCACCCCGAGCGCGAAGAGCAGGTTGACGATCCCGAGATAGACCACACTCGCCACGGCCGCGGACAGCATCGTGACGCCTAGCTGGTTGAACCCCCGGTGCAGCATGACCCGGCGGGTGGCCTGCCCCAGGCCGGCCCCGACGAACACGACGAGCACCTCGACCGGTCCGCCGTTGTTGAGGAAGGCGAACGCGGCACAGGCGACCGCGGCGAACAGCGCGTTGGCCCAGGTCTTGTAGAGCAGCGGTCGGCGCTCGATCTCGTCGAGGCTCGCCTCGATGTCCTGCTGGCGGGCGCCGGGGGCGAGAGAGCCGCACAGGCTCTCGAGGGCAGCGATCCGGTGCGCGTTGACGCCGATGCTGTGGCTCATGGCCACCTCGGTCCGGAAGATCGACCCGCGTCGTGCGGTGGCGGTGATCTCGTTCACCGTGACCTGGGCGTCGACGGAGTCGATCCCGAGTGCACGCCCCACCTGAGCCATGGCGATCTTGACCCGGTAGCTCCCGCTCCCGGCGCCGAGCAGCAGGATCCCGACCCGCAGGATGATGCCGGACTCCCGAACCAGGGCGACGGGTTCCAGGTCGTCCTGTTGAGGCAAGGCTGACGTCATCTGAACATCATCGCCGGTCGAACCCGTCCCGCGCGGGACGTGAGTCCCACCCAGGGGCCGATGGGCGTCGCGCGAGCACGGCGTGCCCGTGAGTCGCACCGCCGCGGGCGCTCAGACACCGCCACTCAGTAGCCAGCGAAGACCTGGGTCGCCCAAGCCACCCCGGTCGCGTCCACGACGTACCCGATGCCGACCTGGGTGAAGCTTGTGCGCAGGATGTTGTCCCGGTGGCCCGAGCTGTTCATCCATGCGGTGTGGATCGTCCCGGCGTTGTCGGCATAGCCTCCGGCATAGCCGACGTTCTCGCCCCAGGAGGTCCACGCACCCGGGATCTGACCAGACGTGTTGGGGTTGTGGGACATCGAGGCGGTTGCGGACATCGACGCGGACCAGTTGGACGCGATCGACTCGAGGCTTGCGCTGTACGCCAGCGGCGCCAGTCCAGCCGAGCTGCGGGCCGCATTGAGCGCGCTGAACAGAGCCTGGGCTCCGCCCGTGCTCGGAGATGCCGAGGGCGACGGGGGTGGCGCATCGACCACCGGCGCGGGCGCGGGCGCCGCCGCGGGCTGCTTGGCCTTCGGTGACTGCTTCACCGGCTCAGCCGCTGGAAGCGGCTCGGCGGGCACAGGAGCGGGATCGACCGTGGGAACCGGCTCCGGGGTGGCCTCGACCGTTGGTTCCGGTGCGGGTTCCGGTGCAGGAGTGGCGGCCGGCGTCGGCGACGCGGTCACCACGGGGCGGTGCGTCACCGTGACAACCATCAACTCGTCCGCGGAGGCATGCTCATCGACAGTGCAGCCCGAGAGCGCCAGGAGCGCGACAAGAACCAACACCACGGCTCGCGGATGACGCGCCAGGCGGCCAGATCGTCCGATCGTCATGAAGTCCTCATACCATATCCATCGGCACCGCGGCACCGGATCAGTAGCCGCGGCGACCCAAGAATACGGCCTGAAATACTGCCTGGGAACGGCCCCGTGCTGTTCGCGGCCGCCGCGAACGGGCGGGCGCGGCTGCGTTCAGGCGGAGCGGGCGAGCTCCTCGCGGGTGACGGGGTGTGCGGGCGGGCGCCCGTCGCCCAGGCGCGTGAGCTCGTCGAGCACGCCCTCGGCGAGCAGTCCGAGCTCGGTGCCGAGCGACCCGGCGATGTGCGGGGTGACGACCACCCACGGGTCGGCGAAGAGCGGCGACGTCGCCGGCAGCGGCTCCGGCTCGGTGACGTCGAGGACGACGTTGAGCGTCTCGCCGACGTCCCGGCGTCGGGCGAGCTCGGCGACGAGGGCGTCGTGGTCGAGCAGCGCGCCGCGGGACGTGTTGACGAGCGTGGCGCCGTCGCGAAGCAGCCCGAGCCGACGGCCGTCGACGAGGTGCCGGGTGCTTGGCAGGGACGGCGCGTGGACGGAGACGACGTCGCTCGTCGCGACGATCTCGTCGACGTCCGCAAGACGCACCCCGAGCGCCGTGGCCTCGTCCGCGGTGAGAAACGGGTCGGCGACGAGCACCTCGACGTGGTGGCGGTCGAGCAGCCCGATGACGAGCCGTCCGATGCGCGACGCCCCGATGATGCCGACCCGCTTGCCGTACCCGCCGATGCGAGGGAACGCGGCAGCGGCCGAGAACGTCGCGGGCTCGGCCGCGTAGGCACGGGCGGAGGGGAGGAACGACTTGTTCGCGAGGAGGATCACCCCGAGCGTGTACTCGGCGACGGGCCAGGCGTTCGCGTCGACCTGGCTCGTCACGGTGATGCCGCGGTCCCACACCTCGGTGTCGAGGAGCCACTTGACCGACCCGGCCGAGTGGACGATAGACCTCAGCCGCGGCATGCGGTCGAGCACGGAGGCGTCGACCCGCGGGCAGCCCCACCCTGTGACAAGGACCTCGATGTCCGCGAGCACCGCCTCGTCCTGCGGGTCCTCGAAGCCGACGAGCTCGGCGAACGTGCCGCCGTGGCTGAGCCCGGCGAGGCGCACCCGGGCGGCGTCGTCGAAGAGCCTGTCGAGAACCCCCTCGCCCATGACGGCGGCAACAACGGGGCGGGTCGCGCCGGGCGCCGCGGGGGTGGCCTGGGCAGTCTGGTCGACGAGGGTGGCGCGAGCGGCGGGTTCGGTCATTTGATACTTCCTGCGGTCAGTCCTGCGCGCCAGAACCTCTGCAGGAAAAGGAACGCGAGGAGCATGGGGGCGGCGATACCGGTCAATAGCCGAAAAAAGAAAGGGTCCCCAATCTACGTTTCCGCAGTTCAGGGACCATTTCTCGTAAATTGCATCGACATTGCGGAGGCGGAGGGATTTGAACCCACGGTCGGCTTTCACCGACTCCAGTTTTCAAGACTGGTGCAATCGGCCGCTCTGCCACGCCTCCTTCACGCGATCGCCGCACAGCGGCTCTCGCACAGCACATTCTGGCACGTGCCTGAGAAAGTTCCGAACCGCCCCACGGTATGGGGCGGTTCGGTCAAGGCACGGTTCAGGCCGCCCGCAGCTGCTGCATGGCGTGCTGCACGAGCGCGATGAGCGACTGCTTGGTCGCCGCACGAGAACGCGCATCTGTGTAGAGCATCGGCACGTGGGCCGGGATCTGCAGGGCCTCGCGAACGTCTTCGAGGCGGTGCTTGGCAACACCGTCGAAGCAGTTGACGCCGACGACGAAGGGGATGCCCCGCGACTCGAAGTAGTCGACTGCGGGGAAGCACTGCTCGAGCCGGTCGGTGTCCACGAGGACGACCGCTCCGATCGCGCCACGCACCAGGTCGTCCCACATGAACAGGAAGCGGTCCTGCCCGGGGGTGCCGAAGAGGTACAGCCACAGTGAGCCCGGGAGCTCGATGCGACCGAAGTCCATCGCGACCGTGGTTGTCGTCTTGCGATCCGTCACACCGCCTGCATCGTCGACCCCGAGCGAGTGCTCCGTCATCGCGGCTTCGGTGTTCAGCGGCTCGATGTCGGAGATCGAACCGATGAACGTGGTCTTGCCGACGGCGAACCCACCCGCCACGACGATCTTGACGACGGTGGGGGCCCCGGCAGGCTTGACAGGCGCGGGGGCGGCAGCATCTGCCGTACCGCTAGAGGGCTGAAATGCCATTGAGAACACTCTCCAACACACTCAGGGACAGGGCAGGGTTCTGACCGTGGCCGGTGTGGACGTTGACGGGCGTCGACGTGTGGATGGTGAGATAGCCATCATCCGCGAGGTCGGCAATGAGAATCCGGACGACGCCGAGCGGCATCCGCAACAGCGCGGAGACCTCGGCGATCGAGACATAGTTGAGCGCGGCGTGGCTGAGGATGGCCCGCTTCTCGGGAGGCAGCCCGCGGCTGTCGACGGCTCCGGGCATCACCTCGATGAGGGTCTCCAACGGCAGGTTGGAGGTCGCTGAACGCACGCGACCACCGGTCACCGCATAGGGCCGCACCGTCGCGGCCTCAAAGTGCTCGCCATCCATGGAGTGCGAGGTTGACCTGGAGTTCGTCATCGTGACCTACCTCATCCGATCGGCGTGCGGGTAGCCCCGTCAACTGGAAGCTGACCGCGCATCTCCGTGATGAGCTGGGGCGTCAGCGTTGCCTCGGTGCGGGAGACGAGCATCGCCATCTCGTAGCCGATCAGGCCGACGTCGCAGGTGGAGTCCGCGACGGCCGCGAGCACCGAGCCGTTGGAGACGTTCATCAGGAAGAGGAAGCCGTTGTCCATCTCGATGATGGACTGGCGGACCGCTCCCCCGTTGAGCTGACGCGAAGCGCCACGGGTCAAGCTCGACATACCTGCGACGATCGCGGCCAGCTGGTCCCCGCTCGTGCGGTCCAGGTGGTCCGACATGGCCATGAGCAGGCCGTCCGCGGACACGACGAGGGTGTGACGGGTGCCAGGAACTGTCCTGACGAAGTTGTCCAGCAACCAACCGAAGTTCGTCGCCTCAGTGCTGAGAACGCTCACGCTTCCTCCTTCTTCCGATGCCTCAGTGGCGATAGATCATTCAACGCGGCTGGGGCGCCGAGTCTGGAACGTTGTCCGTAAAAGTAGCAGAAGCCGTGGCGGCCCCGGCTCCCCCGCCGGACTGCCCGGTCTCTGGCGCCTGGCGACCACGCGAGGTGGCCGACTGGAACGCCGAGAGTCGGGATCGAAGCTCAGCCGCATCACGGCTGATCTTCTGCGAAGCGAGGTCGTCAGTGGTTGCTGCGACCTCCCCCCGGGTACGGCGGGTAAGCCCGCCGCCCTGGGTCGTCTGGACCGCCGCAGGGCGGTAGGAGGACAGCTGGCTGAGCTCGGCCAGCGCTTGCTCCTGGATGTTGGACCGCATGGCCAGCATCGAGGAGATGTCTCCGTCGATCTCGCTCGGCGGCGACCAGCTGTCACCGGCGTCGCGGCCTCTCGGCGGCGACCAGCTG
Organism: Sanguibacter gelidistatuariae; assembly: GCF_900096585.1. GTDB lineage: Bacteria > Actinomycetota > Actinomycetes > Actinomycetales > Cellulomonadaceae > Sanguibacter > Sanguibacter gelidistatuariae. Next base: position 296,945 of record NZ_FMYH01000001.1, read on the forward strand.
TCACCGGCGTCCTGGCCGCTCAACGGGAGTTCCTTGAGCGGCAGAGGCGAGGGCGCGGGTGCCGCGACCGGCGCCGGGGGAGCCCAGCCTCCGAATCCGCCGAATCCGCCGTCGTCGCCCGACTCGCTGATCGACGTCGCAGGCATCCACCCGGAGACCGTCGAGGCGACCGCCGGGCTGGGAGCAGGCGCGAGCGGCTCGAAGGCACGCATGGGAACCGGAGCCGGAGCAACGACGTCGGGCGCGCGGTCTGGCACCGGAGCCACGAACTCGGCCAGTGACGGGACGAACTCGACCGGTGCGGGCGCAACCGGTGCCGAAGCGACCGATCCCGCCGGGTTGAAGGTCGGGAACGAGGTCGGGGCGACGGTCGCGTCACCGTGCTCCTGCCCCGACTCGGTGTGGCCCTTGCGTCGCAACCACCCGAATGCCCCGCGCTTGGCTGGCACAGTGCTCTGCCGCGACGACCGCCGGGTCGGCGCGTCCGAGACGACGTCCGCGAAGGTCGGCATGGTCGGCTCGAACTGTGCCGCAGGACTCACCGGGAACGGAGCAGCCGGTGAATTGGCAGGCTCGTAGTGACCGACCGGCGCGTAGGCGACCTCGTCCGGCAGCGCGGCGACGGGGAGCTGGTACGCGTCCGCCGGCTCCGGCAGCACAGCCTCGTCGTACTGCACGGCGGGCTCGTACGTACCGGCGACCTCGTCCGGCTCAAGACCGATCGGGGCGTCCGTCCAGGCCGGCTCCACGTCCACCTGGTCGTCCCGGTGAGGCAGCGCAGCCCGCCGCAGCGGCTCGAAGGCCTGAACGGGCTCGAAGGCCTGCTCTGGCTCGAAGGCGAGCCCCTCATAGGACGGCGCGACCGGAAGCATCGGGGCGAGGTGTGCACCGTACGACGCGACCGGCTCAGCCTCGTCGTATGCCTCCGGCAGGTCGAGCGACTCAGGCTCGGCCAGGTGTCCTGGTACGGCGACGAGCTCCTCTACGGGCTGCGGCCAAGTGATCGGCTCAAGCTCCTCGCGCCGAGCAGCCTGAGCACCCTGCTCCTGCCCGAGGCCTGCCTCGGCCTCGAAGGCCTCGACCGGCCGGAAGCCGTCGACCTGGAAGTCCTGCACGGGCTCGAAGAACTGAACAGGTTCAAAGGACCGAACCGGCTCGAACGCCTGAACCGGTGCGAAGGGCTGCTCGGCGTCGAAGGCCTCGACCGGCTGGAAGGACTCGGCGGGCTCAAAAGCGCCCGCGGGATCGAAGGTGTAGGGCGCCTCGAAGCTCTGCATCGCGTCGTAGGACGGCTCGGATGCGAAGCCGTCCTGCTCGACCTCGAGCACCGCGGCCTGCCACGGGAACTCCTCGTCCGGGGCCAGACCGGGGATCACCAGCGCCGGGACGGCGGCAGCGTCCTGCGCCTCGGTGCCGGCGCTGTCATCGTCGGTCGCGGACGCGTAGAGGCCAGCCGCGCTGCCCGATGCCTCGAGGCTGTTCGCGGCCTCGGCCGAGGCGCGGGTGCGGAAGTTCGAGAACATCGCGCCGCGTCGTTCGCCATCAAGGATGGGGGTGTCGTTGACCGGCTCGAGGGCGCTCACGACAGTCTCCGCGGCCTCGCTGCGGGGCCTGCTGGGCAGGCCCGCGGGCAACGTCTCGGAGAGCGTCTGGGCGGGTGTCCAGTTCTGGTCGGTCGCACTCGCCAGGTTGACGTCGGGGTTCGCCGCCTCGAGCGGCGGCAGGACCATCTCGTTGACCCCGGTCGACACATCCGCGGTCTGCTCGGCCGGTTGGGAGATCGCTGCACGCCGTCGCGGCATGCCGATGCTCGTCGCGCCGTCGGTCAGCGCGGCGATGTCCACCGGGAGAGCGTCCGGTTCGGGCGCGATCCAGTCTTGGGTCGCCTGGCGCGCAGACGAGCTGAGCGGGTCGGCGGGCGCCTCGAGCGGCACGTCGGCCTCGTCGACGAACAGTGCTAGCGGGAACGACACGGTGGCCGTGGTCCCCGCGCTACCGTCGGCGGCCCGGCTGAAGACCACGTGGGCCCCCAGACGGTCGGCCAGACGACCGACCACGAACAGGCCGAGGCGTTGCACGCCGATGACGTCCGAGGCGGAGCGGGAGGCGACCTTCTGGTTAGCCTCAACGATGTCGGTCTCGCTCATGCCGAGGCCGTGGTCGCGGACCTCGACGGTCACGTACCGCGTGGAACGGTTCGTGGTGACCTCGACCGGGGTGTTCGGCTCGGAGAACGTCGTCGCGTTCTCCAGGAGCTCGGCCAGCAGGTGTGCGGCGTTGAGCGCGTTGTGGCCGAGCATGAACGGGTCGGCTTCGAGGTTGAGACGCACGCGGTCGTAGAGCTCGATCTCCGAGGAGGCCGTCCGGACGACGTCGGAGATCGGCATGGGCGCGCGCACCCGACGCCCGGAGTCGATGCCGGCGAGCACGAGCAGCGACTCGGAGTTGCGACGCATCCGAGTGGCGAGGTGGTCGAGGCGGAAGAGGTTGGCGAGGGTGTTCGCATCCTCCTCGGACCGCTCGAGCTCGTCGAGGAAGGCAAGCTGGCGGTTGAGCAGCACGTGGTCACGGCGGGCCACGTTGACGAACATCTCGGCGATCGAGCCACGCAGTGCGGCCTGCTCCTTGGCGACCTCGACGGTCGTCGCGTTCACCGCGTTGAGCACGGCGGCGAGCTGTCCCACCTCGTCGGTGGACTCGACCTTGATGGTGGCGAGCGTGAGCTCGGGGCCTTGCCCCGGGACCGACACCTGCTCGACGAGCTTGGGCAGCTGCTCACGGACCTCCGCGGCCGCCTGGGTGAGGTGGCGCAGCGGGACAGTGATCCGGCGCGCGATACCGATGGCAATCGCGACGGAGGCGAGGACCGTCAGGACGGTCGCGAGGACGGTGACGATGGCGGTCTGGCGGGCGCTGGACGTCGCTTGGCTCGCGGCAGCATCGGTCTGCGACAGCACCTCGACCCGGATCGGCTCGAACACCTCGAGCTCGGTCGTGGAGGACGTGCCCCAGGTGTTTGCGAGCCCGCTGTTGATACCGGCAATCTGACCGGACCCCAGCAGACGTCGCACGGAGGTGTAGCTGTTGGATCCGGTTCCGATCTTCAGGTCATCGCCGTCGAGCGACGCGATGGACTCGTTCGCGGCGGTGCGTGCGGCGTTCGTCTCGCCGAACACGGCCGACAGCTCGCGGACCCGGTCGTTGCTCTGGTCCTCGGCCGCGATGTTGTCCAGCACGTACTGGACCAGGGGAACCTCGACGGCGGTCTTGTTGAAGAGGTCGTTGACCGCCACGTAGGCGTCGAGCTTCACCGCGAGCTGACGGTCGGTCAGCGTCGCGGCCAGGGACGCCGGGACATTGAGCAGCCGGTCGATCATGGCGGTGTAGTTCGTGGAGGCCAAGGCCGGCGAACGCGCCCCACGGCCCACGTTGTCACGGACGATGGCGAGGTCGGTGACGTTCTGGCTCGCGGCACCTGAGACGGCCTCGGAGACCATGGGGTCGAGCCGCGTGATGTCGAGGTTCGTGTAGATCCCACGCAGCTCGGCGAGGACCGTGTCCGTCTGCGCCTGCGCTGCGGTGTACGCGTCCTCAGCCCCAGCGACTCCTTGGAGCAACTGCACAGCCGCCAGACGTTCGGCCTGGAGCACGGTGACTGCGTCCTGCCCGCTGGGGAGGGCCGCGACGATCGCCTTGGCCTGACCGGCGAGCTGCGCGTTGCGGATCGCCTGGAGCGAGAACATCGACGCGGCGAGGCACAGCACGAGCACCGGCACGGTCAGAGCTGCGAGGATCTTGCCTCGCACACTCAGTCTCCGGAGCATGTGGACCCCTTCCATTCACTGTCTTGCTGACGCATCGCTGCTCGGTCACGGCCTTGTGCGAGCAACATCGTCCGCATGGGTTCATCGGCCGATAATCGACGCACCATTAGCCTGAAGGAGGACTTTAACCCGCCGCAGGCCCCAGACCGTGCCGCGTGACCAGGTGAGTCGTAGGCTCGGGGGCATGCGCGCGGTGATGATTGAGCAGTTCGGCGGCCCCGAAGTTCTAAAGTACACCGAGGTCACAGACGTTTTGCCGGGACAAGGCGAGGTCCTCGTCGAGGTCCGTGCGGCCGGAGTGAACCGCGCCGACGTCCTCCAGCGCCAAGGCCACTACCCACCCCCTCCCGGCGCCCCGGCCTGGCCCGGGCTGGAGGTCTCCGGGGTGATCACCGGGCTCGGCGCCGGTGTCTCCGGCTGGCAGGTCGGTGAGCGCGTGGCCGCGCTGGTCGACGGTGGTGGCTACGCCTCCCACGCCGCAGTACCCGCCGCCCAGCTGCTCCGGGTGCCCGACGGCGTCGGGCTGGTCGAGGCGGCCGGCCTGCCCGAGGCGGTGTGCACCGTGTGGAGCAACCTCGTCGACACCGCCCGCCTGCAGGCGGGCGAGTGGGTGCTCGTGCATGGTGGCTCCGGGGGCGTGGGCACCGTGGCGATTCAGCTCGCCGCTGCGCTCGGGGCGCGGGTGATGGTCACCGCGGGCAGCCAGGACCGGGTGGACCGGTGCCTCGCGCTGGGCGCCGAGGTGGGGTTCGTGCACCGAACGAGCGACGGGTCCGACTTCGCCTCAGCCCTGCCGGGCCTGGTCCAGGAGGCGACGGGCAGGCACGGTGCGGACGTGATCCTCGACGTCGTCGGGGCGGCGTACCTGGACGCGAATGTCCGCTCGCTCGCGACCGGAGGCCGCCTGGTAGTCATCGGGATGCAGGGCGGTCGCCGCGGCGAGCTCGACCTGGGCAGGCTGCTGGCGCTGCGGGCGAGCGTCAGCGGGACGACGCTGCGGGCCCGCCCCGCCCAGGAGAAGGCCCAGATCGTGACGGCGGTCCGGGCGCACGTCTGGCCGATGCTCGAGGACGGGCGGTTGCGTCCGGTCATCGACTCCGTCGTGGCCATGTCCCGGGCGGGGGAGGCCCATGCGTTGCTGGACTCAGGGGCGGTGTTCGGGAAGGTGCTGCTCGTCCCCTGACCGCTATCTCCGCCGTAAGCGGTGATCCTGGGTGAGACTGGGAGCATGGCCCAGAACATCGATCCCACCTCCCAACCTTCGGCGCGATCCGCGGCGCTCTCCCGGCAGGAGAACCAGCGCGAGGCCGAGCGTGAGCTCACCGACAGCGCAGTCGAGAGTGCGGCCAACCGCGACCAGGTCACGACCGTGATCGAGGAACCCGCCAAGATCATGCGGATCGGGGAGATGATCAAGCGGCTCCTGGACGAGGTGCGCAGCGCTCCCCTCGACGAGGCGGCCCGGTCCCGTCTCGCCCAGATCCACGAGCGGTCCCTGACCGAGCTCGAGGAGGGCCTCTCCGAGGACCTCGTGGCCGAGCTGCACCGGATCACCCTGCCGTTCGAGGACGACGTCGTGCCCTCCGAGTCCGAACTGCGGATCGCCCAGGCCCAGCTGGTCGGCTGGCTCGAGGGCCTGTTCCACGGCCTGCAGACCGCGCTCGTGGCCCAGCAGATGGCGGCGCAGGCCCAGCTGCAGCAGATGCGTGGGGCGGCCCGGGCGCTGCCCCCGGGACTGCTGCGCTCCATGAGCGGGGACGAGGACGGGGGCCAGACGCCCGACGGGCGCCCGACCCCCGGGCAGTACCTCTGACCCACCGCGTCGCTGGTCGCGGTGGGCTCCGATCAGCTCACCCCTTGACGGAGCCAGCCAGGAGGCCTCGGACGAAGTAGCGCTGGAGCGACAGGAAGACGATCAATGGGACGACGATTGAGATGAAGGCACCCGCCGAGAGCAGGTACCACGACGACCCCCGCGTGCCCGAGAGCTCGGCGATCCGCACGGTCAGTGGAGCGACGTTCGTCGTACCGCCAGCGAATGTGAGCGCGACGAGCAGGTCGTTCCAGACCCAGAGGAACTGGAAGATAGCGAAGGACGCAATCGCCGGTGTGAGCAGCGGGAGCAGCACCCTGAAGAAGATCTTCACGTGACCGGCGCCGTCGACCCGGGCCGCCTCAACGAGGGACGCCGGGATCTCTTTCATGAAGTTGTGCAGAAGGAAGACCGCGAGCGGCAGCGCGAAGATCGAGTGCGAGAGCCAGAGGGTCCAGAACGAGCCGCTGATCCCCCACTTGACGTACTGGCTGAGCAACGGGATGAGCGTCACCTGGATCGGGATCACCTGGAGCGCGAACACCGCCACGAACAGGACGTTGCGTCCCTTGAACTCGATCCAGGCGAAGGCGTAGGCCGCGAGCAGCGCGAGCGAGATCGGGATGACGACCGCAGGCAGCGTGATGACAAGAGAGTTGACGAAGTACGTCGCAAACTTCGTGGAGCTGCCGAAGAGAACCTCGTCGTAGTTGTCAAGGGTGAGGCCGGGGTTGGACAGCAACGTCCACCATCCCGAGGACTGGATCTGCGACTGCGGGCGGAAAGACGTCACGAGCAGTCCAAGAGTCGGGATCGTCCACAGGACCGCGATGATGATCGCGATACCCGACGCCCATGGTGAGCTGAGCTTGCCGCGAGCCGCGATGGCACGCTTCTCTATCCGGCTCAACTTCTTGTTCTGGATACTCATGCCCTCCTCGGCAGGCACGTCGACGAGGTTGTCGACCGGGGTCGATGGAACGCTCATCGGATCTCCTCGGTGAGTCGGAGCTGGCGGACGTTGTAGATGACCAGTGGGATGACCAGGACGAAGAGGATCACGGCCAGGGCCGCACCGAGCCCCTGATCGCGGATGGTAAAGCTCTGTTTGTAGAACTCGTTGGCGACGACGGAGGTGTTGAAGTTGCCACCCGTCATCGTGCGGACGATGTCGAAGACCTTGAGCGTGCCCATGGCGATCGTGGTGATCACGACGATGAGGGCCGGGCGGATGCTCGGCACGGTGATGTACCGGAACATCTTTATGCCTTGCAACCCATCCAGCCGCGCGGCCTCGACGATGTCGTCGGGGATCGCCTTGATCGCGGCGGACAACACCGTCATGGCGAAGCCGGCCTGGATCCAGACCATGACGACGATGAGATAGAACGTGTTCGCCGGTGCGTTGAGCAGGAACTGCTGGGGATCGAACCCGAGCCAGACGAGCAACTGGTTGAGGAGCCCGGTCTGGTTCACCCCCGGCTGGTTCGGCTTGTACTCATACACGAACTTCCAGATGATCGAGGCGCCCACCATGGAGATCGCCATCGGCATGAACACCAGCGTCTTCGCCAGTGCCTCCATCCGTGTGCGATCGACGACGACCGCGTAGACGAGGCCGATGAGGGTTGCCGCGATCGGGACCGTGATCACCCAGAAGACGGTGTTGCGCAGGACGACCTGGAACTGTTCCTCGGTGAAGGCTGTGATGTAGTTGTCGAGCCCGACGTAGTTCTTGCCCTGCCGGTCGAACAGCGAGGACCAGATGGTCTTCAGACCCGGGTATACGAGCCCGAAACCGAGCCCCAGGACCGTCGGGGCCAGGAACCCTGTCGCCACGACCCAGGTGGGAATCTTCTTGGGGCGGTCGACAGCAAAGAGGATTGCTCCCATGACCGCGACGAACAGCACGATCGCAACCACCATAAGCGCAAGCTTGTGGCCGGTCGTATCCGCGTTGATGAACCAATCCATGCTCTACCTCCGCGTGGGACTGAGCTCGGGCGACGTTGCCCAGCTGCATGGTGACAGGTCGTGCGGGTCGCCGCCATCCTGGGGCGCCCCGCACGACCTGGTCGAACAGGTGAAGCCGATCCTGACTGATCAGGTCAGCTCGCGGGCCAGGACTTCTCGATGGCCGTGAGAACCGCCTCGTCGGACTTGTCGGTCGCGATCCAGTCCGTCATCTCCGTCCAGAACGACCCCGCACCCACGGCGGCAGGCATCTGGTCAGATCCGTCGAAGCGGAAGGTGTACGCGGGGTCGGTGAGCAGCTTGTAGGACATGATGTCGATCGGGGACTGCAGCAGCGACGCGTCGAGGCCGCTGTTCGCCGAGATCCAGCCCTGGCCGGTGACCTTGGCCTTCTCGTTCGCCCACTCAGGGCTCGAGAGGTAGGCCTGGAAGGCCTGGACCTCTGGCCGGTCGGAGAAGGCAGTCACGAACTCACCACCGCCGAGCAGCGGCTTGTCGTCGGCCGTCTTGCCCGGGAGGTAGAAGGCGTAGACACCGTTGTCCTGCGGCTTCTCAGCGACAGTGACGTCCGTGGCCCAGTTGGCCTGGTAGAAGTTCGCCGCTCGCATCAGGGAGCAGGTGCCGGCGGGGATGCCGTTGCCTGCCTCGTTCCAGGGGGCCGTCGCGATCGACTGGACGTCGCCGAGACCGCCATTGACGTAGGCCGGGTTCTTCAAGACGTCACCAACCGTGGCCAGCGCCTCGACGATCTTCGGGTCGTTGAACGGGATGGTGTGGTTGACCCACTCGTCGTAGACATCGGGCCCGGCCGTGCGGAGGACGACGTCCTCGAGCCAGTCAGTGGCAGGCCACCCTGTGGCGGTGCCGGACTCGATGCCAGCGCACCACGGGATGCGCCCGGAGTCGGCGATGGTCTGCGACAAGGTCATGAGCTCGTCCCAGGTCGTAGGGATCGTGTACCCGTTGTCGGCGAACTCCTTCGGGGAGTACCAGACGAAGGACTTCACGTTGGCACCGAGGGGGGTCGCGTAGAGCTTCCCGTCGACTGTGCCGTAGTTGACCCACGCCTCGGAGTAGTACTTCGTGGCGTTGTCGATGACGGCCTGAGGTGCCGGCTTGACCGCATCCGGGAAGTCGGCGACGAGGGACTTGAGGAAGCCAGGCTGCGGGATGTAGGCGATGTCGGGTGCAGTCTTCGCGGAGAGGCGAACCGGCAGCTGAGACTCGAACTCGCGGGATCCCTCGTAGGCGATCTTCGCGCCTGTGCAGGTCTCGAAGGGGATGTAGGAGTCTGTCTGCTGCTTGGACTCGGGGTCGACGATCGAGGTGTACACCGACACCGTCTTGCCCTTGAGGTCGCCGTACTGCTTGTAGGCCGCGCAGTCGACCTTGCCCGTGCTGGAGGCGTCGGGCGACTTGTTGCCACTGTCGGAACAGCCGGCGAGGATAAGGGCGAACGCCGCCCCGGTTGCAAGAGCCGCGTAGGAGCGGCGAGTCATACTTCTCATCGTTGAGATCCTCACATCGTCGTGATCGGGTGAAATCGACAGCCGCAGGTGGCTGGGCCGCCTCGTGCCTTGCGCTCTATGCAAGCGCTTACATCTGGATTCCGCAACCGCTGCAGGGGGTATTCACGGTAACAATTCAGTCACATCTGCGCACGTCAGAGATCGACTCCCGCTCCACGAGCCGGGTCGGGTGAACCACGAGACCACCCCCCGTGGTCGCGCTCCCGCGGGATATCAGGTCTAGCAGCAGCTCGGCCGCCTGTGCCCCTGCCCCGAGGCGTCCTGGGAGATGGTCGTCAGCCCGACGAGCTCCCCGAGGTCATGGCCGTCGATCCCGATCACTGACAGGTCACGCGGAACGTCCAGCCCGCGGTCCCGCGCGGCCAAGATGACACCCATCGCCATCTCGTCCGAGGAGGCGAAGATCGCAGTCAGCTCTGGATGGGCATCAAGCAGCGCATGGGTCGAGGCCCGTCCGCCCTGGACGTCGAAGTTCCCGTTGACCTCCCAGCCCGGGTTCGGCTCGATCCCCGCGGCCCGCAGGCCGTCCACCCATCCTGAGTGTCGGGCCGCCGGCGGCGACCACGAGTGCTCCTCGTCGGGGGTCCCGGTCACGTGACCGATCAGCCGGTGACCGCGTGAGATGAGGTGCGCCGTCGCGCACTGCCCGGCGTCGTAGTCGTCCAGGCGCACCGTGAGGTGGTTGTCGCGACCGGTCCCCACGAAGGCCAGCGGGACACCCAACGCCTCCAGGGAGGCGACCTCGGCGTTGCTGAGGGGGAGCCCGACGACGAGGATCCCGTCCACCCGACGATGCAGGACGCTCGGGTCCACGGCCCTCCGCGGCTGCTCCCGGGCGATGTCGAAGGTGTAGAGCAGGGCGTCGTAGCCGACCCGGCGCAGCGTGCGCTCGGCTCCCTCGATGACGTTGGAGAAGAACCAGCGGTTCACCCAGGGGGTGAGCAGCCCGATCGTCCGGGTCCGGCCCGACGCGAGGCTGGCCGCCGACGGCGACGCGACGTAGCCGAGCTCGCGTGCGACCTCCTCGACCCGCTGGCGGGTCTTCGCCGAGACGTTGGGCAGACCGCGCAGCGCGCGCGACACGGTTGCCGTCGACACCCCCGCCGCCTTGGCCACATCGTCTATTCCCTGGGTCACGAGGGACGATTGTTCACCGGATCCGGGAGTCACGCGAACGCTCAGCCCCGCTCGACGTCCAGCAGGCTGCGCAGGACCGGGACCGCGCCGTCGTCCGTGATGGACAAGGTGACCTCGTCCGCGGCCGCGATGACGGCTGCCTCGGCGTGGCCCATGGCCACCCCGCGAGCCGCCCAGCCGAGCATCGCCACGTCGTTGCCGCCGTCGCCGATCGCAACCGTCAGCGCGGGGTCGATGCCCAGCTCGGCGCGCAGCCGCTCAAGAGCATATGCCTTGGTCACTCCGGTGGGAGCGACATCCATCCACCGGGTCCCGGCGATCATGAAGTACGTGTCGATCAGGCCCAACGAGCGCATCTGCTCCCCGAAGTCGGGGCCGGCGGTGCGGGCATGGGCGACCACGACGCGAGCGGTCTGGCGCACGCACAGGTCCTCGAAGGCCACGATCGTGTTCAGCCCGTGCAGGTTGCTGTCGGGGAACACGTCGTCGATCCAGTACCCGACGCCGACCTCTTCGAGGGCGATCCGGGCGAGCGGCATGTGCTCACGCATGACCCGTAGCGCCTGCGACGGGTCGAACATGACCACGTGCTCGAGGACAAAGCCGCCCGGGGCGCTCGGGTCGAGCCGCGCGGTGACCGAACCGTTCGAGCACACCACCCAGCCCTCGTCGATGCCGAGGTCGCGGGCGACCGGCAGGACCGCGACGAGCGGGCGGCCCGTGGCGAGCACCACCTGGTGGCCGGCCGCACGGAGGTCCGCGACGCACTGACGGACCTCGTCGGAGAGGAACTCGTCATAGGTCATGAGCGTGCCGTCGACGTCGAGGGCGACGAGCAGCTGGTCGCCAGCGCGCGTCTGGAACAGGGACGACCTGCCCTGGTCAAGACGGTCGCCGTCGCCGAGGGCGCACCCGGGCGCGTCCCCCAGACCAATGGTCATGCGTCGACCGGTTCGAGCACCTCGAGCCCGCCGAGGTAGGGCCGCAGGCCCTCGGGGACACGCACGGAGCCGTCGGCCTGCTGGTGATTCTCCAGGATGGCCACGATCCAGCGGGTGGTGCCCAGGGTGCCGTTGAGCGTCGCGACCGGGCGGGTCTCCCCCGACTCGGTGCGCTCTCGGATGCCCAGGCGGCGAGCCTGGAAGGTGGTGCAGTTCGAGGTCGAGGTGAGCTCGAGGTACCGGTTCTGGGTCGGCAGCCACGCCTCGCAGTCGAACTTGCGGGCGGCACTCGACCCGAGGTCGCCAGCCGCGGTGTCGATCACCCGGTAGGGCAGCTCGGCCTTGGCGAGCATGGCCTCTTCCCAGGCCAGCAGGCGCTCGTGCTCGGCCGCCGCCTCCTCGACGGGGACGTAGCTGAACATCTCGACCTTGTGGAACTGGTGCACGCGGATGATCCCGCGGGTGTCCTTGCCGTAGGACCCGGCCTCGCGGCGGTAGCACGCACTCCAGCCCGCATAGCGCTTGGGACCGGCGGACAGGTCGAGGATCTCGTTCGAGTGGTAGCCGGCCAGGGCCACCTCGCTCGTGCCAGTCAGGTACAGGTCGTCGGCCGGCAGGTAGTAGATCTCGTCGGCGTGCTTGCCGAGGAACCCGGTGCCCGCCATGATCTCCGGCTTGACCAAGGTCGGGGTGATCATCGGCGTAAATCCGGCCTGGTAGGCCTGGTCCATCGCGGCGTTGAGGAGCGCAAGCTCGAGACGCGCCCCGATGCCGGTGAGGTAGTAGAAGCGCGCGCCGGAGACCTTGGCGCCGCGCTCGGTGTCGATTGCGCGCAGGCGCTCACCGAGGTCGAGGTGGTCACGCGGGACGAAGTCGGCCCCGTACTCGGCCGCGAAGTCCCGCTGGCGGCCTTCGGTGCGCAGCACGATGAAGTCGGCCTCGCCGCCGGGAGGAGCCCCTTCGACGATGTTGGCGATCTGCCGGGTGAGGTCGCCGAGCGCCACCTCGGCCTCGTCGGCCTCGGCCTGCAGGCCCTTGACCTCCTCGGCGATCTTCTTGGTGCGGGCGAGCAGCGCCGTCCGCTCCTCGCCCTGCGCCTTGGCCACGTCCTTACCGAGAGACTTCTGCTCGGCGCGCAGCTGCTCGAACTCCGTCAGGGCGCTGCGGCGCCGGGAATCGGCGTCGAGCACCTGGTCGACGAGGGCCGGGTCGTCCCCTCGGGCGACCTGGCTTGCACGGACGAGGTCAGGGTTGTCGCGAACTACACGCAGATCGATCACAGTGCAAGAGTATCGACCCGCGCGCGCCTGTGGGCACACACGGCCCCGCGGCCGGTCGCAGGGCCTACCGTGAACCCATGGAACTGGAAGTGTGGCTGCTCGTCGTGGCAACCGTCGTCGCCCTCGTGGCGATCGGCCTGGCGCTCGTCGTCGTCGGGCAGCAGCGCGCGTTGCGCACGGCGGAAGATGCGCGGAACGCAGCCGACGACGCCGCGCCGACGGAGCCCGCCGGACCGGTCGGGCCGTTGCTGGCCTTCGTGGCGAACCCGTCGAAGAACGGCATGGGTCAGCTGCGGCCCGCGGTCGTCGCGCGGTGCGCGGCGGAGAACCTGCGCGAGCCGCTGTGGTTCGAGACGACCGTCGATGACCCGGGCGTGGGCCAGACCCGGGAGGCGCTGGCCCGTGGCGCGGACGTGGTGGTCGCGGTCGGCGGGGACGGGACCGTGCGCGCGGTCGCCGAGGCGATGGTCGGGACGGGACGCCCGATGGGCCTGCTCCCGATGGGCACCGGGAACCTGCTGGCCCGCAACCTCGACATCTCGGTGACAGACCGCGAGGAGGCCTTCGATGTGGCGCTCCACGGCATGGACCGGGCGATCGACGTGGGCTGGCTCCGGGTCGACCGGCCGGCCCCGACCAAGGACGGCTCGGGGAAGAAGGACGACGAGTCGCAGGCCCCAGCGGACACCAAGGACCACATCTTCCTCGTCATCGCCGGCCTCGGCTTCGATGCCGCGATGGTCGCCGACACCGACGCGAACCTCAAGTCGAAAGTGGGCTGGGTGGCCTATTTCCTCGCGGGCTTCCGCCACCTGCACGGGCGCCGGCTGGAGATGGTAATCACCCTCGACGACCGCCCGCCGGTCACCGCGCGGCTGCGCAGCCTCATGGTCGGCAACTGCGGGCGGCTGCCCGGCGGCATCACGCTCATCCCCGACGCCGTGATCGACGACGGCATCCACGACATCGCCGCGATCGACACCCGCGGCGGGATCATGGGCTGGGCGCAGCTGTTCGGCGAGGTGATGATGCAGGGCTTCGGGGTGACCAACGACCTGCCCAACAAGATCGGGCGGATCGACCACACCCGCGCCAAGAAGGTGCAGCTGCACGTGAGCGAGGGCGAGCAGGTCCAGGTCGACGGCGACGTGCTCGGGCGGGCCATCGACGTGAGCACCTGGGTGGATCCGGGTGCGCTCATCGTGCGGGCACCTGTCCCGCGTCTCAGCTCGAAGTAGGTCGTCGGCCGCGACCGGGCTGGCGCGCAGCCCTCTGGGGGTCGGCCTTCACCGAGGATTCACACGGCCCACCGCATCCCTTGCTGCCTGAGCGGCCGGGCACGCGTCGTGGCATCTAGGCTGATCCGGTGCCCCACCACCTGAGTTCCCCTGCCCGACGCCGCGCCCTCCCACGCCTGCGCGCCGCCACTTCGGGGCTGCTCATGGCAGGCGTGCTGCTGCTCGGTCCGTTGGTCGCCCCGAGCGCCGCGCTCGCCTCCGCGGGGACGACAGCCACCACGACGGGGACTGCGGGCACCGGAGCGACCACGGCCGACACCGCATCGCCCGCTCCGGTCGGCGACCGCGTCGTCCTCATCGGCACCGGTGGCGTGACCTGGGACGACGTCTCCGAGCTTGGCACGCCGGCGCTATGGAGCCTGGCTCAGGACGGCTCGATCGGCAACCTCGTGGTCCGCAGCGTCCGGAGCACCACCTGCCCCGCCGACGGCTGGCTCGCCCTGTCCGCCGGGAATCGGGCCGCCGACGAGTTCAACGCCAAGTCCATCCCGTGCCGGCTGCTCGAGAACGCGGACACCGGGACCGCTCCCGCAGTCCCAGCCTGGGACGACTACCTCACCCAGGTCGCCGACCAGTCGTTCAGCGCCGTCCCCGGAGCGTTCGGCGACGCCGTCGCCCACGCCGGGATTCCCGCCACGGCGATCGGCCCCGGCGCCGCGATCGCCCTGTCCACCACCGACGGGACGGTCGCCGGCGACTACCTCGCCACTGCCCAGGGCACCACCCCGATCCCGCCCACCGCGAACCTGGCCGACTCGATGACCACCGCGCTGGAGTCCTCCCGGCTGATCGTCGTCGACTCCGGATCGGCGCGGCGGCTGGGCTACGCGACCGAGCTCAAGGTGCCGCCCGAGCCGGTCGATCCCGAGGCCACCGACACGCCCACGGAGGAGGAGGGGGAGGAGGTCGAGCCGGGGATCGAGGAGGAGCTGGAACCTACCTCCGACATGATCCACGCCCAGGACGTCACCACGATCGACAACAACGTCGCGACGATCCTGGCCTCGCTGCGGGCCGACGACCCCGCCCTCGCCCATACGACGGTCATTCTTGCCTCGGTCTCCGACCCGGCGACCACCTCGCGCCTGAACATCGCCGCCATGCTCGGCGACGGCACCCCGGTGGGCACCCTGACCTCCCGCTCGACGCGCCAGCCGGGGTTTGTGCAGACCACGGACGTGCTGCCGACCCTGGCACGGCTGCTCGACCTCACCGACGACCTGCCGCGCAGCGCGCTCGTCGGGTCGCCGTTTACCTCCGACGCCTCCGGAGCATCCGCCGCGGCGCGAGTGGACGCCCTCGTCGACGCCGAGCGGCACGCCCTGGCCACCGCCCCGCTGATCGAGCGGTTCTTCCTCCTGTACTGCGTGGTCAACCTGCTGCTGTTCGCGGCCGTGTCCCTCGGCTTCAGCCGCCGTTTCGTCGACGCGATCGCCCGCAGCTCCGCGACCCCGCCCGTGCGGGCCCCAGCCAGGCCGGGCGCCCTGCACGGGCTCGCGGACCGGCTCGCGCCCGTGCTCAGCCGGGCCCCCGTCGTCGTGCTCACCGCACTGCGGGCAGCTGGCATCGCGATCGCGGCGATCCCGGTGGCGACCCTGCTGGCCAACCTCGCGCCCTGGTGGCGCGCGTCGACGCCGTCCCTCGCCCTCACCGCGATCATCCTCGCCTGGATCGCGGCGATCACGGCCGTCGCGGTCCTGCCGCCGTGGCGCACGTGGCTGTTCGGACCGGTCGTCATCGTCGCCACGCTCACGGCGGTCGTCCTCGCGGTCGACGTCGCGACCGGTGCGCACCTGCAGGTCTCGGCGCTCATGGGCATCCAGTCGACCGTCGCCGGTCGCTTCTACGGCTTCAACAACACCGCCTTCGCGCTGTTCGCGACGACCACGCTGCTGCTCGCGGCGGCCGTGAGCAACTGGCTCGTCTCACGCGGGCGGCGGGGGCTCGCCGCCGTGGCCGTGCTGGCCATCGGCGCCGTCGCCGTCCTGCTAGACGGCGCCCCCGGGATCGGCGCCGACTTCGGCGGCCCGCCCGCGCTCGTCCCAGCCTTCGCGATCCTCGCGCTGCTCGCCGCCGGCCTCAAGGTCACCTGGCAGCGCGTCGTCGGCGTGCTCGGGGCGGGGGCGGTCGTCGTCATCGGCTTCGCGGTGCTCGACTGGCTGCGGCCGCCCGCCGAACGCACCCATCTGGGCGCCTTCGTCGACACGGTCCTCGACGGCGGGCTGTGGGACGTGCTGGTGCGCAAGGTGGAGTCCAACATCGCCACCTTCTCCAACCCCCTCGCCCTCGTCGGCGTAGCGGGCCTGCTCGTCATCCTCTTCGTGCTGGCTCGTCCGCTGCGGGCGGCGAGCAAGGCGCCCGACTCCGAGCCGTACAGCTGGCTGACCGAGGGTGCACCGCTCAAGCAGATCACCACGGACGCCCCGATGTTCACCCCCGGGGTCATCAGCGTGGGCATCGCGCTGGGCATCGGCACGCTGGTCAACGACTCGGGCGTGGTGATCCTAGCCGTGGGGATGTCCGTGCTCGTGCCGCTCATCGCGGCGACCTACGCGGGATGGATGCTCACCCTGCGCGCGAAGTCCCGCACGCAAGTCCGACCACACCCGTGAGTGCTGGGTTTTACACGCGAAACACGGCGTTTCGCGTGTAAAACCCAGCACTCAGCGGAGGGGAGCGGGGTGGGTCAGGGCTTCTTTTTGGTCGTGAGGTTGCGGACGGCGCCACCGACTGCACGGACCTTGCGGGCGTTGATCGCCAGCAGCACGTCGCGGTACTGGCCTGCGCGGTGCATCTGGCCGCGGAAGTCGCTCCCGGAGGGGCGGTGGCGCAGGTCGCACGGCACCTCCACGGCGACGTAGCCGAGGCGCAGCAGGTCGATCGTCAGGCCGGTCTCGACCCCCCAGCCGAGGGCCAGCGGGGTCCCAGCCTCGAAGGCCTCCCGGGTCAGGCAGCGCATGCCCGACAGCGGCTGGGTCGGGGTCCACCCGGTCATCGAGGCGATCGCCCGGCGGGCGGCGCCGACGACGATCCCGCGTCCACCGGCCCCGGGCTGGGGCGGCAGCAGCGCGATGGACATGTCGGCGTGGCCGTCCAGGACCGGCGCCACGAGCGGCGCGGTGTTGACGGCCGTCTCGGCCAGGTCCCCGTCGATGAAGAGCAGCAGACGCGGGGCACGCCCGGGGGCATCCCGCATCGCGACGACGGCGGCGCCGGTCTCCATCGCGGCGGCCTTGCCCCGGTTGTGGGAGTGACGCACGACGACGGCCCCGGCGTCGCGCGCGACGTCCTGCGTGTTGTCCTCGCTGCCGTCGTCCACGACGAGCACGAGGTCGACGTGGGGGATGGCCTTCGCGGCGCGGACGGTTGCGGCGATGCGGCGGGCCTCGTCCTTGGCCGGGATGACCACGGCGACCCGCTGGCGGGCCCGCTCGCGCTCGGTGAGGTGGGCGGATGCCGACTTTGCGCGGCGCACGTGCACGAGGACCTTGTCCGCGCGGTCGTTCGTGGGCACCGCTGCATCCTTGGCCACTGGCTCACCTATCACAACGCCAACCCTAGTCGCCCGGCCGATCCTTTACCTCATCGCCCACCACGCCGCGCTCGCGCCCCATTCCGCACCAGGTGAGTCCGGTCAGTTGGCTGCCTGAGTACCGCTGGCCCCGACGTGACCTCCCGCGCTCCTCCGACTGCTCCCACCCACACCCGACACAAGTACGGTGCGTGCCCTTGAATACGGTGCGCGTGTTTGAACACACGCCCCGTATTCAAGAGCACGCACCGTATGGACACCGGGGCCGCCGGTCGACCCGTCAGAGCGTCAGACCCGTCGACCTGTCAGCGCAGGGTGATCTGGCGGGAGACGATGCCGGCGCGGGCGCGACGCTCGTCGGCCCCCAGCGGTGCGTCGTTGGCGAGCTCGGCCTGCAGGGTCGGCCAGAAGGCCGCAACGGCCTTCTCGATGTCCTCGGCCTCGGAGCCCTTGGGCAGCTCCCAGACGGGGATGACGATGCCCGAGGACCGGAAGGCGCCGAGGAACTTCGACCCGGCGAAGCCGGACTCACGCTTGGCGTGCAGGCGGGCGACCGCGCTGATGACGGTGTCCTCGTCGAAGGGCATGGCCCAGCGCAGGTACTCCCGCGCTCCCATCCGGCACCAGTACGCGCTCTCCACGGAGGAGAGCTTGACCGTCTCGATGAGCGTGGAGTTGGCCTCGTCGAGAGACTCGCGCACCTCGGCCGCGAGCGGCTCGGCGGGGTCGAACCAGTAGTCGAAGCCGTCCTGGACGGTGATCTCGAGCGGAACTGACAGGTCGAGGATGTCCTGCAGGCGCGGGCCCGGGCCGGGTAGGCCGGTACTCGTCAGCGACTGGCCGGGCTCGAGGTCGAACGCGTCCAGGGCAGCCTGGGCGAGGTCGCGGCTCGCGTCGCCGGAGCCGGCATTGGTCTGCAGCGCGACGAAGATGGTCCCGTCGGCGCGGTGCAGGGCCGGCCAGCCGCCGGGGAGGACGGTCGTGAAGGTGATCTCGCGGGCGCCGTGCTCCTTGGTGGTGCGGGCGACCGCGGTCGCCGCGGGCACCACCTCACGCAGGGCGACGAGGTCGGGCTCGCCGGCGATCCCCTCGAACGGACGCAGCACAAACTCAGGGGTCGTGTTCTTAGCCATGGCACGAGCGTACCGGCACCGATCCGCGCCGTGTTGCCCGACGCCGGCCCTGCGCCCCCCTGACGCCTCGCCGCGCGGGTGCGCCGCGCTGCCCTGGCCGTCCCGCGGTGGCAAGATCGGGTCATGGACCCGCGCGCAGGCACCCTTGCCCTCCCCGAAGACCTCATCGACGTCGACGCCGTGGTCGGCGCCTACTACGACCTCTCCCCCGACGTCGACGACCCGGCGCAGAAGGTCGTCTTCGGCACGTCCGGGCACCGCGGGTCGAGCCTCGACCACGCCTTCAACGAGGCGCACATCATCGCCACGACCGCGGCGATCATGGAGTACCGGCAGGCTCAGGGCACCGACGGCCCGCTGTTCATCGGCCGGGACACCCACGCCCTGTCCCTTCCCGCGTGGCAGACGGCGCTCGAGGTGCTCGCCGCGGCCAGCGTCCAGACCTACGTCGACGCCCGTGACTCCTACACCCCGACACCGGCCGTCTCTCACGCGATCTTGCTGCACAACGGGGCGAGCACGACCTCGGGCGTGCAGACCACCGGGCCCGGTCGGGCCGACGGGATCGTTGTGACCCCCTCGCACAACCCGCCGCGGGACGGCGGCTTCAAGTACAACCCGCCGCACGGCGGGCCCGCCGACTCCGACGCGACCAGCTGGATCGCCGATCGCGCCAACGAGATCTTGCGCAGCGGCGTCGGGCAGGTGCGCCGGGTGTCGCTCGAGACGGCGCTCGAGGCGGAGACCACGCACCGCCACGACTACCTCGTCGCCTACGTCGACGACCTCGCCACGGTCCTGGACATCGACGCGATCCGCGCCGCCGGTGTGCGGATTGGCGCCGACCCGCTCGGCGGCGCGTCCGTGGAGTACTGGGGCGCGATCGGCGAGCGCTACGGGCTCGACCTCACGGTGGTCAACCCGCAGGTCGACCCACGCTGGGCGTTCATGACGCTGGACTGGGACGCGAAGATCCGGATGGACTGCTCCTCCCCGTATGCCATGGCCTCCCTGGTCCGAGCGATGGAGGCGGGCGCCCCCTACGACATCGCGACCGGGAACGACGCCGACTCCGACCGGCACGGGATCGTCACCCGCGACGCCGGTCTGATGAATCCCAACCACTACCTCGCGGTCGCCATCAGCTATCTCTACGGCGGCGCCCGGCCGGGGTGGCCGGCCACGGCGGCGATCGGCAAGACGCTTGTATCCTCGGCTCTCATCGACCGGGTCGCCGGCGGGCTCGGGCGGCGCCTGGACGAGGTCCCGGTCGGCTTCAAGTGGTTCGTCCCCGGCCTGCTCGACGGCTCCGTCGGCTTCGGTGGGGAAGAGTCCGCGGGCGCGTCCTTCCTGCGCAAGGACGGCTCGGTGTGGACCACCGACAAGGACGGCATCCTGCTCGCCCTGCTCGGCTCGGAGATCCTCGCGACGACCGGGAAGTCACCGTCGGAGCACCACGCCGCCCTCGTCGAGCAGTACGGGGAGTCCTGGTACGCACGGGTCGACGCGCCCGCCACGCTCGAGCAGAAGGCGACGCTCGCCAAGCTCTCCCCCGAGCAGGTCACTGCCTCGACCCTGGCGGGCGAGGACATCACGGCCAAGCTCACGACCGCCCCGAGCAACGGGGCGGCGATCGGCGGCCTCAAGGTGACGACCGAGAACGCCTGGTTCGCGGCCCGCCCCTCCGGCACCGAGAACGTGTACAAGATCTACGCCGAGTCCTTCATCTCCCCGACCCACCTCGCCGAGGTGCAGGAGGCCGCGAAGGCTCTGGTGAGCGACGCCCTCGGGTAGTGCTCGCGCCAGCTGGGCAACCAGCTCGAGCAACGCCACGGCCGCCGGGGAGAAGTCCCCAGGCGGCCGTCGTGCTGCCCAGTCGCACTCGGTCGCACTCGGTGGCACAGGCGCTGAATCACGCGGAAGATCGCGCTCCGACGTGCCCGATCGGGTGAATCGGATGGGGAGTCCTCACCATCGCAATCGCCGATAAGCATGGCCGATGTTCGTTACCGTCGAGAGCGACCCGGACCATCAACCGAAGCGAGCACTCTCATGCGCATCTCCCGTGGCATCGCCACCCTGTCCGTCGCCGCGCTGACTGTGGTGGGCCTGACCGCCTGCTCGAGCGACAGCGACTCGGCCAAGACGTCGACCCGCGTGTCGACCGAGTCCAAGACGCCCACTGAGGACGTAACCCCGGACGACACCGACGAGGCGACCCCGACCGAGGAGGCCACGACGGACGCACCTGAGGCATCCGGCGACGGCATGTCCCCGGCCTGGGCCATCCCGACCACCACCCCGGGCACCCTGCTCACCACGGTCACCGGCTCGAACTTCACGGTCGACATCTACCAGGTCTCTACCGCGGTGGCGTCCAAGACCGGGCAGTTCGTCAACCCGGACACCAACACCCCGATCATCGACACAGGCGACGAGATCGTCTACGTCAACTACGTCTTCACGAACACCAGCTCCGAGGTCATCCCGCTGACGTACTCCCTCGTGAGCATGTCTCCCCGATACGCCGACTGGCCGTACATGCAGGGCATGGACTCGATCGTGGACAGTGCCCAGTTCGAGGAGATGGACGTGACCGCCTCCTCGATCGCACCGACCGGCGACTTCGAGGCCCCCTTCGCGTGGGCCCCGGGCGAGACCTTCTCCAACGGCGCGAACTTCAAGTACCAGGCCGGTTCGCCGATCGACTTCACCGCAAGGCTGACCCCGGCCGACGAGGCCGGAGACCTCGTCCACGACCTGCGCCAGGAGATCGTGGCATCCACGACGATCTCCTGACGATCGGAGCGGGCAGAAGGGACCACCCGTGGGTGGTCCCTTCTGCCTTCTCTAGCCTCGGGCGCACTGCAGGTCAGAGACCTACGAGGCCAACCGCTCACGTGCGAACCGACCAGAGCTGGTCGGTTCGTCGCAACGTTCGGGCTGGTGGATCTCGGCCCACACCGCATCGAGGGAAAGGCCGAGCACATCGGCGATCGCCGCGATGGTCGGGAAGGCCGGGGTCGCCACGCGGCCAGTCTCGATCTTCCGGAGGGTCTCCGGTGAGACGCGTGCAGCGAGCGCGGTCTCGAGCATCGAGCGCTCTCCCCTGGCGCGACGCAACAGGGCACCGAGGCGCTGTCCGCGCTCGATCTCGGCGGGTGTGAGTGGCAGTCTGACCATGGCCCCAATGGTACCGGGATAGTATGGCCGGGATAGTTATTGGTCGCGCGAGAGAGACGCCTCATGATCGAGATCCTCAACACCGCTGAGTTGGCGCGAGCGCGAGAGACAGGCGCGCTGGTCGCTCACATCTTGCAGACGCTGAAGAGCCGCAGCACGGTAGGCACGAACCTTCTGGACATCGACCGGTGGACCCAGGCCATGATCACCGACGCCGGCGCACAGTCCTGCTACGTCGACTACGCGCCATCGTTCGGACGCGGGCCGTTCGGCCACTACATCTGCACGTCGGTCAACGACGCCGTGCTCCACGGACTGCCATACGACTACACGCTCGCCGACGGCGACCTGCTGACGCTCGACCTCGCCGTCTCCCTCCGCGGACTCGCCGCAGACTCTGCCATCAGCTTCATCGTGGGCGACTCACGGCCCCCCGAGAGCGTCGCGATGATCAACGCGACCGAAGGCGCACTAGCCGCAGGCATTGCGGCTGCCGTTCCTGGTGCCCGCATCGGCGACATCTCCCATGCCATCGGCTCGGTCCTGCGCGAGGCGGGGTATCCGATCAACACCGAGTTCGGGGGTCATGGCATCGGATCGACGATGCACCAGGACCCGCACGTCACGAACACCGGACGGCCGGGCCGTGGATACACACTGCGCCCTGGGCTGCTCCTCGCACTGGAACCGTGGGTCATGGTGGACACCGCCGAACTCATCACTGACGCCGACGGGTGGACGCTCCGAAGTGCGACAGGCTGCCGGACAGCACACAGTGAGCACACGATCGCCATCACCGACGACGGGGCCGAGATCCTCACCCTGCCGAAGCAGGCGTAATCGTGAGGTCGGAGCCACACGTGCGTCTCAACGTCTCCGATCAGCACATCTAGCACACGTGTCCTGTGTCACAGTTCTCCCATGGATGCGCTCCCGCTCTCCCGCCAGGCTGCCACGCTCGCCCTGGTTCTCGCCTTCTCCGCCCTCTCGGGCTGCGCGCCGGAAGCGAGCACGCCCACCACGGCCGCGTCGTCGGACGCCCCCTACCGCGATGTGTCCCTCCCCGCGGGCGAGCGGGTCGAGGACCTCCTGTCCCGGATGGACCTGGCCGACAAGATCGGCCAGATGACCCAGGCCGAGCGGGCCGACGTGACCAACGAGACCGTGACGACCCTGCGGCTCGGCTCGGTGCTCAGCGGCGGTGGGTCCAGTCCCGTGCCGAACACCCCGCAGGCGTGGGCGGACATGTACGACGCGTTCCAGACGGCTGCGGCCCACACGCCGCTGGGCATCCCGATCCTCTACGGCATCGATGCCGTGCACGGGAACAACGCCCTCGACGGTGCGACCGTCTTCCCGCACAACATCGGGCTGGGTGCCACGCGAGACCCGGAGCTGGTCCGCAAGATCGGGCAGGCGACCGCCGAGGAGGTCGCCGCGATCGGCATCGACTGGACCTTCTCCCCGTGCCTGTGCGTCGTCCGCGACGACCGCTGGGGCCGCAGCTACGAGTCCTTCGGGGAGGACCCGGCCCTGGTGGCCTCGATGGCCACGATCATCACCGGCTACCAGGGGGACACCCTGGGCGGCTCGCCCACCTCGATCTTGGCCACGGCCAAGCACTTCATCGCCGACGGCGGGACGTCCGGCGGCACGGACCAGGGCGATGCCGTGCTGTCCGACGCCGAGCTGCGCGCCACCTACCTCCCGCCCTACCGGGCCGCGGTCGAGGCCGGCGTCGCCTCGGTCATGGTCTCCTTCTCGAGCGTCAACGGTGAGAAGGTGCACGGCAGCCCCGCGCTGCTGACCGACCTCCTCAAGGGCGAGCTCGGCTTCGACGGGATCGTCGTCTCCGACTGGAACGGCATCGACCAGATCGACGGCGTCGCCGGGTTCGACCAGGCCGAGGTCGCCCGGGCCGTCAACGCCGGGATCGACATGGTCATGGTGCCCACCGCGTACGCCACCTTCATCGCGGACCTCACCGCGGCGGTCGAGGCCGGCGACGTGCCGATGGACCGGATCGACGATGCCGTCCGCAGGATCCTCACCAAGAAGTTCGAGCTTGGGCTCTTCGAGTCCCCGCTCACCGACCGGTCGTTGTTCGCGACTGTCGGGAGCGATGAGCACCGAGCCCTGGCCCGCGAGGCCGTCGCGAAATCCCAGGTCATGCTGACCAACAACGGCGGGCTGCCGATCGCGGCGTCGTCCCGGGTGCTGGTCACCGGATCCGGCTCCGACGACCTGGGAAACCAGGCAGGGGGGTGGACCATCACCTGGCAGGGATCCAGCGGGGACACGATCGAGGGGACGACCATCCTCGAGGCCACCGAGGACGCCTTCGCCGCGGCCGACGCCGGGGGCACAGTCACCGCACGGCCCCAGATGACCGCGGACTCCGTCGCGGAGATCGCAGGCGAGATCGACGTGGCGATCGCGGTCGTGGGCGAACGCCCGTACGCGGAGTTCAAGGGCGACCGGCCCGACGGTGTGCGACTCACCGGTGCGGACGTGACCACCTTGGAGGCGCTGCGCGACGCGGGCGTGCCGACAGTCGTTGTTGTCATCTCCGGTCGCCCGATCGACCTCGGCGGGGCTGAGCGATGGGCAAGCGCGGTCGTGGCGGCCTGGCTGCCCGGGAGCGAGGGTGCCGGGGTGACCGACGTGCTGCTCGGCACGGTCGACCCCACCGGGACCCTGCCGGTGAGCTGGCCTGCCACGGCGGATCAGGAGCCGATCAACGTCGGAGACGGTCAGGTGCCGCTGTTCGCCTTCGGCGCTGGGCTGGTCGGGCCGCTCGGCTAGCCGGCCGCACGGTCAGGGCAGCAGGTCCTGGTACTCGGCGTGCCGCTCGACGAACGCCCGGACGTAGGGGCACTCGGCGATGACCGTGAGGTGCTGCGAGCGCGCGTGGTCGAGGGCCGTGCGCGCGAGGAGGGCCGCGACCCCGCGGCCCTCCCAGGCGGGCTCGACGATCGTGTGGATAGCCACGAACAACCCGTGGCCCCCCACAACATGCGCCGGGACCGGGTCGTAGGCGAGGAAACCCGCCACCTGACCGTCCGGCGTGACCGCCTCGAAGCGCTGGGAGCTCGTGTCGTTGCGGACGGACAGGTCGTCGCCGCTCGTGTCGCCGTTCGTGTCACCGCTCATCAGCCCATCATGCCCGCAAGCAACCTCACACGCCCTGGGGTACCCCGTCCACCGCGAGCCGTCCGTACAGTGAGACAATGGGGCAGTGCCCGAGGACCCCCAGCAGCCCCAGACCGCCGTGAAGACATCCCGCAACCCCTACAAGGCGCTCCTTGCGATCCCCGGCACCATGCGCTTCTCAGGCGCGGGGGCGATCGCACGGCTGCCGATGTCCATGGTCGGCATCGGCATCGTCCTGATGATCCAGCAGATCTACGGGTCCTATGCGCTCGGTGGTCGGGTCAGCGCGGCGTACATCGTCGCCCAGGCCATCTGCTCGCCGCAGATCGCCAGGTACGTCGACCGCAAGGGTCAGTCCCTGATCATGCGGCCGCTGTTCGTCATCACCTCCGCCTCCCTCGTCGGGCTCATCCTCTGCGCGGCCCTGCGCGCCCCGCAGTTCACGCTCTACGTGTTCGCGGTCCTGACTGGTGCGACCATCGGGTCGGTCGGGTCGATGGTCCGCGCCCGCTGGTCCCACCTGCTCGACGACCCGCGCCAGCTGCACAGCGCCTACTCCTTCGAGTCGGCGGTCGACGAGCTGTGCTTCGTCATCGGCCCGATGCTCGCCACCATCCTGGCGACCAGCGTGACGCCGACCGCAGGGCTGGTCGTCCCGCTGCTCGCCGTGCTGATCGGCGGGTTCTGGTTCCTGTCGCTGCGCGCCACCGAACCCCCACCGTCCATCCCCGTGCCCGGGTACAAGCGCCGCTCGGTCCTGCTCAACGGCGGCATGCTCGCGGTCATCGCCGTCTTCATCGGCATGGGTGCGATCTTCGGGGCGACCGACGTCGCGACGATCGCCTTCGCCGAGGAGGCCGGCCACGAGCCGCTCGCCGGTGCCATCCTGGGCATCTTCGCCCTGGGGTCGCTCATCTCCGGGCTGCTCTACGGCGCCAAGCACTGGATCTCTCCGCTGTGGAAGCGGTTCGCGCTCGGCATGGTCGCGCTGGCGATCGGCGTGACGCTATTCGTGTTCGTCACCTCGCTCCCCGTGCTGGCGATCGTCATGTTCGTCACCGGCTTCGCGATCGCGCCGACCCTCATCAACGGCAACAACCTCGTGCAGCTCCTCGTCCCGCCCTCCCAGCTGACCGAGGGCCTCACCTGGGTGGGCACCGCACTGGGCGTGGGTGTGTCCATCGGCACGTCGATCGGCGGTCAGCGGATCGACGCGGCCGGCGCGCACGCCGGGTTCGAGGTCGTCCTCGTCGCGGCGGCCCTCGCCGTCCTGGTGACGCTCGCCTCGCTGTGGACGCTGCGTCGTCGGACGACGGGGGCCAACAGCGCGGCCGAGGCCGCCGAAATCGCCTGAGCCATCCCGCCCGGGCGGGTGTGTCGCGAAAGACACCCGACTTGTCTGCTTCTCCTGGGCGCCGCGGCGCATCCTGGCAGAGGATGGACGGAGCGGACGACGCCGCGCTCAGCACGCTGCGCGGGCGACGCCCGGTCGACCAGCGAGAGGTGCCTAGAAGTGGCCAAGCAGAAGCAGCGCAACCAGACCGTCGCAGATCTCCTTGTCTCCCAGATCATCGAGGCCGGCGCGAAACGCATCTACGGCATCGTCGGAGACAGCCTCAACCCCGTGGTCGACGCTGTGCGCCGGGCCGCCAAGGCCGGCGCGGACATCGAGTGGGTCCAGGTCCGCCACGAGGAGGCCGCCGCCTTCGCGGCCGCCGCGGAGGCCGAGGTCACCGGGAACCTCGCGGTGTGCGCCGGGTCCTGCGGACCCGGAAACCTCCACCTCATCAACGGCCTCTACGACGCGAACCGTTCCAAGGTCCCGGTGCTCGCGATCGCCAGCCACATCCCGAGCAAGCACATCGGCACGAGCTTCTTCCAGGAGACCCACCCCGACCGGCTGTTCACCGAGTGCTCGGTCTACTCCGAGATGATCTCCTCGGCCGAGCAGGCCCCGCGGGTGATCAACTCCGCAATCCACCACGCCTACGGCGCCCCCGGCGTCGCCGTGCTCACCATCCCCGGCGACATCGCCGACCACGATGCCCCGGCCAAGCCGCTCGCAGACGTGTCCACCCGCCCGGCCCGCCCGCGCGTGCTGCCCGACGACGCGTCCCTGCGCCAGCTCGCCGCCGCGATCAACGCCGCGGACAAGGTCACCTTCTTCGCCGGGGTCGGTGTGCGGGGCGCACACGACGACGTCCTCGCTCTGGCAGACAAGGTCGCGGCCCCGGTCGGGCACTCCCTGCGCGGCAAGGAGTGGATCCAGTACGACAACCCCTTCGACGTCGGCATGTCCGGGCTGCTCGGCTACGGCTCCTGCTACGAGGCCACCCAGGAGGCGGACCTGCTCGTGCTGCTCGGGACCGACTTCCCCTACGACCAGTTCCTGCCCGAGGACGTCCGCACCGCCCAGGTCGACATCGACCCCACGCACCTGGGCCGGCGCACGCGCCTCGACCTCGCGGTCGTGGCCGACGTCGGCGAGACCGTCCGCGCACTGCTCCCCCTCATCGAGGGCGGCCGCTCGCGCAAGTTCCTCGACTCGATGGTGGGCAAGCACGAGAAGGCGATGAACGGCGTCGTCGGGGCGTACTCGGGGCGCAAGGCCGAGACCATGACCCCGATCCACCCCGAGCTCGTCGCAGACATCCTCGACCAGGAGGCCTCCGACGACGCGATCTTCACGGTCGACACGGGCATGTGCAACGTGTGGGCCGCCCGCTACATCCGGCCCAACGGACGCCGCCGGGTGATCGGCTCGTTCCTGCACGGCTCGATGGCCAACGCCATGCCGCACGCGATCGGCGCGGCAGCGTCCCAACCGGGACGTCAGGTCGTGTCGATGTCGGGGGACGGCGGCCTCGCCATGCTGCTCGGTGAGCTCGTGACGATCCGGCAGTACAACCTGCCCGTGAAGATCATCCTCTTCGACAACGCGACTCTGGGGATGGTGCGCCTGGAGATGCTGGTCGACGGCCTACCCACCTACGGGGTCGACTCGCCCTCGGTCGACTACGCGGCCGTCGCGACCGCGATCGGCATCCCGGCCGTGCGCGTCGAGCACCCACGGGACCTGCGTGCGGCGATCCGCGGAGCACTCGACCGTCCCGGACCGGCCCTCGTCGACGTCGTGACCGACCCGCACGCCCTGTCCATCCCGCCGACCATCACCGCCGGTCAGGTGCGCGGATTTGCCGTCGCCCTGAGCAAGGAGGTGCTCGGCGGCGGGCTCGGGGAAGTCGTGTCCATGGCGCGGTCCAACCTGCGCAACATGCCGCGGCCCTGAACGGGGGATGACGGGGAGGCTCGTCCGGGACTCGGTGCCTCCCCGTCATCAGAGCAGGAGGGTCAGTCGGCCGGGCGGGGCCAGGGCCGACCCTCGAGGCGCTCGATCCCCCGGTTGAAACGCTCGAGCGACCGGGCGAAGGCCTCGACCTCCTCGCCGGTCCACTCCTCCATGATCCGTCCGAGCGTGTCGACGGTCACGGAGCGCGCGTAGTCCAGGCGCTGGACGCCCTCTGCGGTCATGGTGAACTTCCTGGCCAAGCCGCCGTCGGGGTCCGGGATCCGCTCGAGGAGGCCGCCGCGCAGCATCGTCGCGGTCTGCCGGTTGACGGTCGAGGTGTCGAGGCCGAGCGCCGCACTGAGCTCCCCGATAGACAAGGGGCCGTCGATCTCGATGCGGGTGAGCACGATGTAGGCGCTGCGGTCGAGCTTCTTGTGCTCGTCGAACTTGCGCGGACCGTCGAAATAGCTGTGCCGGTTGAGCAGCATCGTCTCGAACTCGACCTGCCGCGCGGGCTCGACCATGGGTCCGGGCCTTCCTCTCGTCGGTCCGGCGCGACGTCGCGACGGACTTGAAATATGCATTTTACATACGATGTGTATAGTACACAGCCGGTGTGGCGCGCACGTCGACCGACTGAGCAGCACCGAACGACGGGAACCACCTGCATGAACGAGACTGCTCCGGCAACTCGCCCCGGGATCATCATCGCCACGCTGTCCCTGGCTGGCATCGTAGCCGCGCTCATGCAGACCCTCGTGGTCCCGCTGATCGGCGACCTCCCCACGATTCTCAACACGGCCGCCACGAACACCACCTGGGTCATCACGATCACCCTGCTCACGGCCTCCATCGCGATCCCCGTGGCCGGCCGGCTCGGCGACATGTACGGCAAGAAGCGCCTGCTGCTCGCCAGCACCGTGCCGCTCGCCGTCGGTTCCATCGTGTGCGCGCTGTCCACCTCGCTCATCCCGATGATCGTCGGACGCGGCCTGGAAGGCCTCGGCATGGGCATCGTCCCGCTCGGCATCAGCCTGCTGCGCGACGTGCTGCCCGCCAAGCGTGTCGGCTCGGCCATCGCGCTGATGAGCGCCTCGATGGGCGTCGGCGGCGCGCTCGGCCTGCCCTTCGCGGCAGCAATCGCACAGAGCGGCAGCTGGCGGGTCCTCTTCTGGGTCGTCGCAGCGCTCAGCGTCCTGGTGGCCATCGCGATCGCGGCCTTCGTCCCGGCGGGCGACGCCCCGGCCAAGCCCGGACGCTTCGACGCCGTCGGCGCCGTCGGCCTCGGAATCGGCCTCGTCGCCTTGATGCTCGCGATCTCCCGCGGCTCCGACTGGGGCTGGGGCTCCGCCACGACGGTGTCGCTCTTCGCCGGTTCGGCTGTCGTCCTCCTGGTGTGGGGCTGGTGGGAGGTCCGCACGACCGACCCGCTCGTCGACCTGCGGGTGACCGCCCGTCCCCAGGTGCTCATGACCAACCTTGCCTCGCTCCTCGTCGGGTTCGCGATGTACGCCCAGTCCCTCGTCGTCCCCCAGCTGCTCCAGATCCCGGTCGAGACCGGCTTCGGCCTGGGGCAGTCGATGATCGCCATGGGGCTGTGGATGGCCCCCGCCGGCCTCATGATGATGGCGGTCGCCCCGGTGGGCGCCAAGCTCTCCGCTGCCCGCGGCGCCAAGACCACGCTCGCCCTCGGCGCCCTGGTCATCGCGATCGGCTACGCCTCCTCGACGCTGCTGCTCGGCTCGACCGTCCGTGTGCTGGTCATGACCCTCATCATCAACTCAGGGGTCGGTCTCGCCTATGGCGCGATGCCCTCGCTCATCATGTCGGCCGTGCCCCTGAACGAGACCGCCTCGGCCAACGGTTTCAACTCGCTCATGCGGTCCATCGGCAGCTCGACCGCCGCCGCGATCATGGGCATGATCCTCGCCTCCAGGACGATCAGCTTCAGCGGCATGACCCTGCCGTCCGAGGCGGGATTCCACATCGCCCTGATGATCGGCTGCGGGGTCGCACTGACAGCCGCGATCGTCGCCTTCTTCATCCCGATGCGCCGGACTGTGTCGCCGTCGACCGCCGCGACACCTGCGGACACAGACGCACCCGACGAGGGCCTCGTCCCGGCACTGGTCGCCAGCTAGCGGGCAGATCTCCCCATCGAGGGAGACCCACGAAAGCATCGTCTTCGGATATGGTTCAGGCAAAGAACCGTCTTTGACGACGACATGGAGGCAGCGATGACAACGTTCATCATCATCGGCTCTATCGGGCTGTGCCTCCTCGTCGTGTCGATGATCCTGGGCGAGCTCATCGACTTCGGCGACGGCACGATCTCGGGCACCTCGCTCGGGGTCGGCGCCGTCGTCTTCGGTGCGCTCGGCGCCATCGCAACGGCCAACGACCTGCCCACCTGGACCGCCTACGCTGGCTCGGCCGTCGCGGCCGTTCTCGTGGTGATCCTCGTCCAGCGGCTCGTCAAGAGCCTCGCGGACACGGAGGACGGGACCGCGCGGCCCCTCGCCGGGCTCGAGGGCGTGGCCACCTCGCGAATCACCACCACAGCCGGCGAGGTGTCCCTCGACGGCGAGCTGGAACGCCGTCTGGCCTGGGCCAACCAGGTGATCACCGAGGGCACCCGGATCGTCGTCGTCGAGGAGACCCCCGGCCGCGTCCTGGTCGCGCCCCGCTGGCCCAGCGCCAGCTCGACCACGCCTCGACGCTGGCCTCAATCCACCTGACCGACCGTAGTGCAGCCATCCACCCCTCGCGGAAGGAGCCGCCCTCCGGGGCGACAACTCATGACTGACCAGACGATCACCATCATCGCCATCGCGGCCCTCGTCATCGCGTTCTTCGCGGTGCTCATCTTCATCGCCAACCGGATCCGCCGAGTGCCACCCAACGAGGCGCTCATCATCGTGGGCCGCGGAGCCGGCAAGAAGATCTCCGAGGAGGGCGGCCAGCGGGTCGTCGTCGGGGGGCGAGTGTTCGTCTGGCCGATCCTCCAGCAGGGCTTCTCGATCTCCCTCGAGCAGCGCCAGATCGGCATCACGGTCGAGGGCGTGGACAAGAACCGCATCAAGATCGCGATCAAGGCGTCCATCAACTTCAAGGTCCGCGGCGACGAAGAGGGAGTGCGCCGGGCCGGTCAGCGCTTCCTCTCCCAGCAGGGCACGCTGACCGAGATCATCAAGGAGTCCCTCGAGGGGTCGCTGCGATCGATCGTCGGCGACATGACGATCGAGCAGATCATCTCCGACCGCAAGGGCCTCTCCGACCGGGTTGTCGACTCGACCAAGACGGACCTGTCAGAGCAGGGCCTGCAGGTCGACCTGCTCAACATCTCGGACATCTCCACCCCGGGATCGGACTACCTCGCCAACCTGGGACGCGCCGAGAACGCCCGCGCGCGCCAGGTGGCCGAGGTCTCCGAGGCCGAGGCGCAGCGAGCCTCCGAGTTCGCCGCGATCGAGGCCCAGGAGCAGGTCGCCGAGCGCCGCAAGGCCTTCGAGCTCAAGCAGGCGACGATCAAGGCCCAGACCGACCGCGCCAACGCCGAGGCCAACGCGGCCGGCCAGCTCGCCCGGGCCGAGCAGGACCGCCTCGTGGCGACCCAGCAGCGCGAGGCCCTCGCCGAGCAGGCCAAGGTCACCGAGGAAGAGCTCGACATCTCCATCCGCAAGCCCGCCGAGGCGGACGCGTACGCAACCGTCCAGCGGGCAAATGCCGAGCGTGACGCGGCCAACGCCGCGACCGAGGCCGACGCGTTCAAGCGCACGACCATCGCCCAGGCCAACAAGACGGCGGCCCTGCAGGACGCCGAGGCCAACGCCGAGGCGGTGCGCCGCGCCGGTGAGGCCGAGCGTGACCGCCAGGTCGCCCTCGCCGTCGGTATCCGCGCCGAGGGTGAGGCCCGCGGTGCGGCGACCGAGGCCGAAGGGCGCGCCGAGGCGATCGCGATGGACGCCAAGGCCGAGGCGCTCAAGAAGTACGGCGAGGCGGCCCTCGTCCAAGAGCTCATCGAACGCCTCCCGGAGATCGTGCGGGCGGCGGCAGAACCGATCGGCAACATCCAGGGCATGACCGTGATCTCGACCGACGGTGCGTCTGCCATCACCAAGAACGTCGCCTCGGTGCTCAGCGAGGGCCAGGGCGTCATCAAGCAGCTCACGGGCGTCGACATCAACCAGCTCATCGCCAACCTCGCGGGATCCAAGCTCACTGGATCATCGACGCCCTCCGGGCCGTCTGCCTGACCGATTCCCGTGCCCTGACCGGCAGCGCCAGACCAGGAAAGTCCCGCCGGTCAGGGCACGCGAGGTGCCAGAATGGTCCCGTGACCACGACGCAGACCGCTGCCACCGACCTGACCGACATGACCACCCGGCTCGCCCGAGTCGTCGCCCCGCTCGCGCGCGACCTCGGCGCTCTTGAGAGCATCGAGCGCCTTGAGGGCGGCATGTTCGCCACGACGTACCGGCTGACCTTCGCCGGCGGCGGCCGCGCGGTCGCGAAGATGGCACCGACCGACTCCGGCCGCCTCATGCGCTACGAGCACGGCATCCTGGGCACCGAGGAGCTCGTCTATCGCCTCGCCTACGGGCGCCCCGAGCTGCTCATGCCCACCGTCCTGCTGTCCGACTTCAGCCGCGAGCACATCGAGACCGACATCCTCGTCGTCACCCACCTGGACGGCGTGCCGTGGCGGAGCCTGACCGAGCAGACGCCCGAGCAGCAGGCCACGATCCGGACCGGCCTGGGCAGGTTCATGGCCGCGTTGCACACCGTGACCGGCACCCGCTTCGGCTACCCCGCAGCGCCCACGCTCCAGGGCGACACCTGGCCCGAGGCCTTCGCCGTGATGTTCGGTGCCCTGCTCGACGACGCGGCCACCTGGGGATCTGACCTCCCCACCGAGCGGATCATCGCCGCCGTCGCGCGCCACGAAGAGGCCCTCGCACTCGTCGAGACACCCCACCTGATCCACACCGACCTGTGGGAGGGCAACATCTTCATCGACCCTGACACTCTGGCGATCACCGGGATCATCGACACCGAGCGCGCGTTCTGGGGTGACCCGCTCTTCGAGTTCGTCGGCGCGGACCAGGTCGGCATCGGGCCGGTGCCGGCGTCCCTCGCCGACAGCTACCGGGGCACCGGCGGCGACCTCGACGTGACCGAGCCGCCCCGCGCGGGTGCTCTGAGCCCGGCCGACGCCCGGCTGCTGCTCTACCGTGCCTACATGTACACCGTCATGCTCGTCGAGCCGGCGCCGCGCGCCTACTCGGGCGACTGGGTCGCCGCCCAGAACGCGGACCTGACCACCAAGCTCGGCGCGACGCTGGACCTGCTGCTCGCCTGAGCCGGTCCGCCTGCCCACTCTGCCTACCCACCCCGCACGCCCGCACCGACCCTCCGCGCCGCGCTCATCCGCGCCCGCGTACGCTGGCGCCATGTCGACGAAGCCTCACACCCGCCCCGCCACCCCGACGCACCTCGTGGTCATGGGCGTCTCCGGATGCGGCAAGTCGACGATCGGCATGCTGCTGGCTGACCGCACCGGCGCGCTGTTCATCGACGCCGACGACCTGCACCCCGAGGCCAACGTCGAGAAGATGCGCGCGGGCACCCCGCTCGACGACGAGGACCGCGCGCCCTGGCTCGCCGAGGTCCGTGACACCATGTCCGCGATCGCCGACGCCGGCGGGTCGAGCGTGATCGCCTGCTCCGCCCTGCGCCAGACCTACCGCGAGGTGCTCGCCCACGCGGTCGGACGGGTGCGGTTCGTGCACCTCGACGTCCCGGCCGAGGTGCTCGCCGGCCGCGTGGAGGCCCGCGCCGACCACTTCATGCCCGCCTCGCTGGTGACCTCCCAGCTCGCGACCCTTGAGACACTCGGCGACGACGAGGACGGCGTCGTCGTGCCCATGACGGGCGATCCCGACGCCGTCACGACCGCCGCGCTGGCAGCGCTGGCCGGGCAGCGGTAGACGGTCAGCGCATCAGCTGACGGCCGCGCGAGCTCGCGGGACGGT
Organism: Sanguibacter gelidistatuariae; assembly: GCF_900096585.1. Taxonomy (GTDB): domain Bacteria; phylum Actinomycetota; class Actinomycetes; order Actinomycetales; family Cellulomonadaceae; genus Sanguibacter; species Sanguibacter gelidistatuariae. Next base: position 331,066 of record NZ_FMYH01000001.1, read on the forward strand.
GCGAGGCGGGGCGGGACGGGGCGAGGTGCGGTGCGGTGCGGTACGGTACGTTCTGGGGATGCTGAGGGCAGACGAGATCCTGAAGAAGCAGTTCCCGGCGACGAAGTTCCGTGAGGGGTACGAGGCGTCCGCCGTGGACGACTTCCTCGACACGGTCACCGAGACGCTCCGCAGGTACGAGTCGGGGACGGGTCGGGCGCCGGACAGCCTCACGGCCGACCAGGTGACCGTCCAGAAGTTCGCCGCGACGAAGTTCCGTGCGGGCTACGGCGTCGACGCCGTCGACGACTTCCTCGACGAGATCACGGCGACGCTCCGCGGCTGGGAGAGCGGGGCTGCCGGCGCGCCGGTCCCAGCTGAGCCGGGCGTCTCGCTCGATGCCCTCGTCACCGAGCTCCAGCGGTCGATGGTCCTCTCCGGCGCCCAGCGCAGCCTCCCGGTGCTCGTCGAGATGCCCGACGGCCGGCGCCTCGCGGTCCACGACGTCGTGGTCGTCGACGGCCACGCGGTCGTCCGCGTCGGCTGACGGCAAGCCGCGCGCCGTCGCGCCGTCACCGTCGCCTTCTCACCCCACCGCCGCCCCGAACACGAGGCCGAGCGCGTACGTCGCCCCGGCGGCGCCGAACCCGATCGCGAGCTGGCGCAGCGCCCGCTTGACCGGCGACGCCCCGGAGAGCACCCCGACGGTCGCGCCGGTCAGGCACAGCGCGATACCCACCAGGCCGGAGCCGACGACGATCGCGGTGAGCCCCTCCGCGCCGAACAGGTACGGCAGCACGGGGATGAGCGCGCCCGACGCGAAGAAGCAGAAGCTCGACGCCGCCGCCCCGAACGCCGTGCCGATCGCCTCGTGGTCGCCCTCGGCGCCGTCGGGTGCGATGACCGTAGACGCGGAGAACGTCGCGATCACCGTGTCCGCGTGTGCCTGGGCCTCCTCGGCGGTGAGCCCGCGCGCCCTGTAGACCAGGGCGAGCTCGTTCACGTCGACGTCGAGGTGCCCGATCGCAGCAGCAGCCTCCGGGCTCGGGTTGGCGGCCTCGAGCAGCTCGCGCTGGGAGCGGATGGACACGTACTCCCCGGCGCCCATGGACAGCGCACCGGCGAGCAGCCCGGCCAGGCCGGACAGCAGCACGGTGGCCTGGGATGCACCCGAGGCCCCGATCCCGAGGATGAGCGCGAGGTTGGACACGAGCCCGTCGTTGGCGCCGAAGACCGCCGCACGGAACGTCCCCGACATCCGCATCCGGCCGCGGGTCGCCAGCCCGCGGACCACCTCACCGTGGATCCGCTCGTCGGCGGCCATCGCGGCGGTCGCATCGACGTCGGCGTCGTAGGTGGACCGGGCCTCGGCCTGCTGGGCGAGCGCCAGGACGAACACGCCCCCCAAGCGGCGGGCGAGCAGCCCCAGCCCGCGGGTGCGCCAGTGTCCGCGCAGCGGGCGCCCCACGTGCGGCCCCAGCAGCGCGAGCCAGTGCTCTTGGTGCCGCTTCTCGGCCTCGGCGAGGGCGAGCAGGATCTCCCGCTCCTCCCCAGTCCGACGGGCGGCGAGCTCGCGGTACACGGCGGCCTCGGCGCGCTCGTCGGCGAGGTTGCGGCGCCAGCGGCGGATCTGCCGCGATGTCGGCGTGGGGTGCACTCGGGCGGTCTCAGGCGGTGTCGTCACGGCTCCAGTGTGACAACCCTCGCCCGAAACGCAGTTCGGTCGACCGCACGCGCCGCGCAGGGGCGGCCCAAGACGCGCGTTCGTCGTCGTGAGCGCTCACCCTAGGGTGTGAGGAGATGTCGACCAGCGACTCGTGAGGAGCCGACATGACCCGGACCCGGCGGCTGCGCCTGTGCGCCCTCCTCGGGGCGCTCGCCCTCGGGGGTGCTTTCGCCAGCACCAGCGCCCCCGCGAGCTCGCCCGAGATCGCCGCTCAGCGGGCCGAGACTCGTGCACAGGACGCGCACTACCGTGCCGAGCAGCAGGTCGCGGTGCAGTCTGAGACCGCCGAGCGGCTGACGGCTCGCGGAGCCGCTGAGACCGCCATCGCCGAGCGCCTGACCGAACAGCTCCTGGTGGACCGGGCGGCGGCAGAGCAGGCCGTGGCCGAGCAGGCGGCTGCGGATCAGGCTGCCGCAGACCAAGCTGCTGCGGACCAGGCCGCCGCGGATGCCGCCAAGAAGGCGGCCGCCGACGCCACCGCACCGGCCGCGCGTGCAGACCAGCCGTCACCTGCGCCGTCGGCCACCACGCCACCCGCGCAGTCTGCCCCCGCGTGCGTCAACGACTCCACCTACACCGGCCCGCCGTTCTACACCTCACCGCCGTCGACGGAGGGCGACGGGTCCAACGGCAACATCCCGGCCTCGGCGATGACCCAGCTGACCTGGGGCTTCGACACGGTCGGCACGCCTCAGTACCTCGCGCACCGGGCCGCCGTGTCACTCGATCGGCTCAACAACTCCTATCGAGCGGCCTTCGGCGGGGACCTCGACCTGGACCTCACGTACCGCTCTTACGCCGAGCAGGTCCGGATGCGAGAGGCGTTGGGCACGATCGCCACCACGCCCGGCACCTCGACCCACGGCACCGGTCGGGCCCTCGACCTGCCCGAGTGGTCGTGCTACGCCTTCGGCTCCGAGCGATACGTCTGGCTCGTGAAGAACGGCCCGGCCTTCGGGTGGGTCACTCCTGCCTGGGCGCGGCAGGGCGGCGCCAATCCCGAATACTGGCACCTCGAGTACACCGGCTGAGGCCGCCGGCCTACGGTCGAAGGTCCCGACCCTCCCGCGGAGGCCGACCTACAGTGAAGAGTCCACCCGGCGATGAAAGGTCTCACCATGCGCACCCCCACACTCTGGGAGCAGAACCTCGAACGCAACCCCAGCCACTCGCTCTGGTACCTCGAGCGGATGCGGTCGTTGGCGGCCGGGGGCAAGGACCTTGCGGGCGAGGCTCGGACCATCGACGCCATGGTCCCGCGCGGCGCCCGCGTGCTCGACGCCGGCTGCGGGCCTGGGCGGGTTGGCGCGGCTCTCGTGGCGCTCGGGCACACCGTCGTCGGCATCGACGTAGACCCGGTCCTGATCAATGCCGCGATCGAGGACCACCCGGGGGTGCGGTGGCTCGTAGGGGACCTCGCTGAGATGGACCTCGCAGCCCACCAGGTCACCGAGGGCTTCGACGCGATCGTCTGCGCTGGGAACGTCATGACCTTCCTTGCCCCGGGGACGCACGTCACCGTGCTCGAGAACATGCGGCGCCACCTCTCGCCGTCGGGCCGGATCGTGGTGGGCTTCGGCGCCGGGCGCGGCTACCTCACGAGCGCGTTCCTGGACGATGTCGCCTCAGCCGGGCTGGCCGTGGACGCCCTGTTCTCCACGTGGGACCTACGCCCCCACAACGAGGACTCCGACTTCCTCGTCGCGGTCCTCAGCTCCTGACGTCTCCGTCCCCGATCGGACAGCTCCGGACGGCACAGTTCCCGATCGGATTCAGTAGGGTCTGAGGATGACCGACCTCACCACCTTCACCGCAACCGTCCGCGCCTTCTCGACCGAGCGCGACTGGGGACAGTTCCAGGACCCCAAGTCCCTCGTCCTGGCCCTGATGGGCGAGGTCGGCGAGGTCGCCGAGCTGCTCCAGTGGGTCCCCGCGGATCAGGCGGTCGCGACCTTCGAGGCTCCCGACCGCCGCGAGCGCATCGGCGACGAGCTCGCCGACGTGTTCATCTACCTCGTGCGCCTGGCCGACGTCCTCGGGGTGGACCTGGGTGCAGCCGGTGAGGCCAAGCTCGCGCGGAACCACGAACGGTTCCCGGTCGACGGACACGCGAGCGTCGTCGGCGTCGCGCCGCACAAGGCCTGATCATGACCGACACCCACGCGGCCCACGAGGTCCCCGAGGCCTTCGAGCTGGAGATCACCACCCCCGTCGTGCTGTGCCGACCCGACGGGCGGCTCGACCCGCTCGCGGCGGGCTGGTCACGGACGCCGCTGCACCGCACAAACCTGCCGGGCGGCATCGGGCGCGCGGGCGCCTGGGGACGCAACAAGCGCTGGGAGTACTGGGGGATCATCACCCCCACCCACGTCGTCGGCCTGACCGTCTCGAGCCTGGACTACGCCGGGGTGCACCAGCTGTGGGTGCTCGACCGCGAGACCGGCGAGGTCGTGGACCAGTCGGTCATTGCGCCCTTCGCCGCCGGGACCATGCTCCCGCACAGCCTTCACACGGGAACCGTCACTGCCCGACGCCGCGGCTTCGCCGTCGAGATCACCCCGGGACCGGCGTCGGTCCGGATCCAGGCGGCGACCGACCGGGTCCGCCTCGACCTCACCGTGGAGATGCCGGTGGGCCATGAGTCGATGTGCGTAGTCGTGCCATGGAGCGCGCGACGCTTCCAGTACACGGTCAAGGACCCGGCGCTGCGGGTCAGCGGACGGCTGAGGATGGACGGCATCGTGGTCGACGTACCCGCCGACGACAGCTGGGCGGTCCTCGATCACGGGCGCGGGCGGTGGCCGTACTCGATGGTGTGGAACTGGGGGGCGGGGTCCGGGGTGGTCGGTGGTCGCACGGTCGGCCTGACCATCGGCGGTCAGTGGACCGTGGGGACCGGGGCGACCGAGAACGCGCTCGTCGTCGACGGCCGGGTGCACAAGCTGCACGACGAGCTCACGTGGACGTACGACCGCGAGGACTGGATGGCGCCGTGGCGGGTCACCGGGCCGCGGGTGGACCTGACGTTCACCCCGTTCCACGAGCGGGTCGCGGTGACGAACCTCGTGGTGCTCGCGGGCGAGACCCACCAGTGCTTCGGCCACTGGTCCGGGCACGTGGTCGACGACGCCGGCACCCCGGTATCCGTGGACGGCCTCGTCGGCTGGGCCGAGGAGGCCCGGAACCGCTGGTAGGTGGCCCCGGTAGGTCGGGACGCCCCTCCCCCGCCCCCTTTACCCCCACCCCCGCACCCCTCCCGATAGGTGCCCGATTACCGCCCCGTTTCACGGTGAAACCAGGGCGGGAATCGGGCACCTATCGGGAGGGTGATGACGTGCGGGGGTGCGGGGTTGGGACTGGAGGGGCGGCGATCAGCGGCGATCAGGGGAGCGGGGCGGGGGCGGTGCCGTCGCCGAAGGGGCGGCCGCCGAGCGACTCGCGGCCGTGCGCCGTCGTCCAGCCGGCCAGGTCCGGGCCGACGGGGACGATCCCGGAGGGGTTGAGGTCGCGGTGCACCACGTAGTAGTGGGTCTTGATCTGGTCGAAGTCGACCGTCTCACCGAAGCCGGGGGTCTGGAACAGGTCGCGCGCGTAGGCCCACAGGATCGGCATCTCGGTGAGCTTGGACCGGTTGCACTTGAAGTGCCCGTGATAGACGGCGTCGAAGCGGACGAGGGTCGTGAAGAGGCGGACGTCGGCCTCGGTGATCGACTCGCCCATGAGGTAGCGCTGCGACGCAAGGCGCTCAGAGAGCCAGTCCAGCGCAATCCACAGCCGGGCGTAGGCCGCGTCGTAGGCCTCTTGGGTGCCGGCGAAGCCGCAGCGGTACACGCCGTTGTTGACCTCGGTGTAGATCCGGCGCATGACGGGGTCCATCTCGGCACGCAGGTGCTCGGGGTAGAGGTCCGGGGCGCCCTCGCGGTGGTAGGCGGTCCACTCGGTCGAGAAGTCGAGGGTGATCTGGGCATAGTCGTTGGTGACGACCTTGCCGGTAGTCACGTCGACGATCACCGGGACAGTGATACCCCGGGGGTAGTCGGGGTCGTAGGCGAGATAGGCCTGCTGGATCCGCTCGATCCCCAGGACAGGGTCGACGCCGCCCGGGTCGAGGTCGAAGGTCCAGCTGTCCTTGTCGTGAGTGGGCCCTGGCATGCCCAACGAGATGGCATCCTCGAGGCCGAGAAGTCGGCGGACGATGATCGTCCGGTTGGCCCAGGGGCACGCCTTGGCCGCAATCAGACGGTAGCGTCCCGCCTCCACGGGAAACCCGTCCCGCCCGTCCGCGGTGATCCGGGTCTGGATGTAGTTCGTGTCGCGAGTGAACTCTGTGCCGGGGACGGAGTAGACGCCATTCTCATTGCTCATTCAACTAGTCTGCCGCAGAATGCTGCCATTTGCAGTCCTCCCACGGGTCGACACGGGTGAATCGGAGACAGGTGCCCATGAGGATCTGCGTAAAGCGTGCGAACACCTCTTCCCAGGCTTGACCGCTGCCCGCTACTGTGGGCGCGTGACCTCACCCAACGACTTCACTCCGCCGCCCTCGGGCCCCGGTGCTGACTACTCTTCCGCCGGCTACGGGTCGGCTCCCGCAACTGGCTACGGCGCCTACCCGGTCGCAACGACCCCGTATCCCGGCGCCTACCAGAATGGCCCCTCGGGCAAGACCCGGTCCCCGATTGGCGTCTTCCTGCTCTCGATCATCACCCTCGGGATCTACGGGATCGTCTGGTACTACAAGGTCAACGTCGAGCTCAGGAACTTCAACTCCTCGATCCGAGTCAACCCGACCAACATGATCTTGCTGTATATCTTTGTGCCGTACTTCTCCTACTTCTCGATCTACTGCACGGGTCAGCGGATCCAGCAGGCCCAGGCCGCGGCCGGCCTCCCGACGAACACGTCGCCCGGGATCGGTGTGCTCCTCACCTTCCTCATCGGCGGGCACACCTTCTACTACCAGGACGCCCTGAACTCGATCTGGCAGTACCGCCAGGCCTGAGTCCTAGCCTCATTCGACGGGCCGTGCACCCACCGGGGCGCACAGCCCGTCGACGTGTCTGCCGCCCCGCATTCGCACCAGATGCTGTTGTCAGCCGGCGCGGACGGTCAGGGTGCTCGACCCGTCGGGAAGACGGCGGACGGAGATGCCGTCGGCGATGGTCTGCTTGAGCGCCTCGACGTGCGAGACCACCCCGACCACCCGGCCGCCGGCCCGGAGACGGCCGAGGATCGCGAGGACCGAGTCGAGCGTCTCGGGGTCGAGGGAACCGAAGCCCTCGTCCACGAACAGGGTTCCCAGGTCCACACCGCCGGCCTCGGCCGTGACGACGTCGGCCATGCCGAGCGCGAGGCACAGGGAGACGTAGAACGTCTCACCCCCGGACAGCGAGCTGGGCAATCGCGGGACTCCGGTCTGGTGATCGAGGACCCGCAGCGCGAGCCCTACCTTCGTGTTGCCCTTGACCTCCTTGACGTCTGAACGGACCAGCTCGTACCGCCCGTCCGACATCGTCGAGATCCGCGAGTTGGCCGCCGCGACGACGTCCTCGAATCGGCGCATGAGAACAAACGTCGCCAGGGTGAGCCGGGTGGCATTGTCCGCGGACACGCCGCCCGCCAGGTCCGCCATCCGCACGACCGGCTCGGCGGTCACCTCGACCGTCTCGAGCTGGGCGCTCGCGCGGGCGAGCACCGCCGCGTCCCGCCCCGCGTCCTCGACCGTGCGTCCGGCCAGCGCAGCGGTGACCTGGGCCTCGTGGACTGCGGTCTCGGCCGCTGTCTCCTCGGTGCGGACCGCCTCGAGGTCGACGTCGACGACGTCCGGCAGTGCGACGATCCGCTCCTCGGCCAGTCCGGCCCGCACCCGGTCGCGAGCCGCCCGATAGGCGGCCACGACCTGCTCGTGCCCCGCGACCCGATCCTTCGGGAGGACCGCGGCGCGGGCCGCCTCCGTGCTGTCGAAGGTGTTGTCCACAAGGCTGCGATCAAGCTCATCCCGGCGCTGACGGTGCCCGGACCAGGCGGTGACGGCTTGGTCCGCAGAGGTGAGCAGCGCGTCGACGGCTTCGACCCGCCCCGTGAGGTCTGCGACGACCTCCGTAACCGTGCGCGCCCCAGCCGCCGTGGAGATCTCCTCCTCGTCGGAGGCAAGGTCTGCGCCGTCGTGGTCCAGGCGGGCCCGGTCGGTCGCGGCCTGCTCCACGCGTACGGCGTGGTCGGTGCGCAGCGCCGTGGTCTCCAGGTCGAAAGCCTCGAGGTCTCGGGCGGCGGCGGCAGCCTGGTCGTGCGCGGCCGTCGCGGCCGTGACCGCGACCTGCGCAGCGGTGAGCTCGGCGGCCGCCGTGACGAAGTCGGTCCCCGCGATGGATTCTCCTGTCGTGGCGAGCCGGTCTGCGAGGCGCGCGACGAGCTGGTCGGCCGCCGCGAGGGCAGCTTCGCACTCCTGCCGGGCGGCTTCCGCGGCGTCCACGGCTGCCTGGTCCACATGGTCCGCACCGAGGCGTGCCGGTTCCGGGTGTTCCGCCGAGCCGCAGACCGGACACGGTGTCCCCACATCGAGGTTGGCCGCGATCTCGCCCGCGATGCCCGCTATCCGGGCGCGGCGAACGTCCCCTTCAGCGTCGACCGCTTGCTGGGCGAGGACGCCCATGGCCGACCGGGCGCTCAGGGCCGCGTCGTGCTCGGTCGTGAGCAGCTCCAGGCGGGCGAACGTCTCCACGAGCTCGCGGGCCGACGTCAGCCGGGCGGTGCGCAACGGCAGGTCCGCCGCGAGCGCGCGTGCCGTGTCCCGGGCGGTCTCGAGCTCGAGGTGGCCTGCTGGCCGCGCGGCGAGCGCGGTCCCCAGGTCAGCGATCGCCGCGCGTTGGGTGACCAGCGCGAGCGCTCCTGCGGCCAGCTCCGTCCGCCGTCTCGCGAGTCCCGCCTCGACCAGCAGCAGCCGGTTGAGCAGCGCGATCTGCCCGGCGTCCTCGTCCCGTCCCTGACGCAGCGCCGACCGGGCTTGCTCACGCGACCCGTCATGGGTGCCGGGTGCGGTATCCGCGGCAGCGCGATCAACGCCGTCGGCACCGCCGACAGCACCGGGTTCGAAGTCGTCCCGGCCGACGGTGAGGGCAGCCGGGACCTCGACGACCGATCGAGCCCGCTCCAGGTCGGTCTGCAGGCGCGCCGCGGCGGCCTCGGCCGCGCCCCGGGCGACCACCTCGGCCGTGATCGACGGCTCGACCATGGCTCCGCGACGAGCGGCAGTGAGCGCAAACTCCAGGTCCTGGACCTCTTGCGCCCGCCTGTCGAGCACCTGGTTCTCGGCGAGCAGAGACTCTCGGCGTGCCGCGGTCTCCACGAGCTGCTTGGCGCTCTCGAGGTCCACCCGGGCGGCCCTCAGACGGGTTCGCGCGGCGGCCTCGACGAGGGAGTGCTCCTGGGCGGCGGACGCCAGTGCGGCCACGTGCTCGTCGGCGAGCTTGGGTGCGTCGCGGGTCGAGGCCCCCCGCAGGATCTCCTCGTCCTCGAGGCTCAGCGACGCACCGACGATGAAGGACTCGACCGCGCTGCTCACCTGCGCCCGGGCCGCGGTCAGCTGATGCTGGGCGGACGCACGCATGGACGCGAGCTGCGTCTGGGCCTTCTCGTAGATCTCGGTGCCGAACACCTTCTGCAGCAGCCCCCGCCGGTCCTCAGGGTTGGCACGCAGGAAGTTCGCGAACTCGCCCTGCGGCAGCACGATGGTCTGCACGAACTGGCTGCGGTCAAGCCCGATGATCCTCGTCAGCTCGGCCCCGGCCTCGTCGAGACGATTGGCCAGGAGCTCCCCGCTGTCCCCGGGGTCCCCGAGCCCGGCGGCGACCTCGTCCCCGGTGAGCCGCCACAGCTTGATGCTGGCCTGCTGCTTGGTGGTGCCGTCCCCGCGCTTCTTCGGGCGCAGCCGCTCGGGCGTGCGCACAACCCGGAACACGCCGGCCCCGGTTTCGAAGGTGAGGTCGACGAAGGACTCGGTGTCGTCAGAAGCGTAGGCGGAGCGCAACCGGTCCTCGCTCGCGGCCGCCGAGGCGACCCTGCCATAGAGGGCGAAGACGACCGCGTCGATGAGCGTCGACTTCCCGGCTCCCGTGGGTCCCTCGAGCAGGAAGATCCCCGAGTCCGCCAAGGCCGCGAAGTCGACCGTGTGCCGGCCAGCGAAGGGGCCGATCGCCTGCAACGTCATGGAATGGAGGTACATCATGCGCTCCGGTCGGTGGCATTGGCAGCCTCGAAGGCGGTCCGCAAGACATCGGTCTCGGCGGCGCTGGGCGCCAGGCCGCTGACGTGCGCCACAAAGTCGGCGGCCACCACGACCGGGTCGCTCGCGGCCGTGACCGCGAGGGTGAGCGACTCCCGGGGCCGATCGCCGGCCGGGCGGTGCATCATGACGAGCGCGTGCGGGAATCGGTCCTTGAGCCGGGCGTTCATCTCCTGAGGACGCATCAGATCGGTGACGATCAGGCGGACCCAGTCGTCGTGGTGGCCCTCACCGGCCGCTCCGAGGAGGTCGTCGATCGTCCCGGTCACCTCCGCGAGACGGCGGGGGACGGGTGCGGCCACGAGCTCCGGCTCGCCGGACACGCCGTCGTCGTGCAGGTCGACCAGCACGGTCGACTTCGCGTGACGCATCTCGGAGAAGGAGTACGCGAGGGGGGACCCCGAGTAGCGGCCGACGGTGGGCCCCGGGCATGCCACCCGTTGCGGGCCGTGCAGGTGACCCAGGGCGACGTAGTCGACCCCCGCGAAGGTTCCGGCCGGGACCGAGTCGACGCCCCCGACCCGGATGTCACGCTCGGACTCCGAGGCGTCCGCGCCGATGACAAAGGCGTGCGCCATGACGAGCGAGCGCACCCGCTCCCCCGGTTGAGCGGCCTGACGACGCGACAGGTCGCCGCGGACGCGGCGCATGGCCGCGGCCATGACCGCCTCGTGGGAGCGTCCGAGCGGTACGCCATCGTCTTCCCGCAGGGCCGTGCGGGCCGCGTCCGGGTCGAGGTAGGGCAGGGCGTAGACCAGGACCGGGCCGCCACCGGCCGGGTCGGCGATCGCGACCGGCTGCCCGACGTCGGCCACCCGGGTGCGCAGGTGGACGTCGTCGCGCATGAGCTGGGCTCCGAAGCCCAGCCGGATCGCGGAGTCGTGGTTTCCCGGCGTGACGACGACCTGAGCGTGCTCGGCGAGCCGGGACAGCGTCTGGGACAGCAGTGTGACGGCCTCGACCGGGGGGATTGCTCGGTCGTACACGTCTCCCGAGACGACGACGGCGCCGACCCGCTCGGTCCGCACGACCTCAACCAGGTGGTCGAAGTACTCGGCCTGATGGTCGAGCAGGTCGACCCCGTGCAGCGTTCTGCCAAGGTGCCAGTCCGAGGTGTGCAAGATGCGCATGCCCAGACGGTATCCCGGACCACCGACATTGATGGTGGACGCGTCAACTCAGGTGGTCGTGGCTCCTGCGCCGAGGGTCTCGCGGTCTTCGGTGTGCTGGACGGTGAACTCCCCGGCCATACCCAGGACCTCCAGGAGGTCGAGGATGTTCTGCGACGGGTCGCGCAGCTCCAGGTCCAGCCCGCTCTCCGCGCACAAGCGGTGCAGCTGGACCAGGAAGGCCAGCCCGGAGGAATCGATAAACGTGACATCAGCGACATCGGCGACGACCGGGCTGTTTGCCGCGACGACGAACACCATCGCCTCGCCGGCCTGGTCTCGCAACGCTGCGTCGATCTCGCCGCGCAGGATCACGTGGGTGGTCCCCTCGACGTCCCGGCTCGTGATCGAGTACCCGGTGTTCGACTCACTGCTGCTCATGATGTGCCTGCCTTGTCCTGCGAAGTGGTGCGGTGTGGTGCTGTCCCTGGCGACGCGCTCGATCGGAACCGACCGGCGGAGCAGGTGCGTCACAAGACGGTAACGCTCTCCACCGACAGGCACCAGACGTGCAGTCATATCGCCACATTTCTCTCGCATCTGCGACGTCCAGCACCTGTGCCCAAAGCCAGAAGCTCTGCTGCAGGGGCTGTACCCCTGCAGCAGAGCTTCTGGCGGACAGGCCCGCTAGGCGACGACGTCCAGACGCAGCGAGCGCAGCAGGGCGAGGGTCGCCGGGCTCAACGTGACGAGGACGGGGTTGGAGCTCGTGGTCAGACCCTTCCAGATCTGGTTGGCGCCTGTGGTCCTGGGGTACATCCCGGGCGTGCTCGGCGTGAGGTGCTTGTAGAGATCGAGGTAGCTCGACGTCGCACTCTTCAGGTGGCCGTCGCTCTCCCAGGTCCAGACCTGTGACGCGGTGGCCGTCGAGCACTTCGTGAGCGTCGCCGGAGTTGCCGCCGTGAGGCAGAGGCCCGGCAGAGCAACGTTGTGGATGGCGCCACGGACATCCATGACCCAACGCTGCTCGTCGCCATCGGCACACAGCTTGCTGGTCGCCGTGGCGACAACCGAATGCGTCCCGCTGATGTCGTCGACGGTCAGGCACCGGCCGTTGTCGATCGTGAGGGCAGCGCCCTTCGGCAGGACGACCGAATCACTCTCGGTCATCCCGTTCGCCGTCAGCACGTCGACCAGCCCGGCCTTGACGGCCGAGTCGCCTGCGGCGAGTGCCGTCTTGTTCGTCGCCACGAAGGTCTCCACGGCATCCGCCGCCGCCTGCTGCAACCGGATGCGCTCGAGGACGGCCAGGGACGACGCGCTCAGGCCGGTGAGGTCGCTCTCCCAGCTCGACAGCTGGAGTGCCGCCGTGGTCGGCAGGACCGGGACGGCCGAGCCGACAAGCTTCTGCAGGGATGCGTCAAGCTCGACGATCTCGACCGCGCGGAGGGCCTTGTAGCCCTGCTCCTCCCCGATGACGACCGCGGGCGCCATCGGAGCGAGGTCCGTGGCGATCGTGATCGCGTTGCCGAGCTGAGTGGTCACGCCGCCCGTGCGGCAGTTGATGCTGGCATCGGTCGGCTTGTCGGTCGGCTTGTCGGCGTCGGCGATGTTGATGTTGAACTGCTTCACACCGTCGGTGGCCAGCAGTGCCGTGTTCTCTACGTGAGCGTCGGCGAACGTGACGCTGATCCAGCACTGGCGGGTGGAGCTCACCGTGCTTGTGTCAACTGCGCCAGCTGCGGGAGTGAAGACGTTCCCGTAGTTGCTGCGGAAGGCCGGGTACATCAAGGTGTTGGCTTCGTTGGACGGGTTGTAGCCGCCGAGCAGGGTGAAGACGGGCACGCCGACCTTGCTGGGCTTCGGCGAGCTGAACGCCTGGTTCAGAACCTTGGCGTCGACGTACTTCCCGTTCGCGGCGTCCCAGTCGCGGTATCCGCTCGGGTAGGCGAGGTCGGGAACCACCGTCTTGAGCCCGCGCTGGATGATGTCGGCGCTGTAACCCGTGTAGTGGGTGTACTTCGACAGCGTGCTGGTGACCCAACCGCCGGCCATCGAGTCGCGGTTGTAGTTGTAGATGCCCTGGTAGTTCTGGGCGAAGGGATCGCCGTTCACGTCGAACCCAGCAGGCAGGAATGCGCTGCCGCCTGCGAGGTTGGATCGCATGCGATCGCGGTAGGCGATGTAGCCCCATCCGCTCTCGCTGTTCTGGGTCGCGTTGATGACCTTGGCGTCACCGGTCAACGCGTTGTTGACTCCGGGGTAGTGGCCGAGACCGTAGGAGTGCCCGAGCTCGTGGCTGAACTCGTTGCCCCAGGACGAGTACAACGTCGCCATGCCGTTGCCGCCGCTGAGACCGTGCTTCTGCACGCCGTTGACGTACAAGCCTGCCGAGTGGTGGATGATCCGCTCGTTGAACGTCCCGGGCTGCTTCTGGTCCATGGGGGAACTCGACGTACCGAAGTTCGCCTGGTTGATCCCTGTGCTCACCTGGGCCTTGCCGACGTTCTCGCGCATGTCGCCGGCGTAGACGCCGCCGGTGTCCGCGCTGGCGTCCGTGTAGATCTTGCCGGCCTTGTCGGCTGTGCTGACGATGACCTTGTCGAGGCTCACCGTCTCGTACTTCGCCACGATCATCTTGGCGACGGGCACCGTCTGGAAGTAGTCGGATCCCGCCTTCTCCGGTTCGTTCAGCATGTAGTGGTCGGTGGATGTCGGCGCAGCTGTGAGCATCCCCAGCTCGATCGAGCTGATGATGAGCTCCTTGGGAGCTGCGAACTCGAACTTGTCAGCGGCCAGCACGCCGGTCTCACGCGTGTCGGTCGTGAACTTCAGCGACAAGCCGGACTTCATGACGTCATACGGCAGCGTGGTCGTCCAGGCCTTGCGCGTGTAGACGACGTCTTCCCTGGTGCCCGTAATGACCATGTCGGAGCGCGGGATCTGGGTCGGGTCGGCGAGCGCGATCGTGTTGATCACCACACCGTTGATGCTGACCTCGACAGATACGGAATTCGCGACCTTCTCCGGAGAGAACAGCAGCAGCGCTTCACGACTGGTGACGAGGGTCGGCATCTTCTTTGCAGTGTTGCCGCTCGCATCGATGGTGTGGCTCTGGGCGAACTGAACCTGGCCGCTCAGCGCACCCGACAGGTCGTTGCGCAGCGCACGGGCGGCGCCGGTCGCGGTCGTGTCGAAGAAGCCCAAGGACGGGAGAGTCGACAGGTCGTAGGTGGCGGAAGGCGTTGTGGTCGCCGGTGCGGCCAAAATCGGAGCCGGAGCCGGAGACGGAGCCGCGGTCGGCTTCGGCTTCGGTGCAGCAGTCGGCTCCGGTGCGGCGGTCACCTCCGGTGCAGCAGCCGGCTTCGGTGCGGCAGTCGCCTCCGGTGCAGCGGTCGGCGACACGCTCGGCTCCGTGGACGAGTCCGGCGCAGAATTCACCGGGGCAGCAACGGTCGCCTGCTCGGTCGCATTCGCGTTCGACGCGTTCCGCTTCACGTTGACGACAGCTTCTTCGTCCTCCACCTTGTGGCTCGACCCGCCGCCCGGGAGGATGCCGGTATCGCTGCCCTCGGGCTCGGCCTGACCAGGAGCGGTCGCCGGGGAAGTTCCGTCGGCCGCCGAGCCGTTCGCGGCGAGAACGCCTTGCGCAGCCATATCCGGCGCATCCGACGTCGCAGAGGTGGAAGCCTCCGACGGCCCGGAGGAGGCATCCTGCGACGAGTTGGCGGCGCACGCACCCACCCCGAGGACGAGCGCACCGGCAATCGAGAGGGGAATCCAGTTCTTCGCAAAACGGGTGGGGCGGTGCATCGGCGTTGTCCTTGAGGCTCGGACGCCACACACGCATAAGTGCAGGTGGGGCGGCATTTTGCACCACGATTGGCGCACGTGCGCAAGTATGGCGCGTGATGACCGAAGGCAACAAATCGACCCATCGGAGCGAGGTTGCGGCGGGGGCGACGTCGGCCTCCAGGACCGTTCGCGGGCTGGCTGGGCTGGCCGGGCTGGCCGCTCGCCCACAGATGAGGAGATCCCCGACTCGCGGGTGAATCTTTGGTGGAATTCAGGTTCTTCACAGATTCTCGTTGCAGAATCGTTACATGACGTCAAAGACGACTCGACTAGCGACTGCGAGCCTCCTCGCCATCGCGCTCCCTCTTGCGACCGGCTCGGTCGCCTTCGCCGACACGGTCGAGCGCCAGGACACCCTCGTCCAGGTCCGCTCCCAGGCCGACGTCGTCTCCCGCGACATCACGTCCGCGGTCACCCACACCTCCGTCTTGCCTGCGGCCCTGCGCGCGCAGACGCGCAACGCGATCGCGTCCACGCAGGCGGCAACCTCGACCGCAAAGCGGGCGCTGCGCGCCGTTGACGCGGCCGAACCGTTCTCGGCGTGGTCCACCGAGGACAGTCTCAACGACGCCCGCACGGCGCTCGACGCCGCGTCGGCCGAGCTCCGCTACGTGACTGCCAGCGTGGCCGGCATCGACGCCGGGGTGTCCACGGCTCTCCTCGCCCTCCAGCACGACCTCGACGTCCTCCGCGGCACCACCGCCGACGCCTGAACCGGCCCCGTCCACAACACCCACTTCGCTGAGTGTGGCCGAACGGCTGCCTCGCCAGCGATACGTCCAGCCATCTGACCGCACTCAGCGAGTGCGCGGGGCGCACGGGTGAGGGCGGTCAGTGGGTGGGGAGGGTGAGGGTCTTGCCGGTCCAGCGGCGGCGGAGCCAGCGGTCGTGGGAGGCCACGACGATCGTCCCGAGTGCCACGCCGATCGCCTCGCCGAGCTCGTCGGCCAGGGTCAACGAGATGTGGTTCGTCGGCTCGTCGAGGAGCAGCACCTCGGGGGCCTGCGCCACAAGCATCCCCAGCACCACGCGCCGCCGCTGACCCACGCTCAGCTCCCGCAGCGGCCGGTCGAGGTCCTTTCGCCCCACCAGGCCGAAGCCAGCGAGCTGGTCACCGGCCCCGATGAGATCGAAGAGCTCGCGCGGGGACCGCACGTCGTCCTGCAGGTAGACGTCCTGCTCGAGCATCCCGACTTGAACCCCCTCACCCCAGGTCACAGATCCCTGCGCCGGGACGACGTCCTTGGACATGACGTGCAGCAGGGTCGACTTTCCCGACCCGTTGGGCCCGGTGACCAGCAGCTTCGACCCAGCCGTGAGATCGAAGGAGGCCATCTCCAGGCGTCCGGGCACGACGACGTCGCGCAGGGACAGCGCCAGGGTGGCGCCCCCCGCGGCGGCCAGGCCGTAGGACGAGGCCCGGAATGTGAGTGGCCTGGGGGGACGGCGGACTTGGGAGTCTTCCAGGGTGTCCAGGCGCTGCTGGGCGTTGCGCACCCGGCGTGAGACCTGGCCCTCGACCCGGTCGCCGCGGCGGCCGTAGGCCATCTTGTTGTGGTCCTTGCTCTCCCGTCCGTGGGAGACGTTGCGAGCCGTCGTCGCGACAGACTCCTTGAGCTCGGCGAGCTCGTCCTGCTCCGCCTCGTACTGGCGCTCCCAGGCCACCCGCTCCGCCTTCTTGGCGGCGCGGTAGTCGGAGTACGCCCCCGTGTAGAGCGTCCCGGACAGCCCCGACGGGGTCGGGTCCAGGTCGAAGATCTCCGTGCACACGTCGTCGAGGAACACCCGGTCGTGGCTGGCCAGCACGACGACGCCGGGCATCGCCCGGACCGCCCCAGCCAGGAAGGTCGCGGCCTCGTCGTCGAGGTGGTTGGTCGGCTCGTCGAGCAGCAAGGCCCCGGGCTGACGGACAAGGAGGGCCGCCAGGTGCAGCCGGGTCCGTTCGCCGCCCGACATCTCGTCGACCGTGCGACCCATGACGTGCTCGATGCCCAGGCCCGCGAGAGTCACCTCGGCGCGCCGGTCGGCGTCCCAGACCTGTGCCACCTCGGCGCGCTGCAGCGCCCGTTCATAAGCCCCTTCGGCCTCGGCGAGGTCCTCGGCCGAGGCTCCGGGAGCACCAAGCGCGTCGGCGGCCCGCTGCACGTCGGCCTCGAGGGCGCGGACCTGGGCGAGGGCGTCGGCGATCACGTCGGCCACGGGCGTCGAGGGCGGGAACGGCATCTCTTGATGCAGGAACCCGAGGTCCTCGGGGCGCGAGATCCGTCCCGAGTCGGGCTCCTCGAAGCCAGCGAGCAGGCGCAGCAGCGTCGACTTCCCTACTCCGTTCTCCCCGACCACACCCATCCGGTGCCCAGGGGCGACCGCGAGATGGAGGCCGCTCAGGACCTTTTGCGCGCCGTAGAACTTGGTCAACCCCTCCGCGGTGAGCGGACGCAACGCTGGGTCGATCAGGGCTGGGTCGATCCGCGTGGGCGAGCCCAAGTCACGAGCCAGGTCCTGGGGCAGGTCGGCGCCGCGCTCGGGGATGGCGGGGTCGAGACGGGTCATGAGAACTCCTTGCACACGGGTCCCGGGCCGGGCGCCGACGCAGGCCGAGCGGCAGGCCATCAGGGGATGGACGAACAGATTCGCGGGCGAGGGTCAGATCCACATGTGCACCAGTCTGGCGCAGGCACCGCGGCTCGCGCGAGATATTTTCGCCATCTTCACGCGGTCCACGCCCAGTATGGGTGATCACTCGGGGCCGTTCCGCCAGACTAGGAGGATGACCCTCCTTCGCCGCCCCGACCGCCAGACCTCGCGACGCGCGCGCCTGGCCGCGAGCGCCGTCGTCGTGCTCGGAGCGCTGACACTGTCTGCATGCTCCAACCTGCCCGACGTGTCGATCTCGACCGAGCAGCTCAAGCAGCTCGCCTCCGACGCGAAGTCCCAGGTCCAGACGATCGCCGGAGACGCCAAGGCGCTCGGCACCCAGTTGAGCACGCTGCCGGCGACCCTGCAGAGCAAGGCGACCGAGGCCGCCGCGGCAGCCAAGTCCGCAGCCGAGCAGGCCCAGACCGCCCTCGAGGACGCCCAGGAAAAGGGCGCGGATGCCAAGCAGAAGCTGGCCGACGCCCAGACCGCGCTCGACGACGCGTCGAAGAAGCTCAAAGACCTCACCTCCGCCGCCGGTGACACTGTGACTCCTGAGGTGCAGTCGGCGATCGACGCCCTGACGACCCAGATCGACGCCCTCAAGGCATCCGTCGCCGAGGCGACATCCTGAACGTTGCGCACTGAGCGCAACGTCACTCCTGATTGATCCGAAAGATCCGACACGCACCCGCGCCTGATCGGCCGGACAGACATAGTGTCAAAAGATGAGTCGCACATACATCGTCACTGGTTCAGCTTCCGGCATCGGCGCCGCCACCGCCGAGCTCCTCACCTCTCGCGGAGAGCGGGTCATCGGCATCGACCTGCGCGGCGCGGACATCGAGGCCGACCTCAGCACCCCCGCCGGCCGCGCCGACGCCGCCGCGAAGGCCATCGAGCTCTCCGGCGGGACGATCGACGCGGTCATCGCGTGCGCCGGCATCTCCGCCCCCATCCCCCTGACGGTCGCCGTCAACTACTTCGGAGTCACCGAGCTCCTCGAGGCTCTCGCGCCCACGCTCGCCAAGAGCGCCGCGCCGCGCGCCGTCGTCGTCTCCTCGATGGCCAGCCTGCAGGCCAACTCCCCCGAGCTGGTCGACGCGCTGCTCGCCGGCGACGAGCCGCTCGCGCTGCAGATCGGCCAGCGGCTCGCCGACGAGGGTCCGGGCACCGCATACCTCAACTACCCCTCGAGCAAGCGCGCGCTGAGCCGCTGGGTGCGCCGCGAGTGCATCACGGCGACCTGGGCGGGAGCCGGGATCCCGCTCAACGCCGTGGCGCCGGGAACGGTCATCTCCGCGATGACCACCCAGCTCCTGGCGACCCAGGAGGGTCGCGACATGGTCGACGCCCACGTCCCCATGCCGCTCAACTACCACTCCGAGTCTGTTGTGCTCGCCAAGTTGCTCGCCTGGCTGACCAGCGAGGAGAACACGCACGTGACCGGCCAGACGATCTACGCCGACGGCGGCGCGGACGCCACGCTGCGCGGGGACGACATCTGGTCCTGACCTCAAGGACAGGGGCACGACGGCGGCACGTGCCTGGCGGCGCGTGCCGCCGTCGTTCAGCCCGCGACCTCCGTGACGTCCGCGACCTGCGCGCCCGTCACCCGGACGAGCTCCGTGCCATCGACCGTGGCACCCACCCCGTGCGCGCCGGCGCCGATCGACACCGGACGGCCGAGGACGCGCTCGTCGGCAATCACCGGCCATGGCCGCAGCGCCCCGAAGGGCGTGATGGTCCCCCGCTCGTAGCCGGTGACCTGCTGGGCGATCGCGGCGTCGGGCATGGACAGGCGCTGGACGCCGAGGAGAGCGCGCAGCTTGGGCCAGGAGATCGTCCGGTCACCGGGGACGAGCACCAGGAGATAGTCGTCCTCGCCGCGGCGCACGACGAGGGTCTTGACGATGCCCGCGGGGTCGACGCCGAGTGCGGCCGCGGCCTCGGCAAGGGAGGAGACTCGCCCGTGACGGTGGATCGTGTACTCGATCCCGGCGGCGTCCAAGGCCCCGGTGGCGCGCAATTCGCTCATCAACCCAGCCTAGCCATGCTGCGCCAGCCCTGGTTGTCGGCAGCGCTGATACCGTTGGTACAGACTTTGATACTGGAGGAACACCTATGCGTCCCGTCTTTGCCTTCGTGATGATCGCGCTGTTCGCGCTCGGCCTGTACATCATGGCCATCGCCTTTGACCACCCGGGCTCCGCGGCCTACATCTTCAGCGGCGGTCTGTTCGTCTCGATCCTCGCCTTCGCGATCCCGATGCAGTTCACGAAGGACTAGGTCCTTCGTTCCTCCACCCGGCCAACCGCGAAATAACTTGCGGCGGCTGGGAGAATAGTGGCTTGTGAGCACGGCACCGCAGAACCCCGAACCCGGCAGCACCCCCGCGGGACCCGAGGGTTCGGCGACCCCTGAACGATCGGCACGGTCCTCGGGCCGTCGGCGCGGCGGCCGTGGCGGGCGCACCGGCGAACGAACCGGCGATAGGTCCGGCGATACAGGAACCAGCCGCAAGAAGTCAGACCGCAGCAGGCCCGACCGCGCCCAGCCCAACCGCGCCCGCCTCGAGCGGGCCGCCGCGGCGCGCGCGGCCGTCGTCGTGCCGCCCATCACGTACCCCGAGCAGCTGCCGGTCTCGGCCCGCCGCGAGGACATCGCCGCGGCGATCCGTGACCACCAGGTGGTCATCGTCGCCGGTGAGACCGGCTCGGGCAAGACGACGCAGATCCCCAAGATCCTGCTCGACCTGGGCCGCGGGCGCGCCGGGCAGATCGGCCACACGCAGCCGCGACGGATCGCGGCACGCACGGTCGCCGAGCGCATCGCCGAGGAGGTCGGCACCCCCCTCGGGGAGATCGTCGGCTACCAGGTCCGCTTCACCGACACGTCCTCGGCGAACACCCTCGTCAAGGTCATGACGGACGGCATCCTGCTCGCCCAGATCCAGCGCGATCCCCAGCTGCTCGCCTACGACACGCTCATCATCGACGAGGCGCACGAGCGCAGCCTGAACATCGACTTCATCCTCGGATACCTCACCCGGCTGCTGCCCCAGCGCCCGGACCTCAAGGTGATCATCACCTCCGCGACGATCGACTCCGCGCGCTTCGCCCGGCACTTCGCCCCGGGTGGCCCCGTCGCCGATCCCGGTGAGGGCCGGCCGACAGACGACCGTCCGCTCGCCCCCGTCATTGAGGTCTCCGGGCGCACCTTCCCCGTCGACATCCGCTACCGCCCCCTGACCCCCGAGGACGCCTCGGCGAAGAAGGGCGGCGAGCGGGACCTGATGACCGGGATCTGCGACGCGGTCGACGAGCTGTGCGCCGTCGGGCACGGGGACATCCTCGTATTCCTCTCCGGCGAGCGCGAGATCCTCGACGCCGCCGACGCCCTGTCCGGGCACTTCGGCGCCCGGACCACGGACGCCCGCCGCCCCGACCACATCGAGATCATGCCGCTGTACGCGCGGCTCTCGGCCGCCGAGCAGCACCGCGTGTTCCAGTCCCACCCGGGCCGGCGGGTCGTGCTGGCGACCAACGTCGCCGAGACGTCGCTGACGGTGCCCGGCATCCGCTACGTCGTCGACCCCGGAACGGCTCGCATCTCGCGCTATTCCAAGGCGACCAAGGTGCAGCGCCTGCCGATCGAGCCGATCGCCCAGGCGAGCGCAAACCAGCGCTCCGGGCGCTGCGGGCGCGTGGCCGACGGCGTCGCGATCCGCCTGTACTCCGGGGACGACTTCCTGTCCCGGCCCGAGTTCACCGAGCCGGAGATCCTGCGCACGTCCCTCGCCTCGGTCCTGCTGCAGATGATCTCGGTCGGGGTGGTGAGCTCACCCGGCGACATGGGCCGCTTCCCCTTCGTCGAGGCGCCCGACACCCGCGCCATCCGCGACGGCGTGCAGCTGCTCACCGAGCTCGGGGCACTGGAGTCCACGAAGACCCCGGCCGGGGCCGACGCCGACGGCGGCACCCGGCTAACCGAGACCGGCCGCGCGCTGGCCCAGCTGCCCATGGACCCGCGCCTGGCCCGGATGATCGTCGAGGGTGGCAAGCGTCACGCCGCCCGCGAGGTGATGATCATCGCCGCGGCCCTGTCCATCCAGGACCCGCGCGAGCGGCCCACCGAGTTCCGCGCGCAGGCCGACCAGCAGCACGCGCGCTTCACCGACCCGACGTCGGACTTCCTCAGCTACCTCAACCTCTGGGAGTACGCCCGCGCCCAGCAGCGGGACCTGTCCTCTTCGGCGTTCCGGCGGCTGTGCCGGTCGGAGTACCTGAACTTCCTGCGGATCCGGGAGTGGCAGGACGTCGTCGGGCAGCTGCGCGAGATGGCCAAGCCGCTCGGCATCGTCATGAACGCGCCCGCCCCGCGGGTGGCGGGCGACTCCGGGAGCACGGACGGGACCGGCAACACGGTGGGCGCCGCGGCCGGCGCCTCCGGCAAGGAGGACCTCGACCTGCGCCAGACGTGGGACGGGGACACGATCCACCGGTCCCTGCTCGCCGGGCTGCTGTCCCAGATCGGCATGCAGGAGGCCACTGAGGTCAAGGCGTCGGCGGTCAAGGGACGCGAGAGCGTGGCCGACCGCCGGGCGAAGAAGTTCGCCCGCAACGAGTACCTCGGAGCCCGCGGCGCACGCTTCGCGATCTTCCCCGGCTCGGGCCTGGCCAAGAAGCCGCCGGTCTGGATCATGGCCGGCGAGCTTGTGGAGACGAGCCGGCTGTGGGGCCGCGACGTCGCCAAGATCCAGCCGGAGTGGGCCGAGGAGCTCGCCGAGCACCTGGTCAAGCGCACGTACTCCGAGCCGCACTGGTCCACCAAGCAGGGCGCCGCCCAGGCGATCGAGAAGGTGCTGCTCTACGGTGTCCCGATCGTGGCCGACCGCAAGGTCCTCTACTCCAAGGTCAACCCCGAAGAGGCCCGCGAGCTGTTCATCCGGCACGCCCTCGTCCAGGGCGAGTGGACCACGCACCACCACTTCTTCGCCGAGAACCGGCGCCTCCTCGCGGAGGCCGCCGAGCTCGAGGCTCGCTCGCGCCAGCGCGGCCTCGTGGTCGACGACGACGCGCTCTACGCCTTCTACGACGAGCGGGTGCCCGACTCGGTCGTCTCCGCCAGCCACTTCGACCAGTGGTGGAAGACCGCCCGCCGCTCCGAGCCCGAGCTGCTCACCTTCACCGCCGAGCTGCTCGTGCCCGAGGGCGCAGACGCGATCTCGGCCGACGACTTCCCCCAGGAGTGGGTCCAGGGCGACCTCACGCTCCCGCTCACCTACCAGTTCCAGCCGGGCACCGACGCGGACGGCGTGACTGTCCATGTGCCCATCTCGGTCCTCAACCGCCTCGTGCCGGACGGCTTCGACTGGATGGTCCCCGGTCTGCTCGAGGAGCTGACCACCGCGACCATCCGGTCCCTGCCCAAGCCGGTGCGGGTCCAGCTCGTGCCGGCCCCGGACGTCGCCCGCGGCGTGATCGCCTGGCTCCACGAGAACTGCCCGAGCTGGTCAGACGTGACCCGCGCCGGCGACATGGCCGAGTCCTTCGAGTCCGCCTTCACCCGGGCGGTCCGGGCGCTGCGCGGCGTGGACATCCCCGCCGACGCGTGGGACCGCGAGAAGCTGCCCGCCCACCTGCGGATGACGTTCCGGGTCTTCGAGGAGCGTGGGGGCCGGTCCGGTTCCGGGCCGGGCGGGGAGGTTGTGCTCGACGAGTCCAAGGACCTCGTGGCGCTCCAGCGCCGGCTCGCCGCCCAGTCCCAGGCCGCCGTGCGGTCGGCGGTCAAGAGTGCCGTCGGCACCGCGCTGCGCGAAGCCCAGGCAGCTGCCGCCAGCGCTGCTGCCTCGGCCGCCGCGCCGGGCGGCGAGGTCGTCGATTCTGCTCGAGTTCGTCCATCTGGACAGACGAACTCGAGCACGACAGACGAGCTCGACGGTGGTCCGGGCGGACCGCTGGCCTCGGGCGGGCCTGCCGCGACGGGGGTCACCCTCGCCGAGACCGGCCCGCTGACCACCTGGCCCACCCCGCCCGCCACCCTGCCCGACGGCGTGCTGCCCTCCCAGGTCGACTCACCCGGGCCGGGCGGGATGGTCGTGCGCGGCTACCCGGCGCTCGTGGAGGAGCGGACCGGCGCGCAGATCGCCGTGGCGCTGCGGATCCTCGCCGACGCCGCGCGCCAGGGGCCCGAGCACACCCGAGGGGTGCGCCGGCTGCTGCTGACCGAGACGGCCATGCAGGCCTCGCGGGTGACCTCGCGGTGGAGCGGCACCCAGTCGTTGACGCTCGCGGCCAGCCCGTACAAGAACACCGCGGCGCTCGTCGCCGATCTCCAGCTCGCGGCCGTCACGAGCCTCACCCCGGAGGCCGGAGCGATCCGGGACCTGGCCGCGTACACGGCGGCCCGGACGGCGGTGAAGGCGCGGCTCGAGGACGAGGTGCACAACGTCGTCGGGCACGTGGTCGCGGCGCTCACCGCGGCGCGCACCCTCGACGGTGAGATCCGGTCGGCGAACTCGCTCGCACTGCTCAACACCCTGGCCGACATCCGCGACCACGTGGGCGGGCTCGTCTACGACGGGTTCATCTCGGCGACCCCGGCCGCTCAGCTGCCGCACCTCGTGCGGTACCTGCGCGCGGCGTCGTACCGGCTGGAGAAGGCCGCGGGCAGCCCGAACCGCGACGCCGAGCTGGCCTGGCGGGTGCACGACGTCGAAGAGGTCTACGACAAGGCCCGCGCGGCCTATGCGGCGGGCCGCGTCGACCCGGCCCGGGCGGCCGCCCTCGACGAGGCTCGGTGGATGATCGAGGAGCTCCGGGTGAGTCTCTTCGCCCAGCAGCTCGGCACGAACGGCCCAGTCAGCGAGAAGCGGATCCGCAAGCTGCTCGAGGGCTGAGGAGGGCGGAGGGGCGGCCTTTTGTGCAATCGGTTGCTGTCCGCGTCAGACTGGCCTATGTTCTGTCCATGGAGCACGGTGACGTCCTCCCGCCGCCCGTCCACCCACCCTCGCCGACCATCTACGACGTGGCGTCTGCATCGGGCGTCTCCCCATCAACCGTCTCACGGGCATTCTCTCGGCCGGGACGGGTCCGGGCCGAGACCGCAGCGCACATCCATCGGATCGCTGACGATCTCGGGTACCGGCGCACCCCGCCGCCGCGACCGGGCACCCCGACCAGCACGGGGCTGCTCGCCCTGGTCGCCTCCGACCTGTCGAACTCGTTCTTCCTGCAGATCATGGGCAGCGCCCAGCGAGCCGCCGCGCACAAGGGGCAGCTGCTCGTCGTCGTCGACTCCCAGGAGTCGGGCGAGCTGGAGCGCCATGCGCTCGAACGCCTGATCGGTGTGGTCGACGGAGCCGTCCTCGCTACCTCACGGATGTCTGACGCCGCGATCCGGTCGATCGCAGCCCGGCTGCCCCTCGTCCTGCTCAACCGGCCCATGGCGGACGTGCCGAGCCTCATCACGGACACCGCCGGTGCGATGCGGGCCGCAGTTGGGCACCTCGCGGATCTTGGGCACACCGCGGTGACCTATGTCGCCGGACCCGAGGCATCCTGGGCTGACGGCATGCGATGGGCCTCTGTGCGCGGAGCGGCGGCCGATCATCGTCTCCGCGCCCGTCGCATCGGGCCCTACCCACCGACCTTGGCGGGCGGCCGGGCAGCCGCCACGGCCTTCGGCGAGCGTCCGACGACAAGCGTCATCGGGTACAACGACCTCATCTCGATCGGCCTGCTGCGCGAGCTCACCTGGCGGGGGGTCCGCGTCCCGGAGGACGTCAGCATCATCGGTCACGACAACATCCTCGAGGCCGCGCACACCGCGCCGACGCTCACGTCCGTCGCGACCCCGCTCGAGCGGCTCGGTCGCGTGGCGGTGGAGATGTTGCAGGAGCAGGCCACCGCATCACCGGGGCACAGGTCGGCGGTCGCCGCACGGACCGCGAAGCTGCCGGCTGAGCTGGTCCTGCGCGGATCGACGGGACCCGCGGCCCGGACCGCACAGCTGCGGGCGGGCTGACCCGCCCCCTTCCGTTCTCGCCCTGTGGGCAGATCTGACCTGCCGTGCACGTAAGCACGACAACTCTTGGCAACCGCTTGACACTGGCTGAGCCACCGGACTGAATGAGGGCACGGAGCGCGCGACGTCGCGTAGCTCACCGCGTGAACTTCCCCAGTCAAAGGAGATTTGAGGACATGACGCACCCCCCACGGAGACGGCAGAAGATGCAGGCGACGCTCGTTGTCGGTCTAGCAGCGCTGCTCACGGCAGGCTTCACAGTGTCCACCACCGCCACGGCGGCCGACCAACCCTGGATGAACACCTCGCTCTCGGCCGAGGAACGATCCGATCTGCTCATCGAAGCGATGACTCTCGAGCAGAAGATGCAGCAGATCGCCATGAAGCCGGTGGCCAACACCACGATCCCCGGATGCGATTTCTCCGCCCAGGGGCGCCACGTAGAGGGAATCCCAGAGCTGTCCATCCCGACCCTGCGGATGACCAACGGACCGTTCGGGAACGGCGACTGCCTCGTCGCCCCCGAGTCGACCGGCCTCACCAGTGCCCTCACCGTGGCGTCGTCCTTCGACCCGGCGGTCTCGCAGGCCTGGGGGGACATCATCGGCGAGGAGACCCGCGCGAGCGCCCACAACGTGCTCCTGACCCCGGGGATCAACCTCAGCCGCGTCGCCCAGGCCGGACGCAACTTCGAGTACTTCGGGGAAGACCCCTACCTGGCCGGCGTCATGGCGGTCGCACAGGTCAACGCGGTCCAGGACTGGGGGGTCCAGTCCGTCGCCAAGCACTTCGCCGCGAACGAGCAGGAGACCGCTCGCAACACCATGGACACGATCGTCGACGATCAGACGATGCACGAGCTGTACATGATCCCCTTCGAGATGACGATCCAAGAGGCGAACCTCGCATCGGTCATGTGCTCCTACCCGCACCTCAACGGCGTGTACGCCTGCGAGAACGGCCAGCTCCTCAACGACTGGCTCCGCGACGACCTCGGGTTCAAGGGGTATGTCATGTCTGACCGCGGCGCGACGCACACCACCGCCGCAGCTATCAAGGGTGGTCTCGACCTCGAGTTCGCGAGCCCCAAGTGGTTCACCCCGACGTTGATCGAGGCGGCGCTCACCGAAGGGTCCATCGAGGTCGCAGACATCGACCGTCAGCTCGACCGTCGCTTCACGGTGATGTTCGACCTCGGGCAGTTCGACGACCCGATCAACTCCCTCACCACGCTCACCTCCGCTGACATCGAGCGCAACGGCACGGCCGTGCGAGAGATCGGCGAACAAGGTTCGGTCCTGCTCAAGAACGAGAACGGCACGCTGCCCATCGACGCAGCCGCGCTCAGCTCGGTCGCGCTCATCGGCGCGAAGACCTTTGCGGGCGAGGCGAAGTTCAACTCCCAGGGCCCCTCGAACGCCATCGTCGTCACGTCTCCCTACACCGTGACCCCTGAGGAGGGCCTCAACAACGCCCTCGCCGCTGCTGGCTCCCTCGCTCAGGTCACCTACAACGACGCGACCGACATCGCGGCGGCGGCCGCCCTGGCCGCTGGCTCCGACGTCGCCGTCGTCATGGTCGGCGACATCTCCCGGGAGGGCGTCGACCGCACGTCGCTCTCCCTGCCCGTGACCGACGGGGTCGACCAGGACGCCCTCGTGGCAGCCGTGGTCGCAGCCAACCCGAACACCGTCGTCGTCCTCAAGAACGGCGGACCTGTCCTGCTCCCGTGGCTCGAGGACGTCCCAGCGGTGCTCGAGGCCTGGTACCCGGCGCAGGAGGACGGCAACATCGTCGCCAACCTCCTCGTCGGCCTCGAGAACCCGTCCGGCAAGCTCCCGATCACGTTCCCGACGCAGGAGCGCGAGGCCGCGTTCGCGACCGTCGAGCAGTTCCCCGGGGTCGACCCTGACGGCGCCGGTCCGCTGCCGATCACCGCGACGTACAGCGAGAAGCTCGAGATGGGCTACCGCTGGTACGACGCCAACGACGTGCAGCCGACCTTTGCCTTCGGTTTCGGGCTCTCCTACACCGACTTCGAGCTCTCCGGACTCGCCGTCACGCCGTCGACGGACGGCACCGCGCCGATCGACGTGACGTTCAGCGTCCAGAACACCGGACAGGTCAGCGGCGCCGAGGTCGGGCAGGTCTACCTCGGACTCCCGGCGGAGGCGAACCAGCCGCCCAAGCGCCTGGTCGGCTTCGACAAGGTCTCGCTCAACCCGGGTGAGAAGAAGACCATCACGGTCACCGTGGACCCGACTGCGTCCAACCACCCCCTGTCTGTGTGGGACACGGCCGCGGACGACTGGACGACCCTCGACGGCGAGTACACCGTCTACGTCGGCAACTCCTCGGACAACATCACGATGCAGAAGACGCTCACGGTGGACACCTCGGTGACGGAACCGACCGAGGAGCCCACGCAGGAGCCGACCGAGGAGCCGACGTCGGTGCCCACCACCGAGCCGACCTCCCAGCCGACCAACCCCGTCGACCCGACCACGGAACCGACGGACCCTGCAGGGAAGTCGCTGCTCACCGGAGACCAGCTCACGGACGCGAACCGAGGCGAAGTGTCCGTCCCGGCGGTCGCCGCACAGGGCGAGACGATCACCGTCACGGTCGGGGCGGTGCACGCCGGACGGGAAGTGTCGGTGTGGCTCTACTCCGACCCCGTCCTCCTCGGCACCCGCACCGTGAGCGCCGCAGGCACCGTCTCGGTGACGATCCCGGCGAGCACAGCGCCGGGCGACCACCGTCTCGTGGTGTACACCCCAGCGCTCGACCTCATCGGCTGGGATGACGTGCGCGTCACCGCTCCGACCGGGACGACCAACCCGGGCAACGGGAACCTGGCCGTCACTGGTGCCGAGTGGACAGCTGCTGCCAGCATCGCGGCACTGATGATCCTGGCCGGTGGGTCTCTGGTCCTGATCCGGCGCCGCCGGGCGAGCGGCGAGAGCTGACGCATACGACCTGGGAGGGGTAGCTGCTCACCTCTCCCTCCGAGCGCCGAAGGGCCGGTCCCTCCATCCGGGGCCGGCCCTTCGACATGCCCTACGCCCTCAGTCCCGGCGCGAGTGCCGGAGGAGCACCCGTGTCGTAGAGTCTGCGGACGCCCGGCGTCGGGCAGCCATCTGAGGAGAACAACCGTGCGGGCAGTCGTGCTGGGCGGGACCGGAGCCATCGGAGGGGCGACGTCCGCGAGGCTGGCTGACGCCGGATGGACGGTCGACGTGACCGGGCGCGACCCCGCCTCGATGCCGGCCGAGCTAGTTGCCGCCGGTGTCCGTTTTCACCAGATAGAGCGCAGCGACGTCCGAGCGATCAACGCGCTCGTCGGCGACGGCGCCGAGCTGCTCGTCGATCTGCTGGCCTACCGCGGCGCCGATGTCCGCGCGCTGCTGCCGGCGATGGCGTCCGCGACGAGCACGGTGCTCATCTCGAGCCGTGCCGTCTACCTCGACCCCGCCGGCCGGCACATCAACGGCGACACCCCGCCCCGGTTCCCCGTCCCGATCGGAGAGGGCACGCCGACGCTGCCGCCGGCGGGAGACGACGTCGACCCGTTCAGCCGGGAGGGCTACGCGCCGTCCAAGGTCGCAGCCGAGAACGCGGCGCTGGACAGCGGGCTCCCGGTCACGGTCGTCCGCCCGTCCAAGGTCCACGGACGCTGGGCACGCAACCCGCGCACCCGCACCCTGGTCGAGATGATGCTCCGCGGCGACAAGAGGATCGAGCTCGCCGGTCGTGGCACGTCGATCGACCACCTCACTGCGGCCACCAACACTGCCGCGCTCATCGAGACTGTCGCGGCGCTGCCCGGCCGGCGGATCCTCAACAGCGCCGACCCCGGCGCCCCGTCCGCCGAGCAGATCGTCCGGGCGATCGCTACGAGGCTGGGCTGGGAGGGGACGATCGACCTGCTCGACGACGCATCTGTCTCCGAGCGGGGCGCACATCCCTGGCAGTCCGTGCACCCGATCGTGCTCGACACGAGCGCGGCCGTGCGGCTCGGATACGCGCCGGTCGGCGACGGCCTGGACCTGCTCACCGAGGAGATCGACTGGGTGGCCGGGCGGGTCCGCTCCCGCTAGCCGGTCACCGCGGCGCCCGACGCCGACGTCGGCCGGTATGTCCTCACCCTCGGCCGCCCGCGGAACCAGCAAGCGCAACCAGCGGCCGCACGTGCTCCCCGAAGCGCAGCGCCTCCTCCAGGTGGGGGTAGCCGGACAGGACGAACTCGTCGATCCCTGCCGCGGCCAGCTCCGAGATCCGGGCGGCGACCTCCTCGTAGCTGCCCACGAGCGCGGTTGCGGCGCCCTCGCGCACGAGGCCGATGCCGGCCCAGAGGTTCTGATCGACCACCAGTCCGTCGCGGCGCCCGCCGTGCAGCGCGGTCATCTTTGCCTGCGCCACGGAGTCCATCCGGGCGTAGCGGGCCTGGCTGGCGGCGATCGCCTGGTCGTCCATCGCCGCGAGCAGGCGGTCGGCCTGGGCCCACGCCTCACCGGAGGTCTCCCGAGCGATGACGTGCACCCGCACGCCCACCCGTAGCTCCCGGCCGTGGCGGGCCGCCCGCGCGACGACGTCGTCGCGGCGCGCGATGACCGCCTCGTAGGAGTCCACCCAGGTGAGGAACGTGTCGACCTGCCGGGCGGCAATGTCGAGCGCCGGCTCGGAGGCTCCGCCCAGGTAGATCGTCGGGACGACGTCGGGCGGGTCGACGAGCCGAGCACCGTCGATCTGCAGGTGGTCGCCCGCAAGGGTGACCTCCTCCCCCTCAAGCAACCCCCGCAGCACGGTGAGGAACTCGTCGGTGCGGGCGTAGCGGCCGGAGTGCGCGGCCCGGTCCCCGTAGGCCCGCTGCTCGAGCGGGTCGCCGCCGGTGACGACGTTGAGCGCGACCCGCCCGCCGGTGAGCCGGGCGAAGGTCGCGGCCTGCTGCGCCACGAGGGTCGGGGAGGCCAGCCCGGGCCGGAAGGCCACGAGGAAGGTGAGGTCCGGGACAGCCTGGGCGATCATCGCGGTCGCGATCCACGGGTCCACGCAGCCCAGCCCGGTCGGGGTGAGCACGGACCCGAAGTGCGCCTGCCGCGCGGCCTGCGCCACCAGGGTGAGGTAGTCGGCCGTGGCCGGTCGGGAGACCGACCCGCCGGCGCGGTCCTGGACCGCGGTCACCGCGCCGACCTGGTGGCCGTCGCCGCCGGTGGGCAGGAACCAGTGGAAGCTCGGAGCGCTCATGCGGACTCTTTCTGGGGATTCTGGGGGTTCTGGTTGCGCGCGGGGCGCAGGTGCGCCGAGATCCGACGTCGCTGCTCGATGAAGGCGGGGTCGTCGCGGACCGCGTCGCCGGCCTGGTCGGAGGTGGAGAACGTGACCGGCTCGTCGGCCACGATCGTGCCCGGCCGGGGGCTCATGACGAGCACGCGGGTGCCGAGGTACACGGCCTCGTCGACGCTGTGGGTGATGAACACGACCGTCGTGCGGTGGGTCCGCCAGATCCGCAGCAGCTCGTCCTGCAGTCGTTCCCGGGTGATCGCGTCGAGGGCCGCGAAAGGCTCGTCCATGAGGACCACGGAGGGCCGGTTGGCGAGCACCCGCGCGAGCTGGACCCGCTGCTGCATGCCGCCGGAGAGCTCGTAGGGACGGCGACTGGCGACGTCGGCCAGGCCCACGAGCTCGAGGTGCTCGGCGACGATCGCCCGCCGTTCCGCCCGCGGAACGTGCCTCATCTTCAGCCCGAAGGCGACGTTCTCCGCGACGCTCAGCCACGGGTAGAGGTTCGGCTGCTGGAACACCACGCCGCGGTCCGGGCTCGGCCCGTCGACGACCCGTCCGCCGACCTCGACCGAGCCGGCGGTCGGCTGGGCGAAACCCGCGACGAGCCGCAGCAGCGTGGACTTCCCGCAGCCCGAAGGTCCGACGACGGCCAGGAAGGAGCCGTCGACGACGTCCAGGTCGAGCGGGCCGAGCGCGTGCGTCGTCGAGCCGTCCTTGGCTCGGAACCGTTGTTCCACGCCCGTCAGCACCAACCGGGAGGCGGTCGGTGCTGACGGGGTGAGGCCCGCAAGGCCCGGGGCTGACATCAGCCCTTCGCCACGGCGTCGACCGCGTCGGGGTAGACCGCGGAGAGGTAGGCATCCTTGTCGAGGACGGCGTCGATGGACTTCGCTTCGAGGTTGAAGCTCGCCGTCGCGACGAGGTTTGTGCCCAGACCGCCACCGAGATACTCGGGACCGGCCTGTTCCTCAGCGGTGAGGAAGATCAAGCCAGCGGCCTGGTCAAGCACCTCGACCGGATCGAGGCTCAGCTCGGCGCCGACCGCCTTGGCCCAGGTGTCGGGGTCGGAGCGGTAGAGCTCGACGGCTCGGCTCTGCTGGGCGACCCATTCCTGGACGGCCTCGGGGTGGTCGGTCGCGAACTTCGTCGAGACCACGGCGAGGTCGTACGTCGTCTTGCCCGAGGCAGCGACGTCGGCGCTGTCTGTGAGGATCGTCGCGCCCTCGCTGACCAGCTGGGCCAGGACGGGGTTCCACACGTAGGCGGCGTCGATCGACCCCTGCGACCAGGCCGCGGCGATCGCGTCCGGCTCAGCGTCGATGATGTCGACCGTCGTCGGGTCGACGCCGGCCGTCTCGAGTGCGGCGAGCAGCGAGTAGTGCGCGGTCGAGGCGAAGGGGACGGCGACCTTCTTGCCGACGAGGTCCGTAATCGACGTGATGCCGTCCTGGACCGCGAGCGCCTCGGCCGAGCCGATCACGTCGTGGATCCAGGGCACCTTGTAGGCGATCGGGGCGGAGAGCCCGCGCGAGACCGGGCTCGACCCGGCCAGGCCGATGTCGATCGACCCGCCGGCGAAGGCCTCGTTGACCGAGCCGCCCGAGTCGAAGAGCTTCCACTCGATCTCGTAGCCGGGCAGCGCCTTCTCGAGCCAGCCGCTGTTCTTCACGACGAGGTCGCCGTTGGGGATGTTCTGGTAGGCGATGGTCAGCGGGATCTTCTTGCCGTCGCCGTTGCCGTCGCCGTCGGCCGAGGAGTCGGAGGAGCAGGCGGCCAGGCCGAGCAGGCCGACGACGGCGAGCGCCGCGACGGCGCGGCGGGCGAACGACCGCGGATGCGATCGGCTGGGTGTCCGGTGGAGCGTCATGGGGGGTCCTTTCGGGGTGGACGCCGGGGCCGATGGGCCGACGGCGATGAAGCTGGTGGCAGTAGAGCTGGCATGAGTGGAGCAGCGGGAGAAAAGGTGAGGGACGGCCAGCCTCAGACCCGGCCCTTCCACGGGACGAGCCGGCGTTCCAGAGTCCGGATGAGCAGGTCGATGCCGACCGCGCAGACGCCGATGACCAGGACGCACATGATCGCGACGTCGGTCTGCAGGAACTTCTTCGTCGACCAGGCCAGCCCGCCGATCCCCGGGATGCCGTCGACCGTCTCGGCTGCCACGATCGTGGAGAAGGCGAAGCCGATCGACAGCCGAAGGCCCGTGAAGAGCTCGGGCAGGATCGCTGGGAGGAGAGTGTGGCCGACCACCTGGAGCCGCGAGGCCCCCAGTGAACGAGCCGCCTCGACCCAGTCGGTGCGCACTCCCTCGACCCCCGAGATCACCGACAGCGCAATCGGGGCGAGGGCAGCGAGGAAGAGCAGCCACACCTTGGAGGCGTCCTCGATGCCGAACCAGATGATGAGCAGGCTGAAGTAGGCCAGCGGCGGCAGGCTGCGGATGAAGCTGATGACGGGTTCCAGAACCACCCGCACCGGGCGGCTGGTCGCGAGCAGCAGCCCGAGCGGGATGCCGATCACGATGGCCCAGCCGACACCGCGGATCAGGCGCCACGCGCTCGCCCACAGGTGCTCCCAGAGGAAGTAGCCGCTCAGCCCCCGGACGTCGTCGTGGACGGTCACGGACTGGATGAACCGTTCCCACACCGAGGACGGCTTGGGGACGACGATCTCCGACCACACGCCGCGGTCGGTGACGAACCACCAGAGGCCGAAGAAGACCGCGACCGCGCCCAGGCGCAGGGCCAGGTCGCCGATGCGGCGTCGCCAGATCAGGTCGGTGCTCATGGGTGAGGAGTCCCTAGGGGGGTCGGGAGAGTCAGGCCCCGGGCTCGGGACACTGGAGATCGCGGTCAGGCGGTGCGCCCGCAGGGCGCGCGGCACGGCGAGACCGGCGGGCACGGCGGCCGGCGGCCGGTCAGTCCCGGAGCGGCAGGTGCACAGCACGGGCGGCGAGCCGACCGGCATGGCCGGCGGGCGGCGTCGGGCAGGCGATACGCGCTACCGGGCAGGGTCGACCAGGCGACAGGCGGGACCAGGCCGACACGAGCGGACGGCGCGTGCGGCGTCGGCGGTCGTGCGCGGTGCGCTGGAGCGGGCCTGTGTCATGAGCGGGAGATTAGGCGTCGTACCGGACGGCGCCTAGCAAAATCCCAGGAATCTCACCATGCGAACACCCCCGTCCCAAACCCCTCGCTGAGTGCGGTCACACGGCTGCCCAAAACGGACATCCGGCAGCCGTGTGACCGCACTCAGCGGACCCGACGGCTCAAGGGGTGGGGGGTGGGGCGAGCTGGCTGTGGCGGTAGGAGTAGGACAGGTAGATGACCGTGCCGACGACAAGCCACGCGGCAAACCGCAACCAGGTCAGGGTCGTGAGGTTGGACATGAGCCACAGGCACGCGACCCCGGCCACGATCGGCAGGACCGGAGACCACGGCACCCGGAAGCCGCGCGGCAGGTCGGGGCGGCTGCGCCGCAGGATCGGGATGCCGAAGCTGACGAGCACAAAGGCCGACAGCGTCCCGATGTTGATCATCTCCTCGAGCAGCTCGACCTTGGCCAGCCCCGCGATGAGCGCGACGACGATCCCCGCGCCGATCTGCAGCCGCACCGGGGTGTGGAAGCGGGGCGAGGTCTTGGACAGTCCGCGCGGGAGCAGTCCGTCACGGCTCATCGAGAAGACGATCCGGGTCAGGCCCAGGAGCAGGACCATGATGACCGACGTCAGCCCGAGCAGGATGCCGATCGAGATGACCTTCCCGGCCCAGTCCGCCCCCACAAGCACAAACGCCGTGGTGAGCGATGGGCTGTCGGAGGCCGCGAGCTCCCGGAAGGAGACCATCCCGGTCACCACGACGGTCACGAGGATGTAGAGGACCGTCACGACCGCGAGGCCGCCGAGGATCCCGCGCGGGAGGGCCTTCTGCGGGTTCTTGGTCTCCTCGGCCGTGGTCGCCACGACGTCGAAGCCGATGAAGGCGAAGAAGACCAGGGCCGCGCCGGAGAGCACACCGACGATGCCATAGGTGGTCGGTTCCATGCCTGACAGGAAGGCGAAGAGCGGCTGGTGCAGTCGGGAGACGCTCTCCGCCGGCTCGGCTGGCGGGATGAACGGTGTGTAGTTCTCGGCCTTGACGTAGAAGAAGCCGACGACGATGACAAAGACCGTGATGGACACCTTGAGGATCACGAGCACGGCGTTGACCCGTGAGCTGAGCTTCGTCCCGATCACGAGCAGGACTGTGAACACCCCGACGATGAACACCGGGCCCCAGTCGATCAACACGGGCCCGGCGTGGATCGTCGTGGGGATGGTGATGCCGAACAGGCCGAAGGCGTCCGAGAGGTAGACGCCCCAGAACTTCGCGATCACCGCCGCGGCGAGCAGCATCTCCAGGATGAGGTCCCAGCCGATGATCCACGCGACGAACTCCCCCATCGTCGCGTAGGAGAAGGTGTAGGCGGAGCCGGCGATGGGCAGGGTCGAGGCGAACTCGGCGTAGCACATGATGGCCAGCGCACACACGACCGAGGCGATGACGAAGGACAGGATGACGCCGGGCCCGGCGTAGTTGGCGGCCGCGGTCGCCCCGACCGAAAAGATGCCGGCCCCGATCGCGACGGCGACGCCCATGACCGCCAGGTCCCACGCGGTCAGGTCGCGCTTAAGCGACCTCTCGGGGTCCGTCGTCGAGGCGAGTGCCTCCTCGACGCTCTTGCGCCGGAAGATGTTCAGGCCGCCTGCCATGTCGTGCCCTCCTTGACGGCGTCAGTGGTCGCCATCGAGCATGCACCCTGATCAGCGGCCCCGCGCGGGCGGCGCGCCGCGGGGCCCCAGACCTGGCCGCCGCCGCGACGGTCGAGGCGCTCGGTCAGGGTGGGCTCAGAACTCCGGTTCTACGAGGCCGTCCTGCCCGGCGACCATGTCGCCGCAGGAGACCTCCTGAGCGGTGACAACGACCGGGTCGGTGGCCGCGGCGTCGGTCGCCACGACCGTCTTCTCGCCGTTGGTGGCGAGGGTGCCGTTGTCGCTCAGGTCGACGAAGGTCCGCGTGACGGTCCAGCTGCTGCCCTCCTCGGTTGCGAGCAGGCCCGCGAGCTGCAGCACGCCGTCGACGGCGGTGCAGCCCACGCCGGTGCCCTGGTCGCCGAATCCGCGGTCGAAGGTGTAGGGCGCGCCCTTGACGTCCATCGTCTGGTGGATGGAGCAGTCCGCGAGGGAGTAGACGAGCGCCTCCCGGCCGACGTCGACGATCGCGATCGGCGTTCCGTCCGCGCCGACCTTGTTGACCACGCCCTTGGCCGGGATCGGGCTGGCGGAGACGATCGGCGTGGAGAAGGTGGCCCCCGAGGCGGTCGTGATGCCGAAGGACCGTCCCGAGCCGCCGCTGATCCAGGCCTTGTCCGGGCGGCCGTCGTCGTCAACGTCGATCACCTGGACGAAGATCGCGTCCTCGGGCGCCCCGATCTCGGTCGGCGTGCAGCCGGGGCCGGTCGTCGCGGACGGCGAGGCCTCCGAGGTCGTCGGGGTCGGCGTGGTGGTCGATCCGGTGGTCGACGGGCTGGGGCTGTCGCTCCCGTAGATCCCGCCCGGTCCACCGTCGCCGCAGCCGACGAGCAGCAGAGCGACCACGGCGGCCGCCGCAGGCGCCCATCGCACGCGGCGACGGGCGACGGCGGGCAGCGGGCTAGCCGCGGGACGAAGCACAGCGGACGGGGAGCTCTGCCCAGAAGTCATGCCTCCGGTCTATCTCACTGCACCAGGTCCCGCATCTGCCCGACGCCGTTCCGCACGCCACCGCGCGCCCGGCGCCTCACCCGGCGCCACGCGCCGGGTGAGGCGCACCCGTTGAAGACGTCGGGGTCGGGCCCGATGCGCCCGTCCGTGTCGAGCCCGTCGATCTGCGCCATCTGGGCCGGCGTCAGCTCGAAGCCGAAGACATCGAGGTTCGCCGCGATCCGTGCCGGGGTGACGGACTTCGGGACGACGACCGAGCCGTGCTGCAGGTGCCAGCGCAGCACGGCCTGGGCCGGGCTCACCTCGTGCGCCTGCGCGACCGCTGCCACGACCGGGTCGGCCAGGATCGTGCCCTGCCCGAGCGGGCTCCAGGCCTGCGTCACGATCCCGTGCTCCGCATGCCAGGCCCGCAGGTCACGCTGCTGGAAGGCCGGGTGCAGCTCGACCTGGTTGATCACCGGGGTCACCCCGGTCGCCGCGAGCAGGGCGAGGTGAGCGGGCTGGAAGTTGGAGACGCCCACCTCCGGACGAGCCCGGCGTCGCGCAGCGCGACAAGCTCCTCCCAGGCCTCGACGAAGCGGCCGAGACCGGGCGCCGGCCAATGGATGAGGAAGAGGTCGAGCCGGTCCAACCCCAGGCGGTCCAGGCTCGCCTCGAGGGCCGGGCGCACCGCGTGGCGCTCGAGGCTGTCGATCCACAGCTTGCTCGTGACGAACACGTCGTCCCGGGTCAGGCTGGACTGGGCGAGTGCGCGCCCGACGCCGGCCTCGTTGCCGTAGATCGCAGCCGTGTCGACGGCGCGGTACCCGGCCTCGAGGGCGAGGCCGACGGCCTCGGTGGTCTCGGCGTCGGGCACCTGGAAGACACCGAATCCCAGCTGGGGGATGGAGGTGGTGGCGGAGAGGGCGACGGAGGGGATGGTGGGGACTGCGGTGCTCATGAGATTCCTTGGGTGGTGAGGATGGGGGAAGAGGCGGCGGGCTGCGGGGTGGCACGGCGATCGAGGATCGACGCGACGGTCAGGGCGACGAGCGCCGCAACGGTCATCACGGCGCCGGCCCAGAGCGGGGAGACGTAGCCCAGGCCCGCGCCGATGGTCAGGCCGCCGATCCAGGCACCGAGCGCGTTGCCGATGTTGAAGGCGCCGATGTTCGCGGCCGAGGCCATCGTCGGCGCGTGGGCGGCGTGGCTCATGATGCGGAGCTGGAGGCCGGGGACGGTCGCGAAACCGAAGGCCCCCATGAGGAACAGTGATACGACGGTCATGATCTGGTTGCCCGCAGTGAGGGCGAAGATGCCCAGCACGACGGTCAGCGCGACGAAGATGACCGACAGCGCGGGGACGAGCGCACGGTCGGCGGCCTTGCCGCCGAGCAGGTTGCCCACGAACAGCCCGGCACCGAAGACGACCAGCAGCCACGGGACGCTCGTGGATGAGAAGCCGCTCACCTCTGTGAGCGTGTACGCGATGTAGGTAAAGGCCCCGAACATTCCGCCATAGCCGAGGATCGTGACGAGGATGGACCACCACACCTGGGGAGAGCGGAATGCGCGGAGCTCGGTGCGCAGACGCGGGGGCTCCTCGCCCGCGGCGCGGGTGGTGGGCGGAACCAGGGCGACGATCCCGGCGAGCGCGATGACGCCGACCGCGGTGATGGCCCAGAACGTCGAGCGCCAGCCGAACTGCTGCCCGAGGAAGGTCCCGAAGGGCACTCCCAGGACGTTTGCTGTGGTCAGGCCTGCGAACATCATGGCGATCGCTGCCGCCCGGCGCTCCGGGGCGACCATGTCTGCCGCGACGACTGCGCCGATGCCGAAGAACGCGCCGTGGCACAGGGCCGCGAGGATCCGGCCGGCGAGCAGCAGCTCGTAGGTGCCGGCGAGGGCGGAGAGCAGGTTGCCCGCGATGAACAGGACCATCAGACCGACGAGCACCCGTTTGCGGTCGAAGCGGAGGACGGCCGCGGTCAGGGCGATCGCACCGACCGCGACGGCCAGGGCGTAGCCGGAGATGAGGTAGCCGGCGACCGGTTCGGAAACTCCGAACTCGGCGGCGATCTCGGGCAGGAGGCCCATGATGACAAATTCAGTGAGCCCGATGCCGAATCCTCCGACGGCGAGGGCAAGCAGTCCTAGAGGCATGCGGTTCGTCCTTGTCTGTGCGAGTGCAACTGTGGTGCGCACGATGCTGATGCGTGTGCAACTACCCGCGCACACACTAGTTGCACGCGCTTCCTAAATAGTTGCACACGCGGGTAGTTGCCGCAAGCCGTATACTGGATGGACCACGCACCGCAAGGAGAGATACATGGGAATCGCCGACGACGCCGTCGAGATCCGGGCCCAGGGCTGGCGCACGCTCGCCGCGCTGCACGGGATCATCGACACCACGCTCGAACGCGCGCTCCAGGGCCAGCATGATCTGTCCGTTGTCGAGTACACGGTGCTCGACGCCCTGTCTCGCCAGCACGGCTGGCACATGCGCATGCAGCAGCTCGCCCGCGCCGCGGCGCTCAGCGCGAGCGCTACGACCCGGTTGGTCACCCGTCTCGAGCAGCGCGGTCTGCTCACCCGGATCCTGTGCCAGGACGACCGCCGCGGCATCTACACCGAACTCACCCCGGCGGGCGAGGCGCTGCTGCGCGCAACGCGGCCCACCCACGACGCGGCCCTCGCCGA
This sequence comes from Sanguibacter gelidistatuariae, assembly GCF_900096585.1. Lineage (GTDB taxonomy): Bacteria > Actinomycetota > Actinomycetes > Actinomycetales > Cellulomonadaceae > Sanguibacter > Sanguibacter gelidistatuariae. Next base: position 370,383 of record NZ_FMYH01000001.1, read on the forward strand.
GGCGCTCGCCCAGGCCGGTCAGATCCCCGAGGTCGCCCCGCTCGTCGAGGCGCTGCACGACCTCCCGGCCTCCGACCTGCGCGGCGCCGAGCTCCAGGACGCCGCCACCGCCTGAGGTGACCCTGGCGTCGTCCGGGAGGCCACTCATCCGGACGAGCGCTGGAACAAGAACGGCGGCTACCCGCGGCCCACAGGGCCACGGGCGGCCGCCCGGTTCACCAGAGAGACCGTCAGGACAGCCCGGTGCCCAGCTTGCGGAAAGTCGCCAGCCCGGAGCCGAGCACACCGGCCCGCTGGCCGAGCTGCGCGGTGACGATCTCAGGAATGGCGGCCACCCGGGCCAGGGTCTCGAGGCGTTCACGCAGCGGAGCGACGAGCGCGTCGCCCGCCTCCGAGAGACCGCCCCCGAGGACGAGGCGCGACGGGGACAGCAGGGTGATGACGCCCAGCAGGCCGTGCGCGAGCCAGTCGATCGCCTCGGACCAGACCTGGTCGGCGAGCGGGTCGGTGCCCAGGGCGTTCACGACGTCGAGGGAGGTCGCACCGGGCCGGCCGATCGCGCGGGCATAGGCGTGGCCGATCGCGCGGGCCGAGCAGTACATCTCCAGGCAGCCCACCTGTCCGCACGGGCAGGGCAGGCCTCCGGCGACGATCGGTACGTGGCCAAGCTCGCCGGCCTGGTGCAGCCCACCCTCGACCGCCTTCCCGCCGCAGACGATCGTGGCGGCGATCCCGGTGCCGATGAACACCGCCACCAGGTCGTCGGTCCCCATGCCGGCACCGAGGGTGTGCTCGGCCAGGCCGGCGACGGTGACGTCGTGGTGGACATGCACCGGGAGGCCGATCTTCTCGCTCAGCCGGTCCCCGACCGGGGTGTTGACCCAGCCGAGGTTGCTCGCAAGCCGCACGACGCCGGTCTCACGCTCGATGATCCCGGGAACCCCCAGGCCCACCGCGCGAACCCGGCCACGGTCGGTCGCGTCGAGCCCGGACATGAGCTGCCCGCAGAGCCGCTCGATCGTCGTGAGCGTCGCCTCGCCGTCACCATAGGGCGTGGGCAGGCTCGCGCTGACGAGCGGACGACCGAGGCCCTCGTCGAGGACCTCGCCCCGGGCGTTCGTGCCGCCGACGTCGAGAGCGAGGACGAGCGTGTCGCTCACAACCCCTGCCAGGCGGGCTTGTGGTTGTAGGAGTATCGGTAGTACTCGGCAAGCTTGAGGCCGGAAGCCGCAGCCTCGTCGAGCAGCACTGTGGCGTGCGGGTGCAGCTGGAGGACCGAGCCGGGACAGAACGCACTGACCGGACCCTCGACCATGGCCGCCACGGCGTCCGCCTTGTTCGCGCCGGTGGCCACGAGAACGAGGTGACGAGCCTCGAGGATCGTCCCCAGTCCCTGCGTGAGCACGTGATAGGGGACGTCGTCGACGCTGTCGAAGAAACGCGCGTTGTCATCGCGGGTCTGCTCGGTCAAGGTCTTGAGCCGGGTGCGCGAGGCGAGGGAGGAGCCGGGCTCGTTGAACGCGATGTGCCCGTCGGTGCCGATCCCGAGCAGCTGGATGTCGACGCCGCCTGCCGCCGCGATCGCGGCGTCGTACCGCGTCCCCGCGGTGGCGACGTCTGAGGAGAAGCCGTCGGGGCTCTGCACGTGGTCGTCCGCGATGTCGACGAGGCCGGTGAACTCCCGGCGGATGACCTCGCGGTAGGACTCCGGGTGGCCCTGGGGCAGCCCGACGTACTCGTCCAGCAGGAATGCCCGTGTGCGGGCGAAGCTCAGACCGTCCTCGGCATGTCGGCGCACGAGCTCCCGGTAGACCGGGAGCGGCGAGGACCCGGTGGCGAGCCCGAGGATCGGGGCGGCATGCGAGCGGACGAGCTGCTCAATCGAGTCCGCGACGACCGAGGCGATGTCCTCGGCGGTCTGCTGGATCACGATCTCCATGGTGAGCTCCTTCTGTTGAGCACGTGACTGTCGGCGCGCTCGTCGTCGATCTGACCGAATGGTCTGGATCACTGGTCTGAGGTGGGGGAAGTAGGACGGTGCCGGGATCCTGATCCCGGCACCGGTCACCCGCTCGGCGTCACCACGGTCACGACAGACCGAGCTCTCGGTCGAGGACGTGGGCGGCCGCTCCTGCGAGGATGCCGTCGTGCCCGAGGGCGGACATCCTCAGCCGCACGTGCTCGTCCCCGAACGGTCGGGTGAGCGCGAGCACGGTCGACTCGGCCGCCTGCAGCAGCGGGCCGTTGAGCAGCTCGTCGGGGCCTGAGAGCACGACGTCGCGCAGGCCCAGCGCCTGAGTGATGGGGGCGAGGATCTTGCCGAGCTGACGACCGGCGGCGGCGAGGACGCCCGCGGCCTCAGCCTCGCTCAGCCCTTTGATCTTGGCCCGCAGGCGCGGCACGGCCACCAGGGACTCCAGGCAGCCACGGCGTCCGCAGGAGCACTCGGGGCCGTCGGCCAGCACGTTCACATGGCCGATCTCACCCGCCGCGCCGTCCGGGCCGCGCAACAGCGAGCCGTCGAGCAGGATGCCGGCACCCACACCGTGGCCGATCTCCACGAGGAGCAGGCCCGAGCCCGAGCCCTCCCCGAAGGTGTCCTCGGCGAGCGCGGCGGTGTCGGCGTCGTTGGCGACGTGGGTGGGATGACCCAGCGCCTCCTCAAGCTCGGTGCGCAGGTCGACGTTGGTCCAGCCGAGGTTGGGTGCACGGCGCACCACACCGTCGACGGTGACAACGCCCGGGGTGCCCACCCCGATCCCGAGGACCCGTCCAGGAGACGTCTTGACCAGGTGCTTCGCGAGGGCGATCGTCTTGTCGACCGCTGCCTGCCCGGTCGCCCCGTCCAGGTCGACCTGCGTCGTCTTGACCCGCGACCCGGCGAGGTCGACGAGCGCTCCGCGCAGCACCGTGTCGTCGGAGAGGTCGAGGCACACGACGAAGCCGCCGCTGACGTTGACGCCGACGAGCGTGGCCGGCTTGCCCATGTGCGTTCCCGGGCGGACACCCAGCTCGACGATGAGGTCGCTCTCCAGGAGATCGGCGACGACGTCGGACACGGTGACTCGGGCGAGCCCGGTGAGGCGCGCGAGGTCGGCACGGCTGACCGGGCCGCCGTCGAACAGGTGCTGGAGGACCAGGGAACGGTGGTGGATCCGCGCGTCCGAGGGTAGTATCTTGCCCGCTGTCGAGCCGGTACGCGCCGACGGACGACGCACTTCGGCAGGTGCTACGTTTCGTGCCATATAATAAGTACACCTTACATACTTAGTCGCTGTCAATCGGCCCTACCGTGTACCCGCTGCCTCTTGGTGGCGCTCGAAGGAGAGCATAATGCCCGTTCCAGTCCTCCCGGCCCCACAGAATGTGACAATTTCGGAGGGTCCCGGGTCACCGCTGCGGACCGAGGACCGCGACGCGCTCGTGGCCTCGCTCAGCACCTGGGCACCACGCGCCGCCGACCTGGCCGCGCGAATCTCCGTGGCCGCCGCAGAGACCGCGCCGGCAACCCCGGTCGAGGTTGCCACCGCGTCCGACAAGACGCTTCCCAGCGAGGGTTACACCCTCACACTGTCGCCGGAGCGGTGGACGCTGCGTGCACGTGACGAGGCAGGTGCGTTCTGGGCCGTGCAGACCCTGACCCAGCTCGTCCGCGAGGGACAGGTCCCGGTCGTAGAGATCACCGACCACCCCGCCTACCCGGTGCGTGGCGTCATGCTCGACATCAGCAGGTTCTTCTTCGGCCCGCGCGACATCAAGGCCGTCATCGACCTCGCCTCGGCCTACAAGATGAACATCCTGCACCTGCACCTGACCGACGACCAGGGCTGGCGCCTGGAGATCGAGACCCGCCCGCTGCTCACCGAGCTCGCCTCCGGGACCGATGTCGGCGGCGGCACGGGCGGGTTCCTCACCCTTGCCGAGTACGAGGACCTCCAGGACTACGCCGACGCCCGTCACGTGACGATCGTCCCGGAGATCGACCTGCCCGGCCACACCCACGCGGCGCAGATCGCCTACCCCGAGATCAGCCCGGACGGCGAACCCCGGGAGCCGTACCTGGGCACCAAGGTCGGCTTCAGCGCGTTGCACCTGACCTCCGACGCCGCATGGAGCTTCGTAGAAGACGTCGTAGCCTCGGTGTCCAAGCACACCCGCGGGGAGTACATCCACCTCGGCGGGGACGAGTCGCTCACGCTGAGCGACGAGGACTATCGGGTCTACATGCAGCGCCTGGCCGAGGTCGGCGCGAAGTACGGCAAGAAGCTGACCTTCTGGCAGGAGGCGTCCGTCGCAGAGCTCCCCGCCCAGACGCGCCTGCAGTTCTGGAACCCGCAGATCGAGACCGGCCACCTGGCCGCGGTCGCCCTCGCCCAGGACGTGACATTCATCGCCTCCCCCGCGACCCGCGCCTACCTCGACCAGAAGTACACGGCGGACTTCGAGCTCGGCCTCGACTGGGCGCGCCTGACCGACATCGAGGACGCCTACGACTGGGACCCGGTCGCCGAGCTTCCCGGCATCCCGGCGGAGTCCATCATCGGAGTCGAGGCCTGCCTGTGGGCCGAGACCCTGAGGTCCTTCGACGACATCACGATGCTGGTCCTGCCTCGTCTGCCCGCGCTGGCCTCGGTGGCCTGGGGATCTCCGAAGGACTTCCCCGCCTTCGCCACCGCCCTCGCCCAGCACGGCACCTGGTGGGCTGGCGAAGGACTGGCGTTCTACCGGTCTGAGGCCATCAGCTGGGCCTGACCGGCGGATCGACGAGGGGCCCGGAAGCCATTGGCTTCCGGGCCCCTCGTCGATCCAGGCCGTCCGGCCGGGCCGCGTCAGACCAGGCGCTCGCCGGACCGGAACACGTCCCGGACCGTCACCGTCTCGTCGAGCACGACGACGTCGGCACGTGCTCCCGGTTCAAGGTTTCCCACGTCGGTGCGGCCGAGCACCGCAGCCGGGGTCGTGGTGACCGCCGCGAGCGCATCCTCGAAGGGGATCCCCGCGACGGTCGTGGCGTAGCGCAGCGCCACGTCGAGGGTGAGCGTGCTGCCCGCGATCGAGCCGCCCTCGCGGAGCCGGGCGACACCGTCCACCACGTCGACGACCAGGTCGCCGAGCAGGTACTCCCCGTCGCTGACCCCGGCGGCCGCCATGGCGTCCGTCACGAACACCGTGCGGCCCACGCCTGCCGAGCGCGCCGCGTGCTCGAGGGTGATGGGGTGCAGATGCACGCCGTCGGCGACGACCTCGACCACCACGCGGGGGTCCTCGAGCAGGGCTAGGACCGGGCCGGGCGCCCGGTGGTGGATCGGCAGCATCGCGTTGAACAGGTGCGTGGCCAGGGTGACTCCGGCGTCGACCGAGGCGGTGGCCATGGCGGCGTCGGCGTCCGTGTGCCCGATCGCCGCGATCGCGCCATGGCCGACGATGCGCCGCACGGCGTCGAGCCCACCGGGCAGCTCGGGCGCGATGGTGACGACCTTGACCGCGCCAGGTCGCGCGCCGAGCAAGAAGTCGATGTCCTCGATGGTCGGCTCGCGCAGCAGGTTCGGGTCGTGCGCACCGCGGTGCAGGGGGCTCAGCCAGGGACCCTCGAGGTGGATGCCGGCGAGGTCGCCCGCCTCGACCAGGTCGGCAAGGACCTCCACCGCCTCCCGCAGGACCTGCATGGGCTGCGTGACGAGGCTGGCGATCATCGTCGTCGTCCCGTGGGAGCGGTGCGTGGCGATGACCGTGCGGGCGCTGTCTGTGATCGAGGAGCCCGCACCGAAGGCCGCGCCGCCCCCGCCGTGGGAATGGATGTCGACGAAGCCGGGCACCACCTGGTGGCCAGTTGCGTCCACCCGGGGAAGATCGCTCCAGTCGGGAGGGACCTCGCCCTCGCCGACCCCGGCGACCAGCCCGTCCGCGACGGCCAGCCAGCCCCCTCGCACGACTCGCTGCCCGGTGTGCACGGTTCCGCCGGTGATGACATATGTCTCTGTGTTGGTCACCAACACACCCTAGCGACGTGTCGGCCGCGGATGCACCTCCGCTTCGTTGCGGGTGCAGACGCGGCGGACACGTCCGATCTGTGCACTTCAGCGGCCCACCGGCCCCCTTCGGCTGGGGGAACAACAGGCCATGGCAGGACATTGCCACGCCCGCTCCCGGGACAGAAGCGGGGCTGCGCGGCGCGCTGTTCAGCCACGCACCTCCCCGGGTCGGACACGTCATTTCATGCCACCGGCAAACGCTGTCCGGCACCATCCGAAGGGCTGGATCATTGATTCCGGCAGGGGAGCCACCCCGGCACCAGTACCACCAGCGCTAGGAGAGTCTGATGGACAACATCATCCGATCTGCAGCCACGCGATCGGCGAGCATCGCCTCAGCGGCGGTCCTCGCCACCGGCTTGGTCCTGGCTGCTGGGACAGCTGCCTCCGCCCAAGTACCCGCTCCGCAGGTGGGGACGACCCAGGTCGTCACCACATCGGGGTCCGTCCTCGTCGGGACGAGTTCGACGAAGAAGCCCATCGGGACGAACCCTGGTGTGGCCCAGCCGCTGAACGGGAGTGCATGGCAGGACTGACCGGCACGTCCGCTCGACCTGAAGGGTGCACATCATGAGCACAGTCAGCACGATGCGGCCGAGTTCGACGTCCCACGTTGACTGGTGGTTCGCGAGGCTAGGGACCGGGGGGTTGCAGCCACGCGACACGGTCATCAGCGATGTGATCGGGCCTCTTGTGCAAGAGGCCCGGTCACAGGGGCTCCTGAGATGGAGCTTCACCTGGCACCAGAGCTCGACCCGGACTTCGCTCATGCTGGCGCTGCTGGGAACCGCACGTGTGGGACAGCTGCTGCCTGCGAGCTGGATCACGGCAGAAGACCGATCGGACACCGCGGTGTCCTGGCCGCAGGGGGGCCAGGAGACCGGGGCAGCCGCCTCGGACCTCGCCGAGTCCTTCGAAGAGCTCAGCTGCGACCTCGCGGTCTGGGCCGCCCAGGAACTCTCCCGGGAGACCGCCCGCGCCGCCCTCGGCGCCCTGCTCCTGCACGACGCCGCCCACGTGCTGCTGAGCCGACAGGTCTCGGACCCGCATCGCGGGGCCGGTGCCTGGGAGGAGTACTGGGACCGCCACGAGGCCACCTGGGGCCACCGCCACGACGCGGTCGCCCCGACGCTTCTCGCCCTCGACCTCAGTGCCCTGGCGACCTACTCCCTCGGGCCTCAGGTTGCCGAGCTCCGCTCGAGCTCGGTCGCGACCGAGTGGCGACACCGGTGGTCGCGCGGGCTGGAGCGCCTCCTCGACCGGTCGCGCGAGCTCGACCTCCCCAGCTCCCCGACCCGGCTCACCCTCATCCACTCCCACCTCCTCCTCAACCGCCTCGGCTTCCTCCCGCACGAGGAAGCCAGGCTCGGAGCGGTCGCTCGGGCGCTCGACGCCGAGAGCACCCCGCGCGCGGAGGAGCCCTCGCCGACAAGAGGTGAATGCCATGAACACTCTCACTGACGAGACCCTCGACCTGGCCGAGCGGCTCGAGGCCGCGGTGACCCTGGACGGGGTCCTCAACGAGTCCGCGATCGCCACCGCGCTCGACGTGCCGCGCGCGGCCGCCGCGAACCAGATCCGACGGCTCGTCGCCGACGGGGCGATCCGGCCGTTCGAGCAGACCCGTTCCTACGTGCTGACGACGGAGGCCTGCGAAGGGCTGCGCAACCGGTGGGCCCGGTCGTGGGCCCTGGCCGTCTGGCCTGCGGACTCGTAGAACCCCTCGGCGGTCTCGACGTATCTGCGGCCCGGTGATGAGCTAGGCTCGAGGGCACCGTCGTCGCACACCCGAAGGGGCGCCATGCCAGCACCCGATGGCCCACGCGACCAGGTGGCGAGCGAGACCGCGATGCGCCTCGGGCTCAGCGACACCGCCCGCGAGGTCTACCTCTTCACCGCGTCGAACCCAGGCCTCGATCGGGCGGTCGCCCGTGACCGCCTAGGCCTGCCCTTCGACGAGGTCGACGTCGCATTGGCGTCCCTCGAGGCCGCGCGGCTCATCCGCAGGTCGTCCGGCGACCAGGGCTCCCACCATGTCTCCTGGGTGGCCGTCGCGCCCGAGCTCGCCGCGACGAGCCTGCTGGCCGATCAAGAGGAGCAGGTCGCCCGCCTCAGCCTGGACATCGCCGAACGCCGGGCACAGTTTCTGGCGCTGCTCCCCGGCTACCTGGACTCCCGGGCCGGCAGCTACTCCGAGGCCGGCATCGAGGTGATCGAGACCGGCGAGGAGGTCAACACCGTCCTGTCCCGGATCATCCGCGACACCCAGAAGCAGTGCTGGTGCGCGCACCCGGGCAACGGGCTCAATCCGGAGAACGTCCGCACGTCGTGGAAGAACGACCAGGAGATGATGGCCCGTGGCGTCGAGCTGAGGTCGATCCTCCAGCACAGCACCCGGACGCAGCTCGGCGCTCAGCGGTATGCGGCCCTGGCCATCCCGGCCGGCGCGAAGATCCGCACCATCCCGCTCGTCCCCGCGCGCACGCTGATCTACGACGGGGAGCTCGCCTTTCTCAGCCGCTTCGTCGACGGCCGCCCCAAGGGCGCCCTCCTGGTCCGCGACCCTGACCTCGTGGGCTACCTCATCCAGGTCTATGAGGCGACCTGGTCGCTCGCGCAAGACTTTCCCATCGACGTCGAGCCGGCCGGGTCGGACACCGAGCTCGACGACACCTCCCGGGCTGTGCTGGCGCTGCTCGCCGCGGGCCACAAGGACGAGGTCATCGCCCGGCGGCTGGGGTGCAGCGTGCGCACCGCCCGACGGCACGTCTCGGCGATCATGGAGACCCTTGAGGCGGAGAGCCGCTTCCAGGCGGGCGTGCGCGCCGCGCAGGCCGGCTGGCTCGACGCCTGAGCGTCGGCCCAGCGAGCCCTGGACCATACCCTCCTCGGGGCCGCTGTGGCAGGATGCTCGCCATGGGAATCCAGAGCACGCTCGGCGAGGACGAGTACGTCGTCCTCAACCTCCGCACGCACGTCAAGGCCCTCTTCGTGGCGATGCTCGTCCTTGTGGTCACCGTCGTCGCCGGGGTGATCCTCGCGCTCATGGCCCCGGAGGGCTCGGCCCAGCAGGGCCTGCGCTGGGCGATCCTCGGCGTGGCCGTGGTGATCATCCTGCTGTGGAGCTTCATGCCGTTCCTGCGCTGGATCACCTCCCGCTACACGATCACCAACCGCCGCCTCATCACCCGCAGCGGGATCATCACGCGCACCGGCCGTGACATCCCGCTGTACCGGATCAACGACGTGACCTACGAGAAGGACCTGCTCGACCGGCTCCTCGGCTGCGGCACGATCATCATCTCCGACGCGACCGACAAGGCCGGTGTCGTGCTGCACGACGTCCCTCGAGTGGAGAAGGTCCAGGTCCAGCTGCACGAGCTGCTCTTCGCGGCCGACGACGGGTCCGACGACGGCGAGTTCCCACCCACCGAGCCTCGCCGCCGCCGCTGACGCACCTGCCCCGGGCACGCACCACACCCACCCGGGCAAGCCCCACACCCACCCCGGTCGAGCACCGCCACCCTCGCCCACCACCCGCTGAGTGCGGCCGAATGGCTGCCCGATGTCCGGTTTGGGCAGCCATATGACCGCACTCAGCGGGTGATGCGAGCCTTCCCAGACGGATTCGTCTCACGCTTCGAGAGCCTCTAGCCCGCCTGCTGGATGCCCTCTAGGGTGGGACTACCATCCAGAGCGGTTGAGAGTCCTGGCTCGTCGACACCGCAGCAACCCCCCACAATGGAAGCCTCCTGAGGGTGCGGGTGCTAACGCCAGGTCCGATGGAGAGACCTCATGACGGCTTCCGACGTACCACCGAGCGCTCCGGCGACGGCCCACGCAGCACCCGAGCTGAACGCTGCCCACATCCGTCCCCCCACGCGCCAGCGCCCCACGATCTCCTTCGAGCTCATGCCCCCGCGCAACCCCGCAGCCGCCCCGAAGTTCTGGGGGACGGTCGAGCGTCTGATCGCCGCACGCCCCGACTTCGTGTCCGTCACCTACGGCGCGGCCGGCGGGGACCGCGACACGGCCCGCACGGTCATCAGCCGGATCCTCGAGCACGCACCCGTCCTGCCGATCGCCCACCTGACCTGTGTCGGCGCCTCCCGGGACAACGTCGCCGAGGTCATCGACGAGTTCCTCGCCGAGGGTGTGCGCAGTTTCCTCGCGCTGCGCGGGGACCCCCCGCGCGACCAGCCGGACTGGCGCCCGCACCCCGACGGCGTGCACTCCTCCGACGAACTCGTCGCGCTCCTGCGCGAGGTCGAGGCCACCCGGTGCGCGTCCAACCCGTCCACCGCCCTGCGTTCTGCGGCCCGACCGCTGACCATCGCCGTGGCCACCTTCCCCGACGGCAACCTCGCCGCCGGCACCACCCGCACCCAAGAGGTGCAACGGCTCCTGGAGAAGCAGCAGGCAGGCGCGAACTTCGCCATCACCCAGCTCTTCTACGAGGCCAGCACGTACATCGACTTCGTCACGGAGGCCCGCGCGGCCGGTGTGACGATCCCGATCCTCGCGGGGCTGCTCCCGATGACCGACCCGTCCCGGCTCGCCCGGGTCGAGTCCCTCACCGGTGTCCCCGCGCCGTCGGCCCTCGTCCGTGAGCTCGAGGCTCTCGACGACCCGGCCGCACGCCACGCTCTCGGTATTCGCGCCTCGGTCGAGCTCGCGAACGCCGTCCTCGCAGCCGGAGCCCCGGGCCTGCACATCTACACCTTCAACAAGCACGAAGCCGCACTTGACCTGCTCGAGGGCGTACACCTCGGCGGCGAACCAGTTCACCCGGGCTTCTCCGGCACTGGTTCTGACCTGGCCAGCGGGCCGTGGGTCGGCGCATCCCCAATACCTGCAGTTCTCACCTAAAGGGATGACCATGACGACACCTCACGAGCGCAGCTCCATCTCCCCCCAGGGAACATTCCCGGCATTCCCCGCCGGAACCGTCCTCGGCTACCCCCGCATCGGCCCGCGCCGCGAGCTCAAGAAGGCCGTCGAGTCCTTCTGGGCCGGCCGGATCGACGCGACCGAGCTCGAGGCCACAGCCGCGACCCTGCGTAAGAACACCCGCGACCGCCTGGTCTCCCTCGGCCTCTCGGCCACAGACGCCGCGATCCCGGGCACCTTCTCCTTCTACGACCAGGTGCTCGACGCCGCGGCGACCGTGGGCGCCGTGCCCACCCGTTTCGCCGGGCTCACCGACGCCAACGGCACCCTCGACCTCGCCGGCTACTTCACCGTTGCCCGCGGCGCAGGCGAGGACGCCCCGCTCGAGATGACGAAGTGGTTCGATACGAACTACCACTACCTCGTCCCCGAGATCGGCCCGGACACCGAGTTCCGCTTCGCGAGCGACCGCATCGTCCGCGAGTTCGCCGAGGGCCTGGCCGACGGCGTCACGACCCGCCCCGTGCTCGTCGGCCCGGTCACGTTCCTGCTGCTCAGCAAGGCAGCCGACGACGCACCGGCCGGCTTCCAGCCGCTCTCCCGCCTCGCCGACCTGCTCCCCGTCTACGCCCAGGTGCTCACCGCTCTCGCCGCCGCCGGGGCGACCTGGGTCCAGCTCGACGAGCCGGCCCTGGTCACCGACAACATCGACGTGCCGCTCGCCGACGTGCTCACTGCGGTGACTGCCGCCTACCGCGCGCTCGCGACCGACCTGACCCGTCCCACCCGCCCGGCCATCCTGCTCGGCGCCCCCTTCGGCGACCTGCAGGAGGCGCTCGTCGTCGTCGCGGCGACCGACGTCGAGGCCCTGGCCATCGACCTCGTCAAGGGTTCTGCGCCGACCGGCCCGGTCGCCGGCCTGGAGACCAAGACCCTCGTCGCCGGCGTCGTCGACGGCCACAACATCTGGCGCGCGGACCTGTCCGCCAAGCTTGAGATCGTCGAACGCCTCCAGGTGCTCGGCGCCGGCGCGGTCACGGTGGGCACGTCCACCTCGCTCCAGCACGTGCCGCACACCACGGCCGACGAGCCCGACCTCGACGACACCCTGAAGAGCTGGTTGGCCTTCGCAGACGAGAAGGTCACCGAGGTCGTCACCCTCGCGCAGGGCCTGACCGAGGGCCGCGAGGCCATCGACGCCCAGCTGGTCGCCGCGAGCGCGGCCGTCGCCTCCCGCGCGACCGCTGCGGGCGTCGTCGCGGCAGACGTCCGTGAGCGCACGGCTGCCCTGGCCGACGGCGACTTCCACCGCGGCCCGGCCGCCGAGCGGCGCGCGGCGCAGGCCGAGCGGCTCAACCTGCCGCTCCTGCCCACGACGACCATCGGGTCGTTCCCGCAGACCCTCGAGATCCGCAAGGCGCGCGCCGCCCACGCCAAGGGCGAGCTCTCCCTCGAGGCCTACGAGGACGAGATGCGCGCGGAGATCAAGCGCGTCGTCGACCTGCAGGAGGAGATCGGCATCGACGTCCTCGTGCACGGCGAGGCCGAGCGCAACGACATGGTGCAGTACTTCGCCGAGCTGCTCGACGGCTTCGCGGTGACCCAGAACGGGTGGGTGCAGTCCTACGGCTCGCGCTGCACGCGCCCGTCGATCCTGTGGGGCGACGTGTCCCGCCCGGCGCCGATGACCGTGCGCTGGACCGAATACACGCAGTCGCTGTCGACCAAGCCGGTCAAGGGCATGCTCACCGGACCGGTGACGATCATGGCCTGGTCCTTCGTCCGCGACGACATCGCGCTGGGCGAGACCGCGAACCAGATCGGCCTCGCGCTGCGCGACGAGATCGGCGACCTCGAGTCCGCCGGCATCGCGATCATCCAGGTGGACGAGCCCGCGCTGCGCGAGCTGCTACCGCTGCGCAAGGCGGACCAGGCGGCCTACCTCGACTGGTCGGTCAGCTCCTTCACGCTCTCGACCGCCGGGGTTCGCCCGGACACCCAGATCCACACGCACCTGTGCTACTCCGAGTTCGGTGAGGTCATCGGCGCGATCGACGCCCTCGACGCGGACGTGACCTCGATCGAGGCCGCCCGCTCGCGCATGGAGATCCTGCCGGACCTCAACGCCTCCGGGTTCTCCCGCGGGGTCGGCCCTGGCGTGTACGACATCCACTCCCCGCGCGTGCCCTCCCAGGACGAGGTCACCGAGCTGCTCGAGCTCGCGGTGAAGTCCGTCGACCCAGCCCTGCTGTGGGTCAACCCCGACTGCGGGCTCAAGACCCGCGGCTACGCCGAGACGACGCCGTCCCTCAAGCACCTGGTCGAGGCCGCTCGCGCGGTGCGCGCCCAGCTCGGCTGACAGCCGGCCAGCCGGTTGCCGGCGCAGCGGGTGGTCCGAGACTCACGTCTGGGACCACCCGCTGCGGCGCACTGTGCGCACCCAGGTCTCGACCTCGGCGCGTGAGCGCAGGCGCACGAGGGTCAGGTGCGGGGCCGTTGCCTCTGGTGTCGGTGGTGAGGTGCACGATGGGCTGGCTGGCAATTGGGGAAGTGGGTGGTGAGATGACGTTGCAGGGTTTCCGGCTCGAGCTCGCGCCCACGCCTGAGCAGGCCGGGCGGTTGTCCGCGCATGAGGGTTTGCATCGGGTGGTGTTCAACCATTGCCTCGCGCGCGTCAAGGCCGTGATGGATCAACGCGCGGCTGAGCGGTCGTACGGCATCGTGGATGCGGACCTGACGCCAGTCCAGTCGTGGTCGGGTCCCGGGTTGGAGAAGTACTGGCGCGAGACTGCGGCGACATACCCGTGGTTCGCGGGTGAGCGCATGTCTTCGCGGGTGCCGAAGGAGGCGTGCCGGTCGTTGGCGGCGGCCTTGTCGAACTGGTCGACGTCGAAGGCCGGGGCGCGCCGGGGCCGCAAGGTTGGGTTCCCCGGCTTTCGCCGGCGTAAGGATGGTGGCAGGTTCCGCATGGACTCCGATCGCATTCACCCCACAGGTGCCCGCGCCATGCACATTCCAGCTGTGGGCGTGGTCCGCACTCGGGAGGATGCCACCTGGCTCACCGGGCGCCTGGCAGAGGGCCGGGCGCGCATCTTGGGCGGTGCTGCCTCCCGGGTGGCGGGGCGGTGGTGGGTGTCCTTCCAGGTCGAGGTCGACCGCACGGATATCAACGCCCACCACCGCGCGCCCACTGATGGCCCGGTCGTCGGCATCGACCTCGGGATCAAGACCTACGCGACCATCGCGTCCTCGGACGGGACCGTGGTGGAGGTCGCCAACCCGCGTCATCTGGCCCGAGCTCAGCGCAAGCTGGCCAGGCTCAACAAGGCCCTGGCGCGCACCCAGCGCGGGTCGGCCAACCGTGCCAAGGCCGTCCGCAAGGTTGCCCAGGTGCATCTGGACGTCGCTCACGCGCGGGCGGACTTCGGGCACAAGTTCACGACGGAACTGGCGAGAACCAAGTCCGTGATCGTCGTGGAAGACCTGCACGTAGCAGGCATGGTCAAGAACCGCAGGCTCGCCCGGGCGATCTCCGACGCAGGGTGGGCCACCGTCCTGCACCAGCTCGCCTACAAGGCAGCCTGGTACGGGTCGCGTCTGGTGGTCGCCGACCGCTGGTTCCCGTCTTCGCGCCTGTGCTCGGCGTGCGGGGTCATCAACACCGAACTCACCCTGGCTGATCGGGTGTGGACGTGCCCGTGCGGCATCGTTCACGATCGTGACGTCACCGCCGCCCGCAACCTGCTGGGCCTCGTAGCCTAACCAGTACGACCGTCGCCGGGAAGTTCCCCGGAGACGCAAAATGCCTGTGGAGGCAGCATCAGACTCCCTCGGGAGCAGCAGCCAATGAAGCAGGAAACGAATCACTTACGATTCGTGAACGGCCAAGCATCTGCATCCGAGCATCCTAAGCCGCTGCGGCTACAGCGTCTTGGTCATCAGCGCGGCCGGTCCGAGCACGGTCGTCACCCTGTCCACCACGCGCCACCCCGACTTCAGGTAGAGCAGCTCTGCGTGCTCGGTGACCAGGTACAGGGTGCCCACGCCGCGAGCGCGGGCCAGGTCCTCGACCTCCCTGCCCAGCCGGGTCGCGAGCCCAAGGTCGCGATGCTCCTCGTGGACGAACATCGCGGCCATCCAGGGCGAGAGGTCGGGCCGGTCGGGGAGGTCGCTCGGCCACAGGCTCGCCATCCCGATCGCCCGTCCGTGCTTGACGGCGACAACGGTCTCGAGGCTCGCGTCGTCGGCATCGGTGTCCTCGTGCGGCGTGAATTTCGCGACGGCGCGCGCGAGGGTGCTGCTGCTCTGGCTACCCCACAGGCCGAAGGACCAGGCCGCACACACGTCGGCGTGCTCGGGGTGCTCGCTCAGCAGGACGAACTCGATGCTCATCATCCAGTTCTACCGGACACTGGGCCTGCTCACCCCTGCTCAACCCTGCTGACCCACGGTCCGCACGTCGCACGGCTCGTGACCTGCTCGCGGCACTAGTGTGAACGGTATGCCTGACATCGCACCGGACGTGCAGCCGACCACCCCGAGCGACGCCGCCATCAAGGTGACCCTGTCGAGCGCATCGGTATACCCGCGCAAGGTCGCCTACGCCTTCGAGCTCGCCGCCGAGCTCGGCTACGACGGCGTGGAGGTCATGGTGTGGTCCGACTCGACCACACAGGACGACAACGCCCTCGCCCACCTGGCCCAGCAGTCCGGCGTCGAGATCCGCTCGATCCACGCCCCCACCCTCCTGGTCAGTCAGAACGTCTGGGGCGCCAAGCCCGGCCCCAAGCTCGCCAAGGCGGTGGACATGGCGTCCTCGCTCGGGGCGAGCACCGTCGTCGTGCATCCGCCGTTCGCGTGGCAGCGCAAGTACGCCCGCAAGTTCGTCGACCAGGTCCACGAGCTCACGGCCGAGTCCGGGCTGACCATCGCCGTGGAGAACATGTACCCGTGGCGCCCACGCAAGCACGACTACGGCGCGTACCTGCCCGGCTGGGACCCGACCGAGCACGACTACGACTCGGTGACGTTGGACCTGTCCCACGCCGCGACAGCACGCCAGGACTCCCTGGCGATGGCCAAGGCCTTCGGGAGCCGACTGCACCACGTCCATCTGACCGACGGCACCGACTCCGGGATGGACGAGCACCTCGTGCCGGGCCGCGGCTCCCAGCCGGCAGCAGCGCTGCTGCAGCACCTGAGCGGCTCCGGGTGGACCGGCGACGTCGTCATCGAGATCGGCACCCGCAAGGCCCGCACCGCCGCCGAGCGCCACGACGACGTCGCGCAGTCCCTGACCTTTGCCCGGACGTACCTGACCCCCGGGCCCCACGCCGACTTCGTCCCGACCCCACCCCCCGCCCACCACCGCCCCGACGACGCCTGGGAGCTCGCCCCCTGACCCCCTCCCCTCCCGCTGAGTGCTGGATTTTACACAATAAACGCCGCATTTCGCCTGTAGAACCCGGCACTCACGGGATCCGACGGCGTTGGAGCGGCGGGGCGGCGGGGGTCGGGGCGGCGTCTGGGCTGGTCGCGGCGGTGTGGACGGCGGGGGTCCGGGAGCACCGGCGAACCGGGGGATAATCGGTGTCATGCCTATCGATCCTGCCGAGCTCGCCGCTGCCGTCCGCGTGCTCGAGGCCGCCAACGACCTCGACCCCGAGCACCCGGACAAGATCGCGCTGCAGCGCGCCACGGCCAAGCTCTACAAGACCGTCAAGAAGCAGCGCCGCGACGCCGCGAAGGACGCCATCCGCTCGGCGGACCACGCCATCATCGCCGCGACCGCGACGGGCGCACCCAGCCGCATCGACGACGAGACCCAGGGCCTGGAGCTGCTGCCCGCGGCGACCGGGCACTCCGCCGGCACGCTCCTCAAGTCGCAGGCCTGCTACGTCTGCAAGCAGCAGTACAACGACGTCGACGTGTTCTACCACCAGCTCTGCCCCGAGTGCGCGGCCCTCAACCGGGACCGCCGCGACGCCCGCACGGACCTGACCGGCAAGCGCGCACTGCTCACCGGCGGCCGCGCGAAGATCGGCATGTACATCGCGCTGCGGCTGCTGCGCGACGGCGCGCACACGACGATCACCACCCGCTTCCCGAACGACGCCATCCGCCGGTTCAAGGCCATGGACGACGCCGAGGACTGGATCCACCGCCTGCGCATCATCGGCATCGACCTGCGCGACCCGGCCCAGGTCGTGGCCCTGGCCGACGACGTCTCCGCGCAGGGTCCGCTCGACATCCTCATCAACAACGCCGCCCAGACCGTGCGTCGCTCCCCCGGGGCCTACGCGCCGCTGGCCGCAGCCGAGGATGCCGAGCTCCCGGCCGGGTACCTGCCCGAGACCCTGACCTTCGGGCGCAGCCACGACACCCACCCAGCCTCCCTCGAGGGGACTGTCCCGACCGAGGCGACCGCCATGGCCCACCCGAGCGTGACGACGGCGGACCTGCTCACCAAGCTGGCCCTGACCGCCGGCTCCGCCTCCCTGGACCGGGTCGCGAACGCGACCGCGATCGATGCCGCGGGCCTGGTCCCCGACCTCGTCTCGTCCAACTCCTGGGTGCAGAACGTCGAGGACGTGGACCCGCTCGAGCTGCTCGAGGTCCAGCTGTGCAACTCGACCGCGCCGTTCATCCTCATCAGCCGGCTCCGGGAGTCCATGCGGACCGCCGCGGCCGACCGGACGTACATCGTCAACGTCTCGGCGATGGAGGGTCAGTTCTCCCGCGGCTACAAGGGACCGGGGCACCCGCACACGAACATGGCCAAGGCCGCGGTCAACATGCTCACCCGGACCAGCGCGCGCGAGATGTTCGAGACCGACAACATCCTCATGACGAGCGTCGACACCGGCTGGATCACGGACGAGCGGCCGCACACCACGAAGGTGCGCCTGGCCGAGGAGGGCTTCCACGCGCCCCTCGATCTGGTCGACGGCGCGGCGCGGGTCTACGACCCGATCGTGCGTGGGGAGCTCGGCGAGGACGTGTTCGGCTGCTTCCTCAAGGACTACAAGCCGTCCGCCTGGTAGACCTACGTCCGGGACCTCGGGTACCGGTGTGCCCAGCTTCAGCCCAGGCGCTCGGGCGCCTCAGGCGAAGTGAGAGTCGAGCGCTTCGACGATCCGCACGTCGCCGTCGAGCCACGGCACGTCGAAGAAGCTTGACGGCTGCAACCAGCGGAGCTCGTCGTGCTCGATGAGAGGCTCCGGCTCACCGCCGGTCACACGGGCGAACCAGAGCCGCATGACGTGGCGATCGGTGATCACCCAGGCCCCGTCGTCGGGTCCCACCAGCTCGCGCCCGAGGTCCACACGTACACCGAGCTCTTCGATGAGCTCGCGGTGCAGACCCTCGACGGGCGTCTCACCGGGATCGACCTTGCCGCCCGGGAACTCCCACCGGCCGGCGAGGTGCTCAGGGCGTGACCTCCGCGCAGCCAACAGGGCTGTCGGACGGGAGAGGTCGTCGACGATGACTGCGGCCACGACGAGAACAGGCTTGGCTGACATACCTGAGATTCTCTCAGGTATGTCGATCATGCCGGGTCGTACCCGAGATCGGTCAGCCTTCGGCCTGGTACAGACCGGCCGCGCGCGCCCACTCCACAGCCTCGGAACGGGTCGAGACGCCCAGCTTGCGGTACACGCTGCGCACCTGAGACTTCACAGTGTTCCGAGTCACGAACAACTTCGAGGCGATCTGCTCGAGCGTCACCTCTTCGGTGAGGTTGGACAGCACCACACGCTCACGCCGGGTGAGCGAGCCGCTCGACGTCTTGGCCGATCCTGACAGCTCCATCGTGGTCATTCTTCCTCCAGCCATTCCCGGCGTCCCAGCGACTCTGGATTCGTGCCCGGTTACTTCTGTCACATGGAGAGACATGCCTGCCGTCGATCTATGACGCGAATTTCACCCCGAGTTTTGGAAAGTTCCCCCACTGCGGGTGATGACAACATCCGATCGACTGTGTCCTCGCAGATCAGATGCCATTTCTGGTGGCTTTTGAGGACCCCTGCGAGCCGTGAATCTCTCCACAATCCCGTGAATATCCCTCTAATCCAACCATCATTTGACCCATCCGCACTCCGGGAAAAACCGGCAGACAGTTGGATCTCCGGCCAACCGGGCGGCCCAGGTGGCGGTCGAGGCCAACTCTGGCATAGGATCCCTCTCCCATCCGTTACCAGAACGTTAGAAACCGACCTTGGCCTCGTACTCCTGGGCAGACAGGACGGGTCCGACCTCGGTCACGTCGACCTTGATGAGCCAACCCGCCCCGTAGGGGTCGGAGTTGAGCAGCTCGGGGCTGTCCACGGCAGCCGAGTTGATCTCGACGACGGTGCCGCTGACCGGAGAGAACAGTTCCGAGACTGACTTGGTCGACTCGACCTCGCCGATCACCGATCCGGCTGTGAGCTGGGTACCCACCGCGGGCAGCTCAAGGTAGACGATGTCCCCGAGGGCGTCCTGCGCGGTCCAGGTGATACCGATCGTCGCCGGGGAACCGTCTGTGAGCCACTCGTGCTCGACGGTGTAGGTGAGGTCTGCGGGGAAGTTCGACGGGGTGTTCGACGGGGTGTTCGACATAGTGATCTCCAGAGGACGTTGAGCGGAAGGCTGAGAGAGAAGCTGGCGGGCCTGGGTGTGGAACGACTGACCTCATCGTTCCTCACGCAGGCCCACGACCGCGAGATGAAACGCGGATCAGTTCCGGTCAGGAACGGGCCCGCCGGTAGAACGGCAGCTCGACGACCTCCACAGCCTCACCGCGGCCCCGCACGTCCACGGCCAACCGGGTGCCCACGGCGGAGACCTCGGGGGTGACGTAGGCGAGCGCGATCGGGTAGCCGAGCGTGGGGGACGGCGCCCCGGAAGTCACATGCCCGATGACGAGGTCAAGCTTGGTCGCGTCGAAGGCCACCGGGTAGCCGGCCCGCGCCGGGCGCCGCCCGTCGACCTTGAGACCGACGAGCACCCGTGCGGGCTCGGAGCCCTTGCGCGAGGCCAGCGCGGCGCGTCCCACGAAGGCCAGCGGCTCGCCGTCGGGCCCGGTCTTGTCCAGGCGGACGACGCGGCCCAGGCCAGCCTCGTAGGGCGTGGTGGTGAGGTCGAGCTCGTGGCCGTAGAGCGGCATGCCCGCCTCCAAGCGCAGGCTGTCCCGGCAGGACAGCCCCGCCGGCACGAGGCCGACCGGGGCGCCCTGGGCGAGCAGCGCACGCCACAGCTCCACCGCCTGGCCGCCCGGGACGAACAGCTCGAAGCCGTCCTCGCCGGTGTACCCGGTCCGGGCGACGAGCACGTCAAGACCGGCCACGACCGCCGTCGTGATCGCGTAGTACTTGAGCCCAGCGATCGCGGCGGCGGTCTCGGGGCTGGCCAGGGCGGTGACGATGCCCTCGGCGAGCGGACCCTGGACGGCGATGAGCGCAGTCTCGGGCGAGGTGAAGATGACCTCGGCGGTGAAGTTCCGCACCCGCTCGACAAGCTCGCCGAAGACGACGTCGGCGTTGCCGGCGTTGGCCACGACGAGGAACTCGGTCTCGCCGGTGCGGTAGACGACGAGGTCGTCGATCACCGCGCCGTCCTCTTGCGCGATCATCGAGTAGCGGGCCCGGCCCACCTCGAGGGTGCTCAGCCAGCCCACGAGGGCGTAGTCGAGCGCGGCGCCCGCACCGGTCCCAGTCACGGTGATCTCGCCCATGTGGGAGAGGTCGAACAGTCCCGCGGCGGAGCGCACCGCGTTGTGCTCGGCGAGGTCGGAGCCGTAGCGCAGCGGCATCTGCCAGCCGCCGAAGGCCGTCATGGACGCACCGAGGGCCACGTGCTCCTCGTGCAGCGGGGTGAACCGTTCGGTGCTCATGCGTTGTCCTTGCTCACTGAGGGGATCGTGGTAGCAGAAGGGGTGGGAGAGGCAGGCGCCACGTCGTCGGCGTATGCCTCTATGGGCGGGCAGGAGCACACGAGGTTGCGGTCCCCGTACGCGCCGTCGATGCGGCGCACCGGCGGCCAGTACTTGCCAGCGCGCAGCGAGGGCAGCGGGTAGGCGGCCAGCTCGCGGAAGTAGGGCTTGTCCCAGGCGTCGGAGACGACGGCGGCCGCGGTGTGCGGGGCCTGGCGCAGCGGCGAGGAGGCGAGCTCCCAGGTGCCGGCGGCGACCTCGTCGATCTCGGCGCGGATGGCGAGCATGGCGTCGATGAACCGGTGGATCTCGGCGAGGTCCTCGCTCTCGGTCGGCTCGACCATGAGCGTCCCGGGGACCGGGAAGGACAGCGTCGGGGCGTGGAAGCCGTAGTCCATGAGGCGCTTGGCGACGTCCTCGGCGGTGACCCCGGTCACCGCGGTGAGCGGGCGCAGGTCGAGGATGCACTCGTGCGCGACGAGCCCGCCCGGGCCGGTGTAGAGCACCGGGAAGGCGTCGCCCAGGCGTGAGGCCAGGTAGTTCGCGGAGACGACGGCGATCTCCGTGGCCCGGCGCAGCCCGTCCGGTCCCATGAGGGAGACGTAGGCGTAGGGGATGGGCAGGATGCCCGCGGAGCCGAAGGGCGCCGCGGAGACGGGCGCCGCGCCGTCGGTCGCGAGCGGGTCGCCGGGCAGGAACGCCGCGAGGTGCGCCGCGACGCCGACCGGGCCGACGCCGGGGCCGCCGCCGCCGTGCGGGATGCAGAACGTCTTGTGCAGGTTGAGGTGGGACACGTCCCCGCCGAACTGTCCGGGCTTGGCGAGGCCGACGAGCGCGTTGAGGTTCGCCCCGTCGATGTAGACCTGACCGCCGACGCCGTGCACGAGGTCGCAGACCTGACGCACCCCCTCCTCGTAGACACCGTGCGTCGAGGGATAGGTGATCATGATCGCGGCGACCTGCGGGCCGTGCTGGTCGAGCTTGGCGCGCAGGTCCTCGAGGAGGATCTCCCCGTCGCCCGCCGTCGCGATGACGACGACGCGCATGCCGGCCATCGCGGCCGAGGCCGCGTTGGTGCCGTGCGCGGAGGCGGGGATGAGGCAGATGTCGCGGCCGGCCTCCCCACGCGAGCGGTGGTACCCGGCGATCGCGAGCAGGCCGGCGAACTCGCCCTGCGACCCGGCGTTCGGCTGGACCGAGACCGCGGCGTAGCCGGTGATCTCGGCGAGGTTCGCCTCGAGGGTCGTGATGAGCTCTGCGTAGCCCTGCGCCTGAGACCGAGGGGCGAAGGGGTGCAGGCCGGCGAACTCGGGCCAGGAGATGGGCTCCATCTGCACGGCGGCGTTGAGCTTCATGGTGCATGAGCCGAGCGGGATCATCGTGCGGTCTAGGGCCAGGTCCTTGTCGGAGAGGGTGCGCAGGTAGCGCAGCATCTGGGTCTCTGAACGGTGGGTGTGGAAGATCGGGTGTTCTAGGTACGTGCTTGTCCTGCGGTATGAGTGGGGCAGGGAATCTGGGGAGCCCGGCCCGCCCGCGGCGACTTCGTCGCCGATGCCCGAGCCACGCCCTGCCGGGCTCCCCAGATTCCCTGCTGCTGCTGAGAAAATCTGCGCGAGCTGTTCCACGTGGAACGGCGTGGTGGTCTCGTCGCAGGCGATCTGGACGTGATCGGCGTCGGGGGCGTAGAGGTTGATGCCGGCGGCGTCGGCTGCCGCGACGATCGCTGCGGAACCTCCGGGGACGACGAGGCGGACGGTGTCGAAGAAGGTGGTGTGCTCGACGGTGAGGCCGGCTGCGCGGGCTGCGGCGGCGACGGCTGTCGCGCGGGTGTGGGTGCGTTCGGCGATCGCCTTGAGGCCTGCGGGGCCGTGGTAGACGGCGTACATCGAGGCGACGATCGCGAGCAGGGCCTGCGCGGTGCAGATGTTGCTCGTCGCCTTCTCGCGGCGGATGTGCTGCTCACGGGTCTGCAGGGCGAGGCGGTAGGCCACGTCGCCGTCGGCGTCGACGCTCACACCGACCAGGCGGCCGGGGAGCATCCGCTCGATGCCCTTGCGCACCGACATGAAGGCGGCGTGCGGGCCGCCGTAGAAGAGCGGGACGCCGAAGCGCTGGGCGGAGCCGACGGCGACGTCCGCGCCGAGGTCGCCGGGGGCGGCGAGCAGGGTGAGGGCGAGCAGGTCGGTCGCGACCGTGACGAACGCGCCGGCCGCCTTGGCCTCGGCGACGATCGGGGCGAGGTCACGGGCCTGCCCGCTCGCGCCGAGCTGGGCCACCACGAGCCCGACGACGTCGGCGCCCTCCTGACCGGCGGCCGCGAGCGCGGCGCTCACCCCGGCGGCGAAGCCCCCGGACAGGTCGGCGACGACGACCGGGAGGCCGATCGCGTCGGCGCGGCCCAGGGTGACCGAGAGGGACTGGGGGAAGAGGTCGGCGTCGAGCACGACGACGCCGGGGCCGGCCGTGGCGGGGCGCTTGGCCGCGCGCCACATAAGCGCGACGGCCTCGGCCACGGCGGTTGCCTCGTCGAGCAGCGAAGCGTTGGCGACGTCGAGGCCGGTGAGGTCGCAGACGACGGTCTGGAAATTGAGCAGCGCCTCGAGGCGGCCCTGGGAGATCTCCGGCTGGTAGGGCGTGTACGCGGTGTACCAGGCGGGGTTCTCGAGCACGCCGCGGCGGATGACGGCCGGGGTGATCGTGTCGTAGTAGCCGAGGCCGATCATCTGCGTGCGCATCTGGTTCTTCGCGGCGATCGCGCGCAGGTCCGCGAGGACCTCGGCCTCGGTGCGGGCCGCGGGCAGGTCGAGCGGGCCGTCGAGGCGGATCGAGGCGGGGACTGCGGCGTCGATCAGCGCGTCGACACTCGGGTAACCGAGGTGGTCGAGCATGACCGCGACGTCGTCGCGGGAGCCGGCCGATCCGTCGCGGGGGCCGATGTGGCGGCCTACGAACACGTCGTCGGCGGTCGCGCGCGGGGGGTGGGACGAGATCACGGGAGGCTCCTGTGCAGTCGGGGACGGCGGTAACCGGACCCCATGGTCATGGATCCTCCCCGCTCTGTCATCGGACCCGTGCCGCCTGGGCTGGGCCCGGTTGGGAGGGTCTACCTGAGAGTTTGGCCCGCGATGGTGGGCGGGCTTGCCCCTTCGGTGAGGCAGGCGGCGGGGTCCCGGGAAGGGGACTGCCGACGTCGGACCTGCTGTTCAGAGTTGCCTTGCCGCGGCGGTACATGGGCCTGAGAGTTTCCCGGGGAGGGTTTGCTCCTTCGGCGCCTGAGGTGGTGGGTGGCCGGTCAGGACTCTCCCACCGCGGTTCGAACGGCGCTGTATGTGGTTGTGAGACCAAGCGTACCGGGCGGTGGGAGCGTCGAGGCTGGCGGTCACATCGTGAGCATCACGTCCTGTGCGGTGCAGTCGCCGGCCGCGGCGAAGACCGCGTCCTTGAGGATGTCCATGCTCTCCTCGGTGTCGTTCCCGGAACCGGCGTCGAGCGCAATCAGATACAGCGGGGCGAAGAGGAAGCGCGTCTCGTCCGGTGCGCTCAGCTGGGCGGCCACGGCGCGGTCGGCGATGTCGCCGTAGCCGTCGGATTCAGCGGGGTCGACGAGCCTGAGGTCGGCCATGATCGTGTTGAACTCTTCGCAGGAGGACTTCACGGTGGTCGTGGCGCCGTCGGTGAGATCGGTCTCGTCCTCGGTCGCCTCGTCGTCGGGCGTCTCATCCTCGGGCGTCTCGTCATCCGAGGCTGACGTGGTGTCCGTCGGGGACGAGGGCTGGGGGTCCGTGTCGGAGGAGCTTGAGGAGCAGGCACCCATCGCCAGGACCAGCCCGAGCGACAGCGTGGTTGCAGCAACGGTTCGAGCGATCAGCATGGGGTTCCTCGTCGTCTGAGGTCGCCGACCCGGGGGCCGCGACCTGTCCAGGATGGTCTCCCACAAAACTACCCGCGGACACGGCCCGCAGACCGCCCCCTGCATGGGGACTAGTCCCCTCAGGTCCGCAGTCCGAGGACGACAACGATCGTCACCGCAGTGACGAGGGCGAACCCGAACGCGAGCATCAGGGCGACTCCGACGCCGCGCGCAACCCTGCCAGAGGTAGTACGGCACCGGCGAGTTCCCGGGCGCCGGTCGGCCGTTGTCCTCTCCTGCGCGACGCCGGTTGCCGGGTCCCGCACTCACGTCGCGGACGGGCCCTCGAGCGTGGCCTGCCACGCGACGATCCGATCAACCGCCTCGGCCACGACCTCGGGCGCGGCCGCGAAGGACAGCCGGACCCAGTCCTTGCCGCGGACGGCGTCGAAGTCGGTCCCCGGGGTGAGCGCAACCCCGGTCTCGGCGAGCAGCCGCGCGCACCAGGTGACCGAGTCGAGGCCGGACCGGGACACGTCCGCGTAGACGTAGAACGCGCCGTCGGCCGGGGCGACCGGTCCCCAGCCGAGCTCGTCGAGCCGGTCGAGCACGAGGCGCCGGGACGTGGCGTACTGCTCGACGTTCTCCCGCGCGGCGGCGTAGCCCTCCTCGCTGAAGGCGGCCGTGCCTGCGTGCTGGGCGAGGGCCGGCGGGCACAGCGCGACGTTGCCGGCGAGCGCGTCGACGGGGGTCACGAGGTCGTCGGGGAGCAGCAGCCAGCCCAGGCGCCAGCCGGTCATCGCCCAGTACTTGGAGAAGGAGTTGACGACGACGGCCCCGCCGCCGAGGTACGCCGCCGCGGTCGCGGCGCCGGCGCCCGGGGCTGCCAGGCCATCCGGCCCGTAGGTGATCCCGTGGTAGATCTCGTCGCTGATCAGGCGGACGTCGAAATCTTCGCACCAGGCCGCGAGCGCGGCGAGCTCGTCGGCGGGGAGCATGGTCCCGGTCGGGTTTGCCGGGCTCGCAATGATCAGGCCGTCCAGGCCACCCTCGTAGTAGGCCTGCTGCAGCTGGGACACGGTCGGCTGGTACCGGGTCTCGGGGCCGCAGTCGAGCTCGACGACCTCGCAGCCCAGCGAGGTGAGGATGTTGCGGTAGGCGGGGTAGCCCGGGCGGGCCAGCGCAACCCGGTCCCCCACGTCGAAGGCGGCGAGGAAGGCGAGCATGAACCCGCCCGAGGACCCGGTGGTCACGGCGACCTGCGCGGGTGAGATCTCGACGTCGTACCAGCGGGCGTAGTGGTCGGCGATCGCCTGGCGCAGGGCCGGGGCGCCCATCGCCTCGGTGTAGCCGAGGTCACCCGCGGTGAGCAGGTCGATCGCCCTGCGGCGCACGGCCTCCGAGGCGCCCGTCGCCGGCTCGCCGGCGCACAGGTTGAGCACGGAGCGACCCGAGTCGCGCAGCGCGTTCGCCGCGGCGAGCACCTCCATGACCGCGAACGCCGGGACCTGGGACCGACCGGAGATCTTCATGCCGCCATCCTCCCCCATCCCCCTCGCCAGAGGCAGGCAAGCCCCTCGCCGAGCGCGGGGACAGACTCCGCTGAGTGCGGGGAAACGGCTGCCCAAACCGGACATGAGGCAGCCATTTGACCGCACTCAGCGGAGGGGGAGGATGCCGGCGGCGCGCAGGCGGCGGGCGAGGGTCTGGCCGTCGGGGCCGCGGACCTCCGGGACGGTCGTCCCGGTCACCGTCCCGCCGTCGGGCCGCGCGGCGTCGGCGGCCGTGGGGGCGCCGTGGGCGAACACGTGCTCGCTCGAGGACAGCTCACGGATGACGACGGCGCGCACCGCGCTCGGGTGCGCGCGGGCGAAGTCGCGGTAGATCTGCGGGTCGCGCTGGCCGTCGTCGCCCACCAGGACCCACCGGATGTGCGGGAGCTCGGCCGCGAGCCGGTCGAGGGCCTGGCGCTTGTGCTCGGGGCCGCTGCGGAACAGTCCCGTGTTCGTCGGTCCCCAGTCGGTGAGCAGCAACGGCCCGGCCGGGAAGCGGTGGTGGGCGAGGAACCGGCGCAGCGCGGGCGCGACGTTCCACGCGTTCGTGGACAGGTAGACCACCGGCATGGCGGCGTCGAGCCCGCCCAGCTCGGCGTAGAGCTGCGACATCCCCGGGACGGGAAGCCGTGCGTCCTCGTGCAGCACGAGGAGGTTCCAGATCGCGCTCAGCGGCCGCGGCAGCATGGTCACCATGACCGTGTCGTCGACGTCGCTCAGCAGGCCGGTGCACGGCCGCGTGGAGATCACCCGGACTGGCGCGAGCACGGCCGGGCCGCCCTCCGGGAGGATCCGGACGTCGTGCCACCCCTCCCCCAGCGTCGCCGGGAGGGTCACGTCGATGTAGCCGCCTCGGTCGGTCAGGACCTCGTGCACCGCGCCGCCTACGACCACCTGGACCCGCGTTCCCGGGAGCTGGGCGGTGACGAAGCTGCGCCAGCCACGCACGGCGCGCAGCGTCTCGGGCGTCCTCATGCGGGCCCGACGGCGCCGCAGCTGGGGGGCGGAGTCCTTGGGCTGGGCCGTGGGGTCGCTCGCCTGGTTGCCGCCGGAGGCCGACGGCGCGGGCGCGAGCATGACCCGCGCCAGGACCCGAATCCACCCCGGATCCGCTCCCGGAGCCAGCCCGTACCCCGCGTACGGCTCGACCCGCGGGCTCCATCCGCGTCGCCTCAGGGCCGTGGCCAGCCCGCGGTCGAAGCGCGACTCCCACCGCCCGGCCCAGTGCGGTCTGCTCGACGCCTCGGTGCCCATGCACACGCAGTCTTCCAGGCCCGCCCGGCTCCTGCCCGACGCCGCTCGTGACGACCTTCGGCTGAGGCCTACGCCTCCTCGGACGTGGGTTCGCCCAGCCGGGCCCGCGTCCACTCCACGATTCCGTCTGCCGCGGCCTCGATCTGGCTCAGGCACTCCTGGAAGTCGGTCAGGTCCCCGTACCAGGGGTCCTCGACGTCGAGGAGGCTCTCCTGGGAGGAGTCCTTGGTGCGGGGCGCGCCCGGGTCGAAGGTGCGGAACATGACGATGTCCGCGGCGGCGTCGGGCAGGCCGTGGCGGAGGGCGAGGCGGCGCAGCTCGGCGGCGTGCGCGGCGGTCATCGGCAGCACGAGGTCCCGCTCGACGAGGTCCTCGGGGCGGACCCGGCGGGCGCTGTGCCCCTCGAGCGCGGCGTCGGAGTACCCGGCCGCCGCCAGCACCTCCCGGGCCCGGCGGTCGATCGGCCGGCCCTGCTCCTCGGAGCTGATCCCGGTCGAGTCGACGACGACGCGGTCGCCGAAGCCCGCGGCCTCGAGCCGTTCCCGCAGGACGACCTCAGCCATGGGCGAGCGGCAGATGTTGCCCGTGCAGACCGTCATGATGCGCAGCGTCATGCCCCCATGATGCCCGAGACGCCCCTTCGACAGTGCATCGACGAACAGTGAGACCCCGAGCGGAAAACTGCGCCGGAAAATACCTTGAGCCCTAGACCTGTCAGGCGTAACGTCGCTGGAACCAGACGAAAGGAGGTGGTCCACAACATGATTTTTCCTAGGACACATGAGGTGGCGTCCCGCTAGTCGCCGTCAGGCGAGGGACGCTGCCGAAGCCCGTGGGAGCCGCGAGTTCGTCCGCCGCGGCAGGTGGGGAGACTCACCAGCCCACGGGCTTTTTCATGCTCACCCGCCCATCACCTACGCCGCCGACCCGATCGCCTCCTCCACCCCGAGCTCGAGGAGCAGCTGACGGCGCAGGTCGCCGAAGCCGGGAACCCCGCGTCGGCGGGGCTTGGCGAAGGGCACGACGTGCTCGACCCCGACCTTGCCCTCCTGCAGCACGACGATGCGGTCCGCGAGCAGGATCGCCTCGTCGACGTCGTGGGTCACCAGCAGGACCGCCGGGCGGTGCTGGGCCCGCAGGTCCGCCACGAGGGCCTGCATCTTGATCCGGGTGAGCGCGTCCAGGGCCGCGAAGGGCTCGTCGAGGAGCAGCAGCTCCGGCTCGCGGACCAGCGCCCTGGCCAGGGCGACGCGCTGCGCCTCACCGCCGGAGAGCGTCGTCGGCCAGGCGCGTTCGCGCCCACCCAGGCCCACCTCGCTCAGTGCGGCGGCCGCGGCCGCGCGGACCGCGCGGGTGCGCGGCTGACCGAGGGTGACGTTGGCCCCCACCCGTTTGGCCGAGATGAGCCGCGGCTCCTGGTAGACGACGGTCCGTCGCCGCGGGGTCAGGACGGTCCCGGAGTCGGTCGGCTCGAGGCCGGCGAGGATCCTCAGGAACGTCGTCTTGCCGCTGCCGCTCGCACCGAGCAGGGCCACGAACTCCCCCGGGGCGATGTCCAGGGTGAAGCCGTCGAGGATCGTCCGGTCGCCGAAGGTCTTGGTCACGGACTCGACGTGGACGGCGAGGCGACCGGTGGGACGAGCCTCGGTCGAGGCCTGCTGGACCTGTGCAGAGGGGGTCATGATCGCTTCCTGGAGTACTTGTAGGGCAGGAGCGCGCGCTCGAGGAGACGCACGAGGAGGTCGACGCCGAGGCCCCAGATCGCGTAGATCATGATGCAGAGGACGAGGACGTCGGTCTGGAAGTACTGCTGCGCGGAGGTCATGAGGAACCCGAGGCCGCGCGGCGCGTTGGACTGCTCGGCGACGATGAGCGCGAGCAGCGAGACCGACAGGGACACCCGCAGGCCCACGAGGATCGACGGGATGGCCTCGGGCAGGATGACGTGCCGGATGAGCCCGAGCCCGCGCAACCCGAACGTTCCGGCCGCCTCGAGGATCTTCTTGTCGACGTTGCGCACCCCGGAGTGGGCGTTGAGGTAGAGCGGGAACAGCGCGGCCGCGGCGATGATGATGATCTTGGGCAGCTCGTCGATGCCGAACCAGAGGATCAACAGCGGCGCGATGGCCAGGAACGGGATGGTGCGCAGCATCTGCAGGGTCGGGTCGAGCAGCTGGTCGCCGAGGCGGAACAGCCCGGCGAGGATCCCGAGGCTGAGGCCGAGGGTGCCGCCGATCGCGAAACCGACGGCCACCCGGGTCAGCGACACGGAGGCGTTGTCCCACAGGACGCCGTTCTCGGACAGGGTCCGGAAGGCGGTCCACACCGACTGCGGGGACGGGAAGACCAAGGGGTCGATCGCGCCGCTAGCCGAGCCGTACCACCAGGCCGCGAACAGCACGAGGGGTACGGAGGCACGCAGCACGGTGGCGACCCAGGTCGCCTGGTTGGGCACCCGCCGCACGGCGGGCGGGACGAGCCCCTCCGTGCCCGACGCCGGACCGGCCACCGCGCCACGAAGGCCGGCCTGGTCGGTGGTCTGGTTGGTGGTCTGGTTGGTAGCCGGCAGAGCAGTCTGCGCGGTCACTGGACGACCCAGCTGTTGATGTCGAAGGCCTCCGGGACGGTGCCCTGCTCCACGAGGAAGTCGAGCGTGGAGCCGATCGTCGCGAGTCCGTCCGGGTCGATCGCCTGGGTGCCATAGGCCCACAGCTCCGCGTCGTTGATGATGTCGACCGGTGACCCGGTCGCGTCCGAGAGCCACTGGGCGTAGGCGTCGGTGTCCTCGAGGATCTTGGCGCTGCCGGCCTCGGTCACCGCCCACACCGCCGCGGCCAGCTCGCTGTTGGCATCGAGGGTCGCGCGGGACGTGAGAACGACGGACGTCGCGAGCAGGTCGGGGTCGTCCACGCTCGCCTTGGACAGGACGGGGAAGTCGTTGATCGCGCGCCAGATTCCCGCGGTCGTGGCGGGCACCGGGACCGCGTCGATGTCTCCGCGCTGCAGGGCGGGCAGCGCGTCGGCGAAGAGGAGGTTGATGTACTCGACGGAGTCCGCGACCCCGTGGCGGGCGAGCACCGCGCGGCCGTACTTGTCGAAGTTCGAGCCGAACTGGAGGCCGATCTTCTTGCCGGCGAGCTCCTCGATGGTCTTGACCCCGCCGGTCTTGGTGAGGAACCAGATGTCCGAGCTCGGCTTGGCCACGACGAGGGCGGGCACGTCGATCCCGGAGCCCTTGGCCTGGGTCGCCGGGGTGTCCCCGATGAAGCCGAGCTGGATGTCACCGGTCTGCAGCGCCTTGACGACGGGCGGGCCGTTGTTGAAGCCGACGAACTTGTCGTAGGTGAAGCCGTGGTCGGCGAGGATCGGCTCGGCGATCCCGGTCGCTACGGCGTAGCCGAAGGCACCGGTGAGCACGGGCTCCTTGCCTGCCGAGCCGCTCCACGGGCCTCCCGCTACAAGCGGTGTCAGCGCCGCCGCGCCGCCGGCCGGCGTGGCGGCCTCGCTCGCGTCCGAGGAGGAGGAGCAGGCGGCGAGGGAGGCGACCAGCCCTGCGACGGCAAACGCGACGCCGAGTCGGCGCAGCGGGGAGGTGCGGTGGGAGGTGGGGTGGGAGGTGCGGCTCATGATGTGCTCCTGTGAAGGGTCTCCACCGTGCGGTGGTAGTCGATGGTCGAGGACGGCAGTGGTGCGGTAGGCGGAGCGGGAGAGATGACCGGCGTCGTGCGCCAGCCGACCCGCTCCCGATAGAGGCCAAGCTGCCCGGCGGCGAGGAGAGCGTCCTCGTCCCGCAGCGGGGAGTCGGGCCGCAGCGGTATCCGTGACGGGGCCACGAAGATCGCGTCGGCCGGGCAGTAGGCCTCGCACTGGAAGCAGGTCTGGCAGTCGGAGTGCCGAGCGATGACCGGCACCCCGCCCTCGACCGCGTCGAACACGTTGGTGGGGCAGATGCGGACGCAGATGTCGCACTCGGTGCAGCGGTCGGCGTTGAGTATCTCGATCACGAAGAAGCTCCCGTCAGCTCGGGGACCGGCAGGGGGCCAGTCACCGGGAGCTCCGGGTCGACCTCGACCCAGACCTCGTCGAGGCCGCCGGTGAGCAGGCGGTGCGTCTGGTGGGGGTCCTGCTCGGGGAAGTCGGTGCGGGTGTGCATCCCGCGGCTCTCGGTCCGCGCGAGCGCCGCCCGGGTGGCCCACCTGCCCATCGCGAGCATCGCGGCGGCTTCCCGGGTGCGGATCTCGGCGGCGCCCTGACCGGCAAGGGTCTCGTGGGCGCCCGACCATGCCCGGTCGAGCACCGCGAGGGTGCCGGTCAGGCTGGCTTCGTTACGGAAGGCGGACTTGGTGATCGGGAGGAGCTCGGCCTGGGTGCTCTCGACCACCGCGCGCCAGTCGCGCTCATCACTGCCGCGACCGGCGTCGGAGTGCAGGCCGATCGCGGCGGTGCGAGCGAGGGCGCCCGGTGCCAGGCCGTGCCTGTGCCGGGTCGCTCGTCCATCGTCAGCAGCGAGGCCGTCGCCGTCGACGCCCGCACCTCGGGCGAAGCGCGCGGCGGAGGTGCCCGACCACGTGCCCGAGGCGATCGCCCAGGCGAGGTTGGGGCCGCCGGCACCCGTCGCGGCGCCGACGATGCGGTCGCGGGCGGCGACGTCCCCGGCTGCGTACAGGCCGGGGACGCCGACGGTTCCGCTGCGGTCGAGCACGTGCAGCCCACCGGTCCCGCGCACGGTTCCCTCGTTGACCCAGTCGATCGGGAAGCGCTCGGTGAACGGGTTCACTCCGAGCTTGTCGGTGACCATGAAGAAGTTGGGCATGGCGGCGCGCAGCTGCGGCCACAGGTCCTCGGTGAACTGCGTGAACTGGGCGGTGATGGTTCCCCGGGTCGATGCGGCGAGCAGCTCTGACCGGCTCACGTGCAGGTCGGCGTACTCGATCGGGGCACCCGTGTGATCCCAGTAGGAGGCGTGGACGAAGAACCCGTTCTTGTCCATGCTCGTGCCGAAAGGGACCATCCCGTAGAAGTTCGAGAACTCCATGCTCGACAGGTGCGCTCCGACCTCGGCACCCATGAGGTGCCCGTCACCGGTGTTGACGTCCCCGCCGAGGGAGTGGCTCTTCCACGTGGTGCCGCCCGTGGCGAGCACGACGGCGCCGGCGCCGATCGCCCACGCCCGCCCGACCTGGCGCTGGTAGCCCCGGGCGCCGGAGACGACCCCGGCGGAGTCGACGAGCAGCTCGAGGGCGGGGCTGTGGTCGAGGATGACCACCCCGGACCTCTTGACCTTCCCGCGCAAGAACCGCAGGTAGTCGGGAGCGGGGCCGTTGAAGGCTCGGTCGGCCGGGCCGGTGCCGAACAACCGGTTGGCGCCGCGGAGTCCGCGTCGCTCCCAGCCCCAGCCAGGCAGCTCGGCGGTGCGGTGCCAGGCAACGTCGAGCGCGGCGTCGGTCCACGTGCGGTCGGTGATGAACGCGCCGGCCCGCTCGCGGCGTCCGATCTCCTCGTTGCGGCGCTCCGTGTCGGGGGCGACGAGCCAGTGACCGACGCCCGAGGTCGCCGCGACACCGCTCGACCCGCAGTGCCCCTTGTCGACGAGCACGACGGAGGCTCCGGACTCGGCCGCGGCGATCGCCGACCAGGTCGCGGCGGGTCCGCCACCGATGACGAGGACGTCGGTGAGCAGCTCGAGGGGGGTGGTGAGGTCGGCGGAGTCTGTGAGGATGACGGGCTTTGGGGCACGAGGGGGCCGCACGGTGGTCATGGGTGTCCTTCGGTTCTGCACGTGGGGGCGCGGCAGGATGACGGGAGGGCGGTGCGCACGGGCGGTGCGGCTAATACGGTGGCATCGAGCCAGCTCGCGGGATCGGCTCAGGCGCGGCAGTCGTCAGAGATGCCCGCGCGGGAGACGAGAAGGCTGGTCGCCGGGGAGACCCGGGCGTGGGGCGGGATCAGGCCCGACAGCACCGTGCGCGCAGGCAGCTCCGCATATCGCTCACCAAGGCGGCGAGGGGCGTTGCTGGCGTCTGCGGGCTCATAGGTCAAAGGTCCCACAGCGTCCGAGGCGTGGCCATCCCCGTCTCGCTCATCGGGAGAATGTTTCGCCAGGTGTCACCACGTGAACGGGAGAGGGCTCACGTGGCGTCAGGTCGAGAGGAGGGCCGCGGGCGCAGAGCCACGCACCACCAGACGTGTGGGCAGGATGATCGGACTCGGATTCTCACCTTCCATCAGACGGATCAGCATCGTCGCCATCTCATGACCGAGAGCACGGATCGGTTGGCTCATCGTCGTCAGTGATGGTTCCGTCTGCTGAGCGATGGCGAGGTCGTCGAAACCGACAAGTGCCACGTCGTCGGGGATGCGACGTCCGTGGGCCTTCAGTGCGCGGAGGGCGCCGGCCGCCATGTTGTCCGAGCCGACGAAGACAGCGTCCAGATCGGGGTGTACCGCGAGGAGTCTGGTCATCGCGCGAGCGCCACCTTCAGGGCTGAAGTCCGCCTGTTCGACCCAGTCCGAACGCAGTCCGGCCATCGCCTTCGCATCCCCGAAACCGTGGTGCCGTGCGACGGACGCTTCCAGGTCCATAGGTCCGGTGATCGTCGCGACACGTCTGCGTCCAGAGCTCAGTAGGTGCTCGGTAGCACGGCGCGCTCCTCCTCGGTTGTCCGCGTCGACGCCGGCGGCATCGCAAGTCGACCCGCGATCGTCATCCTGGAGCCGGATGCCCTCGGCGACTACAACTGCATGAGCGCATCGCAGATAGCCGACCGGCAGAACATGTTGACCAATGCCATCACCCAGCTCAACGCGCAGGCACCGAACACCTGGACATACCTTGACGCGGGCAATCCCGGCTGGGTCTCTGCCTCGACCATGGCGCAACGGCTCCACGCAGCTGGCCTCAAAGGCGCTCATGGCTTCTCCGTGAACGTCTCGAACTACTACAGCACAGCCGACAACACGACCTACGGGAACGCCGTCAACGCAGAGCTCAAGACGCGCTACGGCTACACGAAGCCGTTCGTGATCGACACGAGCAGGAACGGCAAGGGCACGACCGACTGGTGCAACCCTGGCGGCCAGAAGATCGGCACCACGAGCCGGACCAGCACAGGCGCGGAGATGCTGCTCTGGATCAAGACGCCCGGCGAGTCCGACGGCAACTGCGGCGTCGGAGGCGGTTCCACGGCAGGTGAGTTCCTGCCAGAAGTGGCCTACAAGATGATCTACGGCTACTAGCCTCAGGCCTTCCCGACGGACGCACTCGTGCTGTTCTGGTCCGCCGCCGCGCCTGGCAACCCCTTCCACGACCGGAGGGGTTGCCAGGCGCCCGCGGTCACCCGATGTACCCCAGGTCTAGCAGGGTGACCTGCTCGAGCAGGGCGTCGATGACCGCCCGAACCGCCGGCGTCGGCTCGTGACGGTTGCCCCGGTGGCGCGCGGCGATGTGGCGCATGCCCAGCCCGGCGATCGGGACGACGTCGACCCCGCGCAGGTCGGCACCCTCCAGGGCAAGCGCCGGGAGCAGTGCCACACCCTGCCCGGCCGCCACGAGCGCGATGGCCACCTCGTAGGAGTAGTAGCTGTGCAGGGTCTCCCGGGTGGGCCGGGCGACATCGACCACCCGGGCGAGGGCGCGAGCGGCGGCTGTGGACTTCACCGCGCCGATCCAGGTGACGTCCTTGAGGTCTTGCAGGCTGGTGGGGGCGGCCATGGACGCGGGGACGGCCACCCTCCACGGCTCGTCGAGCAGCGGCACCTCGCGGAAGCCCCGCGGGACGGGCCGCTCTGCGGACGAGTCGTGCTCGACGATCGCCACGTCGAACTCACCGCTGCGCAGCCCTCGGGTCGACTCCTCGGTCTCGACCTCGTGGACCGTGATCTCGATGCCCGGGGCCGTGACAGCCAGCTCGGCGAGCATCGGCGCGACGACGCTGCGGGTGATGGTCTGGAAGGCGCCGATCGCCACCCGGCCGCTGACGTCCGGGCCGATCGTCGCGATCTGCTTGCGCGCCTCGACGAGCTCGGACTCGATGCGCTCGGCCGCCTCAGCGAGCATCAGCCCGACGGCGGTCAGCGTCACCCCGCGCGGGCCCCGGTTGAGGACCTCGACGCCTTCCTCCGCCTCGAGCTTGGCGATCTGCTGAGAGATCGCCGACGGCGTCAGGTGCAGCAGGTCGGCGGCCGCAACCACTCCGCCAGCCCTGTGGACGGCAAGGAGAACGCCAAGCCTTTTCGCGTCAAGAACCATGTAGCAATGCTACATGGGGATTGGAGAATGATTCGATTGTGCTAAACGGCTTTTCCGGTCACCATTGAGGTGTCGCAGGGATCCGACGTCGGTGGCTCGGCTCGGTTCCTCACCCCACCCATCCTCCAGGAGACAGCTATGTCCACCGCCGTCCAGCTCGCAGTCACCCTCGCCGGATGGACCGGTGCCCTGTCCACCGTGTTCGCCTACGGGATGGTTACGGCGAAGCGGATCAGCCCGGACTCCCTCGTCTTCCAGGGGCTGAACATCGTCGGTGCCTTCCTGCTCTCGATCAGCGCGTCGACCTACGGCGCCTGGCCCTCGGCCGTGGTCAACGTCATCTGGGTGGCCATCGGCGTCTTCGCGCTGCGCGCCATCTGGCTGCACCGGACCCGCATGAGCGTGCCGCTGATCGACGGCGTCTCGGCCCACGAGGCCGCGCCCAAGCCGGTAGCCTGCGACGCCACCCCCGACCACGCCCAGAGTCACGACGCGGCGAGTCACACCACCCAGAGGAATAGCGCGCAGCGCACCCCCGTTGCAGCCTGAGTGAGCACCGAACCGAACGCGCCCGTCACCGCCCTGTCCGTCCTTGACCTCATCCCCGTCCGCAGCGACCAGACGTCGTCGCAGGCGCTGCGCGCGAGCACCCGCCTCGCCCAGGCAGCCGACGAGCTGGGCTTCCGGCGCTACTGGGTGGCCGAGCACCACAACATGCCGGCGGTGGCCTCGACCAACCCGGCCGTGCTCATCGCCCTGCTGGCCTCCGCGACCCGGCAGATCACGGTCGGCTCCGGCGGCGTCATGCTGCCCAACCACGCTCCCCTCGTGATCGCCGAGCAGTTCGCGCTGCTCGAGGCGGCGTTCCCGGGCCGTGTGGACCTCGGGCTGGGCCGCGCTCCCGGCTCCGACCCGGTCACCAGCCACATGCTGCGCTCGGGCTCCGCGCGCGGGGGCGACGGCGTCGACTCCTTCCCCGACGACGTGCGCGACGTCGTCGACCTCATGTCCCCCGGCGGGCTGACCCTCGACCTGCGCGGGCGGACGTACCCGCTCTCCGCGACGCCGCGCGCCACGAGCGTGCCCGACGTCTGGCTGCTCGGCTCCTCGATGTACTCGGCCCAGCTCGCCGCGGCCCTCGGCCTCCCCTATGTCTTCGCCCACCACTTCGCAGGCCAGGGCACGGCCGAGGCGATGGCGACCTACCGCAGCACCTACCGGCCGTCGGAGGCCTACCCCGCCCCGAAGACCTTCGCGATCATCAACACCGTCGTCGCCGAGAGCGCCGAGGAGGCCGAGCGGCGCGCCCTGCCCTATACGCGGTCGATGATCCGCCTGCGCACCGGCGGGGAGATGGGCCCGGTCGAGCTCATCGAAGACGCTGAGGCCGCGGGCCTCGCCCCCGAGCACGCAGGGCTGGCCCAGCAGATCCGCTCCACCTGGGCGGTCGGCACGCCCGACGTCGCTGCTCGCCAGGTCCGCGCCCTCGCCGAGCTCGTGGGCACCGACGAGGTCATGCTCTCCCCCGTGGGCTCCGCCCACGTCGGCGAGAACCCCGAGACAGCCACGACCCGCGAGGACACGCTCCGGCTGCTCGCCGCCGAGCTGCTCTGACACCGACCGTACACGCAGACGGACCGCTCCCCCACATGGGGAGCGGTCCGTCTCTTGTTGGCCTCGCTAGTCCTGCGGGCGTGCCCGACGATCGGGCCGTCCAGCGAGCAACGGCGCGAGCGCCACGCCGAGGACCCCGGCGGCTACCCCCACCCCGAAGGCCAGCCGCAGCCCCGCGCCGTCGGCGATCATGCCGACGACCGGCGGCCCGGCGAAGCACCCGAAGCGCATGAACCAGCTGACGAAGGCGACCCCGGTGCCAGGCGCCAGCCCCGAGATCTCGTCCGCGGTCGTCGTCGCGAGCGGGATCATCACCGCAGCGCCGAACCCGGCCAGTGCGAAGCCGACGTACGCCATCGTCAGCGTGGGCCAGGCCATCGTCGCGCCGATCCCGATCACGACGAGGACCGACCCGAGCGCCGCCACAGCCCGCGGGCCGAACTGGTCCACCGCGCGGTCGGCGACGAACCGGCCGATCAGCAGCGCGGTCATCATCGCCAGGAACGCACTCCCGGCGAGGGCCACCGGCGCGCCGAGGTCGTCGACCACGTAGACCGCACCCCAGGAGTTGCCGAGGTCCTCGACCATCGCACCGATGGTCGCGATCGCGCCCAGCCCGACGAGCCGCCCCAGCACCCGAGGCCGCCGCCAGAGCGCCACATCCCCGCCCGACGCCGCGCCCGCACCCAGATCACCCTCTCCGCCGTCCGACGCCTCCAGCTCGACCTCGCTGCGGTCCGAACCGGGAAGCATGAGGGGCGCCACGAGCAGCGCGGCCACCACGACGACCACCGCGACGAGCGGCAGGTGGACGGTCAGCGGCAGCCCGGCAGCGGCCGCGAGAGACCCGGTGATCCCGCCCGCGACCGCCCCCACGCACCACACGCCGTGCAGGGCGTTGATGATCGAGCGGCCGTAGATCCGCTGTACCCGCAGGCCGTGGGCGTTGTCCCCGACATCGACGAGGGCGTCGAACACCCCTGTGACGAACATGAGCGCGACGAGCGCCCCCCACGATCCGGCGAAGCCGACCCCACTGAACACGACCGCCATCGTCATGGCCCCGGTCAGCGCGACCCGGCGTGATCCCCAGCGCGCGATCGCCCGCCCGGCGAAGAGCCCGCCGACGAGGGCGCCCAGCGGCGCTCCGGCGATCGCGGTGCCGAGCCCGGCCTTGGTGAGGTCGAGGGCGG
Source organism: Sanguibacter gelidistatuariae (assembly GCF_900096585.1). GTDB lineage: Bacteria > Actinomycetota > Actinomycetes > Actinomycetales > Cellulomonadaceae > Sanguibacter > Sanguibacter gelidistatuariae. Next base: position 408,930 of record NZ_FMYH01000001.1, read on the forward strand.
ACATGAGCTCGGGGTAGCGCGGGAGGAGGTTGGCGTAGATGAAGCCGTTGAGCGCAAACAAGACAGAGACGGCGAGGCGGGCCCGCCGGGCTTGGCGGGTCGGGCGGGTCGGGGCGACATCAAGGAGAGGACCGGAGAGCATCGGCCCAGCCTAGGCCGAATTCCAACGATGTAAACGTTCGATCCGGCGCGCCGAACTCGTGAATGACCCGGGTTCCCAGGCGAAAACTTGGCCTAGCTCACGAGCTCGGCGAACGGCTCACGAGCTCGGCGGACGTCCCACCTCGGGGGCAGGACGTCGCAAAGGTCCCCAAGCCGCCAACCCCTCACCAACCCCACACAGCACGCGGCGGCATACCCCCGGACGCACGAAAGGCCCCGATCGAGTTTCCTCGATCGGGGCCTTTCAACACAACGACCCAACTTGCGGGTCTTGTGCGTGAGGGGGGACTTGAACCCCCACGCCCTTACGGGCACTGGCACCTGAAGCCAGCGCGTCTGCCATTCCGCCACTCACGCGCGACGTTGAACTTTACCACGCCTACGCTGCGCTTCTGTCCTCTGCTCCACCGATACCGTGATGTCTATACGATGGGGCAAGAGCTACTGCGAGTCGCGACCATCAACTCGGAAGCGACTGTAGTAATCATAGATGCGGTACGCGGTTGAACAAACCACGCTGGTCAGACGGGAGGAGGTGCCATGGGAGTCCTTGATCGCTTCGAGAAGAGTGTCGAGCGCGCGGTGAACAACACCTTCGCCCGGGTGTTCCGCAGCGAGCTCAAGCCCGTCGAGATGGCCAGCGCCCTGCGGCGCGAGGTCGACGACCGAGCCGCCGCCGTCGACCGCGACCGGACCGTGGTGCCCAACGAGTTCACCATCTCCCTCTCCGTGGACGACTTCGCCCAGGTCGAGGGATGGGGCGCGGAGGCCCTCGCCGACGAGCTCGCCACCAACGTCACCCAGTACGCCGGCACCCAGCACTACGCATTCGTCGGCCCGGTCACGGTGACCTTCGAAGAGGTCGAGGGGCTCGAGGTCGGCCGCTTCGACATCCGGTCCTCGACCGCGCGCGGCGCGGTCGCCCCGGCCACCTCGGCCGCACCCAGCTCACGCCACCCGCTCGTCGACATCGACGGCCAGCGCTACCTGCTCACCGGACCCGTCACGGTGATCGGGCGCGGGGCCGAGGCGGACATCGTCGTCGACGATCCCGGCGTATCGCGCCGCCACCTCGAGATCCGGGTCACCCCTGACGGTGTCGTGGCCACTGACATGGGATCGACCAACGGCCTCTTCGTCGAGGGTCATCAGGTCCCGGCCGCGACCCTGCTCGACGGCAACTCCCTCACCATCGGACGAACCAGGATCATGTTCTGGACCGGCGTCGCAGACGACTCTGCAAACGGGGATTGGTGACCTCCCCCGCATGAGCGAACTGACGATGACCCTGCTGCGGCTGGGCTACCTGGTGCTGCTGTGGGTCTTCGTCTATTCCGTCGTGCGCGTGCTGCGCCGCGACCTCTACGGGACCCGTATCACCTCCCGCAAGGGCGGGGGGCGGGAGAAGCCGGCCCCGGCCAACGGTCCCGCGGCCCCTCGCACTGGCGCACCCGGCGCGCGCACCGCCCCCGCTCCCTCCCGGACCCGCCCGACCCGGCTGGTCGTCTCCGAAGGACCGCTGCGCGGGACGACCCTCCCGCTGTCGACGTCGGCGATCCTCATCGGCCGCGCTCCTAGCTGTACCCTCGTGCTCGACGACGACTATTCCTCCTCCCGTCATGCCAGGATCTTCCCGTCCGGCGACCAGTGGATCCTTGAGGATCTGGGGTCGACCAACGGCACGTTCATCGGAGCGCAACGAGTGACCACGCCTACCCCGCTCGTCCCCGGAGTCCAGGTACGTATCGGGCAGAGCGTCGTCGAGCTGCAGAGGTAGTCATGACCATCGCACTGCGGTATGCCGCACGCTCCGACGTCGGGCTCGTCAGGTCCAACAACCAGGATTCCGCCTATGCCGGTCCCCACCTGCTGCTCGTCGCGGACGGGATGGGCGGCCACGCCGGCGGCGACATCGCCTCCTCGCTCACGGTCGCGTCCCTCGCTCCCCTCGACGGTGAGGCCTTCGGCTCGGGGGAGATCCTCGAGCGGCTCGAGCGAGCGATCGAGACCGCCCGACTCGAGCTGGTGCGCCGGGCCCGCGAGGACTCCGAGCTCAGCGGCATGGGCACGACCGTCACCGCGTTGCTCCGCTCCGGGAACAAGCTGGCGATGGCCCACATGGGCGACTCCCGGGCCTACGTGCTCCGCGCCGGCGTGCTGACCCAGGTCACCAAGGACCACACCTTCGTCCAGCACCTCGTCGACACGGGCAAGATCACCGCCGAGGAGGCCGAGCACCACCCCCAGCGGTCCGTGGTCATGCGGGTCCTGGGCGACTTCGACCTCGATCTCAACCCCGACCTGTCCGTACGCGAGGCTCGCCCCGGTGATCGGTGGCTGCTCTGCTCGGACGGCCTGAGCGGCTTTGTCAGCCTGGCCACCCTCGAACGCACCCTCTCCGAGGTCGCCGACGTCGACGCGTGCGCCGAGCGGCTCGTCCAGCTCGCCCTGCGTGCCGGCGGCTCCGACAACATCACGTGCATCGTCGCCGACGTCCTCGACCTCGATGACCTGCCCGACGGCGCAGGCCCGCACTCCGGCATCCAGGTCGTCGGCTCGGTGGCCGCGAGCCGGGACGACCCCACGGTGGCCGCCGACGGACCGGCCGCCCGCGCCGCCGCGCTGCTCGCCGAGGCTCGCGCGACGGTCGGCGCCCTCGCGGCTCCCGGCGCGCGCACCGTGACGGTCGCCGTCGACGAGCCACCCCTCATCACCGCTCCCTCCACTGATGACGCGGCCGACGCGGCCGACGCCGAGGGCGACGTTCCCCTCGCGGCCCGCGACCGGCGTCGGGCAGCCAAGGAGGCCAAGCGGTCCGCCAAGGCCGGCAACAACAGCTCGATCACCGCCCCGGGCCTGGAGGAAGACTCCTCCGGGCACCGGTGGGTGTGGACGCTCGTGACGATCCTGGTCCTGGCGGCCCTGCTCGCCACAGGCGGGTTCTTCGCCTACCGCTGGACCCAGACGCAGTACTACGTCGGCGTCGAGAACGGTCAGGTCGCCATCTTCCGCGGGATCGCGCAGAGCGTCGGTCCCGTCGAGCTGTCCTCCGTCGTGGAGACCTCCGACCTGAGCACCGACGAGCTCGACACCTTCGTGACGGGCCAGCTCGACCGGACGATCCGCGCCACCTCTCTCGACGACGCACGGGCCAGGGTCGCCAACCTCGTCGCAGACGCAGGTGGCACCTCCTGATGGCAACGGTCGAGCCCGGCCGGGTTCGCAGCGGTCGGGCCAGCGAGCTTGGCCTTCTCGTCCTGGCCCTCACCCTCGGCGTGGGCGCGTACGCCCTGGTCGGCTTGGGCATGGAGGGGAGCCTCCCGGGGAACTTCTACGTGCTGACCTTCGGCATGGCCGCGCTCGGCTTCGGGCTGCACTTCGTCGTGCGGTGGCGCGCCCCCTACGCCGACCCGGTGCTCGTGCCGATCGCCGTCGGGCTCAACGGGCTCGGCCTGGCGATGATCTACCGGCTCGACCTCGCGAGCCAGCAGCTCAAGGGCGACGACCCGGGGCTGGCGACCCGTCAGCTCGGGTGGACCGCGCTGGGCATCATCGCCGCGGGGATCGTAGTCTGGGTCCTGCGCGACCACCGCACCCTGCGCCGGTACACCTACACCGCGATGATCGTCGGCCTCGTTCTTGTCCTGCTGCCGCTCGTCCCGGGCCTGGGAAAGCAGATCAACGGCGCCCGGATCTGGGTCGGGCTGGGCCCGTTCTCCCTCCAGCCGGCCGAGTTCGCAAAGATCGCCTTCGCGGTGTTCTTCGCCGGGTACCTGGTCACCAACCGGGACACGCTCACCCTCGCTGGGCGTAAAGTCCTTGGCCTGCAGCTGCCCCGGGTGCGTGATCTCGGGCCGATCATCGTCGTCTGGATCGCCTCGATCGCCGTGCTCGTCCTCGAGCGTGACCTCGGCACGTCGCTGCTGTTCTTCGGCCTGTTCGTGGCGATGCTCTACATCGCGACCGAGCGGATCAGCTGGGTGGTCATCGGTCTGACGCTCTTCGCCGCGGGGGCAGTCGCAGCCGCCACGTCCTTCGCGCATGTCCAGGGCCGCTTCAACGCTTGGCTCAACGCCTTCGACCCGGAGGTCTTCAACGCGCGGTTCGGCGGGTCCGGCCAGCTCGTGCGGGGCATGTTCGGCATGGCCAACGGCGGGCTGATGGGGACCGGCTGGGGCGAGGGACGCCCCGACCTGGTGCCCTACGCCTTCTCCGACTTCATCTTCGCCTCCCTCGGTGAAGAGCTCGGCCTGACCGGGATCATCGCGCTCCTCGTCATGTACCTCGTGCTTGTCGAGCGCGGCATGCGGATCGCGATCGGCACCCGGGACGGCTTCGGCAAGCTCCTCGCCGGTGGCCTGGCCTTCGTTGTGGCGTGGCAGTGCTTCGTCGTCGTGGGCGGCGTCACCCGGGTCATCCCGCTCACCGGCCTGACCCTGCCGTTCCTCGCCTACGGCGGCTCCTCGCTGCTGGCCAACTGGATCATCGTGGCGCTGCTCCTGCGGATCAGCGACAACGCCCGCCGTCCCACGCCGCTGCCGCTGCGCGGCGCGCCCGCCCAGAGCCCGCCTGCCAGCTCAGCCGATGCTGTCATGCCCGACGACGCGGACTCGCTCCCCGAGGAGCACCTCACCCCCGGCGTCAGCCCCGGCGTCAGCCCCGGCGATGCCACCGAGATCATCAGGGCGGTAGACCAGTGAACGTCCCACTTCGCCGGGTCGCGATGGTCATGCTCGCGATGTTCCTCGTCCTCATGGTCTCCAGCACCTGGATCCAGTTCGTCACCGCTCCCCAGCTCAACGCAGACCCGCGCAACGTGCGCACCCTGTACCGAGAGTTCGGGACGAACCGCGGACCGATCCTCGTGGCCGGGGAACCGGTCGCCGAGTCCGTCCCGGTCGAGGACGCCTACGGCTATCAGCGGGTCTACCCCCAGGGTGAGCTCTACGCCGCCGTGACCGGGTACTACTCCGTCATCTACGGCCGGACCGGGATCGAGCGCTATGCCAACGAGTACCTCAACGGCAGCTCGAACTCGCTGTGGTGGAACCGCCTGCAGAACCTCATCTCGGGCGTGGACCCGCAGGGGTCGGCCGTCGAGCTGACGATCGACCCGGCCGCGCAGCAGGCCGCCTGGGACGCCCTGGGTGACCAGCGCGGCGCGGTCGTCGCGCTCAACCCCAAGACGGGGGAGATCCTCGCGATGGTGTCCAAGCCCAGCTTCGACCCCAACACCCTGGCCTCCCACGCCATCAGCGAGGTCAAAGCCACCTACCAGGCGCTCAACGCCGCCGAGGGCGCCCCACTGATCAACAAGACCATCGCGGGGAACCTCTACCCGCCCGGGTCGACCTTCAAGCTCGTGACCGCGGCGACCGCCCTCGAAGCCGGGACCGTGACCCCCGAGACCGAGATCCCGGCGCCCGACCAGCTCCAGCTGCCGTTGTCGTCCTCCACGCTCAACAACTTCGGTGGGGCGTCCTGCTCGCCGACTCAGGCCATGACGCTCGCCGACGCGCTGCGGATCTCCTGCAACACCGCCTTCGCCCAGCTGGGCATCGACGTCGGCGCGCCCGCCCTCGGGGCGCAGGCGGACGCCTTCGGCTTCGGAGAGAAGCTGTCGATCCCGATGCCGGTCACCCCGAGCTCCTTCCCCATCGAGATCGACGGCAAGCCGCTGGACGGCGCGCAGACCGCCCTCTCGGCCATCGGGCAGCTCGACGTCCGGGTCACCCCGCTGCAGGTCGCGCTCGTCTCCGCCGCGATCGCCAACGACGGCAAGCTGATGACCCCGTACCTCATCAAGCAGGTGCGCACCCCGGACCTGTCCGTCGCGTTCTCAGCCGACCCATCCGTCCTGTCCACGCCGATCGACACGCAGACCGCGCACGACCTGCGAGACATGATGATCGGCGTCGTGCAGTCCGGGACCGGGACGTCCGCGCAGATCTCCGGCGTCCAGGTGGCCGGCAAGTCCGGGACCGCGGAGACCGTCAAGGGCGCCGCCCCGCACGCCTGGTTCACCGCCTTCGCCCCCGCGAACGATCCTCAGGTGGTCGTCGCGGTCATCCTCGAGAACGGCGGCGACGCCGGCAGCGAGGCCACCGGTGGCCGGGTCGCCGCACCCATCGCCCGCGCAGTCATGGAAGCGGTGATCAACAAGTGAAGCCCGCAGCAGGGATGGCTCTCGGCGGTCGCTACCGCCTCGTCCGACTGATCGCCGTCGGCGGTATGGGTGAGGTCTGGGTCGCGCACGACGAGTCCCTCGCCCGAGACGTCGCCGTGAAGGTCCTCAAGGAGGAGTTCGCCGGCAACGCCGACTTCCTCGACCGCCTGCGCACCGAGGCCCGCAACAGCGCCGCACTGTCGCACTCCAACATCGCCCAGCTCTACGACTACGGAGAGCAGCAGGGATCGGGCTACCTCGTCATGGAGCTCGTCCAGGGCGAGCCCATGTCCGACCTCCTCGAGCGCGAACCGGTTCTGCCGGTCCTACGGCTGCTGTCGATCCTGTCGCAGACCGCCCGTGCGCTGCATGCCGCGCACGTCGCCGGCGTGGTGCACCGGGACGTCAAGCCCGGCAACATCCTGCTCGAGCGCAGCGGCGACGTGAAGATCACCGACTTCGGGGTGTCCCTGGCCGCCAACCAGGTGCCGATGACCGCCGCCGGCATGGTCATGGGCACCGCGCAGTACCTGTCCCCCGAGCAGGCGATCGGCAAGGCCGCCACCGGCGCCTCCGACATCTACGCCCTCGGGATCGTGGCCTACGAGTCGATCCTGGGGAACCGCCCGTTCACCGGGGCGACGCCGGTGGACATCGCCGTCGCACATGTCAACGAGTCCGTCCCACCGCTCCCGGCCACGATCCATGCCGGATTCGCCGACCTCATCATGCGGATGCTCGAGAAGGATCCGCTCGACCGTCCGCGCAGCGGCGCGATCCTGGCCCGCAACTTCGACCTGCTGGCCCAGGAGATCGCCGCCGACCCCTGGGGCAGCGGCCTGCGCCGGCGCAGCGACGACCCGCGGGCCGGACGGCACGGCAGCCGAGCGCCCCTGACCGGCAACGACGTCGACGCACTGACCGGCCCCGCCCCCCGACGGGCCCGACCTGCCCCCTCTGACGCAGCGAGCAATGTCCCCGACGGCGCTGCTCGGCGCGACGGCGTCCGGCAGGCCGACGAACCCTCGACAACGACCCGCGCAAGCGCCCGGATCGCCGCCGAGCGGGGGTCCACCGCTGGGCAGATCTCGACCCCCGGGCAGGGGTCGCTCGCCGAGGGCGAGGGACAGACCCGGGCCGGGCACCGCGCCGTCGGGCAGGCTGGTTGGCCTGTCGACATGCCCGGGATGACCGGGCCCGGCCTGCGTGACGAGGCGAGCATCGCCACCCCTGCATCGCCCCTGCGCGCCATCCCGCCGCGCGGGAGTGCGGGCCAGGCCCGTACCCGGTCGTCCGTGCACGGAGCCGGCCGCCCTGCCCCCGCTCGATCCGGTACGCAGCGGCCGCGCCAGGGGTCCCCGGCCCGGTCCCCCGACGGCGCCAGGCCGACAGAGAGGCCGGCCGTGAGGTCCACCTCGAGATCGCCGGCACAGGCCCGGCCTGTGCCCAAGCGGACCTCTACGACCACCGGTCTGCGGATCGGCAAGCTCGGCTGGCCGACCCTCGCGCTCATCCTCCTGGTGCTCATCGTCATCATCGCCACGATCGTCAAGGCGATCGGCGACGACAGTCCACCAGACTCCGCTCGGGCAGCCACTGCCCAAACCGGATCGCTTTCAGTACAATTCACCAGCGTGGCTGACTTGGATGCGATGATCGTCCAAGTGCCGGAGTCGAATCCCTCGATCCCGGCACCACCAACAACACTTAAGGACACGTAGTGGTTGACGAGACACCCCGCATTCTTGCGGGCCGTTACGAGGTCGGTGAGCTCATCGGCCGCGGTGGCATGGCCGAGGTTCATATTGGCCATGACAACCGTCTCGGTCGCACCGTGGCCATCAAGATCTTGCGCTCTGACCTGGCCCGGGACCCCTCCTTCCAGGCGCGTTTCCGCCGCGAGGCCCAGTCGGCCGCCGCGCTGAACCACCCTGCGATCGTCGCGGTCTACGACACCGGCGAGGACACGTTCACCGAGCCGAGCGGGGCGACCTCCCACGTCCCCTTCATCGTCATGGAGTACGTCGAGGGTCACACCGTGCGTGACATCCTCCGGGACGGCAACGCCGTGCCGATCGAGGAAGCCGTCGAGATCACCTCCGGGGTGCTGTCCGCGCTCGAGTACTCCCACCACGCCGGGATCGTGCACCGCGACATCAAGCCCGCGAACGTCATGCTGACGCCGACCGGCGCGATCAAGGTCATGGACTTCGGGATCGCCCGTGCCCTGGCCGACTCGGCTGCGACCATGACCCAGACGCAGGCCGTCATCGGGACCGCGCAGTACCTCTCCCCCGAGCAGGCTCGCGGCGAGAGCGTCGACGCCCGCAGCGACCTCTACTCGACCGGCTGCCTGCTCTTCGAGCTGCTCACCGGCCGGCCGCCGTTCACGGGCGACTCACCCGTCTCGGTCGCCTACCAGCACGTGCGCGAGGCCCCGGTCAGCCCGAGCAGCATCGCCTCCGACATCCCCGAGACCCTTGACCGGGTCACGCTCAAGGCCCTCGCCAAGGAGCGCACAGCCCGCTATGGCAGCGCAGCGGAGTTCCGCGCCGACCTCGAGGCCGCGATCCGTGGCGGCGTGCTCGCCGCGGCATCGTTGAGCACCGTGACGGCCGCAGCCGCCGCCCCCCTCGACCAGGAGAACCCCACCGAGGTGTTCAGCGCCGCGACAGGTGGCCCGGCCACCCAGGTGGCCCCCGCCTGGGCGCCGCTGGGTGCCGCAGCCGCGCAGTCCCCGCTGGCCACGATCGACGGCGACGACGAGGACGACAAGCCGCGTCACCGCGCACTGCTGTGGACGCTCATCACCATCGCGGTCGTGGCGGTGGCCGCGATCGCGACCATGCTGCTGCTCGGCAACGGGGACAAGAAGGACGACATCAGGTCGCTGACCGTCCCGACGCTGACCGGCATGACCGTCGACCAGGCCAAGGCTGAGCTCGTCAAGGATGGCTTCGACGAGAAGCTCATCAAGGTGAGCAACGAGAAGAGCACCGAGGTCGAGTCCGGGCTTTTCATCCGCAGCGAACCCGACGAGGGCTCCTCGATCAACTCCGACAAGACCATCGAGCTGTGGTTCTCGATCGGAGCCGACGCCGTCGCCATTCCGGACGTCGCCCGCCTGTCCCAGGAGCAGGCGATCCGCACGCTGACCGGCCTCGGCTTCGTGATGGACCCCACGGGCGTCACGTCCGAGTTCAGCACCGACGTCCCCGCCGATGCCGTCACCCGGACCGAGCCGAAGGCCGGAGAGGTCAAGCCCCCGGGCACCGTGATCAAGCTGTTCACCTCGAACGGTTTTGTCGACCTCCCCGACCTCACCGGTCTGACCTCGGAAGACGCACAGAAGGCGCTTGGCGACCTCAACCTCTCGGTCAATGTGCTCGAGGAGCCGTCCGAGGCCGCTCCGGGCACCATCGTCAGCCAGGACCCCGGCGCAGGCCGGGTCGCCCAACGATCTCGGGTGACCATCCACGTCGCCGTGCCGATCGTCGCCCAGACCGTGCCGATCCCCACCAACCTCGTGAACATGACCGAAGCTGATGCCCAGTCCGCCCTGGCGGCGTCCGGGCTTGTCGGGGTCATCCGAACGGGCGAACGGGCGAACACATCGCCCAAGGGTGTCGTCGAAGACACGAGCCCGCAGGGTTCCGTCCAGGTCGACATCGGCTCCACGGTCCTGCTCTTCGTCTCCGACGGTTCCAACGACCCGGCGAACAAGCCGACGACGGACCCGACCACCCCGGAAACCTCGAAGTCGGACAAGGGGAACAACCCCTGATCCACAGGGTGTGACCGACCGATCCAGATGAGAGGGGCCCCACCGGAATCCGGTGGGGCCCCTCGTCGTCGTGCGCGGCGTTTGCGGCGCTGGGAAACCGGGACTGCTGCTGGCTCCTAGCGCCGCACCAACGGCGCGAGGCCCTCGGCCCGAGCGACGGCGTCGTCGGACCCGCAGATCTCCAGCCAGTTGGCGAAGAGGCGGTGCCCGCCCTCGGTGAGAACCGACTCCGGGTGGAACTGGACTCCGTGCAGCGGGAGCGTGCGGTGCTGCAGGCCCATGATGATGCGTCCCTGGTCGGTCGCGACCTCCGCGGTGACGACGAGCTGATCGGGCACCGTGCCGGTGACGACGGCGAGGGAGTGGTACCGGGTCGCCGTGAACGGGTTCGCCAGGCCGGCGAACACGCCCTGGCCGTCGTGCTCGACGAGGCTCGTCTTGCCGTGCATGAGTTCGGGGGCGTGCGTGACGGTGGCTCCGAAGGCCTCTCCGAGGGCCTGATGGCCCAGGCACACCCCGAGCATCGGCAGGCCGGTCGCCGAGCAGTCTCGGATCACCTGCAGGCTCGCCCCCGCCTCGGCCGGCGTCCCCGGGCCGGGGGAGACCAGCACGCCATCGAAGCCGGCACGGTCGGCGAGGTCCGGGACGGCGTCGTTGCGCACGACGACGGTCTGGGCACCCAGCTGATTGAGGTAGCCCACAATCGTGTAGACGAAGGAGTCGTAGTTGTCTACGACGAGGATTCTCGTCACGTCATTCACCCCACGGTCTGGTCGTTGAACGGCATGTAGTCCGCGATCCTCGGGAAAACCCACTCGAAGCACGCGGCGACGACCGCAGCAGCGAGCAGGACGAGGAGGATCACCCGGAGCCATGCCGGGCCGGGAAGCGCACGCCACAGCAATGCGTACATTATTGTCCACCTTCCACCGGGGTGAGCAGCTCGGCAGGGGTTCCTGCGGAGACGGGCATCCAGTACTTGAACACCCCGTGGGTGATGAACCGCTGCCGCGCGGAGAACATCGGATGACAGCTGGTCAGGGTGATGTACCGCTCGGTGAGCTCGGGGATCTCCTCACCGGGCAGGAGTCCGGGTATCGGGGAGATCACCTCGACCTGGCTGGGCATGACGATGAGCGACTCGGTGGCTTCGTAGACGTACCAGGCGTCCTCGGTACGCACGACGATCGCGTCCCCCGGTTGCAGGTCGGCGATCTGGTTGAACGGCTTGGAGTAGGTCGTGCGGTGCGCCGCCAGGGAGAAGTTCCCCAGGTCGCCCGGCATGGCCGTCTCGGGATAGTGCCCGATGTTCCCGGTGTCCAAGATCGTGCGCTTGTCGACGCCGGAGGCGATGGGGACCTCATAGTCGGCCCCGAAGCGAGGCACGTAGAGACGGGCGAAGACGTCGCCCACGGGGACGGGACCGAGCACCGGCGGGTCCCCAGTGGGCAGGTCTGCGGCTGGCGCGACCGTCAGCGGCGGGGCGTCCCAGCCCTGGGCAACCAGGGTCGCCTCGCGTGCGCGGGCTGCGGTCACGTCCGTCCACCACAGCTGCCAGACGACGAAGAGGGCGAGCAGCACCCCCACCGTGATCATCAGCTCCCCGACGACCCCGGTGATCCGAAGGGCAAGGCTCTGGTGGGGTTTCGAGCGGCGGGACCGGGTCATGAATAGATATCCGTTCCGTCGGGGACGCGTGCGTGCTCGAGGGTGAGCACTCCGTCGTAGGCCGGCAGCGTGACGTCGTCAAGCTTGTGGACCTCGTACCCGAGGCCGACGGCATCCACGTACTCCTGGAACACCGTGACGGTGGGGGAGTCGTCGAGCGCCTTCTGGAGCGCCGCCGGGTCGCCGATGACCTCGACGACGTAGGGAGGGGAATAGACCCTGCCGTGCAGCGACAGGACATTCCCGACGCACCGGAAGGCGGTCAGCGTCGTGACCCGCTGGCCCTGCAGGGTCATCGCCTCGGCCCCACCCGCCCACAGCGCGTTGATCACGCCTTCCAGGTCCTGCTGGTGCACCACGAGGTCGTCAGCGACGATGTCCTCGGGCTGGGGCCGGTTCGCGGGAGCGTCCTGGAGGGAGACACGAAGTCCCGCTCCTGACACGCTCGTGAGCCCGGTCGCGACCCCCGAGCGCTCGGCCAGCTGGGGATCGAGCTCCCGGACACTCGTGGCCTGCGACAGGGTGAGGACGTCGACCGCGCTGCGCAGCCCCTCGACCTCGGTCTGAAGATCGTCACCGTGCCCGCTCGCCTGGCGGACCAGCTCGCCGAAGTTCTCCGGTTGACGGTTCTCCTCGCCCCCGGAAAGTCGGGCGTTCGCGGTGAACAGGAGCCCGGCGAGGATCAGGACAAAGGTCACCGAGAGCGTGGCGCGCAGTGGCCGTCGCGTGCCGCGTGACTGTTGTGCCATGTATCCAACCGTGTGATGGGTGTTGGGCGAAGTGGTCCAGCCACTACGCTAGTCGAGAATACGCCGTCATCCCATCGACAGGAGCTGGCTCCGTGCCTGAATCGAAGTCTCGCAAGAAGCCTGAGAAGGCCACTGCTGCTAAGGCCTCAACGCCGAAGATCACCAAGCCGACCACGGGCAACCCGCCGTGGCTCGTGCCGACCATGATCACCTTGTTCATCGTGGGCATCCTGTGGGTCGTGACCTTCTACCTCACGTCGAGCGGACTGCGCCTGCCGGTCCCGGCGATCGGGCAGTGGAACATCGCCGTCGGCTTCGCGATCCTGCTCGCCGGATTCGGTCTGTCCACACGCTGGAAGTAACCACCACGGCTGAGATGGGCCTCGGTGCGCAACGGTTCTCCTAGGAATCCGGCGTACCGAGGCCCTTGTCGTTCGCGTATCCACAAGCCTTGTGCACAACTTTGTCCACAGGTGTGGATAACTACAGTGGTGTAACTAGGTGGGAGCGTCTGGGACGACTAGACGAGGGCGTACCGCAGCACAGCCAGCCCCACCACGACCGCAGCGACCACCACGGTCGCAGCCACCCCGACCACCTTCCGGTGAGCCGCCGGCGCGAAGACATACGCGGCCCCCAGGACTGTCCCGGTGACCAGCCCACCCAGGTGCCCCTGCCAGGAGATGTTCGGGACGACAAAGCCGATCACGAAGTTCAAGCCGATGATGACAAGCATCCCGCGTGCTCCCTGACCCATCCGGCGAAGCACGAGCAGCACCGCGCCGAACATACCGAAGACCGCGGCCGAGGCACCGACCGTGGGGGTGAGCCAGGACTGCGCGGCCGGGTCTGCGAAGAGCGCGACCGCCACGTTGCCACCGATCGCGGACACCAGGAACAGCGCCGTGTAGCGCCACCGCCCGAGCATCCGCTCCAGGTAGGGACCCACGATCCACAGGGCGTACATGTTCATCAGGATGTGCAGAATCGAGCCGTGCAGGAACGCACCCGTGATGAACCGCCACGGCTCGCTCTCGCCGAGGAACGGCGCGAAGGCCAGCTTGGCCGTCCAGCCGCTCCAGCCGAGCACCTGCTGGAGCAGGTAGCTGACCGCGCACAGGACGATGATCGTCAGTGTGACGACCGGTCGCCCTGCGCGCACCGGGGCACCCAGGGCCGTACGGCCCACCGGGGCGGCCCGCTGAACCTCTCGGACACAGTCCACGCACTGCACCCCCACGGCCGCCGCGACCGCACACTCGGGGCACGTCGGACGTCCGCACCGTTGGCACCGCACATAGCTGACCCGGCCGGGGTGGCGCGGGCAGGTCGGCGGGCCGCTCTGCGGCGACTCGGGCGAGGCGTTGGGGGACGTCATCAGCAGGTGCTGCTCTCGGGAACCGTACGGTCGATCAGCTGGATCAGTCCTCGATGGTCACAGAGGTGATCGTGATGTCCTGCACGGGGCGGTCGCCCGGGCGGGTCGGGGTGGCGGCGATCGCGTCGATGATCGCGCGGCTGGAGTCGTCGGCCACCTCGCCGAAGATCGTGTGCTTGCCGTTGAGCCACGGGGTTGCCTCGACGGAGATGAAGAACTGCGAGCCGTTCGTTCCCTCGGCCTCGCCCGTGATGGCGTTGCGGCGCGTGCCGGCGTTCGCCATGGCGAGCAGGTACGGCTTGGAGAACTGCAGCTCGGGGTGGATCTCGTCGTTGAACTTGTAGCCGGGGTCGCCAGTGCCGGTTCCGAGCGGGCAGCCGCCCTGGATCATGAAGCCGGGGATGACGCGGTGGAAGATCAGTCCGTCGTAGAACGGGTCGTTGCGCTCAGCGCCCGTCTTGGGGTCGGTCCAGGACTTCGCCCCGGTTGCAAGGCCGGTGAAGTTCTCCACCGTCTTGGGTGCGTGGTTCGGGAACAGCTCGATGCGGATGTCACCAGCAGTGGTGTGGAGGGTTGCGAACATGCACCCAGTGTTCCATGCCCAGCTTGGGGGCGGGGATGTTCTCGCGCAGAGTCGCATCATGACTTCGCAGGACGGGCGGGGAGTTTCGGTGCGATCGGGGCACGCAAGTGGCAGAGTAGTGGGAGGTGCACCCCCTCTACCCTCCGGGAGTTCGAATGTTGGACGGAATGAAGCAGTCCGCTCGCGCCGCGAGCGAGAAGATCGACGCGATCGATACCGAGAAGCTCAAGGACCAGGCCTCGGAGGTGGCTGCCGCGATCTCAGAGGGTGCACAGCAGGCCGGAGAGACGGCGACGATCCTGGCCGGTCAGGCGCGTGACGCAGCCGTGCAGGCCAAGGAGTGGGGCACCCCCAAGGTGGAGGCCTTCGTCGAGTGGGTCACCCCGCGCATCGAGCAGGCCTGGAACGAGACCCTCAAGGCCGCCGCCCCCCGTGTGGAGAAGGCAGCGGAGAAGGCAGCACCCGCGATCGACTCCGCGCACGAGAAGCTGGTCGAGGAGATCCTCCCCCGGTTCGTCACGGCGATCAACGAGGCGGCCCAGAACGCCGCCAACGCCGCGGTCAAGGGCGCCACCGCAGCCTCGGAGAAGGCATCCTCGGGCGCGGCCCACCTGGCCGACTCGATCGTTGCCGCCTCGGAGAAGGCCCCCCTCAAGCTGGCCGAGGCCGCCAAGGCAGGGGAGAAGCACTCCAAGAAGTCCGGCAAGGGCTGGTGGATCGCCGCGGGCGCAGCCGCCGCCGGTGGCGCCTACGTGCTCTGGCGCCGGTCCCAGCCCACGACCGACCCCTGGGCCGAGCCGTGGGAAAAGGTTGATGGGGCTGCCTTCGACGTCGAGGACGCCGTGGGAGACGCCGCCGAGGCGGTGGGTGAGGCAGCCGGGGTCGCCGTCGCCAAGAGCCGCGAGGTCTCGGGCAAGGTCGCCGAGTCGGTCGAGGAGCTCTCCGAGAAGGTCACCGACAAGATCTCCGAGGCCAAGGCCACCGCCAAGAAGGCGACCACCCGCACCCGCAACGCGGTCAAGGACACCACCGAGGACGTCACAAGCACCGCCGCGGACGCGGTAGCGGATGCCACCGCAGACGCCACCGACGCCACGAGTGAGGCCGCTGCGCAGGTCAAGGAGACCGCAACACACGTCCAGGAGACCGCTGCGAAGGCCAAGGAAGCCAAGGAAGCCGCCGAGGGCAGCACCGACGCCAAGTAGCTCGGCTGCTGGCAGCAGTAGCACAGCAGCGCAGACGAGGGCCGTTCCCGTTCGGGGGCGGCCCTCGTGGCGTCTGGGGTTGGGGTGTCAGGGCGTCGTGGCACCCCGCCGGTCGCCGCCTGGACCGGCTACCTCGCGCCCGTCAGAATGCGGTGGCGAGCCACGCAGCCACCGCGGACCCGATGATCAGGAACGCGTTCAGACCCATGTTCTTGGCCTCCCCGCGTGACAGGTGAAGTCCGGCTGCCAGGACCTGCATGACGACAAATCCCACGGCGGCCCAGATCGCAAGGAACGGCGCGATTCCAGTCAACGGTGGCAGGACCAGTCCGACCGTGCCGAGGATCTCCACGCCACCGATGAGCCGGACCACCGGCATCGGGACTGTATCGACCCACCCCATCATGGGCGCGAGCTGCTCCTGGCTCTGAACGACCTTCTTCCCGCCGGCGTAGAGATAAAACAGCCCCAGCACCCCGACAACGATCCAGTACGCGACGGCCACGGCAGAACCTCCACTAGCGACGAGTTACGAGTAGAGCCATCATCCACGTCCCACGTCCCACGTCCCACGTCCCACGTCCCACGTCCCACGTCCCACGTCCCACGTCCCACGTCCCAGACGATCAAACCCGCCATCTGCCGGCCGAGCCGTCCATCGACCTCAGCCACAACCTAGAAATCCCAGTCAAAACAGGCATCCCGGCCACCCGCCGCCCGTAGGTGCGCGAATTCCGCCCCATTGCGGCCAAGAGTGGGGCGGAAATCGGACACCTACCGTTGGACCGGGCGGGGGCGGACCGGGCGAGGCTGGGCCGGGCGAGGACCGGACCAGGCGAGGCCGGGCCGTCCCCCGCCAGGAACGAAAAAACGGCCCCTCTCTTGCGAGAGGGGCCGTCTGACGTGGAGCCAATCTGATGTGGAGCCAAGGGGACTCGAACCCCTAACCCCCTGCTTGCAAAGCAGGTGCGCTACCAATTGCGCCATGGCCCCGCACACGCCGCAGCGTGCTTCATGCCGGAACCTCGAGTTACTCGAAGGTGTCCGTGACCTCAGACCACAGGTCTCGTTCGGCGTTGTCCTCGGACAGCTTGCGCCATACCGCGTAACCGGCGCCAGCAACCACCAGTACAAACAACAGCTTCTTCATACGTTCCCCCTTGAGTGGGATCCGGCAGTGGGCCTTGGAGGACTTGAACCTCCGACCTCTTCGTTATCAGCGAAGCGCTCTAACCGCCTGAGCTAAAGGCCCATGCTCATGCCTTTGGTCCGAGGACTTCAGGCTTGTGCAGCGCTTGACCTTACCCCACAGAACGACCCATGCTCAAACCGAGAACACGGTGCACATCCCGCAAGCCAACATCTGACGCTTGAGTGATCTTACTCGTCGGTGAGCGTGAGATGAACCCCGCCCACCAGCGCAGCGACCACGTTGTAGAGAAATGCTGCGATTGTCGACAGCGCTGTGAGAAGCACCACATCGACGATCGCGATCATCGTCGACAACGACACGACTCGCTTGAGCTCGACGTACTGGAGGATGTTGACCTTGGTCTCCTCCCCGAGGATGTCCACGATCATGTCGTTGACCTCCGTGAATACATGCAGACCGTCCAGGACGAGCCAGAAGACGACCGACGCCACGACGATCATGATGCCGATCGCGATCGACAGCAGGAACGACAGCTTCATGACAGACCACGGGTCCAGCCGCGACACCGCCAGCCGCACCCGCCGCGGGCCGGTCGGGACCTTCTTCTGCGTCGGGGGAGCCGCAGGAGCCTTCTCCGGCACGACGGCGTGGGGCGCCTTGGCCTCACGGGCGCCCGGAACAGCAGCGTCCACAGGCGGGCGCACAGACTCCGTCGCCGCGGGCTTGGAGGCGCCCGACGCCGTCACGCTGGCCGGCTTCACGCTGGCCGGCTTCACGCTCGCAGGCTTCACGCTCGATGGCTTCACTGTCGCAGGCTTCACTGTCGCAGGCTTCACTGTCGCAGGCTTCACTGTCGCAGGCTTCACGCTCGCCGGCCTCCCTGTCGCGGGCTTGATCGCCTCTGCCCCGGTCGTGTCTGCCCCGGTCGCCGGGGTGTGGACCTCGGCCGCTTCCGGACCAGGCACCGGCGGCATGCTCGTGGCCTTCGTCGTTGACGACTTCCCTGGACCGGTAGCGGTCACAGGCTGTCCGGCGGTGTCACGGCTCATTCGTTCTCCTCGGATTCTGCGCCTGCCTCGATGGCGATCCCTGAGTCGTCGGTCTGCTCAGGGGTCTCACCCTGCGCCGAGCCGTCGGTCGTGACGGTCTCGAGCTCAGCGGTGTCGGCCTCGGCGGCCTCCTCGATGTCGGTGTCGTCACCGAGGTTGCGTTCCACGTTACGCGCCACCGCGATGATGCGATCGTTCTTGTCCGGCTTCGCGAAGGTCACTCCTTGGGTGTTGCGACCCGTGAGGTGGACCTCCTTGACCGCGGACCGCACGATCTTGCCACGCTCCATGATCACGAGCACCTCGTCGTCCTCGTCGGTGATCAGCGCACCGACCAGGTCGCCACGGGCCTCGACCAGGTTGGCGACCTTGATCCCGAGACCGCCACGTCCCTGGACGCGGTACTCGTCGATATTCGTCCGCTTGGCGAACCCGCCCTCGGTGACCACAAAGAGGTTCGCGCCCTCGTGGACCACGTCCATGGCGAGCAGCTCGTCGCCGTCACGGAACTTCATACCCGTCACGCCCGACGTCGCGCGGCCCAGCGGGCGCATCGCCTCGTCGCTCGCGGTGAACCGGATCGACTGCCCCTTGCGGGAGACGAGGATGAGGTCGTCGGTCGAGTCGACCAACCGGGCCGCCACGAGCTCGTCGGCGGTCCCTTCCTCATCCTGACGCAGGTTGATCGCGATGACGCCACCGCTACGGTTGGAGTCGTACTCACTCAGGCGGGTCTTCTTGACCAGGCCGCGGCGAGTGGCGAGGACGAGGTACTCGGCCGCGTCATAGTCGCGCATGTCGAGGACCTGGGCGATCTTCTCACCCGGCAGGAAGGCCAGCAGGTTCGCCACGTGCTGACCCTTGGCATCGCGCCCACCCTCGGGCAGCTCGTAGGCCTTGGACCGGTACACCCGACCCAGGTTGGTGAAGAAGAGCAGCCAGTGGTGGGTCGTGGTGACGAAGAAGTGGTCGACGATGTCGTCCTCGCGCAGCTGAGCCCCGCGCACGCCCTTGCCGCCGCGCTTCTGCGCCCGGTAGTTGTCGCTGCGTGTGCGCTTGACGTAACCGCCGCGGGTGATCGTCACGACGACCTCTTCCTCGGCGATGAGGTCCTCCATGGAGACCTCCCCGGCGAAGGGCAGGATCGTCGTGCGGCGCTCGTCGCCGTACTTGGCGACGATCTCACCGAGCTCGTTCGAGACGATGTCTCGCTGGAGCTGCGTGTCAGCCAAGATCTCCTCGTACCCGGCGATCTCCCGCGAGAGCTTGTCGTGCTGGTCGATGATCTCCTGGCGCTGCAGCGCAGCCAGACGGCGTAGCTGCATGTTGAGGATCGCGTTGGCCTGGAGCTCGTCGATCGCGAGCAGGTCCATGAGCCCGGCGCGGGCGCCGTCGGCGTCGGGGGAGCGACGGATGAGGGCGATGACCTCGTCGAGGGCGTCGAGGGCCTTGAGGTAGCCACGGTAGATGTGGATGCTCGCCTCAGCCTCGCGCAGCAGGTAGGCCGTGCGACGCACGACGACCTCGAGCTGGTGCACGGTCCAGTGCCGGACGAACGCGTCGATGCTCAGCGTGCGCGGCACGCCGTCGACCAGGGCGAGCATGTTCGCCCCGAAGTTCTCCTGCAGCTGGGTGTGCTTGTAGAGGTTGTTGAGCACGACTTTGGCGACGGCGTCGCGCTTGAGCACGACGACGAGGCGCTGGCCGGTGCGGCCGGAGGTCTCGTCCCGGATGTCGGCGATCCCCTGGACGCGCCCGTCCTTGACCAGCTCGGCGATCTTCAACGCGAGGGTGTCCGGGTTGACCTGGTAGGGCAGCTCGGTGACGACGAGGCAGATCCGGTTCTGGATCTCCTCGACGTTGACGATCGCACGCATCGTGATCGAGCCGCGGCCCGTGCGATAGGCGTCCTCGATCCCACGGTGACCCAGGATGGTTGCTCCGGTCGGGAAGTCCGGTCCCTTGATCCGGAGCAGGAGAGCCTCGAGCAGCTCCTCGCGGGAGGCATCGGGATTGTCGAGGTACCACTGCACGCCCTCGGCGACCTCACGGAGGTTCTGCGGCGGGATGTTCGTCGCCATGCCGACGGCGATCCCCGACGACCCGTTGACAAGCAGGTTCGGGAAGCGCGCGGGCAGGACCGAGGGCTCCTGCGTGCGGCCGTCGTAGTTGTCCTGGAAGTTGACAGTGTCCTTGTCGATGTCCCGGACCATCTCCATGGCGATCGGAGCCATCCGGCACTCGGTGTACCGCGGTGCGGCCGCGGGGTCGTTGCCGGGGGAACCGAAGTTCCCCTGGCCGGCCACGAGCGGGTAGCGCAGCGACCAGTCCTGGACCAGGCGCACCATGGCGTCGTAGATCGCCGTGTCACCGTGTGGGTGGAACTTCCCCATCACGTCGCCGACGACGCGGCTGCACTTGGAGAAGGCGCGGTCGGGGCGGTAGCCGCCGTCGTACATCGCGTAGATCACGCGACGGTGGACCGGCTTGAGACCGTCGCGGACGTCGGGCAGCGCGCGCCCGACGATGACGGACATCGCGTAGTCGAGGTAGGAGCGCTGCATCTCGAGCTGCAGGTCGACCCGCTCGATCCGGCCGTGCTCGATCACCTCGCCGGCACCGTTGTGCACGGGCGCCTGGGTCGGCACGATCGCATCGCTTGCTTCAGGGTTCTGGTCGTCAGTCACGGTAAGCCTCGTTCTCTTCCGGCGCGTCCGCCGTCATGGTCCTGGGATCTTCGGTGGCGGGGCCCGCCCGCCTGTTCCCTAGATGTCCAGGAACCGCACGTCCTTGGCGTTGCGCTGGATGAAGTTGCGTCGGGACTCCACGTCTTCTCCCATGAGGACGGAGAAGATCTCGTCTGCGGCCGCTGCGTCGTCCAGGGTGACCTGCAGCAGCGTGCGGTGCTCGGGGTCCATGGTGGTGTCCCAGAGCTCGGAGTAGTCCATCTCGCCCAGACCCTTGTAGCGCTGGATCCCGTTGTCCTTGGGCAGCCGCTTGCCGGATGCCAGCCCGGCCGCGATGAACTCGTCCCGCTCGCGATCGGAGTAGACGTAGTCGTGCTCGGAGTTGGACCACTTGATGCGGTACAGCGGCGGCTGGGCGAGGTACACCATGCCGTGCTCGATGAGCGGTCGCATGTACCGGAACAGCAGTGTCAGCAGCAGGGTGCAGATGTGCTGGCCGTCGACGTCGGCGTCGGCCATCAGAACGATCTTGTGATAGCGGAGCTTGGCGATGTCGAAGTCTTCGCCGATCCCAGTGCCGAACGCCGTGATCAGCGCCTGGACCTCCTGATTGCCCAGGGCCTTGTCCAGACGGGCGCGTTCGACGTTGAGGATCTTGCCTCGGATCGGCAGGATCGCCTGGGTGCGGGGGTTGCGCCCGCGGACCGCGGACCCACCGGCCGAGTCGCCCTCGACGATGTAGACCTCGCACTCCTCGGGCCGGTTCGACTGGCAGTCGCGCAGCTTGCCCGGCATCCCCCCCGATTCCAGCAGGCCTTTGCGCCGGGTCGCCTCGCGTGCCTTGCGGGCGGCCATCCGGGCCTGGGATGCCTGGATGGACTTACGGATGATGTCCTTGGCCTCGTTCGGGTGCGACCCGAGCCAGTCGCCGAGCTGTTCGTTGACGACGGACTGGACGAAGGTCTTCGCCTCGGTGTTGCCCAGCTTGGTCTTCGTCTGTCCCTCGAACTGCGGCTCGCCGAGCTTGATCGAGATGACGGCGGTCAGCCCCTCGCGGATGTCGTCTCCGGTGAGGTTGTCCTCCTTCTCCTTGATCAGGCCCTTGGCGCGGGCGTACCGGTTGACCAGGGAGGTCATCGCGGCACGGAAGCCCTCTTCGTGCGTGCCGCCCTCGGTCGTGGAGATGGTGTTCGCGTAGGTGTGCACGGATTCGGAGTACGCGTTGGTCCACTGCATGGCCACCTCGAGCGAGATTCGCTTCTCGGTGTCCTCGGACTCAAAGGCGATGATCTCGGGGTGGACGACCTCGACGCGCTTGGCGGAGTTGAGGTGGTGGACGTAGTCGAGCAGGCCGTTGGCGTAGTCGTAGACCACGATGCGCGGCTTGCCGGCGGAGTTCTCGTCCTCCGCGCCGGACTCGCCGGTCACCTCGTCCTCGGTGTCCGACTGCTCGGGGCGTTCGTCCGTGAGCGTGATCCGCAGGCCCTTGTTGAGGAAGGCCATCTGCTGGAGCCGGGCGCGCAGCGTCTCGAAGTCGTAGTGTGTGGTCTCGAAGATCGTCGCGTCGGCCCAGAACGTCTGGGTGGTCCCGGTCTCGGTGGTCGGTTCGCCCTGGCGTAGGGTGCCGACCGGCTTGCCGCCGTCGGCGAAGGACTGGTACCAGGTGAAGCCCTCGCGCTTGACCACGGTCTCTACCCGGGAGGACAGGGCGTTGACGACGGAGATACCCACGCCGTGCAGCCCACCGGAGACCGCGTAGCCGCTGCCGCCGAACTTTCCGCCAGCGTGCAGGATCGTCATGACGACCTCGACCGTGGGGCGTCCCTCGGTCGGGTGGATGGCGACCGGGATCCCACGACCGTTGTCGACGACGCGCACGCCGCCGTCGGCCAGGAGTGTGATCTCGATGTGGTCACAGTGCCCGGCGAGGGCTTCATCCACAGAGTTGTCCACAACTTCGTAGACAAGGTGGTGGAGTCCGCGTTCGCCGGTGGACCCGATGTACATCCCCGGTCGCTTGCGAACAGCTTCCAGGCCTTCGAGGACGGTGATGTCGCTGGCGTCGTAACTTCCGTCGCTCGCCCCGAGGGATGATGCCTTAGGCTCGGAATCGGCGGCGTTGTTGAGTTCTGCCACGGCTGGTGGTGCTCCTAGTCCTCCTGCAGCGCGGTTCGACCAGCGCACGGGGGCAAAACAGGGTTCCCCGTGGAGGCTGGCTGGGCGCTGCTCATTTTCCGACTGCGGTCAGCGATCGGAATGACTAGGTAAGTCTACCGGAAACTACCGGAAACACTGGGATTTACACGAGATTTCCACAGGGCAGCCCCCAACGACGCGTGGGGTGGCGCACCAAGGATTTCCGGCGACCAACGCGCGCCTCGATCACCCGAAGGTGTCCCGCGCACCGCGGCCCTTGACGGACCGGAATCCGCGTCCGAATCCCGGCCCTACCGGACCCAGAACAGTGATGTCCTGGACCACGTCGGGACCGACCTCCTGCTCCATGAGCTCAAGGAGCCGCGGGATCAGCAGACGGACCTGCGTGGCCCATGCGGTCGAGGAAGCGCGAACCACGAGGGCGTTGTTCTCGAAGGTCTCGGGCTCGCAGTGGTCGGCGATGTCGTCACCGACCACCTCCCGCCAGCGCCCGATCACCCCGCCCACAGAGACCTCCTGGACCCACCCGCGCTGCTGAAGCAGCGCGGCGAGGGTCTCCGCGAAGAGCTTCGGGTCGCGGCCGTCCTTGCCGGGCCCGCTGCGTGGCTGCTCCGCGAGGATCCGACGACGCTGCTTGCCGGGGTAGAGCCCCTTGGCCTTGGCGGCCGCGCGGGCCCGGTTGAGGGCCTCCCGCGCGACGTCGCCGGGCGGCTTGAGGTCGATGATCTCACTGACCGGCGTGCCGTCCTCGATCCTGCGCCGGTTGTCGATCGCGGCCTGGGCCGGGTCGGTGATCGCCGCGGTCACGTCCGGTTCCTCCGCGGGTCCCTTGGTCTCACGCGGCACGGGTGACCTCCCCACCCGCGACGTCGAGACGGATACCGACGAGCAGGTCGGGGATGTCTTGGGCGACGGCCGCGGTGATGATGACCTGCCCGGCGCCGGCGACCAGCTCGGCGAGGCGGCCGCGGCGCCGGGTGTCGAGCTCGGCGAAGACGTCGTCGAGGATGAGCACCGGCTCGGTGTCCGGGCCGGACTCGGCGAACCAGAACGATTCGGGCCCGTCAGCAGTCTCGGGTCCGTCGGTCAGCAACCGGTAGGAGGCGAGGCGCAGCGCGAGGGCGAAGGACCAGGACTCGCCGTGGCTCGCATATCCCTTGGCCGGCAGCCCCCCGAGCGTGAGCACGAGGTCGTCTCGGTGGGGGCCGACGAGACAGACCCCGCGCTCGATCTCCTTGCTCCGCAACGCCGTCATCGCCTCAAGGAGCTGGAGCTCGATCTGCGCTGCGGACGGGAATGGCCTGCCGCCCGCGTGCCCGGCCTCCTGTCCGACACCGGCCGCCCCGGCCTGCGCTGCGGCGTCGGTCCCGGCCAGCGCGGCCGCGAGCGAGGACTTGTAGTCGATCTCGGCATGTCCCTGTCCGGCGCTGACCTGCTCGTAGGCGGTGGCCACGTGCGGGCGCAGGGCTGCGACGAGCTCGGTGCGCAGCGCGATGATCTGGGCACCGACCTCGGCCAGCTTGGCGTCCCAGACGTCGAGGGTGCGCAGGTCGGCCGACGCGGCGGACCTGCGGGCGGCTCCAGCGGTCTTGAGCAAGGCACCCCGCTGACGCAGGATGCGGTCGTAGTCGGAGAAGACCCCCGCCATCCGGGGGACGAGCAGGACCGACAGCTCGTCGAGGTAGCGACGTCGAGCGTCGGGGTCGCCCTTGACCAGCACGAGGTCCTCGGGGGCGAAGAGCACGGTGCGGGCGATCCCGAGGATGTCGCGCGCACGGGGGACTGGCGACCGGTTGAGCCGCGCGCGGTTCGCCTTGCCCTGGGTGATCTCCACCTCGATCACGCTGGCGCGGTCGCCCCGGACGATCCTGGACCGCACGACGGCCCGTGAGGCGCCGGAGCGGATGAGGGCGACGTCGGCCGCGACCCGGTGGCTGCCGAGGGTGGCGACGTACCCGATCGCCTCGACGAGGTTGGTCTTTCCCTGGCCGTTCGGTCCGACCAGGGTGTTGATCCCCGGCTCGAGCTCGACGTCGACCTGGGTGTAGGAGCGGAAGTCGAGGAGTGAGAGGTGGGAGACATACATCAGAGCATCAGTCTCTCAGGAGAATCGTGGGGGAGCTGCCCGACCAAGGGTGTTTCACGTGGAACGGTGCAGATCGGCGGCAGGGGCCTTCACGAGGGTCCGGATCCGGCGTCGCGCACGGCATGGCCACCGAACTGGTGACGCAGTGCGGCCACCGCCTTCATCGCGGGAGACGCGCCCTGGCGGGAGGAGAAGCGGGCGAAGAGTGCGGCCGAGATGACCGGCAGCGGGACTGCCGCGTCGATAGCCTCGTCGACGGTCCACCGGCCCTCGCCGGAGTCCTCGACCCAGTCGCTGATCTCGGACAGCTCGGGATCTTCCTCGAGCGCCTTGACGAGCAGGTCCAGCAACCAGGACCGGATGACGGTCCCGCGGGTCCATGCCTTGAGGGTCCCCGGGACGTCGGTCACGATGTCCTTGGCCTCGAGCAGCTCAAAGCCTTCGGCATAGGCCTGCATGAGGCCGTACTCGATGCCGTTGTGGACCATCTTCGCGTAGTGACCCGCGCCCACGGCGCCGGCGTGGACAAAGCCCTCCTCGCGAGGACCGTCCGGGCGCAGCGCATCGAAGATCGGCATCGCCCGCGCAACGAGCTCAGGGTCGCCGCCGACCATGAGGCCATAGCCGTTCTCGAGGCCCCAGACACCACCCGAGACGCCAGCGTCCAGGTAGCCGATGCCGGTCTCGGCCAGCGCGGCCGCCCGGGGAGCGTCCTGGACGTAGTGCGAGTTCCCGCCGTCGATCACGGTATCCCCGGCAACCAACAGCGACCCGAGCTCGGTGACGACTGCGTTCGTGACGTCGCCCGCGGGCACCATGACCCAGACGAAACGCTCACCTGCGGGCAGTCCGGCGACGAGTTCCTCGAGTGAGGGCACGTCGGTGAGCTCAGGGTCCCGGTCGAAGCCGATGACCTCGATGTCATGCGCCCGAAGCCTGGTGCGCATGTTCGCGCCCATCTTGCCGAGTCCAACGAGACCTACGCGCATGGGACATGCCTCCTGGGTGCGGAAAGACCGGGCTCATCGAGATGCCGACGAGTGCGGGTGGGGCTAGCTGGCGAAGCGGATCGGGACGAGCAGGTACCGGTAGCTGCGGTCGTCCTCGCCGTCGAGCGATCCCTGACCGGTGAACTCGACCGGCTTGTTCGGGTGAGTGAAGCTCATCCGAACGAAGTCTGTGCCCAGCGCGCCGAGCCCGTCGAGCAGGAACGCGGGATTGAAGGCGACCGAGATGTCTTCACCGACGAGGACAGCTTCGAGGGCCTCGGAGGCCTGGGCGTCGTCACCCTGGCCGGCATCGAGCACGACCTGACCGTCGGAGAACGTCATCCGGATCGGGGTGTTGCGCTCGGCCACGAGGGAGACGCGCTTGGCGGCGTCGATGAGCGGCTGGGTCGGGACGACCGCGTGGATCGGGGTCTCGTCGGGGAAGAGCCGACGAACGTGCGGGTAGTCGCCGTCGATCAGCAAGGAGGTCGTGTGCCGGCCGCCTGCCTCGAAGCCGATGATGTCGACGCCTGTCCCGGAGGACAGTGCGACGTTGACGTCGCCGGAGCCGCCGAGGGACTTGGCGACGTCGGAGAGGGTGCGTGCCCGCACGAGCGCGACGGTCGAGATGTCCGGCGAGTTCGGCTTCCATGTCATCTCGCGCAGTGCGAGCCGGTAGCGGTCGGTGGCGAGCATCGTGATGCGCTCACCCTCGATCTCCACGCGCACGCCCGTCAGCAGCGGAAGGGTGTCGTCGCGGCTTGCGGCCACGGTTACCTGGGCGACGGCGTGGGTGAGCTCGTCGCCGTGAACCGTGCCGGTCACGTCGGGCATCGTCGGCAGCGCAGGATAGTCCTCGACCGGCATGGTCAGCAGCGTGAAGCGGCTGGCGCCGCACACGACGGTGACCTTCGAGCCCTCGACGCTGAAATCGACAGGCTTGGCCGGCAACGACCGCGAGATCTCGGCGAGCAGCCGCCCAGAGACAAGAATAAGTCCGGGTTCGCTGACTTCTGCGGGGATCTCTGAACGGGCTGAGACCTCGTAGTCGAAGCTCGAGAGCCCGACGGTGCCGTCGGCCGACGCCTCGATCCGGACGCCGGCGAGAACAGGAGCAGGGGGCCGGGTCGGGAGGGTGCGAGCCGTCCACGTCACAGCTTCGGCAAGAACGTCGCGCTCAACCCGGAACTTCATCCCACACCCTTCGTGATGCGTGCATGGCACACATCGGTTGTCCGTCCGGGGATACCCCGACGTCCGTCGATCGTTCTGGTCAGACCCTGTGTCGCGAGTACATGACGGCGCCTTGGTCATCACCTGACTGTGCACGTCGTCTCTCCTCGCGTGGTTGAACACTACGCGAGTCCTGTGACGGATGGCGACCTTCTGCGGCCAGCCGCGTGCCGTGTCTTTCCGGGCTGCTGTGTAGCCGGCGAAGTTGTCGTTCGAGGGAAGGTGTTGGAGGGACGTTCTCGGAGGTTTCGCCCATCTCGCCAGAGGTGATGAAGGTGTGTGGATTTCTTAGAGAGAGAGGAGTCGTAGTCGTAGTAGCCGTTGTGGATTCTGTGGATATCGATCATCTGCGCAGGTCAGAAGCAATTTTTGGGTGTGCGGGCCGCTGTCCACAACCTGTGGATGACCTAGGCGGTCGGTGGATAACAACTTTTGCGCCGTGACTTGTCCACCGTGAACACCGTTCACGTCCACACGATTGCTAGAGCTTGTCCACCGCTGTCCACAGCTCTATGCACAGCTGTGAATATTCGTCCCACGGCTGCCTTCTCGACACCTAGATGTCACTGTCCGACGGCGCCTTCGCTGCCGGACAGTGACCTACGGCGGCGGGATCAGCCGCGGTGCTGCTGCTTGATCCGGCTGGTCAGCTCCGTCACCTGGTTGAAGGTCGAGCGCCGCTCGGCCATCTGCTCGGTGATCTTGCGGTTCGCGTGCATGACGGTCGTGTGGTCGCGTCCGCCGAACTGCTGGCCGATCTTGGGCAGCGAGAGATCGGTCAGCTCGCGGCACAGATACATGGCGATCTGGCGCGCGGTCACGAGGACCCGGGAGCGTGAGCTCCCGCACAGGTCGTCGATGGTCAGGCCGAAGTACGCAGCGGTCTGGGCGATGACGCTCCCGGCGGTGATCTGCGAGGCATCGTCATCGGTGATGAGGTCCTTGAGCACTATCTCGGCAAGAGCCAGGTCCACCTGCTGGCGGTTGAGGTTGGCGAAGGCCGTGACCCGGATCAGGGCTCCCTCGAGCTCGCGGATGTTGGAGGAGATCTTGGAGGCGATGTACTCGAGGACGTCGTCGGGTGCTGCCAGGCGCTCCCCGCTGGCCTTCTTGCGGAGGATCGCGATGCGGGTCTCGAGGTCGGGTGGCTGGACGTCGGTGATCAGGCCCCACTCGAAGCGGGACCGCAGGCGGTCCTCAAAACCGTTGAGCTGCTTGGGTGGCAGGTCGGAGGTGATCACGACCTGCTTGTTCGCGTTGTGAAGGGTGTTGAAGGTGTGGAAGAACTCCTCCATCGTCTGTTCCTTGCCCTGCAGGAACTGGATGTCATCGATCAGGAGGAAGTCGACGTCGCGGTGACGGCGCTGGAACGCGCCGGCCTTCTCGTCACGGATCGAGTTGATGAAATCGTTGGTGAACTCTTCCGAGTTGACGTACTTCACGCGGACGCCCGGGTAGAGGTTGTAGGCGTAGTGGCCGATCGCGTGCAGCAGGTGGGTCTTGCCGAGGCCGGAGTCGCCGTAGATGAACAGCGGGTTGTAAGCCTTGGCCGGCGCCTCGGCGACGGCGACGGCCGCGGCGTGGGCGAAGCGGTTGGACGACCCGATGACAAAGGTCTCGAAGAGGTACCGCGGGTTGAGCCGGGCGGGTTCGGCGTTGCTCGCCGACGACCCGCTCGAACGGTTCCCGCTGATCGATGCCCGACGCCGGGCTATCTCCGGGATGTCGATGGGCTCCGCGTAGGACGAGTACTCGGCGGGCTCGGGGGCGGGCTTCGCGACGACGGGGGACGCTGCGGCCTCCTCGTCGAAGCCGAGCTCGGGGTCGACCGTGATTGCGAAGCGTGCGTCTCGTCCCAGGGCGTTGGACAGCGCCTGGACGACCTCGGTGCGGACGCGCGTCTCGAGGTAGTCGCGCGTGTGATCGTTCGCGACGGCGATGATGACCGTGCCGTCGAACAAGCCCAGCGGCTTCGCCAGCTTGACGAAGGCAAGCTGGCGGGGAGTGATGTCGGGACTGGCTTCAAGCTCGGCGATCGCTTGCTTCCAGATCGTCCCGATGTTGTCGTCTGAGGTGGCCACGTGGTCTTCCTGATCGGTGGAAACGCTGCCCAGAGGATGGGATGAATCCAGTGGTGACTTCGATATCGCATGCTTGGGCGGCAGTGGAGAACCGAAGTGACAGTCTCCCACGGGAGGCCGTCATCCACATAGTTTTCCACAGCCTGTGGGCGAGAGGTCGTGGCCCGTGAAATCCCGAAGTTCGAACGGCTTCGGGGCCCTGACGAGGGGTGATCCGGGCAATCAGCGAGGAGAATGTGCAGGGTTCGTCCACAGCCGTCAGGGCACGTTCCACAGCTGTGTACAACCGTGTGTGGGGCGCCACGTAGCGCCGGCTTGACCTGCGGGCCCTCGGCAACGTACCTTTTTACAGCCAGTCCTGTCGCTTCCGCATGCCTTCAGTGCCCCGATCATGGAGTGGCGAATGGCGCGTCCATCGAGGACGCGCTTCACCCAACGTTTTTGGAGTACCTCGTGACCAAGCGGACCTTCCAGCCGAACAACCGGCGTCGTGCGAAGACCCACGGCTTCCGTCTGCGGATGCGCACCCGTGCCGGTCGCGCCATCCTCGCGGCACGCCGCCAAAAGGGCCGCACCGAGCTCTCTGCCTGAATTCAGTGCTGCCTGCGGCGCATCGTATGCGCCGTTCCGGCGACTTCAGCCGGGCGGTGCGCGGCGGTGTGCGCACAGGAAAATCGACCATGGTCGTTCATCTCGCTGCGTCGAGCAGCGGGACGGATGCGCCATCGGTCGGTTTTGTTGTATCTAAGGCCGTTGGGAACGCGGTCGTTCGCAACCGCGTCAAGCGCAGGATGCGAGCCATCGTCGCTCACCACATGTCCGAGCTCCCCGAGGGCTTGCTGATGGTGGTCAGGGCGCTTCCTGATTCGGCCTCGGCCGACTTTGCGCGGTTGGAGGCCGACCTCGGATCCTGCCTGCGTCGCGGGCTGGCCAGGCGTGAGCAGGAGTCGTCGTGACTCGTCATGACGACGACCACGTCTCGCCCGTCACCGATGGTCCGCGGCGAGGGATCGTGGCTCGCTCTCTCCTCGGTGGGGTGCGCTGGTACCAGCGCTACATCTCCCCGTTGTCCGGCCCCAGGTGCAGGTACTACCCGACATGCTCGAGCTACGCGGTGACAGCGATCGAGAAGCACGGGGCGATCCGCGGCACCCGGTTGGCTGTGTGGCGGTTGCTCCGGTGCAACCCATGGACCGACGGCGGTATCGACGACGTGCCAGAGCCTGTGTCCAGGGACACGTCGCGTTGACTACTCTTACCTTCGGGCCTCGTCCGACGGACCATGCAAGACGCTTGTGCGCTAGGGAGCAGCAGTAATGGACTTCATGAAAATCCTCTACCCGATCGAGTGGGTCGTGGCATGGATCATGTACCTCTGCCACAAGTTCTTCGTGCTCCTTGGTATGAGCGACGGCGCGGGAGCCGCATGGATCCTGTCGATCGTCGGCCTCGTGATCATCATCCGTACCGTGATGATCCCGCTGTTCTTCAAGCAGATCCGGGCCTCCCGCGGGATGCAGATGATCCAGCCAGAGCTCCAGGCGATCCAGAAGAAGTACAAGAACAAGAAGGACCCCGCCTCGCGGGAGGCCATGAGTCGGGAGACCATGGCGCTGTACAAGAAGCACGGGACCAACCCCTTCTCCTCGTGCATGCCCGTGCTGCTCCAGTCGCCGATCTTCTTCGCGCTGTTCCGGGTGCTCAACAGTCTTAAGGGGATCGCTGACGGCACCAAGGATTCGATCGGCCCGATCAATCAGAGCGTCGCTCACGCGGCCGAGACTTCCTCGCTCTTCGGTGCCCCGCTGTCCTCCACCTTCCTGCACCAGCCGACGGACCTCAACACCAAGATCGTCGCCGGTATCCTGATCGTCCTGATGGCGGCCACGCAGTTCACCACGCAGCGCCAGCTGACGATGAAGAACATGCCGAAGGCGGCCCTCGAGGGCCCGATGATGCAGACGCAGAAGATCATGCTCTACATGCTTCCCGTCATCATGGGAATCTCGGGCGTGAACTTCCCGATCGGTGTGCTCATCTACTGGACCACGACCAACTTGTGGTCGATGGGTCAGCAGTTCTACACGATCCGCAAGATGCCAGCACCTGGCTCCCAGGCTGAGAAGACGCTCAACGAGCGCAAGGCGCGCAAGGCCGCGAAGAAGGGCATCATCATCGTGGAGGACAAGCCCACGGTGATCGAGCAGCCACGCGGACAGCGTCAGCAGCCCAAGCGCAAGGACCGTCAGCGTCAGCGTCCTGCAGGGACTCCTGCGGGCGGTGCAGCGGCGCCCGCGACCCCTTCTGATGACGCAGTAGAGGCCCCTGAGGCTGCTACGGAGGCTTCTGAGGCCCCGGGCCTGCTCGACCTCAACAAGACGCCGGCACAGAAGAAGAAGCGCAACAAGCGCTAGCGACCACCCCCACGCGGGGGACTGTGCTTCACATCGCGAAATGGAGAGACTTGTGACTGCTGATTCACCGGCCGTGGAGCCAGAGGTTCGGACCAAGACATCGCTTCTCGAAGAAGAGGGTGAGGTGGCCGCCGACTATCTCGAAGAGCTTCTCGACATCGCCGACCTGGACGGGGACATCGACATCGACGTCGACCACGGCCGGGCCGCAGTCGAGGTCGTAGCGGACGAGGCCGGCTCGTTGCGCCACCTGGTCGGTGCGCACGGTGAGGTGCTCGACGCCCTGCAGGAGCTCACGCGCCTCGCGGTGCAGACCCGCACGGGGGAGCGGAGCCGATTGATGCTAGACATCGCCGGATACAGGGCGGGTCGACGGGTTGAGCTGACGGCTCTGGCCGAGGAGACGATCGAGAAGGTGCGTACCACGGGCGAAAAGCTTGCCCTGGCGCCGATGAACGCCTTCGAGCGCAAAGTGGTGCACGACGCGGTGACCGCCTCGGGCCTGGTCAGCGAGTCCCACGGTGTGGAGCCCTCCCGCTACATCGAGGTCAGCCCGGCCGCGGAGGTCGACTCCTCGTCTGAGGACTGACTGCTCGTCGTATATGTGACGCTATATTCCGATATGGTCCGTATCTTTGGGTCCGCCGGGAATCATCGAGACGAGGTGCGCTGCCCAGGTGGGCGGTGCACCTCATATGGAGGGATCGTCGTGGACGAGGCACTAGATCAGGACGCACTGCGCGCGTACTTCGGCGACGCCTACCCGCAGGTATCCCAGTTCGCGGCCGAGCTGGCCTCGCAGGGTGAGGTTCGGGGGATGATCGGTCCCCGGGAGATCGACAAGATCTGGGAACGGCACATCCTCAACTCGGCGGCGATCGTGCAGTTCCTGCCGGCCCAGGGGACCTTCGTCGATATCGGTTCGGGGGCCGGGTTGCCGGGCCTGGTGATTGCCGCGATGCGCCCCGCTGCCTCTCTGGTTCTGATCGAACCGATGGAGCGCCGCTGTATCTGGCTCGTGGAGATGGTTGAGACTCTCGGACTGACGAACGTCGAGGTCAAGCGGGGACGGGCGGAGGAGTTCCATGACGCCTTCGAGGCTGACGTGGTGACCTCCCGTGCCGTCGCGGCCCTGGAGAAGCTTGCTCGCTGGTCCCTGCCGCTCTTGGCCCCCGGGGGTGAGCTGGTGATTCTCAAGGGACGCAGCGTCGCCGCGGAGATCGAGCCTGCCCGGAAGGTGCTGAAGAAGTTCAAGATGAGCGAGCCGGAGATCCTCGAGGCTGCGACCCTCCCCGGTCTTGAGTCGACGACGGTACTGCGATCCCGACGCAAGGGCTGAACCTTCGATCGGCGTGATGTTTCACGTGAAACGCGCGCCCTTTCCGCGCGGGTAGTAACCTGCCGTCTGCCAGGTGCAGACCGCCTCGCCGGACGAGCACTGAGGGCCGGTCGTCCGCCACGCGATGAGCGTCCGCCCCTCTGTCACTGGGGGAGTGTGGTGCGCGGGTGAAGAGCGCTCGGTTACGTGGCCATCGAGATCAGTCGTGAGGGCGCGCGGCTGCGCTGAGAATCGTGCTGATGACATCGGGATAGGGCTCCTGGATCTCTTCGGTTGTGGGCCAGTTGAAGCGACTGTTTTCGGGCCGAGGTTCTGGCGGACGAGGCCGGACTTCCTGAGGATCCCGACAGGCTGAGGTCTTCGACTTAGGGCTGAACAGGGGCTTCACGGAGGTTTTTTCTCGGAACAGGATCATGTGCTGTCTTCGTGAGCTGGTCGGCTCATGAACACCAGGAGCTCTCACGCACCGCACTCCACCTCGCTGGCTGTCGTTGGTGGCCTAGCGCCAGCATTGGCGTCGGGCGGGAAGTTGACCGTCGCAAAGACCGCCTTCGCTCTCAGGGGCCGTTCTGGCTGACCGCTGCCAGATGTGTCGTCGCGACGGTAGTCTTCATGATTCTGCTCGCCTTCAAGGAATGCCCAAGGTGCTCCTACCCGGTCCTTGGTCAGACGCGTCGTGGCTGCTGGTGACGGTCGGCTCCGGTGGCTTCGACATGCTCATGTGGGCGGGACACGCCTACTCGGCATTCCAGACCATCTGACCGGTCATGGCGACCGTGCCGATAGCCACTCTCTTCGTCATATGGGGACGCACCAAGCGGCGCCCCGCCGGACTCGTCCTTGTCCTTGTGCTGTCAGCAGTTGTGCTCGTCGGAGTCGTGACTGTCCGGGGGAGGGCACCCCGTTGATTGTCCTGCACAGCGGGCTCGGCCGAGGCGCGCCACTCCCGTTGCTAGATGTCATCGCCTGGGCGATCTACCCGACCGGTCACGGTGTGTTCCCTGAGCTGAGCTTGCTGCGGTTCACCACACTGACGTGCCTGCGGGGTACTGCGTCGATCATCGTCCGGACCACAGTGCTCAGCGGGAAACCGGCTGCCGATGGCATTTGGGAGGCGCCAAGCAAAGCGCTCCAGGGACAAGAACCGTCTGCCAGCGGAACCAGATGAATGCGCAACGGGGGATCGGGGACAGGGGACGGGGTGTGGGGAGGAGGAACTTGGGGACCGGTCTTGATCGTCACAGGGAGATGCGGGGTAGTAGGGCGTCGAGGGAGCCCAGGGCGGTTGGACGCGGGTGGCCGATGTCGTCACGACCGGCGGTG
This sequence comes from Sanguibacter gelidistatuariae, assembly GCF_900096585.1. Classification (GTDB taxonomy): domain Bacteria; phylum Actinomycetota; class Actinomycetes; order Actinomycetales; family Cellulomonadaceae; genus Sanguibacter; species Sanguibacter gelidistatuariae. Next base: position 443,136 of record NZ_FMYH01000001.1, read on the forward strand.
GCAGGCTCTCGTGATCGTGACGATGTTCCACGTGAAACGGCGAACGTTCTCGTGTTCATGGGTTTCGTGGGCTCCGGAGCCCCTCCGACACAGTAAAGTTCATGGTGGCTGGAGTGCTCCTGAACCCGACTCGATCGGGCGCGTCGGGCCCGGCCCATCCGACCTGAGAGAGAGTGGAGGACGATCGCGTGTCTGTGGCACCCGACACCCATCCTCAAAGTCCCGCGACGGAACCATCTCGCGCGGGCTCCGCACGTGATTCACGTGAAACATCGACGAGGGACCACCACGTGCGTGAGATTCTAGACAGCCTTCCGGACGAGGACGAGACGACCCCGCTCGCGGCTCAGCTCGTCCTTGACACCCGCCGTCGGGTCTCGCTCGACGGACAGAAGTTCCGCCGGCCTCCGCACACGCGCATCATCACGGTCGCGAACCAGAAGGGCGGGGTTGGCAAGACGACTACTACTGTCAACCTGGCCGCGGCGCTCGCCCAGGCGGGACTGAACGTCCTCGTCATCGACAACGACCCCCAGGGGAATGCGTCGACGGCCCTCGGCATCGACCATCGCTCCGGCGTGCCGTCGGTCTACGAGGTCCTGGTCGAGGGGATGCTGCTGGCGGACACGATCCAGCCGTGCCCAGAGTTCCCAAACCTTCTCTGCGTTCCCGCGACGATCGACCTGTCCGGCGCCGAGATCGAGCTTGTGTCCCTTGTTTCACGTGAAACACGGCTGCGTCGGGCCTTGGACGTCTACCTCGAGGGCCGCGCGACCCAGGGACTTCCTCGGATCGACTACGTGCTGGTTGACTGCCCGCCGAGCCTCGGGTTGCTTACCCTCAATGCCTTCGTGACGGGGCGCGAAGTGCTTATTCCTATCCAGTGCGAGTACTACGCGCTCGAAGGCCTGAGCCAGCTGCTCAAGACGATCCAGCTTATCCAGGCGCACCTCAACCCGGATCTGCACGTCTCGACGATCCTGCTCACGATGTACGACGCGCGGACCAACCTGGCCCAGCAGGTCGCGTCGGAGGTGCGCGAGCACTTCGGCAAGGAGACGCTCAAGACCTCGGTGCCGCGGTCCGTGCGCGTGTCTGAGGCGCCCAGTCACGGCCTCACCGTGATCTCCTACGAGCCGAACTCGACAGGTGCGTTGGCGTACCGTGAGGCGGCTAGGGAGCTCACGGAACGCGCCACTGTGCTCTAGCGTGTGCAGGTGGCACGCGATGCCACGCTGGTTTTGGACACAATGATTTTGGTTGTGACGATGCCACAGTGACTTTCGTTGTGGCGATGCCACAGTGGTTTTAGCTGTGACGATGCCACAATGGCTTTGGCTGTGACATGGTTGACCTGGATTCCAGGTCGGCACCGAACCTAGTCATGACGATGGGTACCGAGAGGACAAGCTGTGACCGAAAAGCGCCGTGGGCTCGGCAGGGGACTAGGGGCACTGATCCCCACGTCTCCTGAAGGGGGACGTCCGGTCGATGTCTTCTTCCCTGACCGCTCAGCGACATCCGTGGTGACCCGGCAGGCCACCGCGGAGCCGACCCGTAGGCCGAGGCCGGCGTCGGGGGATGTTGCGAACGCTGGCGGCCCGACCCCCGACAAGAACCGCGCCGGTCGGTCCAGTGCGGACGGTCCCGCGGAGGGAGAGGTGCCCGCGACGGACGCGCTGTCTACTTCCACCTTGGACGCGTCGCCGGGCATGTCCGCACGGGTCAAGGCCGAGTCGAAGGGCGCAAATTCCTCCCGCACGAGCGTCCCGTCCCTCACGCAGCGCGAGCGTGGAACGATCCGCATCGACTCCGTTTCACGTGAAACATACGTCGCCGCCACGGGCGCCGAGCCGACCCTCGACCTCCTGCCGGTCCCCGGGGCGTCCTTCGCAGAGCTTCCCGTCGAGAGCATCCACCCGAACTCTCGACAGCCGCGCACGATCTTCGACGAGAACGACCTGGCCGAGCTCGTCGGGTCGATCCTTGAGGTCGGCGTCCTCCAGCCCATCGTGGTCCGTCCCTCGCAGGAGACCGACGGCTACGAACTCATCATGGGCGAGCGGCGCTGGCGCGCCACCCAGCAGGCCGGCCTGACCACGATCCCCGCGATCATCCGCGAGACCGAAGACGGGGACCTCCTGCGGGATGCCCTCCTGGAGAACCTGCACCGGTCCGCGCTCAACCCGCTTGAAGAGGCCGCGGCCTACCGACAGCTGCTTGATGATTTCGGCTGCACGCACGAGGAGCTCGCGTCACGGATCTCGCGGTCCCGTCCGCAGATCTCGAACACCTTGCGGCTGCTCAAACTTCCCCCGTTGGTCCAGCGTCGCGTTGCGGCGGGCGTCATCTCTGCCGGTCACGCCCGTGCGCTGCTCGGCCTCGCCGACCGCAGCGAGATCGAGCGCCTCGCCCAGCGGATCGTCGCTGAGGGGCTCTCCGTCCGGGCGACCGAGGAGATCGTGGCCCTCGGCGGACTGGACGAGGAGAAGAAGGTCACCCAGCGTCCGCGGGCGGGCGCCAGGATCCAGGCGATCGACGAGCTCGCCTCGCGACTCTCCGACCGCTTCGAGACCCGCGTCAAGGTCGACCTGGGCAAGACCAAGGGAAAGGTCACCGTCGAGTTCGCCTCGGTCGAGGACCTCAACCGGATCCTCAATGTCATGGCCCCGGAAGAACCGGGTCTGTTCAAGAAGTAGGCGCACCAGCCCTGCCACCTGATCGGGACATGGGCGCGGCGGGCCTGGGTCAGCAAGAGGACAGAAGGGCACCCACAGATGCTGTGGGTGCCCTTCTGCGCGGATGATGCGCGCAGGTGCTGCTACGAGTCTTGACGGACGCGTGCGGTCTCCACGATCGACCGGTACAGCTCGGGGAGCTCCCGGCCGCCGGCCAGGGCGGCCTGCGGGAAGAGGGAGGTCTCGGTCATCCCCGGTGCCACGTTCACCTCGAGGAACTGGATGGAGCCGTCGGCCTCCAGGATGAGGTCGGTCCGGGAGATGTGCCGTAGTCCGAGGGCCTTGTGAGCCTCGATCGCGGTGCGTGCGACCGTCTCGGCCTGCTCCGCGGTCACCCGCGCCGGGGCGAAGTACTCGGTGCGCCCCGGGTTGTACCGGGCGTCGTAGTCGTAGGGTCCGTCGGTGACGATCTCGACCGGCGGGAGCGCCTGGCAGCCGTCCGCGGTCTCGATCACCGAGACCGCTACTTCGGTCCCGGTGACGGCGCGCTCGAGCAGCGCGACGTCGCCGTAGGCGAAGCAGGTGACCATCGCGCGGGGAAGCTCGGCGATCGACCTGACGAGGGTCACGCCCAGGGCGGATCCCCCGCGGGAGGGCTTGACCACAAGAGGCAGCCCGATCTTCGCGACGACCGCGTTCATCACGGCCTGCGCACCGAGCTCACGGAAGAGGCTCTGCGGCAGCGTGACGTAGTCGGGGGTGGAGATTCCCGCACGGGCAACGACGGACTTGGCCACGGGCTTGCTCCACGCGATGCGCGAGGACCGTGGGCCGGTGCCCACATAGGCGAGGTCGAGCAGCTCCAGGACATCGCGGATCGACCCGTCCTCGCCGCTCGCCCCATGCAGGATCGGCCAGACGACGTCGGGACGGATGTCGGAGAGCATCGGGATGAGGTCGGCGTCGACGTCGTGCACCGTCACCTCGACCTGGGCGAGGCGCAGGGCCTCAGCCACGCGCCGGCCGGACCGCAGCGAGACGTCGCGCTCGTGGGATAGGCCGCCGGACAGGACAACGACGCGCGGGCTGTGTGTCATAGGGAATCTGGTCCAGGGTTGTCGATGTCGGTCACGTCGTCGGGGGAGGGTGAGGTGCCGAAGATCTCGACGAGCTCGCGCTCGGCGTTGACGACGGCGGCCAGGCGCCGCACGCCCTCACGGATCCGCTCGGGCGTGGGGAAGCAGTAGGACAGGCGCATGTGGTCGGCGCCCGAGCCGTCCGCGAAGAACGCGGTCCCGGGGACGTAGGCCACCCGACCGGTCACAGCCCGCGGCAGCATGGACTTCGAGTCCAGCCCGTCGGGCAGCTTGACCCAGGTGTAGAAGCCGCCGTCCGGGACAGTCCAGGAGGCGTCGGGAAGGTGTTCGGCCAGCGCGCCGACCATCGCGTCTCGCCGCTCGCGGTAGAGCTCACGAAAGGACTTGATCTGGCCCTTCCAGTCGCTCGTGGACAGATAGGCAGAGATGGCCATCTGCGAGGCGTTGGAGGGGCACAGGATGGCGGACTCCGAGGCCAGCACGAGCTTCTCGCGGACGGCGTGCGGTGCCACGACCCAGCCGACCCGGAAACCAGGGGCGAAAGTCTTGGAGAAGGAACCCAGGTAGAGGACACCCTCCTCATCGGTGCTGCGCATGGCCGGCAACGGATCGTGACTGAAGCCCAGCAGCCCGTAGGGATTGTCTTCGATCACCAGCACCCCGTGCCGGCGAGCGATCTCGAGAATCCGTGGGCGGCGCTCGAGGCTCAGCGTGACGCCGGCCGGGTTGTGGAAGTTGGGGATCGTGTACAGGAATTTCACACGTCGCCCCTGGGCAGCCAGCCGTGTGAGGGTCTCCTCGAGGGCCTCGGGGATGAGCCCGTCCCCGTCGATCGGCACGTGGACGATGTCCGCCTGGTAGGAACGGAAAACCCCGAGCGCGCCGACGTAGCTCGGTGCCTCCGCGACGATCACGTCGCCGGGATCGATGAAGATCCGGGTGACCAGATCGAGCGCCTGCTGGGAGCCGGTCGTGACGACGACGTCGTCGGGATGGGCATCGATCCCCTCGAGCCGCATGACATCGAGGATCTGCTCGCGCAGCTCCTCGAGGCCCTGGCCGGAGCCGTACTGGAGCGCGGTTGTGCCCTGTGTCGCGATGACCCGCTGCATGGTGTCCGCGATGACGCCGAGCGGAAGTCCCTCGAGGTAGGGCATGCCGCCGGCGAGGGAGACCACCTCGGGGCGGTTCACGACCGCGAAGAGCGCACGGACCTCTGAGGCGCGCATGTTGTGCGCTCGCTGCGCGTACGCACCGAACCAGGGGTCGAGCCGAGTTCCGGGCGTGGGCGGTGTCAGTGAAGTCACAGCACCTAGTCTCCCACGGGGCATCGGGGGAAAGTGTGAAGGACGGCCGAGCAGACGAGACAGGGCCTGGTACCGCTGCAGTCAGCGGCACCAGGCCCCATCAGGGACGTCAAGAGGAGCAGTCAGGCGGGGCTGCCGGCGAGGATCGCGTCGATCTCCTCGACGAGGGCACGCTTGGGGCGGGCACCGACGATCGAGCGGACGAGCTCGCCGCCCTTGTAGACGTTGAGCAGCGGGATGGAGACGACGTTGTAGGCCGCGGTGGTCTGCGGGTTCTCCTCGGTGTCGAGCTTGGCGATCTTCAGACGTCCGGCGTACTCACCGGCGAGCTCGTCGAGGATCGGGGCGACCATCCGGCACGGTCCGCACCACTCGGCCCAGAAGTCGACCAGGACGGGGATCTCGGACGCGAGGACCTCGGCCGTGAATGTCGCGTCGGTGACGTGAACAGGGGTGGTTGAAGCGGTGGTGCTCACAGTGCCTCCAGGGATTCGATGGCTTCGACGAGCACGCTCGGCGAAGCATCCGCGCCGACGAGCCCGGCGAGGTAGTGCTGGGCGTCCAAGGCGGCCGCGCAGCCGGACCCGGCGGCGGTGATCGCCTGCCGGTAGGTGTGGTCGACGGCATCTCCGCAGGCGAAGACCCCGGCGATGCTGGTGCGGGTGGATCGTCCCTCGACCGCGATGTAGCCCTCGGCGTCCAGGTCGATCTGGCCCTTGACGAGCTCGGTGCGGGGGTCGTGGCCGATCGCCACAAACAGGCCGGTTGCGTCGATCTCGCGCTCGGCACCGGTGACCGTGTCTCGCAGGCGCAGGTTCTCGACCTTGTTCTCGCCGTTGATGCCCACGACCTCGCTGTTCCAGGCGAACTCGATCTTCGGGTCGTTCGCGGCCCGCTCGGCCATGATCTTGGAGGCGCGCAGGGAGTCGCGGCGGTGCACCATCGTCACCTTGGAGGCGAAGCGGGTCAGGAAGGTGGCCTCCTCGACCGCGGAGTCCCCGCCGCCCACGACCACGATGTGCTGGTCGCGGAAGAAGAAGCCGTCGCACGTCGCGCACCAGGACACACCGCGCCCGGACAAACGCTTCTCGTCGTCCAGGCCCAGCTCGCGGTACGCGGAGCCGGTCGCCAGGATGACCGCACGCGCGGTGAACGTGTCGCCGTTGCCGGTGCGGATCGTCTTGACCGGTCCGTCCAGCTCGACCTCGGTCGCGTCGTCCCACTCGATGACCGCCCCGAAACGCTCGGCCTGCTTCTGCATGTTCTCCATGAGCTCTGGGCCCATGATCCCGTCGGTGAAACCGGGGAAGTTCTCGACCTCGGTCGTGTTCATCAACGCGCCACCGGCTGTGATCGACCCCGCCAAGACCAGCGGAGCGAGCCCGGCGCGCGCGGCGTACACAGCCGCGGTATATCCGGCCGGCCCTGATCCGATGATGATGACGTCGTGCGTGGGGGCGTTCAGGTCGCTCACTGGTCGTTTTCCTTCGGTCGGATCGGGAAGAGGTCGATGGGGCTGCCGGCTCCCGCTGCGGGAAGAACACTGCGTTGTGAAGAACACTGCATCGGACCGGCTTGTTCCCGCCGTCCTGCGGTTCCTCCGCCGCACCCGTCGAGCTGGGCACGTGCGTTCCGCAGACGGCGGGAGCGGGACTAGGACACGTTGATCTCGAAGATGTTCGCCCGGTTCTCACCGGACGATACCTGAGGCAGCTCCGTGAACCAGATGACGATCGTCGAGGTCTCCACGGGAGCGGCGAAGGAGAACGCGGCCTCCGGTTGCAGTGGCCCGGAGGCGAGCAGCGTCCCACCGGTCGGGTCGCTCGCGTCGGTCGCGCGGATCTCGACGTTCCCTCCTGTGTTGTTCGTGGAGAGGAAGATCGACGACACCGGAGCCGCCTGCTCGAGCGTGACGAGGAAGCCCACTCCGTGCGTGTAGCCGCCGAACTGGGGTGTCTTGTAGGTCCGGGAGTACCAGGCAGTCTGAGCGTCGCCGTCGACCGCCTTGGCGGCCAGCTCGGGGTGGTCGTCCGGGGCGTTGCCGGGCAGGGAGATCTGCGCGCCGCTCGCGATGACGGGGACGACAGCGGCAGGTGCCTCCGCGGTCGGCGTTGCGCCGTCGGTCGGGTCGGTCGTGCCGTCGGTGCTGTCGGCCGTGGGACGCCCGTCGGGCTGGACGATCGCCGGGGTGTAGCCGGAGAAGAGCGTGTTCTTGGCCACGACCCCACCCACGACGAGCAGAGCGAGCATGAGGGTGAGGACGACCGGGGTCGGATTGAAGCGGAACCGCCGGGCGCGTTCCGTGGTCGAGATGGGCGCGCCCGGTGCGGCCGCGGGCCGAGGCGTGGAGGGCGCCGGAGGGACGGGGGGGCCACCAGCCGAGGAGAACGCTCCGAATGGCGGCTGAGGAGGACGCCCGGCCGCCTGGGGGGTGACCGAGGGCGGGAGGGCCGCGCCGCCCGATGCCACACTGCCTGACGCCGCGCCGACCGCTGCGGTCCCGGAGGCCACGGCCACGACGGTGTCATCGGCTGCGGCGCTCAGACCGGCGCCCAGGGCCGCTGCCCCGGCTGCGGCCGGGATCGATCCGGTCGCGGCGACCCGGGGGATGCGACCGGTGGACTGACGGCGCACGGGTCCGGCAGGCGGAGGTGTCCCCGGCATCGTCGCGCCGGCCGAGGGTGCGGCGGCCGAACCGAAGACGCGGACCGACTGACGGTTCACACCTGTGCTGGAGGCAGGTTCGTCCACGGGCGCGGGGTCGGCAGGTTCGTCGTCGTCCGCGGGGAGATCTTCCTCGTCCCAGGGTTCGAGCTCCTTGACCAGCTCGCCCGGGGTGTGCGGGCCGTCGTCGTGCGGGCCGAGGGTGACGACGCAGAGGGTGTCGAGGTCCTTGGGGACGCTGGGCACCACCTCGCGCGGGGGCGCGAGCACGTCGTCGGGACCCTGGTGCGCGGGGGAGAGCGACCGGGGGTCGAGGGCAGCGGCGGCGCTGCCGGCGAGCGGCAGCACGCCGGTCAGGGCGTAGTGCAGGAGCGCGACGAGGCCGACGGCGTCGTCGCGGGAAGCCACGTCCCCGGTCGCCGGAGTGCGGCTGTGGGGGAGAGTGCCGTCGATGCCCAGCCCGGTGACCCGGACCGTGCCCCTGTGGATGCGGATGGCTGCGGGGCGCAGCGCACCGTGGTGCACACCGCGGCGGCGGGCAGCCTCGAGCGCCTTCGCGGCGTCGCCGATCACGGCGCGGGCGGCCCTGGCGCTGAGCGGACCGCGGTCGACGAGATCGGCCAGGGACACCCCGGAGTACGGCTCGGTCACGACGAAGTCCCGGCCGGTGTCGTGCAGGACGTCGAGGACCCGGGTCAGGTGCGTGTCAGAGATGAGAGCGGCGCGTCGGGCGGCGTCGAGGGTCAGCCCGGCGTCGGGCCCCTCGATCAGGCTCACCCGGACCGGGCGGTCGAGGATCTGGTCGGTGGCAGCCCACGGCTGGACACCCAGCAGGTCGGTTGCGAGCGGCTCCTCGAGCCGATAGCGAGCGACGACGAGCATGCCCGGTTCTAGGCTGTCCACGAAAGGTCCCCATTCCAGGTTCGCCAGGTTCCATCAAAGTGAGTCGGCATCGGGCAACATCGTACGCGGCTCATCTGGAGAAGCGGGGGAGCTTGCGCAGCATCGGGCGAATCAGGCCCTGGAGCTCGTCGACGCGCATGAGTCGCAGGGCGAGCACGTAGACGGCCACCATCGTGGTGCCGACCAAGGTCGTCACACCGAGCGCCGCCCACCAGGAGTCGGAGGGCTCGAAACCCCACACGCTGAGGATTCCCCACCCGATCAGGCCGGCGGCGACAGCTGCCGCGACGAGCTGGACGTGCAGCCGGACGATGCGGGCCAGGTCTAGACCCTCCAGGCGATCGATCATCCCGCCGATCCGCAGCGCCACCCCGACGAAGTTCGACAGGGACATGGCCGCCGCGACCCCGACGACCCACCAGCGGCCGGGCAGCAGCGCCATCCCGGCGAGCGCGCCGCCCACGAGGACGATCGTCACCGGGATCTGGATGAGGAACACCGTCCGCCCGTCCTCGAAGGCGAAATACACCCACTTCATGAGCGCCATCGCCCCGAGCGGCACGAGCCCCAGCCCCAGGGCGGCCAGGACCTGGCCGACGACGACGACGTCGGCCGAGTGCAGCGTGGGGACCAGCACCTTCATCACCGGCTGTGACATGACCAGGAAGAACGCCGTCGCGAACACGGTGAACACCGCGATGACCCGGAGCCCCCTGGAGACGTTCGCCCGGACGGTCTTGAGGTCGCCGATGGCCGCAGCTGCGCTCATCCCGGTGAACAGCGCCGTGGCGATCGAGACAGTCACGAGGGAGTGGGGGAGCAGGTAGACCATGAGCGCCTGGGTATAGGCGCCGTTCCCGGCTACCACGAGGCTGTCGGTCCCGGCGTCGCACTGTGCCCGGGTGTAGGCGTCGAGGCAGGCGGCCATCGGGGCGGAGGTCGCGATCCGCGAGCTCACCAGGACCGCGACCTGGTCGAGCAGGACTGCGGCGAAGGTCCACAGTCCCACCCGGCCCGCCGAGCGCAGGCCGACCCCGCGGATGCCGAACCGCAGGTGCCAACGGAACCCGGAGCGCCACAGCGGCACCACGAGGATGAGGGCCTGGCAGATGACGCCGAAGGTGGTCACCGCGCCGAGCAGGGCGACCTGGCCCGTCGTCCAGGACTCCACGAGCGCGCCGCCGCGGGGGGCGCCCCCGAAGATGACGAGGAAGGCGCCGAGCCCGGCGATGGAGATGATGTTGTTGAGCGCCGGCGCCCACATGAACGGGCCGAACTGCCCGCGGGCGTTGAGCACCTGGCCGAGGACCGTATAGAGCCCATAGAAGAAGAGCTGGGGTATGCACCAGAAGGCGAAGGAGACCGCGAGGGCGACCTGGGCGGTGGTCCAGTCGTTGCTCGTGTAGAGCCCGACCATGGCACTCGCCCCGAGGGTGAACACGGCCGTGATCACCAGCAGCGCGGTCCCGGTGAGGCTGAGCAGCTTGTCGAGATACTCCTGGGCGTTCGGTGACCGGTAGGCCCGCATGACCTGCGGGACGATCACCGCATTGAGCATCCCGCCCGCGATGATCGCGAAGAGGATGTTCGGCACCTTGTTCGCGATGTCGAAGGCGTCGGCGATCGGTCCGGTCGCCCCGACCACTGCGACGAGCAGGAGGTTGCGCACGAGCCCGAGGCCGCGGGAGACCGCCGTGCCCGAGGCCATGATGAGCGAGCTGCGGCCCACCGACGTGCTAGCGCTCGTGGGGGTGCTCACGTGGTTCTCCGTCTTCGCTGGATGGCTCGGGGTCGGCCAGGGCTGGTTCGATCGACTCGACTGAGGCGACGGGGTCGATCCGGTCGGCCGGCTCAACCGTATCGCCGTTCTCGAGCTGCTCGACGACGGCCGCCGAGGCCCGCCGGTCCGAGCGGCCACGGTGGATGGTGCGCCAGATCCCGACGCCCAGCAGCACCACGAGGAGCCCGGCGAAGATCGCCGTCCCGAGGTTCTCCCAGTCTGCCCTGACCCGGACGCCGATCGAGGCGGGACTGGCTATCAGAGTCCCGTCTGGGCTGAGGATCTGGATGTACACGGTGACGTTGCCACGCCCGACGGCGCGCACCTTGACCTTGGCAGACGCGTCTGAGCCGGCTGGGACGACGACCGTGACCGGAGCCTCGGCGACGAGCCGCGGGTCGTCCGGCTTGAGCTGGACGGTCACCGTGGCCGGCTGATCGAGGGCGTTGTGGACCGTGATCGGCAGGCTGGAACCGGTGCTGATCAGCGTGAAGTCGCTTTGGCTGACGACTGAGATCGAGCTCGTCACGTCGTCTGCCTCGGCCGTGAGGCGGTCGATCGCCGCCGTCCGCCCGGCCGGGTCGTTGCGCCAGGCGACCGACGTCGCAGCGAGAGCTGCGGCGTCGACCGGCGTGGTCAGTGCCGCGGGGTCGGGAACGACCTGGGCGAAGTGCTCGACCGCCGCTCGGGTCGCCTCCAGGCTGGCCAGCTCGTCCCGGGTGAGCGCTCCTTGGACGGTCGAGCTGGTCTCGGGAGAGCTCCGCGCCACGTCCGGGACGGGAGCGTCGATCAGGGTGGACACGGGCATGAGGCGGGCCCACGGGACGCCGTCGATGCCGCCCAGCTGGGCCTGCGCGATCTCCGGGGTCGGCGTCCAGGACCGCGGGGCGGTCAGCAGGATCGAGCGCACCTCGGCCGGGCGCTCGCGGGAGATGATCGCTAGCTCGGCGACCATGCGTTGGCGGGCCGCGGCCGGTGACGTTTGGGTCGGCGCGGCGAGCTGGGAGCTCAGCACTGCGTCGGGCACGAGCGCGGTCACCGTGCCGGACGAGGTAGCCAGCGAGGCCAGACCCGTGGGGGTGTAGGTGAGCTCAGGGTCGGGCTGCAGGGCGCCCGGGGCGGCGACCACAAGCGGCGTGCCGGCCGATGCGGCCAGGCGCAGGACCGACGTCGTCGGCACCGCCTGGGCCGGCCACGCGAGGTCCGTGCGCCACGTGGAGAGCCCGGTGGGCAGCTCCTCGCGCTGGGGCGGGCTGATGCCCGCTGCGGCGAAGGCGCTCCAGTCCTGGTCGAAGGTCGGCAGCGCAAAGACGTCACGGCCGCCCGAGGCAGCCAGGGTGTGGCGGGCCCACGCGGTGGCCGCCGGGGACGTCGCGGGCTCGTCGGCGCCGTCCCTGGCGACGGCGCTGACGATCGCGGGGTCTACTGCCCACGCCACGGCCGGGAACTCCTCGGTGCTGGCCACCACCTTGCTCAGGCGACCGGTCTTGTCTGTGGCCTCCCCCAGACCTGGGGTCGACCCGACCGGGTCGAGGGGGTCGAAGGCGGGCCCGACGACAGGGACGAGGACGCTCACGTCGACGGGCGTGATCTCCTCGTCGGCCACCGGGAACCAGACAAGATAGGTACGCAGCACACCGAGGGGGGTTGTGGCGGGGTAGGAAGTGCCCTCGCCGGTCACCGAGACGGCGATGCCGCGCGGGCCCCAGCCCACCTGCCCGCCCATCAGAGTGAGCGAGTCGGCCTCGACCGAGAATGTGATGGTCGTGGTCGCACCCGCGGCCAGCGTGTCCGGCAGGGGAAGGGCCTGCACGGTCGTCCCGACCGGTGCGCTCTCGGGGAGGTCCTCCCACCCGGCGAAGGCGACGCGGGTCGAGTAGCGGTACTTGGACACGCTGAGCTTCGCGACCGGCGACGTGATGTCCGTCGTGGTGGTGTTCTCGATCTGGGCGACGACGGTGAGCGTGTCCCCGGGGCGGGTCACCTCAGGGCTGAGGCTCAGCAGCCGGACCGCGACCGGCGCGGTCGAGGTCACGGCCGGCTCGGGGACGGCGGCCGCGGCGGGCAGGGCGAGCGGCGCGCCCAGGCTGGTCAGGATCAAGGCCATGGCCAGGACCGCCAGCACACCCACGATGCTGGCTCCGGCGCGGCGGATCGGTCGAACGAGTGCGGTCATTGCTGCGAGGGCGGGTTCCGGTCGATGCCACGAGACTGGTTGAGCAGCTCGAGGGCGGCCGAGGCCAGGCGGCGTTCGTTGGGGTAGCTCAGAGTCGCGGAGAGGTCGGCGAACGCGACCCAGGCGACGTCCTCAGCCTCGCTGTCCGGGTCGCCCTCGACGGTGAGGAAGCCACCGATGGCCTCCAGGAGGAAGTGGTGCACGACTTTGTGGACGCGGCGGTCGTCGCCGGTGAACCAGTAGTCGATCACGCCGAGACGGCGCTGGATGGACCCGGTGATGCCGGTCTCTTCGGCGATCTCACGGACGGCCGCCTCTTCGGCGGTCTCCACTCCCTCGAGGTGCCCCTTGGGCAGGCACCACTCGAGTCGCCCGGCGCGGTTGCGTCGAGCGATGACAGCGGCGTGGAACACCCCGTCGATGATCTCCACGACGAGGCCACCGGCGGAGGTCTCTTCGACGATGGGAAGGTCGGAGGATCCGTGGGCTGTGGGCGCCGCCGACCCTGCCACCGGGTGAGGCGCCTGCGGGTCGATCCGCAACGGGTGGCCTCCCGGCGGCGCTGGGACCGGGGAGCGGCCCTGTGAGTGCGCGGCGCTGGACATGTCGGCCACTTTATCTTTATCTGGCAGGCTTTGATGTTGTGCCTACGTCGACGAGTGCTGTAAACCCTGAGAATCCGGCCCTGGGCCACGATCTTGCCGGTGAGCTGTCCGCGCAAGTCGCGCTGCTGCGCCGTCGGGCAACCACGGTTTTGACCCATATGGCGCCAGAGGCAGTCGAGCTCGGCGAGATCTTCGCGGCCGCCGGACACGAGCTGGCGCTCGTGGGCGGACCGGTCCGCGATGCCTTTCTGGGGCGCTCTAGCGCCGATCTGGACTTCGCGACGTCGGCCAGTCCCGACCAGACCCAGGCCCTTCTTGCGGGCTGGGGCGACGCACACTGGGACATCGGCAAAGAGTTCGGCACGATCGGGGCGAAGCGGTTCGCCAAGGGGAAGGTGCCCGAGGTTGTGGTGGAAGTCACGACCTACCGCACGGACGAGTACGACCCGGCCTCACGCAAGCCGGTCGTCGCCTTCGGCGACACCCTCGAGGGCGACCTGTCCCGGCGGGACTTCACGGTCAACGCGATGGCGGTGCGGCTGCCCGAGCTGACCTTCGTCGATCCCCACGACGGCCTCGTCGACCTGGCCGCGCAGCTGCTCCGCACACCGATCGAGGCCGCGCGGTCCTTCGACGACGACCCGTTGCGGATGATGCGCGCTGCGCGCTTCGCCGCCCAGATCGGATTCACCGTCGAGGCGTCGGCCCACCAGGCGATCGTCGACATGGCCGAGCGCATCACGATCGTCTCGGCCGAGCGGGTACGGGACGAGCTCAGCAAGCTGCTGCTCGCGAGCAGGCCGCGGCTGGGACTGAGCGTCCTGGTCGAGACCGGGCTGGCCGACCACGTGCTGCCCGAGCTGCCCGCGATGGCACTCGCCGTCGACGAGCATCGCCGGCACAAGGACGTCTACGAGCACTCCCTGACTGTGCTGAACCAGGCGATCGATCTGGAGACCGAGCCGGATGGCGCGGTGCCCGGCCCCGACCTCGTGCTGCGCCTTGCCGCCCTGCTGCACGACGCCGGCAAGCCCGCGACCCGCAAGTTCGAGGATGGCGGCACGGTGAGCTTCCACCACCACGAGCTGGTCGGCGCGAAGCTGGCCTCCAAGCGGCTCAAGGCGCTGCGCTATGACAAGGAGACGGTTGCGGCCGTGACCCGGCTCGTCGAGCTGCACCTGCGCTTCCACGGATACGGCGAGGGGGCCTGGACGGACTCGGCCGTGCGCCGGTACGTGACCGACGCGGGCCCGCTGCTCGAGCGGCTGCACCGACTGACCCGGGCGGACTGCACCACCCGGAACAAGCGCAAGGCCCAACGCCTCTCGGCGGCCTACGACGACCTCGAGGCCCGGATCGAGAAGCTGCAGGGGGAGGAGGAGCTCGCCTCGATCCGTCCGGACCTGGACGGCGCGCAGATCATGGCCATCCTCGGGATCGGACCGGGTCCCGAGGTAGGGGTGGCGTACCGCTTCCTCATGGAACTGCGACTGGACCGTGGGCCGCTGGACCATGACACGGCCCGTGATGAACTGCTGACCTGGTGGAACGCTCGGGAGGACTAGAAAACCACCAACGTTTCACGTGGAACAGACCCGGGCAGCCTCTGGCGCCGACCGTTCCGTACCACCGCCAATTCGTACTACCGCTAGGAGCGACCATGCGTGAAGTTGACCTCACCACGACCGACGAGGCCCTCGCGGCCGGCGGCTATGTGCTCGATGTTCGAGAGGCCGACGAGTTTGCCGCCGTGCACGTCCCGGGGGTGACGCACATCCCGCTGAGCGAGCTGGTCGCCCGGGTGGCTGAGGTTCCGGCCGAGGGAACGGTCCACGTCATCTGCGCGATGGGCGGGCGGTCGTTGCAGGGCGCGGAGTACCTGGAGTCGACCGGTCGGACCGCGGTGTCGGTCGAAGGCGGCACCCAAGCCTGGATCCAGTCCGGGCGCCCCGTCGTGCGCGGCTGAGCGGGGACTTCAGGCGTCAGTCACAGTGCGTGCGACCCGGGCGCCCCACCGGCCGAAGGCCAGCGCGGTCAGGGCGTAGGCAGCCGCGAGGACGACAAACATGGGGCGTGAATACCCCTTGTCGGGCAACGTCACGGCGGCCAGCGCCGCCGCGCCGATGAAGGCGCTGTTGTACAGGACGTCGTAGAAGGCGAAGGCGCGGCCCCGGAACTCGTCGGGGGTGTCGCGCTGCACGATCGTGTCGACGGCGATCTTGGCGCCCTGGGCCGCGAGCCCCAACGCGACGGCGCACACGAGCATCGACGCGTGCGTCATCGTCGCGACGAGCACCAGCTGGCTGCCGCATGCCAGGAGCAGGCAGACGACGATCCAGGCGCGGGGGCCGATCCGGGCGGCGACGGTCGGGGTGAGCACGATCGCCGCCCCGAAGCCCACCGCCGTGGCGGCCAGGACCGTCGCGAACACTCCCAGACCGGTGTCCGCGGCGGAGCCGGTCGACAGCAGGTTCCGCGAGATGAGGATGCTCGCCACGAACGTCACCCCATAGAGGAACCGGTGCACGCCCATGACGACCAGGGCCTGCGCCGGGGTCCGGCGCCGCACCAGGAACCGGGCGCCCTCGGCGAGCCCGCGGCCCAGGTGCGCCAGGTCGCTGCGGAGCGGGCCGGCGTCGGGCACGGTGGCGGGGGAGGGGCCGAGGCGGGCCGCTGGGAAGCCGGCCGCGATGACGCTCGCGCCGACGAAGAAGACCGACGCGACCCCGAGCGACGTCGCGTCCCGCGCGATTCCCTCCGGGACGGCCAGTCCCACCAGTATCCCGGCGAGCCCGCCGACCCCGGCCGCGGCCGCGCCCAGCGTCGGCACCAGGGCATTCGCGGTGAGGAGCTGGGGGCCGTCGACGACCTGCGGCAACGACGCGGAGAGAGCGGCCAACAGGAAGCGGTTGAGCGAGAGGATCGTCAGCGCGAGGACGTAGATCGCGGGGCCGATGCCCGAGACGAGGATGGTCCCGGCGACCGCGAGGGTGAGCACCACCCGCATCAGGTTGACAACCACCAGCACCTGGCGCCGGCGCCACCGGTCGAGGAGCACCCCGGCCCAGGGGCCCACGATCGTGAACGGTGCGAGCAGGATCGTGAAGGCGACCGCGATCGAGGCAGCGGTTCCCTGGCTCTGCGGCGAGAAGAAGAACAATGTGGCGAGGCCGACCTGGAACATCCCGTCACCGGCCTGGCTCACCATCCGCACGGCGAACAGCCGCCTGAAGTCACGAAGGCGCAGCAGGACGCGCAGGTCAGCCAGGGCAGTCACTGGACCAGGGTACGGGGGAGCCGGCGGTACGGCTCAGGGCCCCGCCGCGAATGCGACGGGGCCCTGAGTGTGATGCGGCGCTACGGATCAGCGCACTACCCTTCGGTCGCGCTGGTCCTCCGCTTGCTTCGCGGCGCTCTGGATCAGCGCACTACCCTTCGGTCGCGCTGGTCCTCCGCTTGCTTCGCGGCGCTACGGATCAGCGCTCGTTGGTGCCGGCGATGAAGGCCTCGAGCTCGATGCGGCCCTGGGTGTCTTCCATCTGGACCGGCGGGGACTTCATGAAGTACGTCGACGCGGACAGGATCGGTCCGCCGATGCCACGGTCCTTGGCGATCTTCACGGCGCGCACGGCGTCGATGATGATGCCGGCGGAGTTGGGGGAGTCCCAGACCTCGAGCTTGTACTCGAGGTTGAGGGGAACCTCACCGAAGGCACGACCCTCGAGGCGGACGTAGGCCCACTTGCGGTCGTCGAGCCAGGCGACGTAGTCCGACGGGCCGATGTGCACGTTGCGGTCGGACTTCTTGCCGCCGAGGGGGCCGGACAGGTTGGACGTGACGGCCTGCGTCTTGGAGATCTTCTTGGACTCCAGGCGCTCGCGCTCGAGCATGTTCTTGAAGTCCATGTTGCCGCCGACGTTCAGCTGGTACGTGCGGTCCAGCACGACGCCGCGGTCCTCGAAGAGGCGAGCGAGCACGCGGTGCGTGATGGTCGCGCCGACCTGGGACTTGATGTCGTCGCCGACGATCGGGACGCCGGCGTCCTGGAACTTCTTGGC
This sequence comes from Sanguibacter gelidistatuariae, assembly GCF_900096585.1. Classification (GTDB taxonomy): domain Bacteria; phylum Actinomycetota; class Actinomycetes; order Actinomycetales; family Cellulomonadaceae; genus Sanguibacter; species Sanguibacter gelidistatuariae. The sequence continues at coordinate 460,404 of NZ_FMYH01000001.1, forward strand.
CCAGACAGGGTCAGAGGCGATGAAGACGGGGAGCGCGTTGACGAACGCGACGTTCGCGTCGATCGCGGCCTGCGCGTAGAACTTCGCGGCCTTCTCCGAGCCGACAGGGAGGTAGCAGACGAGAACGTCGACTGCGTTGTCCTTGAGGGTCTGGACGACGTCCACGGCCTCGGCGTCGGACTCTTCGATCGTCTCGCGGTAGTACTTGCCCAGACCGTCGAGGGTCGGGCCGCGCAGGACGGTCACGCCGGTCGGCGGGACATCGGCGATCTTGATCGTGTTGTTCTCGGACGCCTGCGTGGCGTCGGCGAGGTCGAAGCCAACCTTCTTCGCGTCGACGTCGAAGGCGACGACGAACTGGAGGTCGGAGATGTGGTATTCGCCGAACTGGACGTGCATGAGCCCAGGCACAGTCTCGTTCTTGTCGGCGTTCCGGTAGTACTCGACGCCCTGGATAAGGGACGTTGCGCAGTTGCCGACGCCAACGATGGCGACGCGGATGGCAGTCATCCGAGCTCCTTGCTTTGTGTGCCGTGACCTTCGTCGCCAGCAGAGTTGGGGTTGCTTCGTTCAGGTGATGCAGGTTGTGCGTCCGCCGTCAGGCTGGCGCCCGGGGTGTCCCCCGGTGTCCGGGCACGACGACGGTCGCGCTCGGTGTTGATGAGGCCGTCGAGCCAGCGAACTTCACGTTCGACCTGCTCGAGGCCATGTCGTTGCAGCTCCAGGGTGTACTCGTCGAGACGGTCCCTGGTTCGTGCGGAGGAGTCGCGCACGGTCTCAAGGCGCTCGTTGAGCCGGCTGCGGCGTCCTTCGAGGATCCGGATCCGTGTCTCGGCGTCGGTCTGACCGAAGAACGCGAACCGTACGTCGAAGCTGTCGTCCTCCCAGGCGGACGGCCCAGATGACGCGAGAACCGACTGGAGGTGTTCCTTGCCCTCGGCCGTGAGCATGTACACGATCCGGGCGCGCTTGCCCGAGAGGGCGTGCGGCGGGGCCTCATTCGACTCGGTTCCGACGATGAGGCCCTGGAGGGCGAGCGACTTCAGGCACGGGTAGAGCGATCCGTAGGACAGTGCGCGGAAGGCACCCAGCCCGAGGTTGAGTCGCTTGCGCAGCTCATAGCCGTGCAATGGCGAGTCGTTGAGGAGACCGAGCACCGCCGTCTCCAAGACTGTCGACTTGCTGCGCATGGCACCTCCTCCGGGTTCTCGACGCTGTTTCGGACCCGCGAGTGCGTGTTCGATGTATCGAACCGATACATCGATAGGTTATGCACATCTCGAGCCAGGTGCAAGCAAGCAGCCCACGAGCAGATGTGAAGGTCCGGCGTGACTCGTGGGCAGGCGTGGCACAGAGTTGGCCCAGGTGCGCCGAGTGGTATGAGGCTGCGGGGCCTGAACCCCTAGAGTTTCAGGGTGGGGAGCCGTCCGACGTCGCTTCGACGCGAGCGGAGGTTGCCCACCAGGATCGGCTGAGCACGATCAGCGGGTCCGCATGTCCTGTCTCCGGTCGGAAGGTCCAACGTGGTGAGCACGAACAGTCGATCGACGCGCCCTGCTGCCAAGAGCGGCGCCGCAGCGCCGCGCGGCAAGGCGAAGAGCGGTCGTCGTCGCGGCTTCAACTACCCGCGGGCCGGCAAGGGCCCGGTGCGTCGCTGGATCCCGTCCTGGCGCTTTGTCATCGGCTCCACGCTCACGATGGTCGCGCTCGTCTGCGGCGTGGTGATCGCCGCCTACGTGGGCATCCACGTGCCCAACCCGAACGACATCACCCTGCCCCAGCGCTCGACCGCCTACTACTCCGACGGTACGACCGAGCTCGCGAGCTTCGCTTCCCAGGACCGCACCATCATCGGCAAAGACGAGATCCCCGACGTCGTGAAGGATGCCGTCGTCTCCGCGGAGGACCGGACCTTCTACGAGAACTCCGGGATCGACGTCAAGGGCCTGGGCCGGGCGGCGATCGGGAACGTCAAGGCGATCTTCACCGGCGGGAAGAAGACCGGCGGGTCCTCGATCACCCAGCAGTACGCCGAGCGCTACTACACCGAGGGCACCACGACCGACTACGTCGGCAAGTTTAAAGAGGTGCTCACGGCGGTCAAGATCGACCGCGAGCAGAGCAAGGACGAGATCCTCTCCAACTACCTCAACACGATCTACTTCGGCCGGGGCGCCTACGGGATCGAGAGCGCGGCGCAGAAGTACTTCGGCATCTCCGCCGCCGACCTCACGGTCTCCCAAGCGGCGCTCATCGCCGGGATCATCCCCTCCCCGAACAACTGGGACCCGCGCAACAACCCCGCGAAGGCCGAGCAGCGCTGGAACTACGTGCTGGACGGCATGGTCGCCGGCATCTATATCACCCAGGCCGAACGGGACGCTCTGGTCTTCCCCGACACGATCGACTACTCCGTGACGAACACTCTCGAAGGGCAGACCGGCTACCTCGTCGAGATGGTCAAGTCCGAGCTGGAGAGCAAGGCGAGCATCACGGCCGCCGAGCTCAACAGCGGTGGGCTCAAGATCGTCACGACGATCGACAAGAGCATGCAGGACAAGGCGGTCGCTGCCGTCGCAGCGATGCCCGACGACGCCCCGGCCAACCTCTCGACGTCGATCGTCACGATCGACGCCGACACCGGTGGGTTCCTGGCCGTCTACGGCGGCGCGGACTACATCACAAAACAGTTCAACTCGGCCACGCAGGGCGAGGCCCAGGCGGGCTCGACCTTCAAACCCTTCACGCTCATGGCCGCCCTCGAGGCCGGCAAGACGCTCAAGGACACCTTCGACGGCAACAGCCCCAAGACCTTCGGTGACTACAAGGTCAGCAACTTCGGCAATGTCGACTACGGCCGGGTGACCCTCGAGAAGGCGACTGAGCAGTCCATCAACACCGCCTACGTCGCGCTCAACGAGGAGATCGGTCCGGACAAGACCGTCGAAGCCGCCACCCGGGCAGGCATCCCGGCCGACACCCCCGATCTCCTACCAGTGCCGTCGAATGTGCTCGGCACTGCCGCGGTGCACCCTGTCGACATGGCGGCCGCCTACACGACCTTCGCCACGAACGGCGTCGCCCTCACGCCGCACATCGTCGCCTCGGTCTCCGAGAACGACACGCCGCGCTACACCCCGGCCGCGAACGGCGAGCAGGTCTTCACCCCCGAGAACACCGCCGAGGTGACGTACGCGCTGACCAAGGTCGTCCAGGACGGCTCAGGCAAGACCGTCAAGTCGCTCGGCGTCCCGATCGCCGGAAAGACCGGAACGTCGAACGACAACAAGTCCGCGTGGTTCGTGGGATACACCCCGAAGTATGTGACCGCCGTGGCCCTGTACCAGTCCGGTCCCAACAACGAGCAGGAGACCATCACGCCGTTCGGCAAATACGCCGGGAAGAAGAACGTCGGGATCACCGGTGCGACGATCCCGGCCGACGTGTGGACCGACTACATGGGCAAGGTCCTCGACGGCCAGCCGGTGCTCCAGTTCCCCGAGCGGGCCAAGGCAACCCCGCCGCCGACCCAGGCCCCGACCGTGACGCCCACCGAGGAGCCGACGGAGGAACCCACCGAGGAACCGACCGAGGAGCCGGCGCCGACCACGGTCGTCGTGCCTGCCGGGCTGGTGGGGCGCAACGAGGCCGACGCGCGAGCCGCGATCGCGGGGCTCGGGCTCAACCCCTCGGTGTCGTCGCGCTTCGACAAGTCGGCCGTCGGCACGGTGCTGAGCGTGACACCCGGCGACGGTGCGACGGTCGAGTCGGGGTCGACGGTCGCGGTCGTCGTGTCCAAGGGGCCGGATCCGGCGGTTCCACCGCCGACCACCGCGCCGCCGACCACCGTGCCGCCGACACCTAGCCCGACCCCGTCGCCGACTCCGACGGTGCCGGTGCCTGTCCCCTGATCTGCTCGTCGCCAGAGGTTCCCAGGGACCCGCCTCGGCGGGTACTCTTGGACACTGTTGTGTGCTCACATCCGGCCGCCTATCGGTCGGAGACCGCACACGACTGAACACGCACAACCCTCCTGTCACGGAAAGACCGTGACCGCTGAGTCCGTAGGAGGTGGGTTATACATGCGTCAGTACGAATTGATGATCATCCTCGACCCTGAGGTTGAAGAGCGCACCGTCGCCCCGTCGCTCGACAAGTACCTCACGGTCATCTCGACCGATGGTGGCACTGTCGACAAGATCGACATCTGGGGCCGTCGTCGTCTCGCGTTCGAGATCCAGAAGAAGTCTGAGGGCATCTACGCGGTGGTGAACTTCACTGCCGAGTCTGCGACCGCCAAGGAGCTGGACCGTCAGCTCGGCCTCAACGAGGTCGTCCTGCGGACCAAGGTCATGCGCGTAGACGTCAAGATCGAGCGCGCAGCGGCCAAGGCCAAGCGCGCAGACGTCAAGGCCAAGGCTGCAGACGCCTGAGATCACGCTCTCGCTGAACGTCACCTCACGAACTAGTACGAACCGCTCGAGCAAGGAGAGATGCAATGGCTGGTGACACTGTCATCACGGTGATCGGGAACCTCACGGGGGACCCGGAGCTCCGCTTCACCCCGTCAGGGGCCGCCGTCGCGAACTTCACCGTGGCTAACACGCCGCGGATGTTCGACCGCCAGAGCAACGAGTGGAAGGACGGCGACACGCTGTTCATGCGCTGCTCGATCTGGCGGGAAGCGGCCGAGAACGTGGCCGAGTCCCTCACCAAGGGAATGCGCGTCATCGCCTCCGGCCGTCTTGTCCAGCGGTCGTACGACACCCGTGAAGGCGAGAAGCGCACTGTTGTCGAGCTGCAGGTGGAGGAGATCGGTCCTTCCCTGAAGTACGCATCCGCCAAGGTCACCCGGGCCCAGCGCTCGGGCGGTACCGGAGGCGGCGGCGGTTTCGGCGCAAGCTCTGGGGCCAAGGCCGACGACCCGTGGGCAACCGCGGGCCCGGCGTCCGCAGGCGGCGGAAGTTCCTTCGCGGACGAACCGCCGTTCTAAGCCCCACCCCGTAGATATTCGCTTCCCGGTCGGCCGTTCGCGGCGCGCCCGGGAGAGCACCCTGTGAAGGAGTCTCGCAATGGCAAAGCCCGTTGTGCGCAAGCCCAAGAAGAAGTCCAATCCGCTGAAGTCAGCAAAGATCGCGACGGTGGACTACAAGGACACCGCTCTGCTGCGCAAGTTCATCTCCGACCGTGGGAAGATCCGCGCTCGCCGGGTGACCGGTGTTTCCGTCCAGGAGCAGCGTCAGATCGCGAAGGCCGTGAAGAACGCCCGCGAGATGGCTCTCCTTCCCTACTCGTCATCTGCACGCTGAGAAGGGGCTGACACTCATGGCAAAGCTGATTCTTACCCACGAGGTCACCGGACTCGGTGAGCCTGGCGACGTCGTCGACGTCAAAGACGGGTACGCCCGTAACTACCTGATTCCCCGTAGCCTGGCCACCCTGTGGACCAAGGGCGCGGAGTCTCAGGTCACCGCGATCCGCAAGGCTCGCAAGGCACGTGAGATTGCAACGCTCGACGAGGCCAAGGCCACGCGCGACTCGCTGCAGTCCAAGGCCGTCACCGTGAAGGCGAAGTCCGGCAACGGCGGACGCCTCTTCGGTGCCGTCACCACGGCGGAGATCGCTGCTGCGGTTTCCGAGCTCGGTGGCGTCAAGGTCGACAAGCGCAAGATCGAGATCGCCCAGCCGATCAAGTCGACCGGAGAGTTCTCCGTCTCGATCCGCCTGCACCCTGAGGTGTCGGCGAAGATCGCTGTGAACGTCGTCGCAGCCTGATCAGATTCTGATCAGCTCGGCCGCAGGGCCCGGTCCTCCTCCTCGGAGAGGACCGGGCCCTGCGTCGTCCGGTGCATGCGCCCCGACCCCGAATCTGTCGCCGAACTCGTGAGCGGTTCGTCGAACTCGTGCGCGAGGGGTCGATATGGACCAGAATCGGCCCTGACTCACGAGTTCGACGGCTCGTTCACGAGTTCGCCGGGGACGGGGGAGCTTGGGATGGTCCGTGGCGCGGGAGTCAGTCGCCGACGACCATCCAGGTGTCGGTGCGGGCGCGCAGGCCCGTCGTCAGGGCTCTGGCCAGCATGAAGACTCCGGCGAAGGCGATCCACAGCCAGATCAGACCGGCCGGACCGTCGGGCGCCCAGGACCGGACCGCGAGGGCGACCGGGGCGTAGACGACGAGCGTCGCCATGCCAGCCCAGGCGAGGTAGCGACCGTCGCCGGCGCCGATGAGCACGCCGTCGAGCACGAAGGTCCAGCCGGCGAGCGGCATGAGGACGCCGGCCACGACCATGGCGCCGGTGATGGCCACGCGGACGTCGGCATCCGAGGTGAACAGGGTCGCGAATGACCAGCCGCCGACGGCGATGATCGCCCCGATGAGGGCGCCGGCTCCGACGCCCCACTGCAGGGTGCGTCGCAGGATCGCGCGGGTCTCGGTGACCAGTCCGGCACCGAGGCGGTGTCCGATGAGTGCCTGTGCGGCGATGGCCAGGGCATCGAGCGCGAAGGCCGCGAGCCCCCAGACACTGTTGACCACCTGGTAGCCGGCGAGGTTCACCGCGCCGAGCCCGGTCGCCACGAAGACCGTGAGCAGGATCGCCAGCCGCAGCGAGAGGTTGCGCACCAGCAGCGGCCCGCCGGCGCGGGCGTTCGCCCAGATCCCGCCGGCCGCCGGACGCAGCCGCGCCCCTGCCTTCCGCGCTCCCTGCACGACGACGACGGCCAGGACCGCGGCCATCCCCAGCTGGGTGAGAGCCGTGCCCAACCCGGACCCGGCGATCCCCATCCCGGCACCGTAGACGAGGGCGATGTTGAGGACTGTGTTGGCGATGGCACCGCCGGCGGCGACCCACAGCGGGGTGCGGGTGTCTTGCAGACCACGGAGCACACCGGTCGAGGCGAGGACGACGAGCATGCCAGGGAGCCCCGGCGTCGACCAACGCAGGTAGCTGATGGCATGGACGGCGACCGCGCCGTCGGCACCCATCGCCCCGATCGCCCACGGGGCCGCGATCCACAGCGCCGCGGCGAGGGTGATGCCCAGGCCGGCGGCGAGCCACATGCCGTCGACGCCGGCCTGCAGCGCCTGGGTACGTTGGCCGGCGCCCAGGCGCCGGGCGACCGAGGCGGTCGTGGCGTAGGCCAGGAAGACGCACAGTCCGACGACGGTCAGCAGCAGCGTGGAGGCTACCGACAGGCCTGCGAGCTGGGTTGTCCCCAGGTGCCCGACGACCGCGGAGTCGACCAGGACGAAGATGGGCTCGGCGACCAGTGCGCCGAGGGCCGGGACGGCGAGGGCGAGGATCTGGCGGTCTGTCGCGCGCCGGGCGGAGCGGTCGTCCAAGGAGTGATGCCGGGCGGAGCGGTCGTCCAAGGAGTGATCCTGTTCGGTTCCGAGGCGTGGATGGGCTGAAAGAAATGTAGCCGTCCACAGGAAGTTTGGCGGAATCTGGCCGCTCTGGTGGCGAAGTTGCTCGACGCCCCACCGTTATCTTCAGTTATCCACAAAGTTATCCACACTGTGGATGACCGTCGGGAGGCGTGTCGCGGAGTTGTCCCCAGGGTTGTGGACAAGGCTGTGGATGGCGGGTGTTGCGCAGGTTGAACACCTGTGGTTAGCAGGCTAGCGTGCAGGAGGCGACGATCAGGTACCGGTCGATTGTCGGTGGCGAGGTGTAGATCTGAGCCCACGAGCACAACGTAGGGACGGAACACATGTCGATCGCAGAAATCGAGCCTGACTTCAGGTCGGGCGGGTCCGGCTCCTCAGGACCGAGCTTCGACCGGACCCCCCCGCAGGACATCGCCGCTGAGCAGAGCGTCCTGGGCGGCATGCTCATCTCGAAGGACGCCATCGCCGACGTCATCGAGCAGATCAAGGGCACCGACTTCTACCGCCCCTCCCACGAGGCCGTCTACGACGTCATCATCGACCTCTACGGCCGCGGCGAGCCCGCCGACGCGATCACCGTCGTCGCCGAGCTCACCAAGCGCGGGGAGATGAGCCGCATCGGCGGCGCCCCCTACATCCACGAGCTCATCTCGATGGTGCCTACTGCCGCCAACGCCGGGTACTACGCGCGCATCGTGCGCGAGCGGGCGGTGCTGCGCCGGCTCGTCCAGGCGGGCACGCGCATCGTCCAGCTCGGGTACGCGACCGACGGCGGCGACGTCGACGACCTCGTCAACAACGCCCAGGCCGAGGTTTACGCGGTCACCGAGACCCGCACGAGCGAGGACTACCACGTCCTTGGCGACGTGATCGGGGGAGCGGTCGACGAGATCGAGGCGGCCGGCCACCGCGGCGAGGGCATGGTCGGCGTGCCGACGGGGTTTGCGGACCTGGACCGGTTGACCAACGGGCTGCACCCGGGACAGATGATCGTATTGGCGGCACGGCCTGCCATCGGTAAGGCCCTCGCCCTCGACACCAAGCTGGCAACTCCGACCGGCTGGACCACCATGGCGGAGGTCGCAGTCGGCGATGAGCTGATGGCCGCAGACGGTACGCCGACACGAGTTGTCGCGGCGACAGACGTCATGACGGAGCGGCCGTGCTATCAGGTGACGTTCGATGACGGATCCGTGATCGTCGCCGATGCTCAGCACGAATGGGCCACGAGCGACCGGGCCGCGCGCCGTAAGTCGGGTACTTCACCTACGGTCCGGACGACCGAGGAGATCGCCGTGACGGCACGGTGCGCGACTGCTGACCAGAGGGCTAACCACTCCGTGGCGATCGCGGCAGCGTTGGACCTACGGGAAGCTGATCTGCCGCTGCACCCCTATGCCCTCGGTGTCTGGCTGGGGGATGGACACTCGGCTTCCGCACGCTTCACTTCGGCCGACCCGGAGATCCCGATGCGTATCGAGGGGCTCGGGCTGGTTGCACAGGAGCGACAGAGCGTGGAGGGAGCCGCGAAGCTGTACTCGTTGCAGCTCCTGCCGAGCGAACCGATCGCCGAGCGGTCCTGCGTCGTGTGTGGCGTGGCTTTCGTCCCCCACACCACCCAGGTCAAGACTTGTGGGCGTTCATGTGGTGGCAAGTCCTCCAAGGTCTCCGCGCCTATGCCCGCTCCGACCTGTCCGGACTGCGGCCGGCCCAGCACGGGCCTGCGGCGTTGCCAGGACTGCCACGATGCGCGAGGAAGTGTCGCCGGGATCCTGCGGACGCTCGGCGTCATGGATAACAAGCACATCCCAGCCTCGTACCTTCGGGCCAGCGAGGCCCAGCGTCGCGAGCTCCTCGCCGGCCTGCTGGACACGGATGGCACCGTCAACCCCACAGGCAGCCCGCAGTTCGCCGTCACGAGCCGCCAGCTGGCCCTCGATGCCCGCGAACTCGTGCACAGCCTCGGATACCGGACCGGGTGGTCCGAGAGGCGGGTGACCGGCCGCAGCGAGGCTTCCTCGACGTGCTTCACGATCACCTTCACGACCGATGACGAGGTATTCGCCCTCGACCGGAAGAAGCTGGTCCACAAGGAGCGTCGCCACCGCTCGACCCCGCGCCTCAAGAATCGCTTCATCACCGATGTCCGGCGGGTCGACTCGGTGCCAGTCCGCTGCGTGGAGATCGCCCATCCCACGCACCTGTACCTGGCGGGGGAGGCGATGATTCCGACGCACAACTCGACGCTCGGAATCGATATCGCGAGGAACGCGTCGATCAAGCACGGTATGGCGTCGGTGGTCTTCTCCCTCGAGATGAGCCGCAACGAGATCACCATGCGCCTGCTCTCGGCCGAGGCGCGCATCCACCTGCAGAAGATGCGCAACGGGTCGATGGGCGAGGAGGACTGGCAGAAGCTCGCCGGGACCATGGGACGGATCTCGGAGGCGCCGCTGTTCATCGACGACTCCCCGAACATGTCGCTCATGGAGATCCGCGCCAAGTGCCGCCGGCTCAAGCAGAAGCACGACCTCAAGCTTGTGGTCATCGACTACCTCCAGCTCATGACATCCGGGAAGCGCGTGGAGTCGCGTCAGCAGGAGGTCTCGGAGTTCTCCCGTGCGCTCAAGCTGCTCGCCAAGGAGCTCGAGGTCCCGCTGATCGCCATCTCCCAGCTCAACCGTGGCGCCGAGCAGCGCACCGACAAGCGCCCCGCGATGAGCGACCTGCGTGAGTCCGGCTCGATCGAGCAGGACGCGGACATCGTCATCCTGCTGCACCGCGAGGACGCCTACGAGAAGGAGTCCCCGCGCGCCGGAGAGGCCGACCTGATCGTGGCCAAACACCGTAACGGTCCGACGGACACGATCACGGTGGCGTTCCAGGGGCACTACTCGCGGTTCGTGGACATGCAGGCGTAGCGCCTGCGCGAGACGCTCTGACCGGTCCAGGTCGAGGGTCCGGCGCGACGTCCACCCTCGTCGCGCTGGATTTGTCTCACTCGAGAAGACCGAACTGATGCAGCAGCTCGCCGATCTGGTTGTCGTCGATCTTCTTGTTTACCAGCCTGCGGATCAGCGGGCCGCCGGGAAGCTTGATCTCCTCGCCGTCGCGGAGCCGGGATGTGGCGGAGAGCAGCGCCCGCACGTCGTAGGTCGAGCCGAACACCTCGGGTACGCCGCGCTCGATGTCGAGCAGGGTGTAGACGGCCTCCATCGGGGTGCGGACCGAGTACTCGGTCGTGAAGATGCAGTCTCGGCTGGCCGACTCGGCGAACTGACCGATGAACGCGAAGTTGACCGACCCTGCCGGCACCACGTCGGGACGGTCGCCGGCCTGGCGGGGCATGAAGAACGCGGTGACGTACGGCATCATGACCGGGACGGTTTTGGCTCCCGTGGCGGCAAGGTCGTCGATCTCGTCGACCGGGACGCCCATGTGATAGAGCCACTCGCGGGCGATCTCTTCGCCGGTGGACTCCTGGATGGTCTTTCCGGTGTAGTTCCCAGGGACGTCGGAGAACAAGGCGTAGACCCACACGACGCACTCGTCGGGCTTCTGCTGCTTGAAGTGCGGCTGGCGGTTCACGGTCCAGGACAGCAGCCAGGACGAGTCCTTGGCGGTGACGATGCCGCCGGTGACGACCTTGCCGGACAGCGGGTCTCGCTTGGCGATCTTCTCGATGTAGGCCGGGATGCGCGCGTCTACGGTGGTGACGGTCGCCGATTCCCACTTGGTCTCTGGGATGTGGTCGGCGAACACTCCGGGGCGGCCGAAGGCCGGGTCTTTGGCGGCGATGCGACGCCAGAGGTCCCACGCCGGAGCCGGGCCTTCGTTGAGTTTGGCCGGGGTGTGCTGATCTCCCTCGTCCGAGTTCTCGGTCAGGGAGCCGATCGTCATGAACAGCAGGTCATTCTCGGTGAGGTCGACCCCGTCGCCGGGTGCGCCGTCCGAGCCGGCGGTCCAGTGCAGACGGGTGGCCTGCTTGCGGCCGCTGGTCGCGTCGATGTCGAACTCGACGTCAGTGACCTCGGTCGAGAAATGGAATTTGACCCCCTGGTCGAGCAGCCAGGTGTACAGCGGCAGCACGAGCGACTCGTACTGGTTGTACTTGGTGAACTTCAGCGCGGAGAAGTCAGGCAGCCCACCGATGTGGTGGATGAAGCGGTGCAGGTACAGCTTCATCTCCAGGGCGCTGTGCCACTCCTCGAAGGCGAACATCGTGCGCCAGTACAGCCAGAAGTGGCTGCCCAGGAACTCGCGGCTGAACACCTCGTCGATCCGCTTGTTCTCCATCTCCTCGCGGGTGGCGAGGAAGACCTTGACGATCTCCTTCTGCGCCTTGTCCGACAGGCTGAACTTCCCGTCGGTGCGCGCGTCCTGACCGCGATCGACGGTGGCTCGCTGCAGGGAGAAGTTCGGGTCGTCCTTGTTCAGCCAGTAGAACTCGTCCAGGACGCTGGCGCCCTCGACCTCGAGAGATGGGATGGACCGGAAGAGGTCCCACAGCGTCTCGAAGTGGTCCTCCATCTCGCGGCCCCCGCGGACCACGAATCCCTTCTTCGGTGCCTTGATCCCGTCGAGCGCACCGCCGGGCAGCTTGAGCTCCTCCAGGATGGTGATCTTGTCGCCGGGCATCTGCCCGTCTCGGATGAGGAACGCCGCCCCGGACAGGGACGCGAGCCCGGCGCCGACAAACCAGGCCGTCTTGTCGTCGACCCCTGCAGGCTTGCGCGGTCGGGCGAACGCCTCGTAGTTGCCGCTGGTGTAGTGCATCGTTGTTCCTTCCTGCCGTGTGCTGGTTGGTCGTGCGGGACTCGTGCCCCGTGGATCAGGTCTCACCGGGAGCCGGTGTCTGGGGTGTCGGTGGTCGCGACGTATCCGCGGACCACCTGTGCGATCTGTGCGTGCAGCTCGGCGCTGGCGTCGCTCTCGGGGTGCAGGTCGTTCAAGGGCTGCACGAGGAGCAGGTTGAGGATGGCGAACACGCTGCGTGCCGCGCGGTGGGCCTCACGGGTCGTGACCTGTGTCGGGTCGGGCTGGTCTGTCAGCAACAGCGTCGTGATTCGGTTCTGCAGGTCCGCCACGATCGCGAGACCCTCGTCGCGGTAGCGCTCACCGGCCGGGCCGAACAGCAGCTCGCGCTGGTAGTCGGCGGAGTCGCCCAGACTGCGTGCCCACGTGAGTACCGGATCGACCAGGGCGTGCACTGCGTCGGTGCGGTCGGTGCGGTCGGTGTGCCGTCGTGAGGCGAGCGCACCGGCCTCGACGGCGTCCGCGAACCGCTCGTTGTAGACCATGAGGAACAGCTCGCCCTTGGTCGCCGCGTAGCGGAAGAGAGTTCCGGTCCCGACGTCCGCGCGATCGGCGATCTGCTGGGTCGTGACCCGATCGAAGCCGTGTTCGGCGAACGCAGCCGACGCCGCGGAGAAGATCCGCGCTCGCTTGTCCTCCTTGGCGCGCTCTCTGCGCCCGACCTGGGCCACGGGAGGGACGCTCGCGGCCGGCGGGGATACGGGGAGGTACCCATCGATCGCTGTCATCGCCCACCTCTTCCTGTGGATCAAACTCAATATCGAGCGTACTCCGCATTGACGAGGGACGCGCGGCTTGTGGCGGATCCCTTCATGCTCGGCGAACTGTTGTGCCATATGCGCGGCCGCGTCTCGGCTGAGCTAGCGATGACGTCGGCCAGGCCGAGCGCGGTGGAGCCGAATATGTCACTCATGGAGATCCGCGCCGAGTGCCACCGCGGTCTTCGGGGATCGGTGATTGTCCGGTGGCATGTGGCTGATCAGGCGCGGTCGTGGAGAGCGACCTGGTAGCCGTCACGACGACGAGGGTGTCTCCGCGCTGAGGAACTACGTCAACCATTGATTGACGGTTCGAGTTGCGTCAACGTAGAGTTGACGCATGACCGACGAGGACTCTTCCCGCACCCTTCGTGACCACCTCGCTGCCGCCCTCGACGCGGCGGCGCCCGGACTGACCGCGCGCCTCGACACCGACCCACAGGCGCACCTCGACCTGGTGGCAGTCGTGCGCGACGCGCAGAGCGAGACGGACGCGTTGTTGCGGGCCACTGTGGACTCCGCCCGCGGTGCAGGCTGCACCTGGGACCAGATCGGCGGCGTCCTGGGCATGACCCGCCAGGCGGCGCAGCAGCGGTACGGTCGCCGCAACGAAGGCCTCGACACCACGGGTCCCCACACCATGACGCTCGCTCCGCTGACGGCCTTCAACGAGATGCGCGTCCTGGAGCGGGCTGGTCGCCACGGGTGGCACTCGATCGGATACGGCCCTCTGTTCCACGTCGTGGCGCACTCCGAGCAGCAATGGCAGCACCTGCGCACCACCATCCTGTCCAAGGCCCCACTGGGCGAGGGCTGGAAGCAGATCGGTGCCGGGTGGGGTTGGTGGTCCTACTACGCCCGCCCGCTCGAGGCCGTCGCCCTGCCAGGCCCCGACGACGTCCGGGAACTGCTGGCGCCCTGATCACTGCCGCCGAGCTGGTCCGTGGTGAGATCTGTAGGCGAGACTCTGCAGTGTTCAGACGGTGACGCCGGCGCTCAGGCGTCGCGCGGGTCGAGCCGGAAAGTCGCAGTCGCGCTGGTGGCATCGGTCACGGGGGCGACGTAGGCCGGAGGTTGGTTGTCGTACTTGGTGCGGTACGCCGTGTCGAGCGCTGGGTGGATGTCGTCGTCGGGCTCGACGAACGCCACGTCCTTCTCGACGCCACCCGCCTGGATGCGGCCGCGCGGGTCGGCAAGGGCGTATCGGAACCAGCCGTTGCCTCGGCCGTGGGCCGACCGGATGTAGAGGTCGTCACCGGCCCGCACGACCCAGATCGTCACTGGCGGGTGAAAGGTGCCATCCGGGCGCAGCGTGGATACCTGCAGTTCTTCGGCCAGTCCGATCTTGGACAGCTCTTCCTTCGTCCAGCTGGGCATCGCGGCGCTCCTTCGCTCGTGGTGAGTGGCGCTCGACCTGCATCCGGCGACGCCTCACACGGTCTGAACCTACTGCGGTTGGTCTGGTTGTGGGAGGCCCTGGTAACGCCTTGCGCCGTAGGTGACCGGGATGCCTCGCCGGCGCACCCATCCAGGAATGCAGGACGCCCCCAGAGCCGTGAGGCTCCGGAGGCGTCCCTGGAGTTGTGATTCAGGTGTCAGGCGGGCAGCAGCGAACGGCGCGACCGTCGGACGATGACGGTCCCGGCACCGGCGAGCGTGAGGGCGAGCATCGCGACGAGGGTGATCTCGGTGCCCGTCGTGGCGAGCCCGCCGCCGGAGCTGGCCGATCCGCCGCCCGTGCTGTTCCCGCCGCCCGTCGGGCCAGTTCCACCGACGCCCACACCGGCGCCGTCAGGTGTGCTGGCATCGGGGGCCGGAGTCACCGGGGGAGAGGTCGGTGCGTCCGCGCTGACCGTGAGGGTGGCCGTGAGCTCGACGCCGGTCTGCGCGCCGCGCAGCGTGATCGTCTGTGCGCCCTCGGTCGTGGGCGCGGTCCCGGTGAACGTCGCCGCGCCGTCGATCACGTCGGCCCGGCCGAGCGCGGTCGAGCCGAGCATGGCCGAGGTGGTCCAGTCGGCGGCGAGCCCGCTCGCGGTCACCGTGAGCGCGGCCCCGGGTGCGACGACGGGTTGGCTCAGAGTGAGCGTCGCTCCGGAGCTCAGCGAGGGCAGGTCGCGCGTGAGTCCGAGGCTGTTGGCGGCGGTGAAGAACAGGTCGGTCTGGTCGGTCAGGCCGACGACGTTGGCCGCTCCGGGTCCGTAGCCGGCGATGCGCAGCTGGGTGCCGGTGTGCTGCTGCGAGCCGCCCGCGGCCGAGGTGCCGTAGCTGACGATCATCCGGCCGCCCTCGGTCGTGGTGAGCGCGACCGACAGGCCCGGAGGCGTCGAGTCGACGATCTGGCTCGTGTGGGCGTGGTCGGCCGTCACGACGACGAGGGTGTTGCCGTCCTTCTTGGCGAAGTCCAGTGCGACCTGGACGGCCTCGTCAAGGTCGACGGTCTCACCGATCTGACCGCAGGCGTTGGCGGAGTGGTCCTGCTTGTCGATCGAGGCGCCCTCGACCTGGAGGAAGAACCCGTCCTCGTTGTCGAGCAGCGAGATCGCCTTGTCCGTGAGTGAGGCGAGGGACAGCCCGGATGCCAGTCGGCCGGGGTTGTCGGTGCACTGGGCCGGGGCGAGGTCGCCGCCGCCCGTGGTGGCCGTCGGTCCGTTCCAGCGGACCGGGAAGTTCCCGTCAGTGAAGAGGCCGAGGACGGGCGCGCTCTGGTCCGCCACGGTCAGCGCGTCCAGGCCTGCGGCGTCGCGCACGACGGTGTAGCCGCGGTCGGCGGCCTGGTCGAACAGGCTCTGCCCGGCCCACGGGCCAGCCTTCGCGGTCTCGTTGAAGGTTGCGGCGCCGCCGCCGAGGGTGACGTCCGGGCGGACGTCGAGCAGCTGCTCGCTGATCGAGCCGGCGCCGCCGTTCTCGAGCGCGTTCGTCGGGCAGGTGGTGGACGTCTTGACCGGCCCGTAGCAGGAGCGTGCGGTGACGTGGGAGACCTCGACAGCCGGCGTGGCGTCCTGGATCTCCGCGGTCGACACGTCCCCGGTCTTGAGCCCGTTCGCCTTCGCGATCTCCAAGAGCGTGGCCTGCGGTGCGCCTGCGATGTCGACGCTGATCGCGTTGTCGTAGGTCTTGGTGCCCGTCGACCACGCGGAGCCGGTCGCAGCGGAGTCGGGCACGTAGTCCGGCACCCCGGCCTTGGTGAGCGAGTACGTCGTGTACTGGCCGGTCAGCGGCAGCGCATCAAGACCGGCGAAACGCCCGCCCGCACCCTCGGCGTAGTTGCGAGCCACGGTGATCTCCGAGTCGCCCATCCCGTCGCCGATGAGCAGGATGACGTTCTTGGCAGGGGTGTCCACGATCGAGGCGCGCAGCGCATCGGTCATGTCGCCGGCGTTGCGCGCGGCGCCGCCGTTCTGCGTCGGGTCGGGCTCGGCGGCTGACGCAGGGGCGAGGGTCGATCCGAGGAGAAGCGCGGCTGTCGTCAACGTCAGGGCTGCACGTACGACGGTCCGGGGCTGCTGTGTGGTTCTCATGTCACCTTCACGTGTGGGCTCAGCGGGCGGCGGTCATCGCCCGCACGCCAGTCCACGCTGCATGGGTGAACTGCTGGCCAACGCCGCGCAAACTCCGACGGTCGGTGCCCGGAATTCTGGAGGCTTGAGGCATTTCAGTACGCTCGGGTGCATGCCGACGCTTGTCGCTGACTGATGGACTCGGCAGACAGAAACATTCGATGACGGAGGCTCCCATGACTCGGTTTGTTGTCGGTCCGGACGTTGCCCTGCATCTCGCGAGGGAGGAGCTGGTCATCTCTTCGGCGCACCAGCTCCTCGCCCCGACGCTCATCCGGTCCCAGGTGCTGACCCGGCTCTACTCGGCGGTCCGGCGCGGTGAGCTGGACCGCAAAGACGCAGAGCATCAGCTCGACAATGTGCGCGGGATGCGGATGCGCCTGCTCGGCGACCGGGTGCTGCAGCGGGTCGCGTGGGACATCGCCGTGGAGCTCGATTGGCCCGACACGCTCACCGCGGAGTACCTCGCGCTGACCTGCCTGCAGGCCGACGCGTTCATCACGCTCGATGCTGAGCTCGCTGCGACCGCGCGGCGGGTGGTTGCGGTCGCGTCAGTGGCGGACCTGTTCTGACCGCGTCCGACGTCGATGCGGAGGTCCGGGCGCTGGCGTCACGCCAGCGCGCCACCCGGTCCGAAGGCAAGGCGGGCGAAGCGCTCGCCGATGATCTGGTGGGTGGCTGCGTCCGGGTGCAGGGCGTCGGGCAAGGGGTGAGCGGCGGTGTCGGACGTGCCGTAGAGCTCGCGGCCGTCCAGGTACTGGAGGAGGGGATC
The DNA here is from genome assembly GCF_900096585.1 of Sanguibacter gelidistatuariae. Taxonomy (GTDB): domain Bacteria; phylum Actinomycetota; class Actinomycetes; order Actinomycetales; family Cellulomonadaceae; genus Sanguibacter; species Sanguibacter gelidistatuariae. The sequence continues at coordinate 477,699 of NZ_FMYH01000001.1, forward strand.
CTCAACCTGGCGCTGCGCGACGATGTCGCTCAGGGCATGGCGGATCACGGCGAGCGTGAGCTTTCCGTAGGCGACCTCGGCCGGGTCCCCGGTGGCCATGAAGCGGACCGTGTCGGTGCCGAGGGTGGCGGGGTCGGGCATGCCCGGCCCGGGGGTGTCCTCGTGGATCGGGCACAGGATCGGGGAGACGAGCAGCAGGGGAGCGTCTGGGTGGCCGTCGCGGATCGTGTCGAGGAAGCCGTGCATGGCTGGGACGAAGGTGCGCAGCCGCATGCCGTCGAGGTTGACGATGTTGATGCCCATCTTCACGCTGATCACGTCCGCCGGGGTGTCCCGGAGCGTGCGCGCGGTGAGCGGGTCGAGCAGAGCGCTACCGCCGAATCCGAGGTTGATCAGGTCCACGTCGGCGGCGCGAGAGGCGACGGCCGGCCATGTGCCGGTCGGCGTCAGAGCGTTGGATCCGTGGCTGATCGAGCTGCCATGGTGCAGCCATGTCGGCCGACCGCAGGCGGGAACAGACTCGACGGGGGCGTCGGCGCGCAGGGCGACGAGCTCGGTCAGCTCGTTGTGCGGCAGCCACAGCTCGATGGTCTTGTCCCTGGCGGGCAGGCCGCGGAAGGTCACGGTTCCGGCCTCGCCGGTGCGCATCTCCCGCGCTCCGGTGGTCATGTCGATCGACAGGACGTCGCCGCCGGCGACGGCTCCCTGGGCGGTGGGCACGCCGTCGACCAGCAGCTCGTAGACGCCCTCCGGGCGGGCGGGCGCTCCGACGTAGGAGATGCGGGTCGGTCGGGTCTCGAGTTCGATCGTGGTCGCCGTGGTGCGGAAGACGAGGCGGACGCCGGACGGCTGGGCCTCGGCCATGAGGAGCTGCGGATCGGGGAACTGGCGTCGCGCCCAGGCCGGGAGGCGGTGCGGCTGCGTGCCCCGAGCGGTGCGCTCGAGCTCGATCGCTCCGCGGACCAGGTCTTCGGTGAGGGGGATGTTCCAGGTCAGGGTGTTGTTCATCGTGATGTTCTCTCTGAATTGTCAGTTTCGCGGTTGTCAACTGAGCTGCCGTCGGGTGCGCCGGCGGGCCAGTGGCTGAGCGCGGTGTCGAGCGCCTGGATCATCCGGGTCCACGACGCCTCGGCATTCGGTTCGGAGCGGTCGAAGCTCCCGTTCGCCTGCAGCCGGATGAAGCCGTCGACGGCGGCGCTCACGAGGCGGACCGCGTGGGTCTGCTCCTGTGGCGGTATGTCATAGCCGCGCATGATGCCCAGCATCAGTGCCCCCACCTTCGCGCCGACCGGCCCAGCCTCGGAGGCGGTGATGCGGACCTGGGTGGATTCCCAGCGCCCTGGATGCTCGTGCGCGTAGCTGCGCATGACCGTGACGACGGCGTCGAGCGCATGTCGGCCTGATCGCCCGGCCAGGGCGATCGAGAGGCGATCGCCCAGCTCGCTGAGGGCGAGCACGCTGATCCGGCCGCGCAGGTCGTCGGAACCACGCAGGTGGGAGTACAGGCTGGCGGGTTTCACCCCGACGCGTCGGGCGAGCTCGGATACCGTGACCCGCTCGAAGCCGACCTCGTCGGCCAGCTCGGCGGCTGAGGCGGTGAGCGAATCGATCGTGAGTCCTGCGCGTGCGGCCATGCGCCCTATGTTACTACGACCTATAGGTTAATGGCTACGGCATATAGGGAGCGCAGAGGCCAGCGAGCCGCCGTCGTGGTGAGCCCCGCGCAGTACGAGCGGATGCTGGAGGCGCTTGAAGACGCGGACGATGCGGCAGCCTTCGACGAGGCGATCGCTGAGGAGGGATCCAACATCCCCTGGACGCAGGTGAAGTTGGATGTGGGCTGGGAGTGAGGTATCGGACCGAGCTGCGCCCGGCGGCAGTGCGCACGCTGAAGCAGATCGACCGCCACGACCGCGACCGGATCCGTGGAGCGATCGCGTTGCTCGGCCAGGATCCACGCCCACCCGGCGCCAAGGCGTTGCACGGTCGTCCGGGCTTCCGAGTACGAGTGGGCGGCCACCGCATCATCTATGCGATCCATGACGACGTCCTGCTCGTCGTCGTGGTGACATTCGGCCACCGGCGAGATGTCTACGAGCAGTAGTTCCTGCCCGTCGATCGCGTCCGACACGTCGACAGTCCTCGGTGCAGGATGCTGGGACGGCGACCGTACCGGCCTGATCGTTCAGGCCGAAAGGGAGTGTGTCGTCCTGAGCTTGGTGGGGAGCACCCCGGCGCAGGCGATGACGACCAGGCCCACCGCAGGGACGATGAGCAGTCCTGCCCGCAGGCTCGTCGCATCCGCGATCGCGCCGACCAGCGGCGGCGCGACGAGGAACCCGATGCGCAGCAGCCAGCTGACGATGGTCAGCCCAGACCCCGGGGCGAATCCCGGGATCTGGTCGGCGCTGTGCATCGCGGCCGGGATGAGAGTGGCGACGCCGAGGCCTGCCAGGCCGAAGCCCGTGATGGTCCCGACGACCGTGGGGACAAGAAGGGCGAATCCCATCCCGAGGAACACGATCGTGCCGCCAGCCCGCGCGACAGCCCGCTGACCAAAACGGTCGACCAGGGTGTCCCCGAAGATCCTGCCGACGAACTGCAGACCCTGCAGAGCGATGAAACCGAAGCTCGCGAGGAAGGCCGTGCTCTCGAAGGAGCCGGTGAGGTAGATGGCTGCCCACGAGGCGCCGGAATCCTCGACGACTGCGCCCGAGGCGGCGATGGCAACCAGCGCGAGCAGCACGCCATACCGAGCAACCAGCGACGGTGCGCCCTTGCTGCGGGGCTCCGCGGATACGTCGGCGGATGCATCGGCGGCGTCGCGCTGTTCGCCGAGGGGTTCAGGTCCCTGGAGCAGCCAGCGGTAGGACGCGAGCGCCGCGAGCCCGAAGACGCTCGCGGAGACGACCATGTGCTGGGTCGTCGACAGGCCGACGGTCGCGAGAATGGCGCCCATGATGCCGCCCAGGACGGCCCCCATGCTCCAGACCGCGTGGAAGGAGTTGAGGATCGACCGTCCGTAGAGGCGCTGGACACGCAGGCCGTGGGAGTTCTGGGCGACGTCGGTGATGGCGTCCATCGCGCCGGCGATGAACAGGCCCGCCGCGAGCATGGCCCATGAGGAGGATGCCCCGGCGGTGACGAAGCCGATCGTGGCGAGGAGGGTCGCGCCGATCGCGACCCGAGCGGATCCGAAGCGGCGGATGAGCAGGCCCGCGCTGAGCCCGGCGACCAGGGCGCCCAGCGGGAAGGCAGCCACCGCCGCGCCGAAGGCAGCGTTGGACAGCCCCAGGCCTTCCTTGATCTCCGGGTATCGCGGCAGGAGGTTCGCGAACAGGGCACCGTTCGTGAAGAACAGGACGGCGACGGCTACCCGGGCTCGGCGAGCCCTCTGGTCTGGTCGGGACGTCCCGCGATCGACGGTGCTCATGGGGCTCCTTTTCGAGGTGCGGCCCACGCAGAGGCGTCGCTGCGGGGCTGTGAACGTTCACGACCGAGCCACGCTAGCAGGACCTCGACGCCGAACTGCTGCCGGACCCACGCCGTGCCCCTGCCGTCGACGTGCTGCCCGCCCTCACTGCCCTCAATGCCGTTACCGCCGACGGAGCCGTGCCCGCACCGCCGCGATGGTCGCCTCCAGCCGGTCCGGTCGGCGGTCCCTGGCCCACCGGACCAGATCCACCGCCGCGAGCAGCCGCAGCGACTCGAGCTGGGGTCGGATCGCGGTCAGGTTGACCCCGTAGCCGTCGGCGAAGGCCTCGAGCTCGGCGTCGTCGGGAGCCCCGTCCGTCTCGCGGGCGCGCAGCAGATGCAGCAGGTCGGTGTAGGGCACGGGTCCGGTCGTCGCCGAGCCCCAGTCGATGAGCACGGGAGGGCCGTCGTCGGGCACGACGACGTTGCGCAGCGCCAGGTCGCCGTGGAGCAAGCCGTGCCGGAGCGGGGAGCCCTGCGGCTCCCTGACCAGCTCCTCGACCGCGCTGCGGATGCGGGACTGCTCGGACCGGGTGTAGACCCCGAGAGCGACCAGCGGGTCGGAGTCGTCGAGCGCGTCGAGGTTGTACGCCAGGTGCGCCTGCCAGGCGGCGCGCAGGTCGCGGCCGAAGCGCGAGAAGAGGGAGTCGGGTGCGGCGGCGTCGAGCGGGACCGTGGCGATCGCGGCAGCGTACCCGCCGACGGTGCGCCACAGGTCCGGGCTCCGCACAGATCCGCCGTCGCGCCCCTCGACGTAGCGGTGCACCGAGTACGAAACCTTGTCCAAGATCCCGGCCGCGACGACCTCGGGCGTGGGGACACCGCAGGCCCGCGCCCGGTCCGCAGCCCAGATCTCGGCCGTGAAGTCCCCGCCTGCCAGGTCACGGGGCCACCGGACGACGTAGCGGTCCCGCGACGGTCCGACCATCGTGACCTCGTTCTCGACCCCCGGGATCGGCGACGCGGCCGTCGGCGACGCCGGGAGCCCGTGCAGCGCCATGATCCGGCGGACGCGGTCGGCGGAGTCGGCAGGGTTGCTCATGCGACGACTGTAACGATCCGAGCTCCGCCCGGACGTGCTTCGGGCAGCGCGTGCCACGCGGGCAGGCCCCAGCAGGCGGCCTCAGCGCGCGGACGCCTCCGGCTCGCCCGGCCGGCGCACCGCCGCCGCGAGCACCTCCGGCCCGGTGACCAGGGCCCGCCGCCAGGGCGCGACGCCGTCCATCTCCACCTGGAGCGAGAAGCTCAGCACGGTGCGGATGAGCACGATGAGCGCGAGGATGAGCGCCTCGGTCAGGGACGGCGTCGACGTGATCGTGCGGACCAGATCCGCCGCGACGAGCACCTCCAGGCCGAGCAGAATCACGCCGCCGAACATCTTGCGCAGCGTGCTGAAGGCGAGCGCGCCGTCCCCGGTGCGGGCCCATCGCCGGGCCGTGACGACGAGGCTCACGACGAAGCCGATCACCATGACGCTCACGCCGATGACCTCGAAGGCATCGGTGACGACCTCGAAGAATCTCGTGCTCATCGCGCTCCTCCAGGGGACGGGCCGCGGCTAGCGGCTGCCGGGCGCGGCCGGTGGTCACTGCTGCACCTGTCCCGACCCTAGCGGGGTCGAGGGTGCGTCGCCCGGGCCGCGCAACCGGCTTCGCTCGTGCGACGAGCCCCCACCCCACCCGTGATTGGATTGTCGTATGGCTCCTGCACCCGACTACATCGACGACCTCTCCCGCTACATCACCGCGAGCCCGTCCTCCTACCACGCGGCCGCGGAGGCCGCACGGATCCTCGACGCGGCGGGCTTCACCCGCCTGGACGAGGCGCAGGAGTGGACGTCCACAGTCGGCAGCCGCTACATCGTGCGCGACGGCGCGATCATCGCCTGGGTGCAGCCGGCCGCGGCAGGCCCGACGACGCCCTTCCGCATCCTGGGTGCGCACACCGACTCACCTGGCTTCAAGCTCAAGCCGCGCCCGACGATCGGCTCGCACGGCTGGCTGCAGGCCGGCGTCGAGGTCTACGGCGGGCCGCTGCTCAACTCCTGGCTGGACCGCGAGCTCGAGCTGGCCGGGCGCCTGGTCACCCGCGATGGGCGCGAGCACCTCGTGCGGACGGGCCCGTTCCTGCGGATCCCGCAGCTGGCCATCCACCTCGACCGGGACGCCAACGCCGGCCTCACCCTCGACCGCCAGCGCCACACCGCACCCGTCTTCGGTGTCGGCGACCGGTCCCAGGCCGACCTCGTGGGGCACCTCGCCGGGCTCGCGGGCCTGCGCGGGGAGGACGTCGCCGGCTACGACGTGCTCACCGCGGACACCGCCGCCCCCACCCGCTTCGGGATCGACGGAGACCTGTTCGCCGCGGGCCGGATGGACAACCTCACCTCGGTCTTCGCCGGGCTCACCGCGCTCGTCGCGACCGCTGCGTCCGTTGCGAACACGGCCGACGACGCGGCCCCTACCCCGGGCGGAGCGCCCGGAGCCGCCGCTCACATCAGCGTCCTGGCGGCCTTCGACCACGAGGAGCTGGGCTCGGAAAGCCGCTCCGGGGCGAGCGGCCCGCTGCTCGACGACGTGCTCACCCGCATCGGCGCGACCCTCGGGGCGTCCGCGGCGCACCGCCTGCAGGCCTACGCGAGCTCGTGGTGCCTGTCCGCCGACGCCGGCCACAGCGTGCACCCCAACTACTCCGAGAAGCACGACGGCGCGAACCAGCCGATCGCCGGCGGCGGCCCGCTGCTCAAGATCAACGCGAACCAGCGGTACGCGACCGACGCGCACGGCGCGGCCCTGTGGGCGGCCACCTGCGAGGCGGCCGGCGTCGCGTACCAGGAGTTCGTCTCCAACAACACGGTGCCGTGCGGATCGACCATCGGGCCGCTGACCGCCACCCGGCTGGGGATCCGCACGGTCGACGTCGGCGTGCCGCTGCTGTCCATGCACTCCGCCCGCGAGCTCGCGCACACCGGTGACCTCGTGGCGCTCGCCAGCGCGGTGACGGCATTCTTCGCGGGCGCGACCGCGGCGACCAGCCGGTGACCGCCACGATCGTCTCGATCCAGAGCCAGGTGATCTCCGGGTACGTGGGCAATGCGGCGGCCGTCCCGCAGATGCGCGCAGCCGGGTTTACCGTGGCTGCCGTGCCGACCGTCCTGTTCTCCAACCACCCCGGCTACGGGCGCTTCCGCGGCCGCGCGACCGACCCCGAGCTCGTCGCCGAGCTGCTGCTGGGCATCGAGGAGCACGGCGTCCTGGCGGACACCGCCTGCATCGTGAGCGGCTACCTCGGGTCCGAGCAGACGGGACAGGCGGTCGCGGCCTTCGTCGACCGGGCGCTCGCGGCCAACCCCGACATCACCTACGTGTGCGACCCGGTCATGGGCGACACCGGCTCCGGGGTGTTCGTCGCCCCGGGCGTGGTCGAGGTGCTGCGCAGCGAGCTCGTCTCCCGGGCCCACGTGCTCACCCCCAACCAGTTCGAGGCTGGGTTGCTCGGCCAGGAGGCCGCGCCCGACGCCACCACCCTCGCCGGGCTGCGGGCGATCGCCGACTCCCTGCTCGGTGAGCGTCAGCGCGGCGTCGTAGTCACCGGCTGCGTCCTGGCGGACACCGCGGTTGGCGTGATCGAGACCATCGTCTTCGAGAAGGACGCGACGACGCGGTTGGCCTCGGTCAAGGAGGACGGCGCCCCGAACGGCACGGGGGACACGTTCAACGGCGCGCTCACCGCGGGGCTCGCCTCCGGGCAGTCTCTCGTCGAGGCCGCCCGGGCCGCGGCCGACGTCGTCACGCGGGCGCTGCGCTACAGCGCGGCTCGCGGCTCGCGGGACCTGCTGCTGCCGCCGGAGACCACGACCGCCTGACCCACGACGACTGTGGCGTCGAGGTCCTCCGACCGCACGACTCGGGCCACCAGGCCCGCGCCCGCGACCAGCTGGCGGGTCGTCTCGGCCTGGGCGGCGCTCGTCTCGATGAGCAGGTGACCGCCGGGGGCCAGCCACCGCCGGGCGGACGCCGCCACCCGCCGCTGGATGTCGAGCCCGTCGAGTCCGCCGTCCAGGGCGACATGTGGTTCGTGGGTGCGGGCCTCCGGTGGCATGAGACCGATCGCGTCGGTGGGCACGTAGGGCGCGTTGACCGCCAGGACATCGACCCGCCCGCGCAACCCGGCGGGCAGTGCGTCGTAGAGGTCGCCCTGGTGGACGTGTCCGCCGGGTTCGACGTTCCGACGGGCGCAGCGCACCGCGTCCGGGTCGATGTCCGCGGCGTGCAGGTCGACATCCGCGACGGTGCCCGCGAAGATGGCTGCGATCGCCGCGGCGACGGCCCCGGACCCGCAGCACAGGTCCACCACGACGCTGCCCGCACGGGACAACCGGCCGGCCTCGGCTGCGAGCAGCTCGGTCCGCCGGCGCGGGACGAAGACCCCCGGCGTGACGGCGATCCGCAGGCCGCAGAACTCCGCCCAACCGAGGATGTGCTCGAGGGGGATGCCGGCCACGCGCCGAGAGACCGCTTGGAGCAGGTCGGACGGAGACTGCGCCGCATCGATGAGCAGCAGCGCCTCGTCCTCGGCGAAGACGCATCCCGCGCCGCGCAGAGTCGCGATGACCGCGGTCCTGGTCGCGACGTCGGGCGGGGTGAGGGGGGAGTGCGGGGGAGGGAGGTTCACGACCATGCGAGCACCTCTCTGTCCGCCGTGGGGGCTGGGAGCGATACCCCCATGAGCCAGTGAAACGATGAAGTCGTGGGGCCGGAAGCGACGATCTGACTCGCCGCCGGGAAATCACCCAGAAGGTGCGAAGAACGGCCCCACCGTTACCGTACAGTCGTCGCCATGGACCGGACACCTGCACCTGTTGCGCGACGACGCGCCGCCGATGAATTGTTCCAGCGCGCGATTGTGGCCTTCGCCGACGGGGACCACCTCAGCGCCGAGCGGGACTGGTCGTCGGCCCGTCAGGCATTCGCCGCACTCGAGCTCGAGGACCGTGCGGTCGACTGCACGGTCAAGCTCGGCGTGGTCTACCGCGCGGCCGAACGGTTCGACGAGGCGGAGGCCGCCTACACGCAGGCGCTCGCCTACTACTCCGCGCACGGGTTGGACAGGCTCGTCGCGAACTGCACCGCGAACCTCGGCAACGTCTTCCAGTCCACCCGGCGCTTCACCGAGGCCGAGGCGGCCTTCTCCCAGGCCCGGACGTACTTCGCCGCGCACGACCTGCACCACGAGGCCGCAACCTGCGCGGTCAACCTCGGTGACCTGTTCTGGGACGCCGAGCGAGGGGTCGACGCGCAGGTCGCCTACACCGCGGCGCTGGACTACTACCGCGCCAACAACCTGCACCGCCAGGTCGCCGACTGCCAGATGAACCTCGGCCTCGTGCTGTGGGGGACCGACCAGCTCGACGAGGCGGAAGCGGCCTACTCCCGCGCCCGCGACTTCTACCGGGCGCAGAACCTGCAGCGCGAGGTCGCCAGCGCGACCGTCAGCCTCGGCGGGATCTACGCGATGTCGCGGCGCTACGAGCGCGCCGAGGAGGCCTACGTCTCGGCGATCGGGTACTACGAGGCGCACGACGTGCGGCAGCGCGTGGCGGACTGCGCGATCGGGCTCGCCCTCGTCTTCCGGCAGACGGCGCGCCTGAGTGAGGCGGAGAACGCCTACGGCGCCGCCCGCGACCTGTACACCGAGCTTGGGCTGCGCCGTCAGGTCGCCGACTGCCTCGTCGCGCTCGCGGACATCTTCGCCGAGCTCGGCCGGGCCGAGGCGGCTGACTCCGCCTTCGCCGAGGCGCGTTCCGTCTACGCCTCGGCCGCTCGCGGTGGTTACTGATGACAGAGCGGGCGAGTCGTAGATGGATGAGGACTGATCAGGGGTGAGGCTCCGCCAACGGATCGCCCGGGGGTACTGGCGACTGAGCCGCTGGACGGTGGTCTCCGAGCCGATCGCGCGCGACGGGGCCGGCATCCTGATCGCGGCCCCGCACACGGCCTACTGGGACTTCGTGCACATGCTCGCGATCTCCGCGGAGGCCGGGATCTCGGTGAAATACCTCGCCAAGAAGGCGTTCTTCCGCCCACCCCTCGGCTGGTTCATGCGGGCCCTGGGCGGGATACCGGTGGACCGTTCTTCCCCGCAGGGGCTCGTCGAGGATCTCGTCGCCCGGGTGCGGTCGGGGGAGCGCTTCTACCTGGTGATCAGCCCGGAGGGCACCCGCAGCGCGGGCACGTACTGGAAGTCGGGCTTCTACCGGATCGCCCTGGAGACCGGCCTGCCGATCACCCTCGGGTATGTCGACCGCACGACCATGACCGCCGGTCTCGGCCCGACGTTCACACCGTCCGGGGACGTCGGCGCGGACATGGACGTCATCAGGGCGTTCTACGCCGACAAGGCCGGGCACGTCCCGGCGCGACGGACGCAGCCGCGGCTGCGCGAGGAAGACAACAGCTGACCGGGACCTCGTGCCGGTCAGCCGTCCCGGGCCGGCGTGACTACGGCTGCCTGCGCCAGAGCCGGTTCGGTCGGCGCCGTGGAGTCGGCCAACCTGCGCAGCCCGGACAGCAGACCTGATGCGTCGAGGCGGCCCACCGGACGCCCGTCGTCGGTCACGGTGATGTGGTCGGTCCGGCCCGCCGCCAGAGCCGCGAACGCCTCGTCGTAGGAGGACCCCAGCTCGACCGACGTCCTGCCCCCGGGTTCACCCGCGCGCTCGCCGACGGCGAGAACCGAGACTGGCTCGAGATCGGCTGTCGTGACTCGCCCCAGACCGAGCAGGCTGACGCTGCGACCGGCGCCGATGAACTGCTCGACCGTGGCGTTGGCCGGTCGGGTGAGCAGGCGCACCGGGTCGTCGAGCTGTTCGACGACGCCGCCGCGGCTGAACACCGCGACCCGGTCGCCCAGCCGGACGGCCTCGTCGATGTCATGGGTGACGAGCATGACCGTGGTGCCCAGGTCCTGCTGGATGCGTCGAAACTCCACCTGCAGGCGCCGCCGGCCCTCAGGGTCCACCGCGCCGAAGGGTTCGTCCATGAGCAGAACCGGCGGATCCGCGACCAAGGCACGCGCGACGCCCACGCGTTGGCGTTCACCGCCGGAGAGCTCACGCGGGTAGCGGCGACCGTAGACCGCGGGGTCCAGGCCGACGACCTCGAGGAGCTCGCCCACCCGCCGACGGGTGCGCGCGCGGTCCCAGCCGAGCAGCCCGGGGACCGTCGCGACGTTCTGGGAGACGGTGCGGTGGGGGAACAGGCCGACGTCCTGGATGACGTAGCCGATGCGTCTGCGCAGGGCGACCGGGTCGCCGTCGGCCACGTCCTCGCCCTCGAGCAGCACCCGGCCCGACGTCGGCTCGACGAGACGGTTGACCATCCGCAGCGTCGTGGACTTGCCGCATCCAGAGGGTCCCACGAGGGCCAGCAGCTCGTGGGGGAGCACGTCGAGATCCAGACGCTCCACCGCAGTCGAGCCGCCCGGGAACGTCTTGCTCACGCCCTCGAAGCGGATGAGCGGGTCGGGAGACATCATGGGTCGACACTACTGTCGGGCGGCGGGTGGTGCGCGAGGGTAGTCTCGCGCAGATGAGTCCCGAGGCCGCTGCCAACCCCTGGCTCTCGTGGTCCTACGTCCAGGACAACGCCCCGGAGATCCTGGGCTACCTGGGCCAGCACGCGGGCCTCACACTCCAGGCGATCGTCATCGCCGTCGTCGTCGCCGTCCCGCTCGCGGCCCTCGCGCACACCTGGCCGCGACTCGCCGGGCCGATCGTGGGAACCACGGGCGTGCTCTACACGATCCCCTCGCTCGCGCTGTTCGCGGTCGTGTACCCCTTCTTGCGTGACCGCCGGGCGACCGTCCTGCTCGGCCTGGTCCTCTACGCGCTCCTGCTGCTCGTACGCAACACCCTGGTGGGCCTGGCGACGGTCGACCCGGCCGTGCGTGATGCCGCCCGCGGGCTCGGGTACGGGCGCTGGCGGCTGCTGTTCCTGGTCGAGCTGCCCAACGCCCTGCCGAGCGTCATGACCGGGCTGCGGCTGGCGGCAGTGAGCACGGTCGCGCTCGTCACGGTCGGGGTGGTCATCGGCTACGGGGGCCTCGGGCAGCTGATGTTCCGCGGGTTCTCGAGCGGGTACCGGGCTCAGATCATGACCGCGACGCTGTTGTGCCTGGCCTTGGCGCTGGTCATCGACCTGCTGCTCTATCTCCTGGGGAGGGCGCTCACGCCCTGGGCGCGCTCGGCCGGTTCCCGATGAACCAGATCCAGGCCGCGTTCGTCTGGCTCAACGACCCGATCAACTGGTCGGGCCCGAACGGCATCCTCGCGCTGACCGGTGAGCACCTGCTCATGACGGCCCTCGCGGTGCTCCTGGCAGCGGTCGTGGCGCTCCCGGTGGGCATCGTGCTCGGCCACGTCCCGGGTGCCGAGCGGGCAGCGAGCATCACGGTCGTGCTGACCAACGTGAGCCGCGCCCTGCCGACCCTCGCGCTGCTGACGATCTTCGCCTCGACGGCGATCGGCTTCGGCAACCGTCCCACGATCCTGGCCGCGGCGATCTTCGCGCTGCCGGTCATCCTCGCCAACACCTACGCGGGCCTGCGCGGGGTCGACGCCGACGTGCGTGATGCGGCCCGGGGAATGGGGCTCTCCGGCTGGCGGGTGCTCGGCCAGGTGGAGCTCCCGCTCGCGCTCCCGCTCATCACGGCCGGCCTGCGCACCGCGACCGTCCAGGTCATCGCGACCATCCCCCTCGCGGCTCTCGTGGGCGGCGGTGGCCTGGGGACGATCATCGTCGCGGGCTTCGGCACCCAGCGATACGGTCAGGTGCTCGCGGGAGGTGTTCTCGTCGCGGCGCTCTGCCTCGCCGTCGAGGGGGTCCTCGCGCTCGCCCAGCGGCTGCTGACCCCCGCTCCCGTGCTGGCGCTGCAACGCTCCTGACGGCCGTCAGCGCAGGTGGCATCCGCGCTGCGGATGACACAGGCTCGACGTAGTCTTCTTGTTTGTCGCCGGTCGGGTGGGGCCCACCGGACGAGCCTGATGACCCCATCGATCCTGAGGAGCTCAAATGCAGCTACGGACCACCACCCGCGCCCGGGTCGCCCTCGCAGCGGGCTTCCTCGTCCTGGTGGCAGCCTGCGGGTCCCCGGGCTCGTCGGGGGGCTCAACCACCGCGGCAACCACCACGTCGGACGCCGCGGCGCCCGCCACCTGCGAGGCAGTCCCCGGAGACACCTTCGTCGCGCTCGCGGACGACCAGCACCTGCAGAACCCGGACAACGTCGTGCCTGCCCTCAACGCAGCAGCGGCCGCGGGCGACACCGACCTCGTCCCCGTGCTCGACTCGGTCTCTGCCGTGCTCGACACCCCAGCACTGGTCAACCTCAACAAGGCCGTCAGCGTGGACCGCCAGCCGCCGGCGCAGGCTGCCGCCGACTTCGCCGCAGCCCAGGGCATCAACTCCCAGGACCCGGTCGGCAAGGGCCGCAAGGTGGTCGTCGGTGCGCCGAACTTCGACGAGGGGAGGGTTCTGGCCAACCTCTACGCGACGGTCCTGACCGCCGCCGGCTACGACGTGAGCATCCAGGACATCGGCAACCGGGAGCTCTACCTCACGGACCTGGAGTCCGGAGCCCTCACCGTCGTCCCGGAGTACGTCAGCACGCTCACCGAGTTCCTCAACACCGCCGTCAACGGCGAGGGCGCCACACCGCTCGCCTCGAGCGATCTCGACGCCACCGTCGCCCAGCTCACGACCCTGGGAAAGGCGGTCGGGCTGGCCTTCGCCGCACCGGCAAAGGCCCAGGACCAGAACGCCTACGCCGTCACCTCCGGCTTCGCGCAGGAGCACAAGGTAGCGACGCTGTCCGAGCTCGCCGCGGCCTGCGGCGGGATCGTGCTCGGCGGTCCGCCCGAGTGCCCTGAGCGGCCGTTCTGCCAGATCGGCCTGGAGCAGACCTACGGGATCGACATCGCGAGCTTCGTCTCCCTCGACGCCGGAGGGAACCTCACCAAGCAGGCGCTCGCTCAGGGCACGATCACGCTCGGGATGATCCTCTCGAGCGACCCCTCGCTCGCTGGATGATCCTGGCTCAGAATCCGTAGGCTGCGCGGACCTCGCTGACGTCGGCGTAGTCGTCGGCGTCGTAGCGCAGGAACAGCTCGCCCTCGAGCTGGTAGACGGCGAGGACGCTCATGGGGTGGTCGCAGCGGACCACGGTGCCGTCGAGGAGGACGACCGAGACGGTCGTCGCCCCGGGGAACCAGAAGACCACCCGACGCAGCGCCTGGGCGTGACGCAGGCCCAGCACGAACCCGGGCGTCTTGTCGGGGGAGACCAGCGGGCGGCGCCCGGCGTCGAGCGGCACCCGGTCCAGTGATCCCTGCCGGTTGTCGTCCAGCTCCCACAGCACGTCGCACCCGGCTGCGTCACCGTCGACGACGACCTGGAGGGACCCGACGGCGGACTGCAGCCGGGTGAGGGCCAGCATCGGGTGCGCGGCGTCGAGGTGCCCGGCGGCCTGGACCCGAGGTACACCGTAGGACGCCGCCGCGTCCCGCGGCGCAGGCTCGTGGGCGGCCGCCGCCGGGTTGAGCGACAGCTTCGTCGCCGCCGGCACATTCGCGGCCACGGGCCGCCGCGGCGGGCGGCGGCGCAAGAACCCGTCCACGACCGTGCTGCGCCCGCCCGGGGCGGGGGACAGAGGGTGGCTCACAAGGTGAACCCATAGTTCTTCGCGACGTCGCGCACCCCACCCGCGTAGCCCTGCCCGACGGCGCGGAACTTCCACTCGTTGCCGCGCCGGTACAGCTCGGCTGCGACGACGGCGCTCGTGGAGCCTACGTCCTTCGTCTCGATCTCGTAGCGCAGCGCCTCGGCGCCGCTGCGGTCCAGGACCCGCACGACGGCGTCGCGCACACCGTCGAAGGTGCCGGGGGTGCGCAGGTCGGGGTTGACGTAGAGGACAAGCGCGATGCTCATGACGTTTGACGGGATCTTCGCGAGCGACACGTCGATCTGTTCTAGGTCGCCGCCCGGCAGCGAGCCGTCGGGGTCGTAGGCGACCTCCTCGTCGGGGCTGAGCATCTGGTTGAAGAACACCACATGCTCGCCCGAGACGGCCTTGCCGTCTTGGCCGCAGACGATCGCGCAGGCGACCACCTCGGTGGCCGGGCCGTTGCTCTGGACGACGGTCCAGGAGAAGCCCACAGTGACGTTGGAGACTGCCGGGAGGAGGTTGGTGACCGAGGCGTTGGCGCCCCTGATGAGTGTGACTGGAGACATGTGTGCTTCGCTCACCCAAACTTCTCGCGTAGGAAACGACCGTTGATCTCAAGCTGTGCGCTGTCGTGAGCGTAGACCGCCCGGGCCATCGAGTGCGCTCGGTCGAGGAGCAGCTGGAGCTGGCTGACCAGCTGCGCGTCCTTGACCTCCGGCGCGGCCCGGGAGGCGAGGTAGGCGTTGACCGTGGACGGGATGTAGTCCTTGAGCATGAACTCGATCGCGATCTGCTCGTCGACCGTGGGGGGTGCGACGGTCGTGTGCTCGAGCAGGTCGGCCAGGAGGTCGAGCATGGCGAAGAGCTGGATCGACGCCTTGACCGGCAGGTGCCCCCCGCTCTGGCGGGTCGAGCCCAGCAGTGCCCGGGCCCGGGCACCCATGTCCTCGTGAAACGACCGCTCCGGCACGGGCGGCGCAGGGGAGACCGGGGCTGCGGGCGCCTTGGAGCGTCCGAAGAGCCAGCTCATGGTCTCCCCTTCTTGTCAGTGGTGTGCGCCGTGGTGTACTCGCTCGTGTGCTCTGCGTGGAGCAGGGTCAGGACGTGATCTCGTTGCGGGACTGGGCCCGCTCGAGGTACGGCTGGGCCCGCTCGATCTGGCCCTGCAGCGAGGTGATCGTCGTGGCCATGGACGTGGCGGCCTCGGCGCGGAACGTGTCGATCGCGTCCATCGTGGTGAAGACGTCCTGGAAGGCCTTCTCGAGCTTTTCGATGTCGATGGTCGAGGCGGCCGCCTGGCGGTGGATGTCGGCGGACTGCGTCTTGAGCATCTCGGCGTTGGAGGCGATGAGGTCGCTCGTGGTCTTGTTCAGCGCGGTGATCTGGTCGAGCACCAGGCGTTGGTTGGTGAGCGCCTGCGCGACGATCACGGCGGTGCGCAGCGCGGACAGCGTCGTGGTGCGGGCGCGGTCGACGCCCTTGATGAGCTCGACGTTGTTGGCCCGGACCATGTCCATTGCGAGGTAGCCCTGGGCCGAGACGGCCAGCTGGGTGAGGATGTCCTCGTGGCGCTGGCGGACGGCGAAGAGCACGTCCGCGCGCATGGCCTTGGCCTTCTCCGGGGAGGTGGCCTCGATCTCGGTGACCTTGGCCTCGACCGCGCGGTCGAGGTTGGAGAGCAGGATCGCGTACTCCGACAGGGTTCCCATGGTGGTCCACAGGTTGACCTTCTCCTGCTCGATGCTTGCGTTGTCCTTGCGCAGCTCGTCCTGGCCGGCCTCGAGGGCGCGGGTGATCGAGTCGAGCTGGGACTGGGCGGACTTGTACTTCTCGAAGTACCGGGCGATCTTGGACCCGCCCGGGATGAAGCCGAGGATCTTGCGGGCACCGGTGAGGTCCGCGCGGTTGGGGGTGAGGTCCTCGACCTGGAAGCGCAGGTCAGTGAGGGTCTTGGCGACCCGCGCTTGGGCGTCCCCGCCGTCACCGTTGCCCTTGGCTGCGGCCAGCGCGGAGGCAGGGCGCTCGAGCATGCGGTTGGAGGCGTTCGCGGCTGAGGAGATCTCCTCGCGGCCGAGGTTGGTGATCTCGGTGACCTTGGCCTGCAGCTCGGGGCTGTTGGGGGTCAGCGTCGCGAGCTCGGCCGCGAAGGCTGCAGCGGTCGCGGTGAGCTCCTGCTTGCGGGAGTCCTCGACCGGGAGCATCCCTTCGACCTGGGTCGGCTGCACGACGGCGACCGGGGCGGGGGCCTGGAGGACGAGGGAGGCGCCAGGAGGCGTCAGGGACACGCTGTCGGTCATCGGGCTCTCACTTCTTCACGTGGTGAGTGGCGCCAGCCGGCAACGGGTGCGGACGTGCAGCCGGGTGGCATCGGATTCCGTTTCAATCCGCGATTGTACCGTTCTTGCTCGACGCCTGGTGGGACGTGGCGGCGGCTGCCGCCGGTGCGCGCAAGGTCTAGAGTCCGGCCTCCTCGAGGAGACGCAGCCACACCTCCGAGACGGTCGGGTATGCGGGGACCGCGTGCCAGAGCCGGTCGAGGGGCACCTCGCCGACGACGGCGATCGTCGCCGCATGCAGCAGCTCCGCAGCGTCGGGGCCTACGAAGGTCGCTCCGACGATGACCCGGGTGTCGGTCGTGACGATGAGCTGGGCGGTCCCGGCGTAGTCGTCCGAGACGAGCGAGGCGCCAGCGACCGAGGCGAGGTCGTACCGGATCGTGCGGATGGCGAGACCGGCGTCGCGGGCCTGCTGCTCGGTGAGACCGACGCTGGACACCTCGGGCCGGGTGAAGACGACCTGGGGGACGGCGCGGTGGTCGGCGCTCGCTCGGAACTGGCTCCACCGCGCGGCGGATCGTTCACGGGTGCGCGCGTCGGGCGCGTCTGGACCACCGGGACCGGGCCCCCGGGCCCCCTCGGGGCCGAAACGCGCGGCGACGACGTCTCCGGCGACGCGGCCCTCGTACTTGCCCTGGTGGGTCGTCGCCGCCCGGCCGGTCACGTCGCCGGCGGCGAAGAGCCAGCCGGTCCCGGCGCCGTCCGGCTCGACGAGGACCTCCATGGCGTCGTCGACCGCGAGCGGTTTCTCGGGGTCCAGGCCGACGGCGTCGAGGCCGATGTCGGTCGTCGCCGGGCGGCGCCCGGTTGCGACCAGGACCTTCTCGACCACGACGGTGGAGCCGTCGGAGAGGTGCAGGCGGGTAGCGGTTCTCGTGCCGGTCTCGCCGGTCGCGGTGGCCCGGGTGACCTCGGTGCCCAGGCGGATGTCGACGCCGAGGTCGGTGAGCGCGGCTGCGACCGCCTCACCGGCGAAGGGTTCAGAGCTCGTCAGCAGCCGGTCTCCTCGCGCCACGACGGTGACGCGAGTCCCGAGGTCGGTCAGTGCGGTGGCCATCTCGACCGCGACGACCCCGCCGCCGACGATGGCGAGGGAGGCCGGGACGTCGGTGACGGAGGTCGCCTCTCGGCTGGTCCACACCTCGCTGGGGTCCAGGCCGTCGATGGCAGGGACCACCGGAGTGCTGCCGGTTGCGAGGATGACCGCGTGCCGGGCGGTCACCGTCGTGGTGAGGGGGGATCCGTCCCCGTCGGCGGGGGCCGTGACGGTCATCGTCCGCGGTCCGGTGAAGCGGGCGCGTCCGCGGATCAGCGTGATGCCGGCGCCCTCGAGCCAGGACACCTGGCTGTCGTCGTGCCAGTGCGAGGTGAACGTGTCGCGCCGGGCGAGGACCGGGGCCGGGTCGAGCTCGCCGGTGAGCATCTCGGCCACGCCGGGCACCCCGCGGGCCGCCGCCAGCGCGGCCCCCGGGCGCAGCAGCGCCTTCGAGGGCATGCAGGCCCAGTACGAGCACTCCCCGCCGACCAGCGCGTCCTCGACGACGGCGACGCTCAACCCGGTGCGTCCGGCGCGTTCGGCGGTGTTTTCACCCACCGCGCCTGCCCCGATGACGACGACGTCGAAGGTCTGGTCGGTCGATGCGCTCATGGTGTTCCTCGTGTTCTTTCGAGTGTCTTGCGGTCCGACCTCCATCGTCGTTCCCCGGACGCGACGGCGCAGCCCGAGATCCTGTGCGGGAGCGGCGCGTCAGGACGGCACGGCCTTGAGCTTGAACTGGGCTCCGGTGGGGTCTGCTGCGGTGGCCAGCTGCCCGTAGGGGGTGTCGGCGACGTCCTGGACGACGCTCCCGCCGAGCGCGGTGACCTGGGCGAGGGTGGCGGCGACGTCACGCGAGCCGAAGTAGACCTCCCAGGTGGAGGAGGCGCCGTCGGGCAGCCAGGAGGAGGCATCCACGATGCCCGCGCGCTGCACGCCGTCGGCAATCTGGACGGTGTAGCGAAGCTCGTCGGAGTCGACCGTGACCTCGGTGTCCCAGCCGAAGGCCGAGCGGTAGAAGTCGACCGCCGCGGTGTAGCCGGTCGTGTACAGCTCGTGCCAGATCGCGGTGCCGTGCTCCTCGAGCGCGGAGTATCCCGTGTGCTCGGCCGGCTGCCAGGCGCCGATCACGGCTCCGGTCGGGTCGGCGTAGACGGCCATCGTGCCCTGGGCGCCGACCTGCATCGGCTCGACGAGAACGCGGCCGCCCGCGACCTGGACGGCGGAGGTGGTCGCGCCGGCGTCGGCCACGGCTAGGTAGGTTGACCAGCCGTCGGGGTAGCCAGAACCTGGTTCGTTCGCCATCATCCCGGCGACCCGCCGGTCGCCCTTGGAGCAGTTGACATAGCCGCCGTACTCGGGACCGGCGGCAACCGCCGTCCAGCCGAAGAGCTGACCGTAGAAGTCGGTCGCGCGGGCCAGGTCGGAGGTGGCCAGGTCGATCCAGCAGGGTGCACCGAAGGGCACGGAGTCGGTCACGGGTATCTCCTCTGACATTCTCTGGGTGCGCTCGCCGACGTTGGGTCCGACGACCGCCCGCGACGCAGACGGCGTCGCTCCAACGAGCCTAGGTCCGCGCCGAGCGTGCGTCTCGGGGAGCCGGTACAGGGCGCCGAGGTGAGGTCATCACGCGAATCACGGACTCCGATGCAATCGGTCAGATACGACCTCTTAAAAGACTTAAGAAGTCATAGATGACTGCTCACGAGCTCGCGGACAGTTCCACCCCGGCGAACAGGCTCAGTGGCTGGTCTCTCAGGCGCTCGGCCCCGCGACCGTCGTCCCGCGCGTGCGTGAGCGCAGCGCGAGCCCGACGCCGAGCGAGGCGGCGACCATGAGCACCAGGCCGATGGCCGACGTCGCGACCATGCCCTGGGAGAAGGCGTCGCGCGCGGCGTCGACCAGCGGGGCGGCGACGTTGCTCGGGAGCGATTCTGCCGCGTGCACTGCGCCGCCGAGGGTTTGCTGGGCCGCCTCGGTCGTGGCGGCGTCGAGCCCGGCCGGGAGCTCGAGCCGGGTGCGGTAGAAGACCGCGAGCACGCTGCCGAGGATCGCCACCCCGAGGGAGGCGCCGAGCTCGTAGGCCGTCTCAGAGATGCCCGACGCTGCCCCGGCGCGCTCGGGTGGCACAGAGGCGAGGATCGCGTCGTTGGTGAGCGTCTCGGCCAGGCCTGCGCCGCCGCCCACGAGCACAAAGAGCGCCACGATCACCCCGACCGAGGAGGACCCGGTGATGGTCATACCGAGCGCATAGCCACCGGCCGCCATGGCCAGTCCGGTCGGCACGAGCACCCACATGGGAGCGACCTTGGCCAGGGCAACGGCGGCGAGGCCCATGACGACTGCGGCCAGGGCGCCGGGCAGCAGGTACCAGCCGGCGGTCATCGGGGACAGGCCGAGGACCAGCTGGAGGAACTGGGAGACGAAGAACACGAGGCCGGAGAAGGCGAAGACGGCCATAAAGTTGGCGGTGACCGACGCCGAGAACACCCGGTTGCGGAACAGCCGGACGTCGAGCAGGGGGTCGGTCCGCCCGAACTGGCGCCGGACGAAGACGATCCCGAGGATCACGCCGGTGCCCAGCGCGGTGATCGCGAGCGGCGTGGCCCCGTGCGTGGCGAAGGTCTTGATCCCGAAGACGAAGGGCAGCATCGTGGCGATAGACAGGCCGACGCTGGGCAGGTCGAGGCGTGCCGCGAGCGGGTTGCGCGACTCGGGGATGAGGAACGGGGCGGCCACGAGCAACGTGATCAGCACCGGGACGTTGAGCAGGAACACAGAGCCCCACCAGAAGTGCTCGAGCAGCCAGCCGCCGACGATCGGGCCAAGGGCCGCACCGGCGGAGAAGCCGGAGGCCCAGACAGCGATCGCGAGTCGGCGCTGGTTGTCGTCGATGAAGAGGTTGCGCAGCAGCGACAGCGTCGAAGGCATGAGCATCGCGCCGAAGATGCCGAGCAGGGCGCGCGCCGCGATGAGGTGGGACGCGTCCGAGGCGAAGGCCGCGTAGATGCTCACCACGCCGAAGCCGGCGGCGCCGAGCAGCAGCAGACGGCGGCGCCCGACCCGGTCGCCGAGGGTGCCCATCGTCACGAGCAGGCCCGCGAGCATGAGCGGGTAGATGTCCACGATCCACAGCAGCTGGGTCGCGCTCGGTGAGAGCGCGAGGCTGAGCTGAGGGACGGCGAAGGACAAGACCGTGTTGTCGATGCTGACCAGCAGCACCGGAAGCATGAGCGCGGCGAGCGCGAGCCAGGCGCGCTTGCCCGCGCGGGCTGGGGCGGGCGTCGCAACGGCGGTGGTGATGGACTGGGGGTCGGACATGGCTTCGCCTCCTTCGTGGTTGATCGACAGCCACTACTGTACCGGCTGGACGGTACAGGTGTCATAGGATGACACCGTGTCCTCCATCACCAGGCCCTCGCCCGCCCGCCCTTCGGCCACCCGCGACCTGATCCTCGACGCCCTCGAGACGCTCCTCCTGGAAGGCGGCTCCTCAGCAGCCACCCTTGAGGCGGTCGCCACCCGCGCGGGTGTGTCCAAGGGCGGTCTGCTCTACCACTTCGGCTCGAAGGAGGCCCTCTACGAGGGCTTCCTCGCGCGCCTGCGCACGAGCGCCGCCCAGGAAGCCGCGCGCACCAGGAACGCCTCGCAGGGTCTGATCGCCGCGTACCTCGATGTGTCCACGGTGCCCGACGACCCGGGCACCCGGTCGGTCCTGGCTGCGCTGCGCCTCGTCGGCGTGCAGGAGGTCGACGTCGAGGCCGCCCTAGCCGACACCTTCGAGTCCTGGTACGCCGTCATCGCCCAGGAGATCGCCGACCCGACCCTGGCCCGCCTCGTCCAGCTCGTCGGTGACGGCCTCTACCTGCACGCACTCATCGGCTCCGCCCGTCCCGAGGCCGACCAGCTGGTCATCGCCCGGATCATCGAGCTCGTGGCGGAGTCTCGATGAGCACCGTTCCAATGAGGACCGTCTCGATGAGCACCGTCCTGCTGACCGGCTTCGAGCCCTTCGCCGGGGAGACCACGAACCCGTCCTGGCTGGCCGTGCAGCGCGCGCAGGAGCTGTGGGAGGGGCCGGAGGCTCTTGACGTCCTCGAGCTGCCCGTCGAGTTCGGCCGCGCCGCCGAGGTGCTGAACGAGGCGATCGAGCGGCTGCGCCCCGAGCTCGTGATCGCCGTCGGGCAGGCGGGAGGGAGGGCGACGCTCGCGCTCGAGCGGGTCGCGATCAACGTCGACGACGCGCGGATCCCCGACAACGCCGGTGCCTCGCCGGTGGACGCGGCCATCGTGGTCGGCGGGCCCGCCGCGTATTTCGCGACGCTGCCCATCAAGGCCGCGCTCGCGGCATTGACGCGGGAGGGAATCCCGGCCGTCGTGTCGCAGACCGCCGGGACGTTCGTGTGCAACCACGTGTTCTACGCGCTCATGCACGCGCTCGCGGGCGCCGCTGGGGACGAGATGGCGGCGGGAGAGCCCGCGGAGGGTGTGCCGGGCCGCGATCATCGCCGCGGCCCGCGGGGAGGATTTGTGCATGTCCCCTACGCCCCGGAGCAGGCGGCCGGGACGTCCCATCCGTCGATGACGGTCGAGACCATGGCGACGGGGCTCGTGTCGATCGTGCGCACGAGCCTGACGACGACGACGGACATGGCGCTCGCGGCGGGCGCGACCCACTAGTCGAATGCCACCGCGCCGTCTGCGTCGCCCCAGATGCGCCCTCGTGCCTGCCGACGTACGGTCGAAAAGACCCGCGCGATGACGCGCGCGGCACCCCGAACCGAGCACAAGGAGGATCCATGGGCATCGGAGACAAGATCAAGCATGTGGCCGAGGACGTCAAGGGCAAGGCCGAAGAGGTGACCGGCAAGGTCACCGGCAACGACAAGCTGGAGGCCGAAGGCAAGGTCGACCAGAGCAAGGCCTCCATCAAGCAGGCCGGCGAGAACGTCAAAGACGCCGTCAAGGAGTAAGGCTGTCGGCGCCCGTAGCGTCGACAACAACGACACGAGCCCGCCCCGATTCTCGGGCGGGCTCGTGGTGCGTGCGGGTGCCGGGTACTCAGCCCCGCGGCGCGTTGATCGAGATGTCGCACTCCCCGCTCGGGTCGATCTGGGTGCGGATGGTCGACGACGCGTCCCGTAGGCCCCGCGACTGGTCCGGGCTGAGGGCGTCGAAGACGAGGCGGCGGACCTGGGCGACGTGGCCCGGGGCGGCGTCGACGATCTTGGCCATCCCGGCATCCGTGAGGATCGCGTTCGTGTGGCGGCGGTCGTGCGGGCTCGGCTCGCGGGTGACGAAGCCCTGCTTCTCGAGGCGCTTGACGACGTGGGACAGGCGGGAGAGGGAACCGCTCGTGAGTCGGGCGAGGTGACCCATGCCCAGGGTCCGGTCCGGCTGCTCGGAGAGCATCGCCAGGACCATGTACTCGTAGAAGCTGATCCCTGCGTCGCGCTGGAGCTGGGCGTCGAGGGCCGAGGGCATCCGGATCATGATCTCGGAGAACTGCAGCCAGGTCTCGTTCTCCTCAGCGCTGAGCCACTGAGGGGTGTCCGGGAGGGAGGGTTCGGCGCTCATGCCCCCATTCTAGAGCAAATGTTTGATGATTCAAATGTTTAGCCTCGGGCGGGCACGCTGAGCAACCGCACTCGCTCGTCTTCCCGCTCGGCCGCCACGGCGAGGCGACCCGTCAGTAGGTGAAGGCCGCCACGGACGCTCGTAGCTCGGTTGCCATCTGCGAGAGCTCGCTGACAGCGGACGAGCTCTGGGTCAATGCCTCCGTCGTGGAGCTGGCCGCAGCCGAGACGCCCGTGATGGTGGAAGCGATCTGATCGGCGCCGACTGCCGCCTCGGCGACGTTGCGGCTCATCTCGTTGGTCGTGGTGGTCTGTTCCTCGACCGCGGAGGCGATGGTGAGCTGGTAGTCGTTGATCGAGGTGACGACGCTCGAGATGTGCCCGATCGCCCCGATCGCGCCGGCGGTGTCCGACTGGATGGTCTCGACGAGGCGAGCGATGCTCTCGGTCGCGCGGGCGGTCTCCTGGGCGAGCTCCTTCACCTCCGATGCGACGACCGCGAAACCCTTGCCCGCCTCTCCGGCGCGGGCCGCCTCGATCGTCGCGTTGAGGGCGAGCAGGTTGGTCTGCCCGGCGATCGTGGTGATGACCTTGACGACGTTCCCGATCTCCTGGCTGGAGGTGCCGAGCTTGGCGACGGACCTGGTCGCCTCTCCGGCCACGGTGACGGCCTCGGACGCGACCCGGGCGGCCTCGTTCGCGGAGCGCGAGATCTCACGGATCGAGGCCCCCATCTCTTCGGCGCCCGCGGCGACCGTCTGCACGTTGCCCGAGACCTGCATCGCTGCGGCGGACACCACCCCCGCCTGGGCGGCGGTCTCCTCCGCACCCGCGGCGATCTGACTCGAGCTGGCGGACAGCTCCTCCGATGCCGCGGCGACGGCGTCGGAGGACTGCGCGACCGAGCCCATGACCGAGCGGAACTGCACCAGCGCGTGGTCCAGCGCGGCTCCCATGCGTCCGATCTCGTCGCGGGAGGTCAGCCCGGTCGTATGGGTGAGGTCGCCCTCCGCCATGTGCTCGACGACGGTCTGCACCTTGGCGGTGCTGCCCGCCACGCCCTGGGCGACGAACCAGCCCAGGGTCACGGCGAGCAGCGCGCCGGCCACGAGGATCGCCAGCGCCTGAGTCCGCTGGTCGCCGTAGGCCGCGAGGGAGGCCTCGGCGGCCACCTTGCCCTGGGCGGCCTCCGTGTCCTTGATGAGGGCGATGAGCTCGGTCATCTTCGTCGTCAGGGGGTTGCCCCGCTCGGCGTTCGCGATCAACCACGCCGTGCTGTCGTTCGCCAGGGCAAGGGCGGCCATGTCCGTGCGCTGGAGTGTGAGGTACTGGTCGATCGCGGCGTGCAGCCCGGCGAGGGCCTGCTCACGGGCGTCGTCGAGCGGTGTGGTGGCGTAGCTGGCCGCGGCCTCGTCGAAGGACGCCTCCGCATCGTCCAGCGCGTCGATCTTCGCCTGGGTGGCAGCTTTGTCCTCCGCGAGGACCGCGTCGCGGACGTCGATCCGCATCGTGTCGATCGCGATCTCCATGTCGGCCGCGTGCAGCACGCCCAGGACGTTGTTGGTATAGATCGTCGTCGACGTGTCCGCCGACGACGCGAGGGCCTGGAGGCCGAGGACGCCGACCAGGACCGCGACGAGCGTCGCGACGGTGACCGCGGCAAGGACCTTGATGCGGACGCTGAGGTCCTGGAACCGGGACAGACGGGCGCGTGCGCGCATGGGAACTCCGATATGAGGGCCGAGCGGAGGGGCCTGATGGCCGTGTCGACATTGGTCAAGATCGACCCCGACCTGCGGCAGATGAGGGGACCTTCGTCCCGCGCGTCAGAACGGGGCGTGCTCTTGACGACGGTGCGTGCGGTTGAACGCACGTTCCGTCGTCAGGAGCACGCCTCGTATGGGATCGGGCGCGCGGATCGGCCGACAGTGCCAGTATCAGCGCCCCGTCTGGCGGCCAGGTTCCGCTCAGTCCGCGCTGCGGCGCATCATCCGGATGCCGACCGCGAGGCCGAGGACGGCCGTCCCGAGGGCCGCGAGGATTCCCCACAGGACATCCGGGTTGGTGAGGTCACCGCCGAACAGCGCCCGCTCGGCGTCGACCATGTAGGTCAGCGGGTTGAACTTCGAGGCGACCTGCATCCAGTGCGGGCCGGTCTCGAGCGGGAGCAGCATCCCGGACAGGATCATGACCGGGAAGATGAAGGTCTGTTGCACCACCCAGAACATCCAGTCCTGCTTGCGGACGGCGATGGCGAGCGCGTAGCTGAGCGAGCCGAGTCCGACACCGAAGATCGCGAGGATCACGAGCCCGCCGGCGGCGCCGACGGGGTAGAGCGTGAAGCCGAAGGGCAGCATGACGACGACGATGAGCACCGCCTGCCAGCTGAGCGGCACCATCTCCTTCAGCGCCCGTCCCACGAGCAGCGACGGGCGGGACAGCGGAGTGACCATCATCCGTTCGTGCGCGCCGGTCTGGAAGTCGAAGAGCAGGTTCGAGCCGGTCATCGACGTGCCGAAGAGCGCGGTCATTACGAGGATCGACGGCACGAACCACTGCCAGACGCTCTCCCCGAGCGCGCCCTCGGCCGCGCCGCCCAGGGAGCCCACGAGGAGCGGACCGAAGAGCGCGAGGAAGATGATCGGCTGGATGAGTCCAAACATGATCGAGAACGGGTCGCGCAGCAGCGGGCGCAGCTCGCGGTGCAGGACGATGAGGATGTCGCGGGCCAGGTTGCGGGGGCCGGTCGAGGCGACCTCGCCCTGACGGGACGGGGCGAGGGTGCTGGTCGTGGTGGTCATGCTGCGTCCTTGTCTGTGGCGGCGTCTGGCGACGCGGGATCGGTCTCGGCGGCGGCGCTCGACTCGCGCAGGCTGCGCCCGGTGAGCCCGAGGAAAACATCGTCCAGGGTGGGGCGGTGGAGCTCGGCCGCGGTCACGGTGAAGCCGGCCGCGTCGACGGCACGGAGCAGCCTGGGCAGGGTGTGGGGTCCCTGGTCGACGCGCACGGTGAGGTGACCGGGGGAGTCGGTGGTCACCTCCCGGACGTGCTCCACCCGGGAGACGACCTGCTCGAGGTGGGCACCGGCGTCGGGCATCGGCGCGACGGACAGGACGACGCGGTCGCCGGCGAGGTTGTTCTTGAGGTTCTCGGCGGTGTCGTCGGCGATGATCTCGCCGTGGTCGACGACGACCACCCGCTCGGCCATCGAGTCGGCCTCGTCCAGGTAGTGCGTGGTGAGCATGATCGTCATCTCGTGCTCGACCCGCATGCGCAGGATGTGCTCCCAGAGGTTGGCCCGGTTCTGCGGGTCGAGGCCGGTCGACGGCTCGTCGAGGAAGAGCAGCGAGGGCGCGTGGACCAGGCCCATCGCGACGTCGAGGCGACGGCGCTGGCCGCCGGAGAGGTCGGAGACCTTGCGCTTGGCGAGCGGCACGAGGTCGAGGGCCGCGAGCAGCTCGTCGGCCCGGCGCGCGGCGGACCGGCGGTCGAGCCCGTAGATGACGCCCTGGGTGTACATCTCGTCGCGCACGAGCTGGGTGTGCCCCGCGCCATTGCCCTGGCCGACGTAGCCGATGCGGCGACGAACCTGGCTCGGGTCGGTCGCGACGTCGTACCCGGCGACCCGCGCGGTGCCGGAGGTGGGGTGGATGAGGGAGGTGAGCATGCGCATCGTGGTGGTCTTGCCCGCGCCGTTGGGGCCGAGCACCGCGACGAGCTCTCCGGGCTCGACGGTGAGGTTGATGCCTTTGACCGCGTGCACCGTCTCTGTGCGGCTCACCACGAAATCTTTGGTGAGGGCAGTGGTGTGGATCATGAGGGTCTCCGGGGGGTCGTTCCGTCAGGGACTTGCGTGAACAGTTCCCACACTTCCAGGGGTAGAGGACAGTTCCTGTCCGCTTCCGTGGCCACTTGTGTCCCGACCTGCTGAGGCCGCCTCTGCGGGCAGGTGACACCATGGCGAGATGGTCGAGATCAGCGATGCGGCATTCGAGGAGATCGTCGCGCAGGAGTACCGGGCGATCCCCGAGGAGATGTTCGGTGACCTCGACAACGTCGCCGTGATGATCGAGAATCAGCCGCCGGGCCAGCGCCCGCGGCTCTACGGGCTCTACACCGGGCACCCGCTGACCAAGCGCGGTGTGTACGGTTACGGCGAGCTGCCGGACCGGATCACGCTGTTCCAGAACACCATCGCCGAGCACAGCGCGGATCTCGACGACCTGAGGGCACGGGTCCGCACGACCCTCGTCCACGAGATCGGGCACTACTTCGGCATGGACGACAAGCGCCTGCGGGAGCTCGGCTGGGCGTGATCCCCCGAGGCGCCATCCAGGACCGCACGCACCACCCGCACCGACCGACGAGGACCGCCCATGACCACGATCGCCCTGATCACCCTCGGCGGCACCATCAGCTCGGAGTCGACCGGCGCAGGCCTCGGTGTGGTCCCGGTGACCGGCGCGGACCTGATGTGCCACGAGATCCAGGCCTGGGTTCCGGAGACGAACCTGATCGCGCACGAGTTCCGGCTCCTGCCCTCTGCCTCGATCACCCTCGCCGACCTGCTCGAGCTGCACGCTTTCGTGGCGGCCCTACCGGGTGACGTCGACGCGGTAGTCGTCTCCCAGGGGACCGACACGATCGAGGAGACGGCCTTCGTGCTCGACGTGCTGGGCACAGCCGCGCGGATCCCGGTCGTGGTCACCGGCGCGATGCGCAACCGGGCGAGCGCGGGCGCCGACGGTCCGGCCAACCTCGTCGCGGCCGTCCTCGTGGCTGCCAGTCCCGACGCCCGAGGTATGGGCGTGCTCGTGCAGTTCGCCGACGTCGTGCACGCGGCTCGTTGGGTGCGCAAGGCGAGCACCTTCCACGTCGATGCCTTCAGCTCCGACCCGCTCGGCCCGGTCGGCCTGGTCAGCGAGGGCCGCGCGCATGTCGAGCTCGTCCCGCGGACGCGGCCCGTGCTCGCCGCGCCCGCCCACGCCGGCGCGCGCATCGCCCACGTGAGCGCGGGCGTCTCCGACGACCTCGCCCTGCTACCGGCCCTCGCCGCCGCAGGGTACGACGGCGTGGTCCTCGCCGGGGTGGGTGGAGGGCATGTGGCGGCCGACGCCGTCAGGCAGGTCGCGCTCGCGGCGGCCGTTCTCCCGATCGTGCTGTGCAGCCGGATCGGGTCCGGGCCGTCGCCGACCGCCACATACGGGTACCCGGGCGGGGAGATCGACCTCCTCGCGCGCGGGCTCATCCCCGGCCGGATGCTCTCCCCGGTCAAGGCGCGCCTGCTGTTGGCGCTGCTGCTGGGGTCGGGCCTGCGCGGAGACGCGCTGCGCGCGGCCTTCGACGTCCACGCCCGGTAGTCGCGGCGTCGGGCATCTCCGCTGGCGTCCCAGGGCAACGGTGACATGATCGAAGACGGTGCCGTGTGCGCCTCACGACGACCCGCGCGCTGTGCAGCGCACGGCATCTTGCGCCCTAGATCAGGGCGCCGATCGCCGATGCAAGGAGTCGAAGATGTCTGTTGAAGGAAAAGTTGCTCTGGTCACCGGTGCCAGCCAGGGTATCGGGCGGGGCATCGCGCTGCGCCTGGCCCAGGACGGGTTTGACGTCGCGCTCGCAGACCTGGACTTCCAGGAGGACAAGGGCCTGGCCGTGGCCCAGGAGATCCACGATCTCGGGCGCAAGGCCATCTTCGTCGTCGCAGACGTGTCGAGCCGGGCGGACGTCTTCGCGGCGGTCGACCAGGCCGCCGACTCCCTCGGCGGCTTCGACGTGCTCGTCAACAACGCCGGCATCGCACAGGTGAAGCCCTTCCTCGAGATCACCGAGGAGGAGCTGGACAAGATCTTCAAGATCAACGTCAACTCGGTCGTGTGGGGAGTCCAGGCCGCCGCCGCGAAGTTCGCCGAGTTAGGCCACGGCGGGAAGATCGTCTCCGCCGCCTCGATCGCCGCGATCAAGGGCTTCCCGATCCTCGGCGCCTACTCCGCGACCAAGTTCGCGGTCCGCGGCCTCATCCAGGCCGCCGCCCAGGAGCTCGCCCCCCTCGGGATCACGGTCAACGGCTACGCCCCCGGGATCGTGGGCACGGGCATGTGGGACCTCATCGACGCCGAGCTGAGCAAGATCAACGGCAAGCCGATCGGGCAGAACCTCAAGGAGAACGTCGACTCGATCGCCCTCGGTCGGATCGAGACACCGGAGGACGTAGCCAAGGTGGCGTCCTTCCTCGCCGGGCCGGACTCCGACTACGTCACCGGCCAGGTCCTCCTCGTCGACGGTGGGATGCTCTACAACTGAGACACGCACCGGGCCCGGGCGGGTGCGCTCGGCGGGACCCGGTTCAGTTCGTCACACGCGACGAAGATCCGGACAGGATCTGACCGCTTCTCGTGACACGCTGGGCTCATGGCTGACACCGCCGGCAGGCTCCTCACCTTGCTCTCGCTGCTCCAGGCGCGGCGCGACTGGCCTGGCGACGCCCTCGCCGGCCGTCTGGGCGTCAGCCCCCGCACCGTGCGCCGCGACGTCGACCGCCTCCGCGAGCTCGGCTACCCCGTCCGTGCGACCAAGGGTCCCGACGGCGGCTACCGCCTCGACGCCGGTTCCGAGCTGCCGCCGCTGCTCTTCGACGACGAGCAGGCGATCGCGGTGGCCGTCGCTCTCCAGACGACCTCCTCGACGGTGGCCGGAATCGACGAGGCAGCCGCCCGGGCGCTGGCCACCGTGCGCCAGGTGATGCCCGCCCGGCTGCGCGGGCGGATCGACGCGTTGCAGGTCACGAGCGTGGAGCCGGTGCGCTCGGTCGCGCCTCGGGTGGATACCAGTCGGCTCGTCGAGATCGGGTCCGCGATCCAGGCGCGCCAGGTGCTGCGCTTCGACTACGACGGCGGCTCGGACGCGGAGGGCGCCCCGCGCTCACCGAGCGCCGCCGGCGCCTCGCCGGCCACGCAGCTCCGGGCGCCGCGACGTACCGAGCCGCACCACCTCGTGACCTGGGGTGGGCGCTGGTACGTGCTCGGCTGGGACCTCGACCGCGAGGACTGGCGCACCTACCGGGTCGACCGGCTCACCCCGCGGGTCCCGTCGGGGCCGCGGTTCACCCGACGCGCGCTCCCCGCCCCCGACGTCGCGACGTACATCGCGGAGCGGTTCGCCATGCCCCGGTGGCCCTGCCAGGGCGAGGCGATCCTCGCCGCCCCGGCCTCCGTCGTCGGGCAGTGGGTGGGTGCTCACGGGGTGGTCGAGGCCCTCGGGCCGGACCGCTGCCGGGTGCACGGGACGTCGTGGTCCTGGGGCGGGCTCGCGGCCTGGTTCGGGATCTTCGACGTGGACCTGGAGATCGTCGGCCCGTCCGAGCTCGTCGAGGCTGCGGTCGTGCTCGCCCGGCGGTATGCCCGCGCGGCGCTTCCCAGCAACCTGACCGCCCGGACCGACGTTGCGCCGGAGGGCGCCTGAGGTTGGCGGGTCCGCGCGATCGACCAGGCGCAGACTGTCCCCATGACATCCCACGCTGGCATGGTTGCCCTGGTCACCGGTGCGTCGTCGGGCATCGGTGAGGAGACGGCACTGCTGCTCCACGACGCCGGGTACACCGTCTACGCAGTTGCCCGGCGCACCGAGCGGATGGTGGGCCTCGCCGCCCGCGGCATCCGCACCTTCGCGATGGACCTGACCGACGACGCGACGATCACCGCGGGCATCGAGCGCGTCCTGGCCGAGGCCGGGCGAATCGACCTGCTCGTCAACAACGCCGGCTACGGGTCCTTCGGATCGGTCGAGGACGTCCCGCTGGGCGAGGCCCGGCGCCAGTTCGAGGTGAACGTCTTCGGCCTGGCCCGGCTCATCCAGCTCGTCACTCCCGGCATGCGCGAACGCCGCCGGGGGCGGATCGTCAACATCTCCTCGATCGGCGGCAAGATCTACGAGCCGCTTGGCGGCTGGTACCACGCGACGAAGTTCGCCGTCGAGGGCCTGAGCGACTGCTTGCGGATCGAGCTCAAGGGTTTCGGGATCGGTGTGGTGATCGTTGAACCCGGCCCGATCCTCACGGAGTGGAACGCGATCGCCCGCGAGAGCATGCTCGCCTCCTCCAAAGGCACGCCGTACGAAGGCCAGGCCCGGTCGGTCGCGCGTACGCTCACGGCGGCGGACGACCCGCGCACCGGGACCCGGCCGGACGCCGTCGCGCAGGTGATCCTGCGAGCGGCGACGGTGCGGCGCCCCCGCGCCCGGTACGCCGCGGGCAAGGGGGCGGCCGCGATCCTGACGGCCCGCAGGGTGCTCCCGGACTGGGCCTTCGACCTCGTCATCGGGCGGATCTTCCTCCGCTGAGAGCGGAGTCCCGACGGGCGCGGAATATCGCCACGGCACCGGCAGGTTGGAGCGAGCATGCCCACTCTCGATCGGAAGGCCTCACCCGTGGACCTGTTCTCTCCGCTCTCCCTCGGCGACCTGCACCTCGCCAACCGCATCACGATGGCCCCGCTCACGCGGACCCGCTCGAGCGACGACGGCGTCCCCGGCGACCTCGTCGTGGAGTACTACACCCAGCGCGCCAGCCTGGGCATGATCGTCACCGAGGGCACCTTCCCGGTCCAGGAGGCCAAGGCGTACCCCGGGCAGCCAGGGATCGAGACCGAGGAGCAGATCGCCGGCTGGCGAAAGGTCACCGACTCCGTGCACGCCGCGGGCGGGGTCATCGTCCTGCAGCTCATGCACTCCGGACGGGTCAGCCACCCGCTCATCACCGGGACCGACCGGATCGTCGCACCGAGCGCCGTCGCGATCATCGGCGAGGTTCACACGCCCGAGGGCAAGACGGACTACCCGGTTCCGCACGCCCTCACCCTCGACGAGCTCGAGTCGACGAAGGTGGCCCTGGTCGCCGCGGCCCGCAACGCGATCCGCGCCGGCTTCGACGGCGTCGAGATCCACGGCGCGAACGGGTACCTCCTGCACGAGTTCCTCTCGCCTGTCTCGAACGTGCGCGAGGACAGGTACGGCGGCAGCCCCGAGAACCGCACGCGCTACGTCGTCGAGGTGACCCGGGCGGTCAGCGAGGCCATCGGAGCCGGCCGCACCGGCATCCGGATCTCGCCTGCGCACAACATCCAGGACGTGTGGGAGAAGGACTCGGGCGACGTCCGCGCCACCTACACCGCTCTTCTCGACGGGATCGGCGGGCTGGGACTGGCCTACCTGAGCATCCTGCACGCCGACCTCGGCGGGGAGCTGGTCCAGGACCTGCGTGCGTCCTTCGACGGCAAGGTCATCGCGAACTCCGGCTTCAGCGCGGTGACCACCCGCGCGGAGGCGATCGCCCTCCTCGAGGATGCTCACGCCGACGCCGTAGCAGTCGGCCGCCTCGTTATCGCGAACCCCGACCTGGCGGAGCGCTGGGCCCAGGAGGCTCCCGAGAACGAACCCGACGCGGCGACGTTCTACGGGCCGGGCGCGCCGGGCTACACCGACTACCCGACGCTGGTCGCGGCCGGGGCCTGACTGCTCAGTCCTGCGCGCGGCCGATCAGCGGGAACACGTCCTCGGCGAAGCGCCGGTAGCTCTCCACGGGCTCGTCGGCCCCGGCCACCAGGACGATCGTGTCGGCGCCCGCGGCGGTCCAGTCGAGGATCGCTCGGGCGCCCTCGGCGGGGGTCCCGCCGACGGTGAGCGACTGCAGGATGGCATCGGTCAGCTCGCCGCTGCCGTCGGCGCCCAGGCCGGCGATCTCGGTCAGGCGGTCGAAGACCCGGAAGTCGATGAGGCGCTGCATCCGCGCGCGCAGCTGGGCGAGCGCCTTCTCGCGGTCATCGCCCAGGCTCGTCATGGCGAACAGGACGGTTGTGGCGGCCGGGCCGCTCGCGCCCATCTCTTCGCGGGCCCAGCGAACGGCGCCAGGTGAGGCGATCTCGGGGAGCACCACGCCGTCGGAGCTACGGCCGGTGATCGCCAGCCCGGTGGGGCCGGTCGTGCCGAGCAGGATCGGGGGGACCTGCGCGGGCGGGAAGCCGAGCCGGACGCCGTCGAGCTGGACATGGTGTCCATCGACCGTGACGGACTCCCCGTCGAGCAGGGCGCGCAACGCCGTCGTGGTCTCTTCGAGGGCGGTGAACCGCCGCGATGTGCCCGCGCCGATCTGGTCCATCCACGACGGGATCCCGTGGCCCAGTGCGATGGTCAGGCGGCCGGGCGCGATCCGGGCCAGCGCTGCGATCTCCATGGCCGCCGTCGCGACGTTGCGGGTCACCGCCGGCAACAGGCCGATCCCGACATGGACCCGCTCGGTGCAGGCCAGTGCGGTCGCGGCCATCGCGATGCCCCCGGCCCACGGCAGGTCCTCGCTGAACCAGATCTCGTCGAAGCCGGCCGCCTCGGCCCAGCGGGCGAAGTCGGGGAGTTCTTCGGGTGCCCAGTCGGGCTCGAAGCGCACGCCGATGCGCGGCGCGCGGGTGGTGGCGCCGTCGGGAAGGACTGCCTCGATCGCGGCGACCAGCGCGGGGTCCTCGGGGGTGACCCCCGAGCGGAAGCGGGTTACCTGTCCGCCGGGGGAGACGAGGAACTTCTCGAAGTTCCAGCCGACGTCCCCGGCCGTGCCTTCGGCGTCGGGCACCTGGGTGAGGTGGGAGTAGAGCGGGTGGCGGCCCGGCCCGTTGACGTCGATCTTGTCGAACATCGGGAAGGTCACCCCGTAGTTGCGCTGGCAGAACTCACCGATCTCCTCGGCGGTGCCCGGCTCCTGCGCCATGAACTGGTTGGACGGGAAGCCCAGCACGACCAGGCCGCGCTCGCGGTACGTCGTGTAGAGCTCCTCGAGGCCGGCGTACTGCGGGGTGAGCCCGCACCGCGAGGCCGTGTTGACGATGAGCAGCGCCTTGCCGGCGTAGTCGGAGAGCGCGGCGTCGGCGCCGGCAAGGGTGCGCAGGGTGATGTCCGGGAGCGTCATGGGATCAGCCTAGGGGCGGTCCACCTGTGTGAGCGGCAGCGTCGATCTCCGCTAGCCATTTGTTCAGTTCGGCGACGGCTTCCCCTAGCGTGGGCGTGACGTCGGTGCCCCGGGCAGCGCGGGCGTAGTCGATGGTCCAGTGCTCATGGGCGAGCGCGGTGCACGGCCAAGTGCGCTCTGGATTTCCCAGTTCGCGGGCCTCAGCGGCACGGGCGCTGAATATGTCGACGACGGCCTTGCGGACGCCTGCGGGGTCATCGCCGATCCCGTCGAGGCCGCGCAATAGCAGCAGGTCGACGACGTCACGTGCGCGGTCGTTCTTCGATGCCGGCGGGTTGTGCGGGTCCGTGCATGCGTGGATCTTCTGCGCGACCTGATAGCGCATGGTCAGCCCGGCGAGCGTCTGGGGACCGTCGAGGCCGAAGGGGGCAAGTGTCGGTGGTGTCACGAGTTCGGATTCGCGGCCGGCATGGCCCTCGTCAGGCGCTATCTCGACCTGGACTTTGCGCCATGTCTTGCCTTTGAGTTCGACGATGACGTTGAACCGCCGGGGCTTGATGACCTTGAAAGGCGTGTCGATGGTCTCGACGCCGGTTCGTCGAACAGTGAGCGGTCCCCAAGGCTCGGTCAGTACATCGTCGAGACAGATGATGAATTCGTCGATGTCGCCGCGAACCAGTCCATCGACGTCTTTGGTGGCTCGGGAGGAGAGGCCGAGGCGGTGCTGCAGCAGAGTTCCGCCCTTGAGAAGGAAACGTGGATGGCCCGTTGAGTCCAAGGTGCGTTGAAGCACCGCGACGACCACGGTCGAGGCGACGAGCCAGGCGAGGCGCTCGGCCGGATCGCCCATCTTGGCTGCCGCCTGGTTGATCCAGTCCGAGAGGATGCGCGTTGACGCAGGTTCCTTGTCCCTTGGTGTGAGTCCAGACAAATATCGTGATCCGTCATCAGTGGCGTCGTTCACGTCGCTCCAGAACTTGTCGGAGATTGTCCGCTACGGGCGCGGTGAGGCGTCCGGTGCCAAGCGCCTGATCGATGGCTTGCCGCAATAGGTATGTCGGGGTCCCGTAGTCGATGCACTGGGCGATCGCTGTCGCTGGATCCACGGTCGGGATCTGCTCGGCCCAGCCGATCTGGCGTTGCAGGAGGTCTTCGTGGTGCACCTGGTATCGGTCGCCGCCGCGGCGCCTGATCCGGTGCTTGCGAGGAATGGTCACGTGGATGCGGTCGGGGATCAGATCGCTGAGCTCGTAGAGCGCAAGTGCCGTCTCGTGAGAGAGGCAAGCGGTATCGACACCGGTCCACAGCACAGCAAGGTGTAGTTCGTCGTGCTCGGTCGGTGGTACGACTGGGTCGCGATAGACACCGTGGGCAGAGCGTTCGAGCGCGCCCCGGGTGACCAGCATGTCAAGTGCGGCCGGGGAGGCTCCGTTTCGCAGAGCTTCGGAGCGACGGATGTAGCCGTGGTTCTCGAACGCCTCCTCGCGAAGGCGATCTCGGGTCGTGGTCATGTCAATAGTCTATCGGAAACGATAGTATTTTGACACGCATCCGCAACGGACCGTCAGCCTAGGGGCGGTCCCGCGCGGAGCTGCGCGGCAAGTGTGTCGACGCGGCGGGCGATGTCGTCTCGCACGAGGCGCATCCGCTCCATCCCCTCGATGCCGCGCGCGGAGGGCTCGTCGGTCTCCCACGTCTCGAACCGCGGTCCCGGAACCGGCTCGACGTGGGCTTCGCTGCCCAGTGTCACGACGACGTCGACCCGGGCCAGCAGGGCGGCGTCGATCGGTTGCGGGTGCTCGCCGCGGATGTCGACGCCGATCTCGAGCAGCGACTCGACCGACTGGGCATTGAGGGCCCCGCCTGGGGAGGTCCCGGCGGAGTGCGCCTCGACGAGGCCGCCCGCCGCGGCGCGCATGAGACCGGCGGCCATCTGTGACTTGCCGCCGTTCTTGACGCAGACGAACAGGACGCTGGGGCGTGGGGAGGTCATGGCTGAAGTCTGCCAGCACGCCCGGGGGGACCTGCTAGAGGGCCGACCATCCCGAGGTCAAGAGGTCGAAGATCGCGTCGAGGGACTCGCGCGGGTTGGGGTCCATGCCAGCGATGTCGGGGATCTCCAGGACGTAGCGGGCCAGGGCGCGCGTGGCGGCTCCCGGGGCTTCCTGGTTCGCCTCCGCGGCGATCGCTGCGGCCAGGGCGTCCTCGCTCGCGACCCACAGGCGCCGTTGATAGCCGCGCAGGGCGGGGGTGGCCACGATCAGTTCCCGCTTGCCCTGGAGGTCCGCGGGCAGGTCGCCGGCGAACGGGCCGCGCCCCGCCATGTATGCGTGGAGCGCCTCGAGCACCGGTGTGCCGTCCGGTCGATCGCGGACGGCTTCCACCAGGGCATCGCGCCGTTCGGTCCCGTCGTCGAAGATCAACGCCTCCTTGCCGTCCGGGACGTGCTTGAACAGCGTGGCCAGCGAAACCTCCGCGGCGTCGGCGATCTGGGCGACCGTCACGCCGTCGTACCCGCGCTGGAGGAAGAGCTTCAATGCGGCGTCGGCCAGGGCCTGCCGCGTTCGTGCCTTCTTTCGCTCACGCAGTCCGGTCGTTTCCATGTCCCTATGCTAGCCGCTTTTGTAGACCGACTACTAAATCAGAGTGACTATCTTTTTAGAGTGACTACGCATATGGTGGTGGACGGGCCCCGCTCGGGCAGCCCGCGGCCGCCGTGGAAGGACAGAGATCATGACAACAACCGAACCGCAGGTGGCCGCGAGGACCGCCTCCGCCCGAGCGATGTGGGCGATCCTGGCGCTGGTGCTCCTGGCCGACGCCCTCGACATGATCGACTCCACGGTCACCAACATCGCCGCCCCGACCATCGTCGCCGACCTGGGCGGAGGTGAAGGGCTGATCAAGTGGCTGGGAACGGCATACATGCTCGCCATGGGCGTCCTGCTCGTGGTCGGGGGCCGGCTTGGCGACAAGTTCGGCCAACGTCGGCTCTTCCTCGTGGGGATGACCGGCTTCACCCTCGCCTCGGCGGTGGCCGGGCTGTCGCCCGATCCTGCCCTGCTGGTCGCCGCCCGGGCGGCGCAGGGTGCTTTTGGTGCGCTGATGCTGCCTCAGGGCATGGCCATCATGACCAGGACCTTCTCGAGGGACATGCTGTCCAAGGCGTTCGGGTTCTTCGGCCCGCTCCTGGGTGTGGCTACTGTCGGCGGCCCGGTGCTCGCCGGGTTCATCATCGACGCCGATCTGTTCGGGCTGACTTGGCGCCCGATCTTCCTGGTCAACGTGATCCTGGGCGTGATCGGCCTCGCCGTCGCCGTCCGGATCCTCCCCCACGACCAGGGCGACCGCTCGACCGTCGTCGACGGCTGGGGATCAGGCCTGCTCGCGGGCACGATGTTCGGGCTCCTGTACGGGCTGATCGAAGGCTCCACCAACGGATGGGGCCCACTGGCAGTCGGGGCGGTCGTCGCCGGCGTCGTGTTCTTCGTCGGATTCGCCTACCGTCAGCGCACCGCCCCCGACCCCTTGATCAAGCCCTCCCTGCTGCGCAACCGTGGATTCACCTCCGGCATGCTCGTCGGACTGGTCGTGTTCGCGGCCCTCACCGGCCTGGTCTACGTGCTGTCGCTGTTCATGCAGACCGGGCTGGACGCGAGTGCCCGCGAGGCTTCCTTGGCGCTGCTGCCGCTCACGCTGGGCATCATCGCCTCCGCCTTCGCCGCGATGGGCGGACTCGTCGCCAAGCTCGGCCGCACCCTGATCTTTCTTGGGCTGGCCGCGGTCCTGCTCGGCGCGGCCTGGGTCTTCGCCCTGGTCGTAGCATCGGGCACCGACGTCGGCCTCTGGTCCCTCACACCCGCCCTGTTTGTCATCGGCCTCGGGATGGGGTGCTGCTTCAGTGCGATCTTCGACGTCGCCCTCGGCGACATCGATCCCGACGAGGCCGGCAGCGCCAGCGGTTCTCTCAGTGCGGTCCAGCAGCTCGCGGCGGGCATCGGCTCCGCGGCCGTGACCTCGATCTTCTTCCAGACCGCCAGCGGCGGCATGGACCACGCCATGCGCGTCACGCTCCTGGTCGTCGTGGCCCTGATCGCGATCGCCGTCCCCGTCGTCACGCTCATGCCCCGCAAGGCGCCCCAGGAGACGCATCACTGACATGACCGGCAACGCCAGGGCTCACTCCGCGTCGCGCACGCAGTTCGCGACCTGCACCCGGTTGTCCACGCCGAGCTTGGTGAACAGGTGGCCCACGTGCGACTTCACCGTCGCCACGCTCATGAACAAGGTCTCGGCGATCTGGGCGTTGGTCAGGCCCCGGCTGATCGCGACGGCGACCTCGCGCTCACGGGTGGTCAGGCAGGTGAGGCGGCCCGCCGCCGCCTGGTCGACGGCTCGGGGGGTGGCGTTCAGCGCGGCGATCAGCTGACCGGTGACGCTGGGGGAGAGCATCGGTTGGCCGGCGGCGACCGCGCGGACCGCGGTGACGAGCTGAGCTGGCTGGGTGTCCTTGAGCAAGAACCCGCGGGCTCCGATGCGCAGCGCCTCGAGCACCAGGTCGTCGGTGTCGAAGGTGGTGAGGATGAGGATCTTGAGATCGGGGCGGGCGGCGAGGGCGCGGGCCGTCGCTGCGAGCCCGTCCGTCCGCGGCATCCGGATGTCCATGAGCACGACGTCGGGCACGGTCGCGGCGATGACCGTCAGGGCCTGCTCACCGTCACTGGCCTCCCCGACGACGTCGATGGTCCGGTCGCCACCGAGGATCAGGCGGAGCCCGGACCGGACGAGGGCGTCGTCGTCGACGATGACTACCCGGACGGGTGCGTCGTCGCTGGTCATGTGGCCCACGGCAACCAGGCTCTCACGGTGAACTGGCCGGCGTCCTCGCCGGCGGTGAGCGCGCCACCGGCGAGCGCGGCGCGCTCGGCGAGGCCGACCAGACCCAGTCCCGGTGTGGCGACGTCGCCCACGGCGCCGGCCGGGGACGCAATCGCGTTGTGCACGACGAGTTCGAGCCGGTCGCCCGGCGTCCCGGTGATCTTGACCTCGACCGCTGCGCCCGGCGCGTGCTTGCGCGCGTTGGTCAGGGCCTCCTGCAGGATCCGGTAGGCATGGCGGCTCGTGCTCGCGCCGAGCGTGGGCAGCAGGTCAGCTGTCGCAGCGTCGGCCGTCAGCGTCACGGGGGTCCCGGCCTCGCGGGTCTCGGCGAGCAGGTCGTCCAGGGTGGCCAGGGTGGGCTGGGGACGATCGGGAGAACCGGGCTCGACGGAGGTGTCCCGCAGGATGCCGAGCACCTCGCGCAGCTCGGCGAGGGCGAGGTGGGCGCTCTCCTGGACGGTCGTGGCGGCCACTCTCACCTGCTCGGGCGTGAGGTCGGTGCGGTAGGCGAGCGCTCCGGAGTGGATGGCGACGAGCGAGATGCGGTGGGCGAGGACGTCGTGCATCTCCCGGGCGATCCGGGTGCGCTCGGCGGTCCGGGCCTTCTCGATGCGCTCGGCCTGCTCCCGCTCGATCGCCTCGGCGCGGGCCTGGAGACTCGCGATGCGCGCGCCGCGGGAGCCGATGTACCAGCCCGCGACCACGCATGCCCCGTAGGCGATCACCACAAGCAGCACAAGCGTCGACGCCAAGAGCGACCATCCATTATTACGGCCCACCCCGAGGTAGTAGGAGCCGCGAAGGACCAGCCGAGCCGCGACCGCAACCCAGAGGACGCCGACGCCGACGATCTCCCAGGGGCGCCTGCGCATCGCGACCGCGACGGCCGCGACGACGGCGGGACCGCCGGCGAGGAGGGAGAACCCGAAGCAGGCAACGATGATCAGCGCGACGGGGACCGGCCACCGCAGGCACCACCCGACGGCCACGAAGGAGACCGCGGCAACGACGAGGACCCGATCGAAGGTGTGAGGCAGGAAGAAGAAGTTGGAGAACATCATCACGTAGAGGACGACCAAGAGCGCCATCACCGCGAGCGCGGCGAGCGCCGGACGGACCCGCCACCCGCCGGCGATCCGTCGCAGTCTTGCCCGGAGTGGTGCTGCTGCCTGTGGCGTCATGTGTGAAGGCTAGGGCGCGCCCGCCGCGTCCGGGAACCTCCCTGGGTCGAGCGGGTCTTCCGACCAAAGTTGTAGTTCGGGAGTGTTCCCTTCGGTCAGTGCAGCGTGAGCCACGTGATGTCGAGGTCGCCGTCGAGATAGGTCCCGCGGCGGGCGAGGAAGTCCTGCATGTGCGGTAGGTCCAGGTGTGCCTGCAGGTCCGCGGCCGAGCGCCAGTGCTCGTAGAACACGAAGTTCCCGGCCGGGTCGGTGTGCAGCAGGTACTGGACCGAGCCCGGCTCGGCGCGGGTCGGTTCCGCGAAGGAGAGCAGCAGCGAGCGCAGCGCCTCCTCGCGGCCGGGCAGTGGCCGTGCGGTCCCGATGAGGACGACGGGGCCGGCGGTCGTAGGTACGTCGATTGTCATACCTCGACCCTAGAGCGTCCAGAGGTATGATTCAAGTAGTACCTACAGAGGCGCGGCTCCGCGCCGGCCCACGACGATCGAGGAGACATGTCAGACGACCGCGACCCCCAGATCGAGCTCGGGCGCGTGCTCGCGGCCCTCGCCGACGGGTCGCGGCGGCTCATCGTCGTTGACCTCTCCCGGGACGCCTCCGACGCCGAGCATGCCTGCGGCTCCTTCGACCTGCCACTGGCCAAGGCCACCAAGACGCACCATTTCAAGGTGCTCCGCGACGCCGGGGTGATCTCCCAGCGCAACCACGGCAACGGCAGCGCCGTCCGGCTCCGGCGCGTCGAGGTCGAGCAGGCCCTGCCCGGCCTCCTCGCCGCCGTCGTCGCCGCCGAGGACCGTGCCCGGGACGACGCCGCTGTCTGAGGCCAGCGCTCGATCTACTCCGGACCCCGGCGTACGGCCCGGCGACCGAAGAACACGGTCAGGGCCAGCCCGACGGTCACGAGGACGACCATCGCGGGATACCCGCCGATCGGGCCAGACTGGCAGTCATCGATAAAGGTCCCGTCGACCGACGAAGCGCAGCTCCCGCTGCGGTACCCGAAGACCAGCACGGTGAACACGAGCGCCGCGAACGTAGCAGTCAGCCACCCCCAGTGAATCCTCATCGAAGCAACCTATTCCTCCCGACCTGAATAGACGCGCATTCCTCGGGCCACGAATTCACCCAATCTCCCCGCCCCCCACCGCAGGTCAGACTGGACATGACGGCCGAATCCGCGTTCCCTTATGCCATGCCCCACGCCGCGTGTGCTCCCACCCGCCTGCCCGCATCGCCTGTCCGACGACGCCCGCCCGCCCGGCGCGCCGGCGCGCTCGCCCTCGTGCTCGCACTCGTCACGGGAGGTCTCGCGGCCTGCGGCTCAGACGCACCCGACCCCACGGTCGCCGCGACGGCCCTGGCCGCGGGGATGGCGGGCGGCGACCTGACCGCCGTCGTCTTCGACGGGGCGAGCGCGGCCGACGCGACGACCCACCGAGACACGGTCCTCGAACCCCTCGCGGACGCGACCCGCACGGTGACCCTCGGCGACGTCGTCCTCGCCGAGGACGGCGCGACGGCGACCGCCACCCTCGACTACGCCTGGGTCATCGGCGGCACCCCGTGGAGCTACACCACGACCGCGCCCATGGCCCTGGTCGAGGACACGTGGCACGTGGTGTGGTCACCGGGCCTGCTCATCCCTGACCTCGCGATGGGGGAGCGGCTGCAGACCTCGCGCACGTCGGCCCCACGCGCCGACATCCTCGGGGACTCCGATGTCGTCCTGGTCACCCAACGCCCGGTCAAGCGGGTGGGCATCGACAAGACGCGGATCGCCGCGGCCGAGTGGGACGGCGCCGCCCGCGCGCTCGCCGCGCTGACCGGGATCGACTCCGAGGCCTACGCCGCGAAGGTGGCCAGCGCCGGGGAGAAGGCCTTCGTCGAGGCCGTCACGCTCCGTACCGAGGGCGACTACGACTGGCCTGCGATCGGGGAGTCGCCCGGCGTGCTGCTCGTCGACGCCTCCCTGCCGCTGGCACCCACCCGCCAGTTCGCGAGCGAGATCCTCGGCCGGGCGGGTGACGCGACCGCGGAGATCATCGAGGCGTCCGAAGGCGCGATCCAGGCGGGAGACCTCGTGGGCCTGTCCGGCGTGCAGCGCCAGTACGACGCCCAGCTGCGTGGCACGCCCGGGCTGGTCGTGGAGATCGTCGGCGCCGACGGCACCGCGCGGGACGCCTTCCGGGTGGACCCGGTCCCCGGCGAGCCGCTGCGCCTGACCCTGGACCCGACCGTGCAGTCCCTCGCCGAGAAGACGATCGCCGACCAGATCGTGCCGGCCGCGATCGTGGCGATCCGTCCGTCCACCGGAGCCGTGATCGCCTCGGCCAACTCGCCCGCGAGCGACGGCCTGTCCACCGCGACCACCGGGATGTACGCCCCCGGCTCGACGTTCAAGGTTGTCACCGCGCTCGCCCTGCTCCGCGGCGGATCAACCCCGGAGACGATGATGGAATGCTCGGCCGACACTGTCGTCGACGGTCGGACGTTCACGAACTATCCGGACTACCCGGCGAACCGCATGGGGCAGATCGCCCTGCGGGACGTCATCGCGAACTCGTGCAACACGGCGATCATCAACGCCGCGGGTCAGGTGTCTCAGGCCGACCTGGTCTCGGCCGGGCAGTCCCTCGGGCTGGGTCTGGCCCCGCAGGCCGGCCCGGGCGTCTTCACCGGCTCCGTCCCGGGCGACGCCTCCGGAACCGAGCACGCCGCCTCGATGATCGGCCAGGGCAAGGTCCAGGCCTCTCCGCTGGCCATGGCCGGGGTCGCGGCGTCGGTCGCCTCCGGGACGACGGTCCGCCCGACCTTCCTCGCCCAGGAGGCGGAGGCCCCGACCTCCGACCTGCCCGTCGCTCCCGGCACGGCGCTCACCACCGAGGAGGCCGCGGCGCTGAGCTCGATGATGCGCTCCGTGGTGACCGACGGCGGCGGTGCGTTCCTGCAGGGCGTGCCCGGCGGCGACGTGTCCGCCAAGACCGGCACGGCCCAGTACGGCGACGGCTCGACCAACCATGC
Organism: Sanguibacter gelidistatuariae; assembly: GCF_900096585.1. GTDB lineage: Bacteria > Actinomycetota > Actinomycetes > Actinomycetales > Cellulomonadaceae > Sanguibacter > Sanguibacter gelidistatuariae. The sequence goes on from NZ_FMYH01000001.1 coordinate 520,865, forward strand.
CTGGGTCATCGCGATCCAGGGGGACCTCGCCGTCGCCGTCTTCGTCGAGACCGGGGACTACGGCTCGACGACGGCCGGGCCGCTGCTCAAGGCCTTCCTCACCGGGCTGGCCTGAGCCGGCTCGACCACACTGAGCCGGTCGACCGTCCTAGCGGGTCAGGCCGTGACGTCGACCGAGCCGCTCGCTGCCGCCTTGGCGGCCGTGACGGCCAGCTGGTCGGCCTGGATCTTGGCACGGTCCGCGGTCAGGACCGCTTCGCTCGCCTTGTCCCGCTGATCCTTGGCCAGCGTCTTGACGTCCTTCTCGTACGTCGCCTGGGCCTTCGTGACCGCAGCGCTTGAGATTTCCATGAGTTTCCTCTCCGTTGGTGTCCGGGCCGGTCGGCCCACTGGTCCCATCGGCACCCGGGCGCCCGGTGTGACGGGCATCAACCTGTGAGGACCATAAGTGTTCTCGGCTCTGCGGCTAGGGTCGGGGGATGCTCACCCCGCAGGCAGGACGGTTGCGGCTGGCGCGCGCCGTCGTCGTCGCGGGGACGACCCTGAGCCTCTCGCTCGGGGCGCACCTGATCGCGGGCGGCTCCGCCCCGGCAGCTCCGGTGCTTGTCCTGGTCGCCATGTTCATGCTGCTCACCTGCGTGGCGCTGGCCGGCCGCGGATTCACCCCCGTCCGGCTGCTCGCGGTGCTCGGCCTCGGCCAGGTCGCCCTGCACGGCGTGTTCAGCTGGCTCGGCACAACTGCCTGCGCGGTCGTCCCCGCCGCGCCCGCCTCAGGCCTCGGGCACGCCGCCACGCACGCCCACCATCAGCCCGACGTCGCGCTGGACCTCTCCACCTGCCTCGCCCCGGGTACGCCATCCCCGGCGGGAAGCGCCCCCGTGGAGTCGCTCGCCCATGCCGCGCACCTCGGCTCCGGGGCCCCCGCCACGGTCACGATGGTCGCGGCCCACGTCGTGGTGACGCTCCTCGTCGCGGCCCTCGTCGCCCGCGGGGAGCGGGCACTGTGGCGCGCCGCCGAGGTCCTTGTGGTCTGCGTGCGCGGAACCCGGCTGTCGGCTGTCCCGCTCGTCCTGCCAGCCCCCGACCTGGCGACCGTCATGGCCGGCAGTCCGGTACTGACCCCGCAGCCCCGGCACCACCTCGCCGTCGCACCGCGTCGCGGTCCGCCGAGGGATCGCCTAACACTCGCAGCCTGAGGCGGCACCGCCCCTCAGTCCCCACGGATCGAATCCACGCCGGCCTCACCGCCTCGGGTCATCCGTCGTAACCGAAAGCACGACGCCCACGGGCGTCTCTGACGCGCGCCCGGAATCCGGGCGCTGGAGAACCATGACACCCACCCAGCTCATCCCTGCCCGCAGCACCTCCCTATCGACCAGGACGACCCGCGCAGCCCACCCCGTCCCCGCGCCCCTCCGGGCGCTCGCCGCGCTGGCTCTCGCCACGGGCGTCGCCCTCCTGACCGGCGCACCGGCGAGTGCGCACGACTCGATCGTGGGGACCAGCCCCGAGGACGGCGCCGTGCTCGACGCCGCACCGGCGAGCGTCGCCGTGACCCTCAGCGATGTCCCGCAGGCGATCGCCCCGCGGATCATCGTCACCAACTCCGCGGGTGCCACCATGCTCGACGAGGAACCCGTCATCACCGACCGGTCGGCGAGCGTCGAGCTCCCCGCGCTCGAGAACGACACGTACCAGGTCGCCTGGCGGGTCGTGTCCTCCGACGGGCACCCCATCCAAGGCACGTACTCCTTCACCGTGGCCGCGCAGGTCGCCGAGGAGCCGGCCACGGATCCGGCGGCGACGCCCGCCGCCTCGGACGAGCCAGCCGTCGGCGAGACGGCCTCTTCGACCGCCGCAGCGGACCCGACCTCGACCGCCTCGACGTCGACCGACGCGGAGACGACCGACGCAGACGAGGGCTCGAGCTCGACCGCCCTGGTGGCGGGCGCGATCGTCGCGGTCCTCGCCGTCGCCCTCGCCGGGCTCGTCCTGGTGCGCCGTCGCAGCTCGCTCAAGGACGAGTCGTGAAGGCCCCGGGCGGGGCCGTGGCCCCGGCGACCGTCGTGCGGCTCGCGATGCTCGTCTCCGGCATCGGGGTGTCCTTGCTGCTCGCCGGGTGCGGGACCGACGAACCGGCGACCCATCCCGGGTCGACCCACGCGGGCGCGGCCGCCACGGGAATGACCGACCCGGACGCCCCACCCCAGGCGGACTCGCTGACCGTCACTGATCCGTGGACCAAGGCCGCCGAGGATGGCATGACGGCCTCCTTCGGCGTCCTGCACAACTCCGGGACGAGCGACGTGCGGGTCGTGGGGGCCAGCACGTCGACGGCCGCGATCGAGCTGCACGAGATGGTCACGGGAGCCGACGGCGCGATGACCATGTCCGAGGTCGAGGGCGGGTTCCTCGTCCCGGCCGGCGGTGAGCGGACGCTCGCGCCGGGCGGGGAGCACCTCATGCTCATGGCGATGACCGCTCCGGTCGAAGCTGGCACCGACCTTGAGATCACCCTCGAGCTCGAGGACGGTTCGACGCTCGTCTACACGGCACCCGGGCGCACCTACGCCGGTGCCAACGAGTCCTACGACGAAGGCATGGACATGGGCCACGGCGACGACACAGGGGGCGCCGCCGCCGCCCACGCCTCCCATGGCTGAGGTGAGCCGCCGGTCAGCCCTGTTCGGCGGGGTCGGGCTGGTCGGCGGTGCGCTCGGGGGAGCCCTCGCGATGCGGGGCGCCCAGGCGCCGTCTCCCGACCCGGGCTCTGCGCCGGGCGAGGGCGGCGGCGCTCCCTGGGCCGGCGTCGGGCAGGCGGTCGAGACGTTCTACGGGGCCAACCAGGGCGGGATCGCCACGGTGCCGCAGGCGCGGCTGGCGCTCGTCGCCTTCGACCTGCTGGCCGGGGCTTCGCGATCCACCCTCGTGCGGATCATGCGGATCTGGACCGACGACGCCGCGCGCCTGACGCGCGGGGCGCCGGGGCTGACCGACACCGAACCGGAGCTGGCCACCGTCCCGGCCCGGCTCACCGTGACGGTCGGCTACGGGCCCGGGGTCTTCGAGGCGGCCGGGCTGCAGGCGCGCCGTCCCGAGTGGCTCGCGCCCCTGCCGCCGTTCTCGGTGGACCGGCTCGAGGAGGGGTGGTGCGGGGGCGACCTCGTGCTCCAGATCTGCGCGGACGACGAGGTGACCGTCGCACACGCCGTGCGGGTGCTGGTCAAGGAGGTGCGCGAGCTCGCCCAGGTGCGGTGGGTGCAGCGGGGTTTCCGGCGTGGGATGGGGACGCAGGCGCTGGGTACGACGATGCGCAACCTCATGGGCCAGGTCGACGGGACGGTCCAACCGGACGTGGCCGGGGTGGACGTCGGTCTGCTGTGGGCCGGTCCCGGACCGCGGTCCGGGACGGGGTGGCTGGAGGGCGGGACCTCTTTAGTCGTGCGCCGGATCCGGCTTGAGCTGGATACCTGGGACGAGCTCGATCGACCTGCGCGGGAGCAGGTCGTCGGGCGGCGGCTGGCCGACGGGGCGCCGCTGACCGGGACCGCGGAGCACGACGACCCCGACCTCGAGGCCGTCAACACGCTCGGGTTCCCGGTCATCGACGTGGCGGCGCACATACGCCGGTCCCGCTCGGAGAAACCGGGGGAGCGGTTCCTGCGGCGCGGGTACAACTACGACGAGCCGCCCGGCGCCGGCGTGCCGGGATCGTCCGGGTTGGTCTTTGTCACCTTCCAGGCGGACCCGGTCGCCCAGCTCGTCCCGATCCAGCAACGTCTGGCCGAGATGGACCTGCTCAACACGTGGACGACGCCGATCGGGTCGGCGGTCTTCGCCGTCCCGCCCGGTTGTCAGGAGGGGGAGTATCTGGGGCACGGGCTGTTCGGCTGAGGCCGGGCCGCTGGCTTCGTCCGGACGACCGGGAGGACCCGCCGCGGTGTGACGTGTGCATCTGTGGGTGCGTCGATCTTGTCAGCGGCGCACCCACAAGGGATGCTGATCCACATGGACGCCCAGTTTCCGGTCATGAATGTCTCCCTGTGGAAGGCTGACGCCGTCGTGCTGCACTTCTGGCTGTCGACGGTCGACTTCGACGCGGTGCCCTTCGAGGACGAGAGCCAGCGTCAGGCGCTGCTCGACCTGCTCACCGAGCTGGACCAGACCGACGTCGCCGACGCCGACGATGCAGAGATCGTCGCCGCCCACGCCCTCGTCACCCGCGACCCAGCCGGCGCTGACCCAGCCTGACCTCACCCGCGACCGGTCACTCGTCTCCCCCAGCCGCCCCGCCCTGCCCGCCCCCACCGTAGGGGTACGGTTTCCGCCCCATTTCCCCGGGCAAACGGGGCGGAAACCGTGCCCCTACGGATAATCGCGGCGGTGCTGGCGGTGCTGGCGGTGCTGGCGGTGCTGGCGGGCTATGGGCTGGGGTGGGGGAGGGCAGGTTGAGGGGCGGGCGGGCATGTGCGAGAATCTGCGTATGGATGCAGATACGCAGGTGCGCGGGCTTGGCGAGGAAGACCAGCTCGTCGAGCTCGCGGTCGAGGTGTTCGCGATGTTTGCCGACGCCACGCGGTTGCGGATCATCCTCGCGCTGCGCGGCGGCGAGCTTCCGGTCAACGACCTCGCGCGCGTCGTCGGGAAGTCGCCGTCGTCGGTGTCCCAGCACCTCGCGAAGCTGCGCCTGGCGCGCATGGTCAGCACCCGCCAGGACGGCACTCGGGTCTTCTACCGCCTCGCGAGCGACCACATCCGTCAGCTCGTCACCGACGCGATCTACCAGGCCGAGCACACCCTCGAGGGCGCGCCCCGGCTGCACCATCACCACTCGGCCGAAGGGCTCTGAGATGGGGCACGACCACAGCCACAGCCACGGAACAGGGTCCGCCGGCGCCGACACGCGCGGCCACCGACGCCGGCTCGCGATCGCCTTCTCCATCACCACGACGATCCTCGTCGTGGAGATCGTCGGCGCCGTCTGGACCGGAAGCCTCGCCCTGCTGGTCGACGCCGCGCACATGCTCACCGACGCGGGCGGGCTGGCGCTCGCCCTCCTGGCGACCAACCTGACCATGCGTCCCCCGACCGCCAAGCGGACCTGGGGCTACCAGCGGGCCGAGGTCCTGGCGGCCATGGCGCAGTCGGCGATCCTGCTCTCGGTCGGCGTCTACGTCGTCGTCGAGGCGGTCCAGCGCCTCGCCTCGCCCCCCGACCTGCCCTCGACCGAACTGCTGGTCTTCGGGATCATCGGCCTCGTCGGGAACATCATCTCGCTCGCTGTCCTCGCCTCCAGCCGCTCGGACAACATGAACCTGCGGGCCGCCTTCCTCGAGGTCGCCAACGACGCGCTCGGCTCGGTCGCGGTGATCGTCGCGGCGATCGTCATCGCTACGACCGGCTGGACCGGGGCGGACGCCGTCGCAGCGCTCTTCGTCGGCGCGCTCATCGTGCCGCGCACCCTGAAGCTGCTGCGCGAGACGCTCGAGGTGCTCCTCGAGTCGACCCCGCGCGGCCTCGACCTGGACGCCGTCCGCGAGCACCTGCTCGGGGTCGAGCTGGTCCGTGGCGTGCACGATCTCCACGCGACCCAGATCGCCTCGCACCTGCCGGTGCTCACCGCCCACATCGTCGTCGACGAGGAGTGCTTCCGAGACGGTCACGTGCCCCGTATCCTCGATGACCTGCAGGAATGCGTGGCGGGGCACTTCGACGTGAACATCGAGCACTCCACCTTCCAGATCGAACCGCCTGCGCACAGCCGCCACGAGCCTGGGGTGCACGACTAGCAGGTGCAGATTCACGGCCCGGAGGCAGGCGTAGGGTGGCCACGAAGCTGCAGGTGATCGCGGCGGAATGCGCTCGCCAAGCCTGGGGGCAGCCTGAGGACGGGGCGCCCCAAGGGGGCACAGCGAACAGCCACAGACAGGAGAGAGGATGCAGATGGAGTCGACCGAACGCCGCGTGGCGGTGATCATCGAAGACGACGCCGACATCCGCCACCTCTTGGAGTCCGTGCTCACCGGCGCCGGATTCCACGTGGTCGCCACCGGCAACGGCCTCGACGGCATCGCGGCCGTCCGGACCCACGACCCGCTCCTGACGACTCTTGACGTGTCCATGCCCGGGATCGACGGGTTGGAGACCGCGCGCCGGATCCGGGAGTTCAGCCCGACGCACCTCGTGATGATCAGCGCCCGGACGTCGGAGGGCGACGCCCTCCGCGGGCTCGAGGCGGGCGCGGACGAGTACCTCACCAAGCCGTTCCGCCCCCGCGAGCTGCGGGCCCGCATCGAGGCGGCGCTGCGCAACCCCCGTGCGGCGAGGTCGACGCTCTAACTCTCCCGCAGCACCGCGGGGCCCGACGCCGCAGCCTCACTCACCGCTCCCCCGCGCACCTCCGCGCTCGCCACCCGGTTGCCGCCCGCGGCCGTGGCCTCGTCGGAGGCCGCGCGCGCAGCCCTGGACAGCTGCGCGACGTCGTAGCCGAGCCGGTGGGTCGTGGCCGCCCCGATGCTCGCGGTGACCTTGGCCCCCGGAGCCTCGGGGACAACGACGTCGAGGAGCGCCCGGCGCAGGACCGTCGCCAGAGTGATCTCCTCACCCGGCGCCGTGCCCGGGACGGCGACCAGCAGGCGCCCGGCACCGGCCTCCCCGATGATGGCGGAGACGGGCGCGACGCGGCGGACGGTCGCGGCGTACTCATCGAGCACGAGGTCGGCCGCCGAACGTCCGAAGGCGATGCCGATCTCCTCGAGGTCGTCCAGGTGGAGGTGCAGCAGCGTGAAGGCTTCCTCGGACTCGGCGGCCCGCGCCAGGCAGTCGTCGAGCACCTGCTCCAACACGTCGACGTTGATGAGACCTCGGCGGGAGAAGACTCGCGCGGTGCCACCCATCCGCGCGCGGGGGCCGGCCTCGGACCGCATGACGGACATCGTGACCGCGGCGACGATCATGAGGACGATCGTGACGACCGACATCGGTGTGGTCCCGAGGTACGTGCTGAAGACGACATGCTCCGTCCCCCAGCCGACCAGCACCACGAAGCGGGTCAGGAAGAGCACACCCTCGGCGATGAGCACGACCGAGAGTCCTCGGGCATTGATGTCCCGGCGCATCGAGCGGGTGAACGTCTCGGCGACGCCCAGCGCGGAGAAGGTACCGACCCCGAGGAGCCAGACGTGCGCGCCGGCCCACTCCCCGCCGTCGGGCCCGTCGAGGACGACCGCACCAGCGGCCAGCGCACCGGCAAGGAGCACCACGCCGATGAGGCTGCGCCGGCCGTTGAAGGAGCGGCACCCGCTCCAGATCGCCCCGGCGCTGACGACGAAGGCGCCGTTGCCCACGGCGACCGCCCACCAGGCCGTTGGCAGGGTCGCCCACAGCATGTAGGAGACAGACGTGAGGATCCCGGCGAGGTAGGCGAGCGACCACAGCCGGCTCGTCGTGCTGTCCCGCCTGAAGATCGTCTCCAGGACGAAGACCATGCCCGCGGTGAGCACCACGATGCCGGTCGCGACCGACAGCGTCTGCGGGTCGAGCGTCATGTGACCGCCTTCTTCGGGATCTCGATCGTCACGGTCGTCCCCTTGCCCAGCGTGCTGGCGACCGTCAGCTCACCGCCGTGCTTGCGCACGATCTCACGCGCGATGCCCATGCCGAGCCCGCTGCCGTGCACGCCGGTGTTGCGGACCGCCTCGGAACGGAAGAAGTTGTCGAAGAGCTTGGGGACCTCGTCGGCGGAGATCCCGATCCCGGTGTCCGTCACGGTCAGGATCAGCCGGTCACCGGCCTGGCCCAGGGCGAGGACGATGCTGCCTGCCTCGCGGTTGTACTTGATCGCGTTCGAGAGGACGTTGTCCACGACCTGGCGCATCCGGAACGGGTCGGCGACGGCGAGGTGGTTCTCGACGTCCGAGGTGGCGAGGTCGATCGCCCGCTCGGCGGCCCGGGGCAGCAACGACTCCGCCGACTGCAGCACCACCTCGCCCAGGTCCATCGGGACGGGGGAGATCTCGAGCGGCTTGGCCGCTCGGCTGGAGGAGGTGAGGATCTCCGAGACGAGGTCGAGGAGGCGGGTGCTGTTGCGCTCGACGATCTCCAGCCATCCCCGGGCGTCCTCGGGCAGGTCGTCCCGCTCGAGCGCGAGGTCGAGGTAGCCCAGGATCGAGGTGAGTGGGGTCCGTAGCTCGTGGGAGACCGAGGAGATGAGGTCGTCCCGGGCGGCGATCGCGTTGATCTCGGCCGTGACCTCGCCCGAGACGAGGATCGTGCCGTCGAAGGCGCCGCCGGAGTCGTACAGGCGCCGGGCGGTCATGAGATAGGCGTGGCGTTCCTGACCGGGGTGCCCGGTCCAGATGAGCACCCCGTCGAAGGGCTGTCCCTGCTGGGCGCGGACGTAGGGACGGTCCTCCTCCCGGAACGGGGTCACCCGGTCGCTCTGGTAGACGACGTCCATCACCGGGGGCGCACTGGCCCGCCCCGAGGACACGTGCATCCGCCGGTGCGCGCGGTTGATCAGGGTGATCTCGCCGCCGCGGTCGAAGCGGACGATGCCGAAGGTCACCGTGTTGAGCACCTCGGTGAGCAGCCGCTCATGCTGGTTGGCGGAAGCCAGCGCATGGGCGAGGAGGGTGGACTGCTTGCGCATGAGGACCCGCTGGGCCGATCCACGCCGAGCGCTCAGATGCGTCGACGCCGCCACGAAGGACAGCGCGATCGGCAGCAGGACCAGCAGCGTCATCGACGACAGGCGGATCGAGTGTGGCCCCAGGATGAGCACGCCCCAGCTGCCGCTCAGCGCGAGTGCGATCGACAGCGTGGTGCCGAACAGGCCGAAGTACGTCGAGAGCCAGATGATCGGGAGCACCCAGAGGACCCCGACGCCGATCTCGGGGACCCCTAGGCGCAGGCAGAAGATGACGAGCATGTCCGCGACCGGCAGCAGGGCGATCCACCGTTTGTCGAAGCGGTTCCACGGCACGACCAGCGCGGCACCGGAGGCGACGAAGGCCAGCACGACTCCGGCGAAGACGGTGGAGGAGATGAGGCGCTCGGGGCTGAACCACTGCAACGCCACGACCACGGCCAGCACAGCCGATCCGAAGAGCAGCTGGTTCAGTGTGACGGACCGGTTGATCTGCGGGCCGCGCCCGGGCGCACCGACCTCCGCCGAGCCGCGTCGCCGGCCGACGACCTGGTCCTCGTCGGATCCCGCAGTCCTCACGGGGACACCCTACGTCCCCGCGGCTGCCCGCCTCGGGCCCGCCCCGGGTGCGCCGAGCATCAGTGCTGATCGAGGTCCCGACGGCGGATCCCGACGAAGCCGGCCACGACGAGGGCGGCGGCGATCGCCGTGAGGATCCCCAGCGGGAGCACGTGCAGGCCCTGGGTGAGGTAGTCGGGGACGTTGTTGAAGGCTGAGAGGTCGAGGACGGCGTCGGGCAGGCCCAAGACCGGACCGAAGAGGGTGAGCACGAACGTCGCCCCGACCACGACCCAGACCGCGGCCAGGAAGCGCGGGGCGGCGCCCAGCAGCGCGACGCACAGCCCGACGAGGACCCAGATGGCGGGCAGCTCGAGCAGGCCCGCGATCAGCACCCAGGACAGGGGCGCCGTGTCGGTCGTGACCGCGGTGACCACACCGAAGGCCAGGGCCCCGGCCGCGTAGACGACGGTGCTCGAGACTAGTCCGGCCAGGCCGTGGCTGGACAGCCAGGCCGGGCGGGACACCGACGCGGCGAGCAGCGGCTCGGCGCGCCCCTCGATCTCCTCGGTGCGCCCGTGGAGCACCCGCTGCACGCCGTTGAGCGTGGCCACGAGTGCCAGGATCGTGAAGATCATGCCGACGAAGGCCAGCGTGAGATCGTCCGTGCTGCCGCCGCCCTGCTGGAGGATCTTCGCGAGCGCCGGGTTGTCCTTGAAGACGCCGGCGATCGAGGAGGTCACCGACCCGTACAGCGCCCCGAGCAGCACGAATGCGGACAGCCAGCCGGCAAGCGCGCCGCGGCTCAGCCGCCACGACAGGGCGCTCGCCCCGGCGAGCCGCGGCCCCGCGGTCGCCCGCCCGGGCCGCTGTCCCACGATCCCGAAGCCCAGGTCACGGCGGGCGAGCAGACGGCCGGCGACCGCGAGCAGCACGACCGTGGCAGCCACCGGGAGGGCCAGGAGCACCCACCGGTTCTCCAGGTAGGGCAGCACCTGCTCGCCCCACCCGAAGGGGGAGAGCCACTCCACCCACTCCATGCCCGACGTCGCGGCGCCCCACCCGCGCAGTACGTACGTCGCCCCGAGCAGCGCTCCGGCGAGGGCGCTCGCGGTGCGGGAGAACGACCCGAGCTGGGCGGTGACCGCGGCGACGCCCGCGAACACCACCCCGGTCGCGCCGATTGCGGCGCCGAGGGCGAGGGCGCCGGCCACGTCGGCCCCGCGCACCGCGCCGGCCTGCGCGCTCGACGCGATGAGCGAGGCGGCGACGGCGACCGCGGCGGTCAGGCATCCGGCGACGGCGAGCAGGACTGCCGCGGCCAGGGCGGCATGGCGCCCCACGACGCCGGAGGCCACGAGCTCGGCCCGGCCGGAGTCCTCCTCGGCGCGGGTGTGGCGCACGACCGTGAAGATCGCCATGAGGGACACCGCGATGCTCGACAGCCCCATCGAGCGCCAGGCCGTGAAGCCGCCCGGGGTGGCCAAGTCGTGGACCTGACCGAGCAGGAGGGTGAAGGCGGTGTTCGAGCTGAAGGACGCCGTGAGCTCGGCGGTCGCGGCGGCGTCGGGGAAGACGGTGTCGTAGGCGAGGTAGCTCGACGCGACGAGCAGCACGACCGCGGCGATCCACGCAACGATCCGCACCCGGTCGAGGCGCAGGGCGAGGCGGAACAGGGGGCCGGTGCCGGTCAGCGCGCTGGGTCCGGTCATGGGCGTGGGGTGGCGGAGTAGTGGCGCAGGAACAGCTCTTCGAGGGTCGGCGGCTGGCTGGTCAGCGACTGCAGCCCGGCCCCCGCCAGCACGGTCAGCACCTGGCCCAGGGAGACGGTGTCGACGTCCGCCCGCACGGTGACCGGTCCGCCGGGGGAGGCGGTCACCACGAGGTCGTGCACGTCGGCGCGGTCGGTGAGGCCGGGCGGTGCGGCGTCGAGCACCGCGGTGAGCGATGTGCGGGTCAGGTGTCGCATCTGGGCGAGCGACCCTGCCTCGACCACGTGCCCGGCCCGCACGATGCTCACCCGGTCGCACAGCGCCTCGACCTCGGACAGGATGTGGCTGGACAGCAGGACCGTCCGCCCGCGGTCCTTCTCCTCCGCGATGACCTGCTGGAACACGGACTCCATGAGCGGGTCCAGGCCCGAGCTCGGCTCGTCGAGGATGAGCAGCTCGACCTGGGAGGCGAGCGCCGCCACGATCGCGACCTTCTGCTTGTTGCCCTTGGAATAGGTGCGTCCCTTCTTGGTCGGGTCGAGCTCGAAGCGCTCGAGCAGCTCAGCGCGACGTCGCTGATCGAGGCCGCCGCGCAGGCGGCCCATGAGGTCGATCACCTCGCCGCCGGACAGGGACGGCCACAGGCTGACGTCGCCGGGGACGTAGGCCAGGCGGCGGTGCAGGGTCGTGGCGTCCCGCCACGGGTCGCCGCCGAGCAGGGAGACCGCGCCGGCGTCCGCGCTGAGAAGACCGAGGAGTACCCGGATCGTGGTCGACTTCCCGGAGCCGTTGGGGCCGAGAAAGCCGTGCACCTCGCCCGTGGCCACCGTGAGGTCGAGGCTGTCGAGCGCCTGGGTGCTGCCGAAGGCCTTCGACAGGCCCCTGATCTCGATCGCTGCGTCCATGAGCACTACTCTGCTCCCGCGGCGTCGCCCAGGCGCGGTGACCGGCGTCGGGCATCCGCCCCTGCCCGGCCCGCGCGGTACCGTCGAGGCGTGAGCGCACCCGAACCCGACATGACCATCTTCGACACTCTCTCCCTCGATCAGCTGCGCACGCGCACGAGCGAGAAGTGGCGTCAGTACGGCCCCGATGTGCTGCCCTTGTGGGTCGCCGAGATGGACGTCCCCCAGGCCGAGCCGGTGATCGCCGCGGTCACCGACGCGCTGCGTCGCGGCGACACCGGCTACCCCGGCGGTCGCGGCTACGCCGAGGCGTTCGCGGGCTTCGCCGCGGACCGCTGGGGCTGGGAGCTGGACCCGAGCAAGACCAGGATGCTGACCGACGTGATGATCGGCATCACGGACGTGCTCAAGGTGCTCACCCGGGCGGGAGACACGGTCGTGGTGAACACCCCGGTGTACCCGCCGTTCTACGACTTCGTCCGGGACACCGGCCGCGTGGTGCGCGCCGCGCCGCTCACGGCCGACCACCGACTCGACCTCGCGGCCCTGGACGAGGCGTTCGTCGGCGCCACGGTCTTCCTGCTGTGCAACCCGCACAACCCGACCGGCACCGCGCACACCCCGGCCGAGCTCGTCGGCCTCGCCGACCTGGCCCGACGCCACGGGGTGCGCATCGTCGCGGACGAGATCCACGCCCCGATCACGTCCCCGGCCGCAGCCCGCGAGCTCGGCCGCCCGGTCTTCACCCCGATCGTCACCGTCCCGGGCGCGGAGAACGCGATCAGCGTCGTCTCGGCCTCCAAGGCCTGGAACCTGGCCGGACTCAAGGCCGCGCTCGCGATCGGCGGCCCCGAGGCGGTGGCCGACGTTGCGGCCATCGCCGAGATCGCCGACCACGGCGCGAGCCACCTGGCCGCGATCGCCCATGCCGCCGCGCTCACCCACGCCCGCGGCTGGCTCGACGACGTGCTCACCGGCATCGACGTCAACCGCGCGTACTTCACCGGGCTGCTCGCCAGCCGCCTGCCCGACGCCGTGGTGCACCCCGCCCAGGCGACGTACCTCGCGTGGGTGGACTGCCGGGCGGTGCGCACCGCCGCTGGCGATCTGCTCGGCGACGACCCGTCGCGGGCCTTCCTCAAGCGCGGCCAGGTGGCATTCACCTCGGGCGTGCCCTTCGGCGCGGGCGGCGAAGGTCATGTCCGGATCAACCTCGCGACGAGCCGGGCGATCCTCGACGAGGCCGTCGCTCGCATGTGCGCGGCGCTGGAGCAGGCATGACCTACCTTCGGATCAACGGCGTCGACCTGTACTCAGAGGTCGACGGCGCGGGCGACCCCGTCCTCCTCCTGCACGGCGGCTTCTGTTCGCTCGAGTCCTTCCGAGCGCAGTCCGACGCCCTCGTCCCGGACTACCGGGTGTTCGCCTTCGAGCGTCCCGGGCATGGACGCTCCGCCGACATCGACGAGGAGTTCAGCTACGCGCGCGGCGTCGCCGACACGATCGCCTACCTCGACGCGCAGGGCCTCGACTCCGTGCACGTGATCGGCTACAGCGACGGCGCCATCATCGGCCTGCTGCTTGCCCTGCAGCATCCGGAGCGGGTCCGTTCGTTGGTCGCGATCAGCGCGAATCTCGACCCGTCCGGGTTCACGTTCTCGACCGACGCCACCCAGGGGCCGATGCTCCAGCCAGTGGCGCCGGCGGCGCCGACCGAGGTGCCCGCCGAACCGGAGCCCGACGTCGAGCGGGCATCCTACGGCGCGCTCTCGCCCGACGGCCCCGAGCATGCGGACGTCGTGCTCGACAAGCTGTTCCGGCTCTGGACCTCAGAACCCAGGATCGACCCGGGCGACCTCGCGAGCATCACGTCGCCCGTGCTCGTGATGTCGGGAGACCGCGACACCATCCGCCCCGACCACAGTCTCCTGATCGCCGCATCGATCCCCGGCGCGCAGCTGTGCATCGTGCCGGGAACCTCGCACGGCCTCGTCGCCGAGCGCCCGGAGCTCATCAGCACCCTCATCCGAGAGTTCCTGCGGTGAGGCCCTACTGCTCGCGCGTCCGGCGCAGCAACCAGACGAAGTAGGGGCCGCCGACCAAGGCGATCATGAGCCCCGCGGGCAGCTGGGCAGGGGAGATGAGTGTCCGGCCCAGAGTGTCCGCGACGGACACCAGCAGGCCGCCGAGCAGCATCGAGACCGGGATCAGGCGACCGTGCCGGGCGCCCACCAAGCTGCGGGCGAGATGAGGTGCGACGAGTCCGACGAAACCGACGGCGCCGATCGCCACGACGCTGAGGGCGGCGAGCACCGCCGCGATGGTGAGCAGCACGAATCGGGTGCTCTCCACCCGTACCCCGAGGATGCGCGGGGTGTCCTCGTCGATGGCCATCAGGTCGAGCTGGCGTCGCATCCCGAACAGCACCGGCACCGCGACGAGGAGACCCACGGCGACAGGCAGCACGTCGGGAAGTGTGCGCCCGTAGGTCGTGCCGGAGAGCCACGTGAGGATGCGGGGAGTGTTCCACGGGTCGGCGCGCAGCAGCAGGAACGTGGTCACCGCGCTGATGCCGTAGCCGCAGCCGATGCCTATCAGGACGAACCTGTCCGGCAGCAGACCACCGCGCCAGGACAGCAGGGCGATCAGGGCGAAGGTGGCCAGCCCCATCGCGACGGCCATGGCGATGAGCAACGGCCGGCCGCCGTCCAGGCCGGAGGTGACCACGATCACCGCACCCAGCCCGGCGCCGGCCGTGATGCCCAGGACCCCCGGCTCGGCCAGCGGGTTGCGGACTGTGCCCTGGACGACACAGCCGGCCAGCCCGAGCGCGGCTCCGGCGAGGACTGCGGCGAGGACACGCGGCATCCTCTCGTCGAGAGCCTGCCCGACGAGGCGGGGAGCCTCGCCCTGGAGCCAGAGCGCGACGTCGCCGACGCGCAGCCACAGGCCCCCCGCGAGCACGCCGATCACTGTCGCCGTGGCCAGGAGCAGCGCGGCGACGGTGACCGCGATGACGAACCGTCGTCGGGACCGGAGAGCGATCCGAGCGTGCGGCGGCTGGCGAGTGGACCCCGAGTCGCGCATGCGCAGGGCCAGGATCACGATCACGACGGAGCCCAGCAGGGCGGTGGGGATTCCCGTGGGGATCGAGGCGGCGCCCTCGGCGCCGAGGATGCCTCGCAGCGTGGCGTCGGCGAGCAGGATGAGCAGGGCGCCCAGCAAGCCGGAGACAGGCACGAGGAAGATGTGCCGGCGAAGCGCACCGACCCGACCGGCGAGGAGCCGCGCGAGCACGGGAGCCCCCAGCCCCACGAAGGCGATCGGGCCCGCGAGCGTCACCGAGATGCTCGTCAGCAGCACCCCGCAGACCACCGCGACGACGCGGGTCGAACGGACCGGGACGCCGAGGGACGACGCGGCGTCGTCGCCGAGTGCGAGCACGTCGAGGCGTCGGCTCAGCACCAGGGCGGCGCACAGCACCACCACGATGACCGGCGCCGCCCGCACGAACGCGTCGAGGTTGAGCTGGCTGAGCGAACCGCTTCCCCAGGCGAACAGCCCGGTCGTGTTCTCCTTGAACAAGATCAGCAGCATCGCCGTCGCGGCGTCCAGAGCCATCGCCGTCGCCGAACCGGCCAGGATGAGCCGCGTGGTGCCCGTCCCCGCCGCGCTGCCGGAGAGCCCGAGCACGAGCGCGGCCGCGAGCAGGCCGCCGGCGAAGGCGACACCGCTCGACGCCCAGAGCGGCACGGCGAGGCCGAAGGCGGCGACGGCCGAGAGCGCGAAGTAGGAGCCGGCGGTGACCGCCAGGGTGTCGGGAGAGGCGAGGACGTTCCTCGTGACGGACTGCAGCAGCGCCCCGGCGACACCGAGCGCGACGCCCACCGCCACCCCTGCGAGCAGGCGCGGCAGGCGGGAGCCGGTCAGCACGTTGCTGACCGGCACCCCGCCGGTGCTCTCCTGGGCTCCCGTGAACAGGCGCAGGAGGTCCCACATCCCGACGCTGGAGGTGCCCTGCGTCAGGTGCCACATCCCGGTCAGGGTGATGGCGACGAGGAGGGCGGCCAGCAGGGCCACCCCACTCGCGCTGCCCGCGTTGGTGCGGGGCTGGACATCGGTGGCCGGCCGCTGCTCGGGTGCGGTGACAGACCGCTGCTCGGTGGCGGCGCGGACCGGGGTGCTCACCCGTTCAGGAGGGCATCAACGTACGCGTCGATGGCCTGCTGGCACGAGAGCGGTCCGCCTGCGCCCCAGACGCCAGCGGGGAAGGCGTACGCCCGTCCTTCCTGCACGGCCGGGAGCGCAGTCCAGATGGGGTTCTTCTCGAGCTCGGTGACGTAGCTGCCGGCCTCCTCGTCGTTGGAGTAGAAGAGGGTGGCGCTGCTGACGGCGGTCAGTCCTTCGATGTCGGTCTGGCCGAGTCCGTACGCGGGGTCCACGCCGCCGCTGCCGTAGGCCGCATCGATCTCATCCGTCCACGCGGCCGTCATGCCGAGCTCTTCGCCGAGCGCGGTGAACAGTGCGCCCTTGCCGTACGGGCGGATGGTGACGTTGCCGCCCTCGATCCAGCCGTCGAAGAAGAGAAAGTCTGACGTCGGCAGCGCCGCGGCGGTCACCTTTTCCTTCGCGTCGGCCAGGTAGGCGTCGAACTCCTGCAGCACCTCCTCGGCCCGAGCGGTGCGGCCCGTCGCCTCGCCGATCATCTCGAACACGGTCTTCATGTTCCCGATGGGGTCGGCGCCGTCGGCACCAAGGGTGGCGAGCACGGGCACGCCGCGCTTCTCCAGCTGGGCGATGAGCTCGTCGTCGGCGCTGAACGCCTCCACGATGATGAGATCCGGGTTCGTGGCGTAGAGGGTGTCCAGGTCAGGCTCACCACGGGTGCCGACATCGACGACCCCCTCGGGGATCGTCTCCGCGCTCACATAGGTGGCGTACCCCTCGGCGTCAGACACCCCGACGGGCGTGACGCACAGCGTGAGCGCGTCCTCGATCTGCTGCCATTCCAGAACCACGATCCGCTCTGCGGGCTTGTCGAGCTCGACCGTGCGGCCGACGCCGTCCGTCATGGACACCGGGGCCGTCGACGTCGTCGTCGTGTCCGCTGCGCAGCTCTCCGACGACGGCGTGGTGGCGGCATCGGGGCCCGCCTCGGCGACAGTGGTCGTGCCGCAGGCGGTGAGGGTGAGGGTGGCGACAGCAAGCGTCGCGGCTGCGGTTGCGAACGTGTGGACGCGGATCATGAAGGGTCCTTTCATCAGGGCCGTGAGGAGAGAGGTGAGGATTCAGGTGCGGGCGGGATGTCGCCCGACGGGATCGATGCGGAGGCGATTCGTCCGAGGGTCGAGGCTGACCTCGACCGGTATGTCATAGACCTCGCTGATGTTCTTCGCGGTGAGGGTCTCGACCGGGCTGCCCGCGGCGTGGATGCGACCGGCGGCCATCAGCAGGAGCGTGTCCGCGACACGCGCCGCGTGGTCGAGGTCGTGCAGCACGATCCCGACGGCGACGCCGTGCTCGTCGGCGAGGTCACGCACCAGGTCGAGGGTCTCGATCTGATAGCGCATGTCGAGGTGGTTCGTCGGTTCGTCCAGGAGGATCACCCCGGTCTCCTGCGCCAGGCAGGCGGCGAGCCACACACGCTGGACCTCACCGCCGGAAAGCTCTCCGACGGCACGGTCCGCCATGCCGGTCACCCCGGTCGCAGCCATCGCATGATCGATCGCGCGCCGATCCTGTGCGGACAACCCGGCAAAACCACGCCGGTACGGGTGGCGTCCGAACGCGACGACCTCGCTCACCGCGAGACCTTGTGGCGCGGGCCGGGACTGGGCGAACAACGTGACCTCCCGAGCGAACTCGCGCGCGCTGAGCAGGGACGCCGGACGCGCCTTCTGCCCGTCGCGTGCGCCCAGGGTCACGTGTCCCTCGTCCGCGCGATGGAGCCGAGCCAGCGAACGGAGCAGTGTCGACTTACCGCTGCCGTTCGGGCCGACCAAGGCGGTCACCCGGCCGGGCATCAGCGTCGCCGAGACACCGTGGACCACGGTGTGCTTGCCGTACCGCAGCACCAGCTGCTCTCCGGTGAGAGAGGCTGCCGTCGTCATGCGGGACCGGTGGCGTCTGTGCCCGCACGGAATGGGGCAGGGGAGGCCGTGCGCGGATCGGCGCGCAGAAGGAGTGTCGAGAGCATGACCAGGCCTGTGTCAGAGCGGAAAGGGGCGGGCGTGGCACGTGTCCGGACGAAGCTGGCGGAACATGCCGCCGGGTTCTGTCGGAGTCCTGGCTTGACCGCACGCGCTGCGCGAGAGGTTAGGACTGCCTTGCCTTAGTGACAATAGACCCCGTGGTCGGGCGTCTGCAATCCTGATCTGGAGACAGTTGCTACGGGTTTTCGGACACTGGCGGGCGTGCCCGTGGGGTGCCGAGGAAGGCGCCCGGTGTGGTCCCCATGACTTGTCGAAAGGCCGCGATGAACGAGCTGGGCTGCGCATAGCCGATCCGTTCGGAGATGGTCTGCACGTCGCAGCCCTCCGAGAGCAACGTCAGCGCACGGTGCATGCGCAACGCCTGGCGCCACTGCACGAACGACAGACCGGTCGAGCGGCGGAACGCGCGCGTGATCGTGCGCCCGCTGACGCCCAGGGCCTGAGCCCACTCGTCCAGGGAGCGGTCGTCGGCGGGATCGTCCAGCAGGGCTTCGGCGATCGTGTCGATACCGGCGTCACCCGGGAGCTGCAGTGCGAGCTGCCGCTTCGACGGCTGCAGCACGTCGAAGACGACGGATTCCGCCCGGGATCGGGCCGCCGCGTCGAGATCCGTGCGAGCCAGATGGCTCAGCAACGACTCAAGTACGGGCGTCATCTCGATGATCGTCGGCCCGTCGAACACGACGGGTGTGCTCTCGGGAGCGAAGACGGCGGCGAAGAACTCGACCCTCGCCGTCAGCCGCCCCGCGTGCACCGCACCGGCGGGCAGCCACAGGCCGCAGCCCTCCGACACGGTGAAGACACGATCCCCGACGCGGGCCGTCAGCGTCCCGCCGCGCACCCACACCAGCTCGTGCATCGGATGCGAATGTGGTTCCCACTCCATCGGAACCTTGGGTGTCTCCGACTCGGCGCGGATGACGAACGATGCCGGCGTGCCCCCCGGCACGGTCGTCGCCTGGCGCACCACGGTCCTCGGCTCGCGCCGCCATGCCCCCAGACCCGCATCATCACGCAAGGACCGGGTCATGGCGATGAGTGTACGGGAGCCCGCATGGCGCCCACCCGACCCAGCCCCCCCGCTGAGTGCGGCCGAATGGCTGGATAAACCGGACGCCGGCCAGCCGTTTGGCCGCACTCAGCGATCGCTCGGCGGCGCCCGCCAGCCGCCGCCCGCCAGCCGCCAGCCGCCGCCCGCCAGCCGCCAGCCGCGCGCCCGCGAGTCGCCAGCCGCGCGCCCGCCGGTCGCCCAGCTCGGCGGCTGGCTAGCTGGGCGGTGTGGGGTCAGGTTCCGGGGACGCCCAGGTAGCCGAGCATGTGGCCGGCGGCGATGGCGCCCAGGCGGTCGTGGACACCGAGGGACCGGAACAGGTTCTCGACGACGACGACGGCGTCGGTCGCGGGGATCCCCAAGGACCTGGCGATGGTGTCGATCCTGGCCCCGGCGTCGAGGGCGCGCAGCAGATCCTGCTCGTCGGCGGCCAGGGAGACCATCAGCTGGTGCTCGACCAGGGTGAGGGTGATCCCGGCGGACTCGAGCCGGGCCAGCAGCACGGACGCCTCCGGCACCCGCGTCACCATCTCCTCGAGCAGTGCCCTGGGCACTGCCAGGAACGGGCGGAGCAGGAGCGGGTCGGCCAGGGTGATCGCCTCCCGCAGGTCCGCCGCGGCCCCGAACCGGTGACCCTGACGGTCACGCGCCACGGTGCGGGTGAGCAGCATCTCGACCCGGAGCCGGTCCGGCATCGTCTCCCCGGCCAGAGCCGTGTCCGCGATCGCCAGCGCGCCCTCGACGTCGCCCACCTGGAGGGCGACGTCCGCATGCACCGCGTTGACCAGCTCGCCCGGGGGGACGGCGCCGAGGAAGTTCTTCGCCCGGGTGGCGTTGCCGCCCCACACGTTGATGGTCGCCGCCGTGGCCGTGAGCATCTCCGAGGACAGTGTGCCCCGCCCGAGGCTCGTGCGACGGTCGTGCAGCGCGCGGCTCAGGCCGGTCGTCGCGGAGAACAAGTCTCCGCTGAGCACCCGCAGGTGTGCTCGGACGTACTCGTCGACGAACCACGCCGGTGGAACACCGACCTGGCGCCTCGGGTCCGGGGACGGGAGCAGCCGTCGAGCCTCCTCGAGGTCGAGCTCATCCAACGCGATCAGCGCACCGACCAGGCGGTCGAGCCGGTCGTCGACGAGCTCGAGGGTCACCAGCGCGCGGGAGAACCCGCGCGACCGCTCGAGCATCCGCCGTGCCCCCGAGAGGTCACCGCACAACGCCTGCGCGAGCGCGCTGTACTCCGCCGCCGCCCGTGCCAGGGGCTCCATCGCGGTGCTGCTGCGTTCGAGGCACTCCTCGAAGTCCGTGATCGCTGCCCCGAGGTCGCCGACCAAGCACCGCGCGATCCCGGCGTGCAGCAGGAAGAGCGGCAGCGCAGCCCCTGCCCCGAGCGGGTCCCCAGGCCCGAGCAGCGCCTGGGCGCACCGGGTCACCAGGTCGGCGGCGGCGACGTCGTGGTGGCAGGCCCGCAGCGCGAGGATCTGGGCGGTCGCCATGGTCAGGGCGCGGCGCAGGGTCG
This sequence comes from Sanguibacter gelidistatuariae, assembly GCF_900096585.1. Lineage (GTDB taxonomy): Bacteria > Actinomycetota > Actinomycetes > Actinomycetales > Cellulomonadaceae > Sanguibacter > Sanguibacter gelidistatuariae. Next base: position 541,466 of record NZ_FMYH01000001.1, read on the forward strand.
GCGGGTCGAGGACCTCGCCCGGGAGAGGCAGCGTCGTCGGACGGTCGAAGACGTCGTCGTCGAAGCGGGCCAGCACGTCTCGGAGCCGCACCAGGCCCAGGTGGCCCCGGAGCTCGGGCGCAGGGACGGCGGCGAGCGCGCCGAGCAGCCCCCGGGGATGGTCCAGGACCAGCGGCACGGTCTGCTCCTCGGCGATCGAGACGACCAGGTCCCAGTCCTGGGCGAGGACGGAGTGCCGGAGGGCATGCTCGGGCAGGTTCCGAAACATCTTCGCCGCATGGCGGTGGGCGGGGGCATGCTCGGCGGCGGCAGCCGGGCGCACCCGGATCGCGTGCACGACGGCGGGCAACAGCGTGTAGTGCCGTTCGCCGTCATGCAGGCGAGACCGCGTGAGACCGGAGCGCTCGAGGTCGGCGAGCGCCCGACCGGCGAAGGGCGACCCGGTGAGACGGCGCGCGAGCGGACCGGTGAGCGGGTCGAGGATGCTGACCTGACGGATGAAGTGGCCCACCTCGGGGTCCACACGCTGGGTGTCCAACGCGGCCAGGTAGCCACCCGCGACCTCCCAGCTGGTCTCGGTGTATCCGGTTCCCGAGGACGCGACACGGTCGATTACGGTGCGGGTCAGGACCGGCCACCCCCAGAGCCTGCTGTGCAGGTGGTGGGCCTGGGCTGGGGTGAGCGGGACGCCAGCTGCCGCGGCGAGTTCGAGGGTGTCCTCCTCGCTCAGGGCGAGCTCCGCGGAGTCGAGGATCTGGGCGTCCGGACCGAAGAGCGCGTCCATCGCGAGCGGTCCGTAGGGCCGGCAGGAGATCACGACCTGCAGGTGGGGCGAAGAACGGAGGAGGTCGACGATCTCGGTGACGATCGCCCCGACCGGGGACGGATCGCTTGTCGGAGTGCTTTCCGCGGCCTCCAGCCCGTCGATGACGATGAGCAGGGGAGCGGTGAGCGCGGCGACCAGGTCGCACACGTCGTCGTACGTGGTGGCTGGAGGTCGGCCGGGGGTGAGGCATGCGCTGAGGTCTGTGGCGAGGGCGACCCAGAAGGAGAGCGATGAGACGGGTGGGGCGCGCAGGCCGTGCCACGCCAGAGCGCGGCTCTGGTGCGTGTCGCCCAGCCACGAGGTGATCGCGGCGGTCTTGCCGAAACCCAGGGGCGCGCGCAGGACCGTCATCCGGTGCGCTGCGTCGAGCACCCGGCGGACCCTGGGGCGGATCACGTACGGCTCGGGGACGTGGGGGATTTCCGGCGTGGGGTGGCCCGGGCCGAGCGTGAACGCGTGGTCGGGCATGGATCGCCTGTCGATCGAGGACGTGCGGGCGTCGTTGCTGCGCGACGTCTTGGGGATGCACGTGTCGATCAGAATTTTAGCGGTCCGTACCACTGTCGAGCGACGTGGGCTCGCCGCGAAGCGCTGCAGGACGACGCAGGGCCCCGAAGAGGATCTCCTCGGGGCCCTGCGTCTCTCGCGTGCGGAGGTCAGCCCGCATGCGGGTCTGTGTTCAGCGCATGCTGCGGCGCCGTCGGGTCAGCACCACGAGGGCCGCTCCACCCGCCAGGAGAGCGGCGCCGAGCGCGATGATCCCCGCGACGTCCGATCCGGTGAGCGGCAGCGTCGGGGTACCCGACGGGGTGACCGCAGGCGGGGGAACGGCAGTCCCCCCGCCGGTGTTCGGGAGCGTCGGTGCCGGCGTGGGAGTGGGCGTCGGCTTCGGGTCAGGCGTGACGACCGGCTTCTCCTCCTCGGGGCGGAGAACGACGCCGGCGTCGAGGGTCGGGTCGATGAACCCAGCCCTCAGCGCACGCTTGGAGTAGTCGGTCCCGGCGACCATGTGGGGCAGGTCGGCCGAGGCGGCTCCGAGCGTGAAGACCTGGCTGCGGCCGTCCGGGCCCGCATCGGAGTCGTAGACCGCGGAGTCGACCTCCGGGTCGGCGCTCACGGCGTGGCGCGTCGTGAACGTGTAGCGCTCCTTCTGCTCGGGAGTCAGCGTGAACTCCACGAAGTAGTCCCCGGCGGGCAGCAGGTCGAAGACATAGTCGCCGGCTGCGTCGGTCTGCGTGGTCGAGACGAGCGTGGACGAACCATCACCGTTCACGCGGTACAGCGCCACATCGACGCCGGCCAGTCCCTCCTCGTCCGGACCCTGGAGCCCGTCCTTGTCGGCGTCGATCCAGACGCGGTCGCCGACGGCGTACTTCTGGGTGAACGCGATACCGGCCTTGTTCGGCTCGAGGGTCCCGTACTCGAGCACCCCGTTGTGGTCGGTCGTCACGAAGACCACCATGGAGTTCCACGCGGGGGCATTCAGCTCGGGTGCCTCGGGCGGAAGGCTCGTCCCGGACCGGGTGCGGAACGTGGCCTGGATGCCCTCGCCGGGCTGGAGCGCGTCAGCGAAGTCGAAGGTCAGCTTGAGGCCCTTGACCGTGGTGAGGTCCGCCGGAAGGACCGTGGTCCAGACCGACGCTTCACAGCCCGGACCGAAGGGGTCCGCAGACTTGGGGACTCCGGTGAAGACGCAGGTCTGATCTCCCACGAGGTACTCGGTCGTCGTCGTGGTGCCGGCCGGGACCTGGGAGAGGTCGAGGTCGCCGACATACGTCGGCGCCCAGGTGGAGCCGCGGGAGATGGAACTCAGCGCCTTCGACGTGCCGAAGTCCCCCGCGTAGGGGAAGACGTCGACGATCGTCAGCGTCGTGGCCGGGAGGTTCCCGGTGTTGGAGACCCGCAGACGCCAGGTCTCGGTCCCACCCGGCTGGGTGAGCACGAGGCATGGCACCCGGAAGAAGCCGCCGTCGTTCACGCAGTCCGTGGGGTCCAGCGGGTTGGTCTTGATGACACCCGTGGCTGTGCCGCCGTCGGGCACGTCTTCCTGAACGTCCTTGATCCGCAGATAGGACTCGCCCGCGAGGACGGCGACGGTGACCGTGTCCGTGAAGCTGACACCGGCGTCGGCCGTGAAGTGGAACTCGTTGGTCACCGACGTGCCACCGGCGACCCCCGCCCGGATCCGCATCGGCAGCGTGACTGAGTACGTCTCACCGGGCAGGAGCACCGTGCCCTCGGGGAAGGAGATCGTGATGGCCTGCCCGTCCGGTGACGTCTCGACGGTCACCTTGCTCGGGTCCGTGGTGATCGACGCCGTCGCCGGCGTCGCGGCGAAGGTCGCGGACTCGTAGTGGATCGGGTCATAGGTGATCTGCGCACCGGCGACGTCGTGGGGCAGGTTGTCGGTGAAGACGGGGTTCGTCATGACCGTCGTCCCGGAGTTCTTCACGGTGAGCGTGAAGTCGATCCGCGCACCCGGCTGGGACGCGGAGGTGGAAGAGGTCTTGGAGACCTCTGCCCCGATCGTCCCGGGGGTGACCGTGTAGGTCGCGGTCTTCGGTGCGGCGTCGACCGTGCGGCCGGTCGCGACGAGCGAGCCCGAGACGACGTTCGTCACGGTGCCCGGCGTGGTCTCGCCGGCGTTGGCGGTGGCACTGGCCGTGGTGGAGACCTCACCGCCGCTGCGCAGCTCGAGGCGTGGAGAGACCGCGAACTTCAGGTGGTATCCGGTTGTCGACGAATCCGAGACGCCACCGGGCAGGGTCGACCCGTCCGTCGTGGCCGCGACGAGGCGGATGCCGACGACCGTCTCGGGGGAGACCCCGGTGGGCAGGGCGGCAGCCTCGGGCGGCACCGATCCGGCCCCGGTCGGGATGGTGAACGGCGCTCCGGGGAACCAGTCGGAGCCGACGAGGAACTCCAGGTGGCCCCGTGTGGCGCTGTTGCTCCCGCCGCGGACCGCGGTCACCTTGGCGAAGGTGAAGGCGTTCCAGAATGTGGTGGTGTCATCGGTGATCGTGAGAGTCGTGGGTCGTCCTTCGTCGACCGTCCCGGTGAGATGCACGTTGACGACCCGGTCCGGGTCGGCGCTGCGCAAGGTTCCGGTCGAAGGGTCGAGGCGCTTGGCTACGGACATGGCGAGCGGCTGCTTGTCGGCCGGGTAGATGGTCGTCGTGTCGCTGTCTTCGTCTCCGGGGCCGGCGACGATCGTCCCGAGGACGACGTTGGTGATGTCGGTCGTGCTCGTGATCGGAGTCCCGGCGGTCCGGGTGTGGGTGCGCAGCGAGGTGAGGATCTTCACCTCGAGGACGCTGTTCTCGATGAGCCTTCCCCCGGACGTCACCGAGATCCCCGTCGCGTTCGCGAGCTGGGAGGAGGTCAGGGCCAGCGCCTGGGTCACCGCGGTTGCTCCGGTGAAGGTGAACAGCGCCCCGGCGGCCCCGTGCACGACGACGCTCGTCGTGGTCGGGTCGTAGCCGACCGGGATGCTGATCGCGGAGATCTTCTGGATGTCGACGAACTCGAAGCTCGACGTGGCCGGATCTGTGCTTGGAGCCGGATCGACGAGCTGGAGCGAGGGCACCCGGATCCCCGAGGTGTTCTTGACGCTGAACGTCATCATGGTCGTCGGGGCGGGCGCACCGTCTGCGGGGATGACGAGGTAGTCGGAGATCGTCTTCGTCGCCTCGACCGAGCGGATGTCGGTCGCGGTGGTGCCGGGGCCGGTCGTGATCGTGTCGTCGTCCTGGACGACCTCACCGATCGTGTCCAGCGTGCCGAAGCCCTGCGACGTCGCCACGTTCGTGATGGTGCCATCCTCGGTGCCCGCAGTGACCCGCGTGAGGAGGATCTTCGCGGTCAGGGTCTGACCATTCTTGAATCCGGCCGGGTCGGTGGTCGTCAGGACGAAGCGCACGCCGTCGAGACCGGTGGGGAGCGCGTTGTCATAGACCGTCATGGGGCCGGGGACGGTCGTGATCTCGGTGCCGGACCCGATGGGTCCGTCGGTCTTCTCGATCCGCAGCGTCGCCCCCGCGGGGACCTCGACGCGCGCCACGCTGGTGGCCACGAACGGTCCCCAGAGGTTGCTGCCCTCGGGGGTGTTGGCCTGGTCTTCGAGGACGAGGGTGTGGACGGGCACGGTGGACTCGTTCACCGCAGCTGACAGGGTCGCGAGCAGCTCCTGGCCGACCACGCCGGTGATGACGGACGGCGAGAGCGTCTTGGACACCGAGGTGGTGACCTTGCGCTCGCGGACGGTGAGCGTGGCCGTGACCTTCGCCGGCGCGGCCGAGGTCCCCGCGGCGACTCCGTCCACCTGGACTTCGTTCGGGATCGTGGTCTGGGCGATCGTGGTGCCCGGTGTGGTCGTGCCCGGGCTGGTGCTCACGAGGAAGGGCACCTCGGCCTTGGCGCCGACTGCGATGTCACCGGTGTAGGTGACGGTGAACCCGGACACCGGACGGCCTATGGCCGGTACGGGCCACGAGTCGCCGGGCGCCACCTGCACGGCGGTGGCCGCAGGGCCCGCGTCGGAGTACTTGAAGGTGACTGTGGCCGCGGTCGCGCCCGCTGGCCAGGTTGTGGTGCTCGCGCCGGAGGCGCTGGCGGTGGCCCCGAAGTTGACGAAGGTGAGCTTGTCGGCTCCGAAGGGGTTGGCCCCCGTGGCGGAGGGTTCCGTGATCGTCATAGACGACAGCGGCTGGTTCGAGGTGTTGGTGGCGGTGAGGCGCACGATGCTCGTGGACCCGGCCGTGATCGTCGACGGGGAGAAGGACTTGCCCGCGGCGACGCTCACCTTGAGCGGCTGGATCGTGAAGGAGGCGGAGGCGTCCTTCATGGCCTCACCCGCCTTGGTCACGACGGTCGCGGTCGCGGTGTTGTCGACCTTCGTCACGCTCGGGTCGATCGGCAGGCGCTGGGTGACCAAGACCTCGACCGAACCCTGTGTGCCGTCGGCGGTGAGGGTGGCGCCTGTGCTCGAGGTGAACTCGAAGCTGATACCGGTGACCTCGGAGAGCGTGATGCCGGCGGGCAGCGACGCCGTTGCGGACGGGCCGGAGGTGACGGGTCCGCTGGGCGTGGTGACGGTGACCGAGACGCGGTCGGCGCCCTGCGGGAACACGACCGCACCCAGTGCGGTCAGCGCGACGGCGTCGAAGGGGTTGGGCGTATCGGCCTTCGGGTCGGTGACGGACAACGAGGTCGCCGCGATGTTGGAGGTGTTGCGGAGTGTGAGGGTGACGGTGTTGGTGTCCGGGGACCCGGCCGTCTGGCTCGGTGATCTCCACGACTTCCCGACCTCGACACCCGGGGTCTCGGTGATGTCCGGGACGACCGTCTGGCTCGACTCCTCCTCGGTCTCGTGGGTCGAGGAGATCTTCGCGGTGTTGGTCACGTCCACGCCGTTCCACGACACGTTCGTCGATTCCGGCATCTTCGCGGTGATCGTGATCGTGATCTCCTGCCCGGCGGGCAGGCCGACCTTCCCGGGGAACCGTGGATCGGTCTCCTTCAGCGCGACGGTGAGGCCGTTGTCCGCGACTGTGACGACGGCCGGGTTCTTGAGGTTGGTGATCGTGTGCGAGACGTACACGAGCGGCGCGGGGACCGTGTCCTGGACGATGACGTCCTCGCACATGATGTCCAAGCTCGAGCAGCTGACCTCGACCTTCCAGGTCATCGAGTCGCCGGGCTTGATCCGCGTCGTCGTGCTTGTCTTGTCGATCGTGAGCTTCGCGGCGTTCGCGGCGTACGCGGTGGCTGGAACCAGACCCGCGAAGACAAGTGCGAGGAGCATGGAGAGCGCGGTGAGCACGGAGAACGACCGGCGCCGCCGGGCCGATCGGTCCGGCCGGTCGATGGGCATGGAGGGTGAAGGCATGGACAGCTCCGGGGTAGCAGAATGCCCAAGACAGGGGCGTCCCACCAGCCGATCACGGGATGGCGGGCCCGCAGCCAGAGATCAGCGTGAAATCCGGGGTGAGACCTCCTTCACCCGCTCCGTACCTTGCTGGTGCCCGGGAGCGGGTCAGCGCCCCGGGGAGACCCCCAAGAACCCCAGCCGGTAGCCCTCGGCGAGTGCGCTCTCCCGGCTGCCGACCCCCAGCTTGCGGTACAGCGATCGGACCTGGCTCTTGATCGTGTTGACCGAGACGAACAGGTGCCGCGCGACGAGCTCGATCGACGCCGTCGTCTCGAGCTCTGCGAGGACCGCGAGCTCTCGCTCGGACAGCTCCACCAGGGGCTCCCGTCCGGCCGGTCGTTCCGCGATCCCGGCCGCGTCGATCCGGGCCAGGACATGCCTCAGCTGGTCGACGTCGTCGGACAGGTCGACCAGGACGGCGCGGTCGGCCGTCGCGTAGGGGTAGAGCTGGTCAGGCCCGGAGGCCTCGAGCGCGCGCCGCAGCGCGGTGACCGCGGCGGCCCGCTGGCCGAGGGAGTATCGGACGTCCATGTCGACCAGGTGCAGGGCGATGCGTTCCTGTGTGCTGACCCCGGACCGCCACAAGCCGCTGACGATGATCGCGACGGCGTCGTCGGTCTCGCCGGCGCACAGCGCCAGCCGCGCGCGCAGGGACGGATGGCCGCTGTACATGGGGGATGCGGCGAGGAGGTTGCGGGCGCGGGTCGGGTTGCCCGCCTCGATGTTCAGCGCGGCGAGGGTCGTGGAGAGGATGCGACCGGCGAACGACTCCGCGTTGACCCGTTTGCTGCCGTCCTGGCGGGCGGCGTCGAGCAGGGACTGTGCGCCGTCGTGGTCACCGCGAAGGTCGCGGACCAGGGCGTGCATCGTGTCCAGGACGAACCACGGGGCGATCTTGAACCGCTGGGTGCTGCTCACCGATGGGAGGGCTGCGAGCAAGGCGTCGGCCGCGTCGAGGTCGAGCCGACGGATCGCGAGCAGGGCCTCGACCATCGTCGCGACGGGGTCGATGAACTTGCGCATCGCCAACGGCGCCGTGGCCAGCTCGAGGGCCTGGTCGAGCCGGTACCGCGCGGAACCGAGATCCCCGCGCAGCGCGTCGATGAGGGCGAGGAACTCGCAGGCGTTGCGGGCCAGGAACTCCAGCGCAGCTCCTGTGCCCATGTGCACGCACTGGAGGAAGTCGTCGTGCGCCCGGGTGAGGTTGCCCGCGACCAGGTGCGTCACGGCGGTCTGCATGAGCAGGAACGGGAGGGTTTCCACCAGCACGGCGCGCCATTGGCCGTCGTCGTCGCGGGCGACGGCGACGATCCGGTCGGCGAGCTCGGCTGCCGCCTGGAACTGGAAGGACGAGCGCAGCGAGATGACGTGCCCCACCGCGACTCCCGCCAGGTCGAAGAGCTGGGGATCGTTCAGGCGGACGCCCGGTTCGGCCCACTCGATCGGGTGCGCGGAGACGGAGTCGAGGCGCGCGTTGAGGAGCACGTCCCGGGCCATGAGCAGGCGGGGCATCGACTTGATGAAGCGTCCCGGCAAGTTGGACAGCGCGTTCTGGAGCTTGCTCGGGTGGTGGATGATCAGGTCCACCCAGTTCTTGTTGGTGATGTCGAGCATCTTGTCCCAGTCCTGGGCGGCGGCCAGGTGCTGGATAGCCGCCTCCGGCTGGTCCTGGAGCACCTCGGCTGCCCGCAGGTGCGCGGCCGCATCGACGGCGGCCGGGCTGGTCGAGCCACCGACGGCGGACCGCTTCTGGGCGTCGAAGGCCTTGCCGAGGGCGGGAAGGTACCGGTAGACGCGTTCGCCGCCGGTGACCTCGGACCGGGCGAGCCCGGCGATCTCGGTTCCCGCGAGCAGCTGGGCGGCGCGAGGGTTCCCGGTGAGCTGTTCGGCGACGTCCGCGGTGAGGTGGTCGAGGATGCGGGTCTGGAAGAGGAACCTCGTGGCACCGTCGGGGAGCACGTCGTGCATCTCCTCGAGGTAGAGGACGAGCGCGCCCCAGTCGATCGCGACGGTGTCGGTCCAGCTGGCGCTCATCGTGAGCAGGGCGCGGGTCGGCGCCGGCCACCCCCACAGCCCGTCGTGGATCTCGGTGAGGCTGGCCTCGCACAGCGGGCTGCCCAGCGACCGGGCGAGGGTCGTGACCTCGCCCGCGGTCAGGGCGAGGTCGCACGAGCGGACGACGACGGCGTCGACGCCGAAGCGGAGCCGGTCCGCCGGGCCCGGGCGTGGGTGCGTGCACACCACGAGGGACACCGCCGAGGTCTGCTCAAGGATGGCGGCGAGGTGCGGGGCGACGTCGACCGACCCCAGCCGCTCGACGTGGTCGAGGACGACGACGAGCGGCTCGGTACGCGCAAGAAGGTGCTCGCGGACCCGGGTGCGAGGGTCGGCGACGACCTGCCGATCGGGCGACCCGTCCGCGCGGAGAGCCTGTCCACGCTCGAGGGAGGCGAGCAGCTCCGCCCAGAAGTCGTCCGCGGTCTCGGAGGGGGTCGTGGCGTGCCAGACGGCGTCCCGCTCGCTCTCCCGCAGCCAGTCGGCGACGAGGGCGGACTTCCCGTAGCCGCGCGGTGCGTGCAGCACGACGATCGAGTTCCCGGCGTCGAGGACCTCTCGGACCCGTGCGCGGTCGACGAGGTGGGTCGGGACCCGTGGAAGCCGGGAGTGGCTCGGCGAGCTGGGGGAGGGGTCGAGAACTGTCATGGAGCCTCCTCGCCGGTGTGCAGGCAGGCGCTGGTGTGCGCCGCAACACGATGATGTTAGCGACAAGCCCACCGCCAAAACCGAGTTTCGGCACACTTCACCCTGTGCGCAGGTGCAGGTCACACGACTTCTTACACTTGATGCATGCCTCGCCTCACCGACGTCCCACCGGAGCCCTCCGTCCCGTCCGGGAGCCACGCGTTCGTGACAGCAGGCGCCCCTGGCCGCAGTCACCGACTGGGCCGTGCGCTGGCCTGGACGGCGAGCGGATGTGTGGTCCTGGGCGCGGCGATCTGGGTCGCGTCCCAGGTCAGCCGGTGGCCGTCGACCCTGGTCATCCGCACCGCCTTCGACAAGGGCGGGCGCGAGGCGAACGACGCGCTCACCGGCCGGGTGCCCGACGACGTCGCCGCCATCCGTGACGTCCCGTACCGCCCCGGGGACACCGACGCGGTCCTCGACGTCTACTTCCCGTCCGCGCTCGCCGCCGACGAGGCGCTCCCCACGATCGTGTGGACGCATGGCGGCGGCTGGGTCTCGGGCAGCAAGGACCACGTGGCGAGCTATGCCCAGATCCTCGCCGGGCACAGGTACACCGTCGTCGCGATCGACTACACGATCGCCCCCGAGGCGCGGTACCCAACTCCGGTGGTCCAGCTCAATGCTGCGCTCGAGTACGTCACCGCCAACGCCGCGGCGCTGCACGTGGACCCTCGCCAGATCATCCTCGCTGGGGACTCCGCCGGGTCGCAGATCGCCGCGCAGGTCGCCACGCTCGTGACCAGCCCCGACTACGCCAAGCTGGTGGGGATCACGCCGTCGATCGGTCCGGATGCGCTCGTGGGCGTCGTGCTGCACTGCGGTCCCTACGACATGGCCCTGGCAAGCGTCGACGGCGCCTTCGGGTGGTTCATCCGCAGCGTGCTGTGGGCCTACACCGGGGAGAAGAATTTCCGTGACGACGCGGCCTTCGACGCCGCGTCGGTGGTCAACCACGTGACGGGCGACTTCCCGGCGGCCTACCTCACCGGCGGGGACGGGGACGGGCTCACCGTCATGGGCAAGGCCTTCCATGCCCGGTTGGTCGAGCTGGGCGTCGAGGCGACCGGGGTGTTCCCCGAGCAGCCGGAGGCGCCGCTCGGGCACGAGTACCAGTTCGACCTGTCGGAGCCAGCCGGCCAGGAGGCCCTGGACGGCACGCTCGCCTTCCTCGAGGCGCACACCTCGCGCTGAGGCGCCCCGCCTCAGCCGCGCCGGACCGTCCGGGTCACGGTGAACTTCGGGTTCTGTCCCATCATCGTCGTCGGCCCGACGACGCGGCCCAGGTCGCGCTTGTAGAGCAGGTGGGAGTTGTACACGGTCCACAGCTCCCCGCCCGGGCGCAGCACACGGGCGGCCGCGGCGAACATCCGGTGCGCGGCGTCGGTGTGCAAAGCCGTCCCGGAGTGGAAGGGCGGGTTGCAGACCACGAGGTCGGCGCAGGCGTCGGGGCAGGTGGACAGCGCGTCGTCGCGCAGCACGGTGACGGCGCCGCCCATGCTGTTCGCCCGCGCGGTCGCGGCCGTCGAGGCGGTCGCGGCCGCCGACTGGTCGCTCGCCAGGACGTGCAGGCCCGGCCGGGCGCGGGCCAGGGAGGTCGCCAGAATCCCTGTCCCGCAGCCGACGTCGATCGCTTGAGCGGCGTCGGGCGCCATCTGGTCGAGGAACTCAAGCAGGTACCGCGTGCCGATGTCGAGCCTGGTCCCGGCGAACACCCCGCCGTGGGCCACGACCTCCAGGGCGATCTCGCCGACCTGCGCGCGCCGCGGGAACGTCGGCTCCAGGGTGCGCGCGGACGGCAGCGGCGAGCGCGCCACCAGGGCCCGAGCCTTGAACCGGCCCAGGCTCGCGCGGACGTCGCCAAAGGACTGGCCGAGCACCTCGTTCATCCCGCGGGTCATGTGCTTGATCCGCCCGCCCGCGTAGACCGTGACGTCTGCTGGGGCGTACCGGGCGATCGCCTGCACCTGCTCGGTGAGCGTGTCCAGGCTCTTGGGCAGGCGGAGCAGGACGACGCGCGCGCGTCCCAGCAGCTCGGCGTCGAGCCCGCGCTCGGCCGGGTGGCGGGTATAGGCGTCGGAGAGGCCGAACCGTTCGGCGTTGATGTCGAGCGCCCGCTCGGCGGTGATCCAGTCCTGGTGCACGACGACGCGCGCCGGGTCGGTCGCGCCGGGGGCGCAGCTCAGCGCGCCCAGGGTGAGCGCACCGAAGGCGTCGTCGAGCACGACGACGCTGCCGGCGTCGGATGCGCGGTCGGCCGGATCAGGGCGCAGGTCGTCGAAGGCCTCGGCGAGCAGCAGCCGGTCCACCCCGTCGACGGCGAACAGCTCAGGCCCCTGCGTCCCGGGGAACCGGCTGAGGCTGTCGAGGCTCTGGAACAGAGCATCGAGCTCCGGTGTGTCAGGCATGACTCAAGTGTCGCCGACAGCGGCAACAGTGGCGCTGGCGCACGCGAGGATCGACCGAGGTAGGGGCCGCGCGCACCCCACTTCGGCGGATCCGGTGGGCGGAATCTGCTCCGAGAGAGGTCGAAGAGAGGTGGATCAGGCCCCAGAACGACGAAAATTCACTATTTTCAGCGTTGAGAGAAACCCAAACGGCCGAAATGGCGCCGTGAGGGCCAATGATTACCTAGTGTTGTCCACGAAGACCGGTCACATGACTGGCAAAGTACGTCTGGTGCTGATCAGCGACCGCTGCTCGGCCCGGACCGAAGAAGGGATCCGCATGTCGCTCAACCGCACTGACCTCGTCTCGGCAATCGCTGGCAAGTCCGGTCTGACCAAGACCGACGCTGACTCTGCTCTCTCTGCCCTGCAGGAAGTTCTCATCGAGTCGCTGAGCAACGGCGAGGCCGTCAAGGTCACCGGCCTGCTCTCCGTCGAGCGCGTCGAGCGCGCCGCTCGTACCGGCCGCAACCCCCGCACCGGCGAGGAGATCCAGATCCCCGCAGGCTTCGGCGTGAAGATCTCGGCTGGAAGCCTCCTCAAGAAGGCTGTCTCCACCAAGTGATGTGAGGCTTACCCCGCCTCAGGGCGGAGGTCGGCCTGGAAGGCCCGGTCCGGGAGCATCCGCTCCCAGGCCGGGCCTTCGTCATGTGCGGGGGTGCCCTAGCGCACCGAGCTCGTCTGGCGCGCCTGGCCTGCCTCGGACGGGTGGCTAGAGATCCCCTTGCTTCTGCAGGTAGCGCATGGCCAGCCAGCCGATCGGGATGCGGCACCAGAACGTCACCACGCGGAACAAGATGACCGCTGAGGTCGCGATCGGCGCGGCCACGCCGGCGGTCGTAGTCAGGCCGGTGACGAGCGCGAACTCGATCGCGCCGAGGCCACCGGGGGTCGGGACCATCGCACCCGCGGTGTTGCCGATGAGGAACACCACCGCGACGTCGATCAGCGAGACGTTCTGCCCGAAGGCCGCCAGCGCCGCGTCGAAGGCGAAGACATACCCGAGGGTCATCACGGCATTCCCCGCCAGCCCGGCGGCGATCCGCCAGGGCTCACCGAGGATCTCCGAGAGCCGCGGCCAGACCTGCTTGTACATGGGCTCGATCTTGGACCGCACCCACCGGCGCACCCACGGCACCATGAACGCCGACGACACGACGAGCGCGACGATCACGACCGCCACGAGCACCGTGGCCGACGGCAGGCTGCGGAGCACCCCGCCGTCCCCGGTCGCGACGGACAGCAGCACCAGGAGCAGTACGGTCACGATGAACTGCGACACCTGGACGAGGGCGACCGTGGCGACCGCGAGGGACGTCGCGACCCCCCGCCGGGTGAGCATCCTCAGGTTGAGGGCGGCCGGGCCGATCCCGGCCGGGGCGGCGAGCGCGACGAAGGAGGACGCTGCCTGGACCAGGGTCGCCCGTACCACCGACAGCTTGACGGGGGAGAACGCGACGAAGGTGATCGCCCCCCCGAGCCAGGTGAGCAGGCCGAGGGCGAAGGAGACCGCCACCCACCACGGTTGAGCGCTGACCACGGCGTCTTTGATCTCGTTGAAGTTGATCGTGGTCACGACCACAGAGACAGCGACGATCGTCAGCGCGAGGGTGATGATCGTGCGCGCACCGAAGCGGATGAGGCTGACCGGCTCGACGTCGACCTCAGGCAGCTGGGCGACGAGGGCCTTGCGGAGGTCGGTGATGACTTCCTTGTGCTTGCGGACCTGCTCGCGGGTGCTCGTCGGCAGCGCGACGACCTGCAGCAGCGGGCCGATCGCGGCGAGGTCCTCGGCCGAGTGCACGGTCAGGGCTGATGCCACGGCCTGGTCCGCCCCGACCCGCAGCGCGAGCAGCGCGATCATCTGGGTGAGGTCGACCCGCCGGGCCAGCGACGACGACGCGACGTCTCCAGCCTCCCAGCCCGTCAGCCAGACCTCGGGCTCCCCGCTCTCGCTGGCGCCGACAAGGAGGACGTCCGAGGTCAGCGCACGGTGGGCCAGGCCGGCCGCGTGCGCGATCTCGAGCTGGAGCCACGCGTCGTGCAGGACGGCATCCGTGATCTGCTCGGTCGGGATGTCGCGCAGCGGCCGGGTGCCGACCGCGTGCTGCTGGATGAGCAGCATCGAGTCGTCGGCCTCCGCCATGCCCTCGAGGGTGGGAGTGCGCACGCCCGCCGCCTTGGCCGCGTAGGCGAGCAGCGCGGCACGCTCGGCGACGGCGCGCAGCGAGATCGCCGAGCGGCCGTCGATCCCGCGCATGCGCAACGAACGCCACATCCGGGTGAGGATGCCAATCACCTGGCGGTCGCCGTCGAGCACGACGACGTCCAGGCGGGGGCCGTCGACCTGGGTCAGGGCGTAGACGCGGTTGTCGGAGGCGCGGGTGATAGCCAGGGTCGACGGCTCGGCGGCGAGGTCAGAAGCCTCGGCCAGGTCGTGTGCGGCGAGCTCCTCCGCCGAGACCGCTGCCTGCTCGGCCTCGTCGGCGACGTCGCGCACGCGGACGAGCGCGGTGGGGGAGAAGCCTGCGCGCCGGACCCCGTCGACGAGGTCGTCGCCGTAGGCGCGTTCGCTGCGCACACCAGAGACGTACCGCACGGCGAGGCCGGACATGCGGCCCAGCAGCAGGGTGAGCAGGACCCCCGGCAGGGAGACCTGACCGGTGATGAGCACAACCCCCAGGGATACCCACAGCAGGTTCCAGGAGTAGGCGACGGTGCGGCGTCGGGTCCGCGGCCCCGACGCGGTCAGCAGGCCGGTGATGCCGGCGACGTAGCCGGGGACGGTCAGCGTCAGCGTGCCGCGCAGCGGCACGGACATGCCGTCGAGGAGGTCCTGGGAGCCCACGTTGACGATCAACCACGTCGCCAGGGCCGCAGCGGCCAGGCCGACCACGAGGGCGGCGATGCACTCGACCACCTGACGGCCCATCCGGCGCAGGGCGATCTCGGTGAGGACCGCGACCGGTACCACGAGGGTGACCAGGCCCTCGAGCACGGCGACCGGCAGGAACAGCACCCGGGCCAGGATCGAGGAGAAGTTCTGAACGTCCGACTGCACGCCCTCGGTCGTACCGTGCGCATAGACCGCGAGCACCAGGACGAGCGCCGCGCCGAGGGTGGCGAGGACGAGCGCGAGCAGGTCACGCGGCTGGCGCACCCGGTCGAGCGGGGTGTCGACGACAAGGACGTCTGGGGTCGACTCCGTCTCCGGGGGGGTCTCGTCTCCGTCTCCGGGGGACAGGGGCGAAGACCCCGATCCAGAGGAGTGGTGGGAGCCGACGTCGTGCACCGCCGCCGTGGTGCGTGGGACGTTTGACATGATTGCGATTCTAAGGGGGAGAGGCGGGCCCGCGCAGAGCGGGGTGAGGCGAGTCGGTCACAGGTGCGTAACCGCTGGCCGGGCGACCGTCGGGGGGCCAACTTAGGATGGCCGGGAACGCGGGACCCACCGCGTCGGACGGGGTGGACCATGACGCAGGACACGAGTGGCGCGTTCGGCGCCGAGGGTTCACCTCCCTCGGCCATTCGGCTGTCCCGGAACATGTGGCGGATGCCGTTGCTGCGCGGGCTGGCTCTGCTCGCCCTCGGCGTGCTGCTGCTGGTCCAGCCGCTGAGCACCCTGGCGAACCTCGTCTACCTGTTCAGCGCGTTCCTGCTGCTCGACGGGATCCTCGCCGCGGCACAGGGGCTGCTCAACCGCGATCAGATCGGCTGGCGGTGGTGGCTCGTCCAGGGCGCGGTCGACGCCGCCTTCGCCGTGGTGATCTTCGTCTGGCCGCACGCCACAGCCCTCGTGCTGTTCTATCTGCTCCTGGTCTGGGCCCTGGTGCTCGGCGTCGTGTCGATCATCGGAGGGGTCGCGCTCCTGCGCAACCGTGACCTGGGCTGGCCCTGGCTGCTGACCATCGGGCTGATCTCGACCCTCTTCGGACTCATGCTCACGACCAAGGCGCAGACCTCCGGGAGCATCCTCGATCTGGTGGTCGTGGTATTCGGCCTCTTCGCCTTTGTCGTCGGGGCCGTGCACATCGTGTCGGTCTTCTCCATGCGCTGGGTCGCCCAGGAGATCGACCGCGCGCTCGCCGGCGAGAGCCTCGTGGTGGCCGGGGTCGCCGAGCGCCGGGAAGCCGCGCGGCAGGCCACAGCCGCCAAGTCCGCCGAGCGCAAGGCCGCGAAGGTCAGCGCGAAGGAGGGGACGGACGAGGGGGCGACGGCACCGGTGAAGCCCGCACAGACGAGGCCGACCGAGGCCGTGGATCCCCGCGATCGTGTGCGCGACGACGAGCTCGCGGCATTTGCCTTCCCCGACACCCCGGGCCTGGTGGTCCCACCCGCACCGCCGGTCGTCCTCGACGAGGACGACCCTTCGGATCCGGAGTCTGGGCCCGCCGCGGGGCGTAGCTGACGCGTCGTCGGCTGACACCGAGCTGCTAGCTGAAGCCGAGGGCGCTGCGCCACGAGTCGGGCATGAGTGCGTACCCGACAAAGGCGACCACATCGAGGATGGTGTGCGCGATGATCAACGGCATGACGCGGCGTCGGCCCCATCGCGACTGGTAGAACCAGGCGAAGACGACCCCCATGACGACATTGCCCAGGAACGGCCCGTACCCCTGGTAAAGGTGGTACGACCCACGCAGCAGCGAGCTCGCGACGATGATCTTCACCGCTCCCCAGCGCAGGTCTTCGAGGCGTTCGGTGAGGTACGCCACGACGATGATCTCCTCGAGGAGCCCGTTCTGCAGGGCCGAGACCACGAGGATCGGGATGGTCCACCAGTGCGAGTTCAGGCCAGCGGCCTGGACCTCGACGGTGATGCCGAGCGCCCGTCCGGCGACATAGAGGCCCAGGCCGGGGATGCCGATGACGGCCGCCAGCGCCACGCCGTAGCCCATGTCTCGCAGGGGGCTGGCGAAGTTGAGCCCGATCCGGCGCAGCGTGCCCTTGCCGCGGGCGGAGAGCAGATAGAGGGCGAGGGCGACCGGCATGAGCGCAAAGCCGATCGACAGCACCTGGTAGGTGAGGTCGAGCAGCGGTCGCACCGACTGGCTGGTGTTGAGGGAGGCGGACTGGTCGCGCAGCGGAGGCCCGGCGGTGAGCCGGGCAACGATGTTGACGACCGCGTACACCCCGGACCTGCCCAGGCTCAGCCCGAGCAGGATCCAGATCTCGACCCCGATCCGCCGACGCTCGTGGCGGGACAGCGGGGGGAGCGTGGCGTCGGTCATCCTCTGGTTATAGCAGGGTGTCAGTCTTTGCGACCGCGACGCTTCGAGATGACCGTGATGGCGATCCCCGCGCCGATCCCGAGGACCGCGCCGATGATGATCCCGGGCCAGGGCAGGCCCTCCTTGGTCGAGTCGTCCGCCTCGTCGGCGGGCTCGGTCGCCATGATCGGGGTGGGGGTTTCCTCGGTCGCGGTCTCCGGGGTGGCGTCGTCGGCCGTGGGGGCGTCAGCCAGGGCTGTCATCTCAGGTTCTGGCTCGGGCTCGGCTGCCGGGTCGGCCACGGTGAAGGCGAAGGTGCCGTCGATCGGGTGACTGTCGGACGACACCGCCCGCCAGGCGACGGAGTACGCGCCGTTCGCGAGCGGGTCGGCGAGGGGGAGCGTGGCCGCCGGTCCCGTCACGGCCGGCGCGCCCGCGGCGACCGTGGCGCCGGTCGAGTCGGTCACGACGACCTGTCCGCCGAGGTCGGAGACGTCCTCGTTGAAGGTGAGTGTGATCTGCGTGGGGCTGGTGGTGAGCTGCGCGCCGTCGGCCGGATCGCTCGAGACGATGGCGTCGTGCGCGGCGGCCGGCGAGGCCAGGAGCGTGGCTCCGGTCGCGGCGAACGCGGCCGTGAGCAGCGCGAGGATCAGCGCGGCGGGGGCGAGGCGCGCACGGCGTGCGGGGACCAGGGAGGCGGCAGAGGAAGTCACCCGCCCACCCTAGCCCGACTGCTCTTCGGCTCTCGCTCCCGGCATGCCGTCGTCCCGGCCATGACAGCCGGCCGGCGCGCCGTCGGGAACCGTCGCCTGACGGGCCGTTCCCACCCCCTGGGACGGATCGACCCCGTGGGGCTGGGCGGAGATGGTTTGGGGGTTGTGACGGCGGATCGGACGTGCAAGACTGGCAAAGTAGTTTGTAACGCAAACCTTGGAGTTCAGATGAGTACCGATGGCACCGACGCCGCCGACAACGCCGCCCCGTTCGAACCCGAAGCCGACGCCGCCCCGCTCGACGCGGCCGAGAGCCTGCGGATCATCGCCGCTCAGGCGGACAGGGTCCGTTCCACCCAGGTGGACGGTCGGGTGCTCTTCGGGCTGTGGGGCGTGGCCTGGTTGCTGGGCTACCTCGGGCTATACCTCACCGCGAACGGCTCGCTCCCCGGCGGGCGGGCCACGCCCGAGGGAGTCCTGACCCCGGCGCCGCTCGCCTTCACCGTGTTCGCGCTGCTCATCGCCGGAGCTATGGCCGCAACGATCGTCTACAGCATCCGAGCGGGCGCCGGCGTGCAGGGGGTGAGCTCGCGGACCGGGGCGATGTACGGCTGGAGCTGGTGCATCGGCTTCGTCGGGATGAGCGTCATCCTCGGCGGGCTCGTCAACGCCGGGGCGAGCGACGAGGTCATCATCCTCGCCGCGAACGCGCTGGCCTGCCTCGTCGTCGGCATCATGTACATGGCAGGCGGGGCCCTGTGGCAGGACACCCGGCAGTACATCCTGGGCATCTGGATCATCGCCGTGGCTGCCATTGCCCTGTACGTCGGTCTGCCGAACACCTACCTCGTGATGGCGGTGCTCGGCGGCGGCGGATTCTTCCTCGGCGCCCTCGGCGACCACCTCGTCCGGGTGCGAGACAGGGCCACGGCGCAGGGCCATGTCGGCTCGCAGTCCGCGTCCAAAGCTCACCCGTGACCGACGCCGACCTCGACCCCGTCATCCATGCCCAGTCCCGGCTCCGCGTGGTCGCCACCCTGGCGGCGCTGCGCACCGGGGACCGGATCGCCTTCCCGCGGCTGCAGGAGTTGCTCGACATGACGGCCGGGAACCTCTCCACGCACCTGCGCAAGCTCGAGGACGCCGAGTACGTCCTCGTCACCAAGACCCACGAGGGCCGCAAGCCTGCCACCTACATCGAGCTCACCCCGCGCGGCAGGTTCGCCTTCGAGAACTACTCCGCGGCGCTGACCGCCCTCCTGAGAGGAAGCTCCTGATGACCGCTTCGCTCGCACCCGTGGTCTCCGTCGCCGGGGTCACTCGCCGCTTCAACGACGTCGTCGCCCTCGACGACGTCTCCCTGGACATCGCGGCCGGCGAGCTCGTGGGGATCCTCGGTCCCAACGGCGCCGGGAAGTCCACGCTCCTCTCACTCGTCTCCGGTCAGCGCAAGCCCGACAGCGGGACCGTGCGGCTGTGCGGGCAGGACCCGCGGCTCACCGCCGCGCGCGCGACGCTCGGCCTGACTCCGCAGGAGACCGGCCTGCCCGCGACCCTCAAGGTCCGCGAGGTCGTCGACTTCGTCGCCGGCCACTACGCCGACCCGGTGCCCACGGGCGAGCTGCTCGAGCAGTTCGGCCTCGCTGAGCTCGCCGGCCGGCAGACCGGCGGCATGTCCGGTGGCCAGAAGCGCCGCCTCGCCGTCGCGCTCTCCCTCGTCGGGCGGCCGTCCGTGATCCTCCTCGACGAGCCGACGACCGGGCTCGACGTCGGCGGCCGCCAGGCCCTGTGGTTGGCCATCCGGGAGTACCACGCCGGAGGCGGGACAGTGCTGCTGACCAGCCACTATCTCGAGGAGGTGCAGGCGCTCGCACACCGGGTCGTCGTCATCGACGAGGGCGTCGTCCGCGCGGACGACACCATGACGAACATCCTCGAGCGCGTCGGGCTGCGCCGCGTCGTGCTGCACTCCGCGGACCTTCCCGCGGCCGACGCCGTGCCCGCCCGCCTCCCCGGCGTCATCCGCGCGTCTCGCGAGGGCGACCGCTACGAGCTCTTCACGCCCGACGCTGATGCGCTCGTCCGCGAGCTCGTCACCTCGGGGCTGGACTTCCACGGGCTGGAGGTCCGCGGTGCCACGCTCGAGGAGGCCTTCGAGCAGATGGTCGCCCACCGATCGAGCGACCTGCTGAGACCTCCGGCCACCCCGGCCCGGACGGCGACCGACCCCGAGGCAGGTGCACGATGACCGCGACCCCCCACCAGCCCGCCGCCGCGAGCCCAGGCCCCAGCGTGACCGCCGCCCGCCCTGCCCGGGTGGGCGCGCCGTCGGGCACGCGGCTGGCCTGGCTGCATCTGAAGTACCAGTTCCTGGAGACCGTGCGGGTGCCCATCGCGGTGCTGGGGAACCTGCTGTTCCCGGCGCTGGCGATGTTCTTCTTCGTCGTGCCGCAGAAGGAGGTCGCGGGGGACCCGATCATGGCGACCATGGCCGTGGCCTCGCTCGGGCTGTTCGCGATCTGCTCGGCGAGCCTGTTCACCTATGGGCTGGGCGTCGCGGAGGACCGCGCGCTGCCCTTCGACCCGTTCCTGCGCTCTCTGCCGGCCGGGCCGACGCCGCGGATGGTCGCCCGGGTGCTCAACGGCGCCATCTTCTCCCTCTTCGGGGTGGTGCCGCTCGTGCTCATCGGGTGGCTGTTCACCGACGCGACCGTGACGGCCCGTCAGCTGCTCTCCGGGGTCGGGATCTTGCTCGTCGTGTCGGTGCCGTTCGTGCTGCTCGGCATGGCGATCGGGTACTCGCTGACGGCCAAGGCCGCGCTGCCGGTGGTCCAGGTCATCCTGTTCCCGCTGGCCTTCGCCGGCGGGCTGTTCATGCCGCCGATGTTCTTCCCGCACTGGCTCTCGCTGATCTCCCAGGCGACGCCGACCCGGGCCGGGCGTGACCTCCTCGTCGGAGCACTCACCGGCGAGCCGGTCTACGCCTTGGCGTGGCCGGTGTTGCTCGGCTGGACTGCCCTGTTCGCGGTCCTAGCGGTCACCGCCTACCGCCGCGACGAAGGCCGTCGCTTCAAGTAGCCGCCCCCGCCCGCCACTCGCGCTCCCCGCCCGCCCCGGGACTGCGATAGGTGTCCGATTCCCGCCCTGTTTCAGCGGTGAACAGGGCGGGAATCGGACACCTATCGGGGTCCGCAGCGGCCGGAGCCGGGCCGGGCCGGGTCGGGGGGAAGGGCTTGTCGGGCCGGGCCGGTCAGGCGGCCTTGCGCAGCCGCAACGAGTTACCGACGACGATGACCGAGCTCGCGGCCATCGTCGCGCCGGCGATCATCGGGTTGAGCAGGCCGAGCGCGGCGAGCGGGATCGCCGCGACGTTGTAGGCGAAGGCCCAGAACAGGTTCTGCTTGATGACGGCCAGCGTGCGCCGCGAGAGCCGGATCGCCGTCGCCGCGCTGCGCAGGTCGCCGCGCACCAGGGTGATGTCGCTCGCCTCGATCGCGACGTCGGTCCCGGTGCCCATCGCGAGCCCGAGATCCGCCCCGGCCAGCGCCGCGGCATCGTTCACACCGTCGCCGACCATGGCCACCACGTGCCCTTCGGCGCGCAGCCGCGCCACGATCGACACCTTCTCCTCGGGCAGCACCTGGGCGAAGACGTCGGCCTCCTTGATGCCGACGGCGCGCGCAGCCACCCGAGCCGCGCCCGGGTTGTCGCCGGTCAGCAGCATCGGACGCAGCCCGAGCGCGGTCAGCTGGGCGACCGCCTCGGCCGACGTCTCCTTGACCGGGTCGCGCAGCACGATCACGCCGCGGGCCGCGCCGTCCCAGGCGGCTACGACCGCGGTTGCCCCGGAGGACTCGGCGTCCTCGAAGGCCCGCACCAGCTCGGCGGTGTCGTCGGTGAACGGGATGTTCTGCTCGGCCAGCCAGGTGGGGCGGCCGACGAGCACCCGTGCGGACACGCCCAGCCCGGAGTGCGCCACCCGCACCACCCCGGACACGCCGCCGCCGGGGGCACTCGAGAACTCGAGCACCTGGTCGGAGCCGATGAGCACGCCGTCGGCGCCGTGGGTGTCGGTGGCAGGCTGCTCGTCAGCGAGGGGGAGCAGCACGCGCTGCGCAGGGGCTGCCTCGTGCGCGGCGGCGGCGATTGCCTGGGCGATCGGGTGCTCGCTGAGCGCCTCGACCGCGCCGGCCAGGCGCAGCGTGTCCGGGTGCCCGACGACGGATTCCACGGCCATCCGGCCCTGGGTCACGGTCCCGGTCTTGTCGAGGACGATCGTGTCGACGCGGCGGGTGGACTCGAGGATCTCCGGGCCCTTGATGAGGATGCCGAGCTGGGCGCCGCGGCCGGTGCCCACGAGCAGGGCGGTCGGGGTGGCCAGGCCGAGGGCGCAAGGGCACGCGATGATGAGGACCGCGACGGCGGCGGTGAAGGCCGCCTGCGCGGAGGGGCCCCACACCATCCACGCGGCGAAGGTCGCGATCGCGATGACAAAGACGATCGGCACGAAGACGGCGGAGATGCGGTCGGCCAGGCGCTGGACCGGGGCCTTGCCGGTCTGGGCGGCCGAGACGAGCTGACCGATCTGGGCGAGGGTGGTCTCCTCCCCGACGCGGGTGGCCTTAACCACGAGGTAGCCGGAGGTGTTGACGGTGGCTCCGGTGACGGGGTCGCCCGGGCCGACGTCGACCGGCATCGACTCGCCGGTCAGCAGCGAGGCGTCGATCGCACTCGTGCCCTCGACGACCACGCCGTCGGTCGCGACCTTCTCACCGGGCTTGACCGCGAAGAGGTTCCCGACGGTGAGCGAGTCGATCGGCACGCGCGTGCTGACGCGGCGTCCGCCCTCGGTCGTCACGAGGGTCGCGTCCTTCGCCCCGAGGGCGAGCAGGGATCGCAGGGCGTCGCCTGCCCGACGCCGGGAGCGCTGCTCCGCGTAGCGGCCGGCCAGCAGGAACGTGGTCACCACCGCGGCGACCTCGAAGTACAGCTCGGGTGCAGCAGAGGCCGTGTGCTCCGCGCCGGGGAAGCCGGGGAAGAGCGACGGCGACATCTGCATGCCGATCTCGCCCGCGCCGCCGAACAGCAGTGCCCACAGGGACCACGTCGTCGCGGCGATCACGCCAACCGAGACGAGGGTGTCCATGGTCGAGGCACCGTGGCGGCCGGCGCGGAATGCCGCCTTGTGGAAGGGCCAGGCCGACCATGTGACGACGGGCAGGGACAGGGCCGCGACGACCCACTGCCACCCGTCGAACTGCAGTGCGGGGATCATCGACAGTGCGACGACGGGTACCGCCAAGATCGTCGCGACGATGAGGCGGCGGCGCAGGTCGGCGCCGCGGTCGGGGGTCGGCGCGGAGGTGTCCTCGCCCTCGACCATCATGTGGCCCTCGCCCATCGAGTGGCCGGAGAGGGCCATCTCGCTGTCTGCGTGGCCCATCGCGGAGTGATCCATGTGGCCCATGTTGGTGTGGTCGGCGTGGTCGGCGGCCGATGCAGCGACCTTCGGGGCACGGCGTCTGGTCACGCGGGCGTCGTAGCCGGCCTTCTTCACGGCGGCGATGAGCGCGTCGTCGTCGACGTCGGCGGTCGCCACGACGTGCGCGGACTCGAGCGGCAGGTTGACGGTGGCTTCGACGCCGGGGATCTGGTTGAGGCGCTTCTCGACCCGGGCGACGCAGGACGCGCACGTCATCCCCTCGACGGCGAGGTCGATCTCGGTCGGTGCGACCGGGTGGCTGATGTGGCCAGTCATGAGTGCTCCAAGGGTGAGCGTGGGTGTCCAAGCGGGTACGGCATGGTTAACACCATACCCCCCTAGGGTATTCCTGTGCGGGACTTCTGTCCCGTCGGACGCCGGCGATGGGGACCTCTCCCCGCGACACCCCACAGGACCGATCTGGCCAGTAGGTTCACACCCATGCGCCTCTCATCACGTCTCTCCCGGCGGGCATCGGCCGCCCTCGCGGCGACCTTCACGCTCGGCCTCGCGATCACTGTGACCGGCACGCTGATCGGCTCGGCCGCCCCGCTCTCCGTGGTCGCTTGTGCGTGCGGCGGGGCGATCAGCGATCCGGGGAGCCAGGTGCAGATCCTCGACGAGACCGCGATCGTCGAGTGGGACGGGTCGACCGAGACGGTCACGATCGCGCTCGATGCCGAGACCGACGCGGCCGACTTCGCCTTGCTCGTCCCCACGCCTACCCCGGCTGAGGTGGCGCTCGGCGACGCCGCCCTCTTCGACGACCTGGCCGAGCTCTCCGCCCCTCGCCCGGAGGTCCGCGACCGGCGATGGTTCCCCGAGAGGGGAAACGGGACGTCGAGCGGGGCGGCCGGCGGCCCCCAGTCGTCCGCGGGCGTGCAGGTGCTCGGCGAGGTCCGTCTTGGCCCCCTCGAGGTGACCACGCTCGCGGCCTCAGAGTCCGGGGAGCTCACCGAGTGGCTCGACGCCCACGGCTACGCGATGAAGGAGTCCTTCGAGACGGCGTTGGCGCCCTACGTCGAGGAGGGCTGGTACTACGTCGCGGTGAAGATCGCCGCCGACGCCCAGGATGACCTCAGCGGCAAGTTGCAGCCCATCGAGCTAACCTTCGCCAGCGCCGAGTTTGTCTACCCGATGCGGCTGTCCGCCGCGGCCCAGACCCAGCAGGCCGTGCGGACTTTCGTCGTCGCCGATCACCGCATGGAGCGCACCGACGCCATGGCCAAGGGGGCCGAGGTGGTCTTCGCGGGCCCCCTGGCCGCAGGCGGTGAGGATCTCGACGAGGTCCTCACCGGTGGGCCGTCGTCGGCGCTCCTGGAGCTGGTGGGGCCGGGGCGATATCTCACGACGATCGACCAGCGCTTCACGGATCCGGGGACCCAGATCACGGCGGACTTCGCCTTCGCTCAGGCGGCCGACGACGCCGAGGTCGTGCAGACGTACGGGGTGACCGAGGACGTGAAGATCTTTGGCGTCTACGCCGGTCCGGTGCTGGTCGCGGCGGGTGTGGTGGCCGGGGTCGCCGGACTCCTGGCGACGTTCGTCGTCGTCAGGACCCGACGCGACCCTCAGGTGCGGTCGGCGGTTCTCAGGCCGTCGGGTGCTGCGCGGCGAACTCCTCGCGCTGTTCGTTGAAGCCGCGGCCCTGCTCGGCGATGGCGTCCATGACGACGTCGAGACCGCCGACCTCGTAGCCGGCCTCGACGACGGCGGCACGCAGCGCGGCCTCGTCGAGGGGCTCGTGGGAGAGGACCGTGACGTCGGAGACGGCCCCGGTGCGCAGCTCGACGCTGACGTGCTCGACGCCGTCGACGGTCTCGAGCTCGTTGGTCACGGACGAGACGCAGTGGCCGCAGGTCATTCCGGCGATACCGAGAGTGGTCACGACGGGCATGGTGTTCTCCTTCTAGATGGGTGATGCAGGTAGGTCAGGGGATGGGCAGGGTCAGCTGCGGACGAGGCGGGCGATCGCGTCGGCCGCCTCGCGGACCTTCGCCTGCCCCTCCTCCTCGGAGGACTGTGCAGCGTGCACGACGCAGTGGCTCAGGTGGTCCTCGACGAGTCCGATGCTCACGGCCTGCAAGGCCTTGGTGACCGCGGAGATCTGCGTGAGCACGTCGATGCAGTACGTGTCCTCGTCGACCATCCGGGCGATGCCGCGGACCTGCCCCTCGACGCGTCGCAGGCGCTTGAGGTAGTCCTCTTTGCTTCCGGTGTATCCGGCCATGGCGAGCCTCCCAGGGGTGTTGTCGTCTGCCTGCACAACACGATACCCCCCATGGGTATTCCTTCGAGTAGGACCTGCGCGGACGGTTGATGGCCGCGCCGCCACGGGCGTAGCGTTCGCCGAATGAAGATGATCGCTGCCTACTTCGGCCTCGCGGACGACGGCGCCCGTGTCCGCCCGGGCGCGTCCGTGGCCATCTCGCTGATCCTCTCCCTCGCGGTGAGCCTGGGGCTGCGGGTGCTCCTCCCCGGCGCGAGCTCGGTGCTGCGGCTCATCTTGTGGGTCGTCGTCATGCTGGTGATCTTCCGCTGGGCGGGCAGCAACGCGGCCAAGCAGCGCGAGAGGGCGCGCGGACGCCGCGACCGATGACGACGCTCGTCGTGCAGGATGGCCTCAGGCGCGCCAAGATCGAGGGGAATCGCCCCAGCGGCACTCTGACCAGGCTTTGACCAGGCACAGGAGCACCTCATGACCGAGCCACTCTTCCCGTCCTTCTCCTCTCTCGCCAAGCAGGTCTGGTACTGGCCGGTGATCCGCGGGGTGATCGCGGTCGTCTTCGGCGTCGTCGCCCTGGTCTCCCCGATCGGCACCGCGGTCGCGCTCGCCGTGATCATCGGGATCTTCGCAGTGGTCGACGGCGTGGTGGAGATCGTCGACGGGATCCGCTACCGCGACTACGGCGGAGCCGGGCTGCGGATCGCGATCGGCGCGATCACGTTGATCTTCGGTCTGCTGGTGCTCGTCTGGCCCGGGAAGACGTTGACGGTGCTCATCTACCTCGTGGCGATCTGGTCGATCCTCGTGGGCATCTTCCAGTTCGTCGTGAGCTTCATGCTGCGTTCGATCCCGGGCAGCGGCTGGGGCTGGGGCGTCTTCGCCGGCCTCGTATCCTTCCTCTTCGGTATCCTCGTCATCGCTCAGCCGAGCGCCGGCCTGACCACGATCATCTGGATCATCGGCATCTATGCGCTGATCATCGGCCTCGCCCTGATCGCGCTCGGCCTGCAGATCCGCAGCCTGGGCAAGCGCGCGGCCGAGCTCGCGCTCTAGCCACCCGGCATCTCACCCGCCGGATCACCCACTCAGGCACCGCACCAGGGGTGCCGACGGGGTGGCGCGGTGCCATGCTGGAGAGTGAGCCTGCCGACGCCGGCCCAGAGCCAGCGAGGTGACCATGGACCGCGATCCGACCGCCACAAACCCCGAGTTCTATCACGTCGTGTTCGAGAACGACCGGGTCCGGGTGCTTGAGTACCGGGACGCCCCGGGCGACCGGACCGACCCGCACCACCACCCCGACTCGGTCCTGTGCGCGCTGAGCGACTTCACCCGTCGGATCTCCGTGGACGGCCACGCGGTCGAGCTGGGGCTCAGCGCCGGCGAGGTGCGCTGGCTGCCGGCCCAGGTGCACACCGGGGAGAACATCGGCGAGACCCCGACGTACGTGCTCCTCGTCGAGCTCAAAGAACCCGCGGGAGCGTTGACCGGGGCGCTCGGCCCCGAACGGCAGCGCTGACGGCGGCGTTCGCCGATCGGAATTCAGCCCTGCGCCACTTGCCTGCGCACGGGATCAGGACTGCCCAATCATCGCTGCGCCGCAGCCGCCGCTTTCGCCGCCCCTGGCAGCGCCTCGAGGATCTTCCCCACGGCCGTGTCGTCGTGGGCGGACGAGACGAACCACGCCTCGAAGACCGACGGGGGGAGCGAGACCCCGGCGTCGAGCATGGCGTGGAAGAACGCCGGGTACCGGAACGTGTCCGAGGCCTGCACCTGGGCGTAGGTGTGCACTCCTGCGGCCTCGGCGAAGTCGCCGAACATGACCGAGAAGAGGTTGCCGGAGTACTGCACCCGGTGGGCGACGCCCTCGGCGTGCAGCGCGGTCGAGACGGCCGCGCCGATGACGTCGGCCACGGCGTCGACCCGGGCGTAGACGCTCGCGTCGGCGGCCTGCAGGGTCGCGAGCCCGGCGGCGACGGCGACCGGGTTCCCGGACAGGGTGCCGGCCTGGTAGACGGGGCCGAGCGGGGCGAGCTGGTCGAGCAGCACGGCCGGGCCGCCGATCGCGGCGACCGGCATGCCGCCGCCGACGACCTTGCCGAAGGTGAACAGGTCCGGGGTGTAGCTGGCACCGAGGACCGACGTCTCATACCCCCACCAGCCGCTCGCGCTCACCCGGAAGCCGGTGAGCACCTCGTCGAGGATGAGCAGCGCGCCGTGCGCGGAGGTGATCCGGCGCAGGCCCTCGTTGAAACCGGGGGCGGGCGGCACGATCCCCATGTTGGCCGGCGCCGCTTCGGTGATGACCGCGGCGATCTGCGAGCCGTGCAGGGCGAAGGCCTCTTCGACCGCGCCCAGGTCGTTGTAGGGCAGGACGAGAGTCTCGGCGGCGGTCGCCTCGGTGACCCCGGCCGAGCCGGGTAGCGCCTGCGTGGCGACCCCGGACCCCGCCTCGGCCAGCAGGGAGTCGACGTGCCCGTGGTAGCAGCCGGCGAACTTGATGATCAGGGGCCGGTCGGTGGCCCCGCGGGCGAGGCGCACCGCGGTCATGGTCGCCTCGGTCCCGGTCGAGACCAGACGCACCCGCTCAGCCGCCGGGACCCGACGCCGGATCTCCTCGGCGAGCTCCACCTCGCCCAGGGTCGGCGCGCCGAAGGACAGCCCGCGCGCGGCCGCCTCCTGGACCGCGGCGACGACGGCGGGGTGGGCATGGCCGAGGAGCGCCGGACCCCACGAGCAGACGAGGTCGACGTACTCGTTGCCGGCCACGTCCCGGATGTAGGGACCTGACGCCGACGCGATGAACCGCGGGTCGCCGCCGACCGACCGGTATGCGCGGACGGGGGAGTTCACCCCGCCGGGCAGCACGCCCTGGGCTCGCTCGAAGGCCAGGTGGTTCGCTGCGTCGTCGTGCATGTGAATCCAATCCGCGGTGGTGGGAAGAAGGAAGACGGCGAGGGCTAGCGGAGCCAGCCGGCGAGTTCGGTGGCCCAGTAGGTGAGGATGATGTCCGCGCCGGCGCGCTTGATGCCCAGGACGGACTCCTCGATCGCGGCGCGGCGGTTTATCCAGCCGTTGGCGGCCGCCGCCTCGATCATCGCGTACTCGCCGGAGACCTGATAGGCGGCGACGGGCACGTCGGACTGCGCGGCGACGTCGGCCAGAACGTCGAGGTAGCTCATGGCGGGCTTCACCATGACGATGTCAGCGCCTTCGAGCAGGTCGAGGACGGTCTCGCGGCCGCCCTCGCGGCGGTTCGCGGGATCCATCTGGTACGTGCGGCGGTCGCCGTCGAGGGTCGACTCGACCGCCTCGCGGAAGGGGCCGTAGAAGGCGGAGGCGTACTTCGCGGAGTAGGCGAGGATCGCGGTGTCCTGGAAGCCCGCGCCGTCGTTCGCGGTGGACTCGTCCAGGCCCTCGCGCACCGCGGCGACCTGGCCGTCCATCATCCCGGACAGGCCGAGGACGGTCGCGCCCGCGCTGGCCTGGGCGATCGCCATGGAGACGTAGCGCTCGAGGGTCGCGTCGTTGTCGACCCCGCCGTGGGAGTCGAGCACGCCGCAGTGGCCGTGGTCGGTGAACTCGTCGAGGCAGAGGTCGGCCATGACGACGAGGCGCCCTTCCGCGGCGGCGGCTGCGATCCGGATGCCCCGGTTGAGGATCCCGTCCGGGTCGTCCGCGCCGGTCCCGGTCGCGTCGCGCACGACCGGGACGCCGAAGAGCATGACGCCGCCGATCCCCGCCTCGGCCGCCTCGCGGACCGCAGCGGCGAGGGATGCTTCGGTGTGGTGGACGACGCCGGGCATCGAGCTGATCTCGACGGGCTCGGTCGCGCCCTCCTTGATGAACAGCGGCAGCACGAGGTCGCGCGGGTGCAGGCGGGTCTCGGAGACGAGGGCGCGCAGGGCTGGGGTGGCGCGCAGGCGGCGGGGACGGGTCATGATTCCTCCGGTGTGTGAGGGACGCCCGGGTGGCGGGGGGAGGGGTGGGTCCCCTCTTCGAGTATCGCGGGGTTGCCCGCGGCGTCCAAAAGGCCTGTCGGGGAGGCCGGTGGGTCGGGTGCTGCGGCTGGTGTGACGGACGGCGCCGACGAGTTGGTCGTCGCTGGGCCAACCGCGGCGAGCAGCGCCGCGAAGAGCGCGTCGTCGGTCGCGGCGCCCGCGACCGAAGCGATCACCTGCCCGACGCCGCTCGCAGCCTCCCGGGTCGGCTCGCCGATCGCGACGGCCAGGACGTCCGGGCGCACGCCTAGCTGGGCGGCGACCTCCCGCGCGACGCTGCCCGAGGTGAGCACGACGGCGTCGAAGCCGCCCGCGCGCCACCGCGCCACGACCTCGGGGGGAGCGGGGTGGGAGACGGTCCGGTACGCGGTGACCCGGACCGGGAGGTAGCCGAGGGTGGTCAGGCCGTGCTCGAGGGTCGGGCGCGCGAGGTCGCCGAGGGGGAGCAGGACGCGGGGGGAGGGGATCGCGCGGGTGCCGTCGGACGGGCGATCTGCGCGGGGAGCGGCGTCGGGCCAGACGGCGAGCATGCCCGTCGCGGAGTTCTGCGGGGCGACGAGGTCGGCGGTGATCCCGTGCGCGGCGAGGGCGCGCGCCGTGGCCGGTCCGACTACGGCCCACCGGGCGGCCACGGCGAGTCGGCTGAGGGGAGAGGGGGCGGGGGAGCGGTCGTCCGCGCGACATTCGCCGTCCCGTTTCGCTTCGACGCGCTGTGCGGACGCGGCGAGCTCGTCGACCGCGTTGACGCTGGTCACCGCGACCCAGGCGAAGGCACCGTCGGCGAGCTGGGCGACGGCATCGTCCAGGGCTGCGCGCCCGGCGTCGTCGATGGCCTGCCGGGAGATCAACGGAGCGACGACGGCGACGCCGCCCGCGGCCTCGACGCGGCGGGCGAGCCCATCACCCCGCCCGGGCGCCCGGGGGATGAGGACGTGCCGTCCGGCCAGCGCTGAGGGATCGGTGTCGGTCACCGGTCCAGTGTCCTCCGGTTCGCAGGGAACGAGAAGCGGTCCGGGCTGCGCAGGCTTGGCGGACTGCCCTGTCTACCGACCCCGTGAGGCGCACGGGGCTGGCAACCCCACGGCGGGTGGATCGCCGCCGGGGTGGGGGAGGTCAGCCGGAGAGGGGGTTGACGGCCTGGGCGGCGAGGAGGGCCCACGCCGTCGTGCCGGTGTGCAGGGAGGCGTACAGGCGGTCGCCGAAGCCCGAGTCGGCGTCGTCCGACGACGCGGCGGGCACCCCGTGACCGTCGGCGTGCGGACCCTGGGACTGGGCGGCCCAGACGTTGGCCAGCAGCAGGTCCGCCCGAGCGCGGTCCTCGGGCCGGGCCGCCGGGGTCTGCGCCCGGGTGAGCAGCGCCGCCGCGAGGTGCGCGGTTCCCTCCAGCCAGACGCCGTCGGCCGCCGAGCTGGCTCGCACGCCGGTGAGGCCGGTGTCCTGGGTCAGCAGCTTCTCCCACGCCCAGTCGAGCGCGCCCGCGAGCTCCGGGTCGCCGAGGGCGAGGAACGTCCAGGTCTGGGCGTCCGCGGGCACCGGCTCGACGACGGGGGTCACGCCGTCCAGGTCCGTCCCGATGAGGAGGTGCCCGGGTCTCCCGTCCCCCACATCCACCCGCCACATCGACCGCACGAACCCCCGAGCAGCCTCCGCCATCTCGCTCCACCCCGCATCCCCGGTGACCCTGGCCAAGCGGGTGAAGAACGCGACGCTGTCGGCGTTGTGCTCGGTCGACCGCCAACGCAGCGGGGACCCGTCCTCGCCGACGCCCCCGGCGAACCCGCCCGACCCGCGGGAGTCGTAGGCGACGGCGCGGACGAACTCAGCAAGTCGAACGGCTGCCGTCAGGAA
Source organism: Sanguibacter gelidistatuariae (assembly GCF_900096585.1). Lineage (GTDB taxonomy): Bacteria > Actinomycetota > Actinomycetes > Actinomycetales > Cellulomonadaceae > Sanguibacter > Sanguibacter gelidistatuariae. Next base: position 572,891 of record NZ_FMYH01000001.1, read on the forward strand.
GGTCCCGTCACCCGTGTCCGAGAACAGTGCAAGGAAGGCCAGGCCCGCCCAGGCTTGGTTGCCGGTCGTCGCGGCGGCGGAGTGGACCCGCGGAGCGCCCGCCTCGTCGAGGGCCCGAACGCTCGCATAGGAGTTCCGCAGCCGCCCGTCGCCGGCCGGGTCGCGCTCCTGGAGCAGGCACAGCGTCCGCCCGATCTGCTCGGCGCGGCGCCGATCAGACGGTCGACCACGGGCAAGGTAGGCGAGGACCACGAGCGCGCAGTCGTAGACGAAGGCTGAGTCGAAGCCGATCGCCTCGAGGTGGCCACCGCTGTGGCTGCGGGGCAGTGAGCACGCGTTGGGGGCGGCCGCAGGTGTCAGCCCGTCGAGGAAGACGTACCCCGCGGCGACTGCTTCCGCTGACGACGTGGCTGGAGCGGGCATGGGGCTCAGGCTAGTCTCGAAGTGGACGGGAACGGCGCCAGAGCAGAAAAAGGGCATAGCAGACGCGGAGGAGCGACTTGACGGACAGCCGCTACACCATCCTTGTCGTCGAGGACGATCCGGACGCCGCAGGCTATATGCGGACCGTCCTGGAGCGCAGCGGCATGGACCCGCACGTCGTGTCCAACCCGCAGGCAGCACTGGCCCTGCTGAACTCGAAGACCTTCGATCTCATCCTGACGGACATCGAGCTGCCGGGAATGACCGGCCTTGAGCTCACAGAGCGGGTGAAAAAGACTCGACCCGACCTTCCGATCGTCGTCATGACCGCGCACGCGACCCTCGACTACGCGGTGAACGCGCTGCGGCTGCAGGCCGACGAGTTCCTCTTCAAGCCGATCCGCAAGCCGCAGCTGGTCGAGGTCGTCACCCGCCTGGTCGAGCAGGCCCGCGCCGCCGCACGGCCGACCAACATCGTGCTGGCGATCGGAGCGCACCCCGACGACGTCGAGATCGGCGTCGGTGGCACGCTCGCCGCGCACCAGGCTGCGGGCGACCAGATCGTCATCCTCACGATGAGCCGTGGCGCGCGCGGAGGAGCGGTCGACAACCGCCAGGACGAGTCGCTCGCCGCGGCCGAGCTCATCGGCGCGCGACTGTTCCTCAACGACCTCGAGGACACCCGCATCTCTGCGGGCGACCCCACGGTCGGGATCATCGAGCAGGTCGTCGCCGAGGTGCACCCCACGATCGTCTACACCCACTCGAGCAACGACCGCCACCAGGACCACGTCGCGGTGCATCGCGCGGTGTCGGTCGCCACCCGCCGGGTCCCGATGTTCGCGTGCTACCAGAGTCCGTCCGCGACGGTCGACTTCCGCCCGAACAGGTTCGTCTCGATCGACGGGTTCACCGACACGAAGCTGGCGCTGCTGGCGTCCTTCGCCTCGCAGGCGGGAATCCGGGACTACCTGGCACCGGACTTTGTGCTCGCGACGGCGCGGTACTGGTCGCGCTACGGCGGCGGCGTGTACGCCGAGCCCCTCGAGGTGGTCCGCGACGCGACCGGGCTGCGCGCCAACGCCACCAGCCAGGCCGTCGGCCACGCAGCCACCAGCCTGACAACCCCCACAAGCACGACGAGCGAAGCAGAAGGAAGCGTGCTGGATGACTGACGTCCTGGTCACAGGAGTGGGCGGTCCCGCGGGGGTCGCCATCGTGCGTTCCCTCGCGGCGACCGACGCCCGGGTCCACGCGGCCGACATGGACGTGTACGCGAGCGCCCTCTACCTCGTCCCCGCCAACCAGCGTCACCTGGTCCGCCCGGGGCTTGCCCCCGACTTCGTCGACCACCTCCTCGCGCTCTGTGAGCGGCTCGGCATCGACGTCCTGTTCCCGACCGTCGACGTCGAGCTCGTCCCGATCGCCCGGCGCCTCGCGGAGTTCACCGCCGCCGGGGTCACGGTTGCCAGCCCGTCTCTGGCGACGCTGGAGAACACCCTCGACAAGTACCGCCTCGCCCAGGCCTGCGCCGGGCTGGGCGACGTCGTGCCGCGCACCGAGCTGCTCGGGGCCGCCTACGACTGGGACTACCCGGTGATCGTCAAGCCGCGCTCGGGCAGCGGCTCGCGGGGGGTGCACCTGGTCGAGGACGAGGCCGCCCTGCGCGCCCTGGGGACCGACGAGCAGACGATCGTCCAGGAGAACCTCCCCGGCGAGGAGTACTCGGTCGACGTCATCGCCGACCTGGCCGGGACCGTGCTGGCCGCCGTGCCGCGCTCGCGGCTGCGCGTCGACTCCGGGGTGGCCGTGGCCGGTCGGACCGTCAAGGACGCCGGCCTCGAGGAGACCGCGACCCGGGTGGCCCAGGCGATCGGGTTGACGACCGTCGCGAACGTCCAGCTGCGCCGCCGCGCGGACGGTCGACCGGCGCTGCTCGAGGTGAACCCCCGGTTCCCCGGCGCGATGCCGTTGACCATCGCGAGCGGGGTGGACATGCCCAGGCTGTGCCTGGACATGGTGCTCGGGCGCGCGCTGCCGGACCGGCTCGAGTTCCGCGAGCTGGCGAACGTGCGCTATCTCGAAGACGTCTTCCTCGACCCCTCCGACGTGCTCACCGCTCTCACGTCCGCCGCCGCGCTCGCAGAGCGCGACGACGCCCACGCCGCCGCCCCGGCCCAGCCGTGATCTCCCTCGCCCAGGACCACCACGTCCACTCCACCTACTCCGACGACGCGCGCAGCACGCTCGCGGAGAACGTCGCCGCGGCGTCGGCCCGGGGCGTGGCGGTGCTGCGCCTGGTCGATCACGTCCGGGTGAGCACGACGTGGGTGCCGGAGATGCTCTCCGCCGTGGCCGAGCTCGTGATCCCCGAAGGGCTGACGGTCGAGACCGGCGTCGAGGCCAAGATCCTCGACGCCTCGGGCGCCCTCGACCTGCCGCCCGGGCTGGCCACGCACCCGGGGCTGGGGCGCGTGCTTATCGCCGACCACCAGTTCCCCGGGCCAGCCGGCCCGCTCAGCCCGCGGGTGGTCCGTGACTCCCTCACGACGCCAGAGCGCGCGCGCGACGCCGTCGACACCCTCGTGGGGGCCACGGTCGGTGCCATGAGCCAGGTGGACCGCGGCCAGCTTGCGCACCTGTTCTCGATCCTGCCCAAGATCGGCCTGACCGAGGACGACGTCACCGACGAGCACCTCTCCGCGATCGCCGCGGCGGCGCTGGCCACCGGGACGCTCGTGGAGGTCAACGAGAAGTGGGCGTGCCCCTCGCCCCGCGCCGTCCGTGCGCTGTCCGACGCCGGTGTGCACCTCGTGGTGAGCACCGACAGCCATCACAGCGACGACGTCGGGGCGTACACCCGGGTGCCCGCGATCCTGCAGGCTGCGCGGGAGGGCTGATGGAGGTCCTGGAGTCCATCGCTACGTGGATCTGCTTGGTCTTTGTCGCAACCGGAGCCGTTACCGTCGCGGCGGGTGCCCTCCAGTTCCTCATCATCCCCTTCCACGGGGTGCGCAATCACTACGACCGCACGGCTGCCTACTTCCCGCGGGTCGCCGTCGTCATCCCCGCGTGGAATGAGGGCGCCGTCATCGCCGCCTCGATCGACCGGCTCATGCGCCTGGAGTACCCGCCCGAGTCCCTGCGGGTCTACCTGGTCGACGACGCGAGCACCGACGACACCCCCGACGTCGCTCGGGCGAAGGAGCTCGAGTACCCGGGGCGCGTGGTCCACCTGCGCCGCGAGGTCGGCGGGCAGGGCAAGTCGCACACCCTCAACCATGGCATCCGCGAGATCCTCACCGACGACTGGATGCAGGCGCTGCTCATCATGGACGCCGACGTCATCTACACCCCGGACTCCATGCGCCTGCTCACCCGCCACCTCGCCGACCCCGAGGTCGGCGCGGTCACCGCGTACATCAAGGAGGGCAGCGCGGACCCGAACTACATGACCCGGTTCATCGGCTACGAGTACATCGCGGCCCAGGCCGCCGCGCGACGTTCGCAGAACGTGCTCGGCGCGGTGGCCTGCCTGGCCGGCGGCGCCCAGCTGCACTCGCGGGAGAACCTCGAGGCCATCGGCGGGGAGATCGACATGACCTCCCTCGCGGAGGACACCTTCACGACCTTCCGGACCCAGCTCGCCGGGCGCAAGGTCGTCTTCGAGCCGCACGCGATCGTGCTGGCCGAGGAGCCGGGGACGGTCGCGGCCCTGTGGAAGCAGCGCCTGCGCTGGTCTCGCGGCAACGTCCAGATCACCAAGGAGTTCAAGCGCCTGTGGTTCCGGCCCAGCCGCGACCACAACCTCGGGGCCTTCACCTTCGGGCTGTTCTGGTTCGCGATCCTGCTGCTCCCGGTGTCGATGGTGCTGACGTCGGTGGGCCTGGTCGGGCTGTTCCTGCTCGACAGCGAATTCGCCCGGATCATCTTCGAGGCCACGTGGTTCCTCGCGGGTGCGACCTACGTCTACATCACGGCCCTGACCGTCATGATCGACGGCGGCACCGGGCGCCGTTCCTGGCGGGAGGCGCTGTTCTTCCCCGGGGCGATCTCGCTGCTCGTCATGATCACCGCCTTCGCGCCGGGCCTGGTCGAGCGGCCGCTCACCCAGCTGCTCGGCTGGGACCTCTTCGACACGGTCGGGTGGACGCTCTTCGCCTACGCGTGGATCTCGGTCTCGATGCTGGCCGCCTGGCTCATCAAGCGGGTCGAGCAGACCCGGGCGGGACGGTGGCTCGCGCCCGGGCTGGTCTACCTCGTGGGGTACGGCCCGATCCTCTGCGCGATCACCTTCGACGCGTACATCAAGGAGTTCCGCGGCGCCGCACAGGTCTGGGACAAGACGGAGAAGACGGGACGAGTGAGGACCTCATGAGCCGACGTCCACAGCCGGCCCGCGCCGACGAGGCCACGCGCCGGGCCGACGCCGAACGTCGCCGCGACAAGCGCCGCGAGCGTCTGCTCATCGTCAAGGCACTCGTCGCGCTCGCACTCGTCGCCGTGGTCGTCGTCCTGCGGGAGATCTACTTCTAGTCCCGCCCTTGCCCGACGACGCGGCCCGGGCGGCCGAGACCGCCCGGGCAGGTGGGCCTTCAGTAGGTGAAGTGCGCGACCCGGTCGCGGAGGTCGACGGACAGGCCGGCCAGCTCGTTGACGGCGGTCCCCATCTGGCCGACGATCTCCGAGGAGATCGCCGCCGCCTCGGCGACGCCGGTGATGTTGGCCGCTATCTCGGTAGACCCGGTGGCCGCCTCGGTGACCGAGCGGGACATCTCGTTGGTGGTCGCGGTCTGCTCCTCGACGGCGCTGGCGATCGTCAGCTGGTAGTCGTTAATCAGCGCGATGATCGTGGAGATACCGCTGATCGCCTCGACGGCCGAGGATGTCTGGTTCTGATTCGTAGAGATCCGCCGGGCGATGTCCTCCGCGGCGCGGGCCGACTCCTGGGCCAGCTCCTTGACTTCGCTGGCCACGACCGCGAAGCCCTTGCCCGCCTCGCCGGCCCGGGCGGCCTCGATCGTGGCATTGAGGGCGAGCAGGTTCGTCTGCTCGGCGATCGAGGTGATGACCTTGACGACGTTGCCGATCTCCTTGGAGGAGGCGCCCAGATCGGCCACCGTGGCACCTGCGGACTCGGCCTGGGAGACGGCCTGGTTGGAGGCCTTGGCCGCGTCGTTGGCGTTCTGGGCAATCTCCCGGATGGAGGCGCCCATCTCCTCGGCGCCGGCCGAGACGGTCTGCACGTTGCGGCTGACCTGCTCCGCGGCGGCGGCCACGACGCCGGCCTGCACGCTGGTCTCCTCCGAGCCGGAGGCGACCTGGAGGTTGGAGGCGGAGAGCTGTTCCGCGGCCGCGGCCACGGCCTGCGCCGTCGCCGCGACCCCGGTGAGGGTTTCCCGCAGTGAGGTCTGTGCGGTTGTCAGCGCCCGGGCCATGTCACCGATCTCGTCCCGGTTGGTGACCTCTGCGCGAACGGTCAGGTCGCCGTCGGCCATGGCCTCCAGGGAGATCTTGACCGCGTTGACGCTGCGGCGGATGGCGTTGGCGACGTACAGGCCCAGCATCACCACGAGGGCCAGGCTGATCGCGACGGTGATGACGATGATCGTCTGGTTGCTGCGCGCCGAGGTCTCGGCCTGCTCGACGACCGTGGCGACGAAGGCCTTGCTGTCGGCGTCAGCGGTGGCCAGGTCCGTGACGAATGTGTCGACGAGCGGTTGGGAGGAGGAGGCCCGGACGGTCTCGAGGAATTTCCGGTCGCCGCTCATCGCGGCCGGCAGGAGCTGGGTGTCCCGGACCATGGTCCACTCCTCCCAGCCGTCGAGGAAGGCCAGGAACGCGACGGGAGTGAAACCCTGGTCCGCCGCGTAGTCGAGCATCTCGGTCGCGGCAGCCTGGAGGTCGGCGTCGGCTGCCGGAATCTGGTTCTTCCAGTACTCGCGCTTCTCGTCGTTGTCGGCCGCGCCCACCTGAGCCACGAGCATCCGGGCGTTCGCCTGGCGTTCCTGCACGGTTGCGATCGCGGCGGTCTGGCGGGTGTTCACGGAGGCGATCGAGCGGGCGTCGTTGGCGATGGCGTTCATCCCGGTGAAGGCCAGTGCTGCGATGACGACCGTAGACAGGGCCAGGACGGCGATGACGGCGAGGATCTTCGTGCGCACGGACCTGTCCTTGACGAATGACAGGGCGCCCCGGCGTGGGGTGGGACGATTCGGCGCGGGGACCCTCACGACGTGACCTCTTCTTCCAGGCGACGTGCGCTCCGGTGCGACGTCGTGCACGTTCCCTATCGGGACCGCCGCTGACTTCATGAGGGTGCCTGGTGCCCTGGCTCGCCGTCCGCGGGCGGTCGGGCGACCGCCGCCGGATGGGCGTGCCGCTGGGGCGGTCAGATGAAGTCGGCCGCACCCAGGGCGAGGAAGTGGTCGGCGACGCCCTGCCCGAGCGTGACGGCGCGGGCAGTGTCGTTGTCGGCGACGTCGGTCGTCCCGCCGTGGCGCAGGTGCTCGGAGCCGTCGGGACGGGCCACGATCGCACGGAGCGAGAGGACGCCGTCGCTCACCGAGGCGTAGGTGCCCACCGGGGCCGCGCAGCCGGCCTCGAGGCGGGCGAGCAGGGCGCGCTCAGCCGTCACGGCGAGGTGGGTGCCGGGGTCGTCCAGGGCGGCGAAGGCGGCGGCGAGGGACTCGTCGGTCGCGAGGTCGCCCGTGCGGCACTCGACGGCGAGCGCGCCCTGGCCGGGGGCCGGGGCCATCACGTCGAGGTCGATGAGCTCGGTCACGGCCGCGCCGCGACCGAGCCGGTTGAGGCCGGCCGCCGCGAGCACGACGGCGTCCAGGTCGCCGGGGCCGGAGGCGTCGATCCGCCCGAGGCGGGTGTCGACGTTTCCGCGGATGTCCACCACGTGCAGGTCGGGGCGGGCGAGGAGGAGCTGGGCGGCGCGGCGCGGCGAACCCGTGCCCACGCTTGCGCCCTGTGGCAGGTCGGCGAGCCGCAGGTGCTCCCGCGAGCACAGGGCGTCCCGGGGGTCCTCGCGCACGGGCGTCACGTAGGTGAGGCCCTCGAATGCCGCGGTCGGCAGGTCCTTGAGGGAGTGGACCGCCACGTCGCAGCGCCCCTCGAGCAGCGCGTCCCGCAGCGCTGTGACGAACACCCCGGTGCCGCCCATCTGCGACAACGACCCGGTGAGCACGTCGCCGTCGGTCTTGATCCGGACGATCTCGACCTCACGCCCGGTGAGCCGGCGGATCTCGTCGGCGACGATGCCGGTCTGGGTGAGGGCGAGGGTGCTTGCTCGGGTGCCGATGCGCAGGGGCTGGTGAGAGGTCACCACCCTAGTCTGCTCTTCTTGGGCGAGGGAGGCGAAATTCACAATGGAAATGCTTCTTGATGGGAAGAAAAGACCTGACAGATTGTCTCTTCCGTGTCACACAGGTGACCCTTTGCTCAAATTCAAGGTATTCAGGCGACATTCAGCCGACGTGCAGAATTCTGGGCGTGGGGCACGACGGCGGCCAGTCCCGTCCCGGCCACCCAGGCCCCGGTCACGGTGAGGCCGGGCAGGCCCCGGTCGGCGAGCGCGTCGACGTCGGCCAGCAGCCGGGCCACCCGCTCGCGAGAGGCCGGAGTCGGTGGCGCGAGGGCGTCGTCCCATGCCGTGACGAGGGAAGACAGTATCTGAACGTCCATTACGCCGTACAGCTCACCGAGGTCCGCGACCGCCTGGGCGACCAGCGCGTCGTCCGCCGGGGCGGTCGCTGAGTCAGGCTGCGCAGCCCCCCCGCGTCCATAGCTGAACCGGACCACATGCACGTCCTCGCCGAAGGACTCGTCCAGCCGGCTGCGCAGCCAGGGCCACTTCGCCGAGGCGTGGGTCGACGCCTTGGCCCCCACGGAGGTCCCGGGGGCCACCAGGATGCCGGTCCCGCGCGGGACCGCACCGAGGGCGGCGGACCGGACCAGCAGCGTCACCAGGCGGATGTCTGTCCCGCGGGCAGGCTCGGCGTCCCCGATGTCGACGAGGTCGGTCAGCAGGGCCTGGGTGGCACGGGCGGAGGCGGCCAGCACGACGCGTTCGGTCCGCAGCACCTGCCCCGGGCCGGTGCGCACGAGCCACTCGTCGCCGTCGCGGCGCAGGGTGAGGGCGGACGTGGCCCGGCGGATCTCCCCGCCGCTCGCCTCGATCGAGCGCTCCAGGGCCGTGACAAGCTGGTTCATCCCGCCGGGTATGCCCCGCACGGCCGAGCCGGCCGGTGCCTGGGCCCGCAGCGCCCGGATGGCGCCGGTGAGGGACCCGGTGCGGCGGTACGCGGCGAGCAGGCCGGGGGCGACGGCGTCGACGTCTAGGAGCGCGGGGTCGGTCGAGTGCACGCCGCCGGCCACCGGGGTGACGAGGCGGGCGAGCACCCGGGTGCCCAGCCGGGACCGCACGAGGGCGGCCAGGTTCGAGGCGTCCACCCGCTCGGCCGGGAGCACGGCGTCCAGGCTCGCGCGGAGGGCTCCGAGGAGGCCGATCGCCCGCCGGGTGTCCGCCGCCCAGGGGTGGCCAGGGATGCCGAGCACCCCGGCGGCGGGCAGCGGGAAGGCGCGCGCGCGGCGTCGGCCGATCGGGGTGTAGCCCCAGGCGGACAGGGCCGCGGGGCTGACGATCTCCAGGCCGAGCATCTCCACGAGCGAGCCGACGACCCCGCTGCGCGCGGCGAAGGACTCGGCCCCCACGTCCACCCAGACCTCCGCGCCCTCGGCCGCGAGGCGGCCCTTGGCGAGGTAGCCACCGCACTGGTCGGTCGCCTCCAGGACCACGGGCAGCGCTCCACCCTCGACGAGCAGGTGCGCGGCGACGAGGCCGGCGACGCCGCCTCCGACGACGACGGCGTCGACGCGGCTCGCGGCCTCGTCGCTGAGTCCTCTGGGCTGGTTCATGACGGGTGGACCTCTCCGCGGTGCTGGCAGGGTCAGGCGGTGTGGACGGGGTCGTTCCTCACCCGATCGTCGCGCTCAGGCGGAAAGTGAGTGGACGAGCTCGACGATCTTCGTCAGCACGGCAGGATCGGTCTCCGGGGGCACCCCATGACCGAGGTTCACGACGTGGGCGGGCGCGCTGCGGCCACGCACGACGACGTCGCGGACATGGGCCTCCAGAACCGGCCACGGGGCCGCGAGCAGGGCCGGGTCGATGTTGCCCTGGAGCGGCACGGTGCCCCCCAGCAACCGGTTCGCCTTGTCGAGCGGGGTCCGGTAGTCGACGCCCATGACGTCCGCGCCGACGTCGTGCATGGCGGTGAGCAGGTGCTCGGTCCCGGTTCCGAAGTGCACGACCGACACCGGCAGGTCCTTGACGTGGGACAACGCGCGTTCGGAGGACGGCGCGACGTGCTTGATGTAGTCGGCGCGGCTCAGGCTCCCGGCCCAGGAGTCGAAGAGCTGGGTGGCGCTCGCCCCGGCGAGGACCTGCCCGCGCAGGAATGCCCCGGTCACGTCGGCGGCCCACTCGGTCAGCCGCGCCCACGACGCCGGGTCGGCGTGCATCATCGTCCGGGCCGCGAGGTGGTCGCGAGAGGGGCGACCCTCCACGAGGTAGGCGGCCAGGGTGAACGGCGCGCCGGCGAAGCCGATGAGCGGCGTCGAGCCTAGCTCGGCGACGGTGAGGGCGACGGCCTCACGGATCGGGGCCATGGCCTCGTCGGTGAGGGGCGACGAGACCAGGCGGTCCACCTGGGCGGGGGTGCGCACGGCCTCCCCGAGCACCGGCCCGACGCCGGGGACGATGTCCACGTCGACCCCGGCCAGGCGCAGCGGGATGACGATGTCGGAGAAGAAGATCCCGGCGTCGACCCCGTGCCGGCGGACCGGCTGGAGTGTGATCTCGCTCGCAAGCTCGGGGCGCAGGCAGGCGTCGAGCATGCCGATCCCCTCGCGCAGTTTGAGGTACTCCGGAAGGGAACGTCCTGCCTGGCGCATAAACCAGACCGGTGTGATTTCGGGGCGCTCACCACGGAAAGCGCGGATCAGGGGTGCATTTGTGGTGCGGCCGTCGACAAGGGGGTGCGTGCTGGGGAGGTTCACCCTTCGATTCTGCCTTTGGAAGCAACAATGTTTAAATCGAATCGCTGTGGTTCTCATGTCGTTGACCGCAAGCCACCACGAGCTTGACCTCGAGGCGCTCGAGCAGCTGTCATCCGGCGCGCACTCGATGGGCACTTCAGCCGTGCAGGCGTGCGAGATGATCACCGGTGCCGTCGTGCTCGCGACGTGCAACCGGTTCGAGCTGTACCTGGATGTCGCTGACGGGGCTGGCCGGTCCGCCACCTCGACGACCATGACCGAGCGTGACCTTGACCACGCCTCCGGCGAGGTCGCCCGCCTTGTCGCCGCTGCGTCTGGCGTGAGCGTGGACGCAGCCCGCTCCGCCTTCACCGTGCGCAGCGGGCCAGACGTCGCCGCACACCTGTTCTCGGTGGCCTCCGGTCTCGACTCGATGGTCGTGGGCGAACGAGAGATCGCCGGCCAGGTGCGTCGCGCCCTCGACGCCGCCCACGCCGCCCGCACGACGAGCGCCCGGTTGGAGCGGCTCTTCCAGGGCGCCGCACGCACCTCCAAGAAGGTTAGCCATCAGACGCACCTGGGGGCGGACGGCCGCTCAGTGGTCTCGGTCGGCCTCGACCTCGCCGAGGCGATCATCCCGCCGTGGGGCCAGACCCGAGCGGTGATCGTAGGCACCGGCGCGTATGCCGGGGCGAGCGTCGCCGCGCTCAGGGCTCGTGGCTGCGCCGACCTCTCGGTCTACTCTGCGTCGGGGCGAGCGGAGCAGTTTGCACAAGCACGTGGCATCGACGCCGTCGACGACCTCGTGGAGGCACTGGGTGACGCCGACCTCGTGGTCTCGTGCAGCGGCGCGGGAGGCGGCCGCGCACCGCGCGAGGCTGGCGGCGACGTGAGGGGAAGCGGAGTCGGGACCAGCGGTGAGGACGACTCCTCCGCGCTCGGGTACATCTTGCAGACCGCCGCGGTGGTTACTGCCCGCGAGCGGGCCGCCGAGCGCGTGGGGGAGGAGATGCCCGAGCGCCCCCTCGTGATCCTGGACCTCGCGCTGCACCACGACGTCGACCCCCAGGTCGGCGACATCGATCACGTGCTCCTCATGGACCTGGGCACCATCCGCGGGCACGCGCCCTCGACGGCCTCCGAGCCGGTCCGTGTCGCCCGGTCGATCGTCGAGGATTCTGTCGCTGACTTCCAGGACCGAGAGGCCCTGCGCGCCGCAGATCAGATCATCGTCGCGCTGCGTGAGCGCATCACCGCCGAGGTCCAGGCCGAGATCGAGCGTTCGGCTCCCGCGTTCTCCTCGCCCGCCGACGTCACCGCGCACGAGCGGTCCTTGCGCCGCCTTGCCGGAGCGCTGCTCCACCGAGGCATCATTCGCATCCGCGAGGCGGCCCGCAACGGCGAGGCGCTGGACGACGTCGCTGCGGAGACCATGACAGTGGTGTCGTTCAGCGGAGCGGTCGGTGGCGCGGCCACCGCCTCGACCAGCGGTATGGAGCGCGTGCGCACGGCGAGCTAGTGTCCCGCGCGGTAGTTCGTTGTAGAAATTGTTTGAGGGACTCGAGGAACACCTCGTGCCTGCTCGGGGTAGGCGGCCAGCGGGACGGGATCTGCCCGTGATCCACGACGCGATCGTGCGGGCTGTCCGCTGACCTGGGTCAGGGCAGTCCGAGCACCCGGCGGGCGTTGCCCGAGTACACGCGCTCGAGGAGGTCCCGCGGCAACCCCGACCCCGAGATCGTCCAGCGCCCCTGCGGTGGGATCTCCTCGGCCGAGTAGTCGAAGGACTCGTCCGTGGTCTCAAGGAAACTCACGTAGCGCCGCACCTGATCCGCGGTGAGCGGGAATGCGTCGGTCCCGAACAGGAAGCGGTCGGGGAGGTCGGCGATGAGCCGGGCGAACCGACGCGGCTGACGCCCTATCTCAGCGAGGCGCCCGCCCAGGTCGACCACGAGATTCGGCGCCCCGCGCAGCAGGCGCTCGACGTGGTCGAGGTCCTCGGCGACGCACCCGACGTGCGCGCCGACATACTGCGTGCCGGGTGTGGCCGCGAGGAGGGTCGCGAACGCGTCGAGCAGGCGGCCGAAGGTCGGGAAGCGGGCGGAGTCGGCGAAGGACCAGTCGGGGCACCCGAACAGCTCGTCGACCCGTTCGTTGCATCTGTCGAGCGGGTCAAAGAACGCCTTCGGGTCGGCCACGTGGATGAGGACGGGCATCCCGAGGGTCCCGGCGAGCCCGAGCGTACGGATGACGCGCGGGTCGTCCGGCAGCACGAGCGTGCCCGTCGCGTCACGGACCTCGAGCCCGAGGTTCTTCCACACCTTGAGCCCGCGGGCCCCGCGCGCGGCGCCATCGCGGAGCTGGTCCGCGATCGCCTCCTCGCCCCCGGGCCCGGCCAAGAGCGTCCAGTCGACCTGGCAGAACGTGAGGAAGCGGCCGGGGTGGGCGCGGTCGTAGCGGTCAAGGTTCGCCTCGAGCTCGGTCCCCCACATGCCGTCGAGATTGACGACTGCCGCTAGGCCCGTCGCGTCCATGAGCGCGAGCAGTGCGTCGACGTCCGGGGTGCACCACTCGCCGTCGGTGAGCCAGCGGCCGAGGTGGTTGTGGATGTCGATGGCCGGTACGCAGGTGCGCTCGACGGGTGTCCGCGCGGCCGTCAGCATGCTGCGGGGCGCCCAGTCGACGAGACGCAGGTCGGCGTGGACGGCGGAGGACCGGTCGTCCGATCGAGGGTCCATGCCGGCCGCGAGATCAGTGTCGGGCGCGAAGGGAGAGGTGCTCATGAGGCTCCGTCGTGGGGAAGGGCCGCTGCAAGAGCGCGGACCGAGTGGATGATCAGATTCGTGCGTGCACCGACGAGGATGCTCCTACTTGCCCCTCGCTTCGATACTATTACGCAGCATGATCAGTTTTATTGATCACTTCGTCCAGTTTCCGTGACACTCGCGCACTAGATGAGCACTATGGAGATCAGTCACCGCCAGGTGGTCGTACGCCCCGAGACTAAGGACGACAGTGAGCAGCACCACTTCACGCGAGATCGCCAGCCAGCCCGACGTCTGGGCTCGCGCCCTCACGGACGCGCACACTGCCGGGGCGGTCCTGGGCCAGCCGGGCGACCGGACCCTCATCCTCGGCTGCGGGACCAGCGCCTTCGTTGCCGAGTCTCTCGCCGCGCTGCGTGAGGCGGCCGGACAGGGGGAGACTGATGCCGCCTACGCCTCCGAGTGGCGTCCGGGCCGTCGGTACGACCGGGTGGTCGCCATTAGCCGCTCGGGGACGACGACCGAGGTGGTCGACGCGCTCCGCCTCGTCCCGGACGGTCCCGTCAGGGCGGGCATCCTGGGGGTCGCAGGCACGACTCTCGACCTCGCGTGCGATGAGTCCCTCGTCCTCGACTACGCCGACGAGTCCTCCGTCGTCCAGACCCGGTTCCCGACGACGGTCCTCGCCCTCGCACGGGCGTCGTTCGACGAGGACCTCACCGGGCTCGTCGAGGAGGGGCGCACGGCCCTCGCCGCACCGCTCCCGGTCCGGGTGCAGGACTACGACCACTTCGTCTTCCTCGGTACTTCGTGGACCTACGGTCTCGCCCAGGAGGCGGCCCTGAAGATCCGTGAGGCTGCCCAGGCGTGGTCGGAGTCGTACCCCGCCCTCGACTACCGCCACGGACCCATCGCGGTCGCCCACCCGGGCACGCTCGTCATGCTCTTTGGGGCCCTCGACCGCGCCCTTGCAGCGGACATCGAACGGACCGGCGCGCGCGTCTGGCACATCGACGCGGACCCGCTCGTCCAGCTCCTCCAGGCCCAGCGTCTCGCGGTCGAGCTTGCCGAGAGCCGGGGCCTGTCCCCCGACAGGCCCCGCCACCTCACCCGTTCTGTGGTGCTCGACTGACCCTCCAAGCACCGCCCGCCCCTCTCAGACAGACAGGACAACGATGTTCATCTCTCGATCTCGGCACCTCCGGCCGGCCACGACGGTCGCGCTCGCGACCGTCGTGGCGCTCACCACGCTCACAGCGTGCTCCTCGTCTTCACCTGGAGTGACGACCCTCGACACCTCGGCCGACGTCACCCTCACGTGGTGGACGGGTCAGGCCGACCAGGCCCAGACGATCCTCGAGGGCCTCGCCGACGAGTTCGAGGCCGCGCACCCGAACGTGACGATCAAGGTCTCCTCGGGGGCGCCGTCGACCGAGGACCTGCTCCAGAAGATGTCGGCGTCGTTCGCGGGGGGCACCTACCCCGACATCTCCTATGCGTTCGGTGCGTGGGCCAGCGAGCTCGCGCACTCCGGCCGCACGCTTGACATCACGGAGAAGGTCGTCGACCCAGACGTGCGGTGGGACGAGTTCTCCGGGGCAGCACGCGAGACCGCGCGGCCAACGGGCGAGGCGACGATCGGCTTCCCCGCGGTCGTTGACAACATCTCCCTCATCTACAACACGACAGTGTTCGACGCGGCCGATGTCGCCTACCCGACCGAGGACTGGACCTGGGAGGACTTCCGGACCGCCGCCAAGGCCCTCACAGACCCCGCGACAAACACGTACGGCTACGGCTACTCAGTCTCGGGCTCGGAAGAGACCACGTGGCAGTTCTGGCCGCACCTGTGGCAGAACGGCGGGGAGATCCTGTCCGAGGATGAGACGACAGCGGCGTTCAACTCGGCCGCGGGCGTCGAGGCGTTAACCTTCCTCCAACGGATGGCTGTCGATGACGCGTCCGTCTACCTCGACCAGACGGACACCAAGTTCACGCAACTGTTTGCGAGCGACCGCATCGCCATGATCACGTCGGGCCCGTGGGCGCTGTACGACATGGGCGTCGCTGGGACGTCCTACGGTGTGGTCCAGCTCCCTGGGACCGACGGGGACCACACGACCGTCTCGGGTCCGGACCTCTGGGTCCTGTTCGACCACAAGGATGCCAACCGCGAGCACTGGGCGTACGAGTTCACGAAATGGCTCACAGACTCCGCGCAGGACGTGCGCTGGAACGTCGCCTACGGCAACCTCCCGCTGCGAGCGAGCGAGATCGACAGCCCTGAGTTCATTGCACAGGCGGAGGCGATGCCCGGGCTCGACGTCATGGCCGCGAACGGCGCGAACGCGACCCGGTCCCGGCCGACAGTCTCCGGCTATGTCAACCTCTCGGAGGCGATGGGGACAGCGATCTCCCGTGTGCTCCAGGGGCAGGGCGACCCGCAGTCCGCGCTTGACGAGGCGGCCGACAAGGCTACCGCCGCGCTGGCGGACTAGTGGCTGCCGTCGACACCCGGCAGGCCGAGCGGGACACCGCCCGGCGCCGCACCCACCTGGGCAGCTGGGGCTTCGTCGCACCGGCGATGGTGGTCGTCCTCGGCCTCTCGGTGTTCCCGGCGGTGTGGGCGTTCGTCCTCTCCCTCCAGGAGTGGAACGGCTTCTCCGACGCCGTGCCCGTCGGGCTCGACAACTACCGGGCGATGATCGATGACGTCGACCTCGGCGCGGCCGTCGTCCACACGGTCGTCTACACGGCCCTGTTTGTGCCACTCTCGGTGTTCCTCGGGCTCGGGCTGGCGATCGCGCTCAACCGCAAGGTTGTGCTCGTGGGCATCTACCGGACGCTCATCTTTCTGCCGTTCGTCGCTTCGGCAGCCGCGACGGGCATCCTCACGACGTACCTGTTCAACCCGCAGTTCGGCCTTGTGAACAACCTCCTGCGCGTCCTTGGCATGCCGCAGCAGGGCTGGCTCGAGAACCCCAGCCAGGCGATGGTCGTCATCACGATCATGTCGTTGTGGAGCCAGGCGGCCTTCACGACGGTCATCTACCTCGCCGCTCTCCAGGACGTCCCGGCCGAGCTCGTCGAGGCGGCGCGCATCGACGGAGCGAACCGGTGGCAGGCATTCTGGCACGTGACCTTCCCGCAGGTCGCCCCCGTGACGGTCTTCGTCACCATCTGGCAGACGATCGGCGCGATCCAGCTCTTCGACCTTGTCTACACGACGACCCGTGGCGGCCCGCTCGGGTCGACCAAGACGATCGTCTACTACCTGTGGAGCAAGGCGTTCAAGGACCTCGAGTTCGGGTACGCCTCGGCCGTCGCCTACGGGTTGTTCGCCGTGACGCTGCTCATCACGATCGCCGTGACCCTCTTCTCCCGACGCAGCAAGGTGAGTGCCTTCTGATGACTCTTCTCTCCTCCAAGCCTCAGGCAGCGTCGGTCCCCGCCGTCGACGCCATACCGCGACGGCGCAGACGTCACGGGCACGGGTGGTGGCACCTGCTCATGGCGCCCGTCGCGATCATCTTCGCGACGCCGTTCATCCAGATGTTCCTCACGTCGCTCACGCCAGCGTCGCAGATCAACACGTTTCCGCCGCGCTTCTTCCCATCTGAGCTCACACTCGAGGGCTATGCCAAACTGTTTCGAGAGTCGGACATTTTACACTGGATGGGCAACACGATCCTCGTGTCGAGCGTCGCGATCGTCTCGCACCTCGTGCTGTGCTCCCTCGCGGGCTACGGCTTCGCCCGGCTGAAGTTTCCCGGGCGAACGTTCGGGTTCTTCGCGATCGTCGCGACGATCATGATCCCGACCCAGCTGCTCATGGTTCCCACCTACGTCCTGTTCTCTCGCATAGGGATCATCGACACTCTCGCGGCTGCGATGGTCCCCTGGCTCGCGTCGGCGTTCGGGATCTTTCTCATGCGCCAGTTCTTCCTCTCGCTCCCGGCCGAGCTCGAGGAGGCCGCGGTCCTCGATGGGTGCTCCCGCCTCCAGGTGTTCTGGAAGGTCGTCCTCCCACTCGCCCGACCTGCCCTGGCTACGCTCGCGATCTTCACGCTGCTCGGATCCTGGAACGACCTCGTGTGGCCACTCATCGCGATCAACGACCCAAGTGCGTTCACTCTCCAGCTCGGCATCACGAACTTCCAGGGTGCGCGCCGCACCGACTGGTCCTTGCTGATGGCGGGCAACGTCGTCTCGACGCTCCCGCTCATTCTGTTCTTCCTGTTCGCCCAGAAGCAGTTCATCGCGACGATGACCTTCTCCGGAATCAAAGGCTGACCTCGTATGACACCGCACCCCAGCGTGCCCGGATCCCTGGGCGCCCCCGCACCCGTGCTCGTCGTCGGCGACGCCAACGTCGACCTCATCCTGCGCGGGGACGTCATCCCACGCTTTGGCCAGGCCGAGCAGCTCGCCAAGTCCGGCGAGCTCGTGCTCGGCGGGTCCGCGAGCATCGTCGCCGCGGGCCTGGCCCGTCTCGCCGTGCCGACCACCATCGTCGCCCGGGTCGGGGACGATGCGTTCGGTTCCTTCACGCTCGACGCCCTGCGCGGGCACGGAGTCCACGTCGATGCGGTCGAGGTCGACCCGGTCGTCCCGACGGGGCTCTCTGTCATTCTCTCGACACCCGACGACCGCGCGATCCTGACGGTCCTGGGCACGATCCCGACGCTGACACCCGACCGCGTCCGCGCAGTCGCGCGCGGTGTCCCCGCCGGGGACGTCCGGGGCCACGTGCACGTCGCGTCGTACTTCCTCCAGCCGGGCCTCGCCCGCGGGCTCGCCTCCCTCCTGGCCGACCTGCGTGCGGACGGCCTGACCACGAGCCTCGACACCAACTGGGACCCCGCGCAGGTCTGGGCGGGCCTCGACGAGGTACTCGCGCACGTCGACGTCCTCCTGCCCAACACGGCCGAGCTGCGGGCCATCGCCGGCGCCCTTGGAGGCCCGTCCGAGGACGACGACGCGTGCGGGTCCTTCCTCGCGTCCCGCGGTCCGCGCGTCGTCGTCAAAGACGGCGCCCGGGGCGGATGGTCGATCGGCCCTGACGGCGTCTGTGCGGACGCCCCAGGGCTGAGCGTCGACGTCGTCGACACGACGGGCGCGGGGGACAGCTTCGACGCGGGCTACCTTGCGGCCTGCGCGTACGGTGTCAGCGACGAGGTGACCCGACTGCGCTGGGCGACGGCCGCGGGATCGCTGTCGACGCTTGGGACGGGCGGGACCGGGAGGCAGGCGACGCTCGACGAGCTCGCGCAGGCCGGCGTCTGGTGATCTCGGCCGTCGCGGCGAGCCCGGTGCGCGATCCCTGACCGCCCGGCCGGCCGCTGGGTGGTCAGGGATCGCGTGCGTCAGGCCTCGACGACGTGGACCTCGACCCCGGCGTCCCGGATAGCGTCGAGCGCATCGGCGTCGGCGCTCGAGTCGGTGACGAGCACGTCCACCTCGGCCAGGTCGGCGACCTTGGCGAGCGTGACGCGACCGACCTTGGACCCGTCGGCGACGACCATGACCCGCTCGGCGTGCGTGACCATCGCGTGATTGGTACGGGCCTCGGTCTCGTCGTGCGTCGTGGCGCCCCCGCGCACGCTGATCCCGTCGGTTCCGAGGACGGCGGTGCCGACGTTGATCGCGTTGAACGTGTTCTCCGCGAGCCCGCCAACGGCCTCAAGCGAGTTCGACCGGACGATCCCGCCGGTAATGATGACCTGGAGGTTGCTCCGAGAGGCGAGCTCGGTCGCGGTTGTGAGCGCGTTCGTCACGATCGCGAGGTTCGGCCGCGTGGCCAGGACCCGGGCGACGGCCGCGGCCGTCGAGCCCCCGCTGATCGCGACCGAGTAGCGGCCCTCGGGGAGCAGCTGGGCCGCGCGCTGGGCGATGAGGAGCTTGGCCTCGCGATAGTGCGAGTCGCGCAGACGTACGGGCAGCTCGTGGGCGGCGTCGAACGCGCGGACCCCGCCGTGGGTGCGCACGAGCAGGCCCTGGTCCTCCATATCGACGAGGTCGCGACGCATGGTCGCGGGGGAGACGCCGAGCATCTCGACAAGGTCCGTGAGGCGCACGATCCCGGCCTCGTTGATGATTGCCAGGGCCCGGACCATGCGCTGCGACCGCTTTGAGGAGATGGCATGAGGTGCCGCACCCGGATTGTGGGTCATGAGGACTCCTCCCAGAACGACGAGAAGTGATCATTCAAAGTGACCACCTTTCACGAATATTGATCATATTCTTGCACGTCTTGAGCGGAACCGTGGAAGATCGCTCCATGGTCAGGATCGCATTCATCGGCGCCGGGAGCGTCGTCTTCACCCGCCAGCTCGTCGCAGACCTTCTGCGCTATGACGAGCTCTCCGACGTGCACCTCGTGCTGCACGACATCGACCCCGCCCGCCTCGTGGCCGCCGAGGGGTCCGCGCGACGGATCGACGCCCAGCTCGGTACCAGTGCGACGGTCACTGCCACGCTCGACCGCCGGACTGCGCTCACCGGCGCCGACTTTGTCATCACGATGATCCAGGTCGGCGGCATCGACGCCACGATTACGGACCTCGAGATCCCCGCGCGCCACGGGTTGCGCCAGACGATCGGCGACACGACGGGTGTCGGCGGGGTGTTCCGTGCGCTGCGCACCTTTCCCGTCCTTGAGGCGATCACGGCCGACATGCGCGAGGTGTGCCCGGATGCCCTGCTGCTCAACTACACCAACCCGATGGCGATGAATGTGTGGTGGGCCTCGGTCGTCGCCCCCGACATCCAGGCCGTCGGGCTGTGCCACAGCGTGTACTGGACGGCCCACGATCTCGCCGAGGTCGTTGGTATCCCGGTCGAGGAGACCCGGTTCCGTGCCGCCGGCGTCAATCACCAGGCATGGCTGCTTGAGTGGACGCATGAGGGGCGGGACCTCTACCCGACGCTGCGCGAGCGCATCCTCGCGGATCCCGGGCTCGAGCGGCGCGCACGCGTCGAGATCTTCCGGCGCATCGGCTACTACCCGACCGAGACGAGCGAGCACTCGGCCGAGTACCTGCCCTGGTTCCTGCGGTCCGACGAGCAGATCGAGCGATTCCGAATCGAGCCACTCCAGTACATCGACATCAGCCGCGAGAACGTCGCCGACTTTGAGAGCACCCAGCGGCTGCTCTTGACCGATGCACCGGTGCCGCTCGAGGAAGGCGCGAGCGAGTACGCGCCCCAGGTGATCCACTCGATCGTCACCGGGACGCGCCGGGAGATTCACGGGAACGTCATCAACCGCGGGCTGGTCGACAACCTGCCCGAGGGTGCGGTCGTCGAGGTGCCGTGCATCGTCGACGGCGACGGGCTCGTCCCCGTCCCGATGGGCGCTCTGCCCGCGCAGTGCGCCGCGCTCAACCGTCCCTACTTATCGGTTGCCGAGCTCACCGTCGAAGCGGCGCGCACGGGCGACCCCCGGCTGCTGCGCCAAGCCGTTCTCATGGACCCGAACGCGTCGTCGACGCTTACACCTGAGCAGATCTGGATCCTGTGTGACGAGCTCGTCGTCGCACACGGCGACCTGCTGCCCGAGCCACTGCGTGCCCCCCTCCCGGCGAGCGCGCTGTGATCCTGCCCTAGCAGGCAAGGTGCCCGACGTCGCAGCCCGCTCACCGAGACCGTCGCCATCGTGGCGCGGCAGCCATGACCCTGGACCATCCCACCGAGCTGCAAGGGACATCATGATCCTCACCGTCACACCAAACCCCGCGCTCGACGTCACCTACTACGTCGACCAGATCCGCCTCGGCGAGGTGAACCGGGTCCGTACGACCACCGAGATGCCCGGAGGCAAAGGCGTCAACGTCGCCCGGGTGCTCGTCCAGCTGGGTACGGCAGCGACGTGTCTCGGTTTCCTCGGCGGCGATGCCGGTGAGACCCTGTCCCGGCTCCTTGAGCCCAGCGGGGTCGCCCAGGCTTGGCTGCGCACCGAGCGGCCCACCCGGCGCACGGTCGCTGTCGTCGACGCCGTGGAGACCACCCTCTTCAACGAGGCCGGTCCGAGCGTGGACGCCGCAGCCTGGGACGACCTCATCGCCCTGATGAGCTCGCTCGTGAGCGCTGGGGATGTCGTCGTCGTCTCCGGGTCGATGCCACCGGGAACGCCCTCGACGGCCTTGCCTGCGATGATCGCCGCCGCCCACACCCGCGGGGCCCGGACGCTCGTCGACACCTCGGGGCCGAGCCTGCTCAGTGCGGCAGAGGCAGGCGCTACCCTGCTCAAGCCAAACGATGTCGAGCTCCTCGAAGCGACCGGGGCCACCGATGTCGTCGCCGGAGCCCGTGAGCTCCTGGAACGCGGCGCGGCCTCCGTCGTGGTGTCGTGCGGGGCGCGCGGCCTGATCGCGATGACCCGTTCTGACTTGTCTGAGCATGGCTGGCAGGTGCGCCCGGCCGAGCAGCTCACCGGCAACCCGACCGGTGCGGGCGACGCTGCGGTCGCGGCACTCGCACAGGCCCTCGTCGCGCTGGCCGCCCCCGGTGCGACGCTCGCCCAGACCTTGCCCGCCCACCTGGCCGACGCCGTCGCGCTCTCGGGAGCAGCCGTGCTGTCCCCGACCGCCGGCTCGGTCGACCTGTCTGCCTACGCGCGCATGCGCGCGCTCATCACAGTGGAGAAACGTCATGACGCTTGTTGACCTCGCATCAGTGGCAGGAGAGTGCGCTCGGGAGCAGACCGGGTTGGGCGCGTTCAACGTCGTGCACATCGAGCACGCCGAGGCATTTGTCGCTGCCGCGGAGCGCGCGGGGCGTCCCGTCGTACTCCAGGTGAGCGAGAACGCGGTGGCGTTCCACGGCTCCCTCGCCCCGCTCGGTGCTGGCGTGCTCGCTGCCGCCCGCTCGGCGCGGGTGCCCGTCGTCGTGCACCTCGACCACGCCAAGGACACCGCCCTCATCGCCGAGGCGATCGCGTTGGGCTTCACCTCGGTGATGTACGACGGCTCGCACCTGCCCTACGAGCAGAACCTGGCGGCCACCGCTGCGGTCGTCGCGCACGCCCACGCCCGCGGGGTCAGTGTCGAGGCCGAGCTCGGCGAGGTGGGCGGCAAGGACGGGGTGCACCACCCCGGAGCGCGCACCGACCCGGACGAGGCAGGGCAGTTCGCCGCAGCCACCGGTATCGATCTCCTCGCCGTCGCCGTCGGTTCCTCGCATGCGATGACCACCCGCGGCGCGCGGCTGGACACCGACCTGATCACGGCGTTGGCCGCCGCGGTTCCGGTGCCACTGGTGTTGCACGGTTCCTCCGGTGTCAGCGACGAGGGTATGCGGTCGGCGATCGCTGCCGGCATCATCAAGGTCAATGTCTCCACCCACCTCAATACGATCTTCACCGCCTCCGTGCGCGACTACCTCGAGGCCAACCCGGCCGTGGTCGACACTCGGCGCTGGTTCGCCGCCGGCATCGAGCCGGTCGGCGTCGAGGTGGAGCGGCTCTTGGGCAAGATCTACGTCGGACCACGAGAGGTTCTCGGCGCGGGACGCTAGCTGGGGGAGGGGCCGCCGACGCGGTACTGGCCCTCGTCGTTGAGGACCGTGATCGGGATCGAGAGGTCTTCCCCGCCTGAGGTGAAGGTGCACTCGAACTCGGTTCCCTCGGTGGCCTCGATCCCTGCTGGGCACCAGACGTCTTCGACGTCGGTCAGGTCGAAGTTCGTGGAGAGCACCTCGGCGACGCCCTCGGCGACCGCGGCGTCGTCGAAGGTCGCTGGTCCGGTCAGAGTGCCTGTGGCCAGGAGCGTCGCGGTGACGGCGACGACGCCCGTGATGAGTGCGGTCACGATGACGGTAGGGGCCTTCCCGGTCTTGCGCGGGCGCGACGGCGGTGCCGCATACCCCGACTGCTGGAAACCGGTCTGCTGCGGGGCGCCATAGTGCTGTGGCGCGGCCGGCTGCCCCTGGTTCGGCCAGCTGGCGGCGGGGTAGCCCTGCGGGAACTGCTGACCGGGCTGCTGAGGGGTGCCATAGGGCGGCTGCGGAGCCGGTCGGTTCCACGGCGGTCCGGACGGCGGGTTGGTGCTCATGACAACTCTCCTAGAGCATCGTAGAACGCAGATATTCCGGACTCGTCGATCACGGTCACGTCCGTGGGGTCGGGCACCGCGGGGAAGTCCTTCTTCGTCGCGCTGCCGGTGATCTCGAAGCCGACCTGCACCACGAAGTCGTCGACGCCGTCCGTTCCGCGGACCGTGCCGTTCATCTCCATCTTGATGAGGTTGCCGTCGGAGTCTTGCCAGACGCTGACCGGGATGAAGGAGTCGAGCATCTCCGGGGTGAACTGGTCGGAGATGCCCGCTGGGATGTCGAGCAACGCGGCCACGGAGACCACAGCCGCGAGCGTGACCTCGGTCTCGGAGTGCACAGTGCCGTCGTCGTCGGTCTGCACGGAGCGGCGCATCTGCGCACCGAAGGTGGACTCCTGCGTCACGCGGATCGCCTCGCGGATCTCGCACATCGTCTGGAACCCCGTGATGAAGCACATGGTCCGCAGCGCGGCGGCAAACTCGTTTTCGCCCGGGGCGCCGTAGATGGTGGGGGTCTCGACCCACTCGGTCGGGGCTAGAGAGGAGTAGGAGTCGCCCAGGAGCAGGTAGTCCGAGGCTTCCCCGCCGATGTGCAGGGTGTCGAGGGTGAACCCCGCCTTGGAGTCCGTCTGCCGCACGAACACCGACGCAGGGTTGCCCCGGACGGCGACGACGGACTGCCCGCCGGCCTTGTTGTCGCCATGGATCGCGTGGGTGTAGGCCACGCCGGTGACGTCGGTACGCGCATCGGTCGTGAACGGGCTCGACTCGGCGATCCGCTCGTCGAGCAGCGTCATCTGCGCGTCGAAGTGCGCCGCAGCGCGTGCATCGACGGCGTCCCAGTCCGGGAAGGCCGCGCCGGTCACCGGTTCGCTCGAGCACCCTGCGGCCAGCGCCAGGACAAGAGCGGAGCCGAGCAGGGCGGCCGCGCGGCTGCGTCGCAGGGCGGGTGCAGCCATCACAGGCCTCCGATCTCGGTGAAGATCTGCAGGGCGCTCTCGCCGAGTGGCGCCGCGCCGATGAAGTCGTAGCCCCGGTAGGACGTCGTCGCGACGAGGTACCCAGAGCCGGAGACCGGGTCGTAGTTGGTGAACCACCCGCCCCCCGATGCCCCCTGGGTCATGTCGCAGCTGAAGGTGTAGGTGCCCCGCATCCCGGGGTCCCACTGGGAGGTGGCGCAGTAACGCTGCGAGAGGCCGTCGAAGGGGGGCGCGCTCGGGTAGCCGGTGACCAGCAGCTCCTCGGCCGGGACGCCGAAGGCGATTCCCTGCCCGCCGGTGACCTCCTGGATCTGCTGGCCCTGGTCGTTCGCTCCCATCACCAGGAACGCGAAGTCGTAGGCCCAGCCGTCGCCGACGAGGCCAAACGTCTCGTCGATCTTCGCGGTGTCCAGGAAGGTCTGAGGTGCGATGACGGACTCTGCGTTCCAGGCGCCGTAGGGCATGACGGCCGTGTTGTCGGCGTCGGCGGGCACGAACCACATGTTGGTGCCCCAGTCGTCCGCGGCGAAGTCCCATACGCAGTGCGCCGCCGTGGCCACGACCGACCCGGAGGCGGAGTTGACGACGGAGGCGGAGCACACTCCGTCCCCGTCGGAGAAGGACATGTAGAGACGGCCCTGGGTGGACGCGGCCAGGCCCGTCGCGGCGAAGAGTTCGCCGGCCGAGGAGTCGGGGACCTGGGGGCCGTCCGGGCTGACCGGTCCGGTTGTCGGGTCGATGACCACGCCCGTGGCGGCGTCGGGGGGCGCGTCGAAGGTGCCGGAGCCGTTGTCGCCGGGATCGGTCACCCGCGGCTTGGCGTTCTTGCGACGGTCCTCGGTCCAGTAGTCGTTGACGTCCTGGGCGGACTCCTCGTAGTCGTGGCGCAGCGAGACCGTGTCGGAGTCGATCGGCGGCCCGATCTGGGAGTTCTTGGCCCCGGCGACCGCCTCGCCCGAGATCACAGTGGCGCACCCCGCGGTGAGCATCGTCGCGGTCAGCAGTGCGCAGGCGAGGGCGGCCGACGCACGTGCGCGACGGGTCGAGGAGGGGGAGTGCTGCGGCATGCCCAAAATATGTCACGGATCGTCGAGGCTACCTGACCATATGGGCAGGAGTCCCCATCTGAGCGGTGACCTGCTCAATTGGATCGAAAGCCGTGAAGCGCCGAGGGTCGGCGTTCAGGCGATGGCGTCGAGCAGCCCGGACGTGATCGCCAGGTAGGCGGCGCAGGCCACGGTGATCACGGCCAGCAGCCCGACGAAGCGCCAGGCGGTGCGGCGTCGTCGGGCACCGGTCACGGCGCGGTGCAGCCGGCCGAAGCGCGATTGCAGGTCCGCGGTGTCGATCGCCGGCGCGGGAGCGCGGTGCCAGGTCCGGGGCTCGATCGCCGCGGCCCGCAGCGCCTCGAGGTCCCCGGCGGGCAGCGCGGGTCCGCGCCTGGCCTGGGCGCGCAGCGCCCGGAGCATGCCAGACGACGTGACGACGGCGACCGAGGCAGGCTTCTCCCGCACGACCATCTGCTTGGGGTCGACGACGACGATCATCGCGGACGCCGTGACCGGCCGGCCCACGGCGGCCGTCAGCAGCTTGGCGGCTCGCGCGGCCTCGTGCTCGGAGTTGCGGATGTACGGCTTCTTCTGGCCGGCGACGAGAAAAGCCTTGCCGGCTACCCAGACGCGCTGGGTCCCGTGGTTCTTCGTGTTGACCGTGACCACCCCGGCCGGCCCGACCAGCACGTGGTCGATGTCCGAGGTCCCCGCGCCGACCGGGACCGCGTGCAGCACCATCCACTCCGGCCCCAGCCGAGTAATGAGCCCCGCGACCCGGATCTCCCCGACGGCGCCCAGGTACCAGGGGCGGGCGTCCTCGGTGAGCGGGGACCGGCCGGTCAGCCGGGCCCACCAGCCGCGCTCGGGCGCGGACTCCTGCGCCCGCAGCGCCTCGACCATGACGGACTGCCCGGCAACGTTGCCGGCGAGCGTGCCCGACGACGCGCTGCCAGCCGCGCTGCCCAGTGCCGTGCCTGCGGCGCTGCGCGACGCCGAAACGCCGGCCGCGCCGTCGCCGCGCCCGGCTGCGTCGGGAGCCTCGCCGGTCGTCACAGGTAGTCGGCGACCAGCTGCTCTGCCAGGCCCACGTAGGACCCGGGGGACATGGCCGCGAGGCGCGCCGCGACGTCGTCGGGCAGGCCGAGGCCGGCGACGAAGGTGCGCAGGTCGTCGCCGTTGATCCGCTGCCCGCGGGTCAGCTCCTTGAGGCGCTCGTAGGGGTTCTCCATGCCGGCCACGCCCGCGACGGAGGCGGCGCGCATGGCGGACTGGATCGCCTCACCGAGCACCTCCCAGTTGCCGTCGAGGTCCTGGGCGAGCAGGTCGACGTTGACGGCGAGGGCCTTGAGGCCGCGGCGCACGTTGTCGATCGCGAGCAGCGAGTGGCCGAAGGCGGGGCCGATGTTGCGCTGCGTGGTGGAGTCGGTGAGGTCGCGCTGCATGCGGCTGGTGACCAGGGTCGCGGACAGGGTGTCCAGCAGCGCGCAGGAGATCTCGAGGTTCGCCTCGGCGTTCTCGAAGCGGATCGGGTTGACCTTGTGCGGCATGGTCGAGGACCCGGTCGCGCCCGGCACGGGGATCTGCTTGAAGAAGCCGAGCGAGATGTACGTCCACACGTCGGTTGCGAGGTTGTGCAGGATGCGGTTGAAGCGCGCCACGTCGGCGTAGAGCTCGGACTGCCAGTCGTGGCTCTCGATCTGCGTGGTCAGCGGGTTCCAGGTCAGGCCCAGGCCCTCGACGAACGCCTTCGACACGGCGGGCCAGTCGGTCCCGGGGACGGCCGCGACGTGCGCGCCGTAGGTGCCGGTCGCGCCGTTGAGCTTGCCGAGGTACTCCGCGTTCTCCACCCGGCGCACCTGGCGGCGCAGGCGGTGGGCGAGCACCGCGAGCTCCTTGCCGACGGTCGTCGGGGTGGCCGGCTGGCCGTGCGTGCGGCTGAGCATCGGCACGCCCGCGTGCTCGCGGGCCAGATCGGCGATCTGCTCGACGAGCGCCCGGGCTGCGGGCAGCCAGACCTGTACGACGGCGCCGTGCACCATGAGCGCGTAGGACAGGTTGTTGACGTCCTCGCTCGTGCACGCGAAGTGCACCAGCTCACCGACGCTGGGCAGCACGGTCGACTCCCCGAGGATCCCCGGGGCGGCGGCGAGGCGACGCTTGAGGAAGTACTCCACGGCCTTGACGTCGTGGACGGTCTCCCGCTCGATCTCGGCCATCTCCGCGATCCCGGCGGCGCCGAAGTCGGCGACGACGGCGCGCAGGTAGATCTTGTCGGCCTCGCTCAGCTGCGGCGCGCCGGGGACGATCGGGCCCGCGGGAGTGCCGTCCGTCAGCGCGATCAGCCACTCGACCTCGACGTGCAGCCGCTCCCGGTTGAGGGCCGCCTCGGAGAGGTGGTCCACGAGCGGCGCGACGGTCGCACGGTAGCGCCCGTCGAGGGGCCCCAGGGCGATGGGCGGGGTGACCTCCGCCAGGACGGCGCGGGCGGACTCGAAGGGCGCGGGGCGCGCAGAGCTGTTGGGCATGTCGCCATTCTTCCATGACCGGCTCGGCCGGCGGCCAGGTGTTCCGTGGCCGGGCTGTCCGCGGGGGTGCGGGGACTGCGGGCTGCGGGGGGCTGGGGGACAGCACGGCCACAGGGACGGATCTGACGGGTCCCGTCCACAGGACCCGCTCCGGCCCGGGCGGGCGCGCATCCGCTCGTCCTATCGTCCACTCCATGACCATCCCCCTCGACGTCGCGACCCTCCGGGCCCGCCTCTCCCTCATCGACACCGACCTCGCCGACGCCGACGCGGCCCTGGCCAGCGCGTCCACCGCAGACTGGGTGTCCACCTCGGCGGACCTGTTCCGCGGGGAGCTCAGCGAATCCCAGCGGTGCATCACCACGATCGGGGTGAGCGTCGACTCCGTGCGGTCGGCCCTGGACAGGGTCGTGTGATGAGCGACGACCAGTCGATCGACGACCACTCGATCACCCTCACCGTCACCGGTGGCGCCGGTGGGCAGGCGGCCAACACGGCCGACATCGCCACGGCCGCGGGTTTGATCGCCGCGGCCGCGGCGCACCTGGCGGACGCCCGTCGCCGGTGCGCGGAGGTCTCCGCGATCGTGCTGGCCGGCTACCTGCAGCACTGCTTCGACTTCTCCCCGACGCGGGACCCCGTCCGCGGCATCTACCTCAAGGGGGCCGCCGACGCCGCGCAGCTGCTCGGCTCCGCGCTGCTGGCCCAGGAGCACCGGCTGCTCAGCCTCGACCGGCGCACCCGCACCGCCGGGCAGGTGCTCGACGACGCAGAGCAGTCGGTCATGAGCGGGATGTGGAATGCCGCCCGCACGGTCGACGGCTGGGACCTGAGCCCGCTTGCCTTCGGCCGCACGGTGGTGGTTGGGGGAATGAGCGTCCCCGGCGGCTCGTTCCAGGAGCGTTTCGTCGCCGGGATCGGGGCCGGGATCGGCAAGTACAACCCGTCCCGCAACTTTCTTCGCCCGCCCGGCATCGCGGACGGAGCAGTCGTGCTGGCGCGCCATGCGTCCTTCTACTCCGGGTGGACCTGGCCCTCGACCACGCTGCACCTGCCCGGAGCGCAGCCGGAGCCGCCGCGCGACCTGCGCCCCGGGCACCTCACCGAACGCCGGGTCATGGCGGCGCCAGTGACCTCGGTGACCGGCGCGACGGCGGAGATCAACAGCCTCCCCGCGGAGACGATCGAGATCCAGAAGATCCCCCACGACGACGGATCAGTGACCTGGGGGGTGTACATCCGAGGGATGGATGACCTGACGATCGGCTCCAACAGCCCGTTCAGCCTGGAGAACAATCTGGTCCTGGCCCAAGGGGAGCGCAGCACCGGGATGGACCTGGTCGAGTCCGCGATGCAGCAGGCGGGCATCCCGGTGGGCGCGGCGGTCGGCCTCTACGGGCACAGCGAGGGCGGCACGGTCGCGGTCTCGCTGGCCGGGGACCCCACCTTCCGGCGCCGCTACGACGTGCGGAACGTGGCGACGTTCGGGTCGCCGACGGCCGGGATCACGCTCAACCCGCCGGTCCCGATGCTCAGTGTCCAGAACCAGGACGAGGTGATCTCCAGCCTGGCCGGCGCTGCCCCTCCAGACTCCCCTGAGCGCGTGACGATCGCAGCAGACCTGCCGGGCGGACCTGACCTGCCGGGTATCCCTGGACCCGAGCGCGCGCACAGTGCGCACAGCCTGACCACGCACGGCGAGGTCCTCGACCTCGCCCTCGCGCGTGGGGTGCCCGGGGTAGCCGAGGCCGTGGAGCAGCAGAGCGCGGTCCTGGGGGACGCGGGAGTCGTCGTCATGCCGGCGGGCACCCCCGAGGCTGGGCGCACGGTCGTGACCCCGCCCGCCACGGTCGAGACGATGTACTTCTCGCCCGGGCCGGTGCTCGGTACTGGGCCGGGGGCGGGCCTCGGGATGGGTGCGGCTGCCGCAAGCCCCCTCCCCTCGGTGTCGGGGGAGGTCTGCCTGCCGGGCTCAGGCTCACCGGTCGTGGGACCCACCCTGGTGACTCCCACGCCGCCGACCCTGCCGGACGGTTCGCTCGACTGGGAGGAGATGAGCCGGCGGGCCGGCGCGATCACGCAGCCGCTCTCGTGAGCGGGCTCAGCGGCGCTGCTGCTGCGGGCGAGCGCTCGGCACGATGACCGAGATGAGCATCGACAGGAAGGAGATGAGCAGCGCTGCCAGGACAGCCCACCAGAAGCCGTTGACCCGCAGGCCCCAGTCGGCGGCCTCGGTGATCCAGGCGGTCAGCATGATCATCAGGGCGTTCACCACGAGGGTGAACAGGCCCAGGGTGAGGATGTACAGCGGGAGGGACAGGAACTGCACGATCGGCTTGACGAAGGCGTTGATCACCCCGAAGATCAGTGCGACCACGACGAAGACGACGATGCGCCCACCGGTTCCCTCGCCTCCGACCACCTCGAAGTGGCTGCCGAGCAGCAGGGAGGTGAGCCAGATGGCGATGGCGTTGACAATGACTCGGATCACGAAGCTCATGGGTCGATCCTGCCATCGATGCCCGTGCGATGGCAGGTAGAGGCATCCGCTCTGGTGCGGGGTCCTGCCCTGGGCGGAGGCCCGCGCCGCCCGGCAAGATGGGAGGATGAGGTCCGTGACTCCTCGCGTCCCCCTCCGCCCCGCCATCAGCGCACTGCCCGCCTACGTCCCCGGGGCCCGCGTGCCGGTGGGCGCCGCGGCGTTCAAGCTGTCCTCCAACGAGAACCCGTACCCGCCGCTGGCCTCCGTCCAGGCCGCGATCATCGACGCGGCGTCGGACATCAACCGGTACCCGGACATGTTCGCGACCGAACTGACCGAGGCGCTCGCCGCGGACCTCACGGCCGGCCTCACGCAGGAGGCGCTCGCCGCCAAGGGACCTGTCACGGCCGAGCAGATCGTCGTGGGCAACGGGTCGGTCGCCGTCCTGGCCCACATCCTGGAGGCCGTGGTCGACGCGGGCGACGAGGTGATCTTCCCGTGGCGGTCCTTCGAGGCCTACCCGATCGTCGTCTCGGTGGCCGGGGGGACGTCCGTCCCGGTCTCGCTGCTGGCCGGGGGAGGGCTCGACCTCCCGGCGATGGCCGCCGCCGTGACCCCCCGCACCCGGGTGATCCTGGTGTGCACCCCCAACAACCCGACCGGTTCGGCTGTGACGCACGCCGCGCTCGAGGAGCTCCTCGAGCAGGTGCCCTCGGACGTGCTGGTCGTCGTCGACGAGGCCTACCTTGAGTTCGTCCGGATGGACGACCCGGTCGACGGGCTGGCCGCCCTTGCCGGGCACCCGAACGTCGTCGTGCTGCGGACGTTCTCCAAGGCCTACGGCCTCGCCGGGCTGCGCGTCGGCTACGCGGTCGCGCGGCCCCGGCTCGCGGCCGGGATCCGGTCGGCGTCCACGCCCTTCGGCGTCTCCCACATCGCGCAGCAGGCCGCGATCGCGTCGCTGCGCGCCAAGGGCGAGCTGCTCGAGCGGGTCGATTCGATCGTCGTCGAGCGGGCCCGGATGGCCGCAGCGCTGCGCGAGCAGGGCTGGGACGTGCCCGACTCCCAGGCGAACTTCCTCTGGCTGGCCCTCGGTGAGCGAACCGCGGACCGGGCCGCCGAGGCCAGTGCGGCTGGGGTCATCGTGCGCCCCTTCGCGGGCGAGGGCCTGCGGGTGAGCGTCGGCGAGCCGGAGGCGACCGACCTGTTCGTCAAGATCGCCGCCGGCTGGCGCTGAGCAGCTGGCGCTGAACGGCTGGCGCTGAGCGGCTGCACCTGACCGCTAGACCTGCCCGGGGTAGAACCCGAGCCGGGCGAGCGGCTCGACGAGCTCGATCTCCTCGTACGACAGGTGCGAGAGCAGGGTGTCGGCCAGCACGTGGACGGCCTCCTGCACGTCGGCGATCCGTGACGGGTCGCCGCCGAGGGCCACGAGCGCCTTGTCCACGCCCTCGAGCACCTCGTGGATCGTGTGGTGCTCGGCCGTGAGCCGGTCGATGACCGGCTCGAGGGCCTCGTCCGCGGTAGCCAGGTGCGGGAAGATCGATGCGTCCTCGAGGCTGTGGTGCCCGGTCACGGTGGTGCAGTACGCCGCGCAGTACGCGCCGAGCGTCCAGTTGTTCTGCCGCATGGTCATCTTGTTGATCTCCGAGCGCGCGCTGCCCACGCTGCGCACCCCCGCGACGACCTGCCCGACGACGTCCAGCAGCGTGTCGAGCTCCGCGCGCAGCGCGTCGTGCACATCGATGAGGTGCTGCCCGACGGCGCGTCCCTGGTCTGTGTAGGCCGCGTCCGGGGTGGGCGGCGTGTAGTGCGGGCGGGTGGCCTCGTCGAAGGGGCGCTGGCTGCTCAGGCGGCGGCCGTCGTCGGGCGTCGGGGACAGGCCGAGGCGGCTGGCCGACGGCTCGGCGGCGGGTGCGCTGCCCGCTGCGGCGGGTGTGACGTCGGCTCCCGAGGTGGCCCGGTTGCTCGATCCGGTGGCCTGCGCCGACGCCGGGTCCTGGGGCTGGACGGCGCGCGCGGCCTCGCGCTCGACCCGGGCCTGCCGTTCGGCGGCGACCGCCTCGCGGACCGCCGGGGCGACCTCCTTGCCGTACTGCTGGATGACGGCGGGGTCGTCGGTGCCCAGGATGAAACCGCTCATGCCCTCGGTCAGGGCCAGCTCGGTGAGCTCGGCTACCCACTGGCTGACGGGGCCCTGCAGGAGCCCGCCGGAGCGGGCGGCGAAGGTGCCGGTGATGTTGAGCAGGCGGCGCACGGCACCAGGCGGGCGGCCCGCAGCGGTGGCGGCCGCGTCGATCGCGGTGTTGCCGCGGGTGAGGTCGCCGGGCTTGAGGTAGGCGAGGGAGGGCAGCCAGCCGTCGGCCGTGCGTCCGGTGAGGGCGAGCATCTTGGGCTTGTAGGCGCCCAGCCAGATGCCGATGTCGTGCGCCGGGGCGGGGCCGCGCTTGGCGCCGTCCACGTGGTGGAAGTCGCCGGCCACGCGTAGGGGCTCGCGAACGTCGTCGGCCCAGATGCCGCGGATGATCTCGATCGCCTCGGTGAGGGCCTTCACGCCCTGCCCGGGCGTCAGGCGGGAAGCGCCCATGGCCTCGATCGCCTCCCAGAAAGCCCCCGCGCCGAGCCCGAGCTCTACCCGGCCGCCGGTCAGCAGGTCGAGGCTGGCCGCCGAGCGGGCCAGGACGGCGGGCTGGCGTAGGGGGAGGTTGGCGACGTTGAGGCTGAGCCGGATTCGCTCGGTCCGCGCCGCGACATAGGAGAGCAGGGTCCAGGAGTCCAGGAACGCCGGCTGGTAGGGGTGGTCCTGGAAGGTCGCGAGGTCGAGCCCGGCCTGCTCGGAGACCTGTGTGAGGGCCACGGCCGCCTGCGGCTGAGCCGCTGAGGGGGTGAGGAATGTGCCGAAGAGCAGGTCGTGGCCGTAGTCAGTCATGAGTGCAGTGGTCCTTGCTCGGGGCGGGCGCGGGAAGCGAATCTTCTAGTTGAACAGTTGCCATCGGTTCTTCTGTTTGAACAATCGCTATCGGTCGAATCTTCCCCCTGACCAGGGATGAGGCTGGACTGGGAGCTCCGGGGGTGAAATTTGTCAGGTGGGTGAATATTGACCCCGGACATGCCGTGCGTGCGGTACTTTATGGGCGATTCGCAAGTCACTCAGGACGGTGCACACCGGGCATCGACCACCAGGGCGCGGGAGCCACTATGTGTGCGGAGCAGTGCGGCAGTGCGGCAGAGACGTCCAGCCTCGAGTTGATGATCGCGACCATTCTTGGTCTCGCCATCCTTGCCCTTGTCCTCATCGCCTACGGGAAGATCATCACCAAGACCGGTAATCCGTGGTGGTGGACCGTCTTCGGGATCGTGCCGATCGTCAACTTCGTGCTGCTCCTCGTGGTGGCCTTCAGGCGGTGGCCGGTCCAGCGTGAGCTGGAGCTCACCCGCCGGGCGCTCGAGGCTGCGACGGGAAGCCCCTTCCCTCCCGGATCCCGTCTGATGAACTACGGCAAGTACCCGATCGGCTCCGGGCTGCAGGGCTACGGCGCTGGACAGGGTTTCGGTGCAGGCCAAGGCTACGCCGGCCAGGCCTACGCGGGGCAGGGCTTCGGAACTCCGCAGGGCTATGCCCCGCAGGGCTATGCCGGACCCAACTATGCGGATCAGTCCTCCATGGACCCGATCCAGCAGCGCGGCAACTTCCCGCAGTCGCCGTCGGGCAACCCCTACGACCCCAGGCCCTGACCCACCCCACCCCACCCCCGCTGAGTGCGGTCGTCTGGCTGGACAAAACGCCCGGCTGGCAGCCATTCGACCGCACTCAGCGGAGGGGGAGGGGTGCCTTCTGGGCGCGAGGACTTTCGACCTACGGTCGCGTAGGTTACGCTGGCGTAGCCTACGTAAACGTAGGTTGGCGGTGCCGGGCGTTTGGGCGCCGTCTCGTCTCTACGCATGGCGCCCGACCCAGCGTCGCGACCGGAGGAGAACGCGTGACTGATCTGCTGCACCAGGCCCACCTGGCCCACGAGTCGGACGCCATCGACGACGTGCCCCTCCAGCTCCTCGCACCCGACGGCAGTCGCGTCGCCGACGAGCGCAACGCGCCCTACCGCGCCCGTATCGCCGACCTTGACGCCGACGCTCTCCGCGGGCTCCTGCGGGACATGGTCCTTGTCCGCGCCTTCGACACCGAGGCCACCTCCCTGCAGCGCCAGGGTGAGCTCGCCCTCTACGCGCCGCTGCTCGGCCAGGAGGCCGCGCAGATCGGCTCCGGCCGTGCCCTGGCTCCCCAGGACATGGCCTTCCCCTCCTACCGTGAGCACGGCGTGGCGTACACCCGCGGCGTCGACCTGCCCCAGGTGCTGCAGCTCTTCCGCGGCATCGACCACGGCGGCTGGGACTCCGAGGCCCACAACTTCCACCTGTACACGCTGGTCATCGGCTCGCACGCACTGCACGCGACCGGCTACGCGATGGGCGTCCAGCGCGACGGCCTCGTCGGGACCGGCGATCCGGCCCGGGACACCGCCGTCATCGCCTACTTCGGCGACGGCGCCACCTCCCAGGGCGACGTGAGCGAGGCCCTCGGCTTCGCCGCGGTCAACAACGCGCCCGTCGTGCTCTTCTGCCAGAACAACCAGTGGGCCATCTCGGTCCCCACCTCCAAGCAGACCCGCGTGCCGATCTACCGCCGCGGCGCCGGCTTCGGGGTGCCGAGCATCCGCGTCGACGGCAACGACGTCCTCGCCGTCTACGCCGCGACCCAGGAGGCTCTCGAACGGGCCCGCACCGGGGGCGGCCCGACCTTCATCGAGGCCGTCACCTACCGGATGGGCGCGCACACCACGTCCGACGACCCCACCCGCTACCGCACCTCCGAGGAGGAGCAGCACTGGCGCGACCGCGACCCGATCGACCGGATGCGCGCGCACCTGGTCGCCGAGGGCCTGTGGGACGCGGAGCACCAGGCCGCGCTCGACGCCGAGGCTGCCGCGCTCGGTGAGCGCGTGCGGACCTACGTCAAGGGACTGGGCCGGCCTGCGGCGTCGTCCATGTTCGATCACGTCTACGCGACCGACCACTCGCTCGTCACTCGCGAGAGCGCCTGGTTCGCCGACTACGAGGCGTCCTTCGCCGAGACCCAGGGAGGCCACCGATGACCGCCGCACCCACCTCTCCAGCAGCCTCTCCAGCAGCCGGCCCGACGACGCTGCCCTTCGCCAAGGCGATCAACGCCGGGCTGCGCGCGGCCCTGGCGGCCGACCCGAAGGTCCTGCTCATGGGCGAGGACATCGGCCCGCTCGGCGGCGTCTTCCGCGTGACCGACGCGCTGCAGGCCGAGTTCGGCGAGGACCGCGTCGTGGACACCCCGCTCGCGGAGTCCGGGATCATCGGCACCGCGATCGGCCTCGCGCTGCGCGGCTACCGGCCGGTCTGCGAGATCCAGTTCGACGGCTTCATCTTCCCCGGCTTCGACCAGATCACGACCCAGCTCGCCAAGATGCACTACCGCTCCCGCGGGCGTCTCACGCTGCCGGTGGTCATCCGGGTGCCCTACGGCGGCGGGATCGGGGCGGTCGAGCACCACTCCGAGAGCCCCGAGGTGCTCTTCGCCCACACCCCCGGGCTGCGCGTCGTCTCGCCCGGGTCGCCCCAGGACGCGTTCACGATGATCCAGGAGGCCATCGCGAGCCCCGACCCGGTGCTCTTCTTTGAGCCCAAGGGCCGGTACTGGGAGAAGGGCGCGGTCGACCTGGCCGCCGGACCCTACGCCCAGGCGCAGATCACCGGCGCCGACCCGGCCGCAGACCCGAACGCCTTCGCGACCCTCAACCGGGCCGTCGTCGCGCGTCCCGGCACCGACCTCACCCTCGTGGCCTACGGGCCGACCGTGGCGACCGCGCTCAAGGTCGCCGAGGCCGCCGCCTCGGAGGGCACGAGCATCGAGGTCGTCGACCTGCGCTCGATCTCCCCGATCGACACCGACACGGTCATCAACTCGGTCCGCAAGACCCACCGCTGCGTCGTGGTCCACGAGGCCCCGACCTTCCTCGGCTCGGGCGCGGAGATCGCCGCGGCGGTCACCGAGGCCTGCTTCTACGAGCTCGAGGCGCCCGTCCTGCGGGTGGGCGGCTTCCACACCCCGTACCCGGTCGCCAAGATCGAGCACGAGTACCTGCCCGGCCTGGACCGGGTGCTCGACGCCGTGGACCGTTCGCTGGCATTCTGACCGGGCGGCGGTCCTGACCGGCCGCCGCCCGACCAGTTCGCCCGCGCCCGCGCCATACTGTCGTTTCCCCGTCGGGATCGACGACACTTGACCTATCTGCCGCGGCCCGCCGCGAGGCCTGACCCGCATCTGACCTGCCTGACCTGCACCTGACCTGCACTGCCGAAGGAGCCACATGCCCACCTTTGAGCGCTTCACCATGCCGGACGCCGGCGAAGGCCTCACCGAGGCGGACATCGTCACGTGGCACGTCGCCGTGGGCGACCCGGTCACGGTGAACCAGACGATCGTCGAGATCGAGACCGCGAAGTCCCTCGTCGAGCTGCCTTCCCCGTTCACCGGGGTGGTTGCCGAGATCCTCGCCGTGGAGGGGACGACGGTCGAGGTCGGGCAGCCGATCATCGTCATCGACACCGACCCGACCGGCGCCGCAGGACCGGTCGATGCCGGCGCCGGTGCGCAGGACCAGGACCAGGAGCCGGCCGCCGAGGCGTCGGACGTCCCGGAGGAGAGCGGGAGCGGAGCCGTGCTCGTCGGCTACGGCGTCGCCACGGCCGGGACCACCCGTCGCGCCCGTCGCGCGACCGAGCCTTCCACGCCCTCCGTGCCCGACGCCGTCGGGCAGGCCGCGGCGCCCGCGCCGGCCCCCGCTCGGACGACCACCGCATCGCCCGCCCCCGCATCGCCCGCCAATGCGCGGTCGACCTCTGCGCCGTCCGCCACCGTGCCGTCCACGCCTGCCGGGCTGACCGCTCCGGCGTCTGCGGCGGTCGCGCCGTCGGCCCGCCCCGCCTCGGTGGTCCCCGCGCTCGTGCACCCGGTCCAGTCGGTCACCCAGGTGGCGCCGCGCCCAGGGACGCTCGCGGTCCGGGCCAAGCCCCCCGTGCGCAAGTTCGCCCGGGACATGGGAGTTGACCTCTCGAGCGTGCACGCGACCGGTCCGGGAGGGATCGTGACCAGGGAAGACGTCCTCGCCTACAGCGCACAGGCGCAGCCGCGGGCCCTCGCCACCTACGTCGACGACGACGCGCCGTGGCTGGCCACTGGCCAGGTGTCCTCCGACGGGCGCCAGACCCGGGTGCCGGTCAAGAGTGTGCGCAAGCGCACCGCCGAGGCCATGGTCGCGAGCGCCTTCACGGCCCCGCACGTCACGGTCTTCCACACGGTCGACGTCACCAAGACCATGCGGCTCGTCGCGCGGCTGCGTGAGGACCGCGAGTTCACCGACGTGCGCGTCACGCCGCTGCTCATCACGGCCAAGGCGCTGCTGCTCGCGGTGAACCGGCACCCGGAGATCAACGCGAGCTGGGACGAGGTGACCCAGGAGATCGTCTACAAGCACTACATCAACCTCGGGATCGCGGCGTCGACCCCCCGCGGCCTCGTGGTGCCCAACATCAAGGACGCCCACCGCCTCGGCCTCAAGGGCCTGGCCCAGGGCCTGGCCGACCTCACCGCGACCGCGCGGGCGGGCCGGACGAGCCCGGCGGACATGTCCGACGGGACCATCACCATCACGAACGTCGGGGTGTTCGGGATCGACACCGGGACCCCGATCCTCAACCCCGGCGAGGCCGCGATCCTCGCCTTCGGCGCGATCCGCGAGCAGCCGTGGGTGCACAAGGGCAAGATCAAGAAGCGCTTCGTCACCCAGCTCGCGCTGAGCGTCGACCACCGCCTGGTCGACGGCGCGCTCGGCTCCCGCCTGCTCTCCGACGTCGCCGCCGTCCTAGAAGAACCCTCCCAAGCCCTCGTCTGGGGCTAGGGAGCCCTCCGCTCTGACCAGCCCTCGCCTCTTCGATAGGTGCGCGATTTCCGCCCCATTTTCTAGGAGAATGGGGCGGAAATCGCGCACCTACGGTTGGCTGGGCGCGCGGTGGGGGCTACCGCTCCTGGGCTGCGGTCCAGGCCGGCTGAGGGAGCCGCGGACAGGGTCAGGGGAGCTGGATCTGCTCGTGGAGGGCGAGCTGGTGGTGGGTGGCGCCCGTCCCGGGTCCGGCCGGGCCGAGAAAACGGTTCATCATGGCGTGGCCGATGTCGTTGAGCGGGGCGTCGTGCACCGAGAAGGTCTGGCACGGGCCGACCTCGCGGACCCAGTCGACGAGGCCGGTGACACTCGACCACGGCGAGTAGAGAGGCGTGAGCAGCGTGTCGATCGCCTGGCCGGGCACCGTGTACGCGTCACCGGGGTGGAACACCACGTCGTCGACGAGGAACCCGACGTTGCGCACCCGGGGGAGGTCCGGGTGGACCACCTCGTGCCACTCCCCGAACACCTTCACCTCAAATCCTCCGGCCTCGAAGGCATCGTCCTGCCCGACGGCGCGCACCCGCCCGCGGTGGGAACCGAGCGTCTCGGCGACGGCCGAGTTGGTCCAGACCTTCAGCGCGGGATCGGCCTCGAGGGCAGCCAGGAGGGTCTCGGCCTGGAAGTGGTCCAGGTGCTCGTGCGTGATGAGGATGGCCGTCGCGGCGTCCATCGCGTCGGGGGCGGTGAAGCTGCCGGGGTCGATGACCAGGCGTGATCCGTCCTTGGTCAGGACGACGCAGGCGTGCCCGTGCTTGGTCAGCTCCATGATCGTGCTCCTCTGCTCCCAACGGCGGATCGCTCTTCACCGTACGCCCGCCCCCGCCCGGGCACCCACGACGGCCGACAGACGATGGACGCAGAAGGTGAAGCCGACCGCAGATGCGTACGGTGCGTGCATTCGTCGACGGTGCGCGTATTCAAACACGCGCACCGTCGACGAATGCACGCACCGTACGGAGGGGCCGGTGATGCCGGGCCGCCGGGTGATGCCGGACCGGTCGGCGGGGGAGCGGTGGGCAGGCCCGGACCGTCGGGACTAGGCGGAGGCCACCCCAACCATCTCGGCGGCCCTCTCGACCGGACGCTCGGCGTCGAGCTTCTTGTAGGCGGCCAGGTCGGTGTAGAGCTCGTCGGTGAGCGGGTTCTTCTTGAGCTTGACGATGCGGTACACCTGGTAGACCGCCACGGCGACGTTGGCTGCGAGGGCGATCGCGCTCACCACGAACAACGCCGTGGTGTTGTGCGATGACTCCACCGAGAACTTCGAGCTGGTGACGAAGGCCGGGAAGGCCATGGTGAACATCATCCAGAAGGCGAGGGTCTGGGCGCGGTGCTGGAGCCAGGCGCCCTTGCGGAGGAAGAACGCGGGGATGGTGCACGAGACGAGCAGCGCGGCCCCGGCGTAGAAGGAGTGGTCACCGACGCAGTTGTAGACGTAGGCGAAGTTCCACAGGTCGTAGGCGATGATCCAGAACCAGAGCATGTCCGGCCAGATCATGTCCCGCTTCTTGTCCCGGGTGATGTAGATGCCCGCCCACCCGCAGATGGTCACCAGGTTGAGGATGCCGGCCACCCCGTTCATGATGTTCCACGACCCGCCGACCATCATGACGCCGTCGACCATGCCGTGCATGCTCGAGACCTGGAAGTCGCGGATGACGGCCTCGAGGATGTTGAGGGCGAGGATCGCGGCCGGGAACATCAGCGCGAACTTGTTCTTGGCCAGGCGCGGGATGTAGCGCAGGGCCATGAAGCCGAGGCAGCCCGCGAGGGCCGAGTAGACCTTGACCCAGTGGAACCAGGTCCCGGTGCTCGACCCGGCACCGGCAGTGTTTGGCCACACGAAGACCGTGAGCATGAGGGGGAGGGCGATGAACAGGCACAGGCCCGCCCACTTGCTGGCCCGGGCGATCTCGTTGGCGAGCATGAGCGCGGCGACGACGGCGACCCACATGAGCGCCGAGTACCACGGGATGGATTCGAACAGGAACATCTTTGTCTCCTAGGACAGGTCGTGCTGTGTGGTGAGCGGGTGGTGCGGTCGGTGGGCTATCGCGGATCCGATCCGGCGCCCTGGCCCAGGCGTAGGGTCTGGCGCACGATCGAGACGAGGCGGTCGTCGTCGATGGTCGGGACGGCGCGGATGAGGCCGACGAGCCCGTAGACGAGCACCGAGAAGGTCTCGTAGACGTTGTCGATCTCGATCCGGTGGCGGCGGGCGTAGGCCTCGACCGTGGTCGAGCGGAAGCAGTCCACGACAGCCTCCACGGCACGGTCGAGGAAGCGGTGGTAGAGCCGGGTGTCGTCGATCCGTGGCACTCCGCCACCGGGGCCGGCGAGGCTGCGGAAGAGCGCGATGCAGTCGGTCAGCGCCTGCTCGATGTTGCCCGTCTCCCGGGCGGCGTCCCACACCCGGATCCCGTCCACGAGCTCGGCGATGTACTCGGCGAGCACGGCGTCCACGAGGGAGTCCTTGTCGGCGACGTAGTGGTAGACGAGACCGCGGGTGACACCCACCCGCGCGGCGACGTCGGAGATGGACGTCTTGTTGATGCCCTGCTCGGCGAAGAGCTCGCGCGCGGCCGCGACGATCTCTCCGCGTCGCTCGTCGGGCGCCTTGACCGTCCGGCCAGCAGTGCCAGCCGCCGCAGTGCCAGCCGCCGCCGTGCCCGACGACGCAGCGTCCGGCGTCGAGGCGTCGCGCGGTGTCGCCATGGTGGGCTCCTTCTAGGGTGGGTGCTGCTCGTGATACCCACCCTAGAAGTCATTGACACACCGTCAATGGGACCTAGGTCTTGGCTTTGCTCAGGTGAGGTCGAGGCCGACGACCTCCCCTGAGCCGGTGAACCCGAGCCGCGCGTAGTACGCCGCCACCGTGGGGACCGCGGTCGCCCCAGGCATGGTCTCGACCCGCAGGAATCCCCGGTCCGCGAGGGCATCGCTGCGCAGGAAGACAAACTCCCCGGGCGTGAAGTCGCGGAACCGAGGGGTCACGTAGTCGAGCGCGATCTGCGCGAGCCCGTCTTCGGCGTCGTGCAGGAGGACGAGGCCGACCGTCTCGTCCTCGTGGAGGATGAGATAGCCCTGTTCGAAGGGCGTGCGATCGGCGTCGAAGTGCGGGTTGAAGGCCGCGATGTCGGCGGCGTGCACGCGCAGCAGGTAGCGCAGGTACTCCTCGCCGGGATCGGCCGCGAGCACCGTGTACTGCGCCGGCGAGTGCCGCGCGAGCAGCAGCTTGCGCAGGTGGTAGACGTTGATGACGGCGAGGCCGACGTTGAGGCCCATCATCGGCCACACCCCGGCGAGGGTGTTGAAGACGATGAGGATGATGCAGCCGACGAGGTTGATGACCCGCAGCCGCACGATGCGGGTCTGCAGCAGGGACCAGACCAGGATCGCGGAACCGACCCATCCGACGAGGTCGAGGAGGCTCATGAAGGAGTCCTTCGGATCACGGCGCCGCGCGCCGGGCTCGGCTCCGATGCCGAGAGCTCGACCTTACCGGGTGCAGGCCGATGCATTGCCGTGGTTGGCCGTCCCGGCCCCTCGGTGCGGCGGACGAACTCCTCACACCCGTCGACGGCCAGTGTGCGCAGAAGGTTACGGTCGATTAACGCGCTGACGCAGCCCCGCGAAACACGGCATCCCTAGCCTCCTGGTAGAGCCCGATCCGCGGGCCGTGATCGAAGGAGGCCGCAATGACTGTTCCGACATCGACATCGCACGACCTCGAGGCATCCGGTGCGCCCGCACAGACCGCCATACAGACCCTCGCGCCCGCCCGCACCCCCGCCGCCCCACCCACCCGCGGCGGCCGGTGGATCGACCACTGGGACCCCGAGGACCCGACGTTCTGGCGCGACGGCGGCCGCAAGGTCGCGGGCCGCAACCTGTGGATCTCGGTCCTGGCGGAGTTCCTCGGCTTCGCCGTCTGGGCGACCTGGAGCATCGTCGTCCCCCAGCTCGGCAACGCCGGCTTCGTGCTGACCGTCGACCAGCAGTTCTGGCTCATCGCCGTGCCGAGCCTGGTCGGGGCGACCCTGCGGATCCCGTACACCTTCGCCGTCCCGCTGTTCGGCGGGCGCAACTGGACGATCATCTCCGCGCTGCTCCTGCTGCTGCCCACCAGCGCGCTCGCCTGGGCCGTGCAGCGCCCGGACACCCCCTTCTCCGTCCTGCTCGTCATCGCGATGCTCGCGGGTGTCGGTGGCGGCAACTTCGCCTCCTCGATGGCCAACATCTCCTTCTTCTTCCCCGAGAAGGAGAAGGGCCGCGCGCTCGGTCTCAACGCCGCCGGCGGCAACCTCGGCACCGCTGCGGTCCAGCTCGCCGTCCCACTCGTCATCGTCTCGGGAGCAGGCATCGCCCTCGAGCGCGCCGGCCTCATGATGATCCCGTTCATCCTGCTCGCGGCGTTCCTCGCGTGGCGGTACATGGACAACCTCACGAGCGCCCGCGCCGACTACCGCTCCTTCGCGGCGGCCACCGGCAACCGGCACACGTGGATCATCTCCTTCCTCTACATCGGCACCTTCGGCTCCTTCATCGGCTACGCGGGCGTCTTCCCGACCCTGCTCAAGAACCAGTTCCCCGAGGTCACGCTGTCGATCGCGTTCCTCGGTGCGCTCGTGGGGTCCCTCGCCCGCCCGCTCGGCGGCATCCTCGCCGACAGGATCGGCGGCGCGCGCGTGACCATCACCGCGTTCCTGGTCATGTCCCTGGGGGCGTTCGGCGCGATCCAGGCCCTCGGCTCGCACAGCTTCCCCCTGTTCCTCTCCTCCTTCCTGCTGCTCTTCGTGGCGACCGGGATCGGCAACGGCGCGACGTACCGGATGATCCCGGCCGTCTTCCAGGCCGGCGTCACCCGCAGCATCACCCGCGACGAAGACCGCGCCCGGGCCCGCAAGTCCGCGGCCGGCTGCATCGGCATCGCCGGCGCGATCGGCGCCTTCGGCGGCTTCCTCATCCCGCGCGGCTTCGCCCTCTCCACCTCCCACGCGGGCAGCCTCGTCCCGGCGTTGTGGGTGTTCATCGGCGTCTACCTCGTCATGGCGCTCACCACCTGGGCCGTCTACCAGCGCCGCGGCGCGGCCATGGCCGCGTCCTCGATCTGATCCATGACCTCCACCCACTGCCCCTACTGCGCGCTCCAGTGCGCCATGTCGCTGGGCCCCGTGCCCGACGCCGTCCCCGCGCCCGCCTCCCACCTCGCCGTGGGAGGCGGGCCGGGGATGCCCGACGGCGCGGGCGAGACGGCCGCAGCTGCGATGGCGGCCAACTCGGCTGCTGCAGCCGAGGACCGTCCGCGCGGCGTCCTCGCGGAGGCGACCATCCCCGGGGGCCCGGCGCGCGTCGTCGTGCACGGGCGGGACTTCCCGACCAACAAGGGTGGGCTGTGCCAGAAGGGGTGGACCAGCGCGAGCGTGCTGGGGGCGGGGGACCGGCTCACCACGCCGCTCGTG
The DNA here is from genome assembly GCF_900096585.1 of Sanguibacter gelidistatuariae. Classification (GTDB taxonomy): domain Bacteria; phylum Actinomycetota; class Actinomycetes; order Actinomycetales; family Cellulomonadaceae; genus Sanguibacter; species Sanguibacter gelidistatuariae. The sequence goes on from NZ_FMYH01000001.1 coordinate 616,709, forward strand.
CGCGGGGCCGACGGCGAGCTGCGCGCGGCGAGCTGGGACGACGCGCTCGACCTGATCGCCGAGCGTGCGACGACCATCGCCGCTGAGCACGGCCAGGACGCGGTCGCCGTCTTCGGCGGTGGCGGGCTGACCAACGAGAAGGCCTACGCCCTCGGCAAGTTCGCCCGGACGGTGCTGCGCACCGCGAACATCGACTACAACGGCCGGTTCTGCATGGCGAGCGCCGCGGCCGGCGCCAACCGGGCCTTCGGCCTCGACCGTGGCCTGCCGTTTCCGCTCGCCGACCTCGGCGGGGCGCAGGCGGTCATACTGCTCGGCTCCAACCTCGCCGAGACCATGCCGCCCGCGCTCCAGCACCTGGCCGGCGCGCGTGAGCGTGGTGGCCTGATCGTCGTCGACCCGCGGCGCAGCGCGACCGCGACCCTGACCGCAGACGGCGCCGGGGTGCACCTGCAGCCCGTCCCCGGCACGGACCTCGTCGTGCTGCTCGCGCTGTTGCACGTCGTGTGGGCCGAGGGTCTCAGCGACGCCGGCTATCTCGAGTCCCGCACGACCGGGGCCGACGCCGTGCGCCGCTCGGTCGCCGCGTGGTGGCCCGAGCGCGCCGAGCAGGTCTGCGGGATCGACGCCGGGGAGCTACGCCGGGTGGCCCGGCTGCTCGCCGCGGCGAGCCCGGCCGGCGGCGGCTCGGGCGCCTACATACTGACCGGCCGCGGCGTCGAGCAGTCGACCCAGGGGACCGCGACGGTGACCGCCGCGATCAACCTCGCCCTCGCCCTCGGGCTGCCCGGACGGGTCGGGTCGGGCTACGGCGCGGTGACCGGGCAGGGCAACGGGCAGGGCGGGCGCGAGCACGGGCAGAAGGCCGACCAGCTGCCCGGCTACCGCAAGATCGACGACCCGGCCGCCCGCGAGCACGTCGCCCGGGTGTGGGGGGTCGACCCGGCGTCCATCCCCGGGCCTGGCCTGCCCGCCGTCGAGCTGCTGCGCCGCCTCGCCGCACCGGCCGGGGCCGGCACCCCGGCCGGACCGCGGATGCTCTTCGTGCACGGCTCCAACCTCGTGGTCAGCGCCCCGAACTCCACCCGGGTCACCGCGAACCTGCAGGCCCTGGACTTCCTCGTGGTGTGCGACTTCGTGCCGTCGGAGACCGCGCTCCTCGCCGACGTGATCCTGCCGGTCACCCAGTGGGCCGAGGAGGAGGGCACCATGACCTCCCTCGAGGGGCGGGTCATCCGCCGGCGCAAGGCACTCGCGGCCCCACCGGGTGTGCGCTCCGAGCTCGACATCTTCGCGGACCTCGCCGCGCGCCTGGGCTCGCCCGTGCACTTCGGAACCGACCCCGCGAAGGTCTTCGACGAGCTCGCGCGGGCGAGCGCGGGCGGGCCGGCCGACTACTCCGGTCTCAGCCACGCCCGCCTGGACGCCGAGTCCGAGCCGGGGCTGTTCTGGCCGTGCCCCGCGCCACCGGCACAGCCCGCGCGACCGGACCAGGCGCTGGCGCAGGACCGGCCGGCGATCTCGGGTCAGGCGGACCAGGCAGCGCTGCACCCAGGCACCCCGCGGACCTTCCTCGACTCCTTCCCGACGCCCGACGGTCGGGCCCGGATGATCGCCGTCGACCACGTCGGCCCGAGCGACGACCTGCGCCCCGACGCCCCGCTCTACCTCATCACCGGGCGGGTGCTCCAGCACTACCAGTCCGGCGCGCAGACCCGCCGGGTGAGCGAGCTCGCCGCGGCCCAGCCCGGGCCGTTCGTCGAGATCCACCCCGTGCTCGCGCTCACCCTCGGGATCGACGAGGGCGCTCCCGTCCGGCTGGCCACCGCCCGCGGGGCCATCGTCGCGGGTGCCCGGCTGACGACGGCCGTGCGCCCGGACACCGTGTTCATGCCCTTCCACTGGTCCGGCCCGGGCAGCGTCAACCGGATCACGACCGACGCGACCGACCCGATCTCGGGCATGCCGGAGTTCAAGTTGTGCGCGGTCGACGTCAGTCTCGCCGGCGCGGTCGTGCCCGCCCGCGACGCCGATCGCATCTCGGCGCCAGCTCCCTCGACCCGCTCCGACACCCTGGAGGTTCCCCGATGAACACCACCTCGGACCGTCCACCTCGCACGCGGATCGTGGTCGTTGGCAACGGCATGGTCGGCTCCCGATTCGTCGACGACCTGCTCTCGCGCGACGGCGCTGGCCCCGGCCCGGACGCCCGCTTCGAGATCACGGTGCTGGGCGCTGAGGCCTACGAGCCCTACAACCGGGTGCTGCTCAGCGAGGTGGTCGCCGGCAAGGTCGAGGTCGCCTCGCTCGCGCTGCCCGCGCTCGTCCACCCCCGAGCGAGAGTGCACCGCGGCATGGCGGCCGTCCGCATCGACCGGGCGGCCCGCGCGGTGCACGTCGAGGACGGCGCGGCCCACGGCTACGACGTGCTTGTGCTGGCCACCGGGTCGAGCGCCCGCATCCCCGCGATCACCGGGCTGATCGTCGCCCCCGACGCGCCGGCGGCGCCCTCCCTGCCTGGCGCGTCTGCCGGGACGACCGGAACCGCTGCGCCCGTCCTGCCCGGCTGGACCGCCGCGTTGCCCCGCGGCGTGCACGCGCTGCGCACCCTCGACGACGCCCGCGAGATCGTCGCAGCCTGCGTCAACGCCCGGCGCGCCGTCGTCATCGGGGCGGGGGTGCTGGGCCTGGAGGCCGCCTGCGGGCTGGCCCGGCGCGGCCTCGAGGTCACCGTCATCCACGGCGGGCCGTCCCTCATGGACCGCCAGCTCGACGCTGACGCCGGGGCCGTCGCGGCCGCGACGCTCACCGCGTTGGGCGTCGCCCAGCGCCTCGCCGCCCGCACGACCGAGATCCTTGTCACCGACGGGTTGGTGACCGGCCTGCTCCTCACCCAGCCCGACGGCGAGCACCACCTGCCCGTCGACCTCCTTGTCCTCACCTGCGGCACCGTCCCCGAGGCCCGCATCGCCGCCGACGCCGGGCTGCCGGTGGACCGCGGGATCGTCGTCGACGACTCCCTGTGCAGCCCGGGGGACCCTCGGATCTTCGCGATCGGGGACTGCGCGCAGCCCCGCGAGGGCGGAACCGGGCTCATCGCCCAGGGCTGGGACCAGTCCCGGCGCCTCGCCGACCACCTGACAGCGAGCGCGGCCCGCGCGGCCGCCGAGTCCGGCGCCGGCCGGGTGCGCCTCGGCGGCGCGCAGCTCAACCCGGGCCGGCCGAGCATGGCGCTGCGGCTGAGCATGAACGTCATCACCCGGGCGCCGGGGGCGGCCGGCGGCGGCGCAGACCCCGGAGCGGCCGCCGACCTGGGTCCTGCGGTGGCACCCGCCCAGCAGACCCCTGCTCAGCTGCCCCCGGCCCAACCCGCGCCGGAGGCCCCGCGGGGGACCGACGTCGTGCGTCTCAAGGCGGCCGGCCTCGACGTGGTGACCATGGGGGTGTGCGGGGCGCGCCGCGTGCCGGACTCCTCGCACCGCACCGTGCGACTGTCCGACCCGGCCGCCGGGCGGCACGTCGAGGTCGTCGTGGCCGGCGGGTTTGTCATCGGCGCGACGTGCGTGGGCGCGCCGCAGATCGGTGCGGACCTCACGGCCGCGTACACCCGGCGCACCCCCGTGCCCGCGGACCCGGCCTACCTCCTGCTGCAGCCGGTCGCATCGGCGACCACGACGGCGTCGGATCCCACCCACATGCCCGACCGCACGACCGTGTGCCGCTGCAATTCCGTGACCAAGGCGGGCATCGTCGAGTCGTGGCGTGGGGGAGCGCGGTCGGTCGCGGAGGTGGCCAAGGCCACCCGGGCGACCACCGGATGCGGGGGGTGCAAGGACGTGGTGTGCGGACTCGTGGACTGGCTGGCGGCGACCGACCCCGCCCAGGAAGAGGACGCCCCCGCCGAGACGCGCGAGGTGGCGGCCGGAAACCTCACGGGCGCCCGAGGCCCCCTGTGAGCAGAAAGTAACTACAGAGAAACTCCTCACGTACCGGGCAGAAATCCGCGCCTCCTACCGTCGGTGACATGGCTCAGACACTCGCTCCCAGCAAGCACATGGTCGTCGTCGGCGGCGGTATGGTCGCGCAGCGTCTCGTGGAGGCGCTGCGCTCGCGGGACACCGCGAACACCTGGCGCGTCACGATCTTCGCCGAGGAACCACGGTCCCCCTACGACCGGGTGGCCCTCACCTCCTACTTCTCCGCACGCGACCCCGAGGACCTCTCCCTCGGTGACCCCGCCCTGTGGGACGACCCCCAGGTCACTCTGATCAAGGACTGCAAGATCGACTCGATCGACCGGGCGGCCCAGCAGGTCACCGACCGCCTCGGCCGGGTGTGGGACTACGACGAGCTCGTGCTGGCCACCGGGTCGGACGCGGCCGTGCCGCCGATCCCCGGGGCGGACCTGCCGGGCGTCTTCGTCTACCGCACGATCGACGACGTCGCCGCCCTGCGCGGCTGGGTCGAGGAACGCCGGCGCTCCGGCAAGCCCGTGCGCGGCGCAGTCATCGGCGGCGGGCTGCTCGGCCTCGAGGCCGCGGGCGCGCTCAAGGCCCTCGACGCCCAGGCCACGGTCATCCAGTTCGGCACGCACCTCATGAACGCCCAGATCGACCTCGGCGGCGGCGAGGCGCTCAAGCGCCTCATCAACGCCATGGGCATCGCGGTGCGCGTGAGTACCGGCACCAAGGAGATCCGGGCGTCCCGGCGGTCCGGCTATGTGGGCCGCCTCGACTTCACCGACGGCGGGCGCCTCGACGTCGACGTCGTTGTCCTCGCCACGGGCGTCCGCCCCCGTGACGAGCTTGCCCGTGCGGCCGAGCTGCCCGTCGGCGAGCGCGGCGGCGTGGTCGTCGACCTCTCCTGCCACACCGAGGACCCCCGCATCTGGGCGGTCGGTGAGGTCGCGTGCATCGAGGGCCAGTGCATCGGCCTCGTCGCCCCCGGCTACGCGATGGCCGAGGTCGTCGCGGACCGCCTGCTCGGCGGCGAGGCGACGTTCCCGGGCGCGGACACCGCGACCAAGCTCAAGCTGCAGGGCGTGGACGTGGCCAGCTTCGGCGACGCCTTCGCCCGCACCGAGGGCGCCATGGAGCTCGTCTACGCCGACCCGGTCGCCGGCGTCTACAAGAAGCTCGTCCTGTCCGACGACGCCCGCACCCTCCTCGGCGGCGTGTTCGTCGGCGACGCCTCGGCCTTCGCGGGGCTGCGCCCGCTCACCGGCCGCGAGCTGACCGGCGACCCGGGTGCCTACCTCCTCCCCGAGGGGTCCGCCCCGTCCCCCGGCGCCGACCTGCCCGACGACGCGAACGTCTGCTCCTGCAACAACGTCACTGCAGGCACCATCCGCAATGCGATCACCGCCCATGGCTGCACCGACCTGCCGTCGGTCAAGGCGTGCACCAAGGCCGGGACGAGCTGCGGGTCCTGCCTGCCGCTCGTGAAGAAGATCGTCACGACCGAGCTGGAGAAGTCGGGCGTCGAGGTGAGCAAGGCGCTCTGCGAGCACTTCGACCTCTCCCGCGCCCAGCTCTTCGGCGCCGTCCGGGTCACCGGGCTGCGGACCTTCTCCGAGATCATCGCCCGGCACGGGCGCGGCGGACGTGGCTGCGACATCTGCAAGCCCGTCATCGCCAACATCCTCGGCTCGACCGGCCCCGAGCATGTCCTCGCGGGGGAGATGGCTGCGCTGCAGGACACGAACGATCACGTCATGGCGAACATGCAGAAGGACGGCTCCTACTCCGTGGTCCCGCGGATCGCCGGTGGGGAGATCACCCCGGAGGGGCTCATTGCGATTGGCGCCGTCGCCAAGGAGTTCGGGCTGTACACGAAGATCACCGGCGGTCAGCGCATCGACATGTTCGGGGCGCGGATGGACCAGCTGCCGGCCATCTGGACCAAGCTGGTCGACGCCGGCTTCGAGTCCGGCCAGGCTTACGGCAAGTCGCTGCGAACGGTGAAGTCCTGCGTCGGGTCGACGTGGTGCCGCTTCGGCGTCCAGGACTCCGTCGGCCTCGCCATCGAGCTGGAGAACCGTTACCGGGGGCTGCGCTCCCCGCACAAGATCAAGCTCGGCGTCTCCGGCTGCGCCCGCGAGTGCGCAGAGGCCCGCGGCAAGGACGTCGGCGTCATCGCGACCGACAAGGGTTGGAACGTCTATGTCGGCGGCAACGGCGGCTTCACCCCGCGCCACGCCCAGCTGCTCGCCGAAGACCTGGACACCGAGGCCCTCGTCCGGACGATCGACCGCTACCTCATGTACTACGTCCGCACCGCCGACCGCCTGCAGCGCACCGCGCCGTGGATGGAGGAGGTCGAGGGCGGCCTCGAGGGCGTCCGCCAGGTCGTCATCGAGGACTCCCTCGGCATCTGCGCCGACCTCGACGCCGCGATGGCCTCCCACGTGGACACCTACCAGGACGAATGGAAGGCGACGCTCGACGACCCGGAGAAGCTGCGCCGCTTCGGCTCGTTCATCAACGCCCCCGAGGAGACCGACTCCTCCTTCGCTTACGTCTCCGAGCGCGGCCAGCCCCGCCCAGCGACCCAGGCCGAACGCGAGAGCGGCACCGTCCTCATCGCTGGAACCACTCTGGAAGTCCGTTCATGACACTCGACGCCGCACCCCACGCCCTGCCCGACGCCGATCTTCTCGCCTCCGGCGACCGCTGGCTGCCGGTGTGTGCCCTGACCGACCTCGCCCCCGAACGCGGCGCGGTCGCCCTGGTCGACGGCGTGCAGGTGGCGGTCTTCCGCCTCGCCGACGACACGGTGCACGCCGTGCAGCAGCTCGACCCGTTCAGCGGCGCCTACGTCATGGCCCGCGGGATCGTCGGGACCCGCGGCGAGGTTCCCACGGTCGCCTCGCCCATGTACAAGCAGGTCTTCGACCTGCGCACGGGCCGGTGCCTGGAGACGGTGGGCCGTGAACCGGTGAACCTGAGCACGTGGCCGGTGTGGGTCAGCGGCGGCACTGTCTACGTGGACCGCACCGGGGGAGCTGGTGGCGCTGCCGCCGGGGATACCGCCGACGTGGCGGGCGCCGCGTGAGCGTTGCGCTCGTGGCCTGCTCGCACGGCACCAACGACCTCGGCGGACGCCAGGCGATCAGCTCGATCCTCGCCGACGTCCGCGCCCACCGCCCGGATCTCGCCGTCCACGACACGTACGTCGACGTGCAGCAGCCACAGCTCGCCGAGGTGCTGGCGGCTGTCCTGGCGCGGACCTCGGCTGTGGTCGTCCCGATGCTGCTCTCGGGCGGGTACCACGTCAAGGTGGACATCGCCGAGGCGGTGACCAGCGCCTCGGCAGCGCTGGGCCCGGTCGTCGCCGGTGCACAGCCCGCTGTGGGCGCGGGCCGGTCGGCCGCGGTGGCGGCCCCGCCGCTGGGCCCCGATCCCCGGATCGTGGCGGTCCTGCGCGAGCGCCTGGCAGAGGCCGGCGTCCGCGACGACGACTGGGTCGTCCTGGCCGCCGCCGGGTCGAGCGACCCGGGAGCCGCGCGCGATGTCGCGCAGGTCGCCGCGGCGCTGCGGTCCACCCGCACCGGACCTGTCGTGTGCGGCTACGGGTCGATGGCCCGCCCGAGCGTGCGCGAGGCGGTTGACCAGGCCCGCAGCGCCCAGACGATCCCCGGCCGGGCCGTGGCTGTCGCGTCCTACCTGCTCGCGCCGGGGTTCTTCTACGACCGGGTGCTCGAGTCGGGCGCCGACGCCGTCACCGCCCCACTCGCTCCGCACCCCGCTCTTGCACGGATCGTGCTGGACCGGTACGACGCCATGCAGGGTTGAAGGCGGGGTGCCCGCGCCGACTGAGAGTGGCGGTGCGTCGTGGTGCAGCAGTCCCTCCCTTGACCTGCGGTGATGCTGCTGGACGATCCTGGGATCGAACCATTGACCTCTTCCGTGTCAGGGAGTGGAGTGGCCTCCAAACGTGTCTGGTGTCCCGACACGCCGCTAGTCTGCGTTTGCGGCTTCCTGGACCCAACTCGGGCACCAGGTGATTCCTTCGCAGTAAGTCGTGATGACGCCCTTAGAGCTACGGCACGCGGCTGCGCGCGCGGCGGATGAGTAGCCGAGCAGTGCGCTTCCTGACATCGTCTGACCGTCGGGCGCCCCGTGTGAGCGGGACGCCGCACGGGGCGCGGCATTCAGTACGTGAAGCGGGCCACCTGGCTGCGGAGGTCTGTCGCCAGGTCGGCGAGCTCGACGATCGCACCCCGGCTGTTGACAAGCGCGCGCGTCGTCGTCGCGGTGGCGTCCGAGACCCCGGTGATGCTCAAGGCGATGTCGGTGGACCCGCCGGCGGCTTCCGACACCGAGCGTGACATCTCGTTGGTCGTCGCAGTCTGCTCTTCGACGGCGGCCGCGATGGTCGTCTGGAAGTCGTCGATGCTCGCGATGATCGACGAGATCTCAGCGATGGCCGACACAGCACCGGCCGTGTCGGACGAGATGGTCGTGACGCGGCGCGAGATGTCCTCGGTGGCTCGAGCGGTCTCCTGAGCGAGCTCCTTGACCTCGCTCGCGACGACCGCAAATCCCTTGCCGGCCTCACCGGCTCGTGCCGCCTCGATCGTCGCGTTGAGCGCGAGCAGGTTCGTCTGCGCGGCGATGCTCGTGATGACCTTGACGACGTCGCCGATCTCGGCAGACGACGATCCGAGCCTGGACACCATCGACGTCGCGGCAGCGGCGGCAGCGACTGCCTCAGTGGCGACGCGGGCGGCGTCGTTGGCGTTCTTCGCGATCTCTCGGATCGACACGCCCATCTGCTCAGCCCCGGCCGCGACGGTCGCCACGTTCCCGGACACCTCACCGGCTGCCGCGGAGACCGCACCTGACCGGGCGGAGGCCGCCTCGGCGGACGTGGCGATCTGCGCAGCGGTGGTCTTGAGCTCGGTCGACGCTGCGGCTACGGCGTCCGCGGAGGCGCCTATGGCGGCGAACGCTCCACCGACGGTCTCGGCTGCTTCGTTGAGGGCGGTGGCCATCTGGCCGGTCTCGTCACGGCTGGTGGCTGGCACGCGCACACCGAAGTCGTTGAGCGCCATGCGCTGCAGCCCGTCGCGGACGCGGCGGATGCCGGTCATGATCCCGCGTGCCGTGACGACGGCGAGCGCGATGCCGAGGAGGACGGCGAGAAGAGCGACGACCAAGGTGGTGGTGCGGGTGCTGGACGAGATGCTTTCGCGTTCGGTCACGAGCTTGTCGACGCGTGCGTCGACCGAGGTGACGAGCTCGTCCATGCCGCCGGACAGCACGAAGTAGATATCCCACTTCTCGCCCGTCGAGACGGCGTCACCGGCGTCGAGCTCCTCGTCCGCCCAGAGGCCGAGAATATCCTCGTTGTACTCGGCCATCTCGGGCCACGACTCTGCGATGACCGCGAGGCTCGCACGGCCCTCGTCCGTGAGCAGGGACTGGTCGATGTCGAAGACCTTCTCGAACTCGACGACCGCGGCGCGATACGTCTTGACGTTGTCGCCGTCCGGGGCCGCAGCCACGGCGCCGCCGTCGACGCGTGACTTCCACGCGGTGATGTTCTGCCAGTTGGTCGCCCACAGGAGCTGGTACTTGGCGTCGGCGACGTCCATCTGCACGCCGACCGCGGCGGTCACCCGGTCGTCGATATCCTTGACGCGCTCCTGACCGACGAGGGCGACGCCGCTGACCAGCCCGAGCCCGAGGCCCATGAGAGCGACGGTCACGCCGATGCGGGTGGCGATGCTGCGGTCTCGCCACCAGCTGGACGGTGTGCTCGCCGTGGTCGGTGCGGAATCTGTGGTCTTCATGTGGTCGTGTCCTTCGAGTCGGCGGGGCACGACGCGGCGCTCCTGCTCCTGGCACGACCTATCGGCGACGGGGCTCCGCTGATGAGCGAACTGAGCTCGCGTGTTCGGGAGTGCTGATCCGGCCTGTGGAGCCATGCGCTCGCGCATCTGACGCCGCACGCGGCTGAGCGCAGCTCGGCGGGAGGCGTTCGACCGTACGCCTCAGGGCTGTGGCCACCGGTTTCAGGTTCGTCGCCGTTCAGCTGCTGACGCACGGTGCTTGCGCTGCTTGCGAGTGCGACGCCTAGATCACGCTGCTGCGCCTCGCTGAGAGGGTCGAAGACCAGCTCTCGCACCCGTTCGACGTGGCCGGGCGCGCTGTCGACGACCTTCTGCAGCCCAGCCTCGGTCAGCGTGTAGCGCCCGCTGCCGGGGTCGGGGCGTCGAGCGACCCACCGGCGCCGCTCGAAACCGACCATCACCTTCGACAGTCGGGGCTGGCTGCTGTTGCACTGCGCAGCCAGGTGAAGTGCAGGCCCACGGCGTCGTGCGCTCCGGCGGGGCTGAGCCACAGGCGGTCGGCAGTCATCGTGCGGATCTCGTCACCTGTGGACGCTGCGTTACGGCACAGGAGAGGGGGCGTCGCCTGTCGGCGACGCCCCCTCTAGCGCACGATCAGGTCAGGCGCGGGTGCCCAAGCGGCGACGCAGAACGACGAGCGCCGCACCGAGCGCCAGCAGGAGCGCTGCGACTCCGAGCAGCGGTGCCGCCTCGGCGCCGGTCGCGGCCAGGGCTGGCGCCGCAGCGGCCACGGTCGGCGCCTCCGCGATCGTGAGTGCGGCGGCCTGGATGGCCCCCGACTGCTGGCCGACGGCGACGAGAGTGTGCTCGCCGGCCCCGGCCGCGGCGAGCTGCTCGCCGGTCAGCTTGATCTGGGCGACACCGTTGACGACGGGGAACGTGCCGATGAAGAGCTGCTCCGAGAAGAGGTAGACGTCGACATGCCAGTCGCGGCTGTCCCCCCAGGCGAGGGGGGCGAGGCTCGGGAACAGCGCGGCTGTCGGGCCGGGTGCGGGCGCCACGAAGGGCGCGGGGAGGGCGCTACTGCCCACTGAAATACCTCCGCGGCGGAGATAGTCCATCAGCTCAGCGGTGGTGCGCGGGTCGATGGGGGCGCGCACGACGGGTGGCGGCGCCTCGACCGCAGTGGTGAGGCCGGTGGTGACGCTCGTCGTTGCGAACTGTGACAGGGTGCCGGTGACGATGACGCCGAAGCGGCGACCGAGGTCTGCGGGAGCGAGGGTGTAGATCTTGCCGGTCGCCCCCTCGACGAGGTGGCTGCTCGTGCCGTCATGCCAGAACCACTGGTAGCTGAACGCCGTGCCGACCGGCCATCCGTACGTCTCGGCCTCCAACGTGCCGTTGATGAACTGCTGCCTCACCTGCGCCACCCCGTCCATCGGCCACAGGGCGAGAGGCACGATAGGGGCGGTGAGTGCGCTGTTCACGGTCGCCGTCGTCTCATCTCCGCGAATGCCCATGACGGCAACGCCGATCTGCACGCCGATGTCGGGCGACGCGTACACCCGTTGCGTTGCTCCGGCGATGGGTTCGCTCTGGCCGTCGCGGACGGAGAACCACTGGAAGCGCAGCGAGTCCGCGTTCCAGCCCTGAGTGTCGGCAGAGAGCGGCTGGTATTGCATCGGCGTGCCGCTGATGGTGACGGTTCCCGTGACGAGAGGCGGCAGCTCCGGCGCCGGCGCACCGCCGAAGCTCGTGGCAGCCCCGTTCCAGCTCATCGTAGAGAGCGTGGTCGTGGCGCTGGCCGGGACACGGACGCCATAGGCCACAACACGTGGGTTCGACTGCGCGGTGAGCAGATCGAGCACCTCACCGAGCGTTCGGTCCGCGGAGCCGGTCTCAGCGCCGATGTCGCCGCTGAAGGTCCAGCGGTCGGCAAGTCTCACCACGGTGCTGCCCGAGACCGGGTCGACCGGGCTCAACGTCGTGACGGTCTCGTTCGCGCCGAAGGAGACCTGGACCAGGCCGAATGTCGGACCGCTGCCCGCTGCGGTGGTCCAGCCGAAGCTTGATCCGGTGATGGACGCCGAGAAGTCGGTGAGCGGCAGCGGGGACACGAGCCCGTTCAGCAGCTCTGCCTCGCCTCCGATCACGAGCGACCCGGGGGTGTCGGTGAGGGTGTGGCCCGCGTCGCTGGCACCGAGGTGCCAACCTGTTGTGGTCGCGTTCGCGCGGATGTCGGCCGCGGTGACGGCAACCGCCGACTCAGCCTGTACCGGCAGAGCCGCGGCGACGGCCGCCCCACCGACGACGGCCAGAGCGAGGACGAACGCGAGCGCACGTGACGTGTGCCGTGTGCCTGAATGGGCCGCCAGGGGCATGGGTTCCATCGCTTTCGAGAGGCTGGGAAAGGTCGAGAACCAACCTAGCCGCGGGCGCGCTCCTGGCGATGGGAATCGTGGAAACTAGCGACCTAGGTCGCTAGGGTCGGTTGCGGAGGCGCTGTCAGCGCCCCAGCACCCGGTCCAGATAGTCGTTGGCGAACACTCCGGCCGGGTCGAGCCCGTCGGCCAGCGCTGCGAACTCACCCAGCCGCGGGAAGAGCTCGGCCAGCCGTGCGGCGTCGGTCGTGAAGAGCTTGCCCCAGTGCGGGCGCGCGTCGAAGGGCGCCAGAGCGGCCTCGATGGCCGGCAGCAGCGCCTCGACCTCGGTCTGGCGCGGCAGCCAGGTGAAGTGCAGGCCCACGGTGTCGTGCTGGCCGGCGGGGCTGAGCCACAGGCCGTCCGCGGCCATCGTGCGGAATTCGATGATCTGCAGGAGCGGGACGATGCGCTCGCGCAGCGCCCGCACGGCGGCGATCGCGGCGACGGCGTGCTCGCGCGGGACGAGGTACTCGCTCTGCAGCTCGGCCCCGTTGCTCGGGGTGAACTCTCTTCTGAAGTGCGCGAGGCGCTCGTGGCCCGGCCCGGGCACGCCCAGCTGCTCGGAGCAGTTCTCCGCGGAGATCCCCGGCAGCGGGTGCAGGGCCACGGCTGCGCGCCGCGCGCCGAAGAAGTCGTCGCCGTAGCCGAGGTCGCCGGTCTCGCCGAGGGCGTCCACCCGGCTCTTGAGCCACACCTGGTCGGCGGCGTCCTCGCGCAACCGGGTGAACACGCTCACCGAGTACGCGGCGCCGGTGATCGCGTCGAAGTTCTGCTCGAGGCTGGCCCACGGCAGGTCCTGGTAGACGTCCTGGCGGACGTCGAAGGTCGGCTCTACCGCGAGGGTGATGTGGGTGATGATGCCGAGCGCGCCCAGGTGCACCACGGCCGCGTCGAAGGGCACGGGGCCCTCTTCGTCGCGGCGCAGGGTGAGGAACTCACCGGTCCCGGTGACCAGCTCGAGCCCGACGACGGCACCGCCCAGCCCCTGGTTCCCGTTCCCCGACCCGTGGGTCGCGGTCGCGATGGCCCCGGCGATCGAGATGTGCGGGAGGGAGGCGAGGTTGTGGACGGCGAGCCCGAGCGGGAACAGCGCCGCGGCGAGGTCCCCGTACCGGGTGCCCGCGCTGACCCGCACGGTCGGGATGCCCGCGGCGGTGGTCCCCAGCTGCAGGTGACCGGCCGCGACCGGCTCGAGGTCCTCGAGGCTGACCAGCAGCCCCGAGGTGTCGGCGAGGTCGTTGAAGCAGTGCCGGCTGCCCAGGGCGCGCAGCCGGGCGGTGCCCGCCGGAGCCCCCGATGCGGCGTCGGCCATCGCTGCGCCCGCGGCGAGGACGAGGTCACGGACCTCCGCGACCGTCGTCGGGCGCACCACCCCGTGTGCGGAGTAGCTGAGGTTGCCTGCCCAGTTCGTTCCTGCGAGCGTCGCTGCGTGTGTTCCTGCGGACTTCGTCGTCACGTCTGTCGTCACCACTTCTGTGTGTCTGAGCCGGAAATATCCGGAGGCGAGACCATGTCTTCGGTCTGGCGCTGCTCATTCTCGCCCGCCTTGTTGCGCTCCTCAAGCTCGGCCTGGCGCTGCTCCTCGGGGGACGGCGTCGGCTCGGCGGGCGTGGGGTCGCCCGGATCGCTGGGGTCGCCCGGATCGCTGGGATCCGACGGGTCGCTCGGGTCCTGAGGATCCTGCTCGCCCTCACCGCCGCCGTCCGGGGGAGGCGGGTTCTCGAGCGCCTCGCGCTTCTCCCGCGCGGTCGTCTCCTTCTCGACGTTGCGCTCGGCTGCCGCGGTGTCGTCCGGGCAGTCGTTCCACGTCCGGACCTCGTTGGCCTTGCGGTAGAGCGCCTCGGACTCCAGGTACGTCGTGATCGCGAGGTCCTTGTACTGGCCGGGATCGGGTGCGGTGCCGTCGGTCGGGACATCGGCGCCGAGCGCATCCAGGGCGATCTGCTCGCGCTTCATCCGCTCGACGTGGGAGTCCGCGACCGCCTGGGTCACGTCCCCCTTGAGCTCGTGGGCGATCGCGAGGTTCGTCTGGATCGCACAGATGGGGGGGACGTCGCCGTCGGGCAGGTTCGTCATGTCCTCCGGCGCGGCCGGGGCCAGGCCGTGCGCGAGGAACAACGTGGCGATCGCCGCGTCGAGATGGTCGCCCGCGAGCTGCGCGGTGCCCTCGTTGAAGTACACCTTCCACTTCTCCGCGACGTTCCACGTCTGCAGCGTGTGGAAGGAGGACTCGGCGCCGTCGAAGTCGCTCGAGGCGTACTTGTCCTGGGCGGCGCCGGCGATGATCGGGACCGACAACGCCTTCCAGATCACCACGAGGGCGACCAGGATCACCGGGGCGGACCACAGGAGCATCCGCCGACGGCGCGCCAGGCGCTTCCCGCGGACCCGAGCCACCTGGTCGAACTCGTAGATGCGGCGGCGCTCGGCGGCCTGCTGCTCGAGCTGGGCGCGGCGAGCGGAGCGCCGGTCGGCCGGTACAGGCGCCCGGGAGGACGCCTTCGACGGGAGGTCGGGGCTGTTCAGGTCAGGCATGCTCGACTCCGACCTTGCGTCCGAGGTGGGCGCCTCCGGCTACGGCCTCGGCTGCGAGCAGCACGGAGAGCAGCAGGGCGAAGGGCCACAGGAGCATCTGATAGGACGTCAACGACCGGCGGCCGTCGGCGGCGATCTGCTCGGGGTCCAGCCCGGCGATCATCTGGGTGGTCTCCCCGGCGGTCGTGCGGTGGACGAACTCGACTCCGAGCTCGTCGGCGAGGGCCGCGAGCTCGACCGGGTCGTAGATCGACAGGGCGTCGGGGCTGCCGGGGAGGGACTCGTCCTTGAGGTAGGTGCCCTCGGTGCCGTCGCCGGCAGCGGAGAGGGCGTATTCCTTCATCCGCCCGCCTTCCTCGGTGCCGTAGCCCAGGACCGCGCCGCCGTCGATGAGCGGGGCGAGGTCCGCGAAGGACCGGCGGTCGCCGTCAGCGGTGTTCTCGCCGTCGGTCATGAAGAAGACGAGGCGGATGTTGGAGGGGTGCTGCTCGGCCGAGGCGGTCAGCGCCCGGCTGAGCTCGTCGAGCGGACGGTCCACGAGGGAGCCTTGTGAGCGCGCGGTCACCTCACGGTCCATCGTCTGGGTCCAGGACTTCACCGCCCGGGCGTCGGTCGTCAGCGGGAGCTGGCGGCTCGCCTGGGAGTCGAAGGAGATGATCGAGTACCGGGCCCCGGGCACGTCGGCGACGAGGGAGTTGATATCGGCGCGGACCCCGTCCAGGCGTGGGGAGGTGCCGTCGTAGTCTTCGGCGGCCATCGACCCGGTGCGGTCCACGACGAAGAACATGTCGACCGCGGTGATGGACGTGTCCATGGTCGTCCGCGGCAGGCTCGGCCCCACGCCGATGACCGCGACGACGACCACGATCGCGAGCCTGCGCAGCCAGGACCAGGCCTGGTGGCGCCCGGCCGGGCTGTTCTGGCGGAAGCCTTGGACGGCGAGGGTGCCGGTCAGGACGAGCAGCGGGATGACGACGATCACCAGCAGCGCGACGGGCACGAGTGGTTGCAGGATCATTCGCGGAGCCTCCATTGCACCAGGACCAGCCCGACGACGGCGACCAGCACCCAGGCGAACCACGGGCCCGCCTTGTCGGTCGAGGTGACCTCGGGGGTCGCGTCGAGGTCGACCGCCTGCTGGGCCTGGACCTCCTTGACCATCTCGTCGACGGCGGTGGGGTCGTCGCTGTAGTAGTATCTGCCGCCGGCCCCCTCGATCGCGTCCTTGTACTCGCCCGCGTACTGGGCGTCCGGGCCGAAGTCGCCGGCGCCGTAGAGGCCGTTGATCGCGATGCCACGCTCCTGCGTGAAGTCCACGGCCTCCTGGAGCGTGTAGATGGGGGTCCCCATGATCTCGTTGTCGGTCGCCAGGACGATCGAGCGCGAGCGTTCGGTCTCGGACTCGTCGAACTGCATGGCGCAGTTGGCCAGCCCGTCGCCGATGAGCGAGGAGCCTTCCATGGTGCCCATCGTCCCCGCGGAGAAGAGCAGGTACTTGTCGATGAGGTCGTTGTCCTCGCTGTAGAGGACCTCGGGGTCGAGCGCTTCCTTGGCCGCCTCGAGCTCGTCACGGACGAGGGCGTAGTCATCGGTCAGCGGAAACACCGTGCGCGAGGTCGAGTTGAAGATCGACAGGGCGATCCGCTCTCCCTCGAAGCTGTCCACCAGCTCGGCGAAGACGTCGACCATCTCCATGTCGTACTCGATCATCGAACCGGACACGTCGAGGCAGAGCACGATGTCCCGGGTCGCGAGCTTGGAGTTGGAGACCGCGATGTCGACCGGACGGGCCGCGATGAACGCCGACGCGAGCGCCCCGAGGGCGATGGCGGCGATGCCAGCCCACTGCAGGCCCCGGTAGCGGCGCACCCACGAGCGGAACTCGGGGATCTGCTCGACGTAGTCGGAGTTCGCGACCCAGACGGCTTCTTCGGTGGGCTTGATCGTGGGGTTGCGGGCGAAGTACCAGGCGAGGCCGCCCGCGGCCGCGACCACCACGAGCACGACCGCGATGGCCCACGGCCACGCGATCGACGAGGTCACCTGCTCGGCGGCGAGGATGCGGCCGGCGGGGCCAGCGGGGCCAGCGGGGCCGGCCGCGAAGAGGACGGCGCCTGTTGCGGTCACCACGAGGAGATCACGGTCCTGGCGCCGTCGAGGCTCTCGGCGCCGGACTCGGCGGTGAACTTCGAGAACGCCGGCTGGTAGTACCCGGCGATGAGGTTGGCGAGCCGGCCCGCGCCGGTGAGGTGCTCGATGTCGGTCAGGGTCATCACAGACGTGTCCACTCCTCGTCGAAGTCCCGCGAACTCACGCACGATCGAGCTCAGCCGCAGGTGCAGCTCGCGGACGTCGATCTCCTGGGCGTGGAACGCCCGGTCGGCCTCGTCGACCTGGGCCAGGTACGTCAGGCGCAGGTCGACGAAGGGATCCCCGCCGGCCGCGTACGCCGCGGGAGGCGGCGCCTCCGGCAGGTCCGCCTCGGTGCGTCGGTGGCGGGTGTGGACGAAGACGAAGACCAGCCACGCGGCGATCGCGGCGATCAGGGCGATGCCGGTGACGGTCCACCACACGCTGAAGTCGACGGGCGCGACGATGTCATCGATTGGCACGACGTTGCCTCCCCAACAGCTCGATGAACTGGGTGATCGCGTGGTCGGAGCTGTCCGCGATCATCCCCTGGATCTGCTGACGGCGCAGCAGCTCGGCGACCATCCTGCGCCGGGCGAGGACCACCTGGTCCCCGGAGTGCTGGAGGTTGCGGCGCTGCTGAAGGTACGGCGGAAGCTGGAGGTCGGCGTCGACGTCGCGCACCGGCTTGTGGGTGGGGCCGCCGGTGAGGGTGAGCGCGGAGGCGTCCGCGACGGCCAGCACCATGACCTCGTGGCGCACGCGCAGCTGGCGGAGCAGCCGCTCGTGGCCGGGCTCGGGCCGAGCCTCGTCGGTGACGACAATCATGAGGGAGCGACGCTGGAAGGCGTTCATCGCCCGCTCGAGCGGCCGGTTGAGGTCACTGGGCGGGGCGTCGATGTCGTAGGCGTTCGCGATCATGTGGAGCATCACCTCGAGCTCCTGCGTGCTCGAGCGCGGGGGACGCTGGATGAGCCGCTCGGAGTCGCCGGCGACCATGGCGACCCGGTCTCCACGGTCCCGGGCCAGGTAGGCGACGAGCGAGGACATGAACAGGGCAACCTCGGACTTCTCCTGACCGCCGGCGGCCAGGGCCGCCATGTTGCGCCCGGTGTCCACGACGAGCACGAGGTTGAGGTTCGACTGCCGGGCGAAGCGCCGGATGATCGGGATGCCCGCGCGGGCGCTCGACTTCCAGTCGACGTCGCCGACGTCGTCCCCGGGGGAGTAGAGGGACAGGTCGTCGAAGTCCTGCCCGTGCCCCTTGAGCAGGGAGCGGTGGCGTCCCTCGAGCAGCCCCGCGGCGCGGCGCGCGAGGGGCAGGTCGAGGCGAGCCCGCACCTGTGCCAGCCGTGAGATGTCGTTCATGTCGGGTGCCGGTCGCCTCAGGGAGTCGGGACGGCGTCGAAGATCGCGTCGATGAGCTGCTCCGGCTGGACGTTGTTGGCGAGCGCGTCGAAGGTGCGCACCAGGCGGTGTCGCAGGACCGAGTGGCGGACGGCCTTGACGTCGTCGGGAATGACGAAGCTGCGCCCGGCCTGGATCGCGAGCGCCTGCGCGACGCGCATGAGGGCGATCGAGCCACGGGGGCTGGCCCCGACGCGGATGTGGTTGGACAGTCCCTGGATGGGGCGCGGGCCGGAGAACCGGCTCGTGTTGATGACGTCGACGATGTACCGCTTGATCGACGTGTCGACGTAGACGTCGTCGACGAGGCGCTGGAGGAAGCGGACGTCGTCGAGGGAGATCGGCTCGACCGTGATCGGGGCGCTCTGGCGACCGGAGGAGATCCGCTCGAGGATCTCGACCTCGTAGTTCGCGGCCGGGTAGGTGAGGACCTCCTTCATGAGGAAGCGGTCCATCTGCGCCTCGGGGAGCACGTAGGTGCCCTCCTCCTCGATGGGGTTCTGCGTGGCCAGCACCATGAACGGGTCGGGCAGCGGGTACTCCACGCCGCCGATCGACGTCTGGCGCTCCTGCATCGCCTCGAGCATCGCGGACTGGGTCTTCGCGCTCGACCGGTTGACCTCGTCGAGCAGCACGAGGTTCGCGTGCACCGGACCGAGCTGGGTCGTGAACGAGCCGGTCCCGTAGTTGTAGATCTGCGTGCCGACGATGTCGTTCGGCATGAGGTCCGGGGTGCACTGGATGCGGTGGAACGTGCCGCCGACGCCCGCGGCGAGGGTCTCGGCCGCCGTCGTCTTCGCGAGCCCGGGGACGCTCTCCAGCAGGATGTGCCCACGGCTGATGAGCGAGCTCACCAGCGCGGTGCGCAGCGCCTCCTGCCCGACGACGCGCTGATCGAACACCGTGGCGACACGGGCCAGGAGAACCTTGGCCTGGTCGAGGTCGGCGGGGGAGATGCTGCCTTGGCCTGAACTCATGCGGGACGCACCTTTCATCGCTGGTCATCGGGGATCGGTTCAGTATGCCAGCGCGCACCCCGCCTGAGCGGCTCGGCGCATGGACTCAGGTCCCCATCCGCGGTTATCCACCGGGTGCCGGGCAACTTACCCTGGAGGGGTGACGGCAGGCCTGAAGCATGATGTTGTGAAACCCACCCGAGCGCCCCGATCCCTGACCTGGTCGCTGCCGGGTGCCGTGGCGGCGGCTGTGGCTGCGCTCGTCGTCGGCGGGTTGTTCTCCGCGGCCTTCGCGCCTCAGCTCCTGCTCGACCCCGGGACGGTCGTGCGGTGGGGCCTGCCGATCGCCACGGTGGCCTCCGAGCTCGCGATCGCGGTGACCCTGGGTGGCTTGATGCTGGCGGCCTTCGTCGTGCGGCCAGGGGTGGTGCTCAGCCGCACCCTCACCGTCTCCGGGATCGGCGCCGGGGTGTGGGCGGTGAGCGCGCTGGCACGGGTGGTCTTCTCCGGGGCGAACACCGTGGGCCTCTCGCTCGGCAGCGAGGGCTTCGGTGACCAGCTCGGTGTCTACCTCTCCCAGATCCCCTCCGGCCGGGCGCTGCTGGCGATCGCGGTGATCGCCGCGGCGACCGCGGTCCTGGCCCTGCTCGTCTCGACCGCCACGGGTGCGTTGTGGGCGGCCGTGCCAGCCGTCGTCGCGCTTGTGCTGCAGTCCCTCATGGGCCACGCCTCCGGGTCTACCAGCCACGAGCTGGCCGTCTCGGCGATGTTCATGCACCTCGTGGGGGCGGCGGTGTGGATCGGGGGGCTCGCGGTGATCGCGGTGCTGCGCACCCGACGGGTCCTCGACGGCGACGACCTGGCCGTCACGGTCGCACGCTACTCGCCGATCGCCAGCTGGTGCTTCGTCATCGTGGCGATCTCCGGTCTGGTCAACGCCCTGGTCCGGCTCGGCGGCTGGTCCGGACTGAGCACCGACTACGGCGTGCTCATCATCGCCAAGACCGTGTTGTTCGTGGTGTTGGGCGGCTTCGGCTGGGCCCACCGGACGTGGGTCGTGGGCAAGCTGGCGGGTGGCCCCGCCCACGCGACCGCGCTGTTCTGGCGGCTGGTCGCCGCCGAGCTGATCGTCATGGGCGCGGTCAGCGGCGTGGCCGTCGCGCTCGGTGGGACGAACCCGCCCGACGACAACGCCCCGCCCGTCGACCCCACCCCCGCCTACCTCATCACCGGCTACCCGATGCCGCCCGAGCCGACGTTCTCGAGCTGGTTCACCCAGTGGCGCTGGGACGTGCTGCTCGGCTTCGCGTGCGCGGCGGGCCTCGTGGTGTACCTGCGCTGGGTGGTCCGGCTGCACCGGCGCGGCGACTCCTGGCCGTGGCTGCGCACTGCGTCCTGGGTCGTGGGAATGATCGTCATGTTCTGGGTCACCAACGGCGGGCCCGTGGTCTACGGCCGGGTGCTGTTCTCCGCCCACATGCTCCAGCACATGATCCTGGCGATGGTCGTGCCGATCTTCCTCGTCTCGGGCGCCCCGGTCACGCTGCTGCTGCGCGCGGTCCCGGTGCGCAAGGACGGCACCCGGGGCCCGCGCGAGTGGATCCTGGCGATCATCGGTTCCCGCTACGGGCGCTTCTTCTCCCACCCGCTCGTCGCCGCGATCAACTTCGCCGGCTCGATGATCGTCTTCTATTACACCCCGGCGTTTGAGTACGCGCTGTCCACGCACATCGGGCACATCCTCATGACGGTGCACTTCACGATGGCCGGGTACTTCTTCGCCAACGCCCTCATCGGCATCGACCCGGGACCCTCGCGTCCTCCGCACGCCCAGCGCCTGCTGCTGCTCCTGGCCACGATGGCCTTCCACGCCTTCTTCGGCGTGACGCTCATGTCCGGAGATATCCTGCTCGTTCCGGAGTGGTTCGGCCTGATGGGCCGCGAGTGGGGCCCGACGGCGATCGCCGACCAGCAGAAGGGCGGCGGCATCGCGTGGGGCGTGGGGGAGATACCCACCCTGCTGCTCGCGCTCATCGTCGCCGTCTCCTGGTCCAAGGACGACGAGCGCTTCGCCAAGCGCCGTGACCGCAAGGTCGACCGCGAGGGCGACCTCGAGATGGACGAGTACAACGACATGCTCAAGAAGCTCGCCGATCGGGACGGGCGGTCGTAGCCGCGGTCTGCGCGGCCTCCCGTCTCCTCGCCCTTCAGCCGTGCCGGCATCCAGCCGGCCCGGCTCCTGAGTGCGTTGACCCCGGCGAGCGTCGTACGGGGCGTGCTCTTGCATACAGAACGTGCTCTTAAAAGCACGCCCCGTAGACAAGAGCACGCCCCGTATGAGCTCGGGGTGGCGCTGGGCCGGGGGAAGC
Organism: Sanguibacter gelidistatuariae; assembly: GCF_900096585.1. Taxonomy (GTDB): domain Bacteria; phylum Actinomycetota; class Actinomycetes; order Actinomycetales; family Cellulomonadaceae; genus Sanguibacter; species Sanguibacter gelidistatuariae. The sequence continues at coordinate 638,325 of NZ_FMYH01000001.1, forward strand.
GTGCGGACTACCGGGGTTCGGCCGCCAGGAGCGCCTCAGCGCCCTGCCCGACGGCGAGCACGGCCGCCGCGGCCGTCTCACCTTCGGGGGCGGGCATCGACGTGTCGCCCAGGTACCAGGTAGCGGACAGTCCGGTCCACGCCACGATCCAGCGCAGCAACCGCCGACGGTCCAACCCCGCGGCCGCGCAGATCACCGACACCTGACGGTCCAGGCGGCCGGGCACGACGGCGATCGCATGGCTCGGGTTGCAGACGATGTTGGTGTAGTCGAAGGCGCGGTCCCCGACGAGGAACTTCGGGTCGATCGCCCGCCACTCAGCGGAGGCGTCGTCACCGAAGTCGATCACGTTCCCGTGGTGCAGGTCCCCGTGCAGCACGACGACGTCCCGCTGGTCGGCGAGCAGCTCGCGGACCGTGGCCGCGGCCCGGCCGAGGAACCCGTCGTGGCCGGCCACCCCGGTCAGCAGGTCCGCGAACCAGCGGTCGAGGGGCACGAGGCCGGCGGGTGGAGGGTCCAGCCGTGACCGCGCATCCCCGCCCTTCGTCGACGCGACCTCGGCAGAAGCGCCCTCCGCAGACGCGCCCTCCGAGGACGGCGCGCCGCCCACCGCGTGGAGCTGTTCGGCGATCTCGCACAGCACCTGCGTCGCCCGGTCGTCGCACGCAATCAGGTCGTCGCACGCAGCCAGGTCGTCGCGGGCCCCCGGGCCAGCTGCCATGGCACCGAGGCTGGCCCAGGCGGTGAGGGAGCGTGGTCCGAGCGCGCGCTCGAGGACGATCGCTGCGTCGTCGTGCAGGAGGACGCGGGCGGCGCCGCGGCCCGCCCACCAGACCATGAGGCGGGCTCCGTCGCGTTCCTCGGCGATGCGGGCGACCTTGAGCATCGCGGGCACGCCGTCGTGGCGCACGGGTAGGAGGTGGCTGCTCGGGGTTGAGAACGGCGCGCCGTCAGGGACCAGTCCCCAGCGGCGCACGTACGTCGCGGGGTCGGGCGGGGCCCATGGGTGATCGGTCACCCGGTCAACGGTAGGCGGTCCGCGCAAGGCCTGGGCCTGCGACCGGAGCTTCCGTGAGCGCTTGCTCTTGTGCACCCTCTCCCCGCGCACGTGATAGGACGGGGGGATGACCCCTGACGACGCGACACCCGCACCGTTCCATGATCTTGAGCAGTACATCGCCCTCCCGCGGCTGAGCGGGCTGGTCCTCGCCCCGGACGGCTCACGGCTCGTGACCTCCGTGGCGACCCTCGACCCGGCCCGCACCGGCTACGTCACCGCGCTGTGGGAGGTCGACCCGGAGGGCCACCGCCCGGCCCGGCGGTTGACCCGCAGCGGCAAGGGCGAGCAGAGCCCGTCCTTCACCGCCGGAGGCGACCTGCTCTTCACCTCCGCGCGGCCCGACCCGCAGGTCGCCGCGGACGACGACACGCCCGCCGCGCTGTGGCTGCTCCCGGCCGGCGGCGGCGAGGCGCGCGTCGTCGCGAGCCGCACGGCCGGGGTGAGCGCCCCGCGCGCCGCCGCCGGTGCACCCGTGGTCCTGGTCAGCTCGGGCGTGCTGCCGTCGGCGACCGACGCCGACCATGACGACGAGCTGCGCGCGGAGCGCAAGAAGAAGAAGGTCTCCGCGATCCTGCACACCGGCTACCCGGTGCGGTACTGGGACCACGACCTCGGCCCGGCCGACCCGCACCTGTTCCTGGGTGCGCTGCCCGGCGTCGGCGGCGTGCAGCTGCATGGGGAGATCCCGGGCGTCGCGGCCATCCCCGAGGAGGTCGACCCGGCGATCACGCTGCGCGACCTCACCCCCGACGCGGGCACCGCCCTGCGGGAGCAGTCCGCCACCTTGTCCGACGACGGCACGACCGTCGTAGCGACGTGGATCGTCGCCGAGTCCGGCGGCGGGCACCGCACGGTTCTCATGGCGATCGACACCGCGACCGGGGAGCGCCGGGTGCTCGTCGACGACGGCGAGTCGAGCTTCGGTTCCCCGCGGATCGCCCCGGACGGCTCGCGCGTGGCCTTCGTCCGGGAGAGCCGCAGCACGGGCGAGCGGGCACCGGCCGTGACGCTCGGCGTCGTCGACCTGCTCGGCGGGCCGACCCACCAGCTCGCGGGTGGCTGGGACCGCTGGCCGTCCTCGATCACCTGGCTGCCGGACTCGAGCGGCCTGCTCCTCACGGCCGACGACGACGGGCGCGGCCCGATCTTCCACCTCGCGCTGGGCGAGGGAGACTCCGCCGGAACCGACGGTTCCGACGTGACCCGCGTGACCAGCGACGACGCCGTGTTCACCGACGTGCAGATCTCACCTGACGGCTCGCGGGTCTACGCCCTGCGGGTCAGCTACCTGGAACCGCCGGTTCCGGTCGTCGTCGACCTGGCCGCCGCGCTGGCGACGGGCGCCCCCGTCCCGGCGACCGCGCTGCCCGGCCCGACGACGTCGCCCACCCTGCCCGGCGTGCTCACCGAGGTGGAGACCACCGCGGCCGACGGCTCCCGGGTCCGGGCGTTCCTTGCCTTGCCGCACGGCGCCGGTCCCGAGACCCCGGCGCCGCTGCTGCTGTGGATCCACGGCGGGCCGCTCAACTCCTGGAACGCGTGGAGCTGGCGCTGGAACCCGTGGCTGCTCGTCGCGCAGGGTTACGCCGTGCTGCTGCCGGACCCGGCCCTGTCGACCGGGTACGGGCAGGAGTTCATCCAGCGTGGCTGGGGTGCGTGGGGCCAGGCGCCCTACACCGACCTCATGGCGATCACCGACGCGGCCGAGGCGCTGCCGGAGATCGACGAGACACGCACGGCCGCGATGGGCGGGTCTTTCGGCGGGTACATGGCCAACTGGGTCGCCGGTCACACCGACCGGTTCAAGGCGATCGTCACGCACGCGAGCCTGTGGGCGCTGGACCAGTTCGGCCCGACGACGGACTCCGCCACGTACTGGGAGCGGGAGATGACGCCGGAGATGGCGCTCGCGAACTCCCCGCACCTCTTCGTGGAGAACATCGTCACGCCGATGCTCGTGGTGCACGGCGACAAGGACTACCGGGTGCCGATCGGGGAGGGTCTGCGCCTCTGGTACGAGCTGCTCGCCAAGTCCGGGCTGCCGGCCGACGCGAACGGGGAGACCGTGCACCGGTTCCTCTACTACCCCGACGAGAACCACTGGGTGCTCAGCCCCCAGAACGCGATCGTCTGGTACGAGGTCGTCGAGGCCTTCCTGGCCGACCACGTCCTAGGAGAGTCCCACACCCTCCCCAAAACCCTCGGCTAACCGTCGCCGCTCCGCTGAGTGTAAGAAAATGTGCGTGTCATAACGGTGTGTCGCGTACAAAATCGTGCACTCAACGGGGGCTTCGGGGGCGCCTGGAGAAGTGGGTGGGTCAGTTGGGGGCGGTGATCTTGTCGTCGGCCTGAATGTCGAACTTGGCGTGGCCGTCCTCGACAGAGGTGACGACGACATCGATACCCAGACGGGATCCCTCCGGCACGCCCTGGTCGGCGAGTCCGTCGAGGATCCGCCAGCAGCGCTGGGTCCCGTCCACCTTCGCCTTGAGGTCACCGTCGCACTCGACCGGGAATGAGTTGCCGGTCAGATCATCCATGGTCGAGGCGACCTGCGTCTCCAGATCGGACTGGTCGATGCTCCCGGAGACGCTGGCGGAGACCGAGCAGGCGCCGAGCGCAGCGGCGACGGCCAGCCCACCCAGGACGGTGAGGGCACGGTGGGTGCGGTGGGTACGTGCGGACATCGTGACTCCAGGTGATCGAGGGTTCTTCAACGTATCGGGCGCCGGAGCGGGCGTGAAGCGAGGACGATGGGGACCTGTGCCCATGCCCATCTCGCGGCTGGCCGGCGCACGGCGACCCATCCAGGCCCTGTGACCAGCAGTAACAGCCCCGAGGCGCGACCGATGCCGGACCCGGACCGTGACGGTGATTGACTGAGGTCGTGACTACTTCACCCCCCGCGACCCACCCGAACCGGCTGCCCCGGGTCCGCGCCTCCGAGCTGGTCGGGCGCGGTTGGCTCAACACCGGCGGGAAGGACGTGCGGCTCGCGGACCTGCGCGGGACGATCGTCGTGCTCGACTTCTGGACCTTCTGCTGCGTCAACTGCCTGCACGTCCTCGACGAGCTGCGCGAGCTCGAGGAGGCCCACCGCGACGAGCTCGTCATCATCGGCGTGCACTCCCCGAAGTTCGTCCACGAGGCCGACCCCGCCGCGCTCGCGGCCGCTGTCGACCGCTACGAGGTGCACCACCCCGTCCTCGACGACCCCGACCTGGTCACCTGGTCCGCGTACACGGCGCGGGCCTGGCCCACACTCGTGGTCATCGACCCCGAGGGGTACGTCGTGGCGCAGATGGCGGGGGAGGGACACGCCCACAACCTCGAGATCCTCGTCAGCGACCTCGCCGCCGAGCACCGCGCCAAGGGCACGCTGCGCCCCGCCGCGCAGGGCGCTGGTCCATACGTGCCGCTCGCGCCGACGTCGGGCACGCTGCGCTTCCCGGCCAAGGCGATCGCGCTGGCGGGAGGCAATTTCCTCGTCGCGGACGCGGGTCACCACTCGCTCGCCGAGCTCCTGCCCGACGGCGAGACGCTCGTGCGCCGCATCGGCTCGGGCGAGCGCGGGCTGGTCGACGGCGGGCCGGACGACGCCCGGTTCAGCGAGCCGAACGGCCTGTGCCTGGTGCCGCAGGAGCTGCGCGAGCGGCTCGGCTACGACGTCCTCGTCGCCGACACGGTCAACCACGCCCTGCGTGGCGTGCGGCTCGCGGACGGTCACGTGACGACGGTTGCGGGCAACGGCCAGCAGTACATGGTCGGGGCCACCGACAACGTGCTCGCCATGCCCGACGCCGGAGCGCCCGAGGGCGGCGCCGTGCGGCAGAAGCTGTCGTCGCCGTGGGACGTCGCCTGGGTCGAGGCGATGGGGGCCTTTGTCGTCGCCATGGCAGGCAACCACTCCCTGTGGGTCTTCGACGACGAGCAGGATTCGATCGCCGTGGTCGGCGGGACCATGAACGAGGGCCTGCTCGACGGGCCGCTCGCGCAGGCGTGGTTCGCCCAGCCGTCGGGCCTCGCGACCGGGCCTGACGGACGGGTGTGGGTCGCGGACTCCGAGACGTCGGCGCTGCGTGTGGTGACCCCGGTCGCGGGGTCGACGCGGGGCGAGGTGGGGACCGTCGTCGGGCAGGGCCTGTTCGACTTCGGTCACCGCGACGGCCCGGCCGACCAGGCGTTGTTGCAGCACCCGCTTGGGGTGGCGGTGCTGCCGGACGGATCTGTCGTCGTGGCCGACACCTACAACGGGGCGCTGCGTCGCTACGACCCCGTCACCGACTCCGTGACCACGGTGGCGACGGGGCTCTTGGAGCCGAGCGGCGTCGTCGTGGCCGTCGAAGGGGACCGGGTGCTGCTCGTGGTGGTCGAGTCGGCCGCCCACCGGCTCACCCGGGTGGCGCTGCCGGCCACCCTGGCCGGCCAGGTGCTCGACGCCGGTGCGCACCGCACGCGGCGCCCCGTCACCGAGGTGGGCCCCGGCGAACTCCTGCTCGACGTCGTCTTCACCCCCGCCGCCGGGCAGAAGTATGACGACCGCTACGGTCCCTCGACCCGGCTGCAGGTCTCGGCCACACCGCCCGAGCTGCTGCTCGAGGGAGCGGGCGACGGCGGTCCGCTCGAGCGGCGCCTCGTGCTGAACCCCGCGATTGGTGAGGGGGTTCTGCATGTGACCGCGCAGGCCGCGAGCTGCGATGCCGACCCGGAGATCGCCTACCCGGCCTGCCACCTGGCCCAGCAGGACTGGGGCGTCCCGGTTCGGCTGGTCGCCGGCGGGCCGGCCACGTTGACCCTGCCGCTGCACGGCTGAAGCGGGCCGCTGAGCCGGGCCGACCGCGCCGCACGGCGGCGGGAAGGGCCGCGCGCCAGCGATGAGAGGATCGGGGGATGGCCTACTCCCTTGCGCTCGTCGACCTCGACGGGACCCTCACCGATTCCGCCCCCGGCATCATCGCCTCGATCACCTACGCCTTCGACACCCTGGGCCTCCCGCGCCCGAGCGAGGAAGACCTGCGTCGCGTCGTCGGCCCCCCGATCGAGGAGAGCGCCCTGCGGCACGGGGTCCCTGGAGAACGGCTGACGGAGTTCGTCACGGCCTACCGGGCCGCGTTCACGGGCGGCGGGATGCTCAACAACTCCGTCTACCCGGGCATCCGGGAGGCGCTCACGACGCTGCTCGACGGCGGCATCCGCCTCGTCGTGGCTACCTCCAAGCCGGAAGTGTTCGCCCGCCAGATCCTCGAGCACTTTGACCTCGACCAGTTCTTCGAGGCGATCTGCGGTTCCACCCTCGACGGCACCCGCAGCACCAAGGCGGACGTCATCGAGCACGCGCTCAAGACCGTGGCGGCAACCGAGGGCGGGTTGCCGCAGGTGTCCGACATCGTCATGGTTGGCGACCGTGAGCACGACATCCTCGGGGCGCGCACCCACGGCATCGAGACGATCGCCGTCACCTGGGGCTACGCCGCCGCCGGCGAGCACGCCGCCGCCCGGCCCCGTGCGGTGGCGTCCACCCCGGACGAGCTCGCCGCCGCGGTCCTCGCCCCCTGACCCCCGATGAGCCCGACCTCGAGGTCGTCAGCCTGGCGCGAGTGCACCCGTCTGAACTGACGTACTCACGCCAGTGACTACCTCAGCCGTGCCCGCCCCGCCCCGCCCCGCTCAGCGCAGGGCGGCGCGGAAGGCTGCCCGGTTGCGGGTGATGTACTCCGACGCTGGGCCCCAGTGGTCGGCGTGGCCGTCGGCGTGGAGCGCGGCCCAGGGTTGCGCGCCGGTGCGTGCGCCGTCGATCAGGAGGTCGTACATCGCGCGGGTGTGGTCCGCGGTGAGCTGGACGAGCTCGGGCCGCAGGTGGGCGCTGACCCCGTAGCCGTCGACGAGGGCACGCAGCCGCGGCCCGTCGACCGCGGGGTCGCCTCCCGCGTGCATCGGCACGAATCCGTGGGCTACGTAGGCGAGGTCCCACAGCCGGGAACCGGGACCGGCGCCGTCCCAGTCGATGATGACCCACCTGTCCCCGTCGCGGACCAGGTTCCATGGCGCGATGTCGTGGTGGCAGATCAGGTCGTCGCGGTCCGCCGGGATGGCCACGTCCCATACCGCTCCCGGCGGCGGGACGAAGGACGCGGTGGCGTCGTGCAGGTCGCGGACGAGGGCGCCGACCCGGGCGAGCTCGGCGCCCGTCATGGCCGGCATGGCGTTGGCCATGGTGCCGGGGACGTACTCGAGCACGTGGCGGTTCTGGTCGTCGATCCCGAAGGACCGAGGTGCGCCGTCGAAGCCGACGTCGGCGAGGTGGATGAGCAGGGCATGAACCGTGGGCGTCGCGGGTGTCGCCGGCTTTCGCACGGTCGCCCCGAGCACGGGATCGGTCACGAGAACCACGCTGGCGGCAACGTTGCCGCCAGTCAGGGTCTCTTCGGAGAGGGACATGGGGCCAGTGTGCCGCACTTGTCCACGTGGTCATAGTCGCCTATGAGCACGGGTGAGAGGGGCCTCCACGCCCGCCCTTGACCTTGACGCGACGTCAACCTCTACCGTCAATGTCATGAAGGAACGCGACTGGTCTATCCAGGAGATCGCCCGAACCGCCGGGACCACGAGCCGCACGCTGCGTCACTACGACGACATCGGGCTGCTCCGGCCGAGCCGGACGGGTGGGAACGGGTACCGCTACTACGACGCGGCGACGCTCGTCCGCCTTCAACGGGTGCTCATGCTGAGGGACCTCGGCCTTGGGCTGCCCGCGATCGCGGTCGCACTCGATTCCGACGACGACGAGGCGCGTGCGCTGCGCACGCACCTGCGGTGGTTGGAGTCTGAGCACGACCGGCTCGACCATCAGATCGCCTCCGTCCGGAGCACGATCAGATCTCTTGAGAACGGTGAAGAACTCATGGCACAGAACATGTTCGACGGATTCGACCACACCCGCTACCAGGGCGAGGTCGCCGAGCGGTGGGGCGCCAAGGCCTATCAGGCTGGCGACTCCTGGTGGGCCTCTCTGCGGGAGGTGGAGCGGTCCGCCTTCCTCGACGAGCAGCGCGCGATCGCCGAGGGCTTCGCGGCCGCGAAGCAGGCGGGGCAGGCGCCGGGCGACGACGCACCGCAGGCCCTGGCCCGGCGCCAGCACGACTGGCTCGCGGCGTCCGCCCACGGCACCGGGCAGCCGGAGATCACCGCGGAGTACTTCATCGGCCTAGCCGAGATGTACGTGGACGACCCCCGGTTCACCGCCGCCTATGACTGGGCAGGCGAGGGGACGGCAGTGTTCGTCCGGGATGCCATGACGGTCTACGCCGACCGGAACCTGTGAGCTGCACCGGCCAGTTTCAGCAGTGGATGGCGCCGAGGTCGGCGAAGAGCTCCTGGTTGAGGCGGAAGGCGCCCTGCGCCTCGGTGATCGCCCGAGCCATCTCCTCCTCGGTGAAGACCAGGGCGTCCAGGCGCTCGCGGTAGACGTCCTTGAAGGGCTTCGCCTTGGGGATCTCGGCGAAGGTGTAGAACGCCAGCCCTTCCGGCCCGACGCCGTAGTGGCGCTCGAGCATGCGCTTGATGATCTGTCCGCCGGACAGGTCGCCGAGGTAGCGGGTGTAGGCGTGCGCGGCATAGCGCGGGAGCGAGGTCGCGCACGCCTCGAGGACGGCCACGTACCGTACGGTCGCGGGCAGCGGGGTGATCTGCGACTGCCAGTCCGGTCCGATGAAGAAGGCGAGGTCCTCGGCGATGGAGGGAGTGCGGAGCAGCTCGTCGAAGAGCAGCGTCTCGCCCTGGGGGAGGCCACGCACGGCGTCGTTCAGGGCCTCGAGTGCCTGGTAGACGAAGTACTGCTGCGCGGCGAGCGCTACGTACGCGGCGGTGTTGAGCTCGCCGCCCATGAGCTTGCTGATGTAGCCGGAGTGCTCGGCGTCCTCGTGCTCGGAGCGGGTGCCTTCCCGCAGTCGCAGGGACAGGGTGGGCTGTTCCGTGGCGAGTGTGGTCACCGTGGGCTCCTCGATCGGCTGGTCGACGGGCTCCCGACGGAGATGACAAGGTGTCATGACGACCTGTCAGAAACGGTACCGCATGAATTTAGGGTTGCCTATCCTAGTGGTCGAGGATTCCGATCTGCGAGACGACGCGGGCGCGACAAGGGCGCGATCGCGCCGTCTGGAGGGGGCCGGCGTCGGGCCTTGTTCAGGCGTTCACGAGGCCCGCGCCGACGGCGCGCAGCACAAACGCCTCGGTCGCCGTGATCGCGGCGTCGCGGGCGGTCTGCTCCTCGGGAAGCTGGCGACCGGACAGGCATGCGTTGACCAGAGCCACCGAGGTGGGGATGTCCTGGTTGGGGAACTCCCCACGGGCGATGCCGGCGGTGAGGATGTCGCGCAGGATCTCCTCGATCACGACGGCATGCTCGCGCAGGCGCTGCTGGGTGCCGCGGGAGAGCACGGTGCGCAGGTCCGGTCCGGGGGCGAGGTGGAAGACGCGCTTGAGCCGGGCTTGGGCTCGGACGTAGGTGCGCAGCTGCTGGAGCGGGTCTTCCACGCCCTCGAGCGAGCGCTTGAGGGTCTCGACGTAGCGCTCGGTCTCGAAGGTGATGAACCCCATGAGCAGGGCTTCTTTGTCGGAGAAGTGGTTATACACCGCGGTGCGTCCAACCCCGGCCGCCGAGGCGATGTCGGCGAAGGAGATGGCGTCGAAGCCGCGCTCGGCCATGAGCGCGGACAGGGCGGTGAAGAGTCGCTGGCGGGTCTGCTCGCGGTGCTCGTGGAGTGATCCACCAATGATCTTCGGCATTCTGACAGTCTCCCACATCGTGTCAGAACGCGCATGGAAGGGTACCCTTCCACGAACCTTCTACGGCCCAGCGAGGGCGGCCGGGCGGGCAGCGCGACGCCTGAGCGCCGCCGAAAGCGTACGCACAGCCGTTTCATACCGGAAACGTCCTGGCATTCTTCGCTGCGTAGCGTGACCAAGATGACAACAGCCTTCGGCGTCACCGGCCCCGACCCCGTAGCAGGTCCCGTGTTCGCGGTGCCGGCGAGCGCGCCGATCGAGACGCTCGCCCGGGCCTGGTACCCGGCCGCCCGCTGGCTCCGTGAGCCCGTCACCGCCGAGGCGGTGGCCGCCCGCACGGTCCCGTTGCGCGGTGCACGGTTCCGCGGCATGTCGACCGTGGCGGAGCCGGAGCCTGGTGAGCTCGAGCTCGAAGACGGCGTCGTGCTCACCGGCCCGAGCCCGCTCCCGCCGGACCGCTACCAGGGGCTCGGCCTGACGGCCCAGCGGGTTGACGTCTTCGGCGTGCGCATCGACGGGGCCGACGCGGCGTCCCGCGCGGAGCGCGAGGTCAGGGTGCTGCGGTGGATGGTCGCGGCCGCCCGGCACGCCCGGGGTGCTGTCGTCGTCGAGGGCGCAGACACGGCGATCCCCCTCGACCCCAGGCGCTCGGTCAACCGGCATCTCTTCAGCGCCCTCACGCTCGACCCCGGCCACGCCCTCGCGCTCGTGCGCACGGTCCTGGTGCAGGCCACGCTCGAGACCGTGGGCCCGGATCCGAGCGCCCCCCAGAACTTCGAGATCGTCACGCACACTCCCTACGACGGGTCTGTCGTCGTGCGCTGCGAACGGGCAGGCAGCCTTCCCCCGGCGTTGCGCACCATCCCCTGGCGGGAGTCCGGCCCCTTCGGCTACTCGGTGCGGTGGTTGTCGGGAGACGCTCACCAGGAGCGATCGGAGAGCCCGTCCCACATGTATCAGATTGCCCGCCACCGGATGGCGCCGGTCGTGGTCGACGTCGTCTCTGTCCTGCGTGACGCGGTCGCGGGCACCGTGCTCGACGACGACGGCTTCATCTGCACGGATCCGCCCGTCCGGTCCCGCTGAGCTCGGCGCGCACCACCGCCAGCACATGAACGTCCGGCGACCTCCGGGTGAACAGGCGTCCCGCGTCCCGAGTTGTCCACAGAATTTGTCCACAGGCCTGTGCGTATGTGGAGAAGTACAGTGCACAGGCTGTGGATAACACTGTGGACAACAGCCCGGGCGATCACCTCCGAACGCCTGTGCGTAGGTGTTTGTACCGGTCCCGCGAACTGCTCGACACGTCGTCCGAGCCTGCGCAATGCCACAGTGAGCCACAGTGAGCGGTGCACCGGCCGAAGGAGGCGGCTAGCCTCGACAGATGAGCAACCTCGAGACCGCGCCGCAGGAAGAGATCTGCGCGGCCGGGCACGCCGGTCCGCGCGAACGCAGCCTCGAGATCCTGGAGCCCCGCCTGGTCCCGCTCGGCGGCCCCCGCGCCATGACCGTCCGGCGCACGCTTCCCCAGCGCCAGCGCAGCATGGTGGGTGCGTGGTGCTTCCTCGACCACTACGGGCCCGACGACGTCTCGACCGGACCTGGCATGCACGTCCCGCCCCACCCGCACACCGGTCTGCAGACCGTCTCCTGGCTGTTCGCCGGCGACGTGCTCCACCAGGACTCCGTGGGATCGGTGTGCATGGTGCGCCCCGGGGAGCTCAACCTCATGACGGCAGGGCGCGGGATCTCCCACTCGGAGCAGTCGCCGGACCCGGCGGCCACCCGGGTGCCGGTCCTCCACGGCGTCCAGCTGTGGACGGCGCTCCCGGCGGCCCACCTGGATGCCTCGCCCTCCTTCGAGCACCATGGCGACCTCCCTGTCCTGCACGCACCGGGCGCCAGCGTCCGGGTGTTCCTGGGCGAGCTGCCCGCGCAGGCGCGCCTCGGCGCGCCCGACGGCCTGCGCTCGCCAGCGACGATCTTCTCCCCGCTCGTGGGCGCCCAGATCGACCTCGCCGCCGGCGCCGAGCTGACCCTTGAGCTCGACCCGACCTTCGAGCACGCCGTGCTGCTGGACACCGCCGAGCAGGTCCTCGTCGACGGCGACCCGCTGGCCCGCTCCGAGCTCGGTTTCCTCCCCGCCGGAGCACGCCAGGTCACGCTGCGCACGCCTGACGCCGCTGCCCGCCTCCTCCTCATCGGCGGCCGACCCTTCGAGGAGGAGATCGTCATGTGGTGGAACTTTGTCGGCCGCACGCACGAGGACATCGTCCAGGCACGTGCCGACTGGGAGCGTCAGCTGAGCGAGCCGAGCGCGGCGGGGATCGGTGGAGAGAAGTCACCATCGCCAGATCCCGTCGACGTGGCTAGGTTTGGCACGGTCGTCGGGTACGACGGCCCGTCGCTGCCAGCCCCGGTGCTGCCCGCCGTGCGTCTGACTCCCCGAAGGAACGCCCCCTGACGATCCAACCGACCGGCCCCGAGGCTTTGGCCGTCTCGATGCCCGCGCCGACCCCGCCGGGTTTCTCGGTCTCCGCGCCCCGGGACCGCTTCGCCGATCTGCTGCGGACTCTCGCGCTCGGTGCCGTCATCCTCGGGCACTGGACCATGGCCGCGATCGGCCGCAGCTCCGCCGGCGAGCTGACGGTCGACAACATCCTCAACATCGAGCGATGGATGTGGCCGATCACCTGGGTGCTCGTGATGATCCCGCTGTTCTTCTTCGTCGGAGGCTTCTCCAACGCGACGAGCTGGAACCGGGTGGTCGAGCGCGAGCGCACCCGCCGCGGTGACGTGCCGCCGACCTTCGGGCAGGCCTACCGGGTGTTTGTCCACCGCCGTCTCGGTGGACTGTTCACCCCGCTCATCCCGTTCGTGCTGCTCGTCGCGGTGGCCGTCGCACTCGCGCTGTGGCTGGGGGCGCCCAAGACTCTGACGCTCACCGTGGCGGTCGTGGTCGTCATGCCGCTGTGGTTCATCGCGGTCTTCGCCGCCCTGGCGCTCATCGCGCCGGTCATGCTCGTCCTCCACGAACGGTTCGGCTGGTGGGTCGTGGCGGCGTTGTCGCTGGCCGCGGTCGCCGTCGACGTGGTGCGGATCGTCACGGACAACCCGTATCCGGGGTACCTCAACTACGTGCTGGTCTGGGGCGTGGCGCAGCAGATCGGCTTCGCCTACTTCGACGGCACACTGCAGCGGATGAGCCGCACCCGAGTCGCGGCGTGGGCCGCGGTGGCCTTCGCCGCCCTGGTCGCGGCGACCGCCTCGTCGATCTGGCCGGAGTCGATGATCGGTCTCTCCGGGGAACGGTCGAACTTCAGCCCGCCCGGGACCGTGCCGTTGCTGTTGACTCTGGTGCAGATCCCGGTCGCGCTCCTGCTGCGCCCGGTCGTCGCGCCGTGGCTGGACCGCCCGCGCGTGGCCGCAGTGCTCGATACGGCGTCGAACAACTCGATGCGCGCCTTCCTGTGGCACCTGCCGGTCCTGGTCGCCGTCACCGGTCTGCTGCTGCTTGCCGGAGTCCCGTTCCCCGACCCGGGCAGCGCGGCCTGGTGGTGGAGCCGGCTGCTCTGGTTCCCCCTCCTGGCCCTCGCCCTGTGGGGCCTGCTCGCCACGACCGATGCGCTCAGGCGGCGGCGTCTTCCTCGCGCCGGGTCCAGGTGACCAGGAACCGCCGATCGAAGGTCGGGCTGCAGCGCAGGCAGGAGACCTCGGAGCGCGGGCGCCGGAACCGGTCGACCTCGTGCCCGCCGCTGCACACGCCGATCCACGGTGCGGCCGGGCGAGGAGCCTCGGGTCCGATGACACGTTTCCCCGAACAGCCCACCTGACGAGCCATGGCACGCCAGCGGGGACCGTGCCCGGCCCCGTGCCCCACGAGCGCGTGGGCGATCTCGTGCAGCAGCGTGTCCGTGACCAGGGGCTCGTCGTACAAGGCCATCAGGTGTCGGGAGACCGAGATCTTCCGGGAGGCGTAGTGGCACGCGCCGGCGCGGCGCCGGGCGTGGTCGAACGTCAGCTCCCAGGTCTGCAGGCCGTGCAGCGCCATGAGCCGCAGGCCGATCTTCCGGACCTCGCCGAGTTCCATGCCGGTCTCCTCCGGAGCCAGGGTCACCGCCGGTCGGGGACCACGCAGAGGACACTATGCGGTGGCGCCGACAGAGTCGTAGTCGCGCCTGTGTGATCGGTGGATAACCGTGGCTGACCCGCGCCCCCCGACGCGGGCCAGCCACTCTCAGCAGTGCCGAACCGTCATAGGGAGACGGTGAACGTCCCCGTCTTGGACTCGCCCGGTTCGAGCACAAAAACACCGCTACCGGCCACGCCGCGCTCGGCCAGGGCGAAGCCGCCGTTGGCGTTCGTGGCGGGTTCGACCGCGAAGTACGTGCGCGCCACTGGGACGTAGACCACCCAGTGGGAGTACACGTCGTCGGCCGTGATGCGGACCTCGACATCCGAGCCGTCGGCGCGCGCGCCCGGGTAGACGATGCGGACCGGGCCGGGAACCCGTCCGGTGAGGCAGTCGTCCACGAACTTCCCGCCGAGCGGGCGCAGGGTCGAGTAGTCGGCGCGGGCCGGCAGCGGGCCGGCCTCGTCGACTGCCATGGCCGACTCGAGCGCGTATCCGCAGGTCACGGGAATCTCGAGCTGCGGCTCGCCGCAGTCGGGCGTGATGCTCCGGACGAAGTACGGGTGGTGCCCGAACCCGGCGGGGAAGGCATCAGCGTCGACGTTGGTCACCGTCGTGGTGACCGTGAGGCCCTCATCGGTGACCGTGTACGTGAGCTCGGTTGTGAACGCCCACGGGAAGCCCATCCCGACGACGCTGCGCGAGTCCAGCCCGAGGCGCACCGAGGAGCCGGTCCGGTCGAGCACCGTGAAGCCGAAGGGCAGCACGGAGCCGTGCATCGCCGTGCCGTCGGGGGAGGTGCGCGGCAGCTGCCACGTCTGCCCCCCGAAGGTCAGCTTGGCATCGGCGATCCGGTTGGACCAGGGGATCAGCGGGAAGCTCGCGCACGACCCCGGGCTGTCCAGCTTGGTCGCCTTGGTGGGACGCAGCAGGTCCCGCCACACGCCGTCGACCAGGACCTTCGCGTAGGCGATCGCCCCAGCCGAGCAGGGCAGGATCCCGACCCGCCACGTGGCCGACTCGAGGTCGACCACGCGGGGGTCGCCACCGGCCGCCGAGAAGGCCGACGAGACGGCCTCCTCGGAGCGGGTGGCAAGGGCGAGCGTGCTCACAGGACGACGGAGACCTTCACGGTCGCCCCGGCGGGCGCGTACGGGACGTGGTTGCCCTCGACGGCGACGCCGTCGACGGTCAGCACACCGCGTGCCCCCGGGGTGCCCGAGTTCACGACGGAGATCTCGTAGGTCGCCCCGCGGGCGGTGCGGGTGACCGTGTACGCGGGGACGTCCGGGCCGATCTGGGGGTCGATGACGAGACCGTCGTAGTCGGGACGCACGCCCAGCAGGTACTGGGAGACCGCGACGAAGTTCCATGCGGCCGTGCCGGTGAGCCAGGAGTTCTTGGCCTCGCCGTGGCGCACGGCCTCCTTGCCCGCGATCATCTGGGCGTAGACGTACGGCTCGAGGCGGTGCACGTCGGAGATGTCCTCCCGGTACGCCGGCGTGATGCGCTTGTAGTAGTCGAAGGCACGCGCGCCGCGACCCAGCACGGTCTCCCCGATGATGACCCAGGGGTTGTTGTGGCAGAAGATGCCACCGTTCTCCTTGTAGCCCGGCGGGTAGGTGGTGACCTCGCCCATCTCGATCTTGTAGCTCGTGTACGCGGGGTACTGGAGCACGAGGCCGTGCTCGGTGCCCAGCATCTCGCCCACGGAGTCGAGCGCGCGCTCGGCGATGGACGGGCCGCCGTCGGCCGGCTTCTCGATGCCGATGCCGGCCATGACCGCGAAGCCCTGCGGCTCGATCCAGATCTTGCCCTCGGCGGTCTCGTCGGTGCCGATCTTGTTGCCGTAGAAGTCGTAGGCGCGCAGGAACCACTCGCCGTCCCAGCCGTGCTCGAGGACGGCCTTGTGCATGTCGGCGATGGCCTCACGGGCCTTCGCCGCGACGTCGGACAGGCCGCGGCGCTCGGCGAGGGCAACGTACTCGGGGCCGATGAAGGCGAACATCGCCGCGATGAAGACGGACTCCGCGACGCCGCCGGCCTGGTTCTCGGTGGTCTGGAAGGACTCGCCAGGCGTGGAGGAGAAGCAGTTGAGGTTGAGGCAGTCGTTCCAGTCGGCGCGCCCGATGAGCGGCAGGCCGTGCGGGCCGCGGTTGTTGACCGTGAAGTCGAAGGACCGGGTCAGGTGCTCGAACAGCGACTCGGCGAGGGACTCGTCGTTGTCGAAGGGCACCTGCTCGTCGAGGATCGAGAAGTCACCGGTTTCCTTGATGTAGCCCGCGACGCCGAGGATCAGCCACAGCGGGTCGTCGTTGAAGCCCGAGCCGACGTCGTTGTTCCCGCGCTTGGTGAGCGGCTGGTACTGGTGGTAGGCCGAGCCGTCGGGGAACTGCGTCGAGGCGATGTCGATGATGCGCTCGCGGGCGCGCTCGGGGATGAGGTGCACAAAGCCCAGGAGGTCCTGGTTGGAGTCGCGGAAGCCCATGCCGCGCCCGATCCCGGTCTCGAAGAACGAGGCGGAGCGGGACATGTTGAACGTGACCATGCACTGGTACTGGTTCCACACGTTGACCATGCGGTCGAGCTTCTCGTCGCCGGAGGTCACCGCGAAGCCGGAGAGCAGGGTGGTCCAGTGGACGCGCAGCGCCTCGAAGGCGGCGTCGGTCTGCTCGGTCGTGGCGAAGCGGCCGAGGAGGGCGTGCGCGCGGTCCTTGTTGATGACCTGCAGGGCCGCGATGCCGGCGGCCTCGTCGGCCGGGGCCCACTTCTCGTCCTCGGGGTTCTCGACGTAGCCGAGCACAAAGACGAAGGTCTTCGACTCGCCGGGCTCGAGGGTGACCTCGAGGTTGTGCGAGGCGATCGGGTACCAGCCCGAGGCGACGGAGTTGGTGGACTCGCCGGCGAAGGGCACGGCCGCCTCGCCGAGGGAGTTGTACGCGCCGACAAAGCTGTCGCGGTCGGTGTCGAAGCCCGCCGCGGTCGCGTTGACGCCGTAGACGGCGTAGTGGTTGCGACGCTCGCGGTACTCGGTCTTGTGGTAGATCGCGGTGCCGTGGGGGCCGGACTCCTCGACCTCGACCTCGCCGATGTTGAGGTTGCGCTGGTAGTTCGTCTGGTCGTCCTGGGCGTTCCACAGGCAGAACTCGGCGAAGCTGAAGAGCTTGACGGACTTCGCGGCGTCGGACGTGTTGGTCAGCGTGACCTTCTGGATCTCCGCGGTCTCCCCGAGCGGGACGAAGAAGAGTGTCTTGACGGACAGGCCGCCGCGCTCGCCGGTGATCTGCGTGTATCCCATGCCGTGGCGGGTCTCGAAGTGGTCGAGCTCCGCCTTGATGGGCATCCAGGACGGGGTCCAGACGTCGCCGCCGTCGTTGATGTAGAAGTAGCGGCCGCCGGCGTCGCCCGGGATGTTGTTGTAGCGGTAGCGCGTGAGGCGGCGCATCTTGGCGTCACGGTAGAACGAGTAGCCGCCGGCCTGGTGGGAGATCAGCGAGAAGAACTCTTCGGAACCGAGGTAGTTGATCCACGGGTACGGGGTGTGGGGGGTGGTGATGACGTACTCGCGGGCCTCGTCGTCGAAGTGTCCGTAACGCATGGGAGTGCCTCTCAGCAGGTGATGGGGGAGGCGGTCTCTCGTCCGAGTGGGAGCGCTTCCACGATGGTGTGTCACGATCATAACGTTCCGTGCCCACAATGCGAAGCGTTAGGTCCCATGTTCGCGCGAGCGGGCGCCTGCGGCCCGGTTTCCCGTGGATCCGCGGCACGAGGTCGTCTATCCAGACAGACGACCCGTGCACAATGGACGACCTTGTGGGTCGATAGGGCCCGCCCGCCGTCGCTCTGCCGCCGCGTTTCCTCGCCGAGGTCGTCACTTTGGCTCCAGTACTGCGGTTCAGACCGAAGTCCTCGACCCAAAGTGACGACCTCGGCCCCCGCGCGGGGCGCTACGATTCGGGCGGATCTGGTTGGACCGGGCGATGTGAGCGGGCGGAGTGCCCGCGCGGGCTCGAGACGTTCGGGGGAACACATGATCGTCGGTACGTCCCAGGGGATGATCCCCGCGTCGATGTCGTCGCGGTACCGGCAGGGCTACGCGGTCGTCGACGTCGAGACGTCCGGCCTCTCGCCCGCCTCCCACCGCGTGCTGCAGGTGGCGATCTCGCAGATCGCACCGGATGGTTCGTCCGAGCGGACATGGTCGACACTGCTCGACCCGGGCTGCAACCCTGGACCCGTCCACATCCATGGCCTCACGCGCGAGCGCCTGGCCGGATCGCCGCAGTACGCCGACGTCGCCGCGGAGGTCGCGGACCTGGTCGACGGCAGGATCCTCGTCGCCCACAACGCCCAGTTCGACTGGAACTTCCTGGCGGCCGAGGCGAATCGGGGCAACGCCCCGTTGACGGTCGACTCCCGCCTCTGCACCATGGCGCTGACCCGCCGACTGGACCTTCCCCTGCCGAACCTCAAGCTCGAGTCGGTCGCCGCCTACTGGGGTGTGCCCCAGCTCGCCGCACACGACGCCGTCGATGACACCCGGGTCCTCGTCGAGGTGCTCCGCCACTCCCTGGTCGCCGCCGACCGACTTGGCCTCGCGCTTCCGCTGACACCCTGCGACGGACCGCCACCGGTCGTGTATCCGGCCGCGCCCGCGAGGCCGCCGTGCCGGTGGGTCTACGCGGGCCGCTGGACGCCGTCCACCCCGCTCGTCCAGGGGATGAAGGTCGTGTTCACCGGCGAGACCCGGATCCCGCGCGAGACCCTGACCGCCCGGGCCGCGGCGGCCGGTCTGGACGTCATGAGCTCGGCGAGCTCCCGGACGTCGGTCGTCGTCTGCCCCGACCCCGGATACCGAACGCGCAAGCTCGAGGCCGCGCGCAGCCACGGGACCCCGGTCGTCTCGGAGGAGGAGTTCCTGCGGCTCCTTGCCCAGGTCGCTCCCGGGACGGACAAGTCGGCTGCGTCGTCGCGCGCGACCATCTCCCGGTGCCCGACGCCGGCCGACACGGTTTCGCAGGTGCCCTCACCCCAGGAGGGGGTGCCATCTCTAGTTGCGCCGTCCCGGGTCGCGTCGCCGCACGTCGCACCACCCTCGGCCGCGCCAGTGCGGCGTGGTCCGTTGACCGGCCATCGGGTGCTCGTCCTGGGCGGACCGCACACGGATGCCGCCGCGCTCCGGACCCGAGTTGGGCTCGCGGGCGGTCAGGCCGCAGCGAACTTCACCTCGTCGGTGACTGACATCGTCGCTCTGGACGGGGCCGACGCCGATCCCCGGTGGCACCGTGGACGTGCCGTCGGACTGCAGTTCCTCGTACCTGAGACGCTGCTGCCTGTGCCGAGTCCCGCTCAGGCGGCCGGTGCGACGGGTCTCGGTGAGGCCGAGTCGTGGCCTGCCGAAGGCGCCTTGGGCACGGCGCGGGCCGGCATCGCAGCGGCCGTTCCTGAACCCGTGGTCCTGCCGCGAGGCGGCGTGGTGGATCTCCCGTCCGGTGACAGCTGGTCGCTGGGCGTGTGCTGGGCTGACGGCGCCGCGACCTACCCCGACGACGTCGCTGAGGTCGACGTCGTCGCCTTCGTGACTGACGACGGCGAGGAGGTCGGCGGAGACGACGACTTCGTCTTCTTCAATGCACCGACCCACCGCTCGGGCGCGGTTGCCCTCGAGCTGGACCTGCCCGGCGAAGTGCTCGTGACCATCCGCCCGGAGGCACTGCCGGCGGCCACCCGACGCGTCATCGTCGCGGCGACCGTCGCCGACGGGAAGGCATTCGGCGACATCGGGCCGATCGAGCTGACACTGCGCGACGACGACGGCGCCACGCTCGCCCGAGCCACCCTGGACGCCGCGACCGAGGAGCAGAGCCTGATCATCGCCACGCTCTACCAGCGAGGTGACAGGTGGCGCTTCCGCGCGGTCGGGCAGGGCTACGCCTCGGGTCTCGCCTCGTTGGCCGTCCGGCACGGCGTGGACATCGACGAGGACTGAGCCCAAAGAGCTCCCAGCCTCGCCGCCTCGCCGCCTCGCCGAACTCGTGAACCAGCCGCCGAACTCGTGAGCCACGGGGGTTCCCACCCGGGAAACGGGCCAGGCTCACGAGTTCGGCGAGCGGCTCACGAGTTCGGCGCCTTGGATGCGGGAACGCAAAAGGCCAGGTCCGAGTGAACTTCTCGGGCCTGGCCTGGCAATCTGGAGCGGATGACGGGAATCGAACCCGCGCTACGACCTTGGGAAGGTCGAGTTCTACCATTGAACTACATCCGCATGTCACAGGTACTGCGTAACCTGTGTGCGTAGATGATCATACCCATAGGACGGGAGCGTGCGAAGTGAGTACGACGCCAGGCTACGGAGAGACCCCACAGGGCTCCGATCCCGAACAGCCCGAGTGGTTGCGCAAGGCCTTCGACGGGCAGCCGTCCGGCAGCTCTCCCTATGGTGCTCCGCAGTACGGCCAGACTGACGACTCACCGTCGAGCCAGAACGGTTACCCCGGCGGCGGCCAGGGCCAGCACGCGGGCTTCCAGGGCCAGAACGCGGGTGGCCAGGGATACGCGGACCCCAACGCCTACCCGCCATCCGGCGGCTACCCCGCTCAGAACGGCTACCCCGCTCAGAACGGCTACCCCGCGCAGGGCGCGTACCCGCCGCCTGGTGGCTACCCCGCCCAGAACGGTTACCCCGCCCCCGGTGGCTACCCGCCTCCCGGCTCACCGTGGGCCCCCGTCGACCCGTACGCGAAGTCTCGCCTGGCCGCGGGCCTGCTCGGGATCTTCCTCGGGGCGTTCGGCATCCACCGCTTCTACCTCGGGTACACCGGCGTCGGCGTGGCGATGCTGCTCATGACCGTGCTGTCCCTCGGGATCTTGTCGATCGTCACGTCGATCTGGGGCCTGGTCGAGGGGATCCTCTACCTCACGGACAAGACCGGCAACTACTCCCGCGATGCGACCGGCCGCCCCCTCCGCGACTGACCGCGTGTCGCCGCCACCCCGCACCGCCACCCGGGACGACCCGCCCACCCCGCACCGCCCACGATCGGCTACCGTGGGCAGGTGCTGCTCTCCGACCGCGACATCCGCGAAGAACTCAACCTCGGCCGTGTTCGTCTCGAGCCTTACGAGCCGGAGATGATCCAGCCGTCGAGCATCGACGTCCGGCTGGACAAGTTCTTCCGGCTGTTCGACAACCACAAGTACCCCTTCATCGACCCGGCCGCCGAGCAGCCCGACCTCACCCGCAGCGTCGAGGCCGAGCCGGGCGACCCGTTCATCCTGCACCCGGGGGAGTTTGTGCTCGGCTCGACCTTCGAGGCCATCACCCTGCCCGACGACGTTGCCGCGCGTCTGGAGGGGAAGTCGTCCCTGGGTCGCCTCGGCCTGCTCACCCACTCCACGGCCGGGTTCATCGACCCCGGTTTCTCCGGGCACGTGACCCTCGAGCTGAGCAACGTGGCGACGCTGCCGATCCTGCTGTGGCCCGGGATGAAGATCGGACAGCTGTGCTTCTTCCGGCTGTCCTCCCCGGCCGAGCACCCCTACGGCTCCGAGCGGTACGGCTCGCGGTACCAGGGCCAGCGCGGCCCGACGGCGTCGCGCTCGTGGCAGAACTTCCATCGCACCGATATCTGAGCGCATGCCCACCGTCCCCGACGCCCTCGAGCTGACCCCGCTGCCGAGCGTGTCCGCGCTGCCGATCGCCGACCTCTACGCCCGCCACCTGCTGGGGGTGAGCGACGACGTCGAGCCGTCCGAGGTGGAGACGCTCGCGCTCGCCCGGTTCGCGGCCGCCGCATGGGAGGTCCCCCCGGTCGAAGAACGGACGGCCACCGGCGGGCGTCTGCTCCCCGGGATGCTGCGGATCTCACGCCACATCCTCCTCTCCGGCCCCTACGCCCCACTCGACGAGCACGGCTCCTCGCTCGGCTTCACCCCCGACGTCGAGATGGTGTATGACGTCGTGTGCCCGCGCGAGCGCGGCGCGGCGCCCCACCCGGGCGGAGACCAAGACGGCCTCGGCCGTGTCTTCGCCGACGCGCTGCCCGTCCGTGGGGAGTGGAGGGTCGCCTCGTGGCTGGTCGCGGTCGGACGCCGGCTCGGCGGGTCGCTGTTCTTCGAGGTGACACCTGGCGTGCGGTCCATGATGTCCCCGGACCCGGCGGTCTCGGTCGATCTGACCGTCTACTCCGACGTGTGGCTGGACCCGGCCGCGGCCGAGCGCGTGTGCCAGGACGCCCACGCCGGTGCCCGGTTGGCCAGCTCCGGGGAACCGTGGGGCGGACCGCCCCCCTCGACAGGGCTCGTCCCAGCGATCGAGAACTCGGATCTGACCCCCGACCAGCTGTATGCGCTCCACGCGCGCGCCGACGCCTTCGACATCGAGGCGCTGAGCACCCCGCAGACCCTGAGCAGCTACGGGGTCCAGGTGGACCTCGGCAAGGACGGCATCGTCTCGGTCGAGGTCGGCGGGATCGAGAAGCCCCCCGTCGTGCTGCGCGGGCTGGACTGGGCGGAACACGGCGCAGTGACCTACGAGGTGCGCTGGACCCCCGTCGATCTCGTCGACTGGCAGCGGGAGATCCCGTCCTTCGACCACCGCCTCGCCCGGACCCGTGCGACCGGGGTCGTGGCCCAGCTGGCCCGGGCGATCTTCGCCGCGGTCGGCGGCGAGGTCGCCGACCAGGACGACTTCCTGGTCGACCCCGAGGACGTCTAGCCCCGCTGCGGCCCGCCCGTCCCGGGGGGATCATGAATTCCATGTCGTGACCGGCCCTTGGCTGTTGATAAACTGCTGATCACACAACTTCACACGCTCGTCAGCCCTGCGTGTGCACCCATAGGTGCCGCCCTGGCCAGAACTGACCGACCACCGCCCCCAAACAGGACGGAGCGGACGTGCTTCTTTTGCTCGTTGCCCACGCTGTCTTGGCACTAGCCGCGCCCGCACTGGTCTCCTGGATGGGCCGCCGCGCGTTCCTGGTCATGGCCATCGCGCCGGCCTCCGCAGCGATCTATGCGCTCAGCTGGACCGGCCGCGTGATGAACGGTGAGCACCCGACCCAGGTGGTCGAGTGGATCCCCACGATCGGGCTCAGCCTCTCCTTCCGCATGGATACCCTGACGTGGCTCATGCTGCTGCTGGTCGGCGGCGTCGGCGCGCTCGTCCTCGTCTACTGCTCGGCCTACTTCGCGGCGTCCGCATCCGGGCTGCGCAAGTTCGGCGGCGTGCTCACCGCCTTCGCCGGCGCGATGGTCGGCCTGGTCACCGCGGACGACATGCTCTTGATGTTCATGTTCTGGGAGCTGACGACTGTCTTCTCCTACCTGCTCATCGGCCACTATCACGAGCGCAAGGCGAGCCGCCGGGCGGCCATGCAGGCGATCATCGTCACCACGGCGGGCGGCCTGGCGATGCTCGTCGGAGTCGTCATCCTCGGCCAGACCTCCACAACCGGCTACAGCCTCTCCGGCCTGCTCGCGAACCCACCGGAGGGCACCGCCGTCACCGCCGCGGTCGTCTGCCTGCTCGTGGGCGCGGCGTCGAAGGCCGCGCTCATCCCGACCCACTTCTGGCTGCCCGCGGCGATGGCCGCCCCGACCCCGGTCAGCGCGTACCTGCACGCCGCCGCGATGGTCAAGGCCGGCGTGTACCTCGTCGCCCGCTTCGCCCCCGCCTACTCCCACCTGTCCGTGTGGGTCACGATCGTCGTCGCGGCCGGATGCGGGACGCTGCTGCTCGGGGGATACCGCGCGCTTCGCCAGAACGACCTCAAACTCATCCTCGCCTACGGGACCGTGTCCCAGCTCGGCCTGATCGTGCTCCTGGTTGGCCTCGGTTCGCAGGCCGCGGCCCTCGCCGGGCTTGCGATGATCGGCGCGCACGCGATGTTCAAGGCGGCGCTCTTCCTCACGGTCGGCATCGTCGACGCCGCGACCGGCACGCGTGACCTGCGCCGCCTCACCGGGGTGGGCCGGGCCATGCCGCTGACCGCGGTCGCGGGCGTGCTCGCGACCGCGTCCATGATCGGCTTTCCCCCGCTTGCCGGATACGTCGCCAAGGAGGCAGCCCTCGAGGCGCTCGTGCACGACGGCGTCCCGGTCGGCCCGTCCTGGTTGGGCACCCTGGTCGTCGCGGCGGTCGCGGTCGGTTCTCTGCTCACGGTCGCCTATGGGCTCCGGTTCGTCTGGGGTGCCTTTGCCACCAAGAAGCTCCCGCCAGCCATCCCGATCGCGCCGTACACCGCGGAGGGGCACGTGGTCGAGACGACGATGATCGACCCGGCGCACATCAAGAGGCAGTCCCCGCTGCTCATCGGTCCCGCCCTGACCCTCGCCGTGCTCGGCCTGGTCACGGCCGCCGCCCCGAGCCTGGGGGAGAAGCTGCTCGCTCCGCACGCCGCGAGCTACGGCGTGGGCGAGCCGGGTCACCTGACACTGTGGGGCGGCGTCGGACCGGCGCTGCTGCTGACCGTCGCGATCCTCGGCCTGGGCGGGGTGCTGTTCTGGCAACGCCGCACGGTCGAGCGCTTCCAGGCCTCGCTGCCGCACCCGGTCGAGGCGGACCGCGTCTACCGCCGGTCCATGCGCCTGCTCGACGACTTTGCGGCCGACGTCACCGCCGTAACCCAGCGTGGCTCCCTTCCCTTCTACCTCGGCGCGATCCTCATCGTCCTGGTGATCGGGCCCGGCGGGGTCCTTCTCGCCCAGACGTCCCTACCGGAGAAGGTCCGGCTCTGGGACAACGCCGCGCAGGTGGCCCCGGTCATCATCATCGTCGTGGCCTCGATCCTCGCCGCGCGCTCCCGACGGCGGCTCAAGGCCGTCCTGATCATGGGCTTCGCCGGATACTCGGTCGCCTTCCTCTTCCTCCTGCACGGCGCCCCGGACCTCGCGCTGACCCAGGTGCTCGTGGAGACCGTGACCCTTGTGGTCATGGTCCTCGTGCTGCGTCGCCTCCCGCCGTACTTCTCCGACCGCCCCCTGGCGATGAGCCGGTGGGTCCGGCTCGGCATCGCGGTCGCGGTCGGCATCGTGGTCATGGGGCTTGCGCTGATCATCCCGGGCGCGCGGATGCACGAGGCAGTCTCGGCGAACTTCCCGGAGGAGGCCTACAAGTTCGGCGGCGGCAAGAACATCGTCAACGTCACGCTTGTCGACATCCGCGCCTGGGACACGATGGGGGAGATCTCGGTCCTGCTCGTCGCGGCGACCGGCGTCGCCTCCCTCGTCTTCCTCAGCCGCCGCGGCGGGGAGATCTTCCGTGCGCAGAACGTCATCGACGACACGTCGAAGACGTACCGCGTGTGGGCCGCCCAGACCGAGGCCGACGCCCCGGCCGGGGTCCCCGCCTTCTACAAAGAGCGTTTCACCGCCCGTGCGGCCACGGCCGGACTGTCCACCGCAGCGGAGATATCAGCCGCCGCGGTCGCGGCAGCCTCGGCCGAGAAGCAGGCCGCACCCCAGCGCCAGCGGGTGTGGCTGCCCGCCGGCAAGACCCTCGCGCCGCTGCGCCGCTCGGTGATCTTCGAGGTGGTCACCCGGCTGCTCTTCCACTCGATGATCATCTTCGCTGTGTTCCTGCTCTTCTCCGGGCACAACGCACCCGGAGGCGGCTTCGCGGCCGGGATCGTCGTCGGCATCGCGCTGATCGTCCGCTACCTCGCGGGCGGGCGGTACGAGCTCGGCGAGGCGCTCCCGGTGCAGCCGGGTGTCCTGCTCGGGACGGGACTCTTCCTCTCCGCCGGGGTCGGGCTCGGTGCGCTGATCCTCGGGGGTGAGGTGCTGCAGAGCGTCATCGTGCAGTTCGACCTGCCGGCCTTCGGCCAGGTCAAGCTGGTCACCTCGCTGTTCTTCGACCTCGGGGTGTTCCTCGTGGTCATCGGGCTGATCCTGGACATCCTGCGTTCGCTCGGCGCCGAGATCGACCGGCAGATCGACATTGCGCTCCCGGAGAGCTCGCTCTTCGCCGCGGTCACGAAGGGCGGCGGCACGACGGCGCCTGCCACGGCCATGCCGACCAGCACGACGCCGGCCGCTCCCACGACACCCGGCGCCGGCGAAGGGAGCCAACCGTGATCGACATGAGCCCCAACATCGTCCTCGTGGTCGCCATCGGCGCCCTGTTCATCACCGGCGTGTATCTGCTCCTCGAGCGCAGCCTGACGCGGGTGCTGATCGGGTTCATCCTCATCGGCAACGGGGCGAACCTGCTCTTCCTCGTCGCCGGTGGACGGGCCGGTGGCCCGCCGATCATCGGGCAGACGCCCGTGGAGGACATGAGCGATCCGCTGCCGCAGGCGATGGTGCTCACCGCGATCGTCATCACGCTCGCCCTGACCGCCTTCATCCTCGCCATGGCCTACCGCTCGTGGCAGCTGCACGGCCACGACGAGGTCCAGGACGACCTCGAAGACCGCCGCATCGTGCGCCTCGCGGCAAAGAACGCCCCGACGTACAACGACACCGACTCGATCGAGGACTCAGAGACCATTGACGAACAGGCAGCCGAGGCTCGTGACGAGACCGGGAACGGTGTCGCGTGAGTGAGTTCACCTGGCTCGTGCCGCTGCCCGTCGTCATGCCCCTGTTCGCCGCGGGGCTGACCCTTGCCCTGTACCGGCACCCGCGCGCCCAGCGGATCATCTCCGTCGTCGCGCTGTCCCTCATGGTGGTGGCCGGCGTCGGCCTGCTGGTCCTGGCGGACTCAGGCCCGGTCATCGTCGACATCGGTGGCTGGGCGGCCCCGGTGGGCATCGACCTGGTCGCCGATCGACTCTCCTCGCTCATGCTCACCGTGTCCAGCACGGTCCTGCTCTGCGTGCTCCTGTACTCCCTCGGCCAGGGCGTGACCGACGGCGACGAGGCCGCGCCGGTCTCGATCTACCACCCGACGTACCTCGTGCTGGCGGCCGGTGTCTCGAACGCCTTCCTCGCCGGTGACCTCTTCAACCTCTACGTCGGCTTCGAGATCCTGCTCGCGGCGAGCTACGTGCTGCTCACCCTGGGCGGGACGGGGGAGCGGATCCGTGCCGGGTCCATCTACGTCGTGGTCGCGCTGCTGTCGTCACTGATCTTCCTCGTGGCGATCGCGATGATCTACGCGGCCACCGGCACCGTGAACCTGGCCCAGCTCGCCCAACGCCTGCCCGAGATCGACCCGGGCGTGAGGCTGGTGCTCCAGCTGCTCCTGCTGCTGGCCTTCGGGATCAAGGCCGCCATCTTCCCGCTCTCGGCGTGGCTGCCGGACTCCTACCCGACCGCGCCAGCCCCCGTCACGGCCGTGTTCGCGGGCCTGCTGACCAAGGTCGGCGTGTACGCGATCATGCGGACGCAGACGTTGCTGTTCACCGACGGGCGGCTGGACACCCTGCTCATGTGGCTCGCGCTGGCCACGATGGTGATCGGGATCCTGGGTGCGGTCGCGCAGAACGACATCAAACGTCTGCTCTCCTTCACCCTGGTCAGCCACATCGGCTACATGATCTTCGGCATCGCCCTGGCCTCCAAGGCCGGGCTGGGCGCCTCGATCTTCTACGTCGCCCACCACATCACCGTCCAGACGACGTTGTTCCTCGTCGTCGGGCTCATCGAGCGCAGAGGCGGCACGACGTCGCTCGAACGCCTGGGCGGGCTGGCCAAGCTCGCGCCCGGGCTGGCGATCTTGTTCTTCATCCCGGCGATGAACCTCGCCGGCATCCCACCGCTGTCCGGCTTCCTCGGCAAGGTCGGCCTGCTCGAGGCGGGGGTCGCCCAGGGCACGCCGCTCGCCTACACCCTGGTCATCGGCAGCGTCGTCACCTCGTTGCTCACCCTGTATGCGATCGTCAAGGCCTGGAACAAGGCGTTCTGGCAGACGCCGCCCGAGGCGCTCCCCGAGGCACTCCTGCCCGGGACGATGGTCGGCCCGACGGCGGCCCTGGTCGGCCTGGGCCTGCTGCTCACCGCGGTCTCCGGCCCGCTCTACGCCTATGCCGACCGGGCGGCCGGGACGATGATGGAACCTTCGAACTACATCGACGCGGTGCTCGACTCGACCGGCCGGGGGCAGGGCGACTCGACGCTGACCACGGACGGCACCTCGCCCGCCGACGATCCCACGTCCACCGACGACGCGACCCAGGGAGGCGACTCATGACGTTCCACCGCCGACGGGCCAAGCTCGCCGCGCAGTGGCCCACGATCCTGTGGCTCGCCGTCGTGTGGGTGCTGCTCTGGGGCGACATGAGCTGGGGCAACATCGTGGCCGGCATCATCATCGCGGTGATTGTCACCGTCGTGATGCCGCTGCCGCCCATCGCCTTCCACGGCCGGGTCCGCCCGCTCGGCGTCCTGGCGCTGTTCGTGCGTTTCGCGGCCGACCTGGTGGTCGCCTCGATCCAGGTGAGCATGCAGGCGTTCAACTTCGGCCACACCCCGCGCGGCGCGGTCGTGGGTGTCCGCCTACGCAGCTCCTCCGACCTGTACCTGACACTCGTGGCCGAGCTCAGCACGTTGGTCCCGGGGTCTCTGGTGATCGAGGCGCACCGGCTCACCGGGATGCTCTACCTCCACGTCCTCGACCTGGAGAGCTACGGCGGCGTCGACAAGGTCCGTGACGACGTCCACGCCCTGGAGGCGCGGGTGCTGCGTGCACTGGCCTCGGACGAGGAGCTCGCGCTGGCCGGGGTGGCACGGACGCGACGCGGACAGGCTGCCCTCGACGCTCAGCGGGCGCTCGAGGCCCATGGCGCACTCGACGTACACGACCGCACGACGAAGGAGCCGTCATGATCTTCGTCGCGATCGTCTGCGCTGCCCTGCTGATGGGTGCGGCCGTCCTGGCCCTCATCCGTGCCGAACGTGGGCCGAGCATGCTCGACCGCACGGTCGCGCTCGACGTGTTCGTCACGGCCCTGGTGGGTGGGGTGGTCCTGGAGTCTGCGATGACGGGGCGGACGGACACGTTGCCCCTCCTCGTGGTGCTGTCCCTGGTCGGCTTCGTCGGATCGGTCACGATCGCTCGCTTCGCCTCGGCAGAGCCCAAGGGCGAGGGCCGGGTGCGCAGCGCCGAGGAGATCGCCCTCGAGGAGGCCATCCGGGAGGGCAGGGAGGTCGACACGTCCATAGTGGCCCCTGCGGCGCGGGACTTCCATGAACCCAAGTACCCCAGCGGTCCGCGCACCGGCGTGGACCAGGACCCGCAGGAGAAGGCAGGGGAGCGATGAGCTGGACGACGGTTGCTGATGTGGCCGCGGGGATCTGCCTCGTGTCCGGTGCGTTCCTCGCCTTCGCGGCCGGCGTCGGCGTGCTCCGGTTCCCGGACCTACTGGCCCGCATGCACGCCGGCACCAAGCCGCAGGTGCTGGGGCTCATCTTGCTGCTCACGGGTGAGGCGCTGCGGGTGCGCAACATGCAGGTCGTCGGCATGCTCGTGCTCATCGCGATCTTCCAGCTGCTCACTGCTCCGGTGGCCGCGCACATGGTCGGCAGGGCCGGTTACCGCACGGGCAAGGTTCGCAGCGACTTGCTCGTCGTCGACGAGCTCACCGCCGACCACTTCCAGTCCGCGGTCCCCACCCCGCGCCCCGAGGCCGACCACGGCCTCGACAACCCCGCCCCCCGCAAAGACTGATGCCCAGCCCCTCCGCCCCGTCCGCTCCCGCCCCGTCCGCCGAACTCGTAAACGGTTCGCCGAGCTCGTGAACTAGGCCGGTTTCCCCGCCAGCTCGGCCTGTGGCTCACGAGTTCGGCGACTGATTCACGAGCTCGGCCGGGGGACGGACCGGGCGGGAGTCGGACCGGTCGGGAGTCGGACCGGGCGGGGGCGGACCAGGGCGCTCCCGACTTTGCCCGGCGCAGGATCCCGATCCGATCCACATGTTTCGGCCGGTGACCCGCGATGCGCGCACGTGTGGCCCGTCGCCTGAGCGACGGGCCACACGTGTCTACGGGGTGTTCTCTGGGTCAGAGCGTCACGGCTGCTGGCCCCATTGTGGGGGCTGCTGGTCGCCGGACTGCGCGGGCGGTCCCCAGGCCTGTCCGGGCTGAGCGGCCTGACCGGGCTGGCCCGCCTGACCTGGCTGCTGACCGGGCTGGCCCGCTTGGCCGGGCTGCTGCCCATACTGCTGACCAGGCTGTTGTCCGTACTGGCTGGGTGCCTGGCCATACTGCTGACCGGGCTGACCGGGCTGACCGGGCTGACCGGGCTGGCCGTACTGCTGGCCCCACGGCTGCTGCGCGCCGGGCTGGCCCGGACCCTGCTGGTAGGAGTCCCACGCCTGTGGCGCACCGGGAGCTCCGGGGCCACCCTGACCGCCGTTGTTGCGGCCCCGGAGCGCGAGCCAGACGACCAGTCCGATGATCACGAGGGCGCCGACGCCGATGCCGCTCCACAGGATCCAGTTCACGCCGTCGGAGTCGTCGGCCGTGTCAGCGTCGGCCTTGTCGGTGGCCGCATCTGTGGCGCTGTCCGTCGCGTCGTCCGCTGCATCTGTCGTCGCGTCGTCGCTGGGAGCGGACCCGCCGGACCCGCTCGCCTCGCCGCGGGCGTCGAGGGTGAGGAGCTCGCCGTAGGTCGCGACCCACGTCACGGTGTTGCCGCTGACCTCGCCGTTGGACTCGAGGACCTCACCGGGGAAGGTGACGCTGAACTGGATGTCCATCGAGTCCGCGATGTCGGCCCCGCCCATGCCCGAGCTGTCGAGCTCGTCCTCGGTGAGGTCCAGCTCGCCAGAGACGACGAACTCGTCGCCTTCGCGCGTGATCGTCATCCCGGATCCGGAGGTCTCGCTCAGCGGAGTGTTGTCGAAGACGAACTCTTGACCGGTGTAGCCGTCCTGCTTGTAGGGGAGGGTCGTGACCTCGGATGGCATGTCCGTGGCGAGGGAGTCCGCCGCCTGGCCCCACAGCTCGTCGGCGGTCATCCCGGCCGCCTCGGCGGCCTCGTCCGAGATCGCCATGATCATCGAGCCGTCGATCGTGTCGTCCTCGTTGATGACGAACGCCGTGTGCATCCGCATGCAGCCGCTCAGCGTGAGGGCCAGCACCGCACCCGCCGCGATCGCTGTGGCTCTTTTCATCGTTCCGCGCGTTCGTCCCACTGTGTAAGCCTTTCGTCCCCGGGGCCCGCTGGCCTCTCCGGCAGGTCCTTCTACCGAACCCTCGCACGGTGGGACCAGGGAAGTCTCGCACCAGAGCGGGTGAGGGTACTTCTCCCCACCTGGCTGACCCGCAGCCCGCGGGCAGTCTCTGTCTGTCAGTCGGTCGCGACGTGCTCCGCGAGCCAGCCGAAGACCTCGGCAAAGAAGGCCGACCGGGCAGGCTCGGGTGAGAGCGTGAGGTCGTGGGCGCCACCAGGGATCACTGCGACGGTCACGTCGTTGCCCAAGCCCGGTGCGCGGGCCTGGATCTGGGCGACGTCGA
Organism: Sanguibacter gelidistatuariae; assembly: GCF_900096585.1. Classification (GTDB taxonomy): domain Bacteria; phylum Actinomycetota; class Actinomycetes; order Actinomycetales; family Cellulomonadaceae; genus Sanguibacter; species Sanguibacter gelidistatuariae. The sequence goes on from NZ_FMYH01000001.1 coordinate 669,701, forward strand.
GCACGCTGTCCGTCGTGGTGATGGCGTCGTGCCAGTTCTTCGCGTCGCCGGAGGCGTCGGAGGTGAGCACGAGGACGGGGCAGCGGATCGAGAGGCCGTGGGCGATCCGGGCGTGGCCGCGGCGGATGGCCCGGAACCAGCCGGCCCGGACCGGGAAACCCTCGTGCGGCTTGAGGGCGAGGTCGTAGTCCCACTCCCCGCCGGTCGCCGAGTGCAGCGCCCGGCCGTAGTGAGGGGCGAGCGAGCCGACCTGCACACGCGGCGCCAACGGGCCGAGGATGTCGATGATCGGTGTGACGACGGTGCGCGTGAACCAGGGCTCGTTGAGGTCGAACCAGGGGCTGTTGAGCACGAGGGCATCGATCACCGGGTCGGCGCCGGGCTGGGTCCGGGCGTCGGCCCACAGGCTCGCGACCAGCCCACCCGTGGAGTGCCCGACGACGATGAGCTCGTCGTGATGCTCCTCGGCGCGGATGATCCGGGCGGCCTTGTCGAGCTCTTCTGCGTAGGCGGACAACCGGGTGACGTAGTTCGGGGTGTGGTGAGGTCGCAGGGACCGACCGTACTTGCGCAGATCGATCGCATAGAAGTCGTAGCCGTGCGCCTCGAAGGCGTCAGCCATGTGGGTCTGGAAGAAGTAGTCCACGAAGCCGTGGACATAGAGGACGGCCTTCCGGGTGGACGGGCGGCCGGAGCGTCGCACGAGGGTCGCGACCACCTCGCCCTCCTCATCGGGTGCCAGGTGGAGGATGCGGGCCACCCAGTCGTTGCCGAGGATGTCAGGCTCCCAGGCGATCTCGGGTGCAGACGGGTGGTGAGCATCCATGGGGGTGGCTCCAGACGGCGTAGCTGCAAGCACGCGGGAAGCGTGCGAATCCAGTGTGCCGGGTCCGGCCGACACCGTGCCACCTGGTTGGGGCTCGGGGCCGCCCAGCAGGGTTACGACAAGTGGCCCGTCGCATGCGACGGGCCACTCGGCTTGCGGTCACAGGCCCCTATGGGCCGCGCTTTGGCTGGGACTACTGGGGCTGGCCCCACTGAGGAGGCTCAGGCGGCTGGGGCTGACCGGGCTGGGGGGCCTGCGGCTGCCCCCACTGCTGACCCGGCTGGGGTGCCTGGCCTGGCTGCTGGGGCTGACCCCACTGCTGTGTCTGGTCCGGCTGGCCCCACGGCTGCTGCCCCTGCTGCGGTGCCTGCTGACCGGGCTGACCCGGCTGGCCCCACGGCTGCTGCCCCTGCTGCGGCGCGCCCGGTGCCTGCTGGCCCGGCTGTCCGGGCTGGCCCGGCTGCCCTGGGTATCCCCAGGGCTGGGATGCGCCGTAGGCGCCGGGGGCGCCCGGCCCGCCGTTGTTGCGGTTGCGCAGGATGAGCCAGACGACCACACCGATGATCACGAGCGCGCCGACCCCGAGGCCGACCCACAGGATCCAGCCAGCGCCGCCGTCGTCCTTCGCGGCCTTGGTGGAGGCCTTCGGCGTCGGCTTGTCGGTTGCCTTGTCCGTCGCCTTGTCGCTGGCTCCGTCCGTCGCCTCGTCCGTTGCCTCGTCGGTGGGCAGCGTTGATCCGCCCGAGAGGCCAGAGGAGGCGGTGTAGTCGAGGTCGGAGGAGCCGTTGCCCGTCCACTCCACGGTGTAGTCGTTGACCAGCGTCCCGTTGTAGTCGGTCACCGGGTCGGGGAAGGTCACCGTCGTGGTGAGCACGATGGCATCGGTCTGCTCAGGCGTGAAGCTCGAGGTCACCAGCGTGATGGGGTACTGAAGGTCGAAGTGCAGGCCGTCGGAGTCCGTGCTGACGACCCCGCGTCCGAACATCCCGACGTCGTCCCCGGGGATGTCGTAGCCGGTGATCTCGACCCCGGCGAAGCCGTCCTCCCGGTAGTCGGTGACCATGAAGTCTTCGATGCCGGGCTGCTCCGCGAACTGATCGGTCATGAGGGCGATGAACGAGTCGGCGGTCTGACCGGCCGTCGCCAGGTCGGTCTCCGATGCCGCCATGACGAGGTTCATGTCGTAGGTGCCGTCGTCGTACACGGCGATGTCCGTGGTGACCTTGCCGCAGCCGGCGAGCGCCATCACGAACAGGGCTGCCCCCGCAATCCAGGCCAGTGGTTTCCTACGCATTCGTGTCTCCTCAGTGTGCCGGGCGTGAGCCCGGTGGTGTAGATCTTCCGCCAGCACTGTTTCACAGTCGATCCACTAAAGTCCTGCCGCTAAGGGGGGAAGGGGAGTTCTCCCCACCCGTTCCCGCGCGTCACTGAAGCCGCCTGTGCGCCGCAGATCGACTGCTCGGATCTCAGGTTGGCCGTCGGGCGAGGCGACGGCCAGGCGACGGCCAGGCGACGGCCAGGACCCGCGGGACCTAAGACCTATCTCCGTCCGAGCCACCATATGTAGTGTTGCAGTCCCGATATAAGCACTACATATGCCAGTCGGGCGTCCGTGGCGACGATCTGGCACACCATCGTCTTCGGCACACCATCGTCCTCAAGGAGCCATGCACTTGTGAAGAACACGTCTTCCACCACGTCTTCCACCACGCCGACCCCAGGCGCAGCGCTCGCCGGGATGATGGTCGCCAAGCGTGACGGCCGTCGGCTCGAGTTCGACGACTCGAGGATCTACGCGGCGCTGGCCAAGGCATTCGTCGACGTGCACGGCGACCTCGACCCGCTCACGCACCGAGCCCTGGCCGGACTCGTGGCGCGGATCAGCAAAGAGATCGGCGAACGCTTCACGGTCGACGTAAAGATCTACGAGATCCAGAACGTCGTCGAGCACGTGCTGCTGGACAGCAAGGAGTACGACGTCGCCGAGGCCTACATCAGCTACCGGACCCAGCGGGACTTCGCCCGGAGCAAGGCCACCGATATCGACCACTCCATCCTCAAGCTCATCGGCAAGGACCAGGCGGTCGTCAACGAGAACGCCAACAAAGACAGCGACGTCTTCAACACCCAGCGGGACCTCACGGCCGGCGCCGTGGGCAAGGCCATCGGCCTGAAGATGCTCCCCTCCCACGTGGCGAACGCGCACCAGAAGGGCGACATCCACTATCACGATCTGGACTATCACCCCTATGCGCCGATGACGAACTGCTGCCTGATCGACTTCCAGACGATGCTCAGCCAGGGCTTCCGGATCGGCAACGCCGAGGTCGAACCCCCGCGCTCGATCCAGACCGCGACCGCACAGATCGCCCAGATCATTGCCAACGTCGCCTCGAGCCAGTACGGCGGGTGCTCGGCCAACCGCATCGACGAGCTTCTGGCGCCCTACGCGCGCAAGAACTTCGACAAGCACCTCGTCGACGCCCGGCGGTGGATCTCTGAGGAGTCCGCGCACCGCGAGTACGCCGAGGAGAAGACCCGCAAAGACATATACGACGCGATGCAGAGCCTCGAGTACGAGATCAACACCCTCTTCACCTCCAACGGCCAGACGCCGTTCACGTCGCTGGGCTTCGGCCTGGGCACCGACTGGTTCGAGCGTGAGGTCCAGAAGGCGATCCTCGCCATCCGCATCGGCGGTCTCGGCAGCGAGAAGCGGACGGCGATCTTCCCCAAGCTCATCTTCACGCTGCGGCGGGGGCTCAACCTCGACCCGACCGACCCGAACTACGACATCAAGGAGCTCGCGCTCGAGTGCGCGACCAAGCGGATGTACCCCGACGTCCTCAACTACGACAAGCTCGTCGAGCTCACGGGCAGCTTCAAGGTCCCGATGGGCTGCCGCTCCTTCCTGCAGGGATGGCAGGACGCCGACGGCAACGACGTCTCCGAGGGTCGGATGAACCTTGGTGTGGTGACCCTCAACCTGCCACGGATCGCGCTCGAGGCGGCGGGAAGCAAGGAGAAGTTCTGGACCATCCTCGACGAACGGCTGAGCACGACGCGTGACGCGCTGCTCTACCGGATCGAGCGCTGCGCGGAGGCGACCGCGGCGAACGCGCCGATCCTCTATATCTTCGGTGCCTTCGGGCAACGTCTGGCCCTCACCGACCCCGTGACCACCCTCTTCAAGGACGGGCGCGCCACGGTCTCGCTCGGCTACATCGGTCTCTATGAGGCGGCGGCCGCCTTCTACGGCGGAGCCTGGGAGGGTGACCCCGAGGCCAAGGAGTTCACGCTCGAGATCCTCCGCGAGCTCCAGCGCAGCGCGGCGGCCTGGACCCGTGAGCACAGCTACCAGTTCTCGGTCTACGCGACGCCGAGCGAGTCCCTCACGGATCGCTTCTGCCGGCTGGACAAAGCGAAGTTCGGGTCGGTCGCCGACATCACCGACAAGGACTACTACACGAACTCCTTCCACTACGACGTGCGCAAGAACCCCACGCCCTTCGAGAAGCTCGACTTCGAGATGGACTACCCCCAGTACTCCTCGGGCGGATTCATCCACTACTGCGAGTACCCGATCCTCCAGCAGAACCCGGCCGCCCTCGGTGCGGTGTGGGACTACGCATACGACCGGGTCGGCTACCTGGGCACCAACACCCCGATCGACCGGTGCTACGAATGCGGGTACACGGGCGACTTCGACGCCACCGCCCGCGGCTTCGAGTGCCCCGAGTGCGGCAACGCCAACCCCGCGACCTGCGACGTCGTCAAGCGGACCTGTGGGTACCTGGGCAATCCCCAGGCGCGCCCGATGGTGCACGGACGCCACAGTGAGATTGCCTCCCGGGTCAAGCACATGCCCGGTGCCGTGGGCAGTCCCGCAGGCAGCAATGCTGTGCCCGACGCCGGCAGCGCGGCCGGGAGCGCCGGCGTCGGGCAGGCCGGGCGTGCCTGACCCGCGTCCGGGACAGTGGCTCTCGGAGAAGCTCAGCCAGCATCGCGTCGCCGACTACAAGCCCGACGTCTTCGTCGACGGCGAGGGAGTGCGGTGCAGCCTCTACGTGAGCGGCTGCCCCTTCGCCTGTGTGGGCTGCTTCAACGAGGCAGTCTGGAGCTTTCGCTACGGCCAGCCCTACACCCGTGAGCTCGAAGACCGGATCGTGGCGGACCTGTCCAAGGACTACGTCCAGGGGCTCACGCTGCTCGGTGGTGAGCCGTTCCTCAACACCGAGGTCTGCTTGTCCCTGGTCGCCCGGGTCCGCGCCGAGCTCGGCGACAGCAAGGACGTGTGGTCGTGGACCGGGTACACCTTCGAGGAGCTCCTGCTCGAAAGCCCGGACAAGCTCGCGCTGCTCGACGAGGTCGACATCCTCGTCGACGGCCGCTTCGAGCTGACCTTGCGGGACCCGGGCCTGCAGTTCCGGGGCAGCCGCAACCAGCGGGTGCTGGACGTCAAACGGTCCTTGAACGCCGGTGAGGCGGTCGTATGGGCGAAGAGCCGCGACAGCGAGCAGTCCTACGAGCAGATCGAGAGGCGCGCGCTGATCTAGAACCGGGCGAGGTCCAGGGGAGGGTGCAGCGCCCCGGGTTGCGTAGAAAGTACGGTGGCGAGACAGAGTTGAGTGGAATACGCTCAAGTTTGAGCATGTTGGCGACAGTAGACATCGGCTCGAACGTCACACGGAGGACCCATGGATCTGAACCTCACCACCCTCGCCCAGGAAGCGCTCGCCGGGGCCGTCCAGGGCGCGACCGCCGCTGGCAACCCCCAGGTGGAGCCCGTCCACCTGCTCGACACCCTGCTCGCCCAGCAGTCCGGCACCACGCCCGGCCTGCTCAAGGAGGCCGGCGTCGACGCCCAGGCGATCGGCGCCGCGACCCGCCGCGCCCTCGTGGCGCTGCCCGCGGTCTCCGGCTCCGCCGTCGTGAAACCCACCCTGTCGCCCGCGATGTCCGCAGTCCTGCAGCGCGCCCGCAAGGAGCAGTCGGACCTCGAGGACGACTTCATCTCGACCGAGCACCTGCTGCTCGGCCTGGCTGCCGCGCCGTCCCCGGCCGCCGACATCCTCAAGAACGCTGGCGCGACCCGCGACGTGCTCGCCGTAGCGGTCCCCGTCGTGCGTGGGGGCAAGCGCGTGACCAGCGCCAACCCGGAGGGCACCTACGAGGCGCTGGGCAAGTACGGCGTCGACCTCACGGAGGCGGCTCGCGAGGGCAAGCTCGACCCGGTCATCGGGCGCGACGCCGAGATCCGCCGGGTGGTCCAGGTGCTCAGCCGCCGGACGAAGAACAACCCCGTGCTCATCGGTGACCCCGGCGTCGGCAAGACTGCCGTCGTGGAGGGCCTCGCCCAGCGGATCGTCGCCGGCGACGTGCCCGACTCGCTCAAGGGCAAGCGGCTGATCTCCCTCGACCTGGCGGCCATGGTCGCCGGCGCGAAGTACCGCGGCGAGTTCGAGGAGCGCTTCAAGGCGGTCCTGGAGGAGATCAAGGGGTCCGAGGGCGAGGTCGTCACCTTCATCGACGAGCTGCACACGGTCGTGGGTGCCGGCGCCGGCGGCGAGGGCGCGATGGACGCGGGCAACATGCTCAAGCCCATGCTCGCGCGCGGCGAGCTGCGCCTGGTCGGGGCGACCACCCTCGACGAGTACCGCGAGTACATCGAGAAGGACCCCGCGCTCGAGCGCCGCTTCCAGCAAGTATTTGTGGGCGAACCGTCGGTCGAGGACACCGTCGCGATCCTGCGCGGGCTGAAGTCCCGCTATGAGGCGCACCACCGGGTGACCATCTCCGACGCCGCGCTCGTCGCGGCCGCCTCCCTCTCCGACCGCTACATCACCGGCCGCAAGCTGCCCGACAAGGCCATCGACCTGATCGACGAGGCCGCCTCCCGGCTCCGGATGGAGATGGACTCCTCACCGACCGAGATCGACGAGCTCCAGCGCGCGGTCACGCGCCTGGAGATGGAGGAGCTCGCCCTGGAGAAGTCCGACGACGAGGCCACGCGCGCGCGCCTCGGTGTGCTGCGGGCCAACCTTGCCGACCGCAAGGAGGAGCTCGCCGCGCTCAACGCCCGCTGGGCCGCCGAGAAGGGCGGCTTCAACCGGGTCGGTGAGTTGCGCGAGCAGCTCGCCGACCTCGACGCACGCGCCGCCCGCGCCGAGCGGGACGCGGACCTGGAGACGGCGTCGCGCATCCGCTACGGGGAGATCCCGGCCCTGGAGCGCGAGCTGGCAGATGCCGAGCGCGCGGAGAGCTCCGAGAACGCCGCCGACGCTGGCGACCGACCCGCACCGCTCGTGGGGGACAAGGTCGACGCGGACGAGATCGCCGAGGTCGTCTCGGCCTGGACGGGGATCCCGGCCGGCCGGATGCTCCAGGGCGAGAGCGAGAAGCTGCTGTCCATGGAGAAGGTCATCGGTGAGCGGCTGATCGGGCAGAAGGCCGCCGTGGCGACCGTGGCCGACGCCGTCCGGCGCGCCCGGGCCGGGGTCTCCGACCCCAACCGGCCCACCGGCTCGTTCCTCTTCCTCGGCCCGACCGGGGTTGGCAAGACCGAGCTCGCCAAGGCGCTCGCGGACTTCCTGTTCGACGACGAGCGCGCCATGGTGCGCATCGACATGTCCGAGTACGCCGAGAAGCACTCGGTGGCCCGCCTCGTCGGCGCGCCCCCGGGCTACGTCGGCTACGAAGAGGGCGGCCAGCTCACCGAGGCCGTGCGTCGTCGGCCGTATTCGGTTGTGCTCTTCGACGAGGTCGAGAAGGCCCACCCGGAGGTCTTCGACATCCTGCTCCAGGTGCTCGACGACGGCCGCCTCACCGACGGCCAGGGTCGTACAGTCGACTTCCGCAACGTCATCCTCGTGCTGACGTCGAACCTCGGGTCGCAGTTCCTCGTCGACCCGCTGCTCGACGCGGGGGCCAAGCGCGCCGCGGTCATGCAGGCCGTGCGGGAGGCGTTCAAGCCGGAGTTCCTCAACCGGCTCGACGACGTGGTTCTCTTCGACCCGCTCGACCTCGACGAGCTCGGCTACATCGTCGACATCCAGGTGACCGAGCTCGGTCAGCGGCTGGCCGACCGCCGGCTGGTCCTGGAGGTCACGGACGCGGCCCGGGAGTGGCTGGCGATCGAAGGCTTCGACCCGGCGTACGGCGCGCGTCCGCTGCGCCGCCTGGTCCAGCGCGAGATCGGCGACCGGCTCGCCCGCAAGATCCTCGCGGGGGAGATCGCCGACGGCGACCACGTCGTGGTCGACCGTCCGCTCGACGAGGCCGACGGCGCGGTCCCGGCCCAGGGGCTCACGCTCGAGGTTCGCGCCTGACCCCATGACAGCAGGGCCCACCGCCTCGGCGGTGGGCCCTGTTTTGTCGCGGGGCGCAGGCCCGGCGGTGCGGTGGTCACGGCGCGGAGGGGGGGAACCGCGCCGTGACCAGTTCTGGGGGCTCTCGGAGCCGTGGGGCTAGTAGGTGAACGCGGCCATGCGCATGCGCAGGTCGCCGGAGAGGCGAGCCAGCTCCTCGACCGAGGTGCTCATCTGCCCGACCACCTCGGAGGCCGTGCCGGCTGCCAATGCGACGCCGGTGATGTTGCTCGCGATCTCGCCCGAGCCGGTCGCGGCCTCGGTCACCGAGCGGGACATCTCGTTCGTGGTTGCGGTCTGCTCCTCCACAGCCGAGGCGATCGTCATCTGGTAGTCGTTGATCGAGGCGATGATGTCGGAGATCTCAGCGATCGCATCGACCGCCCCGGACGTCTCCTGCTGGATCGCCTCGACCCGGCGGGCGATGTCCTCGGTCGCCTTCGCGGTCTCCTGGGCCAGCTCCTTGACCTCGCCGGCGACGACGGCGAAGCCCTTGCCAGCCTCGCCGGCCCGGGCGGCTTCGATCGTGGCGTTGAGGGCGAGCAGGTTGGTCTGCTCGGCGATGTTCGTGATGACCTTGACGACGTTGCCGATCTCCTGGCTCGAGGCACCGAGCTTGGTGACGGTCTCGTTGGTCGAGGCAGCCATGACCGTGGCGCGGGCCGCGACCTTCGCGGCGTCGTTGGCGTTCTGGGCGATCTCACGGATCGAGGCGCCCATCTCCTCCGCGCCGGCGGCGACGGTCTGCACGTTGCGTGAGACCTGCTCGGCGGCGGCGGCGACCACGCCGGCCTGCGCGCTGGTCTCCTCGGACCCGGCGGCGACCTGGGTGTTCGCGGCGGCGAGCTCCTCGGCTGCTGCTGCGACGGTTCCGGCGGTCTCTGTCACCCCGGCCAGGGTTTCGGTGAGGTTGATCTGCGCGGAGGTCAGGGCGTGCGCCATCTGACCGATCTCGTCCCCGTTGGTGTTGTCGACGCGGACGGTGAGGTCCCCGGAAGCCAGGGCGTCCAGGGCGGCCCTCACGGCGTTGACCTGGCGACGCATGATGTTCGCGATCGCCACGCCGACGACGACCGCGAGCACGACGCCGGCCGCGGCGAGGGCGATGAGCAGGATGGTGGCGTTCCTCGCGCGGGAGTCGGCGTCGGAGGAGACCTTCTCCAGCAGCGCCGTCACGTCGTCGGAGACGGCTCTGAGGCCGCCGATCATCGCGTCACCGGCGACGGCCCCCTCTTTGACACGGACCTCTTGGAAGAGGTCGAAGTCGCCTGCCAGTGCAGCGGGAATGAGCTTGGTGCGCTGGAGGTCGACGTACTTCTCCCATCCAGTCCCCAGCGCCTCCCAGGACTCGGGCATCTCCCCGGCGGCAGCCAGATACACGGCGCCGAACGAGTCGGAAACCTTGTCCACCAGCGCCAGCGCCTCCTCGACCTTCGCGGCCTGACCGGGGCGGTCCGCCTCGTCGAAGGTGGCACCCATCTGGGTAGCGGCGTTGCGCGCCACCCAGACGGTGTCCTTGAGGTCTGAGAGCGCACCGCTGACTTCGGTCTGCGTCTTTGCCATCTCGGTCGTGGCGGCGTTGAGGGTGGTCATCGACCCGGCGCCCATAGCTGTCAGGCCCACCGAGACTAGAGCGCCGAGAGCGACGATTGCGAGGACCTTGGTCCTGATGGACCAGTCGGCGAAGCGAACTCTCGACCGCCGACCTTGTCGATCGGTTCCTCGGCCAGCTGACGGTAGTGCACTCATGCGAACTTCTCCCTCAAGAAATCGTGATGTCGACCCCCTATCGAACGGTCGCGGTCCGCCGTGACGCTTTCTGACAAAGTTCACCCGCCGTGCGGGTCAAGTCGGTCATAGCGCCGGGTCGGCTTGCACGTCCCGGGCGCTCTCGGGAGCCACGCGGACACACGAACGGGGCCGGGCGCGGCTCGATGCACGCGTCTGGCCCCGTCCAGGGCTCGATCAGATCAGCCGAGGAGGCTTCCGGTCAGCTTGCCGTCCGGGCTTGCGGCGATGCACAGGCCCTTGCGGTCGCCTTCGCCCCAGGAGTCCTCGCTCGGGGTCCACACGAGGAAGTCGAGGGCCTCCGGCGCGGTGTCGGAGGTGATCGACTTCCCGGGGCAGATCGCCGTGGTCTGCTCGATGACCTTGGCATCACCGGGGAACTTCTCACCGGAAAACTTCTTGGCCGCGACCACCTGGGCGTCGTGGGCGTCTGCGCACGGGACGACGGTCACTTCGGCGATCGATTCGCCCGTTGGCAGTGACAGCAGGCAGTTGCCCACGGTGAGCTCACGTGAGTGCGCGGTGGTCTTGGCGTCGACGTCCTTGGGCAGCGACTCGACGTCAGAGGACGACAGCAGGAAGTACGCCGCGACGGCGAGACTGACGACAACGACGGCGGCGATCACGGAGACGACGATGATCACGGTCTTGTTCCGGGAGCCTGCCGCAGGCGGCTGCGCGCCCCATGGGCCGGGCTGACCGGGCTGGGCGTACTGACCGGGCTGGCCCTGATGCGGGTACTGACCTGGCTGACCCGGCTGGGCGTACTGACCGGGCTGGCCCTGCTGGGCGTACTGATTTGGCTGACCCGGCTGGGCATACTGGCCCGGCTGCCCCTGCTGGGGATATTGACCGGGCTGGCCTGGCTGCTGGGACCGCCCCCACTGCTGACCGGGCTGGCTGGGCGGGGCGTACTGTCCGGGCTGCGCGTACTGCCCCTGCTGTCCCTGCTGTCCCGGCTGTCCCTGCTGAGGAGCTGCCCACGGCTGCGCCGACGCGGGCTGGCCGTACTGACCAGGGGCTGCGGGCTGTGCGCCCCACTGAGCAGGCGGACCGGGAACCGCTCGTGGCTGACCGGGCTGGCCAGGCTGAGCGTACTGTCCGGGCTGCTGCGGCTGTCCAGGGTTCTCCGGGTCGACAGGGCCGGGCGGAGGAGGAGGGACTGAGGTCACGGGGCGCTACCGCCTTCGATCTGCGTCCGGAGAGTGGACGGGTGGATTGTCGTGTCTGAAGACTAGCGCCGCTTCTGTGTGCGGGGGCTCCTCGCTCAGTGCGCTGGGGCGACTGTGTCGTCGCCTGAGCTGCCGGTCACCTTGCCGTACTTGGACTCGGCGAAGCACCACGTCTCGGTGTAGCCCTCGTCCCACAGGTCCTCGGGCGGGACGAGAGGGACCGGGCGCAGATAGGAGAGGGCAGAGTCGGGGAGGGTGTCGAAGTACTTTGTGCAGGCCGCGGTGCCCTCCTGGAAGCTGGACCCCGAACCGGGGTACACGCCGTCGGGCCCGCTCTGCACGGGCACCATGGTGAGCAACTCCCAGTTGTGCGGCTGATCGCACGGCACAACCGTGACCCTGCCCGCGCCGAAGTGCCCGAAGTTCGCGCAGTGGCCCGGGTTGAGGGAGGTGAAGTAGATCTCGGCCGGCTCGGTGACCTGCGCCGGATCTGCGAAGCGATCGCTGCGGTCGCTCAGCTGCACCGCCCACACGACGAACCACACGGCCGCGGCCCACAGCGCCGTCACCAGGACGCCGACGACGATGCCCGCGACGGCCTGGCCCGTGCCGCGCTGGCGCACTCCCGCACGGGCGGCCCGCGAGATCTGCACCAGCGCCGCGACCCCGAGGACTGCGCCGAGGGGCGCGGTAAGCCCGAACATCGCGAAGGGAGTCGCCAGGGCTGCGACGGCGAGCCCGTTGCGCGGGCGGGACGCAGGCGTGCCCGCCTCGCCCGGCCGTGCCGTCATCTCAGCGACCATCGCCCCAGCCGTGCCGTCAGTTCAGCACTGCGTCGCCGACGACGAACGAGCCCGTCATCGTGGCATCGTCCGACGATGCCGCACACAGGTATCGAGTCAACAGCTTGTCGTCCGGGTCAGCCGGGATGATCGGGAGGACGTAGGTGGTCAGGCGCCCGGCGTCCCGACCGGCGATCGCGGTCACCTGCTCGGCGCATTCCAGACCGAGTGCCGTCGTGTCGCCCCACGAGGCCTGCGCATCCTTGCCCAGATCCGCGATGATCTCGATGTCATGGGCGTCGCTGCACGGCACAACCGGGACGCGTTCGCCGGCGCCGTCGACATCCGCGAAGTTCGCGCAGTGCCCCGGCTCGAGCTTGTCAGCGGCGATGGAACGCCCCTCGGAGATGTTCGACGGACTCGTATTGAAGGCGCCCGTCGCGACGAAGACCACGAGGACTGCCGCGGAGACGAGCGAGATCGCGCCCAGCACGATCCCGGTGATCGCCAGACCGCGACCTTTGGCTCCCGAACGACGGATCCTCGCCAGCGCCACGATTCCCAGGATGAGCCCCACGGGCCCGACGACCAGCCCGCAGACCAGCGCGGCGATGGCCGTGCCGTCTGTGGGCGGCGGCATGCCGGGCGGGTAGTACGGCCCGCCGTAGCCGGCTTGGGGAGCGGACGGGTAAGGGACGTTGCCCACCGGAGTTGCGTACGGATCCTGGGGTCCGCCGGCGTAGGGGTTTTGTGGTCCGCCGGAGTACGGCGGTTGCGGTGTGCCGGAGTGCGGCTGGGCGGGGTACGGCTGCGCCGGTGTCGACTGCCCCGGGAAGGGGTGGCCCGGAGCAGGCTGGCCAGACGGCGGCTTGTCGAAGGATGGCTGACCGGGCGGGCCGGAAGGAGCATGTTCGGGAGGCTGGGTCACGGACCCACAGTAACGAATGCCTCTTCGCCCCTGCGGCGGGGACCGCCACGCGGACCTCTCAGTCGGCGATGTCCAGGATCACCGGGACGTGGTCGGAGGCGCCCTTGCCCTTGCGCTCGTTGCGGTCGATCTCCACGGCTGTGACGGCCGTGGTCAGCGCGGGTGACGTGTACGCGAAGTCGATGCGCATGCCCTCGTTCTTAGGGAAGCGCAGCTGCTGATAGTCCCAGTAGGTGTACTTGCGGTCCTCGGGGATGAACTGGCGGCTGATCTCCGTGAAGCCCGCGTTCTCGAAGGCGGCGAAAGCGTCCCGCTCGGGCTGGCTCACGTGGGTCTGCCCCTCGAAGACGGCCATGTCCCACACGTCGGTGTCCCGCGGGGCGACGTTCCAGTCGCCGACCAGGGCGAGCTTGGCAGCCGGGTCCGCCTCGACCCAGCCGCGAGCGTTCTCCTCCAGCGTCCGGAGCCACTCGAGCTTGTAGGGGTAGTGCGGGTTGTCCAGCGTGCGCCCGTTCGGGATGTACAGGCTCCATACCCGCACCCCGCCGCAGGTCGCACCGATCGCGCGGGCCTCCAGAGCCGGCTCCTCTCCAAAGTGCGGCTGCCCCGGGAAGCCGAGCTCGACGTCGTCCAGGCCGACCCGGCTGATGATCGCGACGCCGTTCCACTGGGACAGGCCGAAGTGCGCCACCTGGTAGCCCGCGGCCTCGAAGGCCTCGGTGGGGAACTGGGCGTCCTTGCACTTGGTCTCCTGCAGGGCCAGCACGTCCGTGCCGCTGCGGTCGAGGAAGGCGACCGCGCGGTCGACGCGGGCACGGATCGAGTTGATGTTCCAGGTGGCAAGGCGCATGGGTACCAGGCTAGCGCCGGACCGTGTTCGGCGACGCCGTTCGCCCCTCTCCGCCCCACCACCCGACCGCTCCCTCCATTCGGGGCGTGCTCTTGACTACGGGGCGTGCGTTCAACCGCACGTCCCGTAGTCAAGAGCACGCCCCGTACATCCCCAGGCGCCGGTGACTGTGGCGGGACCGCCCCGTCGGTAGGCTGGCGGCATGGCAACAGCACTCATCACCGGCGCGAGCGCCGGCCTCGGGCTCGAGTTCGCATGGCAGCTCGCCGCCGCCCAGCACGACCTCGTGATCGTCGCGCGCGACACCGAGCGGCTGGACCGGCTGGCCGACCACCTGCGCGCCGCGGCGGGGATCCAGGTCGAGGTGCTCCCGGCCGACCTGGCTGACCGCGAGCAGACCGAACACGTCGCCGAGCGCCTGCGCGCCCTGGACAACCCGGTGAGCCTGCTGGTCAACAACGCCGGCTACGCCGTCGACGAGCCGTTCCTGGGCGGAGACCTGGCCAAGCAGGAAGCCTCCCTCGACGTCATGGTCCGCGCCGTCATGGTGCTCTCGCACGCCGCCGCCGGCCAGATGATCACGCGTGAGCGCGGCGCCATCCTCAACGTGTCCTCGATCGCCGCGCTGACGGCGTCGGGCACCTATTCCGCCAGCAAGGCCTGGGTCCGTGCGTTCACGGAAGGCCTCTCGGTCGAGCTCCGCGACACCGGGGTTACGGCGACGGCGCTGTGCCCAGGTCTGGTGCGCACGGAGTTCCACGAGCGCGCGGGTCTCGACTACGCCCACCTGCCGGAGATTGTCTGGCTCAACGCGGCCGACGTGGTGAGCGCGGCGCTCGCGGACGTGCGCCGCGGCGTCGTGATCTCCACGCCGAGCCTGCGCTACCGGGCGGCCTCGGGGCTGCTCCGGATGCTCCCGCGGTCCGCCATCCGGGCGATCCAAGGGGCGGGCAGCGTGAGCGGTACGGCACGTCCCCGCTAGCCTTTGATCGTGACCACGAACTCGAACGCCGACACCGTCCTGTCCCCGACGCCGCGCGAGCAGCTCCGCGACCTCATCGCCGAGCTCGCCATCGTGCACGGAAAGGTGACGCTGTCCTCGGGCAAAGAAGCCGACTACTACGTCGACCTGCGGCGCGTGACTCTGCACCACCGCGCGGCGCCGCTGATTGGGCACGTGCTGCTCGACGCGCTCGAAGAAGCCGGCCTGGGCACAGCCGAGGTCGACGCCGTCGGCGGCCTGACGCTCGGAGCCGACCCGATCGCGACGGCGCTGCTGCACGCGGCGGCTTCGCGCGGGCAGGACCTCGACGCCTTCGTCGTGCGCAAGGCCGCCAAGGCGCACGGCATGCAGCGCCAGATCGAGGGGCCGGACATCGCGGGGCGCCGCGTCGTCGTCGTGGAGGACACCACGACGACCGGCGGGTCGCCGATCGCGGCCATCGAGGCCGCGCGCGCGGCCGGCGCGGAGGTCGTCGGCGTCGCCACGATCGTGGACCGCGCGACCGGCGCGCAGGAGAAGATCGAGGCCCTCGGGGTTCCCTACCTCTCCCTCTTCGGTCTCGAGGACCTCGGCCTCGCCTGAGGCGGAGCTCCCGATGGACAACTTCCCTTGGATCTTTGTCGTCTTCCTCGTGGTGGCCGTGGTCATCATCGTCTTCGGCGTGATCGGCCAGCGACGACGCCGGGAGGCGAACGCCGCGTGGGCGGCGGCGCGGGGGTGGGCCGTCCTGGAAAACGACACCGCGCTCGCCCGCCGGTGGAGTGGCGCGCCGTTCGGGACCGGGAGCTCGCGCAAGGCGACGGAGATCCTCGCCGGACCGGCCGCGGGCCGGCAGGCGCTGTCCTTCCGGTACACGTACACCACGACGAGCGGGTCGGGGGAGAACAAGTCGTCGACCGATCACGTCCACCACGTGGTCGTGGTCTTCCTGCCGGCGCCCCTTCCGGCCCTGACCATCGCTCCCGAGACGTTTGGCGCCAAGATCGTCAAGGCCTTCGGGGGCCAGGACATCCAGTTCGAGTCGGAGCAGTTCAACTCGCGCTGGCGGGTGACCTCACCGGATCTGCGCTTCGCTCACGACGTGGTGCACCCCCGGACGATGGAGCGGCTGCTGCGCCCAGACGTGGCCGGGCGCACGTTCGGGTTCGTCGGCGACGCCGTCCTCACCTGGTCGGTCGGGGCGCCGCAGCTCGACGTGATCGACGCCAGGGTCGCCGTGCTCAACGAGATGATCGACGCGATCCCGGACTACGTGTGGCAGGACCGGGCCCACCCTCCGAGGTAGACCCGCCGACCGGCGTCGTCCCCTCCGTGGTGAGGCCCCGGTAGGGTTCAGGTCGTATCACCCGATCATGGACCCATGGAGGAGACGGCAGATGAACTTCGCCACCGTTGTTGCGCTCGTAGTTGTCGTCGTGGTGCTCGTGGTGCTGATCTGGGTGGTCAGCGCCTACAACACGTTCGTCCGCCTGCGGAACCTCATTCAAGAGGCGTGGCGCCAGATCGACGTCGAGCTGCACCGTCGCCATGACCTCATCCCCAACCTCATCGAGACGGTCAAGGGGTATGCCGCGCACGAGAGCGGTGTGTTCGAGGCAGTCTCGCAGGCGCGCGCCGCCGCGATTCAGCCCGGCTCCACGCCGGCGCAGCAGGCCGCTCAGGAGAACAACCTGACGCAGGCCCTCGGTCGGCTCTTCGCGGTCGCCGAGGCGTACCCGCAGCTGCGTGCGACGGAGAACTTCGTGGCGCTCCAGCACGAGCTCACCAACACCGAGGACCGGATCGCTGCAGGACGCCGGTTCTACAACGCCAACGTCCGTGAGCTCAACACCAAGGTCGAGACATTCCCGGCCAACATCGTCGCAGGGATGTTCCACTTCTCGCGCGCGGAGTATTTCGAGGTCACCGACCCTGCGGTGCGCGCGGCACCGGTGGTCGACTTCGGTCAGGGCAACGCCTGAGGGTTGTTTTTCCGATGGGGAGTTCTCCCCATCGCCTTCCCCGAGGCGCGCTCGTAGTCTGCGGTGCATGACCATCCACGCCGACCAGTCTTCGCGACGTTTGGCGCCCGCATCCTTCGGGGGACCGGGGCGAGCCGTAGGCACCTCGCACTACACCCTGGCGGCGAACTTCTTCGAGTCAGTCCGTTCGGTCCAGGTCCAGGAAACCCCCGGCAACGACGCCGTGATCGGAGCTCCGAGGACCAGCCTGCAGCACGCGCTGCACACCCCCGTGTCGTACTCGATGGCGCTGGGGACCGTGGCGGCAATGGTCTGCGCGATCGCCGTGGCCGTCGCCACCTTCGGCGCCTGACCGTTCACGTCTCCCTCATCTAGCCCGACCTCCGCACTGGTCAGTGCGGACCTCTGGGCACCGGAGCCCAAGCGCATGTGATCTGCGCCACACGACGCGGCCCCTCATCCCCGACATCGCCCCGATCTGACGATCTTGAGCAGACTGTCACGTACCGAAGGCTGAGCCCTAGGTGGACCTAATCTTGCTTTGGTAAGGCATGCCTTATAAGGTGCGGATCACGAGTGGGTTCTCTGTCGATGGTGAGCGCCCACAGCCCGCGCTGACCAGCGCCGACCTTCAGGAGTCCACCCGGTGTTCACATTCCTCGAGGAGCGCACTCGGCGCTTGCTCGCCACGCTCACGGCTGTAGCGCTGCTCGCCGGGCTGTCCGTGATCGGGATACTTGCGCCGGCGCAGGCGGCCGTCCCGACCAACACCGTTGCTGGCGGCAAGCTCACGTGGGGCGTCATCCAGGACTACCGCACTGTATTCCCGGCGTCGGCGTTCATGCGCAGCGCCACGGACGGGGCGACGTTCGTCAACGACAACGCCGTGTTCCCGGCGTCGACCACCTCAACCTGGGACGGCGTCAGCGGCTCGCTCGCATTCACCGGCTCGGCTCGGATCGGCTACGTGTCCGACACCTCCGGCACCTCCGGCAACTACATCTCCATCGCCTCGCCGACGATCGCGATCAACGGGACGAGCGGCACGCTGTCCGCGAACTCAGTGAGCAAGTCCCACGGGCAAGGCCCGGAGGCCCCCGCTGCGGTTCGCCAGCTGGCCACCCTCGACCTGAAGGACGCAGTCAAGACCGACACTGCGACCACCGTCTCCTGGACGGGCGTCAAGGTGGTCCTCGTCGAAGGCGCGATCGCGGTGTTCCCCAAGATCGTGCTGCCTGACAGCTACGACGCGCGTGAGGCTGGAGACCGCCTCGACGATCTGTCGATAACGCTGGAGAAGTCGACCACGACGACCACGGTCCGCGCGTCGGCGATCTCGAGCGCGGTTGGCTCGGACGTAACCTTCACCGCGACCGTCGAGCCCGCTGCAACGGGGACCGTGACCTTCTCCGGTGGCGGGATTTCCGCCACTGTGGTCACTGTCGTTGACGGATCTGCGAGCTTGAGCACCTCAGGCCTCGTCGAAGGGTCGGCCACCATCACTGCCACCTACAGCGGTAGCCCATCCGCAGCCCCCTCCGACGGATCCGTGACGCACACAGTCACTGCCACGCCCACCCCCGTGTCAGCGGCCTTCCCGACGATCTCCGCGCCCACCACGTCGCTCGGGTCTGTCACCTGGAAGGTGTCATCGCGCACCTGGACCTACTACAACGAGAAGAGCGTCACCGGAGGCGTGACCGTATCCGACGCGAGCGGCTTCACGCTCCCCGTCACCGAGGTCGTCACCTCGGGCACCACCTCTGACCTGAAGCTCTCGGGTGCATTCCGCTTCACCTGGCACAACACCCACGTGACTGGCGACCCGGTCTACTACTGGCTCCAGTTCGAAGACCTCTCGATGACCGTCGACGCTGCGGGCAACGGCACTCTCAAGGGCGCCGTCTCCTGGGACAGTCTCGCCGACGAGATCTCTTCCTCGTCGAAGCAGATCGTCTCGATCGCAACCTTCACCGTGGACCCCGCGACGCTCGTCGGTGACGGGATCGCAAGGACCTCGCTGACTCAGGTATTCACGTCAGAGTTCACCACCTACCTCGTTGCGACCGGTCAGGAAGGACACTTCGTGGCGAGTGGCCCGACGGATGCCAAGGCCGAGGCGAAGAAGGCGGCCCCGCTCGCGCTGGTGCTGAACGGGACCGACGTGCCGGAAACCGGAACCCCCGGTACGGGTACGCCTGGCGCCGAGACCCCCGGTACGGGTACGCCTGGCACAGAGACGCCTGGTGCCGGCACTCCGGTCCCGAGCGCGAAAGGTCAGCTGATCTGGGGTGTCAAGGCATCCTTCACCACCTACATCACCAAGGGCGCAGCCGGTGCGATCACAGTCTCGGGTGGCGCGGCGACGTCCGGCGCGGTCTTCACCTTCAACCAGACCTCGAAGGACTTCAACGGTTCGACCGGCACGGTCGGCTACGCAGGCACGGTCCACTTCACCGGCCACGCCGGCGTGCTCGACCTGCAGCTCATCAACCCGCGGATCAAGATCACTGGGCCCACCACGGCCATCCTCATCGTCGATGTCGTCGGCAAGGCACTTGACGGCGCTTCGGTCACCAACTCCGGCGTCGAGTTCGCCACGCTGACGCTGGACACCCCGACGACCGACGGCGGTGTCACGACGTGGACCAACGCAGCGGCGACCATCACGGCTGCTGGTTCCGAGGCCTTCTCCGGATTCATCCAGGCCGGCACCGCGCTCGACCCCGTCTCCTTCACCATCGGAGCGGACACCGTTGCGGGCGAGACCCCGGTCACACCCCCGGCCACCACCGTCGCCCCGCTCGCCGCCGGCACCTACCCGAACGCCACGGCCAACGTGCCCACCGCCCTCCCGGGTGGTGAGGTCACCGTCACAGGGACCGGTTTCGGCGCGAACACCACGGGCATCGAGCTCGCGGTCTACTCCGTCCGCCAGGTCCTCGCGACCGGCCTCACGGCCGACGCAAACGGCACGGTCACGGCCACGGTCACGCTCCCCAAGAACCTCGCGGCCGGCGTGCACACGCTCTCCTTCGAGGCCAACGGCGTGAAGTCGCAGGTCACCATCACGGTCGAGGCGCCGGCCCCGGCAGCCAAGCAGTGCGTGGCGAACGCGGTCTCGGGCGCGACTCTGAGCTGGGGCGTCAAGAGCTCCTTCCGCAACTACATCACGAGCCCCACGGCCAACGGGTCGATCACCACAAGCGGCGTGAGCGACTCCGGCTCGGCCTTCCGCTGGACGGCTGGGACGGGCAAGTTCAACACCGAGGTGAACCAGGGTCGGGTAGCCTACGCGGGTTCCGTGCACTTCTCGGGGCACGGCGGCCTGCTCGACCTCACCATCTCCAACGTCCGCATCCAGGTGAACAGCGCATCGACCGCGTCGCTCATCGCCGACGTGTCGAGCACCAGCATCGACGGCGTCAAGTCCAACCAGTCCGGCATCGCGCTGGCCTCGCTGAGCCTGTCCGGCACGAAGTCGACGTCAGGCAGCACGGTCACCTGGACCAACGCCGCTGCGTCTCTCACGGCCGCGGGCGCCAAGGCGTTCTCCGGCTTCTACGAGGCCGGTGACGCGCTCGACCCCGTCACGTTCTCCTTCCCGCTGGGAGCGACGGTCGAGTGCGACGCAAGCTCGGGCGCCCTGGCAGCCACCGGGGCCGATGGCCTGGCCGACGCCGCGCTCCTCGCGCTGGCAGCCATGGCCTTCGGTCTGAGCCTCGTCATGGTGGCCCGTCGTCGTCGGCCCCGCGTGAAGATCGGCTGATCTACGCGTAGCTGAACGACGAAGCGCTCCTGTCCGGATAACCCGGGCAGGAGCGCTTCGTCAATCCGCACCGCAGTTAGTTCAAGGAGAGCGACGGGATCCACCATTAACTGCCTTCTCGGGCACGAGGTGCATGCTTGACTTTCGCTACAAAGGGTGCCAAGATCGGCGTGCGCAAAGATGCGCAAGAAGTTCGACTCTGCATTGGAGGCAGAATGGCCCGCAATAATACGCGAAGGACATTGCGGCTCTTTCTGATGCTCACCTGTGTGGGGATTGCGGTGTCTGGCTGCGCAGATAAGGTGACATTCTCTGATGGGGTTGCCAGCAGCCCGTATCACGAGATCTTCGAGCGGGAGCTCAGCGGTCCCCTCAGCGAGTTTCAGAAAGAAATTCTGGCCGACGGCGTGGTGACCGATAGCGAGGTGACGGAAGCTCAAGGCAGATTTAAGTCGTGCTTCGAGGATCTGGGGTATAGCGTCGGCATCGACCCGAACGACGGCAGCTACACCTGGAGCGGCAAGGTAGGAGATGACCAGGCCGTCGTCGAGGCGGCCTACGATGAATGCAAAGAGAAGTTCGTGAGCGCAGTCGGGCCGATGTACTACGATATGAAGAAGAATCCGAAGAACGAGGTCTTCGAAGATCTGATCGTCGAGTGCCTTAAGCGCAATGGCTATATCGATCCCGGCTTCGCAACGAAGATGACCGGAGAAACCATCATCACGCTGCTCACTGACGAAAACTCCGCGTGCTTCCAGAACCCCATGGAATCATGAACCGTGCGGCAGCGATGAAGCGGTTGTCCGCAGGAGTGAAGACCCCGGGAATCATCGGCTCGGTCGCGCTGGGGGCACTGGTGCTTGCCGCCGCCGCTCTGGGCACAGGAATGGTGCTGGCCCCAGAACGCACGCCCGCCATCGCGGCCCAGGCCGCGCCGTTCTCGGCGATCCCCACAGCGAGCGAGACCTTCGACGACGCCCGCCAGGTGCAGGTTCGCGCCGAGATCGCCCCGGAACTGACGCTGACCCTCGCCGCCGCCGGGCGGATCACCCGCTCCACCTGCATCCCCGGGGCGACGATCGGCTCCGGATCGAGTCCGGTCACCGTGGACGACCGTCCCACCTTTGCCCTGGCGACGTCGGTCCCGCTCTGGCGTGACCTTTCTTCCGGGACCAAGGGCGAAGACGTCCGCTCGCTGCAGGAGGAGCTCACCCGGCTCGGCTACGAGGTCACGGCCGACGGGGTCTACGGCAAGGGCACCACGACGGCGATAGCTGCGCTCTCCAAGCAGCTTGGCGTCGCCAAGCCGGCCGGCGCCCTGGCGGTCGCGTCTGTGCTGTGGCTGCCTGCGCCGTCGGTCGCGATCAAGACGTGCCCGCTGGCTGTCGGGTCCGCCTCTCCGGGAGACGTCCCCTTCGCCACGACCGATGGGGGGCTCCTGTCCTTGCATCTCAAGGATGCCCCCACGGGCATCACCCCCGGTGAGCGCGTGGCCAGTTACGCGGGCGTCAGCGCTCCCATCGCGGAGGACGGCTCGATCACCGATCCTGCGCTCCTTGACGCGGTCCGCCGCTCACCCGCATTCATCATGTCGCAGATGCCAGACGCACCGGAGGGCGGTGGTGGGCTCCAGGTGTCCTTCGCCCTGGCCGAGCCGGTCACGGTGACCGTCGTGCCGCCCGGCGCGCTCTTTGCGCTGAGCGCGGGCCGCGGGTGTGTGCGGTCGGCTGGCGCCAAGCTCCCGGTGACCGTTGTGGCTTCTTCCTTGGGCAGGACGTTCGTCACCTTCGAGGAGGGCCAGACGCCGCCCCCCTCGGTCGACCCCGCCCCGGTCGACCCCGGAGCGACGTGCGGATGAGAGCGGTGCTCGGTCACGATCTTGGGCATTCCTTCCCGGGCACGGGCGAGCTGTTCACCGGGCTCGACCTCGAGATCGTGCCGGGTGAGGTGGTGGCTCTGGTCGGTCCCTCGGGCAGTGGCAAGTCGACCTTGTTGAGCATCATCGCCGGCTGGGAGCAGCCGAGGGCGGGGCGCGTCGAACGGCGCGGCATCGTCACGACCGGGTGGGTGTTCCAGAACCCGCACGGCGTTGCGCGGCGCACGGCGCTCGACCACGTGGTCCTGGCGTTGTTGGCGCAGGGAGGCAGACGTCGACTGAGCGAGGAACGCGCACGGCGCATCATGGCCAGCTTCAACCTCGAGAGCGTCGCGCAACGCCCCTTCCGGGCGTTGTCGGGCGGTGAGGCACAGCGCCTCATGCTCGCCCGGGCCGTGGCTCTCGCTCCCGACCTGCTGCTAGTCGACGAGCCGACGGCGCAGCTCGACATGCACACGGCGGCGACCGTCAACGAGGTGCTGGCCAAGATTGCACAGGACAACTCGATCGTGGTGGTCGCCACCCACGATCCGCACACCCGCGACGCGTGCTCACGGGTGATCGACCTGGCCAGCTATCAGGCCACGGGTGTGGAAGGTGCGCTCGCATGACCGGGATGCGGCTGCGTTCGGTCGTCTCCGAGGCGTGGCGCAACACCCGCTCCGGGACCGCGCGCCCGTTGCTGTTCACGGTGCTGTTCCTCATCTCGGTCGGAGCGCTGGCGGGCGTGGACCAGCGCGCCGTGGTCGGGGTCATCCGCGGCGCGCAGGACTTTCGGGACGCGGGAGCGAGCACGCAGATCGTCGAGATGGTCGGGGGCGTCGACGGCGCGCACTGCGCCGCCCTGGCCGAGGTCGAGGGCGTGAATGCGGCGGGTGCGCTGCGCAACGGCGAGCCGGTGCGCGCTCTCTCCCTGCCTTCGACCGACCTGCCGGTCTACGAGGTCACCCCCGGATTCCTGAGCGTGCTGGGCCAGCCCGCACTGCGGGAAGCCACCGGGTTGATGCTGTCCATGGACACGGCCGAGATCTTCGGTGCGCAGGTGCGTTCGACGTTCGCGACCCGGACAGGCTCGGCGACGGTCGCGGCCGTCTTCCCCTACCCCGACGATGGCCGGGGCGGGGGTCTGTCCTACGCCGGCTTGGCCACGGTGCCGGCGACGGGGATGTTTGACCAGTGCTGGGTCGAGGTGTGGCCGCTCACGGACGAGATCGGTCCGCTGCTGCGGCTGGTCGTGTCAACCGCGCCCGACGCCGGCCAGGTCGTCCAGAAGCAGCTCAACTCCCGCCTCGGGACGGACTACGACGCACGTGCGCTGCTCGGTGAACGGCCCACCAGGTTCGCGACCGTCGGTGGGGTGGCCGTCGGTCTGGCGCTGGGTTTCGCCGCAATCCGGCTGCGCCGCCTCGAGCTGGCCGCGGCCTTGCACACCCGGGTCAGCCGCACCGCGCTCACCTGGCAGGTTGTGCTCGAGACCCTCGTGTGGGTCGTCTCGGCCTCGATCATCGCGGTACCGGTCCTGGCGCATCTCGCGGCCTGGGGCAATCCCGAGCCCGCCGGGCCGGTCTGGGTCATCGGGATGCGCGTCGTCCTCGCCGCGGGCGCGGCCGCGGTGGTCGGCGCGGTGACCGCAACCATGGCCACCCGCGAGAGACACCTGTTCCGGTACTTCAAGGACCGATAGTCCTTGCTGGCGACGCTCAGACGCGCTCGATGAGGTTCGCGATCGAGTCGACGACCGTGCTCGGGCGGAAGGGGTACTTGTCCACGTCCTTGAGCTTGGTCGAGCCGGTGAGCACGAGGAAGGTGTGCAGACCGGCCTCGATGCCTGCGACGACGTCGGTGTCCATCCGGTCGCCGATCATCGCGGTCGACTCCGAGTGCGCGTCGATCCGGTTGAGCGCCGACCGGAACATCATCGGGTTCGGCTTGCCGACGAAGTAGGGCTCGCGCCCGGTCGCCCGCGTGATCATCGCGGCCACGGCGCCCGTGGCGGGTAGTGGCCCCTCGGCGGACGGTCCGGTCGCGTCGGGGTTGGTGCAGATGAACCGCGCGCCACCGAGGATCAGGCGAACCGCCTTGGTGATCGCCTCGAAGGAGTATGTGCGCGTCTCGCCGAGCACCACGTAGTCCGGGTCGGACTCGGTGAGGGTGTAGCCCGCCTCGTAGAGCGCCGTCGTCAGGCCGGCCTCACCGATCGCGTAGGCGCTTCCGTTGGGGATCTGGTCGGACAGGAACTGCGAGGTGGCCAGCGCGGACGTCCAGATGGACTCCTCGGGCACGTCGATGCCGGAGGAGTAGAGACGGGCCCGCAGGTCCCGCGCGGTGAAGATCGAGTTGTTCGTGAGGATGAGGAAGGGACGTTCCTTGTCGCGCAGCGTCTTGATGAACTCGGGGGCCCCTGGGATCGCGTTGCCCTCGTGCACGAGGACGCCGTCCATGTCCGTGAGCCAGGACTCGATGATGCGGGTCATCAGGGGATCTCCTTCGGGTCGGTCGATGCCGGGGCTGCAGGAGCCTTGCCGGCCTTGCGCTTGGCGAGCCATCCGCGGCCCACCTCGATGATGATCGGCAGCACCGAGACGAACACGATGAGGACGAGGATGGCCTCGATGTTGTCGTGCACAAAGGTGATCTGACCGAGGAAGTACCCGAGCACCGTGATCCCCACGCCCCACAGGAACGCCCCGATGACGTTGTACGTCACGAAGTGGCGGTAGGGCATCTTCCCGACGCCGGCCGCGACCGGCGCGTAGGTACGCACGAAGGGCGCGAAGCGCGCCAGGATGATCGACCGGCCGCCGTACTTGTCGAAGAACGCGTTCGTCTGGTCGATGTAGGACTGCTTGAAGAACCGCGAGTCCGGCTTGTTGAAGATCTTCGGTCCGGCCTTGCGGCCGAAGAAGTACGCCACCTGGTCACCGGCGAAGGCTGCGAAGAACAGCAGCAGGCAGAGCAGCCACAGAGGGAAGTTGAGCTGATCCTGGGCGACGAGCATCCCGGCCGTGAACAGCAACGAGTCCCCAGGCAGGAAAGGGAACAGCAGCCCGGTCTCGATGAACACCACGAGCACGATCCCGATCAGCGCGTACGTGCCGAAGGACTCGATCAGGGAGTCGGCATTGAGCCAGCTGGGGCCGAGGGCGACGATCTGGTCGCTTGCGGAGAGGAGGGCTGTGGTGATCACGGGCTCAGCCTACGGGGTCACGACCGCGCTCCCCGGTCTGTCAGCGCGGCGTCGGGCAGCCGACACACGATGCCCACACCGCGCCCGCGGTCGCGCCACAATAGAGGCATGACCAGCCCCGCCCCTCGCCTCCCGTTCTCGCGCCCGCCCGCCTTCGTCGCCCCCGGCCGCGACGGCGCGCCGCGCGTCCTGCTGCTCGGCTCCGGCGAGCTGGGCAAGGAGGTCGCGATCGAGCTGGCGCGCCTCGGCGTCGAGGTGGTGGCCGCCGACCGCTACGCCGGCGCCCCCGCGATGCAGGTCGCCCACGCCTCCCGCGTCCTCGACATGGGTGACCCCGTCGCGCTGCGCGCGCTCATCGACGAGGTAGCCCCCGACGTCGTGGTCCCCGAGATCGAGGCGATCGCCACGCAGGTGCTGGTCGACGTCGAGGCGACCGGTCGGGTGATAGTCGTCCCGACGGCACGCGCGACGGCGCTGACCATGGACCGCGAGGGCATCCGGCGCCTCGCCGCGGAGACCCTCGGGCTGGCGACCTCGCCCTATCGCTTCGTGGACACCCTCGCCGGTCTGCGCGCCGCGACGGCCGCCGTCGGCCTGCCCTGCGTGATCAAGCCCGTCATGAGCTCCTCCGGCAAGGGCCAGTCCGTCATCCGTACGCCCGACGACGTCGCGGCGGCCTGGGAGTACGCCCAGACCGGCGGCCGGGTCGCCGCGAGCTGCCCGGGCGGTTCGGGTGGCCCGGACGAGACCGGTGTGCGCGTCATCGTCGAGGGTTTCATCAGCTTCGACTACGAGCTCACCCTGCTCACAGTGCGTCACACGGGCGGCACGACCTTCCTCGACCCGATCGGCCACACCCAGGTGGACGGCGACTACCGCGAGTCCTGGCAGGGCCAGGACGTGCCCGACGTCGTCGTGCGCCGCGCGCAGGAGATCGCGACGGCGGTCACCGATGACCTGGGCGGCTACGGGGTGTTCGGCGTCGAGGTGTTCGTCGTGGGTGAGGAGGTCATCTTCTCCGAGGTGTCCCCGCGCCCGCACGACACCGGGCTGGTGACGCTCGTGTCCCAGGACCTCAGCGAGTTCGCGCTGCACGCGCGGGCGATCCTCGGCCTGCCCGCCGGGGACGTGACGCGGATCGGCGGCCCGGGCCAGGAGGCCGCGGCGTCGTGCGCGGTCCTCGCCGAGGGGGAGGGGGTGCCGGTCGTGACCGGCGTCGAGCTCGCCCTCGCGGTCCCGACCGCGCAGGTGCGGATCTTCGGTAAGCCCTCCGTCTCCGGACGCCGCCGGGTCGCGGTCGCGCTCGCCCGCGGGGCGGACGTCGCCGAGGCCCGCGCGCGGGCCCGCGCCGCAGCCGCCGCCCTGCGGATCGAGCTGGTCTAGATGGCCGCCGAGGGCGCTGCCCCCGTCCCCGTCCCCGTCCCCGTCTCCGCTGACGACGCCGAGCCCCAGCTCGAGGTGGGCGTCGGGCCGTGGCCTGGCGGCGAGGCGGCCTGGCCGCGCACCCAGACGGGGGATCTGGACCCGCGATACGACGCGGAGCTGCTCGCGGCGGGGGACCGGCGCAACGTCGTCGACCAGTTCCGCTACCTGTCGATGGAGGCGATCGTCGCCGAGCTCGACACCCGGCGCCACCCGCTGCACGTCGCGATCGAGAACTGGGGGCACGACCTCAACATCGGGTCGGTCGTGCGCACCGCGAACGCCTTCGCCGCGAGCGAGATCCACATCGTCGGTCGGCGCCGGTGGAACCGTCGGGGTGCGATGGTCACCGACCGCTACCAGCACGTGCGCTACCACGCCGACGTCGCCGCGTTCCTGGACTGGGCGCACGAGGCGGGCGTTCCGGTGATCGGGATCGACAACGTCCCCGGGTCCATCCCGATCGAAGGCTATGCGTTTCCCCGCGAGTGCGCGCTGCTCTTCGGTCAGGAGAGCACCGGGCTGACCGAGGAGGCGCGACTGGCCAGCCGGGACATCCTGCACATCACCCAGTTCGGCTCGACCCGGTCGATCAACGCGGGGGCCGCCGCCGCGATCGCCATGCACGCCTGGGTGGTCCAGCACGCCCAGAACTGAGGGGCCGTTCTGCCCACGGGCCGAACGGCCTAGGCCGGCCGCCCCGGTTTCATGACAAACTTGGTGGGAAAACGTTCAGGTCCCTCTTTCACAGGAGTCTTTCGATGGCTATCGCAACCCCAGAGGTCTACGTCGAGATGATCGACCGCGCGAAGGCAGGCAAGTTTGCCTACCCGGCCGTGAACATCACCTCCTCCTCTTCCATCACCGCAGCCCTCCAGGGCTTCGCCGAGGCGGAGAGCGACGGCATCATCCAGGTGTCGGTCGGTGGCGCGGAGTACGCCTCCGGCGCAACCATCAAGGACCGTGTCACCGGCTCGCTCGCGCTCGCCGCGTACGCGACCGAGGTCGCCAAGAACTACGGCATCACCGTCGCGATCCACACGGACCACTGCGCCAAGCAGAACCTCGACTCCTGGGTCCGCCCGCTGCTCGCCCTCGAGGCCGAGCAGGTCAAGGCCGGCAAGCTCCCCACGTTCCAGTCGCACATGTGGGACGGGTCGACCGTGCCGCTCGAGGAGAACCTCATCATCGCCGAGGAGCTCCTTGAGCTCTCGGTCGCCGCTCGCACCATCCTCGAGATCGAGGTTGGCGTCGTCGGTGGCGAGGAAGACGGCCACGAGGCCGAGATCAACGAGAAGCTCTACACGACCATCGCTGACGGCCTCGCGACCATCAAGGCGCTCGGCACCGGCGAGAAGGGTCGCTACCTCACGGCGCTGACCTTCGGCAACGTGCACGGCGTCTACAAGCCCGGTGCGGTCAAGCTGCGCCCGGCCCTCCTCAAGGAGATCCAGGAGGGTGTTGGCTCGGTCATCGGCAAGGAGAACCCCTTCGACCTCGTCTTCCACGGTGGGTCCGGCTCCACGGCCGCGGAGATCTCCGAGGCCGTCGACAACGGTGTCATCAAGATGAACGTCGACACCGACACTCAGTACGCCTACTCGCGTCCGGTGGCTGACCACTTCTTCCGCAACTACGACGGCGTCCTCAAGGTCGACGGCGAAGTTGGCAACAAGAAGGCCTACGACCCGCGCGCCTGGGGCAAGGCTGCCGAGGCTGGCATGGCTGCCCGCATCGTCGAGGCTGCTCAGCAGCTGCGTTCAGCCGGCCAGAAGCTCGGCTGAACCTGATCACTCCTGATCACGCATGAACGTAGGAAGGCCCCGGTGGAATCCACCGGGGCCTTCCTACGTCGCGGGTGTGGTCAGTCGGTGAGGCGCACGTCCCCGACGGGCTCCCGGAGAGAAGCTGCCTGCGGAGCGGAGAAGTTGTCATCGGTGGGACTGCCTTCGACGATCTCGAGCATGCTCCCGATGCTTGTCACCTCGAGCAGGAACCGCACGGTCGGTGGCGTGTTGAAGATCCGCACCGGCCCCGAGGTCACGGCGGTCAGCCGAGCCAGGAAGGCCACCCCGGTCGAGTCCATGAACGTCACGTGGTGAGCGTCGATCTCGACGGCGAGCATGGACTTCTGGACGTCACGGGTGGCCTGGTTGAGGTCCGCGGCGAGATCCGCGTCGATCTCGCCCGACAGCACGACCCTGGCGTGCGTGGTCCCGACGATCACATGCACGCTTCCTGGCTCGACATCGCTGCTGTTCGCCGCGCCGGTCGTCGCGCGTGACGGTGGACGCGCGGACTGGAGAGGCTGACCAGTGTCAGGGGTGTTAACGTCGCCCACAAATGCTCCCTTCGGCAGATGACCATTGTGTCCGGTGGGAGGGTTATTGGCTAGTACCCAGACGGACGGAAGGAGGCGGGGTGGAATCTCCGACGTGGAGCGCCCAGGCGCCGACCGCCCACGGTCACGGCTCGCGCGACGGTGCGTTCGACCTCGCTGGTGTACGCGACCGAGCCCTCCAGGCCGCCGGGATCGCGACGCTCATCCTCGACCCTGGCCCTGACGTCCCCACGATCGTCTGGGCGAACGAGTCGTTCGCCCAGCTGACCGGGTATCCAGCCGGTGACGTCGTCGGGCTGCCGCTGACCCTCTTGGAGGCGCCCGGACGTGCCGGGTTCGACTTCACGTCCATCCGCGACGAACTGATCCGCGACGACGAGGCACCGCTCACCTGGCGGATGCTCAACGCGCGTGCCGACGGCGGGCTGGCCTGGTGCGAATACTGCGTGGCCCAGGTCCGCGATGACGACGACGTTGCGCGGCATTGGGTAGCCATGGTCACGGACGTGTCCCAGCAGGTGGTCGAGCACGACGAACAGGAGCGGTCGATCGAGGTCGAGCGCGCCGCCCGCACCACCCTCGACCTCGTCTCCCTCGTCTCGGACCTGCTCACGGACCTGGACTACCCCTATGTGCTGCGTGAGGTGGCCCAGCACCTGCAGCACGGCGTGGTCGGGTGGGCCGGCTTCTACCTCAACGACAACGGGCTCGTCTTCTCCGAGGGGATCAACGTCTCGGTGACCTCCTCGGTCGCCTCGAACCGGCTGGCCCGCGAGGCCGGTGTGAGCGTGGACGCGCTCGGCGACTCCCGTACGCCCGGCGACAGCACCGGCCTCACGCAGGTGATCGCCCCCGTCGTCGATCCCCTGCAGGACCTCCTCGAAGGGCTGGTCTCCGGCCCGATCGGCTTTGCCTTGCGCACCGACTACCCGGAGGCGACGGCAGCCCGGGTGCTCGCCACCGAGCTCCGGGTGCGGATGGGTGTCTCCCGCGCCGGCGGTGAGGACGGGTGGCCGGTCGTGGTCGTCCACGCGGTCCCCGGCCGACGCCGCGTGCTCGGGCTGCTCGTGACGACCCCGAACGACCCAGTGTTCGACGGGATCGCCGACGTCGACGCGACGACCATGACTCTGCTGCACGTGGTCGCGCGGCGGGTGGGCATGGCGATCGACAACGTGCGCCTGTATGCGCGCGAGCACCAGCTCGCCGAGACGCTGCAGCGCGCCATGCTCCCCGAGCAGGTCGACATCGCCGGCCTGGACGTGTGGACCTACTACGCGCCGACCTCCGACCACGCCCAGGTGGGCGGCGACTGGTACGACGTGCTGCAGATCGACGACGAGGTCGCCGGGCTGGTCATCGGGGACGTCGTCGGCCACGACATCGAGGCTGCCGCGACCATGGGCCAGCTGCGCTCGGTCGTGCGGTCCTACGCCTTCGAGCTGACGACGCCCGGCCTGGTCCTGGAGCGGGTCGACCAGCTTGTGGTGGGGATGCGGATTCCCCGCTCGGCGAGCCTGGTCTACGGCACGCTGCGGCGGGTAGTGCCCGTTGATCCGGGAGTGCCCGAAGAGTCCGGACGGTGGCGGCTGGAGTACTCCCGCGCCGGTCACCTGCCTCCGCTGCTGGTCCGGGCAGGGAAGGCGTCCCAGCTGAGCGGTGCCGGGGGAGCGCTGATCGGTTTCGGCACCCGCGCCCGAGGGACCGCTGCGGAGATCCTCGAGCCCGGTGACGCGCTGATCTTCTACACGGACGGTCTGATCGAGCGTCGCGACCGGGCGCTGCGAGCCGGCCTCGCAGCGCTGATCGACGCCGCCGAGCACTCGACCGCGACCGACGCAGCCGGGATCGGGGAGGAGCTCCTCGCTCGCCTGGCCGACGCGCCCGAGGACGACGTCGCCGTCGTCGTCGTACGCGTGCCGAATCCGGTGGCCGACGGCGCGCCGCCAGCCATGAGCCCCCGGTCGCGGCGGTGGCTGCTGCCGAGCGAGCCGGCGTCCATCGGGCGGGCCCGGCACGCTGTCCTGCGCACCTGCCAGGCCTGGGATCTAGCCGACGTCGCGAACGCCGAGCTGGTGGTGTCCGAGCTCGTGGCTAACGCGGTCCTGCACGGATGGGGTCACATCGCGCTGCGGCTCTTCGACACCGGGGACGGGCTGCGCATCGAGGTCGAGGACTCCAACCCGGCCCCGCCCGTCACAACCGACGGGCACGCCAACCGGCTGGGTGGCTACGGGATGCAGATCGTCGAGCGGCTCGCCGACTGGGGCTGGCGCCCGAGCGGCACGGGCAAGCTCGTCTGGGCGAAGATCCGCACCTCGCAGGGGTAGCGGACCCACGGCCTCAGGGAGCGGACGGGGGCCGCAACCGCGGCGACCGGGGGGGGAGCGTGCGGGCTACGCGCGGCGCTCGGGCCCGGAGACCGCCGGGACGCCCGACGCCGGGGTCAACGGGGTGCAGCTGTGGTCGGGGTCGATCCGGAACAGCTCGAGCGCCCCGCACACCTCGAGCACAAACATGTCGCGGTCGTCACAGCCGCGCAGCACGGTCGCGCCGCCACGCTTGCGGCCGGAGTCGGCCAGGGAGATCAGGAAGGCGGCACCGGTCGAGTCCATGAAGGTGACCCGGCACATGTCGATCACCAGCAGCTGGCGACGCAGCCCGACGACGCGGGCGGCGAGCTCGGGGAACTGGTCCCGCTGGGCGAGGTCGAGATCGCCTGTGATCACCAGTGTGGTGGTTGCCGGGGAGGTTGCGATCTGGATCATGCCTACAGACTCTAGTCACGGCGATGGGCCCATGCACCTCAGATGACAACGTCTTCACGCGCGACCGCGCGCCCAGCGCGACGCACCAGGCACAATGGCACCCATGAGCCACGCCCCGCACTCCTCCGCTCCCGTCCCCACGAATCCGCCGGTCGGCGGCGCCAATCTGCCCGGCGGTAGTGCCAACTTGCTCGGTGGCATCGCCCCGACCCGCCTGGGCGCCGACCACCCCGACGTCGCCGCGCGCGCCGACGTCGCCGGCGGCCGGGCCGTGGCCGACGTCGCGCGCGACTACCCGTCGTCGTCGTACGTGTGGGCGGTGCTCGCCGAGGGCGCCCTGGACCGCGGCGACGAGGTAACGGCCTACGCCTTCGCCCGGACCGGCTACCACCGCGGTCTCGACTCCCTGCGCAAGGCCGGATGGCGTGGCCAGGGGCCGATCCCCGTCGATCACGAGGCAAACCAGGGCTTCCTGCGGGCCCTGCTCGCGCTCGCCGAGGCCGCCGAGATCATCGGCGAGGAAGACGAGGCAGCCCGCTGCCAGACCTTCTTGCGGGACTCCGGCGTAGCCCCCGACGACGTCGCAGCGCTGCGATAGGGATAGATGGACGGTCGTCGCGAGCTAGCCGATCGCTTCCCTGAGCTCAGGTTCGCACTCGCGTGGGAAGCGGCCGATGTCGACCGTCCACTCTCCCTGGTCGGTGATCGACCAGTACCCGTGATCGAGCGCCCAGGTCCACCCCTCCACCCGACGCGCGAGTGAGATCGGGGTGGACTCGCTGATGCCCGAGAAGGATGTGTATACCGCCGTGGGAGCTCTCTCACCCTCCAGGGCGCTGCAGTCCATGACCACGGGTAGCTGATGCGCGAGGATGAGCAACCACCGGGGCTGCCGGATGTATGGGGCGTCGTAGTCTTCCCCCGGCATGGGAGCAGTAGCAGACTGCCATTCGCGAGTCAGCCTGAGCGCTGTCCGAAGGTCCGGGAACAGCATGAACGGAACGATCCCCTTGCCCACGGCACCGCCGTCTCCGTCGTGCCACGTCCAGAGCGTGCGCGCGTCCTCGGGGAAGGGGAAGCCGAGTTCCGCGGCGATCTCGTCGATCTCAGGGTCCGAGAGGCCTCGGGGGAGGCTCGATGTGACTGTTGCCCTCATGCTTCTCAGCCTGGCTTCATACTCAGCGAGGGCGGACGCCAAGGGTGTTTTCATCTGGAAAGCCCCTTGTGTCGGTGGGCCTCTGGATCGAGTGGGTTGCGATGAACGCTAGCGGAGGTGCGGTATAGATGCCGCAGTTCATACAAATTTCACCCGTCCTGGCGGACCTGGCACGCTCGAGGACGCCTCGTCAGATCGCGGGTTGTTTGCATTGTGAGGCGACGGGCACCAGCGTTGACCAGATGAAACGGTCCCCGCCTGCCAGTGGTGGTGCGGCCAGCCCCGAAGCGTTCTACCGGTTCATCTACTCCACCAGCCACCAGCCACCAGCCACCAGCCACCAGCCACCAGCCACCAGCCACCAGCCACCAGCCCTACCTCGGGCGCCATCGCCGAAGAGCTCAACGAACGCCCCCGAGCAGCCCTCGACTTCTGCACACCACGCGAAGCCTTCGAACAACTCCTCAACGACGACGTTGCTTCCACGCCTTGACACCAAGGAGGATGCAGGCGAAGTGGAAGCACCGGCGCTGCACCAAGGGCAAACGAACGGTAAACTCATCGGGGAAATCGGGTCACTGCCGCCCGGCCCGGTGCACCAGCGCGATGTTGACGCGCGGCGGCGCCCACACACAGGCAGGTTGAAAGTGGGGAATCCATGCCAGCCGTGGTAGTCGTCGGCGCCCAATGGGGAGACGAAGGTAAGGGCAAGGCAACCGATCAGCTCGGTTCTCGGGTCGACTACGTCGTGAAGTTCAACGGCGGGAACAACGCCGGGCACACGGTCGTCGTCGGGGGTGAGAAGTACGCGCTGCACCTGCTGCCGTCCGGCATCCTCTCGCCCGGGGTCACACCCGTGATCGGCAACGGTGTGGTCATCGACATCGAGGTCCTCTACGAGGAGCTCGACGCGCTGATCGTCCGCGGGGTGGACGTCTCCCGCCTGCTCGTCTCCGGTAGCGCGCACGTCATCGCGCCGTACAACCGGACGATGGACAAGATCACCGAGCGGTTCCTCGGCAAGCGCCGGATCGGCACGACCGGGCGCGGCATCGGCCCGACGTACTCCGACAAGATCAACCGCGTGGGCATCCGCGTGTGGGACCTCTTCGACGAGAAGATCCTGCGGGCCAAGGTCGAGGGCGCACTCGAGCAGAAGAACCAGCTGCTCGTGAAGGTCTTCAACCGCCGGGCGATCACGGTCGACGAGACCGTCGAGGAGCTGCTGCAGTACACCGAGCGGCTGCGCTCGATGGTCGCCGACACCTCGCTCGTGCTGAACAAGGCGCTCGACGAGGGCAAGACCGTGCTGTTCGAGGGTGGCCAGGCCACGATGCTCGACGTCGACCACGGCACCTACCCCTTCGTAACCTCGTCAAACGCGACCGCGGGCGGAGTCTGCACGGGATCCGGCATCGGCCCGACGCGCATCGACCGCGTGGTCGGCGTGATCAAGGCGTACACGACCCGCGTCGGCGAGGGCCCCTTCCCGACCGAGCTCTTCGACGAGTGGGGCGCGTTCCTGAGCGCGACCGGTCACGAGTTCGGCGTCACGACCGGCCGTGCCCGCCGCTGCGGCTGGTACGACGCCGTCATCGCGCGGTACTCCTCCCGCATCAACGGCCTGACCGACTTCGTGCTGACCAAGCTCGACGTGCTCACCGGGATCGAAAAGATCCCCGTGTGCGTGGCCTACGACGTCGACGGCGTGCGCTACGACGAGATGCCGCTCGACCAGAGCGCGTACCACCACGCCAAGCCGATCTACCAGGAGTTCGACGGCTGGACCGAGGACATCACAGGCGTCCGGACCTTCGACGACCTGCCCGAGAACGCGAAGAAGTACGTCCTCGCGCTCGAGGAGATGTCCGGCACCCGGATGTCGTCGATCGGGGTCGGGCCGGACCGTGAGGCTACGATCCAGCGCTTCGACCTGATCGACTGACCCCCCTCACGCCCCTCCCTCGCGAACTCGTGAGGGACTCTGCGAGCTCGTGAGCCAGGACCCTTCCCCGCCCGGGAACCGTCCTGGCTCACGAGTTCGCGGGCGGGTTCACGAGTTGGCGGGACGCGGCTTTGGGGCTCGAGTTGGGCGCCTGGGTGGACGTTCGGGGGGCGTCTAGACGTTCGCCGCTAGACTCGGCGGCGTGAAGATTCTTGTCATCGGTTCCGGTGCCCGCGAGCACGCCATCGTTCATTCCCTCGCGCAGGAGGCGCCCGCATCGGGCCCGCACGAGCTGCACGCGGCTCCCGGGAACCCAGGCATCGCCGAGCTCGCCACCCTGCACGCGGTGGACACGCTCGACGGCGCCGCGGTGACCGCGCTGGCCCGGTCCCTCGGTGCCAAGCTTGTGATCGTCGGACCCGAGGCGCCGCTCGTCGCGGGCGTTGCCGACGCGGTCAAGCAGGCCGGGATCGCGGTCTTCGGGCCGAGCGCCGACGCCGCCCGCCTGGAAGGTTCCAAGGCCTTCGCCAAGGAGGTCATGGCTGCGGCCGAGGTTCCGACCGCGATGGCGCACGTCTGCTCGACCGTCGACCAGGTCGCCGACGCGCTCGACGCCTTCGGCCCGCCCTACGTCGTCAAGGACGACGGGCTCGCGGCCGGCAAGGGGGTCGTCGTGACGAACGACCGCCTTGAGGCGCTCGACCACGCCCGTGCCTGCTTCGCGAACCCTGACCGCGGCGGCGACCCGCGCGTGGTCATCGAGGAGTTCCTCGACGGCCCCGAGGTGTCGCTGTTCTGCATCAGCGACGGTGAGACCGTCGTCCCGCTCGCCCCCGCCCAGGACTTCAAGCGCGCCTTCGACGCCGACGCCGGCCCCAACACCGGCGGGATGGGCGCCTACAGCCCCCTGCCCTGGGCGCCCGCCGGCCTCGTCGACCAGGTCGTCGCACGGGTCGCGCAGCCGACCATCGACGAGATGAAGGCCCGCGGCATCCCCTTCGCCGGGGTGCTCTACGTCGGCCTCGCGCTGACCAGCCGCGGCACCCGGGTCATCGAGTTCAATGCGCGCTTCGGCGACCCGGAGACGCAGGTCGTGCTGTCCCGGCTGCAGACCCCGTTGTCGGCGCTGCTGCTCGCCGCGGCCACCGGTGTGCTGGCCGATCTCCCCAAGCTGCGCTGGGCCGACTCGGCCGCCGTGACGGTCGTGGTCGCCGCGAACGGCTACCCGGCGAACGTGAAGTACGGCGACCCGGTCACCGGGATCACCGAGGCCGACCGGGTTGACGGCGCGCACGTGCTGCACGCGGGCACCGCGATCAACGACGACGGTGAGCTGGTGAGCGCGGGCGGCCGGGTGCTCTCGGTCGTGGGTGTGGGGGAGGACCTAGCCGAGGCGCGGCGTCGGGCATATGCCGGGGTCGACCTGATCGTGCTTCCCGGATCGCACCACCGCACGGACATCGCTCGGGCGGCCGCCGCGAGCCAGTCCGCGGGACCTGTGCGATGAGCGCGGGCTTCGACTCCGACACCCCCGAGCTTGAGGGCTGGCGGCACACCTACTCCGGCAAGGTCCGTGACCTCTACGAGCCGGACCTCGCCCACTACGGCGGCGTGCACCCGCTCGGCGACGTCGTGCTCGTCGTCGCCTCGGACCGCGTGAGCGCCTTCGACCACGTGCTCTCGCCCGGGATCCCCGACAAGGGCACGATCCTCACCCAGCT
Source organism: Sanguibacter gelidistatuariae (assembly GCF_900096585.1). Taxonomy (GTDB): domain Bacteria; phylum Actinomycetota; class Actinomycetes; order Actinomycetales; family Cellulomonadaceae; genus Sanguibacter; species Sanguibacter gelidistatuariae. The sequence goes on from NZ_FMYH01000001.1 coordinate 706,566, forward strand.
GAGCCTGTGGTGGTTCGACCAGTTCTCCGACATCGTCGACAACCACGTCGTGAGCACCGAGATCTCGACCATGGTCGGCGACGGGCTGGTGCCGGTCGAGGTCGCGGGCCGCTCGATGATCTGTCGCCGCCTCGAGATGTTCCCGGTCGAGTGCGTGGCGCGCGGGTATCTCACCGGCTCCGGGCTCCTGGAGTACCGCGAGAGCCAGTCGGTGTGCGGCGTGCCGCTGCCCGCCGGACTCGTCGACGGGTCCCGGCTGCCCGAGCCGATCTTCACCCCGGCCACCAAGGCCGAGGTCGGCGAGCACGACGAGAACGTCAGCTTCGAGGTGGTCGCCGCCAAGATCGGCGAGGCCGCCGCCACGCGTCTGCGTTCGCTGACGCTGTCGGTCTACGCCCGGGCCGAGGAGATCGCTCGCTCGCGTGGGGTCATCCTCGCGGACACGAAGTTCGAGTTCGGGACCGACCCTGTGACTGGCGAGATCGTGCTGGGCGACGAGGTGCTGACCCCCGACTCCTCCCGCTTCTGGGCGCTCGACGGCTGGGCCCCGGGGCGGTCGCAGCCGAGCTTCGACAAGCAGCCGATCCGCGACTGGCTCGCCTCGCCCGCCTCGGGCTGGGACCGCACGGGCAACGACGCGCCGCCGGAGCTGTCCGACGCCGTCGTGCAGGCGACCCGGGCCCGGTACCTGGACGCCTACGAGCGACTGACGGGCGAGTCTCTGTTCTGAGCGGGCTGGTACGGGCCTGACCCGACGTCCTCCATACGGGGCGTGCTCTTGACTACAGGGCGTGCGTTTGAATGCACGTTCCGTAGTCAAGAGCACGCCCCGTACTTGGTTGTGGGCGGGGTAGGCAGCGTCGGCCGGATGGGCAGGGCCTGCCGGGCGGGCAGGGCGGCGGCGACGTACGGGGGCAAGGGGTTGCGCTATGGGTCGGTGGGCGATATATATCTACTATGACAAATCCATTCCGGATGACTCGCCAGGGTTATCTCATCCTGCTCTCGCTCGTGGGGGAGCGGCGGCATGGCTACGCCGTGATCCAGTCCGTCGTCGAGCTGTCCGCGGGTGAGGTCACGCTCGCGGCGGGGACCCTCTACGGCAATCTTGATCGACTGCTTGCGGCCGGTCTCGTCGAGAGCGCCGGCGACGAGGTGGTCGACGGTCGTCAGCGCCGCTACTACCGGGCGACCGACGCCGGAGCGCAGGCCGCGCAGGCCGAGACGCTGCGTCTCGCACAGCTCGCCGCCCGCGCCCAGCAGGTGCTCGACGCCGGGGCGCGCGGGCTCGGCCGGCGCCCGGCCCTGGGCGGTGCGTGAGGATGGCGACGTCTTCCGCGGGCCGTCTGGATCTCTTCGATCTGTCGGCGCGCCTCTGGATGCGCGCCTACCCGCGCCGGTGGCGCGCCACCTACGGCACGGACCTGCTCGGCATGCTGGCCGACGTCGCGCCCGAGCGGGCGCGGACGGTTCCGGTCCGTGAGGGGCTCGCCGTCCTGCGGGCCGGCTGGGCGCTGCGTTGGCGTGAGCACCCACGGTTCTGGCTGTGGCTGGGCTACCGGTTGCTCAACCGACGCCTGCCGGGTCGCTACCGATACTGGGTGATCGACGATCTGCTCGGGCCGCTCTATGACGCGCGGACCTTTCTGGCCGCCTTCCCGATCTTTTTCGTCCCGATGTTCATGCCCGACTGGTTCCCCGGGGAGTCGAGCGTGCCGCCGGACGGGGTTCTGGGGTTCGTCGTCGTCTGGTGCATCTTCGTGGTGCTCGTGTCCATGGCGTTCAAGTTCTACGCGCGCCAGGTGTGGAACAAGCACATCGGCGGCCCCTACCCAACGGCACTCCTCCCGCTCTGGCACCGCGTCGCAGTGCGCCGGACGGCTCGTGCGGCGTCCCGACAGGTGTGACGCAGCACGCATTTGCCAGGTTAGGGGTCCCATACCAAAGGAAGGTTAGGCATGCCATACTCGAGGCATGTCGTCGACCGCGCAGACCCAGACCATGGAACGCACCGAGCCGGCCTACCGCGTCTTCGCGGTGAGGGTGGCGCGGGTGCAGCGTCTCTCACCGTCCTTCGTCAGGATCACGTTCACCGGACCTGACCTGCACGTCTTCGGGACGGACGGGCTCGACCAGCGGATCAAGGTGGTCCTGCCCACGTCGGCCGGACGCGCTCCGCTGCCCGCCGACTTCGCCGGCGACTCCTGGTACCAGGCCTGGCGAGACCTCCCCGAGGACGAACGGTGCCCCCTGCGCACCTACACCGTGCGGGCCGTGCGCCCCGACGCGGGACTCGGTGAGGTCGACATCGACTTCGTGCTGCACGGCGACGGCGACGGTGAGCACGACGGGCCTGCCTCCCGCTGGGTCGCAGCCGTCCGCCCCGGCGCCGAGAGCGTCCTGATCGGCCCGAACGGCCGCTATGACGGCCCGCCGTCGGGCATCGAATGGGCGCCCCCCGCCGAGGCGACCAGGCTCGTCCTCGCGGGCGACGAGGCCGCCGCGCCGGCCATCACCGCGATCCTCGAGTCGCTCGCCCCCGGCACCCGCGCGCACGCCTTCATCGAGGTCCCCCACGAGGACGACGCCCTCCCCGTCTCTCTGCCCGACGGCGTCCGGCTCACCTGGCTGCCCCGGCACGGCCAGAGCGTGGGGTCCTTCGCCCACGAGCACGGCGTGCTGCTGGACCGCGCGGTCCGCGAGCACATGCGCGGCTGCGCCGAGCCGTCTGCCGCGCCTGCTGTCGAGCTGGAAGACGTCGACATCGACACCGGGATCCTCTGGGAGGTACCAGTCGCCGGCGCGGTCGACGCCGCGGCGAGTGCCACCGAGCTCGCGCTCCGGGGCTGCTACGCCTGGATCGCGGGGGAGGCCGGTGTCATCAAGGACCTGCGCCGCCACCTCGTGCGCGACCTCGGCATCGATCGCCGGTCGGTCGCCTTCATGGGCTACTGGCGTCTGGGCAAGGCCGAGTGCTGACGCTCCCACCTGCGCTGGGACCTGGGGACGTCTCAGGGGCGGGACGAGTCCACCCCCGCGGACGCGGGGACGATAAACTAACCCGCAGCGCCTCATCTGTGCCATGCGATCCACTGCGGACGCTGGTCGGCGCCCTCGCCCGTCACGTGATCAGAACCAAGCACTAGGAGCCCCCGTGGGACGCGTAGTCGTCGACGTCATGCCCAAGCCTGAGATCCTCGACCCCCAGGGGAAGGCCGTTGCCGGCGCGTTGCCGCGCCTCGGCTTCACCGGCTTCCTCAGCGTCCGCCAGGGGAAGCGCTTCGAGCTCGAGGTGGACGGCGACGTCACCCCCGAGGTCCTCGCCGCTGCTCGTGAGGCCGCAGAGCGAGTCCTGTCCAACCCGATCATCGAGGACGTCGTGAGCGTCGTCGACGCCGCCTCGCTCGACACGGTCGCCTCGGCATGAGCGAGGTCCTCGGCGGTGCCCGGATCGGCGTCATCACCTTCCCCGGCACCCTGGACGACCGCGACGCAGCGCGCGCGGTGCGCCTCGCCGGCGGCCAGGCCGTGTCTTTGTGGCACGGCGATGCCGACCTGAAGAACGTCGACGCGGTCGTCCTGCCGGGTGGGTTCTCCTACGGCGACTACCTGCGGGCCGGGGCCATCTCCCGTTTCGCGCCGGTCATGGACGTCCTCATCGACGCCGCCAACGGGGGGCTGCCGGTGCTGGGAATCTGCAACGGTTTCCAGGTTCTCACTGAGTCCCACCTGCTGCCGGGCTCGATGATCAAGAACGAGGGCCTCGCGTTCCTCTGCAAGGAGCAGGCGCTCATCGTGGAGAACGCGGACACCGCGTGGACCCGCAACTTCACGGCCGGCCAGCAGATCACCATCCCGTTGAAGAACCAGGACGGGCAGTTCGTCGCCGATGAGAAGACCCTCGACATGCTCGAGGCCGAAGGTCGCGTCGTGTTCCGCTACGCAGGCGAGAACCCCAACGGTTCACGCCGCGGGATCGCTGGCATCTCCAACGCGGCCGGGAACGTCGTCGGGCTGATGCCGCACCCTGAGCACGCCGTCGAGGCGGGCTTCGGAACGGCCGCTGCTGCCGGACCGCGCGCGGGCACTGACGGCCTGGCATTCTTCACGTCCGTCCTCGGAGCACTCGTCAACGCCTGATCACGCAGCTTGTGCAGGACCTGTACCCCTGGTGGACCTCGGTCGACCAGGGGTACATCTGTCTGCGGGCCACCACGAGCGCCGGATCGTCGGCCCGGACGGCTAGAGCCCAGCGATGAGGTTGATGGTCGCGGCCAGGATGACCGACCCGAACAGATACGACAACAACGCGTGGCCAAGCACCGTCTTGCGGATATCTGAGCTCTGGACGTCTGTGTCTGAGATCGCGAAGCTCATGCCGACGGTGAACGCGATGTAGGCGAAGTCGACGTACCTGGGTGGCTCTTCCTGGTGGAAGTCGAAGCCGCCATCTGTCCCGGTGTAGTACCTGCGGGCGTATCCCAGCGCGAAGAGGCTGTGCAGCGCCATCCAGGACACCGCGACGCTGAACAGTGCGATGGATGCGGTGAGCACCTTGTCGCTGTGGCTGCCACCAGAGGCAAAGAGCATGAACCCCACTCCGACGAGGCTGGCGATGGCCGCCCCGAGCATGAGGAGGTGCGCAACCGCGCGGCTGGGTTCTTCGCGGGTGGCGTGCGCTGCCGTCTGTGTAGCGTCCATGTTGCCGACGCTGAACCAGGTCCATGCGGTGAAGGTGAGGGCGGCCGCCGCCCAGCCGAGGAGTATCGCGAAGCGGTGGTACCCCAGTGTGGCAGCCAGGACGGCGACGGCGACCCCGACGACGGCGGCCACGGAGAGCCGGATGCCAGCGACTGCTGTGTCCGGGGCGGGGGTCTGGCCTGGGGGGAGGTCCTGATCTGCGTGGGTCACGAGGTCAGTCAATCACTGGGCCGCCGGCTGTGCCTGAGACTACCCGGAATGGTCCGGACCAATAATATTGACTCTCTTGCATCACGCGCGCTTTACTCACTACAGTGAACGCCAATGGTCCGGACCACTTTCGATGATCATGCACAGTTGATAGGAGCTGCAGGCGACCCGTGGATGGCAACTACGAGCTCAAGTACGAGGCGATGCGCGCCCAGATAGCCGCCGACATCAGCTCCGGCCTCAAGCCGCACGAACCGCTCCCGTCCGAGCGCAAGCTCATGGCTACCTATGGCGTCTCGCGCATGACCGTGCGCCGAGCTCTCGCGCTCCTGGTCGACGACGGACTGGTCTACAGTCGGCGCGGTTCGGGGACCTACGTCGCCGACCCCGCGATGATCAGCAAGTCCCTCTCGCTGACATCCTTCAGCGAGGACGTGCGCGAGCGCGGCATGACGCCGGGAGCCCGGTCCCAGCAGGTCCGGCGCCTTCCGGCCGAGGCGGATGTGGCGGCGGACCTCGCACTCTCGCCCGGCGCCCCCGTCGTCCACCTCGAACGGGTGCGCACCGCGGACGGGCTCCCGCTCTGCATCGAGGAGGTGTGGCTCCCAGCGGACCTCGTGCCGGCGAACTTCGCCGAGGGGGCCGTCACGTCCCTCTACGACACTCTGAGCGACCTCGGCATCGAGCCGGAGATGGCCTCCCAGACCATCCGGGCCACCGTCGTCAACGTCGAGCAGGCGACCCAGCTCGACGTCGCACCGCACTCCGCGGCGTTCAGCGTCTCGCGGACCACCTACGCCGCGAACGCCCGGCCGATCGAACGCGCCCACAGCCTCTACCGGGCAGACCGCTACGACTTCACGTTCTCGATCCACCGCGGGGCGCGCTCATGACCGCCGTGCGCCGCATCGGCCTCGACATCGGCGGGACCAAGATGCTCGCCCTCCTCGCCGACGAGACCGGCCAGATCCTCGCCAGGAGCGAGACGGCGACGCCGTCCCGCAGCGGACCCCGGGCGATCCTGGATGCCGCCGCACGCATCGTCCGGGAGGTCGCCGGCCCGGGCCTGATCGCCCGCGTCGGAGTTGGGACGGCCGGCATCGTCGATCACCGCACCGGGACCATCCTCTCCGCGACCGATGCCCTGCCCGGATGGGCCGGGACGGAGGTCGCGCTCGAGCTTTCCGCGCTGCTCGATGGGGCACTGGTGAGCGTCGTCAACGACGTCGTCGCATTCTCGATCGGTGAAGGCCGCTTCGGCGCGGCTGCCGGGTACGACAGCTTCGTCGCGGTCACCGTGGGCACGGGGGTGGGCGGTGCGGTCGTCGTCGACGGGACCCCTCTCGTGGGCGCGCACCACCTCGCCGGTCACGTGGGCCACATGGCCGTGCCGCAGGCCGGCGACCGCGCCTGTCCGTGCGGGCGGAAGGGGCACGTCGAGTCCATCGCCTCGGGCACCGCGATGGTCGAGACCTACCGGCTCGCCGGCGGCCACGCGGACACCCTCGTAGACGTCGCGGCGGCCCTGCGCGCGGGCGACGAGCGCGCGGCCGACGCCGTCCGGCTCGCCGGTCAGGGGCTCGGTACGGCGCTGGCCTCGCTGGCCAACGCCGTCGACCCGCGGGTGATCGTCGTGGGCGGTGGTGCGCTCAACGTGGGGGAGCTGCTCCTCGCCCAGACCCGGACCGCCTTCGCCCAGACCGCCCTGGAACCGCTGGTCGGCGTCGAGATCCGCCCGGCGCTGCTCCCTGGCCACGCGGTGGCGCTCGGCGCAACGCTGCTCGGCGAGGCGCGCGCGCCGGGTATTCCCGCGCTCCCGCGGCGCCCGTCCCGCACCGACCGCCTCACCCCCGACCCGAACCACAGCTCACGAGGAGACTCATGATCACGCTCACCTTCATCCCGCTCGACGACCGGCCCGCCACCCGGGCGATCCCGCAGGAGGTCGCCGCGATTGCGGGGGTGAGGGTCGAGACTCCGCCCGTCGAGCTCCGTCCGAACTGCCGGGTGGCACCGGATGCCGAGGCCGTCTCGGCCTGGTTCCGCGCCTCTCGAGCCCGCACGGACGCGGCCGTGGTCAGCCTCGACGCCCTCGGCTTCGGCGGTCTCATCGGCTCTCGGATCGGCCACGAGGACCTCGACGAGGTGCTCGCGAACTGGCGTCCGCTCAAGGAAGCCGGCGGACCGGTGCACGCCGCGATCGTCGTGCCCCGTACCCCGAACAGCCTGGACGCGATGGAAGAGCCCGAGTACTGGAGCATCCACGGTCCGGCCCTGCACGCGCTGTCCGCCCAGCTCGCCTCGACCGAGGACGACCTCGCTGCGGCCCGCCTAGCAGTCGCCCCCGCCGTGCCCGACGACGTCGTGACGGACTGGACGGGCCGTCGCCTGCGCCAGCACACGCTCGCCCTCGCGGCGCTGGGCCTGGCCCAGCGCGGCACCCTCGCCTCGCTCGTGATCGGCGTGGACGACGCCGCGCACCGCTCGCTCTCCGCCCGCGCCCAAGGGGACCTGGCGCGCTGGTCGCAGATCGTGGGGACGACCGACCGGGTGATCGTGCACCCCGGCGCCGACGAGACCGGCGCGGTGCTCGTCGCCCGGGCGATCGGTCAGCACATGGGCACGGGCGGCCCGAAGGTCGCCCTCCGGTGCGCTGACGCCGACGGCCTCGACCGCCCGGCCCCCTATGAGACCGGACCGGTGCGCCTCACCGTCGTGCGCCAGCTCGAGGCGGCCGGCGCCCGCGTGGTCGAGGACGTGGCCGACGCCGACGTCGTCCTCGTCGTACACCCGCCGTACTGCCCCGAGTGCGGGCCGAGCGCCGGCTGCGCCGTCGACCATGCGAGCTGGGCCGGTACAGACCCCACGACCTGGGACTGGGACGGTGCAGCACGCACCGCGGCCGAGATCGACACGCTGCTCGCCGCCGGCCACCGGGTGGCCTTGGCCGACGTCGCTCAGCCCAACGGCGCCGACCCGGCTCTGGTCGAGACGCTGCTGCCCGTCCTGGACTGGTCCCGGCTCGACGGCTACGGCGCCTGGAACACCGCCGGGAACACGCTGGGCAGCGTCGCGGCCCAGCTGGTCGTGACCTACCTCGGCCGGATCGGCGGGACCTTCGACGCCTCTGCACACCGTGTCTCGATCGCCCGTCGAGTGGTCGAGGACTACGGCTGGATGAGCCTCGTGCGGCACAAGGCCCGCATCGAGCTCGGCTCCGACCCCGCCCGCCACGACGCGGTGAGCGGCGAGCACCCGGCCGCTCCCGCGTGGGAGCGGGAGCTCGGCGCGGTCCTGACCGGCAGCGCCGGCCTGGAGGGCCTGGTCGTGGTCCCGGGGAGCCTGAGCTTCCCCTGGGACCGCACCTTCGAGATCGACCTTGTCATCGTCGACCGGACCCAGACCCAGACCCAGACCCAGACCCAGACCCAGACCCAGACCCAGACCGGAGCTGGCCGATGAGCGACGACGCGCTCGACGCGGTGCGCGGGCAGCTCATCGTCTCGTGCCAGGCTGCCGAGGGGGAGCCGCTGCGCGGTCCCGTACACATGTCCGCGATGGCGCTCACCGTCCTTGCCGGTGGGGCGAGCGGGCTGCGCCTGGAAGGTCCCGACGACGTCGCGGCCGTCCGCGCGCTGACCACCGCACCGATCATCGGGCTGTGGAAGATCACCGGGGCGCCGGTCTACATCACCCCGACGCTCGCGGCGGTGCGCGCGGTCGCCGAGGCCGGCGCGGACATCGTCGCGGTCGACGGCACCGGGCGGGAGCGGCCCGACGGCAGCACCTTCGCCGACGTGGTCGACGTCGTGCACCGCGAGTATGGACGCTTGGTCATGGCCGACGTCGCGACCCTCGAAGAGGGCGTGGCGGCCGCCGCAGCCGGGGCCGACGTCATCAGCACGACCCTGTCGGGGTACACCGGCGGGCCGGTGCCCGCCGGACCCGACCTCGACCTCGTCTCGCAGCTCGCGGCCGCGCTTGAGGTTCCGGTCGTCGCCGAGGGGCGGATCGGCTCGCCCGAGGAGGTCGCCGAGGCGTTGCGCCGTGGGGCCTGGGCGGTCGTCGTCGGCGGGGCGATCACCCGACCGGCGCAGATCACCGCGTCATTCGTGGCGGGCACGCGGTAGCTCATCGCGACGACGCGTGCCCGGCCGAGGCCGGGCACGCGTCGTCGGGCATCCGTGCGAGGGCTCAGTCGCGCGGACTCAGGCGCGGAGCGCGATCTCCACGTCCTCGATGAGGTCGAGCGGGTCTTCGAGGCCGATGCTCAGGCGCACGGTCGTCTCCGCGATGCCGACGGCGGCGCGGCCCTCGGGGCCGAGCTTGCGGTGCGTCGTCGTCGCCGGGTGCGTGATGAGCGACTTCGCGTCACCGAGGTTGTTGGAGATGTCGATGACCTCGAGCGCGTCGAGGAAGGCGAAGGTGCGCTTCTTGGCGGTCTCGGGATCCGTGCCCTCGGGGACCGCCAGGTCGAAGGTGACCACGGTCCCGCCGCCGGTCTGCTGCTTGCGGGCGAGATCGTACTGGGGGTGCGAGGGCAGGAAGGGGTAGCGCACCCGGGAGATCCCGGGCAGCGTCTCCAGGTGCTCGGCGACCCTGAGCGCGGCTGCGGTCTGGGCGTGCACCCGCAGCGGGAGCGTCTCCAGGCCCTTGAGCAGCACCCACGCGTTGAAGGGGCTCAGCGACGGCCCGGTGTTGCGGATGAATTTCTGGACGGGTCCGTCGATGTACTCCTTCGACCCGAGGATCGCCCCGCCGAGCACCCGGCCCTGGCCGTCGATGTGCTTGGTCGCGGAGTAGACGACGACGTCCGCGCCGAGGGAGAAGGGCTGCTGCAAGATCGGGGTGGCAAAGACGTTGTCGAGCACGACGACGGCGCCGGCCGCGTGCGCGAGCTCGCAGACCGCCACGACGTCGACGATGTCTTGCATGGGGTTGGACGGCGTCTCGAAGAACACGACGTCGGCCGGGGTGGCCAGGGCGGCCTCCCACTGGTCCAGCTCGTGGCCGTCGACGTAGTCGACCGTGATGCCCCAGTCGGCGAAGATCTCGTCGAAGATCACCACGGTCGAGCCGAAGAGCGCGCGGGCGGAGACGATCCGGCTGCCCGACTTCACGAGGGCGGCGAGGGAGGTGAAGACCGCGGACATGCCGGTCGCGGTCGCGTAGCAGGCCTCCGCGCCGTCGAGCAGGCGCAGGCGCTCCTCGAACATGTGCACGGTGGGGTTGCCGTAGCGGGAGTAGATGAAGCGGTCGACCTCGCCCTTGAAGGCGGACTCCGCTTCGCCGGCGCTCGAGTAGACGTACCCCTGGGTGAGGTAGATCGGCTCGGAGGTCTCCTGGAAGTTCGAGCGGACCTGACCGCCGCGGACCGAGACGGTCGCGGGGCGCAGCGCGCGGGCCGTGGTGGTCTCGTCGGTGGGACAGTCGGCGCCGGGCTCGGGCGTGGTCACGGTCGTCACTCCCCGGCGGTGTAGGTCGTGGCAGGCAGGCCGCGCAGGCGCCAGCCGTTGACCGTGCGGCGACCGGCGGCGTCGGTGTCTCCCTCGAAGCCCTCGAGGATGTTGTAGGCCGGGCCGAAACCGGCTGCGGTCGCGTCGGTCGCGGCGCCGATCGACCGGTTGCCGGAGCGGCACAGGAAGACGATGGGGCGCTCGTCGCCGGGGGTGAGGCCAGCGGCCGCGAGCTCGGCGATGAAGTTCTCGTTCGGGCCGAAGGGCGTGGCCCACTCGATGAAGGCTTCGCGATTGCCGCCGGCGTCGGTGGAACCGAGCGCAGAGGTGTCCGGGACGCCGATCTGGCGCCATTCGCCCTCGGTGCGCACGTCCACGAGGATCGCGCCCGGGTTGGTCTCGAGCAGGTCCCAGGCCTGCTGGGGGGTGAGGTCGCCTGCGTAGCTCATGTGTTGCCTCCGTGTCGTCCATCGGTTCCGGCGGTAGCACCCTCGCCCTGCGTCAGCCACATTCGGGCTGCTCAGGGGGGTTGCTGCGGCGTCGTCGTGCCAGATCACTCAGCCGCTCTGGATGGTGTGTCCCACTGAGCATCACCCCGGACGCCGAATCTGAGACGGTCGGTCCATCATGCGAGACGGTGGGTGGTCGCGGATTGACACCCCTTGAATCGTCGCGAATGCTGAACACAGGTCATGAGTGCCAGCGCAAAACCCCGGTTTGCTGGCCGGCAACCCTCCACCGCGGTGGGGTGCCCCGGGTGAAGACCTGGCCGGAGCCGAGAATGGCGTCCGGCAAGCGCGGGGTCGGCTGCTCCTTGTCGGAGCGGCATGGCGATCCCCACAACTGCACGGAGGATCCTCATGTCTGTCCTGACCCCCATCGAAGCCCGTTCCTGCCTGCCCGTCGTCGGCTCCGACACCCTCGTCCCGCTCGTCGACGGACGCACCGTCCCCTACGCCAACCTCGACTGCGCGGCCAGCGCCCCGGCCCTGCTCGCCGTGGCCGAGCGCGTCACCGCGACCCTGCCGCTCTACGCGAGCGTGCACCGCGGCGCCGGCTACCTCTCCCAGGTCTCCACCGCCCTCTACGAGGCCAGCCGGCAGACCATCGGCGCCTTCGTCGGAGCGCGCACCGACGACGTCACGGTCGTCACCCGCAACACGACCGACGCGCTCAACCTCCTTGCCGGCTGCGTGCCGGCCGACGCCGACGGCCGCGCAGGCCGCGTGCTCGTGCTCGACGTCGAGCACCACGCGAACCTGCTGCCCTGGCAGCGCAGCGCGGGCGGGGCCACCGTCCTGATCGGCGCGGACTCCGTCGCGCACACCCTCGACGCGCTGCGCGCCGAGCTCGCTCGCGCGCCCTACGCGCTCCTCGCGCTGACCGGCGCGTCCAACGTCACGGGGGAGTACCTCCCGGTGGCCGACGTCGTCGCGCTCGCCCACGAGGCCGGCGCGCGGGTCGTGCTCGACGGCGCCCAGCTCGTCCCGCACCGCCGCTTCTCCCTCGCCGCGACCGGCGTCGACTACATCGCCTACTCCGGTCACAAGACCTACGCGCCCTTCGGCGCCGGCGCGCTCGTGGGACGCCGCGACTGGCTCGACGCGGGCACCCCGTACCTGGCCGGCGGCGGCGCCGTGCGCCAGGTCGACCTCGACTCCGTCTCCTGGGGGACCGCCCCGGCGCGCCACGAGGCCGGCTCGCCGAACGTGATCGGCGCGGTCGCGCTCGCCGCGGCCTGCGACGCGCTCGCGGCCCTGCCTGCCGGCACCCTCGAGGCGCACGAAGCATTCCTGCGCGAACGCCTGGTCTCCGGCCTGGAGTCGATCGACGGTATCGAGGTCGTCCGGGCTTGGGCCGACGCCGTCGACCCGGTCGGCGTGGTGACCTTCTCCGTCGTCGGGCACGACCCCGGCCTCGTCGCGGCCTACCTGTCGGCCGAGCACGGCATCGGCGTGCGCGACGGGCGCTTCTGCGCCCACCCGCTGCTCGCGCGCCTGGGCTACTCCGCGGGAGCCGTCCGGGCCAGCGTCGGCGTGGGTACCACGCACGACGAGGTCGACCGGCTGATCAGCGCCCTCGAGATCTACCTGAGCGAGGGCCCGAGCGCCGCGTACGAGATCGTCGACGTGTGCTGGACCGTGACCGGCGACCCGCGCCCGCTCCCCGAAGGCAGCGGCCTGTCCGGTCTGATCGCCACAGCCGCAGCCGGCTTCATCGCCGCCGCCGCAGGCTGCGGCCCGGCCGAGCAGTAACCGGGCAGCCTAAGCCGGCCCGTTCAGGCCGGCCCGTTCAAGCCGGCCCGCTCAGGCAGGCCGGGCAGGCTGGCCGGGCCGCCTCGAGCCGTCGTCGGATCGAGGCCCCGCCTCCCGCTGAGTGCGGCCAAATGGCTGGCTCGTGTCCGGTATGTGCAGCCATTTGGCTGCACTCAGCGGTGGGGTCAGGCGGTGGGGTCAGTCGCGGATCAAGATGCCCAGGTGGGCGGCGAGCGCGGGCGCGAGGTCCTGGAACTGGTCGGAGCTGATCGTGGCGCCCTTGAGGCCGGTGAGCCCGGTGAGGTGTCCGAGCTCGGCCCCGCGCAGGTCGACGTTCTTGAGCTGAGACCGGCTCAGTGTCAGGTGCGCGACCCGGGTCGAGGTGAAGGTCACCGCGGTCGCTTTAACCCCAGACAGGTCGAGTTCGCCGATCACGCAGTCGGTGAAGGTCAGCCCGGCGATGCGGGTGTCGCGCATGTTGAGGTAGTCGATCTTGGTCCCGTGGAAGGCCACGCGCGACCAGTTCGACCCGAAGGCCTGAACCCCGCCGAGGCGGCTCGCCTTCACTGTCACGTCCTGCCAGTCGCCGTCGGAGGCATCGAGGGTGTCCGCGTTGACCGCGGTGAAGGTCGTCTCCATGATCCGGGCGGACTGCAGGTCGGCCCCGGAGAGCTGGGTGCCCTCGAAGGTGCACTCGATCAGGCGCGATCCGGAGGCGTCGACGCCGCTGAGGTCTTCACTCCCGAAGGTGACCCTCTCGATGTAGGCCTCGGGTTCGAGGCGGTCTGAGTCGGGGTCATAGGGGCTGGGAGGAACCATGGGACGACTCTACCCACGGTCCTCCGGCAGAAGTTCATGGCGTCGTCGCCGACTGTTCTCCACAGCGTCACCGATGCTCTTGTCCCGTCTCCGTCCGCTGTGATCTCCTGTGGCTGTGGAGCACAACGTCGCCCTGGAAGGCTACGGATTCCGGCTGGAACCGTTGGCCTTGGCGCATGTCGGAGCGCTGGCTGCTGCCGTCGACGAGGAGATGTGGTCGGGCATGTCCACGCCCACCCCGCACGGCGAGGTCGGCATGATGAACTACATCGAGGACACGCTTGCGCTGACCGACTGCCTGGCCTTCACCGTGATCGACCAGGTCAGCGGTGAGGTCCGGGGGAGCACCGCGTTCTGCGGGCTCTCCCACGAGCAGGGGCGGACCGAGATCGGGCGGACCTTCTACGACCGGCAGGTCTGGGGACGGGTCATCAACCCGGCGTGCAAGTTCCTGCTGCTCGAGCACGCCTTCACCACCTGGGGCCTGTTCCGGGTGGCGCTGCGCGCCGACTCCCGCAACGCGCGGTCGATCGCCGCGATCACCCGGCTCGGCGCGACATACGAGGGGACCCTGCGCGGCTTCCGGCTGGCCCCCGACGGCTCCCGGGCCGACAGCCTGTCCTTCTCGATCCTCGAGCCCGAGTGGCACGGGGTGCGCGCGGGTCTGCTCTCCCGGATCGATCCGTTGCGCCAGATCGTCGGGGCTGAGGACGGACGCGCCGCTGGGTGAGCGTGCGGGCGACCTGTCGTCGCCCAGATTGTTGCACCCGCGCGCCGTCCGTCCACGCGTCCGTCCGCGCGTCCGTCCGCACACCCGGTCACGCTGCTCGAGATCGTCGCCAGCTCCACTGAGATCCACTCGACCCGCGCGGACGGCGCTCTGGCACAGTTGGCCCATGGACCACACGATCACCCTCGAAGGCTTCGGCGTCCGCCTCGTCCCGCTCGCAGCCGCGCACGCCCCAAACCTGGCGGCGATGGTCGACGCCGAGCTGTGGTCCGGCATGTCGGTCGCCGTCCCCGACACCACCGAGGCCATGACCGCGTACACCGCCTCGGCGATCGCGACTCCGGGCCGGGCCGCCTTCGTCGTCCTGGGAGCCGACGACGGCGTCGTCCGCGGTTCGACGTCGCTCTACGACTGGGTGCCGGCACAGGAACGGGTCGAGCTCGGGTCCACGTTCTACGCCCGCCAGTTCTGGGGCGGGGCGACCAACCCGGCCTGCAAGCTCCTGCTCATGCGCTACGCCTTCGAGGAGGCGGGGATCAACCGCCTCGCGTTGCGGGCCGACGCCCGCAACGCCCGGTCGCTCGCGGCGATCACCCGCCTGGGCGCGGTCCACGAGGGCGTGCTCCGCGAGCACCGGATCGCCCCCGACGGGTCGCGGGGAGACACCGTCTACTTCTCGATCCTCGCCCGCGAGTGGCCCGACGTCCGAGACCGCCTCCTCGCCCGGCTGGCGGAGGAGGCCTGAGCTCGCCCGACACCCTCCCCGGCGGACGCCCGACCGTCCAGCGCGTACGGGGCGTGCTCTTGACGACAGGGCGTGCTTTCAAACGCACGTTTCGTAGTCAAGAGCACGCCCGTACGCGCAAGGGCAGGCGCGAGCTCGGACTTGGCTCTGGTTGGGCGGAACCGGGGAATAGGGCTGTGGTGGTGGAGGTTGGGCACTAGTAGTTGAACTGTCAATAAAAACGGGGTGGGTCGTGCTCGACGTCGTCGTGATCGGAGCGGGGCAGGCTGGGCTGTCTGCTGCCTACCACCTGCGTCGGCGGGGGCTCGTGCCCGGTACGGACTTCGTCGTGCTGGATTCCAACGACGGCCCCGGGGGAGCCTGGCGCCATCGCTGGCCCTCCCTCACCCTCGGCGCAGCCCATGGCATCCACGACCTTCCCGGCCTGGCGCTGGGCACCCCGGACCCCACCGAGCCGGCCTCGTCCGTGGTGGCCCGCTACTACGGCACCTACGAAGACACCTTCGATCTGCAGGTCCGCCGCCCCGTGACCGTGCGCGAGGTCCGCGACGCGCGGCCCGAGGAGTACGACGGCCTCGCCGATGTGGCCGAGCCAGGGCCGCGCGGCACCCCAGGGGTCGGCGCCCCGGCACTTCCGGACGCCGCCGAGCAGCCTCCGCTCGTCGTCGTGGGCGACGACGAGGTGTGGGTGACCCGGACCATCATCAATGCGACCGGCACCTGGACCCGCCCCTACTGGCCGCACTACCCCGGCCGCGAGCTGTTCCGCGGCCGCCAGCTGCACACCCACGACTTCTGGTCGGTCGAGGAGTTCCGCGGCCAGCACGTCGTCGTGGTCGGCGGGGGAGCCTCCGCCGTGCAGTTCCTCCTGCCGCTCGCCGAGGTCGCCACGACCACGTGGGCCACCCGGCGCCCGCCCGTCTTCGGCGAGCGCGACTTCGACCGTGAGTGGGGAATCGACGTCGAACGCCGGGTCAAGGAGCGTACGAGCGCCGGGCTGCCGACGCTCAGCGTCGTCGAGGCGACCGGGCTACCCCTCACCCCCGAATACCAGCGCGGGATCGACGACGGCGTGCTTGTCTCGCGCGGCATGTTCACCGGCATCACCGCCGACGGCGTCGTCTTCCCGGCTGCAGGGACACCCGGGACCGCAGGCGAGCCAGCCCAGGAGACCGAGATCAAGGCCGACGCCATCCTCTGGGCCACCGGCTTCCGTCCCGCGGTCGACCACCTCTCGCCGCTGCGCCTGCGCGAGCACGGAGGCGCGATCGCGACCGACGGCGTACACGTCCCGCGCGACCCACGGGTCTACCTCGCCGGCTACGGCTCGGGTGCCTCCACGATCGGAGCCACACGATCCGGCCGAGCAGCAGCAGTCGCGGCCGCCCGAGCGGTCGGCGACCGGACTGCTGCCCCGACGTCCTGACCTCGAGGATCCGACTGGCGCGCAGCTGGCCGCCCACGCCGGCCGCGGTCGGGCTCCCGCGAGTACGTGGACGAACCTGGAGCCCACTGCGCATGCGTCAGGTCGGTGTGACCGTCCCGCTGAAGTGCTCCTTGCCGCTGCGCGCGTTCCAGCCGGAGTACACGAACCCGCCCGCGTCGTCTCCCGTGATCGAGACGGCGACCGTGCCCGGCAGCAGCACCGGCTTCGCGAAGACGACCGTCCATTCGAATGCGCCGCCGCGTCCCGCGCCGCTCTCGGCGAGGGCTCGTGCGGCGGTGTACATCCCGTGTGCGATCGCGCGGGGGAAGCCGAAGGCCTTGGCCGTGAGGGCCGACAGGTGGATCGGGTTGCGGTCGCCGGAGACGGCCGCATAGCGCCGACCGGTCCCGGCGTCGAGGGTCCATCGGGCCGTGGGCATCGGCGGCGTGAAGACCGCCGGGGCGTCGGCCACCGGCGCACCGACAGCCACGGGGTCAGCGTCCACGGGGTCAGCGTCCACAGGGTCGGCGGTCACCCCGCTTCGCTCAACCCCCTTCGCGAGATAGGTCGACACCCCGCGCCACACAACCTCCATGGCGTCCCCGGCCCCGTACCGCGCGGACACCTCTGTCACGAGCTCGACCTGCGTCCCGCGGGGATGCAGTGCCAGACGGCGCGCCCAGGCGTGCACCTCGAGCCGCTCGTCCGCGCGGATCACCCGCGACATGGTCACCGCGTTGGCCAGGTGCACCATCCCGGCGAGTGGCAGCGGGAAGTCGGGGTGAATCATCAGTGCCATGGCCACCGGGAAGGCGAGGACGTGCACAAAGCCGGCGGGCAGCGCGTCGTCGGCCGGTTCGCCGAGCAGACGCTGGTAGCGCAGCAGCTGCTCGGGGTCGGCGACGACGTCGGCCACCCGGTACGTCACGTCCGGCAGGGAAGCGTGGTCCGGCGAGGCGCCCGAGCTCCGCCCGGGCAGCCGCGGCCAGCCGGGCAGCACGGCGCGGGCGTAGAGCCCGCCGAGCTCTGGTACCCCGGGCAGGGTCTTGACCGCCGACGGCCGGCCCACCATGTCCGGGCCCATCACGCCCCCACGAGGTTCTGACCGCAG
The DNA here is from genome assembly GCF_900096585.1 of Sanguibacter gelidistatuariae. Lineage (GTDB taxonomy): Bacteria > Actinomycetota > Actinomycetes > Actinomycetales > Cellulomonadaceae > Sanguibacter > Sanguibacter gelidistatuariae. The sequence goes on from NZ_FMYH01000001.1 coordinate 724,019, forward strand.
ACCCGCAGCACCTCGCCGTTGATCCCACCGGCCGCCGGCCCGGCCAGGAACGCGACGGCCTCGGCGACGTCGACCGGCAGACCGGCCTGCTGGAGAGAGTTGAGGCGGCGGGCCACCTCGCGGGTCGCGAAGGGGATCCGCGAGGTCATCTCGGTCTCGATGAACCCGGGGGCGACGGCGTTGGCCGTGCCGCCGACGCCGGCGAGCAGCGGCCCGGTGGCCCGGACCATGCCGATCACGCCGCCCTTGGACGCGGCGTAGTTGGTCTGCCCGCGGTTGCCGGCGATCCCGGAGGTCGAGGCGAGCGAGACGATCCGCGGTGACCGGGTGAAGGCGGGCGAGGCGAGCAGCGCCTCATTGATCGTGAGCTGGGCGCCGATGTTCACTGCCAGGACGGAGTCCCACTGCTCGGGGGACATGTTCGCGAGCAGCTTGTCCCGGGTGATCCCGGCGTTGTGCACCACGATGTCCAGCCCGCCGTGGCGCGAGACCGCGTGGTCGATGATCCGTTCCCCGGCGTCCGGGGCGGTGATGTCGAGCTGCAGCGCGGTCCCGCGGACCTCGTTCGCGAGCGCCGCGAGGGCCTCCCCGGCCGCGGGCACGTCGACCACGACGACACGGGCGCCGTCGCGCGCCAGGACCCGGGCGATGGCCGCGCCGATGCCGCGGGCGGCTCCGGTCACGACGGCGACCCGACCCTCGAGCGGGCGGTCCCAGCTGCCCGGGGCCTCACCTGCGACCGAGGACACCGTGAGGAGCTGACCGTCGACGAAGGCCGACCGAGGGGACAGGAAGAAGCGCAGCGCGGCGCCTACGGACGCGGCCGTGAGGTCCACGCCGCCCGCAAGCACGATGCCGTTGCCGGTCGCGCCCGCGCGCAGCTCCTTCGCGAGCGACCGCAGCGCGCCGTCCACCCCCTGGCGGGCGGCGGCTACGGAAGGGGTGTCCGACGACGTCGCCTCGCGTGAGATGGTCACCACGCGCCCGCCCGGGGCGAGCGCGCGCAGCGCCCCGGACAGATCGAGCATGGGCGCGGCGAGGTCGCGCGGGTGCTCGACGTCGCTGAGCACGACGACGACGGCGCCCCACCGGGCGCTCGCCCCGGCAGCCGCCCGGCGGATGTCGAGGTCAGCCCCGCCGTCGCTGGTCAGGATCAGCTGGGCGACAGCGTCGGCGTCGGCGCTCGCAGGGGAGCCGAGCACGAGGACCGGGCCGGGTGCGAACGGTGCGTCCGGGGTCTGACGGCGCAGGACGCCCGGGCGGGGGAGCCCAAGCTTCTTGGCGACGGTCCCGCCGAGGCCGCCGTTGACCAGGGAGACGTAGGAGTCGCTCACAGGGCACCGCCCGTCGTGGCGGCGTCGGCCCCGGGAACGGATGCAGCCGACTCGATGATCGCGGCGACGCCCAGCCCTCCGGCTGCGCAGATCGACACGAGCGCCCGAGAGACCTTCCCTGTCTCGGCGGCGCGGTTGGCCACGAGCTTGGCCGCGGTAGCCACGATCCGGGCGCCGGTCGCGGCGAAGGGGTGGCCGGCGGCGAGCGAGGAGCCGGTGACGTTGAGACGGGACCGGTCGATCGAGCCGAAGGGCCCGTCCAGGCCGAGCTCCGTGCGGCAGTAGTCGGCGTCCTCCCACGCGGCGAGCGTGGTCAGGACGGTCGAGGCGAAGGCCTCGTGGATCTCGAAGAAGTCGAAGTCGTCCAAGGTCAGGGCATTGCGGGCGAGCAGCCGGGGGACAGCGTGAGCGGGGGCCATGAGCAACCCGTCGTGGCCGTGCACGTAGTCCACGGCGGCGGACTCGCCGTCGACCACCCGGGCCAGGACAGGCAGGTCGTGGTCGCGGGCCCAGGCGCGCGAGGCGACCAGGACGACCGACGCGCCGTCGGACAGCGGGGTCGAGTTCCCGGCGGTCATCGTGGCCGGGACCGCAAGGGAGGTGCCGAAGACCGGTGAGAGCTTCGCGAGCTTCTCGACTGAGCTGTCGGGGCGCAGGTTCGCGTCTCGCACGAGGCCCTTGTACGGCGTGACAAGGTCGTCGAAGAACCCGGCGTCGTAGGCGGCGGCGAGGTTCTGGTGGCTCGCGGCGGCGAGGGCGTCCTGCTCCTCGCGGCCGATGCTCCAGGTCGCGGTCGTGATGGCCTGGTGCTCGCCCATCGACAGGCCGGTCCGCGGTTCGTCGGTGCGCGGGGTGGCGGGGGCGAGGTCGGCAGGACGGACGGAGGCGAAGGCCTTGATCCGGGCGCTCAGGCTCTTGGCGTGGGAGGCCTTGAGCAGGGCGCGACGCAGCCCCTCGCTGACCGCGATCGGGGCATCGGAGATGGTGTCGGCGCCACCGGCGATCGCGGACTCGATCTGGCCGAGGCGGATCTTGTTGCTCACCCCGATGACGGCCTCGAGCCCCGTGGCGCAGGCCTGCTGCAGGTCGTAGGCGGGGGTCTGGGGGGAGAGTGAGGAGCCCAGCACGCACTCGCGGGCGAGGTTGAAGTCGCGCGAGTGCTTGAGCACCGAGCCGGCGACGACCTCGCCGATCCGCTCGCCCTGCAGTCCGAAGCGCGCGACGAGCCCGTCGAGCGCCGCGGTGAGCATGTCCTGGTTGCTTGCGTTCGCGTAGGCACCGCCTGCCCGGGCGAAGGGGATGCGGTTGCCGCCGACGATCACGGCCTCGCGGCCGGCGTCGTGCGCGGGCGTGCCGGCGGGAGTGGTGGGTATGGTCGTCGGTGTCTGCGGCCTGCGCGGCACGGTGTCTCCTCGCGTCGTTGCTCGGGTGGTGGTGCGGGTGCGCCAGCTGCTGGGCTCGCGCGACATCTGCGCGGTGTGGCAACGTCGCCGGTGCACCACAACCACGGTACCTGATACTCAGAGTTTCGTATGACGTGCGTATGACGTGCGCGCCGTGCGCACGCCAGCGACGACCTACGCTGGCTCCTGCCCGATCCAAGGAGAGATCATGACCCGTAGCCCCGTCTTGGAGCTTGCCGTGCAGAGCCTCGCGGGCGTACGCGTCGCCGCCGAGGTCGGTGCCGCGCGCGTCGAGCTCTGCGTCGCGCTGGGTGCCACCGGCGGGCTCACCCCGAGCATCGGCCTGCTGGGAGCGGTGGTCGAGACGGCCGCCGCCGTGGCGCGCGAGAGCGGCGCGGCGCACGCCGTCGAGGTCCATCCCCTCATCCGGCCGCGCGCCGGCGGGTTCGTCTACGACGCCGCCGAGATCGACATCCAGGTGCGCGACGTGCGGGCTGCCGTCGAGGCCGGGGCCCGCGGGGTAGTCGTGGGGGCGCTCACCGCCAGCGGTACGGTTGACGCGTCCGCGATCGAGGCCCTGGTAGCCGCCGCCGACGGGCGCGAGGTGACGTTTCACCGAGCGATCGATGCCGTGGCGGACCCCTTGCTGGCCTTGGACGTCCTCTGCGAGCTGGGGGTCACGCGCGTGCTGACCTCGGGCGGCGCGCAGCGCAGCATCGACGGGATCGATCGACTGCGGGCGATGGTCGCGCGCGTCGACGGGCGCCTGCAGGTGATGGCAGGCGGAGGGGTGCGCCCGGTCGACGTCGCCGCCCTCCTGGGTGCAGGGATCGATGCCGTGCATCTTTCTGCGAAGAGGTTTGTCACCGACGCCGCTGGCGTGGGCGGCGGCTCGGACGCCGGTTACGAGGTCACGGACCCCTCGGTCGCCCGGGAGGCCTCTGACGCCCTGTCAGCCGCAGGATCATGCGGCTGACAGGGCGCCAGGCCGTTTGAGGCAGGGCAACGTTCAGATACCAATTCGGTAACGGAGCCCAAGAATTATTTGGATTCGGCACTTCGTTCGTTAGGTTGCCGTACTAAAGCCACATCGAATCAGTGGCTGAAGCGGCGTCGCGGCGTCGCTCGACGAAAGGACCAACGATGATCCGAACTGTGGGCCTCAGGCGAATGCTCCCAGCAGTCGCAGTTGCCTCGTCCATCGCCCTCCTGGCTGCTGGTTGCTCCAGCAGCGACGAGGGCTCAGCCACCGGCGGGGGCGGCGACGAAGGCCGCGTGCTCAACGTCTGGGCTGGAAGCCAGACCCCGATCGTGGCGAACTTCAACCCGTTCATGCCGAACGCCCTTCTGCACGCGACCCAGGGTCCGATCCTCGAGCCGCTGTTCTACTTCAACAAGGTTGCCGACGCTGCCCCCACGCCGCTCCTGGGTAAGTCCTTCGAGTGGAACGCCGACGGCACCGAGCTGACCATCAAGGTGCGCGAGGGCGTCAAGTGGAACGATGGTGAGGCCTTCACGGCCAAGGACGTCGCGTTCACCCTCAACTACCCGATCGCGAAGCCCACGTACGTCGACAACGCCGAGGCGACCGACGACACGACGGTCAAGGTCACGTTCAACGCCCCGTCGTTCACCAACGAGGCCTCGCTGCTGTCGATGTTCATCGTCCCGGAGCACATCTGGAAGGACGTCGCCGACCCCGCCACCGAGACGAACGCGAAGCCAGTCGGCACCGGTCCCTACACGGTCGAGTCGGTCTCTGACGCTGCGTACACGATCGTCGCGAACCCGAACTACTGGCAGGAGGGGAAGCCGGCCGTCAAGAAGGTCCGGTACCTCGCCCTCAACTCCAACCAGACCTCGAGCGACCTGCTCACGACCGGCAAGCTCGACTGGGCCGGCATGTTCTCGCCCGACCCGAGCAAGGTCACCGCGAGCGGAGCGCTGTCGGTCATCAACACCCCGGTCGACCCGACCGTGCTCTACACCTGCTCCAACGCCGAGCTCGGCTGTGAAGGCCCGCAGACCGACGTGGCCGTGCGTCAGGCGATCAACCTCGCCATCGACCGCACCGTGCTCAACGACAAGGCGTGGGCCGGCCAGGCCAAGACGATCTCCCCGACCTTCGCGCTCCTCGGACGCGACGACAAGTGGATCGCCCCCGGCATCGAGCCGGAGAGCCCGCAGACCGCCGACGCCACCGCGGCAGCGGCAGTTCTCGAGGCAGCCGGCTACGCCAAGGGCGCGGACGGCGTCTACGCCAAGGACGGCAAGGCGGTCGAGATGACGCTCTCCTCGGTCGACGGCTGGACCGACTACAACGACGCAGCCAAGCTCATCGCCGAGCAGGCAGCGGCGGCCGGCATCAAGATCACCCCGATGCAGGTGACCTGGGACGAGTTCGCCGACGGACGTTCCTCCGGCAACTACCAGTTGATCATGGGTGGCCTCATCGGAACCGCAACCGCGGACCCATACTCCCTGTACCACGACTGGCTCACGACCGACACGACCACCCCGGTGGGCACGCCGATCGAGTCGGGCGACTGGAACTTCGCCCGGTACTCCAACCCGGACGTCGACGCGGCCATCCTCACCGCTGCCGGCACCCTGGACGTCGACGCCAAGATGGCCGCGTACGCGACCGTCCAGGAGAACATCGTCCGCGACCTTCCGTACATCCCGATCGTGGTCAACGCGACGCAGACCTTCATGAACACGAAGGACTACACCGGGTGGCCCTCCGAGGGCGACCTCTACGCCTTCCCGCCGTCATGGGCTTCTGGGGCAGCCGGTATCGTTCTGGCAAACCTGAAGCCGGCCAACTGACGTGACTCCGTGGAGGAGATTGACGATGAAGGGACATGTTGAACAGTGAAGTACTACGTTCGACGGATCACGTTCTACCTGATCACAGTCTGGGCCGCGATCACGCTCAACTTCGTGCTGCCACGCCTGACTCCCGGCGATCCCGCGGAGATCATGCTGGCGAAGCTCGCACGCAGCGGAGTGCAGATCACGGACCAGCTCGTCAGGAGCGTCAATCTCCTCCTTGGAGGTGCCACCGAGGGGTCTCTGTGGGACCAGTACGTCAACTACCTCGGCAAGATCTTCACCGGTGACCTGGGTGTCTCGATCACGAGCTACCCGGCCCCGGTCGTGGATCTCATCGCGAAGGCCCTGCCGTGGACCATCGGCCTGGTGGGCATCGCAACGATCATCGCGTTCATCCTCGGCGTCGGTCTCGGCGCCTGGGCCGGCTGGAAGCGTGGCACCTGGGCCGACAACCTCGTCCCGGCGACCACCCTCATCCAGTCCATCCCGTACTTCTGGATCGCGCTGCTCCTGCTCTACATCTTCTCGGTGAAGCTGCAGTGGCTGCCGATCTTCGGCGGCTACGACGTGTATTCCTTCGCCAATCCTGAGCTCAGCTGGGCGTTCATCTCCAGCGTGGTGTACTACGGCTTCCTCCCGGCGTTGACGATCGTGCTCAGCTCGGTCGGCGGCTGGCTGCTCGGCATGCGCAACATGATGGTCACCACCCTGGCGGAGGACTACATCACGACCGCCGAGGCCAAGGGGCTGCGCCCGCGTCGGATCTTCACCGCCTACGCGGCACGCAACGCCGGGCTGCCGTCCATCGCTGGTTTCGCGATCTCCCTGGCCTTCGTGGTCTCCGGCTCGATCGTGATGGAGCAGGTGTTCAGCTACCCCGGCATCGGGATGCTCCTGATCCGCGCGGTCCAGGGCAAGGACTACGCGCTCATGCAGGGAATCTTCCTCGTGATCACCCTGACGGTGCTCGCTGCGAACTTCCTCATGGACATCTTCTATGGATTCATCGACCCGAGGGCGCGGCAGAATGGCTGACGAGGACATCCGTGAATCGCTGATCGCAGTTCAAGCGACCGGCGCCGGCACGGCAGACGCAGTAGCAATCGACGAGAGCACCGCGGTGACGGCCCCCGACCGCGCCAGCCGGTTCATCCGCGCCGTACGGTTCGTCCGTCGCTCCCCGAAGTTCGCGCTCGGGGCCGGCATCGTCCTGGCGATCGTCCTGTTCGCGATCTTCGGGCCGATGCTCACCCAGAACCCAAAGTTCTCGGGCAACGAGGCGCTCCAGCCTCCCTCGACCGATCACTGGCTGGGCACGACGGGCCTCGGCTACGACATGCTCGCCCAGCTCGCCTACGGTGCCCGCGGCTCGCTGATCATCGGTGTGGTCGTCGCGGCGATCGCTGTCTCGCTCTCGGTGCTCTTCGGCGTCGTCGGCGGGTACCTGGGTGGCTGGACCGATGAGATCCTCTCGCTCATCACCAACATCATGCTCGTCATCCCGGGTCTGCCGCTGATTATCGTGATCTCTGGGTACATGGACGGACGTACCGTCTGGTTCGTCGCCTTCGTGCTCGGGCTCACCGCCTGGGCGGGATCCGCGGTCGTGCTGCGGCTTCAGGCTCGCTCGCTGCGAAACCGTGACTACGTGGCCGCAGCCCGGGTCTCGGGGGAGAAGGCCTTCCGGATCGTCTTCGTCGAGATCATGCCGAACCTGCTGCCGCTGTTCGCGGCGCAGTTCCTCTTCGCCATGGTCTTCGCGATCCTCGGCGAGGCTGGCCTGTCCTACCTCGGCCTCGGCGCGACCGGATCGATCACCTGGGGCACGATCCTCAACGACGCTCAGGTCGGCATGGCGCTGACCCGCGACGCCTGGTGGTGGTTCGTTCCGCCCGGCGTGCTGATCGCGCTGGTCGGTGGTGGGCTCTCGCTCATCAACTTCAGCATCGACGAGATCATCAACCCCAAGCTGCGCGCCGCCCCGGCTGCGGTCAAGAGCGTGCGCAAGGCGCGCAAGACGGTGCTCAAGGACGACCACGCCGGCACCGCCGGCACGACCGTGAAGGTGGACGCATGAACGCCCCGCTCGACCTGGCGACCACGCCGGGCATCGCCGGCAACTTCGGCGTCGTGGCCGGACAGGAGCCGGTCCTCACCGCTCGCAACGTGTCGATCACCTACGAGGTCGAGCCTCCCGTGCACGCGGTGCGGAACGTCTCGTTGACCTTGCACCGCGGTGAGATCCTCGGGCTCGCCGGGGAGAGCGGCTGTGGAAAGTCGACGCTCGCATACGGCGTCAACCAGCTGCTCAAGCCGCCGGCGCTGATGCGCTCGGGAGACGTGATCTTCCACGACCAGAGCGGCAAGGACATCGACGTCGTCGGCCTCAAGGGGGACGCGCTGCGTGCCTTCCGCTGGGACAAGATCTCCATGGTGTTCCAGGGAGCGATGAACTCGCTCAACCCGGTCATCACCGTCCGGTCCCAGCTCTTCGACGTGTTCACCACGCACCGGCCGGGCATGTCCAAGAAGGAGAAGGAGGAGCGCAGCTCGGAGCTGCTCCGTCAGGTGGGCGTCGACCCGTCCCGGCTGGACAGCTTCGCCCACCAGCTCTCCGGCGGCATGCGTCAGCGCGTCATGATCGCCATGGCCCTCGCGCTCAACCCGCAGGTCATGATCATGGATGAGCCGACGACTGCGCTCGACGTCGTCGTCCAGCGCGGGATCCTGCGCGAGCTCATGCGCCTGCGAGAGACCTTCGGCTTCGCGGTCATCTTCATCACCCACGACCTCCCGCTGCTGCTGGAGATCAGCGACCGCATCGCGGTCATGCTCCGCGGCGAGATCGTCGAGCTCAACACGGCCGCGAACATCTACGCGAACCCGCAGCACGAGTACACGCAACGGTTGCTCGGTTCCTTCCCGAGCCTGACCGGTGACCGCGGGGCATTCATCCGCACAGGCGAGGCGATCTGACATGAAGAACCTTGAAGTCAAGCACGTGGTCAAGGACTTCCGCCTCGCCGGAGGTCGCGGAAAGAAGTTCCGCGCCGTCGACGACGTCTCCTTCACCCTCGAGCCGGGCAAGACCATCGCCCTGGTCGGGGAGAGCGGCTCGGGCAAGTCGACCGTCGCCCGCATGATCGCCAAGCTGGAGGTCCCCACGTCGGGTGACATCATGCTCGACGGCAAGGCGAGCGCGACCCGCGGGCGGGCCTTGGACAGCTACCGGCACGACGTACAGATGGTGTTCCAGGACCCCTTCGCCTCGCTCAACCCCTTCCACACGATCCGCCACCACCTCGAGCGTCCGCTCCGCCTGCACGGCAAGGCCAAGACGACTGCGGAGGTCGACGAGCAGGTCGCCCACCTGCTCGAGCGTGTGAACCTCACGCCGGCGTCTACGGTCGCACTGCGTCGCCCGCACGAGTTGTCCGGTGGCCAGCGTCAGCGCGTGGCGATCGCCCGCGCCCTGGCGCCGGGTGCCCGCTTCCTCATCGCTGACGAGCCGGTCTCGATGCTCGACGTGTCGATCCGGCTCAGCGTGCTCAACCTGCTGGCCCGCCTGCAGCGCGAGGACAACCTCGGTGTCCTCTACATCACGCATGACCTCGCGACCGCGCGTCACTTCTCGGACGAGATCATGGTGATGTTCAAGGGCAAGGTCGTCGAGCGCGGCCCGTCCGACGAGGTCATCATGAACCCGCAGCACGAGTACACCAAGCTCCTGCTCTCGGCCGCACCGAACCCCGAGAACCAGGGGAAGCTGCGCGCCGAGGTGCTTGCCGAGATGAACCTCGGTGAGCAGGCCTCCGACCGCGACCGCTTCGGCACCCGCGGGATGTAGTCCCGGCCGGAGCCGAGGCTCCGACCAGACGCAGGACCGGTAGGACTCAGGCGCGACGGGCAACCGTCGCGCCTGAGTTGCTTGTGGCTCGACGCTCCGCTCAGCATGTCCGAGACCGGCAGTACCTGATACCCTGAGTTTCGTGAGCCCAGCCGCGTCTGGTCCGGCAGCGAAGCCGACCATCAAGCCATCCCCCTCCCCGTCCCCGCACCCCGCCGCGCCAGGGCGGCAGGCTGCCGCGGCAGACCCCGCCCCCGACGGGCGCTCGACCCGATGGGACGACCACCGCGCCGCCCGCCGGGTGGCCCTCGTGCACGCCGCCCGCAAGGCTGTGCACCGCGGTGGCCCGGAGATCTCGATGGACGAGATCGCGACGCAGGCGAAGACGTCCAAGTCCATCATCTACCGCTACTTCACCGACAAGCCGGGCCTCCAGCTCGCGGTCGGCGAGGCCGTCGTCGGGCAGATGCGCGACGCCCTGCGCGAGGCCGCGCACACGGCCACCACCCCGCGTGACTCCCTGCGCTCGATGGTCGCCGTCTACCTCGAGATGATCGAGCACTCGCCCAACGTCTACTACTTCGTCACCCGCACCGCCCCCGGGCTGCCCTTCCTCGACTCGATGAACGAGATCGTCGCGGTCCCCTTCGCCCAGGAGATGAACGCCTCACCGGCCGACGCCGCAGCCTGGGGAGCAGGCGCCGTGGGCTTCGTCCGTGGCTCGGGGGAGTGGTGGCTGGAGAGCCGCAACACCCCCGGCGGACCCACCCGGGAAGAGCTCACCGCGCGCGTCACCGCGTGGCTGTGGGCAGGCCCCGTGGGCGTCCTGGCCAAGGAGGGCCGCAGCCCCAAATGACCTGAACGTTGACCGCCCCCGTGACCCAACAGTCGTCCTTGCCTGCACAAAGGAGTTCAGCATGACCACCGTCTCGGACCGCCCCACCTCAGTCCCCACTGCAGCCCCCGCCGCCGGAGTGTCCGCCCTGGCCTCCGAGGCGGATGCGGAGGTCGACGTCGCCTACCTCACCGACCACCTGCTGGGCCGATGGTCCGAGCTGCGCCAGGTCGCCCGCGGGATCGCAGGCGATCCGCGCTTCGCCAAGATCGAGGGCCAGACCATGGCCGAGAGCCGGGCCCGGGTGCTCAACCAGCTCAAGCTCCTCGTCGAGGAGGCGCAGGTGCTGCGAGCCTTCCCCGAACGACTCGGCGGAAAGAACGACGCCGGCGGGAACATCGCCGGCTTCGAGGAGCTTCTCGCCGCGGACCCGTCGCTGCAGATCAAGGCGGGCGTGCAGTGGGGTTTGTTTGGTGCGGCGATCCTGCACCTGGGCACCCCCGACCAGCACGACCGTCTGCTGCCAGGCGCGATGAGCGTCGCGGTCCCGGGCGCCTTCGCGATGACCGAGACCGGCCACGGCTCCGACGTCGCGAGCATCGCCACGACCGCAACCTACGACGAGCAGGCCGGTGAGTTCGTCATCCACACGCCTTTCCGCGCGGCCTGGAAGGACTATCTCGGCAACGCCGGGGAGCACGGCACGGCCGCCGTCGTCTTCGCCCAGCTCATCACGGGCGGGGTGAACCACGGCGTGCACGCCTTCTACGTCACGATCCGCGAGACCCTGCCCGACGGCGCCGCGGGCGCCTTTGTGCCCGGCGTTGGTGGGGAGGACGACGGGCTCAAGGGCGGGCTGAACGGGATCGACAACGGCCGCCTGTACTTCGACCAGGTCCGCGTCCCCCGCGAGGACCTGCTCGCCCGCTACGGGCAGGTCGCCGCGGACGGCACGTACACCTCGCCGATCGGGAGCCCGGGGCGGCGGTTCTTCACCATGCTCGGCTCCCTCGTCCAGGGACGGGTGTCCCTCGATGGGGCCGCGGGGGTCGCGAGCAAGATCGCGCTGGCCACGGCCATCCGCTACGGCAACGAGCGGCGTCAGTTCACCGGGGCCTCTGAGACAGAGGAGACGGTCCTGCTCGACTACGCCGAGCACCAGCGCCGCCTCATCCCGCTGATCGCCGAGGCGTACGCCGGGCACTTCGCCCACGACCGACTGCTCGACCTCTTCCACGCGGTGTTCTCCGGGGAGATGGACACCCCCGAGTCCCGCGAGGACCTGGAGACGATGGCTGCCGCGCTCAAGCCGATCTCCACCTGGCGGGCGCTGGAGACCCTGCAGACGGCCCGCGAGGCCTGCGGCGGGGCGGGGTTCCTCACCGAGAACAGGCTTGTCTCTCTCCGCGCGGACTTCGACGTCTACGCGACCTTCGAGGGTGACAACACCGTCCTGCTGCAGCTCGTGGGTAAGCGGCTGCTCGCGGACTACGCGGCCGACTTCAAGGCGATCGACGGCATCGGGATGGCGCGGTTCGTCGTCGAGCGTGCGGCGGACACGGTGCTCTACAAGACGCCGCTCGTGCGGGCCACCCAGACGATCGTGGACACCGGCTCGGTCCGCCGCGCCGCGGGGCACCTGCGCGGGGAGACCGCACAGCGAGAGCTGCTCACCGACCGGGTCGAGGCGATGGTCGCGGACCTGGCCACCGCGCTGCGCCCGGCATCCAAGCTCGACCGGGGCAAGGCCGCCGCGCTGTTCAACGCCCACCAGCACGAGCTCATCGAGGCCGCGCGTGCGCACTCCGACCTGCTGCAGTGGGAGGCGTTCACCAAGGCTCTGGCCGACGTGCGCGACCCCGGCACGGTGCAGGTCCTCACCTGGGTGCGTGACCTCTACGGGCTCACGGTGATCGAGAAGAACCTCGCCTGGTACCTGATCAACGGCCGGCTCTCCGGTCAGCGGGCTCGGACCGTCACGTCGTACATCGACCGCTTGGTGGCCCGCCTGCGACCGCACGCGCAGTCCCTCGTGGACTCCTTCGGCTACGGACCCGAGCACATCCGCGCGGCGATCGCCACGGGGGCCGAGCAGGTGCGCCAGGACGAGGCGCGCGAGTACTACCGCCAGCAGCGGGCGTCGGGCGATGCGCCCACGCACGAGAAGACGATCAAGAAGGCGGCGCGCTGACGCGAGCTGCGCTCCAACGGGGTGGGCCTAGGGTGACGACGTGCGTCGTATCCCAGCCCCGGTCCTGTTCGTCGTCTCAGGGGTGACCCAGTACGTCGGGGCGGGCTTCGCGGTCGGTCTCTTCGACGTCGCGCCGGCGACGTCTGTGGCCTGGGCGCGGATCTTCGTGGCCGCGCTCGTCCTGGTCGCCTGGGCGCGGCCCTGGCGGGTGCGCTGGGACCGTCGCCGGCTGCTCGCGGCGATCACCTTCGGCACCGTGCTCGCGGCCATGAACGTGACGTTCTACGCCTCGCTCGAACACCTCCCGCTGGGCACCGCGGTCGCGATCGAGTTCATCGGCCCGGTGCTCGTCGCCGCGCTCACCGGGCGCGGCGCGCGCGAGCGGACGGCCATCGCCCTGGCGCTCGTCGGCGTCGTGCTGCTGGCGGGGGTCACCCTCACCTCCAAGTCGCCCGACGCCGCGCTCGGCCTGGTCCTCATCCTCGCCGCGGCCGCGTGCTGGGCCGGGTACATCCTGCTCGGGCGGCGGGTCTCGGCCCAGGGCACCGGGCTCGCGCCGCTGGCCGTCGGGATGGCGGCCGGTGCGATCGTCTTCGCCCCGTTCACGGCCGCCGCGGCGGCGCCGCTGGTCACCGACTGGGCGTTCCTGGGGGCGCTCGTCGCGATCGCGCTCGCCTCGTCCGTGGTGCCCTACGCGATCGACCAGGTGGTGCTGCGGCGGTTGACCGCCTCGCAGTTCGCGATCCTGCTCGCCATCTGGCCGGCGACCGCGGTCGGGGTCGGGGCGGTCGTGCTTCGGCAGGTGCCGAGCGGGTGGGAGATCGTTGGCCTGGTCTTCGTCTCGGTCGCGATCGCACTCACGAGCAGGCCTGCGTCGACGGTTGAGGTCGCCCGTTCCGCCGACCCGACGTGATGGCCCCATCCAGCGTCCGGTCCCCACCTCGGGTTGAGGCCCGAGCGTACGGTGCGTGCTCTTGACTACGGGGCGTGCGTTCAAATCGCACGCCCCGTAGTCAAGAGCACGCACCGTAGTCGTGGCGGGTGGCGGGTGGCGGGTGGCGGGTGGCGGGTGGCGGGTGGGTCAGGTCGGGTTGCAGCGGGCGACGAGGTAGTCGAGGTAGCTGACGTCGGGGCGCCAGGGTTCGAGGTTCCACGTGGCCTTGTCCGGGGCGCCGAGCTGGTGGCAGCGGAACTGCATCTCCATGACGGACGTGTCCGCGGCGGGCTCGCGGCCCACGACGTCGGCCCATCCGAAGGTCTCACCGGTCTGCCCGGACACGCGCCCCCACGCGGACGGGGTCACGACGAGGGACTCGCCGCCCTCGCGGTTCCCCCATTCCGCCCCGGCGACGACCGTGGTCCCCAGGTGGACGGTCACGGTGAGCGGGTAGGCGGCGGCAGGTGGGTCGGTGACGAGGTCGACGGCGAGGCCAAGTTGGTCGCCGTCGTCGTCGGACGTGCCCGTGTCGGGGACTCGCCAGGATGCGGGCAACGTGGTTCCGGCGGCGTCAGCCACGACCGGAGCGGTGAACCCCACCGTGAGGTCGCCGGAGGGGGAGGCGACCGCGCCGGTGCCGTCGGCGGCGAGGGCCACGGAGCTCCCGGCCTCCACGTCGAAGGCCAGTTGCAGGAGGGGAGCCTCCGCGTCGGCGGGCGCGGCGGCCAGGGTCGTCTCCGCGATCAGCCCGGTGTCGCCGTCCGAGGAGGTCGTCGTGCCAGCCGCGGAACCCGCCGTGGCCTCGGTGGTGGGGTCGCTCCCGGGAGGAGCCTGACCTCCGGCTGCCGGGGTCGAGGTAACCGTGAGGACCGAGTCCTCGCTTGTAGAGGCCCCGTCCGTGCCGGCCGCGACGGAGATCTGGACGGTCGTCGGGGCGCTCGCGGGCGTCTGGGGACCGGTCGTCGAGTCTGCCCCCGCGGTCGCCGACACGCCCGGGCCGACGCTCGGGGTCTGGACAGCGGGTGAAGTTGTGGGTGAACATGCACCTAGAGACAACGCGGCGACGAGCGACACGGCGGCCCATCGACGGGCGGCATGGTGGCCGTCACCACCGCCGTCAGAGTGGCCGTCGGGGAGGTCACCTCGACGGGCGCGTTGGGCCCACGTCAAGCCATCGAGCCGCGTGTGCGATCGAGTCAACCGGGTTCTCCTCGCCGCGTGAGTCGTCGAAAGGTGATGTCGAGTGATCACGGAGACCGATGTGAGCGTGTCTTGGGGCGTGGCGCTCGACGGACCTGAACTCTATGCCGCCGCACGGCTGCTCGACGAGGGGGAACGGCGTCGGGCAGCGGCGCTGCGCGACGACCAGGCGCAACGGCGGTTCGTCTCGGCCCACGCGATGCTACGGATCCTCGTCGGTCAGCGGCTGGACCTCGACCCCCACCTGCTGGCCTTCGCCCCTCGGGGGGCCTACGGCAAGCCCGAGCTTGTCCACCACGCGTTCCGGCTGCACGTGAACATCGCCTCCGCCGGGGACAGGGTGGTCTGTGGGGTCACGGAGTCGGGACCGATCGGGGTGGATGTGGAGTCGCACTCGGTCATCGCCGACGCCAACCGCTTCGGCGAGCTCGATCGGATCCTGCTCACCCCGGCCGAGCGCCGGGTGCTCGGCGAGCTCGAGGACCGGGTGGGTGCACTGACCCGGTGGTGGGTCCGCAAGGAGGCGGTCCTCAAGGCCAGCGGCGAAGGCCTGACCATCGAGCCGACCACGCTGCAGATGAGCGCGCCGGACGAGGCGCCCCAGCTGCTCGGTTGGCAGGGGCGCCCCGTCCCGGCTCTGTGGATGTCCGACCTCGACGTCGGGGACGGCTATGAGGCCGCGGTCGTCGTCGTGACCTGAGGAGCGAGCCCGAGGAACGTGCGAACGCTCTCGACCCCGTGGAGGGTGACCTCGGGGCGCAGCGACTCCGCGCGCCGGTCCCACGCGGTCCGATCGAGCACGTACCGCTGGGAGACGGCGGGGGACCCCTCGCGCGCGACGGCGTCGCGTCCGTTCGGCAGGTAGCCGATCTTGCGGGTCACCCCGTTCGAGCCGGGGTTGTCCTCGAAGGCCGACGTGGTCGCGACCTGCGCCCCCAGTCCCTCGAAGGCGAGGTGCAGGATCATCAGCCGCATGCGGGTGCCGACGCCGGCACCCTGGTGACGCAGGCCCAGCCACGACCCCGTCTCGAGGGCGCCCGCCACAGTGAAGTCCTTCGCCATGACGCTCTGGACACCGAGCACCCGCCCGTCGCGGACGACCGCCAGCTCGAGGGTCCAGTCCTGTGGGGACAGGCGCGACCGAACGCCCCACTGGTAGGCCAGCACGCTGCGCGCGACCTCCTGCGGGGTGCCTCGCGTCCACGGGAAGGTAAAGGGCATGGCATCGGGGGAGTGGACCCCCGCAGCGGCAAGCTCGGCGAGCTCGAAGAGCAGCGCATCGTCGAGATAGCGCAGCTCCAAGTCACCGGAGATGACCCGCACGTCGGTCAGCGGCCACAGGGCGTGCGGCGCTGGCGTGGGGTCTGGGTCTGTCGTGGACGTCATGCTCGAACCTATCCAGGCGCGATTGTCCTGGTCAATCGATATTCGCTGCGGTGGTGAGACGTAGGTCCGGTGCCCGGCACCCCCCGGCTAAACTGGGCTCGTCTCGGCCAGCCGTGCTCCGCCCACGGGCACATACCGATGAGGGATCTGATGACCGCCCCCAGCAAGCCCACTCTTGACACCGTCGAGCACGCATCCGCGACCCCGGACGAGAGCCAGCCGTTCGCCGCGCTCGGCCTCAAGCCCGAGGAGTACCAGCGCATCCGCGACATCCTCGGCCGCCGCCCCACGGCCGCCGAGCTCGCCATGTACTCGGTCATGTGGTCGGAGCACTGCTCCTACAAGTCCTCCAAGGTGCACCTGTCGAAGTTCGGCGCCAAGACGACCGAGGAGATGAAGAAGCACCTGCTCGTCGGGATCGGCGAGAACGCCGGCGTGGTCGACATCGGCGACGGCTGGGCGGTCACCTTCAAGGTCGAGTCCCACAACCACCCCAGCTACGTCGAGCCCTACCAGGGTGCGGCGACCGGCGTCGGCGGCATCGTCCGCGACATCATCTCGATGGGCGCGCGCCCCGTCGCGATCATGGACCAGCTGCGCTTCGGCGCGGTGGACCACCCCGACACCGCCCGCGTGGTGCACGGCGTCGTGGCCGGCGTCGGCGGCTACGGCAACTCCCTCGGCCTGCCCAACATCGGTGGTGAGCTCGTCTTCGACAGCTCCTACCAGGGCAACCCGCTCGTCAACGCGCTGTGCGTGGGCGTGCTGCGCCACGAGGACATCCACCTCGCCAACGCCTCGGGCGTGGGCAACAAGGTGGTCCTCTTCGGCGCGCGCACCGGCGGTGACGGCATCGGCGGGGCCTCGATCCTGGCGTCGGAGACCTTCGAGGACGGCGTGCCGGCCAAGCGCCCCAGCGTCCAGGTGGGCGACCCGTTCATGGAGAAGGTGCTCATCGAGTGCTGCCTCGAGCTCTACGCAGCCAAGGTCGTCGAGGGCATCCAGGACCTCGGCGCGGCCGGGATCTCCTGCGCCACCTCCGAGCTCGCCTCCAACGGCGAGGGCGGCATGCACGTCTGGCTCGACGACGTGCTGCTGCGCGACCCGTCGCTCAACGCCGGCGAGATCCTCATGTCGGAGTCGCAGGAACGCATGATGGCCGTGGTCACCCCGGCCAAGCTCGACGCCTTCTTGGCGATCACCGGTAAGTGGGACGTCGAGACCGCCGTCGTCGGCGAGGTCAACAGCTCCGGCCGCCTGACCATCGACCACCACGGCCAGCGGATCGTCGACGTCGACCCGCGGACCGTCGCGCACGAGGGCCCGGTCTACAACCGGCCCTACGCCCGCCCGGCCTGGCAGGACGCCCTCAACGCGGACACCGTCGTGGCCGCGGCGCTGGCTCGCCCGGAGACCGCCGAGGAGCTGCGCGCGACCGCGCTGCGCCTGCTCGGCTCCCCGAACCTTGCCTCCAAGGCCTGGGTCACCAACCAGTACGACCGCTTCGTCCAGGGCAACACCGCCCTCGCCCAGCCCGACGACGGCGGCGTGATCCGCGTCGACGAGACGACCGGCCTCGGGGTGGCCCTGGCCACCGACGCCAACGGCCGCTACGCCAAGCTCGACCCGCGCACCGGCGCCCAGCTCGCCCTCGCCGAGGCGTACCGCAACGTCGCCACGACCGGCGCGCGCCCGCTCGCGATCACCGACTGCCTGAACTTCGGCTCGCCCGAGGACCCCGACTCCATGTGGCAGCTCGTCGAGGCCATCGAGGGTCTGGCCGACGGGTGCCAGATCCTCGGCGTGCCGGTGACCGGCGGAAACGTCTCCCTGTACAACGGCACCGGTGAGCCCGGGCAGATCAACTCCTCGATCCACCCGACCCCCGTCGTCGGCGTCCTCGGCGTGCTCGACGACGTCTCCCGCGCGACCGGCTCCGGCTGGCGGACCGCGGGGGAGACGCTCTTCCTGCTCGGCACCACGCGCGCCGAGCTCGATGGCTCGGCGTGGGCCGACGTCGTGCACAGCCACCTGGGCGGGCTGCCGCCCAAGCTGGACCTGGCCGCGGAGCGCTCGCTCGCCGAGGTGCTCATCAACGCGACCCGCGACGAGCTCGTCGACGCCGCGCACGACCTCTCCGAGGGCGGGCTCGTACAGGGCCTCATCGAGGCGTGCCTGCGCTTCGGGGTCGGCGCCCGCGTGTCGATCGACGCCCTGGTCGCCCGCGACGGCGTGACGCCCTTCGAGGCGCTGTTCTCGGAGTCCGCCGCCCGCGCGCTGGTCTCCGTGCCGCGTGGGGAAGAGGTGCGCTTCGTCGATGCCTGCGTCGCCCGCGGTGTTCCCTACCTCAAGCTTGGCGAGGCCGGGCACGACATCGACGGCGTCGAGGCGCTCGAGATCACCGGCCTGTTCACGCTTCCGCTCGACGAGGCGCGCGAGGTCCACACGGCCACGCTGCCGGGGATCTTCGGCTGAGCTTGATTTTCTGAAAGCGCGCCAGTTGCGCGTGTCTGCCGAACGGCGGGTCCTCACCGGGCCCGCCGTTCGTGTGTGCCGAGGCGGGACGCAGGCTCAGCCACGCGCTTGTGACGGACAGTCGGCTCGGGCGGTTGCGCGATCTCCTCAGGGACATCGCGCGAGGGGCCGGGCAGGACACCCCGCACGAGGGGATCGGTAAGCCGGAAGCGCTCAAGCAGGGTCTGCACGGATATTGGTCCCGGCGAATCACGGACGAACACCGGCTGATCTACAAGGTCGTCGGAGAGGAAATCCGCATCGCAGCATGCCGGTTCCACTACAGCGGATGAGCTGAGGCGTCGCCCGTACCTCGACCCGCCGTCGGGCGCTAGCGCTGCCCGGTGGCGGCCGCCACGACCGCGCCGACCAGCCCCAGGGCGACGACGATCGCCATCAGGCCCAGGAACAGCACGGTGACGACCTGCCCGGGAACTCCACGGGTGCGGGTCGTGCCCAGGGGGCCCATCTCGCCCTTGCACCCGCCGAAGGCGGGGGCGGAGTACTCCACGGCGCGCTGGTGCCCCGGTGGGATGGACCGGGCGACCTTCCCGATCGTCGTGACGAACGAGCGGGGGTTGGTGTCCGGCACGTAGACCTCGATCTCGACCGGGGCGTCGTCGGGGATGGGCAGGTAGGTGTCGCCCCAGGGGAGCCGCTGGGTGTACCCGTTGATGGTCACGACCGGGCGCAGGCCCGCGCCCACGAGGAACGACCAGGGGTGCTTGCGCAGCCTCACGAACATGATGCCTCCCAGAGATGGCCGTGAATTATCACCCTAGGTGGCCGGGAGACCGGGCCGAGCCAATCGGGGAGTGCTCCCCATCCGGCGACGAGCACCGGCCGTCACGGGGCGAAGCGCACCAGGACCATCTCGTGCGGGGCGAGCTCCCAGGAATGGTCCCCGCCGCCGCGCAGCTCGCGTCCGGTCCAGACGTCGACGACGCAGCCTGAGCCGGGGACCTGCTCGACCGCAGCGTCCGTGCCGAGGCTGAGCGCGGCGTCGTGCAGGCGGAGGGTGGTGGGGCAGGAGCCGCGGTTGAGGACGCCGACGACCCAGCCGTCGACGAGGTCGCGGCGCCACACGTCGACCTTTCCGTGGCGGGTCGTGCGGGCGCCCTGGCGGCCGAGCGGGTCCTGGGAGACGGCGAGCAGGCCCGGGTGGGTGAGCAGCGCGCGGGTCTCCTCGGTCATGGTGCGCACGTCGTTGCCGGCCATGAGCGGCGCGGCGAGCATCGCCCAGAGCATGAGGTGGCTGCGGGCCTCGAGGTCGGACAGGCCCGGATTGCCGACCTCGAGCATGTCGGGGTCGTTCCAGCCGCCCGGACCGGCGTACGCGGCGAGGCCGTGCTGCTTGTCGGCCAGGCGCATGACCGACCGCCAGGTCGGCGCGATGTCCGACGTCGTGCGCCACAGGTGCCCGAGCTCCCCGGCCCACTCCCACGGCCGGGAGCGGCCGTATTCGGAGATGGAGTAGACGATCGGCCGGCCGGTCGCCGCGATCGCGTGGGCCATCCGCTCGAAGGCGCCGGCGTAGGTGAGGCCGGTGCCGCCTTTGTTGGCCCGGCACCAGTCGTACTTGAGGTAGTCCACGCCCCACTCCGCGAGCGTCGCGGCGTCGAGCTCCTCGTGGCCGAAGGACCCGATCTCGCGCGCGGGGTAGCGGTCGTAGATCATCGCGCACGTCTTGCGGCCGGGCGCCAGGTACAGCCCGAACCGCAGGCCCCTGGCGTGGATCTCCTCGCCGAGGGCGGCCATGCCGGACGGAAAGCGGCGCGGGTGGGAGCACAGGCGACCAGCAGGGTCCCGGGCGACGTCCTGCCAGCAGTCGTCGATGACCAGGGTGGTGTAGCCGGCGTTGCGCATGCCGGAGGTGACCAGCGCGTCGGCGACGCCGAGGACGACGGTCTCGGTGAGGTCGTAGCAGCGGAACGTGTTCCAGCTGTTCCAGCCCATCGGGGGAGTGGGCACGAGCGTGGCGTCCTTGACGAACGTCGTCTCATCCATGGGGCCTCGTCGTTGAGAGATGGACTCTGACCTCACATGATGGCAGGCAGGCCGGCGCGGGTGGGTTGGCGGGTGAGAGCGCGCGGCGGCCCTTGACGAGCCCAGGGTCCTTCGCCACGATGAGCGGAAGGGGCCCCGCCCCGCCGACTCTCGCAACGACGCGTGAAAGGTCACCATGGCGCACCCCGCATTCCCCTCGATCCCCTCCGACTTCCTCTGGGGCGTCTCGACCGCCGCCTATCAGATCGAGGGCGCCGTCACCGCCGGCGGGCGCGGCCCGACCAGCTGGGACGCCTTCACCGCGCAGCCGGGTCGGATCGTCGACGCCAGCACAGGGGACGTGGCCTGCGACCACTACCACCGCTACCCGCAGGACGTGGCGCTCATGGCGGACCTCGGGGTGGACGCCTACCGCTTCTCCTTCGCGTGGTCGCGGATCCAGCCGACCGGGACCGGGCCGGTCAACCCGGAGGGCCTGGCCTTCTACGACCGGCTCGTCGACTCGCTGCTCGAGGCGGGGATCACGCCCGCTCCCACGCTCTTCCACTGGGACACCCCGCTCGCCCTCGAGGAGCAGGGCGGATGGCTCAACCGCGACATCACCGAGAAGTTCGCCGACTACGCCCACCTCATGGGCACGCACTTCGCGGACCGCATCCCACGATGGATCACCATCAACGAGCCGGTTGTGCTGACGATGCTCGGCTACGGCGCAGGGATCCAGGCGCCGGGCCTGCAGCTCGGTTTCGGGGCGCTGCCCGCGGCTCACCACCAGCTGCTCGCGCACGGGCGGGCTGTGACGGCGCTGCGCGCGGCGGGTGCGACGAACATCGGGATCGCCAACAACCACGCGCCGACCTGGCCGGCGTCGGACGCGGTCGAGGACCAGCAGGCTGCCGGCCTCTACGACGCGATCGCGAACTGGGTCTTCGCCGACCCGGTCCTCGCCGGGCGCTACCCGGACGAGCTCGCGCCGATGCTCCCCGAGGGGGCGCAGGACGATCTCGCGGAGATCTCCGTCCCGCTCGACTGGTACGGCATCAACTACTACAACCCCACCCGGGTCTCCGCCCCGGATCCCACCGGCGCGGGCGCTCTCATCGACGGGCACGAGCTCGACGCCGACCTGCCCTTCGCGCTGCGGGACATCGAGGGATACCCGCTGACCGACTTCGGCTGGCCCGTGGTCCCGGCGGCCTTCACCGACCTGCTCGTCTCCTTCAAGGACAGGTACGGCTCGGCCCTGCCGCCGGTCTACATCACCGAGAACGGCTGCGCGATCAACGACGGCCCGGACGAGGACGGCGCCGTCCACGACTCCCGGCGGATCGACTACACGCGGGCGCACCTGGGCGCGATCTCCGACGCGATCGACGCCGGCGTCGACGTCCGCGGGTACTTCCACTGGTCGCTGCTGGACAACTTCGAGTGGGCGGTCGGGTACACCCAACGGTTCGGGCTCGTCTACACCGACTACGCGACGCAGGAGCGGATCCCCAAGGACTCCTTCCGCTGGTACCGAGACGCCATCGCGGCCAGCCGGTGACCCTGACCCCGGAGCCGGTGGGCGCGGCAGCCGCCGCGCCGCCCGGCGAAGCGGATCTAGCTTCCGGCCCGACGCCGACCACCCGCGCCTCCCGCGCCTGGGTCACCAAGTTCACGCTCGCCTACCTCGGCATCAACATTGTCTGGGCTGGTCCGGCCCAGGTGCTCATGTCGCCCCAGGTCGAGAGGCTCACCACGGCCGCACCCTGGGGGTTCTTCAGCGACACCAAGGAGACCAACCTCGCCCTCATCGGCTTCATCACCGGCGTCTTCGCGATGATCTCGACGCCGCTGTGGGGCGCGCTGTCGGACCGGACGAGCACCCGCTGGGGCCGGCGGACGCCGTGGATGGCGGTCGGCCTGGTCATCGTGACGATCGCGATGATCGGGGCGGGCCTGTCCCAGACCCTGCCCGCGCTGCTCCTCAGCTGGGTCGCCTTCCAGGTCGCGATCAACGCCGTCATCTCGCCGCTGTCCGCGACGGTCCCCGACCACGTCCCGACCGAGCAGCGCGGCCTGGTCTCGGGCTGGTACGGCTTCGCGTACACCTTCGCCGTGGTGACCGGGACGGCGCTCGGCACGATCGCGACGGCGGTCTGGGCCGGGGCGCTCGGGATCACTATGGGCTACGTCATCTGCGCCCTCGCCTGCGTCGTCGCGATGACGCCGTTCCTACTCGACCGGTGGGAGCGCCGCGGAGACGCGCCCGCGCGACCCACGCTGGCTCCCTTCCGCTGGGCGGACCTGCGTGCGTGCTACTGGGTTGATGTGCGCCGCTACCCGGACTTCGGCTGGGCCTGGCTCACCCGCTTCATCGTCACGCTGAGCAGCGCAACCGCGCTGTTCTACCTCTACTACTACCTCCAGGACGGCGTCGGCCTCGTGCGCGACGACGCGGCGTCAGGCGCGCAGGGCGGGCTGCGGGTGAGTGACGGCGTGCTTGTGCTCACCGCGGTCTACGCGCTGTCGGTGTTCCTCACCGTCGTCGTGGCGGGCATCGTCTCCGACAAGCTCGGGCGGCGCCGGGTGTTCGTGGCGTCCTCCGCGGTGTTCGTCTCCACGGCGACGCTCCTCATGGCCTTCGTCCCGACGTTCTCGGTCACGGTCGTCGCCGCGATCATCCTCGGGCTGGGCACGGGGGTGTTCACGTCGGTGGACTTCGCGCTGGTCACCGAGGTGCTGCCGGCCGCGGAGAGCAACGGCAAGGACATCGGGATCATCAACCTCGCGATCGCCCTGCCCAACGTCCTGTCCCCGGTCGTGGCGGCGTTCATGGTCAACAGCTTCGGCGGGTACACGGGGCTGTACCTGCTCTCGGGGGCGCTGTCGATCCTCGGTGGGGTGCTGGTGTATCGAATCAAGGGGGTGCGGTGATCCCGGCTGGATGAAGGCCGCAGCCCCGCAGGACCCCCACATCCGGCGCGCCGACGGTACCGTGAAGGGATCAGTTGATCACGGCCGTCCGCACTGGCAGGAGCCGGGCGCGGACCTTGCAAAGGAGACCCACGATGGCACGTCTGCTACGCCGACTTCCCCTCCGACTCGCTGCGGGTGCGTTCGTCCTGAACTCGGGCATCGGCAAGGTGTCCCTCGACGCGGACAGCGCCAAGGGACTCCAGAGCATGGGCGCAAATATCCTCCCGCAGCTGAGAGAGCTCGACCCGGAGGCCTTCGGCAAGCTCCTCTCGCGAGGCGAGATCGCCGTGGGAGCCGCACTGCTGGCTCCGTTCGTGCCGACTGCGGTCGCGGGCATCGCGCTGACGGGATTCGCGGGCGCCCTGGTGGGCATGTACCTCCGGACCCCCGGTATGACCCAGCCCGACGGCGTCCGGCCCACCCAGCAAGGCATCGCGCTCGCCAAGGACGTGTGGCTGCTCGCGATCGGGCTGTCGCTCACGATCGACGGGCTGACCAGCAGGAAGCGCTGAGCATCACGATGCCGCCTGGCGGCGATTGATCGATCGGAGCTGCGAGCCCGACAGCAGCTACTCCATACGGACGGCCGTGCCACGGACTGTGGCACGGCCGTCCGTCGTCGTGCCAGTGGCCTATTTTTGCCGGTAAGTAATCGATGTCCGCTAAGGCTCCGCGGTTGCGGAGTGAAATGCGAGGTGAAGTCCAGGGTGAAATCCGGGGATCGGGCATTTGGCCAGTTCAGCGCTCGTACTGTTCAGCTGCGACGGTGTCGGACGACCCGCCTTGGGGTGGCTTCTGATGGCCGTTGCCGCGCTCGTCTGTGCCTTGTCGAGAGCGTCGATTATCACGACCACTCTGGAGGAGATATGACCGTGCGGCAACCGCTCGCGGCCGGCTTGTCAGGCCGCTCGTACCACTCACCACTGCTGAGGTCGCGTGTGACCCGCAGCGGGGTGACAGCGCTTGCCTCACTGAGTCTCGCGCTCGCCGGGGGGCTTGCCCTGCCCTCGATCGCCACGGCTGCCCCGGCGCCGTCGACACCGACGTCGAGCTTCCTACTTGGCCAGACCGTAGCCGGACTCGTTCCAGCGGGCACCTGTTCGGTGACTGCGACCGTCATCGGTGGTGCTGGTGGTCGATCTGCAGCCGGCGCCAACGGCAAGGGCGCCAACGGTGCCGGTGCCGAGATCACGGCGACCTTTGCAGTCACTCCTGGAACACCCTTCAGCGGGATGGTCGGCGGCGGCGGAAAGATGAATGCGGATACCGGGGGTGCGGGTGGCGCAGGCGGCGCCAACGGCGGTGGCGCAGGCGGTACCGCTGTAGAGCAGCACGGCGGGGCCGGGGGTGGCGGCTACAGCACCCTGTTCCTCGGCGGCAGCGGTTCTGACCACCTCGCGATCCAGGCTGGTGGTGGTGGCGGCAGTGGCGGCGGGCACTCCATCACGGACCGCGGGTTCGGCGGAGACGCCGGCCTTCCCTCTGTGCCTGGACAGACCGCGGGCGGAGCGGCGGGCACGGACGGGTACGAGGGCGGTTCAGTCGGCGTTGGCGGAGGTGCTGGAGGCGGAGTCACCAGCCCAGGCGCCGGCGGCATCCACTCGACCAACACAAGCTTGAACGGGTTGCCGGGAGTAGGTTCGACAGGCGGCGCAGGCGCCCCTGACCCCAACTATGACGCAGGTGGCGGTGGTGGTGGCGGCCTCTTCGGTGGTGGCGGCGGAGCGTCCACGGTTATCAGGAATACTGACAATAATGTCAACACTGTCGCAGGTGGCGGTGGTGGTGGCGGCTCGAGCTTCGTGGCCAGCGTGGCCGAGGTTCTCGCTTCCACGTCGTACGGTCGTCAGACCGGCACCGGTGCCGGGAAGGATGGCTCCATCACGCTCGTCTGGGTGCCCTGTGCCTATGACCTCGGCGTCACCAAGTCGTTCGTGGTCGCAGGTGCACCCGACGGGTCGCCCGAGCTCGCCCCGATCGGTTCGACGGTCACCTGGACTGTCACGGTGCGCAACCACGGTCCTGAGGCAATGACTCAGGGTGACCTGGTCACGCTCACGGACACGCTTCCCGGTGACGGCGCAAAGAAACTGACAGCCGTCAGCGTCACGGGTGGGGCGAACACACAGTTCCAGCGTGGAGCGGTGACCTGCGATGTGGCAGTCGGCTTGCCCATGCCAGCGGCACTCGTCTGCGGCCGCGACTTCGCGCTCACCGGCGGGTCCGTCAACGGTCGTCGCGGCCTGGACGTGGACGAGACGCTGACGGTGAAGTACACCCAGAACGTCACAGACGCCGCCGCTACGGTCCTGGAAAACACCGCCACGGTCACGGACCGCAGCAACCCTGACAACAACACCGCTACTGCGACCGTCACAGTGATCGGCCCGCCGGTCGCAGGAGACGACTCCGATCGGGGCAACACCATCGGCGACCCAGTAACGGTCGAGGTCCTCGCCAACGACAGCGCAGTGAGCGGCGAGTTCAACCTCTCCACCCTCGTGCTGTGGGACGCGGTCAACAAGACGTCGCTCGGCAACGAGCTCGATGTACCCGGTGAAGGCACGTGGACCGTGGACAACGTCACGGGTCGCCTGACGTTCACGCCCGTCGAGGGATTCTTGGTGGACCCGACGCCGGTCAGCTACCGGGTTGCGAACGAGCACGGACTCACCGCTGTCGCGGTCGTGACCGTCGAGTACGTGCCCCAGGCCGTCAACGACTCCAACCTCGGCAACACCATCGGTGACGCTGTGTCGGTCGACGTCCTGAGCAATGACGTGGGTGACTTCGACCCGAGCACGGTCGTCCTGGTGGGCGGCAGCGACCAGGGCAAGTCTCTCGTCGTGGTTGGTGAGGGATCGTGGACCGTGGATCTGGTGACCGGGTTCGTGACGTTCACCCCGGAGCCCGGCTTCCAGGTCGACCCCACCCCGGTGACCTATCAGGTGACGGACGTGACGGGGGACACCGTCGGGGCGACGATCACGGTCGGCTACGTTCCTGACGCCGTCGACGACTTCGACCTGCGAAACGCCATCGGTGACGCTGTGTCGGTCGACGTCCTGAGCAACGACGCGGGTGACTTCGACCCGAGCACGGTCGTCCTTGTGGGCGGCAGCGACCAGGGCAAGTCTCTCGTCGTGGTTGGTGAGGGAACGTGGACCGTGGATCTGGTCACCGGGTACGTGACGTTCACCCCGGAGCCCGGCTTCCAGCTGAACCCGACTCCGGTGGACTACGAGGCGACGGACACGACGGGTAAAACCGCATCGGCGACGATCACCATCACCTACCTGCCGCTCTCCGAGAACGACGTGAGCCGTGGCAACACCCTCGGAGAGCCGGTCGTCGTCGACGTCCTGCCCAACGACACCGGAGACTTCGACAGCTCGACTCTGCGCCTCATCGATCCGCAGACCGGCGACCGGGTCAGGACGCTGACTGTTCGGGGCCAAGGCATATGGACCGTCGACGAGGCCGCAGGAACCGTCACCTTCACCCCGGAGACGGGCTACGACGGCAACCCCACGCCCGTGACGTACGAGGTGTTCAACAACGCCGGTGACCCGGTGACCGCTGACGTGATCATCACCTTCCGTCCCAGTGCACAGGATGACGTGGATGAGAACAACGTCAGTGGCAGCTCGGTCACGGTCGACGTTGTCGCCAATGACCGAGGCGCCCTCGACCCGACATCAGTCCGTCTGGTCAGCCCCGGCAGCGGAACCCTCGTGAGCTCGCTCGTCGTCGCCGGCGAAGGCACGTGGTCCGTCAACCCCGTCTCCGGTGCGATCACCTTCGTCCCGCTCGCCAGTTTCGACGGGGATCCCACGCCGGTCACCTACCAGGTGAGCGACGTCGAGGGGAACACCACGACGGCGCAGGTCCGGATCACGTATCGCGACCCGGCGGCCCCTCCCGTGGTGCTGCCGAACACGGGTGGGGGAGCTGTCGTTCCCGCCCCGTTGCCCATCACGGGTGGGGGAACTGTGGTTCCCGCCCCGCTGGCCATCACCGGTGGGGGAATGGAGCTCCCCGCCGCGCTCGCAGTTCTGCTGATCCTGGCCGGTGCAGCGACGATCGTCGGCCGGCGGTGGCTGAGCCGGGGATGAACCGGGTAGCACCCTGAGAGCGCGGTAGCGCTGGACGGGCGAGCCAGGCTCGCCCGTCCAGCGCTACCGCGCTCTTGGCGTCGTGCGTCACCAGTCGTCGGGGTGCGGGGCGGCTCAGTGCAGGCGGGTGGGTATCAGCCCCAGAGGGCCTGCAGTTGAGCCGAGCCGTCCGGGGAGCAGTCCCCGTCAGCTGTAGTCCGCGGTGACCGTGTGCGCCTGACCGTCGAGGTGGATCGTCCCGCCGTAGGGCACGATCCACTGCGGACGGGTGTGGCCGAACGGGACGCCGACGCAGACCACGGCCTGGTCGTTGTACCGGCTCATCTCGTTGATGACCACATCGCATTGAGCAGAGCGAAGCCGGGCGCGCTCGTCCGCGGGCGGCATCACCTCGTGGCTGCTCACAGGTGGCCGTGCGACAACGACTCCCTCGACGGCTGCAAGGATGCCCCGTTCACCGAGCGCTCGAACCCATCTCTTGACCCACGATGCTGGCGGCATCTCCTCGCTGGACTCGAGGATCAAGATCGTGCCTTCGAGGGCGTCCGGTGACGGCAGCCGGTCGGCCATCGCGAGTTGGTCGATGACCTCGAAGCACCCGCCCCACGTGCGGCCGGTCACCTCGCGTTCGGGTCCGGCCCAGGTCCACGGCTCGGTGCGTTCCCGTTCACCGAACTCGACAAGAGCTTGGGGAGTCAGCCAGTCTGGCCCGAAGTCCTCCGACTCGCCTGGGTCCATGAGCTCCAGCTCTCCGCCAGTGAACAAGGCTGCTCTCAACGACGCGAGATGGACCTCGTCGATCTGAGGGCCGGGTCCCAGGTGCACCTGGGTCGAGCCGCCGTAGTATCCGGCTATGCCGAGTGACCAGAGCCAGTTCAGGAGGTTGGTGTTGTCGCTGTAGCCCATGAAGATCTTCGGGTCTGCGGCGGCAAGATCCGCATCCAGATGAGGGATGACGGTGATCTGGTCATTGCCGCCGATAGTCGCGAGGATCGCACGGATTGTCGGGTCACCGAAGGCCGCATTGAGATCGGCGGCGCGATCCTCTGCGGACGCGCCCAGCCTGCGGGTCGTCGGGTACTCCACGGGCACAAGACCCGTCTCGGCGATGAGACGACGCATCGCCTGCTCGTGCACGGCAGGCGCGAACCCGGGGGCGGCAAACGACGGGGACAGGATCGCGACCCGGTCGCCTGCCTTGAGCTTGGTCGCGGACGCGAGGACATGGCCCTGTGGCATCTACGCATCCAACCACGGAGGTTCCGAGAAACGCGGGATCGGGCTCTGCTCCCTGTCCCAGGGAGTCGACACCACAACCCTGGGCGGGCGGGCCTGTAGCGTCGGGGGATGACCACAACATCTGCCCCCGCCCTCCCGCCGTCCGTGACGATGACCGACGGCGAGGGCGGCCTGCCGGTCGTGCGCGTCTCGACCGCCGTCGCCTCAGGCGAGGTGTACCTGCACGGCGCGCACGTCACGTCTTGGCAGCCTGCCGGGGCCGAGCCGGTGATCTGGCTGAGCGCCGAGTCGGAGTTCCGCCCCGGCGCGCCCATCCGCGGCGGCGTACCCATCTGCTTCCCCTGGTTCGGGGCAGGGCGCACCCCGAGTCTCGCGCCGGCGCACGGCTTCGCGCGCATCGCGCCGTGGCGACTGACCGGCGCCAGCGACGACGACGGCACGGTCACCCTCACATTCGCGCTGACCCACGACGACGCGTCCGGCGCCCCGGGCGCGGACCGCTGGCCCTTCCGCTTCACGGCCGGCTACACCGTGACCTTTGGCGCAGAGCTCACCCTCGCGCTCACCGTGCGCAACGCCGGTGACGAGGCATTTTCCTTCGAGGAAGCGCTGCACACCTATCTGGCCGTCGCCGACGCCCGGACGGCCACCGTCG
Organism: Sanguibacter gelidistatuariae; assembly: GCF_900096585.1. Taxonomy (GTDB): domain Bacteria; phylum Actinomycetota; class Actinomycetes; order Actinomycetales; family Cellulomonadaceae; genus Sanguibacter; species Sanguibacter gelidistatuariae. The sequence continues at coordinate 753,478 of NZ_FMYH01000001.1, forward strand.
ACGGGCTGGACGGTGCCCGGTATCTGGACAAGACGTCGAGCGGCGAGCCCCGACAGGTGCTGCAGAGCGGACCCGTGACGTTCACGAGCGAGACGGACCGGGTGTACCTGCAAGGGGCGCCTACGACCCTTCTCGACCCCGGCTCCCGCGCGATCACGATCACCCCGGAGAACGGTGCGGACACCGTGGTCTGGAACCCGTGGGTGGCCAAGGCCGCGGCGATGGCCGACTTCGGCGACGACGAGTGGCCCGCGATGGTGTGCGTCGAGACGGCGAATGCTCTCGGCGACGCCGTTACCCTCGGCCCGGGAGAGTCGCACACCCTGCGCGTCACGTACGCGGTGCGGTGACATGGCGTTCTTCGGACTCTTCAAGGGACCAGACCCGCACTCCTGGACCGAGCTGTGGGAGTTGGTCGACAACCTCAGCGGGCGCGTGTCCGCGCAGTACCTCGGGTACATGCGGACGACCGCGGAGGGCATGTCGCTCGAGACGCTGCTTCGCGCGGAGGAGCAGTACGGGAAGGCGATGCTGCTCCTGGACACCGAGTGGCACGCGAAGCACCTCACCCGCGACCCATGGGTCGACGCAGACCAGACCTTCGGACGCCGGCGCTTCGTCCGGGCCATGCACTCGGTGATCGCCGCCGGTCCCGACGCCGTGGTGACGGTGAGCGCGGACCCTGCGGCCCTGAGTCGCTACGACTCGGGGAGCGTCCCGGACCTGGTCGCGCGGCTCGTCGCCGACGAACCGGTCGACCTGCGGACGAGAGTCGACGGGCTGCTGCTCAACACCGTCCTGCATGACGTGCTCACGGAGAAGGGGGCGGCGAACCAGGCGCGGTGGCGTCGGTGGAGCCCGTCGGCGTGCCGGTCAGACGTGCACCCGAAGTCCATGACGAACTGGCCGAACGTGCGCGCCTCCAACCAGATCGCGGGGCGAGCGAGCTATCCCTTCGCCCGCTTCGACCCGGACGCGTCGTGGTTGCACGTCTGGACGGACTTCACACCCGAGGGCCTCGAGACGCAGAACCGCACGCCCGCAGAGGACGAGTGGATGCTGCACCGGCTGGAAGCCGTCGCCCGAGTCATGGAAGCGCTCGGACCGGAGAACCCGCCACGCATCGGGACGGCGCCGATCTTCGACGTCGAGGTGGAGCTGTACGGATACGACCCCGCAGAGGGCGCCCCCGAGGACGCCGAAGACTCCGACCACAATCTGGATGACGGCGTGCTGGCCGTCGAATACGTCATCGACTTCGCCGTGCTGGCCGCGACCGCGCCCGAAGCGCGCGCGGACCTGCTCACGCAGCAGATCGCGCGGGCGATCATGCAGGGCAAGGAGGGGCTGACGGCGGAGGCGACGTCCGCGCTCAAGGAGCTGGCGCACGCGGCCGTCTGAACCGCCGACGGAGCGTCTGGTCTCGACCCACCGGGAAGGCATGCTCGCGGCATGCCGCAGCGGATCTATGTCGAGGCCCGGATCCGCGCCTCCATGCGCGCGCTCTGGGAAGCCACCCAGGACCCGATGGCGCACGCCTCCTGGGACCTGCGATTCACCGGCGTCGGCATCTCGCTCGGGGAACGCCACTGCCCCGACGGTTCGTGCGAGCGGCGGGGCGGGTGCTCGCGTCGTTGCCGCTAGGACTAGTCGTCGTGGAGGTGGGCACGGTGGGCGTCCTGGGTCATCATCGTGAGCACCTCGACCGGTCCGCCGTGCGCGCCGATGGCGTGCGGGATCATCGTCGAGAACTCGGCGGCGTTCCCGGCCTCGACAAGGATGAGGCGGTCGCCGAGGCGGAGCTCGGCGGTTCCGGACAGCACCGTGAACCAGTCGCGGCCCGGGTGCACCCCGAGCCCTTCCAGGGAAGGGGCCGGGGTCGTGATCCGCATCTTGGCGACGGTCATATCGTGGGGATTACGCTCCCGGGCGAGGGTCCAGACGGTCATGCCGCGCCGTTCGTCGCGCTCGGGGCGGATGACCACGTCGTCGTCGTTCGGGGAACCCACGAGCTGGTCGAGGGTCGTGCCGAGCGCGCGGGCGAGCGGGACCAGCTGGTCGAGTGCGATCCGTCGGCCGCCGGTCTCGATGCGGCTGAGGTTGGACGGGCTGAGGAAGCTCCGCGCCGCGAGGTTGTCCAGGGACCAGCCGCGGGCGAGCCGGAGCGCGCGGATCCGTTGGCGAACGAGGGTGTCGACATCTCCATCCATTTCTTGCGTCATACGCAAGAGTCTATGCCTTGACGACACGGTCGGGTTAGGTTGAGACATGCCCTCACGCCACGACGTCCACACCCACGATGCTCACGCTACCGACGCTCACGCTCACGCTCACGCTCACGGAGCGAGAGCCCACGGTGAACACGCTCACGGCGGGCATGCTCATGCCCACGACGAGGGTCTTGCACGGATGCTCGAGCTCGACGCCCTGGTCCACAAGGGCTACCTGACGGACGTGACGACCTGGCTCCAGGGCCTCGCCGCCGACGCTGGAGTGCAGCGGGTCCTGGACGTCGGTGCAGGTGCCGGGTCCGGAACCATCGCGCTGGCGCAGCGTTTCCCCGAAGCGAACGTTGTCGCGACCGACCTGTCCGAGGGCATGCTCGAGCGCGTGCGCAGCCTCGCCGACGCGAGCGGCCTGGCGGGCCGGGTGTCGACCGAGCTGGCCGACATCGGCGCGGATGTAGCGCGCCTGGGAACCTTCGACCTTGCCTGGGCATCGGCCTCGCTGCATGAGGTCGGTGACCCGGACCGGGCCTTCCGGAATCTCCGCGACGCACTCCGCCCCGGTGGACTCCTGGCTGTGGTCGAGATGGATAGCCCTCCGCGGATGCTGCCGCTCGATCTCGCGGACTTCGAGGACCGGTTGTACGCCGCCTTCGCTCACGCCAGCCAGGGCAACGCCTACCACCCTGACTGGACCGACCCCCTGTACCGCAGCGGCTTCGAGCTCGAGGTCCGCCGCACATTCATGATCGATGAGCCCGCGGACGGCCGGGGCCGGGCCGGGGAGTACGCCACCCTCTACCTGAGCAGGATCGCGCAGGCATCCACGGCCAACCTCGACGACGCCGACCGAGCCCTCCTGACGACGCTCCTCGGCGACGGCCCTGACGGGCTTCGCCAGCGCGCCGACCTGCGGCTCCGCGGCTCCCGCACCGCGTGGATCGCCCGCCGACCCTGACGCCCCTCGACTCGCGCCCAATCAGACGCCCCAGCCGTATCCATAGGTGGACAATTCTGTCCACATTCTGAACTCTTTCCGGAGTTGGTTGACTTCCCGCTCCCTGGTGCATACGTTCCGGGCACTGAAGTCCTCGGGGACCACCCGCGGACACCGCCTCCAGGCGGACCTGAAGGAGACACATGATGACCGGACGAGCGATGGGCACGGCGACGCCGAACTCCCGGCTGTCCGCGAGCTGTCTTCCCCATACCGGTGCCGCGCTCACCCGCCAGCTCTGTCGTAGCTGACCTGATCGCCACCGCGCGAGCTTCCTCGCGCCGACGTCGGTAGCCACCCCGACGTCCCGCCGGCCACAGCCGGTTCCCCACCCCGAGCACGACCCTCTGCGCCATTGCGCGCGTGTGCGCCTGCGTGCACCCGCGCAGCCGAGCGGTCGCCCGCCCGAATCCCGCCGAGCTCCTCCCGAGCCCGGCGCCCCCATCGCCTGAGACGCCTGTGACATCACGCGCGTCCCTTCTGTCATCCCTGCTCAAGGGGGACAAAGGTCCCGGTCCGCCGATTTCGGCAGCCAGAACCCGAGTTGTCCCTGACGAACCCGTGAAGGAACCCCGCATGTCCAGCAGCCTCGACTTCCCCATCACCGGCGCCCCGCGCCAGCTCCACCTCGCTGTCGACCTGTCCGACGCCGGAGCCCACCCGGGCGCCTGGCGCACCCAGGGCTCCCAGGCGCAGCAGCTCTTCGACGCCAACCGGCTCCAAGACCTCGTCTCGACCGCCCAGCGCGGCGCCCTCGACTTCGTCGTGCTCGACGACGCGTTCTCCCTCCAGCCTGGCCGCCCCGGAGCCCACGGACTCCAGGGCCGCCTCGACGCGGCGCTCGTCGCCTCCCGGCTGGCCCCGCGGTCCGCCGGCATCGGCCTCGTGCCGACCGTGACGACCACCCACACCGAGCCCTTCCACGTGTCCAAGGCACTCGCCACGATCGACCACGTGAGCCACGGCCGGGCCGGCTGGCAGGTCGCCGTCTCCACGACCGAGCAGGAGGCCGCCCACTTCGGCCGCAAGCCGGCGCCCACCCTCGAGGACGCCTGGGCCGAGGCCGCCGAGGCGATCGACGTGGTCACTCGGCTGTGGGACAGCTGGGAGGACGACGCGGAGATCCGCGATGCCTCGACCGGACGCTTCATCGACCGGGACAAGGTCCACTACGTCGACTACGACGGCGTGCACTTCGCGGTCAAGGGCCCCTCGATCACCCCGCGCCCCCCGCAGGGCCGACCCGTCGTCGTCGTGCGGGCGGACGACCCGCCCTCCCTCGCGGTGGCCGCGCTGCGTGCCGACGTCGCGCGGATCCGGGCGACCGACGTCGAGCAGGCCCGCGAGCTGCGGGACCAGCTGCGGGCCGCGGCGGCCGGGCACGGCCGCGACCCCGACGAGCTCACGGTCCTGGTGGACCTGTATGCGGTGATCGGGCTGGACCGGGCGAGCGCCCAGGCGCGCCTGGACCTGCTCACCGACCTCGCCGGGGCGAGCTGGGACAACGACTCCCTCACTCACGTGGGCACCGCCCGCGACCTCGCGGTGACCGCGGAGGAGTGGTTCGCGGCGGGCGCTGCCGACGGCTTCACCGTCCGGCCGTCCTCCCTGCAGACCGACCTCGCCGCGCTCGTCGACGCGGTCGTGCCGCTGCTCGTGAGCCAGGGGATCTTCCGCAGCGAGTACCCCGGCACGACCCTGCGGGACAGCCTCGGGCTGACCCGCCCCGCCAACCGCTACGCAGCGATCGCCTGAGAGGCCCGGACATGACACTCGCCTCCCGTCCCGACGGACGCCCCCGCAAGCAGATCCACCTCGGCGCGCACTTTCCCGGCGTCAACAACACGACCGTGTGGACCGACCCCCGCTCGCTCAGCCAGATCGACTTCAGCTCCTTCGAGTACCTGGCCCGGCGCGCCGAGGCCGCCAAGTTCGACTTCTTCTTCCTCGCCGAGGGCCTGCGGCTGCGCGAGCACAAGGGACGCATCCACGACCTCGATGTCGTCGGGCGGCCCGACACTCTCCCGGTGCTCGCCGCGCTCGCCGCGGTGACCGACCGCCTCGGCCTGGCCGGGACGCTCAACACCACCTTCAACGAGCCCTACGAGGTGGCCCGCCAGTTCGCCACCCTCGACCTGCTCTCGGGCGGGCGGGCCGCGTGGAATCTCGTGACCAGCTCGGACGCCTTCACCGGGGAGAACTTCCGCCGTGGCGGCTTCCTCGACCACGCCCACCGCTACGAACGGGCCGCCGAGCTCGTTGCGGCGAGCCGTGAGCTCTGGGACTCTTGGGAGGACGGCGCCGTCGTCGCCGACACCGCGACCGGGACGTTCGTGCGGCCCGGCTCTGCCCGGCCCTTCGACTTCCGCGGTGAGCACTTCGACATCGCCGGGGAGTTCACCACTCCGCGCAGCCCGCAGGGCCACCCCGTGCTCTTCCAGGCCGGGGACTCCGACGAAGGCCGGGAGTTCGCGGCGGCGACCGCCGACGTTGTCTTCTCCGCCCACGGCTCCTTCGACGACGGCCGCGCGTTCTACGCCGACGTCAAGGGTCGACTCGGCGCGTACGGGCGGACCGAGGAGTCCCTCAAGATCCTCCCCGCGACCGCCGTCGTGCTCGGCGCGACCGAGGCCGACGCGCAGGAGAAGGCCCGCGAGATCCGGCTGCAGCAGGTCTCCGGGCCGACCGCGATCGCCTTCCTCGAGCAGGTCTGGGGACGCGACCTCACCGCCTACGACCCCGAGGGCCCGCTGCCCGACGTCGAGCCGGACACGGCCAACGCAGACGTGACTCGGGGGAAGGTCCGCCATATCAAGGACCCGGCCCCCGTCGTCGCGGCGTGGCGGGAGAAGGCCGCCGCCCGCGGCTGGTCGATCCGCGACCTCGTCATCGAGGTGACCGGCCGCGGACAGTTCGTGGGCACCGCGGCCCAGGTAGCCGACGACCTGGACCGCCACGTCCAGGAGGACGCCTCCGACGGCTTCATCCTCGTCCCGCACCTGACGCCCTCCGGCCTGGACGACGTCTTCGACGAGGTCGTCCCGCTGCTCCAGGAACGCGGTTCCTTCCGGACCGAGTACACCGGCACCACGCTCCGTGACCACCTTGGGCTCGGCGCCCCGCGCCCGGCCCAGCCCGCGTCGTCGGGCACCGCATCTTCCGACGCCGGCCGCGTGCTCGTCGGCTGACTCACCCTCCTGCTCACGCCCTTTCCTCACCTCTCCTCCAAGGACCTCCTCATGTCGCTCCTCCCTCGTTCCTCGCGTCCGCCGCGTCGCCGACTCACCCTCCTGACCGTCACCGCGCTCGCCGGCGCGCTCACCCTGAGCGCGTGCGCCGGAGGCAGCTCCGCGAGCTCCGGAACCGCAGGAGCCACGACCGCCGCGCCGACGTCGGCACCGACCCCCGGTGGAGACCTGCGGTTCGCGCTCGGCGCCTCGCCGCAGGGCGTCGACCCGCAGCAGGTCGGCTCGAACGTGAGCATCTACATCGCCCGCCAGCTCGCCGACTCCCTCACCGACCAGGACCCCAAGACCGGGGAGATCGTGCCCTGGCTCGCCTCGAGCTGGGAGGTCAGCCCCGACCTCACCCAGTTCACCTTCCACCTGCGCGACGACGTGACGTTCTCCGACGGCACGGCGCTGACGGCCGAGACGGTCAAGAAGAACTTCGATTCACTCACGACCGACCTCGCCGGCGTCGCTACCCTCGCCGGCTCCTACCTCGCGGGATACACCGGAACGACGGTCGTGGACGAGCACACGGTCACGGTCGCCTTCGCCGAGCCGAACGCGCAGTTCCTCCAGGCCACCTCGACCGTCTCCCTCGCGATCGTCTCCGACGCGACCACCACCGTGCCCGCCCCCGAGCGGTTGCAGGGGAAGGTCATCGGATCGGGACCCTTCACGCTGGGCAGCTACACCCAGGATCAGGGCGCCGCGATCGTCAAGCGGGCCGGGTACAACTGGGCCTCGGATGCCTTCGACCACCAGGGCGAGGCCTACCTCGACTCGGTGACCTTCTCGATCGTCCCCGAGTCCGGCGTGCGGGCCGGCGGCCTGGCCTCCGACCAGTTCGACGCGGTCGGTGACGTGCTGCCCCAGGACGTGCCGCTCGTAGAGTCCGGTGGCGGGGCGATCCTCAACCGCTCCAACCCAGGCATCACGTTCATCCTGCACGTCAACACGTCTAAGGCCCCGCTCGACGACGCGGCCGTGCGCCAGGCGGTCCAGGTCGCGATCAACCGCCAGGAGCTCGTCGACACGGTGCTCTCGGACAAGTTCCTGCCGGCCACGAGCGTGCTCGCGGCGAACACCCCCGGCTACAAGGACCTCTCCGACAAGCTCGCCTTCGAACCTGACAAGGCCGCAAAGATCCTCGACGAAGACGGTTGGGTTCTCGCCGCGGACGGGATCCGGGAGAAGGACGGCCAGAAGCTGACCTTCGACGTCGTCTACGCCCCGCTGTTCACCGGCTCCCAGGCTGTGCTCGAGCTCACGCAGCAGCAGCTGCGCGCCGTCGGCATCGACCTCGAGCTGCGTCAGCAGACCCCGGCCGAGCAGAGCACCACCCAGAAGAACGGCGACTACGACACCTACTACTACAACTCCACCCGCGCAGAGGGCGACATCCTGCGCACCGGCTTCTCCTCGAAGTTCAACAACCTCAACCGCCGCGCGGCCGACACGGTCCTGGACCCGCTCCTGGAGTCCGAGCTCAGCGAGCCCGACGCGGCCAAGCGGGCCGACCTCCTCGGCCAGGCGCAGGACATCATCGTCGACGAGGGCTACGCCATCCCGATCTTCGAGCTCGCCCAGTCCATCGGCGTGGGCAAGGACGTCCAGGGCCTCGGCTTCGAAGCCTCCTCGCGTCTGAAGTTCTATGACGCGTGGATCCAGCAGTGAGGCCGGCGCGGTCATGACCGGATACATCGCGCGCCGCCTGCTCCAGGCGGCGGGGGTGCTGTGGGCGGCGTTCACCGTCTCCTTCCTCATCCTCTTCCTGCTCCCCAGCGACCCGGTGAGCATCATGCTCGACGCGGCCTCCGGGAACGGGTACGTCGATCCGGCCAAGGCCGCCGAGCTCCGCGCGTCCTACGGCTTCGACCAGGGACCGCTCGAGCAGTACCTACGGATGCTCGGGCGGGCCCTGACCGGGGACCTGGGGACGTCGATCAGTTCGGGGGCCAAGGTCACCACGCTCATCGCGCAGTCCTTCCCCGAGACGCTCAAGCTCGCCGCGCTCGCCCTGGCGCTCTCGCTCGTACTCGGCGCGGGGATCGCGACCGCCTCGGTGTGGACCCGGTCCGGGCGGCTGCGTCAGCTCCTGCTGTCGCTGCCCCCGGTCGGGGTGGCGGTCCCGACGTTCTGGATTGGGCTCATCCTGCTGCAGCTCTTCTCTTTTCGGTTCTTCCTGTTCCCGGCCGTGGGCAACGAGGGGTTCGCGAGCCTCGTGCTGCCGGCCGTGACGCTGGCCATCCCGCTCTCGGCCGTCGTCGCGCAGGTGCTCGCGGAGAGCATGCAGACCGCATGGCGCACGCAGTACGTGGAGACGGCGCTGGCCAAGGGGGCTTCCCGCGGCCGGGTGATCACCCGGCACGTGGGCCGTAACGCGGCCATCCCGGCGCTGACCATCCTCGGGGTGCTCGTGGGGAACCTGCTCGCCGGGTCCGTGGTCGTGGAGACGGTGTTCTCCCGGGCCGGCTTCGGCCGGCTCATCCAGACCTCGGTCCAGGCCCAGGACATCCCTGTGGTCCAGGGGCTCGTCGTGGTCGCGGCCCTCGTGTTCGTGCTCGTCAACCTCGCGGTCGACCTCGCCTACCCGGTGCTCGACCCGCGCATCACCCGAACCGCTCGCACGACCACCTGAGAGGAGATGACATGACTGTGCTCAAGGCGGCTGCCACTCCGGTAGCCGACGCAGACGCAGCGCGCGACGCCGTACTCGCTGCGCCCGACGAGGCGACGTCCGACGACGCGTCCGACACCCTGCCCGACGACGCGCCGCGCGCGGACGGGCGGCTCGACCGAGCCTGGAACGTCCCGCGGATCGGCGCCAGCCGGGGCTGGGCGCGCGCCCGGACGCTCCTGCGCCCCGGCGTGGTGGTGCCGCTCCTCGTCGTGCTGGTCGTCCTGGCGTGGGGTGTCGTCCCGTCGCTGTTCACGTCCTACGACCCGATCACCGGTGTGCCGGCGGACAAGCTCCTGGGCCCCAGCTCGGCGCACTGGTTCGGGACCGATCACCTCGGCCGGGACCTGTTCTCCCGGACGGTGCACGGCACCGGGCTCTCGCTCAAGGCCGCGTTCATCGCGCTCGCGATCTCCCTCGTGGTGGGGGCGGCCATCGGTCTGTTCGCCGGGTTCCTCGGCGGCTGGGTCGACGACGCGCTCATGCGCCTGGTCGATGTCCTGCTGGCTATCCCCGGCCTCCTGCTCTCCCTCGCGATCGTCACGGCCCTCGGCTTCGGGACGGTCAAGGTCGCGATCGCCGTCGGCGTCGCGGGCGTGGCGACCTTCGCCCGTGTCATGCGGGCCCAGGTGCTGCGCGTCCGGAACGCGACCTTCGTCGAGGCCGCCGGCCTGGCCGGGGCCTCGCGGCTGTCGATCATCGGCCGGCACGTGCTGCCCAACGCCGCCGGGCCGGTCCTCGCGCTCGCGGCCGTCGAGCTCGGCGCGGTCATCCTCGCCGTCTCCGCCCTGAGCTTTCTCGGCTACGGGGCTGTCCCGCCCACCCCCGAGTGGGGTTCGCTCATCTCCGAGGGTCGCAACTACCTCGCGGTCGCGTGGTGGTACTCGACCATGCCGGGCCTCGTCATCATCGTCTTTGTCGTGGCGGTCAACCGCCTAGGACGATCCCTGCACCCCGCGGAAGGACACCACTGATGGTTGCTCCAGCGCTCACCGTGACCGACCTGCGCGTGGCCTACGGGTCGCGTGCCCGCGGCACCGACCCGGCCACCGACGTCGTGCACGGCGTGTCCTTCTCCGTCCTGCCCGGTGAGGTCGTCGCCCTCGTGGGCGAGTCCGGCTCGGGCAAGAGCACGACGGCGCACGCCGCGGTCGGGCTGCTGCCCGGCAGCGGGCACGTGACCGGCGGGCAGATCCTGCTCGGCGGCGATGCGCTCGACCTCACGACCCTGCCGCCGCGCGCCTGGCAACGGGTGCGCGGCGCGCGCATCGGGCTTGTCCCGCAGGATCCGGCGGTCGCCCTCAACCCGGTCGCGCGGATCGGTGACCAGGTTGCCGAGGTGCTGCGGATCCATCGCTGGGCCACCCGGTCCCAGGCGAAGGCGCGCGCGGTCGAGATCCTCGAGTCCGTCGGGCTGGACAACCCGGCCGCCCGCGCCCGCCAGTACCCGCACGAGCTCTCCGGCGGCATGCGCCAGCGCGTGCTCATCGGCATCGCGCTCGCCTGTGAGCCCGAGCTGGTCATCGCCGACGAACCGACGAGCGCCCTCGACGTGACCGTCCAGCGCACCGTGCTCGACCTGCTGGGCGAGCTCACCTCACGGATCGGCACCGCGGTCCTGCTCATCACGCACGACCTCGCCGTGGCGGCCGACCGCGCGGACCGGGTCGTGGTGCTCAAGGACGGGCTGATCGTCGAGCAGGGGGTGACTGCGGACGTGCTGGGCAACCCCCAGCACGCCTACACCCGCGAGCTGCTGGCCGCGGCGCCGAGCCTGAGCGACGTGCGGCGCCGGCCGGTAGCTGGTCCGGTGGCTGCCGCTGCGGCACCGGAAAGTGGCGTGCTCGCGGCTGCCGTGCCACGAGTTCCGGTGCTGGCCGTCTCCGGGCTGACGAAGGTCTTCCGGCTACCCGGCGGGCGCGGGCAGGACGCGTCGATCACCGCGGTCGACGACGTGAGCTTCGAGGTCCACCGCGGTCGCACCCTCGCCCTTGTGGGGGAGTCCGGCTCGGGCAAGTCGACGACGGCTCGCCTCGTGCTGGGGCTCACCTCCGCGGCCGCCGGCACCGTGCGCTTCGACGGGACCGACGTCACCGTGAGTGGCGGGGGCCGCGGACGGGGTGGACGGGTCGACGCGGCCGCGCTCAAGGAGCTGCGCCGCCGGACGGCGCTCGTCTACCAGAACCCCTACGCCTCCCTCGAACCGCGGTTCAGCGTCGGGCAGATCATCGACGAGCCGCTGCGCGCCCACCAGATCGGTTCCTCGGCCGAGCGCCGCGACCGGGTGGCCGAGCTCATCGATCTGGTACGGCTGCCCGCCGGCTATATCGAGCGTCGACCGGAGGAGCTTTCGGGGGGCCAGCGTCAGCGCGTGGCCATCGCCCGGGCGCTCGCCCTCGACCCCGAGCTCGTGGTCCTCGACGAACCGACCAGCGCCCTCGACGTCTCCGTCCAGGCGCAGATCCTCGACCTGCTGGCCGGCCTGCAGGACTCCCACGGCCTCACCTACCTGTTCATCTCCCACGACCTCGCGGTCGTGCGGCAGGTGGCCGACGACGTCGCGGTCATGCGTGGCGGTCGCGTCGTCGAGCTCGGTCCGACGCAACAGATCTTCGACCACCCGGTCGAGGAGTACACCCGGTCGCTGCTCGCGGCGATCCCGGGGAGCCACCGCCCGACCCGCACCCTCGAAGGAGTCATCGCATGACGATCACCGACCCCACCCCAGCCGCCCCGACCACCGCCGCTCCGTCCGCTGACGCCGCCGACTGGCAGGCCTGGCGCGCTTCCCGCGAGGAGGGCCTGACCGGCGAGCACGGCTGGCTCACGCTCACCGCGCTGCACCACCTGCCCGCGACCCCGCAGGCGCTGCCGGGCCTGCCCGGGCAGTGGTGGGCCGATGCCGACGGCGCCCACGTGCGGGCCGCCGCCGACGAGGCGATCCGCGCCCTTGACACCCGGATCGGGCTGGAGGCCACCGACCAGCCCCTCGACGGCGTGCACACGGTCGTGGTCCCCGAGGCTGCCAGCACCGTGGCCGCGATCGCCGGTGACAACCGGGCCGTCGAGGTGGCGCTGCGCACCGGCGGGTACATCGCCCGGGTCCGCGACCCCGAGGCTCCCGCCCGGGCCTCCTTCTCCGGGGTGCCGACCTACGCCTATGACCCTTCCTGGGTGCTCGAGGCGCCGGTGCGCTGGTACGACGAGCCGGTTGCCGCCGTCGTCGGCGCCGCGCAGCTGGGCCTGCGCCACGACGTAGTTGTCATCGGCGAGCTCGACCTGACCCGCGACGGCCTGACCGCCACCCTGAAGATCACCGGCAAGGGCCCAGACACCGCGACCGTGCTGTTCTCCGAGGAGAACGACGCAACGGCCGAGTGGCGGATCCTCTTCCTCGACAGCGCCGCCGGGGCGAGCGCCGCCGGCGAGGCGCCCGTGACGGTCCGCCTCGACCTCAACCGCACGCTCAACCTGCCCTACGCCTTCTCCGACTTCGGCACGTGCCCGCGGCCGGTCGAGGGCAACCACGTGCCCTTCGCGGTCACGGCCGGCGAGCAGGTACCGACGGTGCACACACCCGCAGTGCACACACCCGCAGTGCAGGCACCGGCTGCGACGACGCCGGGGACGAGGCTTCCGCAATGACGCTCTCGACCCGGCGGAACCGGGCCAGCGCCCCGGGTGGGGAGCTCCTCGATGTGCGCTCGGTGCACCTCGACGACCCGCTCGTGCGGCCGCTGCTGGAGGACCTGGCCGCAGAGTACGCGACGCGCTACTCCGACGTGCTCACCGCCGACGACCTGCTCCACGAGATGGAGGAGTACCCGGCCGCGGACTTCGCCGCCCCCGACGGCGACCTCATCCTCGTGCTCCTCGGGCCGGCGCCCGTCGCCGGTGGCGCCTTCCGCCGCCGGACCGAGCCCGAGCTCGGTGACGTGCGGCTCAGCGCCTACCCGAGCCGCGCCCGGGCCGAGGACGGCACGCCCGCGGTGCCCACCGCCGAGCTCAAGCGCATCTGGACCCACGGCGCGCACCGCCGGCGCGGGCTGGCCCGGGTCGTGCTGACCGAGCTCGAACGCCGCGCCGCCGCGAGCGGCTACGAACGCATCTACCTCACGACCGGCCCCCGCCAGCCCGAGGCGGCCGCCCTCTACGTCGCCACCGGGTACACCCCCCTGTTCGACCCCGCCGCGCCCGCCGAGGAATTCGGCCCGCTGGCCTTCGAGAAGTGGCTCTGTCCGGCCTGACCTTGTGCGCCCCGGCGGTCGACGCAGCCGCCCCCGCATCACCCGGACCCACCCCTCCCGAGGAACCCCATGAGCTCGACACTAGCCACAGGTACGCCCACTTCCGGCTCGACCGACACGCCCGCCCCCGCCGCTGACGCGGCACTGACCGCCCCGACCGCCCCGTCCACTCCGACCGCCCCGTCCACGACCCGGACGGAGCTCGAGTCGCTGCGCATCGTCGCTGCCCGCCACCCCGGCCGGTGGGTCGCGGTGGCCGCGGTCGCCGTCGTGCTCGCCATGATCGTCAGCTCGCTGGCTACCAACCAGCGCTGGGAATGGTCGATCATCGTGCAGTACCTCACCTGGCCCTCCGTGCTGCAGGGGCTGTGGGCCACGCTCCGCCTCACCGCGGTCGCCGCGGTCCTCGGCTTCGGCCTGGGGACAGTCCTCGCGCTCATGCGCCTGTCCCGCTCACCGCACCTGCAGTGGGTCTCCTGGGCCTACACCTGGGTCTTCCGGTCCGTGCCGCTGATCCTGCAGCTGCTGCTCTGGTACAACCTCGCCTACCTCTACCCGACCCTGTCGCTCGGCATCCCCTTCGGCCCCGAGTTCACGGAGTTCAGCACGCTCTCCGTGATCAACAAGTTCGGCGCCGCGGTGCTCGGCCTGGGCCTGTCCCAGGCGGCCTACTCCGCCGAGATCATCCGGGCCGGCATCCTCAGCGTCGACCAGGGCCAGCACGAGGCCGCCGCCGCGCTGGGCATCCCGCGCTCGCGGCAGTCCCTGCGCATCGTCCTGCCGCAGGCCATGCGGACCATCGTGCCGACATCGGTCAACGAGATCATCGGCCTCGTCAAGGGCACCTCGGTCGTCTACGTCCTCGCCTACGGCGAGCTCTTCTACACGATCGGGGTCATCTACGGCCGCAACCTCAAGGTCGTCCCGCTGCTCATGGTCGCGGCCATCTGGTACCTCATCATCACGACCGTCATCACGATCGTGCAGTTCTACGTCGAGCGTCACTACGCCAAGGGGGCCGTGCGGACCCTGCCACCCACCCCGCTGCAGGTGCTGCGCTGGAACGCGCTCGTCGTCTGGGCGCGTCTGACCAAGGGCGAGGCCCACCCAAGCCTGCCGCCCGCCTATGCCGCTCGCGCCGCGATCCGCGGAGGCCTGACCTGGTCGCCGGGGCACCTCACCCGGACCAGCAAGACCGCCGCGGACGTCGTCGGGCAGTCCACCCCCCGCCCCAGCCACCGCGAAGGAGCTTGACATGACCACCGGACTCCTCGAAGTGCACGGCGTGCACAAGAGCTACGGCACCCTCGAGGTGCTCAGCGGCGTCGACCTCACCGTCAAGCCGGGCGAGGTCACCGTGATCCTCGGTCCCTCCGGATCGGGCAAGTCCACGCTGCTGCGCGTCATCAACCACCTCGAGAAGGTGGACCGCGGCTTCGTGGCCCTGGACGGGGACCTCATCGGGTACGCCCGCAAGGGCGACACCCTGCGCGAGCTCAAGGAGAAGGACATCCTCAAGCAGCGCACCCAGATCGGCTTCGTCTTCCAGAACTTCAACCTCTTCCCGCACCTGACTGCCCTCGAGAACGTCGTCGAGGCACCGGTCAGCGCGCAGGGGCGGCCACGCGCGGAGGTCGAGGTCGAGGCCCGCGCGCTGCTCGAGCGGGTGGGCTTGGCCGACAAGGCCGACGCCCGCCCGCGCCAGCTCTCCGGCGGGCAGCAGCAACGCGTCGCGATCGCCCGGGCGCTGGCCACCAAGCCACGGCTGCTGCTCTTCGACGAGCCGACGTCGGCCCTGGACCCCGAGCTCGTCGGCGAGGTGCTCGACGTCATCAAGGGCCTCGCCCACGAGGGGACCACCCTCGTGGTGGTCACCCACGAGATCGGCTTCGCCCGCGAGGTGGCCGACACGGTCGTCTTCATGGACGCCGGCGTCGTCGTCGAGCAGGGGCCGCCGGCCCAGGTGATCGACGCGCCCCTGCACGAGCGCACCCGCGCCTTCCTCGACAAGGTCCTGTGACCCTGGCCGCCGCGGCGGCCCATCCCGACTTTTCCATCCCTCTGCTGTACCCGACCGCCGACCGCGCACCCGCGCCGTCGACCACCTGAAAGGCACTCCGATGACCCGAACGACCACTCGCCGAACGCCTGGCCGCACCCAGGCGGGTGCGCCTGCGGGCCGTGCGCCTGGCCGCACCCGCCTGGGGGCGGCGCTCGCCATCCTCCCGCTCGTCGTCGCGCTCGCCGCCTGCTCGTCGAGCAACGCCGAAGAGCCCGGTGGGAGCAAGCTCGCCGCCGACGCCAAGGCGGCCGGGCTGACCGTGAACACGACCGCAGACCAGGACCGGATCACCACGACGGAGTCCGCCGAGGCGATCGCCCTGCTCCCCGACGCCTACAAGGACAAGGACACGCTCGTCTTCTCGGTGAGCGCCTACGTCGCCCCGCTGACCTTTCTGGCCGACGACGACAAGACCCCGATCGGCTCCGAGACGGACATCGCCCACCTCATCGGCGACGCCCTCGGCAAGGAGGTCCAGATCGAGGTCAAGGCGTGGGCCGACTGGCCCCTCGCCCTGCAGTCCGGTGCCGTCGACTCCACGACCTCCAACGTCACGGTGACCGAGGAGCGCAAGGAGCTCTACGACTTCTCCTCCTACCGGGTCGACCAGCTCGGCTGGCTCGTCAAGGCCGACAACACCAAGATCACCAAGATCACCGAAGCTAAGGACATCGCCGGTCTCACCGTCGCCGTCGGCTCGGGCACCAACCAGGAGAAGATCCTCATCGCCTGGGACGAGGAGAACAAGGCCGCCGGCCTGGAGCCGGTCGCCATCGAGTACTTCGAGAACGACGGCGACACCATCCTCGCGCTGCAGTCCGGGCGGATCGACACGTCCTTCGGCCCCAACGCGACCGCCGCCTACAAGGCGGTCGTGGCCCCCGACGAGTTCAAGGTCGTGGGCACCGTCAACGGCGGCTGGCCGGCCACCGCACAGATCGCGGCGGCGACGCTCAAGGGCAATGGACTCGCGCCGGCCTTTACCGCGGCGATCAACCACGCGATCGAGGACGGGTCCTACACCAAGGTCCTCGGGCGCTGGGGCCTGACCGCGGAAGCGATCACCACGTCCGAGACGAACCCGCCGGGACTGCCCAAGTCCTGATTCGTGAGTCGGCCGTGCGGCGCCCCCGGATGGGGGCACCGCACGGCCGCGCAGCTCGGCACCGCAGCACCGTAGCAACCCGGAAAAGCAACAAGCAGGAAGCAGGAACGACGTGACACGCACAACGCACACGGTGGACACCGTCGTCGTCGGCGGGGGAGTGATGGGGTCGGCCGCGGCCTGGCACCTCGCACGCAGGGGGCGTGAGGTGCTGCTGCTCGAACGCTTCACCCCCGGTCACGTCCGGGGAGCCTCGCACGGGGCGTCCCGGATCTACCGCACCACCTACGCCGAGCCCGAGTACCTCGACCTGGCCCAGGAGGCGCTCGGGCAGTGGCGTGCGCTCGAGGCGGAGTCCGGCCTCGACGTGCTCTCCCTCACCGGCGGGATCAGCTCGGGCGCCGTCCGCCGCGACGACATCGCGACGGCCTTCTCCGCCCGGGGCGTCCCGCACGAGTGGCTCACCGCCCAGCAGGCGGGCGAGCGGTGGCCCGGGCTGCGCTTCGACCACGACGTGCTGCACGAGCCGGAGACGGCCGGACGGATCAACGCCGACCGCGCCGTCGAGGCCTTCCAGGCCGCAGCCCGGTCGCACGGCGCCACCGTCCTGCACGAGAGCCCGGTCCGCCACCTCGAGCTCACACCCACCGGGGTGCGGGTGATCACCGAGACCGGGGAGCACCACGCCCGCCGGGTCGTGGTCGCGGTGGGTGCGTGGAGCGCGGGGCTCGTCGGGCAGGTGCTGGGTACACCGGACCGTCCGGACCCGCTGCCGCTCGTCGTCACGCAGGAGCAGCCCGCGCACTTCGCGCTGCGCGCCGGGGCGCCCGGCGAGGCCGACTGGCCCAGCTTCACCCACGACCCCGGTCCCGAGCTCACCGGTCCCGGCCGGCGGTGGCCGAGCGGCGTCTACGGTCTGGCGACCCCGGGGGAGGGGATCAAGGTCGGCTTCCACGGCGTCGGCCCGGTCACCGACCCCGACCACCGGACCTTCCGGCCCGAGCCCGATCAGCTCGCCCAGCTGCAGGACTACGTCGCCCAGTGGGTGCCGGGGGTCGACCCGACGGCGCTCAAGCCCATCTCCTGCACGTACACGACCACCCCCGACCACGACTTCGTGCTCGACCGCGCGGGCCGGCTGGTCGTGGCCGCGGGGTTCTCCGGGCATGGCTTCAAGTTCGCCCCGGCGATCGGCCGGGTACTCGCGGACCTTGCCGAAGAAGGCGCCGAGGACCCGGTCGGGGCCGCCGCGTCGAGGTTCCACCTCGCCCGGTTCGCGCGGGCGGCGGCCGGCTCCCGGCCCTGACCACCGCGCCCCGCTTCGCCTTCCCCGCCCTTGTCACCCCACCGCCGCTGCCACCCGCACCGCGCCCTCGCCCCACCTTTCACCTCAGGAGACCTGCCATGACCCGCGTCCCCCTCTCCATCCTCGATCTGGCTCCCGTGAGCGCGGGCGCGACCGGTGCGCAGTCCCTGCGCGACGCCGTCGCGCTCGCCGAGCGGGCCGACACCCTCGGGTACACCCGCTACTGGTTTGCCGAGCACCACCTCTCCGCCGGGGTCGCCTCGTCCGCGCCGGCCGTGCTCACCGCGATCGTCGCGGCCCGCACCCAGCACCTGCGCGTCGGCTCGGGCGCCGTGCTCTTCAGCACGACCAGCCCGCTGCTGGCCGCCGAGCAGTTCGCCACGGTCGCGGCGCTGCACCCCGGGCGGATCGACCTCGGCGTCGGGCGCGCCTTCACCCCGCCGCCGACGCCGGGCGTCCCGGCCTCCGGCGAGGCGGCGACCACCCCGTCGAGCGGCGCGCCCTCCGCCCCGCCCTCCGCCCCGGTGGTGCCCGTCCGCGGCCCGAGCCCGTCCTCGGTCGAGCGCACAGTCGGGGGCGTGACCTTCCCGGCCGCCCCGCCGATCGACTTCACGGACTCCGCCCTGCGCGAGCGGATCCTCGCCCAGAGCCGGGTGATCTCCGTCAACCGCACACCCAGGGACTTCCGCTCCGAGGTCGAGCTCATCCTCGGACTGCGCGCGGGCACGTACACCGATGCCGAGGGCACCCGCTACGCGAGCGCCGCGGTCGAGGGGACCGACGCCGAGCTGTGGGTGCTCGCCTCGAGCGGCGGGGAGAGCGCTCGCGTCGCCGGTGAGCTCGGGCTGCCGCTCGTGGCGAACTTCCACGTGAGCCCCGCGACGGTGCTCGACACGATCGCCAGCTACCGGGAGGCCTTCGTCCCCGGTGTGCTCGCCGAGCCCTACGTCGTCGTCTCCGCGGACGTGCTCGTCGCCGAGACCGACGCCGAGGCCGAGCGCATCGGCGCGCCCTACGCGCAGTGGGTGCTCTCGATCCGGTCCGGGCCCTCGGGGGCGATCACCTACCCGAGCCCGGACGCGGTCACCGCGCTGAACGAGGAGGAGCTCGCCGTCGTCGCGGACCGCCTCAGCACCCGGCTCGTCGGCTCGCCCGAGACGGTCGTCGCCCGGCTGGCCGCACTGCAGCGCGCGACCGGCGCCGACGAGATCATCACGACGACGATCGCCCACGACCCCGCCGACCGACTGCGCTCGGCCGAGCTGCTCGCCCACGCGTGGGGACTGCGGGCGCCGGGTGCCGCCCCGGCGGCAGCCGAGCAGGCCACCGACGCGCCCAGCGTAGACACCAAAGCACAGGCCACCGACGCGGACAGCTTCTCCTCCGGGGTGACCGCGCTCGTCGGGACGGGTGCGCACTCGTGAGCGTCGTCATCCGCCTGGTCGAGCCCGCCGAGCACGCCGCCGTCGCTGACCTGCTGCTGGACGCCTACGGCAGCGACTACATCCTCTCCGAGGACTACCGCGCCTCCCTCGTGGAGGTCGCCGAGCGCGCGGCCGAGCACGAGGTCTGGGTCGCGGTGGACGGCGCGGTGGTCGACGGCACTGCGGCGCCAAAACCGGGCCCCGGCGTCGGGCAGCGCGGCGCGCGCGAGGTGACGCCCGGCGCGCTGCTGGGCACCGTCGTCACGCCGCGGCCCGGGCGGCTCATCTCCGAGCTGGCTCAACCCGGCGAGGTCGACTTCCGGCTGCTCGGCGTCGCGCCGGCCGCGCGCGGACGCGGCGTCGGCGAGCAGCTCACCCGCTTCGTGCTCGACCTCGCGCGGGCGCGCGGGGCGGAGCGCGTCGTCATGAACTCCGGGCCGCAGATGACTACCGCGCACCGGCTCTACCACCGGCTCGGCTTCGAGCGGCTCCCCGCCCGCGAGACGCGCGTGCTCGACGACGGCACCCGGCTCTTCGCCTTCGGCTACGACCTCGTCCCCTCCCACAACACCCACCTCCTGACAGCAAAGGCCTGACCATGCCCGTCGAGTTCCTCGGCATCGCGACCACGTCCGACGCCTCCGAGACCACCGCCCCCACGACCAAGCCCTTCGACACCGACTACCTGCTGCGCATCGTGCGCGCCCACGAGGACAACGGCTGGACCCGGGTGCTCTTCGCCTACGGGCCCTCCGGCCCCGAGCCGTCGGTCCTCGCGTCCTACGTCGCGAGCAAGCTGGACACCGTCGAGCTGCTGCTCGCGCACCGCCCCAACGTGTCCTACCCGACCTTCGCCGCGAAGTCTTTCGCGACCCTCGACCAGCTCTCCCAGGGGCGACTGTCGGTCCACTTCATCACCGGCGGCAACGACCACGAGCAGCAGCGCGAGGGCGACACCCTCACCAAGGACGAGCGCTACGCCCGCACCCAGGAGTACATCCAGATCGTCAAGAAGGCATGGACCAGCGCCGAGCCCTTCGACCACGAGGGCGAGCACTACCAGTTCCGCGACTTCGTCTCCACGATCAAGCCCTACGACGGCCGGGTGCCGACCATCTCCTTCGGCGGGTCCTCCGACGCCGCATTCAAGGTGGGCGCCGCCGAGGCGGACATCTACGCCGTCTGGGGTGAGCCGCTGGCCAGCACCGCCGAGCAGATCGCCCGCGTGCACGACGCCGCAGCGCTCGCCGGGCGGGTGACCCCGCCTCGTATCCACGCGGCCTTCCGCCCGATCATCGCCCCGACCGAGGAGCTCGCCTGGGCCAAGGCCGAGCAGGTCCTCGGCCGGATCGAGGCCCGCAAGGCTGCCCAGGGCGGGGTGCTCAGCGCCCGCCACCCGATCACCAACCCGGAGAACGCCGGCTCCCAGCGGCTGCTCGCGATCGCCGCCCAGGGCGACCGCCACGACACCGCGCTGTGGACCGCGACCGCCAAGGCCACCGGCGGCGCGGGCAACTCCAACGCGCTCGTCGGGACTCCCGAGCAGGTCGCGCAGGCGCTGCTGGCCTACTACGACCTCGGCGTGCGGATCATCTCCGCCCGCGGCTACGACCTGCTCGACGACGCGATCGACTTCGGTCGGTACGTCATCCCGCTCGTCAAGGAGGGGGTGGCGGCGCGCGACGCGGAGGCGGCGCGGACGGCCCAGCTCGTGACCCAGGGGGCGGTGGCCTGATGCGCTTCCAGGTCCTCGACATCGTCTTCAACCCCCCGCACCCCGTCACCGGGGAGGCCATCGCCCCGGCGGACCGGCTCAACCGGGTCGTGGAGACTGCCGTGCTCGCCGAGCAGCTCGGCTTCGACTCCTTCTCGGTCGGTGAGCGGCACGCGGGGGAGGTGCTCTCGTCGGCGCCCACGGTGATCCTCGGCGCGATCGCTGCGCGTACCTCCCGGATCCTGCTGAGCACCGGCGTCACGGTGCTATCCCTGCTCGACCCGATCCGGGTCGCCGAGGACTTCGCGACGATTGACCAGCTGAGCCGGGGGCGGCTCGAGGTCGCGATCGGCAAGGGCAACGAGGTGGCGCAGTACCCGCTGCTCGGCCTGGACATCACCAAGCAGTACGAGTACCTAGAGGAGAACTACGAGCTGCTGCGCCGGCTCCTCTCCGAGGAGGAGGTCACCTGGGAAGGGCGCCACCACTTCCCGGTCGACGGCGTCACGACGTTGCCGCGGCCCTTCGCCGGACCGTTCCGGATCTGGCACGGCTCGGCGACGTCGGCCTTCGCGGTCGACCTCGCCGCGAAATGGGGCGACCCGATCATCAGCGCCAACGCCCTGCAGCCGCGGGAGAACTACAAGGTGCTCATCGACCGGTACCGCGAGCAGTACGCCGCCCACGGGCACGACCCGGCCAAGGCGTTTGTCGGCTCGGGCTCGGGCGGGCTGTTCCTCGCGGACACGACCGAGCAGGCCATCGAGCAGTACCGGCCGTTCTACGAGGGCGCGGTCGCCCGGCAGGACCTGCGCGCCCACGACCCGGCCGCCGTCGGGAAGGTGACGTCTTTCCGCACGATCGAGGAGGCCGTCGACCGCGGACCCGCGCTCGTGGGGTCCCCGGAGCGGGTGGTGGAGAAGATCCTCGACTACCACGCAAGCTTCGGCCACGACCTGCAGTCGGTGTCCATCAACCACCTGCTCGCCCCCGAGCACCAGGACGACGTGCTGCGCCGCTTCGCCGAGGAGGTCATCCCCGCGGTGAAGGCCGAGGTCAAGACGGACCTGTGGAGCGCGGCGGACGCGGGGCGGGCGGCGGGGTTCACCGCGGCCTGAGCGCTCCGTACGGTCCCCGGACCACTCGGGGCGGCGGGACGGTCACGGGATAGGCTCGATGGGTCGGCAGGGAGCGGCGCGCGCCGCGTGCCCCGCGCTGAGACCACCGAGGAGTTCCCGTGACCGAGCCCGCGCGCGACCAGCGCGATCACGACACCGCTGCGCTCGTCGACGAGCTGGTCGACTACTTCCAGAAAGAGGCAGGTGGGCTGCCCGGCGGCGTCTCGCTGCCCGACGGCGCCGGCCCGGCGCAGCGCCGCGAGGTACTTGCCGCGCTGCTCACCGTCCGACCGCCTTCGGCTATCCCCGGGCCGATCCAGGCGACGCTCGACACGCTCCTCGACGCAGAGGCCGCCGTTCGCCCGGTGGTCGAGGCGACCACCCTGACCACCCTCGCGGCGTCGGGCATCACCGGCCCGCTCGGGCAGGTTGTGCTGTGGCAGGGGGACATCACGACGCTGCGGGTCGACGCGATCGTCAACGCCGCGAACTCCCAGATGCTCGGTTGCTTCGTGCCGGGCCACCGGTGCATCGACAACGCCATCCACGCCGCCGCCGGGCCCGGCCTGCGGGAGGAGTGCAACGAGCTGGTGATCGCCCAGGGGCACCTGGAGCCGACCGGCAGCGCCCAGCTCGCCGGCGGCTACCACCTGCCGGCCACGCACGTCATTCACACCGTCGGCCCGATCGTCGCCGACCACGAGCCCACCCCCGAGCACGCGGCCCTGCTGGCGTCTTGCTACCAGGCGTGCCTCGAGGTTGCCCGCCGGGCCGGGGACCGGTCGATCGCGTTCTGCTCGATCTCCACCGGGGTGTTCGGGTATCCGATCCTCGACGCCGCGCGGGTGGCGCTCACCGCGATTGAGGGGTGGCTGGTGGCCAACCCCGACGTCGGGATGCTGGTTGTCATCGACACGTTCAGCGATCGGGACACAGCCGCCTACCGGCAGGCGTTCGTGGAGCATTCCGGCGCGTGAGGGGCGACGTCTGAGGATTCCGCTGGAGCACTGTGTAGGCGGCGCTAGGGTCACGAACGACAAGCAGGGGGCTCGGTGACCGAGAATGACACCCCACATGGCGAGTTCTTCAAGAGACGGATGGTCCGGTGAACGGTCTGACGATCGACCTGAACATGGTTCGCGAATCGATAGACCAGCTGATCGCAGAGGTCATTCGCCAACGTGGGCCGAATCTGGAAGTCTCCTTCGACTACTTCTGGGCTATCCAGGACCCGAGGATGGGGGACCCGCTGGAGGGCCCTGACGTCACGATCGGCCAGCTCTCGGAGACGCTGCACATGCTCGGTAGAGAAGAAGTAGAACCATGGGAAGGGATGTCCCTGGCGCTCGCTGGCACCCCACTCCGGTGGCTCTCTGATGTCCTCGCTGGTGTCGCGGTGCAACTCGAACGTGGTGAGAGGTGACGCGAGCCAGCTCTCGTCACCTCTCACCACGTCCGTCCGGCATTGTTACATCGGGCCAATAGGCACGTTGGCGCCGAGTGGCAGGGGGAGCGGGGCCGAGGACGGCAGCACGCCGGGTCCGTCTTCGGGGGTGCTCGTGTCCTTGGGCCAGCGGCCTTCGCCCTCCCAGGTCGCGGCGACGTCAGAGAGGCTCGTGCGTCGTCGGGCCGGGGGCTGGGCGGCTTGGATCAGGCTCGCCCCGGGGACTGCCCACGTCGAGCCGATACGGGTGGCGGGCAGCGACCCGGAGTCGATGCGTTGCAGCACGGCCTGGCGGCTGACCCCTAGCTGGGCGGCGGCCTCGGAGACGGACAGCAACGGCGGGACGGGCGCGAGGCCGGCGCGCTTGGTCGACTCCTCCGCTGGCAGCGCCTCGACGGCGAGCACGTCCGCGCCGGTCGCCTGGGCGACGACGGCGACGGCCGTCTGGACCGCCTGGACGACGCTGTCGGCCGGCAGCGTGATCGCGACGACGACGTGGCCGCGGGGACCGCGACTGAGGGTCGGGTGGTAGGCGGACAGCGCGGTGGAGAGCTGGGTGCCGATGTCGTCGCGGGTGTTGAGCTCGACGCGGACTGTGTGGTGAGCGGTCATGATGATCCCTCCTGGGCGCCTGACGTCGGCGTCAGGTCAACAAGATCATCATGACCGGTTGGTTGTCAGATAGCAAGGTTGGCTGCAGCTTCGTGCGTCGCGAGCCTCAGCCGCCGGTGAAAACGTGGTAAGTCAGTTCGGCGTCCACTGCCAGGCAAGGCTCGGCGAGGGTGGCAAGGGCGTTGCCCCAGGCGTCCGATCCGATGCCAAGGGGCTCGGCTCCCGTCCCGGGAGTGAGTGGAGGGGCTGTCTCCTTCAGGTCGGCGACCCCCTGGCTGACGGCGTCGTCGCCCGTTGAGGGGATGCGGTCGAGTACGCGTGTCGCGACGTCGTACCACCCCCGCTGTTCCTGGGCGGCCATGCGACCCTCGCTCAGGGCGATGTCTGCGTTGTCCGCGATCGTCATGACGTCGGAGACGGCTTTGCACGCGGCGACGTCCCGTGCGGTGTCCTCTTCGGTCGTGTCAGCTTGGGTCGCTTCTCCCGTGGGCTCAGGCTCGGCGCTAGCGCTGCCGCAGCCAGCCACCATGAGAGCCGCCAACACCAGGGCTGAAGCTCCGGCCGCTTGCTTTCCTCGCATGAACGCACCCTCCGTCTTGACCGCGTGTGTCCTGAGACTACACAATCCGTCCGATTTGATTCGTGCAGGATTGGCGGGAGTCACCGACACCCGTGGTCGCCCTCGTGGGGGACGGCTCCTGAGGTCAGCGGCGAGTTCGTCAGACCAGAGCCTTGCGCATGACCTCCATGCGCAGGTCGGGCACCCGCGGGGTACCGAAACGCTCGTCGCCGTAGGAGAGATGCTTGTGCTCTCCGGTCCGGACGAACCCGCGCCGCTCGTAGAAGGCGACCAGCTCGTCGCGGATGTCGATGACCGTCAGCTCCAGCTCGCTCACGGCCCACTCCTGGCGGGCCACTCGCTCGGCCTCGGCGAGCACCTGCTTGCCGAGTCCGCCGCCCTGCAGGCCGGGGCGCACCGCGAACAGACCGACGTTGGCCGTGCCGGGCCGCGCGGAGGAGACGTGCGTGCAAGCCACGAGCTCGTCGTCGCGCATCCCGAGGAGGACGAGGCTGTCGGGACGCTCGATCTCGGGGCGGAGCATGTCCGCGTCGATGCGCTGACCGTCGATGAGATTCGCCTCGGTGGTCCACCCCACCTTGCTCGCCTCGCCCCGGTAGGCCGAGGTCACCAGCGCCACGACGGCGGGGATGTCAGAGATGGTCGCGGGGCGGAAGGAGAGCGGATTCACCTGTGGATCGTACGGGGCACGCACCTCGACAGCCGTGGTCGAGACGGCGTGATCTCGGTCTCGCGGGCCGTTACTTCGTTCGTATCCTCTGGGTGATACGAACGCAGCATCAGACGGGGGCATGGCAGCCGTCCATCGGGCTGACCCGACGTCGTCACTCCCCGCCGCGAGGACAGTTCAGTCGAGGTCCTTGCGCAGGACGACGAGCTGGAGCCCGTCGTGCAGCACGACGATGCCGTCGGCCCCCGGCGGCGGGAACGGCTTGAGGTCCCCGGTCGGCTGGAAGCCGCGGCGCCCGTAATAGGCCAGCAGCTCGGAGCGGACGTCGAGGACCGTCATCTCGAGGGTCGCCAGCTGCCATTCCTCACGGGCGACGCGCTCCGCCTCGGCGAGGAGCCGGCGTCCCACGCCGGTGCCCTGATCGCTCGGTCGGACGGCGAAGAGCCCGAAGTACGCGGCGGTCGTCGAGACCTGGGTGACGTGCGCGCAGCCGACGAGTGCCTCGGCCCGCTCAGCGAGGAGGATCTGGCTCCCGGCACGCTCGATGTCCTTGGCCAGCATTGCCGCGTCGGCGCGCGGACCGCCGACGAGGTGCGCCTCCGTGGTCCACCCGTCACGGCTCTCGTCCGAGCGGTAGGCGACGTTCACGAGAGCAACGAGGTCAGGGAGGTCGGCGGGTGTCGCGGGGCGGAAGGCGAGCGCGCGGGGGCCGGAAGGCAGGTGGTCGTCGTGGGGCACGCATCGAGGCTAGCGCGCCGCCGGGTTTCATTGCCGCACCCTCCATCGGCCGCGATGTGGGCGTCAGGCGCCGACGACGATGACGGGCGCTACGGTCGACGAGGCGCCACGGTCGGACCGGGGCAGAGAGCAGGCAGCGGTGAGCGAGGGTCAGGTGCAGCGGGTCGACGTGGTCGTCGTCGGAGGTGGAGTCATGGGCTCGGCCGCAGCGTGGGAGCTCGCGCGCCGAGGGCGCGACGTCGTCCTCCTCGAACGCTTTGGACCGGGGCACGCCAACGGGGCCTCGCACGGTGCATCGCGGATCTACCGCACGACGTACGGGCAGCCCGAGTACCTCGACCTCGCCCAGGAAGCGCTGGGCCTGTGGCGCGAGCTCGAGTCGGAGTCTGGCCTCGACATCCTCACCCTCACGGGCGGCGTGAGCCACGGATCGCCGCGGCGAGACGACATCGCTGCGGCCTTCGCGGCCCGGAGAGTGCCCTATGAGTGGCTGCACCCCGACGCCGCAGCAGAACGATGGCCAGGTCTGCGCTTCGAGGGCTCCGTCCTCCACGAGCCCAGCACCGCCGGTCGTGTCCACGCGGACCGCGCCGTCGAGGCGTTCCAGGCGGTCGCGGGCGCCCGCGGCGCGCAGGTCCGTCACGACGCGCCTGTCCATAGCATCGTCCCCGTGCCTGGCGGCGTCCGCGTGAGCAGCGATGCCGGTGAGTTTCTCGCGCAGCACGTCGTGCTCGCGGTCGGGGGATGGGTCAACCGGTTCCTCGGTGCGGCTCTGGGTGGAGCGGCAGGGCAGGGCCCCGGCTTCGAGCTGCCCGTCGTCGTCACGCAGGAACAGCCCGCGCACTTCCAGCTGCGCGCCGGCGCGCCCGGAGAGGACGAGTGGCCGAGCTTCACGCACAGCCCGTCGCCTGACCTCCTCGGCCCCGGCCGCACGTGGCCCGCGGAGGCCTACGGCATGGCGACGCCCGGTGAGGGCATCAAGGTCGGGCTGCACGGCGTCGGCGTCGTCACCGATCCGGACCGGCGCACGTTCCTGGCCGAGCCCGACCGGCTAGCCGTGCTCCAGCGGTACGTCGAGCAGTGGGTCCCTGGTGTGGACCCGGACGACCTCGTCCCGGTCTCGTGCACCTATACGACGACGCCGGACGAGGACTTCGTGCTCGACCGCGTGGGGAGGGTCGTCGTCGCGGCCGGGTTCTCGGGGCACGGGTTCAAGTTCGGGCCCGCCATCGGGCGGGTGCTCGCGGACCTGGCGGGCGAAGAGCCGGACGCGCCGGTCGGCGGGGCCGGGCCTCGATTTGCGCTGCGGAGGCTCGCGGGCTGACCGCCTGGTCGGCTGCGACGCCCGTACGTGGCACAATCCAGCCCGTGACCGCTCCCGTGACCGCTCCCGTGACCGACGTGCTCCCGGACGAGTACGAGCCCGCGCGCATCGATCCCGCATGGCTGGCCGCCCTCACCGACAGCACCGCGTGGCACGCCCCGTCGAACGCCGTCCCCACACCAGTACCGTTCCCACGCCTGGCAACCGGGCCGCTGGGCGACACAGGGACCGCGCCCTTGTTCGACCTCGAGCACGCGCCGACCGCGTGGTTCTACAACATCGGGCACCAGGTCAGCGATGCCCACGTGAACCCCGCCGGCATGACCCGTGAGCAGCACGACTGGTTCAATGTCGACCGCGCGGTGCTGTTCACCCGTGAGAAGCGCGCGATCGCGCACCGCGGCAACCTGCTGCGCCTGTGGCCCGCGCACTCGGACGTGACCGGGGAGTACGCCCTGGTCTGTCCGCCGACCGTGACAGGCCCGTACTCCACGTCCACCGTTGACGGGCTCATGGTGGATCTGAGCGCCACCGACCTGCCTGCCGCGGTCCGCGACGCGATCGTCGCCTCTGCCCGCATGAACACCACGGTCCTGCTGGCCAGGACCATTGACCGGATGTACTCGTGAGCTGGCCGACGTACGACCCTGCACAGCTGGAGTTCCCCGCTGTGACCTGGTGGCAGGGAAAGAGGACCCCGGCGCTCGTGAGCCAGGAATACGAGCCGTTCCCCGGTCGGGTCCTCGCCCCGATCCCCGCAGTGTTCCCCGTGCTCGACCTCCTCGGGGTCGTGACCCCGTCGGCGGCGCTGCTCGATGTGACGCACACGCAGACGGCACTGTTCTACGTCAGCGGGCACGCGATCAGCGACGCGGTCCTCGACGGCGAGGTGCGCGACCAGGACCTCCTCGACCTTGAGGAAGCCCACCGGTCCGGGCCGGTGACCGCCTACGACAAGCGGGCGGTCGTCGCGCGCGGTCGGGTCCAGCAGTACTGGCCCCGCGCGCGCGGGTCCGGTGAGTTCTTGACATTCTTCGTCCCGCCCACTGTGCACGGCGGTGACGCACTGCGGTTCACCGTGCCCGGGGACCCACGGTGGCAGATACCGGCCGCGGTCGTGCTCAGCGCACGGATGTGCACACCCGTCCTGGTCGGGTCCCAGGTCGTGGCGCCGCAGACCACGTAGCCGCGCCGCGCCCCGACGGCGCCACGCGGATACGAGGTTGCGGCCGCCCGAGCACGCTCACTCGGTCACGACGTACGACACGCCCTCGAGGAGACCGGACCTTACAGCGCTCGCTAGAAGCCCGATGCCGAGATCCACCGGACGAACGCCGCGAACCAGTCGTCCGACGGCGCCCCCTGTGGACGCGCACCGAAACCGTGCCCGCCGCGGGAGTAGGCGTGCGCCTCGACCGGTGCCCCGGCGTGGCGCCAGGCGTCGTAGAGGCGCATCGCGGAGTCGATGATCGTGTCGCCGAGCCCGTCGTCGGTGGCCCACGCGAGGAACATCGGGGGAGCAGGGGCAGGGACCACAACCTCGCCCCACCACGCCGGGTACACGGGTGCGACGAAGGACGGACGGTCCCCGTCGGCCCCGTCGAGCGTCGTGGCGAGGGCGACAAAGCCCCCGGCCGAGAAGCCGACCATGCCGACCTTGTCCGGGTCGAGGCCCCACGCGCCGGCGTTCTCGCGCACGGTCGCCAGCGCCGCGGCGCCGTCGTCGCGGGCTGGCTTGCGGCGTCCCTCCGAGATCTCCGCGAGGATGGCGTGGTCGGAGAATATGTGGCTCATCAGCTTCTCGACTGCGCTCTCATCCACGGGCGTGGGGACGAGTCGGTACTGAAGCACAAAGGCTGCGATCCCCTGCTCGGCAAGGCGCTGCGCCACGTTCACGCCCTCGTTGTCCACGGCGAGGAAGTGCAGAGCGCCGCCGGGCACGACGACCACGCTGACCCCGGTCCGGGTCGCAGGGTCGGGGAGGAAGGGGGTGAGAGTGGGGATGGTGACGTTGCGCAGCATCCGATCCTGGCCGGCCGGATCCCCCTCGTCGGCGCGCATGATCGCGGCATCGGTGAGGTCGGGGAAGTCCAGGACGATGGGGTCAAGACGCTGCACTGATGCTCCTTGTGATCGGTCGGGTTCGTGCCTCTCCGCAGTGCTAGCGTCAGTCGCTGAGACGACGCGCCAAACGGAAGAGGCACCAACATGCTGGTCGGGCTGCACACGGACTACCTCACGGAGGACCTGGCCGACGACGGCCACCCGCTCTCCTTCTCCCTCGACTGCCCGCCCGGTTTCAACTTCGCCTATGACGTCGTCGACCGTCTCGGAACCGAGACTCCGGACCGCCGGGCCCTGCGCTGGTGCAACGACGACGGCGAACGCCACGACTACACCTTCGGAGACATCCAGCGCCTGAGCGACCAGGCCGCCTCGTACTTCCTCTCCCAAGGCATCCGCAAGGGCGACCGCGTCCTGCTCATCCTCAAGCGGCACGCGCAGTTCTGGTGGGCCATCACCGCGCTGCACAAGATCGGCGCGGTCGCGGTCCCGGCGACCAACCAGCTGCTGCGCTACGACCTCGTCTTCCGGCTCAACGAGGCGAACGTGACCGCGGTCGTGTCCACCCTCGAGGGCGACGTCGCGGCGGAGGTCGACGCGGCGCAGGAGGAGACGGGCCGGACTCTCGTGAAGATCGGCGTGCGCGGCGCCCGCGACGGCTGGGAAGATCTCGACGCCGGGATGGCCGCGGCGGCGCCCTTCGTCCGCCCCACCGATGAAGACCTGCCCACGGTCGACGACGCCATGCTGCTGTACTTCACCTCGGGCACGACCGCCCAGCCGAAGATGGTCGTCCACGACTACTCCTACCCGATCGCGCACATCGCCACGGCGAAGTATTGGCACAAGGTCGATCCCGAGGGGCTGCACCTGACGCTGTCGGAGACCGGCTGGGCCAAGTCCGTGTGGGGCAAGCTGTACGGCCAGTGGTTCATGGAGACGTGCGTCGACGTCTACGACTTCGACCGCTTCGACGCCACCCGCCTGCTCGAGCACCTGCAGGATGCCAAGGTCACCTCGTTCTGCGCGGCCCCGACCGTCTACCGGTTCCTCATCACCCAGGACCTCTCCAGCTACGACCTCTCCGCCCTGCAGCACTGCACGATCGCGGGCGAGGCGATGAACCCGGTCGTCTACGAGACGTTCCGGGAGAAGACCGGGCTCGAGCTCAAGGAGGGCTACGGGCAGACGGAGATGACCCTCGCCGTCGTGACCAACTACTGGGAGCCGACCAAGGCCGGCTCGATGGGTACGCCGTCGCCGGGCTACGACGTCGTCCTGCTCACCGAGGATGGCACCGAGGCGGGCATCGACGAGGATGGCGAGATCTGCATCCGCATCTCCGGTGCCAAGCCGATCGGGTTGTTCACCGGCTACGACGGCGACCCGGCCACGACCGCCGCGGTGTGGCACGACGGGATCTATCACACGCACGACCTGGCCCGTCGGGACGCCGATGGCTACTTCTGGTACGTCGGTCGCAACGACGACATGATCAAGACCTCCGGCTACCGGGTGGGCCCCTTCGAGGTGGAGAGTGTCGTCATGGCCCACCCGGCCGTCATGGAGTGCGCGATCACAGGTGCCCCCGACGAGGTCCGCGGCACCGTCATCAAGGCGACCATCGTCCTTGCGGCCGGCTACGAGCCCTCCGCCGAGCTGGTCAAGGACATCCAGGACTTCGTCAAGCACCGCACGGCACCCTACAAGTACCCGCGCCAGATCGAGTTCGTCGACGCGATGCCGACGACGATCTCCGGGAAGATCCGCCGCGTCGTCATCCGCGAGCGGTCGAAGGGCGACGCCGGGGAGCGGTAGTCAGAGCCTGCAGCGCAAGAGGCCTATGCAAAGATTTCTTTGCATAGATACCGTGGCGATCATGACCGACACCACGCCGCAGCAGGACGTCCCGACCGCAGCCGAGGAGCGCCGCCGCGCAGACCGCGTGCTCGACACCGGCGCGCTCCGGGCGCTCGCCCACCCGCTGCGCGTGAAGATCTACGACATCCTCAGCCAGTACGGTCCGCAGACGGCGAGCTCGCTCGCTGCGCAGCTGGGCGAGTCGAGCGGCGCGACGAGCTATCACCTGCGTGCGCTCGCCAAGCACGCGCTCATCGAGGAGTGCCCCGATCGCGGCACCGGCCGCGAGCGGTGGTGGCAGCGTCCGGTCGGCGGCGTGACCTTCGCGAATGAGGAGGCGCTCAAGACGCCGGCGGGCCGGTCGGTCACTCAGATCGTCATGAACGAGTTCTTCCGCAACCGCCACGACCAGCTCATGGCGTACATCGACTCCGGGATCGTCAACCACGGCGGGCCGTGGGACGACGCCGCGCTGATCTCCACCGCAAGCGCGCGCCTCACCCCCGAGCAGAGCAAAGAGCTCTCGCTCAAGATCATGACGCTGATCGACGACGCCGTGGCGACCTACCGCGACCAGACCGGCGACGACGTGCGGCCCGTGACCATCCGGGCGGACATCTTCCCGCTCCCCGACCTGGGCGGACCCTCGTGAACGCCGTCTCCGAGGCGGTCGGGGTCTCAAAGCGGCTCAAGCGCCCGCCCCTGGGTCGTGACTTCGGGAGGCTCTGGACTGCCGCCGCCTTCAGCAACCTCGCCGACGGCCTCGGCCGCACCGCGGTGCCGCTGATCGCCACGACCCTGACCCGTGACCCGCTCGCGATCGCCGCGCTCGGCGCCATCGCCTACGTGCCCTGGCTCGTCTTCGGGCTGCCCGCAGGCATGATCGTCGACCGCTTCGACAGGCGCTGGATCATGGCAGGTGCCAACGCGCTGCGCGGCGGGACGGCCCTCGTGCTCGCCATGATGACGGTGACCGGCTCCCTCACGATCTGGAGCCTCCTCGCGGGGGCGCTCGTCTTCGGCCTGGGGGAGACCCTCTTCGACAACGCCACGAATGCGGTGGTCCCCGCGCTCGTGGAGAGCCGCTCCCTCGACCGCGCGAACGGCTTCATGCAGGCCGCGCAGGTCACGATCGACAGCTTCGTCGCGCAGCCGATCGCAGGGGTGCTCTTCGCGGTGTCGATGGCCCTGCCGCTGTGGGTCGGCGCCGCCGGCTACGTGATCCCCGTCATCCTCGCGATCTTCCTCCCGCTCTCCGCCGCCCGCCCGCTCCGCCGGACGTCCGCCGCAGCCCCGCCCGCACCCGACGCGCCGGTCACGACCGATGCCCGACGACGCAAGCCCGGGTCCGCCCGCGAGGCCACCTCCTACCTCTGGCACCACGAGTACCTGCGCGCGATGGTCATCTTCACCTCGGTTCTGGGCTGCGCCTTCTCCTTTGCCCAGGCACCGACGATCCTGTACTTCCTCGACGAGATGCACGTGAAGCCCGTGGCCATCGGACTGGTCACGGCGGGGATCGGCCTCGGTGCGCTTGCGGGTTCGCTGGTTGCGCCCACCCTGGTCGCTCGCTTCGGCCGCGGCCCGGTCATGCTCGGCGCCAACATCGCGGCGGGACTGTTCCTCGTCGGAGTCGGGCTTGCGCCCGAGGTGATCACCGCGGTCGTCGCCTACGCGGGCATGGCCTGCGCCGTCTCGATCTGGAACGTCCCGTGGGGCGCGCTGCGGCAGGCGATCGTGCCGAACGAGCTCTTCGGCCGGGTGCTCGGCATCATCCGGTCCTTCACGTGGGGACTGTTCCCCTTCGCGACGCTGCTCGGCGGCCTCGTCGCCCGCCACGACCTCCGGCTGCCCTACCTGATCGCTGCGGTCGTGACGCTCACCTCGACCGCGGTGTCCGTGCGGCTCTTGCTGAGAGCCTCGACGGGTGCGGGCGGTGCGGGCGGTGCGGGCGGTGCGGAGGTCGCGGGCGCAGCCAACAGCGGCCAGGCGACGTAGACCGGGATGTAGCGCCACATCACCGCAGCGCCGAGGACGGTTGCGGCTCCGACGGTGACCGCCGCGACGGACAGCGGCGCGAGCACTGCGATCCCGGCGACGGTCAGGGGGCCGACGAACATCCCGCCGTCGTGCATGAGGCGCCACGCGCTGAAGAAGGCCGCGCGCGTGGCCGCGGGCGCGACGTCGGCTCCCAACGTCATGATGACCCCGTTGCTCAGTCCGTTGCCGACCCCGAGGATGAGGGCCACCACCCCGAGCGTGGGAGTTGACGTGGCGAGGGTGAGCAGGAGGTATCCGGCAGCCAGGATGAGTAGGGACGGGACCGCGATCGCACGCCGCCCCAGGCGGTCCATGAGCAGGCCCGCCGGGTAGGAGACGGCCACGTCGACGGCCGCGCTGACGCCGAAGATCAGGCTGATCGTCACCGGGTCGACGCCGAGGTGGTCGGCCCACAGCGGGAGGACCGCCATGCGCGACGCCCGTGCCAGCCCCATGAGCAGCACCCCGACGCCCAGCGTCGCGAGCAGCCTGCGGTGGGTGACGATCACGTCGCCGAGGGTGACCCGGCGCGAGGACCCGGCCGCGGCGGAGCGGCTGGCGGGGCCGGAGCCGGGGAGGTCGGGCAGGCGTGCCATGAGGACCGCCGCGAGCAGCACGGCGCCGAGCTGGACGGCGAAGCCGCCCCTTGCGCCCATGGCGTGGATGGCGAGGGCGCCGAGAAACGGCCCGACGAAGAAGCCGAGCCGCATCATCCCGGCGAGCGTCGACATCGCCCGGGCTCGCCTGGCGAAGGGGATGACCTCGGTGAGGTAGCTCTGGCGCGCCAGCCCCCACACCGCGTTGGCCAGCCCGGTGATCACGACGCCGGCCCCCAGCAGCCACAGCGTGTCCGCGAACAGGCACAGGGCCACCCCGACGACGCCGATCGCGCTGCCGAGGAGGATCGCCCCGCGCTCGCCCAGGCGGACGACGAGCCGCCCCGCGGGGAGGTCACCGATGATGGTGCCCAACCCCGCGAGGGCGACGACGAGCCCCGCCACTCCGAGGGACGCGCCCAGGCCACGCGCGGTGAGCGCGATGACCGGGGCGGCTGCCCCCTGCCCGAGGCCGAACATCGCGGCCGGGAGGTAGACGGTGGCGAAGAGCGACCGCTGCGACGGTGCGCTCACGCGAGGGGCGACAGCGCTTCCTGCGGCGGGACGACCTCGCCCTGGCCAGCGTCCGTCCCCGCGCACGGGGTCCGCGGGTCGCTCAGCCCGAGGTGTCCGCGCAGCGTCGTAGCTGAGTACTCGGTCCGGTACGCCCCGCGCTCCTGGAGCTCGGGGACCAGCTGGTCGACGACGTCGTCCAGGCCGCTGGGCACGATCCACGGGGTGATGTTGAAGCCGTCTGAGGCGCCCGTGCGCACCCAGCGCACCAGCTCGTCGGCGACGGCCGAGGGCGTCCCGACGAAGCCGCGCTGGCGCTCCTGGGCGATGATGAGCTCGCGGATGGAGAGGTTCTCGGCCTCCGCCCGGGCCCGCAAGGCGCGGGCGATCTCGTGCGGTGACCGCCCGTGCTGGGCGGAGCCGCGGGTGCCGTCGATCTCGGCGATGGCCGGGTCGTGGGCGGGCAGCGGGCCGTCCGGGTCGTAGCCGGAGAGGTCCTCTCCCCACACCTGACCGAGCAGAGACAGCGCGGTTGCGGGAGTGACCTGCTGCTCCTTGACCCACCGCGCCTTCTCGAGGGCCTCGGCCGGGGTGTCCCCGAGCACGAACTGCGTGCCGGGCAGGATCTTGACCGCGTCGGGGTCGCGCCCGATCGCGCGGGAGCGGGCGCGGATGTCCTCGGCGAAGGCGAGTGCGTCGTCGTAGTCGGAGCCGTGCGCGGAGAAGATCACCTCGGCGTGACTCACGGCGAAGTCCCGACCGTCGGGGGAGTCCCCGGCCTGGAAGAGCACCGGGTGCCCCTGCGGGCTGCGCGGGAGGGTGGGGACCGTGGTGAGGTCCACGGTCGTCCCGGTGAAGGTGACCGGCTGCTGGGTGAGCGCGGCGTCGTCCCAGCCGTTCCAGATCGCCTGGGCCGCGCGGACGAACTCCCCGGCGCGCGCGTAGCGCTGGGAGTGCTCGAGCCAGCCGCCGCGGCGGAAGTTCTCGCCGGTCCAGGCGTTGTCTGTGGTGACGATGTTCCACGCGGCCCGCCCGCCGGAGAGCACGTCGAGGCTGGCCAGACGGCGGGCGAGGTCGGCCGGGTCGTTGTAGGTGACGTTCTGGGTGGCCACCAGCCCGATGTGGGTCGTGATCGCGGCGAGGGCCGCGAGCTGGGTGATCGCGTCGGGGCGCCCGACGACGTCGAGGTCGTGCAGCTGGCCGCGCTGCTCGCGCAGGCGCAGGCCCTCGCCGAGGAAGAACGCGTCGAAGAGCCCCCGCTCGGCGGTCGTGATGATGCGCCGGAAGGTGGCGAAGTCGATCTGGGAGCCGCTGGCCGGGTCGGACCAGATGGTCGAGTGGTTGACGCCCTGGAAGAAGACGCCGAGGTGCACGTGCGCGTGCGGTCGCAGCAGGTCGGTGCGGGTCATGGTGATCTCCTCAGGCGTTCGCGGGGACGGGGGCGGTGGCGAACGTGGTCGCGGGATCCGTCGCGAAACGGTTCGCGGGGTGCGCGAGCCCAAGCGTCTGGCGCAGGGTCGCTCCGGGTTGCGGGGTGGGGGTGAGACGGGCGACCCGCAGGGCGGGCAGCACCTCGCGGACGAGGACGGGAAGGTCTTCGTCGAGCTCGGAGGTGAGCAGGCGGACGCCGTCGACGACCGCGGCCAGCTCGGTCAGCAGCGCGACCAGCCCGGCGGCGTCACCCACCCACCGCAGTCCCGGGCGAGCCTCGGCTGCCGCATTGAAAGCTGCCGCATCAAAGGCCACCGCATCGAATACCACCGCGTCGAGGGCGGCGGCACGCTGGGCGCCGGTCGCCGCCGACGTGCTCAGCGTGACCGTGACGTTCGCGAAGACGAGCGGGGTGCCCGCGGCGCGCGCGGCCTCGGCGGCCACCGCCACCGAGGCGACGTCCTCGCCGTCGACGAGCGCGACGTCGGTCAGGTCGGCGGGCACTGTCCCGACGCGGGCGACGACGACGCCCTGGCCCTGCGGGGAGCGCGGGACGATGAGCGGCCCCTTGACGGTGAACGGTGCCCGCGCGCCGTCGGGCAGCGCACGCGAGGCGGGGGAGGCCGGCTCGCCGGTCCCGGCGCTCGTGAAGTCCACGTAGTGCAGGCGCTCGCGGTCGATGTAGCGCCCGGTCGCGGTGTCGCGGATGACGGCGTCGTCCTCCCAGGAGTCCCACAGCGCGCGCACCACCTGCACGACGTCGGCGATCTCGCCTGCGAGGGCCGCTCCCTCGGGGACCGGACGGTCGAGGGCGGCGCGTGCGCCGGGGACCGGGCCCGCGCCGACGAGCCAGCCGGCCCGGCCCGCGCTCGCGTGGTCGAGGGCGCTGAGCTGGCTCGCGGCGTGGAAGGGCTCGACGAGGGCCGGGTGGACCAGCGGTACGAGGCCGATCCGCGAGGTGAGCGGGGCGACGAAGGCCGCGCGGGTGACGGCGTCGATGCGCGCTGCGCCGTGGGGGCCGGGCAGGAGGGAGTCCTCGAAGGTGACGAAGGTGATGCCGGCGTTCTCCGCGGCGGCGACGAGGTCGCGCACGCGCTGGGGGGAGGCGGCGTCCTGGGCGGAGCTGGCGGCGAGGTGCGCGCCCGGCCCGTCGAGCTCGAGGGCGAGGTGCAGGGTGGGTGGGACCGGTGGGACAGGTGGGGCGGGGCGGTGGGTCACG
Organism: Sanguibacter gelidistatuariae; assembly: GCF_900096585.1. Lineage (GTDB taxonomy): Bacteria > Actinomycetota > Actinomycetes > Actinomycetales > Cellulomonadaceae > Sanguibacter > Sanguibacter gelidistatuariae. Next base: position 790,674 of record NZ_FMYH01000001.1, read on the forward strand.
TGGACTCCTTGATCATGACGACGACGAACGCTTGCTGCCGCGGTGCGGCAGCCGGGTCTCTTTCTCGGGGCACCCAGTCGTTGTCGTCGGGGTTGCCGTGACACCAGCCGAGCCTTCGCGTGTCATCTCTTGACCGTGCGGGAACGTATCGCCTGGTTCCGCGCTCGACCAGTCATCCCTCGGAAATCTCATGATGTGAACGCGAATCGTTCGACTGGTGAGTTGCGGGGTCTCAGCCCGCGGTATTCTGCGCCCGCCGATTGACTCCGCAGCGGCGGGTCCCTAGGTTCGGCGCTCACCACCACCCCGACCGTGCCCGGCGCCAGCTGGTGCGTGCCGGACGCTGGTTCAGCCGCACCGAGGAGCCCACGATGGCCGCAGTGACCGTTCGCGAGAGGCCGGCGCGCCTCCCCGTGCGCACGACGGCGGGCGAGCGGCGCCTGCTGATCATCTGCCTGGCGGTGGGTTTCACCACCCTGCTCGACCAGTCGATCCTCACCGTCGCCGTGCCCTCGCTGCGCGCCTCCTTGGGGGCCGGCACCGCCGACATCCAGTGGATGCTCGCCGGCTACTCCCTCGCCTTCGCGGTCGCGCTCGTCCCGGCCGGGCGGCTCGGTGACGCTTACGGACGCAAGGGGTTCCTCATCGGCGGGGTGGCTGCCTTCTCCCTGCTCAGCGTGGTGGCCGCCACGGCCACCTCGCCCACGGTGCTCGTCACGGCGCGGTTGCTCCAGGGGGCCGCCGCGGGCACGGCCAACCCCCAGGTCATCGGCCTCGTCCAGGACCACTTCTCCGGCTGGCAGCGCACCCGGGCGCTCGGGGCCTACGCGACGGTCGCCTCGTTCTCGGGGATCATCGCGCCGCTCATCGGCGGGGCGATCCTCACCGTCGGGGGTCACGACGGGGCCTGGCGGATGGTTGTCGCCCTCAACATCCCCTTCGGTCTCGTCACGGCTGCGCTCGCCATGCGGTGGGTGCCTGGGCGGTCCGCGTCGCCAGCCGGGCCTGCGCCTGGGGTTGGAGAGCCTGGAGCGTCCCGGGCGCATCAAGCGTCCGTCCGGCGCGGTGCGCGAGTGCGCCTGGACGGCGTCGGGCTCATCCTCTTCGCCCTGGCCACTGTCAGCCTGCTCGTCCCGGTCATCGCGCTCTCGGGGTCGCAGTCCTGGGTGATGACGACGTCGACGTGGCTGTGGTCGATCGCCGCGCTCGCGAGCGCGCTCGCCTTCGTCGTATGGGAACGGGCCTACCACCGTCGTGGGGGCACCCCGATCCTGCTCCCCGGTCTCGCGCGCTCGCCCGGGTTCGCACTCGGCACCCTCGTGGCGACCTTCTGGTTCGGGGCCACCCTCGGGCTCTCCCTCGTCCTCATGCTCTTCCTCCAGGAGGGGGTCGGTCTCAGCGCCTTCGAGGCGGGCTTCGTCACGACCCCCGGAGCCGTGGCCTCAGGGATCTGCTCGGCGCTGAGCTGGCGCCTGGTGGCCCGGTTCGGCCGGCGCGGCGTCACGGTCGGGCTCTGGGTCATCGTCATCAGTCTGCTCGCGACCACGGCCGTGGTGACCTGGGTGCCGGTCGCGGTCGTCGCCGTGGCGCTGGCCGCCGCGCAGGTGCTCACCGGCGTCGCCGGCGGGCTCGTGCACGCCCCCAACCAATACCTCACCCTCGAGCACGCGCCGGCCGGGGCCAACGGGCTCGCGGCAGCGTTCCTGCAGGTGACCCAGCGGGTATCGGCGACGATCTGCTTCGCGGCCCTCGGCGGCATCTTCCTCGCCTCGGCCGTCCCCGGGGACCTCGGGACCTACCGCGGGGCCGCGGCGGTCGGGATCGCGGTGACGGCTGCGCTCGTCGCGGCGGCCGCCCTGAGCTCGATGCTCGCCGACCGGTTCGGCGAGGTGACCCGATGACCCTCGTGACCAGCGCCGTCGGGTGGACGCACCCCGACGCCGAGACGCTGCGCACCCAGATGACGGCGGAGCTCGGCCCCCGCTACGCGTCGCTGCGGCACTCTCGCCCCGCCCGGATCGACGTCGACCCGGCGACGGTCCTCGTCACCCTCGTGGTGCACGACGGCGCCCTGCCCGTGGCGACCGCCTCGTTGCGCCACGTGGGTGGCGCCCATGAGGTCAAGCGGGTGTTCGTGGGCCAGGACTATCGTCGTCGAGGGCTCGCTGGGCAGCTGCTCGGCGCCCTCGAGGACCACGCGCGCGAACTCGGCGTCCGGCGCCTCGTGCTCCAGACGGGAGTGCGACAGCCGGAGGCCGTCGAGCTCTACGAGCGCCTCGGCTGGCAGCCCGTCGAGCCCTTCGGTGAGTACACCGGTGACCAGTACAGCCTCTGCTACGCCAAGGAGATCTCATGACCGACCATGCCGCCGCAACCGATGACACGCCCCGCGTCCCCGGGGCATCCTTGCCCCGTCGCGTGCTCGGTTCGCCCGAGCACGGCACCGCGCTCGAGGTGAGCGCCGTCGGCCTGGGTGGGATGTCTCTCACCGGTGCCTACGGGCTCACCGACCCGGGAGAGGCGGAGGCCACCGTGCGGCGTGCCCTCGACCTCGGCGTGACGTTCTTCGACACCGCCGACGTCTACGGAGCAGGGGAGAACGAGCGGTTGCTGGGCAGGGTGCTGCGCTCCCGCCGCGACGACGTCGTGCTCGCCACGAAGTTCGGGTTCGTCCACCGGGACGGACGCGAGGTCGACGGCCGTCCCGACTACGTCCGGCAGGCCATCGACGCGAGCCTGGGCCGGCTGGGGCTCGACCACGTCGACCTCTTCTATCTGCACCGCGTCGATCCCCAGACACCTGTCGAAGAGACCGTCGGTGCGCTCGCCGAGCTCGTGGAAGCGGGCAAGATCCTCAGGATCGGCCTGTCCGAGGCCTCGGCTTCGACGATCCGCCGCGCGCACGCGGTCCATCCGATCGCCGCGGTCCAGAGCGAGTACTCCCTCTTCCACCGTGGGGTCGAGCGTGAGGTGCTGCCGGCCCTGCGGGAGCTGGGGATCGGCTTCGTGCCGTTCTCCCCGCTCGGGCGAGGCATCCTCACGGGGACCGTCGTCTCGAATGCCTTCGACGCCGGCGACGCCCGCGCCGGTCACGAGCGCTATCGCGGGGCCGCCTTTGAGTCCAACCGCCTCCTGGCCGACCGTCTCGCCGTCCTCGCGGCCCGGCGCGGGGTGAGCCCAGCTCAGCTGGCCCTGGCTTGGGTCCTCGCCCAGGGCCAGGACGTGGTGCCGATCCCCGGCACCCGACGCGCCGCCCACGTCGAGGCGAACGTCGGTGCCGCGGCGATCGACCTCACGGCGCAGGAGGTCGAGGAGATCTCCCGGGTCGTCCCGTCGAGCGAGGTCGCCGGGGCCCGTCACCCCCAGGCGCACCTGCTCGAGGAGTAGTCGAGGAGTACGCGACAGGGCTGGCACCTCCCCCGAGGTCCCAGCCCTGTCCCGTCCGCCGCCGTCGACCGGCGCCTCAGATCGCCGTGTGGTCGCCGATGCGGTGGTAGGTGCGGTCGTGGAAGACCAGCGGCTGGGTGTCGGCACGAGTCGCTGACTGCGAGGCCAGCACCGAGACGAGATAGCTGTCCCCGATCGGGGTGCGCTGGACGACGCGTCCGCGCAGCCACGTGAGGGCGCCGTCGATCACGACCTCACCGGTGGGCAGCGCGGTCCAGCCGCCCGCGGCGAAGCGGTCGATGCCCGACGTCGCGAACCGCGCCGATACGTCGTCCTGGTCGTCGGCGAGGAAGCTCACCGCGACGCTCGCGGCCTGGGCCAGGGCGGGCCAGGAGGATGACCCGGAGGCGATCGAGAAGGCGAGCAGTGGCGGCTCGGCCGAGACCGAGATGACCGACGTCGCCGTGAAGCCGACGGGCCCGTCCGGTCCCACGAGGGTGACCACCGCGACGCCGGCCGGGTGCTGGCGGAACACGGTCTTGTACTCCTCCGGGGTCAGCGTCGCGGCATCGGCGAGCAGGATCCGGGCGTCGCGGTCGGTGTCCTGGATGGTCATGCCGTCACCCCCACGAGGTCGGCGGAGGCCGGGAGCGGGGCTGTGCCGGCGTCGTCGGGCAGTCCGACGGCGCGGCGCAGCGCGCGGGCCGACTTGGCCAGCCATGCCGCGACCGGTGCGTCGAGGTCGGCGAGCTGGGACTCGGTGAGGGAGAGCGCGCGGGTGGGCACGATCGCCCCGAGCTCGACGAGCACGGGGCGCAGGTGCACCTCGCCGGCGAGGGCGTGGGCGGGGTTGCCCGAGACGACGAGCGGGACTGCGACGACCCCGGCGAGGCCGTCGGGTCCGTAGAGGTCGAGGAACGCCTTGAGCAGGCCTGTGTAGGAGGCCTTGTAGACGGGGGAGGCGATGACGGCCACCGTGGCGGCGGCGAGGGTCGCCGTCGCGGCATCCGCAGCGGGGTGGTCGGCGGTGAGGATCTCGGGGGCGAAGGTCGCCAGGTCGATCGTCTCGATGCTGGTGGCCTGCGTGCTGGACGGGCCGTCCAGCCGTCCGTCCAGCAGCGCGGCGATCTGCTCGCCGACCGCGGTCGCGGCGCTCAGGGTGCGCGAGCCGGCGCGCGGGTTGCCGGAGACGACGACCACGGAAAGATCGGGGCGAGTCCCGGCGTCGGGCGCCAGGTGTGTGTGCGACATGAGGTGTCCTTCGGTCCGTTCACGCTTGCCGTACCGGTTGGCACAGCCAGGTCATCTCCCGGAGCACCCCGCCGTGAGTGGGGGTTGCTGTCCGACCAGCCGGGGCTTCGCATCGGTTCTCGTGACCTTGTGGAACGGGTATAGCAATGACCGCGCGCTTGTCAGCGACTTGGCGGAGAAATCTCATGATGTGGTCGGCGCCTGCTCACACTTAGGGTTCGCGGCGATGAGCAGGTCCGCTCCGGCGATCTGGTCACGCTCGCCACCGGTTGGCGGGACGGGCGAGGCCGAGGTGGTCGCGCGGCGTGGTCCCCGTGTACTCCTCACGGAAGATTCCGCGGGCCCGCAGCAGCGGCACGACCTCCTCGACGAAGGTGTTCAGGCCGCCGGGCAGGGTGGGCGGCATGACGGCGAAGCCGTCGGCGGCGCCCTGAGTGAACCACTCGGTCATCGTGTCCGCGACCTGCTCGGGCGTCCCGGCCACCACCCGGTGACCGCGCCCGCCGGCGAGGCGGTGCAGGAAGTGTTCTCTCGTCTCACCTGCTGTGCGAATCTGATCCGTGGGCTGAGACGTTGTAACGTCATGTTTCGCGCTGCCGATCCGGGTCCCGACCTGCCACGGAATGTGCAGACAGCACAAGCCTGAGTCCTGAGACCTACAGAATCGTTGGTCCCGGACGGTAGGCTGCATCGGTGCCTGTTGGTACCACCGTCCCAGAACGGGCTGCCAGAGCAGCACAAGGATGAAGGAGAACGCCTGATGGAAGGCCAGCTCGCGCCAGTATTTGAACAGGTGCTCCGACGTAACCCCGGCGAGGTCGAGTTCCACCAGGCAGTCCGCGAGGTGTTCGAGTCGCTCGCACCCGTGCTCGCGAAGAACCCGCAGTATGCCGACGCCGCCGTGCTCGAGCGCATCTGCGAGCCCGAGCGCCAGATCATCTTCCGGGTGCCGTGGGTCGATGACAAGAACCGCGTGCAGATCAACCGTGGGTTCCGGGTCGAGTTCAACTCGGCCCTCGGCCCGTTCAAGGGCGGCCTGCGTTTCCACCCATCTGTGTACCTGGGCATCGTCAAGTTCCTCGGTTTTGAGCAGATCTTCAAGAACTCCCTGACCGGCATGCCCATCGGCGGCGGCAAGGGTGGTTCCGACTTCGACCCGCGCGGCAAGTCCAACGGCGAGGTCATGCGCTTCTGCCAGTCCTTCATGACCGAGCTGTACCGCCACATCGGTGAGTACACCGACGTCCCCGCCGGCGACATCGGCGTGGGTGGCCGCGAGATCGGCTACCTCTTCGGCCAGTACAAGCGGATCACCAACCGCTACGAGTCCGGTGTCCTCACCGGCAAGGGCCTGACCTGGGGCGGCTCGCTCGTGCGCACCGAGGCCACCGGCTACGGCACGGTCATGTTCGCCCGCGAGATGCTCAAGACCCGCGGCCTGGAATTCGAGGGCCAGCGCGTCGTCGTCTCCGGCTCCGGCAACGTCGCGATCTATGCGATCGAGAAGGCTCAGGAGCTTGGCGCGAGCGTCGTCGCCTTCTCCGACTCCTCCGGCTACATCGTCGACGAGGCGGGCATCGACCTCGACCTGCTGCGCCAGATCAAGGAGGTCGAGCGCGGCCGCGCGAGCGACTACGAGGCACGCCGCGGCTCCGCGAAGTTCGTCTCCGGCGGCTCCATCTGGGACGTGCCGGCCACGGTCGCGCTGCCCTGCGCCACGCAGAACGAGCTCGACCTCGACGCAGCCCACACGCTGCTGCGCAACGGCGTCGTCGCCGTCGCGGAGGGCGCCAACATGCCCACCACGCCCGACGCCGTTGCCGCCTTCCAGGAAGCGGGCGTGCTCTTCGCTCCGGGCAAGGCAGCCAACGCCGGTGGTGTGGCCACCTCCGCGCTGGAGATGCAGCAGAACGCCAGCCGCGACGTGTGGACCTTCGAGGACACCGCCGCCCGCCTGCAGCGCATCATGACCGGGATCCACAACAACTGCGCCGAGACCGCCGAGGAGTACGGCCAGCCGGGCAACTACGTGGCCGGTGCGAACATCGCCGGATTCACGAAGGTCGCCGACGCGATGATCGCCCTCGGCGTCATCTGATCCCACCTCGCCCCCCCGTCCCACCGAACTCGTGAATCGTCCGCCCAACTCGTGAGCCACGGCCGTCTCCTAGACGGTTCGCGCCGTAGCTCACGAGTTGGGCGACTCGTTCACGAGTTCGGCGAGACGCACGAGCGCGGGTCCGCGCCTGCTGACCGTCGTAGAGTCGGGAGGTGCCTTCACGTCATCTCCGCCTCGACCTCCCGGCGGCCACGATCCCCGAGCGGGTCCGCATCGCCTTCGAGCAGCTGCGCGCCCAGATGGAGATCCCGCTCGCCTTCCCCGACGCGGTGCTCGCTGAGGCCGAGCGCGTCATCGCCGACGCACCCGTAGTCCCTGGCCCCCTCGCCGGGGCCAGCCCGATCGGCGCCGTCCCGCTCGCCCTGGATCCCGCCCTTCTCGACCCGCCCGTCCCGGTTCTGGGCATCAAATTCGTGACCATCGACCCGCCCGGCTCGATGGATCTCGACCAGGCCCTGCACATCGAGCGGGTGCCTGCGGGCGGCTATCTCGTGCGCTACGCGATCGCCGACGTCGCGCACTTCGTGCTCCCCGGCGGCGCGATCGACCGCGAGGCCGGCTCCCGCGGCATGACCCTCTACGCCCCGGACGGGCGCACCCCGCTGCACCCGCCGATCCTGTCCGAAGGCGCAGCCAGCCTGCTCCCCGGCGTCGACCGCCCGGCTGCGGTGTGGCGCATCGTCCTCGACGAGCGCGGTGACATCACCGACGTCGACGTGCGTCGTGCGCGGGTCCGCTCCTCAGAGCGCCTCACCTACGACGAAGTCCAGTCCGCTGTCGACGCCGGCTCGGCGAGCGAGCTGCTCGAGCTGCTGCGCGAGGTCGGCGAGCTGCGCGAGGGCCTCGAACGTGAGCGCGGCGGCGTCTCTCTCAACGTCCCCGAGCAGAACGTCACCCTGCACGACGACGGCAGCTACGGCTTGGAGTTCCGCTCGGTCCTGCCCGCCGAGGGCTGGAACGCGCAGATCTCGTTGCTCACCGGCATCGCGGCGGCGCGGGTCATGCGCGAGGGCGGCATCGGGATCTTTCGCACGCTCCCGGCGAGCGACCCACGCGACGTCGAGCGGCTGCGGCGCACCGCCCGGGCGCTGGACATCACCTGGCCCACCGCGCAGTCCTACGGCGACCTGCTCGCCGGGCTCGACTCGAGCGTCCCCCAGCACGCGGCGTTCCTCAACGAGGCGACGTCCCTGTTCCGCGGTGCGGGCTACCTGGCCTTCGAGGGGGAGGTGCCCGCTGCGTCCGAGCATGCCGCGATCGCCTCCGAGTACGCCCACGTCACTGCCCCGCTGCGGCGCCTGGTGGACCGCTACGGCACGGAGATCTGCCTCGCACTGTGCGCGGGGGATCCGGTGCCCGACTGGGTTCGTCTCGCCTTCCCCGACCTGCCCAAGGCCATGTCCCGGTCCGGCCAGCGGGCGTCGTCCTTCGAGCGGGCCTCGGTCGACATCGTCGAGGCCGCGCTGCTGACCGGCGCGGTGGGCGACGTCTTCGAGGGCGTGATCGTCGACCTGGATTCCAAGGACCCACACAAGGGTGTCATCGTCGTCGACGACCCGGCGGTCCGCGGCTCGGTCACCTCGTCCGGTGGCGCGCTCCCGCTCGGGGAGGCCGTCGAGGTGCGCCTCGCCGAGGTCTCGATCGAGGACCGCGTCGTGCGTTTCTCCTACGGCGCCTAACCCGTGGCTGTCCGACGACGCACCGACCCGGCCGCCGGCCGCCTCGCCGTCTCCGCGTGGCGCTCCGGCGCAGACGACCGACCCACCGTGACCACGGCCGTGCGGTTCACGCTCGAGGAGATCGCCGACGTCGCCCCCGGGCACTCGGTCGAGGTCCGGGTCCCGCCGTGGGGGGCTGTCCAGTGCGTCGAGGGCCCCCGGCACACCCGTGGCACCCCGCCCAACGTCGTGGAGACCGACCCGAAGACCTGGCTCGAGCTGGTCACCGGCGCCACGGTCTGGGCCGACGCGGTGGCCGACGGCCGGGTGAGCGCCTCCGGCGAGCGGTCTGACATCTCCGACCTGCTGCCACTCCAGGCCACCCACCTCCGCAGCTGACCCTTCCCGCACCCTTGCGGAGAGACGGCCCGGAGGTTACCAATGGGTAACAATTCCATCTCAAACGCGCAGAGCCAGATGTTCGCCGATAACGTGCGTTGAGTTCAATGGGATGTGCCCTGCTTGATACCAGACGTTCAGATAAGCACTGTGTGATGCATTCGGTGGGTCGATGGCGACCGACGGAGACCGCTCACCAGGGCTCGGCGTCGTACTTCAGAAGGAGCAAGCGTGTTCACAAGTCATCACCGAAACGTTGCGAGTCGGAGGGTGGTGGCTGTGGCCGCCGCCCTCTCCGGCGCGCTGATCCTGGGCCCGGTGCTCTCGGCACAGGCCGCCGCACCGATGCCCGCAGCCGGAGTGGTCCCTGCCTCGGTCGACGGCGTGGGAGTCGTCATCAACGAGGCCTACCTCTCGGGTGGGAGCGCGAACGCCGTCTACGCGACCAAGTTCGTCGAGCTCTACAACCCGGGCGCCTCGCCGATCGACCTGTCCGGCTGGTCCCTGCAGTACCGGTCAGCGACCGGTACGGGCTCCTCGAGCAGCACCGCGCCGCTGACCGGGACGATCGCTGCGGGCGGCTACTACCTCGTTTCCGGTGGATCCAACGGAGCCAACGGCGCCGCGCTGCCTACGGCGGATGTCGCCGCTCCCGGGCTCAATGCCTCAGGGACGACGGGCACGCTCGCCCTGGTCGCCGCGCCCACGACGATCACGCTGCCGACCGGATCGGTCGTGGCCGACCCTCAGGTCGTCGACCTGCTCGGCTACGGCTCCTCGAACACCTTCGAGACCGCGGTCGCTCCGGCTCCCGCCGCGAACAACGTGCCCCAGTCGATCAACCGCACGGGCTTCGCCGACTCCGACAACAACGCGGCGGACTTCACGCTCTCGGCGACAGTGACACCGCAGGGTGCGAGCACCGATCCCGGCACGGACCCGACGACGGACCCCACCGTCGATCCCACGACCGACCCGACGACGGATCCCACGACAGACCCCACCGATCCACCGTCACCCACTCTCACCGCGATCGCGGACGTGCAGGGCGACGGTGACGTCAGCCCGCTCGCCGGGACGACCGTCACCACCCGCGGGATCGTCACCGCGACCTACCCGAGCGGTGGCTACAACGGTCTCTATATCCAGACCCCGGGCACCGGGGGAGATGTCGACCTGGCCACCCACACCCGCTCCGACGGGATCTTCGTCTACTCCACGGCCGCCGCGGCAGCGCTCACAGTCGGTCAGTACGTCGAGGTCACCGGGACGGTGAGCGAGTACTTCACTCTCACCCAGATCACCGCGACCGCCTACACGGTCCTCGCCGAGGCCGCCGAGGTCGTCAAGCCCGCGAACGTCGCCTACCCGGGCGACGCCGCCGCGCGCGAGACGCTCGAGGGGATGCTCCTGCAGCCCGCCGGCGACTACGTCGTCGCCGACAACTACTCGACCAACTACTACGGGTCCTTCCTCCTGGCTGCCGGCACGACGGCCTTCGCCCAGCCGACCGACGTCGGCCGGCCGGGCAGCCCCGAGGCTGCCGCGGTCGCAGCCGACGTCGCCACCCGCTCGGTCGTCCTCGACGACGGCGCGACGACGAACTTCAACTCCGCGGCCAACAAGTCCAAGCCGCTGCCCTACCTCACCGGGGGAGCGCCGGCCCGGGTCGGTGCACCTGTCACGTTCACCCAGCCGGTGATCCTCGACTACCGCTTCGACGCCTGGACCTTCCAGCCCACGACCGAGCTGACACCCGACAACGCACCGGCCGTCCAGCCGGTGACCTTCGCCGACACCCGCACCCCGGCTCCGCAGGACGTCGGCGGTGACGTCCGTCTGGCGACCTTCAACGTGCTCAACTACTTCACCACGACCGGTGACCAGCTCACCGGCTGCACCTTCTACACCGACCGTGCCGGGAACAGGATCACCGTGAACAGCGGCTGCGACGCCCGTGGCGCCGCGACCGCGGAGAGCCTGCACCGCCAGGAGGTAAAGATCGTCGCCGCGATCAACGCCCTCGACGCCGACGTCGTCTCCCTCCTGGAGATCGAGAACTCCTCGGTGTTCGGCAAGGACCGCGACGCTGCGCTGGCCACCCTGGTCGCCGCACTCAACTCCGCGGCCGGCTCGCCGGTGTGGTCCTTCGCGGCCTCCCCGGACGCGGTACCCGCCGACGAGGACGTCATCCGGACCGCCTTCATCTACCGGAATGCCGCCGTGACCACCGTTGGGGAGTCGACCATCCTCGACGCCCCGGCCTTCGACAACGCTCGGGAACCCCTCGCCCAGACCTTCGTCCCGGCCGGTGGGGACTCTTCGCAGGCCTTCACCGTCATCGCCAACCACTTCAAGTCCAAGGGCTCAGGCACCGGGGCCGACGCCGACACCGGCGACGGTCAGGGAGCCTCCAACGCGAGCCGGGTCAACCAGGCCACTGCCCTCGTCACCTTCGCCGACACGGTCAAGGCCGCCTCGGGCACCGACAAGGTCTTCCTCGTCGGCGACTTCAACTCCTACACCCAGGAAGACCCGCTCGTCGTGCTCGCCGACGCCGGCTACACGAACCTCAGCGCGGGCACCGGCAAGCACACCTACCTCTTCGGGGCCCGGGTCGGCTCCCTCGACCACGTCTTCGGATCACCGGCTGCCACGGCGGCGGTCTCCGGCGTCGACATCTGGAACATCAACTCGGTCGAACCGCTCGCCAACGAGTACAGCCGGTACAACTACAACGCCTCGATCCTCTATGACGAGTCGCCCTTCCGATCCAGCGACCACGACCCGGTCGTCGTCGGGATCAACACCGTCGCTGAGCCCATCGAGCTCAACCTGCTCGGCATCAACGACTTCCACGGGCGCATCGACGCCAACACGGTCGCCTTCGCCGGGACGGTCGAGCAGCTGCGCGCGACCAACCCCGACCGGACCGCCTTCCTGTCCGTCGGCGACAACATCGGCGCCTCGCTCTTCGCCTCGGCCTCCCAGGACGACGTCCCCACGATCGACGTCCTCAACGCCCTCGACCTGTCGGCCTCGGCCGTGGGCAACCACGAGTTCGACAAGGGCTTCGCCGACCTCACCGGCCGCGTGAGCGACGCAGCCGACTGGGAGTACCTCGGTGCCAACGTCTATATCAAGGGCACGGACGACCCCGCGCTGAGCGAGTACGTGGTCCTTGACGTCGACGGAGTACGCGTCGGCGTGATCGGCGCGGTGACCGAGGAGACCCCGACCCTGGTCACTCCGTCGGGCATCACCGACCTAGACTTCGGCGACCCCGTCGAGGCGATCAACCGGGTGGCCGCTCAGCTCGGCGACGGCGACGAGAGCAACGGCGAGGCCGACGTCATCGTCGCCCTTGTCCATGAGGGAGCGGGCTCGGGGACCCCCGAGGGCGCCACGATCGAGGAGGAGATCGCCGCGGGCGACGCCTTCGCCCACATCGTGACCGACACCGACCCCTCGGTCGACGCCATCTTCACCGGGCACACGCACAAGGAGTACGCCTGGGACGCCCCGGTCACCGGGACCGACCGCACCCGCCCGATCATCCAGACCGGTTCCTACGGCGAGAAGATCGGCCAGATCACGCTGACCCTCGACCCCGCGACGCTCGACGTGACCGACTACACGGTCGCCAACGTCGCCCGGACCACCACACCCGCAGCCGATCTCGTCGCGGCCTACCCCCGGGTGGCTGAGGTCCGGGCGATCGTCGACGCGGCGATCGCCGAGGCCGCGGTCATCGGCAACCAGCCGGTTGGTTCCGTCACGGCGGACATCACCACGGCGTACCTCGACGGCAAGCGCGACGACCGCGCCTCGGAGTCCACGCTCGGCAACCTCGTCGCGAACTCGCTGCGAGACACCCTGGCCACCCCCGAGCGCGGCGGTGCCCAGATCGGCATCGTCAACCCCGGCGGCCTGCGCGCCGACCTGCTCTACGGCGACGACGGCGTCATCACCTACGCCGAGGCGAACGCCGTCCTGCCCTTCGTCAACAACCTGTGGTCCACGACGCTCACCGGTGCCCAGCTCACCACGATCCTCGAGCAGCAGTGGCAGCCGGCGGGCAGCTCGCGGGCCTTCCTCAACCTGGGGCTCTCGGACAACGTCACCTACACCTACACGGCGACGAACGCCCCGGGGGAGCGCATCACCTCCGTGACGATCGACGGCGAGGCTCTCGACCCGGCCGCCAGCTACCGGGTGGCGACGTTCTCCTTCCTGGCGACCGGTGGGGACAACTTCACCGGGTTCACCCAGGGCACCGACGCGCGCGACTCGGGCCTGATCGACCGTGACGCGTGGATCTCCTACCTTCAGGCCCACCCGGGGCTAAGCCCCGACTTCGCCCGGCGTGGCGTGACGACCGGGGCGCTCCCCGGTGCGGTTGACCCGAGCGCGGTCGTCTCCCTCGACCTCGCCAAGCTCGACCTCACCTCGCTCGGGTCGCCGGCCAACACCTCGGTGGCGGCCTTCCTTGTGCCTTCGGGCACGGTTCTCGACCCGGCGGCGTCGCCGCTGGCGACCGCGGCCGTGACCGGAGGGGCGGCGACGGTCTCCGCCACGGTTCCCGCCGGGACCGCCGCGGGTGCCTACAACCTGCACCTGGTGGCGGCGCCGTCGGGCACGACGGTGACGATCCCGGTGACGGTCAACGCCGTCGTCCCGCCGGCGACCCTCAACATCACCTCCGACGCGTTCTCCTTCTGCCTGCTCGGGCGGTCGCAGGTGGTCGTGTACGCGACCAACCGCGAACGCACGACGGTGGCCATCACGGTGACCACACCGCTGGGGCAGCAGACCTTCGCCAAGGTCCGACCCGGGCAGACGGTCACGGCGATCTTCGGCCGCTGGGGTGCACTGCAGGCGGGAACGGCGACCGTGGTGGCCACCGGGACCGTGGGTGACAAGCCCGCCACGACCACCCAGCAGCACACCTACAAGGCGACCAGGGGAGGCCTGTTCTCCTGATCCCGGCCGCCGTCGAGGCGGCCAGCTGAACGCGTGATTCCGGTCGAGGCCTGATCCAGGTCTCGGCCGGAACCGTGTCCGCTCGGCAGTCGTGTGCGCTCCGCGAAAGGTCCGTCTCCTGCGGCGTGTTGGCCAGGTCACGATTCAGGGAGTGCCCAGCACCGGCCGATAAGATCGGCCCGTGAGCACCACACCCTCTTCCCCCTCGTCCGTGCCTGACGACTCTGCACCGGACAGCTTCGCACCGGACAGCTCGGCTCAGGACACCTCGGCGCCCGACACCTCCGTGCCCGACGCCGCGCTGTCCCCGGAGCAGATCGACGAGATCGCCGCGCAGGCGGTCCCGGCGACGATCCGGCGTGCGCCGAAGTACAAGTCCTTCTTCTGGGTGGGTGCCCTCGTCGGCATCGTCGTGGGCGTGTGGTTCGGCCTGTGGGTCTCGACCGACGGCATGATCAACCGCTGGATCTACGTCACGGTGACCGCCGTCGGCGTGACCATGGTGACCGTCCTGCTCGCCGGCCTCGCGGCAGTCTGGGCCGACCGCCGCAGCACCCGCCCCCGCCGCTAGCTCCGGCTGGCCACGCCTGTCGAGTGCGTGCTTTTGGTGGCAGCGCGTGCATTCAAACGCACGTACTGCCACCAAGCGCACGCACTCGTGACCTCGGGGCGGCCACTGGCGCACGACGTCCGGCGCCCCTCAGGGGGGCGCCGGACGTCGTCGGGCATTGCGTACTCGCTTGTCAGACGGCAGCGACCAGCTCGCGGGGCTCGGCGGCGGCTGGGGCGTCGATCGAGATCGAGCCGGGAGCCTGCCGCAGCCAGACCTTCGCCCCTGGGGCCAGCCCCAGCGTGCGGGCCTCGGCCCGGGTGAGGACCGCCTCGACGGACTGGTCCGCGCCGTCGGCCCCGGCGACCGCGACCTCGACCCGGGCCTCGAAACCGACCCGGACCGTGCGCACCACGGTGCCCTCGACGGCCGGCCCCGCAGCGGCGGTCTGCTGGGCGCCCCCGGTCGCGCCACCGGCCACGGTGTCGCCCGCGACCGGAACCGGCGCCTGGGTATGGATCTCGACGTCGTGCGGGCGGACGAGCTTGCCGTCCAGGTGCGTGACCGGGCCGAGGAAGCTCATGACGAAGTAGTTCGCCGGCGCGTCGTAGAGCTCGTCGGGGGAGCCGACCTGCTCGATCCGCCCGTTGTTGATCACGACGATCTCGTCGGCGACCTCGAGGGCCTCCTCCTGGTCGTGCGTGACGAACACGGTCGTCACCGGGATCTCGTCGTGCAAGCGGCGCAGCCAGTCGCGCAGCTCCTTGCGGACCTTGGCGTCGAGCGCTCCGAAGGGCTCGTCGAGCAGCAGCACAGAGGGCTGGATGGCCAGCGCGCGGGCGAGGGCCATGCGCTGACGCTGCCCGCCGGAGAGCTGGGACGGCAGTCTGTCGGCGAACTGCTCGAGGTGGACCAGCTTGAGCAGCTCGTGGACCCGGTCGGCGGTCTGGTCCTTGGGGGTCTTGCGGATCTCCAGGCCGAAGGCCACGTTGCGGGCCACGCTCAGGTGCTTGAACGCCGCGTAGTGCTGGAACACGAAGCCGACGTTGCGCTTGCGGGCGGGCAGCCGGGTCGCATCGCGCCCCTCGATGTCGATCCGGCCGGTGTCGGCCTGCTCAAGACCGGCGATGATCCGCAGGAGCGTGGACTTGCCGCCGCCGCTGGGCCCGAGCAGTGCGGTGAGCTGGCCGGTGGGGATGGAGACGGAGACGTCGTCGAGGGCGACGAAGTCACCGAACAACTTCGAGACGCGGGAAACTTCGATGCTCATGACAGGCCTTTCGACTGAGCCTTGGACGAGGAGTGGTCGGGTCGCAGGAAGGACACCACGACGATGCAGGCCACGGAGACGAGCGCGAGCAGGAACGCGGTCGCGTACGCGGTGGGCTGCTGGAAGTCCTGGTACTTCTGCTCCACGAGCAGCGTCGCGGTCTGGGTCTTGCCCTCGAAGTTCCCCGAGACGATCTTGACCGCCCCGAACTCACCGAGGGACCGGGCCAGGGTCAGCACGACGCCGTAGACGACGGCCCACTTGATGGCCGGCAGGGTGATCCGTCGGAAGGTCTGCACGGGGGAGGCACCCAGGCTCATGGCGGCCTGCTCCTCGTCCGTGCCCAGCTCGGTGAGCACGGGCACCACCTCGCGGATGACGAGCGGCAGCGCGACGAAGGCGGTCGCCAGCACGATGCCGGGGGTGGCGAAGATGATCTGGATGCCGTTGGCCTCAAGCCCTGGACCGAACCAGTCTCCGCGCCCGCCGTAGACGAGCACGAGCGCCAGCCCGACGACGATCGGGGAGACCGAGAGCGGCAGGTCGAGCAGGGAGCTCAGCAGGCGCTTGCCGCGGAACTCGTACCGCACGAGCAGCAGCGAGATACCGACACCGAAGATCGTGTTGAGGATGACCGCCTGGACCGCGACGATCACCGTGAGCTTGAGGGCGAAGACGACCGACGGGTCCGAGAGCGCGGTCGCGAGAGCGTCGAAGCCGTTCGCGAAGGTTGCCTTGGCCACGAGGCTGACAGGCCACGCGACGAGCAGGCCCAGGTAGACGATGACGATCGCGCGGAACGCATACGTCTTAGCCACGACGCACCACCCGTCGCTGCAGCACGTCGAGGGCGACGATGACCAGCAGGGAGACGACGAGCAGGACCGAGGCGACGGCCGCGGCCGCAGCCTGGTCCCCGTTCTCCAAGTAGCTGAGGATGCGCACGGAGGTGACCTCGGTGCGCATCGGCAGGTTCCCCGACAGCAGTACGAGTGAGCCGTACTCGCTGATCCCGCGGGCGAAGGACAGGGCCGCCCCGGCCGCGATCGCCGGGGTCAGGGCGGGCAGGATGATCCGCCGGAAGGTCGTGAACGGGCTTGCGCCCAGGGACGCCGCGGCCTCCTCGACGGACTTGTCCAGCTCGGCCAGGACCGGCTGGACGGTGCGCACCACGAAGGGCAGGGTGACGAAGAGGAACGCGAGGAACACCGCCGCCCGGGTATTGGCGACGTTGACCCCGAGGGGGCTGTTCGGCCCGTAGAGAGTGAGCAGAACAAGCCCCGCGACGATGGTCGGCAGGGCGAAGGGGATGTCGATGAGCACCTCGAGGGCGCGCTTGCCGGGGAACCGGTCCCGCACGAGCACCCACGCGATGAGCGTGCCCATGACGATGTTGACGGCCGTCACGCCCAAGGCCTGGGTGATGGTCAGGCGGAGCGCGGCCGCCGTCTGGGCGTTGGTGATTGTGGACCAGAAGACGGGCCAGCCACCGGTCGACGTCTCCACGAGCACCGCGATGAGCGGCAGCAGCGCGAGCGCCGAGAACCAGATGAGAGCGACGCCGAGACCCACCCCGGCGGTCGGGGTGAGCCGTGTGGAGCCGGGTGCCGCGCGGCGCCCGGCTCGACGTCGGGCAGGGAGGCCGGTGGCCGCCGCCTCAGGGGCGGCGGCCACCGGAGGAGCCGTCGTCGTCACGACTTCCCTGTCTCCTGCTGGATGCGCGTCACGAGGCCGTCGTCACCGAAGAACTTCTTGTTGGTGGCGGACCAGCCACCGAAGTCATCGGCGATGGTCTGCAGCTTCGCGGGAGCCGGGAACGGGTTCTTGGGGTCGTTCGCGCCCTTGACCTCGACCTTGACGGAATCGTCGAGGGGGCGGAAGCCGACCTCGGCGAAGGCCGTCTGGCCCGCGGTGCTGAGCACGAAGTCCAGGTAGCTCTGTGCCTTCGGGTCGGCCTTGATGGTCACCGCGGCCGGGTTCTCGATGAGCAGCGTGGACTCAGGAATGACGTAGTCGAAGTCCTCGCCGTTCTGACGCGCCAGGATCGCCTCGTTCTCGTAGGAGATGAGGACGTCACCGGTCCCGCTCGTGAACGCGGTGGTCGCGTCGCGTCCGCTGCCCGGCAGCGCGGCGACGTTGGTGAAGAACTTGGTCAGGTACGCCTCGGCGTCGGCGTCGCTGCCCCCGGCGGCCAGGACCGAGCCGTAGGCCGCGAGGATGTTCCACCGTGCTGAGCCGGAGGAGCCGGGGTTGGGCGAGACGATCCCGATCCCGGGGGCGACGATGTCCGCCCAGGTCTGGATGTTCTTCGGGTTGCCCTTGCGGACCACGAGAACAACGACGGAGTCGCTGACGATGCCCTTGTTGGGACCGGCGTTCCAGTCGTCGGCGACGAGGCCCTCGTCGACCAGCCGGGTCACGTCGCCCTCGAGAGAGAAGTGCACGTAGTCGGCCTTCAGGCCGGCGACGACCGCGCGGCTCTGGTCGCCCGAGGCGCCGTAGGAGGTGGTCCAGGTGGCACCGGCCCCGTCGGGGGTCGCGCCCCAGAGCTTCTGGGCCGCGTCGTTGGCGGCCTTGGGGACGGCGAACCCGACGAGCGAGAGCTCGGTGGCGGGGCCAGACGTGCTGGCGTCACCTCCCGAAGACGCGGCAGGTCCGCAGGCGGCGAGACCCAGGGCTGCGATGACTGCAACGGCCAGGGTGACACTGCGGCGTGATCTGCTCATGGTCTTCTCGTGCTTCTCTCGTTCGGGGTGATTCGGGTCACGGCTCCTGCCGTGAACCGCGACGCTACCCGATCGTCCCACCAGTCGGTCAAACACTATCCAAAGCGTGGACCTTTGTTAACGGAGGTGACGCAGGTCCTTCCCGGCCCCCGGCGCGGCGGTCGGAATGACTGTCTGGGTGCTGGTCACGGGAGTGCCCGCGCAGGCGGTGTCCATGGAGCGTTCAGATTCTGGCGCGCGTACCCGACTGTGGGATACTTGAGAGGTGGCCCCCCGTGGAGATGGACTTCTTAACCACGACCTCATGCCCGGCGAAAAAGGACCTCAGGACGCGTGTGGCGTCTTCGGTGTCTGGGCGCCCGGCGAAGAGGTCGCAAAACTCGCCTACTTCGGTCTGTACTCACTACAGCACCGCGGTCAGGAATCGGCAGGTATCGCCACCAGCAATGGTGAGCAGATCCTTGTCTACAAGGACATGGGACTCGTCTCCCAGGTGTTCGACGAGACCGCGCTCAACGCCCTCACCGGGCACATCGCGATCGGCCACTGTCGGTACTCGACGACCGGCGGTGTGACCTGGGAGAACGCCCAGCCCACTCTCGGTGCGACAGCGTCGGGCACGGTCGCTCTCGGGCACAACGGCAACCTCGTCAACACCGCCGAGCTCGTCGACCTGGTGGCCGAGCGCTACGGCGCGCAACGGCGCGGCGAGCTCGCCCGGGGCAACACGACTGACACCGCCCTGGTGACCGCTCTCCTGGCCGGCGACGAGAACCACAGCCTCGAGCAGACCGCTCTGGAGGTGCTGCCGCGCCTGCGCGGGGCCTTCTCGCTCGTCTTCATGGATGAGAAGACCCTCTACGCGGCGCGCGACCCGCAGGGTGTCCGCCCGCTCGTGCTCGGCCGCCTCGAGCGCGGCTGGGTCGTCGCGAGCGAGACCCCGGCCCTGGACATCGTGGGCGCCAGCTTCGTCCGCGAGATCGAGCCCGGCGAGCTCATCGCGATCGATGCCGACGGCCTGCGCTCCATGAAGTTCGCCAAGCCCGATCGCGCCGGCTGCGTCTTCGAGTACGTGTACCTGGCCCGCCCGGACACGTCCATCAACGGTCGCTCGGTGCACTCCGCGCGGCTGGAGATGGGCCGCGAGCTGGCCCGCCAGCACCCCGTCGAGGCGGACCTCGTCATCCCGGTCCCTGAGTCCGGCACGCCAGCTGCGGTCGGGTACGCCCAGGAGTCGGGCATCCCCTTCGGTCAGGGCCTCATGAAGAACGCCTACGTCGGGCGTACCTTCATCCAGCCGTCGGACACCCTGCGCCAGCTCGGCATCCGGCTCAAGCTCAACCCTCTCCGCGAGGTCATCAAGGGCAAGCGCCTCGTGGTCGTGGACGACTCGATCGTGCGCGGCAACACCCAGCGCGCGCTCATACGGATGCTCCGCGAGGCCGGCGCCGCCGAGATCCACGTGCGAATCAGCTCCCCGCCCGTGAAGTGGCCGTGCTTCTATGGCATCGACTTCGCGAGCCGCGCCGAGCTCATCGCCAACGGCCTCGAGCCGGACGAGGTGGGCAAGTCCCTCGGCGCCGACACCCTCGGGTACATCTCCGAGGAGGGCATGATCGCCGCGACCGAGCAGCCCGCGTCGCAGCTGTGCAGCGCGTGCTTCACCGGCAAGTACCCGATCGAGCTGCCCGACGCCGCGCACCTGGGGAAGAACCTCCTCGAGCAGGCCGAGCTCCCGCTGGGCGCGCCGCAGGACGGACTGCGGAGCCTGTCCGTCGCCACGGGCGGCGCCACGGCGCTGCAGCAGCCCTGAGAACCGCACGATCGCCCGACCATCCACAGAACGTCTGCGCTGGTGAAAGCACGAGCGCCACACCAATGGGAGTCATCTCGTGACTGAAGGCCTCACCTACGCAGCCGCCGGAGTAGACACCGCTGCGGGCGACCGCGCCGTCGAGCTCATGAAGTCCGCGGTGGCGCGCACCCACGGGCCGAACGTGGTCGGCGGGTTCGGCGGGTTCGCCGGTCTCTTCGACGTCAGCATGCTCAAGAGCTACGAGCGTCCGCTGCTCGCCTCCTCGACCGACGGCGTCGGCACCAAGGTCGCGATCGCCCAGGCGCTCGACATCCACGACACGATCGGCTTCGACCTCGTCGGCATGGTCGTCGACGACATCGTCGTGTGCGGCGCCGAGCCGCTCGTCATGACCGACTACATCGCGACCGGCAAGGTCGTCCCCGAGCGCATCGCGGACATCGTCCGTGGCATCGCCGCAGCCTGCGAGGTCGCTGGGACCGCGCTGGTCGGCGGAGAGACCGCCGAGCACCCCGGCCTGCTCAAGGTGGACGAGTACGACGTCGCCGGTGCGGCCGTCGGCGTCGTGGAGGCATCGGCGCTGCTCGGCCCGGAGAAGGTGCGCGACGGCGACGTCGTCATCGCGATGGCCTCCTCGGGACTGCACTCCAACGGCTACTCCCTCGTGCGCGCGGTCATCAGCCACGCCGGGTGGACCCTGGACCGTGAGGTCGAGGAGTTCTCCCGGACCCTCGGCGAGGAGCTGCTCGAGCCCACCCGCGTCTACGCGAGCGACTGCCTCGCGCTCGCCCGCGACGAGGCGAGCCAGGTGCACGCCTTCTCGCATGTGACCGGCGGCGGCCTCGCGGCCAACCTGGCCCGGGTACTCCCGACCGGCCTGAGCGCCTCGGTCGACCGCGGCAGCTGGGCCGTCCCGGCCGTCTTCGACGTGATGCGCGGCCTTGGTCAGGTGCCGTGGGGCGACCTGGAGAACACGCTCAACCTGGGCGTGGGCATGGTTGCCGTGGTCGGGGCAGAGGGCGCCGACGCCGCGCTGGCCAAGCTCGCCGCGCTCGGCCTGCCGGCCTGGGTGCTGGGAACCGTCTCGGCCGACGACGGCGCGAACGGCGCGGACATCACCCGCGGTTCCAAGGGTGTCGACGGTGGAGCCGTCCGCCTGACGGGGGCCTACCGGGTCTGACCCGGCAGGCCCCAACCAAACACCAAGAGCGCGTCCGATGAGCCGAACTCATCGGACGCGCTCTTTGGCGACTGGGTCTGAGGCGCACTGCGAACCGGTTGGGGGCGCGTCAGTGCTCACTCATGCGTGACACAGTTGGGGTGAGGACTAGCTCAACGGTCGTCGGACCAACCCGGATACGGGTCACGGTCCTCTGGCTCGTCGGATCTGCTCGCGCTGTGGCGAGAGTCCGTAGCTACATCGGTTCGGCTGTGACCGGTCAACTCTTGTTCGAGCGCCTTGTAGTTCGTATCGGGACTGTAGTACTTCAGATCCCGAGCGACCTTGGTCTGCTTTGCCTTCTGACGGCCGCGGCCCATGGCTCCGACCCCCTTAACGTAGAAGCGGGGCGGCAGCGTCTTCTGCACGTGCGGCCCCGGGGTAAGTTTTTTCTCTGTTCGGAGCCAACGTTACATGATCCGGGAGCCTCGGGACTACCCGGACCGGCGAACTCCCCCCGCGGGGTCGAGGTCTCAGGCGTCTCCCCAAGACCTTCACCGTAACTTTTCTGCCTTCCCCTATTTTTCACCCGCAAAACAACAAGTACGAATCGCCCGTACTGGGATAATGAATGAAAGCGCAACGATTGATCGCACAGTTCCCTCACCCCCCGGGACCGGTCGTTGCCTACAGAGAGGTGCAACATCATGGCTGTTAACCGTGGAGAACCAGAAGTCCTGCTGACCCCTGCAGAGGTCGCCAGCTTGTTCCGAGTCGACCCCAAGACCGTGACCCGTTGGGCCAAGGCCGGCAAGCTGTCGTCGATCCGCACGCTCGGTGGACACCGCCGCTACCGCGAGGCAGAGGTGAAGGGTCTGCTCGCAGACTCTGGCGTCAACATCGGTGAAGAGAGCTGAGCAGTCACCCGCTCTCTTGACACGCGAAGGGCCCTCCCGTTCGGGAGGGCCCTTCGTCGCGTGCGGACCAGCTCGACGTCGAGGGCTATCGGCGCCGCAGGATGATCACGACGGTCAGAGCGATCGCGCCGGCGGCCACCCCGAGCAGGATCTTGGCGTTGCGCGCGCGGCGCGGCGCGTCGTCGGGCAGGCCGCCGCCGGTCATGAAGGTGCCGGCATCCGTCGCCGCGAGCTTGGTGGCCGACGCCGCCTCGGCGGCGACGTGCTTCGGGTGCAGCCGGGTGGTCAGCTCGTCGACCGTCGCGGCGAGGTCCGCGCGGGCGCGCAGCACCTCGGCGCTGAGCTCTGCAGGTGTCGGCTGCCTCATGACTTGATGCCTTCCTTGATGGCGGCGACGTCGTCGCGCAGGCTCTTGACCGTGATCTCGGGGGCCGGTGAACCGGTCTTCTGGAGGAGCTTGACGCCGATCAGCGCGGCGGTCCCGGCGATCGCGACCAGGACGACGCCGACGATCAGCGCGGCCAGCCACAGCGGCACGGCGTTCGCCAGGCCTGCCATCGCTGCGTGCAGGAGGAATCCGAGGCCGTACAGGGAGAGCAGCCCGGCCACGCAGAAGAGCGCGATCCCGATGCCGGCCTTCTTGGCCTTCACAGCCATCTCGGCCTTGGCCGAGGCGATCTCGGCCCGGACCAGACGGCTGACCTGCTCGCTCAGGTTCCCGACCAAGGTGCCGATCGACGGTGTGCTCTCGGGGCTGCCGGGCAGCCCGTCATCCTTCTCGCTCATCCCCATCACGCCTTCCAGTGGTTGCAGCCGATCCGGGTGGAGGGGGCGAAAGACTGGTCGATGTCCCGCTGAACCGTCGCCCACCTGCGGATCCTATGAAGAATCGTACGGCTCTGCGATGCCCGGCGCGCTCATGTGGGGCGGCGGGTCCCGAGGCGGGGCTGGCGCCAGCCGGGTGGAACCTGGGTGGAGACAGCAAAAACCCCCTCCCAGCGGACTGGAAGGGGGTGATCGTGGCTCCGACCGGCGTCGATCCGGTGACCTCTCGATTTTCAGTCGAACGCTCTACCAACTGAGCTACAGAGCCTTGACGCGGATGCCCGGCTATCTGTGCGATAACCGGGCTACCGAGATCAAAGCGACCCCGACGGGACTTGAACCCGCGACCTCCGCCGTGACAGGGCGGCGCGCTAACCAACTGCGCTACGGGGCCTTGGATCAAACAGCGACACAAGGTCCTTCTCTTCAGTTCGTTTCCGAACCGTTGAGAATCTTACAGTACTTCTTGGTGCTCGTTTCACGCTGTCCCGAGCTCCGTACCCCCAACGGGATTCGAACCCGTGCTACCGCCGTGAAAGGGCGGCGTCCTAGGCCGCTAAACGATGGGGGCCTAGTCGCTGACGCGCCGAGGATCCGACCGCCGTAGACCTCGCAAAGCATATGGCCTCCGAGGCGTTCTGTGCAAAACCTCTGGTGGGGGAGGATGGATCCATGGTCGACATGTCACGTGAGGAGTTCGAGGAGGCGGTCAGCGACGCCCTCGATCTGGTGCCCGAGGAGCTCGCCGCACAGATGGACAACGTGGTGATATTCGTCGAGGACGAAGCCCCCGCCGACGCCCCGGACCTGCTGGGGGTCTATGACGGCGTCCCGCTGACGGAGCGCGACTTCGGGTGGGCCGCGGGTTCGCTTCCGGACCGCATCACGATCTTCCGGAACCCGACCTTGGCCATCTGCGAGAGCCGCGAGGAGGTCGTCGAAGAGGTGACGATCACCGTCATCCACGAGATCGCCCACCACTTCGGCATCGACGACGAGCGGCTCCACGAGCTCGGCTGGGCCTGAGGCGGGCAGGCACCAGAGTCGTTGTGCCAGGACGAGTAGCCTGGCCACATGACGATTCTGGTGACTGGCGGAGCTGGGTACATCGGCGCACACGTGGTGCGTCTTCTCCTCGACCGGGGCGACAAGGTGGTCGTCGTCGACGACCTGAGCACGGGGGAGGCCTCGCGGATCGGCGCGGCCACGCTCATCGAGCTCGACGTCGCGGCACCGGGCGCGCAGGAGGCCATCGCGGCCGCGCTGCGCGAGCACGAGGTCGAGGCGGTCATCCACTTCGCCGCGCGCAAGCAGGTCGGGGAGTCGATGGCGCGCCCCACCTACTACTACCAGCAGAACGTCACGGGCCTGGCGAACGTCATCGGCGCGATGGAGGACGCGGGCGTCGACAAGCTCGTCTTCTCCTCCTCCGCGGCAACCTATGGCATGCCGTCCGTCTCCGTCGTCGAGGAGAAGCTGCACGCCGAGCCGATCAACCCCTACGGCGAGACCAAGCTCATCGGGGAGTGGCTGGGTCGGGCGGCCTCGCACGCCTGGGGCCTGCGCTTCGTGGCGCTGCGGTACTTCAACGTCGCCGGCTCCGGCTGGGACGACCTGGGCGACCCGGCCGTGCTCAACCTCGTGCCGATGGTCCTCGACCGGATCGAGCGGGGCGAGCAGCCGCGGCTCTTCGGCGACGACTACCCGACCCCGGACGGCACGTGCATCCGGGACTACATCCACGTGCTCGACCTGGCCAAGGCGCACATCGCGGCGCTGTCCTACCTCGCCACGCCCACTCGCCCCTTCGACGTGTTCAATGTCGGGACCGGCACCGGGTCCTCGGTCCGTGAGGTGCTGGACGGGCTGGCCCGGGTCAGTGGCCTGACGATCGAGGCGATCATCGAGCCGCGTCGCGCGGGCGACCCGCCCCAGCTCGTCGGTTCCCCCGAGCGCATCAACGAGGTGTTCGGCTGGCGTGCGGAGGCCGGTCTCGACGAGATCCTGCAGTCTGCCTGGGACGCCTGGCAGGCTGGCCCGCGCCGCATCACGGTCTGAGACGTGACCGTATCGCGGTCGCTGACGTGAGCGCCGGCCTGCTCGCCGACCCCACCGGTGCGGTGCGGCTCACCATCCCGCGCGGATGGTCCGTGTCCGACGACGTGGGGGCCGCCTCGTGCGAGGCGCTGCCCGCCAGGGCGGACATCACCGGCCGGGTCTGCGCTGCCCAGATCCGGATCGAGGCGGCCCACCGTGGAGCCCTGGTCCCGCGGCTGACCGCCGCCGGGCGCCTCCCGGACATCACGACGACGGCCCAGGACGTGGTGCGGGACGCCTTCGCGCACGACCAGACGGCCGTGCTCGTCGACGCCCGCCCGTGGCGACTGCGGACCGGTCTCGGCGGCTGGGTCGAGGCGGTCCGGATCGACCTGGCCCACCACGACATGACGACGGCGATGGTCTCCACGACGATCCTGGTCGATGGCGGCAGTACCGGTGACGGAGGGATGGTGCGGGTGACCGCGTCCGTCCCCGTCGCCCACCACGGCGCGGTCGGGCACGCGGTCGAGTGGGCGTTGGACTCGATCGTGGTCACGGACCCGCGGGGGCCGGCGGATGCGGGCGGCTCGGCCGGGGCTGACGGCGCCGGTGGGCCAGTGACTGACGGTGCCGGTGGGCCGGCGTCGGGCCTGTTGGCGTTTGATCCGGGCTCCTGGGACGTCCGCGGATACCGACCCGCTCCGGTCACGATCGACGAGGCGTCCTTCGACGTGTTCCTGAGGGGATCGCACAAGATCAGCCCACGCTGGCGGGGACCGATGCTCGCCGCCGGGCTCATCGAGGCGCACGGGGTGGCGACGCCGGCCGGGCACTATGTGCGCCGGGCGGTCTCGCGGCCGGACCGGCGCATCCTGATCCAGGTGTGGGAAGGTTCCGAGCCCGCGCGCGCCCAGATCTGCGCCGACATCCTCGAGGGTCGAGCGGTTCTGCGGTCCACCCTCCCCGCGCACGTCCAGGATGCATGGCAGCAGCCCGGTGGACCGGGTGGTCTGGCCGGTCTCGAGGTACGAGACATGGCGGCCGTCCCGGCTCGGCTCGGCGAGTGGCTGGGCCTGGGGATGGCGGGACCCGGGCGGTCGTTCGTGCTGCGACCGGACCTCACCGCATCGATGCACGTCGCCCAGATCATGGCTCCGGGGACCCCGGCCGTGAGGCAGGGGGTCGCGCTCGCCCCCACGGACGAGAGCCCCGCGCAGCTGTGGGCCCGGCTGGTCGCGATGCTGGACTGAGGCGCGGGACTACTTGATGAACTTGTTCACGGCCCAGCAGAGCACCAGGCCCACGACGAACCCGGCGAGGATGAACAGCCGCTCGGCCCGGGCCAT
The DNA here is from genome assembly GCF_900096585.1 of Sanguibacter gelidistatuariae. Taxonomy (GTDB): domain Bacteria; phylum Actinomycetota; class Actinomycetes; order Actinomycetales; family Cellulomonadaceae; genus Sanguibacter; species Sanguibacter gelidistatuariae. Next base: position 817,120 of record NZ_FMYH01000001.1, read on the forward strand.
CGAGATCGCGATCCCGATGCCGGTGCACGCGACGAGCAGCGTGCCGCCCAAGAACCAGTTGGCCTGCTGATGGCGGATCTCTTTCTCGTTCACCACCTAAGCGTGCGCCCTGGAGCCGCTGGGGTCAAAGAGCGTCCGTCTGCGTGCGGTCAGCCTGCCGGAGTTGGGGACGACGAGGGCTCTAGCAGATCTCGCGGCGGATCCGGGAACCGGTGGCCGGAACCGTGCGTTGAATCTCTTGATGAGACCGGCGCGTTCACGCCCCTGGCAGACACGATGATTGTCGGCGGTCAGGTGGGGGAGTTCTGCCCATCAGAGAGCCGCAAGAGAATCCGCTCTGGCGGGGGTGGAGCGATATAGTCGGGCCGTCGCCCACAGGGCGGCGGATCACTGAAACGGCGGGGGCATGAGCGCCCGCCCTGAGCGTTGGAGTACTCGTGGGAGTCAGTCTTACCAAGGGCGGAAACGTCTCGCTCACCAAAGAGGCACCAGGCCTGACCGCCGTCACCATCGGCCTCGGCTGGGATGCCCGTTCGACCACCGGAGTCGACTTCGACCTGGACGCCAGCGCGATCCTCGTCGGGACGAACGGCAAGGTCCTCTCGGACGGCCACTTCGTCTTCTTCAACAACCTGACCAGCGTCGACGGCTCCGTCCAGCACACCGGTGACAACCTCACCGGTGAGGGCGACGGCGACGACGAGCAGATCAACGTCAACCTCGCGACCGTCCCGGCCGAGGTCGACAAGATCGTCTTCCCCGTCTCGATCTACGACGCCACGACCCGGTCGCAGAGCTTCGGCCAGGTCCGCAACGCCTTCATCCGCGTCATCAACCAGGCAGGCGGCGCCGAGATCGCCCGCTACGACCTCAGCGAGGACGCCTCGACCGAGACCGCCATGGTCTTCGGCGAGCTGTACCGCAACGGCACCGACTGGAAGTTCCGCGCGGTCGGCCAGGGCTACGCCGAGGGTCTTGCGGGCATCGCCCGTGACTTCGGCGTCGGCGTCTGACACACCCAGCATCACCTCCAGGGGGTGGCGCGGATCTTTCCGTGCCACCCCCTGGGCGCACGTCTCCGCTGAGCATCACCTAGACAAGGAACCGCATGTTTTTGCGCACTTTTGGATGGTCGCTTGCCGTCACCGTCGCGGCACTGATCACCGCCCTCTTCTACGGCGGGTGGAACGCGTTCGTCCTCTGTCTGATCCTCGGGGTCCTTGAGGTCTCGCTCAGCTTCGACAATGCTGTCGTCAACGCCAAGGTCCTCGAGCGCATGAGCGAGGCCTGGCAGAAGATCTTCCTCACCGTCGGTGTCCTCATCGCTGTCTTCGGCATGCGGCTCGTCTTCCCGCTGCTCATCGTCGGGGTGACCGCGAACCTCGGACCCATCGACGCGCTCAACCTCGCGATGGAGAAGGGGGACCCCAGCGTCCCGGGAACCTACGGCTACGTCCTGGCCGAGGCGCACCCGCAGATCGCCGCCTTCGGTGGTCTCTTCCTCCTCATGCTGTTCCTCGACTTCATCTTCGAAGAGCGCGAGATCAGCTGGCTGACCTGGATCGAGCGCCCGCTGGCCCGCGTCGGCAAGCTGGCGAACCTCTCCGTCGTCGTCGGTGGCGTTGCGCTCGTGCTCGCGGCGGAGTTCCTCGCCGAAGACTCTCACGTGGTGCTTCTCTCCGGGATCCTCGGCATGCTCACCTACCTCGTGGTCAACGGCCTGGGGAGCCTCTTCGAGGGCAACCTCGAGGCCGAGATCTCCGAGCACGGCGACGTGACCCCGGCCAAGGGGGCCTCGGGTCCGTCCGGTCTGGCCAAGGCCACCGGAAAGGCAGGGTTCTTCCTCTTCCTCTACCTCGAGGTGCTCGACGCGTCCTTCTCCTTCGACGGCGTCATCGGCGCCTTCGCGATCACCCCGGACCCGATCATCATCGCGCTCGGCCTCGGCTTCATCGGTGCCATGTTCGTGCGGTCCATCACGATCTTCCTGGTCCGCAAGGGCACGCTCGCCGAGTACGTCTTCCTCGAGCACGGTGCGCACTGGGCGATCGGCGCGCTCGCAGCGATCCTGCTCCTCTCGATCAAGGTCCACATGAACGAGGTCGTCACAGGCATGGTCGGCGTGGTCTTCATCGGGGCCGCCTTCCTGTCCTCGCTCCGCTACCGCAAGCTCCACCCCTCGGCCGGGGGCGCGGAGATCGAAGCGGACGCGCCCAAGGTCGAGGTCTGACCGCTCGACCCGTTCCCGTCCAGCACCCACCCGGAGGACCCATGGCCATCGACTACACACGGCGCGCACCGGCCGAGCCCGAACCGGCTGCGCCGGTCCCCGCTCCCGCGATCTCGCTGTCCAAGATCACGCTGACCAAGGCGGCGCCGAGCGTGTCGCTGACCAAGGAGTCGGTCGCCTCGGGGGTCCTGCGGGTAAACCTCAACTGGCAGAGCGGAGCCCCCGCCAAGGGGTTCCTGGCCAAGCTCACGGCCCGCCCGGTCGACCTCGACCTGGCTTGCCTCTACGAGTTCACGGACGGCTCCAAGGGCGTGGTCCAGGCGCTGGGCAACAGCTTCGAGGCCGTCGACGACTCCTCGCCCCGGCGGATCATCTGGCTCGATGGCGACGACCGCTCGGGTCAGGCGACGGGCGGGGAGAACCTCACGATCGACCTGAGCCAGACCGCGGCGATCCGGCGGGTCCTCGTCTTCGCGATGATCTACGAGGGCGTCTCCAACTGGGCGGCGGCAGACGGCGTCGTGACGCTGACACCGCCGTCGGGCGCTCAGATCGAGGTGCGCCTCGACGAGGCGGACGCGCAGTCGCGAATCTGCGCGATCGCCGAGATCACCAACGGCCCCTCGGGACTGCAGGTCCGCCGCGAGGTCAACTACATCCGGGGCGGGCACAAGGCCCTCGATGAGGCCTATGGCTGGGGCCTGAGCTGGACGCCCGGCCGCAAGTGACCTGCTCGACCGACCACCCCACGACCACCACGTCGGCGGCTCCGGCCGCGGCGGCGAAAGGACTGCCATGTCTGTGAACCTGTCCAAGGGCCAGAAGGTCTCGCTCACCAAGGCGACCGGAGGCACGCTCACCCGTGTGCGGATGGGGCTCGGCTGGGACGCGATGAAGAAGCGGGGTTTCTTCGGCAAGAAGGAGCAGGAGATCGATCTGGACGCGTCCGGGCTGCTCTTCGACGCCGCGAAGAACCTCGTCGACGTCGTGTGGTTCAACCAGCTGCAGAGCAAGGACGGCTCGGTCCTGCACACCGGTGACAACCGCACGGGCGCCGGGGACGGCGACGACGAGTCGATCATCGTCGACCTCACCCGGGTGCCGGCCGACGTCACGACGATCGTCTTCACGGTGAACTCTTTCACCGGCCAAGACTTCACCCAGATCGAGAGCGCCTTCTGCCGCCTCGTCGACGAGTCCGACAACTCCGAGATCGCCCGGTACAACCTCTCCGGCTCGGGTACCCACAACGCTCAGGTCATGGCGAAGGTCTCGCGCGACGGCGCAGGCTGGTCGATGACCGCGATCGGTGCCCCGACGTCCGGACGGACCTTCGACCAGCTCTTGCCCGCGGTCGTGCCCTACCTCTGATCACGTCGTAAGCCCGTCGGGCACCCACCTTCGGCGACCGGTTCTTCAGCCCGGTCAACATCCGATGAGTGCGGTCAGATGGCTGCCGAAATCGGACATCCGGCAGCCATTTTGACCGCACTCAGCGGATGGGTGGGTGGGTGGGTCAGGAGGGGCTGACGAAAGCGGCGGCGGGGCCGCGCATGGCTTTGACGGTGCGGCCGTCCTGGAAGGCTCCGAGGGCCTCCATCTCCCAGACCGGACCCACCCGGCGCAGCACGCACATGAACACCCCGGTGGACGGCTTGGAGTCCGTGAGGTCGAAGCGGACGAGCTCGGCGCGGGTGGTGGTGTCCACGAGGCGGCAGTAGGCGTTCTTGACGTCGGTGAACTTGTGGCTCGAGAACGAGTTGATCGTGAACACGATCGCGGTGGCCTCGGCCGGCAGCTTGTCCAGGTCGACCGTGATCACCTCGTCGTCTCCGTCGCCCTGACCTGTGACGTTGTCGCCCATGTGCTGGATCGCGCCCTTGCACGCCTTCTTCGACATGAACCAGGAGAGGTCGATGTCCTTGCCGGCCGCGTTGAGCACGATCGCCGAGGCGTCCAGGTCGACGGCCTTGGATCCCACCGCGGGGTCCCAGCCCAGTCCCAGCTGGATCCGGCTGAGCGCGGGCGCCCCCGTCTTGACCAGGCTCACCCGCTGGTTCTTCTGCAGGCTCACGCGACCCTTGTCGAGATTGACCGTCCCGCGGCTCGCGGGGGCGACCGGCGCTCCGGGGGGCGGCGGCGCGTAGCCCGGGATCGGTGCGGGTGGCATGCCCGACGCCGCGGGCTGGCCATAGCCGGGCACCTGGCCATAGCCCTGGGCGAGCTGGGCAGGGGGTGTCGGCGGGGTCGCGGGTGCGGGCCTGGAGTACTGGATGGGAGCCGATGTGGCAGCGGGAGGGGTGGCCGGAGCCGGCCGTGAATACTGGATCGGCGCGGCCGGGACGGGCGCGACAGGAGCAACAGGTGCCGGCGCGTCGTCGACCGTGATGCCGAAGTCGGTGGCAAGGCCCTCGAGGCCGGACGCGTAGCCCTGCCCGACGGCACGGAACTTCCAGTCGCCGCCGCGGCGGTAGAACTCCCCGGACAGGAACGCCGTCTCGGAGGTGGCGTCCGTCATGTCGAAGCGGGCGATCTGGACGTTCGTCGCGAGGTCGGTGAGCAGCAGGTGCAGGCCAGCGACCTGGCTGAACGTGCCGCCGTCGGCCGAGGAACCCAGGACGATGCGGTCGACGGCCTCCTCGATCCGGGTGACGTCGATCTCGAGCGCATCGCGCACCTGTGTCCCGACGGTCTCCTTCGCCAGCTTGCGGATGGCGCCCGAGGCGTGGTTCGGCTGGTTGAAGAACACGAAGTCGTCGTCGGAGCGGACCTTCCCGGAGGCTGCCAGCAGCAGGGCCGAGGCGTCGACGTCAGGGGTCGAGGGACGGGCCTCCCAGACCAGCTCGGCGCGGATCCTGGTGGCGGACAACGGGATGTTGGAGCCCTTGCTCATCTGCGTCATACGTCAATGGTGGCAGAGCCGGACGGGTGGCGGTGCAGGCTGGGGAGAAGTCCCCAGAGCGAGTGGTTCCAGGAGTTCATCTGCGTCCGTTACCTTGAGTTGCTCCTCATCGGGACGAGCACGGCGGACCCCCGTCACAACGGCGGTTCGAGTAGGCAGAGAGCCAGGAAAAATGCGCCATTTTGAGTACTTCGGCGACGCTGAGATCGAGCGTCTTTTCTTCCGAGCACCTGAGCAGTTCACAGTGGACAGCGATCCGCAGATTCTCGCCATGGCCCTGGGAGCAACCCTCTACAGTCCTGGTACCCGGCCCAACCTCGCCAAGGACATCGCCAAACAGGCCGCCCGCGGCGTCGTGTCCCTCGTGGTGTGCCTCGAAGACTCGATCTCCGATGAGGACGTCCCTGCGGCTGAGATCAACGTCGTCGAGCAGCTGCGGGCCTACGCCCAGACCGATGCATCCGGCCCCCTTCTCTTCATCCGGGTGCGCGCCGCCTACCAGATCCCGCTCATCGTCGAGGGGCTCGGCGAGCACCTCTCGGTGCTCTCGGGCTTCGTCATCCCCAAGTTCCTGGGCGAGACCGGCGTCGAGTACCTCGACGCGGTCGAGGCCGCCAGTGCGGCCGCTGGCCGCCAGGTCTACGCCATGCCGGTCCTGGAGTCGCCCGAGCTCGCGTTCCGGGAGTCGCGCGGCGGCGAGCTGGCCACCATCGCCGAGGTGCTCGCCAAGTACCGCAGCACGGTTCTCGCGGTCCGGATCGGCGCGACCGACCTGTCCTCGGCCTACGGCCTGCGACGCAACCGCGAGCTGACGATCTACCACGTGCACGTCGTCGCCGACGTGATCTCCGACATCGTCAACGTTCTCGGACGCGCGGGGGACGCCGGGTACCTCATCACTGGCCCGGTGTGGGAGTACTTCGCCCAGCACGAGCGCATCTTCAAGCCGCAGCTGCGCGAGACGCCGTTCGTCGAGCACGACGAGCGCACCCTGCGCCTGAAGATGATCAACGCGGACCTGGACGGGCTGATCCGCGAGGTGGTCCTCGACCAGGCCAACGGGCTGACCGGGAAGACCGTCATCCACCCCTCGCACGTCGCGGCCGTCCACGCGCTGTCCGTGGTCTCTCACGAGGAGTACGTCGACGCCCAGGAGATCCTCGGCGCGACGACCGGTGGGGTGAACGCCTCGCAGTACCGGAACAAGATGAACGAGGCCAAGCCGCACCGGGCGTGGGCCCAGCAGCTCATCCGCCGGGCCCGCGTCTTCGGCGTGGTCCGCGAGGAGATCACCTACGTCGACGTGCTCTCCGCGAGCCACGAGCTGTGACCGCTGCGAGCACCTGGGTCTCCGAGCGCCTCGGCGTCGGTGTCCACTCCGGGCGGTCCGCGGCGGGAATCAGCCTCGACGACCTCGTCGGGCTGGCGATCCGGCGCAACCCACGCCGGGCGCACCTGCTCGTCTCGACCGTGCTCGGCAAGCACGTGCCGACCGACCCGCGGCTCGTCTACGCGGCCGGTCGGCTGCTCGGGTTCCTGGCCGCCGGGGAGCTGACCGGGACGACCCGCGTCGCCGAGGCCGCCCTGGCGAGCGACGTCGCCGGCGCGCTGGCCCGCGCGGTCGACGCTGAGCCCGGCGCCGCCGCGCGGCTGCTCGTGGCGGTCGACGCGCTGCACGACGTCGCCGGTGCCACACCGGCGGGCACCGTCGTCGTCGGCTATGCCGAGACCGCGACGGCCCTCGGGCACTGCGTGGGCGAGGCCCTCGCGGTGCCGTCCCTGCACTCCACCCGGCGACCTGTGCCCGGGGTCAGGCCCGCGGCCGGCTTCGCCGAGGAGCACTCGCACGCGACCGAGCACCTGCTGCTGCCCGAGGACCCGTCCTTCCTGACCGCCGCGGAGACCGTGGTGCTCGTCGACGACGAGATATCCACCGGCCGGACGGCCCTCAACACGATCGAGGCGCTCCAGGCGGACCGCCCGCGCGGGCGCTACGTCGTCGCCGCGCTGATCGACCTGCGCACTCGCGCCGACCGGGAGACCTTCGCCGAGGTGGCCGCCCGGCTCGGGACCCGGATCGACGTCGTGACGCTCGCGACCGGGGAGATCACACTGCCCGCCGGGATCCTCGACGAGGCCGCGCGCCTCGTGGCAGAGGTGGTCCCGTCAGCGCTCGTGGAGCAGACAGCCGGGCAGGCGCGCCCCGCCCATGTGGAGCCGGAGCGCGAGACCGCGGCTCCCAGCCCCGCCGCCGTCACCCGAGCCCCCGTCACTCGGTTCGCGACCTGGCCCGCCCAGGTGCGCGACGGCGGCCGGCACGGTTTCCTGCCCGACCACGAGGCGCCCCTGGTGAGCGCGGCGCGCGAGGCCGCGGCCGTCGTCGGGCAGGGGCTGGTAGGGGACCGCGTCCTGGTGCTGGGCTTCGAGGAGCTCATGTACGCGCCGCTGCGCATCGCCCAGGCGCTCGCCGACCAGGTCGCCGCCGAAACGCTCGTGCGGTTCTCCACGACCACCCGCTCGCCGGTGCTCTCGGTCGACGACCCGGGCTACGCGATCCGCACGACTGTGACCTTTCCCTCACACGACGACCCCGACGACGGCCCAGGGCCACGATTTGCCCACAACGTCGCCCCGGGCGTCGACCCGGCCCGGCGATTCACCGATATCGTCGTCGTCATCGACTCGCCTGCTGACACAGCCGAGCTGTCCATGCCTGGCGGCCTGATCGACCGCGTCGCCGGGTGGTGCGACCACGTGCACGTGGTTGTCATCCCCGCGTACCGCCCCTAGGAGGCCACCCAGTGACCATCCACCCCGTGACCGCTCAGCCTGTGACCGCTCGGCCCACGCCCGACGCCGGCCCGGCGTCGGAACTTCCCGAGCCGCTCTACGGCCCGGACTTCGGCTCCTACGACGCCCATGAGGTCGCCTGGCTGCTCAGCGACCTGTCCTCAGTCGAGCTCGAGGCGCCGACCGAGGAGCGCGAGGAGGCCATCCAGTCCGGTGGCGCGCACTACGCGGAGTCCCTCCCGGTCGAGTACCAGCCCACGCAGGAGTACCAGGACCTCTTCCACTCCGCGCTGCGCGCGTCGGCGACCCGGCTCGCCCACGCGGTCGGGGTCGTGACCGACCTCGTGCTCGCCGAGCGCGGGGAGCGGGCCGTGCTCGTCTCCCTCGCCCGGGCCGGCACACCGATCGGGGTGCTCATGCGCCGCTGGGCCAGCTACGCCCACGGCCTCAACCTGCCGCACTACGCGGCGAGCATCGTGCGCGGACGCGGGATCGACCAGGTCGCGCTCGCCTACCTCGCCGCCCACCACCGTCCCGAGGACATCATGTTCGTGGACGGGTGGACCGGGAAGGGCGCGATCTCCCGCGAGCTGGCGGCCGCCGTCGAGCAGGCCAACGTGGCGCTGGGTCTGAGTGGGACGGGTCTGACCGGTGCAGGTCTGGCCGGGGCAGACCTGGGCGACGACGAGCGGGCGGGCTTCAGCGCGGACCTCGCGGTCCTCGCCGACCCGGGGCACTGCGCCGAGCTGTTCGGCACCCGCGAGGACTACCTCATCCCCTCCGCGTGCCTCAACTCGACCGTCTCGGGCCTCGTCTCGCGGACCGTGCTCAACGACGCACTGATCGGCCCGGGGATGTTCCACGGGGCGAAGTTCTACGCCGACCTGGCCCCCGCGGACGTCTCCGCGGAATTCTGCGACGTCGTGAGCATGCAGTTCTCCGAGGTGGCCGCGAGCGTGGCCGAGACGATCGCCGCGCGCCAGGCCGCGCCGGCTCCGGAGATCACCTGGGCCGGCTGGAAGGCCGTCGAGGCGATCAGCGCCGAGTACGGGCTGGGGGACGTCAACCTCGTCAAACCCGGCGTGGGTGAGACCACCCGGGTGCTGCTGCGCCGGGTGCCGTGGAAGATCCTCGTGCGCGCCGACGCGAGCGCCGAGCTCGCGCACGTGCGCCTGCTCGCCGCCCAGCGCGGCGTCGAGGTCGTCGAGGTCGAGGACCTGCCCTACTCCTGCGTGGGGCTGATCCACCCGCAGTTCACCCGGGGCGCGACCGGCGCCGACGGGACGGCCAGCCGATGAGCGGCGACAGACGCACCGGCCCGCTTTCACCCGTCACGGTCACCCCTGTCATCGCGGCGAGCGACCTCGACCGCACGCTCATCTACTCCGGCAAGGCCGCCAAGCTCGGCCTGCCGCCGGGCACCAAGCTCAAGTCGAGCCCGCTCTACGAGGACCTCGTCTGCGTGGAGATGTACAAGGGCGAACCGCTCTCGCACGTCACGCGCACAGCCCTGGCCACGATCACGGAGCTCAACACCCTCGGCGTGCTCGTCCCGGCAACCACCCGCACCCGGGCGCAGTACCACCGGATCACGCTGCCCGGCCCGCCCGCGCAGTACGCGGTCACCGCGAACGGCGGGTTTCTCCTGGTCGACGGCGTGGCCGACGCCGCGTGGAGCGCCCGGGTCGCGGCCGTGCTCGCCGAGACCTCGCACCCCTTCGCCGAGGTCGAGGGGTACATGCAGTCGGTGTTCAAGCCGGAGTGGACCAGGAAGCTGCGCAGCGCCGAGGATCTCTTCTGCTACGCGGTGGTCGAGCGGGAGGCGATGCCGGACGGGTTCGTCGACGAGGTCACCGGCTGGGCCGGCGACCACGGCTGGCGCGCGTCGCTCCAGGGCCGCAAGCTCTACCTCGTCCCCAATGAGCTGCGCAAGGGCGTGGCAGTGGCCGAGGCCGCCCGCCGGCTCGGCGCGGACACCGTCCTCGCCGCGGGCGACTCCCTGCTCGACGCCGAGATGCTCGAATCGGCGACGCGGGCGATCCGCCCCGCGCACGGCGAGCTCCACGACGTGTCGTGGATCACCCCCGGGCTCACCGTGACCGCCTCAGCAGGGGCTACGGGTGGCGAAGAGATCGCTCAGTGGCTGCTCTCAGGCGCTCTGGAGGTCCTTCACAGGGAGGCTCCCAGTTCTTCTGCCTAGCCTGGGGGCATGCCCGACGACGAACTGAACGCTGCCACGAACATCTTGGTGACCGTGCTTGCGGTGGTCCTTGCCCTCGTCCTCGCCTTTGTCCTGGCGACGGTGATCGCTGGGGTGGTGCGCCGGGTCGGGCGCAGAAGCACGCTCGTGAGCGATATCTCCCACCGCATGCGCCGTCCCCTGCGGGGGCTGCTCATGGTCGTGGCAGTCTGGACCGCGGTGCGGATCGTCACCGATCCGGCGGTGAGCTGGCTGCCAGCCGTCGAGCACCTCATGGTCATCCTCTTCATCGGCGTGGGTGCCTGGTTCATCGGGGCGCTGGCCTTTGTCGCCGAGGACAGCGTGCTCAAACGCTTCCGCACGGACGTGGCCGACAACCGGCACGCCCGCAGGGTCCGGACCCAGATCTCGGTCCTGCGCCGGCTGACCGTCGCACTCGTCGTGGTGCTCGCGCTGGCCGGCGTGCTGCTGACCTTCCCGCAGGCCCGCGCGGCCGGTGCGAGCCTGCTGGCCTCGGCCGGTGTCATCTCGATCGTCGCCGGCCTGGCCGCTCAGACCTCCCTCGCCAACATCTTCGCCGGGATGCAGGTCGCCTTCACCGACGCGATCCGCGTCGGTGACGTGGTGGTGCTCGAGGGGGAGTGGGGCCGGATCGAGGAGATCACGATGACGTACGTGGTCGTCCATCTCTGGGACGACCGCCGGCTCATCATGCCGTGCACGTACTTCACCACGACCCCCTTCCAGAACTGGACCCGGCGCTCGGCCGAGCTGCTCGGCACGGTCGAGATCGACCTCGACTGGGACGTGCCGTTGGCTCCCATGCGCGCCGAGCTCAAGCGCCTGCTCGAGGCGAGCACGCTGTGGGACAAGCGGGTGGGCATCTTGCAGGTCACCGACGCGACCGGCGGCTTCGTCCGGGTGCGGGCCATGGCCAGTGCGGCCGACGCCGGGACACTCTTCGACCTGCGCTGCTACGTCCGCGAGGGGCTCGTGGACTGGCTGCACCGGGCGGCTCCGCAGGGTGTGCCGCGGACCCGCCTGCTGCGCGGGGCGCCCGACATCGAGATGCTCCTGGGCGAGCCGGGGGTCGACGGCGCGCTGGCCGGAGCGGGAGCTGCCACGGGCGCCGCTGCGGGTGCGGCGGCTGCCGCCACGCCGAGCAAGACGCCTAGCCGGGCGGCCGCTCCCTCGCTCCCGCAACGCATCCCCGCCCGCACCCGGCCCGGCCTCCGCATGCACCTGTCCGAGCCCGGCCGGGGCATCTTCCCCGAGCCGCACGAGGACGAGACGGTCATCCTGCCGGTCGTCCGAGCGAGCGAGGAGACGCAGGTCTTCGCCCCGGTTGAGGGGCTGTTCAGTGGCAGCTCAGAGGCAGAGGAACGGTCCCGGGCGTTCTCCGGCCCCGGACAGGACGTCATCGACGAGCGCGAGCGCACCGCGCAGATGGACCGGATCGTCGACGACGAGCCGCCGGCCCACCCACGCGTGACCGGCGACACCCCGGACGGCGAGGGGCCCTGAGCCGGTCTTCACGCCTGCCGCGTGTGCCCCTGGCCGGCGGCGAGGGCGGACTCGAGCTGGGCGCCCCACCGGCCGTGGTTGTCGATGACGAAGCAGAACTCGTTGTCCTCGAGGTCCCGCATGACGACGTAGCCGTCGCCGTCGGTCAGGACCGGCTCGCCCACCTGCGACCCGCCCAGGGCGAGGGCCTGCGCGATGGCCGCCGCGGCGTCGGGCACGAGGATGTCGAGGTGCAGGCGGTTCTTGGGGGAGGACTTGGGCTCGGGGACGCGCTGGAAGGCGAGCAGCAGCGGGTCGGCCTCCACGACGGCCCAGCCGTCGTCGAGGACCGCCCACCGGGCGTCGAGGAGCGCACCCCAGAACACGGCGAGCTGGGTGACGTCGGCGCAGTCGACGACGATCTCTTGGAGGCGCACGCGTGAGGTCATAGACCGAGCGTACGAGGGTGGTGTGACACGTCGCTAGGCCGCAACCGGGCCGGGCTCATGAGCAGGCGGGCGTGTCCGGGTCCGTCGTCAGACGGAGCGTGAACACCTCGGTGTGCCCCTCCGCGTCCTGGAAGGTCACCGAGTCCTCACCGAGCAGCAGCCAGCCGTCCTGGCTCGGGTTCCCCCAGCCCGCGGGAGGGTTCCCGAAGCCGTCGCCGAGGGTGCCACCTACCCGGGCATAGCGGGATCCGTCGAAGGTGAGCTCCGTGATGCCGCAGTGCGTGAAGAGGTTGAAGGGGATGCCGCTCGGGGTCTCCGTGGGCGCATCGGACGCGCAGGAGGTCAGGGAGGTGAGGGCCAGCGCGGCCAGCAGGGCGGCCGTGGCCGCGGTGATGCGCCTCCTGGGTGCTGGTCGGCGCGCAGCCGGGGGCGCCGGGCGCGACGGGCGCGGCTGCGGTGTGGGCATCATGTCCTCCGGTCTGGTGAACCTGACCGCTCTGTGTCTTGACCACTCTTGGTCTTGACCACTCTTGTGTCCTGACCTCTCTGTGTCCCGACCAGGGCTGACCTTGCAGACGCGCCTTGACGCGCGGTGCCTGCTCGGCGAGTATGTGCTCGACAGTTACATACTGAGTATGCATGGGGGTATCGTGTCGGTTCGTCTGGGTCTGCTGGCGCTGCTCGCCGACCAGTCCATGCACGGGTATCAGCTCCGGCAGGAGTTCGAGGCGCGGACCGGTGGCACCTGGCCGCTCAACATCGGACAGGTCTACACGACGCTGGCCCGCCTCGGGAGGGACGGTCTGGTCGAAGCGGTCGGTGACGGTCCGGCGGCGCAGGGGGTCGCCGGACACGACGCGGGTGCGGCGCAAGGCCTCGGCGCCGAGGCTGCGACGGAGCGCTACGCGCTCACCGAAGCGGGCCGGGCGGAGGTCGCCCGGTGGTGGACGACGCCGGTCGCGCGCAGCGCACCCGCGCGTGACGAGCTGGCGATCAAGCTGGCGCTCGCGGTGACCGTACCCGGCGTCGATGTCGTCGACGTCGTCCAGCGCCAGCGCACCGAGTCGATGCGCGCGCTGCGCGACTTCACCCGGCTCCGGCGCGCGGCGGACGCCCGCGACGAGCCCAAGGATCTCGCGTGGACCCTCGTCCTGGACAACCTCGTGTTCACGACCGAGGCCGAGATGCGGTGGCTCGACCACGTCGAGGCGCGCCTCGCTCGGGTGGCGCGGGTGGCGCGGCTGGCTGGGGTCGCGCAACCCGACGCGTCACGGACGGGGACGACTCCATCGACGGGAGCGGGCGCCCGTGCAACCGCGTCTGCTCCCGAGAGGGGGAAGCGACGATGACGGCGCCGGAGGAGGTCGTCCTTCGGATGGACCGCGTGTGCCGCACCCACGGGCAGGGCCAGTTCCGGGTGGACGCGCTGCGCTTCGTCAACCTCACCGTCCGCGCCGGTGAGCTCGTCGCGGTCATGGGCCCATCGGGCTCGGGAAAGTCGACGCTGCTCAACCTCGCCGGCGGACTGGACACCCCGGACTCGGGAACCGTCCAGGTCATGGGCCAGCAGATCTCCACCCTCGACCAGACCGCGCGGGCCGGGCTGCGGCGCCGCGCGGTCGGCTACGTCTTCCAGGACTTCAACCTCATCCCCGCACTCACAGCAGCTGAGAACGTCTCCCTGCCGCGCGAGCTCGACGGCGTCGGTCTGCGCGCGGCCCGGAACGAGGCGCTCGCTGCGCTGGACGACGTGGGCATCGGCGACCTCGCCGACCGGTTCCCCGACGACATGTCCGGTGGGCAGCGCCAGCGGGTGGCGATCGCCCGGGCGCTCGTCGGCCCGCGCCGCCTGGTGCTGGCCGACGAGCCCACGGGGGCGCTCGACTCCACCACCGGGGAGGAGGTCATGGCCGCCCTGCGCGGGCGGATCGACGCCGGCGCGGCGGGCCTCCTGGTCACGCACGAACCCCGGTTCGCGGCCTGGGCGGACCGCACGATCTTCCTGCGCGACGGCCGCGTCGTCGACTCCACCGGAACTGACCTCACGCTCGCGTCCCTGTTGGTGGGTGGGCATGCGGAGGGTGGCCATCCGGACTTCCCGATCCCCGGCGCAGACCGATGACCCGCACTTCGGAGCCTGACGAGCCCAGGGGCGATTCACCCGATACCCATGCGATCCGAGGAGGTGGCGAGGGCGCTGGGCGCACCAGAGCTCGTGCCGCTCGGGCGCCGTGGGCCCCGTGGCGCGCGGCCTTGCGGATCGCCGGCCGGGACGCCGCTCGTTCGCGGGGCCGCACCGCACTCGTGGCGGTCCTGGTCGGTCTTCCGATCATGGCGGGCGCCGTTGCGGCCGTGCTGTGGTCCGCTGCGACCCCCAGCGACGAGGTGCTCACCCGGCAGATGCTTGGGGAGACCACGCAGGCGAAGGTCGACTGGCACGGTGCGGCGATCATGCAGCTCCCCGGGCTCTCTGGCGGGACGGCGCAGACCGCGAACGGCTCGATCGAGGCTCGCACCATGACCGAGGTCGAGGCGATCCTGCGCACGGTGCTGCCACCGGGAGACGCGGTCCATCCACAGCGGACGTTCGCGGTCGAGATGGTCGCCGGAGCCGCCGAAGTCCAGTCTTCGGGCGTCGAACGCGACTCCACGGCGGCGGAGATCGCCGGGATGGTCCGCCTGACGCGGGGGCGCCTCCCGGACCACCCCGGCGAGGTGGCCCTCTCCGCAGCCGTAGCAAGGACGCTCGACGTCGTCGCGACGGACGTCGTCGACCTCTATGTGCTCGAGCCCTCGAACGGACCGGCACGACGTGGCGAGAAGGCCACGGTCGTCGTCACGGGCGTGGTCGAATCGATCGAAGGTGCGGGCGTCCTGATGCCCGTCGGCACCTCCCCGTTGGTGGACGACCCTCGGGTCACCTCCTGGCTCGTGACCGGACCCGAGCCGGTGACCTGGGACGACGTCCAAGGATTCAACGCCGCTGGGTTCACCGTCGTCAGCTGGGACGTGGTCCGGAACCCGCCCCTGGACTCGGACGTGCCGATGATCGCCGAGCTGGGCGTCATGACCACCTCGCAGTCGAGGGCCACCATAGGCATCGTCGGAGCCGCCGTCGTCTTCGGGCTGTTCGAGATCATCCTGCTCATCGGCCCCGCGTTCGCGGTGGGTGCCAGGCGCAACGAACGCATGCTGGCTCTCGTGGCGTCCGTCGGAGGAGACCGGGCCACGTTGCGGCGCGTCGTGCTCGCCGGCGGACTCGTGATCGGTTTCGGAGCGTCGCTCGTGGCGGTCGCGGTCGGCATCGTCCTCTCCGTGCTCACGGTCGCCGTCGTGCGCCGGGTGCAGCCGCTGGCCCTGGCCGGTGACGTCCTGCCGGTGCCCGCTCTCGTGATGATTGTCGCGGCTGGGACCGCCATCGCCGTCGTCGCTGCGTGGCTCCCGGCGCGCGGGGCCGCGCGCACGGACGTCGCCGCGGTCTTGGCTGGACGGCGCGGGGAGGCGCGACCGCGTCGGCGAGTACCCGTGGTCGGGGTGATCTTGCTCGTCTCGGGTATCGCGCTCGCGCTGGCAGGGGCCGTGACCCGGTCGCCGGTCCTCGTGGTCGCCGGGGTGACGGGCATGCTCGTCGGAGTCGTGGCCAGCTCGGGCGGGATCGTCACGCTCGTGTCCCGAGCGGCACCCTGGCTCGGCCCGGCCGGCCGCTTCGCCGTGCGCGACGCCGCGCGCCAGCGCTCCCGGACCGCCCCGGCGATCGCCGCCGTCATCGCCGCGATCGCCGGCCTCGTCGCCGCGGCATCGTTCGCGGAGTCCAAGGACGCCCGGGACCTGTCCATCCGGTCCGCCGTCGTCGCCGAGGGAGTCGTCGTCGTGACGCAGCCGGCTCCCGCGGTCGAAGCGGGCAGCGTCGAGCAAGAGGGGGACCCGAGGCAGACCGTCACAGATGTGCTCGAAGCGATGCTGCCGGTCACGGCTGTCCACGAGGTCCGCACCGCAGCCTACGATCCCGCAGGGCTGACGGAGCAGGACGCGGCATCCGCAGCTGCGCACGAGCTCTACCTGTGGGTCTCCACGGCGCAGGACCCGGCCCAGGTCTGCCCGGCCTGGCGCGAGGGCGTCGAGCAGACGGAAGAGCTCTGGGCGGCGGCTGCGCAGGACTCGCGGTGCTTCGGCGCGCAGGATTCGACGACGCCGATCAGCTTCGGCGACTCCGGCTCGAGCCAGGTGATCGTCGATGACGGCACCGTCCTGGAAGCCACCGGTCTGCCGGGTGCCGCGACGGCCGCTCAGGCCCTGCGCGACGGGTTGGTCGTCGTCTCCGACGCGTCGCACGTATGGCCGGACGGGGCGGCGCGGGTGGAGGTCGAGCTCATGGACTTCCAGTCCTCGGGTGAGCCGAGTCCGACGACCGTGGTGCTGCCCGCAGTCCATGTCGACCTGCCCCGCTACCAGTACGGGGTCGTGCTTCCTCCGCAGGTCCTCGGAGAGCTGGGGCTGATCTCGGTGCCCGTGGGCTATGTCGGGGTCACAGATCGGATGCCCACCGAGGCGGAGGAAGCAGCCGCCCAGACGGCATTGACGGTGATCGAACCCGAGGCCGCCGTGTTCGTCGAGCGGGGATTCGACCCGACCGACACGCAGTTCCTGATGGCTGTCCTCGTCGCGATCGCACTCGTCGTCGGACTGGTGGCCACCGCGATCGTCATGACGCTCGCCGCGGCCGAGACCCGGCCCGACATGGCGACCCTCGGAGCGGTCGGCGCGGCGCCCCGGACCCGCCGCCGGATCGCCTCCGCCCAGGCTGGCCTGGTCACCGGGATCGGCACCGTGCTCGGGGCGGGCATCGGAGTCGCCTTCGCCTGGGTCCTCGTCCTGACCCGCCGGCATGAATACTCCCAGATCACGACCGGATGGTCGCTGCACGTCCCGTGGATCCAAGTCCTGGCGATCACGATTGGTGTGCCGGTCTGCGCCTCGCTCGGTGCGTACCTGCTCACCCGGTCCCAGCTGCCGATAACGGCGCGGCTGAGTTCCTGACCTCGGCCTACGCGGAGCGGCAGACCGGCGACGGCCGGGTGACCGGGTCGGTCACCCGGCCGTCGCCGTCGTGCATCTTGTGTGCGAGGGCCCTGCGGCTACTCCCGTGCCCCGCGTCGTGCCCGTGCGGCGACGACGGCTGTCGCGCCCGCTGTCAGCAGCGAGAACGCCAGACCGAGCAGGAGGAACAGGCCAGCCGACGTGCCGGTCATCGCCAGCTCCCCGGACGCCTTGCCCCCAGCGTCGCCCGCGGCCTTGCCCGACGACGGGGCGGCCGGGTCGGTCGCGCCCGGTGTGCCGGTGCTGCCTGAGCCCGTGCCACCCGATCCCGTGCCACCAGAACCAGCGCCACCCGTCCCGGGCTCGACCGGCTTGGTCGGCGGGTCGGTGGGCACGACCGGTCCCGCGGCCACAGTGAGCAGCTGAACGGCCGACCGGTCGATGGCCCCGAAGGGGTCGGTCGTCGTGACGTACCAGCCGTGCAGGCCGGCACCGGGGGTCTCCCAGGTGGCGGAGAGCGTCGTGCCGCTGGCCACGTCCGCGAAGGACGCGATGGCGTGGGTGGTGAGGATCTCCGCCGAGAAGAAGTCCGTGCCGAGCGACTTCGTCTGGGGCACCAGGTTGAAGTCGGCGTAGTCCATCGTGAACTCCTGGTGCTGGATCTCGAGTGACGGGTCGGTCGAGTTGAACTGGTCGAGATAGGGCGAGTAGGTCCGTGACGTGATCGTCTTGCCCTCGTTGTCGAAGTGCATGAGGCGCAGGAACGCCTGGCCCCCCTCGGGCAGGCCCTGGTAGTCGAAGAGGATCTGGTGCACCTTGCGGTCGGGGACCCCGTCACCGTCGTCGTCGAAGGCGTCCACCCGCGTGAAGGCGTCGTGGTAGTGCCCGGAGAAGACCATGATGACGTTCGGGTTGGTCGCCACGACCTCGTCGTGGATGCGCTGCGGCACCTCACCGAGACCGCCCGTGGTGAGCATGTACTCGTGCAGGTTGATGATCGCCTTGCGCTCGGGGTACCGGGCGAGGACGTCGTTCATCCAGGCGATCTCCGCGTCGCCGGGAGCCCAGCCCATGTACAGCATGATGAAGTCGAGGCCGCCGGCGGTGATCAGGTCGTAGTGACCGCGGTTGTCCTGGTAGGACCCGCCGAACCAGGGGTTCGACGCGAAGCGGGCCTCACCGAAGTACGTCGAGTACGGCCCGTAGTCGACCTCCTTGTGACCGACGTCGTGGTTCCCGGCGAGCACCCCGTAGGGCAGCTGGGCGTCGTCGAGCATCTGGTAGGCGGCCGTGGCGTTGTCCCACTGGTGCTGGTCGGTGTGGTTGTCGACGATGTCGCCGGTGTGGAAGACGTACTGCAGGTTCATCGCCTCGCGGTTGTCGAGGAAGTAGTTGTGGATGTCGAGCTGACGGTCGTAGTACGTGTCGTTGTAGTACTGCGTGTCCGACTCCCAGCCGAGCGTGAAGTCGTACTCCGAGCGCGGGGTGTCGCTGCCCCCTGTCGCCCGCGCGGCGGGCCCGGTCCGGGTGGACTGGTCCGCCCCCGCGAAGCCTTCGGAGTGCTGGACGAGCACCTGGATGACGCCGCCCTTCGTGTGCCCGGTGGCCGGGACCGTGCCACCCAGGGTGAACTCGGTCGAGTCCTCCCCGATCGTCACGTGCCGGTCGAGCTCCTGCCAGGTTCCTGTCGCGACGTCCAGGACGTAGAGCAGCACCTTCGCGCCCGCATTCGCCGTGCCGGACCAGCTCACCCGGGCCAGGTAGTCGTCGCCAGAGCCTTCCGGGACGCTCACGTCGAAGAGCTGGTAGGGGAAGGCGTCGTCGGAGGTCACGGTCGCATCGATACCGTCGGCGGCGGTCATCTTGGCGAGGTCGTCGCCGCTCAGCGCCGTGCTGCCCGCGCGGTCGAGGCCGCTGGCCACGCGGGTGGTACCCGAGTAGCTGGTCACGGACGCATCCGTGGGGGAGAGGCGGTAGCCCTCGTTGAAGGTCACGTCGAGGATGTCTCCGCTGGGATCCGTGACGGTGGCCGTCAGCTCGACGCCCGGTCCGGCGACGGTGGCCGAGTCGCCCGGTGAGAGCGAGCCCGACGACGGTTTCTCGACCGGGGTGGAGAACGTCACCGTGTGCGTCGCGGCGTTCCCCGCGGCGTCCGTGGCGGTCGCTGTGAAGACGTGCGTGCCCGGCTGCAGGGTGAGGGAGGACGTCTCGAGGGGGAGGGCGACCGCGTCGTCGTCGAGCGTCGCGGTGAGCGAAGCGATGCCGGAGCCGGCGTCGGTCGCCGCGGCGTCGACCGTGAACGGACCCTGGTAGTTCTTGCCCTCCACGAGCGGGCTCGTGATGGCCGGCGCGGTGTTGTCGACGACGACCCGACGGGTCACCTCGTCGGAGCCGGTGGTCGCGCGGACGGTGTGGTCGCCGTCGGCGACCGCCCGGGTGTCCCAGCTCGCGGAGCGAGCGGTGAACGCGTCGTCGGGCAGGGTGAAGACGGCGTCGTAGAAGTCGAGCTTGCCGGCGCTGTCGCCCATGTTGAGGACCTTGGCTGGGTCCGTGTACCCGGCCGGTCGCAGGGTGCGTCCGTCGGGAAGGATCAGGCGGAGGTTCTTGATCTGGAAGTCGTCGTTGTTCTCGCCGAGGTCGATGGCCGGCGCCGCCTTGGTGCCGGCGTAGACGCTCAGGGTGAGCGTCTGGCCCTGCGTCACGTAGCTCAGCGGGACCGGGGTGGAGATGGTGTCGAAGCCGGAGTAGATGCCGTCGTCGAAGATGCGCAGGACGTCCGTGCCGATGAGCACGCCGTTCTTGAAGAACGTGTCGACGCCGCCCGCCTCGAAGGCGAAGACCGGAGCGGCCTCGAGCGCGGGCTGCGTGGTGACCGGCGCGCCGTCGATGTCGAGGGTGACCGGGGAGGGGTAGGTGTCCGCGGAGCCGGCGATCGTCGTCGTGCCGGCGACGAACTGGCCGTCGGCGACGTTGAGGCGCACGGGGGAGGTGTCGATGCCCTCGGCGGCGATGCGGCGGGTGGTCGTCGTGGTGGTGTTCGAGCCGTCGGAGGCGACGAGGTAGTAGTCGAACCAGCGCTTGCCGGTCAGGTCGGCGGCGCTGACGGCGTGGCGGTAGCCGTCCTTGCCGTCGGAGGCGAGGTTGATCGCCTGGAAGTCCGCGTCCGAGCTGCCCTTGAGGAACAGCGTGACCGTGCGGGTCAGGACGTCGTCGGTCACGGTCGCGTCGACGGTGAGGGCTTCGGTGAGGGAGAAGGTCGACGGCGTGCGGTCGGTGACCTTGGGGGCGGAGGTGTCCGCGGGGGAGGTGACGGGCGCGGCGGGGACCTGCCCGGGCGTGACGGCGCCGGGGGTCGGTGCGGCCGAACCGGTGAGCGTCTGGCGGGCGGGGGCCGCGGGGTCGTAGGCGTACTGCAGGCCCTTGCTGACCACGACGTCCTTTGCGCCGCCGAGGTTGTAGTAGGCCTTGTTCACGCTGACGCCGGTGCGCGTGGTGATCTCCAGGCCGCGCGGGCTGCCGTTGGCCATGCCGCCTGAGAACACCTCGACGAGGTCCGTACCGAGGGTCAGCGACGTACCGAAGACGGCGTTGAAGTCGGCGGCCGTCAGGGCGTCGTTCGGGCCGTTCTTGACCCACAGGACGAGAGTCTTGCCCGGGGCGATCACCGGGTCCGTCGGGGTGGAGAGCCAGTCGACGACCGAGGAGTTGGTCAGGTCCTCGAGCGGGTAGAGGTAGCGCAGCACGTAGTCGGCAAAGCTGATCGGACGGTCCGTGGTGTTGTAGACCTCGACGAACTCGTAGCCGTCCGAGCCGCCGACGTTGATCGAGTCCGGGAGGGCCTCGGTGATCATCAGGGGAGGCGTGCCGGCGGCCGGGGCGGTCGGCGGCGTCGTGGGATCCGTCGTCGGGGGCACGGTGGGGTCCGGCGTCGGTTCGCCGGTCTCCGGATCGGTCGGTTCCGTCGGCGCGACGAGCGCCTCCGCCAGGACTGTGCCCGGGCTGGGGACCCCGGCCGCGGTCAGGACATCGAGGCTGCGGGCCGACGTCGTGGACGGCAGCTTGAAGTGCGCGGAGCGCGCGGCCGCGACCGAACCGGTCGGGTAGTAGGACCAGCTGATCACCGAGCTGTCCGCGGCGACCAGACGGATGCCGCGCTCACCGCCGTTGGCCAGCCCGGCCTGGCCGGTGACACGCACGATCGGGTACGTGCCGGCGGGCTGGCCGGTCTCGGCCGCGTAGAAGTTGCGGAAGTCGTCATCGGTCTTGACCGAGGTGTCCACGTTGCCCGACGTGTAGTCGATCCAGAACACCACGGGTTGACCGGCCGGGACGACGGTGCCTGCCGGGATGGTGAGCGGCACGTCCTTGGTGCGGTCGTCGGAGTTCACGAAGGTGTACGCCAGCTTCACACCGGCGGCCGACAGGTCGATGTCCGTGCCCGAGGTGTTGACCACCTCGAAGAACTCGAAGTTGTCGTACCCGGTGTTGTCCGGGGCGATCTCGGTGACGACCAGCGGCCAGGGGGATGTGGCGGTGGCTGCTGCGGTCGCCGCGTTTGCGGCGGTCGCGGCGGTCGCGGCCAGGAGACCGCAGCCGAGAGCGACAGCCGTCACGGCCGCCACCCCCTTCGTCGTCGCCCGGGGGAGGTGGAGTGGCACGGAAGGTCCTTCTCTCATTCGAAGCGTGGATGTGGCGAACGTATGAGAGGCGGATGGCGCGGTGGTGGCCGCGGGGTGAATGGGGGGAAGCGCGAGGGTGACACAGTCGCGGCCCGGGTGGGCGGGTCGCCGCGGGATATGCTCAGGGCCACCCCGTCTCATCGTCCAGGACGCACACACGCGTCCGTTGGTGCCGCCGTCTCTCCGGCTCCATGTGGCTTTCCCTGAACCTGGAGCGTTTCCCCGTGGCACGAATCGTCGAACCCGTCAGTGTTCCCGTCACCAAGCTTGATGCCGTCGTCGGTGACGGCGCGCTCATCGGCTGGGAGGAGAACGGCACGGAGCAGACCGCCCGGTGGCGCACCGCCAACGACGTGCCCGCGCCCAGCCGGATGATCGTCATCGAGGACCACTACACCGCGAAAGAGGCCTACCGCGACGCCTCCCAGGGCGTCGCCCTGCTGTGGCGCGGCGACTTCCAGAACGCGCGCCAGCTCCTCGAGGCCATCGAACGACGCACCGAATCAGCGGAGGGTGCGACCGGCGGCACGACGGCGGAGGCCTTCTACCGCTACCGCCAGGCCCGCGCGCACCGCGCCCGGATCCTGTCCATGCTGCTCATCCCGCTCGAGGCCGGGGGCGGCGTCCCGCTGCGCCGCCCGCCCGAGATCCGCGAGGCGCTCGCCGGTGCCTACGACGCGATCGACGAGCCGTCCCTGGTGTCGCTGCGCGAGGTGATCGGGGCGATCGGCGCCAACGAATGGCGTCGCAAGGGGATCCACGTCGACGCCCTCGACGCGAGCATCCACCCGCACTACGGCGCGTTCTTCCCGGTGCGCAGCGAGTACGTCGACCTCGTCGCCCAGGCCCCGCTGCCCGCGACAGACCTCGCCTTCGACATCGGCACTGGCACCGGCGTGCTCGCCGCGGTGCTCGCTCGACGGGGAGTTTCTCGCGTCGTGGCGACTGACAGCGAGGAGCGGGCCGTCGTCTGCGCCCGCGAGAACCTCGCCCGTCTCGGCTTGGACGACCGTGTCGAGGTCGAGCTCATCGACATGTTCCCGCCCGGGCGAGCCTCCCTCGTGGTGTGCAACCCGCCGTGGGTCCCCGCGACGTCGCGCACGCTCATGGACAACGCGGTCTACGACCCCAAGAGCCGCATGCTGCTGCGCTTCCTCGGTGGCCTGGCCCTGCACCTGACGCCCGACGGCGAAGGCTGGCTCGTGCTCTCCGACCTCGCCGAGCACCTCGGCCTGCGCACGCGCGAGTGGCTGCTGGGGGCGATCGAGAATGCCGGGTTGGTCGTTCTTGAACGGC
Organism: Sanguibacter gelidistatuariae; assembly: GCF_900096585.1. Taxonomy (GTDB): domain Bacteria; phylum Actinomycetota; class Actinomycetes; order Actinomycetales; family Cellulomonadaceae; genus Sanguibacter; species Sanguibacter gelidistatuariae. The sequence goes on from NZ_FMYH01000001.1 coordinate 840,206, forward strand.
ACGACATCCGGCCGACGCACCCTCGGGTGGGGGATGCGAACGACCCGCTGCACGCGGCGCGGGTCAAGGAAGTGACGTCCCTGTGGCGGCTTGCGGTGATGTCGGGGAAGTGAGCGGGCGGGGGTGATGGCCGTGGAGAAGTACGACGTCAAGCGGGCGCGCAAGGAGCTCTACTCCTCGTCGGCGAAGGACTTCACGGTCGTCGAGGTGCCTGAGCTGCGCTACCTCGCGGTCGACGGGCACGGTGATCCCAACACCGCGCCTGCCTACACCGAGGCGATCGAAGCCCTGTACTCGGTCGCCTACACGCTGAAGTTCGAGAGCAAGAAGACCCTTGGTCGGGACTTCGTCGTCGGCCCGCTGGAAGGACTCTGGCGAGCGGCCGACATGGCGGCGTTCGTCACGCGCGACAAGGCCGCGTGGGACTGGACGTTGATGATCAACCAGCCCGACTGGATCACTCCGGAGATGGTCGCGGCGGCGATCGAGGTGGCGGGGGCGAAGAAGACCCTGCCGGCGCTGGACCGCCTGTCCCTCATCACCCTCGAGGAGGGGACGTCGGTGCAGATCCTGCACGTCGGGTCCTACGACGACGAAGCACCGACCCTCGACCGGCTGCACCACGAGTACCTGCCCGCCCATGGCCTCACCTTCAACGGCGACCACCACGAGATCTACCTCTCCGACGCGCGGCGGACCGCTCCCGCCAAGCTCAAGACGATCCTCAGACAGCCGGTGGTTGCGGCGACCGGCCGCGCGGGCGTGCTCAAGTAGCGGCGACGCAGCTCCCGCCTACCCCTGGTTGGGGGAGGGGAGTCGTAGGGTTCAGACATGACGGACTCACAGTCGCAGTACACATCGGAGCAGCTGTCTTCGCGGATCCGCCTTCCCGGGGTGGCGACTGGACTCTTTGTTGTGTCACCTGTCCTGTTGCTATTCGGTTGGCAAATCTTGATGGGAACCTCTAGCCGCAGGTTCTTTGACGGGGCGCCATTTCAGGCCTCGCTCGGAACGGTGATGTTGTTGGTAGGCGTGGCGTCTCTGCTTACTGCCCTTGTACTGGTCGGAGTGCGCGCGGTCGCGCAGCAGCAGGTGGATGTCCTTCTGCAGGTTGAGCGCGACCGATACGCGCAGGCCGCGGGTGAGTAGCCGGTTCTCGTTCTGACCGCATCCGCCACAAGGGGCTGGTCGCAATCGTGCCGCGCCGGACCTACTCCTGGTTGAGGTAGTGCAGGACGGCGAGCACCCGACGGTGCGCGTCGGAGTTGACCGGGAGTGACAGCGCGTCGTAGATGCGTGAGGTGTGCTGCACCACCGCCTTCTCCGTGAGGAAGAGCCTCGCCGCGATCGACGCGTTGCTGCGCCCCTCGGCGACGAGCGCGAGCACCTCCTGCTGGCGAGCGGTCAGCCGGCCGACGGCGACGTCCGAGAGTCGCGCGCGCGCCACCATCATCGCGACGATGTCGGGGTCGATCGCGGTCCCGCCCGTCGCCACCTCGCGCAGGTCCTCCAAGAAGGTGTCGACGTCGGCGATGCGCTGCTTGAGCAGGTACCCCACGCCCCCGGCGCGGTCGCTCAGCAGCTCGACCGCGTACCGCCGCTGCACATGCTGGGAGAGCACGACGACGGCCGTGCCTGTGAACTGTGCGCGGATGCGCGCGGCCGCGACGAGGCCTTCGTCGGTGAAGGTGGGAGGCATCCGGATGTCGGTGACCACCAGGTCCGGACGGTGCGCGGCCACCGACTCCTCAAGGGCGCGGGCGTCGCCGACCGCGTCGACGACGTCAAAGCCGCCCCCGCCCAGGACCAGCTCCAGGCCGCGTCGCAGCAGCACCTCGTCTTCACCGATGACTACCCGCATGGCACCTCCACCTTGATATGAGTCCCCTGTCCGTGCTCGCTGTCCACGACGAGCGTCCCCCCGAGCACGTCGATGCGCTCGGACATCCCGAGCAGCCCCGAACCGCCGGGGGTGCGCGCGCCACCCCGGCCGTCGTCGCTCACCTCGATGTGCAGGCTCGCCTCGCGCCGCACGAGGCTCACGCGGATCCGCTGAGCCTCGGAGTACTTGACCGCGTTCGTCAGGGCCTCGGCGACGATGAAGTACGCGACGCTCTCGACCACCGGGGAGCACTCGCCGTCGACGACGCCCAGATGGAGCGTCGTCGGGATAGGCATGCGGTCGACGAGGTCCTCGGCCGCGGCGGACAGCCCCCGCTGGATGAGGGCCGCGGGCATGACCGAGTGCACGAGCCCGCGCAGCTCGGCGGCGGCATCGTCGATCCCCCGCCGCAGGGCGGTTGCCCGGATGGCGACTTGGTCCCCGCTTCCCAGGCCGGTCGCGCCCGCCATCTGCTGGGCCTCGAGCGCGAGGAGCACGAGCTTGACCTGCAGCCCGTCGTGCATGTCCTGCGCGATGCGGCGACGCTCCTGGTCAGCGGCCTCCACGAGGCGCTCTCGGGAGAGCTGGAGGGCGTGCCTGCTCGAGCGCAGCTCGGCCGTGAGCCGCTCACGGTCGAGAGCGATCGCGACCACCCGGCTCGCGGTGCGGGCCAGCTCAGGGTCGGGCATGAGTGCTTCGTCGTAGGAGATCGCCCCGATCAGGCGGCCGTCCAGCTCGACGACCTCCAGGCCACGGCGCTCACCAGACCGCGCGTCACTGATGTCGACGCCGTCGACGTCGACGAAGGTCGACCGGCCGTGCACCCAGAACCACACCTCGATCGAGGGGTCGCCGAGCGTGCGGGCCAGGGCGCTCGCGATCGCGGGCTTCTCGTCGCCGGCCGCCCCGAGCCACGCACCGAGCTCCTCGAGCTCGCCCGTGCGCGCGACGCCACCGCGCAGCACTGCCAGCGCGAACGCGACGGGTACGCCGAGGAAGGCCGAGAGCTGGAGGATGCCGACGGCCTCGGGCCCCCAGTCGAGGAGCGTGCGCACCAGGCGCGTCGAGAACAGCAGGACCGCCATCGCGACGATCCCATAGCCGTACAACGGAACCAGGACGCGGCGCTCGAGTCCGGTCGCCTGGCCGAGCCGGATGGCCAAGAGGCCCGCGGTCAGCAGCAGCACCGCGCCGCCGACCGCCGACTGGACGGCCGTTCCCGCCTCCGCCAGACCAGGTGCGTCCGTGATGATCAGCGTCGGCGCGGGGCCGTCCGCCGACAACATATACGAGGGCATCTGCAGGAAGACGGCCGTGACGTAGCCGGCGCCCACCGTGAACCTCTCGAGGCTGCCGCGGAGCTCGCCCGTCGGGAACGCAAGCAGGAGGTGCACCAGCACCGCGAGCGGGAGGCTCGCCCCGATGGTCCCGATGATCACGAACAACGGGATCTCGGTGTTGCCTGCCCCTCCGAGGAAGACGGCGCCCCCGGCGAGCAGGATCAGTGCGCCCATCCGGTTGCTCGGACGGTTGTACCAAGCGAGCAGTCCGGCGAGCAGATACACCACAAGATTGATGGGAAACAGTACGAGGACGCCAGACGCCGGGCCGTCGAGGGGCAGGAGCGCGACGAGCAGGACCGCAAAGAGCAGCCCCGAGACCAGGATCGCCAGGAGCGCCCGATCGAAGGATCGCCGGAGCGGAGAGTGCCCCGGACCGGGGGAACGCAGCGTGGTGTGCGCCCGACCCCGGACCGCTTCGGTGCTGCTGTCTGTCCGAGCCATCCCGCCCCTGTACGTGGTTGTGAGTCCGCAGGAAGTGCATGCTATCCCCCGATCGTGGCTCGCCGGAGAGGTTCGCGCCCTGGATGCTCGGATGGGTCAAGATTGGCGACCTAGGTACCCTCCGTCGCGATGGGGCGGGCGTCTAGCGTCGTGTCTATGCTGCTCACCCGCTTGCCTAGTCGCCTGCCCGGTCGCGCCGATCGACGGTCGTGCCTAGTCGCCGCCGTCCTCGCAACAGTCCTCGGTCTCGCGGGTGCGCTCACCGCGGTCGCGCTGCCGGCATCGGCCGCGGGTGTGACGACAGTGGCGACCTTTCTGGATCTTGAGGATGCCATCGCCGCGGGTGGCACGGTCCAGCTTGGTGCGGACATCGTCGGCACCGGGCTCGTCGTCACCCGCGGCAAGAATGTGACTCTTGACCTCGGTGGATATGAGCTGACCGTGATCGGGATCGGCGAGAACGGTCACCCGAACGGCCAGGCAGGCATCGAAGTGGAGGCAGGTGCCTCATTCACCCTCGACGGGTCGGGGACGCTTCGCGCGAGTGGTGCTTCTGGCTGCGCGGGCATCGGCGGCTGTGAATCGGGGATGGGGACAGTGGTGATCAACAGTGGCACTGTCATCGCCACCGGCGGTCAATGGGGGGCAGGGATCGGTACGGGTTCAGATGCGGGAGTGTCGGCAGAGCCCGGATCGGTCACCATCAACGACGGTACGGTGACGGCCACCGGGAGCTCGACCGGGGGCGCTGGAATTGGTGGCGGTGTGTATGCGGTCGTTCCCGTACTGACGATCAACGGCGGCTCTGTGACGGCAGAGGGCGGAACCCAAGCCGCTGGAATCGGCTCCGGTTGGGGAGCCGTGGGCCTCCTCGGGAGCATCTCCATCCTCGGCGGTGTGGTGAATGCGCACGGAGAGGGCGTCTGCGCGCCGGGAATCGGCACGAGCGGTCTCAGTGCGGGCGGCGCATGCAGCTGGGGAATGCCGACCGGCATCACGATCCACGATCCCGCTACCGTGACTGCATGGACGTCCAACTCGCGCGGGGTGTCGGAAACGGCCGTGCGCTTCGCCACATATGGCGGAGGTGGGTCCTTCGATAACTCGGGCACGCTCATCATCCCGAGCGGAAGCGCCTTGGACGTCTCCTACGGTGGCTCAGTCCGCAACACGGGAACCATCCGCGGAGCCATCAGCGGAGAAGTGACCGGCAACAACTTCCTGCTCTCCTTCGACAGCACCGGCGGAACGGGGGCGCCGAGCGCGGTGCGCGTCTACGCGCCGACGCTGGCGGCAGCCGGGATGCCAGTACCGGCTGCGCCCACCCGCGCGGGCGCCACATTCACGGGCTGGTCGTCGTCTCCGCTGCCGGGCGCCGGCTCGATGCTCACGACGACCACGCAGCTGTCGACCGCCACCTGGTATGCCAGCTGGCAGGGTACGTCGCACGCGGTCAACTTTGTCACCGACGGTGGCAGCACCATCGAGCCTGTGTCCGTGCTCGAAGGGGCCACGTTCACGTTGCCGACTGCTCCCACCAGGTATGGCTCCATCTTTGCGGGCTGGTACATGGGTCCCACGAGCGGCGTCCTCTGGAAAACAACCACGCCGATCATGGGTCCGACGACGCTGTACGCGCATTGGATCGCCAACATCTACACAGTGGTCTTCGACACCGGTGCACTGGGTAGCCCGGTCTCGGCGCAGACCGTGCTGCACGGCTCACATGCGACCTCCCCCGGGATACCGGCCCGTGAGGGTCACTCCTTCGCGGGCTGGTACACGGCAGCGACGGGCGGCACTCCGTGGAACGTGGGCGTGGCCATCGTGGACCACGCCACGGTGTACGCGCACTGGACCGCGGACGACTACAACATCGAGTTCAACTCCGCCGGGGGAACTCAGGTGGACGGCGTCGTGGTCGCCTACGGTCAGCCCCTCACCGAACCCGCCGATCCTGTCCTTGACGGCCACTCACTCGTGGGTTGGTTCGCGGCCGGGTCTGCGACCGCATGGGACTTCGCCGCGGGCAAGGTCACGGGCCCGACGGTCTTGACCGCACGTTGGACCCTGGACAGCTATGCCGTGACGTTCGACAGCGCGGGCGGCGGCACGGTCGGATCGCAGACCATCGAGCACGGGGCACCGCTCGACGAGCCTGAGGCGCCGACCCGCACCGGCTACGAGTTCGTCGGATGGTTCGCTCCCGGTTCCGTGACAGCTTGGAACTTCGTCTCCGACACCGTCGTGGGGTCCGTTGCCCTGACGGCGCATTGGTCGGAGCTCACGGCTGTGTCCGTGTCATTGACCCCGAACGTGGTGTCGGTGGTCTCGGGTGCTGCGGTCACGGTGACGGGCACGCTGGCTCCGGCTGGTGCGACCGGGACCATCGAGTTCTTCGACGGTACGACGTCGCTCGGGTCTGGCACCGTGTCCGCAGGGGTCTTCTCGCTGACCACGACGACGATAGGCGTAGGCGACCGCTTGCTGACCGCCGTGTTCACCCCCGCGGACACGCTGTTCGCGGGGTCGACGTCGGACCCGGTCGGGGTGCGCGTGAACGTCAAGGCCGCCCAGGGGGCCGCTCCGGCCGCCACCACCGACGACCTTCTCGACCTCGCCGGCAGGAACGGGTGGCCGGTCCGTCCCGACGGCGCCAGAACTCCGTGGTCTGCCGCCAGGGATAGCTTTGTCGACGCATTCGTCTACTCGACGCCGGTCGCGCTCGGTGTGCTGCCTGTCGTCAACGGGGTGGTTCAGCGCGGCGCGCTCGTCCTGCCGGCGCTGGCCCCAGGGATTCACCACCTGGTCTTCGTCGGGCAGACCACCGGGACGGTCACGGTGATCGAGTTCGTCGTTCCTGAGCCGACGCCGGGGTCGAGTCCGTCGCCGAGCCCGAGTCCGACGCCGAGCCCGACGCCGGGCGCACCACCGTCGGGCACGCCGACGCCGAGCCCGACGCCGCCCGCTGCGGCCACCCCGAGCGCCGCCCCTGCCGTGGACACGGCGGTCCGGGCCGCCGCGACACAGCCCGACGCGGACGGGCTCGCCACGACCGGAGCAGGGTCCGTCCCGGCGCTTGTGCTGGCCGGCATCATGATGTTGCTCGGCGTCCTCCTCGTCGCGGCGCGATCGCGCCGCCGTCTCGCAGCGAAGTAGCGGCTAGGTTGCGCTGCCGGTGAGGATCCGCAGCGGACCCTCGTCCGGCGTCGGGACCTCGAAGCCGTCGAAGTACGCCTCAGCGACGGCCCGCGGCAGGACGATCTCGTTCGGGCCGGCGTTCTTCCTGGCGTCGAGCCGGGCAAGGACAACCTCCCGCGGGGTCGCGAGGTAGTAGGTCTCCGGCGCGACGCCGTAGGGAGCCAGCAGGCGCCGGTAGTCGTCGCGGACCGCGCGGGACCAGAAGGCGAAGTCGAGCACGACGTCTGTGCCGCTCGCCACCAGGTCGACGAGCCGGCCCCGGAGCCTGGCGCGCATCTGCTCGGCGACGTCGTCGGGCAGCGGGTGCTCGTGGTGGCCGTCGCGCCATGCCTCCTCGTCGATGGACAGGCGCGTGAAGGCCGCCGCCTCGAGGGCGAGGGAGGCGGTGGTCTTGCCGGAGCCGGCGGGGCCGCACATGAAGATCACCTGAGTCATGGCGGTGATGCTAGCGGGACGGGCGCGTCGGTGGTTTGGTGGAACGCGGTGTGATTCGCGGGACATCGGGCGACCGCACGCCACGTCTCTCAGGCATCCCCTGTATCTTGATATCAAGACAAGTTCGCCATGCGCTACGCCAAGGAGCTGCCCGACGATGAGCAAAATCATCTACACCTACACCGACGAGGCGCCGATGCTGGCCACCCACTCGTTCTTCCCCGTCGTCAGCGCCTTCGCGAGCACGGCCGGTGTTGAGCTCGAGACGCGCGACATCTCCCTCGCCGGCCGCATCCTCGCCGCGTTCCCCGAGAACCTCAGCGCCGAGCAGCGGGTCGGCGACGCGCTCGCCGAGCTGGGGGCCCTGGCCACCACGCCCGAGGCGAACATCATCAAGCTGCCGAACGTCTCGGCGTCGGAGCCGCAGCTCAAGGCCGCCATCGCGGAGCTGCAGGCCAAGGGCTACGACCTGCCCAACCACCCCGACGCCCCGCAGACGGACGCCGAGAAGGACATCCGCGCGCGCTACGACAAGATCAAGGGATCCGCGGTCAACCCGGTGCTCCGCGAGGGCAACTCTGACCGCCGCGCACCGCTGTCGGTCAAGGAATACGTGCGCAAGAACCCGCACCGCATGGGCGCATGGACCACCGACTCGAAGACCAACGTCGCGACCATGGGCCACGACGACTTCTTCTCGAACGAGAAGTCGATCATCCTCGCCGCCGACGACGTCCTGCGGATCGAGCACGTCAACGCTGCCGGTTCGATCACAGTCCTGCACCCCGGCCTGAAGGTTCTGGCGGGCGAGGTCATCGACGCGACCTTCCTCAACGTCGCGAAGCTGCACGAGTTCCTCGCTCAGGCGATCGCCCGCGCCAAGGCCGAGGACGTGCTGTTCTCGGTGCACCTCAAGGCGACGATGATGAAGGTCTCCGACCCGATCATCTTCGGCCACGTCGTGCGCGCCTTCTTCCCCGCCGTGTTCGAGCAGTACGGCGCTGACCTCGCGGCCGCCGGCCTCAGCCCCAACAACGGCCTCGGCGGGATCCTCGACGGACTCGACGCGCTGGCCAACGGTGCGGAGATCCGCGCCGCCTTCGAGCAGGGCCTCGCGGACGGCCCCCGCCTGGCGATGGTCAACTCCGACAAGGGCATCACGAACCTGCACGTGCCCAGCGACGTGATCGTCGACGCCTCGATGCCGGCCATGATCCGCAGCTCGGGCCACATGTGGGGACCGGACGGCGCCGAGGCCGACACCATCGCTGTCATCCCCGACTCGAGCTACGCCGGCATCTACCAGGCCGTCATCGACGACTGCCGCGCCAACGGCGCCTACGACCCGACGACGATGGGCACCGTCCCCAACGTCGGGCTCATGGCCCAGAAGGCCGAGGAGTACGGCTCGCACGACAAGACCTTCGAGATCGCGTCTGCGGGTACCGTGCGCGTCGTCAACGCGGCGGGCGAGGCCCTCCTCGAGCACGAGGTCCAGGCCGGCGACATCTGGCGCGCCTGCCAGACCAAGGACGTCGCGATCCGCGACTGGGTCAAGCTCGCGGTCAACCGCGCCCGCGCGACGGGAACCCCCACCGTGTTCTGGCTCGACGAGAACCGCGCCCACGACGCGAACCTCATCGCGAAGATCAACGCGTACCTGCCCGAGTACGACACCACGGGCCTCGACATCCGGGTGCTCGCACCCGCCGAGGCCACCACGCTGTCGGTCGAGCGGATCCGTCGCGGCGAGGACACCATCTCGGTGACCGGCAACGTGCTGCGCGACTACAACACCGACCTGTTCCCGATCCTGGAGCTGGGCACGAGCGCCAAGATGCTCTCGATCGTGCCACTGCTCAATGGCGGTGGCCTCTTCGAGACCGGCGCCGGCGGCTCGGCCCCCAAGCACGTGCAGCAGCTCGTGGAGGAGAACTACCTCCGCTGGGACAGCCTGGGCGAGTTCCTCGCGCTGGCCGCCAGCTTCGAGCACTTCGCCGACGCGAACGACAACGCGAAGGCCCGCGTGCTCGGCGCGACCCTCGACCGTGCCACCGGCACCTTCCTGCTCGAGAACAAGTCGCCCGGCCGCAAGCTCGGCACGATCGACAACCGCGGCTCGCACTTCTTCCTCACCCTCTTCTGGGCCGAGGAGCTGGCGACGCAGACGGACGACGCCGAGCTCGCTGCGGCGTTCGCGCCGCTGGCCGCGACGCTGCGTGCGAACGAGCAGACGATCGTGGACGAGCTGATCGCCGTGCAGGGATCGCCGGTCGAGATCGGTGGGTACTACAAGGTCGACGAGGCGAAGACGGACGCTGTCATGCGTCCGTCGAGCACCTTCGCTGAGGCGCTCGCTTCGCTGTAAGGCGACATAGACGAGGGGCCTGGACGGTTTGCTGTCCGGGCCCCTCTGCATGGCGAGGTTGTTCAATGCTGGGCGACGTAGCCCGTGCGATCGGCCTCGGTGATCGCGCGCAGCACGCGGGCCGGGTTGCCCGCCGCGATGACGCCGGCCGGTACGTCGCGCGTGACGACGCTGCCCGCACCGATGATCGAGCCGGCACCGATGCTCACCCCCGGCAGGATCGTCACGCCGCCGGCGATCCAGACGCCGTCGCCGATCGTCACCGGATGCGCGTCGCATGCTCCCGCGATCCGCTCGCCGAGGTCAAAGGCGTGGTTGGGGGTGTAGATGCCGACCTTCGGGCCGATGAGCACGTCGTCGCCGATGGTGATGGCCGCACCGTCGAGCATGACGCAGTCGAAGTTCGCCCAGAACCTTTGCCTACGCGGATGTCTCTGCCGAACTCGCACCGGAAGGTCGGCTCGAAGTTGGCACCCTCACCGGCGGCGCCGAGCACCGCGCGCAGCTGCGCCTCCCGATCGGCCCGCGGCTGGCCGTACGAGGCGTTGTAGGAGTTCGTCGCGAGCACCGCCGACTGGCGCGCTGAGATGAGCTCGGCCGTGAGGTCGTCGTAGGGGTCGCCGGTGGCCATGTGGGCGAACTGCTGATGGAGGGGCGAGTAGGTCATGCCACCATGGTGGCGTCCCGGAACGGCGCATCGCGGGATGTACCGCATCACGCGTCGACATCGAGGAGACGGCTCCGTCGCTGGAGAGCGCCACCGCTCGTCAGAAATAGGAGTCGGTCGCCTTGCCTCGCCTCGGCGCGAAGTGACGCGCGGGCGACTCGAGCAGACCGCGGGCTTGAATGTTGCGAGCCCGCCCTCGCGGCATCGAAACACGAGCAATCGGGCGCTAAATGAGTCGGACGACCCAAATGTCCGCCGATTGCGCACCAAAGTGAACTATTCTCGATTCAGACTTGCCTCTGGACCATCGGCGATGTTTGTGCCTATCCCTGTCCTTGCACCTTCGGTGTTACAAGACCAATCAAAAATTGGCGTGCGTATCCTGCACTACAGTACGCAGGCATGTGACTAGAAGGCCTTCTTCAGGCTCAACGCTCTTCAATGGGGAGGACGGCGTGTCTCACTGTTAGTCATGGTGTTTGCTTCCGTGGACGTCGTAGTGCTCTCGACGCCCAGGGCGACAAGGAGCTGCTTGTTCAAAGCTTTGAGAAGCTCCACTCCGCCCTCGCTCAGGGTCGCCCTCTTATTCTCAACTAGCCAGTTGGCGACCGCAACCTTGGAAGGTCCCTTGATCCCCTCGCTTTTGAACCAGTCCTCCATCCATTTCGAGACAGAACGGTCGGCTGCGAGTTCGATTGTAGGAAGCTCAGGGAGAACGCTCGCGGCAACCCCTGGATTGCACTCGGGAAGTAATGCTGCAATAGCGCCTCGATAGTCGCTTGGATCAATGAGATTCTCGATCCCGGGAGCGCCGAGTTCTGCGACGAGGTTCTCGGGCACGCCTGCGACGGTAAGTGACTTCTTCAACTTCAATCCACCGTCGTCGCCATCGACAAGATAAGCGACGCGAGCAGCCTCAAGGTCGAGCTTCGGCATGAAGTCTCTTGGAACTTCAGATAGACCTGGTGCAACTTGGTAGCGCAGCTCATTCTCGCCAATCGCTGACCGCATCAACGTTGGCAGGAGGATCATCTCGGTTGCGCCTTCTGCCAACACCACGAGGCGCGCTGGAGTGAAAGCCGCCGCCGCCGCACCCATCGCGAGCATTAGCGGAGAGAAGCCTGCCGAGCCCTGCCAGAAACTGTTCCTGACGTCACTGATCTGGAGGTTGTCCTCGCGTGGTACGACCACGCGAATCCCGGTTCCAAGGTCAGGGGGCAGGCATGCAGGGCTGTGGGTTGTATAGATGACTTTGACGGCATGTTCTTGCATGACGAACATGTTGACGAGATCGGCTTGTGCGTCAATGTGAAGATGATTTTCGGCTTCGTCTATGAGGAGGATGGGCAGTCGATCTGAGCCGTGCACCTTCAGAAACGCGATCAACGCAACAAACATCCTTAGCCCTGCGCTGCGCTCATCGAACACAGTGACGTTGTCGCCATCCTCCATCAGTTCTATGCGGAGTTGGTTGCCGTCTAGTTCGATATGAACTGACAGCTTCGACTGCTTCCACGCATCGCCAAAGATCGCATCCATCCGGCTATTGGCCTGAACGATTGCTGATCGTCGACGGGCAATATCACCAGTCTGCACGAAGAGAAGAAGTTGAGGCAGATCCAATGACGCGGTGCCTGCGAGGTTCTTAAGTGCGCCTGGTGGATTGTTGACGAGCGCCTCGTCGAACACGTAGGTCGACTGAATCGAGCGGTCGGCCTCATTGAACAAGATGAAGTCAGGCGTGCGGTTCCAGAGGCGGGTGCGTGCCGCGCCCCCAGGATCTCCTTGCTCTGCCCAATCAATCACCCCACGGAGTGTCGCGCGTAGCTGCTCGGCGCCCGCATCTTCTTTTAGTGTTGCCGCGTGAAGTGATCGGGCGGTCTCGACCGCTTCATCTGGAAGTTCGGTCCCCAGTTCAACAATTGCGGTATCGATCGCCTCAATGGTCGCCTGCAATTCTCTTCGATAGTCGCGCGCTGCGTCGCCCTCTGGATCGGCATATGTCGTATTGGGATCGATCCAGTGATCAATCAGTTGGTCGGCTAGTGAGGAATTCAGGTGTTCGACCGCCGATTGAAGGGGCTTTACGGACTTTGCAGGCAGGGGAGATAGACCGACGTAGAGGTTTTCTCCATCCGCCGATCGTGAGATCTCGGCTCGAGTTGGCGGCTCTTGTAGGTGAAGATCGGCAAGCGCATCCTGATCGGATTCTTCAAGGACATAATCGAAGGTGGTGACGCGAGTCTGATCCGTTACCTCTGTGGCCCGAGAACGTTGAGGAATTGGAACGGCTTCGTCGCTGTGGATGTGTGTGAGAGCCTTCAGGAGTGTTGTCTTCCCGGCTTCATTCGGGCCAACGATAGCGATGACCTTCGCGTCAAGGTTGATCTTGGAGTCAACGATGCGGCCGTAGCCGCGGATGCGAGCGGATATGAGCCTCACCGCTGGCCGCCACGGGACATGTAGGACCTGCGATTCGCGCCTTCGACTGTGCCGCGCCGATCGTTCGCTACGCGCAAGATCATTCTCTGAAGTACGGGGCGCTGGGTTGTCTCGGTGGTCGGTGCCATGTCTCGTCTCCTGCGCGTCATCGCGTGACTACGTCGTGCTCGGGCTTATGTCTCAAGGTACCGGCGTCCAGTCGCACGACGGGCGTGCCGCGCCGGACTGGTATCGCGATGCCGACACAGGTGGGAACGTTGTCCATGGGATTTAGCGCTACGGTCTGCGCGGCCTATCTTGTGAACGCCTGCCCGACCGCACGCACGAGCCGGTGTCCAGTGTTCTCCGCTTTCATGGGAGTTGCTAGTGAGCGATCCTGCGGTGTGTTGTCGTGCATGGCCTCGTCGGTGGGCTAGGCGTAGAGAACGAGGCGGCGTCTCAGAGCGCGCCGGGCGCTGAACAGCGCTGGCTGTTGACGCTCCAACTCAAAATGACCATCGATGGCCCGCTACGTCAGGTCACCAACCTTCTTCCTTGACAAGGCGGGGCCGAGACCGAGGGACATAGTCAGGGGTGACCGAACGATACCGGTAGGCTCGCGTCTCCACCGCGACGTAGAGATGCGTGCAGCGCCTTGGATCGGTCAACTCGGCGTAGCGCTAGGCAATACGTTCTTGACGCCTAGCGATCTATCGGTGGGCCCCGTGTGGCTCGAGCTCTCGCAATAGTGCAGGTCAGGGCCAGAAACTGCAGGAATCCGCGGATCTGGATAGCCGCTGATGCAAGGTTGCAGCAAGGTGTAGCCAAAGTGTGCCCAAGGAGTAGGCCGCCGGTCAGGCCCGAGGCGTTCCCAGATCCTCGACGGCACTGGCGACGTACCCCACCGAGGACGTGAGACTAGAGCTGATCTTCTTGATCTCCTCGGCCACCCGGTAGAGGCTGCCACCTTCGTCGACGAACGAGCAGCAGAAGTCACCGAAGTCGACCACGTACTCAAGAGGTGTGAGCTCGCCGAAAGGGCCACGGCCGGTCACCCTGATCGTTCGCGGTGTCGAGCGCTCGGCCTCCACCACGGCGTTGGCGCCATGGTGCTCACCGATTCGCCACCGCATCTGGCGGCCCGGAGCGATCGAGTGGATCCCGTGACGCAAGATCCCGTCGAGGTCCTCGTGCCCGTCGTGGCCTTCTGTAAGGGTCAGCGGAGGATCGATCTGCACGCGGACGTCAGTTGCGACGGTAGGACCGGAGTTCCCCACGACGATCGTCAGGGTGCTTCCGCTTGCGCCGCCGGACTTGATGTCGGCCCAGACGTAGGGCTGAGCTGCATCTTCGCGGAGCTGACGCTGGATGGAAGTTTGTTCGATCGCAGAGTTCGCCTGAGCGATGCTCGCATCTGCCTGTCGCTTGGTGTGGCTTGTCGTTATGCCGACGAAGACCAGCGATCCAGCAGTGAAGAGAGCGGCGGCAATGCTCACGAAGAACTCGGGTGTCATCCCCCGATCTTGGCATGGGTGGGTGCATTTTTATGCCAGATCGGTGCCTATGGGGGCTGAAACGCCACGCGAGCCGGAGGAGAAGAGACACTCCCGGTGGTGAGGTCCGAGCTCGTCGGTGCTGGCGATCCGAACGCCCTACCCTCTTGCGCGGCGGGGAGGTGTCCACCGCGACCGCGATGCGCGGTCACGGCCGACGTGAGTTGGGCCGCGGCGAGGTGGACGATCGCGAGCGCCCGCGGCCGGCGGAACGCCAGCCCCACGCGTTAGCGATGGATGTGGCCCGCTTGCGAGAGGTTGTGCCCAAAACGTGCCCACAGCCGGGTTGATCGGAGGCATTGAGGGCTCAGAATCATTGATGGGTGGGCCCCGTGGGGCTCGAACCCACGACCCGCGGATTAAAAGTCCGATGCTCTGCCAACTGAGCTAGGGGCCCTGGCGCGTTGGCCGCCCCGGTGCTGGCCCGGCGTCGTGCAGGTGGACCTGCGGAGACGCGGGGCAACGTCGGAGGTGCTGACTCGCCGAGTGATCAGGTTACGCGGTCCGCTCGCCGATCGGGTAACTGGAGTGGACGAACGTCCGAAAGATCTGGCCGCGGGTGACATGTGTGCAGGACCTTCACATGCTCCCAGGGGGTCCGGGATGCTGCGGCACAGACCTGGGAGATCGCGTGAATCCGCAGACCAACCCCTGATAATCATGGCGTTCCGGGTTGCGTTATCGGCCAATGATTGTTTCGGTGGGGGAGTCCGTATGACTCCCGGACGTGCTCGTCACCGCTGCGCAACCCGTGGCGTGAGGGGTGGGGAGTGCCCGGCTACGAGAGGAGATCTCGTGCTTACTCTGACTGACAATGCCCGAATCGCTGTGCAGGACCTGGCTACCCAGGCGAACCTTCCGGACGGTGGTGGTCTGCGGATCGCCGCGGCCGACGGGACCCCCGGCGACTTTGACCTTGCCCTCGTGACCGAGGCCCCGGCGACCGACGAGGTGATCGAGCTCGACGGGACCCACGTCTACGTCGAGCCGGTGGCCTCCACGTCGCTCGCCGACCTGTCTCTGGATGCCGACGCGAGCGGTTCGACGACGTCGTTCACGCTCGCTCCGCGTCAGGACTGACCACCTCGAGTCAGGACTGACGCTGCAGGACGGCTAGCCCCCCAGCCGACAACGATGCCCGGGTCAGATCTGACCCGGGCATCGTTGTGTGTCTGTCCATGGGGCCGCATGTCGGCGGCCCAAGCCGTGCTGCGGCGTCGGGCAGGAGGGTCAGAAGCGGGGCAGGTCCTCGATCGACCAGGCGCCGATCCACCAGGACCCGAGCACCAGCGCGCCGACCGTCACGACGAAGAACGTGCAGACCCAGAACAGCCCCGGCAGCGGGGTGAGGCGGGCGAGCATGTCCGCGTCGGAGTTGCGGGCCTGGCCGGCTCGGCGTGAGGCCTGCAGCTCGATGACCGGGCGCGGGGCGGCGAGCAGCAGGAACCACGTCACGAGGTACGCGGCCGCCGTCTGCCACTGCGTGCTCGCGAACCACGAGATGGCCACCAGGGCCGCGGCGCTGACAAGGATCGAGAGCAGCCCGAACCAGTTGCGGATCTGGATGAGCATGAGCGCGAGCACCAGGATGAGCAGCCACAGCAGGCCGACGCCGTAGCCCTGGCGGAGCATGAACGCCGCGCCGAGGCCGACGAGCCCCGGGCCGGTGTACCCCGCAAACGCGGTGAGCACCATGCCGAAGCCGCGTGGCTTGCCATAAGACACAGTGAGCCCGGACGTGTCCGAGTGCAGCCGGATCCCGGAGAGCCTGCGCCCGGTGAGCAGCGCGAGGAGGGCGTGCGCGCCCTCGTGCGCGATCGTCACCACGTGCCGGGCGACCCGCCACGTGGGGCTCAGCACGACGACCAGCGCGACGGCCGCCGTCGTCCACACGACCCACTGCTCGGGAGGGGGCAGCGGCTCGGTCGCGCGGGACCAGATCTCGGAAAGGATCGACACGGGAGACATTCGACCACACCAACCTCTTCCTGCTGTGCCTCCGCCCGCCCTCGGGATCCGTAGGTGCCCGAACTCCGCCCTGTTTCTCGCCGAAAATGGGGCGGAATCCGGACACCTATCGAAGGGGACGAGGGCTGGTGGTCGAAGGGGACGGGGGAGGGGGTTGGGGGACTGGGCTGAGCTGGCCGCGGGCCGGGCCCAGCCGTCCAGCCGTCCAGCCGCCTGGCCGCGGCCGCACCTACCTCCACCGTGCAGGCGCCGTGACGAACCCGGGTGGGAGTCGGGGATCACACCGATAATCTGGACGGGTTTTCCACAGGCGTGAGAGACTGGGTGAAGGCAGCGCGAGTGACGCGCGCCGAGCGTCGAGGGAATCGCCCGACGGCGCATAGAGATAAGGCACCCCTTGACGAATTCACAGCGCTCCGGCGCGCCCGCAACTTCCCGTACACAGAACGCCCCCGCGCGAACCGCAGCAGCTCCGGCCGCCGCAGTCCCCGCCGCGGAGTTCACGGACTTTGCGCTTCCCGCCCCGATCATCAGCTACCTCGCTGACACCGGGATCATCGCACCGTTCCCGATCCAGACGACGACGCTCCCCGACACCCTCGCCGGGCGCGACGTGCTCGGCCGCGGCCGCACCGGCTCCGGCAAGACCCTCGCGTTCTCGCTGCCGACCGTGACCCGCCTCGCGGCGAGCTCCGGTCGCCGCAAGCCGAGCCGCCCGCGTGGCCTCGTTCTTGTCCCGACCCGTGAGCTGGCCAACCAGATCAACGCAGTCATGGAGCCGCTCGCCAAGCTCGTCGGTCTCAAGACCACGACGATCTTCGGTGGCGTCGCCCAGAGCCGCCAGGTCACCGCGCTCCAGGGCGGCGTCGACATCGTCATCGCCTGCCCGGGCCGGCTCGAGGACCTCATCAGCCAGAAGCTCGTCTTCCTCGACGAGGTCGAGATCACCGTGCTCGACGAGGCCGACCACATGGCCGACCTCGGCTTCCTGCCCGGCGTCAAGCGCATCATGGACCGCACGCCCAGCAAGGGCCAGCGCCTGCTGTTCTCGGCCACCCTCGACAACGGCGTAGACCAGCTGGTCAAGCGCTACATGGACGCTCCCACGAGCCACGCCGTCGACAGCGCCGAGTCGCACGTGTCCACCATGACGCACCACATCTTCGAGGTGTCCGACGCTGCCGCTAAGCGCGACGTCATCCAGGCCCTCGCCTCCGGCACGTCCAAGCGCGTGCTCTTCACCCGCACCAAGCACCAGGCCAAGAAGCTCGCCAAGCAGCTCACGGCCGACGGCGTGCCCGCGGTCGACCTGCACGGGAACCTCGGCCAGGGCGCGCGTGAGCGCAACCTGGCGGCCTTCTCCTCCGGCGCAGTCAACGTGCTGGTTGCCACGGACATCGCGGCGCGCGGCATCCACGTGGACGAGATCAGCCTCGTCGTGCACGTCGACCCGCCCGCCGAGCACAAGGCCTACACCCACCGCTCGGGCCGCACGGCCCGCGCCGGGTCCGGCGGCGACGTCGTCACGATCATGCTCCCCGAGCAGCGCGGCGACGTGCGTGACCTGACCCGCCAGGCGAAGATCAACGCCCAGCCGCGCAAGGTCGTCCCCGGCGACGAGGCCATCGCGCGTCTCGTCGGCGAGGTTGCCGCCTACGTCAAGCCCGCTCCCGTCCAGGAGCAGACCGAGCAGCAGCGTTCCAGTGGTGGCGGCGGCGGTCGTGGCCGTTCCGGTGGACGTGGACGCTCCGGCGTCTCGGCGACCGGCGCGCCGCTGACCGAGCGTTCTTCCTCCTCGCGCAGCGGCGGCGGCTCGACCGGCGGCTCCTCGCGCGGCGGGGCACCGTCCCGTGGCGCCGGCGCGGCCGGTGGCCGTTCGGGCGGCAGCGGACGCAGCTCCGGCTCCGGCCGTGGCGCTCCCGTGCAGTACTCCACGAGCACGCCCGGCTCGGGCATGGCCTCCTCGCCGGCTTCTTCGGCCCCCAGCGGCGAAGGTCGCGGCGGCCCGCGTCGCTCGAGCACGCAGGGACGTCGTCGCTCGAACTGAGCCGACTCAGCGGTGGTGAACCGGCCCGGCGCTGACCTCCCCGTCTCGCCGACGCCGCAATGGTGAACACCAGCGCACGACCAAGGCCCGCCGGAATCTTCCGGCGGGCCTTGGTGTTTCCGGGGGAGCGGGATCAGCAACGACGGAAAGGACGACGATGACGTACGACGTGACCAAGACCGATGAGGACTGGCGCTCCGAGCTCAGCGCGGAGGAGTTCGCGGTGCTGCGTCGCGCGGGCACCGAGCGTCCCGGAACCGGCGCGCTGCTCGACGAGAACCGCACGGGCGTCTACCACTGCCGGGCGTGCGGCAACGAGCTGTTCCGGTCGGAGGCGAAGTTCGACTCCCACTGCGGATGGCCGAGTTTCTACGCTCCCAAGGAGTCCGACGCCGTCGAGCTCCTCGAGGACGACAGCCTGGGCATGGTGCGCACCGAGGTGCGCTGCGCCAAGTGCGGCTCGCACCTGGGCCACCTGTTCGACGACGCGCCCCAGACCCCGACCGGCGACCGGTTCTGCATGAACTCGGTGTCGCTCACCTTCGACGACGCCGCTTCATAGTCGCGGAGCCCGAACGCGACGAAGGCCTGGACCGAATTGGTCCAGGCCTTCGTTGTTGGGCAGGCAGGTCAGCGAACGGCTGACTCCAGCTCGTCGTCGTCGGGCGCCGTGATGAGGGCCTCGATGCCTTCGTCGAAGGAAGACATCCCGGCTGATTCCTGCGCGACGGCCAGGGCCTCCGCGAGGGCCATCTCTTCGAGCCGCTTCTCGACGCCAGACATGTTGCCGAGCGGGATCTCCTTGAGGAAGATCACGGCGATCAGGGCGATGATCGCGATCGGCGCGGCGATGAGGAAGATCTCAGCGACCCCGGCGCCGTAGGCCATCTCGACGACCTCCTTGATCGGACCCGGCAGCGTGTTGACGTCCGGGATGGTGCCACCGCTGAGTGCCCCGCCGTCGATCCCTAGGTCGCCAAGACCATGGGTGATCTCGGAGGTGATGCGTGAGCCCAGGATGGCACCCAGGACCGAGACGCCGATCGCACCACCGAGGGTCCGGAAGAACGCGATCGCCGCAGTGCCAGTGCCCATCTCGGAGGGAGCAAAGGTGTTCTGCGCGGCGAGGATGAGGTTCTGCATGAGCATGCCCATGCCGATCCCGACGATGAACATGTAGACACCGATGACGGTCATGTTCGTGTGGTAGTCGATCGTTCCCATGAGGCCAAGACCCGCGACGAGCGCGATGGCGCCGACGATCAGGAACTTCTTGTAGCGACCGGTCCGTGTGATCAAGGCGCCGGCGCCCATCGAGGCGATGAGGTTACCGATGATCATCGGTATGGTCAGTAGGCCGGAGACGGTCGCCGACTTGCCGCGAGAGACCTGCATGTACTGGCTGAGGAAGACGGAGGCGCCGAACAGCGCAACACCGACGGCTGCGCTGCCGATGACCGCGAGCACGAAGGTCCTGTTGCGGAACAACGTGAGTGGGATGATGGGCGCTTCGACCCGGCTCTCCACCCAGATCGCGAGCCCGAGGACGACGAGGGACCCGCCGGCCATCGAGAAGGACTGCCAGGAGGCCCAGTCGAAGTTGTTGCCGGCGAAGGTGATCCACAGGAGCAGGCCGGAGATGCCCACCGAGATCAGGAGTGCCCCCCAGTAGTCGAGGCGGACGCGTACGCGCGGCATGGCCGGCAGGCGCAGCGTGCGCTGGAGGGTGATGATCGCGGCGATCGCGAAGGGGATGCCGACGAAGAAGTTCCAGCGCCATCCGACGGTGTCGGTGAGCGCGCCGCCGAGCAGGGGGCCACCGACCATGCCGACCGCCATGATCCCGCCCATGAGGCCCATGTACTTGCCGCGCTCACGCGGGGAGATGATGTCCGCGATGAGCACGGTCGCGAGGGCCGTGAGGCCACCGGCCCCGATTCCCTGGAAGGCGCGGAAGAGGATGAGGGTGCCCGTGCTCTGGGCGAACCCGGCCGCCGCGGCCGAGAGGACCGTGATCACGAGGGCGATCTGGATGAGGGTCTTGCGGTTGACGAGGTCGGCGAGCTTGCCCCAGATGGGCGTGCTGATCGTCGTGGTCAGCAGCGTCGCGGTGACGACCCAGGTGAAGGCGGACTGCGTGCCGTTGAGGCTGGAGATGATCTTGGGGAGCGAGGACGAGACGACCGAGGTCGCCAGGATCGAGACGAACATCCCCAGGAGGATCCCGGAGAGGGCCACCATGACCTGGCGGTGGCTCATCTTGGCCGGCTCGCCGTCGACGTGGCCGAAGGGTGTGGTCGGATCAGGATCCTGATCGAGGGCCTTAGGTGATCTGGTCATACGTTTTCCTTAGAGTCTTTGTGGTGGGCGGCCTGCGAGGGGTCGCCCTGATGCTGCGTGATCGTCTGCGCGATCGCGGTGATGTGGTCTGTGGCTGTTTTGAGCTCGGCCGGGTCCCAGTCCTCGAAGATCTCCGACATCAAGGCGGTGACCGCCTCGCCGAGCTCGGCGACCTTGGCCCGGCCCTGATCGGTCAGCACGACGGTGCGCGCTCGGCGGTCGTCGTGGTCGACGTCGCGCGTGGCGAGACCCGCGTCGACGAGCACGCTCACCTGTCGGCTGGTGACCGAGAGGTCGACGCGGAAGTGCTGAGCGGCGCAGCCGATCTGGACGGGTCCGTGGGTGTTGAGGTAACGCAGCAGACCGATGCTCGCTCGCGGCACGTCGAGGCTGCGGGTCAGGCGCGAGCCGACCTCGCGCTGGGCGCGGCCGAACTCCTCGAAGGCACGAAGGATGTCGTGTACCGCTGGTGTTTCCGTGGCCATGAGAAGTTCCTTTCAACTCTCACAGCCTAAATCACTTGCTTGCAGTCTGCAACCATTATGGGTGTGGCCGCCGACACATCGTCGGGTGGAATCGGGGTCAGGCGGGCGCCGGCGCTGTGTCTTCCATGTCTTCGAGGTCGCGGTTGCGGGTCTCCTTGATCTTCAGCGCCACGAAGACGAAGGAGAGGAGGGCGAAGGTGCCGTACATCGCGTAGACCCAGGAGAGGCCGAGGCCTGAGGCCATCGGGGGGAAGGACACCGTGATCGCGAAGTTCGCGAGCCACTGTGCCGCGGCGGCCAGGGCCAGGGCCGAGGCGCGGATCCGGTTGGGGAACATCTCCCCGAGCAGGACCCACACGACCGGGCCCCAGGACGCCCCGAAGGAGATGACAAAGACGTTGGCGGCGATCAGGGCGACCGTGCCCCAGGGGGAGGGTAGGGAGACGTTGTCGCCCGTGCCTGTTGCCTGGGTGAAGGCCAGCGCCATCGTGCCGAGCGAGATCGTCATCCCGGCCGAGCCGAACAGCAGCAGCGGTTTGCGCCCGATCTTGTCGACGAGCGCGATCGCGATGAATGTCACGACGACATTCGTGATGGCGGTGATCGTCGAGACCTTGAACGAGTCGGAGGCGTCGAAGCCGACCGAGCGCCACAGGGTGGTCGAGTAGTAGAAGATGACGTTGATCCCGACGAACTGCTGGAACACCGAGAGCAGGATGCCGACCCAGACGATCGGCAGCAGCCCAAACCGTGGCCCGCGCAACGACGTCTGCTTCACGAGCTTGGCGTCGCGGGTGACCGAGTCCTCGATCTGGGTGACCTTGGCGTCTACGTCACGCGGGTTCAGGACGGACCGCAGGACCGTGCGCGCTTCCTCGATCTTGCCCTTGGCCACGAGGAACCGAGGCGACTCCGGGACCGTCAGGGCGACCCAGGCGTAGACGGCCGACGGGATGACCGCGACAAGGAACATCCACCGCCAGGCTTCCAACCCGAAGAGGCTGCTGCCGAGGGCGATCGGCGTACCCGAGTCGACGGAGCCGGCGGTCGTGGCGAAGAGCTGGTCGGAGAGCAGCGCGACGAAGATACCGATCGTGATTGCGAGCTGCTGCAGCGACGCCAGCCGGCCGCGGATGGCCGTCGGTGAGATCTCGGCGATGTAGGCCGGGGTGATCACCGACGCGATGCCAATGCCGATGCCGCCGACGATGCGCCAGAGGATGAGGTCCCATACGGAGAAGGCGAATCCGGAACCGATCGAGGACACGAGGAACATCAGCGCGCCGAGGAGCATGACCCGGGGGCGCCCCCACCGGTCAGCCAGCCGGCCGGCGTACCAGGCGCCCACCGCGCAGCCGAGGAGGGCGACGGCGACGGCGAAGCCGGTGACCGTGGAGCTGAGCGCGAAGTCCTTCTCGATCGCGTCGACGGCTCCGTTGATGACCGAGCTGTCGAAACCGAAGAGGAAGCCGCCCACCGCCGCCGAGACGGACAGTGTGATCGCCTTGCGATGGGCTGATCGGGCAACCCGCGACTCTTCTGGGTCGAGCGGCTGTTCCGTTGAATCGGTCATCTTCGCCTCCGGACGATCGTTGGTCTTCGCGTCGTCGACTACCAGGCGCCGAGGACCTGTGCCCCACATCCCGCAGTGGCTCCCGAGCGCCTGGTTCTCGTAGCGCCGGTGCACCCCGGTCCTTCACACTGTAATGATGAGTGACTTCCACGGCGCGCCCAGTTCCTCCACGAACCGACCCGACCAGCAAGACCAGTCCCGGCACCCGCGCCGGCCTGCCATGTTGGACCCGCGCGATGCGGAGGAGATCCCCGGCGAGCTGGACCCCGCGCTGCGGGGTGAGATTGCGCACACGACGGCGGCCGCGATCGTGCACCGGGCGCGGGCGAGCGAAGACCCCGAGGTGGTCGAGCGTCTTGTGCGGCTCGTCGAGGACGAGGGGCTCGACGTCGTGGCCGCGCTGTGGGCCGACAGCCCCGCCGACACGCTCCCAGGCGCGCTGTGGCGTCTGTACGTGCTGCGCGAGTGGGTGCGCAGAGACCCCGAGACCGTCGCCGAGCGCTTCCGGCTGGGAGTGGCTGCCGCCCCCGTGCACGAGGTGGTCGCGGGGGTCGTCACCCCGACCGGCCCGGGCGACGTGCGCGCCGTGGCCGACGCCGTGCTGTCGGGGGTCTTCGCCGGCGACCTGGCGGTGGCCCTCGAGCGAGGCGCGGCCTTCTGCCGCGTCCTGGCGGTCGGCGCGGCCTTCGACGCCGACTACGTCGACACGGTCGACACGGGTCATGCGGCCCGGATGACCCGCGGTGCGGCGTCCTTGGTGCGCACGGCCGAGGAGCTCGAGCATGCCGCTGGGCTGTGGCGCGTGCGCCGTCTCGACTGATCGAAACCTCGTTTCCCCCTCCGGCGAGAGCCGCGTAAACTAAGAGGTGACGTCGGGCCACGGTAGCCCCGGGCTCCACTTTAAGCCGCTACGAGCGGCCTTCGCGCCGTCAGGCGCTGCGTGGTCCGGCGTCCTTTTTCATGCGCTCCACGGCTCGCCTGCGCTCGGCGTTGCCATGTGTTCACTGTGAATCTGGTGGTACGACACCCCCGGAGTTGTGTGTTCACCAAAGCGCTGCCCTACTCTGGTAACGATCAGTCGATCAACCTGTTTGCTGCTCTGTTCATCACTGTCAGTCAACGTCGCTTCCCCCCTCCGGAGTCTGCTGTGCGCCTGCGCCTCACCCCGCGCGATACCTCGTTCTTCGATCTTCTGGCCGATCTGGCCAGTCACCTCGTGACCGGAGCGAACCTGCTCAGCGAACTCCTCGGAGCTGATCGAGCCGGGCGCAAGGTGCTTGCCAAGAAGCTCGCCGACACCGAGCACGCTGCCGACGACGCGACGCACTCGATCATGCGGCGCCTGAACCAGACGTTCGTCACCCCCTTCGACCGGGACGACATCTCCGGTCTCGCCTCGGCCCTCGACGACTGCATGGACTACATGGAGGAGGCGGGTGACCTCATCGTTCTGTACAAGCTCGACGAGCTGCCGGCCCGTGTCTCCGACCAGATCCAGGTGCTGCAGCGCTGCGCCGAGCTCACGGCCGAGGCCATGCCGCACCTGCGATCGATGGGCGACCTCACCGACTACTGGGTCGAGGTCAACAGCCTCGAGAACCAGGCCGACAAGATCCACCGCAAGCTGCTCGCCCAGATGTTCGACGAGATCACCGACCCGATCCACCTGATGAAGCTCAAAGAGGTCGTCGAGACCCTCGAGTTCGCGGCGGACGCCTTCGAGACCGTGGCGAACATGGTCGAGACCATCGCGCTCAAGGAGTCCTGAGCCCGGTGGAGGTCGCGCTCGTCATCCTTGTTGTTGCGCTCGCTCTGAGTTTTGACTACACCAACGGTTTCCACGACGCGGCCAACGCGATCGCCACGTCGGTCTCGACCCGGGCGCTGACCCCGCGGTCCGCCCTGCTGATGGCCGCGGTGATGAACTTCGTCGGCGCCCTGCTCGGCACGGAAGTGGCCGAGACGATCGCGAAGTCGATCGTCAACCTCGACGGCGCACCATCCCACACAGCACTCGTCGTCGTGGTCGCCGCCCTGCTCGGCGCGATCACCTGGAACCTCATCACCTGGTGGCTCGGGCTCCCGTCCTCCTCCACTCACGCCCTCATCGGCGGGCTGGTCGGCGCGGGTCTAGCCGCTGGCCTAGGGATCTACTGGTCGGCGATCGTCGACAAGGTCGTCCTGCCGATGGTCATCTCCCCGCTGCTCGGCTTCGGTCTGGCCTTCGCCGTCATGGTCGGGGTGCTCTGGATCTTCAAGAGCGCCTCCCCGAGCAAGACCACCCGCCGCTTCCGGCTGGCCCAGACGGCCTCGGCCGCGGCCATGGCGCTCGGGCACGGCCTGCAGGACGCGCAGAAGACGATGGGTGTCATCTTCATGGCGCTGCTCACGGTCGGATGGGCGAACAAGGACGGCGGGATCCCCCTGTGGGTCAAGCTCGCGGCCGCGACCGCGATCTCCCTCGGGACCTACTCCGGCGGCTGGCGCATCATGCGCACCCTGGGCCGCAAGATCATCGAGCTGGACCCGGCGCGCGGATTCGTCGCCGAGTCGGTCTCCGCTGTGGTCCTCTACGTCAACGCCTTCGTCCTGCACGCACCCGTCTCCACGACGCACACGATCACCTCGGCGATCATGGGTGTGGGCGCCACCAAGCGGCTCTCCGCGGTGCGCTGGGGTGTGGCGAAGAACATCGGCATCGCCTGGATCCTGACGATCCCCGCGGCCGCGGCCGTGGCCGCGCTGATGTACTTCATCCTGCACCCGATCCTCGGCTGACCACGAGCCACCAGCTACGCGCGAAGCGCCCCGGGGATATCCTCAGGGGCGCTTCGTCGTCACGGTGGTGGTCGGCGTCGTGGACGGGTCCGACGCCGGCAGCCGGCTACTCGAAACGGCTCGGGTCGCCCAGACCGACCCGCACAACCTCGGGCACCCCGCTCGACCAGTCGACGACGGTCGTCGGTTCGCTGCCGCAGTCTCCGGCGTCGAGCACGCCGTCGATCACGTGGTCGAGCTGCTCCTTGATCTGCCAGCCGTCGGTGACCTGGTCGGCGTCGTCGAGCAGGAGGGTGCTGGACAGCAGTGGCCCGCCGAGCTCGCGCACGAGCGCGAGGGCGACCGGATGGTCGGGGATGCGCACGCCGACGGTCTTCTTCTTCGCGTGGGCGAAGCGCCGCGGCACCTCCTTGGTGGCCGGGAGGATGAACGTGTACGCCCCCGGCGTCGAGGCCTTGATGGCGCGGAAGGCGACGTTGTTGAGCGTGACGAACTGGCCCAGCTGGGTGAAGTCCGCGCACACGAGCGTGAAGTGGTGCTTGTCGCTCAGGTGGCGGATCGACCGGATCCGGTCCGCGCCGGTGTGGCTGTCGAGGGAGCACCCGAAGGCGTACGAGGAGTCCGTCGGGTAGGCGATGAGCGCGTCGTCGCGAAGCATGTCGGCGACCTGTGCGATGGTGCGCGGTTGCGGGTTGAGCGGGTGGACGTCGAAGTATCTGGCCATGGGCTGAGCCTAAACGCCTTCCGCCGACCTTTCAGGTCGACTGGCCTGACGGGGGAGCCGGCGCAGAGCCGGCTCCGCCGTGGCGCCGCGCCGGCGTCAGGTCAGCGTTGGGCGGATGTGCTCGACGCCGACCACGCGCGGCCCCTTAGGGCTCTGCGCGACGTGCGTGACGAGGACCTCGCCCGGCTCGAGAAAGGGGTCCCTCGTGGGCAGCGCGGCGGCGACCGTCCGGCGCGAGTGCTGGCCGAGCACGTCCAGGACGGTCGGGAGCACCGGGCGGTGCGTGCACAGCGCGGTGGGCGTGGCCGACTCGAGCAGGGTGCGGATGACCGCGGCGACCTGGCTGGGTGAGCGCTCGTGGTCCACCTCGGTGAGGTGCTCGCTGCTGATCGGGGAGAGCCTCGCGGCTCGCGTGTACGGCTCGATCGTGTCGGCGCAGCGTCGCCACTGGCTCGTGACGACGGCGTCGACCCCGAAGGCCGCGAGCACGGGTACCAGGGCGACCGACTGCGCGTGCCCGGTGGGCGTCAGGGGACGGTCGATCTCGGTCCCGTGCCAGCTGCTGCGGGCCAGCGCCTTGCCGTGCCGGGCCACCACGAGCGCGGTCGTGGCCAGCCTGCCGTGGTTGTGCTCCTCGATGAGGGCCTCGAGCGGGATGCGGTCGGCGGCGCGGGTGAGCTTCTCGGCGGCCTTGTCGACCGTGAACCACTTCATGTCGTCGATCTCGGCCGGGTCGACCGGGGGAACCGGCGCCCGCGCCTCGAGCGGTGGGCTGCCCGCGGGCGCACGGGTTGCCGCCCAGTAGTGGACGCGCTTCACCGCGCCCTCGGGAGTCAGGTACTGGAGCCCTGGCAGCGGCACCCCGAGGACGACCGGTCGGCCGGTCTCCTCGGCGACCTCGCGCACGGCTGCGGCCGGCAGGGTCTCGCCCGGGTCGAGCTTGCCCTTGGGCCAGGACCAGTCGTCGTAGCGGGGCCGGTGGATCAGCTGGACCTGCAGCTTGTCCTTGCGCACACGCCACACCAGGGCGCCCGCGGACTCGATGACGGCCGTCTGGTCGGTGGCCGGATCGCTCACGCCCGTGGTGCCACGAACGCGGAACCGCGATCCGGTGGGAGAGCTCACGCTCACCTGCCCAGGCTCAGTCGACGCCGCTGCCGGGAGATGAGGTCGTGCTGGATATCGCTCAAGGGGTCGCCGTTCGCGTCGAGGTGGTGTCGGGTCCAGGTGCCGTCGGAGCGCAGGTGCCAGGACGACGTGGAGTCTGCCATGGAGACGTCGATCAACTCGATGAGGTCGTTGATCTGAGACTCGTCCGAGAGCCGGACGAGTGTCTCCACCCGACGGTCGAGGTTGCGGTGCATGAGGTCGGCCGAGCCGATGAACACCTCGGGGCCGGAGGTGGGCCCCTCCCCGAAGGCCGGCCCGCTGGAGTTGGCGAAGGCGAAGATCCGCGAGTGCTCGAGGAAGCGTCCTAGGATCGACCGGACCCGGATCGTCTCGCTCAGGCCGGGCACGCCGGGGCGCACCGCGCAGATGCCGCGGATGACGAGGTCGATGGGCACGCCCACCTGGCTCGCGCGGTACAGGGCGTCGATGATCGCCTCGTCCACGACGGAGTTGACCTTGATCTTGATCCACGAGGGATTGCCCGCGCGGGCCGCAGCGGCCTCGCGGTCGATCCGCTCGACGAGCCCGGACCGCACCGACCGCGGCGCCACGAGCAGCCGGTGGAAGCGAGACTGCGGCGCGTAGCCGCTGAGCTGGTTGAACAGACGGGTGAGGTCCTGGCCGACGTCGGGGTCACAGGTGAGCAGCCCGAGGTCGGTGTACTGCCGCGCGGTCTTGGGGTTGTAGTTCCCGGTGCCCACGTGACAGTAACGGCGCAGGCCGTCCGGTTCCTGGCGCACCACGAGGGAGAGCTTGCAGTGGGTCTTGAGCCCGACGATCCCGTAGACCACGTGCACGCCGGCCTGCTCGAGCTTGCGGGCCCAGGAGATGTTGTTCTGCTCGTCGAAGCGGGCCTTGATCTCGACGAGGGCGAGGACCTGCTTGCCGGCGTCGGCCGCGTCGATCAGCGCATCGACGATCGGGGAGTCGCCCGAGGTCCGGTACAGCGTCTGCTTGATGGCGAGCACAGCGGGGTCGGCGGCGGCCTGCTCGAGGAAGGTCTGGACCGAGGTCGAGAAGGAGTCGTAGGGGTGGTGCAGCAGGATGTCCCGCTCGCGGATGGCGGCGAAGATGTCGGTCGGGCTTGCGCTCTCCACCTCGGCGAGGAACCGGTGGGTCGTGGGGACGAACCGCTGGTAGTGGAGGTCCGAGCGGTCCAGGTCGGCGATGAGGTTGAGGCCCGTGAGGTCGAGCGGAGCGGGCAGGGTGTACACCTCGTCCTCGACGACGCCGAGCTCGCGCACGAGCAGCTGGCGGATCCGCGGGCTGATGCCCTCGGCGAGCTCGAGGCGCACGGGCGGGCCGAAGCGGCGTCGCAGCAGCTCCTTCTCCATCGCCTTGAGGAGGTTCTCGGCGTCGTCCTCCTCGACCTCGACGTCCTCGTTGCGGGTCACCCGGAAGGTGTGGTGCTCGACGACCTCCATGCCCGGGAAGAGGTGGTCGAGGTGGTGGGAGATGATGTCCTCGAGCGGCACGAACGACGTCGGGCCCTTCTTGGACTGGGTTGTGGGCGCGCTCGGGCGGCCCTTGGCGTCGACCGCGATGAAGCGGGGCAGCAGGCCGGGGACCTTGACCCGGGCGAAGTGCTCCTTGCCGGTGGCCGGGTTGAGCACGAGGACCGAGAGGTTGAGCGAGAGCCCGGAGATGTAGGGGAAGGGGTGCGCCGGGTCGACCGCGAGCGGAGTGAGCACCGGGAAGATCTGCTTGCGGAAGAACTTGTGCAGGCGGTCCTGCTCCTGGGTGGACAGCTCCTCCCACCGCACGAGGTTGATGCCCTCGGCGTCGAGTGCGCCGCGGATGCCGCCGGAGAAGGCGCGGGCGTGGCGAGCCATGAGGACGTGCGTTCGTGAGCTGATCGACTCGAGCGTCTCTCGCGGGGTCATGCCGGAGGCAGCCGTCACCGCGAGGCCGGTCGCGATGCGCCGCTTGAGGCCGGCGACCCGGACCATGAAGAACTCGTCGAGGTTGGAGGCGAAGATCGCCAGGTAGCGCACGCGTTCGAGCAGCGGCTGATTCTCGTCCTCGGCGAGCTCGAGCACTCGCTCGTTGAAGGCGAGCCAGCTGAGCTCGCGGTCGCCGAAGCGGTCCTCGGGCAGGTCGGGGAGGTCTTCGAAGGAGAGCGCCGGGACCTCCTCGCCCTCGCCGATGTGCTCGGCGATGTGCGCGGCGAGCTCGGGGTCGTACAGACCGGACCTGGGCTGGACCGTGGCGGCCGCAGCACCGGGACGCGGGGCGGCAGAGTTGTCTGCGCCACGGCGGGATGTCGTCGTCGAATCGCTCATAGGTTCATCGTGACATCACTCGATGAATTTTGGGTGCCGCGGGCGAGGCCGAGCTGCACGTCGACCGCCACCCGGGTGAATCCGACGGCCGAGTAGGTGTGCACGGCCACCGTGTTGTCGCCCTCGGTGTACAGCTCGGCGGTCGCCAGGCCCAGCGCGGCGAGCCGGTCCAGGCTCGCCCGGGTGAGGGCGGAGCCCAGTCGCAGGCCGCGGGCGGACGGGTCGACGCCGAGGGCGTAGATCTCTCCAGTGCCCCCAGCCTTCCCTGCGTCGGTCGCGACGCCGGAAACCTTGAGCCAGCTGAAGCCGAGGAGCTCGGCGCCCCGCCAGGCCAGCAGGAAGGACTCGGGGTCGAACCAGGGCTCGTTCATCCGGGTCGCCAGGTCCGCCGCGGTCAGCCGGCCCTGCTCGGGGTGGCTCGCGAAGGCGCGGGCATTGACCTCGAGCCAGGCGGCGTCGTCGGCCCCGGGGCGGAAGGTGGCCAGGTGGACGCCGCCCGGCAGGTGGAGGGTTTCGGTGCGGTAGGTCGTGAGGTCGAGGTCCATCTTCCAGAGCTCGCGCACGACCGTGAGGCCGGCGCGGTCGGCGAGGGCGCGGGCGGCCGGCAGGTCGCCGTGGGCCCACACCTTCAGGGTGCGCCGACCCGCCTGGGCGAGCAGCTGCGCGCGGTCGAGCAGCCCCGAGCCGACGCCGTGGCGGCGGGCGAAGGGGTGGACCACGAGCTCGGCGGAGGCGGCACCGGCGACCGCGAGGTCGACCTGCGCATAGCCCGCGAGGTCGTCCGCGGCCCGCACCAACAGGTGGGCCACGCGCGCGGCCGGGTCCGTGAGCCACAGCAGCGGCTGCTCGGACAGCGGAGCCACCCCGTCGACGTGCTCGGCCGCGCGCACCAGCCGGCGCACGGCACCCGCGTCGGCCTCGGTCAGGGGGCCGGTCACGACCGCGATCTGGGTGTCATCCACTGGGCAATTCCATCACGGTTCGGTGTGTGGTGACGCAGGTCGCACGGAGAGCGGGGGCGTTCGGCTTGGCAGGACCGATTCACCGGGCGTATCTTCATACTGACCGGTCAGTCTAAAAGTGATCGGATGCCACTCCCGGAGGACCACCCATGAACCAAACCGTCGCACTGCACGCCAGCGACGCGGTCGAGGCGACGCCGACCACACCGGCGCAGCCCACCCCGACCACCCCAGCACAGCCCGTGCGTTCGCTCGCGATCAGGGCGCGCGCCCTCACGCTCGAGGGTGCGCGCGGACTCGTCTACGGACCGCTCGACCTCGACGTCCTGGCCGGCGACCTCATCGTGCTTCAGGGCCCCCAGGGCGCAGGCCGTTCGTCCCTGCTGCTCACCCTCGCCGGCCGGATGGTGCCGAGCGCTGACAGTCGGCTGACCCTGCTGGGCACGGCCCTGCCGGCCCGCCGCGGGGAGAAGCAGCGCCGCCAGGTCCAGCGCCGCGCCGCGATCGCCGGTTTCACCGGGATCGACGAGCTCGACGACGCCGTGACGATCGCCGACACGATCCGTGAGCGGCTCGCCTGGCTGTCCCCGTGGCACCGGCG
Source organism: Sanguibacter gelidistatuariae (assembly GCF_900096585.1). Lineage (GTDB taxonomy): Bacteria > Actinomycetota > Actinomycetes > Actinomycetales > Cellulomonadaceae > Sanguibacter > Sanguibacter gelidistatuariae. The sequence goes on from NZ_FMYH01000001.1 coordinate 871,447, forward strand.
CACCCCCGCCGTGACCGAGAAGACCTACGCCGCGCTCGCCGACCCCGTGTTCGGCCCGCGCACCCGCCCCGCCCTCGACTCCATGGTGTGGGACCTCGACGAGGTCGACGCCATGCTGCTGCGCATCATGCTTGCGATGGCGCAGGGACCCGAGCTGCTTCTCGTCGACGACCTCGACCAGGTGCACGACAGTGCCCGCCGCCAGCTCGTCTGGGACCGTCTCCACGCGATCACCACGACCGGGGTGACCGTGATCGGCTCGGTCGCCTCCGCCGGCGAGGTCGGCGCCATGGTCTGGCCCACCGCGCCCACCACGGTGTCCCTGACTACCGGTCCGCTGCCGGTCTGACCTCCTCTTCCTTACCTGCTCTCACGATCGGAACCACTCCTGTGATGTCTTTTACCTCGACCGGTACGGAGCTGCGGCGCTTCCGCCGCGGCCTGCTGCCCAAGCTCGGGATCGGGGCGATGATCCTCGTCCCGCTGCTCTACGGAGCCCTGTACCTCTGGGCGTTCTGGGACCCTATGGGCAACCTCGACCTGCTCCCGGTCGCGATCGTCAACTCCGACTCGGGCACCGTGATGGACGACGAGGCGGTCAACGTCGGCGACCAGGTGACCACGAGCCTCGTCGACTCCGGTGATCTCAAGTGGGCCCGGGTCGACGCCGAGGAGGCAGACCGCGGCGTGCGGGACGGCACCTACTACTTCGCGGTGACCATCCCCGCGGACTTCTCCTCGACCGTGGCGAGCGCGGCCGGCGACGACCCCAGCGCCGCCCAGATCATGGTCACCTACAACGACGCCAACTCCTTCCTCGCCACGACCCTTGGCGGCAGCGCGATGACGCAGGTCCAGGGCGCGATCCGGGAGCAGATCGGCGAGCAGGCGGTCGACAAGCTGCTCGTCGGGCTGGGCAGTGCCCGCGACGGGTTCGCCCAGGCCACCGACGGCTCGCTCACCCTCACGGCGGCGAGCGGACAGCTCTCCGACGGGGCCGCGGCAGTCGCCGACGGCGCCACCTCGGCCGCCGACGGCGCCGCCCTGCTCGCGACCGGAACCGGCGCGCTCGCCGACGGTGCGAGCAGCGCCGAGACGGGAGCCGGCCAGCTCGCCGACGGCGCCGGCACGCTCGCCTCCGCCAGCTCCACGCTGAACACCGGCGCGCAGTCCCTCGCGGGTGGCACGACCAACCTCGCGGCGGGCGCGGGGGCGCTCTCCACAGGGGCCTCGACCGTCTCCACGGGCGCTGACGCCCTGGCCACGGGTGCCTCCGGCGCCCTCACCGGCGCCACGACCCTCGCCTCCGGTGCGACCAGCACGCAGGCCGGGCTCGTCCAGCTCGCCTCCGGCGCACAGACCCTGGCCGGCGGCTTCACCGCCGAGACCGGGCTGGTCGCCGGGATGAACCAGGCCGTGACCGGTGCGCAGACGCTGTCCGCCGGCATCGCCGCGGCCCAGACCGAGGTCAACGGCCTCGCCGGCCAGGTGCCGACGCTGCGTCAGCTCGTTCAGGCGAACATCGTGGCGCTCCAGGCGCTGCCCACGACCCCCGAGACCACCGCACTGATCACCACGAACCGGACGGTGCTGACCGCGCTGCCGACCAACGAGAAGCTGGCCGCCTCAGCGGTGGGCTTCCAGACCTTGGTCGATGGCGCGAACCAGCTCGCCACGAGCACGACGGACGGTCTGCCGGCCCTCGCGACCGGCCTGACCAAGGCCTCCGCGGGAGCCTCGGCGCTCAACGCCCAGCTGCAGCCCGGCACCAGCGCGCCCACCGTGCGGGACGGCGTCGACCAGGTTGCGGCCGGGGCGACGAGCCTGCGGGACGGCCTGACCACGCTCAGCTCGGGCGCCACGTCGCTCGCAGACGGCACGACCGCGCTGACCACCGGCGCGAGCCAGCTGGCGACTGGGGCGACCACCCTGGACACCGGCGCGCGCACCCTCGCCGGGGGCTCCGCGCAGCTGAGTGCGGGTGCCTCCACCCTGTCCACGGGCGCATCGAGCCTGCTCACCGGGACCCAGCAGCTCGCGGCGGGAACCGCCGCGGCGGACACCGGCGCACAAGACCTGGCCACCGGGACGGCCACGCTCGCAGACGGCGCCGGGCAGGTCTCTGACGGCTCCGTGGAGCTCACCGCGGGCACCCAGACCCTCGCCGACGCCCTCGGGTCCGGCGCCGACGCGCTGCCCGACGACGGCCAGGCCCTGCGTGAGCAACGCGCCCAGGTCATCGCCGCACCCGTCACGGTCACCAACACCCACATCGCCCAGGCGGAAGGGTTCGGAGAGGGCTTCGCGCCGTTCTTCATCCCGCTCGCCCTCTTCGTGGGAGCCCTCATCACGTGGCTGCTGCTGCGACCGATCCCCTCCCGGGCGCTGGCCACCCCGGCCTCGGGCTGGCGGACCACGCTCGCCGGCTACCTCCCGGCCCTGGTCATCGGCGTGGCCCAGGTCGCGGTGATGCTGGCGGTCATCCACTTCGGGGTGGGCCTGCAGATGACGCACGTCGCCGGGACCATCGCGTTCACGATGCTCGTCGCGGCGGCCTTCCTCGCCGTGCAGCAGGCACTCATCGCGCTGCTCGGCCCGGCCGCGGGCAAGGTCGCGATCCTGGCCCTGCTCATGCTCCAGCTCGCTTCCTCCGGCGGGACGTACCCGGTCGAGACCACAGCGACGTTCTTCCAGGTGATCCACCCGCTGCTGCCGATGAGCTACGCCGTCGACGGGCTGCGTCAGGTGATCACCGGAGGGGTCGACGGTCGCCTCGGCGTCGCGATCGCCTACCTCCTGGGCGTCCTGCTACTGTCGCTGGCAGTCAGCGCCTGGCGGGCAGGTCGGATGCGCACGTGGACGCTCGAGCGCCTGCACCCGGCGCTGGAGATCTGAGCGCCGTGCACCGATGAGCGCTCAGCCGACGAGCAACGAGCCGAAGAGCCCTGTGCTGATGGGCGCTGACGAGAACCGACGAGCGGGACGGGTGGGAATCGTGGGGACCGAGGCATCGGGGACCCGGCGCGAGCAGGCCTTCGCGGCCCGCCGCGCCGGGACCCGGCAGCAGATCATCGACGCGGCGGTCGACCTCATCGCCGACCAAGGCTTCACTGCGACCTCGGTCGACGACATCGCGGCGGCGGCGGGCGTGGCCAAGGGCAGCGTCTACTACAACTTCGGTTCCAAGAGCGACGTGTTCGAGGCAGCGCTGTCCGTCGGCCTCGAACGCCTCACGCGCACCCTGGAGGGTGCGCGTGAGGGGCTCACCGGAAAGGACGCGCTCGCCGCCCTCGTTGCGGCGGTGCTCGAGCAGATCCAGGCCCACCCGAACTTCGCCAAGCTGCTCGCGGCCGAGGTGTTCCGGGTGGGCCGGGAGTGGCAGGAGACGGTGGGGCACATCCGCGCCGAGGTCATCGAGTTCTACGCGGCGGCGCTGCGCCAGACCCGGCCCGGGGCTGACGTGTCGCTCGTTGCCGCCGCGGTCTTCGGGGCGACGTTGGTCGCTGGGCTGGAGTGGTTGGTCTTCCAGCCCGAGCGGGAGTTCGACGACGTGCTCGCGGCGGTGCTCGCCCTCACCATCGGCCTGTGACCGGCTTCCACCATCCGGCGGTGTAGTAGACGCGCACCGTGACCGACCTGAGGCTGGCCCCGAGCGACTCTGCTCCTGGGGCGAGCGCCCCGACGAAGTCTCCGACCGACTCGACGACGGCACCGACGGCGCCAAGGTCACCCGGAGCCGCGACGATGGGCGACCACGGGGCCGCTCCGCCGACGGTCCAGCCGGCGGTCCCACCGGCGGTCGAGCTGAGCTGGGCCGCGGCCGGGCTCTCGTCCACGGGAGGCGAGCCGCCGCCGTGGATCGCCAGGAGCGCGGCGCACGCCCCGGTCGCGAGGATGGCCACGAGCCGCGCAGACCGGGTGCCGGGCGATCTGCGCCTGGTGTCCTGCGACGCACGTGACCGGCCGCGGTGGTGACCGGCCGTCTGAGATCCGCGGGCGGGCTGGGCGCGTTGGTCCGGCTGGGCCGGCGGGATGGTGCACTGGGTGGCTGACATGCGATCGACGCTAGGCACCGGGCCTCCCGGGCGCGGCCCGGGTCGGCCGGCCTGTGGGTTCGCCGCCATGCGACCCGCCCTGTGGGCAACCTCCTCACGGTGCTGCGGGCGGCCTGGCCGGCAGGTGCCCGAACCGGTGCACGGTCTGGGAGACCGCCTGCTCACGCAGCATGGTCACCAGCTCGCGGCGCCCGCTCGCCACGACCGGTGAGTCGAGGACCGTGACGGACCCGGTGCGGGCTGCGGCCGCGGCACGCAGCCCGGGGGCCGCCCCGACGACCCGGATGTGCCCGGTCACCTGCCCGGAGGCCACCCGCCTGGCAAACTCGGCCTCGCCTTCACGGTCGGCGTGGCTGACCGTGGCCGGGACGCCCACGCGGCGCGCGGCGGCCAGCACCCTGTCGACCTCGCACGGCTCCGCCCCCGCCCCGACCCGCACCGTGACGTGGGGCAGCGGGCGGTAGCGCAGCACATTCGATTCTGCGCGCAGCCCCGCCAGCTCGTGGTCGGTCGAGAGCTCGGCCCAGGCCCGTTCGTCGTCGGCCAGCGCCCAGGCAAGCCACGCCGCCGGGTCGGTCTCGCGCGAGGGCACACCGGCGCCGTCGTGCCAGCGGCCGAGCTGGGCGACGTAGCCGGGGCCGCCCGCCTTGGCGCCGGGGCCTACGACCGAGGCCTTCCAGCCGCCAAAGGGCTGGCGACCCACGATCGCCCCGGTGATGTGCCGGTTCACGTAGGCGTTGCCCACCTCGACGCGGTCCAGCCAGGTCGCGATCTCCTGCTCGTCGAGGGAGTGCAGGCCCCCGGTGAGGCCGAAGGGCACGGCGTTCGCCGCCGCGATCGCCTCGTCCAGGGTCTCCACCCGGATCACGCCGAGGACCGGTCCGAAGACCTCGGTGAGATGGAAGAACGACCCCGATGCGACGCCTACCTTGACCCCGGGGGTCCACAGGTGAGGGGAGTCGCCCGAGCTGAGCGCGGGCACCCGGCGCGGGCGCACGAGCCACCGCTCGCCCGGGTCCAGGGTGGTCAGGGCGCGCAGCAGCTTGGCGCCGGGCGGGCCGGTGAGCGGCCCCATGGTCGTGGCGAGGTGGGTCGCCTGCCCGACGGCGAGCGACGCCACCGCGTCCGCGAGCTGGCGCCGCAACCGGGCGCTGCGCCCGGCCGACCCGACGAGGATCAGCAGCGACGCGGCGGAGCACTTCTGCCCCGCGTGCGAGAAGGCGGAGTGGACGACGTCCGCGACCGCGAGGTCCACGTCCGCCGCGGCGGTCACCACGATTGCGTTCTTCCCGGAGGTTTCCGCGAGCACCTGCAGCTCCGGGCGCCAGCGGGCGAAGGCCTGGGCGGTCTCGAGCGACCCGGTGAGCAGCACCCGGGTGACGTCCGGGTGGGTCACCAACCGGCGCCCGGCCTCCTCCTGCGCCCGGACGACCTGCACGACGTCGGGGGAGTGCCCGTGGGCGACCAACGCCTCACGCACCGCGCGGACGGCGACCTCGGTGCAGCGCGGGGTGAGGTGGGAGGGCTTGACGATGACGGGCGCCCCGGCCGCGAGCGAGGCCAGGACCGAGCCGAGCGGGATCGACACGGGGAAGTTCCACGGCGGGGTGACGACCGTCGTGCCGTCCGGGATGAACACAGCCCCGGGCACAGACTCGAGCGCGAGGGCCTGCTCGGCGTAGTACACCGCGAAGTCGACCGCCTCGCTGACCTCGGGGTCCGCCTCAGCCACCGTCTTGTGCGCCTCATGGACCATCGTGGCGACGAGGTCCGTGCGCGCCTCCTCGAGCAGCCGGCCCGCCGTGCGCAGCACCTCCCGCCGCTGCGCCGCCGTCGTCCCTCCCCACGGCCCTACCTGCCCGACGGCGCGCGCCACGACCGCGTCGACGTCGCCGTCCGTGCCCAGCACCTGGGTCGGCGCGGGGTCGGCAAGCAGCCGGCGTGCAGTGGCGCGGGACACCACGCGCTGCGCCCAGGCGCGGCTTGCCGCGAGGGCGGGGTCGGTGTCGGGAGTGTTGGTGAAGGCGGGTGGCGACGGTCTCGGCGGATCCTCCGTCCGGGGGTCTGCGCCGGGCCGGGCCCAGGTGGCCGCCTCCGAACGCGGAACGCGGCGCAGCGCGAGCGAGACGGACCCGCTGGCGCGGACGGCCGCGCGGAACGCGTCCTCCTGCGCGGTCATCTCCGGGGCTTGCGAGCCGCCGGACAGGGCGTGCAGAAAGTTCTCCCCCGAGGCGTTCTCCTCGAGCCGGCGGACCAGGTAGGACACGGCGGTGTCGAAGTCCGCCTCGGCGACGGCGGGCGTGTAGAGCACGAGTGGGCCGACCGTGTCGCGGACCGCCTCGGCCTGCGCGGGGGCCATCCCCTGGAGCATCTCCACGTCGAGGGCGGCGCCGACCCCGCGGTCGCGGGCCAGCAGGTGACCGAGGGCCACGTCGAAGAGGTTGTGGCTGGCCAGCCCGATCCGCACCGACCGGGTCCGCTCGGGGGTGAGCGCCCGGTCGAGCAGGTGGACGTAGTGCGCGTCGACGTCGGCCTTGCTCGGATAGGGCGCCTGGGCCCAGCCGTGCAGCTCGGCGTCGACCCGCTCCATGGCCAGGTTCGCACCCTTGACCAGGCGGACCTTGACCTTCGCGCCGCCCACCGCGCGCCGCCGGTCGGCCGCCCGGGTCACGGTGTCCAGGGCCGCGGTCGAGTCGGGGAGGTAGGCCTGCAGAGCGATGCCCATCTCGGCGCCGGCCAGCTCCGGGTCGGCCATGAGCTGCAGGAAGACCGCGAGGGTGGGGGCGAGGTCGTGGTACTCCTCCATGTCCAGGGTGAGGAAGGTCCCGTGCGCCGCTGCGGTCAGGTAGAGCGGCCGCACGGTCGCTATCACGCGATGCACGGCGTCGGCCGTGTCCCACGCGGAGAGCTGGCTCACGACGGCGGAGATCTTGATCGACACGTAGTCGATGTCGGGTCGTTCGATGAGCTCGCGCAGGCGCCGCGTCCGGTCCGCGGCTTCGCGCTCGCCGAGGACCGCCTCGCCGAGGAGGTTGATGTTCGCCCGGAAGCCCGCCGCGCGCAGCCCCGCGACGTGGCAGGCCAGCCCTGGGCCGGCGTCGGCCACCAGCCCACCCACGAGCTGATGCAGCCGCGCGCGGGCGGCGGGCACGACGACGCCGGGCAGCACGGCGGCGAGCGCGCCACCGGCCAGCAGCAGGACGCGGTCCACCGGGCCGAGGAAGGCGCCGGTCACCGGACTGCCGCCTGTGTTGCCCGTGCCCCGCATCCGGGCGAGCTCGCGGGCGGCCACGCGGTTGTCCTCGGGGCGGGCGACCCGGTCGACGAAGCGGATGGCGAGCTCGAGGCCCGCCGGGTCGGCGACGAGGTGGGCCAGGCGCGCCGACGAGCTGCGCCCGGCGGAAGGTTGGTTGGCGGCCGCAGCCGCCAGCCACTCGCGGGCGAGGTCCACGGCAGCGTCGGTGAATCTTTCGGCAGCAGGCACAGGTCCATCAGGGATCGGTCGATCAGACATCGCTCCATCAGGCATGGGTCCATCGTGCGCCCGCTGACCTGCGCGGGCATCCCACAGGGTCGGCAGGGGGCGGGACGCGTGACCGCGGTCGTGCGCCTCGCGCCCAGGGCGGCCCACGTTTCACAGCGTAGGCACAGCACAGGGCTACTTTCGCCCCAGAACCGGTCCGTAGCGTCCCTACCTGCCACTCGGTGAATCCAGTCCGGATCACTGTGCCCGGCGTCGTGTGAGGGAGAGCATGAGAAGAGTGATGGGGCGCTTGCGCGTCCGGACGTGGATGATCGCCGGTGTCGCGGTCCTGGTGATCGCCGGAGCCTCGGTGTACTGGTTCGTGGTGCGCGACTCGTCCGCCGCTGCCGCGCAGTCCCAGACCCAGACGGTGGCAGCCAGCCTGACGACCCTCGAGAAGAGCGTGACCGGGACCGGGACGCTCACGCCCGGGGTCCAGGAGGATGTCAGCTTCGCCTCCGGTGGGACGGTCACCTCGGTTCTGGTCGCCGCGGGTGACACCGTGACCGCCGGGCAGACGCTCGCGACGATCGACACGCTCTCCCTCGACGCCGACGTGCTCGCGGCACGAGCCACCCTGGCCAAGGCCCAGGCGACCTTGTCCAACAACAGCGACGACGCCGACGGGACCGACGCCTCCGACGCCCAGATCGCGTCGAGCACCAAGCAGGTCGAGCTCGCGCAGTCTCAGGTCACCTCGGCCGAGGACAAGCTGGCCGGGGCGACCCTGATCGCACCGGTCGACGGGATCCTCACGTCGGTGGACCTGGCCGTCGGCGACGTCGTCGGAGGGTCCGGGAGCAGCAGTGGCGGCGCCGGATCTGGCTCCGTCTCTGCGTCCGCGGGTGGCGCTACGACTGCCACGACCTCCTCGGCATCCTCGGCCCAGTTCACGATCGTCGGGACGACCAGCTGGACCGTCCCGGTCACGGTCGATGAGTCCGACATCGCCTCCTTGACCGTCGGTGACCAGGCTGAGCTCACGGTGGACAACCTCTCCAGCACCGTCTTCGGGACGGTCACCGAGATCGGTCTGATCTCCACGAGCACCCGCGGAGTCGCCGGATACCCGGTGACGATCACGGTCACCGGCGACCCCGACGGTCTCAACGACGGGGTATCGGCCGACGTGTCGATCATCTACGAGCGCCGGACCGACGTCCTCACCGTCCCCACGGCCGCCGTGCGTCAGGTAGATGGGGCCTCGGTCGTCGACAAGGTCGCCGCGGACGGTACGCAGGTCGTTACGACCGTGACCATCGGCGAGACGAGCGGTTCCTCGGTCGAGATCACGGACGGCCTTGCCGAGGGAGACGAGGTGCTCGTGACGATCGTGGCGCAGTCGACCGGCCAGACGGGCCGATCGGGTCAGGACACCCAGACCGGCCAGTTCCCCAGCGGCGGCACGATGCCGGACGGCGCGAACTTCCCCGGCGGCCCCGCGATGCCCGGTGGACAGGGAGGGCCCAACGGTGGCTGAGCGCGGCATGGACCTGATGACCTCCGGCAGGTCGGGACGAGGATCGACGGCGACCGAGCCGGCCGTCGACCGCTTCCCGGGTGCCTGGACCACCGACCCGACCGCCCCGGTCATCGAGCTGGACGGCGTGGGCAAGACCTACAGCTCGGGCGCGATCGAGTTCGAGGCGCTGCGTGGCATCGACCTGGCCATCCACCAGGGCGAGTACGTCGCGATCATGGGACCGTCCGGCTCCGGCAAGTCGACCCTGATGAACATCCTCGGCTGCCTCGACACCCTGACCGTCGGCGAGTACCGGCTGGCCGGTGAGAACGTCGGCAACCTTGACGAGGAAGACCTCGCCCAGATCCGCAACCAGCGGATCGGCTTCGTCTTCCAGCAGTTCAACCTCCTGCCGTCGCTGCCCTCGTGGCGCAACGTCGAGCTGCCCCTCGTCTACGGACGGGTCGAGAAGGCCGAGCGCCAGCGGCGAGCCGTGGCCGCGCTCGAGCGGGTCGGGCTCGCGGACCGGGTCGACAACCGTCCCGGTGAGCTCTCGGGTGGCCAGCAGCAGCGCGTCGCCGTCGCCCGGGCCCTCGTCGGGGAACCCGCCCTGATCCTCGCTGACGAGCCGACCGGCAACCTCGACTCGGTCTCGACGGCGGACGTCCTCGCCCTCTTCGACGAGCTGCACGCCCAGGGCCGCACGATCATCCTCATCACCCACGAGCTCGAGGTCGCCCAGCAGGCGAGCCGGATCGTCTGGGTCCGAGACGGCGCCATCCACTCGGACTCACCGTCCGGGCGCCACGGTGGACCGGCCGCTGGCGCACACGAAGGAAGCACCCGATGACCTGGTCAGAGACATTCCGGACCGGCCTCTCGGCCGTCCGCTCCAACGCCATGCGATCCCTGCTCACGGTTCTTGGCATCCTCATCGGGATCGCGGCGGTCATCCTCACGGTGGGACTGGGGCTGGGTACCCAGAAGGACGTGAGCGCGGAGATCAGCTCGCTCGGCTCGAACCTGCTCATCGTCACGCCCGGGTCGAGCACCGACACCTCCGGCATGCGGGGCGGCTTCGGCTCGGCCGCGACGCTCACCCGGTCCGACGCGGTCGCCCTCGCCTCGGCGGTCAACGCCCCGGACGTCTCCGGGGTGGCCCCCGAGAAGACCAGCTCGCTCGCGATCGAGACGAGCTCGACCAACTGGACCACGACCGTCGTGGGGACGACCCCGGCCTGGCTCGACGTGAGGTCCCGCGCACTCTCGAGCGGAGCGTTCTTCACCGACGACGACGAAGCGTCGGGCGCTGCCGTCGTCGTGCTCGGATCCGAGACCGCGACCGAGCTGTTCGGCTCGGTAGACGTGACCGGATACACGGTGACGATCGAGGACATCCCGTTCACGGTCGTCGGCGTGCTCGCCTCCGCCGGGTCGGACTCGACGAGCAACCTCGACGACACGGCCGTCATCCCGCTGAGGACCGCGGCCGACCAGGTCATCGGTGGGACGGACCGCAACTCGGTCTCGACCATCTATCTCCAGGCGGCGTCGGCCGACCAGCTCTCGGCCGCCTACCAGGAGGCGCAGTCGCTCCTGCTCAACCTGCACTCGATCACGGACGCCGACTCGGCGGACTTCTCGATCGCCAGTCAGGACGCCCTCGTGAGCACGGCGACGGCCGTCTACCAGACGCTGACCGTCCTGCTCGTCGGCATCGCGGCCCTGTCTCTGCTCGTCGGTGGCATCGGCGTCATGAACATCATGCTCGTCTCGGTTACTGAACGAACCCGGGAGATCGGCCTTCGCAAAGCCCTGGGCGCACCGCCGTGGGCGATCCGCCGACAGTTCCTCGTCGAGGCGGCCGTTCTCGGCCTGGCCGGTGGCGTGGCCGGTGTGGCGCTCGGCATCGGGGCGGCGAAGATCTTGCCCGGTGTCCTGGACACCTCGATCGTCATCTCCCCGGTCGCTGTGGTCGGGTCCCTGGTGATCGCCGTCGCGATCGGCATCACCTTCGGTGTCTACCCGGCGTCGCGCGCGGCACGGCTCGCGCCCATCGACGCCCTTCGCAGCGAATGACGGTTCCCGCTGCGTCGCGCTCTGCAGCCGTGCCGTCACCTGTTCGTGAGCTCGTTCCCGTTCCCGTCCCTCAGGAGGATTCCATGTCTCACCATCTCGCACCGTCTCGTCCCGCTTCCTCCCGTCCCGCCCCCGGGCGCCGCCTGTTCGCCGCCGGCCCGCTCGTGGCCTGTGCCGCGGGCCTGGCCCTGGCTCTCGCCGGGTGCTCCGGTGGCTCGGGCGACGCAGCGAGCCCGACGACGGCCGCGTCCACCAAGCAGGCCGCCGCCGACCGCGCGGGGGGTGGGCAGGGCACCCGCGGTGCGGCGTCTGGCACTTCGGGTCTCATCGCCTCGCTGACAGGCAGCGTCATCCAGGTGCAGGGCTCCGACTCCCAGACCGCCGTGAGCTTCGGCGACGCCACGACGGTCACGCAGACCCTCGCCGCGACCGCAGCCGAGGTGACGGTCGGCAGCTGCGTCGTGGTCATGGGCGGCGTCGCGACCGAAACGTCGACCGAGTCCACGGCCGCCACCTCGGTTGCGGTCTCCGCGGCCGTCGACGGCGCGTGTACGACCGGCTTCGGGGGAGGGGGCGGCGGCGGCCGCCCGACCGGCGGGGACGACGCAGCGGCCGGAGGCGATATGCCGACGGATATGCCGACGGACATGCCGACCGACATGCCGACCGACATGCCGACCGACATGCCGACCGACATGCCGACCGACATGGCCGGCGGCGCCGGCGGGGGCGGTGGCTTCGGCTCCTTCACGACGGGCGTGGTGACAGCGGTGGACGGCACGACTGTCACGGTTGCGACCACCGCCCAGGACGGGAGCGCCTCGACCGTGACCGTCGCCCTCGACGACGCGACCACGTACACGGCGACGACCAACACCGACACCTCGGCGATCGTCGTCGGGCTGTGCGCCCGGGTCTCCGGTGACGCCGACTCGAGCGGAACCGTGACCGCCACGAGCATTGCGCTGACCGAGGCCGGCGACGACGGTTGCAGCACCCGGGGAGCGGGCGGCATGGGCGGTATGGGCGGGCTGGGCGGCCCCGGAAGCGGCGGAGGCGGCGGAGCTCCCTCCGGCACGGCCAGCTCGAACGCCAAGAACTAGACGGTACGAAAGAGGAAGAGGACACGTCTCATGCCTGAGCAGACAGCACTTACCACGGCCACGCCCACGGCCACGCCCACGGCGGCGCGGCGTCGTCGCCTCCGTCGCCGCCGACGGATCGTCGCCTCCTCCTCGATCGCGGCGGTCATGGTTCTCGTCGTCGCCGGGGTGACCGTGGCCAGCGGCCGCAGCACAAGCGGCTACCGGACCGCCGAGGCGGGTCAGGGATCGGTCGAGCAGCTGGTCGAGGCCGTGGGCACGGTCGCTTCGGCATCCCGGTCCGACGCCGCCTTCAAGGTGGGCGGGACCGTGAGCGAGATCAAGGTCGCCGTCGGCGGGACCGTCGCAGCCGGTGACGTCCTCGCCCTCCTGGACACGACGGACCTGGAGGAGGCCGTCGAGGCGGCCGAGGCGGCGTTGGCCGACGCCGAGCAGGCGTTGCAGGACGACCGGGACTCCCAGACGTCGTCGACCACGACCACGTCCTCGACGACCACGTCGACCTCGTCGACCTCGTCGAGCACGACGACGGCCGGGAACGTCGCCTACACGTCCGGGTCGGCGACCATCGCCACGGCCGGGCACACGACGGCTCCCGCCGCCTCAGCAGACGACGCGACCGAGGCCGCGTCGACGTCGGTCAGCAACGCGGTCTATCTGGTCGCGTCTGCCTCGACAGTCCGGACGGCCGCAACCGCGACCACCGCAACGGATGTCGCGACGGCGCAGCGGGGCGTCGACGACGCCGTGACTGCCGTCACGGCCGCGCAGCAGGCGCTCCTGGACCAGTACGCGGTCGCGAGCGCGGCCCTGGCCACAGCCAGCACCTCGCTGAGCGGCTCGCAGACCGTGTGCCAGGCCTTCCTCGACCTGACACCGGGCGACGACGTCGACCTCGACGCCATCGACCCTGCGGACGCGGCCGCCTACCTGGGCGCGGCTCAGGCGGCACTCGCGGCACAGCAGCAGGCGCACACCGACGCCTCCGCAGCCTTGACCGCCTGCCAGACGGCGATCAGCACGGTCCTCACCGACCAGACGAGCACGGACACGGCTCAGCAGGCACTGTCCTTGCGGGTGACCGATCTCGACGCCGCCGTCGCCCAGGTCCAGACGGCATTCGCGGCTCTGCAGGCCGCCATCGACGCTCAGCCGAGCACGACGGGCCCGACGAGCCCGGCGACCGATCCGTCTGCTCCGGGCACGACCCCGACCGCGCCGGGTGGGAGCACCGGTGGGTCGGTCACGGACGGGGGCACGCCGTCGCAGGGGTCGACCGGTTCGAGCGGCTCCGGTGCACCGTCCGGGAGCCAGTCAGGGGCTAGCTCCGGTTCGACCGGTTCGCCCGGAGGTGGTTCGGCCGCAGGCAGCTCCGCTGCCGGTGGCTCGTCGGGCGGTTCGAGCGCAGGCGCGTCTGGCAGTGCCGGGGGCACCAATGTGGCCTCGGCCGCGGACCTGGTGGCCGACCAGGCAGAGATCGACGTCGCCACATCCGACGTCGCCATCGCCCAGCAGAACCTCACGCTCGCGAGCCTCACCAGCCCGATCGCTGGGACGGTCGCGCAGATCACGCTGGCCGTCGGCGACTCGGTGACGGCGTCGTCGACCACCTCGGTCGTCACCGTCATCGGGGAAGACGGGTACGTCGTCTCCCTGACCGTGCCGTTGACGTCGGTCAACATCCTGGCAGCCGGTCAGGCGGCGACGATCACGACCGCGAGCGCGTCAGCCCAGCTCACCGGGGTGGTGAGCGAGATCGGCATCCTCGACGTCTCGACGACGTCCACGCCGTCCTACGCCGTGACCATCGCCCTCGAGGCGACCGACCAGCCGCTGTTCAACGGGGCATCGGCCCAGGTCGCCATCACTGCGGAGGCCGCCGCTGAGACCCTCACCGTGCCCAGCTCCGCGGTGCACAGGACGGGATCGAAGTACACGGTCCAGGTGCTCAAGTCCGGGGAGCCGACGTCGGTCGACGTCGAGGTCGGGGCGATCGGCCCGGAGCGGACTGAGATCACCTCGGGCCTGTCGGCCGGGGATGCCGTGATCCTCGCGGACCTGTCCCAGCCCATGACGACCGACGACTCGACCACGGACAGCAGCGGTGGTCTCACAGGTCTTGGCGGATCGACCTCTGACTCCGCGACGACCGGAGGAGCCGGTGGCTTCCCCGGTGGCGGCGGATTCTCTGGGGGAGGCACCCCGCCCGGTTTCTGAGACGACAAGAGCTCGCTTCCTCGCATGGCGCGGAAGCGAGCTCAAGCCGTCCAGACCGGGCGGCCTCGGGTCAGGCGGGTTCTCCGGTCACGTAGCCGAGCATCGCCTTGAGGTCTTCCAGCCGGGTGGTAAAGGCCCCGTTCTGCGGGTCGAAGTGGACGAGCTTGACCCCGGCGGCGGTGAAGTTGGCCAGTGCGGCTGCGGCCGCGTGCGCCGGCATGCCCAGCACCTGGTCGGCGTTCTCCAGGTTCTGTGACTGGGCGAAGTGCGCGGCCCGTGCGGGGGTGGAGAACGCCAGGATGGCCGGTCCCAGGTCCATCGTGATCGCGTACGGGTTGAACTGCTCCGCCCCGCCGCGCGGGATGAAGAACCAGTTGTCGAGCGCGAAGACCTCACGCCACATGGCGGACTGGGCAGCGTTCTCGGTCGGCTTGTCCCGGGCGATCACCGCCAGGCGGTCGAGGATCGTCTCCTCGGCAGGGTCGAGGGACATGTTCGAGCGCTGCGCCGCGTTCTGCGCGTTGAGCCGGGCCAGATCGCTCGCGAGGGTCTGGACCACCTCGGGTGGTGCACCGAACGGCGCGTCCTCGATGTTGAAGACGAGCAGGTCGACCCCAGCGGTCGTGAGCTGCCCGGCGGCCGTGAGCATCTGGGCGGGGGGAGAGGCGAACACCTTGTTCGCCCCACCCCGCCCGCCGTCGGCGAAGGCGATGGCCCGCTTGATGTCGGTGAAGACGGGGACCGCGGACTTGCCGTTGAACGTCACCATCCCCGGGCGCAGCACCTCGGAGTCGTCGCGGACGAAGAACCACCGGTCGAGGTCGAGCACCACCCGCCACAGCGCACCCCACTGGATCTGGCTTTCCTCCGGCGAGGCATCCTCGCGGACCTGGACCGCTGCTCTGGCGAGCTCGTCGATGACAGCGGGGTCCGAGACGTTCGTTTCAGTCATGCACCAATCATCCCTCAGACGAGGGCGCCGGTGCGGCAAGGCCGCTCGAGATGAGAGCCATGACCGAGGAGTCGGCCAGGGTCGAGGCGTCGCCGACCACGCGGTTCTCCGCGACGTCACGGAGCAGGCGTCGCATGATCTTCCCCGACCTCGTCTTGGGAAGCTCGGAGACGACGAGGATCCGGCGCGGCTTGGCGATCGGGCCGATCTCCTTGGCGACGTGGTTGCGCAGGAGAGCCTGGACCGCCTCGGGGTCGGCATCCTTGGCGAAGGACGACCGCAGAATGACGAATGCCACGACGGACTGGCCGGTCAGCTCGTCCGCCGCGCCCACCACGGCGGCCTCGGCGACCATCTCGTGCGAGACGAGCGCCGACTCGATCTCGGTCGTGGACAGCCGGTGACCCGAGACGTTCATGACGTCGTCAACCCGGCCGAGCAGCCAGATGTCACCGTCCTCGTCCTTCTTGGCGCCGTCACCGGCGAAGTAGATCCCCTTGAACCGGGACCAGTAGGTGTCCTTGAACCGCTCCAGGTCACCCCAGATCCCGCGCAGCATGGCTGGCCACGGCTGGGTGAGCACCAGGTAGCCGCCGCCGCCGTCGGGAACCGGGTTGGCGTCGTCGTCCACCACATCGGCGATGATTCCGGGCAGCGGGGTCTGGGCTGAGCCGGGCTTGGTCGCGGTGACGCCGGGCAGCGGCGAGATCATGATCGCGCCGGTCTCGGTCTGCCACCAGGTGTCCACGATCGGGGCCTTGTCACCACCGATGACCCGGCGGTACCACATCCACGCCTCGGGGTTGATCGGTTCGCCGACCGAGCCGAGCACGCGCAGGGAGGTGAGGTCGTACTTGCCGGGGATCTCGTCGCCCCACTTCATGCAGGTGCGGATCGCGGTCGGGGCGGTGTAGAGGATCGAGACCTTGTACTTCTCGACGATCTCCCACCAGCGGCCCTGGTGCGGGGAATCGGGGGTGCCCTCATAGATGACCTGCGTCGCACCGTTGACCAGCGGGCCGTAGACGACGTACGTGTGCCCGGTGACCCAGCCGATGTCGGCCGTGCACCAGTAGACGTCGGTGTCGGCCTTGAGGTCGAAGACGTACTTGTGGGTGTACGCGGCCTGGGTGAGGTAGCCGCCGGTCGTGTGCAGGATGCCCTTGGGCTTCCCGGTCGTGCCGGAGGTGTAGAGGATGAACAGCGGGTGCTCGGCGTCGACCCACACGGGGGTGTGCTGCACATCGGCCGCCTCGAGCGCCTCGTGCCACCAGATGTCGCGCCCGGGCGTCCACGCGACATCCTGGCCGGTGCGGCGGACCACGAGCACGTGCTCGATGCTCGACGCCGGAGCGCCCTCGCGCGGGGCGATCGCCTCGTCGACGGCGGGCTTGAGCGCGGAGGCCGATCCGCGACGGTAGCCGCCGTCGGAGGTGATGACGACCTTGGCCTCGGCGTCGGCGATGCGACTGCGCAGCGCGTCGGCGGAGAACCCGCCGAAGACGACCGAGTGCGGGGCGCCGATCCGGGCGCAGGCGAGCATCGCGACGACGGACTCGACGAGCATCGGCAGGTAGATGACCACGCGGTCGCCCTTGGCCACGCCGAGGGAGGAGAGCACGTTGGCCGCGCGGGAGACCTCGCGCTGGAGTTCGGCGTAGGTGACCGTGCGGGTGTCGCCGGGCTCGCCCTCGAACTGGAGGGCGACGCGGTCGCCGCGGCCCTCCACGACGTGGCGGTCGACCGCGTTGTAGGCGGCGTTGAGCGTGCCGTCGGCGAACCACCGTGCGACCGGGGCGTCGGACCAGTCGAGGGTCTGGGTGAAGGGGGTCTTCCACGTCACGAGCTCCTTCGCCTGCTCGGCCCAGAAGCCGAGGTGGTCGGCGGCGGCGCGCTCGTACAGCTCGGGCTGGGCGTTGGCCTGCGCGGCGAAGGCATCGCTCGGTGGGAAGGTCCGGGTCTCGTGGAGAAGGTTCTCCAGTCCTGTGGGCTGGTTGTCCTGTGGCACGACTACCTCCGGTACGCATCGTCTCTGTTGCGGGTAGGACCTACGTCCCACCTGGAGTCTAATGTGCCCTGGCCCACAGCTGAGGACACCGAACAAACTCCGGGCGGATCTGTCTGAAAACCCTCGTGGAGGCCTCCCGGGCGTGGACCTGGCGCGGGTCGGGGGAATACCCCGCATGGATATGGCCGCTCTCCCGTGCGGGAGAGCGGCCATGTCTAGGGGCATTGAGGTCAGGCTCAGTGGCCGGAGCGGCTCACCGCGATGGTGCGATGACCTCAGGTGCGCGCGGCGGTCTCCGCTTCGAGGGCGACAACGGGGAGACCTGGGGATGTGCGTGCGGCGGGGTCCGCGGCGTCGGCCGTGGCGACGGTGTGTGAGGCGGTGCTCGCGGCGGGGGCGGAGACGACGACCGGGAGCGCGGGAACGGCGTCGGGCATCGTCGGCGCGGCAGGGAGCGCCGGGCGCAGCGGGCCGGCCACGACCGCGTAGCCCAAGCCCACGATCAGGCCGCCGCCGACGAGGTTCCCCAGCCCGACGACGCTCATGTTGCGGGCGAACTCACCCCACGTAGCCCCAGGGATGCCGCCGATCAGGCCCAGGCCGAAGGTGGTCATGTTCGCGACCACGTGCTCGAAGCCGGAGGTGATGAAGGCGAGCAGGCACCAGAAGATGACGGCCAGCTTGGCGCCCTCGGAGGTCAGGCGGACCGCGGACCAGGCGGCCAGGCAGACGAGGACGTTGCACAGGATCGCGCGGAAGAACAGCTCGGAGGTGCTCTCGCTGCCCTTCGCCTGGAGCATGCTGGCGATCATCTTGCCGCCGGGGGTCTCGGGGCCGAGCACTCCGGAGTAGTGGACCAGCGCGGCAAAGACGAATGACCCGGCGATGTTCATCACGAAGCAGAACAGCAGCGTCACCCCGCCCTCGCGCCAGGAGATGCGGCCCCCGATCGCGCCCTGGGTGAGGGTCATCATGTTGGAGGTCGCGAGTTCTCCGCCGGCGATGATCACGAGGGTCAGGGCGACTCCGAAGACCAGCCCGGAGATCAGCTTGGTCGCGGGCGAGCCTGCGGCGAGGAAGGGACCGGCCGCGGAGGCCAGCAGGACGACCGCCACCCCGATGTACGCCCCGGCGAGCATCGACTGCACGGCGTAGGCGACCGGGCGGCGGGTCGAGTCGACCTTGGTGCGGGCCGCGGCCCGCTGGTATTCCATGGCTTCTGGGATGGTCAGCACCCACTAAGCATCAAGGAGCCCTACCTGCAAATCGTGGGACCAATGACCCGACGCCGTCGCTGACGGGTCAAAGCCCTGTGTGCTGGCACACGTTCGGGCCCCCGTCCCGACGTCGTCCCGACATCCGGACCGGTGTCCACGCCGGGAATGTCGCTCCCGGGCGTGCGGTTGGACGTGGCATGACCCACCCCCTGCTCTTCGAGCCGCTGACACTGCGCGGCCTGACCATCCCCAACCGCATCTGGCTGGCGCCGATGTGCCAGTACTCGGCCGTGGACGGCCTGCCCGGCCACTGGCACCTCGTGCACCTGGGAGCCCGCGCGCAGGGCGGGTTCGGGCTGGTCCTCACCGAGGCCGCCGCCGTCGTCCCCGAGGGGCGGATCTCCCCGCAGGATGCCGGGATCTGGTCCGACGAGCAGGCCCAGGCATGGGCGCCGATCGTCGACTTCGTCCGCGCCCAGGGTGCCGCGATCGGCGTGCAGCTCGCCCACGCCGGCCGCAAGGCCTCCACCTTCCGCCCGTGGTCGCCCGTCCAGGGCTCCGTCCCGCTGCCCGACGGCGGCTGGGAGACCGCAGGCCCCTCGCCCGAGGCGTTCCCCGGCTACGTCGCCCCGCGCGAGCTCACCCTCGCCGAGATTGCCGACGTCCCCGCGGCCTTCGCCGCCGCGGCCCGGCGCGCGGACGCGGCCGGCTTCGACGTCGTCGAGATCCACGCCGCGCACGGATACCTGCTGCACCAGTTCCTCTCCCCGTTGTCGAACACCCGCACCGATGCCTACGGCGGGTCGCTCGAGAACCGGGCCCGGCTGCTCGTGGAGACCGCTGACGCCGTCCGCGCGGTGTGGCCGGAGTCCAAGCCGCTGTTCGTGCGAGTTTCGGCGACCGACTGGCTGCCCGGCGGGCTCACGGTCGACGACGTGGCGCAGCTCGCCAAGGTCCTCGGCGGGCACGGGGTCGACCTGATCGACGTGTCCTCCGGCGGCAACGCCCCTGCGCAGATCCCCGTCGGCCCCGGCTACCAGGTGCCGGCCGCCCGCGACGTCCGCGGCGTGGCCGGTGTGCCGGTCAGCGCCGTCGGGCTGATCACCGACCCGGTCCAGGCCGAGCAGGTGCTCCTCGACGGCTCGGCCGACGCGATCATGCTCGGCCGCGAGGGCCTGCGCGACCCGCACTGGCCGCTGCGCGCCGCCCACGCCCTCGGCCTGCCCGACGACGAGGCCCGCTGGCCTGCGCAGTACGTGCGGGCAGCCTGGCGGTAGGAGCCCGGCCCCGCGTCGTCTCGCCGTGCGAAGGCCCGCGACGGGGATGGAAGGCGCGCGAGACGGCGATGCCGCTGGTGCGGTCGTCGGCCTGTCAGGATGGGGCATGAGCATCGACAGCGTCCCGATCCGCCGGATCGTCGACCATCCGCTGGTCCCCATGCCGCGCGGGGACTGGCCGGCCACGCTCGCCCCGGTGGCCCAGATCCTGGACGCCGGGCTCGAGCTCGGCCCGGCGACCGTGCTCGTGGGGGAGAACGGGTCCGGCAAGTCCACCCTCGTGGAGGCCGTGGCCGCCGCCTACGGGCTCTCGCCCGAGGGCGGGTCGACCGGGGCGATGCACTCCACCAGGGTCAGCGAGTCCGTCCTCGGAGAGCACCTCGGGATCGAGCGTGACATCGGGGCCACCCGGCGCGGGTACTTCCTGCGGGCCGAGACGATGCACGGGCTGTTCACATACCTTGAGGAGAACCCGTCATCGTCCCGTCCGGACATGAGCTTCCACGAGGTCTCCCACGGGGAGTCCTTCCTCGACCTGATCGTCGACCGCTTCAAGAGGCAGGGGCTGTGGTTGCTCGACGAGCCGGAGTCCGCTCTGTCGTTCTCCGGTTGTCTCTCGCTGCTCGGGATCCTCAAGGACAAGCTCGCCGAAGGAGGGTCCCAGGTGATCCTGTCGACCCACTCTCCCCTCCTTGCGGCGCTGCCCGGCGCGACGATCTACGAGGTCGGCGACTGGGGACTGCGCGAGACCGCATGGGAAGACCTCGAGCTCGTGCGCAGCTGGCGGTCCTTCCTCGACGCGCCGGGGCGGTTCCTGCGCCACCTGTGAGCCGGAGGCCTGGGAGGTGGTCGGCAGGGCGGAGGCCGGCCGCAGTCGGCCGACCGCGCCAACTCAGGCGCGTGCGGCGGCCTCGACCGCCGCGGCCACAAGCGTGGTCACCTGCGGGTTGAAGACGCTCGGGATGATGTACGTCGGGTTGAGCTCGTCGTCGCTGATCACCGCGGCGAGGGCCTGGGCCGCCGCGAGGAGCAGTGCGTCGGTCACCTTGTTGGACTGGGCATCGAGCAGCCCGCGGAACACACCCGGGAACGCCAGGACGTTGTTGATCTGGTTGGCGAAGTCGCTGCGCCCGGTCCCCACGATCTCCGCGAACTGCGCCGCGTCGTCGGGATCGATCTCCGGCTCGGGGTTGGCCATCGCGAAGACGATGGACCGCGGGGCCATCGTGGCGACGTCGGCCCCGGAGATGATGTGCGGAGCCGAGACGCCGATGAACACGTCCGCCCCGGCCATCGCGGCGCGTAGCGTGCCGGTGACCCCGCGCGGGTTGGTGTGCTCGGCGGTCCAGGCGAGGTCGGGGGTGAGCCCCGCGCGCCCGCGACTGACGACCCCGTCGATGTCGGCGACCACGACGTCGACGGCGCCCGCTGCGAGGAGCAGCTTGAGCACCGCGGTCCCCGCCGCGCCCGCCCCGGAGAGCACGATGCGCACCCCGGCGATGGTCTTGCCCACCACCTTGAGCGCGTTGGTCAGGGCGGCGAGCGCGACGATCGCGGTGCCGTGCTGGTCGTCGTGGAAGACCGGGATGTCGAGCTCGGCCCGCAGCCGGCGCTCGATCTCGAAGCACCTCGGCGCGGAGATGTCCTCGAGGTTGATGCCCGCGAAGACCGGCGCGATCGCCTTGACGGTCGCCACGATCTGGTCGACGTCGGTCGTGTCGAGGGCGATCGGGAAGGCGTCGATCCCGGCGAAGCGCTTGAACAGCGCGGCCTTGCCCTCCATGACGGGCAGCGAGGCGAGCGGCCCGATGTCCCCCAGGCCGAGCACGGCCGTGCCGTCGGTGACGACCGCGATCGTGTTGCGCTTGATGGTCAGCCGGCGGGCATCGGCGGGATTCGCCGCGATCGCCTCGCAGACCCGGGCGACGCCCGGGGTGTAGATCATCGACAGGTCGTCGCGGTTGCGGATGGGGACCTTCGACTCGATGCGCAGCTTCCCGCCCAGGTGCAGCAGGAACGTCCGGTCGCTCACCGGCCCGACGACCACGCCGGCGAGGGCCTTGAGATGGGCGACGATGTCTTCCGCGTGGCCGTCCCCGCGGGTCGCGCACGTCACGTCGACCGTGATGCGCTCGTGCCCGGAGGCGGTGACGTCCAGGGCGGTGACGATCCCGCCGGTCTCCTCGATCGCGGTGGTGAGCTCGCTCACCGCGGTGGGCCGAGCCTCGACCTCGAGGCGGATCGTGATCGAGGAGGACACGCTCGGCACTGTCGTCATGACCACACACTAGTGATCGAGGCCGGTGGCACAACCGGGCGCCGCGGTGTGCGAGCCCCGGTCGCGCCACCCCGCCCCGGTTGCGTCGCCCCACCCCACCTCCGGTCGCCGAACTCGTGAATGCGTCGCCGAACTCGTGAGCCACGGGTCGATCGGGCGGCGCGACGGCCGTCGCTCACGAGTTCGACGAGCGGTTCACGAGTTCGGCGGGGAGCGGGAGGGTCAGCGGGTTACTTGATTGCTGTGTTGGCGGCCTCCTGGGCCTGGGAGAGGCCGGTCGCGACGTCGAGGCGGCCGAGGAAGACCTCCTTGAGGACCTCCGCTGCGGCGTTCGCCCCTGGGCCGGCCTCGGCTCCGTGCGGTGCACCGATCGTGGCGCCCTCAGCCGCGTCGAGGAAGGGCGTGACGTCCACGCCCTGTCCAGCCCAGTAGTCGAGGTAGGCCTGCTGCGCGCCGGTGACGGCGGGGAAGGCACTGCCGTCGGCCGCGATGTAGGAGGCACCCTCGTCCGAGCCGATCCACGCGAGGACCTTGGTCACGGCGTCCTTGTGGTCGCTGGCCGAGCTTGCTGCGGCGATGATCCCGTTGGCGACCGTGACGGATCCCGCGGGGCCCTGCGGGACGGTGGTCAGCCCCCAGGTGAAGTCGGCGCCGTCGCGCACGTTGGCGAGGTTGTACGTGCCGGACTGGAAGATCGCGAGCTTGCCCTGGAGGAACTGGTCACGGCTGAAGTCGCCGTTGTCGTTGGTGTCCGCCGCGGACGGGGAGACGTGGTGGGCGTTGATGAGATCGACGACGTACTGGATGGCTTCGACCGACTTGGGGTCGTCCGCGAAGACGTACGCGTCGCTGTCGCTGGCCTGCCAGGCTCCTCCGTTCGATCCGACGAAGGGGTAGTAGATGGCCTGGAGGTCGAGTCCGGCGTTGTAGCCGAACTGGGAGATCGCGCTCGCGTCGAAGGCCGGATCGGCGGCCGTGTGACCCGAGGAGTCGAGCGTGAGGGCCTGCAGCGCGGGCAGCAGGGTGTCCTGCGGGCCTGCCCCGGGAACCCAGGAGAGACCGGCGAGGTCTGCGGGGTCGATCCCTGCGGCGTCGAGCAGGTCGGCGTTGTAGAAGACGCCGTTCGCGTCGGAGAGCTGGGGCACACCCCAGAGCGAGCCGCCGATCGTGTACTGGTCGACGACGGACGCCTGCCACCCGTCGGATGCGGAGCCGAGGGCATCGGTGATATCGACGAGCTGGCCGGCGGCGGCATACCTGGCGACGTTGGATGAGTTGAGCCAGAAGATGTCGTCGATCGTCCCGGCGCCGACGTCGATCGGCAGCTGGTCCCAGTAGCTGGCCCACGGCACGACGTTCACGTCGACCGTGATGTCGGGGTTCTGCGCGGTGAACGCCGCGAAAGACTTCTCGTAGGCCTTGGCGACCTGCTCGTCCCACAGCCGGAACGTCACCGTCGTGGTGCCCGAGTCGTCGGCGGCGGCCGACGAGCCGTCCCCCGACGGTGAGCAGGCCGCCAGCAGCGCGGCCGCCGCGAGGAGGCTCGTTCCCCGCACGAGGCGGCTGTGGCGGGTGGTGGGCGGGGTGGGGCGATGGATGCTCATCGTCGGTTCTCCTGAGTGGTGGATGGATGGGTGGGGGGGCTACTTGAACCCGGTCAGCGAGATCGAGGACACGATCTGGCGCTGGCACAACAGGTACAAGACGATGAGGGGGAGCAGGGCGATCGTGGTGGCCGCGGTGACCAGGGTCCAATTCCCGTTGAACTGGCTCTGCAGCGCCGCGGTCGCGACGGTGAGCACCTGCCACTGCTCGCCCGAGGTGATGACCCGGGGCCAGAGGAAGTTGTTCCACTGCGCCACGATCGTGATGACCGCGAGAGTGGCGATGATCGGCCGGGACATCGGCAGCACGACGTAGCGCAGCACGCGTACCGGACCGCAGCCGTCGATGCGGGCGGCGCTCACGATGTCCTCGGGGATGCCGCGGAAGTACTCGCGCAGCAGGAACACCGCATAGGGGGAACCGAGGAGCGTGGGTAGCACGATGCCCCAGAACGTGTTGCGCAGACCGGCCGAGACCATGATCGAGTAGAGCGGGACGAGCGTGGCGACCTGGGGAATCATCATCGTCGCGAGATAGACCCAGAACAGCAGGTCCCGACCGGGGAAGGTCAGCCGCGCGAAGGCGTAGGCCGCCAGGATCGAGCAGGTCAGCTGGACGACGAGCACGACCAGCGTCACCTGCGCGGTGACCGCGAGCGGGGTGAGGAAGGAGTGCTCGGAGAACAGGCTGCGGAAGCTGTCGAGCGTGACCGGGTCGGGCAGGGCGAGTGACGGCTCGTGGGCGAGCTGTCTCGCCGACTTGAGCGACGTCATCGCGGAGAGCAGGAAGGGCGCGAGGGTGAGGGCCGCGCCCGCGACGAGCACCGCGTAGATGCTCGCGGTGGACAACCGGCTCCGCAGGCGGCGCTGGCGGGGTTGCTTCATCAGGTCTCTCATGACAGGTCGTAGGTGATGCGGCGGCGGAAGTACCTCTGCTGGGCCACGGTGAGCACCACGAGGAGGATCATCAGGAGGACCGACAGCGTGGCCGCGCGCCCCATGTCGAGAGACTCGAAGGCGTCGTAGTAGATGCGAGCTGCCAAGACGTCGGTCCGCCCAGGCACCCCGGGGCCTCCGCCGGTCATGGCGTAGATCGAATCGAAGGCCTGGAACGTTCCGATGATGCCCGTGGCCAGCACGAAGAAGGTCGTGGGACGGAGCAGGGGGACCGTGACGGCCCAGAACAGGCGGGTCTCGCTCGCGCCGTCGAGCCTGGCCGCGTTCTGCAGGTCCTGGGGGACCGCGGCAAGGCCGGCGAGGAAGAACAGGGTGACGTACCCGACGTGCGTCCAGACGTTGACCGCGGCGACGGCGGGCAGGGCGAGCGTGAGGCTGCTCAGCCACTCGATGCGCACGCCGAGCAGCGCGTTGAGCGCCCCGTCGGTCGGGGCGAAGATCCACTTCCACACGATGCCCAGGGTCAGTGGTGCGCAGATCCACGGGATGGCGAACACGATGCGGAAGAACGTCGAGCCGGGCAGCTTCTTGTGCAGGAGCACGGCGCAGAACAGGCCGAGCCCGGTCTGAGTCGGGATGACCATGACCGTGAACGCGATGGTCACGAGCAAGGAGTTGCGTACCTGGGGTGAGCGCAGCACCTCCACGTAGTTGTCCCAGCCCACCCACGTGGCGGGGCTGATGAGGTCCCAGTCCTGAAAGCTGATGACGACGGCGGCGATGACCGGCACCACGAGGAACAGCCCGACGCCGATCAGGCTCGGCGCGAGGAAGGCGTACCCGGTGAGGGCCTGCACGAGCCGGCGGCGTCGGCGGTGCGTGGGGCGGTGCGTGTGGCGGTGATCCACGGGTGCCACAGCGGCCGGCGCGGTTGGTGGGGTCGGCGCGGTCTGGCGACCGGACAGGGAGGCTTCGGCAGTGCGGGGGGCGTCCGTGAGCGTGCGGACCGGCTCCAGGGGAGCAGAGGGCATGACGGGATCCAGCGGCTAGGTGTGTGGGCACCTGCCGCGAGACGAGGTCGATCGCTCGTGGCGGGTCAGGTGCGTGGCGGCAGAGCGCAACTACGACAACAGGGGAAGGAAGCGCCCGGGCGGCTGTGTCCCACGGTGGTCCTCCTTCGTCTGGTCGGGCCGTCCAGGATGGGCGGCTGCTCGTGCGACGGCGTGGTGCGGCCTCGCCACAAGCGGAGAAGATAGAACCGAGTTGACGGCGATGTCAACGGCGCGGGGGAACGTCTCAGTGGGCGGGCGGGGCTGCCGGGCGGGGCGCCGTCGGGCATGAAACAACCTGACGGCGCCCCTTCGGAAGAAGGGGCGCCGTCAGGTCGGCACTAGGGAACGGATATCAGGCGTGCTTCATCAAGTTGTTGTTACGGGACTAGCCCGGTCAACACGTCCTAACGTGGACTGATCGCGCGTGGGTTCCGGTTCGCCTACGTGTGCTGTTGTGATTCCTTTCTACCCCTGTTTCCCGCCCTTGGGAAGTGGTAGCGAGGACCTGTGGACGCGGATGGAGCGGCACACCGCCGCGACCACTATGGCCGCGGCGGCGACCGCCACGATGGTCAGCACGGACGTGCGCGGTGACAGCCTCGGGCTGAGGGCGATCGGCCGGTTGAAGGTCAGCACACCCCAGCCGCGCTCGGCCGCGAGGCGGCGCAGCGTGCGGTCCGGGTTGACCGCGAAGCTGTGCCCGACGACCTCGAGCATCGGGGCGTCGGTGATCGAGTCGGAGTAGGCGTAGGAGCCCTCGAGGTCGTAGCCGGCGCTGCGAGCGAGCTCGGTGATCGCCAGGGCCTTGTTTTCCCCGTAGGCGTAGAAGTCGATCTGGCCCGTGTACTTGCCGCCCGAGATCTCCATCCGGGTGGCGATCGCATGGTCGGCGCCGAGCACCGCGGCGATCGGCTCGACCAGCTCGGAGCCCGAGGCGGAGACGATCACCACGTCGCGGCCCGCGGCGTGGTGACCGGCGATGAGCTCGACCGCCTCGGAGTACACGTAGGGGTCGATGTACTGGTGCAGGGTCTCGGCCACGATCGAGGACACCTGGTCGACCGGCCACCCGGTGACCATCGAGCTCAGGTGCGCGCGCATGCGTTCGGTCTGGTCGGCGTCGGCGCTGCCGACCATGTAGAGGAAGTGGGCGTAGGCGCTGCGCAGCACCGCGCCTCGGCTGATCAGCCCGCCCGCGTAGAACGGACGGGAGAAGGCCGCGGCGGACGACGTCGCGATGATCGTCTTGTCCAAGTCGAAGAACGCGGCGGTGCGACGCTGCTCCGTGTCGTGGTTCACGCAGTGAGCCTAGCCCGGTGGGGGGCGTCCATGGGGCCTCGAAGGTGACAGTCGCGGTGCCCGCACGGGAACAAGTTGCCCCCAGGGTCTGGCGTCAGTGCCTGCGCGCACCGATCGGCCGAGCAGTCAGGTCGGGTGATCTCGGGCCCGACACGATGGCGCAATGGCACACGACAGGACGGGAGACCACCGGACGGGAGGCGACGACGGCAGCGGGGCGGGGCGGCCACGAGGCGGCACCGGCACCGTGATCGGCGTCGTCGGGGCGCGCGGCGGCGCGGGGGCGTCGGTCTTCGCGGCCGCGCTCGCGGCCGTCGCGGCTCGCGAGGGCGCCAGGACAGTCCTGGTCGACGGCGCGCGCGACGGAGGTGGCCTCGACGTCCTGCTCGGCATCGAGGAGGAACCGGGGCTGCGCTGGCCGGACCTGCACTCCGCCCGCGGGGAGGTGGTCGGCGACCAGCTGCACGCACTGCTGCCGCGCTGGCGCGACGCGGGCGTGCTCAGCGCGGACCGCACCCGCCCAGGCGCCCTGCCCGACGACGTCCCCCGGGATGTGGTGGGTGCCCTCACCCTGGTCTGCGACGTCGTCGTGCACGACGTGCCGACCGCGCTCGCGGGGCGGTGGAGCGGGGGCTGCACGGCGTGGGTGGTCCTGGCGTGCCGCGACCTCTCCTCGGTTGCGGGCGCGATCGCCCTGGACGGCGTGCTCGACCGCGGGGTGGCGGCCGGCGTGGTCGTGCGGGGGCCGGCGGCGGGACGGCTCACCGCCCTGGACGTGGCCACCGCGAGCGGTCTTGACCTGTGGGGAGAGCTCAGGCCCGCGCGGTCGATGACGGCCGACCTCGAACGAGGCGCTGGCCCCCGGCTCTCGCGCCGATCCCGCGGGCTCGGCGCTGTGGCGATGGACGTCCTCACCCGGGTCTGCGCCGCAGGTCGGGTGACCGGGACCCGCGACTGGGCCCTGCGATGAGCGGGTCCGCCGACGCAGGCCACTGGGGCGGGGAACCGGTGCTCATCGGTGTCCGCGAGCGGTTGTCCCGGGTGGCCGGGCGGCCGAGCCGGGACCAGGTGGTCGACGCGTTGCGGGCCAGCGGGCTCGTGCTGGGCAGCACCGCGCTCGAGGAGATGATCAAGCAGGTACGCGCGGAGCTGCTCGGCGCCGGAGATCTGCAGCCATTTCTCGAAGACCCGCTGGTCACAGACGTGCTGGTAAACGGACCCACCGAGGTGTGGGTCGACCGCGGGCGCGGGCTGGAGCGGACGGGCGTCGACCTCGGGACCGCACAGGACGTGCGAGACCTGGCCGTGCGGCTAGCCGCGGCGGGTGGACAGCGACTGGACGACGCCTGCCCGACGGTCGACGCGCGCCTGCCGGACGGCACGCGCCTGCACGCCGTGATCGAACCGGTCTGCGCGTCCGGGGCGGTGATTTCGCTACGGGTCATGCGGACGCGGGCCTTCACCCTCGACGAGCTCGTGGCGGTCTGGATGATCCCGCCTGGCTGGGAGCCGGTCCTGCGCGCCGTCGTGGCCGAGCGGGCGAGCTTCCTCATCTCCGGGGCGACCGGCACGGGGAAGACCACGCTGCTCGCGGCATTGCTCTCGATGGTCGACCCGGGCGAGCGGATCGTCACAATCGAGGAGGCCCGGGAGCTGGCGGCCGACCACCCGCACGTCGTCGCGCTCGTGGCGCGCAGGCCCAACATCGAGGGATCTGGGGCGGTCGAGCTGTCCGACCTGGTCCGCAACGCGCTGCGTATGCGTCCCGACCGGATCGTGCTGGGCGAGTGTCGCGGGGCCGAGGTCCGCGACGTCCTGACCGCCCTCAACACCGGGCACGAGGGTGGCTGCGCGACGGTGCACGCCAACACCGCGGCCGACGTCCCGGCCCGCCTCGAGGCGCTCGCGGCCCTGGCCGGGATGGACCGCGAGGCCGTCGCCGCGCAGGCCGTCAGCGCGCTCGACGTCGTGATCCACCTGCGCCGGACCCGGCTGCCGGGTGAGGATGCTCGGCGGTTCGTCAGCGAGATCGCGGCGGTCGGCCGGGACGGGGTGGGCCGGTTGGTCGTCTCGCCGGCCCTGAGCTGGAACGGGGTCGGGGCACCGCAGGAGCACGAGCAGTGGCCGGCGCTGGCCCAGCGGCTGGGGTTCGGCGCAGGTCCTGGTGCTGGGCCCGATGTCGGGGAGCAGGGGCGGGCGTGGTGACGGCGGGCTCGGTTCCCGCGGGGGACCTCCTGACGGTCGCCGCGGACGCGATCACGGGCATCGGGGCGTGGGCCGGGGTGGTCGGAATGCTGGTGGGGTGTGCGGTTCTGGTCGTCGTCGGCCCCCGGGGGCGTCCGGTGGGACGGGTCGCCCGCCCTGATGGACGAGCCGGGCGCTGGCCGGGAACGCTTCGTGGCCGCCTGCGGAGGGCGCCGGCGCGGGGACGCCCGCGGAGCGGGGCCGGGGGCGACCGGGCGAGCGTGCAGGTGATCGTGACGCAGGTGGCCGGGCTCCTGCGTGGTGGCGTCAGCCCCGGTAAGGCCTGGCCGATGGTGGGCGCGGTGCGGGTCGACCGGCTCGGCGTCCCCGACGCCGGCGACCTCACTGCCCTGGTGAGTGCGGGCCAGGGCCCCGGCCGTACGCGCGACGCGGACCGGGCTCAGCGGCAGGTGGCCGCGATCGTGGCGGCCTGCCGCCTCGCCGCCGAGGTGGGAGCGCCCCTCGCCGTCGTGCTGGACGCGATCGTCGGCACGCTCGTGGGCGCGGCCCGGGCGGAGTCGGAGCGTGCGGCCGCCCTGGCAGGTCCGCGCTCGACGGCTCGTGTGCTGGCGTGGCTGCCCGGCATCGGCGCGGTCCTCGGGATGGCGCTGGGGGCCGACCCGCTGGGGCTGTTCCTGGCTGGCGGCCTGGGCGCGGTGGCACCGGCGGGCGGTCTGGTGCTGGTCGGCGTCGGGCACCGATGGACCGCCCGGCTGGTCGCGCGGGCCCGGGCGGCCGGGGAACCGCTGTGATCCTCGACGCCGCAGGGGTGCACCACGCGGCCACGGACCTGGTCGCGTGGTGGGGCACGACCGTGGGCCGCGACGAGCTTCAGCTGGCCGCGGTCGTGGCGTCGCTGGCCTGGGCGGCGCTCACGCCCTGGCGACTGGCGGGCCGGCGCCCGTCGGTCCTGGGCCGGGATCGCACTCCCGTCCGACGCCGTCGCGCGGGACACCCGCGGGCCGCGCCCCGGGTCGAGCTCGCCGTGCTGCTCGACCTCGTCGGGGCGGCGCTGAGCGCCGGGGCGGGGGTCCCACGCGCGCTCGAGGCGACCGGACGGGCCCTGGCCGGACCGGATGGGCTTGCCCTCGGGTCCGTCGCGGCCGCACTTCTGCTCGGGGCGCCCTGGGAGACGGCCTGGGCCAACGCCCCGGACCGCTTCTCGCCCCTGGCGAGCGCGCTGCGACCGGCCTGGGTGCACGGCTCGGCGCCGCGGGAGGCGCTGCGGGTGGCCGGCCTGCAGATCAGCCAGGACGCCGACTCCCGGGCGCGGGCGGAGGCCGCGCGGCTGGGGGTGCGCCTCGTGCTGCCGCTCGGGCTGTGCTTCCTGCCGGCCTTCGTGCTGATCGGTCTGGTTCCGCTGCTCCTGTCCTTGGGGGCCGGGGTCCTTGGACACTGAGGGACTGTGCACCCCCGAGCCGTGCGCTGGGAGAACTCAGCCGTCCTGCTCATATGAGAATGCCACGCGGCTCATCTGATATCGTGAAGCGGTCCACTGCGCTGCGCGCGGAATCTTCTCCGATCGAGGTCCACCATGACAACGCTCAATGACGAGATCGTCCGTCACCTCCCGGCCCCCCTCAAGACGCCCACCTACGATCGCTCCGCGCTGACAGCCGGGATCGTCCACTTCGGGGTGGGCGGCTTCCACCGGTCCCACCAGGCCATGTACCTCGACACGCTGATGAACGACGGCAAGGCGCTCGACTGGGCGATCTGCGGCGTCGGAGTCCTGCCCGGTGATGTCCGGATGCGTGATGCGCTCGCGGCCCAGGACGGGCTCTACACGCTGGTCCTCAAGCACCCGGACGGCACGCTCGAGGGGCGGGTCATCGGGTCGATCAAGGAATACCTCTTCGCCCCCGAGGATCCCGAAGCCGTCATCGAGAAGATGGCGTCACCCGAGATCCGCATCGTGTCGCTGACGGTGACCGAAGGTGGATACAACGTCCACCACGTGACCGGCGAGTTCGACGCGACAACCGAGGCCGTTGCCGCCGACCTGCAGCCCGGCGCCGTCCCCGCCACGACCTTTGGCCTCGTCACCGAGGCGCTGCGTCGACGCCGCGACCGCGGGATCATCCCGTTCACGGTGATGAGCTGCGACAACATCCAGGGCAACGGCAACGTCGCACACAAGATGTTCGTCGCCTTCGCGACGCTGAAGGATGCGGACCTCGGCGACTGGATCGAGACGAACGTCCCCTTCCCCAACTCGATGGTTGACCGCATCACCCCCGTGACGACCGACGCCGACCGAGAGATGGTCTCGGAGCGGTTTGGCGTCGAGGATGCCTGGCCGGTCGTCGCAGAACCGTTCACCCAGTGGGTCCTCGAGGACCGTTTCGCCGACGGCCGTCCGGCCTATGAGGAGGTGGGCGTCCAGGTGGTCGACGACGTGGAACCGTATGAGCTCATGAAGCTGCGGCTGCTCAACGCGAGCCACCAGGGCCAGTGCTACTTCGGGTACCTCGCCGGATACCGGTACGCGCACGAGGTCTGCCAGGACCCGGCCTTCGCGACGTTCCTCCTCGACTACATGGACCGCGAGGCCACGCCCACGCTGTCCGCCGTCCCGGGGATCGACCTCGACCTCTACAAGCGGACGCTCATCGAGCGGTTCTCGAACGAGCACGTGCGTGACACCCTCGCTCGGCTGTGCGCGGAATCCTCAGACCGCATCCCGAAGTGGTTGCTGCCTGTCATCTGGGAGAACCTGGCGACCGGCGGTGAGATCGAGCGGTCCGTAGCGATCGTCGCCAGCTGGGCCCGCTACGCCGAGGGCATCGACGAGCAGGGCGAGCCCATCGAGATCGTGGACCGCCTCGGCGACCGTCTGCATGCCGCCGCACTGCGCCAGCGGACCGATCCGCTCGCGTTCGTCGCCGACCGGGAGGTCTTCGGCGACCTCGTCGACGAGCCGCGTTTCGTGGAGGCGTACACGCAAGCCCTGAGCTCGCTGTACGAACGCGGGGCACAGGCGACGGTCGAGGCGCTGGTGGCCGTTCCGCAGGGATAGCCCCGGGGCAAGGGCGGGCGGTGCGCTGCCGCTCGCCCTTCCTCGGTGCGCTGCCGCCATGACTTCCCCGGGAACGTGGTCGGTTCTGTGTCGAGGATCTCAGCCGGTGATCACTCGCCGCTGACGCGGTGCTGCTCGCTGGCGACGATGGCTCCGAGCTGCTCCGCGGCGGCCTCGTCGATCACCAGCGTCGAGGCGAACCCGCCCCGCGCGGCCCCGAGCAGCCCGATCGCGACGTCGGCCCCGTAGCCGACGGTGATGACCTCTGGCGTGCGGGCGAGCTGGTCGAGCGTGACCCCGATGATGCGCTCGTCGAGAGCGGTGCGCACGGGCCTGCCCTGCGCGTCGAACAGCCTGCCAGAGCACTCCGCGACGGCTCCGGCCGCGGTTGCTGCGGCGCGCTCCTTCGCGCTCACGTGGTCGAAGACGGTCGACGACTGAGGCGACCATGCCCCCACGGCGACGACGGCGACATCGAGGGAGTCGGCCCGGTGCAGCGCCTGGGCGATCTCGGGCTGGCGGCTCAGGCCGGCGGCGGTTGCGGCGTCGTCCACGACGAGCGGCGCCCAGACCGGCCAGGTCCGCACTCCGGCCATGGACTTGAAGTGTTGGATGAGCTCGAGGGAGTTCCCACTGCCGGCCACGGGGAGCGCGCCGACCAGCTGGACGACGTCGCACGGCGGCAGCGTGTCGATGTGATGTGCTGCGGCCTCGATGGTCCGCGACCACGAGATCCCGAGTGTCGAGTCCTGGGTGATGCGTTGGACGGCAACCCGGGCGATCTCGCGGGCAAGGTGCTCGCGGGTGGCGGAGCTGTCTGTGCCTGTCTGGACGACAAGCACCTCGTGGACGCCGAGCGCTGTCGCGAGATCCTGCGCGAGGGACAGGTCAAGGTGCGCGGGTGGGGCGATCTCGATGCGGACGATCCCGAGCTCGCGGGCCTCGGCGAGCATGCGTGCCACCTGGAAGCGGGAGAACCCGCGTTCCTTGGCGATCTCGACCTTCGATTTGCCGTCGAGATAGTGGTCGGTGCTCACCTCGGTGAGCAGGTGAGCGTGGATAGCGTCGATCACAGAGTTACCCCATCTCGGCCAACGGTGACCAAATCGAGACCAGTCTAATGAGCAATAGCACTTGCTCACTTGAGCATATCGGTATTAGCATCCCCACATGAGCGCAGCGTCGCGATCATGTGAGCACGGGGTGTTACGGCCTAGTCTCTCCTCTGGCGGCGTCTCGGCTCGTCGTCATCTTGGATTCCAATTGAGGAGAACCACCGATGGGCTCAATGAAGAGTGTGTCAACGGCTGTTGGCGCTGGCTTGTGCGTCATGGCGCTGGCCGCGTGCGGTGCCGCGGGCGGCGGGGGAGGCGGAGGCGACGGGTCCAAGAACGTGACCCTGACCCTGGCCACCGTCAACAACGGCCAGATGAAGGACATGGAGAAGTTGAAGGGCACCTTCGAGAAGGCGCACCCCGGAGTCACAGTCAACTTCCAGGTCATGGAAGAGGGCGACCTCCGCAGCACGGTCACGGCCGACGTCGCGAACGCCGCAGGGCAGTACGACATCGTGACCGTCGGGTCCTACGAGGTGCCGCAGTGGGGCGCGAACGGCTGGCTCACGGACCTCACAGAACCACTGTCGGACGCCGCGTACGACGTCGACGACCTTCTCCCGCCCGTGCGACAGATGCTGACGGTGGACGACAAGCAGTACGCCGTCCCGTTCTACGGCGAGTCCTCGCTGCTGATGTACAACAAGGACATCCTGGATGCTGCGGGCGTGTCCCTCTCGGACCGCCCGACGTGGCAAGAGGTCGCGGACGTGGCGCGTGCGGTCAACTCGTCCGACACGGCGGGTATCTGTCTTCGTGGAAAGCCCGGATGGGGCGACATGTTTGCCCCGCTGACGACGGTGGTGCAGACCTTCGGCGGCAACTGGTACGACATGGACTGGAACGCCCAGGTGAACTCTCCCGAGTTCGTCGAGGCGGTCACGTTCTACACGGACCTCCTGGCTGACGCGGGCGAGGCCGACCCGGTCTCCTACAGCTTCAACGAATGCCTCACCGCTCTCAAGAACGGCAAGGTCGCGATGTGGTATGACGCATCTGTCGCGGCGTCGATGCTCGAGGCAGACGACTCGCCAGTGAAGGGCAAGATCGGATACTCCCACGCACCGGTGGTCAAGACCGAGGAGGCCGGCTGGCTGTGGAGCTGGAACCTGGCGGTTCCGAAGAACTCGAAGAACAAGGACATGGCAGTCGAGTTCGTCAAGTGGGCGACGAGCAAGGAGTACCACAACCTTGTCGGTGAGGAGCTCGGATGGTCGTTGGTCCCCCCGGGTGCCCGCACGTCGACCTATGAGAACCCCAAGTACCAGGAAGCCGCAGCGGCCTTTGCGCCGATCACGCTTGAGGTGATCAATTCCGTCGACCCGACGCACCCGGGTGTGAACCCGCAGCCCTGGGTCGGTGTCCAGTACGTGACCATCCCGGAGTTCCAGGACGTCGGGAACCAGGTCTCCCAGCTCGTCGCAGACGCGATCGCAGGACGGTCGACGGTGCAGGAGGCGCTCGACAAGGGGCAGGAGATCGCCCAGCGCGGGGGAGACGCTCAGAAGTAGCGGGTCTCGAACGACAGTCGCAGATCCGGCGACATCGCCTATCTGCTCTTTC
This sequence comes from Sanguibacter gelidistatuariae, assembly GCF_900096585.1. Classification (GTDB taxonomy): domain Bacteria; phylum Actinomycetota; class Actinomycetes; order Actinomycetales; family Cellulomonadaceae; genus Sanguibacter; species Sanguibacter gelidistatuariae. Next base: position 906,411 of record NZ_FMYH01000001.1, read on the forward strand.
TCCCACAGCCCGTCGTCCCGGGGCCCTGTCGCAGCGACGCGACAGGTCCCCGGGACGTGCCCGAGATGAATCGAGGCACCATCATGGTGACGACTCTTGCCCCGGCCCGGGAGGGCCAGGTGGTGCGACGCCCTGCGGCACCGCGCGGAATACGCTCGAAGCTCACGCTGCCGAGAATGCTCCTGATGCCCGCTCTGGTCATCAGCATCGCGATAACGCAGATTCCGTTCCTGGTCACGATCTACTACTCCACGCTCCGATGGAACCTGCTCAAGCCCGGTGATCGCGGCTTCGTCGGGTTCGAGAACTACCTGCAAGTGCTGCGCAGCGGTGATCTCTTTCCATCGATCACCGCAACCGTCATGATCACCGGCTTGTCTCTCGTGCTGTCTGTGTTTTCCGGGCTGATCTTCGCGCTCCTGCTCGACCGCAAGTTCATCGGGCAGGCCGTAGCACGCACGCTGCTCATCACGCCGTTCCTGGTGATGCCGGCGGCGGCAGCCCTGATCTGGAAGTACTCGATGTTCGACACGAACATCGGGGTGCTGAACGCGTCCCTCCAAGCGATCGGCCTGGACCCGGTGGCCTGGAACACCCAGTACCCGCTGGCAACCGTGGTCATCGTTCTGACCTGGCAATACACGCCGTTTATGATGCTGATCATCCTCGCTGGCCTGCAGAGCCAGAGCAAGGACATCCTCGAGGCGGCCTCCGTGGACGGGGCCGGGGCGGGGCGGACCTTCTTGTACATCACCATGCCTCACCTGAGGCAATACGTCGAGATCGCCGTGCTCCTCGGGGCGATCACGCTCGTGCAGGTATTCGACCCGATCGCGATCATGACAAAGGGCACCGGCGGGACCAAGACACTCGCCTATCTGCTGTACGAGCGAGCCTTCATCGGACTCAACGTCGGCGAGGCAGCTGCGTACGGCGTCGTCGTCGTGATCTTGACCATCATCGTGGCGTCCGTTGCTCTGCGGACGCTGTTCTCCGTATTCAAGGTCGGTGCATCCAAGTGAACGCTCGAATTCGTTCCACGCTGACGACAGCGATCACGTGGGCGCTCGTCCTTGCCTTCTTCTTCCCCGTGGCCTGGATGATCCTCAACGCCTTCAAGACCGAGGGCGTCGCGGCGTCCTCTCCTCCGGTCATCTTTTTCGACGCGACCCTGGAGAACTTCCGTCGGCTGGGCGAGCGCGGCATAAGCGGCTACATGATCAACTCGGCCGTCGCGAGCATCGGCTCCACGCTCTTCGTGATCGTGCTCGCCTTCCCGGCCGCATACGCGTTGAGCATCCGCCCCGTGGGGAAGGTGCAGGACACCCTGTTCTACTTCATCTCGACGCGCTTCTTGCCGATCGCCGCGGGCATCCTTCCGCTGTACATCATCTTCAAGAACATCGGTGTCCTGGACACCGTCGGTGCGCTGTTCATCGTGTACACGGCGATGAACCTGCCGATCGCGGTGTGGATGATCCGTTCGTTCCTCAACGAGGTCCCGTTCGAGGTGATCGAGGCGTCTCGTCTCGACGGCGCCAACTTCTTCAAGGAGATGACCAACATCGTGCTGCCGATGGTGCTCCCTGGCGTCGCGGCAGCCGCACTCATCTGCTTCATCTTCGCCTGGAACGAGTACTTCGTGGCCACGCTGCTGACGAGCTCCGCGGCCCGGACGGTCCCTCCGTTCCTGGCGAGCTTCGTGGACGGCCGCGGACAGTTCCTGGCGTCGCTCTCCGCGGCGGCGACCGTCGCGGTGCTACCGGTGATCCTCGCGGGCTGGATCGCGCAGAAGCAGCTCGTGCGCGGCTTGTCGATGGGGGCGATCAAGTAGCGGGACGGCCCCCGGGCCGGTTCCTGCTCAACCCACGCAGCCGGACGGCGGCGCACCCGCAGGTGCGCCGCCGTCCGGCTGCGTGGTGCGTACTGCAGTGCGCACTGCGTGTCAGAAGACGTCGACCACGACAGACGTCCACGACGACGCGCGCATCCGCCGGTGGCGTCCACGCCTGACGAAGACAGATTCCCTTGCGCACAAGGCGACGAAGACGGTCGTCCGTGCACACCCGACCGGGTCGGCATGGACGAGGAGAGCGCCTCTGCGCAGGCTCGGGAGAGGCGCACCGACCCCGGTGCGCGAGCGTTCCGGCGTCGACCTGGCCCGGGTGCGCCCTTCGATCGAGAGGACACCGCCATGACAACCACATCCGCCAGAGCGCCGCGACGCCCGCGACCACGAGCGAGGAACCGAGCACGAGCGTGGCGACGCTTGGTCGTGGTCGCCCTGACCACCGGACGGGAGGCGGGGATGGCGACCGCGGAGTACGCCATCGCCACCATCGCGGCGGTGGGCTTCGCAGGCCTGCTCATCCTGATCCTCAAGAGCGAGACGGTGCGGAGCCTGCTGTCGGGGCTCATCGAGTCCGCGTTGAGCGTGGGCTGACGATGATCGACCGCCGCAGGGCCTGGGCGGCGCCCGGACGGACGGGCGGCAACGGCGAACGGGGTGCCGTCACGGCAGAGTTCGCGGTCGCGCTCCCTGCGGTGGTCCTCGTCCTGGTCGCGGTGCTCCTCATCGCGATGGCCGGGACCACCCAGCTGCGGGTGGCGGACGCGGCGCGCGCCGGTGCTCGCGCCGCGGCAGCCGGCGAGAACGACGGCCGGGTCGCTGAGATCGTTCGGCACATCGGAGGTGAGGACCTCACCGTGAGCGTGCTCCGCGCGGATCCGTGGGTCACGGTCCAGGTCCGTGCGCCGGTCGCGGGAGGGTGGTTCTCCGGTGGGCTGACCGCGACCGGTGAGGCGACGGCGTGGCTCGAGAGCGCGATCGCTCCCGTACAGGGCGGCGGTGGATGAACGTCCGGGCTCCGCGCGGGGGGCACCTCCGCGGGGTCCCGGCCGACGGAGCTTCCAGGAGTCCGTGCGGGCCCCGCCCGGGTGGGGACGGCGGGAGCGCGAGCGTCCTGATGCTCGCGATCATCGCCACTCTCGTCACTGGCGCGGTCGCGGTCGCGGTGCTGGCCGGGTCGTCCGCGGCCCGCACGAGAGCGCAGTCCGCCGCCGATCTCGCGGTGCTCGGTGCCGCGACGTCTGCCATGTACGGCGACGCCCCACCGTGCGAGACCGCGCGGGAGACGGCCCTGCGTAACGGCGCCGTGCAGGTCTCCTGCGAGGACGAAGGCGCGGGGGTGTTCACGATTTCGGTTCAGGCCCCGGCGCCGGCCGGAAGGACCGCGCGGGCAACAGCGCGCGCTGGCCCGGCGTCGGCCGCGCCATGAGAGCGACCCGGCAGGTCAAACCGTCTGACGCCCGATGCGGCGATCCTGTGCACCAAGACGTTTTCACCCGCTCGCGCGCGTTAGGTGGGTGAGCAAAGGGCGTCTTCATCAGTGGAAGCACTGAAGGTGCCGCTGTAGAGGCGACGCAGAAGTCATGACAAGAGCGGATGGAGCGCCAAGGTGCCTGCACCTGAACTGAGAAGCCGAACGAAGGTAGATGCCATGGAACGTGCTGGTGTCGGCTCGACGCAACAGTCGCCGGCGGAGGTCGTGATCTCCGACTCCTACCTCGTCGAGCAGGTCCGCGACGGCAATCTCGACGCTTATCTTGAGCTGTGGGACCGGCATGTCGAGTCGGCTCGCGCGGTCGCGTCGACCGCCGACGTGGACGACGGCGAGGTGGAGTCCGTCGTCAACCGCGCCTTCTCCCGCGTGCTCGGGCAGATCACGATCAACCTCGACCCTCTCGGACCGTTCCGTCCCTACTTGTTCCACATGCTGCAGGAGGAGTTCGGCGTCCGGGAGCGAGCCGCACTGCCGCTGACGAACGTCCTGCGGGCGTTCCGCCGCCTGCCCGTGCGGGTGCAGACCGTGCTGTGGTACTCCGTCGTGGAGGAGTTGGAGACGTTGGAGGTCGCGACGCTCACGGGCGAGAAGGTCGAGGACCTGACCCCTCTGCTCATCCAGTCGATCGACCACCTGCGGGCCGAGTGGCTCGTCGAGCTCATCTGCGACCCGACCATCTCCGATACCTGCGCCTGGCTCGTGCAGCGCACCGATGCGCGCGTCCGCGGGGAACTGGGGCAGATCTCTGCCGACCGCTTCGACCGGCACCTCACCGATTGCGAGGTCTGCGCGGAGTTCCTCGCCTCTTTGGAGACCTTCCCCGACGTGCTGCGCCATGCCTTCCTGCCGCTGTTCATCGTGAACGGGCTCACCGGGAGTGCGGCAGACCTCTAGGATCGGTTGGTGGGACCGAACAGGTCCCACCCTCCGCACGTCTGCACATGTCCGGCGCCACGGCCGGTGAGAGGTTGCCACGGATGTCTTCCCAGGTCGCGATCGAGACGCTCAGCCCCGCCGAGATCGTCGTCGAGCACGAGAAGTTGTCAGCGAAGTACACCGAGCTCAAGACCCGGGGGCTGTCCCTCGACCTCACGCGCGGCAAGCCCGCGCCGGCTCAGCTGGATCTGTCGAACGCGCTGCTCGGCCTCCCCGGTGACGGCGACTTCACCGACGCCGGGACAGACACCCGCAACTACGGCGGCACCGCCGGCCTCCCCGGGCTCCGGGCGATCTTCGCCGAGCTGCTCAACGTCCCGGTCGCCCAGCTCCTCGCGGGCAACAACGCGAGCCTGGAGATCATGCACGACCTCATCGTCTTCGCGCTGCTGCACGGCACGCCCGACTCCGAGCGCCCCTGGTCCAAGGAACCGGTCGTGAAGTTCCTCGCGCCGACCCCCGGCTACGACCGGCACTTCGCGATCACCGAGTCCTTCGGCATCGAGATGATCCCGGTGCCGCTGGGCCACGACGGCCCGGACATGGACGTCGTGCGTGCGCTCGTCGCCGCAGACCCCGCCATCAAGGGCATCTGGACCGTCCCGACCTACGCGAACCCCTCGGGTGCGGTGTACTCCGAGGAGGTCACCCGCGCGCTCGTCGAGATGGAGACCGCGGCCCCCGACTTCCGCATCTTCTGGGACAACGCCTACGCCGTGCACACCCTCGTCGAGAACGGTGCGCCGGCCCTGGACATCCTCGGCTTCGCGGCCGAGGCCGGTCACCCGAACCGTCCGCTCATCTTGGCATCGACCTCGAAGATCACCTTCGCGGGCGCCGGCGTGAGCTTCTTCGGTGCCTCCGCGGAGAACATCGCCTGGTACACGACCCACTACTCGAAGAAGAGCATCGGCCCGGACAAGGTCAACCAGCTCCGTCACCTGCGTTTCTTCTCCGACGCCGACGGCGTCCGCGCGCACATGGCCAAGCACCGCGCCATCCTGGCCCCCAAGTTCGACCTCGTGCTGTCCATCCTCGACGAGCGCCTCGCCGGCGCGGGCGTGGCCACCTGGACCCGACCCGAGGGCGGCTACTTCATCAGCCTCGACGTCGTGCCCGGCACAGCCAAGCGTGTCGTGGAGCTGGCTAAGGAAGCGGGCATCGCGCTGACCGGCGCCGGGTCCGCCTACCCCTACGGCAACGACCCGCTCAACACGAACATCCGGTTGGCGCCGAGCTTCCCGTCCATCGAGGACGTCGCTGCGTCGATGGACGGCGTCGCCACGTGCGTCCTCCTCGCAGCCGTCGAGGCCCGGCTCTAGCCTCACTTCCGCCGAGCCCAGGTTCCGCCGAGCCCGGGTTCCGCTGAGTGCGGTCGAACGGCTGCCTTGTGTCCGGTTTGGGCAGCCGTTCGACCGCACTCAGCGGAGCGGGCTCACAGGGTCTTCTTGAAGAAGGTTGCGGAGTCTTCGTAGCCCAGCGCCAGGTAGAAGGGACCCGCACGGCGGCTGGCCAGCGAGATGTAGGCCGCCCCGCTCTCGCGTGCCCACCGTTCCGCCGCGTCCATCAGCATTCCTCCGACGCCGTACCGTCGGTGCTCCGCGGAGACCATCACCTCTTCGATCCACGCCAGCGGACCGTTCGCCAGGAACGAGCGGTGCGTGTGGCTCAGGAGATAGCCGACTACAGCCGCGGATGCGGGATCGACGGCGACGAGGAGCAGTGACAGCGCGCGCCCGTCGGGTGCGCGCTGCTCGCCGACGAGTGCCTCGAAGGTCGCGGTGAACTCCGGCCTCAGGACCGTGAAGGACGTGGCGAAGTCCCTGGCCAGTGGCCACACGCCAGCGAGGTCGTCCAGAGCTGCCGGGCGGACGACGACGGTCGAGGTAGTCATCTGGGAACCGTACCGTCGCGCTCAGCGTTGGATGTCCTCGAGCGCGAAAGGCGCGAGGCACGGGATTGCGAGAAGGTCGCCGCGGTGCAGGTCGTCCGGGAGATGGACCCGGTGGGACAGGTTGCCAGAGCGGTCCGGACGCATGCGGTAGCGGCGCACGTGCGCCGAGCTGTGCCGCCCGAGCAGGCGCACCGCGGACAGGACGGGCAGGCAACCCTCCAGCTCGGCGTCCACCCACACCTCGCGGGACTGGTGATACAGGGAGGGGATCGCGGCGTCGACCCGGACCACGACGATGGTGAGCCGACGGGGCTGCCCCTGCGCGCCGGAGTGCGCGGCGTCGTTGCTGGTGATGTGGATCATGGGCGTGTCCGAGGCACGAGCGAGATCCGCCATGGACACGCCTGCGACGTGCACGTCGCAGGAGGTGAGCACCGTGCCGGCCGGCCACGAGCGGACCTCGACGGTGCGTTGGCCGGCGAGGCGGCTCGAGAGCATCGTATGCAGGAGAGTCATGCGAAGACCTCTGCCATGATCGGTGACACACCGTGGCGCATCTGAACGTCCTTCAAGGACAGGGATCCTGGGTAGGGGACCGCTAGCAGGTCGCCGGTATGGATGTCGGCCGGGATCTGGAGATGGTTGGCGTCCGTGCGTCCCGTCACGATCGCGGGGACCGCGCGTGCAGTCGACGTGCGGCCGATGAGCCGGGCCTCCGACCACAGGGCGTGGTCCAGGTCGGCGTCGGTCATCAGCTCGATGCGACCTCCTTCGACGATGCGCGCGGACGTCACGGTCGTGACGAGGACGGTCGTGACCGTACCGGGTGCGGGGACGCCGCGGGCGCCCGGGCGGACGGCGTCCGCGACGTGCACACACGGTGTGCCGCACAGCGCGACCAGGTGACGCAGCGAGATCCCGCCGACGAGGACGTCGTCGATGGTCGGCCGGGTGGCGACCGGCCAGCGGTCCGTCGTGAGCGGATCGGGGATGCTTGCGCGGAGTGTGGGGATGATCGAGGTGAGGGTCATGGTTTTGGTCTACACGGGTGCTGTTCCACGCGCGACGGGCGTTGATGGAACTCAGATATCACGCCGTGCGATCTTGACGGTTTCACGACAGCCACGGACGATCGGCTCTCGTAGCGTGGAGGCATGCCTCTTCATGAGAACCCATTCGGTCAGCTTCTCGTCGCCCTTGTCACGCCCTTCACTCCCGACGGCGACATCGCATGGACCGACCTGGAATGCCACATCGACGAAGTGGTCCACGGTGGTGTCGAGGGGATCGTGGTCGCGGGGACGACCGGGGAGTCGTCCACGCTCTCCGACCAGGAGAAGATCAGGCTCGTGAAGGTCACGAGCGAGGTCGTGGGGAACCGGGCGACGGTCGTGTTCGGCGGGGGAGCGAGCGACACCGCCCACGCGATCGAGCAGTACCGGGTAAGCGCGGCAGCGGGCGCCGACGCCATCATGGTGGCCGCCCCCGCGTACATCCGCCCGAGCCAAGAGGGGATCCTCGCGCACGTGCGCGCCATCGCCGACGCGGCGGACCGGCCGGTCATGCTCTACGACGTCCCGGCTCGCACGGGCGTCGGTTTCGACCTCTCGACGCTCCTCCGGGCGGCAGAGCACCCAGCGATCTGCGCCGTGAAGGACGCCGCATGCGACCTCGCGCGCGCCGCGTACCTCATCGAGGCAAGCGACCTGCTCTACTTCGCAGGCTCGGACGCCGCAGCGCTGCCCACCCTGGCCATCGATGGCGCAGGCATCGTGAGTGTCGCCGCGAATGTCGCACCGGTGGCGTATCGGCAGCTTCTCGACGCAGTCGCGGCGGGTGAGCTACGGTCAGCGACCGCCATACACCGCAGGATCGAGCCGCTCGTACGTGCCCTCAATGACTTCGCACCACCTGCGGTCGCCACCAAGCTGGTGCTCCATGCTCTCGGGCGGATCGACAGCCCACGGGTCCGACTGCCCCTGGTGGGACCCGACCACGCCGCTGCCGAAGGCATCCACCGGGAGCTGGACCGCGTCCGGTCCCTTCACGGCGCGAAGACCGCGGGGATCCGGCTCGACCTCGCGGCCGCGACCGGCGGCGCTCTGGCGGCTAGTGGTCGCGGACCTCGGGCTTAGCCGGAGCGCCCGGCGCCGGCTGGGCGGAGCTGAGCCACCGCAGGCCGCGGGTGCTGAGATGCCCGGCGGCCCGCCAGAGCGTGCGGTCCACGATCGGCCGGTCGGGCAGGTGCAGCGGGTCCCGCGCCCAGCGGGGCAGAGTGGCCACCGCAGACCGCGCGAGAAGTGCGTAGGGGACCCGTGCCCTGCGCGGAACCGGCGCATCGGCGATGAGGAAGCGCGCGACGTCGAGCGCGGCCGGGGTGCTGGCGAGCTCGCCCCGGAATTCCTGCAGTCGGGCGCGCAGCTCCGCCCGGGTGGTCGGGACGTCGCTCGCGCCGAGCTTCACGGCGACCACGGCCGCCTGCGCGACGTACATGTCGCACTCGTCGGCGGTCAGCGGGGCAGAACCGAAGAGCTGGTGCGCGGTGAGGAAGCTGTCGACCTCGGCGACGTGGACCCAGGTGAGCAGGTGCGGGTCGTCCGCGCGGTAGGGGCGCCCGTCCGGCGCGGTGCCCTTGATGTGCCGGTGCACGGCGCGAACGACCGCGACGGCGCGCTCAGCGTCGTCGGCCGACGCGAAGGTCGTCTCCGCGAGGAAGGTGCTCGTGCGGGCCAGGCGCCCCCACACGTCGTGGCGGAAGTCGGAGAAGTCGTCGACCGCGGCCATCGCGAGGGGATGCAGGGACTGCAGCAGCAGGGCACGGATGCCGCCGATGTACATCGAGGTGTTCCCGTGCACGCGCTGGATGGGGCTGTCGGTGGGGAACCATCGCGGCCCGGGAGCGGTGTGGATGCGTTCGCGCGCCGCAGGTCCGTCGGGGCCGGCGACCATGGCGAACAGGCCGTCGCTGAGCCGGGCACGCAGGGAGGTCGTCACCGTCCCAGTCTCCTCCCGTGGTGCGCGCCGCGACCAGGGTCAGGCGGAGGGTGTCTGCTGGGCGAGCAGCACAAAGGATGCTCGTCCGCTCGCGACGCCGTTCACCTGGAGCTCGATCGCGTGCTCGCCGGGGTGGTAGCGGCGGGTGGAGATCACCTTGAACGAGTGGCGCCGGTCGACTGCGAGATGCTCGCCGGGCTGCAGGGTCGTCGTCGTGATCTTGAAGACCTTGGCCGTCTGGGTGCCGTTCGCCTTGCGGTGATGGACGACGTAGTCGATCACCAACCGGGCCGGCTCGGACCCGGTGTTGCGCACCGTCGCGGTGAAGGCGAGGACCTCGCCGACCTGGACGACCGTCGCCGCGAGGGCGGGGCCGTCCACGACGGCGCCGGGTGCCGGAGCGAAGCCGAGGAGCTCGAGCGCGCCGGGGTTCCCCGCCTTGACGAGGGTGCGCAGGGCGTGACGGACCAGGCGCTCGGTCGAGGCGTCGGGCGCGGCCAGCCAGCGCCGCGCGACCTCGACGACAACCGCCGGGTCGTGCCGGCTGAGGTCGTTGAGGTGGTTGGCGACCGAGCGGCGCACGTAGTCGCTCTCGTCCCGGTAGAGGGCGTCGAGGATCGTCAGGGTGGCGTGCGGGTCGGCCATCAGAGCCGGCACCCGGGTGCCCCAGGGCAGGAACCGGCGGGTGCCTTCGCTCGCGAGCCGACGCACGTGCTCGTCGGGATGGTCCGTCCAGGTGCGGATGGTCGCCAGGGCACGGGGGAGATCGTGGGCGAGCAGCGGGCGGATGGCGAACTCGGCCGTCAGGCGGCCGGTGAGGTCGGCGAGCAGGGCGAGGGCGTCGTCGAAGGCCACTGGGTCGGCGTCGGCCAGTGCGCGGGTGGCGACTGCCTCGGTGACGGGCCAGACCATCCAACCGGAGAGCCGTGGGTCCGCCAGAGTGCGCCGGAGGGTCGTGTCCAAGGTTGCGAAGGACCCGGGCAGGTCGCCCAGGAGCGCGGCGGAGAGGAGATCGGTGCGTTCACGCAGCGTGAGACCGGGCAGGAGGCCGGCGGCGCGGGCCAGCTCGAGCAGGGGCTCGCCCGGGGCTGCGGTCGCGATGACCCGGTGCAGGAGCTCGGCGACGTCGGTCCCGAGCAGCTCGTCGGCGGTAGGCATGGGTCCATCTTCCAGCAGATGACGCAGGGTCAGGCGGCGTAGACGGCGGTCGGGCGGCCGTTGATGTGATGCACCTCGACGGGGGTGTCGAAGACGTCGGTGAGCACGGCGTCGTCCATCATCTCCGCCACGGTCCCGGACGTGACGACCTGGCCGTCGCGCAGGGCGATGATGCGGTCGGAGTAGGCCGCGGCGAAGTTGATGTCGTGGATGACGAGGACGACTGTCTTGCCGAGCTCGTCCGCCGCACGGCGCAGCTGACGCATCATGAGGACCGAGTGCTTGACGTCGAGGTTGTTGAGCGGCTCGTCGAGCAGCACGTACCGGGTGTCCTGCGCCAGGACCATCGCGACGAAGGCCCGCTGGCGCTGGCCGCCGGAGAGCTGGTCGAGGAAGCGGTCGGCCAGGTCGGCGAGGTTGAGGAAGCTGATGGCGCCCTCGACCTTCTCCCGGCACTGCGGGGTGAGCCGACCCTGGGAGTGCGGGAACCGCCCGAAGCCCACGAGCTCACGGACGGTCAGCCGCGCGGTCATGTGGTTCTCCTGGCGCAGGATCGACAGGTGCTTGGCCAGATCGCGCGACTTCGAGGTGCGCACGTCCATGCCGCCGACGGTCACGGTTCCCGACGTCGGGTCGAGGAGACGGCCGATGATGGTCAGCAGGGTCGACTTGCCCGCGCCGTTGGGCCCGACGACCGCGGTGATGCCGCCGTCCTCGATGACGCCGCTGACCGGGCCGAGGACGACCGTGCCCTGGTAGCTCTTGGAGACGTCGGCGAACTCGATCACAGGGTGCCCTTTCGCAGGATCAAGAGGAGGAAGAGCAGGCCGCCGACGAACTCGATGATGACGGTGAGGAAGCCCGCGGCGTAGAAGACGTGCTGCATGAGGAACTGCCCGGCCGCGAGCGTGAACAGGCCGAGCAGGAACGCCATCGGCAGGACGTAGGCGTGCTTGTACGTCCCGGCCAGCTGGTAGGCGAGGGTGGCGACGATGAAGCCGTAGAAGGTCATCGGCCCCACGAGCGCGGTCGAGAACGCGATCATCGTGGCCACCAGCACGAGCATCACGGTCAGCTCGCGCTTGTGGTCGACGCCGATCGCGGTCGCGGCGTCGCGCCCGAGCAGCAGTGCGTCGAGCCTCATCCGGCGCAGCCAGACGACGACGGCGATCACCGCGCAGACGGCGAAGGCCAGCGGCAGGTAGTCGTCCTTGACCGCGCTGAGGCGGCCGAAGAGCTTGACCGAGAGCAGGTCGTACTCGGTCGGGGAGAGCAGGCGCTGCAGGAAGGTGGAGAGGGAGTCGAAGGCCATCCCGATCACCACGCCGACGAGCAGCATGAGGAACAGGCTGCCGAACCTCCCCGAGAACAACCACCGGTACAGCAGCGTGGCGAACAGGACCATGAGAGCCGTCTGGGCCACGAGCTTGGGCAGACCCTCGGTGCTCGCGATGACCGTCCCGCCGAACACGAAGACTATGAGGGTCTGCATGAGCGTGTACATCGAGTCGAAGCCGATGATCGACGGTGTGAGGATCCGGTTGCCCGTCACCGTATGGAAGACGACGGTGCCCACCCCCTGCGTGAACGCGGCGATGACCATCGCCCCGACCATCGTCAGGCGCCGGGGGAAGGTGAAGTCGAAGGACCCCCTGATGAACAGCAGCAGGAAGCACGCGATCGCGATCGCGGTGAGCGCGCCGACGATCCACAGCCGCGCGGCCGGTGTGAGCCGCGCGGTGACGCGCGCCGGGAGGCGGGGGAGGCGGGGCAGGCGAGCCGCGCGCGCGGCGAGCCGACGGCGTAGCCCCGGTTCGGCGTCGGGCAGCCCGGTCGCGGACGGGGCGGACGTGGGGGTGCTAAGCACTGACATGACGACGCTGCCTCAGGACCAGGGCGATGAAGACGACGGCGCCGACGGCGCCGAGGATGACGGAGGCCGGGATCTCCATGGGGGCCACGACCGTGCGTCCGACGAGGTCGCACGCCAGCAGCAGGCCGGTGCCGATAACCGCGACCCAGGGGAGGTTCTTGCGCAGGTCATCGCCCAGGAGCATGGAGACGAGGTTGGGGACGACGAGGCCGAGGAACGGGATGAAGCCGACCACGACGCTCGTGATCCCGGTGGCCAGAGCGACCATGGTCACGCCGGCGAAGACGACTCGTTCGTAGCGGATGCCGATGTTGGTCGCGAGGTCCTTGCCGAGGCCGGCGGCGGTGAAGCGGTCCGCCATGACGACGGCGAGGACCGCGATCACCAGGACCGCCCACAGGGGTTCGTAGAAGCCGCGGACGATGCCGCTGAAGCCGCCCGAGCGCCACGCCGACATCGACTGCAGCAGGTCGAAGGTTCCCGCGAGGAAGGTCGTGACCGCGCCGACCACCGCGCCGAGCATGATCCCCACGAGCGGGACGATGATCGAGGAGCGCACGGTGATCCGGCGCAGCACCCCGAGGAACACCATGGTCCCGGCGAAGGCGAATCCGCTGGCCACGACCATCTTCACGAGGGGTGGGGCGGCCGGGGCGAGGATCAGGCAGGTGAGCACGCCTAGCCCGGCCCACTGGCTGGTGCCCGCCGTCGTCGGCTCGACGAACTTGTTCTGGGTGATCATCTGCATGATGACCCCCGAGAAGCTCATCGCGACCGCCGCGAAGATCAGTGCGAGGGTGCGCGGGACCCGGGAGATGACGAACATGTTCCGGGCCGCGGGGTCGGTGAAGAGGTTCGACACGGTGATGTCGTATCCGCCGACCAGCAGCGACGCGACGATCAGGGCGGCCACCGCCACGGCGACGAGCGGCAGCAGGATTCTGCGAGACATGGAGAAGGCCTTGGGGGAGGAGGCGGGGTGCACGACGGCGGGCCACCGGCCCGCGAGGGGGCCGGGCGGCCCGCCGAGGCGCGGGGCAGGTGGTGCTACTTGGCCGTGAAGGCCGCGGTGACCTGCTCGTAGGCCTGGATGTAGGCCTGGATGCCTTCGCGGGTGTAGAACTGCGGGTCCAGGTAGATGATCTGGTCGTTCTTGGCGAAGGTGGTCTCGGCGAAGGCTTCGGTCGCGTCGATGATGGCCTTGGCGGGCTGCGCGCCCTCGGTCTTGGCGCCGGCGTCGCGGTCGAGCACGATCATCCAGTCCGGGTTGGCCTGCGCGATGGTCTCCGGTGCGAGGCCGGAGTCGCCGTGGATGTCGCCGTCCTTGCCGGCGAAGATGTCGGTGAGGGTGAGCGGCTCGAGGATGCGTCCGATGCGCTCGGCGCCGTTGTCGATCTTGCCGCCGTTGACGACCGAGAGGAAGACGGTCTCGCCGTTGGTGGCCGCTGCGGCGTCGGTCGAGGCGGCGTCGAGGTCGGCGACGAGCGCGGCGGCCTCGTCCTGCTTCTGGAAGATCTCGCCGAGGGTGGTCGTCTGCGCCTGGAGGGAGGCGACGTAGCCGCCGGCGGCCTCGTCGGACCCGGCGATGTCGATGGTCTGCGCGATCGACTCGAGGTCCTCCTGCACCTCGGTGAAGCGGTACCCGCCGAGGATCAGGTCGGGGTCGGCCTCGGAGACGAGCTCGAGGTTCGGCTCGCGGTGGGTGCCGATGTCCAGGATGGACTCGTCGGCGATCCAGTCTTCGAAGCCGGTGCCGGGTAGCAGGCCCTTGGGCACGGCGACGGGCGTGATGCCCCAGTCGCGCAGGGTCTCGAAGGAGGTGTTGTCGAGGGCGACGACGCGGGCCGGGTTGACCGGGACCTCGACGGTCCCAAGGTTGGATTCGATCGACACGGAGGACGGTGCGCCAGCGGACGACGTGGGGTCGCTCGTCTCGGCGGCACCGGCGCCGCAGCCGGTCAGGAAAAGGGCTCCGACCAGGACGGAGGCCGCCCCGACGACGGTCTTCGAGAGATGCAGGGCCATGGTGTCTGGGGTCTCCGTTGCCTGTGAATGAGATGAGCGTCCGCTGTGAAATGCGGAAGCAGAGGGTGGCCTAACTAACGTAAGGCATGCCTTCCTTAGGCTGGCCATATTCGTCATGATCGTGGTGAGCGTCACAGTCGTTTCGCGGTGTGCGCTCAGGTCTTGGCGGGTTCGTGCCGATACGATCTCTGTGACCGCTCCCGACGACTTCCCTCGCTCGCCGACCGGGCGTGTGCCGCTGTGGGTCCAGGACGAGGTCGCCGGCCGCCCGCCCGCTCCGACGGCGTGGCGGACGTCGGGCGGGGTGGAGCAAGGCGGGCGGCGGACCTCCACCCCGCGCAGCTGGAGCGGGGCAGATCCGATGCCCGCCGGGTGGTCGCCGGTGGTGCCGGACCGCCCCCGGCGTGGACGGCGTCGTGCTGCCCGACGCCGCAGCCGTCACCCCCGCGGGGTGGCCGTGCTGACCGTTCTTGTGGTGCTCTGCGGGGTGTGGTGGAGCTGGTCCTTGCAGAACCGGCACACGACGTCAGACCCCCTCGCGGGCCTCCCCACCGGATTCTTCGAGCCGGGCGGCGTCTTCGGGGACCAGCCGCGGCGGGCGTCAGACGGCAGCCTGCTGCCACCAGCTGGGCAGGAAGAGTCCCCGACCCGGCTCCTGCCCGTGGTTTCCCCGGTGGCCGTTTCCGACGAGTACGCCTTCGTGTCGCCGAGCGAGGACGCGCTGCGTCCCTACGGCTGGTCGCCGTGCCGGCCCGTCCACTACGTCGTCGACCTCACCGGCGCACCCGCCGGCTTTGAAGAGAGCGTGGGCGTCGCGGTCGTTGAGATCAGTACGGCCACCGGGCTCCTCTTCGTCGACGACGGCATGGTCATCGAGGCGGCGAACCCCGTGCGGGAGTCGTATCAGCCGGCGGTGTACGGGGACCGGTGGGCTCCGGTGCTCATCCGTTTTGCCGACGACCTCACGGTGCCCGGCCTGGCTGGTGACACGGTGGGTCAGGCTGGCGGCTCCGCGATGACCGGCCCGTCCGGTATCACGCACTACGTCAGCGGCACCGTCTATCTCAACGTCGAGCTGTTGGGCATGCCCGGGCTCGGCGGTGTGCCCGCGTACCTGCCGGTGCTGCGGCACGAGCTGGGCCATCTGGTCGGCCTGGACCACATCGAGGACCCGAGCCAGCTCATGTATCCCACGACCGGCTTCGCCTACACCTTCCAGGCGGGAGACCTTGCGGGTCTGTCGCTCCTGGGTCAGGCCGCCTGCGCCCCCGACCTCTGACCCGGCGGGTGGGGAGCGGGAGGTGAGCAGGTCGTCGCCGGGTCCGGCGCTCGGTCAGGAGCTTGGGGCGTGCGCCAGCAACGCGTCGAGGACCCGCACCGCGGCGGCCTTGTCGAGGGGGTGGTTGCCGTTGCCGCACTTGGGCGACTGGACGCAGCCGGGGCAGCCGTCGGTGCAGGCACAGCGGGCGATCGCCTCCCGGGTGGCGCGCAGCCACTGTTCTGCGAGGTGGAAGCCGCGCTCGGCGAAGCCCGCACCGCCCGCGAGAGCGTCGTAGACGAAGACCGTGGCGCGCTCGGTGTCGATGTGCACGTCGGTCGACACCCCGCCCAGGTCCCACCGGTCGCACGTGGCCAGCAGCGGGAGCAGGCCGATCGAGGCGTGCTCGGCGGCGTGCAGCGCGCCGGGGACGGCGTCGGCCTGGACGCCCGCGGCCTCGAGCACCTCCGCGGAGACCGTCCACCACACCGCCGCCGTGCGCAAGGTGCGCACCGGCAGGTCGAGCGCCTCGGTCCCCAAGATCTCTTGGGCGGGCATCCGGCGCCGCTGGAAGCTGACCACCTGGGACGACACCTCGACCGTCCCCAGGCCCCACTCGACCGGCGATCGGGTCTCGCCCTCCGGCGGCGCCCCCCAGTCCGCGCGCTGCTTCTCCTCGATGACCGCGATCGACGTGATGTCCCGGGACCACGTGCCGTAGCCGACGTCCTTCCGCGTGACGAGCGCGACGGAGCCGACCAGGTCGTAGCTCTCCACGACAAAGCTCTCGCCCTGGTGGACGTACACAGCCCCGGCGTGCACGGAGCCGTCTGCGGACGAGCCGTCGACCGTGCCGAGCAGTCGCCCGGTCGCGGACTCCACGACGGAGACCGGGGTGCCGCCGTCGCCGCGGATGTTCGTGAAACCGGCCGCCGGCTGGTGGTGGGTCCAGTACCAGCCCGAGCTCCGACGCCGCAGCGTGCCGCGCTCGGTGAGCTGGTCGAGCAGCACCCGCGCACCGTCGCCGCCGAAGAGCGGCAGGTCCTCGACCCGCAGCGGCAGCTCGGCCGCCGCCGCGCACAGGTGACCGGTCAGGACGTAGGGGTTGGTCGGGTCGAAGACGGTCGCCTCGATCGGGGCGGCGAAGATTGCCGCCGGGTTGTGCACGAGGTAGGTGTCGAGCGGGTCCTCGCGGGCGATGAACGCCACCAGCCCGTCCGCCCCGGCCCGCCCCGCGCGCCCGGCTTGCTGCCACAGCGACACCCGGGTCCCCGGCCAGCCGATGATGAGCACCGCATCCAGCCCGGAGATATCGACGCCGAGCTCGAGCGCGTTGGTCGTCGCGAGCGCGCGGATCGCCCCCGAGCGCACGGCACCCTCGAGCGCGCGCCGCTCCTCGGGCAGGTATCCGCCGCGATAGGCGGCCACCGCGCGACCGAGCGCCGGGTCGACGGCGCGCAGGTGGTCCGCGGTCGTGGACGCCACGGACTCCGCCCCCCGGCGCGATCGGGTGAACGCGAGAGTCCGTGCGCCGTGCACGGTGAGGTCGGCAAGCAGGTCGGCGGCCTCGGCGGTCGCGGACCTGCGCGGTCGGGGACCGCCGGGTCCGCCGGTGTCGACCGGGTCGGCGTCGTCCACCAGGCCAAGCTCGTCGAGGCCGCTGCCGCCGGACCCGGCGGGCCCGACCGACCACGGGTCGTCGGTGAGCGCCGCGACGGCGGCGCGGCCGGCCAAGCGCGTGAAGCCCGCAGACCCGGGCACGGGCGGCAGCTCGGGCGGCTCCCACAGCACGAAGGTCTTGCGCCCGGCCGGGGAGAAGTCTTCGGTCACCGCGACCACCTCGTCAGGGCCGACGCCGATCAGCCGGGCCGCGCTCGCGGCCGGGTCCGCGGTGGTCGCCGAGGCGACGACGAAGGTCGGCCCGAGCCGCCCGCCCGGCCCTGTCCCCGTCCCCGGCCCTGTCCCCGGCGGGCCGGCCGGGGCATAGTGCACGGCGAGGCGCTGCAGCCGGCGCAGCACGAGGGAGACGTGCGCCCCGAACACCCCACGAAAGGCGTGCCCCTCGTCGACGATCACGTAGCGCAGGGACCGCAGGAACCGGGCCCAGCGGGCGTGGTTGGCGAGCAGGGAGAAGTGCAGGTAGTCGGGGTTGGTGAGCACGACGTCGGCGTGGTCCTGGATCCACTTGCGGGCGGCGAAGGGCGTGTCGCCGTCGCACGTGTCGACCTGCACGTCGCGGGCGCCGCTCGCGCGCAGCAGGCCGCTGACGGCGTTCAGCTGGTCGGCCGCGAGGGCCTTGGTGGGGCTCAGGTAGAGGACCGATCCGCGGTCACGGGCGGACTCGATGCGGCCCGGGTTGAAGATCTGGCCGGCGCGGTCGGAGCGCACACCGGTGAGTGCGGGGAGCCAGAAGGCGAGGGACTTGCCCGAGCCGGTCGAGGTGGCCAGCACGGTGTGCTTGCCCGACCACGCGGCGTCGGCGGCCTCGACCTGGTGCAGCCACGGCCGTTCGACGCCCATCGACCGGTACCCGGCCACTAGGGCCGGGTCGGCCCAGGCCGGCCAGTCGCCCTGGGTGCCGGTGCGCGCTGGCAGGTGCTCGACGTGCGTGAGCCGGTCCGAGCGACGCCCGCCCGCTAGCAGGACGTCGAGGAGCTCATCTACGCGGGGCACGGGGTCGATTCTCCCACCCGCCACCCACGCCGGGTCCTGTGCGGCCGGGGAGGCGCCCGGTCAGCCGCGGAGCTCTGCGTTGAGCCGTGCGGCCTGACGCGCGAGGTGCTCGCGCTCGGGCAGGTTGGGCGCTGATCGGGCGGCTTCGGCGTAGAGCCGTGCGGCGGTCACGGTGTCACCGTCGCGCTCGTGCAGGTAGGCCGCGGCGGCGGTGAGGCGGGGCAGGGACGGATCGAGCCCTTCCAGAGCGGCCAGGCCGGCACGCGGGCCGTCGGCCTCACCGACCGCGACGGCGCGGTTGAGGCGAGCCACCGGGCTGTCGGTGATCCGCAGCAGCTCGTCGTACCACTCGACGATCTGCGCCCAGTCGGTCTCCGCAGCACTGCGGGAGTCGGCGTGCAGCGCGGCGATGGCAGCCTGGACCTGGAACTCCCCGAGTCGGTTGCGCGCGAGGGCCGACTGGAGCACGTCGACTCCCTCGGCGATCAGCCGGGTGTCCCACAGGCTGCGGTCCTGCTCCTTCAACGGGACGAGGCTGCCGTCGGGACGGCTCCGTGCCGGGCGCCGGGCATGGTGCAGCAGCATGAGCGCGAGCAGGCCTGCGACCTCCACGTGCGCGATCTCGGCCGCCAGCTGCCGGGTGAGTCTGATCGCCTCGGCGGCGAGGTCGACGTTGCCGGAGTAGCCCTCGTTGAAGACGAGGTAGAGCACACGCAGCACCGTGGCGACGTCACCGGGCTGGTCGAATCCGACACCCGAGACGGTTCGCTTGGCCCGGCTGATCCGCTGGGCCATGGTCGCCTCGGGCACGAGGTAGGCCTGCGCGATCTGACGGGTGGTCAGACCGCCGACCGCGCGCAGCGTGAGCGCGACCGCCGACGCGGGAGACAGAGATGGGTGAGCGCAGAGAAAGTACAGCTGGAGCGTGTCGTCCACCGCCGTGCCCGGACCGGGCACGGGCTCGTCCCCGACGACCGTCTCGCGCCGCCGCCGGGAGGTGTCTGCGCGGGCGGCGTCGAGGAACTTGTGCCAGGCCACGGTGACCAGCCAGCCCTTCGGGTCCCGCGGCGGATCATCCGGCCACACGCGCACCGCGACGACGAGGGCGTCCTGCATGGCGTCCTCGGCCGCCGCGAAGTCAGCCCCGCGGCGGACGAGGACGCCGATCACCGCGGGGGTGAGGGTCCGCATCAGCGCCTCGTCCACGGTGCGTCACTCCGTGATGGTCGGGGGCATGTCCAGGAAGGGGCGAATCTCGAGCCACTCGTGGATCGGCTTGCCGCCCGGGGACAGCGCCTGTCCGTCGACGAACTCCCCGGTGCCCTCGAGCCGGGCGGCGAAGTCATTCATGTACTGGATGTGCGCCGAGACCTCCTCGGGCGCCCACTGGTCCATCGGGACGTCGTTGATCGCTGCAGGTGCGCCGCGGTAGTGCTTGAGCAGCAGGTACTTGGCCATGATGTTCTCCTTGATGAGGTACGAGCCATTGTGGTCGTGTTCACCCCGGGGACGGAACAGCGGGCGAGATATCGACATCACACCGAGCCGGTCCCGGAACTCAACCCGGCTCTATCGGGTCGGGCATGATGACCTGTATGGCACATGACTGGCGGCCCATCCTGGCGGCGCTCGCGGACGAGCGAACCTTGGCCGTCTACGCGCAGGTAGTCCTGGCCGCCCCACCGGTGACCGCGACGCACCTCACCTCTCTTGATCTTCGCGCTCTGCGGCGCCTCGTTGCCACTGGTCTGGTGGTCGAAGACGGGGAACGCTTCCGCGCCAGGCCCGCCGTCTACTCCGAAGCGCTCGCATCTGCCGCGCAGGTCGATCGCGGCACGGCGGGATCGGCTGACGGTCCTGAGCGTTTTCTCTCTGACGGGAAGCTGCTCAACCTCCCACGCAAGCGCAGCGACCGAGAGGACGTGGTCCGGCTGCTCGCAGGGCGGGTGCTTGCCCGGAGTGAGCGCGTGAGCGAAGGTGAGCTGATGCTTCGTCTGGGTGAGCTGGCCTCCGATCCGGTAGGTCTCAGGCGCGCGATGGTCGACGCAGGCTTCATATCTCGCACCCCGAACGGTTCCGAGTACTGGTCGACCTGACGGGCTAGCGCCCCAGCACGAGCGACTGGATCGCGACGACCGCCGCCCCGCGGGCCCACCGGGCCAGCTCGGGGCTCTGCAGGGCGATCTCGGGGTCGCGGGTGCGAGGGTTGCGGCCGGAGTGCAGACCCTCGGTGACAGCGTCCGCGGCCACCTCCGCGAGGCGCACGCCCTCACCGCCGAGCACGATCCGCTCGGGCATCGTGAGGTTCGCGATCGCGGCGATCATCCGTCCCAGCGCACGGCCGGCGCGCTGCACGAGGGCGACAGCGTCGGGGTCGCCGGCCGCCGCGAGGTCGAGCAGCTGGTCGTAGGTGACCGGCCGGCCCAGCCGCTGGGTGCCCTGGGTGACGAGCGCGTCGAGGGTGAGCATCGCCGTCGCGCAGCCGGTGTGACCGCAGGAGCCGAGCGGCCCGGACGGGTCGAGCGGGAAGTGGGAGAGCAGGCTGAACCCGGCCTCCGGGCTGGTCACCGTCGCGCCGTGGACGACGAGCCCGTAGCCGATCCCCGCGCCGATCGTGAACAGCGCGAAGCGGTCGCAGCCGTGCCCCTCGCCGAACCAGTGAGTGGCCTCGGTGACCGCGACGATGTCGTTCTCGACGACGGTCCGCAGCCCGGTGCGCTCGGTGAGCAGCGCCGCGAGGGGGAGGTCCTGCCAGCCGAGGTAGTCAGCCAGCGTCACTGTCGAGCGGCCCTCGACGTGCCCGCCGAGGCTGATGCCGAGCCCTGTGACCGCGGCGCCGGGGCGCAAGGATGCCAGCCGGGCGACGAGCCTGTCCACGAGGAGCACGACGGTGTCGAGCGCGTCGTCCAGCGAGTGCGAGGGGAGCGGGGCGTCGTCGGCAGCGAGGATGTCGGCGCGCAGGTCGGTCAGTGCGGCGTAGGCGTGGTCGCCGGTCAGCTTGATGCCGACGAAGTGGTGCGAGGAGGGTGCGACGTCGAGCGGTTGGGTGGGGCGCCCCAGCCGCCGGGCGGTCCCGGACGTCGCAGGCGCGGTCTCCGCGGCGGCTTCGACGAGCAGGCCGGAGTCGAGCAGCGGCTTGGTGAGGCGGGTGAGGCTCCCGGGGGACAGGCCGATGCGGCCCGCGAGGTCGCTGCGCGAGAGCGGACCGTCGAGCAGCACCGCGAGCGCGATCTGCCGGGTCGGGCCGGACAGGGGTGTCCAGGGGATCGGGGCCGGAGAGTTCATGATGTGAGCGAGTTTATTCCATCTGTCAAATAAGCTGGCAGCCAGAGTCAGGGCGCACATCCAGTTGATCTGCACTGTGCCCGTGGCGCCTCAGGGGTGAGTCCGGGCGATTGACAGCAGACTAATTTCCAGCGTAGAACTAAAGCATCGACAGTGCCGGGATCGCAACCCGGAGCGAGCCCAAGACGAAGGAGTCACGCACGTGACCACCCCTGCACCCGACCTGCTCCACCTGCGCGCCGCGGGGGTGAGCCTCGTCCTGGACTGTGCGGGGCCGCTGCTGCCCCGCGTCCTGCACTGGGGGGCAGACCTTGGTGACGTCGCCGTCGCCGAGCTCGAGGCCCTGCGGCTGGCGAGCATTCCCCAGATCGCGGGGGCGACCGTCGACCTGCCCGTCCCGCTCTCGGTGGTCCCCGAGCAGTCGGTCGGCTGGCTGGGCACCCCCGGGGTGACCGGCCACCGTCACGGCGCAAGCTTCTCGACTGCCTTCCGCCTCTCTGGCGCCGTCACGCTCGGAGCCGGTGAGCACCCTGGCTCGCAGCGGGTGAGCGTGCGGGCGACCGACGACGACGCCGCGCTCGCCCTGGTCCTGGACCTCGAGCTCACCGCGAGCGGCCTCGTCCGCACCCGCGTTGCACTGACCAGCACCGCGGGCGCCGACGTCCCCGAGTTCATGCTGTCCTCCCTCGATCTGTCGCTCCCGGTGCCCACCGAGGCCGACGAGATCCTCGACTTCACCGGCCGCTGGATCCGCGAGCGCACCGCCCAGCGCAAGCCCTTCACCTTCGGCACCCACCTGCGCGAGGTCCGCAAGGGCCGCGGCCACGACGCGACGCTCATCGTCGCGGCGGGCCGGGCCGGCTTCGGCTACCGCTCCGGGGAGGTCTGGGGCGTGCACGTGGCGTGGTCGGGCAACTCCCGGATCCTCGCCGAGAAGATCCAGGGCGGCGCCCGCCACCTGGCCGCCGGTGAGCTCCTGCTGGCCGGGGAGATCATCCTCGCCGCCGGGCAGACGTACACCTCGCCGTGGGTGTTCGGCTCCTACGGCGACGGCCTGGACGACATGTCAGCACGCTTCCACACCTACCTGCGCGCGCGCCCCCAGCACCCGAGCGTGGCCAACGGGCGCCCCGAGCGCCCGGTCCTGATCAACGTGTGGGAGGCCGTGTACTTCGACCACCGCCTCGACAAGCTCGTGGCACTCGCCGACGAGGCCGCCGCGATCGGCGTCGAGCGCTACGTGCTCGACGACGGCTGGTTCCGTCACCGCCGCGACGACCACGCCGGCCTCGGCGACTGGTTCGTCGACGAGGTCGTCTGGCCGGACGGCCTCTCGCCCCTGATCGACCACGTGCGCGGCCTGGGCATGCAGTTCGGCCTGTGGTTCGAGCCCGAGATGATCAACCCGGACTCCGACCTGGCCCGCGCCCACCCCGAGTGGATCCTCGCAACCGGGAACCGGCTGCCCCCCGAGGCGCGCTTCCAGCAGGTCCTCGACCTGGGCCACGAGGGTGCCTACAACTACGTGCTCGAGCGGATCGACGCGATCCTCACCGAGTACCCGATCGACTACATCAAGTGGGACCACAACCGCGACCTGATCGACGCCGGGCACTCCCCGACGGGTCAGGCCGGGGTCCACAACCAGGCCGCGGCGCTGTACCGGCTGATCGACGAGATCCGCGCCCGCCACCCCCGGGTCGAGATCGAGAGCTGCTCGGGCGGCGGCGGCCGGGCCGACCTCGGCATCCTCGACCGCACAGACCGGATCTGGGCCTCGGACTGCATCGACGCCCTCGAACGCCAGAGCATCGAGGCCGGCACCGGGCTCCTCGTGCCGCCGGAGATGATGGGCTCCCACATCGGTTCCCCGCACTGCCACACGACCGGGCGCCGCCACGACCTGAGCTTCCGCGCCGGGACGGCGTTCTTCAGCCACCTCGGCATCGAGTGGGACCTCACGAGCGCGAGCGAGGCCGACAAGGCCGAGCTCGCTGGGTGGATCGCGTTGCACAAGGCGCACCGCGGGCTGCTGCACACCGGGACGGTCGTGCGCGCGGACCATCCCGAGCCGACGACCTGGGTGCACGGCGTCGTGGCGACCGACGCCGCCGAGGCGATCTTCGCCGTCGTGCAGCTGTCCTCGGGGCCCAACCAGGGGCCCGGCCGGGTGCGCCTGCCCGGGCTCGACCCGACGCGGCAGTACCGCGTCCAGGCGATCGACCCGGCCGACGCGATGGGCAACCGCACCGGCGCGGACCGCCTGCAGTGGTGGGACGACGGCGTGCAGCTCTCCGGCCGCACCCTGGACCGGGTGGGCGTCCAGGCGCCGATGCAGAACCCTGAGCACCTGGTCCTGCTGCACCTGGTCGCGGTCGCCACCGCCAGGGACGCGTGACACCGTGACCGACGACGCGACCGAACTTTTGACCACGAACACGAGAGGCACCATGAGCACCGAAGGCATGAGCACCGACAGCTCGAGCACCGGAACTGCGAGCACCGGCAGCCAGCCGTGGGCCGTCCCCGCCGTCCGTCGCACCCACACCACCCTGGCCGACGGACGCGACCTCTTCTACTTCGACGACTCCGAGCCGTACGTCTCCGGGAAGGCCACCCGCCGCCTGGACGACCCGCGCCCGCTGCCCGGCCGCTTCGAGGCGATCACCACGACCGGCCCCGACGGCGAGCCCGTCACCGCGCCTGTGACCGGCCCGACCATGCGCCTGGACGTGCTCACGGGCGAATGGATCCCGCATGCCGCGCACCGCATGAACCGCACGTTCCTGCCCGCCGCGGACTCGAACCCGCTAGCCCCTGCCAAGCCCGGCGCCGCCTACTCCGACGGTGAGATCCCCGCCGAGGACTACGACGTCGTCGTCTTCGAGAACCGTTTCCCCTCCCTCATGCGGGTCCCCGGGACGGTCGATGAGGTGACCGCCCTCGAGGGTGAGGACCTGTGGAAGGTGCGCCCCGCCGTCGGGCGCTGCGAGGTCATCTGTTTCTCTCCGGACTCCGACAAGTCCCTCGCCCAGGTCGGCCCCCGCCGGATGCGCACGATCATCGAGGCGTGGGCCGACCGCACGACCGAGCTGGGCAAGGTCGACGGCGTCGAGCAGGTGTTCTGCTTCGAGAACCGCGGCAAGGAGATCGGGGTGACGCTCAGCCACCCGCACGGGCAGATCTACGCCTACCCGTACCTCATGCCCAAGACCGACGTCATGCTGCGCCAGGCACGCGCGCACCGCGCCGGGACCGGGCGCAACCTGCTCCGCGATGTGCTCGACGCCGAGCTGCGCTCGGGCCGGCGCATCATCGCCCAGTCTGCGCACTGGGTCGCCTACGTGCCCGCGGCCGCCCGCTGGCCCATCGAGGTGCACCTCGCCCCGCGTCGCGACGTGGCGGACCTGCCGGCCTTGTCCGACGCCGAGCGTGCCGACCTCGCCCTCGTCTATCTCGAGCTGCTGGGCCGGATGGACCGGTTCTTCCCGGCCGCGGCGGACGGCCGCCCCACCCAGGCGCCGTACATCGCCGCGTGGCACCAGGCCCCGGTCCGCGAGGGCCGTGACGATCTGCGCCTGCACCTGCAGCTCTTCTCGATCCTGCGGGCACCGGGCAAGCTCAAGTACCTCGCCGGCTCGGAGTCGGGCGGCGGGGCATGGATCTCGGACACGACGCCCGAGCGCATCGCCGACCGTCTGGCCGAGGTCGCATCGCCGACGTGGGTGGACGTGACCGCAGACGCGCCCGCAGACGTGACCGTGCCCGCCGACGCCGGCGACCACGCGTGAACGCCCTCGACGTGGACTGGCTCGACGCCTGGTCCTTCGAGGAGGGGGCTGCGCGCGCCTCGGCGCTCTTCGAGGTGACCTTCGGCGAAGCGCCCGCCGGGGTGTGGTCTGCCCCCGGGCGCGGCAACCTCATCGGTGAGCACACCGACTACAACGGCGGGCTCGTGCTGCCCTTCGCGCTGCCGCACCGCACCTACGCGGCCATGCGGGCGCGCACGGACGGCCACATCCGACTGGTCTCCGCGCAGGAGGCAGGTGTGGTCCGGGAGATCGCTCTGGCCGACGTCGCCCCCGGCGCGGTCGACGGCTGGATCGCCTATGTCGTCGGCACGGCCTGGGCCCTTGCTCAGGAGGGCCTGACCGTTGGCGGCTTCGACGTGGCCATCACGTCCTGCGTGCCCTACGGCGCGGGTCTGTCCTCCTCGGCCGCGCTCGAAGGCTCGGTCGCGATTGGCCTGGATGCCCTCTACGGCCTCGGCCTCGGAGGCGACGACGCCGGGCGCCAGCGCCTGGTCGCGGCGTGCAGCCGGGCCGAGAATGAGATCGCCGGTGCCCCGACCGGTGGCATGGACCAGGCCGCCGCGCTGCGTACCCAAGCCGGCCACGCGCTGCTGCTCGACTGCCGCAGCCTCGAGGTGCGGCAGATCCCCTTCGACCTGGCGGCGGAGGGCCTGGCGCTCCTGGTCATCGACACCCGGGCCGAGCACCAGCTGGTCGACGGCCAGTACGCCGCGCGACGTACGACGTGCGAGGTGGCCGCTGAGGTGCTGGGTGTGGGCACGCTGCGTGAGGTCACCGACCTCTCCGGCGCGCTGGCCATGCTCGCCATGCCCGACGCCCTCGCGAGGCTGACTGCCGCGGGTCAGGACGGGCAGGTCGTGGCCCGCAGGGTGCGGCACGTGGTCACCGAGATCGCCCGCGTCGAGGAGGTCGAGCGCCTGCTCGACGCCGGCCGGACGGCCGAGGTGGGGCCGCTGCTCACGGCCGCGCACG
This sequence comes from Sanguibacter gelidistatuariae, assembly GCF_900096585.1. Lineage (GTDB taxonomy): Bacteria > Actinomycetota > Actinomycetes > Actinomycetales > Cellulomonadaceae > Sanguibacter > Sanguibacter gelidistatuariae. The sequence continues at coordinate 932,635 of NZ_FMYH01000001.1, forward strand.
CGTCGCTGCGGGACGACTACGAGGTGAGCTGCCACGAGCTCGACGTCGCCGTGGATGCGGCGATCGCCGCGGGTGCCCTCGGCGGACGGATGATCGGCGGCGGCTTCGGCGGCTCGGCGATCGCCCTCGTGCGCGCCGAGGACGTCGAGCAGGTCGCCGGTGAGGTGGCCGCCGGGTTCAGCGCGGAAGGCCTGACCCCGCCATCCTTCCTCGTCGCGGTCGCCTCCGCCCCGGCCAGCTGACCGTAGGGGGCGTGCTCTTGACTACGGGGCGTGCTGTCAACCGCACGCCGCGTAGTCAAGAGCACGCCCCGTACCCCGGTCCGGGACCAGTCCGCCGCCGCCGGCACCCGCCGGCACCCGCCGGCACCCGCCGGCACCCGCACAGCGTCCATCGGCGAGGACAAAGGTCCCCGGAAAGACGCTCACTCGGCGGCAAGGATCTATCTAGAGAATCCAGCTAGCAGGCCATCTAGACGTAGGAATTGATCCCCCATGGTGACCATCGACGTCAGCAGCACGATGAAGGAATACCTGGACCGCACCGACTGGCGAGTGAACGCCAACGCGAACCAGGGCTACTCCCTCGGCGGGCTGATCCTCAACACCGCTGGCAAGGTCACCGCGAACTACTGGCTATCCGACGTGTATCCCCTCGCCATCGGAGAGGCCCACCGCTCGGGCGACCTGCACATCCACGACCTCGACGTCTTCGGCGGCTACTGCGCCGGCTGGTCGCTGCGGATGCTCCTCACCCAGGGCTTCAACGGGGTACCGGGCAAGGTCGAGTCGAACCCGCCCAAGCACCTGTCCTCCGCGATCGGGCAGATCGTCAACTTTCTGGGCACCATGCAGAACGAGTGGGCCGGCGCGCAGGCGTTCAGCTCCTTCGACACGTACATGGCTGCCTTCGTCCGCAAGGACGACGTGCCCTACGACGACGTCAAGCAGTCCATCCAGGAGCTCATCTACAACCTCAACGTCCCCTCCCGCTGGGGTACCCAGACGCCCTTCACCAACCTCACCTTCGACTGGACCTGTCCGGAGGACCTCAAGGACGAGGTCCCGATCATCGACGACCGCGCCATGGACTTCACCTACGGTGACCTCCAGATCGAGATGGACATGATCAACCAGGCCTACATCGAGGTCATGACCGAGGGCGACGCCTCCGGCCGGGTGTTCACCTTCCCCATCCCCACGTACAACATCACCGAGGACTTCCCGTGGGAGTCACCGAACGCCACCCGGCTCTTCGAGATGACCGCGAAGTACGGCCTGCCCTACTTCCAGAACTTCCTCAACTCCGAGCTCGAGCCCGGCATGGTCCGGTCCATGTGCTGCCGCCTCCAACTCGACCTGCGCGAGCTGCTCAAGCGGGGCAACGGCCTCTTCGGCTCGGCCGAGCAGACCGGCTCGATCGGCGTCGTGACGATCAACTGCGCCCGCCTGGGCTACCTGCACAAGGGCGACGAGCCCGCGCTGATCGCTGCCCTCGACACGCTCCTGGACCTCGCGAAGAATTCTCTGGAGATCAAGCGGGAGGTTGTCCAGCACTACATCGACGAGGGCCTGTTCCCCTACACCCGCCGCTACCTGGGCACCCTCGACAACCACTTTTCGACCATCGGCGTCAACGGCATCAACGAGATGATCCGCAACTTCACCGCCGACCCGTGCGACCTCGACTGCGCCCACGCCGACGAGGACGTCACGACCGGGGCCGGCCACGCGATGGCCGTCCGCCTGCTCGACCACGTCCGCACCCGCATGGTCGAGTTCCAGGAGGCCACCGGCCACCTCTACAACCTCGAGGCCACCCCCGCAGAGGGCACCACCTACCGCTTCGCCAAGGAGGACCGCGCGCGCTTCCCCGGCATCCTGCAGGCCGGCACCGAGGACAACCCGTACTACACGAACTCCTCCCAGCTCCCGGTCGGCTTCACCGCCGACCCTTACGAGGCGCTCATGCGCCAGGAGGAGCTGCAGAGCAAGTACACCGGCGGGACGGTGCTGCACCTGTACATGTCGGAGAAGATCTCGACCGCGCAGGCCTGCAAGGAGCTCGTCAAGCGGTCGCTGAGCAATTTCCGCCTGCCGTACATCACGGTCACCCCGACGTTCTCGATCTGCCCGAGCCATGGTTACCTCGCGGGAGAGCAGCCCACCTGCCCGCGTTGCGCCCTCGAGCGGCCCGACGCCGAGCCGATCGTCTGCGAGGTGTGGACCCGGGTCATGGGCTACCACCGCCCGGTGAGCTCCTTCAACATCGGCAAGAAGGGCGAGCACGCCGAGCGGCAGATGTTCCAGGAGGCGCGGGCGCGCACCTCGCGCGTCGGGAGGTGACCACGCCGGCAGCCACGTCAGCAGTCATGGCGCACGGCGCCGGCGAGCTGACGATCGCCGGCATGGAGCCCTTCTCTGCCTGCGACTGGCCCGGGCACCTCTCGGCCGTGGTGTTCCTGCAGGGCTGCCCATGGAAGTGCACCTACTGCCACAACGTCTCGATCCTCGACCCGCGTGCCCCCGGTCAGGTCACCTGGGCGGCCGTCCGCGACCTGCTCTCGGCCCGCCGCGGCCTGCTCGACGCGGTGGTCTTCTCCGGAGGCGAACCCACCCGCCAGGCGGGCTTGGTCGACGCCGCGCGCCAGGTCCGGGCGATGGGCTTCGCCGTCGGGCTGCACACCGCCGGGGCATACCCCCGCCGGCTCGCTGAGGTGCTGCCCCACGTGGACTGGGTCGGCCTGGACATCAAGGCACCTGTCGGCAAGTACTCCGCGGTCACGGGCCTGGCCAACAGCGCCGACCCGGCCTTCATCTCCCTGCAACGGGTGCTCGACGCCGGCGTCGCCGTCCAGGTCCGCACGACCCTCGACCCGATGATCCTCAATGCCGACGACGTGGAACAGATCCGCGAGACCGTCACGTCCATGGGGGTCACCGACTACGTCGTGCAGGAGGTGCGCACCGACGGTACGAGCGAGGTCTTCGTCGAGAACCTCACCCGGTTCCGCCGGGCGCACCCGGTCGAGCCGCTCAGCTGAAGTCGCAGCCGACGAAGTCGGTGACCACGCCCACAACCGGCCCGTGCAGGGGTTCCCAGAGCGCCACGAAGGCGTCGGCCGCTGCCCGGGTGGCAAACACGACGGCGACGCCCGAGCCGCTTGATCCGGGTGAGTTCGGAACGATCCCCAGCGCCGCCAGGCCATCCTGGCACCGGAAGGCGAGGTCGGTGGTCACGTATCCCAGGTCGGCGAGATGGTCGCGGGCGGGGACGAGTCCGGGATCGCGGTAGAGGGGGTACTCCATCGTGCTGATCGCCAACCAGACGACCGTCTCGGGTTCGGTGTTGTCCCCCCTGATGGCTGTGGCCTCGTCGAGGTCCGCGGGCCATCCTTCGGTCAGGCCGGGGTGTGCGGCGGGTTGTCCCTTCGCGTCCATCCAGAGCGCCGCGACCTCCTCGACCGCTGTGTATGCCTCTGGTGTGGTGATGGGGTCACCAGCGACGTAGTCCATCTCCGAACGCGGGACGCGCGTCGTGATCGTGAGATCCTGGGCGGCCCAGACCGAGTATCGACCGGCGGGCAGCGGCGTCACGCCGTCCGTGCACACGGTGTGCTCGAGCGACCCGGCGGTCACGAGCGTGGTGCTGTCCAGCCCCGGCAGGGAGAAGGGCACCGTGCCGCTGGACCGGTCCGGGTCGAGGGACCCGACGACCACCCCGTCCTTGACCGCGACGAGGGTGGGATGGGCGGCTTCCCCTGCGAGGTCGTCCAAGGATAGGTTCCATGCGGTCACCGACATGCTCGAGCCGAGCGACAGGTCGGGGAACCCTGCGCTCAGTGCGACCCGCAGCCTCCCGGCGGGCGGGTTCACGAGCGCCCCGCACTGCGGGAAGGTCGCATCCGGGTTGGCCTGGGGGAGTGCGGCCGGAGCCCCGGACACCGTCCCGTCCGGGTTCGTCGTGCGGACCTTCCACGGCCCGCCGACGACGTCGATCGCGGTGGTCGCGGGCTCGACCGTGACAGTGATCGCGCCGTAGGCGTCGTAGTCGCCGGCTGGGATCGAGGTGGGGGTCGTGCCGCCGGCGTCGGGGCAGGCGACGACACGGTCCTCGAGCAGGGGCTGGATCTCTCCGGCCGTGAGCGTGACCTGGGCAGGGGCGCTGGCCGGCGCCTCGCCCACGGCGGGAACAGCGACCACTACGCCGTCCTGGACAAGGTAGATCCCCGGGTTCTCCTGGGTCGAGTAGGTCAGCGGGTCCGCGGTGGTGTTGCGCAGGTACATCGAGATGATCGTGCCGGTCTCGGTCGAGATGGTGACCCGGCTGTCCCCATCGGAGTCGACCATCTCGTTGCCCAGCGCCAGCGGCCCGTCCACGGCAGTGAGGGCGTCCATGCGCGCCCCGCAGGTGAACGCGGCCGGCTCGGGGACCGGAGACTCGACCCCGGGGTACAGGCGGTCGGGGAACGGGTGCGGCGCGGCGTCGTCGTGCAGGAGGGTGTATCCCAGGGCGGCCGCCGCCCCCGCGGTCAGGACACCTATGCCGGCGAGCCCGGCGACGAGCACGGGACGGCGGCGTCGGCGGCGCTCCACGGCGGCGGCGGCTCGGTCGGCGAGGACGTCGGGTGGGGACGCGGCGTCGGTCCCGGAGCCGGCGAGGGAGTGCAGGGCATCGTGCAGGTTGCGGTTCATGAGAGGGGCCTCGGATTCACGATGGGCGAGGGCTGCGAGGTGTCGCTGAGCGGGCCGAGCCGGTCGGCCAGGATCGCGTGGGCGTCGAAGAGGTGACGTTTGACGGTCCCGTCGGCGCAGCCGAGGGCGCTCGCGATCTGCGGCACGGTGAGGTCCTCGAAGTAGCGCAGCACCACGCAGGCCCGCTGGCGCGGGGTGAGCGCGTCGAGCGCGACAGCCACGTCCACCTGGTCGGCGACCGCGCTCTCCCGGCTCTCCTCGCGGTCGGCGATGCCCACCAGGTGCTTGATACCCGACCACCGGCGTCGCCGGCGGTACAGGTCGAGGTAGATCGTCAGGATGGCCCGGCGCACGTAGCCCTCCGAGACTGCGGCGGCTGGCGCAGAGCGCGGGGTGAACACCTTGACCAGGGCATCCTGGACGAGGTCCTCGGCTTCCCGGGTGTTCCCGCTCAGCAGGTAGGCGTAGCCGATCAGCGCGCGGTGGCGGGTGCGCACCAGCTCGTGGAGATCGGCGTTCCAGTCAGGCATGGAGGCCCTTTCGTGGTGGTGGCCCGTCACCCATCATGACGAACGGGTGGGCCGAAACGTTGGGGGCCGCCCATGCTCCCCGCGGCGTGTCGGGACCGGCAGCGCAATCCCTGCGAACCGGTCGTTTGCTGCGTAGACTTCCGGCAACATCGCCGCGGATGTGACCCACGTCACGCGGTGCTTGCGCTCGTCAAGGAGGACGAATGCTCGAGCTCGGATCATCCAGCATCACGATTGTCGCCGTCATCGCCGTGATCGGCGCCCTCTGTCTGGTCGTCGCCGTCGTCCTTCGCAAACAGGTCCTGGCCGCCCCGGAGGGCACCGCGAAGATGCAGGACATCGCCCTCGCGATCCAGGAGGGTGCCTCGGCCTACCTGAGGAGACAGTTCCGCACCCTCGCTCTGTTTGCGGTGATCGTCTTCGGGCTGCTGTTCCTGCTCCCTGGCGACGGCGGCATCCGGATCGGCCGGTCGATCGCCTTCCTCTTCGGGGCCGGGTTCTCCGCCTCGATCGGGTACCTGGGCATGTCCCTGGCGGTGCGCGCGAACGTGCGCGTCGCGGCGTCGGCCATGCGGCCGGGGGCACGCGTGGAAGGCGCCCGGATCGCCTTCCGCACGGGCGGCGTCGTCGGCATGTGCGTGGTGGGTCTGGGGCTGCTGGGCGCGGCCGGGGTGGTGCTCATCTATCGCGGCGACGCACCCTCGGTCCTCGAGGGCTTCGGCTTCGGCGCGGCGCTGCTGGCCATGTTCATGCGGGTGGGCGGCGGCATCTTCACCAAGGCGGCCGACGTCGGTGCGGACCTGGTCGGCAAGGTCGAACAGGGCATCCCCGAGGACGACCCGCGCAACGCCGCCACGATCGCGGACAACGTGGGCGACAACGTCGGCGACTGCGCGGGCATGGCCGCAGACCTCTTTGAGTCTTACGCCGTCATGCTCGTCGCGGCCCTCATCCTCGGCAAGGCGACTCTCGGCGAGGCGGGCCTGGTCTTCCCGCTCATCGTCACCGCGATGGGCGCCTTCGTCGCGCTGCTCGGGGTGTTCATCACGCGGGTGCGCGGGCAGGAGAACGGGCTGCGCGCGATCTACCGCGGCTTCTACACGTCGGCGCTGCTGGGCGCCGTGCTCTCCGCGATCGCCGCCTTCGTCTACCTGCCCTCGACCTTCGCGGAGTCCCCCGGGACCGCGGACCTGTCCGACGTCGCGAGCGACCCGCGCGTCGTGGCGAGCCTCGCGGTGCTCATCGGCGTCGTGCTCGCGGGCATCATCTTGTGGGTCACCGGCTACTTCACCGGCACGACGTCCAAGCCCACCCTGCACGTCGCGGCGACGTCGCGGACCGGGGCCGCGACCGTGGTGCTCTCCGGGATCGGCGTCGGCTTCGAGTCCTCGGTGTACACCTCCGGGATCATCGCCGCGGCGATCTGCGGGGCGTTCCTGCTGGCCGGGGGGTCCATCTGGCTCTCGCTCTTCCTCATCGCCCTGGCCGGCTGCGGGCTGCTCACCACGGTCGGGGTGATCGTGGCGATGGACACCTTCGGTCCTGTCTCCGACAACGCCCAGGGCATCGCGGAGATGTCCGGGGACGTCGACGCCGAGGGCGCCCAGGTGCTCACCGACCTCGACGCCGTGGGCAACACGACGAAGGCCATCACCAAGGGCATCGCGATCGCGACCGCGGTGCTCGCCGCGACCGCGCTGTTCGGCTCCTATGCCGATGCCGTGAGCGGGGCGCTGCGCGACATCGGGACGACGGCCGCCTCGAACGGCATCGTGAACTCGATGCTCAGCTTCGAGATCATCTCCCCGGTGACCCTGGTGGGGGTGATCCTCGGCGCCGCGACCGTCTTCCTCTTCTCCGGCCTGGCGATCGACGCGGTGACCCGGGCGGCCGGCGCGATCGTCTTCGAGGTGCGCCGCCAGTTCCGTGAGCACCCGGGGATCATGACCTACGAGGAACGGCCCGACTACGGCAAGGTCGTCGACATCTGCACCCGCGACTCCCTGCGTGAGCTCGCCACTCCGGGGCTGCTCGCGGCGTTCGCGCCGATCGCGGTGGGCTTCGGCCTGGGGGTGGGGCCGCTCGCCGGCTTCCTCGCCGGGGCGATCGGGGCCGGGGTGCTGATGGCGGTGTTCCTGGCGAACTCCGGCGGCGCGTGGGACAACGCGAAGAAGATCATCGAGGACGGGAAGTACGGCGGCAAGGGCTCGCCCGCCCACGAGGCCGTGGTCATCGGGGACACGGTCGGGGACCCCTTCAAGGACACCGCCGGCCCCGCGATCAACCCGCTGATCAAGGTGATGAACCTGGTGGCGCTGCTGATCGCGCCGGCCGTGGTGACCATGAGCGTGCCGGCGGACGCCAACCACGTGCTGCGGATCGGGGTGGCTGTGGTCGCCGCGGGCATCGCCTTCGGGGCGATCATCATGAGCCGGTTGCGGGTGGCCAAGATCGACGCGGAGTCGGCCGACGAGGCGCCGGGGGAGGCGCACATCCGGCCCGGCCCGGCCGGTCACCTGGCGGCGCCCAGTCCCGCGGCTCCATCGGCTCCCGCGGCTCACACCGGTGCGCCGACCTCGGTGCCGGCTCCGTCCCCGGTCCAGGCACAGTCCCGGTCGCGGCACGCGAGCGAGGAGAACTCCACGCAGCAGGGGCAGTAGCTGGGGCCGGTATCCGGGCCGCCCCGGTTGCGCAGGGGCGGGTCCGCGCCCACGATGCGGTTATGAACCTTTCGCGTCGCAGGCCGCGGGTCGGAGCACTCATGGGCGCGGGTCTGGTGTGCGCCGTCCTGGTCACCGGGTGCACGGGCACGCGGTCGCCCGCGATCGTGTGCCCGGCCGGACGCGACATCCGTGACCTCGAGTCGTCGGCGTCGGACGCGACCTCCACCGCGACGATCGCCGACGTCAACAACCTCTACATGATGCTGATCGAAGGTCGCCCCCCGGCCGAGATCAAGGCCGAATGGCAGACGACGACCGACTTCATGAAGCATGCGAACACCGAGCTCCAAGCCCTGGACAACCCGGCCGACCAGGCCGCCTTCGAGAAGGTCTGGGACCCGTTGGTAGCTGAGTTCACCGACCAGGGCACGAGCGTCGGCACAGCGGTCGGGAGAATCGTCGCGTACACCGACGCCGAGTGCAGCGAGACCGCGACCCCGACGGACGGGGCTGGCTGAGTGCGGCTGCTCAGCTACAACGTCAAGAGTCTGCAGATCGATGCGGATGCGGTCCGCCGTGTCATCGTCGAGACCTCCCCGGACGTCGTCGCCGTCCAGGAGGCCACGCGCTACCTCACCGGTGGCCGACGCCGGATGCGCCGCCTCGCGGCGGAGACCGGGATGGTCTGCGTCATCCCCGGTGGCAGCCCCTTCGGGGCCTACACGACGGCGCTCCTGGTCTCGGCCGAGCTGGCGCCCACGGTTGTCGGGACGCGCGGACGGCCGTTGTCGTGGCGCTGGTGGCGCCGGCGCGACCTGGTGGCCTGGCCCACCCGGCGCGGCTGCGCCGTCGTCGACCTCGGTGACGTGGTGGTGATCTCGGTGCACCTGGGACTGGACGCGCGTGAGCGCGCGGACCACTGCGACGAGATCAACGCGCTCCTCGAGCGGTACGGCCCGCATCGGTGCATCGTCGCCGGCGATCTCAACGAGACCCCGGATGGCCCGTCCTGGGCCGCGTTGGGCCGTCACCTCCGGGACATGGCGGCCGGGTCGACCGAGGGCACCTTCCCCGTTCCGACCGCCCGACGCCGCATCGACGGCGTGCTCGTCGGCTCCGCGATCGCGGGGGGTGAGGTCCGCGTGGTCCGGTCCGACGCGGCACTGCGAGGCAGCGACCACTTCCCGTTGCTCTGCGCGGATCTGCAGGTCGGCCCGGTGCCGAGGGGGTGAAATCGCGCGACGGGCATGGGCACAAGTACCCGTGGGTGCCCCTTGCAGGCAGTACACAGGAACCGGGAGTATGGCTGCCATGACCACTCACACGAAGCGCAAGTCCGTGTCCGCCACCGCAGGCGTTGCCGTCCTCCTCGGGGCTCTGCTCGCCGGATGCAGCGGCGGCGCGTCGATCGAGGACTTCTGTGCCGACGGACAGGCCATCCAGGATGGCGCGTTCCTCGACGATGTCGACTCCACCGACACCGAGGCGGTCAACAAGGCCGCCGCGGACGGGCTCGCCCAGATCAAGGCGATCAAGGCACCCAAGGAGATCGCCGACGACTGGAGCACGCTCACCGACGCCATGGACGAGTACCTCGGCGCCCTCAAGGACGTCGACGTCACCTCCGACGAGGGCATGGAGAAGATGGCTGAGATCTCGAAGACTATGACCTCCGACGAGGTCACCGCGGCCTCGAAGAGCGTCGAGACCTTCATTTCCGAGAACTGCGAAGCCTGAGCCTTTTCGTTCCAGCGCTTCGTCTGACTGGAGGCGGTCCCCGTATGGGGGCCGCCTCCAGTCGTCTCCGGGGGAAGAGGGTCCGGGGGAAGATAGGTGCATGCCCCTCGGTGACCCCACGATCGACCCACGCCTGCTCCCGCTGCTGCGCGACGACCTCGCGGCCGCCTCCTACACGGTCGACGGCGTGGAGGACTTCCTCGGTCCGCTCGCCGCGGCGGCTCTCCACCGCGAGCAGGCCGTCCCCGCGCTGCGCGTCGCGCGGGCCGCGCTCGGCGGCGCGACCGAGACGGCGTCGGGCCAGACGGAAGCCAGCCGAGAACCCCGCGCGGTGCTCACCGCGCTCTTCCTGCTGGGCCTCGAGGTCACCCGCGCGGATGTCGACGCGGCCCTGCCCACGGTGGGCACCGACGGCGCCACCCGCCTGGGCCTGGTCGTCGCGGCCGGCACGGGGCCCGGCGACGGCGTCCGCGCGCTCCTCGACCTGCGCCCATACGACGCGGCTGACGCGACCGGCCCCGTGTCCTGGTGGCTCGCCTCGGACCTGGGAGAGCTCGCGACGGGCCGCCGCCTCGCAGGCGACCACGTGCTCGGAGCCGGTGGCGCGTCGATCACGCTCGCCCAGGTGACCATGCGGACCCCGGTCGGCCGGGTGCTGGACCTGGGGACCGGCTGCGGCATCCAGGCCCTGCACGCCTCCCGGCACGCGGGAGCGGTCGTCGCGACCGACATCTCCCGGCGGGCGCTGCGCTTCGCCGAGTTCAACGCCGCCCTCGACCAGGTGCACCTCGACCTGCGGGAAGGGTCGATGCTCGAGCCCGTCGCGGGGGAGCTGTTCGACCTCGTCGTGTCGAACCCGCCGTTTGTCATCACCCCGCGGGCTGCGGGCACCGGGACCATCCCGGACTACGAGTACCGCGACGGCGGCCGCGCCGGGGACGACCTGGTGCGGGACCTGATCCAGGGCGTCGGCGACGTGCTCGCCCCGGGCGGGGTCGCCCAGCTGCTCGGCAACTGGGAGCACCGCCGCGGCGAGGGGTGGACCGAGCGGGTCGGCGGGTGGCTGGACGAGGCCGGGCTGGACGGCTGGGTCATCCAGCGCGAGGTCCTCGACCCGGCCGAGTACGCCGAGACGTGGATCCGCGACGGCGGCACCACCCCCGAGCGCGAGCCCGCGGAGTGGGCCGCGTCCTACGAGGCGTGGCTCGACGACTTCGCGACCCGCGACGTCGAGGCGGTCGGCTTCGGGATCGTGACCCTGCGCAAGCCGGTCGCACCGAGTGGCACCAGCCTGCGCCGACTCGAGGAGCACACCGGCTCCGTCCGCCAACCCCTCGGCGGGCACCTGGCCGCCTCCCTCGCGGCCCACGACTGGCTCGAGGCCACCGACGACGCCGCGCTGGCCGCCGCGCGGCTGACCGTCGCCCCCGACGTGAGCGAGGAGCGCTACCTCACCCCGGGAGCCGGTGACCCGAACGTCGTGATCATCCGTCAGGGCGACGGGCTCGGTCGCGGGATCCAGGCCTCGGCCGGGCTGGCCGCACTGGTCGGGGCGAGCGACGGCGAGCTCTCGGTGGGCCAGCTCACGGCGGCCATCGCCTCGCTCTTCGAGGTGCCGGCTGGCGAGCTGGCGGGCGAGCTCCTACCAGCCGTCCGCGGCCTTGTCCGCGACGGCTTCCTCACCCCCGCCCCCTGAACGCCGCCGAACTCCCCGAGCCCCGCCGAACTCCCCCGAGCCCCGCCGAACTCCCGCCAAACTCCCGCTGAGTGCGGTCAAGTGGCTGGACAAACCGGGCGCCGGGCAGCCGTTCGACCGCATTCAGCGGGAAGGGGAGTGGTTCAGCGGGGAGTTGGCGTGGCTTGGCCGGGGGCAGGCGTGCGGGGGAGGCGCACCTCGAAGGTCGCCCCGGTGGCCGGGGGACGGGCCGCCCGGACCGTGATCTCGCCGCGGTGCGCGGCGACGATCGCCTGGGCGATCGCCAGACCGAGGCCGGTCGACCCGCCGCCGCGGTTGCGGGCGGAGTCCCCGCGGCTGAAGCGCTGGAACAGCGACGACGCGAGCGACGGCGGGATGCCCGGCCCGTCGTCGGTCACGGCGATGACGACCTGGTCGCGTTCGGGGCGCACCGACAGGACCACCGTGGTCCCGGGCGGGGTGTGCACCCGGGCGTTGCCGAGCAGGTTGGTGAACACCTGGCGGAGCCGGGCCTCGTCGCCGGTCACGACCGCGTCGGTCGACTCGACCGGCGCGGCCCCGTCCTCGTCGTCGGGCAGCTCGAGGCGCCACACGTGGTCGCGGCTCGCGGCGTGGGCGTCGGCGGCCGCGTCGATCGCCAGGACGGTGAGGTCGACGTCGGCTCGCTCGAGCGGGCGACCGGCGTCCAGCCGGGCGAGCAGCAGCAGGTCTTCGACGAGCGCCCCCATCCGCAGCGCCTCGGACTCGATCCGGTCCAGGGACCGCAGGGTGTCCGCCGGGACCACGTCGGGGGAGCGGCGGACCAGCTCGGCGTAGCCGCGGATGGAGGCGAGCGGGGTGCGCAGCTCGTGGCTCGCGTCCGCGACGAACTGACGCACCTGGGTCTCGGACTCGTGACGGGCCGCGAGGGAGCTCTCGACATGGCCGAGCAGTCGGTTGAGGGCCGCGCCGACGGTGCCGACCTCTGTCCGTTCGTCGGTGTCGCCGGGTTCCACACCTTGGATCTGCACCACCTCGCCGCGGTCCAGCGGCAGCTCCGAGACGCGCATGGCGGTCTCGGCGACTCGTTCCAGGGGGCGCAGTGCCCGCCGCACGAGGATCGTCGCGGCGGCCGCTGCGACGCCGGCGGCGAGCACGATGAGCATGATCTCGACGACAAGATAGGAGCGCAGCGGCTCGTCGGCGGTGGTCGTCGGCAAGGCCGTGATCACCCGGTTGCCGGTGACGTTCGTGGCGGAGATCGCCCGGTAGGACCCAAGATCGCTGAGGTGGACCGGGTGGATCCTCCCGTCGGTGGGGATCGCCATGAGCTCGGCGAGCTGGGCGTCGGTCAGCGGGGTCGAGGTTCCGGCGTTGTTCGGATAGGACGCCTGGATCACCTCCGTACCGGAGAAGAACACGTCGATCGTGCCCGCGCTCTGTCCGGGGATCTGTCCGGGGAGCTGGTCCGGGCCCAGGATCTGGTCGCCGGGTTGTCCAGTGTCCGACGGCCGGTCCATCATCCGTGGGCGGATCACCGCGCGATCGCTCGCCGACTTCAGCTGGGCGTCGACCTGGTCGAGGAGCTGGCTGCGCAGCGCGAGCGTGCTCACGACCGCCAGGACGGTGCAGATCACCAGGACGAGGCCGATGAGCAGCGCGACGAGCTGGCGGCGCAGGGTCCACGGACGCCGTCGGCGCTGCTCGGGGGCCGGTGCCAGCGCCGCTGTCTGGGCCGCGGTGGGGGCGGCGGTCACGCAGCCGGTCCGGCGGGCTTGAGCACGTACCCCACCCCGCGCAGCGTGTGGATCATCGGTTCGCGTCCGGCGTCGATCTTGCGCCGCAGGTAGGAGATGTAGAGCTCGACGATGTTGGCCTGCCCGCCGAAGTCGTACTGCCACACCCGGTCCAGGATCTGCGCCTTGGACATCACCCGTCGGGCGTTGCGCATGAGGTAGCGCAGCAGCTCGAACTCGGTCGCGGTGAGCGCGATCTCATCCCCTCCCCGGGTCACCTCGTGGGAGTCCTCGTCGAGCACGAGGTCGCCGACGACGAGGGTCGCGTCCTCGCGCGCGGCGTTCGCCCCGGCGCGGCGCAGCAGCCCCCGCAGCCGCGCGACGACCTCCTCGAGGCTGAACGGCTTCGTGACGTAGTCGTCCCCGCCCGCGGTGAGCCCCGCGACGCGATCCTCGACCGAGTCGCGGGCAGTGAGGAAGAGCACAGGCACAGCCGACTGGTGCTGGCGGATGCGGCGCAGCACCTGCAGCCCGTCGATGTCGGGGAGCATGACGTCGAGCACGATCACGTCGGGAGACACGTCGCGGGCGAGCTTGACCGCGCTCTGCCCGGTCAGCGCCGTCGAGACGTCCCAGCCCTCGTAGCGCAGCGCCGAGGTGAGCAGCTCGGCGAGGTTCGGCTCGTCGTCGACCACGAGGACGCGCAGGGGGCTGCCGTCCGGCCGGGCGAGGCGCGGCTGCGCCGCGTGGGTGAGGCGCGGCTGCGCGGCGCGGGGGGCGTCGGCGGGCGCGGAGGAGGGGGTGACCATGTGTTCATGGTGCACCTCCGGTCTCTGCGTGTCCTGAGATGAGCCTATGAGAACCCTGTGAATTGGAGCCGATCGTGCTCACCGCATCGACGCGATCTTCGCCGGACCGCCACAGGTCTGGCATATCGTTGTTGGGTGAGACCCGACGACGCGACCCGACTGCTGCCCGTAACCGGGCCCCCGGTGCCCCCCGCGCTCGCGGTCCTGGCAGGCTCGACGGCTCCCCCCGACGCTGGCCGCACGCCCCCCACCGCCTACGCAGTTCCGGTCCGACCCCGCATCCTGGCGCTTCTCGTCGCAATCGCCGCGGCGGTCGCGACCATTGCCGTCTGGCGTGGTTTTGTGGGGACGCACCTTGGCCAGGTCGTCGAGGAGATCACCTACGACGGTGCGCTCTACGGGCGGACCCGCCTGTGGACCCTCGCCGAGCCGCTGCTCGACGTCGTCTCGGTCAGCTTTGTGGTGCTGGGCACGATCGTCGCGATGGGAGTCGCGCTCGTGCGACGCCGATGGAGCCTGGCCGCGCAGGTCGCGGTCGTCATGGTCGGCTCGAACGTCTCGACCCAGCTGCTCAAGAACTATGTCTTCGACCGGGCGGACCTGGGCACCGAGAGCTGGTGGGGGAACAGCCTGCCGAGCGGTCACACGACCGTGGCCGCCTCGGTCTCGGTCGCGCTCGTGCTCGCCGTGCCGCGCGTGGCCCGGCCCGTCGTCGCGCTGCTCGGTGCCGCGTACACCGCGGCGACCGGCATCTCCACGCTCGTCGGGCAGTGGCACCGGCCCAGCGACGTCGTCGCGGCCGTGTGCGTCGTGCTCTTCTGGGGGGCGCTGGCCTGCGTCCTGACCACCCGGTCCGCGCTAGACCCGGCCCGCCCAGGGGTGACGGGCGGCAACCGCTACGCACCGCGCGGCTCGGGCACCGGATGGACCCTCACGGTGCTCGGTCTGGTCGCGGTCGTCTGCGGCGTGGTGGCGGGGTGGGCGCTCTACCAGACGGCCTCGGTCGTGGAGTCCGCGGCCGAGGTCACCAGCCGCGTGGAGCTCGTCGCATACCTGGGTGGGGCCTGCGCTGTGGTCGCCGCGACGGCCATGGCATTCGCCCTGCTCCTGGCGCTCCGCCAGGCTGTGGCGCGTGCCACTGCGGGAGTTTCGGTGTGACGAGCGTGCCCTGAGGCCGTAGGCTGCCGAGTTGAACGCCTCTCGCAGCAGACGCTGCTGCTGACCGAGCGCAGATCGATACCACGCAGTCCTCGTCACGGAAGCAGGCCCTTGTATGTCCGCAGGTCGCAAACTCGTCATCGTGGAGTCGCCGGCCAAGGCGCGCACGATCGCCGGCTACCTCGGCGATGACTACGCGGTCGAGGCGAGCGTTGGTCACATCCGCGACCTGCCTCAGCCGTCCGACATGCCGGCAGACATGAAAAAGGGCCCCTTCGGCAAGTTCGCGGTCAACGTCGACGGCGGCTTCGAGCCGTACTACGAGGTCTACGCGGACAAGAAGAAGAAGGTCGCCGAGCTCAAGAAGCTCCTCAAGGACGCCGACGAGCTCTACCTCGCAACCGATGAGGACCGCGAGGGCGAGGCCATCGCCTGGCACCTGCTGCAGGAGCTCAAGCCCAAGGTCCCGGTCAAGCGCATGGTGTTCCACGAGATCACCCGCGAGGCCATCAACCGGGCGCTCGAGAACACCCGCGAGCTCGACACCCGGCTCGTCGACGCCCAGGAGACGCGCCGTATCCTCGATCGTCTCTACGGCTACGAGGTCTCACCCGTCCTGTGGCGCAAGGTCCGTCAGGGTCTGTCCGCCGGGCGTGTGCAGTCCGTGGCCACCCGCCTCGTCGTCGAGCGCGAGCGTGAGCGGATGGCCTTCGTCTCCGCAAGCTACTGGGACGTCTCGGGCGAGTTCACCACGCTTGCCGGCCCCGATGCGGGGGAGTGGTTCTCCGCAAAGCTCACGCAGGTCGACGGCGCGCGCGTGGCCTCCGGCCGCGACTTCTCAGACGCCGGCGTGCTCAAGACGCCTCAGGGGATCGTGCACCTCGACGAGACGGCCGCCGCCGCGCTCGTGACCGCCCTGGCCGACCAGCCCGCCGTGGTCCGCAGCCTGGAGACCAAGCCGTACACCCGTCGCCCGGCGGCCCCGTTCACCACCTCGACGCTCCAGCAAGAGGCCTCCCGCAAGCTGCGGATGTCGTCCCGCCAGACGATGCGCACCGCGCAGTCGCTGTACGAGAACGGGTACATCACCTACATGCGTACGGACTCCCCGTCGCTGTCAACGCAGGCCACGGACGCCGCGCGCCGTCAAGCCGCCGAGCTCTACGGTCCCGAGTTCGTCCCGTCCGCCCCCCGCGTCTACACATCCAAGAACAAGGGCGCGCAGGAGGCCCACGAGGCCATCCGCCCCGCCGGGGACGCCTTCCGCACCCCGGCCCAGGTGTCCCGCGAGATCAGCGGCGACCAGTTCAAGCTGTACGAGCTCATCTGGAAGCGCACGGTCGCCTCCCAGATGGCCGACGCCCGCGGGTCGACCGCGTCGGTGCGCCTCGCCGTGACCGGCACGCTCGGGTCCGACGCACCGACCATCGGGCGCGCCTCGGCCGGGTCGACGACCGAGGCCGTCTTCGCGGCGTCGGGCACGGTCATCGCGTTCCGCGGCTTCCTCGCCGCCTACGAGGAAGGCCGCGACACCGACCGCTACGACGCGCCCGCGACCGCGAAGAAGACCGACGATGAGGCCCGGCTGCCGCAGATGGCCCAGGGCGACGACCTCAGCTCTCGTGACCTCGCGGCCGACGGCCACGCGACCTCCGCCCCGCCCCGATTCACCGAGGCGAGCCTGGTCAAGGCCCTCGAAGAGCGGGGGATCGGTCGCCCGTCGACGTACGCCTCGACGATCTCCGTCATCCAGGACCGCGGCTACGTGCTCAGCCGCGGCCAGGCCCTCGTGCCCAGCTGGCTCGCCTTCGCGGTGATCCGGCTGCTCGAGGAGCACTTCGGCCAGCTCATCGACTACGACTTCACCGCCGCGATGGAGGCCGACCTCGACGCGATCGCCGCGGGCGAGACCGAGCGTGTGGCCTGGCTGACGAAGTTCTACTTCGGCGACGACGGCTCCGGCGCGACCAGCGGGGAAGGCCTGCACGAGCTCGTCGAGAACCTCGGCGACATCGACGCCCGCGAGATCAACTCGATCTCGATCGGTGAGGGCATCACGCTGCGCGTGGGCCGCTACGGCCCCTATATCGAAGACACCGCAGCCGAGGTCGCCGAGGGTGAGAACCCCCCGCGCGCCTCCGTGCCCGACGACGTCGCACCCGACGAGCTGACCGTCGCCAAGGCGCGCGAGCTGCTCGAGACGCAGGGCGAGGGCGACCTCGTCCTGGGGACCGATCCCAGCACTGGCACGACCATCGTGGCCAAGGGCGGACGCTACGGACCGTACGTGACCGAGCTGCTGCCCGAGCCAGAGTTCGAGGAGGGCCTCTCGGCCGCCGCGCTCAAGCGCGCCAAGGCCGCGCTGCCCAAGCCGCGCACGGGCTCCCTGCTCAAGACGCAGTCCCTGCAGACCATCACGCTCGAGGACGCGCTGCAGCTGCTGTCGCTGCCCCGGGTGGTCGGCGTGGACCCCGAGACGGGTGCGGAGATCACCGCACAGAACGGCCGCTACGGCCCGTACCTGAAGAAGGGCACGGACTCCCGGACGCTGCCGAGTGAGGAGGCCATGTTCACGGTCACTCTCCCCGAGGCGCTCGAGATCTACGCCCAGCCCAAGCGCGGCCGCGGGGCCACCGCTGCGCCGCCGCTCAAGGAGCTCGGCGAGGACCCGACGTCGGGCAAGCCGATCGTCATCAAGGAGGGCCGCTTCGGGGCCTACGTGACCGACGGGGCGACCAACCGGACGCTGCCCAAGGACATCACCATCGAGGCGATCACCCACGAGCAGGCGGTCGAGCTGCTCGCGGAGAAGCGCGCCAAGGGACCGGTCAAGAAGACCACCCGCGCGGTTGCGGCCAAGAAGGCGCCGGCGAAGAAGGCCGCGACGACGAAGGCGGCGGCTGCTTCGAAGACTGCTGTCGCGAAGGCTCCGGCCAAGAAGGCTCCCGCGAAGAAGGCTGCTCCCGCCGCGGAGTGAGCATGCGCCGGGACCTGACGCCGAGGGCGTCGGGGCCCGGACGCTCGTGAGACGGGGCTGAGCCACCCCGGGCGTGTCGCGACGTAGCGCGGTCGGGGCACGGCCGTAGGGTCGATGCACTGGATTCTCTGGGCGCGCTCACAGGAGGTCCGATGACATCGACGTCATCGTCTGTTCCGCTGTTCCTCACGTCTGTCCCGTCCCGCCGCCGGTGGGCCGCGGTCGTCGGTGCGTTCGCGCTCGTGGGCGTGGCCGGGTGCTCGGGGACGGCCGCCGAGCCACCTCCCGCGGCAGCCTCACCTTCGACGGCAGCCTCACCATCGGTGGTTCCGGAGCCGAGCCCGAGTCTGACTCCCTCGCCGAGCCCGACCCCCACTCCCAGCCCGACCCCCAGCCCGACGCCGACGCCCCCTCCCGCGCCGGCGCGCGCCGCGACCAACGTCCCGATGACCAAGCTGGCGCCGGGGGAGATGCCTCCGCAGTTCGTGATCTTCTCCTTCGACGGGGTGGGCTGGCACGAGCGGTGGACGGAGTTCTCCGAGGCGGCCGCCCAGGTTGATGCCCGGTTCACGGGATTCCTGACCGGTATCTACCTGCTCACCGACGACCAGCGCGGTGCCTATACCGGCCCCGGGCACACCAGCGGCAAGGCGTCGGTCGGCTTCGGTGGTAGTGCCGACGACGTGACGACGCTCGTGGGCGACCTCAACACCGCCTACCTCGCCGGCCACGAGATCGGCACGCACTACAACGGGCACTTCTGCGCGGACAACGCCCCTGGCGGGGGCGCGTGGTCCACCGCGGACTGGAACAGCGAGCTCGACCAGTTCTTCACGTTCTGGGACGACTGGCAGACCATCGACTCCCTGCCCGACGCCCCCGCACTGCAGGTGCCACGCTCCTCCGTCACAGGCGGACGTACCCCCTGCCTGGAGGGCGACTGGGGGCAGATCGCCCCGGCCTGGGCTGCGCACGGGCAGACCTACGACTCCTCGATCCCGGGCAACGGCATGGCCTGGCCCAAGCAAGAGAACGGCCTGTGGGAGTTCCGGATGCAGAGCACACAGTCCCCGACGCTGGGGAACGTCATGGCCATGGACTACAACTTCTGGTACAAGTTCAACAAGGCCACGAACGAGCCGGCGCGCGCCACTGAGATCCACGACGCGGTGCTGGGCACGTACCGGCACATGTATGAGGCGGTCTCGACCGGCAACCGGGCTCCGATGCTCGTCGCGAACCACTTCAACCAGTGGAGCGGGAACGCCTTCAACCCGGCCGCCCGGGACTTCATGCTCGAGGTCTGCGGTCAGCCTGGCACGATCTGCGCCACCTACCAGGACGTCATCGCCTGGATGGAGCTGCAGGACCCGGCGGTCCTCGCCGAGCTCCAGGGCAGGGCGCCGGTGTTCTGAGGCCGCGGCCGCGGCGGGGACGGGAGCGCGCGGACGGGGCTCGCAAGGCCCGGCCGACAGCGACTTCGCTGGTGAAAGCGATGTCACAGGTGACGGCGGTGTCGGCTAGCGTTGTTCCATGACTTCCCACACTGACGTGACGACCGCCTCCTCCTCCGTGCCCAACCCCGACCAGGCGCCCGCCGTGCGCTGGGGCATCCTGGGGGCGGGAGGGATCGCCGGAGCTTTCGCCGAGGCCGTCACCACGGCGACCGCGTCTTCGATCGTCGCCGTGGGATCACGCTCGGCCGACAAGGCCCGCTCCTTCGCCGACGCCCACCTGGGTGCCGACGCCGCTGCCTCTCGCGTCCACTCCTCCTACGAGGCGCTCGTCGCCGACCCTGACGTCGACGTCGTCTACGTCGCGACGCCGCACTCACACCACCGCGAGCACGCCCTGCTGGCTATCGCCGCGGGCAAGCACGTGCTCGTGGAGAAGGCATTCGCCCGCAACACGGCCGAGGCGACCGAGGTCTTCGAAGCCGCGCGTGCGGCCGGGGTGTTTGTCATGGAGGCCATGTGGACCCGCTTCCTGCCGCACATCGCGGCGATCCGCGAGGTCCTCGCGAGCGGGGAGATCGGCGACGTCATCACGCTCACTGCGGACCACGGCCAGTACTTCGACATTCCCGACACCCACCGGCTCCTCAACCCGGACCTCGCCGGCGGCGCCCTGCTCGACCTCGGGGTGTACCCGGTCTCCTTCGCCCACGACATCCTCGGCGTCCCCGAGTCGATCACCGCGGTGGGTACGCTCACCGAGACCGGGGTCGACGGCCAGGTATCGATGATCTTCGACTACCCCGGACGCACGCAGGCCGTGCTGAACTGCACGCTGTGGGCCGCGACACCGACGGCCGCCACGATCACCGGCACCAAGGGGCGCATCGAGATCGACGGCGCCTTCTACGCGCCGACCGGTTACCGCGTCGTGCTGCGAGACGGAGGGACCCGCGAGGTGCCGCGCGCCGACGTGGCGGGGCTCGCCTTCGAGGCGGCCGAGGTCGCGACGCGGGTGCACGCCGGTGACACCGAGTCCGAGCGGATGAGCTGGCAAGGGACGCTCGACGTGCTCGCGGCGATGGATGACATCCGCCGCCAGGTGGGCGTCGTCTTCCCCGGTGAGGTGGTCGCATGACCTCCCGGCCGGTCCTCGTCTCTGGCGTCGCGGGCGACCCACGCCTCGCGCCGTCGCTGCGCTGGGGCGTGCTCGGTGCGGGCAACATCGGCGGCTCCTTCGCCGACGCCGTGGCCCAGCACACGGCCGGCACCGTCCTGGCGACCGGGTCTCGTGACGTGGCCAAGGCCGTGACCTTCGCGGCCAGGCACGGCATCGATCGGGCCTACGGCTCCTACGAGGAGCTCGTGGCGGACCCGGATGTCGACGCGATCTACGTCGCGACCCCGCACTCCCACCACCGTGACCACGCGCTGCTCGCGATCGGCGCAGGCAAGCACGTCCTCGTGGAGAAGGCCTTCACCCGCAATGCCGCCGAGGCGCGCGCGGTCATCGACGCTGCCCGCGGCGCCGGGGTGTTCGCCATGGAGGCGATGCTGACCCGGCACCTGCCGCACGTGGCAGCGATCCGGGAGATCATCGGCCGGGGTGACATCGGCGACGTGCGTGAGATCCGCGCAGGCTTCGACGTGGACGTCCCCTTCGACGCCCAGCACCGGATGTTCGATCCGAACCTGGCCGGCGGGGCGCTGCTCGACCTGGGCATCTACCCCTTGGCCTTCGCGGTCGACCTGCTCGGGTCCCCCGACGAGGTCCGCGCGACCGGCCTGCTGACCTCGACCGGGGTCGACGCGCAGGAGACGATCGTGCTGCGGTACGGCAATCACGCCCTCGCGACGTTGAGCACGTCCATCCGCACGAGCGCACCGAACACCGCCACGATCGTGGGCTCGGCCGGGCGGATCGAGATCGCCGAGCGGTACCTCATGCCCACGACCTTCACCGTCACGGCGGCGGACGGCAGCGTGACGGAGTATGACGGCCGCGTGCGCGACGCCGCCGGCGACCTCCTGGACGAGGGCAAGCAGTTCGAGGCCGCCGAGGTGGCGCGCTGCGTCGCGGCGGGGCTGACCGAGAGCCCGCGGATGACGCTCGACCAGAGCCTGGAGCTCATGGAGATCATGGACAGCATCCGGGCGCAGATCGGGGTGCGCTACCCGGGGGAGTAGATCCGGAGCGGGCCGCGCTGCCTACGCGGCGTCGGGCGGGGTCGGGGCGCTCGGCCCCGGCTCGACCGGTGTCGCCACCACATAGCTGCTGCCGTCCGGTCCGACCACCCGGGTCAGTTCGGTGCGCAGGGCAATGTCGCGACCGCGCTCGGCCTCGGTGGCCGCGCGCAGGGGCGCCGTCGAGTCGCCGACCTGGGCCGGTCCGAAGATCGGCAGCAGTCCCTCGGTGATCCGCATGCCAGCGGACCTGCGGTCAGCACGTTTGGTCGAGCGACGTCCGAACATCTCAGCTTCCCCACTGCTTGGTGCACAAATGATTTGTGTACCAAGATTAGCCGCACCGTGCCTACGATGTCACTGTGACCTCTGTCCAGACCCCTGTCGCCTCCGCTGGCCTCGACCCCGCGGTCGACCCGCTCGCCCTCGAGAGCCAGGTCTGCTTCGCCCTCTCGGCAGCCGCTCGCGCGATGGTGGCGATCTACCGACCGCTCCTGGAGCCGCTGCGCCTGACCCACCCGCAGTACCTCGTCATGCTTGCGCTGTGGGAGCACGGCGACCTGTCGATGAGCGAGATCTCGGCGATGGTGCACCTCGACCCGGCCACCGTGACCCCGCTCGTGCGGCGGCTGGACACCCTAGGCTACGTCCACAAGACTCGCTCTGAGCGCGACGCGCGAGTCGTGACCATCTCGCTGACCGACGTCGGGCAGGCCCTGCGCGCGGTGGCCGAGGGTATCCCCGCCCAGGTCGTGGCACGCACCGGGATGTCGGTCGTTGAGCTCACCGAGATCCGCGTCATGGTGGCCAAGGTGGTCGACGCCGGTCAACGCGCCGGGGCGCTCTAGCCCGTCCACACCCGCCCTCCGTCCTCCGCCGAACTCGTGAGCGCGCTGGCGAACTCGTGAGCCACGGGACGTTCGCGGTCCTGAACCGCCCTGGCTCACGAGCTCGGCGAGCGGCTCACGAGTTCGGCGGAGGTCGGGCGAGCGGGGGCCGCGGACCGGGGGTGGCCGGGCGGCGGTCGGCGGGTTTTCTAGAGGTCGACGATCCGCAGGGTGCCGTCCGCGGCGACCACCACGCCTACCCGAGCAAGTCCGGGCGCGTGCGCGTCGGCGTCGAGCTCGGTCAGGTCGTGGGTGCCGTTGACCGCGAGGGTCGCGCAGCCCGCTGCCCGGCCGGAGGCCAGGCCCGCCGGCGCGTCCTCGACGACCAGGCAGCGGGATGGGGCGAAGCCCAGCAGGGCGGCCCCGAGCACGAAGGGCTCCGGGTCCGGCTTGCCGTGCGCCACGTCGTCGGCTGTCACCACGACGCCGGGAGCGGTGATGCCTGCCGCGGCGATGCGAGCGAGTGCGAGGTCCCGCGTGCAGGACGTGATGATCGCGTGGCGATCGGCGGGCAGTGCCTCGAAGAGCGATCCGGTCCCAGGTAGGAGCAGCACACCGTCCGTGTCAGCCAGCTCGATCGCGTTGATCCGGGCGACCGCCTCCTCGACCTGCTCGGGCGGGACGAGCTGCTCGACGAGCGTGCGCGCGGGGGTGCCGTGCGAGATCTGGAACGTCTCGGAGTCGTAGCCGTACTCGCCGGCCCACCGCGCCCACGAGCGGTCGACCGCGGCGATCGAGCTGATCAGCGTCCCGTCCATGTCGAAGAGGATCGCGTCGAAGGTGCGGTCGGCGAAGGCGAGGCCGGGAGTGAGCATGCCCACGACCCTACGTCGCCTCCGAGCGGGCGTCGCGACAGACCGGAGTGTGGGTGGTCGCGGATAGGCTGGGGCCGTGAGTTCACAGGAGCAGTCAGGGTTCTTCATCTCCTTCGAGGGCGGCGACGGAGTCGGCAAGTCGACCCAGTCGCGCCTGCTGGGGGAGTGGCTGCGGGAGGTCACCGGCCGCGAGGTCGTCTGGACGCGCGAGCCCGGCGGGACCGACCTTGGGCTGGTGCTGCGCCAGGCGGTTCTGCACGGGGACCACATGGACCCGCGCACCGAGGCGCTGCTCTACGCCGCGGACCGCGCCCACCACGTCGCCTCCCTCATCCGCCCGGCGCTGAGCCGCGGGGATGTCGTCATCACCGACCGCTATCTCGACTCCTCGATCGCCTACCAGGCGGGCGGGCGCACCCTGGCTATTGACGAGGTCGAGAACCTCTCCCTGTGGGCGACGCAGGGGCTGCTGCCGCAGGTCACCATCCTGCTGGACCTCGACCCGAGGGCGGGGGCCGCGCGCCTGACCGAGGCCCCGGACCGGCTCGAGAGCGCCGGCGACGAGTTCCACCAGCGCACCCGCCAGGCCTTCCTCGACCGCGCCGCCCAGGACCCGGGCCGCTGGGTCGTGCTCGACGCCGCCGCGTCGATCGAGACGATCGCGACGCAGATCCGGCGTGCTGTCACCGACCGCCTCGGCCTCGCCGCCGCTCAGCCCAGCGCCGCGCAGCCCGCCGCCCACCCGCGCCCCACCCAGGTCGGCTGACATGTCGGTCTGGGACGACGTCGTCGGGCAGGAGAGCGCGGTCGCTGTGCTGCGCGGGGCGATCGCGGACCCCGCGGCCATGACGCACGCCTGGCTGCTCACCGGGCCGCCCGGGTCCGGGCGCTCGAACGCGGCGCGCGCCTTCGCCGCCGCGCTGCAGTGCGAGCAGGGCGGCTGTGGTCACTGCCAGGCATGCACGACGACGCTCGCCGGCACTCACGCCGACCTCACCGTCGTCGCGACCGAGAAGGTGACGATCGCGATCGACGAGGTGCGCTCGCTCATCATGTCCGCCTCGCGCACCCCCTCCCAGGGACGCTGGCGGGTCATCCTCATCGAGGACGCCGACCGCATGGCCGAGCGCACCACGAACGTGCTGCTCAAGGCGATCGAGGAGCCGCCGCCGCGGACCGTGTGGTTGCTCTGCGCGCCGAGCCCGCAAGACGTCATGGTCACCATCCGGTCCCGCTGCCGTGGCGTGACGCTGCGCATCCCGCCGGTCGAGGACGTCGCGGCGCTGCTCGTAGCCCGCGACGGCATCGACCCGGCGACCGCCCTGACCAGCGCGCGCGCCGCGCAGTCGCACATCGGCCTGGCCCGGCGCCTGGCCCGCGACGCGGGCGCGCGCGACCGGCGCGCGGCCGTGCTCGCCATCGCCCGGCGGATCCGCGGCGTGCCCGACGCCGTGATCGCCGCAGGCGAGCTCGTCGAGGTCGCCCAGACCGAGGCCAAGGCCGCGACCGAGGAACGGGACGCGACCGAGAAGGCTGCCCTGCTGCGCTCGCTCGGCGCCGAGGCCGGGCAGACCCTCCCGCCGTCGCTGCGGTCCCAGGTCAAGCAGCTCGAGGATGACCAGAAGCGCCGGGCCACCCGGCGACAGCGGGACGTGATCGACCGGTCCATGATCGACCTGCTCTCCCTCTACCGCGACGTGCTCATGGTCCAGCTGCGGGCCGAGGTCGACCTGGTCAACGTCGAGCTCGACGAGACCGTACGCACCCTCGCGGAGGAGTCGACGCCGGAGCAGACGATCCGCCGGATGGACGCGATCGGGGTGGCACGCACCCGGCTCGGTGGGAATGTCTCGCCGGTGCTGGCCCTCGAGGCGATGGCCATCGCGCTTCGCCCGCAGGGCTGAGGCGACCAGGGGCGGGACCGGAGGGCTTCTCTCCAGGACCTCCCCACCTGTGAGTGTCGATTGACCTCAAGGTTCGTTACGTTTGGGTCGTGACTTTCGTTCGTAACGCCTCGACCGCGCCCGCAGACTCCTCACCGCCCACAGATTCGGCGGGCTCGTCGTCCCTCGAAGCCGCGCCGCATCGGCTGGGGAGCCGGCGCGGGCGCGCGGCGGCGGTCCTGGTGGGCGCCGCGCTTGTGCTCGCCGGGTGCACGTCTCCCGCGGCCAAGGTCCAGACCGGTGTCACCCCCGGCGCCGACCCCACCTCGACCTCAACCGACCCGGGGCTGTCCGTCGACGGGATCCCCGCCGAGCTGCTGCCCTTCTACGAGCAGACGGTCGACTGGACCTCCTGCGGATCGGGCTTCGAGTGCGCCGACATCATGGTCCCCCTGGACTGGGACAACCCGACCGGAGACACCATCACGATCGGCGCCAAGCGTCACCCCGCGAAGGGGACGTCGATGGGCACCATCCTCATCAACCCCGGCGGCCCGGGCGGTTCCGGCGTGGACTTCGTCGACTACACGCCGTTCTTCTTCGGCACCCCGCTCCTCGACAACTTCGACATCCTGGGCTTCGACCCGCGCGGGGTCGGGGAGTCCAGCCCCGTCGCGTGCCTGACCGACGCCGAACGGGACGTCGCCGACGCAAAGACGTACACGACCGACGACGCCGGACTAGCCGCCATGGAGGCGGACGCCACGGCCTTCGGCGAGGCGTGCCTGGCCAACACCGGCGCGGTGCTCGGAGAGGTGGACACCCAGAGCGCGGCCCGCGACATGGACGTCATCCGTCAGGTGGTGGGCGACTCGAAGCTCAACTACCTCGGGTTCTCCTACGGGACCCAGCTGGGTGCGACCTACGCCGGGATCTTCCCCGAGAAGGTCGGGCGGATGGTGCTCGACGGCGCGATCGACCTGCGCCTGACGTCCCAGGAGCAGAGTCTGCAGCAGGCCGTCGGCTTCGAGAACGCGCTGCGCGCCTATGTGACCGACTGCCTCGGGGGCAGCGACTGCCCCCTGACCGGCTCGGCCGACGACGGCATGGCGCAGGTGAAGGCGCTCTTCGACCAGATCCTGGCGAACCCGCTGCCCACCGACGACCCGGCACGCCCGCTCACCCAGACGCTCGCCTTCTACGGCATCGCCCAGCCGCTGTACTCCCAGTCCCTGTGGAGCAAGCTCACGACAGCGCTCACCGACGCCATGAACGGTGACGGAACTTCGCTGCTGGCCAGTGCCGACAGCTACAACTCCCGCAACGCGGACGGCACCTACTCCGACAACCAGGGTGAGGCCTTCAGGGCGATCAACTGCCTCGACGACCGCGGCGAGACCGACCGGGCAGTGATGGACGCCGAGGCGGCCGAGATCCTCGCGGCCGCACCGACGATGGGCGAGTTCTTCGGCTACGGCGGTCTCGGCTGCAAGAACTGGCCGTTCCCGCAGGTGGAGAAGAACTTCGACCTGGCCGCTCAGGGCGCGCCACCGATCCTGGTGGTCGGCACGACGAACGACCCAGCGACGCCCTACGTGTGGGCGCAGGGGCTCGCCGAGCAGCTCGACTCGGGCGTCCTGGTGACGTACGACGGCGAGGGTCACACCGCGTACGGCACGTCCAACGCCTGCGTCCTCGACACGGTCGACGACTACTTCGTCAAGGGCACGGTGCCCGCGTCGGACCCGATGTGCTGATCGGCACGGCTTCGGCCTAGGCGGTCGAGTGCCTCACCCGTCATGAGGAGACTTTGGCACATTTAGCCTTCCGTAAGTGAGCCGCTTACGGAAGGTTAAGGTGTTAGCCTTCCGTAAGGATCGACGGTAGGGAACGTTATGACCACTGGGACCTGGCCTGCGATCGGCACGGAACCGCGCGAATGGACCTCGCGCATCGACCCGGGTCACCTCGATGTGTGGCAACGCCATCGCACGGAGCGCCCATATGGGGCGGCCGTGCCTGCCTTCATCGCCGACCTGCAGGTCAGGCTGGCGCCCGAGACGCTCGCCGAGGAGTTGCGCGCGAGCGCCGAGATCATCCGCTTCGATGCCGAGATGGCCGTGCTCCCCGTCCCGATGCCAGCAATCCTCCTGCGCAGCGAGTCCGCATCCTCTTCGCAGATCGAGAGGCTGACGTCCAATGCGCGGAACATCGCGATCGCCGAGCTGGACCTCGCCTCGAAGCAGAACAGCGAGCTGATCGTCGCGAACGTCCGTGCCATGCAGCGCGCCCTCGATGCAGGGCCGCGCATCACCGGCACGACGATCCTGGATACCCACGAGGCGCTCCTTGGGCATTCCGATCCCGACATCGTGGGCGCGTGGCGCACCGAGCAGGTGTGGATCGGCGGGTCTGACATCAGTCCCCATGGTGCGGAGTTCATCCCTCCGCACGCTGACCGAGTCCCCGAGCTCATCGACGATCTCGTCGCATTCGCCGGCCGGAATGACCTTCCGGTGCTTGCCCAGGCTTCTCTCGTGCACGCCCAGTTTGAGACCATCCACCCGTTCCTCGACGGTAACGGACGGACCGGACGTGCCATCATGCACACGCTTCTGCGCGGTAGCGGCCTGACACGTCACTCGACCGTACCGGTCTCCTCCGGGCTGCTGCGGGACACGACCCGTTACTTCGATGCGCTGACCGCATACCGCGAGGGGGACCCGGATCAGATCGTGGTCCAGGCGAGCAAGGCTGCCTTCGCCGCGGTCGTCAATGGTCGTCAGCTCGCCGCTGACATGACCGCATGGCGCGAGACGGCGCGAGAGAGCCTGGTCGCACGGTCTGACTCGGCAGCCTGGCCACTCATCGATCTGATCGTGCGTCAGCCCGTCGTCAACGCCGACCGCGTCGCCGCGGAGCTGGGGATCGGTGTCCGAGCGGCGCGTAATGCGCTCGACCGTCTCACTGACGCGGGAGTTCTGACGCTCGTCACCACGGCCAGGCGTGACCGCATCTGGCAGGCGCCAGCTGTCCTCGAAGCGATGGACGATTTTGCCCGGCGAGCCGGACGCAGGGCGCACGGATAGGCGATACATCGGCTCTTCGTCGGTCAGAATCGGCCCAGGGAGGATCCCAGCAGCGGATCGGCGCATCGCTGCTACGGGGTGATTTTGGCGTGTGGCGATTGGGCTTGTAGAGTTAGCGCCGGTTCTTCACCTGGGTCAGTGACTCGCTCCGGACACAGGAGAAGCCAGCCGCCTTAGCTCAGTCGGTAGAGCGTCTCACTCGTAATGAGAAGGTCAACAGTTCGATTCTGTTAGGCGGCTCCACACTTCAGGCCAGACCGGGTTTCCGGTCTGGCCTGAAGTCATTTCCCGGTCTCCGACCCCAGAGTTGAGCGCTGCTCGAATGGCCCCAGCGTGAGGGACGCCAGCTGGGCTTGGGAGATCATCAGCACAAGCGTCTCTCCAGCGATCGCGCCGCGGGCGCCGGTTCCGTCAACCGAGATGGACAGTCCGCGGCGGGGTTCTCCGTCAATCGTGAGGCAGGCCGCCTCGTCCCGGACCTGCGCTGCGTTGACCCACCGGATGGCCTCAACCGTGGCTTCTCGTGATGCGCCACCCATCACGAGACGCTCCATGATCGTTCCGGACAGTGCATCAGCCACTCTCTGACCAAGACTCAGAGCAGAATCCGAAGAGACCGGGGACGTCCTCGTCCGGATCTCTGCCCCTGAGTCGGCGACCCACGTCCGGTAGCTCTCGAGCGGAGACTCCTCACTATCGGCAGACCACGTGTCCTCGACCAGGAGGAGGGGTTTGCCGTCAAGACAGACACCAGACACCACGCGGGCGGTCTTGTGGTTTGACGACTGCATCGAAGTCTCCTTCTCAGAACGCTCTTCCACGTGTGGCCGCGGTGACGGGCAACAGTCCCGCCATGGTCATGCGGACAGGGAACGCAGGTACGCCATCGACATGCGCACGTCTGCGACGGGGCCTTCGTCGTCGGGTGCGGTCGCCAGGATCGTATCTTGTTCGAGCACGTACCAGCCGTCGAAGCCGGCCGCCTCGAGCGCGTGCACGATGCGCGGCAGGTCGACGTCGCCCTGGCCGAGGGGGACGTAGATCCCGGCGCGCACTGCGTCGGTGTAGGTCAGCTCCCCGGAGCGGACCTTCGCGGCCAGGTCGGCGCGCACGTCTTTGGCGTGGACGTGGTTGATGCGGGCCGCCCAGGTCTCGGCGAGCTGCGCCGGGTCGCTGCCGCCGATGAGGAGGTGGCCGGTGTCCAGGCACAGCTGGATGGTGCTGCCGCGCAAGACCTTGTCGACGTCGTCCGCCGTCTCGACCATCGTGCCCACGTGCGGGTGGAGGGTCGCGCGGATGCCGCGATCTGCCGCGATCTGCTGCAGCCGGTCGAGGTTGGCCAGCAGCGTGGTCCAGCCGGCTGCGTCGAGCTCGGGGCGGGTGTCGTAGCCGTCGGTGCCGGTCGCGGCGGCCAGGACGAGCACGTCGCCGCCGGCGGCCTCGAAGCTGTCCAGCTCGAGCTCCACGGCGGGGGCGGGATCGTGGGCGGGATCGTGCAGCAGCACGGGCACGAACGCTCCGACGGCCTTGAGACCGAACGGCGCGATCGCGGCCGCGCGCTCGGCGGGGGCGATCGGCAGCCAGCCCTGGGGACCGAACTCGGTCGCGGTCAGGCCGAGGTCGGCCATCTCGCGCAGGACGCGGTCGGGGGCCAGCTGGAAGCCCCAACCGGGTACCTCGCACACGCCCCAGCTGATGGGGGCTCCGGCGATGTTCATATAACTAGCTCCTTCGGTGCGTGATGACGTGGAGGGACGTGAGCGGGTCAGGCGACCTTGACCGGCTGGCCGGTGTTCGCCGAGAGGGTTGCGGCGTCGGCCAGAGCGAGGGCTTCGCGGCCGTCCGCCAACGACGGGCTGGGCGCCACGCCGTCGCGGATCGACGTCACGAAGTGCTCGAGCTCGGCCGCGTACGCCTTGGTGTACCGCTCGAGGAAGAAGTCGAGGTAGCGACCGCGGGCCCCCGACGTCGTCGCGCTGTGGTGCACCACTGCCGTGGCCGTGTGGTTGAGCGCCTCGAGCGAGCCGAGCGGCCCGAAGGCCTCCAGGCGCTGGTCGTAGCCGGTCGCGCAGTGCCGCGAGTTGATGATCGTCGCAACGGCGCCGCTCGCCGCGGTGAGGGTGAGCACCGCGGCGTCCCAGTCGCCCGCTGCTTCGATGTCGGCGTCGAGGTGCTGTCCGACGGCGTGGACCTGGGTGATGTCCCCGAGCATGAACCGCGCCATGTCGAGGTCGTGGATCGTCATGTCGCGGAAGATCCCTCCCGACCCGGCCACGTAGGAGGCGGGCGGCGCCGCCGGGTCCCGGCTGATGATCGTGAGCTGCTCCACGGGGCCGATCACGCCGTCGCGGACGTGAGCGTGGATCTCGGCGAACCCGGGGTCGAACCGCCGGTTGAAGCCGACCATGATGCGGTGCGCCTGGTCGCCGATGGCGGCCAGGCAGGCGTCCACCCGAGCCAGGTCGAGGTCCACGGGCTTCTCGACCAGCACAGCCTTGCCCGCGGCGACGGCCGCCACGATCTGATCCACGTGGAAGCGGGTGGGGGAGCCGACGATGACGGCGTCCACGCGGTGGTCCGTGAAGACGTCGTCCACGACGCCGGTCGCGCGCCCCCCGGAGGCTGCCGCCAACCGCTGCGCAGACGCGAGGTCGGGGTCGGCCACGAGGACAAGCTCGCAGTCGGGGTGCTGCGCGATGGACGCGGCGTGGACGGCGCCGATGCGCCCGGCACCGATCACGGCAAATCTGAGCATGATGTGTGTCTCCATTGACAGGAAGGAAGGAAGGGCGGGAGAGGGAGGGCTACTTCTGGGAGTCCGCAGAGAAGTGGAAGGACGCCGCGGTGCGTTCGGCCTCGCGGTGCGGCCAGCGCTGCGTGGTGACCTTGCCGCGGGTGTAGAACCGCACGCCATCGGGGCCGTACACGTGGCTCTCGCCGAACAGCGAGTCCTTCCAGCCGCCGAAGGAGTGCCAGGCCACGGGCACGGGGATCGGCACGTTCACGCCGACCATGCCGACCTTCACGCTGCGGCGGAAGGTGCGGGCCGCCTCGCCGGAGGCGGTGAAGATCGCGGTGCCGTTGCCGTAGGGGTTGGCGTTGATGACCTCGATCGCCTCGGCCAGGTCGCGGACGCGCACGATGTCCAGGACCGGTCCGAAGACCTCTTCCACATACACGGTGTGCTCGGCATTGACGTGGTCCACGATCGTGGGACCGACGAAGAAGCCGCCCTCGTAGCCCGGCACGCTGATCCCGCGGCCGTCCACCACGACGGTCGCGCCCTCGGCCTCAGCCGAGGCGATGAGGCCCTCGATGCGCTCCTTGGCCGCGGCCGTGATGACCGGGCCCATGTCGGCGCCGTCCTGGTCACCAGCCGTGACCTTCACGGCGCGCGCCTTGGCGGCGAGCTTGGCCACGAGGATGTCGGCGACGGAGTCTTCCACGACCGCGACGGACAGCGACATGCACCGCTCGCCGGCGGCGCCGAATGCGGCCGCGGTGAGGTGGTCGACGGCGTCGTCCAGGTCCGCATCGGCCAGCACCACGCCGT
This sequence comes from Sanguibacter gelidistatuariae, assembly GCF_900096585.1. Taxonomy (GTDB): domain Bacteria; phylum Actinomycetota; class Actinomycetes; order Actinomycetales; family Cellulomonadaceae; genus Sanguibacter; species Sanguibacter gelidistatuariae. The sequence continues at coordinate 964,479 of NZ_FMYH01000001.1, forward strand.
GGTTCTTGGCCCCACCGAGCGCCTGGACCCGCTTGCCGCGGGCGGACGCAGTCGCGTGGATGTACCGGGCGATCGGGGTGGAGCCGACGAAGGAGACGGCGGCGACGTCGGGGTGGTGGAGGAGGGCGTCCACGACCGTCTTGTCGCCCTGGACCACGCTGAACACGCCGTCGGGCAGGCCGGCCTGCTTCCACAGGTCGGCGAGGAAGAGCGCGGCGCTCGGGTCCCGCTCGGAGGGCTTGAGGATGAACGCGTTGCCGCACGCGATGGCCATGGGCGCCATCCACAGCGGCACCATGACGGGGAAGTTGAACGGCGTGATCCCGGCGACGACGCCGAGCGGCTCCCGCACAGAGAACACGTCGATGCCGGTCGCGGCCTGCTCGGAGTACTCGCCCTTGAGGAGCTGGGCGAGGCCGCACGCGAACTCCACGACCTCCAGGCCACGCCCGATCTCGCCCTTGGCGTCAGAGACCACCTTGCCGTGCTCCCTGCTGACCAGCAGGGCCAGCTCGTGGGTGTTGGCCACTAGCAGCTCACGGAAGCGGAAGAGCACGGTCGAACGCTTGGACAGGGAGAACTGTGACCACGTCGCGAAGGCGGCGGCTGCGGAGGCCACGGCCACGTCGACGTCGGCGACCGTCCCCAGCTCGAGCTGGGCGATCACCTCGCCGGTGGCAGGGTTGTGCACGGGCTGGGTGGCGTCGCCGGAGGCGGTGCGGGTGGCGCCGTCGATCCAGTGGCTGATGGTGGTCACGGATGCTCCTTGGTGAGGGTGGCAGACAGAGGAAGGTGAGGGGACGGCCTACAGGTAGCGGCGCTGCGCGGTGCGCGCCTGGTCGTACTCCGTGCGTGCGGCCTGCGTGCTGGCGAGCGTGGACACCTCGGACACGGGCACGTCCCACCACGCCGACCCTGGGGGGTTGGGGCCCTCGAGGTCGGTCTCGATGTGGATGACGGTCGTGACGGGGGAGGCAGCCGCGTCGGCGTACGCAGCGCGGAAGTCCTCGATCGTGCGGGCCCGCAGCACGCGGGCCCCGAAGGACGCGGCGTTCGCGGCCAGGTCCACCGCGGGGACAGCGCCGTCGTGCGCGCGCTGGGCCCCGCGCAGGCGGAACTTGGTGCCGAAGCGCTGCGAGCCGCGGGACTCCGACAGTGCCCCGATCGAGGCGTACCCGTGGTTGTCCAGCAGCACCACGATGACCTTCATGCCCTCGGACACGATCGTCGCGAGCTCCTGGGGGAGCATCTGGTACGTGCCGTCGCCCACGATCGCGACGACCTCGGACTCGGGCCGGGCGAGCTTGGCGCCCAGCGCCGCAGGGATCTCGTACCCCATGCAGGAGAAGCCGTACTCCAGGTGGTACTGGACCGGGCTGGAGGCCCGCCACAGTGCCTGCAGGTCGCCCGGCATGGAGCCGGCGGCGTTGATGAGGATGTCCTCGGGCGCCATGAGGTCGTTCAGGGCCCCGAACACCTCGGTCTGGGCCGGCAGCGGGCCGTGCCCGCGGTGGTAGCACTCGTCGGTGACGCGCTGCCAGGCTGCCACGCGCTCGGTGACCTCCCCGCGGTAGGCCTCGTCCGTGCGCCAGCCGGCCAGTGCCTGGGTGAGCGCCTCCAGGCCGTGGCGCGCGTCGGCCACGACCATCTCGGCCCCGTGCTTGGCGGCGTCGAAGGCAGCGACGTTGATGTTGACGAAGCGGACCGACGGATCGGCGAAGACGGTGCGGCTCGCCGTCGTGAAGTCGGTGTAGCGGGTGCCGATCCCGATGACGACGTCGGCGCTCGCGGCCAGCGCGTTGGCGGCGTCGTTTCCGGTGGATCCCACGCCGCCGACGGCGAGCGGGTGGTCCCAGCTGATCGCGCCCTTGCCCGCCTGGGTGTCCGCGACGGGGATCCCGGTGGCCGACGCGAAGGCGCGCAGCGCCTCGGCGGCCTCGGAGTAGACGACTCCGCCGCCCGCGACGACGAGCGGCCGCTTGGCGGATCGGATCACGTCGACGGCGCGCGCCAGGGCGGCGGGCTCGGGAACCGGACGTGCCACGTGCCACGTGCGGTCGCGGAAGAACTCGAGCGGCCAGTCGTAGGCCTGCGCCTGCACGTCCTGCGGCAGCGAGAGCGTGACGGCTCCGGTCTCGGCCGGGTCGGTCAGCACGCGCATAGCCTGCGGCGCGCTCGCGAGCAGCATCTCGGGGCGCCAGATCCGGTCGAAGTAGCGGGACACGGGCCGGAAGGCGTCGTTCACGCTGACGTCGGGTCCGCCCGGGTGCTCCAGCTGCTGCAGGACCGGGTCGGGGAAGCGGGTGGCGAACACGTCCGAGGGCAGCAGCAGCACGGGGATGCGGTCGACGGTGGCCAGCGCCGCACCCGTGATCATGTTCGTCGACCCGGGGCCGATCGACGCGGTGCAGGCGAAGGTCTGCAGGCGGTTCATCGTGCGGGCGTAGGCGACGGCGGCGTGCACCATTCCCTGCTCGTTGCGGGCCATGAAGTAGGGCAGCTCGTCGGGTCCGTGCTCGTCGCCGTCGAAGCCGGCGTCGACCGCCTCGACATGGGCCTGCAGCAGGCCCTGCCCGAGGCCGGCCACGTTGCCGTGCCCGAAGATCCCGAAGGCCCCGGCGAAGAGAGGCCGGGTCGTGCCGTCACGCTCGCTCCGCTGGTGGGCGAGGAACCGGACGAGGGCCTGGCCGACCGTGAGGCGGACCGTCGTTGACTCGGTGGGCGTGCTCATGGCTGTTCCTTCTCCTTCGAGGGGGTGCCGTCGTTGTCGGGGCGGGTGGCCAGCGGCAGCCGCGGGTCGAGCTCCTGGTGCTCCCAGGTCGCGCGCACCCAGTGCAGGTGCGGGTCGTCAGTCGAGAGCCAGGTGCCGTCCGGTGCCGGACCCGCCATCACGTTGAGGTAGTAGAGGTCGTAGCCCGGGGGTGCGGTGCACGGGCCGTGGAAGCCGTGCGGCACGAGCGCGACGTCGCCGGTGCGGACCTCGGCCAGCACGTCGATCGGGCGCTCGGGGGTGCCGTAGGTGCGGTGGTATCCGACGCCAGGGCCGTCCGGCCCGTCCGCGACCTCGAAGTAGTAGATCTCCTCGAGGACCCGCTCGTCACCGGAGTGCACGTCGTGCTTGTGGGGCGGGTACGAGGACCAGTTGCCGCCCGGCGTGACGACCTCGCACACGAGCAGGTGGTCGATTGCGACGTCGGTGCCGAGCGTGTAGTTGTTGACCTGCCGGCTCGCGGCGCCCGCGCCCCGCAGGTCCACGCGTACGTCCTGGGCCGCGACGACCCGCAGCGGGAGCGTCCGGGTGGCCCGCGCGGTCGCGAGGGCGATCCTGCTTCCCGACGCCGCACCCTTCGGCGCTGTGACGGTCACCGTGGAGCCGAGCGGGAGGTAGGCGAAGTCGGTCGGTCCGGAGAAGACGTCGGGGCGACCGGTCAGCGTGAGGCGGGTCGCGCCGTCGGGCAGGTCGACGAGGAGCTCGGCGCCGCCGCGCAGCGGGATGAGGGCGGCCTCGTCGCGCTCGAGGTGCCACGTGAGGGACGCGCCGGGGGCGAGGGTGACCACGCGCAGTCCGCTGAAGTCCCAGCCCGCGCTCTCGGGTGAGACGTCGGTGACGACCGGGCCGGAGGTCGCGGCGCGGACGACATACCGCTCGGTGTCCGTGCTCATCGGGGTGCTCCTTGCGGGTCGTTGCGGGTCACAGCAGGCTGACTGCGGCGTCGACGGCCGCCGTGACGTCGTCGTCCGGCGGGTAGAGCAGGGATCGTCCGATCACGAGGCCCTTCACTCCGGGCAGGCGCAGGGCCGACTCCCAGCCGGACAGAGCCGCGTCCTGGTCCTCGCTGACCTCGCCGCCCAGGATCAGGGCGGGCAGCGTCGAGGCCGCCATCACCCGCTCCATCTGCGCCACGACCGGCAGCTTGAGCCAGGTGTAGGCGGAGGTGCTGGCCAGGCCGGAGGCGATCGCGACCGAGCGGATCACGGCGTCGGTCGTGAGCTGGTTGACGAGGGCGCCGTCGACGCGTCGGGCGAGGAAGGGCTCGACCATGGCGATCAGGTGGTGGCTGGCCAGGTCTCCGACGGCTCGTGCGCACGCCTCGAGGGTGAGCGCCGAGGCTGGGTCGTCCAGGCAGATCCGCAGGAGCATCTTGCCGCCGTCGAGGCCGGCGCTCGCGATCCCAGCCGGGTCGTAGCCGGTGAAGCGGTCGTCGATCTCGAAGGTGGATCCCGCGAGGCCGCCGCGGTTCATCGACCCGAACACGACCTTCCCGTCCAGGGCGCCGCGCAGCGTGAGGTCCTCGATCATGTCCGCCGTGCCGAGGAAGCCGTGTACCCCCGGACGGGCCAGGGCGTCCTGCGTGCGGTCGAGGAGGTCGCGCCGGTCGCCCATCGCCACGGGCCGTCCTCCGATCGCCAGGGCGCCGCGTGCCGGGTGGTCAGCGGCAATGATCAACAACTTGGCCCCAGCCGGGATGCCGGTGAAGGCCGGGCGCGCGGTGAGGGCGTCGGTGATCGCGGCGGGGCGGGAGAACCGCAGGTCGGTCAGGTCGTCGTAGCGGGTGCCATCCGCTGCGGACTCCTCGGACGGGGAGGTCATCACATCCCCTCCGGGACATGGCCGAGGGCCAGCACGCGGTCGATCTCACCGCGACTGGGCATCGCCGTCGAGCACTCGAGGCGCGACGCGACGATCGCACCCGCCGCGCTCGCGAACGTGATGGTGCGGTGCAGGTCCCACCCGGAGAGCAGGCCGTGGCACAGCGCGCCGCCGAAGGCGTCGCCGGCCCCGAGCCCGTTGACGACCACGCACGGCGTGGCCGCGACCTCGACGCGCTCGTCGGCCGTGAGCGCCAGCACACCCCGGGGACCTTGCTTGACGATTGCGATCTCGACCCCGGACTCCAGCAGTGCGCTCGCCGCACGCTCGGGATCGCTCTCCCCGACGGCAACCTCGCACTCCTGGAGGTTTCCGACGGCGACGCTCACCTGGGGCAGGACCGCCTGGACCGCGGCGGCGGCGTCCTCGGGGCGGTCCCAGAAGCAGGCCCGGTAGTCGAGGTCGAGGATGGTGGTGGCTCCGGCGCGGGCGTCGAGGGCGGCCTGGTGCGCCGCCAGGCTCGGCTCGAGGGACAGGCCGGTCGCGGTGACCCAGAGGATCCGCGCCTGCTCGATCGCCTGGAGGTCGAGGTCTTCGACCCGCAGGCGCAGTTCGGGGGAGGGGGTTGCGCGGTAGAAGTAGAGAGGGAAGTCGTCGGGCGGGAAGAGCTCGCAGAAGGCGACGGACGTGGCGACGCCGGGCAGCGTGAGGATGCCGGCGACGTCGACGCCCAACCGGGTCAGCTCGCGGCGGACGAACGAGCCGAAGGGGTCCGCTCCGACGGCCGTGACGACTCTCGCGCGGGACCCGAGCCGGGAGGCCGCGACGGCCACGTTCGTGGGGCTCCCACCGAGGAACTTGCCAAAGGTCTCGACGTCCTCGATGCCGACGCCGGTCTGCAGCGGGTAGATGTCCACGCTGCTGCGGCCGATCGTCACGACGTCGAACGCATCGCCCGACGGGTGTGCCGTTAGCATCATGCCGACTCCTATGTCTGGCCCTGTGGTGAGTGGCTCCAGTTAACCCTATGTCCTGACATATGTTCAACCTGCAATTCTGACCTCGGGTGCCCTATGATGCAGGCAGTTCTACTCTGAGCCGAGGAGTATCAGCGTGGCCGAACCGTTGCGTATCGATCTGGACCGCTCGAGTCCCGTCCCTCTCTATCACCAGATCGCGACGGCCATCGAGTCTCGCATCGCGGGTGGTGAGCTCATTTCTGGCGCCTTCCTGGAGAACGAGATCGCTCTGGCGGCCCGGCTCGGCATCTCGCGCCCGACGGCGCGGCGGGCGCTGCAGGAGCTGGTCGACAAGGGCCGGCTCGTGCGCAAGCGCGGTGTCGGCACGCAGGTGGCCCCCGAGCGCATCCATCGTTCTGTGGAGCTCACCTCCCTGCAGGCCGACCTGGAGCGCGCCGGGCGTCGCCCGACCACCAAGATGCTCTCCTACGAGACTGTCCCGGCCGACCGGGACGTCGCCGCCGCGCTCGAGGTGGCCGAGGGGGAGGAGGTCGTCTGCATCCGTCGGCTGCGGTACGCCGAGGAGGAGCCGCTCGCGCTCATGACGAACTACCTGACCCTCGCGCTCGCGCCCAGTGAGTCGGAGCTCGTGGCGCACGGCCTCTACGACGCGCTCCGTGCTCGTGGGGTGCAGCCCAGGGTGGCGCGGCAGCGCATCGGAGCGCGTGTCGCGACGGCCCAGGAGGCGCGCTCCCTCGATGAGGTTGCCCGCGCTGCGCTCCTGACGATGGAGCGGACGGCCTATGACGATGCCGGTCGGGTCATCGAGTTCGGTCGGCACATCTACCGGGCGTCGCGCTACATGTTCGACACCACGCTCTTCTCCCACTGACGGCATTGCTCGTCTCCCGCTGACCCGACGACCTCACGCCCGCGGCCACACCCCGGAGGTGCCGCGTCGATGGCTCGTGACCAGATGGGTATCGATGATCCCGACGGCTTCCATGAGGGCGTGCATGGTGGTCGGCCCGACGAAGGCGAAGCCCCGGACGCGCAGCGCCTTGGACAGGGCGAGAGACTCCGGCGACCGGGTGGGGATCTCCTCGTGCGAGCGCGGGGCCGGAGTGACGGAAGGCTGGTAGGACCAGACGAGCTCGACGAGCCCGCCGTCCTCGCGCAGCGCGATCGTGGCCCGGGCGTTGGTGATCGTGGCGAGGATCTTGGCTCGGTTGCGCACGATGCCCGCGTCGGCCAGGAGCCGGGCGACGTCGTCGTCGTCGAAGCGGGCCACGGCGTCGGGATCGAAGCTGGCGAAGGCCGCGCGGAATGCGGGGCGCTTGCGCAGGATCGTGGCCCAGGAGAGCCCGGCCTGGAATGCTTCCAGGCTGATCCGCTCGTACAGGCCGCCCTCGTCGCGCACGGGCAAGCCCCACTCGGTGTCGTAGTACTCACGCAGCATCGGGTCGAGGGACGCCCAGGCGGGCCGGGCGAGCCCGTCCTCCCCGACGACGACGCCGGCTGCCGCGCTCGCCGCAGGAGGCATTCCATCGCCCCCCGGGCCTGGCTCCACGGAAGCGTCCGTGCTCATCGACCCTCCGACGCTCATGCGCGTCCCCTCTCAGGTGGTGCTTCCGCTGGCCGTCGATCATGAGGGAGACGACTCGCTTGCGCGAAACGTGAGGTGCTCGTCGCCATCATCCATCGTGACCATCGTTTTCACCCGCTGTCATGCGTCAGGCTGCGGCCCGCTGGAGGTCTTCCAGGTAGAGCCGCGCCGGCTCCGACCGTCACCACCTCGCCGAAAGAGGACGCATCGTGGTTTTCTATCGTCTGCCTATATCTGGAACCGTTGCCCGCCACCCGCACGTGTTCGCCGCGTGCGCCGTCATCGTCGGCCTCGGTGCGGGGCTGCTCACGGGTGCGCTCGTCGGCGGGTGACAGGTTCGGCGTCGGGCAGGCGGCCGCTCGAGCAGACTGTCCTCACACGGCTTCGGGCCGGCGGGTGCTCGCCGCGATGAGCCCGCTCACCGTCATGACGGCCAGCGCCCCGAGCACCACGAGGAGCGGCGCGGTCCACCCCGCAGTCCGGGTGTGGATGGCTCCGATCGCGAACGGCCCGACGGCGGCCGCCGCGTAGCCGAGCGACTGCACCATGGCGGACATCCGCCGCGCCTCGCTCTGGGCGCGCGAACGCTGCACCACGAGCGTGAAGATCACCGTGAAGTTGCCGCCCTGGGAGATGCCGGCGAAGGCCGCCCACACCGGCCACAGCTGGGGCGCGACGAGGAGGCCCACCGGGAGCGTGAGCCACAGGACGCTCATGCCCGCGAACACGGCCCGCAGCGAAGCCCCGCGTGCGACGAGGAGCGGTACCCCGACGCCGCCGACGATGCCGCAGAGCTGGAAGATCGAGGCGGCACCGCCTGCCCCGGAGTCGCTCATGCCCTGCAGATCACCGAGGATCTCGGGCAACCATGTGGTGACCGCGTAGTAGGAGAATGCCTGACCGGCGAAGGCCAGCATCAGGCACCAGGCGATCCCGCGGCGCCAGACCGGGCCCAGAGCGTCTGCTCCACCCGCGGCATGTCCGCGGACGAGTGCCGGTGGGGTGTGCACCCGGCCCGTCGTTGCACGGCGCCACAGCACCCCGGCCGCAAGCATGAATACGGACCACGCCACGAGGGCCCACCGCCAGCCGACGGCCGCGGCGAGCGGGGCCGTGATCAGGGTGGTGATGACCGATCCGAGGTTGAGGGCTGCGGTATACATGCCGGTGACGGCACCGGCTGACTGGGCGAAGTCGCGACTGATGAGCACCGGTACGGCCACGTTGCCGATCGTGATCGCCGCGCCGATGACGACCGTTCCCACGAGGGCCAGCTCGAAGCTGCCCGCGGACCGGATGCAGGTCCCGATGAACACCCCGAGCAGCGAGAACGAGATCGCGCGCTCGATGCCGACCTTGGCCAGCAGGATCGAGGCGAAGGGGGCGAAGATCGCGAAGCACAGGACCGGGATGCCCGTCAGCAGCCCCACCGACGCCGGGCTGACGCCGAGGCCGTCGGCGACCGTGTTGACGATCGGGGCCAGGGAGACAAAAGGCGCTCGGAGGTTGAGCGCGTACATGAGCATCGCTGCCAGGAGGAGGCCGCTCGTGCCGTAGATCTTCGTGCGGCTTGTGATGACAGCTCCCCGTGACGCGCGACCTCTGGACCCGTCCAGGCTACGTCAGTTGAGCGCAGGACGGCCCGGCCGTTCATGCCCAGACACAGATCTTAGACGGGCGGGGTGGTCTGCCGGAGTCGTGCACAGGGTGGGCATCAGGGTGAGGCGGCGGGTGAGGTGTGTGCCGCATCACGGCCGATTCGTAATCACCTCTGGGTCACCCAGGAATGCCGTCATCGCGGGAGCGGTGAGCTGTCTCATCAATAGGTGACTGGACCAAGGGCGCCGGTGATTGCTTCCGGCTCCCTGACCAGTCGATCCGTGGATCGAAGGGATGGGGTGGCGTGATGCATAAGGTAGGAAGTCGAATGTTCGGTGCAGCTCGGTCTGCGGGGCGGTTCGTTCCGGAGGGGCACGAGGTGCGCAGGGTGATCGCCGGTACGGCGGCCGTCGTGCTGGCGATGGCGTGGGTCGTCGTCGGGCTCGGCCAGGCTGAGGCCGCACCGGGTGCAGTCTTGCCCGTCGCCGCCTTCGAAGCCCCTCGCTGCCCCGGCGAGACGGACCTGGACCCTACGGACCCGACTGCTCACCAGGGGCTGGACAACCTGCTCTCCGTGAGCGGCGCCCGCCTGGATGCCTACGACGCCGGTGCCGTGGTGCCGTTGTACGACGCGTCTGGAGAGACCACAGACGCGCCGTTGTGCGGCACACGCTATGTCGCTGGTGCGGGCGGGACCGCGGGCGCCGTCTCGCAGTGGATGTTCTGTACCTCCTGGGCGGACGACCTGTGCGGTGACGTCAACGAGGACGGCCAGGCGACCGACAGCGACGGCAACCCGATCGACCCCATGGATAGCCTTGCCAGCAACCCTGACCTGGCCGGCACTGATGCCGAACGACTCATCGCTTATCTCATCGAGAACGGTCACACCTACGAGGGAAGTGGAGCTGGGTACCAGTTCGGTGGAATCGCCTACGCCAACGCAGACGAATCGACCAATACCCGCAGGGCGCTCCAGGTGTTGGTGTGGTGCATCAGCGACCCGACCACCATCCCGGACCCTAACTTCACGGCGACCTGCGCGCTCAACTTCCCGGACGGAGAGCAGGCGCGCCTGCTGGCGCTCATCCCTGCGACCCCGGTTGCCGACCTGAGCTTCGACGTCTCCGGAGGGACCGTCAACGTTGGGGAGACCGCGCGGTTCACCATGAGGACCAACGTCTTCGATTCGCCGATCATGCTCACGGCCTCTCCGCTGGGCGCCTTCTCGGTCTGTTCGGGCGACGCGACCATCACGGACTCGGTCCTCACCGTGGCGCCACCTGCCGATGGCTCGTCGGACGTGCTCGTCGAGCTGTGCGTGACTGCGACCGAGGCCGGTCCTGCAACCGTGACAGCGACCACCTCGCCGCCGTCCGTGCGCCGCATGTCCTGGAACCGTTCGGTCGCCTCGCCGCAGGCACGGCCCTGCCAGATCTACGCGGCGTTCGCGGACTATCCCGTCACGCCGACGACGTCGTCCGCGGACGCCACCTTCGTCGCGGTTCCGGAGCCGACCCCTGACCCGACGCCGACGTCTGACCCGACGCCGACGTCTGACCCGACGCCGACGTCTGACCCGACGCCGACGCCGGAGCCGACGCCGACCGACCCTCCGACCCCGACGCCCAACCCCTCGGCGAACCCCTCGCCCACTCACAGCCCGAGTGCCGTTGTCTCAGTGCTGCCGCTCACACCGGCCAAGGTGGCCGGTGTGGCCAGCGCTTTCGGGAGCCGCTCGCGCGTGACGGCACCGCACCCCGCATTGGCGCACACGGGCGCGGACGAGGGGTCGATGCTGCTGCTGGCAGGAGCATCGGGCCTCGCCGGTGTCGTGCTGGTCTTCGCCAGCAGGCTCCGTCGTCGAGGACAGCGGTAGAGCCCTCGGGAGGCCGGGATTTTTCACCCGGTTGAATCTCTCAAGTTCGCGTCATGTTTGGCATCAAGTCATGTCTTCATTGGTAGTGGCCCCTTGTTCTCACCCGCAGCCACCGAGGTCGCGGGTGAGAACTGGGCCCGCCGGATGTAGTTCAGGTCGACGATCGGGTACTGCTTTTTATGTCAGACAGCAATGCGCGCACCCCAGGATGGACCCCGCACGACGCGGGGTCTGCTCCCATGCGCAGCCATGCCGTGAGCCTGGCAGCGGGAGAGAACGACCTGGGTGACGAGGGCCTGATCGAGGAGAGTCGGGCTGGATCGACGGCCGCCTTCGAGGAGCTGTGGCGACGTCACTCTGCGGCAGGCCGGCGCGTGGCTGCCCGGTTCACCCAGGCGAGCGACCCCGACGACCTGGTCCAGGAGGCGTATCTGCGGATCTACTCCGCGATCCAGAAGGGCAAGGGGCCGGACGCGGCATTCCGCCCGTACCTCTACCAGACCATCAGAAATATCGCGATCACATGGGCAGGGAAGCCGGCCGAGCAGTCGATCACCGTCCTGGCTGAACTCTCCGACGGAACGGACATGTCGGGGACGGTCCTGGAGAACTCGGTCACGGCCAAGGCGTTCCGCAACCTCCCAGAACGCTGGCAGTCGGTCCTGTGGTACTCCGAGGTCGAAGGTCTTGAGCCCGCTGAGATCGCCCCGCTCCTGGGGATCAAGGCCAGCGCAGTCTCGGCGCTCGCCTACCGCGCCCGAGAAGGACTGCGCAAGGAGTGGCTCCAGGTCCACGTCAACTCGGCGGCGGTCCCCCCCGAGTGCACCTGGGCCGCGGAGCGGATGGGTGATTTCAACCGTGGCGGGCTGCGCGGCGCCGCGAAGTCGCGGTTCGAGGAGCACGTCCGTGGCTGCTCGCGATGCATGGTGCTCGTCGACGAGGTCGACGAGGTGTCGCGCAAGCTCGGCCTGATCATGATCCCGCTCGTGGCGGGTATCCCGTGGGCGGCGTTCGCTGCGGCCCGTGACGCCGCGTTGGTCCAGCCTGTCGCCGACGCGACATCGATGACTGACCTGCGGGACGGTCCCGTTGACGGCTCGGGGGCATCGTCCGCAGCCCAGGCGAGGAATCTGTGGACCCGGCCGGGCGCCGTTGCCGTCGCGGTGGCGGCATCGGTCGCACTGTTCGCGATGGTCGGCGCGGCCGCGCTGTTCGGCCCGTGGTCCGGTTCGTCGCCGAGCGCGTCGCCGTCGGTAGTCCCCAGCACCGACCCCACCGACTCGACACCGGCCCCCACGGATGCTCCGACGATGAGCCCGAGCACGACGCCGACCGACCTCACGGACCCCGTCATTGTTCCCGAGGTGCCCGTGATCGCCCCGACAGTCGAGCCGACGCTCCCGCGCCCGCAGCCCTCGAAGGAACCCGTACCGGACGTGACGGCCCCCGTCGTCCCCGCGCCGATCCCGGACCCTTCGACGGAGCCGACCACGGGGCCGACGACTGAGCCCACAACGGACCCGACCACTGGGCCGACAACGGAGCCGACGACCGATCCCACGACCGAGCCGACGGACCCGCCCGGCCCGAGCGTCCCTGTGCTCAATGGCCCGTCGACCGCAGCAGAGCGCACCTTTCTCCCCAAGATGTTCGGAACCGCCGATGCGGGAACGACGGTCGTTCTTGTGGACGCCAAGGGGCAGATGATCGCCCAGGCGATGGCCGATGACGAGGGAGTCTGGTCGGCCATGATCGGCGTCGACGGCGCACCCGCAGTAGGAGCGGGCAGGTGGCCCGACGTCCTGTCGGCCGAGAGCCTCGCAGGCAGCCTGACCATCACGGCCCATGCCGTCGACGGCGAAGGGCGGACCTCGGCGTCGAGTACCGCGGTCGGTCCGTACACCTTCGCCGAAAGTGCCGAGATCACCTCTCCGGCAAAGGGGGACCAGGTCAGGTTCCGGGGGAACCTGCCCGAGAACGCGCTCGCCGGCGCCATTGACGTCAAGATCTCCGGGACGAAGGATGCTTACGTGCGTGTCTTCGTCGACGGGAAGACGTCCGGCGCGCTGCACAAGCTGGACACCGACCCGATCCTGCGGCAGAGCGGGACACTGACCCTGGGCGATCACACGATCGGAATCCAGTACGTCAAGACTGACGACGAGACCACCGTCCTCGAGGCGGGCCCGGTCTTCACCCACAGCTTCACCATCATCGCTACGCCGGGCGTACCGACGCCCGGCGGTGCCACGCCTCCGGGCGACGACATCCCGGTGTTGCTCGCAACACAAGACCGTTACCCAACCGTCATCGTCTGACCTGCAAGATCGGCCTGGCACGCGACACTTCTCACGTAGGACGCACCTTCCGGTGCGTCCATACCGTGCGCTGCCGCGCGCTCGCCGAATATGGAGCACCTCTGTGACGCTGACCGGCCCGACCGGCCCGAGCGGTCCCCCCAGCGGTCCCGTACGAGACGATGCGTGGTTCGACGCGCTCTTCCGTGATCACGCCCGCAGCGTCTTCCGCTTCGTCGTGCGCCGCGCCGCCCGGGACGACGCCGACGACCTCACCGCCGAGGTGTTCACGACCGCGTGGCGCCGGCGCGAGGACGTGCCCGAGGGCTTCGAGCTGGCCTGGCTCTACCGCACCGCCGGGTTCACGGTTGCTAACCACCACCGCAAAACCCGCCCGGTCCTCGTCGAGACCCTGCCCGAGGCGGGCGACCCGACCTCCCCCGAGCTTCTCGTCCTCGCGGACCTCGAGGTCCGCGAGGCCTTCGCCCGGCTGGGTGAGCGGGACCAGCAGATCCTGCTGCTCGCCGCCTGGGAGGGCCTCCAGGGGGAGGCTCTCGCGAGCGTCCTGGAGATCTCCCGTTCGGGGGCCGACGCCGCGCTCTCGCGGGCACGCAGCCGCCTGCGCCAGGCGTGGGACGACTCTGCGGCTGCCACGGTGCCCGGAGAGCCCGCTGCAAGATCGACCGACGCCACGACACAGACCAGGTAGCCGACCCGCCCTGGGTCCCTCACCTGGAGGTCCCCATGAACACCAGCAACAACGACCCTCGCGACGAGCGGCTGTCAGACCCCGCCTACGAACGCCTGAGCGCGGGAGACCCCGCCGCAACCGCTGAACCGGATGTCGCGGTCATCAAGGCGAAGGTCGATTCCGCGACCGCTGGGGTCCTGGCGGGCGCCCCCGAGGTCGTGACAGAGGCAGCCGTCGTCGACCTCGCCGCCCAGCGGGCCAGACGACGTCCCGCTCGCTGGCTGCAGATCGCCGCGGCCGCCGTCGGCGTCGTCGCGGTGGGTGGCGGGGCTTTCGTCGCCGGACAGCACTCCTCGAACGCTCCGATCAGCGCCGAGGTGCCCAGCGCGCTGATCGGCCCCAGCCGCGCGGACGCCGTGGCACCCGGGTCAGCATCCGCCGGTCAAGCAGGCGCGGGCAGCTTCTCGATGGGCGCCCAGGACGGCGTCGGGGAGAGCAAGATGGCCGCCGGGGCGACGGACATGGTCGGCTCGAGCTTCGGCCGGACGGTCTTCACGTCCTCGGGGCTCTCGGATGCCACCGGCAGCGGTCAGACCTGGGGATACGACCCGGCGTCGGTCTTCTCCGCCGAGACCGCGGCCCGTCTGGCCGAGGCACTCGGTGTCAGCGGCGACCCGACCCCGAACTACGGCTCGTGGCACGTCGGATCCCTCGACTGGACCTCAGCCGCGCTCGACCTCAGCTCCGACGGCACGACGAGCTTCTACTACTCCGATCCCGCGTACACCCCGTGGGCGGAGAACTCCTCGGCGGCCCCGGCCACGCCCGAGGCGGCCACCGCCGCCCTGACGGACGTCATGACCGCGCTCGGGATCGACCCCGCCGGCTTCACGATCACGGTCGACGCCGCCCAGGACCCGCACTCCACCACGGTCTCGGCGGCCCCGGTGCAGGGAGGCGGCGGGTGGACCGGCATGTGGTCCGCTACTGTCACCGCCGACGGTCTATACAGCCTGAACGGCTCCCTCGCCCCGCTCGTCGATCTGGGGATCTATGACGTGGTCAGCCCCCAGACGGCCGTCGAGCGTCTCGGTGACGCGCGTTTCGGCGCGTCCCAGGACTTCTCCGCCTACAACGGGACCGACATCGGTGTTGCTCGGGGCATGACCGACGTCATGCCCATCCCGGACGACCCGGCGGCGATCCCGACCCTGCCCGGCGTGCCTGCCCCCGGGTCCAGCTTCGCGTGGCCGGTCTCGAACGTGACGATCACCGCCGCGACCCTGGGCGCGAGCACCTACTACCAGCCGGACGGTTCCGTCGCGCTGCTGCCCACGTACACGCTGACCGGATCGGACGGCAGCGCGTGGACGGTCATCGCCCTGGCCGATGCGCACCTGGACTTCGCCGCGAGCTGAGACGCGCACGACATAGGCAAGCAGGGGGCTGCAGGGGGACAGCGTGACGCGTGATCGGGCGGGGCGATGAGGTTCTAGCCCCGCCCGATCGCCGATCGCGTCAGGGCACGGTGCAGCGTCACGCTCATCGACTCGATGAACGGCGCCATCCACCGGGTCTCGGCGGTGATCCATCGGCGCGCCACAGCGTCGACGGGGAAGATCGTGCCGCGGAACAGGTCGTTGCGGACCGCGACGGTCGTGCTCGACTGCCCGGCGGTGACCATCCACCGCGAGCCGCCCGACTGTGCCACGAGCACGTCGCCGAGGGCGACCCCGAGCGCGGTGATCACGTAGTTGGGGTCCCACCGATCGCTCTCGATGGCGGCGTGCCAGGCGAGGCAGTACGTGTCGAAGAGATGAGACAGCTCGTGGACGGACGTCACGTCCACCTCGGGGGAGCGCAGGTGGTTGCGCAGCTCTTCCATCCAGACGAGCTCGACCGGGGTCGGGTCCGCGAGGATCACCTGGCCGTCAGCGCGGGCGGCGTCGAGGTCTGCCACCGACGACGGGGCGTCGCGATCCTGTTCGGCGAGACGCGACTGAGGCTTCATACCTGATTCATCGGCTCGAGAGCGGACTTTCTGAAGGAATCACACCTGCTTCACCCCCGTCGCGCCACCGCGACGGGGGTCTGCGCGGTCGCCGGGAGCGACCGGTCCACCAGACCGGCGAGGGCCGCGAGCACGAGGAACACGACCGCGACGATGCCCGTGTGCAGCAGCGCCCGGCCGTATCCGATCTCGCCGACGTCGAGGAAGGGGTAGGGGTACCAGTCGACGATCGCGCCGCGGACGAAGGTGTAGGCGACCCAGGCCAAGGGGTACAGCACGACCAGCCCCGTCGTCAGCCGGTCGACCCGGGGCCGCGGACCGAACAGCAACCAGCCGGCCACCGCCAGGACCGGAACCGCCACGTGCAGCAGGGCATTCGAGAAGGCCCCGGCCGGAGCAAGGTCAGCCCCGTTGCCGCGAAGCACCGTGTTGTAGACGATCCCGGTCACCGTGATGCACAGCACCGCGACCAGGCGCAGCACCCGAAAGGCGGCCCCGTCCAGCTGCGGGCGCCAGACCAGGAGCGCGCACGCCACCCCGATCAGCACATTCGACTGGATCGTGAAGTAGCTGAACAGCCGGATCAGGCGTTCGAGCATCGACCCGGCGATCCCCGGACCGTCGACGAGAGCGGTGCTGAGCTCCATGAGCACGGCGACGACGACGAGCGCGGCGACCAGGGCGTTCCAGACTCTGCTGAGGGGGACGCTAGAGGGCACGGGAGCTCCTGACGTGGGGACCAAAGGTGACCAAAGTCTAGGGCCGCCCCCATCCTGCCGCTGGTCCGGATCTCATGCGCGGGACGTGTGTCGTGGAAGCGATTACGGTGGTCATGTCATGTCCGCCGTCTTGAAAGAGGTCTCTCATGCCTACTCGTACCGCCCGCACAGCCTGGAACGGAACGCTCAACGAGGGAGGCGGCCAGGTCGAGCTCTCCAGCTCGAAGGCAGCGACCTTCGACGTATCCTTCCCCAAGCGCGCCGCTGACGAGGCCGGTGGCACCACCAGCCCGGAGGAGCTCATCGCGGCCGCACACTCCGCCTGCTACGCCATGCAGTTCTCCGCGCTCATCGCGGAGGCCGGTGGCACGCCGGTCGCGCTCGACGTCTCCGCAGACGTGACCCTGGCCCCCGACCCGGCCGGCGGCTTCCAGATCACCGGGATCGCGCTCACCGTGCGCGGTGAGGTCGAGGGTCTCGACGAGGCCACCTTCCTCAAGGTCGCCCAGGACGCCAAGGCGACGTGCCCCGTGTCCAAGGCCCTGACCGGCACGACCATCACGCTGGACGCAGCACTCGAGAAGTGAGCCGACCGGTGGGTGCTGGTGGGCCGCGGCCTGCCAGCACCCATCGGTGCGCGCACCACCCCAGGCTCGCAGCAACGACGAGGGACCCATGAGCGACACCGACCACACCTCAGCGATCTCCCTGCGTGCCGTGCGCGTCCAGGGGCGCCGCGACGCCATGCTCGACCCGGTGACCCTGCGTCTGGAGGCGGGTACCCGGCTGCTCGTCGTCGCCGAACCAGGCCACGGCCACACCGCGCTCGCGCTCGTGGCCACGGGCCGCTTCGTGCCGGACGACGGCGACGTCCTCCTCGACGGGATCCCCGACCCGGCGCTGCTGCGCCAGGTGAGCGCCGTCGTCGACGCCCCGAACATCACCGAGCCCGACGACGCGCTCACCGTGGCGGGGATGGCCGCGGAAGGTCTCTCCCTCGCTGGCCATCCGGCCTCGCCGCGGGCCGTCACCCGGTGGCTGACCACCAACGACTTCGTCGACCAGCGTGGCCTGCGCATCGATCAGCTCGACCCGCCGACCCGACTGTCGCTGCTCATGGGCCTCGCGGCCGCTGACCCCACGGTCCGCTACCTCGTGCTCACGCTGCCCGACAGGCACGGCGGCAACCCCGCCGACTGGTGGGACCTCGCCGGCCAGTACGCCGCCCTCGGCTACGGGGTCCTGGTCGAGTGCACCCCGGCCTCGGCGCACGTGCTCGAGGACGGGGGCCACATCGAGCGCCCCGACGAGGGCACCAGCAACCACGCCGCCATGGAGGTGCTGCGATGAAGTCTTTCCGGCTGAGCCTGTCCGAGTTCCGACGGATCTCCGCCGGCAACCTGCCTAAGCTGGCGATCCTCGCCCTCGCGCTCATCCCGACGCTGTATGCCGGGCTGTACCTCTTCGTGAACTCCGACCCCTACTCCCGCCTGGACCAGATCCCGGCCGCACTCGTCGTCGAGGACACCGGCGCCTCCGCGCAGCAGGTCGCCGACAACCTCATGAAGAACGGCGGGTTCGGGTGGGTGCGGACCAACCGCGCCGATGCGGAGGTGGGCGTGCGCTCGGGGGAGTTCGACGCCGCGCTCGTCATCGGCCCGACCTTCAGCGCCGACCTGGCCTCCTCCGGAGAGTTCAAGCCGCAGCAGGCCAGCCTCATCCTCATCACCAACGACGCCAACAACTACCTGGCGCGCACGATCGCCGACACGATCGTCGGCAAGGTCCGCGACTCGATCGCGAGCGAGGTGGGGACCGAGGCCGCGAACCAGTTCCTCTCCGGCTTCGCCGACATCCGCACCCAGCTGGTCAAGGCTGAGTCCGGCGCGACCGAGCTGGCCGACGGCGCCGCGAAGCTCGTCGAGGGTGCAGAGAAGCTCAAGACCGGCGCGGCGGACCTGGCCACCGGCGCGAGCAGCGCCGCGACCGGTGCGTCCTCCCTGGCCGACGGCGCCGCGAAGCTCACGACCGGGTCCTCGACTCTCGCGACGGGTGCCGGCGACCTCAAGACCGGGGCCGCCACCCTCAGCTCGGGCCTGTCCACCCTCAAGACCGCGACGACGGACCTGCCCACCCAGGCCCAGCAGCTGGCCGACGGCGCCAAGCTCGTCGCGGACGGCAACGCGACTATCGCCGGCTACGGCCAGACCGCGGCCACCGGCGCCCAGGAACTCGTCGACAACCTCGGATCCATCCGTGCGGACATCCTCGCCGAGCTCACCGCGCTCGACCCGACCCTCACCCAGGAACAGCTCGCTGGCGTCGTCGCGGCCCTCGACGAGGCCGGCCAGCCGATCACCGACGCGGCCACCGCCGTCGCCGGCGCCTCGACCAAGCTCGACGAGCTCTCGACCGGGGCCACACAGGTCAGCGACGGTGCGGCGGCCCTCGCGCTCGCCGCCCCCGCCCTCGCCCAGGGCATCTCCGACGCCTCTGCGGGCGCAACACAGCTCTCGACCGGGGCCTCGACCCTCGCGACCGGCGCGGACACGCTCGCCTCGGGGGTCGCGACGCTGTCCGCCGGCGCCACCGAGCTCGCGACCGGGACGAAGACCCTCTCCGAGGGCGCCGGCACCCTGTCCACGGGGATGGTCAGCCTCTACGACGGCACGGTCACGCTCAGCAACGGGATGGTGAGCCTGCGGGACGGGCTGGGCGCGGGGGTCACCTCGATCCCCGACGTCGACGCCGCGACCCAGGACGCGACCGCCCAGAACATCGGCAACCCGGTCGTGGTGACGAGCGAGTCGCTCACCACGGCGGGGACCTACGGGGCCGGTCTCGCGCCCTTCTTCCTGTCCCTCGCCTCCTGGATCGGCGCGTACGTGCTCTTCCTGCTCGTCAAGCCGCTGTCCCGGCGGGCCTTGGCCGCGGGGCGCAAGGTCTGGTACGCGAACCTGGCCACCGCCCTGGGCGGGTGGCTCACCCCGGCGATCATCGGCGTCGTGCAGATGGCGTTCATGTTCACGGTGACCAAGTTCGCCCTGGACATCGTGCCGGCCTACCCCTGGTACACAGCCCTGTTCCTGGTCCTCATCTCGGCGACCTTCGTCGCGATCCTCCAGGCGCTCAACGCGTGGCTGGGCGCGGTGGGGCAGTTCCTCGGGCTGGTGCTCATGCTCACCCAGCTCGTCACGGCCGGCGGCACGTTCCCGTGGCAGACCATCCCCGAGCCGCTGCGGTCCCTGCACGGGGTGCTGCCGATGAGCTTCGGGGTCGATGGCCTGCGCCACCTGCTGTACGGCGGGTCGCTCACCCAGGTCGCCCGCGACACGGTCCTCCTGCTCGTGATCGGTGTGGGAGCGCTGCTGCTCACCGCGCTCGCCGCCCGCCGCCAACGCATCTGGACCATACGCACCCTGCAACCCGAGCTAGTCCTCTAACGCCCGTCCAACTCGTGAACGGTTCGCCGAACTCGTGAGTCAGGGCCGTTTCTCACGTGAGAGGGACCGTGGCTCACGAGTTCGACGGCTCGTTCACGAGTTCGGCGAGGGGGAGCGAGGGGTGAGGGGGTGGATCAGTCGACTGTGACTGCCTCGAGGACGGGGAGGCGCGCGGCTCGGATCGCCGGCCATCCGGCGGCCAGCACCCCCACGACGACCGCGATCACGAGCATCGTGACGAGCGACCCCCACGGGATGACGAGATCGGTCAGCCCGCTGCTGGAGAACACCGTCGGGATCCCGGCGGCGAGCGCCACCCCGACCACGAGCCCCAGGACGGTCCCGAACACGGCGGTGAGCACTGACTCGATCGCGATGGTCGTGGCGAGCTGGGCGCGGCCCAGGCCGACCGCGCGCATGAGCCCGATCTCTCGGGTCCGTTCGATCACGGACAGCGCGAGGGTGTTGATGATCCCCAGGATGGCGATGACGATCGACAGCCCGAGCAGCGCGTAGAGGATCGTCAGCATCTGGTCGACCTGGCTGGCCAGGCCCGAGACGAACTCCTCGTTGTCCTGCACCGAGACGATCACGTATGGCGCCGCCGCCGCGGTGACCGCCGACTTGAGCTCCTGCACGCTCACTCCGTCCGCGCCCTTGACCAGCAGGATCGTCACCTGGTCGGCTGGAGCTACGGAGAGCTGGTCGAAGCTCGTGTCGGCCATCACGAGCGGGGTGTCCAGGGCCGCCGAGCTGAAGATCGCGCCGATCGGCGCAGTGACCGTGCCCCGCTGGGAGGAGACCGTCAGGACGTCGCCGATTCCCCAGTTTTCGGCGGTTGCGGTCTTCTCCTGGACCGCGATCGACCCGTCGGCCAGGGTGGCCAGGTCGCCCTCGACCGTGGTCGTCTGCCAGGTACGGCCGAACGTCGACGGGGAGGAGCCGAGCGCGTAGAGCATCGCCGGTTCCTCGGTCGCCGACGCCTCGGAGACGAAGAAGGAGTCCAGCGTGACCGCGTCGGCCACGCCTACCTCGGGCAGCGCAGCGATGTCGCTCACGGCGCCCGAGGGCACCATCCCGGAGGCGGACTGGATCACGAGGTCGGCGAGCGACTCGTTCTCCACGACCGAGCGCATCGATGCCTGGGTCGAGGCCGCGAGCACGGAGGCCGCGCCGACCAGGCACATCCCGATCATCAGGGCGCTCGCGGTGCTCGCCGTCCGGCGCGGGTTGCGGGTGACGTTGCCCTGGGCGAGCTTGCCGAGCGGCTTGGCCCACGCCACGAACGGCGCAGACAGGACCGTCAGGACCGGGCGGGCAAGGACCGGTGCGAGGACGAGCGCGCCGATCACGACCGCCACGGCGCCCAGCCCGAGCAGCCCCCCGGTGCTCGCGGAGTCGTCCGCGGCGGCCTGGACCACCGCGGCCACGACCGCTCCGGCCCCGGCTCCGGCGAAGACGACGCCGATGATGCCCCGGACCCGCAGCGAACCGGCAGGGGCGGGGGAGTCCTCACGCATGGCCTCGACCGGCGGGACGAGCGCGGCGCGCCGCGCCGGCACGGCGGCCGAGACGACCGAGACGACCACGCCGAGCACGAGCGAGATGACGACGATCGACGTGGTGATGGGGATGTCACCGGCCAGGTCCATGCCCATCGCGGCGAACATCGACTTCAGGGCGGTCACCAGCCCCAGGCCGCCCGCGATCCCCAGGGCCCCGCCGAGCGCGCCGACGACGGCCGCCTGGACGAGGATCGAGGAGAACACCTGCAGGGGCGAGGCGCCCACGGCCCGCAGCAGCGCGAACTCGCGCTGACGCTGGCGGACGGTCATGGCGAAGGTGTTGGAGATGATGAAGGCGCCGACGAAGAGGGAGATGCCGGCGAAGATGAGCAGGAAGGTCTCGACGAAGCCGAGCATCGTCTCGATGTCGGAGCGTGCCTCCTCGCGCATGTCGGTTCCGGAGACCGCCTCGACCGGGGTCGCGGATCCGGCGGCCTCGACGGCGTCTCGCACCCGCTCGGTGAGCACCTGGTCGCTGGTCGAGCCGTCTCCGAACACCGAGATGGTCGCAACGAGGCCGTCGGGGGCGTAGGTCGCCGCGGCGGTGGCCTCGTCGAGGAAAACGATCGTCGCACCGGCCATCGAGGCACCCATGTCGATCAGCCCGGTCAGCGTTGCCTCGTGCAGCTCTCCGCCGATCACGAGGGTTGTGCTGTCCCCGATGCTCAGCCCGGCGGACTCCGCGCTGGCGACCTCGAGCGCAAACTGGGTGGCGTCGGTGGGCGCGGCCCCCTGCGAGATCTCCGACGTCGGGTCCGCCTCGGAGTAGGCGACGGCGAAGCTCGGGGCCCCCGCGCCGGTCACTGCGGTGCCGTCGGCGCCCACGAGCACGATGGGGCCGGTGAAGTCGGCCAGCGCGAGGTCGACGCCGTCGACGCCCGTCGCGACGTCGGCGAGGTCGGCCGGGATGGTGTTGCGAACGGCGCCGGCGCTCGAGCCGGTCTGGACCATCGCCGAGGAGTCCTCGGTTCCGCGCAGGTACACGTCGCCGACGTAGCCGGCGTCGACGATTCCGTCGAAGGTTGTCGAGAGCATCTCGCGCAGCGCGAAGGTCCCGGCGACGAAGGAGACGCCGAGCACGACGGCGAGGATGGACAGCCCGAGCCGCACGAGGTGCGCCCGGACGTTGCGGAGGGCGACCCTGAGCATCAGGCGCTCGCCTTCTGGCGGGTCAGCGAACCGAGGACCTCCAGGACGCTGTCCGGCGTCGGCTCGGTGAGCTCGGCGACGATCAGGCCGTCCGCGAGGAACAGCACGCGGTGCGCGTAGCTCGCCGCGACGGGGTCGTGGGTGACCATGACGACGGACTGGTCGAGCTCGTCGACCGAGCTGCGCAGGAAGGTCAGCACCTCGCGGGAGGAGACGGAGTCGAGGTTCCCGGTGGGCTCGTCGGCGAAGACCACGGAGGGCTTGGACACCAGGGCGCGGGCGCAGGCGACGCGCTGCTGCTGGCCGCCGGAGAGCTCGCTGGGCCGGTGCTTCAGCCGGTCGGCCAGGCCCACGGCCTTCACGACCGCAGCCAGGTGCGCCCTGTCCACGGGACGCCGGGCGATGTCGAGCGGCAGCGTGATGTTCTCCAGGGCGGTGAGCGTGGGGACGAGGTTGAAGGACTGGAAGATGAAGCCGAGCTGGGTCCGGCGGAGCTTGGTCAGCTGCCTCTGGTTCATGGTCGAGACGGTCAGGTCGTCGACCACGACGGTCCCCTCGGTGGGCGTGTCCAGGCCGGCCATGCAGTGCATGAGCGTCGACTTGCCCGAGCCGGAGGGGCCCATGATCGCGGTGAACTGCCCGCGCGCGAAGTCCACGTCGACCCCGGCCAGGGCGTGCACGGCCGTGGTGCCCTTCCCGTAGGTCTTGACGAGGCCGCGCGCGGAGGCGATCGCGGCGCTGCGCGTCGGCGAGCTGGCGGGAGTGGAGGACATGATGGGTCTCATTCTCTTCGGTCGGTGGAACCGGGCGGTCTGCGGTCGATCCTGGGCGCAGGGGTCAATGTGTCTGCCTCCATCGTTGCGCGGGCCGCTGACCTGCGTCGATGGGGGAACCCCCTGATTTCCCCCTGAGAACAACCTGAGGGCGGGGTAGGGGTGCCCCCCGCGCGTCCCACAGGGACGGTATGCCCAGTGCCACACCCCGGACAGGGCATCTGGTCCCCCGCGGTGCCCGCCTTCCGCGCGCGCTACAGTGCACCTGCTCGTTCTGGTCACGACTCAGGAGTCCCGCATGTCCCAGCAGAACCCCCGGCGCATCCGGGCCCTGGTCGTGCG
Organism: Sanguibacter gelidistatuariae; assembly: GCF_900096585.1. Lineage (GTDB taxonomy): Bacteria > Actinomycetota > Actinomycetes > Actinomycetales > Cellulomonadaceae > Sanguibacter > Sanguibacter gelidistatuariae. The sequence goes on from NZ_FMYH01000001.1 coordinate 988,103, forward strand.
CGTGATCGTCTGGGCGCTCGTGGTCGCCCTCGTCTGGTACCTCGTGCGCGTGCTGCGCCGGGTCGACTGGTCCCAGGTGTGGGACGCGCTTGGTCACCTGTCCTGGTGGCAGGTGGTGACACTGCTCGTGCTCGTCGTGGTGCGTGCGGCCCTGTCGTCGGCCCCGCTGGCCTTCTTCGTCAAGGATCTCGGCCTGCCTCGGGCGATCGGCAACGACCTCGTCGGCAACCTCGCGGCCACTGTCACCCCGGCACCGGCCGACATCGTCGCGCGCGCGGCGCTGTTCCGGTCCTGGGGGGTCGACGTCGGGCAGGGGATGGCTGGCCTGGTGCTCAACTCGATCCTTTACTACGTCGTCCGCCTGGCCGCGCCGGTCGCCGGTGCGCTGCTCATGCTGTGGACCGTGGGCGACGAGGGTGCGGTCGGCTGGGCCGCCGTGATCAGCGGCCTGGTGAGCGCCGCGATCGTCACGGTGCTGGTCATCGGTTCGCGCAGCTCCGCCTCGGCCGGGGCGGTGGGCCGGTTCCTGGGGCGCTGCGCCATCAAGATCCGGCGCTCCCTGCCCGGGCCGGACCGGATGGAGAAGCTCGTCGTCGACTTCCACGCCCGGATCGCCGGCCGCTGGCTGCGCTTCTGGCCGCACTCCCTGATCGCCCTGGTGGCGATGGTCCTCGTGGAGTCGGGCATCCTCGTGCTGGCCATCCGCTTCGTGGGGGTCCCGCCGTCCCAGGCGCCGCTCCTGGTCATCGTCGCGTCCTTCCTCAGCGTGTACCTGCTCATGGCCACCCCGTTCCTGGGCCTGGGGGTGCTCGACGCCGCCGTCGTCGCGCTCATCGCGGACCGCGCCGGGGCGACGGCCTCCGAGCTTGTCGCCGGGGTCATCATCTGGCGCGTCTGCGTCCAGCTCGTGCCGCTGCTCGCCGGCATCGCGCCGCTGCTCACCGCCCGCGCCTCCGGGCTGGTCGACGGCGGGGCTTCGGATAGCGGGGCTTTGGACGGCGGGACTTTGGACGGCGGGACTGCTGCCGGCGCGGAGAACTCGCAGTCCTCCGAGGTCGAACCCGCCTGAGCCCTGACCGGCCCTGACCAGCCCCGCGTCGTGTCTGCGACCGCCAGGTGGAGGTCCCCGCCGACCATCGCGGCGGCAGTGGGAGAATGTCCGCGTGGCAAGCCCTGTAGATGTTGAGATCACCGGACCCGGCGCTCAGCCCGCCCGATCCGCCGCCGATGCCCGCGCCGCCCTCGTGGCCGCGCTGCGCGCATCCGTGGACGGGGAGGTCTCCGACTCCTCCCTGCGCCGCGCCGAGTACACGACGGACGCCTCCAACTATCGCGTCGTCCCCCAGGTCGTCGTCATCCCCAAGGACGTCGACGACGCGCTCGCCGCGATCACCGTGACTCGTGAGGCGGGCGTGCCGATCACCGCCCGCGGCGCGGGCACGTCCTGCGCGGGGAACTCGATCGGCCCCGGGGTGGTCATCGACTTCTCCCGGCACGTCAACACGATCCACGAGGTCGACGTCGAGAACCGCACGGCGCGGATCGACCCCGGCGTCATCATGTCCTCACTGCAGAAGGCGGCCGCCCCGCACGGCCTGCGCTTCGGCCCCGACCCCTCGACCCAGAACCGCGCGACCCTCGGCGGGATGATCGGCAACAACGCCTGCGGTCCGCACGCCGTCGCCTACGGACGTACGTCGGACAACGTCGTCGACCTCGACGTGGTCGACGGCCTCGGTCGGCGTTTCGCCGCGGGAGCGAACGGTCAGGGCGTCGATCGGGTCCCCGGCCTGGGCGAGCTCGTGACCGCGAACATGGCGCTGCTGCGCACCGAGCTCGGCCGCTTCGGCCGGCAGGTCTCCGGCTACTCCCTCGAGCACCTGCTGCCCGAGAACGGCACCAACCTCGCCCGCGCGCTCGTGGGCACCGAGGGCACGGTCATGTCCATCCTCGGCGCAACCGTCCGCCTCGTCCCGATCGCCGGCGCACCGACCCTGGTCGTGCTCGGCTACCCCGACATGCCGTCCGCGGCCGACGCCGTCCCCGCCCTGCTCACCCACTCCCCGCTCGCGATCGAGGGTCTCGACGCCCGCCTGGTCGACGTCGTGCGGCGCGCCAAGGGCGCGGCCACCGTCCCGGCGCTCCCCCCGGGCGGGGGCTGGCTCATGGTCGAGGTCGGCGGGTCGACCGCGGCCGAGGCGATGGCCAGCGCGGAGGCGATCGTGCGGGACTCGGGCACGACCGCGTCCCGCATCCTCCCCGCCGGCCCCGAGGCCACCGCCATGTGGCAGATCCGGGCCGACGGCGCGGGCCTGGCCGGGCGGACGCCGTCGGGCGCCCAGGCGTGGCCCGGCTGGGAGGACTCGGCCGTGCCGCCCGCCAAGCTCGGGGCGTACCTGCGTGACCTCGACGTGCTCATGGCCGAGTTCGGCGTCGACGGCCTGCCCTACGGGCACTTCGGCGACGGCTGCGTGCACCTGCGCATCGACATCCCGCTCGAGGCGTCGGGGGACATCCTGCGGTCCTTCATGACGCAGGCCGCCGCGCTCGTGGGCAAGTACGGGGGTTCGCTGTCAGGTGAGCACGGCGACGGCCGGGCTCGTTCGGAGCTGCTGCCAGCGATGTACTCGCCCGCGGCGATCACGATGTTTGAGCAGTTCAAGGCGCTCTTCGACCCGAACGACCTTCTCAACCCGGGCGTGCTGGTGCGTCCCAATGCGATCGACGCGGACCTGCGCCGCCCGCACGCCAAGCCGATCCTGGCCAAGACGGGCTTCAGCTTCTCCCACGACGACGGCGACTTCTCCAAGGCGATCCACCGCTGCGTGGGCGTGGGCAAGTGCCGCGCGGACTCGACCGCGGCGGGCGGCTTCATGTGCCCGTCCTACCTGGCCACCAAGGACGAGAAGGACTCCACCCGCGGGCGCGCCCGGGTGCTCCAGGAGATGGCCAACGGCACCCTGGTGACCGGCAGCTGGCGCTCGCCCGAGGTGCACGCCGCCCTTGACCTGTGCCTGAGCTGCAAGGCCTGCTCGAGCGACTGCCCGGCCGGGGTGGACATGGCCCAGCTCAAGTCCGAGGTGCTGCACAACACCTACAAGGGCCGGCTGCGCCCGATGAACCACTACGCCCTCGGCTGGTTGCCGCGCTGGGCCCGCCTGGCCAGCTACCTGCCCAAGATCGCCAACTTCGCGCTGAGCATCAAGCCGCTCGCCACGGTCGTCCTCACCCTCGGTGGCATGGACACCCGCCGGTCGATCCCGTCCTTCGCCGACGTGCCCTTCCGCACGTGGTGGAAGCGCGAGGGTGCGGCGCTCGCCGCGACCTCGCGGGCCGGCGTCGGGCAGGCCGGTGGGCAGGTGACTGAAGCGAAGCGCAAGCCGAAGGTGGTCCTGTGGACGGACTCCTTCAGCGACTCCCTCGCGCCCAACGTGCCCGAGGCAGCCGTGAAGGTGCTGCTCGCGGCCGGCTACGACGTCGTCATCCCGGAGGACGAGGCGTGCTGCGGGCTGACCTGGATCAGCACGGGCCAGCTCGACGGCGCGAAGAAAAAGCTGTCCACGCTCATGGACACCCTCGGGCCCTTCGCGGTCAACGGGATCCCGATCGTCGGGCTCGAGCCGTCCTGCACCGCGGTGCTGCGCTCGGACCTGCTCGACCTCTTCCCCGAGGACCCTCGGGCGCACGCGGTCTCGGCTGCCACGCACACTCTCGCCGAGCTGCTGACCGACCCGGAGACGGCGCCGGGTCCGGACTCCGGCTGGGCCATGCCGGACCTCTCGGACGTGACCGCGGTCGCGCAGCCGCACTGCCACCAGTACTCCGTCATGGGCTACCAGACGGACGAGGCGCTCCTGCGCGGGGCGGGCGCCACGATCACGACGCTCGCCGGGTGCTGTGGGCTCGCGGGGAACTTCGGCATGGAGAAGGGGCACTACGACGTGTCGGTCGCGGTCGCTGAGAATGCGCTGCTGCCCGCGTTGCGTCAGGCTGGGGAGGGCGACATCTTCCTCGCGGACGGTTTCTCCTGCCGCACCCAGGCCGACGACCTCGCGGGGGTCAAGGGCAAGGCGCTCGCGGAGCTGTTGGCCGAGCGGCTCTGAGCCGGCGGTGACGGCGCCGCGGCGTCCGCAACGGTCATCTGAGAGGACCACCATGTCACGCATCGCGATCATCGGAGGGCACGGCAGGGTGGCGCTGCGCCTGGCGCACCTGCTGAGCGAGTCCGGCCACGACGTCACGTCGATCATCCGCAGCGCCCGCCAGCGCAAGGACGTCGCCGAGACCGGCGCCGCGCCGGTCGTGGCCGACGTCGAGCGGCTCGGCCCGGACGCCCTGGCCAAGACCCTCGCCGGGCACGACGCCGTCGTGTGGGCCGCGGGGGCGGGCGGCGGTTCTCCCGAGCGGACCTACGCCGTCGACCGTGACGCGGCGATCCGGTCGATGGATGCCGCGCTCGCCGCGGGGATCCCGCGGTACGTCATGGTGTCCTACAAGGGCGCCCGGCTCCAGCACGGGGTGCCGCCGGAGGACAGCTTCTTCGCCTACGCCGAGGCGAAGGCCGCGGCCGACGAGCACCTGCGGGTGTCGACGCTGGCCTGGACGATCCTGGGACCCAGCGCGCTGACCGACGACCCGGGGACCGGCCAGATCGAGGTCGGCGCGCACCTGGAGTCCACCTCGGTCCCGCGCGACGACGTCGCCGCCGTGGCCGCGGCGGTCCTCGACCTGCCCGGCACGATCGGCCGCTTCATCGAGTTCAACTCGGGTTCCATCCCCATCCCCAGAGCCCTCGAGTCCTACACCCAACCCCCACCCACCCTCTGACCAACTCGTTGGGTGTACGAAAATGCGGGTGTCGCACCGGCGCGTCGCGTACAAGATCGTGCACTCAGCGGAGGGGGTGGGGTGGGTCAGCGGGGGCCGAGGGGGAGGACTATGCGACCCCAGGTGGTGTTGAGGACGCCGGCGAAGGAGTTGTACCAGGCGGTCGCAGCGGTGATCAGGCCGAAGATGCCGGCGACGTGCGTGACCCCAGGAGCCTGGGCGAAGGCGCCGATGGTCAGCAGCAGGAAGGTCACCGACAGCGGCACGAACACCGCCATGAGACCGACCGAGACCCGCAGGGTCACCACGGTCATGTAGAGCGTGAAGATGGTCCAGGCGAGCAGGAACAGCCCGGTGGCCTGGTGGGCGGAGTCCGCCGGCAGCCCCGGGACGATGAACTTCACGTAGGCCGCGAAGGACATCCAGAACGCGCCGTAGGAGGAGAAGGCGAGCGCGCCGAAGGTGTTGTTCTTGGTGAACTCCCACATGCCGGCGAGCAGCTGCACGAGGCCGCCGTAGAAGAGGGCGAGCGGCAGCACGACCGGCTCGAGGTGGGAGTCGAGGATCCCCGCGTTGAACACCGACAGCACAAAGGTGGTCAGTGCGAACCCGGCCAGGCCCAACGGACCGGGGTCGGCCACCAGCCAGCGGGCCGGAGCGGGCGAGGTGGGGGCAGTGGGAGGAGTCACGAGGGACCTTTCAGGAGAGCGCGCCGGTGGATCAGGCGCCCGGAGAACACGGCGCCGCCGGCGAGCCTAGGCGCGGTATTCCGCGGGCCGGCGGGAGGAAGGTCCCGATCGGGGGGTCGTGCGACGCACGTCACGCTCGACTTCGACGCCGCGGGGTGACAGGTTGGGGGCATGCTCTTTGCCTTCTCAGTTGCCCCGCTCGGTTCCGGCGAGTCCGTGACCGACGCCGTGGCCGACGCCGTCCGGATCGTCCGCGAGTCCGGCTTGCCCAACCGCACCGACGCCATGTTCACCACGATCGAGGGTGAGTGGGACGAGTGCATGGACGTCATCAAGCGCGCCACCGAGGCCGTCGGCGCCGGTGGGCACCGCGTCTCCCTCGTCCTCAAGGCGGATATCCGCCCTGGTCACACCGGTGAGCTGACCGGCAAGGTGGAGCGCGTGGAAGCCCGGCTCGCCCAGGGCTGAGCCCCTGGACGGTAGGTCTAGGCTGTGGCCATGCCGTTGTTCGACATCCGTGGGGCCGGGCGCGCGCATCCCGTGACACCCACCCTGCCCGACGACGCGTCCTTCGCCGCTGCGGCCCGCGCCGTGGTCTCCGAGCACCTCCCGGCGCTGCTCGGTGAGCCCCTGTTCACGGTGGCCGAGCGGCCAGCTGCGAGCGTCGAGCAGCGTGCGAGCGTCGAGCGGCAGGCGACGGCCGACCTTCTCGCGCTGGACACCTCGGGGCTGCCCGTCGTCGTGCAGATCATGGCGCGGCTGACGGCGCAGGGACTCCTCGAGGCGCTCGACATGGCGGGCCGGGCGTCACGCCTGACCCGCGCGGACCTGGCCGCGAAGCATCCCGGCGGTCCCGACCGCTTCCGTGCTGGGCTGCGGGCATTCTTCGACGCGGCCCCGGCGGCCCGTCCCGAGACACCGTCGCCTGGGACGGTGCGGCTGGTGATCGTGTGCGCGGACGTCGAGGACTCCCTGCTGCACGCCCTGGCCTTCCTGCGCTCGGGAACGACCCGGATCGAGGTGCTCCACGTGGGCCTGCTCGCCGGCCGGGGCGGACAGCGACTCATCGACGTCTCCCCGCTGCGGCCTGAGCAGGCCGCCGCCGGGCGCGCCGTCGAGTCCGTCCTGACCGGCACTGTCCCGGCCGTGCCCGCTCCGGCCGACGCCTACGTCCCGGTCTTCCTCGACCTCCCACCGGACGACCTCCCCGAACGACCGTCAGACCTGCCGGCCAACGGCCTCGGCCCGTATGCCGCTCCCGTCTCGCCGGTGCTGGACCTGCTCGCCCCGCCGCGTGAGCTGTCCGACGTCGTCGGGCCGGTCGACGCCGCGCTCGCCGCGCTGGCCAGCGGGCTGGATGCGCCGCTACAACTCGTCTGGGTCCGCCATCGGCGCGGGGAACGGTTCGAGATCGTGCTGCACCCGGACGGGTCGCTGCACACCGAGGGCGGCACGCGCTACGCCGACCCCACGTGGGCGGCCAGCGCCGTCTCGGGCGGCACAGCCTCCGACGGCTGGCGCGTGTGGCGGGTCGGCGACGAGGGGCGCACCCTCGCCGAGCTGCGCGAGTAGACCCACAAAACTCAGTCCTGCGACCACCCGTACGCGGTCGACCATCGCGCGATCTGGGCGTAGTACTGCGCCCGCACCGGCGCCGTGGACAGCGCGAGGTCGTGCAGGCCGCCCTCGATCCTGCTCACCGTGACCGTCGGGCCGAGCTGGATGGCGCGGCGGGCGAGCAGCTCGACGTCGAGCACGATGTCGCTCCCGCGCATGTCCTCCGACCAGCGCGGGGACATGACCGAGCGGGACGAGGCGAGCATCAGGACGGGCTGGGTGATCCGCAGGCCGCGGGCGACCTCGGAGTGTCCGGAGATGATCGCGTGCAACCAGCCGGCGCGGACCGGGAACGCGGGCGTCGGGCGCCACGTCTCGTTGAACTCCCACTCCCCGCCGTCGATCTTGCGGACGGTGCGGGCGTAGTACCCGGCGTCGATGTTGGGCAGCGGGGTCTTGGGCTGGAAGCGGGCGAGGCGGTTGATCGCGGGGGCGGAGACGGTGCGCAGCACGGATGATCCCTGCAGCTCGAGCCATGGGCTGTTGAGTACGAGGCCCGCGGTCGCTCCGGGGTTGCGGTGTGCCCACAGGACCGATGTGAGGCCGCCGGTCGAGTGGCTGTGCAGCATGATCGAGGTGTTGTGGCCAAGATCGGCGCGGATCGCGTCGAGGGCCGCCTCAAGGTCTTCGTCGTAGACCCGCAGGTCGTCGGTGTATCCGGGCGTCTGCCCCGGGCGCAGGCTGCGCCCGTACTTGCGCAGGTCGATCGCGTAGAACGCGACCCCCAGCCGGTCCCAGAAGTACGCGGTCTCGGTCTGGAAGAAGTAGTCGCTCCAGCCGTGGATGTACAGCACGGCCCGGGCTGAGCGGATGGAGCCGGCGGGGCGGAACCGCACGAGGGAGGCTACGACCTCACCCTCGTCGTCCGGGGCGAGCGGGAGGGTCTGCATCTCGAAGCCGGCCCCGAGCACGTCGGGCGCCCACGCGGCGTGCGCGCCGCGGGTGGTCACGACGTGGGTGTGCCCGCGGAGCTCGTCGGCGATCACATCGGCGAGGTGGGCGTCCAGGGCGGGGACCACGCCGTCGGGCACCATGACCGCGGGCGTCACGCGGGCGAGGAACCGGGGCAGCGGCACACGTTCGGTCACGGAGTGAGCACGATCTTGCCGATGTGCTCGCCCGAGGCGAGGCGAGTGATCGCCGCGGCGGCGTCGGCGAGGTGCATCGAGCGGTCGATCCGCGGGCGGATGTCCGCGCGCACCATGAAGGCGAGGACGTCGGCGAGCTCGTCACGGCTGCCCATCGTCGTGCCAGCGACGGTGATCTCGTTGAAGAAGATCCGGGTGAGCTCGGCCGCGGTGGGGTCGCCCGACGTGGCGCCCGCGACGGCGATGACGCCGCCGGGGCGCACGGACCGGACCGAGTGCGACCAGGTCGCGGCGCCCACGCTCTCGATCACGGCGTCCACCCGGTGAGGGAGGCGGCCACCCGGCTCGACCGCGTGGCTCGCGCCGAGCGCGAGGGCCGCCGTGCGCTTGGCGCCGCTGCGGCTGGTCGCGAAGACCTCGATGCCGGCCGCGGCCGCCAGGGTGATCGCGGCCGAGGCGAGACCGCCGCCGACACCCTGGACGAGCACGCTCTGGCCGGGCTTGAGCCCGGCGGTGCGGAACAGCATGCGGTAGGCGGTCAGCCATGCGGTCGGCACGCAGGCGGCCTCCTCGAAGGTCAGGTCCGGGGGTTTGGGCACGAGGTTGTGGGTGGGGACGACCACCTGCTCGGCCAGCGTGCCGTCGTACTTCTCCGAGAGCAGGGTCCGCGTCTCACCCGGCCCGACGCCGTGCCCGTCGGCGCCGATCACTGCGTGGACCACAACTTCCTGGCCGTCTTCGGTCATGCCGGCGGCGTCTGTGCCCAAGACCACCGGGAGCTGTTCCGGGCGCAGTCCCACCCCGCGCAGCGACCACAGGTCGTGGTGGTTGAGACTGGCGGCCCGAACCGTCACGATTGTCCAGTTCTTTCGGCCCGTCGGGGCTGGGCGGTCTCCGACCGACAGCCCGTCGACGGGAGAGGCGGGGGAGAAGCGCGAGACGTAGGCAGCCAGCATGCTGCCAACCTACCGCTCCGGACCACGCTCCGTCGGGTGGCGAAGGTCCCCCACGTGGGAGAAGGTTCGCGTATGGATATCGACAGGGACGGCGTCCGCCGGGCGCCGGACGGCGGGTACGCGCACCTCACATCGCCCGAGATCAGGGTCGAGACTCACCGGCTCTTCAGCCGTCGCGACGATGACGTCGAGGCGGCTGTGCTCGGCGCGCTGGCCCTGACCGGCACGGAGACCGTGCTCGACGTGGGGTCGGGGACGGGGACTTTCGTCCAGAACCTCATCGACCGTGGCCACACCGGCCGGGTGATCGCCCTCGACCTCTCCTTCTCGGCGTATCTCACCGCGCGCGCTGTACCCGGCGTCGAGGCCATCCATGCCTCCGCTGACGAGATCCCGCTCCCCGACGGCTCGGTCGACGTCGTGCTCTCTCGGCAGATGCTTGTTCACTGCCCCAGCCCCGAGATGATCGTCGCCGAGTGCGCCCGGGTGCTCACCGCCGACGGCGTGTTCGTCGCGACCGTCAACCACGCCCGCACGGTGCCGATGATCCGGCACGTGATCGAGACCGAGCTCGGGTCGCTCGGCCTGCGGGTGCCGGACTCAGCCAGCTGGGTCACCACGGACACCGTCGCCGAGCTCGTCGGGCGCTTCTTCGAGACGGTCGACGTGGTGCGTCACGACAACGAGCTCGTCTTCACCGGGCCCGGGCCGCTCGTGCGGTACGCGACCTCCTTGTTCTCGCTCTACGGGGTCGACGACGACCCGGCGACGAACCAGCTGCTGGTCGACCGCGTGACCGCACGGGTCGAGGACTGGTTCAGGGCGACCTCCGAGCCCTGGCTCGAGCCGAAGGGCTACTCCGTCTGCTCCGCCCGCGGGCTCCTGCCCGTCTGATCACGGGCGCGCCGGGTCCGCCGGGTCCGCCGGGTCCGCCGGGCTAGAGGATCGGGAGCATCCGGCCCAGGTCGGGGACCCCGCCGGCGGTGTAGTCCGTCGTGATCGCCCGCGCGAGGTCGTCGACGTTGTACCGGGCGCGCCCGGTGGCCAGCCGGATCCACAGCCCCGGGTCGGTCACCTCCAGGTCCCACCCGCCGCGGGTCACCACGATGTCGAGCAGCTCCTCGGCCACGATCCGCTGGGCCTCGCGGTCGATAGGGTTGGCCGGTCCCGCAGAGTCCACCACGCCCTTGAGCGAGGCGACCAGGTCCTCGGCGTGCACAACAAGCTCGATCAGGCGCGACATGGCCATGTCGCGCAGCGTGATCGCTCCGCGCCGTGCCTGCACGACGACGACCTGGTCCAGGCTCAGCTCGTCCAGCGTGGCCAGGGCCCGGGTGGCCAGGGCGTCGACCGCGGCGAGCGGGGCGTCGGCGATCTCGACGGCGAGGTCGCGGGTGAACTGGGAGATGTCGTCGGCGCGCTCGGGGTAGGAGCCCAGGTACTCCGCCAGCTCGATGGGCCGGGTGCCAGCCGGGGCCGGGGTGCACACCGCGAGGGCGTCCATCGCGCGTCCCAGGTGCGCGACGAGCTCGCCGACGGTCCAGCCGGGCAGGGCCGAGGGCTTGTTCCGGTTGCCGAGCAGGTTGTCCCCGAGCGGACCGACCCAGGAGCGCAGGCGCGCCCACTGGGTGTGCAGGGCTGACGTGATCTGGGGGAGGTCGGCGGTCATGGCCTCATCCTGCCGCACACGGGCGGCACCGTCACGCGTGGTGGCCGTACTGTTCGTCCTATGGCTGACGGACACCACCACCGGGGGCGCAGCGCGGCGGTCGTCGCGCTCCTGCTCATCGGCGCCCTGCTCACCCCGGTCGCGCTGCTGGCGCACTGGGCGCGCGACACGATCACCAGCACCGACGGCTACGTGGCCGCGGTCGACGACCTGGCCGCCGACCCGGCTGTGCGGTCGGCGCTCGTGGACCATCTCACGACCGTCACACTCGAGCAGATCGATGCCGACGCGCTGGTCTCCTCCGCGCTCGCGGCCCTGGGCGGCTCGGGCGACGGCGACTCCCGCGTCGATGCCCTCGGGGTCCCGCTGCGCTTTGCGATGGAGTCCCTCGTGCGGGACATCATCACCCGGGTTGTCGACAGCGACGCCTTCCGTACCGTGTGGATCCAGGCCAACCGCAGCGCGCACACCACGGTCGTCGCCCTGCTCACGCACGACGGCGGGGGCAAGCTCAGCCTCAGCGCCGACGGCCAGGTGACCCTCAACCTCGGACCGGTCGTCGATCTCGCCCGCGCCGAGCTCGTCGCGCGCGGGGTCACCCTCGCGGCGTCCATCCCGCAGGTCGACGCGAGCGTCCCGCTGTTCTCCAGCCAGGAGCTCGTCAAGGCCCGGGCCTACTACGCCGTGCTCGACGCCGTCGCGGGCTGGCTGCCGTGGGCCGTCGCCCTCCTGCTGCTCGCCGCGGTCGCCCTCGCCCGGTCGCGGGCGGTCGTCCTGGCCTGGGAGGCCGGGATCATCGTGGTCCTGACGGCGCTGGCGAGCCTCGCCGTCGTCGTCGTGCGGGCGTCCTACATCGGGTCACTGACCGGCTCCCGGCTGCGCACCGAGCTGACCGTCTCGGTCGCGAACATCCTCGGCGATTCCGTGCTCGGTGCGCTGCGGGTGGGCTACACGGTCGGCGTGGTCCTCGTCGTCGGTGCGGTGGGCGCGTGGCTGGTGAGCCGGCGCCGCAAGCGCGCAACGGTCACCACGGCTGGTCCAGAGCCGCGACCTGCTCTGGGGTGAGGCGGAGGCGGGCCCCCGCGACGGCGTCGGCGAGCTGGGCCGGGGTGCTGACCCCGAGGACCGGGCGGACCTGCGGCGTCGAGGCGAGCATCCAGGCGATGACGACCGCGGACCGGCTCACGCCGAGATCGCCGGCCACCGTCGCCAGCGCGGCGAGGCGGCGCGTCGTGCCCGGGTGGTCGTACGCCTCGGGGACGGGGCGGTCGTCGCGGTCGTAGGCGCCGCCGAGCAGCGGGCTGTAGGCCCACAGCTTCCAGCCGGGATCGGTCGCGGCGTAGTCGAGCACCTCGTCGGTGATCCACCCGAAGCGGTGGTCGTGGACGGCGTTGCGCACGAGGGGGCGCGGCTGGAGGTAGGAGTAGCTCAGCTGGAGGGCCGACGGCGCGGCCCAGCCGTGCTGGGCGGCGATCCCGCGGGCCCGCTCGGCCCGCCACAGGGCGTAGTTGGACAGCCCCAGCCGCCCGACCTTCCCGGCCGCGACCTGCGCGGCGAAGGCCTCGGTGCTTTCCTCGAGCGGGGTCGTGCGGTCGTCCCGGTGGGCCCAGAAGAGGTCGACGTGGTCGGTGCCCAGGCGGGTCAGCGACTCCTCCAGGGCGCGTGCGACGGTGGCCGCACCGACACCCTCGGTCGACTCGGGGTACGTCCCGGAGCCGGCCGGCTCGCAGCCGACCTTGGTGGAGATCTGCACCCGGTCGCGGGCGCCGGGGCGAGCGGCGAACCAGCGCCCGAGCATCGTCTCGCTGGCCCCGCCGCGGCCGTCCGGTGACTGCCAGAACGCGTAACAGTTGGCGGTGTCGACCCACGAGCCGCCGGCGTCGAGGAACTGGTCGAGGAGGGCGAAGGAGGCCGTCTCGTCGTGACGGGTGCCGAAGGCCATCGCCCCGAGGGCGATCGGGAGCGGTGCGGTGTGTGCGGAGGTCATGGCGCTTATCCAAGCACGTCGAGCGCACTCGAGGTCAAGCAGACCGGTTGGCCTCGGCGAGGAAGGACGCCACGATCGGGCCCAGCTGGTCGAACTCGATGAGGAAGCCGTCGTGACCGAAGTCGGAGTGCAGCAACCGTGCCTGTGCGCCCGGCACGTACCGGGCGATGCGCTCGGACTCGGCGGGCAGGAACAACCGGTCGGTGTCCACGGCGACCACGAGCGTGCGTGCGGTGATCGAGGCGAGTGCGGTGTTCACCCCGCCGCGGTCGCGGCCCAGGTCATGGGTGAGCATCGACTCGGTGAGCACGACGTAGCTGTTCGCGTCGAAGCGCTTGGCGAGCTTGCTCGCGTGGTGGTCGAGGTAGGACTGGACGGCGAAGCGGCCGCCGCGCATCGGGTCCTCCCCGCCCTGGGAGATGCGTCCGAAGCGCTCGTCGAACTCGTGGGCGCTGCGGTAGGTCGTGTGGGCGATCGACCGCGCGATGCCCAGGCCGACATGCGGGCCGTCGCCGGGGGCGGCGTCGTAGTAGTCGCCGCCGCGGAACTTGGGGTCGGCGTGGATCGCGGTGAGCTGGGGGTGCGCCCAGGCGATCTGGTCGCCGGGGGTCTGGGCGGCCGAGGCGATGACGCCGACGGACTCCACGCCCACGCCCGCCTCGGGGCCGAGCAGGGCCCACTCGAGCACCCGCAGGCCACCCATCGAGGCGCCGACGATGAACTGCCAGGACCGCACGCCGAGCGCGCGGGTGAGCTCGATCTCCGCGGCCACCTGGTCGCGAACGGTGATGATCGGGAAGTGGCTGCCCCACGGCTGCCCGTCCGGGGCCAGGCTGGAGGGGCCGGTTGACCCCTGGCAGCCGCCCACGACGTTGGGTGCCACGACGAAGTACCGGTCGGTGTCGATGGGGGCGCCCGGGCCGACCATCTGCGACCACCAGCCGGCAGTCGCGTGGCCGTTGCCGGCGTCGCCGACGACGTGGCTGTCACCAGTGAGGGCGTGCAGCACGAGGACGGCGTTGTCGCCCGCCTCGTTGAGCGTCCCCCACGTCTCGTAGGCCATCCGGACGGCGGGGATGTGCCCGCCGGCCTCGAGCTCGAGGGCCCCGATGTCGGCGAAGCGCCGCCCGCCGACCGGGTCGCCGTCGCGCCAGGCGCCGCTCACCGGGAACGCCGCGTCCAGGCGCCGTGACTGCGCGCGGGAGGGGCCGCCGGTGCGGGTCCACTGCGGGCCGGGACGCGAGGAGGCGCCCGAGCCTTGGGAATCGTGACTCATTACTGACCAATGTACGGACGATCCGGCGCCGCGCGCGGGCATGTCCATCTCCAGGCCCCAGTGCGCAGGCACCGACCCTGGGATGCTGCCGCGGCCGGGCGCCGGATCGTTCGTCATGTCAGCTCACGCGCCCGCGGTGGCGGTCTCGGCGGCTGCCTTCGCGGCGATGAACCCGTTCTCGAGGTCGGCGAGGATGTCGTCGATGTGCTCGATGCCCACGCTGAGGCGCACCAGTCCGGGGGTCACCCCGGAGAGGAGCTGCTCGGCCTCGCTCAGCTGGGAGTGCGTGGTCGACGCCGGGTGGATCACCAGGGAGCGCACGTCACCGATGTTGGCGACGTTGGAGTGCAGCTCGAGGGCAGAGACGAAGGCCTGGCCGGCCGCGGCGCCGCCGTCGACCTCGAAGCTGACGATCGCGCCGGGTCCGCGCGGGGTGTACTTCTGGGCGTTGGCGTACCAGGGGCTCGAGGGCAGGCCCGCGTAGCCGACGGAGATGACGTCGTCGCGCGAGTCGAGCCAGGAGGCGACCTTCTTGGCGTTCTCCACGTGGCGCTCCACGCGCAGGGACAGCGTCTCGATGCCCTGGGCGATGAGGAAGGCGTTGAACGGGGAGATCGCGGCACCGAGGTCACGGAGCAGCTGCACGCGGGCCTTGAGGATGTACGCGAGGTTCGCGCCGAGGATCCCGTTCACACCGAGGTCGCGGGCGTAGACGATGCCGTTGTAGCTCGGGTCGGGGGTGTTGAAGTTCGCGAAACGCTCAGGGTCCTTGGAGAAGTCGAAGTTCCCCGAGTCGACGATGACGCCGCCGATGGCCGATCCGTGCCCGCCGAGGTACTTGGTCGCGGAGTGGATGACGATGTCCGCGCCGAACTCGATCGGGCGCAGCAGGTACGGGGTCGCGACAGTGTTGTCGACGATGAGCGGGACGCCCACCTCGTGCGCGGCTGCGGCGACGGCCTCGATGTCGAGGATGTCGGCCTTGGGGTTCGGGATCGTCTCGGCGAAGAAGAGCTTCGTGTTGGGACGGGCCGCGTCACGCCAGGCCTGCGGGTCGTGCGGGTCGCTGACCCAGGTGGTCTCGATGCCCAGCTTGGCCAGGGTGTACTGGATCAGGTTGTAGGTGCCGCCGTAGAGCGAGGGGCTGGCCACGATGTGGTCGCCCGCCTCGGCGAGGTTGAGGATCGCGAAGGTCGTCGCGGACTGGCCGGAGGCGAGCAGGAGCGCTCCGACACCGCCCTCGAGGCTCGCGATGCGGTTCTCTACGACCTCCTGGGTCGGGTTGCCGATGCGCGTGTAGATGGGCCCGAGGTCCTTGAGCGCGAAGCGGTCGGCGGCGACCCCGGCGTCGGGGAAGACGAAGGAGGTGGTCTGGTAGATCGGCAGCGCGCGGGCGCCGGTCGTGGGGTCGGGCGTCTGCCCGGCGTGGATCTGGCGGGTCTCGAAGGACCAGTTGGGGGTGCTCATCGGATGCTCCTGGAGAAAGGGTCGGGGGGCGTGCGTGCTGCGCCTGAGTGTGCTCCGTGCCGGCTGCCGCTGCTCACGTCGCCTCCGCAGGCGGAGCGGGGGCGAGGCCGGCGGGTCGTTCCGCCGGACGCGGGCTGGTGGGGCAGGTGGGACGAAGCGCAGGGCGCGGGAGGGGCTGAGGGGATTTGGTCAGCAACACATTCGCTTCGTCATAGGTAGAGCGTAGGCAGGCCTGCCGACCGGGGATAGCCCCGAGCAGGGAAGTTCTCACACTGTGGACGCCCAGTGGGCAGATCTGTTCCAATATGCGGGATTCTCGGCCACGGAACCTCTCGGACGAACCCTCAGGGCGCTGTGCCCAGTCCGTGGTGCGGGTGATACTCCTGTGAATGATGTGACAGGAGTTCACTCTGGGCCCGTACCTGGGTAGTCTCGGGGGAGACTTCTTCGCGGCGGGTCCGAACCGGCTGCGCCCTGCTTGAGAGGACCCCTGATGGCGTCGTACCCGCGAGCGTCCCGTGGCGCGGCCCGCCGCAGGTTCTTGGCGCTCCTGACCGTGACCGCCTTCCTCGCGGGGGGCACCGCCCTCCCCGCCATGGCCGACCCCACCCCACCCTCCCAGGACGACGTCGACGCAGCTCGGCAGTCCGTCGTCGACGCCGCGGCCTCGGTGGCCGCCATGGACGTGGAGATGGCCATGCTCACCGCGACGCAGGACGCGGCGTTCAACGCGGCGGCCGCGGCGGGGGAGGCCTACAACCAGGCGATCGTCGACCTCGATGCCGCGACCGCCACGGCCACGGCCGCCCAGACCCGGAGCGACGCCGCGAAGCTACGCGCTGAGGAGTCACGCAAGCTCCTCGTCGGTCTCGCCCGCGACACCTCCCGCAACGGCGGCGGGCTCGAGCAGATCGGCATGTATCTCACGGCAGACGGCGTGAGCGACGCGGTCAGCACCGCCAACGCGATGGAGCTGGTCGGCTCCAAGGCGGACAAGGCTGCCCAGCAGTTCCAGGCCGACTCCGTGGTGTCCGCGACCCTCGAGGGTGTCGCCACGCGGGCGGTCGCCGACCAACAGGTGAAGAAGGATGCGGCGAACACGGCCCTCGAGGCGACCCAGACCACCCAGGCTGCCGCGGACAAGGCGGTCGCGACGGCGAGCGTCAACCGCGAGTCCCTGCTCATCAGGCTCGCCGCGGCGCGCAGCACGAGCATCGAGGTCGAGCAGGCTCGTCAGCAGGGGCTGCAGGCCGAGCGTGACCAGGCGGCCGAGCGGCTCGCCCGCGAACGCGCGGCCGCCGCGGTAGTCGTGCCCGTGGCCGCGCCGGTCGCGCCCGCGCCGCCCGCCACGAAGCCCGTGACGCCGACCGATCCCGCGCCCACGACCGCGCCGGTCACGCCGCCGCCGACTGCTCCGACGACGCCGCCGACCACTGCTCCGACCACTGCTCCGACCACGGCACCGACAACCGCTCCGACGACCGCGCCGACCACTGCTCCGACGACCGCTCCCACGACACCGCCGGTGACCGGTGGTGGCCTCGGGAGCGGGTCCTCTCGCGGCAGCGCCGCGCAGGGCCAGGCCGCGGTCGACTGGGCCAAGACGAAGCTGGGGCTGCCCTACGTCTGGGGGGCTACGGGACCGGCCGCCTATGACTGCTCGGGTCTGACCAGCCGGGCCTGGTCGGCCGCGGGGGTGTCCATCAACCGAACCTCCCGGGACCAGTACAAGCAGGTCTTGAAGATCAGCCTGGGCTCCCTGCGCCCCGGCGACCTCGTGTTCTGGGGAGACAACCCCAACGACTCGTCGAGCGTCACCCACGTGGCGATCTACGCAGGCAATAACCAGATCGTCGAAGCGGCCCAGCCCGGCATCGCGTCCCGAGTCACCGCAATGCGCTGGGACAGCCGCCTCATGCCCTACGCCGGCCGCCCCTGACGAAGCCACCCCACCCCTGTTCCCCCGCTGAGTGTACGAAAATACGCGTGTCGCACCGGCGTGTCGCGTGCATTTTCGTGCACTCAGCGGGGTGGGACGGGTGCACTCAGCGGGGTGGGACGGGTGCACTCAGCGGGGTGGGACGGGGACCTGGGGGGGCCGGGCGCACGAACGGCCGGCACCTGGGGTGCCGGCCGTTCGGGTGATGCGGGGGAGCGGGGCTCAGTGGTTGTAGTACCCGGCGTCCTTGGCGCGCTGGAAGGAGCGCTCGACCTCGATCTCGGCCTCGGCCTTGCCGGTCCAGTGCGCGCCCTCGACCGACTTGCCCGGCTCCAGGTCCTTGTAGACCTCGAAGAAGTGCTGCACCTCGAGGCGGTGGAAGTCGGAGACGTCGTCGATGTCCTGGCGCCACGCGGCGCGCTGGTCACCGGTGGGCACGCACAGGACCTTGTCGTCGCCCCCGGCCTCGTCGCGCATGCGGAACATGCCCAGGGCACGGCAGCGGATCAGGCAACCGGGGAAGGTCGGCTCTTCGAGCAGCACGAGCGCGTCGAGGGGGTCGCCGTCTTCGCCGAGAGTCCCTTCGATGAACCCGTAGTCGTCCGGGTAGCGGGTCGAGGTGAACAGCATGCGGTCGAGACGGATCCGACCGGTCTTGTGGTCGACCTCGTACTTGTTGCGCTGCCCCTTGGGGATCTCGATCGTGACGTCGAACTCCACTGTTCTTCCTCCAGTTGCACCCTCTGCGCGGGTTCCGCGCCCAGACAGGGTCGTGTATGTCGCATGCGTGGTCGGTGTAGCCACTCGCCAGACTAGACGACATCGTGACGATTCGCGGAAGAGAGCCGGTGTGACGCTGGTCGTGACCTAGTGTGGCCACGGGTGCGTGCAGCTGAGCGCGGACCATATCCTGGAGGCGTGAAGGTGACTGTTTCATGGCGCTGATGGCTCGCGTCGTCGCGGGGACGATCGCGGCCGGGCTCGTCGTGGCAGGCGGCTACGCCTGGGCCGACGCCCACGACGTCGTGCCCGGGATCCTCACCCTCGGACCGGAGCCCGCAGCGGCGGCACCGTTCCCCACCGCCCCGGCGGCGATCCCCGGACCGGCCCTCCAAGACACCCTTCAGGTGCTCGACGCCGCGGCGCCGGTCCCGGACGCGGCCACCGTCCAGGCCGCGGTCGACGCGCTCGTCGCCGACCCGGCGATGGGCGCCTCGACCGGGGTGGTCGTCTCCGACGCACTCACCGGGGACGTGCTGGCCTCGGCCTCACCCGAGGTGGCGCGCGTACCCGCCTCGATCCAGAAGCTGCTCACCGCGACCGCGGCCCTGAGCGCGGTCGGCTACGACCGTGTTCTGACCACGACCGTGACACAGTCCGCCTCAGGTGCCATCACCCTCGTCGGAGGCGGGGACATGATGCTCTCTGCCGGCGCTGGCGACCCCGCGGCCGTCACGGGTCACGCCGGCCTGGACGACCTCGCCACGCAGGTCGCCAAGGAGCTGGCCCTGGCCGGCACCACAACCGTCAAGCTGGCCCTCGACGACACCCTGTTCACCGGCTCGCCGACCGGCCTGTGGGCGGAGGAGATCCCGTCCCTGGGCTACGCCGCCCCCGTCTCCGCGATCGCAGTGGACACCGGCCGGCTCTCGGCCGGGGAGTACGCCCCTCGCCAGGGTGACCCCGCGCTCTCGGCCGCCAACGCCTTCGTCACTGCGCTCGCCGCGCACGGGGTGACTGTGGACGGCGCGCCGTCGCGCGGCACGTCGGTCAAGGCTGCCCGGGTCATCGCCTCGGTCGACTCCGCCCCGATGGGCGAGATCGTCCAGTACTTCCTGCACACCTCCGACAACACGATCACCGAGGTGGTCGGGCGGATCGTGGCTCTCGATGCAGGCCTGCCCGGGTCCTTCGAGGGCGCGACCAAGGCGGTGCTCACCGAGCTCACCGATCTGGGGATCGATACGTCCGGTGCGGTCATGGCCGACTGCAGCGGCCTGGCCGACGGTTCGCGGATCTCCGCGACGACCATGCTCGAGGTCCTTGACCTCCTGGCCGACCCCGCCCACCCACGGCTGCGCCCGGTCATCATCGGGATGCCGATCGCCGGGCTGGACGGCACGCTCAACGACCGCTTCCTGACCTCCGAGGCCCGCGGTCTGGTCCGCGCCAAGACCGGCTCTCTCCCGCACGTCACCTCGTTGGCCGGGACCGCGTTGAGCGCGGACGGCCGCCAGCTCACCTTCGTCATCATGGCCGACCAGACGCCCGACGGCGGGCAGTGGGGACCGCGACGGGCGATCGACGCCTTCGTCTCCGACCTCGCGGCCTGCGGTTGCCGATGACCGGCTCCGAGCACGAGCTCATCGACGGGGCCGACGCTGCCCGGGTCGCCGGGCGGCTCGTGCACCCCGGCCCGACGGCAGGGCGCCGGGAGATCGAGGACCTCGTCACGTCGCTGCGCCGGGCAGCCGGTCGTGCGGTCGCGCCGGTCGTGACGATCACCGGTCTGCTCCCTGCGGACGGACGGGACCTGTCAACGGTTCCGTTGTCCACCGTGCGGGTCGTCGACCGGGCCCGCTGGGCCCGGTCGGGCGCGGCATCCATGGCCGCGATGACCTCCGGAGCCCTGCGCGCGCCGTCGGGCAGACCCGTGCCGCTGGTCGCCGAGCTTGCCTCGAGCGCGGAGGTCGGCGCGGCGCTGGCCTTCATGTCCACGAAGATCCTCGGCCAGTTCGACCCCTACGCAACGGCGCCTGGGGAGCCGGGGGAGCTGCTGCTGGTCGCGCCCAACGTGCTGCAGGTCGAGCGGGAGATGAAGGTGCGCCCCGAGGACTTCCGACTCTGGGTGTGCCTGCACGAGCAGACCCACGCGCTCCAGTTCGCCGCCGCACCGTGGCTGACCGAGCACCTGCGAACGCGTACCCAGGAGCTGGTCCGCGGGATCGGCGACGTGTCGATGACGCCGTGGCAGACGACCGTCCGGGTGGGTTCCTTCGTCCGCGCGGTCTACGCCGCCGTGCGCGGGCGGGAGGGTGCCCCGCTCATCGACGGGCTGCTCACCCCCGCCCAGCGCGTGACCTTCGACGAGGTCACGGCGATCATGTCGCTCCTGGAGGGCCATGCCGACGTCGCGATGGACGAAGTCGGACCGTCCGTCGTGGCGAGCGTGCGCTCCATCAGGGCCGCGTTCGACAGGCGCCGCGCCGCGCCCGCGGGACGCGACGGCGTGCTGCGCCGGCTCATGGGCATGGACGCCAAGATGGAGCAGTACCGGGGCGGCGCGGCCTTCGTGCGGGCGGTGACCGCCGAGATCGGCACTCCCGGGTTCAATGCGGTCTGGTCCGGGCCGCAGACGCTGCCGACCGCCCGGGAGATCACCGACCCGATCGCCTGGGTGCGCCGGGTCCATGGCTGAGACGGAGCTGGCCACATGCTCCGCAGGGCTGGCTGAGACGGAGCTGGCCACATGCTCCGCAGGGCTGGCTGAGATGGAGCTGTCCGCGTGAGCGGGCCGCCCCGTGCCGTCGCCCAGGCCCGGCTTGCGCTCCGCGCTGCGCTCGCCGACCTGGTGGGTGCTTCAGTTCGCGATCGGAAGACCGCGGATCCCGCGCCAGCCCCGCCGTTGGTCCTCGTCGCGTGCTCGGGCGGTGCGGACTCCCTCGCGCTCGCGGTGACGGTGGCGTTCGTCGCCCCGCGCCTGGGTCTGCGGGTCGGCGCGGTGACCGTCGACCACGCGATGCAGGCCGGGTCGGCGGAGGTCGCCCGGAGGGCGGCCGACCAGTGCCGCTCGCTTGGCCTCGACCCCGTCGAGGTCGTCCGCACCGAGGTGCCCACCGGCCCCGGCCACGGCGGCCCGGAGGGAGCGGCCCGCACGGCCCGCTACCGCGCCCTGCACGAGGCAGCCGAGCGACTCGGCGCTCGGGCCGTCCTGCTCGGACATACTGCGGACGACCAGGCCGAGACGGTCCTGCTCGGTCTGGCGCGCGGCTCGGGCGCCAGGTCCCTCGCGGGGATGCGCGCCGAGGCTGGCATGCTGCGCCGACCGTTCCTGGACCTGCGCCGCGTCGACACCGAGGAGATCTGCCGGGTGGCGGGCCTGGACTTCTGGCAGGATCCCACCAATGCTGGCGACCACCCGGGTGCGCCCCTACGCTCCCAGGTCCGGTCTCGGGTCCTTCCCCTGCTCGACGACGTGCTCGGCCCGGGCGTGGTCGCGGCGCTCACTCGCACCGCCGCCCAGCTCGACGAGGACGACGCCGCGTTGGTGACCTTCGCCGCACTGCTGCTGGACCGCGCGCGGGCCGTCGCCAGCGGGCAGCGTGAGGTCGGTGGCCAGGACCCGAGCATGGACCCGAGCATGGCTGCGCGCTCAGGTCGACCTGCCCGGGACGTGCTCGACGTCGCCGTGCTGGCGGATTCCCCCGCGGCGGTGCGGACCCGGGCGCTGCGCCGGGCGGCGCTGGAGGTCGGCTGCCCCGCCGGTTCGCTCGCCCGATCTCACGTCCTCGAGCTCGACCGCCTCGTGACCGACTGGCGCGGCCAGGGCCCCATCCAGCTGCCCGGGGCGGTCGAAGGACGCCGGGACTGTGGCACGCTAGTGCTTGAACACCTTCACAACTGATCAAGGAGCTCTCCCCGTGGGATCTGCCCAGACCGGCGACATCGACCACGTCCTGTTGAGCGAGGAGCAGATCACTGCCAAGCTCGACGAGCTGGCAGAGCGCATCGACGCCGACTACGCGGGCAAGGACCTGCTTCTTGTCGGAGTCCTCAAGGGGGCCGTGATGGTCATGGCCGACCTCTCACGGCGCATCCAGCACCAGGGCGTCGAGATGGACTGGATGGCGGTGTCCTCCTACGGGTCGGGGACCAAGTCCTCGGGCGTCGTGCGCATCCTCAAGGACCTCGACGCAGACCTGACCGGTCGCAACGTGCTCATCGTCGAAGACATCATCGACTCCGGCCTGACGCTGTCGTGGCTCATCTCCAACCTGCGCAGCCGCGGGCCGGCATCGGTCGAGGTTGCGGCGATGTTGCGCAAGCCGACGGCGGCCAAGGTCGAGGTGGACGTCCGCTACGTGGGATTCGACATCCCCAACGAGTTCGTCGTCGGCTACGGCCTCGACTACGCCGAGAAATACCGCACGCTGCCGTTCGTCGGCACGCTTGCGCCGCACGTCTACTCGAGCTGAGCGCTTTTCAACCAGTCGCTGAACGACTGCTGAACGTGCACTGAACCTCCTTCGAATCGCTCACGGACGGGCACCACCGTCCTGCCCTGGGCGAACAGGGGCCCACCTGGCAGTCAAATGTCAGGTGGGACGTGTATTTTCAACGACGTATCAGTGCGCGAGCGGAAGGATGCGGGGCACGCCCCGTCGACGATGAACATGAAGCGTCTTTTGAGCGGGCCATTCTTGTGGATCGTCCTGGGCATGGTGATCCTCGGTTTCGCCCTCACCACGTTGTTCGGGGCGAAGGTGTCCAAGATCGACACATCAGCCGGCCTCGCGCTGCTCAAGGGTGGGACGGTCGAGCAGGCCCTCATCGTCGACGGTGACCAGCGCGTCCAGCTGACCCTGTCCGAGGCCTACAAGGTCGGTGACAAGGACCTCGGCAAGAGCGTCGAGTTCTACTACGTCCAGCCGCAGGGCGAGCAGGTCGTCGACGCGGTGACCGCCGCGGACCCGTCGAAGGGCTTCAACTCCGAAGTCGCCCGCGCCGGGTTCCTCTCCTCGATGCTGTCGGTGATCATCCCCTTCCTCATCATCGGTGTGGTCTTCTACTTCATCCTGTCCCGCATGCAGGGCGGCGGCTCGAAGGTCATGGGCTTCGGCAAGTCGAAGGCCAAGCTGGCCACGAAGGACACCCCGCAGGTGACCTTCGACGACGTCGCCGGCGCCGACGAGGCCGTCGAGGAGCTCCGCGAGATCCAGGAGTTCCTCTCCGAGCCCGCCAAGTTCCTCGCGGTCGGCGCGAAGATCCCCAAGGGCGTCCTGCTCTACGGTCCGCCCGGAACCGGTAAGACGCTGCTCGCCCGGGCGGTCGCCGGCGAGGCCGGCGTCCCGTTCTACTCGATCTCCGGCTCCGACTTCGTCGAGATGTTCGTCGGCGTGGGTGCCTCCCGCGTCCGCGACCTCTTCGCCCAGGCCAAGGAGAGCGCCCCCGCGATCATCTTCGTCGACGAGATCGACGCCGTCGGGCGCCACCGCGGCGCCGGGATGGGCGGCGGGCACGACGAGCGCGAGCAGACGCTCAACCAGCTCCTCGTCGAGATGGACGGCTTCGACGTCAAGGCGAACGTCATCCTCATCGCCGCGACCAACCGGCCCGACATCCTCGACCCGGCGCTGCTGCGCCCGGGACGCTTCGACCGCCAGATCGCCGTCGAGGCCCCCGACCTGCAGGGCCGCACCGACATCCTGCACGTGCACGCCAAGGGCAAGCCGATCGTCGAGGGCGTCGACCTGCGGGCCGTGGCCCGCCGCACGCCCGGCTTCTCCGGCGCGGACCTGGCCAACGTCCTCAACGAGGCGGCCCTGCTCACCGCGCGCTCCGGTGCCCAGCTGATCGACGACCGCGCCCTCGACGAGGCGATCGACCGCGTCATCGCCGGACCGCAGAAGCGCACCCGGATCATGAACATCAAGGAGCAGAAGATCACGGCGTACCACGAGGGTGGTCACGCGCTCGTCGCGGCCGCCATGCGGTACACCGACCCCGTCACCAAGGTGACGATCCTGCCGCGCGGGCGTGCCCTCGGCTACACGATGGTCATGCCGACCGAGGACAAGTACTCCACGACCCGCAACGAGCTGCTCGACCAGCTGGCCTACGCCATGGGCGGGCGCGTCGCGGAGGAGATCGTCTTCCACGACCCGACCACGGGTGCCTCCAACGACATCGAGAAGGCCAGCGCCACGGCCCGCAAGATGGTCACCGAGTACGGCATGAGCGAGCGGGTGGGCGCCATCAAGCTCGGCCAGGGCTCGGCCGAACCGTTCATGGGCCGCGACCTGGGTCACCAGCGCGACTACTCCGAGTCGGTCGCCGGGACTGTCGACCATGAGGTCCGCAAGCTCATCGAGGCCGCGCACGACGAGGCATGGGAGGTGCTCGTGGAGTACCGCGACGTGCTCGACCATCTCGTCCTGGAGCTCCTCGAGAAGGAGACGCTCAACCAGGCCGAGCTCGCCGCGATCTTTACCCCGGTCGTCAAGCGTGCCCCGCGCGAGGTGTGGCTCTCGAGCGAGCAGCGCGCCGTCTCCGACCGCCCGCCGGTGCTCACCGAGGCGGAGCGGATCGCGCACGGCGACGGTCCCGTGATCCCCGAGGACGAGGCCGCGGCCGCCCGCGAGGAGCACCCTGCGCAGGCCGTGGGTGAGATCCCCGAGGGCGGGGCGGTCGGCCCGGTGAACGTGACCAAGTCCGAGTCCGACCAGCCCGACGCCGCGAGCGAGTGAGGACGACATGACCGACCCGAACGAGTCCCCGATGCCCGCCGCCGAGGTGGACTTCGCCCGCGCCGAGGCCGCCGTCCGGGAGCTCCTCATCGCGGTCGGGGAAGACCCCGACCGTGAGGGCCTGCTCGACACCCCCGGGCGGGTGGCCCGTGCCTACGCGGAGACCTTCGCGGGGCTGCGCCAGAACCCGGGCGACGTGCTCAACGCGGTCTTCGACATCGGTGGCCACGAGGAGATGATCCTGGTCAAGGACATCGAGGTGTACTCCACGTGCGAGCACCACCTGGTGCCCTTCCACGGGGTGGCTCACGTCGGCTACATCCCCGGGCTGGACGGACGGGTCACCGGGCTGAGCAAGCTCGCCCGCCTCGTCGACGTCTTCGCTCGGCGTCCCCAGGTCCAGGAACGCCTCACCGCCCAGATTGCCGACGCCCTCGTGGAGTTCCTGGCGCCGCGCGGCGTGATCGTCGTCATCGAGTGCGAGCACCTGTGCATGTCGATGCGGGGCGTGCGCAAGGCGGGCTCACGCACCGTCACCTCCGCGGTCCGTGGGCAGATGCGCGACGGCGCGACCCGCGCCGAGGCCATGAGCCTCATCATCGGCCGCTGACGGCCCGACCGATACGACCTGACATGCCGTCCGCCATGCCGTTGCCGGAACGCCTCACGGCGGCTCGCCGGACCCTCGTCATGGGGGTCGTCAACGTCACCCCCGACTCCTTCTCCGACGGGGGGGAGTGGTTTGAGCCGTCCGCGGCCATCGCCCACGGCGCGGCGATGCTGGCCGAGGGCGCCGACATCCTCGACGTCGGCGGGGAGTCGACCCGACCGGGCTCAGCGCGCGTCTCGGTCGAGGACGAGCTGGCCCGGGTGATCCCGGTCATCAGCGCGCTGTCTGCGAGCGGCGCCGTCGTCTCCGTGGACACCACCCGGGCCCGCGTCGCCGAGCAGGCGGTCGCGGCGGGAGCGCAGATCATCAACGACGTGTCCGGTGGCCTCGCCGACCCGGGCATGGCGGCCGTCGTCGCGCGGACCGGTGTCGTCTACGTCGTCATGCACTGGCGCGGGCACGCCGACGTGATGAACGACCTCGAGCAGTACGACGACGTCGTCCAGGACGTGCGTGCCGAGCTCGCCGAGCGGGTGGCCGCGCTCGAGGCCGCGGGAGTCGTGCGGTCGCAGATCGTGCTCGACCCTGGTCTGGGGTTCTCCAAGTCGGGCGCGGCGAACTGGCCGTTGCTGGCCCGGCTCGGCGAGATCACCGACCTCGGGCTGCCCGTGCTTGTCGGTGCGTCGCGCAAACGGTTCCTCGGACACCTGCTCGCCGGGGACGACGGCGTACCGGTCCCGCCGCTCGCGCGTGACGGAGCGACCGCTGCAGTGAGTACGCTGGCAGCGACGTCGGGCGCATGGTGTGTCCGGGTGCACGACGTCCCAGGAACGCGCGACGCCGTCCGGGTGGCCCAGGCTTGGCTGGACGCACGCGGCACGCATGCTCCCGAGACCACTGTTGACCGACGACGACCACAGGACAGGAAGACCCCATGAGCACGCTGGCGCAGCGATCGGTTCTTGGCAGCAGCGGCTACCCCCTCGACCAGATCCACATCGCCGGGATCGCTGCCCGCGGCTTTCACGGTGTGCTCGAGAGCGAGCGCAAGGCAGGGCAGGACTTCAGCGCCGACGTCACGCTCTACCTGGACACCCGCGCTGCCGCGCGTGGTGACGACCTCACCGAGACCGTCAACTACGCCACCGTCTCCCAGGACGTCGCCGACATCCTCAGCGGTGAACCGGTCAACCTCATCGAGACGGTCGCCGAGCAGATCGCCGCGGCCGTGCTGGCCCGCCCGGCCGTCATCTCCGTCGACGTCACGGTCCACAAGCCGCAGGCGCCGATCCCGGTGCCCTTCGTCGACGTGGTGGTGAGGATCCACCGTGACCGGATCAACGCGCCGGTTGTCGCCTCGCCGCTGGATGTTGCGGCGCCGGATGTTGCCGCGCCGGCCGACTCGGTCGACGACATCGGAGCGGATGCCGCGGTTGGAGTCGGCGAGACCGAGCCGGAGGCGGCAGCGGTCGTCGAGGAGACCGTCGCGCCGCGGTGGCAGGCGCCGGTCCCGACGTCGACCGCAGCCCTCCCCGTCGTCATCTCGCGCTCGGCGGAGACAAACGGTGAGCCGCTCGACGCTCCTCTCGATGCGCCGTTGGATGCGGCTCTTGCTGCGTGGGCCGCACCCGCGCCTGTTCTCGCGCCCGCGCCTGTTCTCCCGCTCGCGGCGGTCCTCCCGACCGCCGACACATTGCCCGAGCCCGTCGAGGAGCATGCACCCGAGCCCGAGCCCGAGCCCGAGCCCGAGCCCGAGCCCGAGCCCGAGCCCGAGCCCGAGCCCGAGCCCGAGCCCGAGGCCGTCGAGCCTGCCTCGGCCTTCGAGATCGGCGCCACGGCCGTCCTGCCCCCGCTCGACGAGCAGGCGCTTGCCGAGCAGGCGCGACTGTCCGAGCAAGCCCGCCGCCCCGAGGTCTTCGGCATGGTGGACGTGGCCTCCGTGATTCCGACCACCCGGGTCCGGGCGTATGATCCGGCCGCGTTGGGATCCGACGACGTCGCTGACGCACCCGAGCCGATCGCCCCCCGTGAGCCGGTCGCGGTCGACGAGCCGGTCGCCACGCACGAGCAGGCCGTCCCCGACGAGCAGGGCGAGGCGCAGGAGCTCTCCGCCGAGCACGCTGAGCAACCGGTCGAGCCGGTCGCGCCGCTCGAGCCGCTCGAGCCGCTCGAGCCGCTCGAGTCGCTCGACGCAACCGTCGTGCTCACTGCGGTCCCGGCCACAGCCGGAGCTCAAGACTTCTTCACCCGGTCCCCGAGCGTCGAGGGCTCCCAGAACGCCTCCGCGGCCCCGGTGCTCCCCCAGGAACCGTCTCTTGGCGCCGGATCTCCGGACGAGACGACGGTCCTGTCCCGGACCTTCGACCGGATGGACACCCCGCCGGACGAGCCGGTCGAGGTGGTCCTCGCCCTCGGCGCGAATGTCGGCGACGCGCAGGACACCCTGCGCCGTGCGGTCTCCGAGCTGGGCGCCGTCAACGGGCTGACGATCATGGCAGTCGGCCCGCTGGCCCGCACGGCCGCGGTCGGAGGACCCGAGCAGCCGGACTTCCTCAACACGGTTGTCCTCGCGACGACGACGCTCTCCCCACGTGACCTGCTGCATGCCTGCCAGGCCATCGAGGCCGACCACGGACGCGAGCGGCTCGAGCACTGGGGACCGCGGACGCTCGACATCGACCTCATCGCCTTCGGGGCGCTGGTCCACTCGAGCGACGACCTGGAGGTCCCGCACCCTCGCGCCAACGAACGGGCCTTTGTCCTCGCACCGTGGGCGCACATCGCTCCGGACGCGGTCCTGCCCGGCCTGGGCGGCGGTCCGGTCGGCGCGCTGGCCGCGACCGCTCCCGACCGCGACGGGATCCGTTGGCTGGCCCTCGACTGGTTGCACGAGCCCGACACCGCGGCCCAGCCACCCGCCTCGATCACCCCGCAGGGAATGGTCCGGCCCGACACGTCCGGGGTACCGGCCGTCGCCGCACCGCCCGCCCCACCTGTCTGATGAGCCGCACCAAGATCTCCCTGCTCGCCCTCGTGGCTGGTGTCTCGGTGGTGCTCACGTGGGGGATCCTGCTCGTTCTCGAACGTCAGGGAACACACCTCGGTGCGGTGCCCTGGGTCGTCGGGCCGGTGCTCGTGGTGCTCGCCGTCGTCGTGCTGTGGATGGCTCTCGCGGTCCGGGCCTACCAGCGCGGTCGACGCCCCTCCCTGGACGCCCTGCGCGCTGCGCGCACGGCGGCGCTGGCCAAGGCCGCGGCGCTCACCGGTGCGCTGCTGGTCGGCTGGTACGGCGGGCAGCTGTTGCTGACGCTGGGCCGGTTGCAGTTCGAGTCTCAGCAGTCCCGGGCCCTCGCGGCCGGGACTGCGACCTTGTGCGCGATCGTGCTGAGCGTCGTGGGCGTGATCGCCGAACGGTTCTGTCAGCTACCCCCGCCGAGCGAGGGCACGCCGGCCAGGCTCGGTGACGGGGACTCCCGGGGCTGACCGACCGCCCCGACCGACCCGACCGACCGACCCGACCGACCGCCCCGACCGACCGCCCCGACCGACACCCCCGACCGACCGCGCGGGCAGCCACCGCCGGTCTTCCTGGTCGACGACTTGTCGCCGCCCGGCCCGTGGATGCCCGGTGTGTGGATGGTCGGTGGAATGATGAACACCATGACCGAAGAATCAGCGAGCTACCCGCCCCTCTCCGCGTCTGCGCCGACGACGAGCCCCTTCGAGCCCGAGGGGATCGTCTGGCAGGGGGTCTCGGCCCGGTTGGCGACCGCCCGATTCATCATGCTCGGTATCTTCTTCGGCATCCCGCTGGTCACCCTCGTGGTCCTGGCCGTCGCCCTCCCCCCGGCCGCACCGTGGCTGTGGATCGCCGCCGCGGTGGTCGTCGTCGTCACGGCGTGGATCGCCGTGATCATCAAACGACAGGTCCACGCGATCGGCTTCGCCGAGCGCGACGAGGACCTGCTCATCCGCAAGGGCGTCATGTTCCGAAGCCTCGTGGTGGTTCCCTACGGGCGCATGCAGTTCGTCGACGTGACCGCAGGCCCGCTCGCGCGCAAGCTCGGCATCTCCTCCCTCCAGCTGCACACGGCCTCGCCCGGGACCGACGCGACGATCGACGGGCTCGTCCCGAGCGAGGCGGCCCGGTTGCGTGACCGCCTGGCCTCACGCGGCGAGGCCAGGTTGGCCGGGCTGTGAGCGACATGCTTCCGCCGTCCGACGCGCCCTCCCCGCGCTCGGCACCAGTGCCCCCGCCTCCGACCTCACTGAGCAAGGCCACCGGCGTACCGATCCCGGGCTCGTCGGGCCTCACGACCGACGGCTCTGCAGGCCCGGACACCCCGCCGCCCGGCCTCGAGTGGAAGCGCCTGCACCCGGTCACCCCCTTCGTGCGCGGCTGGGCCGTCATCGCTGTCCTGCTCGTGGTCTTCGGCCGGCAGTCGATCGAGAGCGCCCCCGAGGGCGGGATCCCGGTCGACGGTGGAAACTGGTGGATCTTCGCGGTGGGGATCGCGGCGGCGGGCGTCATCGGCGGCGTCTACGCCTGGCTGTCCTGGCGGGTGACCCGCTACGCCTACGACTCCGACGCGGTCTACGTGCACTCCGGGATCCTTTTCCGCCAGCAGCGCAAGGTCCGCCTCGACCGGCTCCAGGCCATCGACATCGTCAAGCCGCTGCTGGCCCGGTTCTTCGGCCTCGCCGAGCTCAAGCTGAGCGTGGCCGGCGGCGGGGACTCCGGTGCCAAGCTCGGCTTCCTGCGCGACGCCGACGCGAACCAGCTGCGCAACGTCCTGCTCGCGCGGGCCGCGGGCCTCGAGGAGGCGCCGGACGGTGAGATCCTCCCTGAGGCCCCTGAGAGCGAGGTGCTCCAGGTCCCCCCTGGCCGCCTCATCGCCTCGCTGCTGCTCTCCGGAGCGGCGATCTTCCTCATCATCTTCGTGGCCGCGACCATCGTGGCGATGATCGTCTCTCGCAGCATCAGCCCGATCGCCACGATCTTCCCCGCCCTCATCGGTGTGGGCGCGTACGTGTTCTCGCGTTTCACCAGCGAGTTCAACTTCACCGGCGCCATCTCCCCGGACGGCATCCGGCTGCGTCACGGGCTGCTCGAGACACGCTCTCAGACCATCCCGCCCGGCCGGGTCCAAGCGATCCGGCTGACCCAGGGTCTGCTCTGGCGCAAGGCCGACTGGTGGCGCGTCGAGGTCAACGTCGCCGGTTACGCCGACTCCTCGGACGGCAACCAGACCGGTACGGTGCTGCTCCCGGTGGGCTCCCGCGACGACGCGCTGCGCGCGCTCTGGCTCGTGCTGCCCGACCTCGGCGTCGACGACCCGCGCCCCTTGCTCGAGGCGGCCCTGAGCGGATCCGGCCCGAGGGAGGAGTTCACGACGAGCCCGCGCAGCGCCCGCTGGGTCGACCCGCTGGCCTGGCAGCGCAACGGCTACCGGGTGACCAGCCGCGGCCTGCTCATCCGCCGCGGTCGGCTGACCCGGCGCCTCGAGGTCGTCCCGCACGAGCGGACCCAGTCGCTGGGGCTCGCCCAGGGACCGATCCAGCGGCGCCTCGGGATCGCGACCTTCGTGCTGCACTCCACCCCAGGCCCCGTCTCGCCCCGGGTACCGCACCTGTCCGACGCCGACGCCGCGCACCTCCTCCACGCCCAGGCCGCCCGCGCCCGCGCCGCCCGCACGCTGGCGGGTCCCGAACGGTGGATGCAGGCACCCGCCCAAGCGGCCGGGCTGGCGCTCGACCGGGCACCGGACGACGAGGCGACCCCGGCCTCAGCACCGGTGCGACTCGACATGCCGGACGAGAACCGACCGACGAAGGACCTCTTGTGACCCAGACCCAGGACAGCCCGGGCGCCCCCCGCAAGCCGGGCCGCCTCGGTGTCGGCATCGTCGGCGCCGGGCGGGTCGGTGCGGTGCTAGGCAGCGCACTGCGCGCGACTGGGCACGCCGTCGTCGGCGCGAGCGGCATCTCTGCGGAATCCCTCGAGCGCATCGACACCCTCCTGCCCGGGGTCCCGGTCCTGGAGGTCCGGGACGTCGTCGAGCGCAGCGAGCTCGCCCTCCTCGCCGTGCCCGACGACGTGTTGCCCGGCCTGGTCGCTGGCCTCGCCGAGCTCGGCGCGTGGCAGCCCGGGCAGCTCGTGGTGCACACCTCGGGTCGCTACGGCACGGATGTGCTCGCCCCGGCCCGGGCTGCCGGCGCCATCCCGCTGGCCATCCACCCCGCGATGACGTTCACCGGCACCTCCCTCGACCTGTCCCGGCTCGAGGGCACGACCTTCGCGGTCACGGCCCCCGGGCCGGTGCAGCCGATCGGCCAGGCGCTCGTCGTCGAGCTGGGCGGGGAGCCGGTCGTGATCGACGAGGCGGACCGCGGGCTCTACCACGCGGGGCTCGCGCACGGTGCGAACCACCTGGTGGTCCTCGTCGCCCAAGCCGCCCAGGCGCTCCAGGTCGCCGGGATCGAGAACCCCGGTCGTGCGCTCGCGCCCCTCCTGCACGCAGCCCTCGACGGGGCGCTACGCGCCGCGGACGGGGTCTCCGACCCGATCCGGACCCTGACCGGTCCGGTGGTCCGTGGCGACGCGGGGACCGTCGCTGAGCACCTCGCGGTGCTCGCCGACCTCGCCGCGCACCGGGACGCGAGCGACACCGTGGAGGGCTATCGCGTGCTCAGCCGCGCCGCGACCGTCCGGGCGCTGGGCGTCGGGCGGATCAAGGACTCCCAGGCCCAGGCGCTGCTCGACGTGCTCAACGACCCCCAGACGGAGATCTGATGGTCACCCACCACGCCCAACCCCTCGTCGTCACGACCCGAGCCCACCTGGCCCGAGCCCTCGCCCCGAACCCCCCAACCAGTTCCGCTGAGTGCGGCCGAACGGCTGCCCAAACCGGACACGAGGCGGCCGTTCGCCCGCACTCAGCGGACGGTTCGGCTGGCCGTTCGGTGGATAACTCATCCGACAACTCAGTGGACGGTTCCGGCAAGGCGGCACGGGCCGTCGTCATGACGATGGGGGCGCTGCACGCCGGGCACCTCGAGCTTGTCCGCGAGGCGGGCCGGCTCGCCGACCAGGTCGTCGTGACCATCTTCGTCAACCCCCTGCAGTTCGGCCCCGGCGAGGACTACGAGCGCTACCCGCGCACCCTCGACGCCGACGTCGCCCTGCTGGCCACGGCCGGCGCGGACGTCGTCTTCGCCCCGACGCGTGAGGAGATGTACCCGGGCGGTGACCCGATCGTGAGCGTCACCTCGGGGCGGATCGGCACGGTTCTGGAAGGGAAGTCCCGCCCGGGGCACTTCGACGGTGTGCTCACCGTCGTGCTCAAGCTCCTCCATCTCACCGCCCCCGACGTGGCCGTCTTCGGCGAGAAGGACGCCCAGCAGCTGCTGGCCATCACCCGGACGGTCGCCGACCTCAACGTCCCCGTCGTCGTCCACGGCGTGCCGATCGTGCGCGACGACGACGGCCTCGCCTTGTCCTCGCGCAACGCCTACCTCTCCGCGGCCGATCGCGCCCACGCCCTCGCGCTCTCCGGCGCGCTGCTCGCCGGGCGCGAGGCAGCGGCGTCGGGCAGGGACGCGGCCGCGGTGCGCGCGGCCGCGGAGGGAATGCTCGCCGCGACCCCCGGCGTTGTAGTGGATTATCTGGCGCTCGTGGACCCGACTACGGTTGAGGATGTTCCCCAGACCTACGTCGGTCCGGCCCTGCTGCTCGTGGCGGCCAGGGTGGGGGCCACACGACTGATCGACAACATGGCGGTGGAGCTGCTCGCGGCTCCCCGGCCCGCCAACCCAGGAGGCACCCAGTGACGTCCTTGCAGCGTCCGATGATGATCGGCAAGATCCACCGCGCGACCGTGACGCAGGCGGATCTGCACTACGTCGGCTCGGTCACGATCGACGCGACCCTGCTCGACGCGGCGGACCTGTACCCCGGGCAGCAGGTCGACATCGTCGACGTGACCAACGGCTCCCGCCTGACGACGTACGTCATCCCGGGCGAAGCCGGTTCCGGGCAGATCTGCATCAACGGGGCCGCGGCGCACCTGGTGCACCCCGGTGACACCGTCATCATCATCGCCTACGGCATGATGGCCGACGTCGAGGCCCGCCACTACCTCCCGCACGTCGTCTTCGTCGACAAGTCCAACGCGATCGTCGAGGTGTCGGGTGAACCCGGGCTCGTCCCGACCGGCTACGACCTCGAGGCCAGCGGCCTGCCCATCGCCCCCTTCCAGGCGCTTGCCGCCCCACAGGCGCTTGCCGCCCCACAGGCGCTTGCCGCCCCACAGGCGCTTGCCGCCCCACAGGCGCTCGGCGCCGACGCGTGAGCGCGCCGGTCACCCTCGTCACGACCCTCGCGGCCCCCGAGCCGGGGTGGACCGCCGAGGCCGACGTGATCGTCGTCGGCTCCGGGATCGCCGGGCTGACTGCCGCTCTTGAGCTGCGCTCCCGGGTGCCCCGGGTGCTCCTGGTCACCAAGGGCGAGCTGGCCTCGGGGTCGACCGTGTGGGCGCAGGGCGGCATCGCCGCAGCGCTCGCCCCGAGCGACTCCCCGGCCGCGCACCTGGAGGACACGCTCGTCGCCGGCGCAGGGGTCTGCGACCCCCGTGCCGTGGAGGTGCTCGTCACCGAGGGCCCCGCGCGGGTCCGTGAGCTCGTCGCGCTCGGCGCGCACTTCGACACCGACGGCGGCGGAGAGATGTCGCTGACCCGCGAGGGCGGCCACCACGCGGACCGCATCGCCCACGCGGGCGGGGACGCGACCGGCGCGGAGATCTCCCGGGCCCTCGTCGCCCAGCTCGAGGCCGTCCGCAACGACCCCGGCATCGAGATCATCGAGCACGCCCTGGTGATCGACCTGCTCACGAGCGAGGGACCGGTCACCCCGCTCACGCCCGACGGCGACCGCCGCGCGGTCTGCGGGGTCACCCTGCACGTGCGCGGGGCGGGCAGCCGAGACGGCGTCGGGGCCGCCCGGGCGCGCGCCGTCGTGCTCGCGACCGGTGGCATCGGGCAGATCTACGTGTCGTCGACGAACCCGCCCCAGGCCACCGGCGACGGCATCGCCGCCGCGCTGCGGGCCGGCGCCCCGCTCGGCGACCTCGAATTCGTCCAGTTCCACCCGACCGTGCTGTGGCTGGGCAGCGGCGCCCGCGGGCAGCTGACGCTCATCTCCGAGGCGGTCCGCGGGGAGGGCGCCTACCTCATCGACACCGACGGGCACCGCTTCATGCCCGCCGTCCACGAGATGGCCGAGCTCGCCCCACGGGACGTCGTCGCGCACGCGATCGTGCGGCAGATGGCCAAGACCGGCTCGGACCACGTCTTCCTCGACGCCCGGCACCTGGGCGCGGACTTCCTGCGCAAGCGGTTCCCGACGATCACCGAGCGGCTGCTCGCCCAGGGCTTCGACATCACCGAGGAGCCGGTCCCGGTCGCACCGGCCCAGCACTACCACTCGGGCGGGGTCATCACGAATCTGGACGGGCGCAGCGGGGTGCGCGGGCTGTACGCGATCGGGGAGGTCGCGTGCACAGGCGTGCACGGGGCGAACCGGCTCGCGTCCAACTCGCTCCTGGAGGGCCTCGTCTTCGCCCACCGGGCTGCCGAGGACATCGCCGCCCGGATGGCGGCGGGGGAGCTGCCGCTCAAGGAGCCGGTCACCCGGACTGGGCCGACGGGGCTGGTCATGGCCGCCACGCGATCCCGGATCCAACGCGTGACGACCGACGGGTCGGGGGTGCTGCGCTCGGCGGAGACCCTCGCCCTCGCCGCACGCAAGCTTGCCGCGGTACGCACCGATGCCAACCTTCCCGAGGCGATCGCGGGCGACCTCAGCGCCCAGCCGCAGACCGCGGAGTGGGAGACGAGCAACGTCCACCAGGTCGCCTCGGTCCTGACGGCCGCAGCCGCCCTGCGCACGGAGAGCCGGGGTGGGCACTTCCGCACCGACTTCCCGGCCCCGGACCCCTCCTGGGAATGCCGGGTGGTCGTCCAGCTGGACGACGACGGCACCCTGACCGTCACCGCCCCGAATCGCTGAGTGCGGTCGAACGGCTGCCTCGCGTCCGATTTGGGCAGCCATTCGACCGCACTCAGCGAGGGGCAGGTAGCGAGGGGCAGGTAAGTTGGGCGGGTGACTTCGACCTCGCCCTCCGCCACGTCCACCGCTGATCTCGCCTCCGGGCTCGACCCGGCGTGGGTCACCGACGCGGTGAGACGCACCCTCGACGAGGACCTTGGCGGCTACCCGGGACGTGACGTGACGAGCCAGGCGACGATCGCCGCGTCGTCGGGCGCGATGGCCCACCTGATGGCCCGTGCGGACGGCGTGGTCGCCGGCCTGGCCGTCGTCCAAGAGACGGTGACGCAGGTCAGCGACCGTTTTGGGCTTGCGCCCGTCACAGTCGTCCTCGACGTGGCCGACGGCGCGAGGGTCACCGCCGGCCAGCGCCTCGCCGTCCTTACCGGCCCGGTCCAGGCGATCCTTATTGCCGAGCGCTCCCTGCTCAACCTGGCCAGCCGCGCCTCCGGGGTCGCCACGGCGACCCGCGCGTGGGCGGACCGGCTCGCCGGAACCGGCGCGATGGTCCTGGACACCCGCAAGACCACCCCCGGGCTGCGCGCGCTGGAGAAGTTCGCGGTCCGCGCAGGTGGCGGGACCAACAAGCGCATGGGCCTCTACGACGTCGCGATGGTCAAGGACAATCACGTCGTCGCTGCCGGGTCGGTCGCGGGCGCGATCGAGGCCGTCGCCGCGGCCTTCCCGGGCGTGCTTGTCCAGGTCGAGGCGGACACCCAGGCCCAGGCCCTCGAGGCCATCGGTGCGGGCGCCCGCTTCCTCCTGCTGGACAACATGGCGACGCCGGTGCTCGCGGCCACGGTCGCCGCCGTCCGCGCACTCGAGGCGGAGGTCGGCCCGGTCGAGCTCGAGGCGACCGGGAACCTCACCCTGGACCGCGCCGCCGAGGTGGCCGGCACCGGGGTCGACTATCTCTCCGTCGGCGCGCTCACCCACTCCGCGCCGATCCTTGACCTGGCGCTCGACCTCGTGTCGCGCTGATCGGGACGCGCGCCGTCCATTCTTCGTGGACGCGCGTCTAAGATTGGCGAGTGACTTCTGAGCAGACCGCAGCCCCCACGCAACCCACCCCCGCCACCGGTGACGAAGACCTTCCCGAGCAGCTGAGGGTGCGCCGGGAGAAGCGCGACCGGCTGCTCCAGCGCGGTGAGGAGGCCTACCCGGTCTCGGTGCCCCGTACGCACACGATCGCCCAGGTCCGGGAGCAGTACGCCCACCTCGCCCAGGGCGAGGAGACCGACGACCTGGTCGGCGTCGCCGGCCGCGTCGTCTTCCTGCGCAACTCCGGCAAGCTGTGCTTCGTCTCCCTGCAGGACGGCGAGGGCAACCGGCTGCAGATCATGCTTAGCCTCGCGGTCGTGGGGGAGGAGTCCCTCGCGGCCTTCAAGGCGGACGTCGACCTCGGTGACCACCTCTTCGCCCACGGCCGCGTGATCAGCTCCAAGCGTGGGGAGCTGAGCGTCTTCGCCGACTCCTGGCAGATCGCCGCGAAGGCCCTGCGTCCACTACCGACCCTGCACAAGGACCTGTCCGAGGAGGCCCGCGTCCGCCAGCGGTACGTCGACCTCATCGCCCGCCCGGCCGCCCGCGACGCCGCCCGCATGCGCGCCGGGGTCGTCCGGTCGCTGCGTGACAATCTCCACCGTCGCGCGTACATGGAGATCGAGACACCGATGCTCCAGACGATTCACGGTGGGGCCGCCGCGCGACCATTCACCACCCATATGAATGCATTCGATATGGACCTCTACCTACGGATTGCTCCCGAGCTGTTCCTCAAGCGGGCCGTCGTCGGAGGAATCGAGCGAGTCTTCGAGATCAACCGAAACTTCCGCAATGAGGGCGCCGACTCGACGCACTCACCGGAGTTCGCAATGCTCGAGGCCTACGAGGCCTACGGCGACTACAACACGATGGCCGCGCTCACGAAGGACCTCATTCAGACGGCCGCCGAAGAAGTTCTCGAGACGACCGTCGTCACGTTGCCGGACGGTTCGGAATACGACCTCGGCGGGGAATGGGCCGAGTTGACGATGTACGGCTCGTTGTCGGAGGCCCTCGGTGAGGAGATCACCCCCGAGACGACCGTTGCGGAGCTCCTCGTTCATGCGGAACGTGCCGAGATCTCGATGGATCCCACGCGGGTCAGCCACGGAAAGCTCGTCGAGGAGCTCTGGGAGCACCACGTCGGAGATGCTCTTTACGCGCCGACCTTTGTCCGTGATTTCCCGGTCGAGACAAGCCCGTTGACGCGCGACCACCGTTCGGTCCGCGGGCAGGTCGAGAAGTGGGATCTGTACGTCCGCGGCTTCGAGCTGGCGACCGCCTATTCCGAGCTTGTGGACCCGGTGATCCAGCGTCAGCGTTTTGAGGCGCAGGCGCTGCTGGCCGCGGCCGGCGACGCCGAGGCGATGGCGCTTGACGAGGACTTCCTCACAGCGATGGAGTACGCCATGCCGCCGAGCGGCGGGATGGGCATGGGCCTGGACCGTCTGCTGATGGCTATGACCGGTCTGGGGATCCGCGAGACGATCCTGTTCCCGCTGGTCAAGCCGCAGCGCTGACGGCAGCGCTGACGGCAGTGGGCCAGCCCGGGCGAACGGACTGGTGCTGATCGTGGCGCACGGCCCACGGGCCGTGCGCCATTTGCATGGTGGGAGTTCTCAGGTGCGGGTCGTAGAGTGGACGCGTGAATACGTTCTGGACTGCCGTCGCTGCGCTGGTGCCCTCGATCGGTGTGGGTGCCATCTTCTACTTCGCGATGCGCTTTGTGGTGCGCGCCGACCGGAACGAACGTGCCAACCTCGCCGAGCTGGACCGCCTCGATGCGCAGGCGCGCGAGGGCCGCTCGGAGACCCCGACGGGAACTGCGACCACCGCTTAATCGACTCGCTAAATCTCTGAGCATTTGACGCCCATTGATTTAGGGTGTGATGATTGCCTCTCGACGATCTACGAAATTGTGAGGTGTCCACAGTGGCTCAGAAGGTTCAGGTCATTCTTATCGATGACCTCGATGGTGGAAGTGCTGACGAGACCGTCACGTTCGCTCTGGACGGCGTCTCCTACGAAATCGATCTCTCGACGGAGAATGCGGCAGCCCTGCGTGACTCCCTCGCGACGTGGGTCGGTCACGCTCGGAAGATCGGCCGTTCTCCCGCCGCCCGCCCGGTGCGTCGCGCAGGCCGTTCTGGTGGGTCCGACGCGAACGCGATTCGTGAATGGGCTCGCGCGAACGGTATCGCCGTGAGCGAGCGTGGACGTATCTCCGCAGGGACCAAGGCGGCATACGAGGCCGCTCACTGAGAGCTGCTCAGCCGGACGAGTGGGTGATGAGTCCTCGGACTCGTCACCCACTCGTGCGTGTAGTGACTTTCTTCCCGCCGGCGTCGGTCCCCGATCTATAGAGGTGTTGTTGTGCAACGGTTGATCATCGGTACATATCCCGTCGGCGAGACCGCAGGCTCGGGCGAAGGCCTCTGGGAGGTTTACCTCGACCAGGCCTCCGGCACGCTGACCGGGGCACGCCTGCTCGTGGAGACGCCGTCACCGTCCTTCGTCGCGCTCCACCCGGACGGCGGGACCGTGTTCGCGGTCGCCGAGCTGGACGAGGGACGCGTGACCGCGTTCGCGCTCACCGGTGACGCCCTCGAGGAGCGGGAGAGCCGCCCGACGCGCGGGGTGCACCCCTGCCACGTGGTGGCGCGGGAGCGTGTCCTGTGGGTCGCGAACTACAGCTCGGGCACCTTCACAGTGCTTGGGCTCGACGCCGACGGAGCCTTCACCGACGAGGTCGCCTCGTTCGGGCATGCCGGGTCGGGGCCCGACGCGAGCCGCCAGGAAGGACCGCACGCCCACTACTGCCTGTCCGCGCCGAACGGGGACGATGCGTGGGTGGTCGACCTGGGGACCGACGAGATCCGCCGGTACACGACCGACGAGATCCGTCGGTACACGACCGCCGCCGGGACGGACGGGACTGCCGGGGCCGGTGCCGCCGTCCCGCTCGACGGGATCGCCGCGGCCGGCATCGCCGCGCGGCTGCCCGCCGGAGCCGGCCCGCGCCACGCGGTGGCGCACCCGAGCGGGACGGTCTTCGTCGTCGGTGAGCTGGACTCGCGGGTGCACCTGCTGCGCACCGACCCAACCGCGGTGGACGCTTGGGAGGCCTACGCCTCGCTCCCCGCCTGCGTGACCGCGGACCCGGGGACCGGGTCCTACCCCTCGCACATCGCGCTCAGCGCCGACGGCTCGCGGTTGTACGTCGCGGTCCGCGGGCCGGACGTGCTCTCGACCTTCGCGGTCACGGCCGACGGCACGTCGATCACCCACCTCGCCGACACCCCGATCGGTGGGGTGTGGCCGCGCCACTTCGCCGTTGTGACCGGAGACGCCGGTCACGACGGTGACCTCGTGGTCGTGGCGAACCAGAACTCCTCCAACCTCGCGGTTCTCCGCATCGACCCCGTCACCGGAGTCGGCGAGATCGCCGACCATCTCGACCTGCCGGCTCCTGCCTGCGTGCTGCCGGTCTGAGTCGACCAGCCAGCACGAGCGCCCGGCCGACTCTGCGAGCATGTCAGGACATATGCTTGACCTGATGCCCCGTAGGGGGCATGCTCGGAGCCTGGTCAGGCGCGCCTGCCAGCATCTGGTCTGCAAAGGTGCGCACCGATGGGCGGCGATGAGAGGTGACGATCGATGACGAGCGAGATCTGGGTTGCAGACGCCCCGGTGAACTATGGAGTCTTCGAGCTGGGCGCAGACAAGGGCGGGAAGACTCCCGACGGTGAAGAGTGCGCGGCCTTCGTCGCCCAGGCCGGGTACGAGGGCATCGATCTGGGCCCGAGCGGATTCCTCGGCCGCGGTGGTGACTTCCAGGACCGGCTGCGACGACATGGCCTCGCCCTCGCCGGGGGGTGGCTCGACTACCCGTTCCGCAGCAACGAGGACTTCCGGGCGGCTGTCGGGAACCTCGACGACAGGATCGCCAACTTCCTCGAGGGGGCGGAGGTGAACCCGGACCGCCCGCCACGACCGACCCTTGCCTGCTCGGGCTCACCCGTGCGGCAGGCCAACCCGGGCGGCGCCGCGCCCGGGATCGGGCTCACGGACGAGGAGTGGAAGGTGTTCGCCGAGAATCTCCAGCACGTTGTCGACCGCTTCCGCGCCGCCGGCCTCGAACCGACCTTCCACCACCACGTCTGCACGTACGTCGAGACCCCCGAGGAGATCGACCGGCTCCTCGCCCTCACCGACGTCGGGCTGTGCCTGGACACCGGGCACCTCATCCTCGGCGGCGGTGACCCGCTCACGGCCCTGCGGGCCTGGGGGGACCGGATCAACCACATCCACCTCAAGGACGCCGACAAGTCTGCGCTCGACGCGGTCGTCAAGGGGCGCGGGGACATGCGAGCAGCCTGGGCCGGGAACGTGTTCGTTCCCATGGGGACCGGCGACTTCCGGACAGCCGATTTCATGCCCGATCTGCTCGCCTCGGACTACCGGGGCTGGGCGCTCGTCGAGCAGGATTACATCCCGGCTCCGGAGGACCCCTTCGACACGGCCTTCCGGGCGCAGAAGGCCAACCGTGAGGCGCTGCGCAGGTGGCTCCCGTGAGCAAGCCGACCGCCGCCCCGCTGCGCCTGGGCGTCGTCGGCCTGGGCGGGATCGCGCAGACCGCGCACCTGCCGCTGCTGCGTCGCCGCTGGGACCTCTTCGACGTCACGGCGATCGCTGACCTCTCCCGGCAGCGACGGGACATGGTCGGAGCCGGCCTGGGCATTCCCCAGGAGCGTCGCCATAGCGACCTGGTCTCCATGCTCGACGCCGGCCCGATAGACGGCGTCGTGCTGCTCACCGGCGGCTCGCACGGACCCGAGACCCTCGAGTGCGTGCGTCGCGGGATCCCCGTCCTGTGCGAGAAGCCGCTCGCCTTCACCCTCGCCGAGGCGGACGCGATCGCGACGGCCGAGGCCGAGCAAGGCCGCCCGCTCGTCCTGGTCGGGTACATGAAGGAGTACGACGACGCCGTCGTCCAGGCGCGCTCGGCGATCCCCGCTACGGGCATCAGGGCAGTCGACGTCGAGGTCCTGCATCCCGCCGACGGTGCCCAGCTGGCTTTCGCCAACCTGCTGCCCGCCCCCTCCGACGTCGACCCCGTGACGCTCGCAGCGCTCACGGACCGGACGGCGCTCGTCGTCGACGCGGCCGTGGGCGTCGCGGCACCGGCGATGCTGCGGACCCTCTACACGAACGTGCTGCTGGGCTCGATCGTCCACGACGTGTCGCTGCTCCGGCACCTGCTCGGCGGCATCGAAGACATCGACGGCGCGCGGCACTGGCCGCCGGACGTGATGCCCGGATCGGTCGAGGTGTCCGGGAGCATCGCGGGCGGTGCCCGCCTGCACATCGGGTGGCACTTCATCCCCGGCTACCCGGCCTACCGGGAGACCGTGACGATCCACCACGGGACCGGAAGCGTCCAGCTCGTCTTCGGGGTCCCGTACGTGCTCAACCTGCCGACCGAGCTCACGGTCGTGAGCGCCACGGGCACGGGCGAGGAACGGGCCGTGTCGCGCGCGTCGACGGAGGCCTTCGAGAACGAGCTCGTGGCCTTCCATGCGATGGTCGTGGATGGTACCGCCCCACGGTCGGGAGTCGCCCACGGGCGGGCCGACATCGCCACGGCACAGCTGATGGCCCACGCCCTCGCGCAGTCGGCAGGTGTGGAGCTCGGTGGGGAGTGTTCCCCTTGATTCTCACGCAGGCGTCACCGGAGTGGATGCAGGGAGTCTGCCTGCTCATTGCCCTTCTGCTGTCGGCGCTGATCGGCCTCGACCGCAAGATCCGCCACAAGCAGGCGGGCTTGCGGACCCATACCCTCGTCGGGCTTGGCGCGGCGCTGTTCATGGTCGTCTCCAAGTACGCCTTCGACGACGTCCTCCAGGTCGATCTGGTCCGCCTCGATCCCTCGCGTGTGGCGGCCCAGATCGTCTCGGGCGTTGGTTTCATCGGCGCGGGGCTCGTCTTCGTCCGGCGCAACCAGGTCCGCGGTCTGACGACCGCCGCCTCCATCTGGCTCACGGCAGCGGTCGGGACGGCCGCGGGGGGCGGGCTGGTCTACCACGCGATCTTTGTGACCGCGGCGTACTTCGCGGTCATCCACGGATACCCGCTGCTCTCGCGACTGCTCGGGAAGACATACGGGAGCCGGATCACAGTCAAGGTGCGCTACCGCGACGGCGCCGGCGTGCTCCGGCGAGTCATCTCGGAGTGCACGGCGAGCGGCTTCGTCGTGCACGAGTTCAACGTCGAGGAACCCGCCGGTGCCAGCGACACCGTCGAGGTCGAGCTCCAGCTCGTCGGCAGCGCCGAGCAGCCGGCGCTCGTGAGCTCACTCTCCGAGATCGACGACGTCCTCGGGGTCGAGATCGACGAGGACTGAGTCCCCACACCCGCGAAGGCCCAGGACCGCTCCCCGAAGGAGAAGATCCTGGGCTGTCTTCGTGCGGCGCCTAGGAGACGGGAGAGGCGTGGGGCGCTCGGACCGTGACGATCTCCCACGGGGTGATCGTCACGGTGCCCTCGACCGGCTCGTCGCCGCGGCCACGGAGATCGGTGCGGCGGGTGCCTGCACCGAGGGAGAGCGCGACCTGCGCGCGATCCGGTGTGAGCGCCACGACGCGCGCCTCGATCTCGCCGCCGCGCGAGCCGTCACCGCGCCCGCTGTCGCGTGGCACGGGCCGCAGGCTCGTGAGGACGACGACGTCGGAGTCGATCTGCGGCCCGGTCCCGTCCGCCGGCAGCGGACCGCCGAGCGGCGCGGAACCGCGGACGGCGAGGCCCGGGTGCCGGAACGTCTCCGCCTGCCGGGGAGCGCCGGCCGCGAGCCACGAGGGATCTCCCGCGGACGGCAGCACCGCGAGCCGCGTGGTCACCGATCGCCCGATGTACTGGGCGCCGGGCACGGGGATCTGAGAGCCGGCCGGCTCGTCGCGCAGCGGGTGCACGTTGACGCTCATGAGGCCGACAGCACGGACGAGGGTGAAGGCGAGATCGGCCGAGCCGTCGGTGTCGACGAGCTCGAACTCCATGACGCGGTCCGTGAGGACGGACACCGAACCGGCCGAGGCGAACGTCTCCGCTGGGAACGTCGGCAGCGGGTACTCGCCCCAGCCAGCCTCGCCGAGCCGGCCTCGTTCGGTCACTGTGAAGGCGGAGGACGCCCACGAGGTGGCCGGTGACCCGACTGCCGCGGTCGGGACGTGCAGCCGCAGCCGGTGGTCGGGGACCGGGTTGACGACGGTCGTGGCGAGCCGGACGAACGGCTCACCGGCTCGTAGCTCGACCTCGGTGGTCACCGTCATCGGAACGGTCCGGGGGGAGCGCTCGTCGTGGTCCTCGGCCAGTCCGGCCGGGACGTCGAGCACGCGGTCGTAGCGCAGGACGGCCCGTATCGGTCCGGTGTGCGCCACGGTGATGTCGCTCGCGGCGAGCGGGTGCGCCGTGTCGACGACGCCTCCGCGGGCGCAGGGACCGAAGTTGTAGGAGTCGCCGCGGTCGCCCTCGTCGACGAGCCGCCCGACGCCGTCGAGCACCGTTCCGTCCGCCCCTTCGACCCGCAGCGTGCCGTCGGGTTGCACGGTCACGGTCACCAGCGGTGACGTGAGCTGCGGCCAGCCGTTGGCCGCGCGGCCGACCTCGACGTCGCCGGCTGAGCTCTGCGACCGACCGGGGTCCGCCCCGGCAGGTGTGTGGCCCAGGTGCACGCTCGTGTGGCCGAGCGCGGGGACCGGCACCTCGACGAGCACCCGGCGGCGCGGCCGGGCGATGGTCCGCACCGCCCACGGCCCGGCCTGCTCCATGGCCTGCAGGATCTCGGCCCGCAGCTCCGACACGTCGAACGCGTCCGTCTCGGGTACCTCGGCGACGATGAACTCGAGGGTGTCCTCCCCCCAGGTGTAGCTCTCGACGAGCTGCCCGAACAGCTCCCGGCCGTGCACCCGGGCCAGCAGCCGGATCAGGTCCGACGAGGCCAAGGTCTCGTCGCCGAGCACGGTCTCGAGGTCCTCGAACGGCTGCACCACGAGCGGCGTG
This sequence comes from Sanguibacter gelidistatuariae, assembly GCF_900096585.1. Taxonomy (GTDB): domain Bacteria; phylum Actinomycetota; class Actinomycetes; order Actinomycetales; family Cellulomonadaceae; genus Sanguibacter; species Sanguibacter gelidistatuariae. The sequence continues at coordinate 1,032,898 of NZ_FMYH01000001.1, forward strand.
CCGTCTGAGGCGGTGGCCGTGACCTGGTCGGAGGCATGCCGGAGCGCGACCTCGGCCTCGACCTGGACGGTGCGCGCGGCCGGCAGGGTGTTGGCGACCAGCAGCGCGTCGGCCGGGACGTCCTGGGCGAGCCGGGCCAGGACCCGGTCACGGACCGCCCGTGCCACGTGCCTCGCGCCGGCCAGCCGGGACTCGACCTGCTCGGCCGTGTCGTCGACGCCGCAGCCGGTCACGGAGTCGTGCGCCGTCGACTCGATGATGCGCCGCCAGGCGAGGGCGAGGAAGGTGTCGTGGTCCTCGTCCGACCACAGCGCGCTCAGGCGTTCCGCCTGCGTCACCATGAGCTCGGCACGGGCCATCGCCTCCTTGATGCCGGTGCGGATGGAGAAGACACCTGGCAGCAGGTTCCCGCGGGCGTGCGATCGCAGCTCACCCGTGTGCACCGCCAGGTCCGGTCCGGGAACTGGCAGGCCCGCCAGGTACTCCCACAGCGTGGCGACCGTGAACTGGAAGTCGGGGTTCTCGGCATTGTGCTGGCGTACGAGGTCCATCAGGTCCGGGCGGGGGCTCGTGTGGTCTGACCCGACGAGACCGAGGACGGGCTCGTCGTCGTACCAGGACGCGGTGCGCTCGCGGTACTCGTGGGCCAGCCCGGTCAGCTTCCCGTCGACGGCGAACAGGTCGAGCGCGCTGGCATAGCCGTCGAAGAGGTTCTCGAAGCGCACGGTCGACCCGTCCGGGGCCTGCCAACGGAAGGCGTGCTTGTCGACGGCGGCGGGAACTCCGCGCCAGCCTGCCGCGTGCTCGATCCCGAAGCGGCGCAGGATCTGAGGCATCTGAGCCGTGTGGCCGAACATGTCGGGGAGATAGCCGACCGGCATCGGGGTCCCCAGCTCGGCGGCCGTGCGCCAGCCGAGCTCGAGGTTGCGGACGATCGTCTCGCCCGAGCACAGGAACTCGTCGAGCAGGATGTACCAGGGTCCGACTGCGAGCCGACCCTCGCTGGCCAGGAGCTCGAGGTCGGCGCGGCGCTCGGGCCGCATCTCGAGGAAGTCGACCGCGGCTGCAGCCTGGCCGTCGAGGGTGAAGCGGAAGTCAGGGTCGGCCAGGGCCGTGTCGAGGATCGACCCGAGGACATGGGCGAGGCGGAGCCGGAAGACGTCGAAGGGCTCGTACCACTCGCGATCCCAGTGCGTGTGCGGGACGAGGACGATCTCGGGGGCGGCGGGGCCTGCTGGGTCGCGCGGTGCGGTGCTCATCGAGCTCCTTGGGGTGTGGGCGCCCGGTCGAGCGCGCGGGATGGGCGGGTCAGGAGCACAGGGCGAGGATCTCGCGGTCTGGAGTCTCGAGGCGGTAGGGACCGCGACCGGCGCCGGGGACGCCGTCCGAGGACCCGACCACGTCGGCGCGGAGCCGGACGTGGTCGCCGTGCAGTATCCGGCTGCGGCCGTCGATGTCGATGAGGACGGCTCCGTCGGCGTCGATCGCGTGGAGCTCGTCATCGGTGCGCAGCAGGACCGCGGCTCGCACACCGATCGACACGGCGGTACGACCGAGCCGCAGGGCGTCCAGGACTCGGTCGTTGGTCAGCGCACCCTCGTCGACTGCGAGCCAGGTCGTGGGCCGGGCCAGCTGGTCACCGCGGGCCGGGGAGTGGAAGTCGGAGCCGCCGATCGGCACGGCGTCCAGTCCCCAGACCGGCCACAGCGCCCAGGGACCGGTCCAGGTCCGGTCCTTGAGCCAGGTCGAGTGGAGCACCTCGAGGCAGCCCGGGTGCGTAGACAGCGGGTGCTGCCAGGAGCAGTCGCCGCTCAGGGGATGGTTGACGGAGGCGACGCCGTCACGTGCGGCGACGACGGAGAACCAGTCGTCGGCGGGAGTCCGGAAGTCGATCCACCCGATGTCGCCGAAGGCGTTGGAGTGCCCGCGCGACGTGGTGACCTCCTGCCCGGGGAGCAGGTGCACCCCGTACTCGGCGCCGACCCCGGGAAGGTGGCGGTGGTGGCTCGTGGTGTTGTGGTCCGTGACCGCGAGCACGTCGAGCCCCTCCTGGGCTGCCAGGTGGGTCAGCTGACGGATGCTCAGTGCGCCGTCGGAATGAAGGGTGTGCGCGTGGAAGTCGCCTGCGACCCAGCGTAGGCCCGGGGCCGCTGGGAGCCCCCGGGCTGAGCCGCGCGGAGCCTCGACCGGGGTCGGAGCCGCAGGCTCCTCCTCGATGCGGGCGCTCGCCCCGGTGCGGATCGTCACCGTGATCTCGAGCCCGTCGGACGGGAGCTGGTGCAGACCCAGGACCACCGCCCAGGTGCCCGCAGTGACCTCCCCGGGCAGGTATCCGGGTGTTGCGTCGTCCCGGGTGATCGCGAACCGTGAGCGTGCGCCACCCGACCAGCCGCGCCATAGCGTCGGCTCACCGGAGGCGTCCGCGCCGAGGCAGCCGAGGTCGACGACCCCGCGGGCGCGGTCGAAGTCGAGCTCGACCTCGACCGCCTCCTCGTGCGGGGTGACCTCGAAGGGAACCAGCGGCCAGATCGCGGTCGCCCGGTCCTCGAGGGTGAACCGACGGCGGATCATCTGGGTCCTCATGGCGTGATGCGTTCCGTCGTCTCGGTGTCGAAGAGCAGCGAGTGCCGCTCGGAAGCGGTCACCCAGACCTTGGTACCGGGGGCCGGCTCGTCGTCCTCGGACACCACGACCTGCAGCCGGGTGTCGCCGACCAGGACCGAGACGAGGCAGGAGGCGCCGAGGTTCTCGACGACGGTCACCTCTCCGGTCAAGGACACATCGAGGGGGTCCTCGGACAGCTGGAGATACTCCGGCCGGACCCCCCAGACGATCGAGCGGCCGGCGTCGAGGCCGGGCAGGTCCGCGAGGGAGCTGGGCAGGGGGATCTCCTGCTCGCCGATGCGGATCGTCCCGGTGCCCAGCGTCGTGGTCACGAGGTTCATCGGGTTGGACCCGATGAACCCGGCGACGAAGGTGTTGGACGGGCGCCGGAAGACCTCCCGCGGGGTGCCGAGCTGTTGGAGCTTGCCTGACTTCATGACCGCGATGCGGTCCGCCAGGGCCAATGCCTCCGCCTGGTCGTGCGTGACGAAGACCGTCGTCACCCCGAGGTCACGCTGGAGCTCCTTGAGGAACGTCCGCGCCTCGAGGCGGAGCCGGGCGTCGAGGTTGGACAGCGGCTCGTCCAGGAGCAGGACGTCCGGCCTCGTCGCGACGGCGCGGGCCAGCGCCACTCGTTGTTGCTGGCCGCCCGAGAGCTGGTTGGGGCGCCTGGCCATGAGTCCGTCGAGGGCCAGTCCCGAGCCGGTCTCGTGGGCGACCTTGTGGCGGGCCTCCTTGGCGACCTTGCGTACCCGCATCGGGTAGGCGATGTTGTCCTCGACGTTCATGTGCGGGAACAACGCATAGTCCTGGAAGACCATCGAGACACCGCGGTCGCCCGGGTTGAGGTCGGTCACGTCCCGGTTCCCGATCGAGATCGTCCCGGAGGTGGTCTCCTCGAGGCCTGCGATCGTGCGCAGGAGGGTCGTCTTGCCGCATCCGGACGGGCCCAGCAGTGCGAAGAACTCGCCGTCGTTGATGGTCACGTCCATCTCGTCGACGCCGCGCACCCCGCCGGGGTACTCCTTGACAAGTGACTGTGTGGTGATGGCAGCCATCAGCTCTTGATACCTCCGTGGAATCGGAACCCGAACTTGCGGTTGACGAAGAAGTACATCGCGACGACCGGAACCGAGAACAGCAACGAGAACGTCGAGATGAGTGCGAGGTTGGGTTGTCCGCCCTCGGTGTAGAACGTGTACATCACCACGGCAGCGGGTTGTTTGTCGGGGCTGCGCAGCAGGATGTACGGGATGAGGAAGTTGCCCCAGACCTGGACGACGGCCCAGACCGCGATCGTCGCGAGCCCGGGACGGGCGATCGGGACCACGACGTCGATCAGGATGCGCAGCGGTCCGGCTCCGGCCAGCCGTGCGGACTCCTCGTAGGACCGGGGGACGGAGTCCATGAAGTCCTTGAGGATGAAGATCACGGTCGGCATGACGCCCGCCGCCATGACGAGGATCACCCCGAGCTGGGAGTCGATGAGCCCCAGCTGGTTCATGAGCTGGAAGGTCGGCACCATGGCCGCCGTTCCGGTGACGATCGACGACAGGAGCAGGAGCGCGTACAGCAGCGTGTCCCGGCCGGGAATCCTGACCCGGGACAGTGCGTAGGAGGCGATCGACCCGAAGACGAGCACGATGACCGTGACGCCCAGGGCCAGGATGATCGAGTTGGCCAGGCTTCTCAAGGCGTAGGGGTTGTCGATCAGCACCTTGAAGTTCTTGAGCGTCCATTCCGGCCAGGCCAGGGACAACGAGGGGGCCGAGTCGAAGGGCGCGGTTGCCAGCCACAGCAACGGCAAGGCGAAGAAGGCGAGCATCAGGGCGCACATGAGGGCCTTGAGGACCGATCCGACGTAGTGCATGACGGAGCGGTTCGAGCGGATGCGCCGGGGCAGCGAGGTCACGTCGGGGCGTGCCCCTGGCGCGCTGACCGGAGTCTGGGTAGTAGTCACTTTCGCTCCCTGAGAACTCGCAGGTAGACAGCCGCGATCACGAGGTTGATGAGCAGCATGATCAGCGAGATCGCTGCGCCGACGCCGAGGTGGCCACCGGCGATCGCGACCTTGTAGATGTAGACCGGCAAGATCTCCGACCTGTGGTTGGGGCCGCCGGCGGTGAGCAGGTACGGCGTGAAGGTGTTGAACGTCCACAGCGTGATGAGAAGGGTGTTCGTGAGGATGTGCCCCCGGATGTGGGGCAGGACGATGTCACGCAGCACCTGCCAGGTGTTGGCGCCGACCATCCGTGCGCTCTCCATCTGGCTCGGGGGAACCGAGGCCAGCGCCGAGCTGAACAACAGCATCGAGAAGGCGGTGCCGATCCAGATGTTGAACAAGATGATCGATTGCATCGGGTACTCGGTGAGCCACGAGGTCCCTTGTGTCCCGAGGATGGCGTTGAGCGTCCCGTCGCCCCGGTCCAGCAGTGCGACCCAGAGGAAGGACACGACCGAGCTCGGGATGATCCAGGCGAGCAGGACGAGGAACTCGATGAGGCTCTTGACGACCTTGTTCGTCGTGCGGAGCACCCAGGCGGCGGCGAAGCCCAGGAGCGACTGCCCGAGGATCCCGGAGAAGAGCACAAAGACGAGCGTGAGCTTGAGGGACTCGTGGAATGCCGGGTCGGTGAGCGTGTCCGTGAAGTTCTTGAGCCCGACGAAGTCGGGCGCCTTCGCGCTGAGCCCCGTGAGCTTGTAGTTGGTCATCCCCAGGTACGCGGTCCAGACCGCGGGGAAGACGAGGAAGAGTCCGACGAGCGCCAGGGCAGGGGCGACGAAGAACCCGGCCCGGAGCTTGCCGAGGCCGGCGACGTCGTCGTGTCGCACGGGCCTGCGCCCGGTTCCCTTGCGGGAACCGGGCGTAGCCACGAGCGGGTCAGCTACTTGCGACATTTTCACTTCCAACGATCTTCTCCACGGCGGTCTGGTAGGCCGCTGCGGCATCGTCGACCGACGTGCCGGCGACGACCTGGGCGGTCGCCTCCTGGAGGGCGAGGGAGACCTCGGGGTACTCGGCGAGGCCGGGACGGTACGCCGTGATGGGCAGGACCTCGGTCGCGACGAAGTTCAGCATCGGGTTGTCCTTGAGGACGATCTGGTTGACGTCTGCACGCGGAGTGATGATCGGGCTGGACGCGACGCGGTTCTGGAAGGCTTCCTTGGAGTTGATGAAGGCCAGCAGCTCCCAGGCCTGCTGCGGGAACTCCGTGTTCGGGTTGAGCACTCGGGCGGCGCCGCCGGACATGGACACGAAGTCCTGGCCGTCGACTCCCGAGCCTGGGGTCTGTGCTGGGATCTTGGTGTATCCCACGACGGAGTCGCGGTCCGGCATCGGGGCGGTGCCGCTGTCCGGGTTGATCACCGAGCGCCACAGGTAGTCGCTCTCGATGAGGATGCCGACGTCGCTCGAGGCGAACTCGCTGAATGACTTGTCGCGGCCCGCGGTCTCCTGCTGCAGGACGGGGTCGCCGAGGCCCTCGTCGACGTAGATCGTCTTGTAGAGGGTGAGCGCGTCCCGCAGCCCCTGGGAGTTGCCCATCCATTTGCCGTCCTCCCAGACCTTGGTCCCGGTCCCGACGAGGAGGGGGAGCAGGCCCTGCATGGTCGTGGCCTCACCCATGGCGGTCCCGGCGTTGAGCTGGATCGGCACGGAGACACCGGCGGCCTTGAGCGCTCGGGCCGCGGCGAGGATGTCGTCCCAGCTGGCCGGGGCCCAGTCGGCAGGCAGCCCCGCCTTCTCGAAGAGCGTCTTGTTGTAGTAGAGGACCCGGCCGTCGGCCCCCTGGGGGATGCCGTAGCGCTTGCCGTCGAAGGCCGCGGCCTGCTGGACGGCCTCGGACATCTGGTCCCAGCCCTCCCAGCTGTCCACATCCGCCCCGGCGACATCGGTCAGCGGCTTGATGTACCCGGCCTCGGCGAACTCGCCGACCCAGATGCCGTCCATCCCGATCACGTCGGCGCCGCTCTTCGACTGCAGGTCGAGGGCAAGCTTGGTCTTGTACTTCTCGTCGTCGACCCCGTTGGGCTCGAAGGTGAGCGTGACGTCGATGCCCTTGGCCTTCTGCTGCTTGGTGAACTCGGGGATGATGTAGTCCTGGTACCACTGCGCCTCGGCTTCGTTCTTGCCACCGAGGATCGCGTTGGACGTGAAGCTGAGGGTCACCTTGGTGGCCTCGGCGTTCTTGGTGGTGTCGATGGTCTGCTCGGGTCCGGATGTTCCCCCGCAGGCAGTGAGCGCCAGGGAGAGCGCCACGAGGGATCCGACGAACAAGGATTTTCTGTGCTGAGTCACGTCGTGCTCCAAGGTGTGTGTCGTGGTCACCGGGGCGATTCCGGTGCGGGTCGTGAACCTGCTGGAGTGTGGCTGCGTGCGGGGGCCGCGTCGTTGCGGCCCTGGTGGTGCGAATACCTCCTGCTCTGCGTCTCTGCAGCTCATCGGGGTGGTAGAAGTCAGGGGATGTCGGGTGGTCGCGGGCGTCAGGATCCGGGTTCAGGGACGAGCAGGTCGCGGACCAGGGAGTCGAGCTCTGCGCTCGCCTGGAGGAACTGGCGCATCGTACGCCGGCTTGCCCCGAACTCCTCGAACTCCTCGACGGTCATGCCGTCTTCGTCGTAGGCCTTGCGGAACTCCGGGCACCGCTCGTGCAGGGCGCCCACGATGGCCGGGTCGACGGGCACGTCGATGCGCGCCTCGGGGGAGAGGTGGTTCTCGTTGATCCGCAGCTGCCAGTCGAAAGGCGGGGAGACGACGAGGTCGCCCCCGAGCAGCTCGCTCCACTGCAGGTGGTTGCGGAAGGCCGCCGAGAGGATACGGGTGCGCAGGCCGCGTTCGCGGAGCAGGTGGTAGGCCTTCTTGAGGGCGGCGACCCCCGCCCACTCGAAGTATCCGGGGTCGATCAGGACCCGGTCGCGGACCGCCGACTCTTTGATCCAGTCGTCGAGCCGGCCGCCCATGATCGTGCACACGGGTCCCATGGTCGTGGTGTCCAGGCCCTCGGCCTCGCGGCGCAGGAGAGACTCCTCGACCGCCTCGGCGACGGCGACGGCCTGCGCGACTGAGAAGGACACCGTGGCATTGATGCTGATGCCGAGGTACGTCGCTTGGCGCATGGCCTCGATCCCGGCCTGGGTCGCGGGGATCTTGACGATGATGTTGGGGGCGAGGGAGTCGAAGTGCTGCGCCTGGGCCACGAGCGCGTCGGTGCTCCGGTGCAGACGGGGGTCGGTCTGCACCGAGAGGCGGCCGTTGCGGCCGTGGTGGGCGTGGAAGACCGGCTCGAGGAGCTTGGCGGCGTCGATGGACATCTGCTCGATGGCGAGCCAGCCGATGGTGTTCTCGCTGGCGTGGGGGTTCTCGTTGGCGAGGCGGGCGAGCCGGGGGCCCCACATGCCGGGGTTCCCACGGATGGTGGTGAGCGCGATGACCGGGTTGCACGTCGCTCCGACGGCTCCGTGGTCGATCGCACGGATGAGCTCGGCGGGGTCCGCCGAGTCGTTCCAGAGAGCGGTCGGGGTGGTCCGGGCTGCGACGAGTGTGGCTCTCCCGTCGTCGAGCGAGCCGAACGTGGGAAAGGAGGGGGGTGCTCCTGCGGGGTCCGTCATGGTCGACCTCCGTTGGTCGTGAGCGCCCTCGTTGGCACTGCCCATAATCTAGACACCACCGTAGCAACCTGTCAACAGATTGTCAGGACAAATGAACAACGACGCTCATCATGATGAGCGTCGCATCGACGGACCTGGGGTGTGCGGGATGAGGCCCATGGGCCACGAGTGAGGAGGGGGCGGAGCGTCAGCCGATCCGGGCCCGGCTCAGCTCGACCTCGACGAGCCCGGCGACGACCGGCAGGCAGTGACCGCAGCCGCCTCCGGCACGGGTGGCTACCTGGACGTCGTCGAGGCTGGCGCACTGCCCGGACCGTAGGGTTTCCCGGATCTCCCCGGCGCTGACGTTGTTGCAGCCGCACACCAGGTGATCGTCGGTCAGGGCTTCACACTCGGCGGCGGGAGCGGGCACAACCGGTTCGGGCTGTTCCGGGCTCTCGTCGAGCATGAGGCGCAGGGCTGCGAGAGGGTCCGCGATGCGCTGAGGCGCTGCCTGCTGTTCCATGAATCAATCGTCGCTTACGCACCGAGTTCGGCGTAGGACCTTTGGCCCGGATGAGCGGTCCGGACCGCTCCACCAGCGTCCGCCGCAGCGTCCGGAGGTGCGAGACTGGGACCATGCGTACAACCCCGGGACGGCTATGACGAGCGACTCGCCTCGCGTGGCGATGCTCTCCGTCCACACCTCCCCGCTCGCCCAGCCCGGCACGGGTGACGCCGGCGGCATGAACGTCTACATCACCGAGCTGTCCGCAGCCCTCGCCCGGCGCGGGGCGAGCGTGGAGATCTTCACGCGGCGCACCTCCTCGGCCCAGCCCGACCTCGTCGAGGTCGCCAGCGGCATCCTCGTGCGGCACATCACCGCCGGGCCCTTCGAGGGGCTCGACAAGAATGACCTGCCGGGCCAGCTCTGCTACTTCTCGGCCGGTGTGCTGCGCACGGAAGCCGCCCGTCAGGTCGGCTGGTACGACGTGGTGCACTCCCACTACTGGCTTTCTGGGCAGGCGGGGTGGTTGGCCGCGGACCGGTGGAACGTCCCGCTCGTGCACGCGATGCACACCATGGCCCGCGTGAAGAACCTCACGCTCGCCCCCGGCGACACCCCCGAACCCATGGGGCGGATCATCGGCGAGGAGCAGGTCGTGACGGAGGCGGACGCGCTGATCGCGAACACCCCGGCGGAGGCCCAGGACCTCATCACGCAGTACCAGGCCGACCCGGCCAAGGTGCACGTCGTCACCCCCGGCGTCGACCTGGAGATCTTCTCCCCGACTGGTCCGGGCGGAGCGGACAAGGCCGCCGAGCGCGCCGGGCTCGGCCTGGCGGCCGACGCCAAGATCGTCGTCTTCGCCGGTCGGGTCCAGCTGCTCAAGGCGCCGGACGTGCTCATCCGCGCCCTCGGTGTGCTCACCGACCACGGCGAGGAGGTGCCGACCCTGGTCATCATCGGCGGCGCGAGCGGGCGCCCGACGGCGTTGCGCGAGCTCGAGGCGCTCGCCTACCAGGTGGGGGTCAGCGAGAACGTCGTCTTCCGGCCGGCGGTCCCGCGGACCGAGCTCGCGCGCTGGTTCCGCGCCGCGGACCTCGTCGCGGTGCCCTCGCGGAGCGAGTCCTTCGGCCTCGTCGCGGTCGAGGCGCAGGCGTGCGGCACGCCGGTGGTCGCGGCCGACGTCGGCGGGCTGCGCACGGCCGTCGAAGATGGTGTGTCCGGCGTCCTCGTCCCCGACCACGACCCGCACCGCTGGGCCAAGGTCCTGGCGGAGCTGCTGCATGACGACGTCCGTCGCGCCGCGCTCGCGCGCGGCGCACTCACCGTGGCGGCCCGGTTCAGCTGGGACACCACGGCCGAGGAGACCCTCAAGGTCTACTCCCTCGCCGCGCGCGGCTGACAACGTGAGCGGTGGCCCGCCCACCAGCGGTGTCCATCGGTCGAAAGGCCCACGCGCACCGGGCCCCGGATACGGCAAGATAGGGATATGACATACACCCTTGTGCTGCTCCGCCACGGCGAGAGCGACTGGAACGCAAAGAACCTGTTCACCGGCTGGGTCGACGTGCCGCTGTCCGAGAAGGGCGTCGAAGAGGCCACGCGTGGAGGCGAGCTCCTCAAGGAAGCCGGCATCCTGCCCGACGTCGTGCACACGTCGCTCCTGCGCCGCGCGATCACGACCGCGAACCTCGCGCTCGACGCAGCCGACCGCCACTGGATCCCGGTCAAGCGCAGCTGGCGCCTCAACGAGCGCCACTACGGTGCGCTCCAGGGCAAGGACAAGAAGCAGACCCTCGACGAGTTCGGCGAGGAGCAGTTCATGCTGTGGCGTCGTTCCTACGACGTTCCGCCGCCCGCGGTCGAGCTCGGCTCGGAGTTCTCTCAGGACGCCGACCCGCGCTACGCCGGTGAGCCGCAGGTGCTCACCGAGTGCCTCAAGGACGTCCTCGAGCGCGAGATGCCGTACTGGGAGTCCGACATCATCCCCGACCTCAAGGCCGGCAAGGTTGTGCTCGTCGCCGCGCACGGCAACTCGATCCGCGCGATCGAGAAGTACCTGGACGACATCTCCGACGAGGACATCGCCGGGCTGAACATCCCGACCGGCATCCCCGTCGTGTACGAGCTGGACGAGAACTTCAAGCCGACGGTCAAGGGCGGTCGCTACCTCGACCCCGCCGCAGCTGCTGCCGCGGTGGCCGCGGTCGCGAACCAGGGTCGCTGACCGGACTCGCACAACGACAAGAGGCTCGCTACCACCAGGTAGCGAGCCTCTTGTCGTCTCTGCTGTCGATCTGCGCCCGGTGGCCGCCCCGAATGCGCCACCACCCCGCCGAACTCGTGAATCCTTCGCCGAACTCGTGAGCCAGGGGCGTTGGATGGCGGGAACGGCCATTGGCTCACGAGTTCGGCGACTCGCTCACGAGTTCGGCGACTCGCTCACGAGTTCGGCGAGCGAAGGGGCTAGGCCGAGACTGCCGGCGTCCCGCGATCCTCGGCGAAGTCCCCGGTCACCAGGTACACAACCCTTCGAGCCACCGACACCCCATGGTCTCCGAACCGCTCGTAGTAGCGCCCGACGAGCGTCACGTCGATCGTGGCCTGGGCGTCGCCGGTCCAGGAGTCGGTGAGCAGGGCGGCGAAGGTGTCCTGGTGCAGCTGGTCCAGGAGGTCGTCGTCGCGCTCGATGTTGGCCGCGACCGTGAGGTCGCGGGTCTGCAGGAGCGTCGTGGTGCGACGCGCGACGCGGGTTGCGGCGTCGTGCATGGAGGCGAAGGTGGCCTCGACGCTCGGGTCGATCGCGTGGCGGGGGAAGCGGCCGCGGGCCACCTGGGCGATGTGCCGGGCGAGGTCGCCCATCCGCTCCAGGGTCGCGCTCATCCGCAGGGCGCTGACCACGACGCGCAGGTCCGTGGCGACCGGCTGCTGCTGGGCGAGCAGCAGCACGCACCGCTCGTCGAGATCACGCTCGAGCTGGTCGATCGCTCGGTCGTCGGCGATGACCGACTGGGCAAGCTGCAGGTCCGCGGTGAGCAGCGCCGTTCCCGCGCGGCTGATGGCAGAGTCGACCAGGCGGCTCATCTCGGTCAGGTCATCACCGACCTGCTGGAGTTCGGCTTCGAAGATCTCGCGCATGTGTTCCCTCTCGTGGTGTGGTGCAGCCGCAACGATGACAACCTCAGGTGTGGGGCGGGCAGCGCAAGGGTGAACGCCGCACCGACTCTAGATGAACACTGTGCGACGCCGGCCCGCCGGCTCCCCGGATTGCCGCGGATCCGCGCCGCCCGACGGGGGAGAGAGTCCCGGTATGCGAGGGGTGGCAGGGCGAGGACCGTAGGGTGGTCGGCGTGGACGGACTTCAGATCGTGGTCGCGGGGCTGCTCGGACTTGTGACCGGGGTGGCCGCGACCCTTGCTTTTCGGGTGAGCGAGCACCAGCAGCGCAGGGTCCCCGAGACGGCTCCGGCCGAGCTCGACCCGGGCGTCGTGCGGGTGCTCGCGATCCTGCGCTCCGCGGCGGTCGTGCTCGGCCCGGACGACACCGTCATCCGCGCGAGCGCGCCGGCCTACGCGCTCGGCCTGGTCCGCGGGGACGCCATCGCTCACCCGTCCATCCAGGACATGATCGACGCGGTCCGCCGCGACGGAGTCATCGCCGACGACGAGCTCGAGCTGCCGCGCGGCCCGGTCGGACGCGGCCGCGTCATGCTCCAGGTCCGCGTCGCGAACCTCGACACCGAGCACGTCGTCGTCCTCGCCGAGGACCGGACCGAGGCGCGGCGCATAGAGGCCATCCGCCGGGACTTCACGGTCAACGTCTCTCATGAGCTCAAGACGCCCATCGGAGCGATCTCCCTGCTCGCCGAGACCATGCAGGACGCCGCGGACGACCCCGATGCGGTGCGCCACTTCGCGGGCCGCATGCAGCAGGAGTCGACCCGGCTCGCCGCGCTCGTCCACGAGATCATCGAGCTGTCCCGGCTGCAGGTCGCCGGGGCGCTGCCAGAGGTGTCGGTGATCGACATCGACGCGGTGATCGACGAGGCCGCCGACCGGGCCCGGGTGGTCGCCGCGGCCAAGGAGATCACGCTCTCCCTCGGCGGCGACAGCGGCCTGACCGTGTACGGGGACCACTCCCTGCTGGTCACCGCCGTGCGCAACCTGCTCGACAACGCGGTCGCCTACTCCGGTCCCAACACCCGTGTCGGGGTGGGCGTCAAGCTGGCCGGCGATCTCGTCGAGATCGCGGTCGTGGACCAGGGCATCGGGATCTCCGCCGCGGAGCAGAGCCGCGTCTTCGAGCGCTTCTACCGGGTGGACCCGGCGCGCTCCCGCGACACCGGCGGGACCGGCCTCGGTCTGAGCATCGTCAAGCACGTCGCGGCCGACCACGGGGGAGACGTGAAGATCTGGTCCGAGCCCGGCCGCGGGTCGACCTTCACCCTGCGGATCCCGGCCGCCCACCCGGGATCGGCCCCGCCCGGCCCCACCGACCCGCACGACCCGAACGATTCACCCGACCCGCACAAGGAGGTGGATGCGTGATCCGCATCCTGGTCGTCGAGGACGAAGAGTCCTACCGCGAACCGCTCACGTACCAGCTGACCCGCGAGGGCTTCGACGTCGTCGCCGTGGCCACCGGCCCCGAGGCGCTCGCCGCCTACGACGCAGGCGGCGCGGACCTCGTGCTGCTCGACCTCATGCTGCCCGGGCTCTCGGGCACCGAGGTGTGCCGCGAGCTGCGCCAGCGCGGGGACGTCCCGGTCATCATGCTGACCGCCAAGGACGGGGAGATCGACAAGGTCGTGGGCCTCGAGCTCGGCGCCGACGACTATGTCACCAAGCCCTACTCCTTCCGCGAGCTGCTGGCCCGGGTGCGCGCCGTGCTGCGCCGTCGCCAGCCCGCGCCAGAGCCCGGCGACGACCCGGCGGAGGACCTGCTCACGGCCGGCCCGGTGCAGATGGACGTCGAGCGGCACGTCGTCACGGTGCGCGGGGAGGTCGTCTCCCTCCCGCTCAAGGAGTTCGACCTGCTCGAGTTCCTGCTCCGCAACGCCGGCCGGGTGCTCACCCGCGGCCAGCTCATCGACCGCGTGTGGGGGTCCGACTACGTCGGCGACACCAAGACGCTCGACGTGCACGTCAAGCGGCTGCGCGCCAAGGTCGAGGCCGACCCTGCCACCCCGGAGCTTCTGCTGACCGTGCGCGGCCTCGGCTACAAGTTCGTCGAGATCGCCTGACCGGTCCCACCTCGATCACCCGCAATGCCCGACGACGCGCGCCCACCCTGGGCACGCGTCGTCGGGCATTGCCGGAGTCGGCGCGCGCTCGAGCGACCGCGCTTCGAACTGTCTGTGCACTGTTCATCTTCCGTTCACCCTCGGCACCTCGCGGCGTCACTCGGGGTGCCTAGCGTCATCGGTGATCGCAGAACCTGCTGTGACCGAAGACTTGAGGATGGGTAAGACAGTGAAGCGTGTGAACAACCGCAGCCTCGCCAGCATCGCGCTGGTCGGAGCACTCGCAGCAACCCTCACCGCATGCGGTGCCGACGCCACGACGTCGGGCAAGACGACCGACGCAGGTAAGGACGCGGCTACCACCGAGGCTGCCGCAGACCTCTCCGGCAACCTTGCCGGCGCAGGTGCCACCTCGGTCGAGAAGGCCATGGGCGGCTGGATCGCGAAGTTCGGCGAGACCGCCCCCGACGTGACCGTCAGCTATGCGGGCGGCGGCTCCTCTGCCGGTCGTGAGCAGTTCCTCGCCGGCGGCATCCTGTTCGCCGGCTCCGACTCGGCACTCAAGCCCGAAGAGGTCACGTCCGCCGTCGACCGCTGCTTCGGCGGAGAGGCTATCGAGCTGCCCCTCTACATCAGCCCGATCGCTGTCGTCTACAACCTCCCCGGGGTCGACGCCGCCAACATCAACATGTCCGCCTCGACGATCGCCAAGATCTTCAGCGGCCAGATCACGAACTGGAACGACGCCGCGCTCGCGGCCGAGAACGAGGGCACGACGCTCCCCGACCTCGCGATCATCCCGGTCAACCGGTCCGACGCGTCCGGCACGACGAAGAACTTCACGGACTACCTGGCCAAGGCGTCCGACGGCGTGTGGACCCACGAGGCCAGCGACGACTGGCCCATCTCGGGCACGCAGTCCGGCAACGGGACCTCCGGCCTCATCGACACCGTCACCGGAGCCGAGGGTGCCATCGGTTACGCCGACGCCTCGCGCGCCGGTGACCTCGGGACCGTCGCGCTCAAGGTCGGCGACGCCTACGTGCCGTTCTCGACCGAGGCCGCGGCCAAGGTCGTCGACGCTTCCCCGCGGGCCGACGACGCGACCGACAAGCGCCTCGTCGTCAAGATCGACCGCACCACGACCGAGGCTGGGACCTACCCGCTCGTCCTCGTCTCGTACTCGATCGCCTGCTCGACCTACGACGACGCCGCGGACGCCGCGAACATCAAGGCGTTCCTGAGCTACATCGCCAGCCCCGAGGGCCAGGAGCTCGCCTCCGACGCGAAGGTCGCCGGATCGGCTCCGATCTCCGACGCGCTGCGCACCGAGGTCCAGGCGGCGATCGACTCGATCACCGTCAAGAGCTGACACAGCAGTTCCGGGGCCGCATCCGGGGGAGACCCCGGGTGCGGCCCCTGCATCACAAGCGCGACCCGCACCACCGCTTGACTCGCACCACCTCCACACAACCGAGCTGACGGAGTTCCCGTGGCTGTTCTTAGCCCCGCCAAGACCACCAAGCTGACATCAGAGGATGAACCTGCCGTGAAGCGCAGCAAGGGTGGGATCGCCGGACGTCTCTTCCAGTGGCTGTCGACCGCCGCTGGACTGACGATCCTGGTGACCCTCGCTGCCGTCGCCGGCTTCCTCATCCTGCGGGCTTGGCCCGCGCTGACGGCCTCCCCCGCCGAGCTCCAAGAGATCTCCTGGTTCAAGGCGGACTCGCTGCTCTCTTACGTGGGCCCGCTGATCTTCGGCACCCTCTTGGCCTCTGTGCTGGCGCTGCTCATCGCGGTGCCGCTGTCGGTCGGGATCGCGCTGTTCATCTCGCACTACGCCCCCCGGCGCCTCGCGCAGGGTCTGGGCTACATCATCGACCTGCTGGCCGCGATCCCCTCGGTGGTCTACGGCCTCTGGGGCGCGCTGTGGCTCGCGCCCGTGCTCAACCCGATCTTCGAGTGGCTGACCAGCTCGCTCGGCTTCATCCCGCTCTTCGCGGGATACCAGCCGCCGGCCAAGAACATCCTCACCGCCTCGATCGTGCTGGGCGTGATGATCTTGCCGATCATCACGGCCGTGGCGCGCGAGGTGTTCCTGCAGACGCCGCGCCTGCACGAGGAGGCTGCCCTCGCCCTCGGCGCGACCCGCTGGGAGATGGTCCGCATGGCCGTGCTGCCCTTCGGCCGCTCCGGCCTGGTCAGCGCCTCGATGCTCGGCCTGGGCCGCGCGCTCGGTGAGACGATGGCCGTGCTGATGATCCTCTCGCCCGGTTTCCTCTACTCCTTCTTCCTGCTCGAGCCGGGGCAGCACCAGTCGATCGCCGCGAACATCGCCGCCAAGTTCCCCGAGGCCTCAGGTCTCTCGGTCAGCGCGCTCATCGCGACCGGCTTGGCATTGTTCGTGATCACGCTCGTAGTCAACATGTTCGCCAGGTGGATCATCTCCCGCCGCAGCGAGTTCTCAGGAGCCAACTGATGACGACTCTTCCCCTCAGCTCCACCCCGGCTGCGCCCGCGCCGCCCGGGCGCGGCGCGGCGTCGGGCACGGCCCGGCGTTCCCGGCTGAAGCCGTGGGCGCCCTGGGCAGCCGCGGGAGGCTCCCTCGTCCTGGCCTTCCTCGTGACCCTCGTCGCCGGGACCCCGAGCTTCGCCTCGGTCGTGGCGCTGGCCGCCGTCTTCTACCTCGTCGGGCTGACCGCCTGGTCGAGGATCGTCGAGGGACCGCGGTGGGCCACCGACCGGCTCGCGACGACGCTCGTCACCTTCGCCTTCGGGCTCGCGCTCGTCCCGCTGATCTCGCTCCTGTGGACCGTGGTGTCCAAGGGGTCCAAGGTCTTCAGCCTGACCTTCCTCAACACGAACATGGTCGGCGTCTTCGGTGACATGACCGAGGGCGGCGTCTACCACGCCATCATCGGGACGGTGCTCATCACGGCCGCCGCGGCCGCGATCTCGGTGCCCATCGGCATCCTCACCGCCATCTACCTCGTCGAGTACGGCCGCGGCCCGATGGCCCGAGGGATCACCTTCCTCGTCGACGTCATGACCGGCATCCCCTCGATCGTGGCGGGCCTGTTCGCCTTCTCGCTGTTCACGCTGATCTTCGGGCCGGCCTACCGGGCGGGCATCATGGGCGCCGTCGCGCTCTCCCTGCTGATGACCCCGGTCGTCATCCGGTCGGTCGAGGAGATGCTGCGCCTGGTTCCCAACGAGCTGCGCGAGGCTGCCTACGCGCTCGGTGTGCCCAAGTGGCTCACCATCATCAAGGTGGTGCTGCGCACCGCGATCGCCGGAATCGTCACCGGCGTCATGCTCGCCGTCGCCCGCGTGATCGGCGAGACCGCACCGCTGCTGCTCACGGTCGGCATCATCACCAAGGTCAACTGGGACCTCTTCGACGGGCTCATGACGACGCTGCCGGTCTACGCCTACAACCAGTACTCCCAGGGCGGGGCCGGTGTGGACCGGGCGTGGGCCGCGGCGCTGACCCTCATCCTCATCGTCATGGTGCTCAACCTCATCGCCCGCCTCGTCAGCAAGTTCTTCTCCCCGAAGGCCGCCCGCTGAGGGTTCTCCCCGCACGCACCGTCCGCTCGGCCCCGCACGTACCGTCGAACCAGTCATGCTGGGGGCGGCGAAGAAAGAAAGGCTCCACATGTCCAAGCGCATCGAGGTCAACGACCTCAACGTCTACTACGGCGACTTCCTTGCCGTCGAGGACGTCTCCATGACGATCGAGGCGCGGTCGGTGACCGCGTTGATCGGCCCGTCCGGGTGTGGCAAGTCCACGTTCCTGCGCACGCTCAACCGCATGCACGAGGTGATCCCCGGCGCGCGGGTCCAGGGCAAGGCGGTCATGGACGGCCAGAACCTCTACGCCGACGACGTCGACCCGGTCGAGGTCCGCCGCCAGGTGGGCATGGTCTTCCAGCGCCCCAACCCCTTCCCGACGATGTCCATCGCGGAGAACGTGCTGGCCGGTGTCAAGCTCAACAACAAGCGGATCTCGAAGTCCGACGCGAACGACCTCGTCGAGTCCTCGCTGCAGGCCGCAAACCTGTGGAACGAGGTCAAGGACCGCCTCGCACGTCCCGGGTCCTCGCTCTCGGGCGGGCAGCAGCAGCGCCTGTGCATCGCGCGGGCCATCGCGGTGCGCCCCGATGTGCTGCTCATGGACGAGCCGTGCTCGGCCCTCGACCCGATCTCCACGCTCGCGATCGAGGACCTCATGTCCGAGCTCAAGAACGACTACACGATCGTCGTGGTCACTCACAACATGCAGCAGGCCGCGCGGGTGAGCGACCGGACGGCGTTCTTCAACATCGCCGGGACCGGCAAGCCGGGCAGGCTCATCGAGATGGACGACACCTCGACGATGTTCTCCTCCCCGTCCCAGCAAGCGACGGAGGACTACATCTCCGGCCGCTTCGGGTGACCTGACCTCCAACCACCCCGCCAAACCCGCCCCTCCCTCCAACTCGTGAGCAAGCCGCCGAACTCGTGAGCCACCGGGGTTCCCGGGGGAGAAACGGGCCTGATTCACGAGTTCGGCAAACGGCTCACGAGTTCGGCGACGGGGCACGAGTTCGGCGACGGGGCACGAGTTCGGCGAGGGGGCATGAGGTCGGCGGTGTTTTTTGGGGATACGACGACGGCGCCGGCTCCCCGAAGGGGGCCGACGCCGTCTGGCGTGCTGCTGGGACCTGAGCGGTCAGCCCTGGGTCGGGACTGCGTCCGCGTAGTCGGGCCACGCGCCGTCGAGCACGGGGACGTAGACCGTCTTGGACTGCCCGTCGAGGTCGGTCACGGTGACCGTGAGGTTCTGGCCCGGAGCGGCCGGGACGGAGGCGATGAACCCCAGCTCCTTGCCGTCCTGGAAGAAGTTGACGGTCGAGTTCGCCTTGATCGGGACGGGGATGTTGACAGATCCGTCCTCCGAGGTCAGGGTCACGCTGCCGGCCGTGAAGGCGGTGTTGGTCGCGCCGCCGAGCAGCTGGCCCGGCTCGCCCTTGCCCAACGTCACGATCGAGAGGTTCTCGAGAGTGAAGTCGCCCAGGGTGGCACGGATGCCGTCGGAGGCGGCGTAGGGCTTGTTCGTCGTCGCAGGGGAGCACGCGGACAGGGCCAGGCCCAGCCCGACCACGCCGACGACCAGTGCCGCTCGGGACTTCTTCAGCTGACGAATCACTCGAACTCCTGTGTTGACGCTTAAGCGGATAGACATCCTGCGGACCCAAGAGGTCCGCCGGCGTACGGCCGCGTCCATGCTGCCCGGTGACGCTGCGGGATCGTCCCGGATGTCGCTGAGCGGCAGGTGCTGCGAGGGGGCTCGCGCTCACAACAGCTAGGCGGGGGGACACGCAGGGAACAGGCCGTATGGCGCTAGCCTAGTGCGTGAGCCCTGCCTCCACGAAGTGAATTCCGTATGGTTCGCGACACACTGGCCCGTCGCGGGGACGGCTGCGGGCCGGGTGTCCCTCGCAGATCAGAGGCCGGCGGACCGCTCGAGCGGGCGGGGTGCGCGTGTGAGAAAGTACGTCGGGCGCGGAATTCCAACGATCTGACGTGGTAAGATGGGGTTCCGCGAAAGGGGACATCCACAGATGACGTTCACAGTTGGGGAGACAGTTGTCTACCCGCACCACGGTGCCGCTCTTATCGAAGAGATCAAGACCCGCACCATCCGCGGCGAGGACAAGGTCTACCTGAAGCTCAAGGTCACTCAGGGAGATCTGACCATCGAGGTTCCGGCAGAGAATATCGACCTCGTCGGCGTCCGCGACGTAGTTGGGCAGGAGGGCCTCGACCGAGTGCTCGAGGTCCTGCGTGCTCCGTACACGGAAGAGCCGACCAACTGGTCGCGCCGCTACAAGGCCAACGTCGAGAAGATCGCCTCGGGCGATGTCATCAAGGTGGCCGAGGTCGTTCGTGACCTCTCCCGTCGTGACGCTGACCGAGGACTCTCGGCCGGCGAGAAGCGGATGCTCGCTCGCGCCCGTCAGATTCTGGTCTCCGAGCTCGCGCTCGCCGAGCACACGGAAGAAGAGAAGGCAGAAGCCATCCTTGACGAGGTTCTGGCGTCCTGACGTCGTCGTCAGTGTCGTCTCACTCGGTTTCGGTCAGATGACATGGTCGATCGAGGCCTGCGTATGAGCTCCGGAGCGGTCGCCGTCCTGACGGCGGCCGGGTCCGGGAGCAGGTTGGGCGCCGGTTATCCCAAGGCGCTCGTCGAGCTGGCGGGGTGCTCTCTCGTGGGGCACGCCGCCAGCCGTCTGTGCGCGACCGGTGAGATCGAAGGCCTCGTCGTCACCGCGCCCGCCGAGCACCTCGCCACGTTCCACGCCGCGCTGGCGGCCGCGCCCGGGCTCACCGTGCCCTGGCAGGTGGTGCCGGGTGGGACGAGCCGGCAGGCGTCGGTCGCCGCCGGCCTGGCCGCGCTCGACGAGGCGCGGGACCCGGCGAGCGTCTACGACGTCGTCCTCGTGCACGACGCCGCCCGCCCCCTCGCTCCGCCGGCGATGATGAGGCGCATCATCTTCGCCGTGCGCTCGGGCCACTCGGCCGTCGTGCCGGGCCTGGCGGTCACTGACACGATCAAGCGGGTCGACGCCGCGCTGCCCGGCTCGGCTGTCACCGTGCCGGCCGCGCTCGGCGCCACTGCGCACGGTACTGCTGCGTACGGTGCTGCTACCCCCGACGTCGCTGGCGGCGTGCTGCTGGTCGCCGGAACCGTGGACCGGACCACCCTCCGCGCCGTGCAGACCCCGCAAGGCTTCGCGTGGGACCTGCTGCTGCGCGCGCACGCCGCCGGCGCGGGGCGTGCGGGGGCTGAGGCCACCGCCGCGACCGACGACTCGGCGCTCGTGGAGGCGCTCGGCGAGAGCGTGTGGATCGTCGACGGAGACGCCCGCGCCATGAAGATCACCACGTCCCAGGACCTGGCGCTCGCCCAGATCCTGGTCCAGACCGAGGAGACCTGATGGACACCGCTTCACCCGTGACGCCCGCGTCCGACGCCGCGGCGCCCGCAGTCCCCGCACCCCCCGCCGCGCTGCCCCGGATCGGGATCGGCTCCGACGTCCACGCCTTTGCCGACCCCGCCGAGGGGCGGGCCCTGTGGATGGCGGGACTGCTCTGGCCCGGGGAGAACGGCCTGGCCGGCCATTCCGACGCCGACGTCGTCGCGCACGCAGCGGCCGACGCGATCTTCTCCGCGACGGGCCTGGGGGACCTCGGCTCCAACTTCGGGACCAGCGCCCCCGAGTGGGCCGGCGCGAGCGGTGCGAGCCTGCTGGCCGAGGCGGCGGCGCGGGCGCGCGCCGCCGGTTTCCGGATCGGGAACGTCGCCGTGCAGCTCGTGGGCAACCGTCCCCGGCTCGGCTCCCGCCGCACGGAGGCCGAGGCAGTCCTCAGCGCGGCCGCGGGCGCCCCGGTCACGGTGACCGCCACGACGACCGACGGACTGGGCCTCACCGGGCGCGGCGAGGGCGTCGCAGCCATCGCGACGGCGCTCGTCATCGCGCTCTGATCAGGCAGGGTAACCCTCGCCCTCCGCGATTCCGGCGACGGGCATAGGCTGGGATTCCAGCTGTTCCTCGCCGCACACCGTGGAGCCCATCATGAACTCGATCGTGCCCTGCCTCTGGTTCGCGGACCAGGCCGAGGACGCCGCGAACCTCTACGTCTCGATCTTCAAGAACTCCTCGATCGTGAACACTTCTCGCTACGGGGAGGGTGCGCCGGTGCCCGCGGGGACGGCGCTCATGGTCGACTTCATCCTCGACGGCACGCGAATGCAGGCGCTCAACGGCGGTGAGGACTTCCCCTTCACTGCGGCCATCTCCCTCTCGGTCGCGGCCCAGGACCAGGAGGAGGTCGACCACCTCTGGGACTCCCTGATCGCGGACGGCGGCGAACCGGGGCAGTGCGGATGGCTCAAGGACAAGTTCGGGCTCTCCTGGCAGGTCGTGCCGAGCGTGCTGGGCACGCTCATGGGAGGCTCCGATCCGGTGAAGGGCAACCGGGTCATGCAGGCGCTCATGGGCATGACCAAGCTGAGCGTCGCCGAGCTGCAGGCCGCGTACGACGGCTAGAACCTCGCGGCAGGGGAGTGCGTCACCAGACGCCGAGGTGCTCGAGCAGTATGTGCAGCCCGATGAAACAGAGAATGAGGCCTCCCGCGATCTCTGCCGGGGCGCCGAAGCGCGCTCCCATCCTCCGCCCGAGCACGATTCCGACGAAGGCCGTCACCATGGTGGTGACACCGATCAGGGTCGCCGCCCCGCCGATCGAGACCGAGAGGAAGGCGAAGCTGATACCGACCGCGAGAGCGTCGATGCTCGTGGCCACGGCGAGCACCAGAAGTTCACGCACGTCGAGCGCATCACTGTCCTTCTCTGTGTCCTCATGGCTGGAGAACGCCTCCCACAGCATCTTCCCGCCGATACCCGCGAGCAGCCCGAATGCGACCCAGTGATCGATGCTCGTGATGTAGTCCGAGAGCTGTGTCCCCAGCAGCCACCCGAGCAGCGGCATGACGGCTTGGAAGAGCCCGAAGGTCACAGCGATGATGATCGCGTGACGAAGATTGAATTTCTTCATGTGCAAGCCCTTGCCGAGCGCAACGGCAAATGCGTCGGCAGACACGCCGAGGGCAATGAGGAACAAGGGCCAGAAGCTCATGGGGAATTGCCTTTCGTCACGCGCGGGCGAAAGCGACAAGAATGCGCTCCGGTATAGTGGCTCATCAGAGTTGCGGTGGGAGGAGCGTGACGCGCCGATGCGCACGGGGTCCGTGGTGACGTAGGTCGAGGCCCTCAGGATCAGTAGTGACTAAGCCACTGCTCCACGAGGACCTCGACGTTGACCAAGCCTACTGTGACCTGCTGCACCACGTCCGATTCGTACTGCTCGCGCTCGGACACGATCGTCGACCTGGACGGCGTCCATGTGGTTGCCGTCGTCCGCTCGGGCGGTGAACTGACGATGACTATCGAGACGCCCTGGGAGCGGCAAGGGTGCCGGCGGTGCGGGACGGTGGCCCTCAGTCATGGACGCCGG
>NZ_FMYH01000010.1 GCF_900096585.1 Sanguibacter gelidistatuariae
CAAACTCTCCGTAAATGTTTGATATCAACCAGTCGAAACCAGTTAACAACCATACGAAGCAAGCACCCCTGCAAAGAGGCACTTGATTAATCAAGGCTACAAACCGAAAACTTGCGTTTTCAATTCATACCAAATAAACCTTGCTGCGAATCAGCCACCAGATCGAAGACCCAGCAACCAACACCAGACAAGGGGTCTTGGCATTGACTATTAAGCACACTGTTGAGTTCTCAAGGAGCGGACGCGCACCACTTCCAGACCGCTAAGGTCCTTCTCTTGGGGCAACCGTTCAAACTTACCCGGTGAATCCCGCCCTGTCCAATCCGCTATTCCTAGCGAATCAAACCGGCCGAAGACACCCTCTCGCGTCCCAGCATCCGATTTCAGGCAGAACCTGACCTCAGGACATCTGGTAAAGGAGTTCCAACCCCGGGAACAGCCACTTCGCGGCGGCTCTTGCGAGCTTCGCAGTGGTGTCTGTGCCTCCCTGTCGGGCTGACTTGATGAACAGTACGTTACGCAGAGGGGTCTTGGCGAATCAGGGTCTCGTGACCGCGATCATGGGGGGCGCGGCGCGACCGTGATCGCTGATCCACCCGGTAGGGCCTGGTCGTGCGTTGCTCGCCTCGCTGCGCGCAGGCAGTTACGACGAACTACGACACGCTCTATGAAGCGGCGCTCGGTGATGCCCGGGTTGGGGTGCAGGCGCTGCCTTTCCACGCAGTGGCTGCTGGAGATGCACGGCGACATCAGTCGGCCGTCACCGATCATCCTGTCGCGGAGCGACTTCGTCAGGTATGCGGCTGCATCCGGCCCCATGGGCGCCGTTGTCCAGTCGCTGCTCATGACAAAGCACTTCCTGACAGGCCTGCCCAGCGAAGCTCAGCCGCGTTGGTCCGCGATCATCGAGGCGCTGATTCCCAGCGGCGCGGACACGACCCCCTGGTAAGACGGCTGCCGCCAGGGCTACGCCCGCCCAGGCCGCCGCGCGTCCTCGCCGATGTCGGTACGGTCGCCTACGCTCTCCCCACGACGACGTCACCCGAGGAGGCTCCCATGCCGCAGCGCAACCGCAACCGGGAACGCCTGCGGGCAGGCGCCCTCACATCCCCTCCTGCCGTGAGCGCAATGGGCACGCCTCCCTCCGAGACTGCTCCGCCGAAGGCCGTGGTGCAGATCCACACCGCCGCGGAGGCTGCTGAGCTGGCCGATCGACTGTTGAGCGCCGGCCGCGGGTGGCCGGTCGCGGTCGTGACCATCGCGACCGGCAGCCAGGCGCCGTTCATCGACGCCGCCGAGCTCAAGACCGAGGTCGGCGACCTCGGCGAGGTCGTCGTGATGCCGACCAGCAACGTCTCCTGGGCGTTCTCGACCGCCATGCCGTCTCAAACGCAGGTCTATGGCGGGGCCGGGCGCGTCTACGGCGTCGACCAGGCGTGGGTGAGCGACCCGTACGCGAGCCCCCTGCGCTTCGCCTACTCCCCTGCGGACTCTCCTAAGGTCGTGGCACAGCTCCTCTCCGACACGATGGCCGCCGCGCTGCGCGCCGGGCTGCTGGTCGGCGACGACCCGCACTCCACCACGGAGCACAGCGGAGTGGTGCAGGGGCTGATCGGCGAACGCGCCATCGTCCAGCTGGACCATGGCGGCCAGGCGACGATCTGGGCTGAGCTGACCGTTCCCGGCATCGCCCTCGAGCAGCTGGTCCGCGCGGGCCAGCCGATCACCGGTCCGCTCGACCCGGAGTCCCGGCGTCTGGACATCCGCCATGCCATCGCTCCAGCCGAAGAATTCCTGCGCGGCTACGCACCAGGCGACGTGGTTCTGGTCGACGTCGCATCCGCCGACGAGGGCAGCGTGACAGTCCGCCCGCATCCGTCGATGGTCGTGCGGATCCCCCGGTTCCTCGTCACCGACAACCCGCTCGACCTGGTCAACGAGCTGTTCACCGCGGGCGAGGTCATCCTGGCCCGGGTGATCGCCGTGGGCTCCCGGCTCGAGCTGCGCCTGGATGACATCGACGACGACGCCCATGTCGACACCCCGGCCCTGCTCCCCGGCGGCCCGCCGTGGCTCACGCTGCCCGCGCCCCGGGTGGCCGCCCCGATCGAGCCCGAGCCGGTCGAAGAGCCACGGGCCGACGTCCCCCCGCCCCCCACCGCCACCATCGCGGGTCCCCCCGCCACCATGCACGACGGCGCGCTGGGTACCTTCCACGAGCTGCTCAGCCTGCGCGTGCTGACCCGCCGCCAGGAGGAGGAGCTGACCAGGACGCGGACCAAGCTTGCGGGGGCCATGACCAAGTACCGCAAGGCCGAGGACACCCGCCGCACGCTGCAGAAGAAGCTCAAGTCACGTCCCGCCGCGGCCGAGACGCACGACTACTCCGGCGCTTTCAACGATCCTGAAGAACAGTTCCGATTCGAGGTGGCGCTGGCCTGGGCGCGCCGGATTCCCGCCGATCAGAAACCCGAGCTCCCGCTCGGCCCGTACATCGTCGGCCCGCGGTTCGTGGCCTCGCTCGCGGCGACCGAGGGCATCAGCCGGGCGAAGGTGGTCGACGTCGTCGTCGAGGTGCTCACGGGGCTTGCCAAGACCAGCGCGACCCGCGCGCCGCACCTGCTCCGGATCAACGGCACGGGCGGGTCGCCCGCTCGCCAGCGCGAGGACGGGGCCGTGTGCTGGCGGGTGGCCCTGCAGCAGAGCAGCCCGTCGGCGCGGCGGCTGCACTACTGGGCGCTCGGGGAGACGATCGAGCTGTCGCGGATCGTCACGCATGACGACATGGAGCCCTGAGGACGACGGACCCGCCCCTGCGTCACGGACCCAACTCAACAGATTCCGTCACCCGGACCCGCGGGGCGCCCGCAAGCACGGTCGCCGCCGTCGGGGCGCCCCAGACCTCGCGCATCGAGGTGAGGAAGGCATCGGCGTCGCTGCGCGAGTCGAAGTCGAGCCCGATCATGACGTAGTTCGGGTCGTCGGTGGGGCGGGAGACGTCGTAGCGGCGGACCCGGTGGCGGGTGCGCATGTCGGAGAAGCGGTCGAAGACGACCTTCCAGCCGTCGAAGTCCTGGACGGCGTGCTCGATGTGGACGGTGAACATGGCGACCTCCCTGGGTTGATATCTCCACGCTAGGACGGTGCGATTCCCCTGCCCATCCCAGGTTTCTGGGATCTTCCCAGCGCCCGGCGTAGCCTCGGATGATGGTCACCGCGACCGTCAGGATCAGAGCCCGCGAGCACATCGAGGCTCTGTGCCACACGGCGACCGACGGAACCGTCCTGCGCGTGGCGCTCCTCGGCGAGATACGCCGCGCGATCGGCTTCGACGCCCACGTCTGGGTCATGACCGACCCTGTCACCTGCGTCGGCTCGACGCCCCTGGCCCAGATCCCCACAGTGCGCGACCTGCCCCGCGCGATCCGGTCGAAGTACCTGACGTCGATCAACCGCTGGACCACCTTGGCGTCAGCGGCATCGCTGGGCGAGCGGCGGGAGCAGAGTCGGCTGTGGACCGACGTGCTGTCCGGCTACGCCATCGGCGACGTCACCTCGAGCGCGTACGCGGACAGATTCGGATGCTGGGCCTTCCTCGACCTGTGGCGGCTAGAGAGCTCGGGGCCGTTCAGCACTGCCGACTGCACCTTCCTCGAGCTCACCGTGCTGAGCCAGACGGTGGCGAGCGAGGAATGGCTCGGCACCCTGCTGCCACCTGCTCCGGGCAGGTCGCCCATCCCGGCGATCGCCTACAACGTGGCGGGGCAGCTTCTCGCGCACGAGCAGGGCGTCGACGACCATCGACCTTCGGCGCGCGCGCACCTGGGCGAAGGGTTCTGGGTCACCGCGAGGGCCGCGCGGATCAGCGAGAACACCATCGCCGTGACTCTCGAAGAGTCGTCGCCCACGGACCGGATCGATCTGTACGCGCGGTCCTTCGGGCTCAGTGCGCGGGAGACCGAGCTGCTGGCCCATCTCGCGTCCGGGCGAGATACCCGAGAGATCGCCGGGCACATGTCGGTCTCGGTGAACACGGTGCAGGACCATCTCAAGTCCGTGTTCACCAAGACCGGGGCCCGCAGCCGGACGACACTGCTGGGCCGGGCGCTGGGGTTCACCGAGTCGACGCAACAGGGAGTCGCGGGTGACCGCTGACCGAGAGCCTTCTCGTCACCCCCGCCGAACTTCCCGCCCAACCCGCGCCACCTCGGCCGCGGGGACGAGGAGCACTGGCTTGCCTTTGGCATAGGCATCGGCCGCGGCCGCGATCGCGCGCTGGGCCACCATGATGGCTCGATCGGCGCAGTTGTCCTCGGTCAGCCTGATCACCTGGGCGATGAGGTCAGGGGTGATCGACGCCGCGTTCCCGACGAGCGTCACCAGGTACCGCGCTCCGATGACGGGCCGCGGATCGTGGAAGATCCAGAACCGCATCTGGCCCGCCGCCGCGGTGGCTACCGTCACCGGACCGCTGACCAGCGACAGCCCGGCGGCCGTCGTGACGGTCGTCAGCGTCGCCGGCAGCCCCTCCTCGGCGAGCCCTCGTTCGCCGGGCAAGCCCTGCGCAGCGGGACCGACCACGACAACCGGGGTAGTCCGCCCGCGCGCCAGTGCATGGTCGCTCACGTAGTACCCGTCGACGAGGCTCACGCCGGGCATCTCGGCGAGGAACTCACCGAACTCCGACTCGGTGCGCCCAGGCGCCCATAGTGCGTCCGCAACAGCCGCCATCAACGCGTGAAGTGTGTGGGGCCCTGCCGCGAGGGCTGAGGACAGGAGGAATCTCGAATATGCCGGAAGCGTCACATTCGCAGACACTACCGTCCCGCAAGTACCTATGCGACGCTCACGGCTGCAACCGCCTCGAGCACTCCCGCCCCGAACTTCTCGAGCTTGGCTGCACCGACCCCGCTGACCGCCGCGAGCTCGTCGAGGGTGGACGGGTGCAGCACGGCGATGTCTCGCAGGGTCGCGTCGTGGAAGACGACGTAGGCGGGCACCCCGGACTCCTTCGCGGTCGCGCCGCGCCAGGCGCGCAACCGCTCGAAGACCGCTGCGGCGGAGTCGTCCAGGTCGACGGCCACCTTTGCGCCGCGAGCACCCGACCGCGGCGTGCGGGCGGCCTTGGCCGCCTTGGGCGCCTCCCGGCGCAACATGACAAGCCGCGCCCCGGAGAGCACCTCGGCGCTCGACTCGGTGAGCTCGAGGGTTCCGTATCCCTCGCTGTCCACCCCGAGCAGGCCGCGTGCGAGCAGCTGGCGCACGACGCCGCGCCACTCGCCGTCGGACAGGTCGGAACCGATGCCGAAGGTGCTCAGGGTCGTGTGGCCGAGCTGGGTGACCCGCGGGGTCTCCTTGCCCAGCAGGATGTCGACCAGGTGGCCGGCGCCGTAGCGCTGCCCGCGGTCGCGCTCCAGCCGCACGACCGTGGACAGGAACTTCTGCGCGGCGACCGTCCCGTCCCAGGTCTTGGGCGCGTTGAGACATGTGTCGCAGTTGCCGCAGGCCGCGCTCTCCTGGCCGAAGTAGGCGAGCAGCTGCACACGGCGGCACTCGACCGTCTCGCACAGCCCGAGCATGGCGTCCAGGTGCGCGGAGAGCTTGCGCCGGTGCGCGGCGTCGCCCTCGGAGGTGTCGATCATGCGGCGCTGCTGGACGACGTCGGCCAGGCCGTAGGCGAGCCAGGCGGTCGCCGGCGTGCCATCGCGGCCAGCGCGGCCGGTCTCCTGGTAGTACCCCTCGACGGACTTTGGCAGGTCGAGGTGAGCGACAAAGCGCACGTCGGGCTTGTCGATCCCCATGCCGAAGGCGATGGTCGCGACCATGACCAAGCCGTCCTCGCGCAGGAAACGCGACTGGTTGGCCGCCCGCACCTGAGCGCCGAGACCGGCGTGGTACGGCAGCGCCGGGATCCCCTGGGCGACGAGGTACTCCGCGGTCTGCTCGACCGACTTGCGGGAGAGGCAGTACACGATCCCGGCGTCGCCGGGGTGCTCGGTGCGCAGCAGGTCCAGCAGCTGGGCCTTGGGGTTGTTCTTGGCGGCGATCCGGTACTGGATGTTGGGCCGGTCGAAGCTCGCGACGAAGTGCCGCGCGTCCTCGAGCTGCAGCCGCCGGGCGATCTCGGCATGCGTGGTCTCGGTGGCCGTCGCGGTCAGCGCGACCCGCGGGACGTCCGGCCAGCGCTCGTGCAGCACGGAGAGCTGGAGGTAGTCCGGGCGGAAGTCGTGCCCCCACTGGGACACGCAGTGCGCCTCGTCGATCGCGAAGAGCGAGACCTGCCCGCGGTCGAGCAGGGCAAGGGTCTCAGGGACACGCAGCCGCTCGGGCGCGAGGTAGAGCAGGTCGAGGGTCCCGTCGACGAACGCGTCCTCGACGGCCCGGCGCTCGTGCGGCATCTGGGTCGAGTTGAGGAAGCCGGCGCGCACCCCGAGCGCGGAGAGCGCGTCGACCTGGTCCTGCATGAGCGCGATGAGCGGGGAGACGACGACGCCGACGCCGGGCCGCACGAGGGCGGGCACCTGGTAGCACAGCGACTTCCCACCCCCGGTGGGCATGAGGACGAGGGCGTCCCCGCCGTCGATCACGGTCGAGATGATCTCCGCCTGGTCGCCGCGGAAGGCATCGTAGCCGAAGACCGAGCGCAGCACCTCGAGCGCGCGGGTGTGGGTGGTGGCGGTGGCGGGCGGCGGGGTCAGATCGAGCGAAGTCACCCGCCCACTGTAGGTGGCGTCACTGACCTCCGACGGTGATCCACAGCCGGGCACGGTGGCCGCGGCTCCCCATCGGGTCTAAGATACAACTTGTATCTATGATCTATACGGAAGAAGCCCAGCACGTGCTCCAGAGCAGCACCACCACCCCCGCGCACCCCGTCTCCGCCGCAGACCGCGCCCACGCCGTCCTGCACGAACGGATCCTCGACGGCACCCTCCCCGGCGGCACCCTCATCAGCGAGGGGCAGATCGCCGACGAGCTCGGCGTCAGCCGCACCCCCGTCCGCGAGGCCTTCCTCCGGTTGCAGGCCGAGGGGTGGATGGAGCTCTTCCCCAAGCGCGGTGCCCTCGTGCGCCCCGTCCAGCCCGGCGAGATCGCCGAGGTCATCGAGGCCCGCCAGGTGATCGAGTCCGCCGCGGTCCGCAAGGTCTGCCTGGACTCAGACGCCGCCACGCTGCTCGCGGCGCACCTGGCGGAGGTCGTCGCCAACCAGAACCGGGCCGCTGCAGCCGGCGACCTGACCGCCTTCGCCCGGGCAGACGTCGACTTCCACCAAGGGATCGTCGACGCCGGCGACAACTCGATCCTGCGCGAGGTCTACCGGACCCTGCGTGACCGCCAGCAGCGGATGACCGCGCGGTCGGTGCGCGCTCGCGCCGGCCAGCTCGACGCGATCGTCGGCCAGCACACCGAGCTCGCCCGGCTGATCGCCGACCAGGACGCCGCAGGCTTCACCCGGGCGCTGATCGATCACATGCACGACATTCACCGGGACCTCCTGCGATGACCGCCCCGACGCTCTCCCCCGCGGCCCCTGCGCACTCGACCTCTGCGCACTCGACCTCGCTCCACCACACCCAGCCACGGGCGGCCCGCCCCTGGCTGCGCGCCAGCGGCGCCCTGTTCGCGGTCGCCTGGGGCGGCAACGAGTTCACTCCGCTGCTTGTCATGTACCGCCACGAGGGTCTCGGTGCGGTGTCTGTGAACCTCCTGCTCGGGGCGTACGTGCTGGGTATCATCCCGGCCCTGCTCATCGGCGGCCCGCTCTCGGACCGGTACGGGCGCCGCCCGCTCTTGCTGCCAGCTCCCCTGCTCTGCATCGTCGGCAGCGCCATGCTGGCGGTGGGCACCCACGCGCAGGTCCTCCTCTACGCCGGACGGGTGCTGTCCGGCGTGGCCCTCGGCCTCGTCATGGCCGTGGGGACCAGCTGGGTCAAGGAGCTCTCCGAGCCGCCCTTCGAGGACTCCGCCGACGCGGGCCTCGGCGCACGCCGAGCCTCCCTCGCACTGACCGCGGGGTTCGCGCTCGGCGCCGCGGTCGCGGCCACGCTCGCCCAGTTCGGCCCAGCGCCCACCGTCCTGCCCTACGCGGTCAACATCGTCATCACGGTCGGCTTGTCCGCCCTCATGCTCTCCGTCCCCGAGACCCGGCCGCGGAGCCTGACCCCGGGCCGGCTCATCAACGACCTGCGGGTTCCGGCCGCCCGCCACCGCCGCTTCCTCTTCGTCGTGCTGCCCTCTGCGCCGTGGACGTTCGGGGTCGCCGCGAGCGCATACGCGATCCTGCCCGCGCTGCTCGCGGACAGGGTCCCCGGGTACGAGACGGGCTTCTCCGGGCTTCTCTGCTTCATCGGCCTGGGCAGCGGTTTCGTCACCCAACAGCTCGCCAAGAGGGTGGACACCCCCCGCAATGCCCGGGCCGTCGCCGTCGGGCTCGCGGTCACCGTCGCCGGGATGGTGCTGGCCGTGTGGGCCTCCTCGACGTTGAGCATCCTCGCCGCGGTCGTCGCCGCAGCCGTGCTCGGGTCGGCCTACGGGCTGCTGCTCGTCTCTGGGCTCCAGGAAGCCCAGCGCATCGCCGGGCCGGACGGGCTCGCCGGCGCCGTCGCGGTCTACTACTCCCTCGCCTACCTCGGGTTCTTCGTCCCCGTGCTGCTGGCCTCGCTCGCCAGCACGTGGACGTACCCGCAGATGTTCGCCGGGGGCGCGGTGCTCGCGCTCGGCTGCTTCGGCGTCGTCGTCTCCTGCTGGCGCCGTCACCTGCCGTCGCCCGTGCCCGACGCCGCAGCTCCCGCCGACTACCCGGCGTCCGTCACCATGGTGGCTTCGACCGACGAATGTGCGGCCACTAGTAGGTGAATGCTGAGATGCGCTCCCGCAGGTCGGCCGACATGCGGGCGAGCTCGTTGACGGACCCGCCCATCTGGACCAGGACCTCGCTGGACGTGGCGGCGCCAGATGCAACCCCGGTGATGTTGACCGCGATGTCCCCGGACCCGGTGGCAGCCTCGGAGACCGATCGGGACATCTCGTTGGTGGTGGCGGTCTGCTCCTCGACGGCGCTGGCGATGGTGAGCTGGTAGTCGTTGATGGAGCCGATGATCGCGCTGATCTCGCCGATGGCGACGACGGCACCGGTCGTGTCGGCCCGGATGGCCTCGACGCGACGGGTGATCTCCTCGGTAGCGCGAGCGGTCTCGCTTGCGAGCTCCTTGACCTCGCCGGCCACGACGGCGAACCCCTTGCCGGCCTCCCCGGCCCGAGCGGCCTCGATGGTGGCGTTCAGGGCGAGCAGGTTGGTCTGTTCGGCGATGGACCTGATGGCCTTGACGACGTTGCCGATCTCCCCGGTGGACACCCCGAGCTGGGTGATCAGGTCGTTCGTGGAGGCGGCCACGCCGGTGGCGTGGTTGGCGACCTTTGCGGCCTCATTGGCATTCTGGGCGATCTCCCGGATCGAGGCGCCCATCTGCTCGGCGCCCGCTGCGACGGTCTGCACATTACGGGAGACCTCCTCGGCGGCAGCGGCGACCACCCCGGCGCGTGCGCTGGTCTCCTCAGACCCGGCGGTCACCTGCGAGTTTGCGGCCGAGAGCTCCTCGGCGGCGGCGGCCACGGTCTGAGCAGTCTCGCCGACCCCGGACAGGGTGTCGCGCAGCGACGCCTGCGCTCGGGCGAGCGCGCGAGCCATGTCACCCACCTCATCCCGGTTCGGGATGTCGGTGGCGACGGTGAGGTCGCCGTCGGCCATGGCTGTGAGCGCGATGACGCACTGCCGCAGCGGGCGCACGATCGACCGTGTGATGCCGGTGCCAAGTCCGACTGCGATCAGAACCGCGAGGGCCCCAGCGACGATCACCTGCAGGCGCGCGCCGGACGAGGCGGCGTCGGCGTCAGCGTCCAGGGTGGAGATCCGGTCGTCCACGCTCGCCTGAAACTCGGAGGTGGTATCGAGCAGGTTGACCCAGGCAGTGTCGAGGCCCCCGTTCAGAATCTCGTGGGCGGCGTCGAGAGACGGCCCGGTGCCCTCGGCGATCAGGCCCAGCATCGAGTCGGTGAGGGCGAAGTAGTCCGCCCACTGGGTCCCCAGGGAACCCACTAGGACCCGCTCGGAGTCGGTCAGGGGATAGGCCTCGAGGACGGTCAGGAGGGCGTAGCCCGCCGCGCGCGACTCGTCCAGCCCCATGATGGTCGCGTTGTCGGCCGCGACTGCGGCGGCGGGGCCGTCGACGAGCGCGTCGACGAACAAGTAGCCCTGCCACCCGCTCACGTCGGCGTCGAGGTAGCGCAGCTGGAGCACATCGGTCCGCAATTCATGCAGCGCTGTGGTCTGCTGCGCCACCGCGCGCTGGCTGATCGAGCCGTTGAGACCTGCGGTGGCGACGACGACGAGCAGCACGCACAGGACGGTGAACGCCGCAGCGAGCCTGCGGCCGAGAGACAGGTAGGTCAGTGGATTGCGCATGCAATGCCCATTTCGTTGACGTCGGCTCAGCGCCGCCGCGAGAGGGCTGGATCATTCGGTCCGGCCTCGAGGGTGGCCTTCCGGCGTCCCTGTCACAAGCCCTATCGACCGCTCAGCCGCAGTTAGTACACAGGAGGCCGCCGGATGATGTCACGGCCCGGGCCCGGGCCCGGCGTGCTCTTGCACGTAGCCTGGGACCAGCACCCCACCACCCGAGGAGAACCATGCCCTGGACCGTCAACGCCGTCGTCGCGCTCGCCAAGGGTGAGCCCGTCTCGACCGTGCAGATCATCGTCCCCGACCCCGGGCCCGGTGAGGTCGTCGTCGACGTCGCGGCCTGCGGCGTCTGCCACACCGACCTGCACTACCGCGAGGGTGGCATCACCGACGACTACCCCTTCCTGCTCGGCCACGAGGCCGCCGGGACCGTCTCGGCGATCGGTGAGGGCGTCGAGAACGTCGTCGTCGGCGACTCGGTCGTGCTCAACTGGCGCGCGGTGTGCGGGCAGTGCCGGGCCTGCCGACGCGGTCGCCCGCAGTACTGCTTCAACACGCACAACGCGACTCAGAAGATGACGCTGCTCGACGGCGCCCCGCTGAGCCCCGCGCTCGGGATCGGGGCCTTCGCCGAAAAGACGCTCGTGGCCGCCGGCCAGGCGACCAAGGTCGACCCCGGCGTCGACCCCGCGGTGGCTGGGCTGCTCGGCTGCGGCGTGATGGCCGGTCTCGGTGCGGCGGTCAACACCGCGCCCGTCCAGCGCGGGGACACCGTCGCGGTGATCGGCTGCGGCGGCGTCGGCTGCGCGGCCGTGGCCGGGGCCAATCTCGCCGGGGCTCGCCGGATCCTCGCGATCGACCTCGACGACTCCAAGCTCGAGTGGGCACGCGCCCTCGGCGCGACCCACACCATCAATTCCTCCGGACTCGACCAGGATGGTGTCGTCGCGGCGATCACTGCCCTCACCGACGGCTTCGGCGCGGACGTCGTGATCGACGCAGTCGGGCGCCCAGAGACGTGGAAGCAGGCCTTCTACGGCCGCGACCTCGCCGGGACGGTCGTCCTCGTGGGCGTCCCCACCCCCGAGATGATGCTCGACATCCCGCTCGCCGACGTGTTCGGACGCGGCGGCGCACTCAAGTCCTCCTGGTACGGGGACTGCCTGCCCGAGCGGGACTTCCCGGCGCTGCTGGAGATGTACACCCAGGGCCGGCTGCCGCTCGACGCCTTCGTCTCCGAACGGATCGGGCTCGGCGACGTCGAGCAGGCCTTCGCGACGATGAAGTCCGGTACCGTCCTGCGATCGGTCGTGGTCCTGTGACCGCGCGGGTGGAGCACCTGGTCACGTCGGGGACTTTCTCCCTCGACGGGCAGACCTTCGACGTCGACAACAACGTGTGGATCCTCGGGGACGACTCCGAGGTCGTCGTCCTGGACGCCCCGCACGACGTCGACGCGATCGTCGCCGCGGTCGGGGCGCGCACGGTCCTCGCGGTCCTGGCCACCCACGCCCACGACGACCACGTCCGCCAGGCGCCCCGGCTCGCGGAGCGTCTCGGTGCGCCGATCTGGCTGCACCCGGCCGACCGCGAGCTCTGGGCGCTCACGCACCCCGATGCCGCGCCCACCGCCGACCTCGCCGACAGCCAGGTGATCGTCGTCGCCGGGACCGCCGTGCACGTCCTGCACACCCCCGGGCACAGCCCCGGCTCGGTGTCCTTCTACGTGCCCGACCTCTCCGTCGTGTTCACCGGGGACACCCTCTTCGCCGGCGGGCCGGGGGCGACCGGGCGCAGCTTCAGCGACTTCCCGACGATCGTCGAGTCGATCCGGACCCGCTTGCTGACCCTGCCGCCCGAGACGGTCGTGCACACCGGGCACGGCGACTCGACCACGATCGGGGCTGAGGCGCCGCACCTGGCGGAGTGGATCGCCCGCGGGCACTGAGGCTGGGACGGTCATCCGCCCCGGCAGGACCGCGCGACCGTGCCTATGCTCGAAGCATCGGTGCTCATCTGCGGTGCTCACCGACGACGCTCACCTACGACGCGCGCCAGGTGCGGAGGCAATGATGTCTGCTCGTCCCATTCGAGTCGTGATCTACGGCTGCGGGAACATGGCCCGCGTCATTGTCGGCTACCTCGTGGAGAAGGGCGCCGACGTGGTCGGCGCGATCGACTCCGACCCGGCGCTCGTGGGGCGAGACCTCGGTGAGGTCGCCGGCCTCGCGGAGCCGCTCGGGGTGACGATCTCCGACAACGCCGACGGCGTGCTCGACGCGACCATGCCCGACGTCGTCGTGCTCACCCTGCTCTCCCTCATGTCCGACATGGAACCGTTCTTCGAGGCCTGCGCCTCGCGCGGGATCAACGCCGTGTCCACCTGCGAGGAGGCCTTCTTCCCGTGGAACACCTCCCCCGAGATCACAGCCCGGCTCGACGAGCTGGCCCGGCGCAACGACTGCACGCTGCTGGGGACCGGCTACCAGGACGTCTTCTGGGGCAGCCTGGTGACAGCGACCGCCGGGGCGACCCACCGCATCGACGCCATCCGCGGGTACTCGACCTACAACGTGGACGACTACGGCATCGCCCTCGCGCAGGTGCACGGTGTGGGCCTGGACCCCGCGGCCTTCGACGCACAGATCCGCGCGGCGAACGTGCCTTCCTTCGCGCTCAACGTCCCGCCGTGGCTGGCGGGCGCCCTCGGCCTGGACGTCTCCGGGATCACCCAGGACCTCGAACCGATCTTCTCGAGCGGTCCGATCACCTCCCTCACCCTCGGGCGCGAGATCCCGCCGGGCCAGGTGACCGGCATGCTGGCGCGGGCCACGGCGACGACCGTCCAGGGCCCGACCCTGGTCATGGAGGTCGTCGGGAAGGTCTACGGCCCGCGCGACGTCGACCACAACGACTGGATCATCGAGGGCGAGCCCCGGACCGAGCTTGTGGTCACCGAGCCCAAGACGGTCGAGCTCACCTGCGCGACGACGGTCAACCGGATCCCGCAGGTGATCGACGCCCCCGCCGGCTTCATGACCGGCGACCAGCTCGGGCCGGTCGCCTATCTCCCCGATCTCCTCACCACGACCCTCGGAATCGACTAAGGAAAAATGGCAACTCTGACCCCACAGCTTGTACTGCTGCGCCATGGCGAGACGGAATGGAGCCGCAGCGGGCAGCACACCGGACGCACGGACCTGTCGCTCACGAGCGACGGCGAGGCGCAGGCCGTCGCTGCGGGCCGGTTCATCACTCGGCACACGTCCCTGCGCGGACGCCCCTTCGCGCAGATCCGCACGAGCCCGCTCGTGCGGGCCCAGCGCACCGCCGAGCTCGCCGGGTTCCCCGGTGCCCAGCTCGACGCGAATCTCATGGAGTGGGACTACGGCCAGGTCGAGGGGCGCACCTCGCTCGAGGTGAGCGACGACGTCGGGCACGACTGGCAGATCTTCCGGGACGGGGTGCGCGACGGCGCGTCCCCACGCGCGGGTGCCCCCGCGCCGCCCACCTCGTCGACCTCACCCACCTCCCCGGGCGAGACGCTTGCCGACGTGGCCACGCGGGCCACACGCGTCATCGACGATGTCGCCGAAGTCCTCGACGGCGGCGGGGACGTGCTGCTCGTGGCGCACGGGCACCTGCTCCGGGTGCTCGGTGCGCTCTGGCTCGGCCTCAACCCCACCTACGGCGCACGGTTGGTGCTGGGCACCGCGGCCACCTGCCTCCTCGGCACCGAGCACGATCAACGCATCCTCGACGGATGGAATCTCCGGTCGTGGGGCCTGTGAAGCCGGCCACCCCAGGAGGCACGACGCCCCTCCCGCACGTCGTCGTCATCGGCGGCGGCTTCGCCGGGGTCGCCGCGGTCAAAGCCCTTGCGGGCGCTCCCGTGAAGATCACGCTCGTGGACCGGCGCGTCTACAAGACCTTCCAACCGCTGCTCTACCAGGTGGCCACGGGCGGACTGAACGCGGGCGACGTCACGTACTTCTTGCGGAGCCTGCGGCTGCGGCAGAAGAATCTCCGGGTGGTCCATGAGCACCTGGTGGGCATCAACACCGAGACCAAGACCATCCGGCTGCTCGACGACGTCGAGATCGGCTACGACTACCTCGTCCTGGCCAACGGTGTCACGACCAACTACTTCGGCACGCCCGGGGCGAAGGAGCACGCCTTCGCCGTCTACTCCCGGTCCCAGGCCCTCGCCATCCGCGACACGCTCTTCGTGCGGCTCGAGCACGCGGCTGCCTCCCCCGGAACCCACGACGGCCTGCACATCGTGGTGGTCGGCGGTGGGGCGACCGGGGTCGAGATCGCCGGGGCGCTGGCCGAGCTGCGCGACCAGGGGCTGCGCCCGGCCTACCCCGAGATCCGTGGCGACGCGTTCAACGTGAGCATCGTCCAGCGCGGCGGCGAGGTGCTCAAGGCGTTCCCGGTCTCGCTGCGCGTCTACGCGGCGAAGCAGCTCGCCAAGCGCAACGTGGACCTGCACCTCGGCGCGGGCGTCGCGTCCGTCCTGCCCGACGCCGTCAAGCTCACCGACGGCACCCGCATCCGCTCCGACCTGACGATCTGGGCGACGGGCGTCGCCCCGCACCCCGAGGTCGGGGAGTGGAACCTGCCGATCGGCGCGCACGGCCGGGTCACGACCGGGCCCGACCTCCAGGTCGAAGGACTGCCGGGGGTATTTGCCGCAGGTGACATCGCCGCGACCCCCTTCGACCTGCCCCAGCTCGCCCAGCCCGCGATCCAGGGCGGCCGCCACGCGGGCAAGCAGATCCGCAACCTCCTCGCCGGACGCCCGACGACGCCCCTGCGCTACATCGACAAGGGCACCCTGGCTGTGATCGGCCGCAGCGCGGCCGTGGGAGACATCGCCGGCAAGATCCGGCTGCGAGGCAAGGTGGCGTGGTGGGTGTGGCTGTTCGTGCACATCGCCGGGCTGCTTGGGTCACGCAACCGCTTCACCACGATCGCTGGGCTGCTCTCGCGGTACTCGATCGGCTTCCACCGCAGGCCCGTGCCGATCGTGGGCGACGTCCCCTCGATCCGCCCGCCCAAACGTGGCGCGCCCCGAGGCCAGGATCGGCCACCGGCTGCCGAGTGAAGGACTGGCTGCCGGCTCAGGCCTCGAGCTGCAGGTCCCAGTAGGCGTGCAGCAGGTCCGCGGTCGCCGTGGGGTTCTCCTCTGCGGGGCAGTGCCCGGCGTCGGGGATGATCCGGTACGGGCCGGCGAGCACGTCGGCCATCTCCTTCTGCCATGCCTGCGGCCAGGCGTCGTCCGTCGCACCGTGCGCGACGAGCACGGGCAGCCCCGTGTCGCGCAGGTCCGCCGTGCGGTCGACCGTGTCCCACAGCACGTCCATGATCCCGCGGAGGTTGTCCGGCGAGGTCGCCGCGGCGCGAACCTTGAGGAAGGCGTCGGCCGGCTCGAGCTCGGCGGTGGGCACCTGAGCCAGTGCGGGGTTCCCGTTCGCCCACAGCCCGAGCGAGCCGCTCGCATCGACGATCGAGCGCAGGTCATCCTTGCTCGAGCCGAATCCGCGCGGGCCGGAGCACAGCAGCACGACGTCGAGGAACGCCTCCGGTGCCCGCAGCGCGGCGGCCCTCGCCACCAGGCCGCCGAAGCTGTGGCCGAGGAGGTGCACCGGGGCACCCACCCCGATGATGTCGGCGACCTCGCAGGCGTCGGCCGCGAAGTCCTCGAGCCGGTAGGCATCAAGGCCCTCGGGTGCGGCCGAGTCGGCCTGGCCCCGCTGGCTGTATGCCCAGGTGTCCCAGCCGTGCGCCGCGAGCAGCGGCAGGAGCGGACCGAAGTCCTCCTTCGAGCCGGTGAAGCCGGGGACGAGGAGAACCGTGCCGCGCGCGGCGGCCGTGGGCTCGGCATGCAGCCCGGTGAGCTCACCGACCGCCGTCCGGATGGTGACAGCGACAACACCGTCGAGCAGCGGAAGCGGTCCGAACGCTTCGCCGGGGCGGACGAGCACACCCGGGTCCCGGGGGGCCATGAACTCAGCCTGCGGCAGGGGCATGTCAGCATCCGTCCCTGGTGTCGTCTCAGGGGTCGTCTCGTGAAGCACCGCCGGGAGCGGCGTGGGGGCTTGGTGAGCGTTCGACGTCATGGTTGACGACCCTACGGTGCGGCACTCCGACAATTCCCACTAAAGAGGCTTCGGATGGGGACCTCTCCCCTGGTGATCTTGCACATAACCCCCGCCGACGCGGGCCAGCAGCCCCAGGTCCAGCACCCCGTCCCAGACCCGGGCCCCCCGCAGCCCGGCTCCCGGCGCCCGGCGCCAGCCGCCAGCCGGGACGTGTTGACAGGCGCGTCCAGCTCCTGTCATTGTATTAATGGATTGATTCATTAGACTTCAGTATCGACGTCAGGAGCGTTGCGATGCGGCCATTCATGTGGATCTACCTGTACCTGGCGGTCATGATCATCGGGCTGGTGCTGGTCGCCGTGGCAATCGTCAAGGCGACCTCCGCCCGCTCCGCCCGCGGGTCCGGGGACCGCCAACCCTCGGCCGCCGCGGCTGCAGCCCGCAGCCACGCTCTCCGGATCCACGTCGCCGCCTGGTGCGCCCTCCTCGTGGCAGCCGTCGCCATGGCGACGGCCTCGGAAGCGGCTGGCGGGCTCGAGACCGGACGAGTCACCGGTTTGGTCCTGGCCGCGGGCGGTCTGGCCTTCCTGGCCGTCTCCGCCTTCGGGGAGATCACCTGGCCCCGTCCGACCGGCTCGGTCCGCACCGCGACGCTGACCCACCGGTCCGTCCGGGACGTGACGCCCCGGCCGGCCGTGATCCTCCTCGCCATCACGTCCGCACTCCTGGTCGTCGCCCTGCTGGTCGGCGGGTTCACCGCCTTCCCGGACGGGCGCAGCTACGGGCGATCCGAGGTCCTGGCCGACGGCTCCAAGACCAGCTGGGCCTCGGGCCCCTACCCGGGGTGGTTCTACGCCCTGCCGCTGCTCATCGCAGCCGCCGCGATCATCGTGGCTGGCCTCGCCTGCCTGATCCTCATCGCCCGGCGCCCGGCGATCTCGGACGCGTCCCTGTCATGGGACCTGGCACTGCGTCGGCTGAGCGCGCAGCGCGCACTCCGCGGGGCGACGCTCACCCTCGGCGCGACCGCCGCCCCGGTCTACGGCCTCCTGGCGCTGCCGTTCCTGCGGGAGGGGCCGATCGTCGTCGCCGTGGCCTTCCTCCTCGGGGCGCTCGCGTCGATCGGCGCCGCCGCGACCGCAGTCGCCCTGCCCGGCTCCCTGGTGCCTGTCACGGCCGAACGCCCAGGCACGACGCCGGGCGCGGGTCCCGACGCTGGACGCACCTCACGCGCAACAGCCTCCGCGACGGACGCCGTGCGCCGCATCCGATGGACCATGCCGTGACGAGCGACCTGCAGATCGCGATCGACCTCGACTCTGGTGTCCCGCCCTACGAGCAGATCCGCGCGCAGATCATGGGGCATGTCTCGGCGGAGAGCCTCAAGGCGGGCGACCGGTTGCCACCGATCCGCGCGCTCGCGACCGACCTCGGCCTGGCCGCGGGCACTGTGGCGCGCGCCTACCGCGAGCTTGAGCTCGCCGGGGTGGTGACCACGCGGCGTCGGGCAGGGACGGTGATCGCGGACGGTGCCGTGGCCGCGGACGTGCTCGTCCAGCAGGCCGCGCGGGCCTTCGTCGACCAGGTGCGCGCCACCGGGCTGTCCGACGACTCGATCCTCGACGCCGTGCGCGGCGCCCTGCTCAGCCCGCCGCCGACCGCCTGACCTGCGTCGGGGCCCTCACTCCACCCAGGACGCCCTCGAGCCACCCGAAGACCGCAGCGAAGAACGCGGTGCGGGCCGGTTCCGGGGACAGGGCGAGGTCGTGGATGCCGCCGTCGATCTGCACGACCGTCACGTCCGTGCCCAGCGCGGGGGCGCGGCGGGCGATCTGGTCGACGTCGAGGATCACGTCGACGCGGTGCAGATCGCGGTTGTCGGCGCGGTTGGCCCCACTGCGGGTGGACGTGCACACGAGCACCGGGCAGGCAAGGTCAAGACCGCGGGCCAGGCGG
Source organism: Sanguibacter gelidistatuariae (assembly GCF_900096585.1). Classification (GTDB taxonomy): domain Bacteria; phylum Actinomycetota; class Actinomycetes; order Actinomycetales; family Cellulomonadaceae; genus Sanguibacter; species Sanguibacter gelidistatuariae. Next base: position 18,523 of record NZ_FMYH01000010.1, read on the forward strand.
GCCTGCCCCGCACGGATCGCCCGGAGCCAGCCCGCGAGCACCGCAAAGCCCTCGGGCGGTTTGAGCCGCCGGTCGTACTCCCACTCCCCGCCCGCCTCGCGGTGCAGCGACCGCGAGTACTCCGACGGCGCATGCTGCACGACGACGTAGCGCGCCCGGCCCCCGACCACGTCGAGCACCGCCGTGCCGATCACCCGGTCGAAGAACGGCCGGTTGAGGTCGAGGAACGGGCTGTTGAGCACGAGCGCGTCCACCGTCTCCCGCCCCGTCGCGCTGTGCGCCCACAGCGACGCGATCAGCCCTCCGGTCGAGTGCCCCATGAGGACAAGCCGGTCGTAGCCGAGCTCACCGCGGACGACCCACGTCGCTGCAGCCAGCTCCTCGCCGTACTCGCGCAGGTCCATGCAGAAGTTCGGCCTCTGGTGGGGCAGCAGCGAGCGCCCGTAGCCGTGCAGGTCGATCGCGAAGAAGTCGATGCCGTGATCGGCGAACTGGCGGGCCAGGTGCGTCTGGAAGAAGTAGTCGACGAAGCCGTGCACGTAGAGGACCGCCGCGCGCGGGGTCGGAGCGCCGGGGGCAGGGCCGGCGATGGCCGGGGCGCCGTCGAGCGTCGCTCGCCGGGTCACGAGCGTCGCGACGACCTCACCCTCGGCGTTGGGTCGCAGCGGCATGGTCCGGGCCACCCAGTCCCCACCGAGCACATCTGGGTGCCACGCGTCCGTCATGAGCCTCAGTCAACCACCGGCCGCCGGTGGCGTCCCGGTGAGAGGGCGGCCACGATGGGGAAACCATCCCGATCGCGATCACCAGGTACCCACCATGTCCCAGCTCCGCGTGCACAACGTCTCGATGTCCCTCGACGGCTTCATGGCCGGACCGGATCAGAGCCTCGATGATCCCCTGGGCGTGGGCGCGCAGCGCCTGCACGAGTGGATCTTCGCCACCCGCACCTTCCGGGCCGAGCAGGGGCTCGACGGCGGGACGACGGGTGTCGACGACGCCTTCGTGGCGCGTGGGGAGGCCGGCATCGGCGCCACGATCATCGGTCGGAACATGTTCGGCCCGGTCCGCGGTGACTGGGAGTCGTGGGCGGACACCCACGGCGGCGAGGCCTGGACCGGCTGGTGGGGCGAGGACCCGCCGTACCACCACCCGGTGTTTGTGCTCACCCATCACCCGCGCCCGCCGCTGACGATGGCGGGCGGCACGACCTTCCACTTCGTCTACGACGGCGTGGACGACGCCTACGCCGAGGCCAGCGACGCCGCCGGGGACCTCGACGTGCGCCTGGGCGGCGGTGCGTCGACGATTCAGCAGTTCCTGGCCGCGGGGCTCGTCGACGAGATCCACGTGGCCCTCGTGCCCCTCCTGCTCGGCGCGGGCGAGCGGCTCTTCGGCGACCTCGGCGCGGGCGCCGAGGACTTCGCCTGCGTGGAGATGGTCGCCTCCTCCGCGGTCACCCACATCCGGCTGGCTCGCCGCGGCTGAGGCCGCGCTAGAGCGTCAGCCCCACCAGCACGGGCTCGGCGTCCAGCTCGATGCCGAAGGTCGCCGCGACGCCGTCGCGCACGGTGCGGGCGAGGCGGACGATGTCGGCCGCGGTTGCCGACCCGCGGTTCGTGATCGCGAGGGTGTGCTTGGTCGAGAGGGTGGCAGGACTGTTCGGCCCGTCCACCCCGTACCCGCGGGTGAAGCCGGCGTGCTCGATCAGCCAGGCCGCGGACGTCTTGACCACGGACTCGTCGATCGTGCCCAGGCTCGGGCCGGTCGTGGTCATCGGGGTCGCCGAGCGGACCGGGAAGACCGGCGCCCCCTCGGGCAGGTCCGCCACGAGGTCGGCCGGCAGGATCGGGTTGGTGAAGAAGGACCCGGCGCTCCAGCGGTCGTGGTCGGGGGCCTCGGGATCGGCGTCGAGCAGCATGCCTTTGTTCCCGCGCAGCTCTAGGACGGCCTCGCGGACGGCGCTGGACTCCGCGCGGGCGCCGACTGCCACATCGAGGCGGCGAGCAAGCTCGGGGTAGGCGATCGGGGTCGAGAGAGAGCCGAGGCGGAACTGGAAGCTCACGTCGAGGACGACGTACCGCGGGCTCGGGTACCACGGGGCGAGCGGGTCGACCGGGGTGGACGGGGACACATCCGTCGGCACCAGCTGGGTCGAGCGCTTGAGCATGGACGTGCGGTAGCCGAAGCCGAGCTCGGTCAGGGCCAGGGTGCGCACCCGACCCTGCCCGCGGTCCCAGACCCGCACGTTCGCCACGGTTCCGGAGAGCTCCTGGCCGTAGGCACCGATGTTCTGCACAGGCGCCGCTCCGACGGTCCCGGGGATGCCGGAGAGCGCCTCGATCCCCACCCACTCCTTCGCGACCGCCTCGGCGACGACGTCGTCCCAGGTATGGCCGGCGGGGACGGTCACGGTCGCGCCGCCGCAGGAGTCGGCGCTCTCGACCGTGATGCCGCTGCGGGAGTCGCGCAGGACCACGCCGGAGAATCCCTCGTCCGCCACGAGCAGGTTGGACCCGCCGCCGATGACGAGCAGGGGTGTGCCGGCGTCGTCGACCGCGCGGATGGCGTCGATGAGCTCGGCCTCGGTCGACGCCGTCACGTAGGAGTCGATGACTCCTCCCACGCGCAGCGTGGTGAGGTCGGCGAAGGTGGGTTCGGTCAGGGAGGGGAGATCGACGGTCACTTCACCAGACTAGTTCGACCCAGCGCCCGTCGCTCCCGCTCCTCGGGAGAGGCCGCGACCGAGGACACCAGCAGACCGAGCAGCACGGGGACAGCGATCGTCAGGAGGGCGTGGCGGTAGCCGATATGGTCGGCCAGCCACCCCAGGACCGGCGGGCCGGCGAAGAATGCCGTGTAGCCGATCGTGGACACGACGCTCAGCCGCCCCGCGGCACGGGCGGGATCGTCGCTCGCGGCGCTCATGCCGACCGGGAAGCCCAGGGCGGCGCCCATCCCCCAGGCGATCACGCCCACCACGGCCAACGGCAGCCACGGGGAGAGCGCAAAGACTCCCAGCCCGACGAGCGCCAGGACGGCGGACAGCCGCAGCACAAACACCCGACCGTGCTTGTCGAGCAGAGCGGTGCCCAGCAGCCGCATGCCGGTCATCGCAGCGAGGAACACGAAGAGCACCATCGCGCCGACGGCGTACTTGTCCTCGTAGCCGTCGAAACCGTCGACGACGGAGAGGCTCAGCCAGTCGTTGGCGGCGCCCTCGGTGAGAGCCGCAGCCAGCACGACGAGGCCGATCAGCAGCGTGCGCCGCTCGAGCCAGGCGCCGAAGGGGTTGTGCTTGGTCGGTGTCACCCCGACCGCAGGGTCCGCGTCGTCGAACACGTGCCCGACAACGCCCGGTGCGCCGGACGCGGGGGCTTCGGCGGCGGGCAACAAGAAGCGGACGCTGACCAGCACGAGGGCGAGGGACACCAGGACTGCGAGCGTGACATGTAGGTCCAGCGGCACATTGAGCCAGGAGGCAAGTGCGCCCATTCCGGCGCCGGCCATCGTGCCGAAGGAGAAGCTCGCGTGAAAGCGGGGCATGATCGCCCGGCCCAGGCGCTGCTCGACGGCCGCGCCCTCAAGGTTCATCGCCGCGTCCCACACGCCCATCCCGACGCCGGACAAGAACAGACCCGCGAGGGCCAGCGGCACCGCGCCGTGGGTCACACCCCAGGCCGCGATGACAAAGCCGGCGACGTTGATCGCGGCGAAGACCCCGATGGCCAGACGCGCGCCGATGCGCTGGACGATCCAGCCCGAGAGCGGGAGCGCGAGGATCGACCCGATGGCCGCGATGAGGACGACGCGGCCCATCTGCGCGGGGCTGTAACCCAGCAGGTCCCGTACGAGCGGGATCCGCGAGGCCCAGTTGGCGAAGTTGAAGCCGGCGAGGAAGAAGATCGCATAGACCGCCCTCGCCGCAGCGCTCACGACGGTGGCCTCATTCGGTCTGCTCATGCGTCGACTCGCTCCTGTGGAACCTTCTGGTCGGCGGCGCGCTGGGCGGGCGTGTGCTCGGTCCGGACGATCGGACGGGCTTCGCCCACCGTGGCAGGCATCGCGGGTGCGGACGCGGCTGCGACCGGTTCCGCAGCGTCAGGCAGTGCCGGCGCCGTGACCGTCGCAGCCTCGGGGAGCACCTTCGCCACGTGCTTGGACAGCAGCACGCTCGCCACGAGCGCTACGACGATGAGCGTCAGGGCGTGCCGCGCGCCGATCGCCTCGGCGGCAAGGCCGAGCAGCGGGGGCGCTGCGAGGGAGGACATCGACGCGAAGGCCGAGACGACAGACACCCGCGCGGCGGCCTTGAGCGGGTCGTCGGAGGCCGCGGCGATCCCGAGCGGGACCGCGAGGGCCGCGCCCATGCCCCAGAGCACGACGCCGGCACCCGCCACGAGGAGGTTGGGCGCGAAGCCGAAGAGCAGCAGCCCGACGATCGCCACCGCGCCGGACAGGCGCAGCGTGACCACCCGACCGTAGCTGTCGATGAGGCGGGTGCCGAACATCCGGACGATGGTCATGGCGGTGACGAAGGCACCGAAGACGAAGGCGCCGATGGCCTCGGTCTCGGCGAAGCCGTCGACCACCGCGATGGGCAGCCAGTTGTTGGCCGAGCCCTCCGACAACGACGCGGCCATGATGACGACGCCGATGAACAACGTCCGCGGCTCACGCCAGGCTCCGAGGGCCGAGCCCAGGCTCGCCCGGCGGGCGCCCATGGCGGCCCGGGGGCCGCTGGTCCCCGGCTCGGGGACGACGACGCCGGCGCGGATCTCCGCCTTGCGCACCCGCGCCGAGCGCGCGGTGTCCGCGCGGTCCCAGCGGACGTCGTCGGGCAGGTGGGTGTCCAGGACGACGTGCGGGATCGCGATCAGGCGCCAGACGAGGGTGATCGTGGTGATCGTGAGGAACTGCGCGAGGACGGGGACGCCGAGCATCGAGCAGGCGGCGCCGATGAGGGACCCGAGAACGGCGCCGATCGAGAAGGCGGCGTGGAACTGGGGCAGCACGGCGCGGCCCATGCGCCGCTCGACCGCGGCGGTCTCCACGTTCTGGGGGACGTTCATCAGCGCGATGCTCATGCCGTTGAGCACAAGACCGAAGGCGAGGATCGCCGTGGAACCGACCGTGGGGCCGATGCCCTCGAGGGCGAGGGCGAAGAAGCTGCCGATCGCGGCGACCACGAGCACCCGTCTGCCGCCGAAGCGGGCGACGATCGACCCGGCGAGGGTGACCGCGGCGAGGGAGCCGAAGGCGCCGGCGAGCAGCACCATGCCGAGGTCAGCGGTGCTCAGGTCGAGCATCTCGCGGACCGTGGGCAGCCGGGCGAGCCAGCTGGAGGTGTTGATCCCCAGGAGCAGGAACAAGCTCAGCAGGAACATCCGCGCGCGGTGGACCTGCTGTTCGGGAGTGGTGAGAGCCTTGATGCGGATTCCTCGTCTTCGAATCGATTCGATTGCCCCCACGACTGGATCGAATCGTTTCGAGGCTGAGTAACAATTGTCGGGTACGCTGACGGTGTCCGTCAATTGAGAATCTGGAACGAAAATGTGAGGTTGACGTGTCGGCACACAGACCGACGCTCGCGAGCGTCGCGGAAGCTGCTGGAGTATCGCTGTCCACAGCCTCGCTCGCCTTCGCGGCTTCCGGACCCATCGCGGAGAAGACCCGCGCCAAGGTCCTCGCCGCAGCCGCCGACCTCGGCTACCGCGGGCCCAACCCGCTCGGCCGCCAGCTCCGCTCGGGCCGCTCGGGCATCGTCGGTGTGGTCATCGGCGACCAGCTGCGTCGCAGCTTCCGCGATCCCGTCTCGGTCCAGGTCCTCGACGGCCTAGCCAGCACTCTCGGCGCCCTCGGCCTGGGCATCCTGCTCATCCCCGGCACACCGCCGGTCGACGGGCGCCGCGTCGTCGCTCCGCTCGTCGAGACCGCCGGCATGGACGTCGCCATCCTCATCTGGGGCGTGCACGCCAACGACCCCACGCTGGACGCGCTGCAACGCCGCGGCGTCCCGGTCGTCGTGGGCGAGGGCCATCCGGTCGAGGGAGCCCCGCTGGTCGGCATCGCCGACCGCGCCGGGACCGCCGAGCTCGGCCGCTACCTGCTCGGCCTGGGACACGAGCGCTTCGGTGCCATCACCCTGCCCTTCGGGTTCACCCGCCGCTCGGGCGAGGTCGATGCCACGGGACTGGCCGACTGGACCCCGACCAAGCATCGCCTCGAGGGCCTCACCGATGCCGGGATCACCCCGGTCATCTGCTGGGAGGCCGAGGCATCCCTCGTCGAGCACGGCCACGCCGCTGCCCTGGCCATCCTCTCCCCCGAGCGCTTCCCCGACCCGTCCCAGCGCCCGACGGCGATCGTCGCCCAGTCCGACCTGCTCGCGGCGGGCGCGATCCTCGGCGCCCGCGAGCTGGGTCTGCGGGTCCCCGAGGACGTCTCGATCGCGGGCTTCGACGGGCTCGACCTGCCGTGGCTCGGGGCGGACGTGCTCACGACCGTCAAGCAGCCGCTCGCCGAGAAGGGTGAGGCCCTGGGCCGCGCCGTCGCGGCTCTGCTCGCGGGCGAGGTGCCCGGCGTGACGATCCTCGACGTCGAGCTCGTAGTCGGCACGACGACGGCAGCCCCCCAGAAGTTCTGACCCCGGCCCGGCCCGGTCCGGCCTCGAACTCGTAGACGGGCCGCCGAACTCGTGAGCCACCGGCATCTGCGCGCGAGAAACCGTCCTAGCTCACGAGCTCGGCGAGCGGCTCACGAGTTCGGCGGAGGCGCTGCGGGTAGGGAGGGGCTACGGGTGGCGCTCAGAGCGCGACGACGGCCTGGGACTTGCCGAGGACGCGTGCGCCCTCGAAGGTGACCGTGAGGTCCACCCGGACCCGGGCGGCGTCGAGGTCGATCACGCCGATCACGCCGGACACCTCGACGATCGCCTCGCCCGGGTTCGGCACCGCGACCGGCCGGGTGAAACGCGCCTGGTAGTCGACGACGGCCCCGGGATCCCCGGCCCAGTCCTCGACGAGGGCCACCGCGGCGCCCATCGTGAACATGCCGTGTGCGATCACGCCGGGCAGACCGACGCCCACGGCGAAGGAGTCGTTCCAGTGGATCGGGTTGAAGTCGCCGCTCGCACCGGCATAGCGGACCAGGCGGGCCCGGTCGACGACCACGCTGCGGGAGCCGATCGTGTCACCGACGGAGAGCGTCGTGATGTCGGGACGGACTGAGCTGCTCACAGGCCTTCTCCTCGCACAGCGAGCGTCGACGTGACCGTCGAGACGAGCTCGGTGGCCGGCGCGTCGTCGGGCTGCCCGGTGGCGGGCTTGCCTGCGGCGTCGGGCTGGGCCAGGGCGTAGATGTCGCAGCGGGTCGTGACCATGGCCAGACCGGCGCGCTCGGTGATCGAGACGACCGTGAGCACGGTGACGAGCTCGTCACCGGCGTGGATCGGGCGGTGGTGGACGAAGCGCTCGTCGGCATGCACGACGCGCGTGAAGTCAACGCGGGCGGCCGGGTCTTCGATGTACTGCGCCTCGGTTCGCTGGGCGACGATGACCGCGAAGGTCGGAGGCGCGATGAGGTCCGGATAGCCCAAACCCCGCGCAGTGTCCACAGAGTGGTGCGCGGGGTGGGTCGAACCTGTGGCAGCGGCGAACTCGCGAATCTTCTCCCGACCAACCGAGTACGGGGCGTTGGCCGGATACTCGCGCCCGACGAAGTCGAGGTTGACGGAGGAAGACGTCATCGCTGCTGCGGACTGACCGTGACGGTCAGCGAGTCTCGCGGTGGGCGTTGTGCTTGCCACAGCGCGGGCAGTACTTCGCCAGCTCGAGACGGTCGGGAGTGTTCCGACGGTTCTTCTTGGTGATGTAGTTGCGCTCCTTGCACTCAACACATGCAAGCGTGATCTTCGGGCGAACGTCAGAACTCTTAGCCACGGTCGTGCCACCTCTCGCGCCGCCGGGGCGCTACATACTTCGTTGACGCGCACCGCCGGTCGGCGCACGCAGTGTTGCCAGTGCTGGTAGCGGGGGCGGGGCTCGAACCCGCGACCTCACGATTATGAGCCGTGCGCTCTGACCAACTGAGCTACCCCGCCGCATCGATGTTCAGCGACCGGCGTGAGGTAAATATTCCCACGCCGACCGGCGTCGCACCAACAGAGCCCCCGATGGGAATCGGACCCATGACCTCAGTCTTACCAAGACTGCGCTCTACCACTGAGCTACGGGGGCAGCGCGGAAAACGATACATCCATGTGGGCTGGTTCATGAAATCGGCTCCCGGGGGAGCTGATCTCGGCCCTGCGATCCGCGACGCGCCAACGATACACGAGCCGGAGCCCCCCACAGGCCACCCGTCCACCTCGCCCCGCCGCCGCCCCGCCGCCCGCGCTCGAGCGCACCAACCGCCCCGCTGAGTGCGGCCGAATGGTTGCTCGATGTCCGATTTGGGCAGCCGTTCGGCCGCACTCAGCGGGGTGTGGGGTGCGCCACGTTGGGCATCTGGGAAGCACAAAGGGCGCCATCCGATGGATGGCGCCCCGTTGTGGCAGCTGAGGGATTCGAACCCACGTAGCATTACACGGCAGATTTACAGTCTGCTCCCTTTGGCCGCTCGGGCAAGCTGCCTAGCTTCTCCCCCAGATCTGCGTCGACGGCGCGAGCCATCAACCCGATCTGCAGGAGCGAGACTACGATACAAGACAGACCGGGTGATCGGAAATCGACGCGCTGTGACGGCGCCGACCGCGCATCTCTCGCCCATCCGTCTGCCAGCACAGGTTCCCCTGCGTCGTACGGTTGCCTCGTGCCGCCGACCACCCCCACCCCGTCCTCCCATGCCTCGACCGCTCCACCCAGATCGATGCGGTGGGGCCTCACTCTCGGCATCGCCTGCTACACCATGTGGGGCGCGCTCCCCCTGTATTTCCCGTTGCTCGAGCCGGCCGGAGCCCTCGAGATCATCGCGCACCGCATCGTGTGGAGCCTGCTGTTCTGCCTGGTCCTCCTGCTCGTGACGCGCCAGTTCGGCGCCTACGCCACGGTCCTGCGCTCGGGCCGGCTCATGGCCGCCCTGTCCGTCGCCGCGGTCCTGGTGGCCGCGAACTGGGTCATCTACGTCTACGCCGTGACGTCCGAGCACGTCATCGACGCCTCGCTCGGCTACTTCATCAACCCCTTCGTCACGGTCCTGCTCGCCGTGCTTGTCCTCAAGGAGCGCCTGCGTCCTGCCCAGTGGGTCGCACTGGGCTTCGGCCTGGCGGCGGTCGCCGTCATCACGATAGGCATGGCCGCGGTGCCGTGGTTGTCACTGGGACTCGCCCTGACCTTTGGGTTCTACGGCCTGATCAAGAACCGCGTCGGCCGGGACGTCGCGGCCGTCCCCGGGCTGGCCGTCGAGACGACGGTGCTCGCCCCGGTCGCGGCGGGCTACCTCGTCTGGCTGGCCGCCCAGGGCACGAGCACCTTCCTGCAGGACGGCGCGGGGCACGCCCTGCTGCTCGCGTCGTCGGGCATCGTGACGGCGCTGCCGCTGCTGTGCTTCGGTGCGGCCGCACGCATCCTGCCGCTACGCGTCGTCGGCATGCTCCAGTACATCGCCCCGGTCCTGCAGTTCCTCGTGGGGGTGCTGGTCTTCCACGAGCACATGCCGCCCCTGCGCTGGGTCGGCTTCGCCCTCGTCTGGGTCGCCCTGATCATCCTCACGCTGGACGCCCTGGCCGCCCTACGAGCCACCCGACTCCCCCGCCCAACTCACCACCCCGCCCCCACCCGCTGAGTGCACGAAAAAGCGTGTCGCATCGGCGTGTCGCGTACAAAATCGTGCACTCAGCGGAGGGGGCGGATGGGTGGGGCGCGGGCGTGGATCGGATACGGTGGGATCAGCCCATTTCTACAGTGCGACAGGAGACCTATCGTGGCTGACTCATCGATGGACATTGTGAGCAAGGTCGACCGCCAAGAGGTCGACAACGCCCTCAACCAGGCGGTCAAGGAAGTATCCCAGCGCTACGACTTCAAGAACATCGGCGCCTCGATCGCGTGGAGCGGCGAGAAGATCCTCATGATCGCCAACTCCGAGGAGCGCGTGCTCGCGATCCTCGACGTGCTCGAGACCAAGCTCATCAGGCGTGGCGTGTCGCTCAAGCACATCGACGTGCCCGAGAACGGCCCCCAGATCTCGGGCAAGGAGTACCGCCTCGAGGTCAGCCTCAAGGAGGGCCTCGCCGGCGAGAACGCGAAGAAGGTCACGAAGATCATCCGCGAAGAGGGCCCCAAGGGCGTCAAGACGCAGATCACGGGCGAGGAGGTGCGTGCAACCAGCAAGTCCCGCGACGACCTCCAGGAGATCCAGGCCCTGCTCAAGGGTGCCGACCTCGACTTCGCGGTCCAGTTCACCAACTACCGCTGACGGTGGCGACCCCGCGGGTCGTCGCGACCGACCTCGACGGCACGCTGCTGCGCAGCGACGGCTCGCTCTCGGCCCGGACCCGCGGCGTGCTCGCCGGCCTCGACGACCGCGGCATCCAGGTGGTCTTCGTCACCGCCCGTCCCCCGCGATGGCTCGATGCCGTCGCCGACGCGGTGGGCGGGCACGGCCTGGCGATCTGCCTCAACGGCTCGTGCGTCGTGGAGGTCGCGACCGGTGCGGTGTCCCAGGTGCGCGGCTTCGACGCCGCGACCCTGACCGCCGTGATCTCCGACCTGCGCAGCGCGCTGCCCGGCATCGCGCTTGGCCTCGAACGGCCCGACGGCCCGATCTTCGACCCGCACTACGCGTCAGACCACCACGCGCCGCCCAGCGCGCCCCACGCGGCCGTCGAGGACCACCTGGACGCGCCGGTGGGCAAGCTCCTCGCCCGGCTGGGCACGATGGCACCCGATGCCTTCTTCGCCGCCGTCGAGCAGGTGATCGGCCCCCGCGCGCAGCTGGCGTACTCGGGGGCGATCGGGCTCGCGGAGATGACCGCGCCCGGGGTGAGCAAGGCCGCCGCGCTCGCGCGCTGGTGCGCCGCCCACGACGTGTCCGCCGCCGACGTCTGGGCCTTCGGCGACATGCCGAACGACCTGCCGATGCTCACCTGGGCCGGGACGTCCTTCGCGGTCGCGAACGCCCATGACGACGTCCTGGCCGCCGCCACCCGCGTCACCGCCTCGAACGACGACGACGGCGTCGCCCGGGCCCTGGAGGGACTGCTCGCCCCGTAGCGGGCGGCTGTCCTGAACAGCGACTCAGCTCAGCGGCGAGCCCGGCAGCCCGGCCATCCGCTCGAGGCGGTTGATCCGCTCGGCCATCGGCGGGTGCGTGGAGAAGAGCTTGCCCATGCCGCCCCCGCGGAAGGGGTTGGCGATCATCATGTGCGAGACGTCCACGAGGTCCTGGTTCTGCGGCAGCGGCGTCCGCTGTGTGCCGGCCTCGAGCTTGCGCAGCGCGGAGGCCAGCGCGAGGGGGTCCCCCGTGAGCCTGGCGCCATCCTCGTCCGCGTCGTACTCCCGGGTCCGGGAGATCGCCAGCTGGATGACGGTCGCGGCGACCGGCGCGAGGAAGGCCATGAACAGGGCAGCCAAGGGGTTGCCCCCACGATCGCGGTTGCCTCCGAAGAACATGAGGAACTGCGCCAGGGCAGTGATGATCCCGGCGAAGGCGGCCGCGATCGACGACGTGAGGATGTCGCGGTTGTACACGTGCATGAGCTCATGGCCGAGCACCCCGCGAAGCTCCCGCTCGTCGAGGATGGCCAGAATGCCCTCGGTGCAGCACACGGCCGCGTTCTTGGGGTTGCGTCCGGTCGCGAAGGCGTTCGGCGCGGGCGTCGGGGAGACGTACAGGCGGGGCATCGGCTGGCGGGCCGCGGTCGAGAGGTCACGGACGATCCGGTACATGACCGGCTGCTCGATCTCGCTCACCGGCCGCGCGTGCATGGCCCGGATCGCGAGCTTGTCGGAGTTCCAGTAGCCGTAGGCGGTGCCGACCAAGCCGATCCCGGCGAACAGCACGAGCATCGACGAGCTGCCGCCACCCACGACGGCCCACAGGCCCAGCAAGAAGGCCCACATCACTCCGAACAGGACCACGGTCTTGAGCCCGTTGAAGTGCTTGTGTCCCACGAGCACCGTCCCTCCACCTCGCGCGCCGGGAGAATCTCATATTCTCGGCGGACGACGCGCATCTGCCCAGTTCAACGCACGAACCCCCGTGAACGTTCCCGATTCACCGATACTCACAGGGGTTCTTCAGTGCGCTCCGAGCAGTGACTACTGAGCGGCTCCGCGGGAGATCGCGATCATCTCGTCGCGGGCGATGACCTTGACCCGCGCACGACCCCGCGCCTCGCCGAGGGCACGCTCATGGGCGTCGAGCAGCTCCCAGCCGGACCACTCGATGACCTCGACGCCGCGCTCGGCGAGGAAGCTCGTGATGGCGCTCGGGTCGGGCTGACCGGCCGAGGCGAAACCGGCCTGGTTCTGAGCGTCCTCGACAAGGTTGCGGATCGTCTCGGCGGCGTCAGACTTCGTGTGACCGATGAGCCCGACGGGCCCACGCTTGATCCAGCCGGTGCAGTACACCCCGGGGACCTGCTCGCCATCGATGTCGATGACCCGACCCTCGACGTTGGGGATGACGCCCTTGCGGTCGTCGAAGGGCAGCTCGGGCAGCGGGGAACCGAAGTAGCCCACCGCGCGGTACACGGCCTGGACGGGCCAGTCGTGGAACTCCCCGGTTCCGGAGACCGTGCCGTCGCCGTTGAGCTTGGTGCGCTCGGTGCGCAGCGCGTCGACCGCGCCGTCGCCGTCGGCGTCGACGATCTCGGACGGGGCGTGCAGGAAGTGCAGGTGCAGCCGGCGCGAGGCCGAGAACGTCGCCGGGTCGTTGAGCGTCCAGTCAGTGAGCGTCTTGACGACTTGCTTCGTCTGGTTGGACGAGCCGATCGCGGCGATCGAGCCCTCGTCGAACTCGAAGTCCTCGGGGTAGACGATCACGTCGAGGTCGGGCACGTGGCCGAGCTCACGCAGCTCGAGCGGGGAGAACTTCACCTGAGCCGGTCCGCGACGGGCGAAGACGTGCACGTCGGTCACGGCCGAGTCCTTCAGGCCCGCGTAGACGTTGTCGGGGATCTCGGTGACGAGCAGGTTGTCCGCATTCTTGGCCAGCACCCGGGCGACGTCGAGGGCAACGTTGCCGGCGCCGATGACCGCGACCTGCTGCGCGTGCAGCGGCCAGGTCGTCGGCACGTAGGGGTGCCCGTCGTACCAGGAGACGAAGTCGGCCGCGCCGTAGGACCCCTCAAGCTCGGCGCCGGGGATCGTCAGCGCCGCGTCGGTGAACGCGCCGGTCGAGAAGATCACCGCGTCGTAGAACTCGCGCAGGTCGTCAAGCTTGAGGTCGATGCCATAGTCGACGTTGGAGAGCAGCCGGATGTCACCACGCTCGAGGATCTTGTGCAGCGCGGTGATGATCTGCTTGATCCGCGGGTGGTCGGGGGCCACGCCGTAGCGGACAAGTCCGAAGGGGGCCGGCAGCCGCTCGAAGAGGTCGATGGAGACGTCGAGATCCGTCTTGGACAGGATGTCGGCGGCGTAGATGCCGGCCGGGCCGGCCCCCACGATGGCCACGCGGAGTTGACGGTCAGTGCTCACGGAATTTCTTGCCTTCCGGTTGGAGTCGGCGGGTGCATCTGGAGTACGCATCTCAAGACTTCTCAAAGTCTAGGCGCATGTGCAAGGGGTCAACATTCCCAAACATCTCGCCCTGTGGATACTCCGTCTTGCTCCGCGGACAACTGTTACCTCCTGTAAATTGGATCAAACCAGGACGAGCGAGTCCTGGATCTCCCGGATCTGGGCAAAAGCCGAGTCGACCTGTGCGCCCGCGCACGTCCCAGTGATCTGCACCACATCGAAGACCGGACCCGCTGAGAGCACACACATCCGCAGGGCCTGCACAAGAGTTCCACCCTTCCCGTCCGAGAAGTAGCCCTCGATCCGCAACCCCGGCGCTCCGAGCAGGTCTGCGGAGTCCTCGCGCAGGGTCTCGGTGAACCGCGGCAGCTCCTTGAGCCGGCGGGTCACCTCCTTCCGGGCGACCGCTACGGTGTGGTCCGCGCCGAAGCGCGTCACCGTGACGAGCACGTTCGGACGGAACTGCCCCTTGGGCACCTCCTGGGCGAGGGCGAGCGGCAGCCCGACTCCCGCGAGCGCCACCCACCCCTCCGGCTGGACGACCTGCAGGCTGGGGTAGGCCGGGAACGCCTCGCTCGGGAAGGTCAGCACCGAGCTCATCAGTCGTCGGAGTCCACGTCGAGCAGCGGCAGGTCGGCCGACGTGACCAGGCGGGAGGTGACGGCGTACTCCACGAGCCGCGCCCGACGGTTCGTGGCGAGCTGCTTAGGCCCCCCACGCAGTCCCTTGACTCCCATCCGGTCGAGCTTGTCGCAGACGTTGTCGAGCTTGCGGTTGAACCGGGTCGTAGCCCACCCCAGCCGCTTGGCCGCCTCGGCGGTCGACGGGATCTCGCTCAGACCGGCGCCGTCACGCTTGAGCATGGGCTCGCACAGCGCGACGATGAGCTGCTTCTGGCTCGTAGTGAAGGAGATCACGCCGATCGTCGTCTCGCCGATGAGCGGGTCGTCCGTCACGACCTCCTCGTACGGAGAGCCTTCCAGGTGCACCAGGAGCTCGTACGTCGTCGGGCCAGCCGTAAACACGATCGTGGTCGTCTTGAAGACGATCGGCAGGCGGTTGCCCGGGGAGAGCCAGGACTGCACCCCACCGCTCGCGTCGCACACCGTCACCGAGATGAGGGACCCGATGTTGGACAGCCACCAGATCCCGTCCGTGTAGGAGATCCGCAGGAACCGGCGGTGCAGGTACGGGTTGTCGTCGACGGACAGGTCCGCATCACGGCCGATGTCGAAGGGCTCGTCCAGGCTCGGGCGGAACCACTCGCCGCAGTAGTCGATCGCGAGTTCTGTCATCGCTTCACAGCTCCTTCATCCGCACCGCGCGCTGCGGCACCTCTTGCCCGGGCGGCACCAGCGGGATCCACCGCGCCTGCTCGGAAACTGTATCGAAAGAAACCCGTCATCCGAGGCAGGCCCGGGCCGGTTCCGTCGAGATCCTGCCGTCGCGGACCACGACCACCTCGACGCAGGGGTCCTTGACGTTGAAGGTGTTGACCGAGACGTTGAGCAGGGCGGTCTTGCGGAACGACCCGTCCCCGGCGCGGTAGGCGTAGAAGTCGCCGTCGCGGGGATCGGGGTTCACCCAGGAGAACGTCGCCGCGCTCCCGTCGGCCGTCGGCGTTGCGGCGAGGTCGACGGGCTGGGGCACCCGCGAGGCGCTCAGCTCCATGGTGACCGCGACCAGCCGGTCGTAGATGATGACGCCGCCCGTCACGCCGAGGGCGAGGGCCAAGGCGACGACCACGGCGAGCGGCCGCCGTCGGACCCAGCTCGTCGCGCCCGACGCCGCAGCGGGCCTGGTCGCCCGGCGCAGGTCGGGCGCGGCGTCGGTGAGCGCGGGCGCGGGCGGCGCGACCGCCGGGCGCTGCGGCACGTAGGGGACCCCGTGGATCGAGCCGTAGCTCGTCGAGGTCGAGTCGGAGCCGATCCCCGAGACCGAGTCGACCAGCACCGTGGCGACCGGAGGCTCACGCCGCGGCGCCGCGGCGTGAGCGACGCCGTAGCCGGGATGGAACCGGTCGCTCGCGATCCGGATCCTCGTCCCGCCGTCGACCTCGTCGTCACCCTCACCGCCGCCGGTCTCGTGCCCGTCGGCCGCCGAGATCTCGAAGGCTGCCTGGGAGTCGTTGATGATGTCGATCGGCGTGACCGCGAGGTTCAGGCCCATCTGCACCTGCTGGAGGGCGCGACCCAGGTCGAGCATGCTCGGGTAGCGCTGGTCCGGTTCCTTGGCCATCGCCGCCTCGAGCACCCGCTCGAAGGAGGCGGGCACGTCGCCGCGCTCGAGCGGCGGCAGCGGGGCGCCTGTGATGCGTTCGATCAGCGCGCGCTGGGAATTCACCCCGCCCGGCACCTCGAAGGGCGATCGTCCGGACAGCAGCGTGTACATCGTGGCGGCGAGGGACCAGACGTCGCTGGTCACGCCGCTGCGTGGGGCCGCCGTCAGGTTCTCCGGCGGCGACCAGGGGACGGACATGCCGTCGGCCCCGGCTTCGCTCTGCTCGATGGTCGCCGAGATGCCGAAGTCGGTCAGGGCCGGGTGCCCGTAGTCCGTCACCAGGATGTTGGCGGGCTTGATGTCGCGGTGCACGATCCCGCTGCGGTGCGCGGTCTCGACCGCCCCGGCGATCTGGATGCCGATCCGCAGCGTCTCGGCGATGCCCAGGCGTTCCGTCTTGTACCGGGTGGACAGGTTGGGCCGCGAGCAGTACTCCATCGTCAGGAAGAGTCGGCCGTCCTTGGTGACGTCGGAGTCGAAGATCGTCACGATAGAGGGGTGGCTGGAGACCGTGGCCATCAGGTCGGCCTCGGCCGCGAAGGCCTCCCGGCTCGCGCCCTCGGACCACTGCGGGAGGAGCACCTTGATCGCAACCTGGCGGCGGGGACGGAACTCCTGGTAGAGGAAGACGTCGGCAAATCCGCCCGAGCCGATGAGGCGGAGGTAGGAGTAGCCGTTGATCTCGGGAGGCTGCGAGGGGGGTCGTCTGCTGCTCATACAAGCCCTTGGAAGGACAGCTGGATGCCGTCGCCGAGGTCGACGACGTCACCCTCCGCCACGAGGGTCGCTTCCAGGGGGTGCAGACGACGCGGCGCCTGCCCCGCGCGCAGCAGGGTCGTGCCGTTGACCGTGTCCAGGTCGACGAGCAGCACGT
This sequence comes from Sanguibacter gelidistatuariae, assembly GCF_900096585.1. Taxonomy (GTDB): domain Bacteria; phylum Actinomycetota; class Actinomycetes; order Actinomycetales; family Cellulomonadaceae; genus Sanguibacter; species Sanguibacter gelidistatuariae. Next base: position 35,362 of record NZ_FMYH01000010.1, read on the forward strand.
GCCACCCTTCGAGGCGGATCTCCAGGTGAGAGCGGGAGATGTCCTGGCTCGGGCTCGGGACGGTCACCAGTCGCTGGGAGACCGGAGAGCCGGTGGTCTGCGCCTGCGGGAACCGCCCGACGACGATCGGCACGCTGAGCTCGACACGCTCCCCGGTCGAGACGTTGACCCACCCCAACGGGGGCCGCTCGACGAGCTGGGCGTTGGGGCTCAGGCCGCCGCCGCACTGCGCACACGTCATCCGCACCGGCGGGTTCGGGTGCCCGAAGAAGCAGGACCGGGCCAGGATCTCGGTTCCGCGAGGGGCCCGGAACGGTTCCACGGGCAACTGCGCCGGCTGTGACGCAGCCGGAACGGACGACTGCATGGCGACAGGCTGGGGTGCTGCGGGCTGAGGCGCGATCGGCTGGGGCGCGACAGGCGGCGGGGGCGGGGGCACCGGAGGCATGCCTGCGGCGCCATGACCGGCGCTTGGCGACGACGGTTCGGGAGGCGGCGGGGGTGGCGGCATCGAGCTCTTGACCTGGGCGATCGCGGCGGCGAACAGCGTGCTGTCGTCGAAGTCGTCCTCGTCGCCGCCCTCGGTCGAGTCGATCGACTCGAAGGACTCGACAGCTTCGAGCACGGACGGCGCGCCTATCACGGCGTACCCGGGACGACCGTGGACCACGGTGTGCTCGTCGAGGACGGCGTCGTCGTCATCGTCGTCGTCGTCGACCACTGTGACCGGGGCGCCAGGGACATCGGTCGCCTCGTCCGCGTCCCACTCCTCTGGGAACCCAGCGAGCGTTCGTGCAAACTCCGACTCGGCCTGCTGGACGAGGCTGAGCCGGTGAGCCGATGCAGCGGCATCGGCGTCGGCGGTATCGGCATCGGCATCGGCATCGGCATCGGCATCGGCATCGGCATCGGCATCGGATGCTTCGGCCACCGGCACGGACTCGTCGATCGAGGCCACGACGATCGGCGCACCGACGTTCTCGTCGATCTCGCCAGCCGTCTGCACGGTCCACCGCAGCCGATCGACCTGCACGACTCCGTCGGCGATGCTCAGCAGCGCCGCGCCAGCCACGACCGCGTCGTCATCGACCGCGTCGTCATCGTCCGGGACACCATCGGCCGCGCCGGAGGCAAGCAGCTCGAGGCGCGTGACGTCGTGGACGAGCACGTCGACCCAGGTGGTCACCAGGGGGCCGCTGACCAGCTCGGTCCCGACCGGGGTCGTCACCGCGGCGCTGAACGCCCCGCGAACGGCGACCTGCGCCGAACGGCTCGTCAGCACACCGCCACCGGCTGCACCGCCGTCGACCAGCGCGATCGCGAAGGAAGGCAGCGCACGCCACGTGGGGTCGAGGACAGCGGTGACGGTGTCGAGGAGCGTGGCGAGATCACGGGGGCCCGGCGCGTCCGCCGCCTCGATCGCCGTCCACAGTGCAGCGGCAGTCTTGATCCCCACAGACTTGTCGACCATGACGACAAGACCGGGCCGCACCAGGGCGAAGGCCGGTCCGGGCGCATAGTGAATCGACATCTCTACCTCAATCTGCTGGGGGCGGCCGTCGCGCTCTCGCACCGGACACTACCGACTACGCCGTGCGAGCGGAACTTTCCCGGCCGTGGTGGACCATATCGCCCGCCGCCGCGACCCCGCTGATCGCGGGTCTGGCGACGCCCGGCGGGCGCGCCACGTCGACGACCAGGACGGTGATGTTGTCCCGTCCGCCTGCCAGCAGGGCGCTGTTGACCAGCTGGTCGGCGGCCAGCTGGGGGTGCGGCTGGTCCCGCAGGACGCGCGCGATCACGTCCGCGGAGACCTCTTCGGTAAGTCCGTCGGAGCAGATCATCAGGCGCTCCCCCGGAACGATCGGCAGGTACCAGCAGTCCGGTTCCGGCTCGACCATCCCACCCAGGGCCCGGGTGATGACGTGCCTGCGCGCGTAGGTCCGCGCTTCCTCGGGCGAGACCTCGCCCGCGGCGAGCATCTCCTGGACGAGCGAGTGGTCGGTCGTCACCTGAGCAAGCTTGCCCTCGTAGAACCGATAGGTGCGGGAGTCTCCGACGTTGGCGATGAGCCAGCTCGGGACACCGTCACGGCGCACGACGACGGCCCCCGACATGGTCGTGCCCGCGTTCCGTCCGGGTTGGGTCGCGATCCGCGACACCGCGCGATGCGCGTCGCTGACCACGGCGTAGAGGTCGTCCTCGGAGGCATTCTCGGCCTCGCCGATCGAGCACAGCACGGCGACGGCGGTCGCGCTGGCGCGGGCACCTGCCTCGTGGCCGCCCATCCCATCGGCGACGAAGTAGACCCCACGCTCGGCGTGGAAGGCATCCTCGTTGACGCTCCGCCGTCGCCCGGTGTGCGTGGTCGCGCCCCAGCGCAGCGTGGGGAGGGGGTGCCGCTGGTCCACGCGCCCGTCCACCTACCTCTTCTGCTGGGTCTTTGCCGGATCCCGGCGGATCACAGATCCGCATGGCAGGCCGCTCCGCACGTGCGGAGCCACCCGTGCCGCGTTCGTCCGAGCGCGGCGACCGACTGGACTCAGACGCTAGTCGTCTAGACGGCCATCAGCGATGGGGAGTAGTCCCCAGCGCCGCCGTCAGGACGTGCGGTCGACCAGCGACGCGGCGAAGGACACGAGCGCGTCCTTGACCGGGCCGCCCGGCAGCGGGTCGAGCTCGGCGATCGCGTCGTTCGCCCAGGCGACCGCCTGAGCGCGAGTCTCGGCGACTACGTCGTGCGGGCGCAGGGCCGCGACGGCGGCCTCGAGCGCGTCGTCGGAGGCGAGGTCGCCGTCGAGCAGGGCGAGGATCGCCAGGTCGCCCGGGAGGGGGGCCTGTGCGGCCGCCACGCGGCTGCGCAGCAGCAAGGCGGGCATGGTCGGCACCTTCTCGCGCAGGTCCGTCCCTGGGGTCTTCCCGGTGAGCAGCCCGTCGGAGGTGAGGTCGATGACATCGTCGGCCAGCTGGAAGGCGACGCCGAGCTTCTCGCCGTAGTTCGCGACGGTCTCCACGACCTCGGGGCGGCAGCCGGCGAACTTCGCACCGAATCGGGCCGAGGTTGCGATGAGCGAGGCGGTCTTGTCCGAGAGCACCTGGATGTAGTGCTGGATCGGGTCGTCCTGCGGCGTCGGGCCGACTGTCTCGTGGAGCTGGCCCAGGCACAGCCGCTCGAAGGTCTCGGCCTGCCAGCGCACGGCCTCCGGGCCGAGCCCGGCGACCGTGCGCGAGGCCCGGGCGAAGAGCAGGTCACCGGTGAGGATGGCGACGGAGTTGCCCCACACCTCGTGGGCGGAGGGCGCCCCCCGGCGCAGCGGCGCGGAGTCCATGACGTCGTCGTGGTAGAGCGTCGCGAGGTGCGTCAGCTCGACGACGACTGCCGCGTCGATGACCTCCGGGCGGCTCGCCTCACCCAGCTCGGCCGTGAGCAGGGTGAGCATCGGCCGCAGCCGCTTGCCCCCCGCGTTCACCAGGTGCCGGGAGGCAGTGTCCGCCAGCTGGTCGGCGTGGGTCACGGAGTCGCGCAGGCGCTCCTCGACGTAGGCCAGACGTGAGGCGAGCCTCTCGGCGAGTGCGGGGTCGGGAAGTGGCAGCCCAATCGAAGCAGTAGTCACAGGTAGAACTTAGCCGCTGAGCGGACAACATCGTGCACTGACACTCAGCCGATCCCCGTCATCCGGGCGATGAGGTCGAGCACAGGTGCCGGGAAGATGCCGAGCACGAGGATGCCGACGGCCATGACCGTGATGGTCACCGCACTCGGTCCCTCGGACCGGACCACGACGACGGCGGGTGCCCCGGTGGCCACCACGACCGACGTGTGAGCAGCGTTCGCGACTCCCTGCCCAACTCCGACGACGACCGGTTCGAGAACCGCCACGTCGACCGTCTCGACCACGCTCTCGACAACCGTCTCGGCCGGCGACATGAAGAACATGATGACGATGACCCGGATGTAGAAGAACACCGCGACCGCGGAGGCGAGCACACCGATCACGGCGAGCACGGTGGCGTTACCAAGCACCTCGGTGCCCTCGACCGCGGCACTGAATGCGGAGAACTTCGCGATGAAGCCCGCCGTGAGGGGGATCCCGGCGAAGGACAGCAGGAACACCGAGAAGCACCCGGCGAGCCACGGGCTGCGCTTGCCCAGGCCGGCCCACTGGCCGAGGTGGGTGGCCTCACCGAGCACCTCGCCGCCCGGCCCGGTCTCCCGGACCAGGGTGATCACCGCGAAGGCGCCGACCGTGGCCATGCCGTAGGCGAGCAGGTAGAAGATGACCGCCTTGATGCCCGCCCCGTTGAAGGACAGGATGCCCACGAGCACAAAGCCCGCGTGCGCGATCGAGGAGTACCCGAGCATGCGCTTCATGTCCGTCTGGGTGGCACCGACGACGGTCCCGACGATCATGGTCGCGATCGCCACGACCCACAGCGCAATCCTGACCGCCTCGAGCATGTCGGGCGTGCCGGAGAAGCCTCCCGCGTAGATGAGGCGCAGGAGCGCCCCGAAGGCGGCGATCTTGGTGCAGGCGGCCATGAACCCGGTGATCGGGGTCGGGGCGCCCTGGTAGACGTCCGGGGTCCATGCCTGGAAGGGCACGGCACCGACCTTGAACAGCAGGCCCGAGATGACCATGAGGATGCCCACGAGCCAGAGCAGCTCCCAGTGGTCGGGGGCGCCGCCGCCGACCACGGTCGAGGCCATGGTGGTGATCTCGGAAATCTTGACCGATCCGGAATAGCCGTAGAGCAGGGCTGCGCCGAAGAGGAACACGGCCGAGGCGAAGGCGCCGAGCACGAAGTACTTGAACGAGGCCTCCTGGGACAGCAGCCGGCGTCGCCGGGCCATCCCCGACAGGACGTACAGCGGGAGGGAGAGCACCTCGAGCGCGATGAACATCGTCAGCAGGTCACCGGCCGCGGGGAAGATCATCATGCCGCTGATCGCGAACATGAGCAGCGGGTAGACCTCGGTCTGGACCAGGCCGAGGCGCCGGGCCAGCTCCTCGTACTCCGACCCCGGGATGGAGGCCGCGCTCGGGGAGAAGGCGTCCTGCTTCGTGGAGGTGCGGTCGATGACGACGGCCAGGGCGAAGAAGGCCATCAGGACGACGAGGCCCTGGAAGAGCAGGGCCACCCCGTCGAGCTGGAGCACTCCGCCGAGGACCACGACGCCGCCTGAGCCCCCCTCGCCGAACCAGCTCACTCCCTGCCAGACGATCACGGCGAAGGCCGCGGCGAGTGCTGCCATGGCCATGATCACCTGGACCACGCGCCGGCGGTTGGCCGGTACGAAGGCCTCCACGAGCACACCGAGCACGCCTGCGCTGATCACGATGATGAGCGGGGTGAGCGCGAACCACGCGACCTCGGGTGGGACGAACCCTCCCGGAGCCGCGGCCATCTGTGCTGCCTGGGCGATCATGAGTCGCTCCCGTCGGTTGACTCGTCAAGGATGGTCATGTCGCTCCCGACCACGGTGGCCACGCTGATCGACGCCGGTGCTCGCACCAGGTCGAGCGCCGGGCCGGGGTAGAAGCCGAAGATCAGCAGGACGGCGATGAGCGGGGCGACGACCCACTTCTCCCGACCCGACAGGTCCGGCGTCGCGGAGAGCTCATCGCGCACCGGACCGGTGAAGATCCGCTGGTAGGTGACCAGGATGTAGAGCGCCGCGAGGATCACCACGAAGGCGGAGACGATCGCCGCGACCGAGTTGGTCTGGAAGGTCCCGATGAACACCATGATCTCGGAGATGAACGGGGAGAGACCGGGCAGCGACAGCGCCGACAGGCCCGCGACCAGGAAGGTTCCCGCGAGGATCGGGGTGACCTTGGCCAGTCCCCCGAAGTCGGCGATCGTCCGGGACTTCCCTGACGGCGACCGCGCGATGATGAACCCGGCGAGCAGGAACAGCAGCCCGGTCGAGATCCCGTGGTTGAACATGTAGAAGGATGCGCCGGCCGTGCTCACCTCGGTGAAGGCGAAGATGCCCAGGATGATCACGCCGAAGTGGGAGACCGACGTGTACGCGATCAACCGCATGAGGTCCTTCTGACCGAGCGCGAGCAGCGCCCCGTAGAGGATCGACACGACCGCGAGCACGATGATCACCGGGGCCGCCCAGCGGGAGGCGTTCGGGAACAGCGGCAGGCACAGGGTGAGCATCCCGAAGGTGCCGACCTTGTCCAGGACGCCCACCAGCAGCACGGACGTGCCCGCTGGGGCGTGCTCTGCGGCGTCGGGCAGCCAGGAGTGCACGGGGAACATCGGGGCCTTGATCGCGAAGGCGAGGAAGAACCCGAGGAAGAGCAGGCGCTCGGTGGTCGGTGCCATCTGCAGACCCACAAGGTTGGCGGTCAGGAAGCCCTGCTCCCCGCCCGGGCCCTGGGTGTACAGCGCGATGACCGCGACGAGCATGACGAGTCCGCCGGCCAGGGAGAAGATGAGGAACTTGATCGCCGCGTAGCGCCGACGGGCGCCCTCGCCGAAGCCCCCGATCATGAAGTAGACCGGGATGAGCATGGCCTCGAAGACGACGTAGAACAGGAAGACGTCCCGCGCGGTGAAGATGAGCACCATGAACATCTCGACGAGCAGCACGAGCGCGAGGTAGTGCCGCAACCGGCGGGCGCCGTTCAGCGCCACGTCCGAGCCGGTCTCGCCGTCGGTCACGCCCTGCTCACGCCAGGCCGCGCCGATCACGAGCGGCACGAGGAGCACGGAGAGCGCGACGAGCAGCAGAGCCACACCGTCGACGCCGAGCGCGTAGCTCGCCCCGATCTGCGGGATCCACTCGTGCATCTCGGTGAGCTGCTGGACCCCCGAGCGGGACGTGTCGAAGGCGCCGATGGCCAGGGCGAGCACCACAAGCTCGACGAGAGAGAAGCCGAGGGCCACGGGACGGGCCAGCTTGAGCCGGCCCGAGGGCAGGGCCCACAGCACGAGCGCGCCGATCAACGGCACGACAACAAGGACGGTGAGCCACGGGAAGGTCGTATCGATAGTCATCAGGGCGCCCCTCTCAGTTCCACACGAACAGGACGATGACAACCAGCACAAGGAACCCCGCAAGCATCATGGCGGCGTAGGACCGCACGAATCCGTTCTGCATCCGCTTCACACCCGAGCCGATCACGGCCAGCACACCGGCCAGGCCCATGAACGCGCCGTCGACCACCTTCTTGTCCGTGTAGACCAGCGACCGGGTGAGGTACTGCCCCGGGCGCATGAGGAGGTTCTCGTTGACCGCGTCCTGGTAGAGATCCACGCGGGCCGCCCGGGTGAGGGCGGAGCCGACCGGCGGCTCGACGGGGACCGCCGAGGCGGCGTACTGACGCCAGGCCAGGAAGGCCCCGACCAGCACGAGCACGAGCGTGACGACCATGATCACGGCGACCGGGAGGACCGGTTCGTGGTGGGCGACCGGGCCGGTGACCGGCTCGAGCCAGGTGGTGAATCCCCCACCGATCGCGAGCACCCCGCCGAGGCCGGCGGAGCCGACCGCGAGGATGATCATCGGCCAGATCATGAGCGCCGGTGACTCGTGCGGGTGGCGCACGGGCAGCTCAGAGCCGTCTGAGAGCTCCTGCGCCCAGCGCTTGTCCCCGTGGAAGGTCATGAAGAACAACCGCGACATGTAGAAGGCGGTGATCCCGGCTCCCACGAGGGCCACGGAGCCGAAGACCCAGGGCTGCCAGCCGTGGCCGCCGTCGGCCGCGAAGGCTGCCTCGATGATCTTGTCCTTGCTCCAGAAGCCCGAGAACGGCGGGATGCCGAGGATCGCGAGCCAGCCGAAGCCGAAGGTGATCCAGGTGACCTTCATGAACTTCGACAGCGCGCCGAAGCCGCGCATGTTCACGGAGTCGTCCATGCCGTGCATGACCGAGCCCGCGCCGAGGAACATGCCGGCCTTGAAGAAGCCGTGCGTCAGCAGGTGGAAGATCGCGAAGGCGTAGCCGATCGGGCCGAGCCCGGCGGCGAGCATCATGTAACCGATCTGGGACATCGTCGAGGCCGCGAGGGCCTTCTTGATGTCGTCCTTGGCGCAGCCGACGATCGCCCCGAAGAGCAGGGTGATCGCGCCGACGATCGCGGTGACCAGAAGGGCGTTCGGCGCGCCGGTGAAGATCGGGCCGGAGCGGACCACGAGGTAGACGCCCGCGGTCACCATGGTCGCTGCGTGGATGAGCGCGGAGACCGGCGTGGGGCCGGCCATCGCGTCGCCGAGCCAGGACTGCAGCGGGAACTGGGCGCTCTTGCCGCAGGCCGCCACGAGCAGCATGAGCGCGATCGCGGTGAGCTTGCCCCCGTCGGCCATGCCCGGCGCGGCGGTCAGGACCGTCGAGAAGTCGAGCGCGCCGAAGGTGTTGAACATGAGCATGAGCGCGACGATCATGCCGACGTCGGCCACCCGGTTCACGATGAACGCCTTCTTCGCGGCCGTCGCATTCGCCGGGACGTGGTTCCAGAACCCGATGAGCAGGTAGGACGCCAGGCCCACGCCTTCCCAGCCGACGAAGAGCAGCAGGTAGGAGTCCGCGAGGACGAGCAGCAGCATGGCCGCGACGAAGAGGTTGAGGTAGGCGAAGAACCGGCGCCGGTCGGCGTCGTGCTCCATGTAGGCAACCGAGTAGATGTGGATGAGGGTGCCCACGAACGTCACCAGCAGCACAAACGTGAGGCTCAGCGGGTCGATCCGCAGGCCAGCCTCGACGTTGAGCGGACCGGCATTGAGCCAGTCGAAGAGGTGGACGTCGACCACGCGGTCGCTCGCCTCACGTCCCAGCATGGCGATCAGGACGAGCGCGGCGACGACGAAGCTCGCCCCGGAGGCGATGACCCCGAGCCAGTGGCCCCAGGCGTTGGCGCGGCGGCCGGCGAGGAGCAGCACAGCGGCTCCCACGAGCGGGATGGCGATGAGCAACCAGGCAGCGTCGATCATTGAAGTGTCCAATCTGACCGTTCCTCCGTCAGTTCTTCAGCAGGTTGGCGTCGTCGACCGACGCGGACCTGCGGGTTCGGAAGATGGACACGATGATGGCAAGGCCGACCACGACCTCCGCGGCGGCCACCACCATCACGAAGAAGGCGATGACCTGACCGGTGAGGTCCCCGTGCATCCGGGCGAAGGTCACGAAGCTGAGGTTGGCGGCGTTGAGCATGAGCTCGATGCCCATGAACACGATGATCGCGTTCCGCCTCAGCAGGACGGTCGCGGCGCCGATCGAGAAGAGGATCGCCGACAGGACCAGATAGTTGGTGAACTCCATCTCAGTGCTCCTCCTCGGTCTCGGCGGGGGCCGCCGGGTCAACGTCGGGCGCGGCACGCTCGGGGCCGGTGGGAGTCTGCGAGCTCGCCTTGAGCTCGGTGAGGAGGTTGAGCTCGCCCTCGAGCGGGGCACCGCGTTCCTGACCGCGCACGCGCAGCACCCGCGAGACCGAAGCCTCGATGGGCTGGCCGTGCGGGTCGAGGGCCGGGACGTCCATCGCGTTGCGCTGGGCGTAGACGCCGGGCGCGGGCAGCGGGACGAGCGACTTGCCACCCAGGACGCGGGCGTCGGCCATCTCCTTCTGCCCCACGCGCGCGGTGAGCCGCGCCTTGTGAGTCAGGGTGAGCGCAGCGAGAGCCGCGGTGATCAGCAAGATGCCGACCACCTCGAGGTCGAAGACGAAGTCGGAGAACAAGATCCGAGCCAGGCCGACCGGGTTGGTCTCCAGGTTGGCCGTGGCGAGCCCAACACCTTCGGGGAAGGAGACCCGGGTGATCACGCCCACGAGGATCGCGCCCAGCCCGAGGCCGCAGAGCCAGCCCGCGAAGCGCTGGCCCTTGATCGTCTCCACGAGGGAGTCCGAGGCGTCCACGCCGACGAGCATGATGACAAAGAGGAAGAGCATCATGACCGCGCCGGTGTACACCACGACCTGCACGATCCCCAAGAACGGGGCTTCCTGCGCGACGTAGAGGACCGCGAGGCAGATCATGACAAAGACGATGCACAGGGTCGCGTGGACCGCCTTGCGGGCGAAGAGCAGCCCGAGGGCCGCCAGGACCATGAGGGGCGCGACGCACCAGAAGAGGATCGCTTCGCCGCCGCTCGCCATCAGCGCACCGTCCCGGTGGGAGCGCCGGACGCGGGCGACGCCGCTGTACCCGACGCCGCTGTACCCGACGCCGCGACGGCCGCCCGCGCCGAGGCGAGGGTCGGGTCGTCGGGACGGTGGTCGGCGACCCAGGCGACCTGCTCGGCGACCGGACCGGTCACTTCGCCGCGGTAGTACTGGGTGTCCTCGGTTCCGGGGACCATGGGGTGCGGGGCGGCGAGCATCCCCTCACGCAGCGGAGCCAAGAGGTCCTCCTTCTCCCAGATGAGTCCCGCGCGGGTGGGACCGGTGAGCTCGTACTCGTTCGTCATCGTCAGCGCGCGGGTGGGGCATGCCTCGATGCACAGCCCACAGAAGATGCACCGCAGGTAGTTGATCTGATAGACGCTGCCGTAGCGCTCGCCCGGGGAGCGGTGCGCGCCGTCGGGCAGGTCAGCGTTGCTGGCGCCCTCGACGTAGATGGCGTCCGCGGGGCAGGCCCACGCGCACAGCTCGCAGCCGATGCACTTCTCGAGGCCGTCGGCGTAGCGGTTGAGCTGGTGGCGCCCGTGGTAGCGGGGCTTGGTCGGGACCTTCTCGAAGGGGTACTGCTCCGTCACGGTGGGCCGGAACATCGAGGCGAAGGTCACGCCGAAGCCGGCGATCGGCGCGAGGATCTCGGCGATCCCGGTAGGTGGTTCGATGAGCGGCTCGTACGGCTCGTTCGTCGTTGGCTTGTCACTCATCGTCGTCGTCCTTCCCTGTGGTCGAGCTGGGGGCGGTCGGGCTGGGCGCGCCTGCGCCGATCGCAGCGCGGGCGCGGCGCTCGGCCCGAGGCGAGGGGGGCAGCTTCTGCCCGGGCATCGGCGGCACCGGGTAGCCGGCGGCGAAGGGGTCGAAGACCCCGTCCGCACCCGAGCCGGGGAGCTCCGCGGGGGCTGGCGGTGGTTTCTCGGGCAAGAACCGCAGCACGACGATCACCACGAGAGCGACCCCGAAGATGACCACCCCAACGGTCTGCAGGTTGACGTCGTGGAACTCGCGCAGGCCGCGGATGACGGACACGCAGACGATCCAGCCGAGGGCGAAGGGGATGAGGACCTTCCAGCCGAAACGCATGAACTGGTCGTAGCGCAGGCGCAGCAGGGTCCCGCGGATCCAGACGAAGAGGAACATGAACAGCCACATCTTCACGAGGAACCACAAGACTGGCCACCAGCCCTCGTTGAACATGCCGTCGTTGATCGCGGAGATCGGGAACGGTGCCCGCCAGCCGCCGAGGAACAGCGTCGTGGCCACGGCCGACACGTTGATCATGTTGATGTACTCGGCGAGGAAGAACCAAGCGAACTTCATCGAGGAGTACTCGGTCATATAGCCCGAGACGAGCTCTCCCTCAGCCTCGGGGAGGTCGAAGGGCAAGCGGTTGGTCTCACCGACCATGGAGATGACGTAGATGAGGAAGGCCGGGAACAGCGGCAGGATCAGCCAGTAGTCGGTCTGACCGTCGACGATCGCCCCGGTCGACATCGACCCGACCACGATGAACACGCTCACCAGGGACAGGCCCATGGCGAGCTCGTAGCTGATCACCTGGGCGGTTGACCGCACCGCGCCGAGCAGCGGGTACGTCGAGCCGGAGGCCCAGCCGCCGAGGATGATGCCGTACACCCCGACCGAGGCGCAGGCCAGGATGTACAAGACCGCGACCGGGAAGTCGGTCAGCTGGGCCGGGGTGGTGAAATCCGTGAAGGGGATCCGCACCTGCGGGCCGAAGGGGATGACCGCGAAGGTCAGCAGGGAGCAGAACACCGCGATCATCGGGGCGATCAGGTAGACGAACTTGTCTGCCGCCTTGACCGTGATGTCTTCCTTGAGCAGCAGCTTCATCGCGTCGGCCAGCGACTGCAGCAGCCCGAAGGGGCCGTGCACGTTGGGGCCCGGCCGCACCTGCATGCGAGCCACGACCTTGCGCTCGAACCAGATCGCCAGCAGCACGCTCGTGAGCAGGAAGACGATGATCAGGACGGCCTTGATGAGATACGTCCAGAAGGTGTCGTTGGAGAAGTCGACCATCACGCGTCCTTCCCGTCGGCGTTCGCAGAAGTCGTGTGGCCGGCGGCCGCATCGGGGCGGGAGACCTCGACGATGGCACCCGGTCCCACACCCAGGGTGCGGTGCACCTGTGAGCCGGGAGAGTTGAGAGGCAGCCAGACGACGTGGTCCGGCATGTCCGTGATCACCAGCGGGAGCGTGATCGCACCCTGCGTCGTGGTGACGGAGACGAGGTCACCGTCGGTCGCGAGGCTCAGCGTCCGCGCGGTTCCCGCGGACATCCGCGCGACCGGTCGCTTGGCCGTCCCGGCGAGGAAGACCTCGCCGTCCTGGGCCCGGCCGCAGTCGAGCAGCATCCGCCACCCGGCCAGGACCGCTTGCCCCGGAACGGGGCTGGGTGGTTCGTGCGCCGACACGTCCGGGGCACCCACCCGGGCGCCGTCCCAGGTACCGAGCTGCTCGATCTCGGAGCGGACGCCGTCCAGGGTGCCCAGACCGAGCTGGGTGCCCATCACGTCAGCGATCGCGTCGAGGACGCGGTGGTCGGCCATCGCCACGGACTCGAGGGCCTGGCCGAAGGGACGCACGCGCCCCTCCCAGTTCCAGAACGCGCCGGCCTTCTCGGCCGGCGGCGCGACCGGGAAGACAACATCGGCATGGGCCGTGACATCGGAGGACCGGACCTCAAGGGAGACGACGAAGTCGGCCATCTCGAGGGCCACCCGCGCGGCGTCCGGATCGGGGAGGTCGGCAAGCTCGACCCCGCCCACGACGACGGCGCGCAGGTCACCTGCGGACAGCGCCGCGAGGATCGCGGCGGTGTCCCGGCCCGGGGCCTGCGGGAGAGGGTCGGTCCCCCACGCGGCGGCCAGGTCGACGCGCGCAGCGGCATCAGCGACCGGACGGCCGCCAGGCAGCAGGGAGGCCAGAGCGCCCATCTCGACGGCGCCCCGCTCTCCCGCGCGACGCGGGATCCAGGCCAGGCGCGCGCCGGTGCGCTGCGCGAGGCGCAGCGCGGCGGAGTATCCGCCCGGAACCGCGGCGAGGCGTTCGCCGACGACGATGACGGCGCGACCGGCGCCCGCACCCTCAAGGGCAAGGCGCACGTGGGCGAGGTCCTCCTCGGAGCCGATCGCGTCGAGCACCTCGGCCTCGGTGCCCGGGGCGGCGCGCAGCAGCGTGCCCCCGCCGGCCCCGATCCGGGCCAGGCCGCGGGTCGCGAAGGGGGCGATCGAATAGGCCTGGAGGCCGTGGGCGAGGGCGCCCTTGCGCAGGCGCAGGAAGACCACGCCGGCTTCTTCCTCGGCCTCGATCCCGACGAGCAGCACGACGGCTGCGCGCTCGAGGTCGGCGAAGGTCACCCCGATGCCGGACCCGGCGACCGTGGAGGCCAGGAAGGCCTCCTCCTCAGCGGAGTGGTCGCGGGAGCGGTAGTCGACGTCGTTCGTCCCCAGTGCCACCCGGGCGAACTTGGCGTAGGCGTAGGAGTCCTCGATGGTCAGGCGTCCGCCGGGCAGCACACCCACGCCGCCGGCGGTGCGCCGGTCCCCGGCCTGGGCCGCGCGCAGGCCGGCGGCGGCCGCGTCGAGGGCCTCCATCCAGCTGGCGGGGCGCAGCTCGCCGCGGAACCCGCCCTCGCCGCGCTCGCGGATCATCGGGGTGGTCAGCCGGTCCGGCGCGCTCTGCCACGTGAAGGCGAAGCGGTCCTTGTCGGTGATCCACTCCTCGTTGACGGCCGGGTCGTCGCCCGCGAGGCGGCGCATGACCGTGCCGCGGCGGTGATCCACGCGGATCGCCGACCCGGAGGAGTCGTGCTCGGAGACGGACGGGGTCGAGACGAGGTCGAAGGGCCGCGACCGGAAGCGGTAGGCCGCGCCGGTCAGCGCGCCGACCGGGCAGATCTGGACGGTGTTGCCGGAGAAGTAGGACGCGAAGGGCAGCCCGGACTCGTCCGGCTCGGCGAATCCCGACGGGGTGTCCGAGCCGACCGAGCCGGCGTCGGCCGTGTCGTCCCAGCGGTCGATCGAGGAGTCGGCGAAACCGAGGATCACGGGGTCGAAGCGCCCGATCTGCTGCTGCGCGCCGCGCTTCTGCAGGTCGATGAACGCGTCTCCGGCGATCTGCTTGGAGAAGCGGGTGCACCGCTGGCACAGAATGCAACGCTCGCGATCGAGCAAGATCTCCGTCGAGATGGAGATCGGCTTGGGGAAGGTCCGCTTGACGTCGATGAAACGGCTCGTGGCGCGGCCGTTGCTCATGGCCTGGTTCTGCAGCGGGCATTCCCCGCCCTTGTCGCAGACCGGGCAGTCGAGGGGGTGGTTGATGAGCAGCATCTCCATGATCCCGTGCTGGGCCTTGTCGGCGACCGGGGAGGTGTGCTGGGTCTTGACGACCATGCCGGGCGATGCCTCGAGCGTGCAGGAGGCCTGCGGCTTGGGCATCGGGCGGACGTTGCCGTCGCGGTCGGGCACGGCGACGTCGACCAGACACTGGCGGCACGCGCCGGCCGGCTCGAGCAGCGGGTGGTCGCAGAACCGCGGGATCTGGATGCCGACCTGCTCGGCGGCGCGGATGACGAGCGTGCCCTTGGGCACGGCCATCTCCACACCGTCGATCGTGAAGGTCACGAGGTCAGCGGGCGCGGGGAGCGCGGCGGAGGCTTTCACGACGGCGCCCTTGTTGTCGGTGACGGTCATCAGTGGCCTCCTGCGCCGGAACCCGCGAGCACTGCGCGCGAAGTAGGCGTGTAGTCGAACAGCGCGGACCGCTCCGGGGGGAACAGCTCGCTGGCGGGGGTGTGCATGCCTGCCTCGAACTCCGCGCGGAAGTACTGGATCGCGGAGGTGATGCACGACGTCGCACCGTCACCCAGGGCGCAGAACGCGCGGCCGAGGATGTTGTCGCACGTGTCGAGCAGGGTGTCGATGTCGGTCTGAGTGCCCTGACCCTGCTCGATCCGACGCAGGATCTGCTTGAGCCAGTACGTACCCTCACGGCAGGGGGTGCACTTGCCGCAGGACTCGTGGGCGTAGAACTCAGTCCAGCGGGTGACCGCCCGGACGACCGAGGTGGTCTCGTCGAAGATCTGCAGGGCACGCGTGCCGAGCATCGAGCCGGCCTTGGCGACCGACTCGTAGTCGAGCGGGACGTCGAGGTGGGCGGCCGTGAAGATCGGAGTCGAGGACCCACCCGGGGTCCAGAACTTCAGCTCGCGCCCTCCGCGCACTCCCCCGGCCATGTCGAGCAGCTCGCGCAGCGTGATGCCGAGCGGCGCCTCGTACTGACCGGGCCGGGTGACGTGCCCGGAGAGGGAGAAGAGACCATGACCGGCCGAGCGCTCGGTGCCCATCGACGTGAACCACTTCGCGCCGCGGGCGACGATCGCCGGCACGGAGGCCACCGACTCGACGTTGTTGACGACCGTCGGGCGGGCGTAGAGCCCAGCGACGGCGGGGAACGGCGGCTTGAGTCGCGGCTGTCCGCGCAGGCCCTCGAGAGAGTCCAGCAGCGCCGTCTCCTCACCGCAGATGTACGCGCCGGCGCCGGCGTGCACCGTGACGTCGAGGTCGAAGCCCGAACCCTGGATGTTCTTGCCGAGGTACCCGGCCGCGTAGGCCTCCTCGACCGCCTTGAGCAGCCGGCGGTAGACGTGCAGCACCTCGCCGCGGACATAGATGAACGCGTGGTTGCAGCCGATCGCGTAGGACGTGATGACCACGCCCTCGATGAGCACCTGCGGGGTCGCGAGCATGAGGGGGATGTCCTTGCAGGTCCCCGGCTCGGACTCGTCGGCGTTGACCACGAGGTAGCGCGGCCCGCCGTCAGGAGCAGGCAGGAAACCCCACTTCATCCCGGTCGGGAACCCAGCCCCGCCGCGTCCGCGCAGGCCCGAGTCCTTGACGGTCTGCACGACGTCGCCGGGCGCCTGGGCGAGCGCGGCGCGCAGGCCCTCGTAGCCGCCCGTGGCGAGGTAGGTCTCCATCGTCCAGGAGCGCTCGGCGTCCCAGAACGCGGACAGCACGGGGGCGAGCACGGTGGGGGCAGGGGTTGCCTCCGCGGTGGTCTGCTGGTCGGTCATTTCCCTGCCTCCGGCGTCGTGTCGGCTGGGGCGATGGGCGTTCGTTCCGCGCTGGACTGCTCGCCGCCGGTGGCCGGCGTCGAGTCGGTGGGCTCCGCGCCGGCCGCCGCGGGAGCTGCCGCTTCGGTCGTGCCCGCGGCCGGCGCGGAGCCGGGTGCGACCCAGCCCTTCTCGCGGGCCAGGACCGTCCCGGCGATGGTCGGCGCTCCCGCGCCCACGCCCTCGTCGGCGCGTCCGTCGGTGAAACCGGCGAGCACCCGGGACATGGCCTTGAAGGAGCAGACCGACATGGCTCCGCGGCTGGGTGTGACGTCCTTGCCGAGGCGGAGGTCGTCGACCACGGTCGTCGCGCTCGCCGGGGTCTGGTTGTCGAAGAACTCCCAGTTGACCATGACGACGGGTGCGTAGTCGCAGGCCGCGTTGCACTCGACGCGCTCGAGGGTGATCGCGCCGTCGTCGGTCGTCTCGTCGTGCCCGATGCCCAGGTGGTCGGAGAGCTCCTCAAAGATCTCGTCGCCGCCCATGATCGCGCACAGCGTGTTGGTGCAGACCCCGACCGTGTACTTGCCGTTGGGCCGGCGTTTGTACTGCGTGTAGAACGTCGCGACGGCCGAGACCTCGGCCGGCGTGATCGACAGGATCTGCGCGCAGAAGCCGATGCCATCCCGGGAGACGAAGCCATCCTCGGCCTGGACGAGGTGCAGCATCGGCAGCAGGGCCGAGCGGGGCTCGGGGTAGCGGGCGATGATCTCGCGGGCGTCTGCCTCGAGCCGACCGAACGTCACTGCGTCATAGCCAGAGCCGGCGCCGGGACGCGGGGCCGGCTGGCCGCCAGTGGGCTGGGTGTCGATGCTCATCGGTCCACGCCTCCAAGAACTGGGTCCAGTGATGCCACGGCCACGACGACGTCGGCCACCTGGCCGCCCTCGCACATGAGGGCCACGGCCTGCAGGTTGTTGAACGACGGGTCCCGGAAGTGCGCCCGGTAGGGGCGCGTGCCGCCGTCGGAGACGATGTGCGCGCCGAGCTCGCCGCGCGGGTGCTCCACGGTCTGGAACACCTGGCCGGTCGGGACCCGGAAGCCCTCGGTGACCAGCTTGAAGTGGTGGATCAGGGCCTCCATCGACTCGCCCATGATCTCCTTGATGTGATCGAGGGAGTTGCCCATCCCGTCGGTCCCGATGGCCAGCTGGGCCGGCCAGGCGATCTTCTTGTCCGCGATCATGACCGGGTCGCCGGTCGACTTCTCGAGGCGCTCAATACACTGTGCGGCGATCTTCAGGGACTGGTAGCACTCCTCGAGGCGGAGCACCACGCGGGCGTAGGCGTCGGCGTCGGTCGAGGTGGGCACGTCGAAGTCGTAGGTCTCATACCCGCAGTACGGGTTGGCCTTGCGGACGTCGTAGGGCAGCCCGGCCGAGCGCAGAACCGGTCCGGTGACACCCAGGGCCATGGCGCCGGCCAGGCTGAGGTGCCCGGTGCCCTTGAGCCGCGAGGTGAAGATCGGGTTGGCGAGCATGAGGTCGGAGAGCTGCTTGAGGTACTTGCGGACCTCGACCTCGACCCGCGCGAACTCCTGCGACAGGCCGGCCGGGACGTCCTGGGCGACGCCGCCGGGGCGGACGAAGGCGTGGTTCATCCGCAGTCCGGTGATCATCTCGAAGATCCGCAGGATCTCCTCACGGGCCGTGAAGGAGATGGTCATGACGGTCGTCGCGCCCATCTCGTTGCCGCCGGTGCCCAGGCACACGAGGTGGCTGGCCACCCGGTTGAGCTCCATCAGGAACACCCGGATGACCTGCGCGCGCTCGGGGACGTCGTCGGCCACGCCGAGCAGCCGCTCGACGGCCAGGCAGTACGCCGTCTCCTGGAAGAAGGGGGCGAGATAGTCCATCCGCGTGCAGAAGGTCACGCCCTGGGTCCAGGTGCGGAACTCCATGTTCTTCTCGATGCCGGTGTGCAGGTAGCCGATGCCGCAGCGGGCCTCGGTGACCGTCTCGCCGTCGATCTCGAGCATGAGCCGCAGCACACCGTGGGTGGACGGGTGCTGGGGGCCCATGTTGACGACGATGCGCTCTTCGCCGAGCTCGGCGATCTCAGCGGCGATCTGGTCCCAGTCGCCGCCCGAGGCCTCGAAGGTGGGCAGGCCGGAGTCGTCGAGGGGTGCTTTGGTCGCGTGCGGGCGACCTTGCGCTTGCATCATGAGTAGGACCTCCTCTGATCCGGCGGGGGCACCGTGGCGCCCTTGTACTCCACGGGGATGCCGCCGAGCGGGTAGTCCTTGCGCTGGGGGTGACCAGGCCAGTCGTCGGGCATCTCGATCCGGGCCAGGGCCGGGTGTCCGTCGAAGATGATGCCGAAGAAGTCCCAGGTCTCGCGCTCGTGCCAGTCGTTCGTCGGGTAGACGGTCGTGGTCGAGGGGATGTGCGGGTCGCCGTCCGGCACCGAGACCTCGAGCCGCAGGCTGCGGCTGTGGGTGATCGAGGTGAGGTGGTAGACGGCGTGCAGCTCGCGGCCCACGTCGCCGGGGTAGTGCACCCCGGAGACGCCCAGGCTCAGCTCGAAGCGCAGGTCCTGGTCGTCGCGCAGCGCCTGGCACACGGCAACCAGGTGCTCGGGCGCCACATGCAGGGTCAGCTCGGAGTACTTGCTGGTGGCGAACGGCGGGTCGACGAGCACGCCGTTGATCGCGGCGTCGAAGCTCACGCCCGCCTCGGCAAGCACCTCGGCGAGGATGTCGACGGCCTCGTCGTACCAGCCGCCGTAGGGTCGTGGGCTCGCGTAGGCCATGGTGACCGGGTGGACGAGGCCACCGTAGCCGGAGGTGTCCCCCGAGCCCTGCACGCCGAACATGCCGGTGCGGACGTCGACGACCTCGAGGGGCTTGCGGTGGCCAGGGTCGGTGGGCGCCGCACCGATGTCACCACCCGGGGTGATGCCGCCGGGCGTGACGTCGTCGGGCGTTGCGTCGTCCGTCATCGCAGCAGCCCGTTCATCTGGTGGGTGGGGGTCGCCTCGAGGGCGGCCGCCTCGGCGGCGCGTGCGGCCGCCTTGCGGTTCACGCCGAGGGGCTCGTCCTGGATCTGCTTGTGCAGCTCGAGGATCGCGTTGATGAGCATCTCCGGGCGCGGGGGGCACCCGGGCAGGTAGATGTCCACGGGCACGATGTGGTCGACACCCTGGACGATCGCGTAGTTGTTGAACATGCCGCCGCTCGAGGCGCACACGCCCATGGACAGGACCCACTTGGGCTCGGCCATCTGGTCGTAGACCTGGCGCACGACAGGTGCCATCTTCTGGCTGACCCGACCGGCGACGATCATGAGGTCCGCCTGGCGCGGGGACGCGCGGAACACCTCCATGCCGAAGCGAGACAGGTCGAAGCGGCTCGCGCCGGCGGCCATCATCTCGATCGCGCAGCAGGCGAGGCCGAAGGTCACCGGCCACAGCGAACCTTTACGGAAGTACCCGGCCAGGTCTTCGATCGTGGTCAGGAGGAATCCAGACGGAGCCTCTTCGATGCCCATGTCTCACAGCCTTTCGTCGAGCACAGTGTCACGCGCCGTGGCGGAGGTCAGACCCATTCGAATCCACCTCGACGCCACTCGTAGATGAACGGCACCGTGATGAGCGCCAAGAAGGCGAGCATCGCGACCAGTCCGAAGGTGGCCAGCGTGGTGAAGTCCACCGCCCACGGGTAGAGGAACACCACCTCGATGTCGAAGATGATGAACGTCATCGCCACCAAGTAGTACTTGACCGGGAACCGGCCGCCGCCGGCGGCGAGCGGGGTGGGTTCGATCCCGCACTCGTACGCGTCGAGCTTGGCGCGGTTGTAGCGCTTGGGCCCGATGACCGCGCTCGCGCCCACCCCACCGAGGGCGAGCACCATGGCGATCCCCATGAGGACCAGAAGAGGAACATACGGATTGTTCATGCGGAGCGCACCACCCTGGTAAGACCCGCGATGACTCGGTCGACGACGTCGCCACCGTGGGGTTCGTAACAGTCGGACAGAAGCTTGACGACGAACTTCATGATCAACGGCCGAGGCAGCCCGTACTTGGTGCACAGGTGCATGATCTGCGGGTGCTCGATGAGCTTCACGAAGTATCGGCCGAGTGTGTAGTACCCGCCGAGATCCCTGCGCATGATCTCCGGGTAGGTGGCCAGCGCACGCTCGCGCGCCGCGTCCGTGCCGCGCACGCGGGCCTGCGCGACGGCGTCGGCCGCCGCGCGCCCGGCCTGCATGGCGTAGGCGATGCCCTCACCGTTGAACGGGCTGACCATGCCGCCGGCGTCGCCGATGAGCATGAGGCCCTTGGTGTAGAGGGGCTTGCGGTTGAAGCCCATCGGCAGCGCGGCACCGCGCACCGGGCCGATCTGGTTCTCAGGGGTAAAGCCCCATTCCGCGGGGGTGTTCTCCATCCAGCGGGCGAAGAGGTTCTTGTAGTCGATCTTCGTGGCCGCCGCGGTCGAGGACACCGAGCCGAGGCCGACGTTGACGGTCCCGTCGCCGAGGGCGAAGATCCAGCCGTAGCCGGGCAGCAGGTTGGACTTGCCGGGCACGCCGTCCCACAGCTCGAGCTGGGACTCCATCCACGGGTCGTCGTGGCGGGGGCTCGTGAAGTACGTGCGGACGGCGACGCCCATCGGCCGGTTGTTCGACTTCTCGATGCCGATCGCGGTGGCCATCCGGGCCGAGACGCCGTCGGCGGCGATGACGACGGGCGCACGGTAGGTGCGTTCCTCCCCGGCGCGGCGGCCGGCGTCGTCCACGGGACGGGCGGTGACGCCGACGACGCGGCCGGTGCGCTCGTCGATCACGGGCCCGGTGACGTTGGTGCGTTCCATGAGCTTGGCGCCGGTCGCGCGGGCGTGCTCGGCCAGGGTCTGGTCGAAGTTCATCCGCGAGCGCGCGAGCCCGTAGGCGGGGTAGCTCTTGAGCTCGGGCCAGGGGAACTCGTAGGAGCGTCCGCCGGCGACGGCGCGCAGCCCGATGTTGCGGATCCAGCCGTCTTCGGCGCGGGTGGGGACGCCCATCCGGACGAGCTCGCTCACGGCTCGCGGGGTGAGGCCGTCGCCGCAGATCTTGTCGCGCGGGAAGCTGGACTTCTCCATGAGGAGCACGTCGAGCCCCGCGGCGGCGCAGTAGTGGGCGGCGGCAGATCCTGCCGGCCCTGCGCCTACGACGATGACGTCTGCGTCATCGCTGCCGGTGAGTCTCATGTTCCTGTTGCCTCTTCACGAACCTGCGGGTCAAGCCTGGGATATTCGGGTGTCGAACTGTTTCAGCGCGCCAACCGTCGACGTTTGTGAAGCGAGTCACAAACGATAACGCCACTCTAGTCACCGGACCCTCCGATGTCTGCTTAGGCAGACCTTCCTTAGGCCGCCCGCGGGCAGCGCATCAGGCCGCGCGGGTCCCGCGGTGCAGCGCGACGATGCCGCCGGTCAGGTTTCGGTAGCCGACCTTGCTCCACCCGGCGGACAGCATGAGCCGGCCCAGGTCCTCCTGGGCCGGCCAAGCCCGGATGGACTCGGCCAGGTACTCATACGACCCGGGGTCTTTGGTCACCGCGCCGGCGACCTTCGGCAAGGCCCGCATGAGGTACTCGCTGTACGCCGTGCGCAGCGGCGCCCAGGTCGGAGCGGAGAACTCGCAGATGACGATGCGTCCCCCCGGACGCACGACCCGGTGCATCTCGGCCAGGGCCCCCACGGTGTCCACGACGTTGCGCAACCCGAAGGAGATGGTCGCCACGTCGAAGGACTCGTCCGCGAAGGGAAGCTTGGTCGCGTCGCCCGCGGTGAAGGGGAGGTCGGGGCGCCGGTCCTTGCCCACGGCGAGCATGCCGAAGGAGAAGTCGCAGGGCACCACGAGCGCGCCGGCCGCAGCGAAAGGCTCGCTCGAGGTCCCGGTCCCGGCGGCGAGGTCGAGGACCCGCTCGCCCTGGATCGCGCCGACCGCCTTGACGGTCGCCCGACGCCACGAGCGGTCCTGCCCGAGCGAGATGAGGTCGTTGGTGAGGTCGTAGTGACGGGCGATACCGTCAAACATCGAGGCGACCTCGGAGGGCTTCTTCTCCAGACTGGCACGTGACATGGCCCCATCGTCTCACCTGGGCAGGCATGCCCAGGCCCGCCGCCGATGCGCCCCGTCCCCCGGTCCGCGGGATGAGTCGTAGGCTTGGAGGCGATGAGTTCCCAGCCGGCCGCCCCGAGCGATTCCCCCCAGCCCCGCCCCACAGCCCTCGTGGTCCGCACGACCGCACTCGACGGCATCCTCGACTCCGACGCCGCCGCCCTGCTGCGCCTGTTGCCCCCCACCGGCCCCCTGGCCTGGGTGCGCCGCGGCGACGGCCTCGTCGCCTGGGGCGAGGTGGCCCGGATCGAGACCGGCGGCGCCTCCCGCTTTGCCGAGGCCGAGGCCGCCTGGGCGACGATGCGCGCCCATGCGATCGTGCGCGACGACATCACACTTCCGGGTACCGGACCGGTCGCCTTCGGGTCCTTCGCCTTCGACGAGTCCTCCGCGGCGGGCGGTGTGCTCATCGTCCCGCGCGTCGTCGTAGGTCGTCGTGGGGACCGATCCTGGATCACCACGATCACCACGTCCGACGCCGTCCCCACGCTCAGCCCCGTGCCGTCGCTCGCGGACGTGGTCGCCCGGGCCGGCGGGACCACGCCGATCACCTCCCCCGGCGCCGTCACGTACGTCCCCGGCGCGGTCAGCGACGCCGACTGGATCGACGCCGTCGACGAGGCAGTCGAGCGGATCCGCGCGGGCAGGCTCGACAAGGTCGTCATGGCGCGCGACGTCGTCGCCCACACGACCGAGCCGATCGACCCCCGGTGGCTGCTCACCCGGCTGGCTGACTCCTATACGGGCTGCTGGACCTTCAGCGTCGACGGCATGGTCGGGGCGACCCCCGAGCTGCTGGTCCGCAGCGAGAAGGGCCTGGTCACCTCGCGCGTGCTGGCCGGGACGATCCGGCGCACGGGTGGCGAGGAGGCGGACGTGGCCCGCGCGGCGGTCTTGGCGCACTCCTCCAAGGACCTCGAGGAGCACGAGTACGCGGTGACCTCGGTCGCCCAGGCGCTCGAGCCGTTCTGCCAGTCGCTCAACGTCCCCGAGACGCCCTTCGTGCTCCACCTGCCCAACGTGCTGCACCTGGCCAGCGACGTCACCGGGGTGCTGTGCACGTCGTCCGGGACCGCGCCGTCGAGCCTGTCGCTCGCGGCCGCGCTGCACCCGACCGCGGCGGTCTGCGGCACCCCCACGCCCGTGGCCAACGAGCTCATCCGGGAGATCGAGGGCATGGACCGTGCCCGGTATGCCGGACCGGTCGGATGGATGGGCGCGGACGGCGACGGTGAGTGGGGCATCGCCCTGCGCTCGGCGTCGCTCGACCCGGACGATCCGCGCCGTCTCCGGCTGTTCGCCGGCTGCGGCGTCGTCGCAGCCTCGGACCCGGCCTCCGAGCTGGCCGAGACCGAGGCCAAGCTCGAGCCGATGCGGCACGCGCTCGGCTGAGACCAGCTCCGCCCGTCTGTCTGTCCGTCTGTCCCTGGCGCGCACGACCTGGACGACATGCAAAGGCCAGCGCTCTCGGGGAAGAGCACTGGCCTTTGTCTGCCCTCGCCGAGCGCCTGGGGGGATGGCGCTCGTGAGGAAGTGTTCAGCCCACGGGGCGTCAGTTCCCGTTCGCCCCGGGGAGGAGCTGATCCAGGTTCGGGATCCCGCTGGGGTTGTCGGAGCCGTTCTGAGCGGAGCCGGGGCCGCTCTGACCGGAGCTGCCCGAGGATCCGTCGGAGTTCGACGTCGTGTCCTCGGCCTTGGTGGCGAGGGTCGCCTTGACCTCGAGGGCCTTGCCGTCGCGCACCACGGTCAGCGTGACCTCGGTGTTGGCTGGCAGGGCGCGGACGAATCCGGTGAGGGACTCAGCGCCGGTCACGGCCTCGCCGTCGATCGCGACGATGACGTCGTCGACCTTGAGCCCGGCCTTCTCGGCCGGCGATCCGGTCGAGACCGACTTCACGACGGCGCCCTGGCGGGTCGTGCCGTCGGCCGTCCCTGTGCCGTCGGCGAGGCTGACGCCCAGGAAGGCGTGCTGGGCGGTCCCGGAAGCGATCAGCTGGGAGCCGATGTTCTGCGCGAGGCTCGCCGGGATGGCGAAGCCGAGGCCGATGGACCCGGACTGACCGGATCCCGAGGACAGCGACGCGATCGAGGACGTGATGCCGATGACCTCACCGCTCGCGTTGAACAACGGGCCACCGCTGTTGCCCGGGTTGATCGCGGCGTCGATCTGGATCGCGTTGGTCACCACGGCCGTCTGGTCCGAGGTGGTCGTCGCGGTGCTGACCGGCCGGTTGATCGCCGAGACGATGCCCGTGGTGGCTGTGTTGGACAGTCCGAGCGGGTTGCCCATGGCCATCACCGGCTCGCCCACGACGACCTTGGAGGAGTTGGCGAAGACGGCCGACTTGAGGTCGCTCGGCGGGTCCACCAGCTTGACGACGGCAAGGTCGGTCGCCGGGTCGAGCCCGGTGATCTTCGCCTCGTAGATGCGCCCGTCGTTCAGTGTCACCTGGACCGTGTCGTTGGCGGCTCCCGAGACCACGTGGTCGTTCGTGAGGATGTGGCCCTCACTGTCGATGATCACACCTGATCCTTCGCCCGAGCCCTCGGCCGTGGTGACCGCGATGGCTACGACGGACGGGGCGACGGCCGAGGACACGGCCTGCCAGTCCGGGTTGGTCACGGTGGACGAGACCACCGGGACGGCGACGGAGGAGTCGCCCTTCTGGCCGATCGACCCGAAGCTCGACGAGTTCGCGGTCGCGGAGCTGTTCCCGTCGAACTGCCCGGTCACCGCGGCGGTGCCGAGGCTCGCGAGGACGGCCGCAGCGACCGCCGTGGCGGCGATCGGGACGAACAGGCGGCGCTTCGCCGGGGCCTGCGCTCCGCCGGATGCTGGCTGGCCGGACTGGGCCTGCGTGTGCTGCTGGGCCTGCTGGTGCGCATAGTGCGGTGCCTGCGGTGATGCGCTCTGCCCGGCGTTCGCGTAAGAGTGCTCGACCGAGGAGTTCACGTACTGCGGATGCTGTGGCTGCTGTGGCTGCTGTGGCTGCTGTGGCTGCTGCTGGTGAGCCTGGGGCTGCCCGTAGACCGGAGCCGCGGGTGCCTGCTGGCCCTGCGGTGCGGCGGGTGCCGGCGGGACGGGCGGCATCTGCGTAGGTTCACCAGAGTTCTGAGGGCTGAGGCTGTCACCACTGGGGGTGTTGTTGATGCTCATGGGGTCCACCTTCCTTCGACTGCACCCCACTCAACCGTGTTGGTCTGTGATGTGGCTTGAACTTCCCTGAGGATTTGCTGCAAGTTATCGGCAGTCCCCCGCAGCCCTCACCCACGTCCCCACACCCAGTCCGCCAGCCGAGCATAGGTGTCCGGATTCCGCCCCGTTCTGATGACATACAGGACGGAATTCGGACACCTATGCTCGGTGCGCCGGACCGGACCGGACTGGACCGGGCACACCGAGGCACCAGGTGGGTCAGAGCGACTTGCGGAGGGCCGCGAGCAGGTCGGACTCTTGGGTGGCGCGGGCGGCGCGGCTCACCTGGACCTCTACGACGCTGATGCCCGGTCGCGGCTGCGCGAGCAGTTCACCGAGCACCTGTGCGTCGTCGACTCGCTCGTGGTGCACGCCGTAGCCCGCGCACAACAGCCCCAGGTCGGCCCCGTGCGGGGTCGCGAAGACGCGCTCGAACAGTGCTGGGTCGCCGGCCCGACCGTGCTCGAGCCCGGCGAAGATCGCCCCGCCGTCGTCGTTGACGACAACGATCTGCAGGGAGACGGCCGGCTCGAAGGGCCCGCGGAGCAGCCCGCCGACGTCGTGCAGGAAGGTCAGGTCGCCGAGGAGCGCCCGCACGGTTCCGGCGGCGCCCTGCGCGCCTGGCCCGTGCGAACCGCCCTGCAGCCCGAGCGCGACGCCGATCGCGGTCGAGATCGTGCCGTCGATCCCGGCCAGGCCGCGGTTGGCGACCACGGTCGGCGGCTCGAACCAGCGCGCCACGAGGTCGAGGTCCCGCACGGGGCTCGAAGACCCGATGACCAGCGCGTCCCCGGGCGCGCTCGCCCTGGCCACAGCATCGGCAACGACCAGCGCGGTGAGCACCCCGACCGCCTCACCACACGCCTGCCCGACGACGTCCGTCGCGGCTTCGGAAGCTGCGCGCCACTTCTTGAGGGCACGCTCGCTGCGCGGGTCGGCGGAGCCGGTGAGCCAGCCCGCCGGCACGTGGTCGAGCACGAAGGAGGCGTTGCGCGCGGCGTCGGGCCACTGCTCCGCGCCCGTGGCGACGACCACGACCCGAACATCCGGGCGGGCTAGCAGCTGCTGCACGGGCCGGGACAGCGTCGGGCGTCCGAGCAGGATCACCTGACGGACCTGGGCCGTGAGATCGCTGGCCCCGAGCACGAGGCGGTGGGCGTGGATGAGGTTCGGGCCACCGGCGGCCCCCGAGGACGCCTCCGCCAGCAGCGGCCAGCTGCGGGTCTCGGCCAGCGCCCGGGCGACCGGACTGGCTCCGTCCCCCGCCACGACCACGGTCGCCGGCTCGGCGTCCAGGCGGAGCTCGTCGATCAGCGGATCGGTTCCGGGCTGGGTGCGCGGCAGAACCGTCCCCAGGCCCCGGCCAAGGCCAGTGGGGCCTTCGTCGTCGGCTCCGTGTGCACGGCGGGCAACGCCTACCTCCCCCGCCAGGCCGTCCATGCCCGCGAGTCCGGCCGTGCCGGCAAGGTCCTCTGGGCCGGGGGCCAGTGGCTCGCGGTAGGCGAGGTTGAGGTGCACAGGCCCCGGGTGCAGGGTGCGCGTGCCCGACGCCGCAGCGACCGCGCGGGTGACCACCGCGCGCAGGTCCCACAGCTCCTCGGGCCGTCCGGAGGGCGCGGGGACGTCTACGGCCAGCCTGGTGGCCGAGCCGAAGATCCCCACCTGATCGCCGGTCTGGTTGGCGCCGGTGCCGCGCAGCTCGTGCGGGCGGTCCGCGGTGAGCAGGAGCAGCGGGACCCCGCTGTGATGGGCCTCGAGCACCGCGGGCAGCAGGTTGGCCACCGCCGTGCCGGAGGTGGTGACCACCGCGACGGGCGCTGCGAGCGCGCGGCCGGTGAGCGGGTCGGCCAGGTGGCCTGCGAGCACCTGGCCCGCTTGGGCCAGTCCGAGGGCCAGGAAGCCGGCATCGCGCTCGTCGATGCGCACGTGCAGGCGGATGAGCGGGGACCGCCCTCCCGGCACCGTGTGCCCGGCGGCCGCGGCGAAGGCGTAGGCGAGGGGCGCGCTGCGCGAGCCGGGCGCCAGCACGACATCGCGCACGCCGAGCCGGACGAGGGAACGCACGAGGTCGCGGGCTGCGGCGACGGACGGGGAGGTGGTCACGGGGTGGTCTCTCCTGACGAGGCGGGCCGGGCCTGGGCCAGCCGGGCGACTCGCGTGGCGCGCTGTTCCCAGCGCTGGGCGACGAGCGGGTCGAGCAGGTGTGCGTCCGTCGCGGCGAGGCTGGCGGCATCCGGGACGGGCCGGCGGACCTCGATCATGCCGTCGACCGGCAGCAGCGGATCGGGGACCGTGTCGCGGACGAGAAGCTGGGAGGTCGCCAGGCCGCAGGCGTGGTCGAGCCGGGGCAGCGCCGCGGCGAGCGCAAGCCCCGCGGCCAGCCCGACCGAGCTCTCGAGCGCGGAGGAGACGACGACGGGCAGGGCGACCTGCTCGGCCAGGTCGAGGCAGGCACGGACGCCCCCGAGCGGCTGGACCTTGAGCACGATGATGTCGGCGGCTTGGGCCCGGACCACCGCAAAGGGGTCCTCGGCGCGCCGGATGGACTCGTCCGCCGCCACGAGAACCGACGTCCGACGCCGGACCTCGGCTAGCTCGGGGACTGTCGCGCAGGGCTGCTCGACGTACTCGAGTCCGCCGGCCGCCCGGTCGAGCAGGCGCAGCCGCTCAACGGCGGTCTCCACATCCCAGGCACCGTTGGCGTCGATCCGGATCGCCCCGGTCAGGCCGAGCGCGTCACGGACCGCCTCGAGCCGGGCGATCTCTTCGTCTACCCCCTGGCCGCGCTCGGCGACCTTGACCTTGGCAGTCCGGCACCCCCCGGAAGCCAGGACGATCTGGTGGGCCCGCTCGGGGTCCGTCGCCGGGACGGTCACGTTGACCGGGATGTGGGTGCGCAGCGCCGGTGGCCATCCCACGTGGGCGGCCTCCCAGGCGGCGAGCCACCAGGAGACCGACTCGGCGTCGTCGTAGTCCCAGAAGGGGGAGAACTCGCCCCATCCGGCGGGGCCGGCGAGCAGCACGCCGTCGCGCACCTCGATGCCGCGAAAACGCGTGGTCAGGGGCGTGGAGTAGACGTTCACCACCCCAGGTTAGGCGGTCTGGGCCACCGCGGTGAGAGGGAGGGGTAGTGGTAGGCACGGCTTACCAGGTGTCAGAGTCGTCCTCGTCGACGACCGCGGGAGCCACGACCTGCGACCGGGAACCGGCCCGGGCGGCCCAACCGAGCTCGGTAGCCTCCTCCTCGTCCTCAAGACCGGGGACGACAAATCCGCCGGAGGAGCGCTTGCGGCCGGACTTGCCCGCCCCTCCCGCGCCCCCGCCCATGCCGCCACCGCCCATGACCGCGTTGGAACCACCAGCCCCCGCGCCTGACACACCCGGGACACCGGAACCGCCTGCGGCACGTGGTCCGGCACCGGTCACTGATCCGCTGAGCCCCCCGGAGAGTCCACGCGCACCGGCCGCGCCGTTTGCCGAACCGGCCCCGCCCATCGGGCCGGTCAAGGCGCCCGCAAGCCCTCCGGACCCCGCACGCGCAGTGAGCAGGCCGGCACCCCCTGCAAGCGCGCTGCCGCCGACGGCGCCGACCCCGGCGATACTCCCCGAAAGTCCAGACTGGCCGCCGATCTGGGTGCCGCCTCCACCGCTCCCACCTCCCGGCCAGCCGGTGCTGAGGATGGCGCCACCACCACCGCCGGACACGCCCGGTATCGTTCCGGTCGATCCGCCGTCGACCGACACTTTGCCGCCACTGTTGGAACCTCCGCTCGATCCGGAGTCGCTGGCCCCGGGATTCCCCCCGGGGACGGCGGTCCCCAGATCGGCGCCGGGGTATCCCGGGTCAGAACCTGAACCAGGGGAGGGGTGATACGTGCCAGGGCCACCCGGGTAACCGGGCGTGATGGAGGAGCCGGGACCGGGCATGGAACCGCCGGGCAGCCCGGAACCGGGGGTAGTCGGGTCGACGCCCGCGAGATTCGGGTGGGACCACTCGTAGGGCTCTACGTCGTCGTTGTACGACCGCGGGACCCGCTCGGCCGCCGCTTGGACACCAGAGCCGGCGCCCGACGGGTCGACGATCGGAGCGGCATTGAGCCGTTCCTGGATGTTCGCGGCCGATTCGATGGCGGCCGTCATGTCGGCGTTGAGCTTTGACAGCGCGGTGGCCGCTGCCTCATCACGCGCGGGGTTGGTGACCGGCGTCCACTGGTCCGGCGAACCCGCAGGGTTCTCCCAAGGTCTGGGTTGCTGGCCGAGCTCTCCGAGCATCGGCGGGCGGACGACCTTCTCGTAGACGACCGCAGAGGGCAGGAGCTCGTAGGCCGTGCGTGCGCCAGAGACCGAGGTTTTGACCGTGTCGACGATGGTCATGACCTCGAGGATCGTGTCCGCATGAGTGAGGAGCTTGTTCGACGTCGCGTTGAGCGCCTCGCTCGCCGCCGTTGCCGATTCGGCCTCCCAACCAGGGTTGGCCGCGATCGTCTTGAGCACGTTGGCCAGATCCTCGATCTGCTGCGAGGCTCCGAGGAAGGCGCCCTCGTCCCAGCGATACTCGCCGAGCCCCTTGGTCTCGACATTCTGCAGGACACTCTCGTTGTTCCCAGGGGTCATCATGGCCTGGAGCTCCTTTCATCTCGTCTGCGTGAAGCGGGTGGTGGCGACCCCGCAGGGCCTCCATCGGGATGGGTCAGAAGAACCTCGACAAGCCTGATCCCCCGGACGGCCCGATCTCGGTGGTCACACGCTCCCCCGGTGGAAGCTGGAGGTTCTCGATCGCCGCGAAGTCGTCGGCGATGGACTGGTTCGAGGAGTACATCGTCTTCACGGTGTCGCGGAAGACCTCGATCACGGTGTCGAGGTTCCTCTGGGCGTCGGAGAACAGGGCCGCCGCCGTCCTCGTCGTGATCCCGTACTGCGTGGTGAAGGACCTGCATGACGGGACCGAGGTGAAGAAGTCCGACGTCGCGCTGTGCGCGACCTCTTCGAGCCGTTCCTTGACGCGCACGACGTCGGCATAGGCATCGCTGATCAGTCGGATCCGATCAGCGACGGCCTGCTCGCTGAAGACAACCTGTTCCATCTGTGCTCCTAGGTTCCGAAGCGGGGATCGTTTCCCGTGCGGTGCGCGCAATAAGTCAAGTCACACCCTAGGTCGCGCTGCCTGGCTCCGCACCCATCTGACGTGGGGACTTGTACCCACTCACTTCACCCATATGCGCCCGCGCCCGTAGGATCATTTCCGGCGCCCCAGGGCTATCGGGTGGCGCTCCCTGCTCGATGTTCCTGGAAGGACCTCGCTCGTGCGCACACCCCGGTCACACGCCCGTCTCCCGGCGGCACGCGCTGCCATCCTGGTTCTGGCCGGTGCCCTGGCTCTCACGGCGTGCGCGACCGACGCTTCGCCGAAGGTGAGCTCACCCGCCCCCACGACGACCGCAGCCACCGAGGCACCTCCCGAACCCACCGCAGACCCGACCACCGACGGCCCGCAGGTCATCGACGCCGGAGCGGTGACTGTGGAGACGCCTCAGACGGTCACCGGAACGGGACCCGCGACCATCGAGTTCAGCGTCGGCAAGATGAACCCGGTGTTCGAGTTCACCTGCGCCGACTGCGCCGACGCCGTCGACGTCACCCTCGCCGACCCGAACGTCATCATGTGGCGAACCACCGGTCCGGTCGACGGTGCGTGGCTGTCTCGACCGTTCGGCGCCATGCCTGCGTCGAACACGATCTCCGTCGAGGTCAACGGCACCTGGTCGATGACGATCTCGGACGCGTCGACGCTGCCGACCTCGAGCGGACCCCAGAGCGGTCACGGACCCGCGGTCATCACGCTCGACCAGCCGGCGACCCAGCTCGAGGTCACGTTCACCCCGCTCGACGAGACTGACATCCTTGACATCTACGTCTATGGCACGACAACCGACCGCGAATCGCTCCGCGACTTCATGACCGAGTCCACCACCGAGACCTTCGACGTCGCCCTCCCCGGAACCGTCATGATCCTCGCCGCTGGCGACTGGACGATCACCCCGCGGTAACCCCGCGACCGTGTACTGCGGAGCGACCTCCTCAGGCCCGCAGCGCCGAAGTGCCCGTACCCGGACCGCACCCCACCTCCCCTAAGGTGGTCGGATGAGCGCACTCCCCACCACGGTGTCCCAGACCTTCGAGCCCGAGCGCTGGCGCGTCGTTGCCGGCTTCGAGGGCCTCACCGACATCACGTACCACCGCGGCGTCGACCGGACCGGTCCGGTCGAGCGTGACCTGCCCGTCGTCCGGATCGCCTTCGACCGCCCCGAGGTGCGCAATGCCTTCCGGCCGCACGGCGTCGACGAGCTCTACCGGGTCATGGACCACGCCCGGATGACCTCCGACGTCGCCGCGGTGATGCTCACGGGCAACGGCCCCAGCGCCAAGGACGGCGGATGGGCCTTCTGCTCGGGGGGCGACCAGCGGATCCGCGGGCGCGACGGCTACCGGTACACGACGGACGACGCGTCCGGCCAGGCCGCGCAGACGGCCGACCACATCGACCCCGCCCAGGCCGGGCGGCTGCACATCCTCGAGGTGCAGCGCCTCATGCGCACCATGCCCAAGGTCGTCATCGCCGTCGTCAACGGCTGGGCCGCGGGTGGCGGGCACTCCCTGCACGTGGTCGCGGACCTGTCGATCGCGAGCCGCGAGCACGCCCGGTTTAAGCAGACGGACGCGAACGTCGGGTCCTTCGACGCCGGCTACGGTTCGGCGCTCTTCGCCCGCCAGGTCGGCCAGAAGCGGGCCCGCGAGGTCTTCTTCCTGGCCCGCGAGTACTCCGCGCAGGACGCCTACGAATGGGGCGCCGTCAACGAGGTGGCCGACCACTCCGACGTCGAGAACCTCGCCCTCGAGTACGCGCGGATCATCGCGACCAAGTCGCCGCAGGCGATCCGCATGCTCAAGTTCGCCTTCAACCTGGCCGACGACGGGCTGGCCGGCCAGCAGGTCTTCGCCGGGGAGGCCACCCGGCTCGCGTACATGACCGACGAGGCCGTCGAGGGGCGCGATGCCTTCCTCGAGCGACGCGATCCCGACTGGTCGGGCTTCCCCTACTACTTCTAGTTTGGGTCGAGTCGGCTGGTCACGTCAGTTCGCCCCGAGGAGCTTCCCGACGACGTCGATCAGCTCGCGGCCGAAGTACGCCGCGCCGAAGGCGACCGCGAACAAGGCTCCGAAGGCGAGCAGGACGGGGACGATCGAGGCTGCCTTGCTCGGCTCGTCCGCGGCAGTGTGAGCGTTGACCTTGCGTGACGTCACGGTCTTGGCTGAGGCCGCCGTGGCCGAGCCAGACGTGGGTGACGTGGTGCGCGCTGTGCGGCGCGGGGATGCCGGTGCGGTGATCCCAGCCGGCCCTGGGTGGTGGACGAAGGTTGCCATACCTCAAGGATGCGCGCGCAGGCCGCTCGCGCACGTCGGGCCCGAGGTGGGTCCTTGAGGCCGACGGCTCATCCGGTGGGCTGACGGTCCCAGGGGCGTCTCCCCCCACCGGATGAGGCAGGCCGGCGCCGGAGCGCACCAGGGATGAACCCGGCCATCCCCACGAGGCAAGCGGTCAGCTCGTGGTGACCGAACCGTTGCTCACCGGCACGAGCTCGACCCAGGTGTTGCCCGGCGCCAGGGTGATCGGCGTGCCGTCCGCAGCGGTCAGGGAGAAAGGCGTCGCGGCGTCGGGCTTGGTCCACGTCGCGGTGACGGACTTGCCGCCCGTGGCGACGACGGCCTCGCCCGAGCCGATCACCTGAGTCTCGGGGACGGGCGAACCGGCGGGGTCGGTGTACTGGGTGTTGAACAGGCTGACCTTGAGCACCACGACGTTCTTCGCGGCCAGCTGCGCGCCGGTCGAGGACACGGCAGGTGTGGTCCCCTCCGACCGCAGGAAGGTCCCCGACGCCGCGTCCCAGGCCCAGGTGGGCCGGCTCGAGGCGGACATCACGACGGCGATCGACGTGGCTGGCGCCCCCGAGACGGCCGCGGTGGCGGTCGCGGCGTCGGACGCGAAGAGGAACTCACCCTTCGGGGAGTCCATGTGCGTCGCGTCTGCCTGCGCGAGGAAGGTCGCGGGCGTCCCGAAGACGTTGTGCGGAGCCTTGCGGTCCTTGGTCCGGTAGAAGCCGGCGTTCCCGAGGTCGTGGCTGACCACCTGGAGGCCGACGTCGCGCACCGACTGCACGAAGGGCGGCTGCCCGCCCGAGAAGACCATCAGGCCGGCGAGCGGGGCGATGATGTTGGAGTCCATGGGGCGCACGGACCGGATCGGGCCGACCGTCTCGGGGATCTGGGAGTGGTAGACCGCGATGTAGCGGGTGATGCCGCCCTCGACGACTTCCTCCCAGACCACGTCGGAGTACTCGAGCCCGGTCTGGGGGCGGGCTTCGCGGGAGTTCTCGATCTTGATCGCGAGCGCCGGGCGGTTGACCAGATCGGCCGAGGGCACGCCGGTCAGCGCCCAGGTGGTGGGCAGGACCGGCTCGGGGGCCGCCGACTTGTCCGCGGTCGCGTCCGTCGTGACCTCCGCGGTCACGGTCGGTGACGCCGCCGGCTCGGATGAGCAACCTGCCAGCAGGAGGCTCGTCGAGACCACGGTAGCCGCGAGCGCACCCCAGGATGCGCGGGCGCGCACAGGGGATCCGGCAGTCGGCACGCTGTGGGTTCGCAGCACGTGGGGCACTCCTCAAGTCGGGACGATCGGTCGGGCTGTGGCGCGGGCCGGCCAGGAGATCTGGTCGGGTCGAGACCACCCTAGAGGCCGATCTAGGCTGATCTGGTGACCGGCACACCCCAGAGCGTACAGATTCCCGCACCAGACCCCGCCTCCCGCGAAGGCTCCGAGGTCGTCGCGCAGGTCGCAGCCGCGCTCTCGGCACCGGATGGCTCCCCCCGTGCCGAGCTGCGGGTGCCCACCTCCGGTTCGACCGGCCAGCCCCGCGTCGTGGTCCTGTCCGCGCGGGCCGTGCGCGCCTCGGGTGAGGCGACCGCTACGCGCCTGGGCGGACACGGCCAGTGGCTGCTGGCTCTGCCGACCACGCACGTCGCCGGTCTCCAGGTGGTCGCCCGGTCGGTCCTCGCAGGGACGACGCCGCAGGTCATGGACCTGCACGACGGCTTCCGGTCCCAGGCCTTCGCCGAGGCGTCCGGGCGGCTCACCGGCGCCCGCCGCTTCACCTCGCTGGTCCCCACCCAGGCGCACCGGCTCGTGGAGGACGCCCGCACCGGCTCCCCCGCCGGCCTGGAGGCCCTCGCTGGCTACGACGCCGTCCTGCTCGGCGGCGCCGCGCCCGCGCCGGCGCTGCTCGCCGCGCTCGCCACCGCCGGCGTCCGCGTGGTCATCACCTATGGCATGAGCGAGACCGCGGGCGGCTGCGTGTACGACGGCGCACCGCTCGACGGCGTCCGGGTGCGGATCCGCGAGGGGCGGATCGAGATCAGCGGGCCGGTCCTCGCCGACGGCTATGCCGACGACGCCGAGGCGACCGCGCAAGCCTTCGCCACGGACTCCGCGGGCTGCCGCTGGCTGAGCACGAACGACGTCGGCGTCGTTGTCGCTACCGACGGCGCGGACCACCTCACCATCCTGGGACGCGGGGACGACATGCTCATCACCGGCGGGGTGAACGTCGCCCCCGCGGCGGTCGAGGCCCTCCTGACCGGAGCCCTTGGCATCACCCAGGCATGCGTCGTCGGGCTTCCCGACCCGGAGTGGGGCACGTCCGTCGTCGCCGTGGTGACCCTGGCTGCGGGAACGGAAGCGACCCCGGAGGGGCTGCTCGCGCAGATCCGCCCGTACGTCACCGATATCCTGGGAACACCTGCCGCGCCGCGCCACGTCGTGATCGTTGACGAGCTCGCGCAACGCGGACCAGGGAAGATCGATCGTCACCGGGTCACGAGAGTCGCAGCACGGCTGCTCGGCCGGGCCGGCTCGACCACCCACAACTGATCGGAGTTCCATGGCAACGCCCTCTGAGTGGTTCGCAGGCGCCCGCCCGCGCACCCTGCCCGCGGCCGCGACCCCCGTCCTGGTCGGTTCGGGGGCGGCCGCGCAGGTCGACGGCTTCGCCGTGGTGCCGGCCCTCCTCGCCCTGCTCGTGGCGCTCGCGCTGCAGGTCGGGGTGAACTACGCCAACGACTACTCCGACGGGGTCCGCGGCACCGACCTCGACCGTGTCGGCCCGCTGCGGCTGACTGCCGCTGGCATCGCCCGGCCGTCCCAGGTCAAGTGGGCCGCCTTCGCCTCCTTCGGTGTGGGGGCGCTGCTCGGCTTGGCCCTCGTGATCATCTCCGGGCACTGGTGGCTGCTCGCCGTCGGCGCGCTGTCGATCGCCGCCGGGTGGTTCTACACCGGCGGTAAGAAGCCCTACGGGTACCTCGGGCTCGGTGAGGTCGGGGTGTTCATCTTCTTCGGCCTGGTGGCCGTGCTCGGCACGACGTACACACAGATCGACCGGGTGACGGTTCCCGCGGTCCTCGGCGCGGTCGCGGTGGGCCTGCTGGCCTGCGCGATCCTCATGGCGAACAACATCCGCGACATTCCGACCGACGCCGTCGTCGGCAAGCGCACCCTCGCGGTGCGGATGGGCGACTTCCGCGCCCGACGGGCCTACGTCGCGATGATCTGGCTGCCGCTCGTGCTCGGCGTCGCGTGCGCCTTCGCGAACGGATGGGCCGTGATCGTCCTGCTGCTCGTCTTCCCCGCCGTGCTGCTGAGCATCCCGGTCCTCGCCGGTGCGCGTGGCCGGCTGCTGGTCCCGGTGCTCGCCGCGACCGGGATGTACGAGCTCGGCTTCGGGGTGCTGCTCGGACTCGGGCTGGCGATCTGAGGCGAGTGAGCGTGCAGGCGGCTCCGGCCGCAGGCCGCTACGGCTTGTTTGAGTCTGGCTGGTCTGATTCCAGCTGGTCTGATTCCACCTGGTCTGATTCCAGCTGGTCGACCGGCCGGGCGGAGCCGTCGACGACCGTGTCGACCTCGGAGTCCTCGAGCGCGGCGTCATCCTCGACCGCCCTGCTGAACCGTTCCCCGGTGACCTCGCGGGTCTTCTTGCGGCCGGCGAGGTACATCGCTGCGGCTTCACGCTGCCTGCCCAGCAGCAGGTAGGACACCATGAGCGCCAGCACGATCGCCACGACGGGAAGCAGGAGGTCACGCAGACCGATCGCGTAGAGGATCACGCCAAGGACGAGGATCAGGGCCAGTCGGAGCACGGAATAGATGATGAAGGGCACCCGCTCAGCGTAAACGCATAGGCTGGAGAGATGTTCCGCGCCCTAGCAGTCATCGCCGCCTTCGCCCTCCTCGTCTATGCCCTCGCCGACTTCGCCTCCAGCGACGAACGCGACCGGGGCGGGATCCCCGGCTGGCTGTGGGCCGTGATCATCATCTTGCTGCCGTACTTCGGGCCGTTGTCCTGGATCGTGTTCAGCCGCTCACGTCGTCGCCAGGGCGCCGGCCCGGGCCACCCGTCGGCCGGCACCTCCCCCAGGACCCGCCGTCGCCCCAGCGGTCCCCTCGCGCCCGACGACGACCCGGAGTTCCTGTGGCGACTCGCCCGCGAGCAGCGCCGCCAGGCCCGTCCCGCCGCCGATGCCGGGACGTCGAACGCAGCGCCCGACGACACGTCCGCCCGCGATCACAGCACCCACGACCACGACCACGGCGCCCACGACCAGACCACGCCGCCCGAGCTCCGCGACGACCAGGGCCCAGACACCAAGCCCACAGCCTGATCCCCGCCGGCCCCGACCTGCTCCCCGCGCCCGTGCCGGCCCCCACCCACCCGCTCTCACCCACCCGCTCTCGCGCACCCGATAGGTGCGCGATTTCCGCCCCCTTGGCGGCGGAGACAGGGCGGAAACCGGACACCTATCGCCGGCGATCGCCGGTGGAGGGTGGGGTAAGGGGGGTGGACCTGCGGATGGGGTGCGGGACCGGGTGGGGTGCGGGACCGGATGGGGTGCGGGACCGGGTGGGGATGTCCGGATGTGACTCTGCCCGGTGTCCGCGGGGACACCGGGCAGGATCGCGTGCGTGGTCCTGGCCTGGGCGGGCCGGTTACTTGGCGTTGGGGGCGTTCTGGACTCCTGAGTAGGAGTGCAGGCCGCTGAAGAGGATGTTCACGCCGGTGAAGTTGAACAGCACGCACGCGTAGCCCACGACGACGAAGTACGCGGCACGGCGCCCGGACCAGCCGCGGGTCGTGCGAGCGTGCAGGTAGGCCGCGTAGACCACCCAGACGATGAAGCTCCAGACCTCCTTGGGGTCCCAGCCCCACGGTCGGCCCCACGCGCCGTCGGCCCAGATGGCCCCGCCGATGATGGTGAAGGTCCACAGCACGAAGCCGAGGCCGTTGAGCCGGAAGCTCAGCGCCTCGAGCGCCGTCGGGGTCGGGATGGCGTCGAGGAAGCGCCAGTTGAAGAACTTGCCCGCGGCGACGTTGCGCCCGCGGATCACGGCACCCTCGCCGTGCAGGAGCGTCGAGCCGTTGTCCCGGGAGTCCCGCAGCAGCTGCAGCACGCTCGTGGCGAAGGCCACGGTGAACACCGCGGTCGCGGAGACCGCGACGCCCACGTGGATGACCAACCAGTAGTTGCGCAGCGCGGGCTGGACCTCGTCGGCGACCACGTGGAACACGTTGAGCGCGAGGACCAGGAAGGTCACCGCGACGAAGGTGATGACCACGCCGAGGAAGCGGACGTCGAGCTTGAGCTGGAGCAGCAGGAAGATCCCGATCGCCAGGAAGGTCCCGGTGAGCCAGAACTCGTACATGTTGGCCCACGGCACGTGGCCCGCGGCCACGCCGCGGGTGACCACGGCGACCGCGTGGATGATGAAGCCGAGCCACAGCGTCGACATCGCAACGCCCAGCGACTTGCTCCGGCGACGACCCCCCTCGGGGTCGGCGGGGAAGGCCGCAGAAGCGGCCGCACGCACGGGCGCGCCCGCACCCACGGGGACGCGTGCGAGCTCCTCGGCCTTGCGCTGACCGATCGCGTCGGACATCTTCGAGAGATCCATCGCAAACGCGATCATGGCGACGGTGTATGCGGTCGCTGCTCCCCAGGCTAAGAGATCGCTGATCTCAGAGAGGTTCATCGGACGGCCTTTCACGAGCGGGACTGGTGGGAGCTGTGGGTGGTGCAGGCGCTTCGTCATAGAGGGCCGCCTCGTCAGCGGCCTCATCGGAGTCGGGAACGGCGTCGGGCAGCGGGTCGAGGCGTCTCAGCGCCGCGACGAGCGCGTCCACCTCGCTCTGCAGGCCCATGTCGTCACCACGGGCCAACCCGGCCACCTCGACCACTGTACGAGGGTTCTCGCCGTCGGGCGCTTCCGTACGGGCCCTCAGCCAGAGCCGACGGCGCGGGGTGAACAGGGAGATCGACACGCCCAGGAGCGCGGTCAGCGCGAAGACCAGCACCCATACGAGGGTGGGGTCGTAGCGCAGGTCGAGAGCGACGAACCGAGGCAGCTCGCTGAACTCGATCGTGCCGAGACCGTCGGGGAGGTCGACCGTGGTCCCCTTGCCGACGATCAGCGTCACCGGAGTCCCGTCCGCCTCGACCGACTGGGTCATCGCGTCGGTCTGCAGCCGGTAGACGTTCTGCGGCACGCCCCCGTCCAGGCCGAGGTCGCCGTGGAAGACGGTGAGCACAAGCGCGGGGTTGATCGGGTCCGGGAAGATCGAGCGTGCGCCGTCATCGGTGATCTCGGCCGTGGGCAGGAAGTACCCGACGAGGCCGATCTGCTCCCCGGTCGAGACGTCGGGCACTTTGATGACACCCTGCGAGGTGTACATGTCGTCCTCGGGCAGGAACGGGACCGGACCCGAGAACGCGATCTCGCCTGCGGCGTCGCGCACGGTGACGTAGGGGGCGTAGCCGTTGCCCTGGAGGTAGATCTTCGCGCCGGCCTGGCTCAGCGGCTCGTTGACCTTGATGGTCTCCTGGCGCTCGGATCCGTCGGTCTCGCGGACTGTGACCGACGCCGTGAAGTCCTGGGCCTTGGCATCGGTGATGCGGAACTTCGACGCGAAGGAGTCGAGCGTCATCGAGAACGGGTGCAGGGAGTTCTCGGTGAACAGCGCG
The DNA here is from genome assembly GCF_900096585.1 of Sanguibacter gelidistatuariae. Lineage (GTDB taxonomy): Bacteria > Actinomycetota > Actinomycetes > Actinomycetales > Cellulomonadaceae > Sanguibacter > Sanguibacter gelidistatuariae. The sequence continues at coordinate 75,043 of NZ_FMYH01000010.1, forward strand.
CCCTTGTCGAAGGTGTCGTACTCGACGACAGAGTTCGCGAAGCCGCGTCCCTCGGTGATGATCACCTGGCCGCGGTACTCGAGCATCTGGCCGGCGCCGAAGGAGATGAGCAGGCCGAGCAGGGAGATGTGGAAGAGCAGGTTCCCGCTCTCGCGCAGGTAGCCGCGTTCCGCGCTCAGCGTGCGCGCGCCGTCGGGCTCCGTTGCGGTCACGACGCGGAACTTGGGCAGGCCAAGGAAGCGTCGGCGCAGGTGGGTGCGGGCCGCGGCGGTCACGTCGTCGGCGTCGGCGAGCGCGGCGTCGACGTCGAGGCGGCCCTTCGCGGGGAACCGAGCGAATCGGCGCGGGGTGCGCGGTGGGGCGCCGCGCAGGTTGTGCAGGTGCGCCTTGACCCGCGGCAGGATGCACCCGATGAGGGAGACGAACAGCAGGAGGTAGATCGCGGAGAACCACACCGAGGAGTAGACGTCGAAGAAGCCCAGCCGGTTCAACCACTCGCCCAAGGTCGGGTTGTCGCGCAGGTACTGCGCCACCTCGGCCGGCTTCTGCGACTTCTGCGGGAAGATCGATCCCGGCACGGCCGCCACGGCGAGCAGCATGAGCAGGAACAACGCCACGCGCATCGAGGTCAGCTGACGCCAGACGAAGCGCAGCATGCCCGTCACGCCGATCTGGGGCGCGTTCACGGTGGGGGCGTCGGTCCCCGCGAAGGAGTCGTCGATGCCTTCCGGGCGGTAGGACCGGTCCTCTGGGACTTTGGCGTTCTTGGCCACTAGATCACTGTCCCTGTTCCGCCGATGAACCCTTGCATGGCTCGGCTCCACTCGCCCCAGAGCCCGGTCACCAGCGCGAGGCCGATGAGCACCAGCATGGCGCCTCCGATCCGCATGATCGCGAGGCGGTGACGCTTGAGGAAGGCCATACCGCGCTTGGTGCTCTGCGCGCCCAGCGCGATCAGCAGGAACGGCAGCCCCAGGCCGATGCAGTAGAAGACCGCGAGCAGACCACCACGCAGCCCCGAGCCCTCATTGAGCGCGAGCGCGTTGATCGCGGTGAGGGTGGGGCCCAGGCACGGCGTCCAGCCCAGCCCGAAGACGAAGCCGAGCAGCGGCGCGCCCCACAAGCCCGCCGTCGGGCTCACGTGCATGCGCCGCTCACGCTGCAGGAACGGCACGGCGCCCAGGAACGCAAGGCCCATGAGGATCACGACGACGCCGAGCACGCGGATGAGCACGTCCTCCCAGCGCACCAGGACGGACCCGATGGACCCCGCGAGCACGCCGATCGAGACGAAGACGAAGGTGAAGCCGGCGATGAACAGGCTCACCCCGAGGACGACCCGGCGGCGGCCGCTGGTCGCCTTGGTGGCCTGCGTCGAGGAGGGACTTCCGGGGCCGCCGACGCTTGCAGCCGAGAGGCCGCCGACGAAACCGAGGTAGCCGGGGACGAGCGGGAGCACGCACGGTGAGGCGAAGGAGACGAAGCCGGCGAGCAGCGCGACCGGGATGGCCAGCAGCATCGACCCGCTGAAGATGGTGGTGCCGACCGAACCGGCGATGCTCGCGACCACCTGGACAGGTTCGGTCAGCAGAAGGGGCGCGGACACGTGGGGTCAGGCCCCCGGGGTCTCGGCGAGCACGTCCGCGACCAGCCCGTCGAGGGTCGTCGCATCAACCTGGCCGAGCACGCGGGCAGCGACCCGACCCTGGCGGTCGAGCACCACGGTCGTGGGGACCGCCTGGACCGGGACGACCTTCTGCAGGGAGGCCACGACCGACCCGTTCGTGTCGGCGATGCTCGGCCAGGTGATGGCGTGCTCGCGCTCGAAGGCCAGCGCGGCACCGGCGTCGTCGGTCCCGTTGATGCCGATGAGCTGCACACCGTCGGTGGCCCGCGCGGTCGCGACCTCGAGCAGGGCGGGCGCCTCGGCGCGGCACGGCGGGCAGGCCGCGTACCAGGTGTTGAGCACGACGACATCGCCGGCGAACTCGGTCGAGTCCACCGGTGCGCCGGAGAAGTCTGTGCCGGTCAGCGCGACGGCCTCGCCGCGGTCGGACACGGCCCACGTCCGCAGGCTGCCGTCCCCGGACAGGTAGCCCTGGTCGGCGACGTCGTTCGGATTCGTGTTCCCGGAGTCCGACGCGCACGAGGTCAGCAGCAGCCCACCAAGCGCCGCGACCGCGACCAGGGTGCGACGCAGGGCGGGTCGGGGGGCACGGACACGGGCGACGGGCGACGGTCGGGTTGCAGAGAACACCAGTCCACTATCCCCTTTGCGACTGGGAGAACTCTGAGAAGTGCGCTCCAGATCACCTGTGATCTGCGTGACGTCGGTCTCGTTGCGCCTCAGGCACCGGAGCCCTTCTGGGCCCCGGGCAGCAGGTCGGCGGCGGGCTCGGTGTAGTGCAGCCCGACCAGCTTGTCGCCGTCGAATCGCAGCGAGGTGACCGAGGCGAGGGAGCACTGGCGCTTGCGGGGGTCGTGCCACAGCCGCTTGTTCTCGAAGGCCTGTCGCGCGATCCAGATCGGCAGCTGGTGGCTGACCAGCACGGCTTCGTGGCCCTCCGCCTGCTCACGAGCGGTGTCGACGGCCGCGTGCATCCGCGCGACCTGCTCCTTGTACGCCTCGCCCCACGAGGGACGGAAGGGGTTGATCAGGTGCGGCCAGTGCTCGGGGTGGCGCAGCGAGCCGTCGCCGACGCCGAAGGTCTTGCCCTCGAAGTAGTTGCCCGCCTCGATCAGGCGCTCGTCGGTCCCGAGTTCGAGCCCGAGGGCCCCCGCGATCGGGGTCGCCGTCTCCTGCGCACGCTGCAGCGGGGAGGCGGTCACCACGGTGACGTCGAAGTCGCCGGCCGCGAAGTGGTCCGCGACGCGCTGCGCCATCTGGTGCCCGAGCTCGGAGAGGTGATACCCGGGGATCCGTCCGTAGAGGATCTTCTCGGGGTTGAAGACTTCGCCGTGACGCATGAGGTGGACTGTCGTGGTGGCCATGTGAGAAGTCTCCCAAACTTCTGCCCGGACTGGCGCATCGGCTCAGTCGCGGCAGGCCTCCGCGACGCGCTCCATCGCCTCGCCGAGCACGGCGAGCTGTTCTGCGGTGAGGACATCGACGAGGTGGCGGCGCACCGAGCGCACGTGCTTCGGTGCGGCGTCGCTCAGGACGGCGTATCCGGCGTCGGTCAGGACGGCGTTGATGCCACGGCCGTCGATGACGCAGGACTCCCGGTTCACCAGGCCACGTTCCTCGAGACGCCGGACGGTGTGGGTGACGCGGCTCCGAGAATGGGCCAGACTGTCCGCCAGGTGAGACATCCGCATGGTCCAGCTCGAGTTCTCTGAGAGCCGAACGAGGACCTCGTACTCGTTGAGCGAGAGCCCCGAGTCCCCCTCCAGGTCCCTGTTGAGCGCCTCCGAGAGTCGGGACGCCCCCTCGAGGAACGCCCTCCAGCTGACCTGCTGCTCGTCCGAGAGCCACGGGATCTCGGGTGTTTCGGTTGCCATGGACGCGCCTCCCCCTGCGTGGCGCGCCGTCCCAATACGGCGTACCAATACCCGCAGACGATAGCGTCCTCGGCCGCGAGATTCTGCCGATCTCGACCTTCGCCGCGAATCTCACCAAATATTGGTACGGCGAGGCACTTGCGCTGACCCTCGTTTATATAGTAGAACTTTCAACTATTGAAGGTGATAGTTCTTGACAGTCACCGTCAGCCGGACTTCGAGTCATCCATCGCCGGGTCAGGCCCGGCACGTACACCGACCCCCACCACATACAGGAGCACCTCATGACTGCAACCGCCTCGACCACCCTCCCCGCCGGCCTCGTCGCCGGTACCTACAACGTCGACGCCAGCCACTCGAGCGCATCGTTCACCGTGCGCCACGCCGGAATCTCCAAGGCGCGCGGCACCCTCGCAATCGCCGAGGCCGTCATCACCGTCGGTGACGACATCGAGAACTCCACGGTCACCGCCGTGATCGACGCGACCTCGGTCAACACCGGGAGCCCCGACCGCGACGCGCACCTGCAGAGCGCCGACTTCTGGGACGCCGAGAAGAACCCGACCTGGACCTTCGTCTCGACCTCGGTCAAGGCCGACGGCGACGACTTCGCCGTCACCGGTGACCTGACCCTCAACGGCGTGACCCGCTCCGTCGTCCTGGCGACCGAGTACACCGGCTCCGCCGTGGACGCCTACGGCAACCCGCGCGCAGGCTTCGAGGCCAAGACCGAGGTCTCCCGCAAGGACTTCGGCCTGACCTGGAACGTGGCCCTCGAGGCCGGCGGCGTCCTGGTCAGCGACAAGGTCAAGATCGCCCTCGACCTCTCAGCCATCAAGGCCTGACCCCCACCCGACCGGGCCTCGCCCCGGTCGGCTCGTTCCCCCGTTGAGTGCATGAAGATGCGCGTGTCGCCCCGGCGTGTCGCGTACAAATTCCTGCACTCAGCGGGGGTTCGTCGCCTCAGGGGCGGTTGCGGGAGTGGAAGGCGAGGATCTGGAGCTCGCTGCCCAGGTCGACCGAGCGCAGCTCGACCCCGGGCGGGACCTGCAGCACCCGGGGGGCGAAGTTCAGGACCTCCCGCACGCCGGCGGCCACCACGGCGTCGCACACCGCCTGGGCGCGCTCCCCCGGCACGGCGATGACGACGATCGCCACCCCGCGCCCCGCGAGCTCATCAGCGAGCCGCGCGGAGTCCTCGACCACCACGCCGGCGACGACCGTACCGATCATCTCCGGTGAGCTGTCGAAGAGCGCCGCGACGGTGAAGCCTCGCGCGGTGAAGCCCGAGTAGTTGGCCAGCGCGTGCCCCAGGTTCCCGACCCCCACGATCGCCACGGACAGCTCCTGGGCGACCCCCAACGCCGCCCGCACCCGCTCACGCAGATGCACGACGTCGTAGCCGACACCGCGCGTACCGTGCGATCCGAGGTGGCTGAGGTCCTTGCGCAGCTGCGCAGGCCCCACCCCCGCGAGCCCGGCGAGCTCGGCCGACGACGTCCCGGTCACGCCGCGTGCGGCGAGGTCGCTGAGCACCTGCAGGTACCCCGGGAGACGCTCGATGCTCGCCTGCGGGACGGTTCGGTCCCCCCGGGACGTCATGGCGTGAGCAGGCGCGTCAGGCGCGCCTCGTCGATGCGCCAGAAGCCCTGCTGCACACCGTCGACCATGACAACCGGCACGTACTCCCCATAGCGGCCCGCCAGTTCGGGTGACGTGTCGACGTCGATCGTCATCCACCCGGAACCGGTCGCGGCGCACACCCGAGCCACGACCTCCTCGGCCTCGGCGCACAGATGGCAGCCCGCTCGGGTGTAGACGACCACCCGTTCACCTGCTTGTAGTTCGTCGTTCATGCTCTCAACCCTAGAGGTCTGACTACAGTGGGTGTGTGCGCACCGACAGGACAGACCTCGAGACCGGCGAAGAGGTGGCCCAGGCCGCGCCGACCGAAGCCGTCGTCCAGGGCGCACTCCCCGACGTCTCGCCCACCCCCGACGCCCGCCCGATCGCCGCCTTCTTCGACGTCGACAACACGATCATCCGGGGCGCCAGCTCCTTCCACCTGGCCCGGGCGCTGTGGCAACGAGGGTTCTTCCGCAAGCGGGACATCTTCAACTTCGCCTTCCAGCAGGCCCGCTATCTGACGGTCGGGGAGACCAAGTCTCAGATCGACGAGGTCCGCTCCCGCGCGCTGTTCCTCATGACCGGGCACTCCGTCGCGGAGGTTGTCGCGATCGGCGAAGAGGTGTACGACCAGGTGCTCGCGCAGCGCATATTCCCCGGCACCCAGAAGCTCCTCGACGCCCACATCAGCGCCGGCCACCAGGTGTGGCTGGTGACCGCGACGCCGATCGAGATCGGCGATCTCATCGCGCGCCGGCTCGGCGCGAACGGCGCCCTGGGAACGATCGCCGAGCACGAGGGTGGGCACTATACGGGTCGCCTGGTCGGCGACATGATGCACGGCGAGGCCAAGGCCGCCGCAGTCCAGGCCCTCGCCGCCCGCCTCGCCATCAACCTCGAGGCGTCTTCGGCCTACGGCGACTCGATGAACGACGTGCCGTTGCTCTCGACCGTGGGCCACCCGTGCGCGATCAACCCCGACTCCCGGCTGCGCAAGCACGCCAAGACGATCGGGTGGCCGATCCGTGAGTTCCGTGGCCGACGCCGCGCGGCCAAGCGTGGTCTCAAGACGGCAAGCTGGGCAGGGCTCGCCTGGGCGGGTGGGCTCGCGCTGCGCTCAGCCACCCGGTCGATCCGCCACCGGCTCGACCGCTAGGCTCCACCGCTCCATGATCCGCGTCGTCGTTCCCGCCACCGTGCCGGTCTCCGCGCTCCCCCGGGCGCTCGAGCTGTACCGCGAGCTTGTCGAAGAGACCCGCACGGAGACCGGCTGCATCAGCTATGAGCTGCTGCAGCGGGCCGACGACCCGACCCGGCTGCTGCTCGTGGAGGAGTGGGAGTCCCGCGCCCACCTGGATGCGCACACCCGCACCCCGCACTTCGTCCGGCTGGTCGCTCTGCTCGACGAGGTCGAGCACGCAGAGCCGGCGGTCATCTACTCCAAGGTCCTGTGACCGCACGGCGGGACGGAGGCGGGCGGATCTCCGACTAGCTCATGAGCTGGGCGGTCACGCCGCCGAGCACCCCGCCGACGACCGGTCCGACGACGGGGACCCATGCGTAGGACCAGTCGCTGCTGCCCTTCCCGCAGATCGGCAGGATCGCGTGGGCGATCCGACCGCCCAGGTCACGGGCGGGGTTGATGGCCCAGCCGGTCACGCCGCCGAGCCCTAGGCCCACCCCGAGCACAGTGAGCGCGACGCCGAGTGGTCCCAGCGCGGACGGCGTGAGCGCGAGCTGGAGCAGCACGAACACGAGGATGAACGTAGCGACGCCCTCGCCGAAGGCGTTGCGCCCGAGCGACCTGATGGCCGGGCCGGTGGCCATGGCCGCGAGCTTGTCGTGGGGCACCGGGTGCTTGTCGAAGTGTGCCCGGTAGACCGACCACGCGAGGATCGCCCCGCAGATCGCGCCGACGAGCTCTCCCGTGAGGTAGGCGGCCGTGGTCGAGGCGGTGATCGCGATGCCGGGGGCGTACTCGGCCGGACCGCCGGGCACGGCGGACCTCGCGAGCATCCCGAGCGTCATGGCCGGGTTGAGGTGCGCGCCAGAGGCGTGGGCCACGTGGACGCCGGCGAAGACACCGAGCGCCCACCCGAGGGCGACCATGAGGTAGCCGCCACCCTTGCCGAAAGTCCGGGCCAGGGTGACGTTCGCCCCGACCCCGACCCCGAGGGTCATGAGCACACCGGTTCCGGCGATCTCCGAGACCAGGACCTGACCGATGTCTCCCACTGATGCTCCTAGGCTCGTTCCGCACGCGTCAGACCGGGCGCTGCGCGATACCTGTTTAGCAAGAGATAGAGCACCGAACGTAGGACGATTGTCACCGGGAGCCCAGCGAGCCCTCAGTCGACCGGCGCCGCGCGCGCCACAAGCTCAGACGCGGTCCGCGCGACCGGCCAGCCGTCCTCGGTCCACGCGAGCTCCCGGATACCGAGCTGGAAGTCTCCGCCGAGGTCCTCGTCGTAGTAGTGGAACGCCAGGTAGGCCGTGTCGCCCAGCTGGTACACCGACTGTCCGCCCGGGCCGATCATCGCGCCGTCGGTGTCCAGCAACGACGTGCCGCCGTCGTCGAGCAGGGCCACGCCGTCGGCGTCGAGGTAGGGGCCGGCCGGGTCGGTCGAGCGGCCCACTGCCATGTTGTAGGTGCTCGCAGTGCCCTTGCAGCAGGAGTCCCGAGAGAAGAAGAGGTAGTACCAGCCGTCGCGGGAGAGCACGTAGGGCGCCTCGATCGCGTTGGTCGCGGTGCCGCGGTCGGCCAGGTGGACGGGCTCGGCCGTCCCGCGCGGCTGCTCGGGCGTCGCCCCGACGGGCTTGCCCGAGGGCCATTCGAGCTCGACCATGAACAGCCCGTCCCAGAAGGACCCGAACGCCATCCACGGCGTCCCGTCGGCGTCGGTGACGACGCCGGGGTCGATCGCGTTGTACGGAGCGGTACCGTCCGAGCGCCACACCTCGCCCTGGTCGACCCAGCGGTAGGCGGGGTCGTCGGGGTCGAGCGTCGTGTTCGTGTAGAGGCCGATGAGCGAGGTGTTGGAGCCGAAGGTCGACGCCGAGTAGTAGGCGTAGTAGGTCCCCTCGTGGGCGATCACCTCGGGCGCCCAGAAGTTGTCGACCCCTTCGATGATCTCGCGGGACCAGTAGGGCTCGTCGGCGGCCGTCCACAGCTCGCCCACGTGCTCCCACGTCGCGCCCGCGTCGAGCGAGCGGCGGATCTGCGGGGCGCCGAGCGCGACCCGCCCGTCGCCGGTCGAGAAGACGTACCAGACGTCGTCGTCGGTCGCGTCGGTGCCGGCGTCGTCGATGATCAGCGCCGGGTCGTGGGTGCGCAGGTCACCGGAGACGGCCACCTCGGTGGCCGCCGGCCCGACGTCGGGCACGGCCTCGGCGTCGGGCGAGCCGGAGCAGGCGGCGAGCGTGAGGGCGAGACAGGACGCGGCGAGAGCCGCGGCCGCGAGGGAACGGAGAGGCACGAGGACAACTTCCTGGGATGCGCGTCCGGCCCGCACTCCCTGGGGAAGGCGGGCCGGACGAGGCGGGTGGGCGGATCAGGCGCGGCAGGCCGGGTGAGGCAGCTCAGACGACGTAGATCACGCCAGGCGGAGCATGTTCCAGGACACCGGGGGCACCTCGACGGTGAGCACACCGTCGACGACCTTCGCTGTGTCGTTGTCGCGCGGGAGGACCGACGTCGAGTCGTCCGCGGTCGCGGCCCAGGTGTGGTCCGGGTTCGACAGGGTTGTCGACTCCACGACCTCGAGGTTCCCCGCACCAGAGACGGTGAGTGCGCGGACGTCGACGGTGAGGACGGCCGTCTCGGTGAGGGAGCGGTTGACCGCGAAGATCGCGACCGCGCCGGTCTCCGGGTCGCGCGTGGCCACGGCGTCGGCCACCGGCACGTCGCCGAAGCGGGCCGTGCCGTAGGTGGGAGCGTCGATGCCCACCTGCAGCACGTCGCCGACGGCGTGCTGGGACGCCTGGGCGAAGGGGTGGAAGATCGTCTGCTTCCAGGACCGGCCGCCCGGCTCGGTCATGATCGGGGCGATCACGTTGACGAGCTGGGCGAGCGAGGCCGCGTGCACGCGGTCGGTGTTGCGCAGCAGCGAGATGAGCAGGTTGCCCACCACGACGGCGTCGGCCACGTTGTACCGGTCCTCGAGCAGGACCGGCGCGACGGGCCAGTCGTCACCCGTGGGCGGCTTGGACTCGGCGCGCTTCTGGTACCAGACGTTCCACTCGTCGAAGGAGATGTTCACCCGTTTGGAGTGCTTGCCGGCGGCGCGCACGTAGTCGGCCGCGGCGGTCACGGACTCGATGAAGTGGTCCATGTCGACCGCGGAGGCGAGGAAGGAGGCGAGGTCGCCGTCCTCCTCCCAGTAGTAGGCGTGGGCGGAGATGTAGTCGACGTGCTCGTAGGTCTCGGCGAGCACGGTCGCCTCCCAGGTGCCGAAGGTCGCCATGTCGGAGGACGAGGACCCGCAGACGACGAGCTCGATGGTCGGGTCGAGCAGGCGCATCGCGCGGGCGGTCTCGGCGGCCAGGCGGGCATACTCCTCGGCCGTCTTGTGGCCGATCTGCCACGGGCCGTCCATCTCGTTGCCCAGGCACCACATCTTGATGCGGTACGGCTCCTCATGACCGTTCGCGCGACGCAGGTCGGAGAAGTGCGTGCCCCCGGGCACGTTGCAGTACTCGAGCAGGTCGAGGGCTTCCTGGATGCCTCGGGTGCCGAGGTTGACGGCCATCATCGGCTCGACGCCGGTCTTCGCCGCCCAGGCCATGAACTCGTCCAGGCCCACCAGGTTCGGGTCGGATGAGTGCCAGGCGAGGTCCAGTCGCGTGGGGCGGTCCTCGCGGGGTCCGACGCCGTCTTCCCAGCGGTAGCCCGAGACGAAGTTGCCACCCGGGTAGCGCACGGTCGAGATCCCGAGCTCGCGGGTCATCTCGATGACGTCCTCGCGGAAGCCGTTCTCGTCCGCGCTGGGGTGGGCCGGGTCGTGGATGCCGGTGTAGACGCAACGCCCGAGGTGCTCGACGAAGGACCCGAAAGTCCGACGGCGCACGGGTCCGACCGTGAACGCAGGGTCGAGGGTCAAGGTCACGGGAAGCATGGGTCTCCTAGGTGTGGCGCAGGCGCAGCGCAGGTTGCGGTGGTGTGACGTGCATGCCATCAGCTCCGTCGCTGCGGTCGGGAGGGGGACGCCCCAACCGATCTACATCGTTGTAGAGGGATCATGCACCAGACCCCGGGCGGCCGTCAACACCCCGACCTCTCCCGCCACCCTCACGATTCTGCATCGATGTAAAGTCAAGTGCCCCAACACCTTGACCCGACGGCCAACCATGTGCCACCTTGTCTTCAACGATGTAAATCGGAGAGGTCAACGACGACCCTGACGCCGTATGGTTGTTCGCGAGAACGGCCATGGATCTTCTCTCCGCGAGCCGCACTCCGTGGTCCGGCTCGCAGTGAGAAGTGGGTTCACAGGCACAGTCAGGCCTTACACACCCTGTGGGAATCGAGAGGATCCGTGATGAAGAAGTCACGTCTGCACGCCGCACTTGCCGGCACCATCATTGCTTCGACCCTGCTTGTCGCCGGTTGCTCCGGCGGCGCGAGCAGCGACGACGGCACCAAGCAGCTCACCTTCATGTTCCGCGGTGGCGAGGACGAGAAGGCAGCCTACGAAGGTGCCATCAAGGCCTTCGAGGCAGCGAACGACGTCAAGGTCAAGATCATCGTCACGACCGCCGACGACTACAACACCAAGCTCAAGGCCGCCATCACGGGCCGCCAGGTCCCCGACGTCTTCTACATCGCCCCCGGCGACGTGCAGGGCTACGTCAACAACGGCGTGATCAAGGACATCACCTCCTACGTCGAGAGCTCCGAGACGATCGACCTGGACAACATCTGGGCCTATGGCGTCGACTCCTACCGCTACGACGGGACCCTGCAGGGCCAGGGTGCGATCTATGCCCTCCCCAAGGACGTCGGACCGTTCTCCTTCGGCTACAACAAGACGATGTTCGAGGCCGCCGGCATCCCGCTGCCCGACCCGGACAAGCCCTACACCCTCGACGAGTTCGTCGCGGTGGCCAAGCAGCTCACCAAGGACAACGACGGCGACGGCGCCCTCGACCAGTGGGGCACCGGCCTCAACGTCCAGTGGAACCTGCAACCCTTCGTGTGGAGCAGCGGCGGCGACTGGATCAACGAGGACCGCACCAAGGTCACCGTCGACACCCCTGAGTTCGCCGAGGCGCTCCAGTGGTTCGCCGACCTGCAGAACGTCGACGGCGTCACGCCCTCGATCGCCGAGGGCCAGACCTTGGACACGTACCAGCGCTGGATGAAGGGTGAGATCGGGTTCTTCCCCGTCGGCCCGTGGGACGTGAGCACCTACGAGAAGCTCGACTTCGACTGGGACCTCATCCCCTACCCCGTGGGTGAGACCGGCGTGAGCGCGACCTGGACCGGCACCCTTGGCATCGCGGTCTCCAACTCGACCAAGTACTCCGACGAGGCCGTCAAGCTCGCCGAGTACCTCTCCACGAACGTCGAGGCTCAGCAGACCCTCGTCGAAGCCGGGATCCAGATCCCGAACCTCAAGGACATGGCCCAGACCTGGGTCAACGACTCCACCACGCAGCCCGCGAACAAGCAGGAGTTCCTGCAGATCGTCGAGGACTACGGTCGTCCGCTGCCTGCCAACAACACCTACAACGGTGAGTGGTACGACGAGTTCTTCACGAACATCCAGCCCGTGATGGACGGCAAGCAGACCGCCGCCGACTACGTCAAGGAGGCCCAGCCGAAGATGCAGGCCTTCCTCGACAGCGCGAATGAGCAGGCCGCAGAGGCCGCGACAAACAAGTGATCCAGCGCAGCACGTAAGTCACCCCGGTGCGCCCGGCCAGTTGCCGGGCGCACCGCACCACCTTTTGTTCGACGCACTCGAGGGAGACTGCGATGGCGCACTCAGGCGCTAGCACGAGCGCTCCGGTCCGGAAGCGATCCGCCTCCGACCAGACCGAAGAACAGACGGCCGCCGGCTCGTCGGCCGCGCCCACCCGGCGCAAGTCCAAGCTGCACAAGCGTGAGCACCGCGTGGCGCTCGCCTTCGTCGCCATCCCGATCACCGGCTTCCTCATCTTCACGCTGTACCCCCTGGGCTACAGCATCTACGCCTCGATGACCAACTGGAACGGTCTCGGCGTGATGAAGTGGATCGGCCTGGACAACTACACCAAGATGTTCAACGACCCGTACTTCCGCAAGGCGTTGTTCAACACGTTCTACATGATGATCGGCATCCCCATCGGGCTGGTCATCTCGCTCCTGCTCGCCCTTGCGCTCAACCGCAAGATGCGAGGGACCACGTTCTTCCGCACGCTGTACTACCTGCCGGTCATCTCCTCGATCGCCGCGATCGCCATCTTGTGGCAGTGGGCCTTCAACGGCGACTTCGGCCTCATCAACCAGGCCCTCAAGCTCGTCGGGATCGACGGCCCCAACTGGCTCATGGACAAGAACACCGTGAAGCCGGCCCTCATCATCATGAGCGTGTGGAAGGGCCTGGGGTACTCGATGCTCCTGTACCTGGCCGCCATCCAGTCCGTGCCGCGCAGCCTCTACGAGGCCGCCTCGCTCGACGGCGCCAACGCCTTCCAGAAGTTCCGCCGGATCACCCTCCCGATGGTCAGCCCCGTGACGTTCTTCCTCGTGGTGACGTCGATCATCGGCGGATCGCAGATCTTCATCGAGATCAACATCATGACGCCCACCGGTGGCCCGGAGTTCAGCTCCGCCTCGGTCGTCTGGTACATCTGGCAGAAGGCCTTCGAGAACATGCAGATGGGCTACGCCTCGGCCATGTCCGTCGTGCTCGGTCTGATCGTGTTCACCATCACCGCCATCCAGTTCCGGGTCAACGCCCGCAACTCGTTCTCGGTCGACTGAGCGAGGGAACGGATCATCATGCCTTCAACTCTCACCTCCCCCAACAAGCCGCTGGGCACCCCGATCAAGAAGCTGCCCGCGGGCTTCGGCCGACGCCGGTCCCTGGACGGCGCGCCGCCCATGAGCTCCAAGGCCAAGTACAAGCTGGGCAACGTCCTCGCCACGGTTGTGCTCGCGGTCGGCTCGATCATCATGATCGCCCCGCTGCTGTGGACCCTGTCGACGTCCATGAAGACGAAGGAGGGTGTCTTCGCTCTGCCTCCCCAGTGGATCCCGGACCCCTTCGTCTTCGACGCCTACTCCCGCATCTGGACGGCCGGCCCGCTGCTCAGCGGTATCAAGAACAGCCTCATCGTTGCCGGATCGGTGACGATCCTGGGGACCGTGGTGTCCTCCCTCGCGGCCTTCGCCTTCGCCAAGCTCCACCTGCCGCACAAGAACGCGCTCTTCCTCGCGCTGCTCGGTGGGCTCATGATCCCGTTCCCGACGCTGATGATCCCGCAGTTCATGATGTTCTCGAATCTCGGCTGGGTGGACACCCTGCTGCCCCTGATCGTCCCCGGGTTGTTCGGCAACATCATGATGATCTTCTTCCTGCGCCAGTACCTGACGTCCATCCCGGACTCGATGATCGAGGCCGCGAAGATCGACGGAGCCGGCTATCTGCAGATCTTCGGGAGGATGATCCTGCCGCTCATCAAGCCCGCTCTCGCGGCCCAGTTCATCCTGTGGTTCATGGCCGTGTGGAACGACTACCTCGCGCCCATCATCTACCTGAACTCCCCCGAGAAGCAGACGCTGCAGCTCGTCATCGCGAGCTTCAACGCCCAGTACGCGATCCAGACGGACTACCCGCTGATCATGGCCGCGTCCTTCGTGGCGCTGCTGCCGGTCCTGACGATCTTCCTCATCTTCCAGCGCCAGATCGTCGAGTCCATCGCGCTCACCGGCGCGAAGGGCTGATCCGACGATGGCGACGTCGGATCAGGCGACCACGTTCGTGCCCACCCCGCTCGGTGGTGACCAGACAGCAACCGGTCCGGCCGCCACCGAGCTCATGGGCCTGGGCACCCGTCACGCGCACGACCCCACAGTGGTCCGCGCCGACGACGGCACGTTCTACATGTTCTGCACCGACGCCCTCGGCGGGCCGCGCCCCGACGGCGCACCCCACCCGCCCACCGGCGTGCACGTGCGCACCTCACGTGACCTGGTCGACTGGACCTGGGCTGGCACCGCGCTCGACGGCGTGCCCGCCGAGGCGTCCGCCTGGACCGGCGCACTGGGCCTGTGGGCCCCGGAGGTCGTGCGCTGGCCCACCGCGCACCCCACCCCGCTGCCCGACGCCGCAGCATCCGGCGCGTCGTCCATCGCACCCCAGCCGTCGCGCTTCCACATGTACTACTCGGCCTCGACCTTCGGCTCGAACACGTCGGCGATCGGCCTGGCTGTCGCAGACGACCTCACCGGTCCGTGGCGCACGGGCGAGCTCGTGGTCAGGACCCGAGCCGGGGAGCACACCCAGAACGCGATCGACGCTGCCGTCTCCTGGGACGCTGGCGGCGACCCGTGGCTGACCTACGGCTCGTTCTTCTCCGGCATCTACACCCTGCGGCTGGACCCCTCGACGGGCCTTGCGCTGACCCCCGGCGACCTCGGCGTGTGCATCGCACGCCGCGCCCGCTCCGTCGAGGCCGCGGTCGAGGGCGCCTTCATCGTGCACCGCCCCGGCGGCGAGGCCCGCTACGTCATGTTCGCGAGCTACGACTCGCTCTTCTCGTCGTACAACGTCCGGGTCGCCGCCGCCGAGTGCATCGACGGTCCCTACCGCGACCGCGCCGGCAACCTCATGACCGATACGGACCTGCCGCCCGACAGCGTCGGCACCCCGGTCCTCGTCGGCCACCAGCTGACCGACGGCACGGCCTGGATCGCCCCCGGCCACAACTCCGTGCTCACCGTCCTGGCTGGGGACGGCACGGCAGAAGTCGGCACAGCTGGTGCCGCGGAGGACTTCATGGTCCACCACGTGCGCCTCGCGCAGGACCCGACTGAGCACACGGCCCAGGTGCGCCGGGTTGTGTGGACGGCGTCGGGCTGGCCTGCCATCTCGCCTCAGCCCTACGCCGGTGAGCGCCTCGCGCTGTCCTCCCGGGCCCACTTCTCCCCCACCGGTCCCAACCCGCACCTGGCGGGCGTCTGGGACGTGCTCGACCTGCGCGACGCCCCGATGACTGGTCCAGCCGGTTCGGCCGGTTCCGCCGGCCCAGTCACCGCGAGCCGTCTGATCGACGTCGTCGACGGCAACCTCGGGAGCGTCGGGGCGGTCGACGTGGTCGTGCTCAACTCCTACGACTGGGTCGCCGGGCGTGAGGCCGTGTCCTTCACGGGCTACACCGAGGCCGGGACCGCGATCTCGGGCACCTTCAAGTCACCCACACCGCGCTAGCCTCGTGCGTGGGACCTGACCGGCCATGGCCGGGGGTCCGACGCACGAGCAGGGACAGGAGCAGTCATGCAGGAGTTCGGTTGGGCCGGACGCGTCATGGTCGTGCTGCGCTATGCGGCGCAGCTCGTGGCCATCAACCTGCTGTGGCTGCTGGGTACCTTCGGCGGGCTCGTGCTGCTCGGGGCCTTCCCCGCGACGCGCGCGGCGACCCGCCTGCTCGAGGCGCTGCGCCGCCGGACGCCGTCGGAGCACCTGCTGCGCGACTTCTGGGACGGCTACCGCACCGACTTCTGGCGCACCAACCTGCTCGGCGCGCCGTTCTGGGTGCTCGGCGCGCTCGCCCTGGTCGACCTGCAGATCTTCCGGGTCGCCGCCGCCGCGGGCGAGCGCTTCGCGAGCGTGCTGCTCGCGCCCTTCCTCGTCGTGGTCGTCGTCAGCGCGATCGCGCTGGCCTTCCTGTTCGCGACGGGCCTGCGCTTCCACGACGGCGTGCCGGCGACCTGGCGCTTCGTCTTCGTCGCGCCGTTCCTGTCGATCGCCACGTCGTTGACCATCCTGCTCACGGTCGGCGCCTTCCTCGTGCTGTCCTGGCAGTGGCTGATCGTCGTGCCCCTCGTCGGGTTCTCCGCGCCGATCTTCCTGGGCACCGCCTTCGCGGGCCGCCGCCTCGACCAGCTCTTCGACGGCGGCCTGCTCGAGGACCCGCTGCTCACGCCGCCGCCCGTCGAGCAGGACCCGGTCGACCTGGACCAGGTGCGACTAGGTGTGACTAGGCGCGACCAAGTGTCCTGACCGGGGACACGGGTGGAGCCTTACGAGGCCAACCGCTCACGTGCGTCGCGAGCAGATCTGATCGGTTCGTCGCCACGTTCGGGCTGGTGGATCTCGGCCCACACCGCATCGAGGGAGAGACCGAGGACATCGGCGATCGCCGCGATGGTCGGGAAGGAAGGGGTCGCCACGCGGCCCGTCTCGATCTTGCGGAGGGTCTCCGGTGAGACGCGTGCAGCGAGCGCGGTCTCGAGCATCGAGCGCTCTCCCCTGGCGCGACGTAACAAGGCACCGAGGCGTTGTCCGCGCTCGATCTCTGCGGGTGTGAGCGGCAACCTGACCATGGCTGCGATTCTAGTACCGGGATAGTATTGCCGGGATAGTTATTGGCAACGCGAGAAGGCACCCATGATCGAGATCCTCAGCCCCACCGAACTGGCCCGAGCGCGACAGACAGGCGCGCTGGTCGCTCACATCTTGCAGACGCTGAAGGGCCGCAGCGCAGTAGGCACGAACCTCCTGGACCTCGACCGGTGGGCCCAGGCCATGATCACCGAGGCCGGAGCACTGTCGTGCTACGTCGACTACGAGCCATCGTTCGGGCGCGGGCCGTTCGGCCACTACATCTGCACGTCCGTCAACGACGCCGTGCTCCACGGACTGCCATACGACTACACCCTCGCCGGCGGCGACCTGCTGACGCTCGACCTCGCCGTCTCCCTCCGCGGACTCGCCGCAGACTCCGCGATCAGCTTCATCGTGGGCAACTCACAACCCCCCGAGAGCGTCGCCATGATCAACGCGACCGAAAGCGCACTATCCGCAGGCATCGCGGCTGCCGTTCCCGGAGCCCGCATCGGCGACATCTCCCATGCCATCGGCTCGGTCCTGCGCGAGTCGGGGTATCCGATCAACACCCAGTTCGGGGGTCATGGCATCGGATCGACGATGCACCAGGACCCGCACGTCCCGAACACCGGACGCCCCGGCCGCGGATACACACTGCGCCCTGGGCTGCTCCTCGCACTGGAACCGTGGGTCATGGTGGACACCGCTGAACTCGTCACCGACGCCGACGGGTGGACGCTCCGAAGCGCGACCGGCTGCCAGGCAGCACACAGCGAGCACACGATCGCCATCACCAACGACGGAGCCGAGATCCTCACCCTGCCGAAGCAGGCACAACCGTGAGGCCGGAGCCACGCGTGAGCACGAGCCCCCGACACCCCAGCAGGATGCCGTGCCACCTGGTGCCCGCCGGGATGGAGCGCAGCAGCGTGTCGACCCGGAGAGCATCGTCTGGAATCTCCCGCGCCAGAGCCGCAACGGCTTCGGTGACGTAGCCGATCCCGATGTATCCGTCGTAGGCGAAGTCGAAGCTGAACCCACCACCCGTCATGAAAAGCACGGTCTCCTGCTCGGCGATGTCGGTCAGTGCCTCGATCCGGCGAAAGACCTCGCGCGACCACGGGCTAGCCGCCAGGAGCAGCCGGTCTCCGTACACCGGGCGCAGGGCCGCTTCGGCGCGATCGAGATCATGGGTCACAACATGTGCGACTCCGTGCTCGTCGACCGCCGGCTCAACACGACACCGTCCTCCGACAACGGGGTCCACGCCCGCTCGATCGCCGCCGGGGCCAGACCGTCGACGACGATCTGGCGGGGGAAGTCGGGCGGAGCCCTCCACATCCAGAACGGGGTGCTGAGCGTGGGCAGCGGCCGTTCGTCCATCTCGTCGATCTCCAGGGCCGCGCCAGACCACCGTCCCGTCACCGCGAAGCGCCTACCGAGGAGGGCCTCGCCGTCACAGGCGCGGGTCGACAGGCTCCGACTCGAGGGCCAGGACGGCGAAGACGGCCTCGTGGACGCGCCACAGCGGTTCGTCGTCGCGGAACCGTTCGAGGGCCTCGATGCCGAGCGCGTACTCGCGCAGGGCGAGCGACCTCTTGCGGCCCAGGCCGCGCTCCCGCAGCCGCGCGAGGTGCTCCGGCTCCGTGTAGTCGGGGCCGTAGATAATCCGTAGGTACTCGCGGCCGCGCACCTTGATGCCGGGCTGCACAAGTCCGCGTCGGCCTCGCACGAGGTTGGCGACGGGCTTGACGACCATTCCCTCTCCCCCGGCTCCGGTCAGTTCCTCCCACCATGCAGTGCCGGCCGCGACCGAGCCCTCGTCGTCGAGGTCGACGACGAGGCGGCGCGTCGCCTGCAGCAGTCCCGAGGTGTCCGCGGCGACGAGCTCGTCCACTACACCGAGGTGCCAGAGATGGTCTCGGTCGTGGAAGGTCGAACCCTCGGCCGCGAGCAGCTGGAACGGGGCGAGACGCACGCCGTCCAGGCCGTCGACGGCCCACGCGTATCGCCGGTACGCATCGGCAAAGCCTTCGGCGTTCGTTGCGCGGGACCGGGTACGCGCGAGAAGGTCGCCGACCGGAAGCCCCGCACGCTCCGCCGTCTCGAGCGTGCGGACGGCCGCCGGCAGCGCAGAGCGCGCTGCGGCGCCGACACTCGCGTACTGCTCGCGCAGCAGCGGCTCGGCCTTGAGCGACCACGGCATGAGCTCGCAGTCGAACAGGAGCCAGCCGCTCTCCCCGCCGTCTACCCCGGCGGTCTTCCACGTGCCCGCCGCGTCGGCCGCGCTGCGCAGCCAGCGCAGGAGCTCCTCGGTGCGGGCGTCGTCGAGGAAGGACCGGCCGGTGCGGGTGTGGACCACGCCGGTCATCCCCTCCGGAATCGAGAACCGCGACGACGCGGTCTCTTGGTCGCGGCACACGAGAACGACCGCCCGGGACCCCATGTGCTTCTCCTCGCACACGGCCTGGTCCACGCCGTCGGCGCGCAGCTGCGCGAAGGCCTCGGCGGGGTGCTCGAGCAGCCCGTCTCGGCTCGAGGTGGCGCACGGGCTCATGGTCGGGGGCAGGTAGAGCAGCCAGCGCGGGTCGAGGGCGAATCGGCTCATGACCTCGAGCGCGCCGGCCGCGTTCTCGGCGGCGATCCCCACACGTCCGTGAGTCCGTGTCTCGACGACGCGCTTGCCCAGGACGTCCGTGACGTCGAGCAGGTCCGGGGTGCGGTTGCCCCCGCTCTCCGCGACGGCGACGCCTGCTTCGCTCCCGGCGACCGGGAACGGCTTGACCGGCTCGTACCAGACGCGCTCTGCGGGGACCTGGACAACCTCCCGCTCCGGGTAGCGCAGCGCGCTGAGATGTCCCCCGAAGACGACCCCGGTATCGAGGCACATCGTGTTGTTCACCCAGTGCGCCACGGGCGTGGGGGTGTGCCCGTAAAGGACGGTCGCACGCCCTCGGTAGTCCTCCGCCCAGGGGTAGCGCACCGGCAGGCCGAACTCGTCAGTCTCACCCGTCGTCTCCCCATAGAGGGCAAAGCTCCGCACCCGGCCCGATGCCCGGCCGTGGTAAGCCTCCTTGAGACCGGCGTGGGCCACGACGAGGCGCCCCTCGTCGAGCACAAGATGCGCCACGAGACCGTCGCAGAAGGCGCGGACGTCGCGACGGAACTCCTCCGGCTCCTCCGCGAGCTGGGCGAGGGTCTCCGCGAGCCCGTGAGAGACCTGGACCTTGCGGCCGTCGAGGGCGCGCACGAGCTTGTTCTCGTGGTTGCCCGGGACGGCGAGGGCGTGACCTGCGGCGACTATGCCCATGACGAGGCGCAGGACGCCCGGGGAGTCGGGGCCGCGGTCGACGAGGTCGCCGAGGAACACCGCGCGGCGCCCCTCCGGCGGAACGGCGTCGACAGGGCGCCCGGCGTCGTCATGGACCAGCGTGTACCCGAGCGTGACGAGGAGCGACTCGAGCTCGCTGCGGCAGCCGTGCACGTCGCCGATGACGTCGAAGGGGCCGAGCTCGGTCCGCCGGTCGCTGCGCAGGGGATGGCGCACGATCGTCGTCGCCTCCACCTCCTCCGCGCTGTGCAGCACATGGACGTCGCGGAAGCCCTCGCGTCCGAGGCCCCGCAGCGACCGCCGCAGCTGCTCGCGCTGGCGCCGCACGACATGCGCCGGGAGGGACCGGTCGGCGCGTGCAGCGTTGCGCGTGAGACACACGTCCTCGCCCACGTCGAGGACCACTGCGACCGGGAGCACGTCGTGTGCGCGGGCCAGCTCGGCGAGGCTCTTGCGCGCATGGGGCTGGACGTTCGTCGCGTCGACCACCGTGAGGAGCCCGGCGTCGAGGCGCTTGCCGACGATGTAGGCAAGCAGGTCGAAGGCGTCGGCCGTTGCCTCCTGCGAATTCTCGTCGTTGGAGACGAGGCCTCGGCAGAAGTCGCTCGACACGGTCTCGAATGCGCCGAAGTGCGTCGCTGCGAACGTCGACTTCCCCGAGCCAGACGCGCCGACGAGCACGATGAGGGAGAGGTCGGGGACGGAGATCTCGGTCATGCGGACATTCCATCCTCGGGGGCTGTGCGGGTGAGCACAGCCATCTGGGTAGGCGGGCCCACCTCGGCGTCGACGGCACCGACGGGCGCGAAGCGCACCTGGTAGCCGTTGCGGGTCGCGGCGCCGGTGGCCCACTCCTCGAACTCGGCGCGTGTCCACTCGAACCGGTGGTCATGGTGGCGCAGGTGCCCGTGCTCGAGGTGGGGGTAGCGCACGTTGTGCTCGGAGTTCGGCGTCGTCACAACGAGGACGCGCGGGCGCGCGACAGCAAGGACCGCGCGCTCGAGCGCTGCGAGTCGAGGCAGGTCGACGTGCTCGACGACCTCCATGAGGACCGCCGCGTCGAAGCCGGCCACCCGCGCGTCGGTGTAGGTGAGCGACGACTGGGCGAGCTCGATGCGCGACCTCTGATGCTCAGGCATTGTGTCGAGGTGGAGGCGCGCCGAGGCCGCCTCGAGGGCGCGGTGGGACACGTCGACGCCAAGCACGCGCTCTATCGTCCGGTCCTCGAGGAGACGCGCCAAGAGCGCCCCCTCACCGCACCCGAGGTCGACGACCGTCCGTGCCCCGGCGTCGCGCAGCTCCGCGAGAACCGCGTCTGCGCGCAGGCGAGCAAGAGACGGGGTGGGCGGAGCAGCTGCGACTTCCGGAATCTCCTGGGTGATCGGAGCACCAGCGACGGCACCCCCACCAGCGGCGGCACCGTCGAAAGCACCGACGCCGTTGAACGTGCCGGCTCCGTCGAGAGCGGTGAGGACGTCGGATGCCGCCAGGCGCTCGACTGCGGCAGCCGCGAGGTCGCGCTGGTTGGCGAGGTACCGATGCGCGATGAGCTCGCGCTCGGGGTGCGCCGCGAGCCACCCCTCTCCGGCGCGGAGCAGCTTGTCGATCTCGTCGGGGCCGACCCAGTAGTGCTTGTCACCGTCGAGGACGGGCAGCAGGACGTAGAGGTGGCTCAACGCGTCGGCGAGCCGCAGCGTCCCCGTGAGCCGGAGCTCGACGTACCTCGAGTCGCCCCAGGCCGGGACGGTCGGATCGAGCGGCACGCCCCGGACGTCGACGTCCCAGCCGAGCGGCCGGAAGAGACGCTCGACGAGGTCTGGACCGCCGCGGGACGGGAGCGCCGGGATCTCCACGACGAGCGGCAGCTCCTGGGCGGGCAGCTCTGGGCGCGCCGTGCACGTGCCGGAGATCGCGGTGCGGAACACCTTGCCCAACGCCGCAGCGAGCATCGACGACGCGGCGTAGGGGCGGTCGTTGACGTACTGGGCAAGGCTGAATCCGCTGCGCCCTGCGGAGCCGGCGCGGCCCCGCACGAGAGCCACCGGATCGACCTCGAGCATCAGCGCGACCGTGCACCGCTCTGCTGTCGCCTCGGGGTAGAAGACGTGCGCCGTACCGACGGGCAGGTCGAAGGATTGCACCCTGCCAGGATGCTTGTGCAGGAGAAATCCGAGGTCAGCGGCCTCGGGCGCGGTGGACGTCACTGTCAGGAGCACGCTTGTGAGCCTATCGCCCCTGATCCTGACCGCAAGGGACATATGGCACGACTGCCAACTCTCTGCCTAACGCGGCACGGTCGCTGGGCGGCCCTGCCCCGTGTCGCTGGGCGGCTCTGTCCCGTGTCGCTGGGCGGCCCTGTCCCGTGTCGCTAGGCGGCCCTGCCCCGTGTCGCTAGGCGGCCCTGTCCCGTGTCGCTGGGCGGCCCTGCCCCGTCAGGTGTCGTGTCTCCACCGGATGGCTCGCCACCGCTCATGTCACGGTGCCTATCGAGTGTCTGAACTTCAGTGGGTGGAAGTGCCGGCCTGGGTGGGTGGACCTTCGCGCATTCTCGAACCTGTCCGTGCGACTGGGGCTGTCCGAGGGGGCAGGGTCGATCTGGGGGACCTGGTTTGATCAGCGGGCACGGTCCTTCTCGGTAGCCCGGTCTGCGTGGGTGGCCCGAGCGCCCTGGTTCGCAGGGGCGCCCCAGGCGGCCGATTCTCGTCGGGAATCTGATTCTCTCCGGGCGGCCGATTCTCGCTGGGCGGCCGATTCTCGCTGAGCGGCCGATTCTCGCTGAGCGGCCGGGTCTCATGGGGCGGCCGGGTCTCCCAGGGACGTTGATTCTCCCTGGGGTGCGGGTCCTCACCGGGTGGACGGAGTGTTGCCGACGGCCGACCTTTCGTGAGCGGTCGGCTCTCCGTGAGTGGTCGGCTCTCGATCGGCGTGCGGCGGTTGCTGACCAGGGCTGTTGGGGCCTGTGCCACCCGGCATTCGGCTGGTCCTGGGGTCCGAGTGACGCGGCCCCCGCCGCGGGCGACTCGCACCGTGCGGGTCCCCCCGGGCCGGCCCGCTGGGCTTGGGCTGCAGTCGATGGTGAGGTTGAGCCGGTGGACCTCGTGGTGATGAAAGCTGCAGAGGAGGATCGCGTTGTCGAGGGAGGTTTCGCCGCCGTTGGTCCACCAGTCGATGTGGTGGATCTCGCACCAGGGGATGGGTTGGGTGCAGCCGGTGAATTGGCAGCCGCGGTCGCGGGCGATGATGGCTCGGCGTTGTTCGCGGGTGTAGAGGCGTTGGGTGCGTCCGAGGTTGATGGGGACGTTGTCGGCGGTCATGACGATGCGGGTGAGGTCGGCGTCGCAGAGGATCCGGGCGACCTCGCTGAGTGGGACTGGGGTCCCGTCCTCGAAGGTCGCCGGTTCGAACTGGACCGACGCGCTCGTCGCCCGTCCACCAGGACCCTCGCCTGCACCTGCACCTGCACCAGCGCCCTCGCCTGCACCCTCCCCCTGGCCCGCGCTCTGGTCTGCACCGGGGCCTTGAGCCTCGGCTTCGGCTTCGGCTTCGGCTTCGGCTTCGGCTTCGGCTTCGGCCACGGTGGCGCGGCGGTGCAGTTCGCGTACTCCTTGGGCGAGGGTGTCTTCGGTCATGATGATGGATACGTGCGGGCGGACTGCGGCGCCGTTCTTGAACGATCCGCCGCTCATGGCGCGGTCGGCGACGTCGACGAGGGCGTCGGCCTTGCGTTGGTTGTAGTCGCGGTCGTCACCGTCGGCGGGGCGGTGCATCGCAGCCTCCACCGCCGCGTCCAGCTGGCGTCCGGCGACCACGTCCAAGAACCCCTTGATATACGTCCCTGTCGGGGTGTGGCTGATGGTCAGGAACCGCTTGCGGCGGATCTCCTCATGGGTGGCGTCATGAGCCACGGAGTCCCGGCGCGCCCACCACCGGTCGGCGGTCTTGACGAAGGTGTCCGCGTCCTGACCTTTCGCCAGGTCCAACAGCTCCCGATTCTCACTCGGGGTCAGCACCGGGGTACCGGGACGCTCAGCCTTGGCCCGCACCCGACCCAAGATCTCCGCGTGCACCATGGTCACTTCCCCGGTGGCCACCGCCTCCGCGGCCTCCGGCGACTCCTCCAGCACGGTCGCCACGGTCACCTGGGCGCGCGCCGCACGCAGCCCTTCGCCCGACATCTGCCCCCGCCACGCCTCGAACGAGGCGTACCCGGCCTTCTTCCACTCCCCGCAGTCCCGCTCCGCCATCAGCAACGACGCCCGCTCTGCCGTCAACGCCGCGATCGACCGGTCCAGCTCCACGATCCGCCCACACCGGGCCCTCGAGGAGACCGCCACCGGCTGCACGCCCATGGCAGCGCCAGGCACTCGGGCAGAGGACAAGGATGGGGACGGGTTGGCGTCTCCGCGTGCATCGGGCACGACAGAAGCAGCGCCAGTGGCAGGCACGGGCGCCAGCGTGCCGGCGCCAAGGACAGAAGCAAACGCGGGAGGCGCCAGAGCGGGAGCCTGCGGCCGGTCAACATCCATTTCTGCCGCGGCGAACAGCGCCAGCCCGGGCTGCACCATCGCCCTCGTCAGACCCGCCATGACCCACCACCCGACACCGTCGTCGACCGCCACAGAAACCGCCATGTCCCCGGACGAACGCGGGGCTCCCACCTGATGCTCTGACCCTAGACCGGACGTGTGACAAGCCTGCCGACGACCAATCTGAATCCCTGAGTGTCGGTCCAGAACCGCGAAATATCGCGCTTCCCAACCGCTACCTCGAGACTAGACCGAGCCACCGACAAACGGACGGGCCGACAAGGCACCGTCAGAGCGCTGTCGACCAGGCCCGGCCACCGCCAGGCGGCACGGCAGCCCCATCCTTCGGAGCCTGCCCCTCACAGCGCCGCGCGCGGCCCTCCGTGCGACCCGACGGTCGACTCCCGCAGGATGAGCTCGAAGTTGGCCACGACCTCGACCGGAGGGCGCTCGTCCCGCGGGTTCGCGATCCGGTCGCGCAGCAGCCGCACGGCCGTCCGGGCGATCTCCTCGCGCCCCGGCGACACCGAGGACAGCGGCGGCGCGGCGTAGCGTGCCTCGTCGACATCGTCGAAGCCGATCACCGCGACCTGGCCGGGGACTGAGATGCGGCGCATGTGCAGGGCGTGCAGGGCGCCGAGGGCGAGGGCGTCATTGAGGCCGAAGACCGCATCCACCTCCGTGCCGGCGTCGAGCATGCGGTGCATGGCCTCCGCGCCGTTCGCGCGGTGCCACGGGCCGGACTCCCCGATCAGGGCCGGGTCCGGGGTGATGCCGGCCTCCTGGAGCGCCTTGAGGTACCCCTCGGTGCGCAGTCGCGCCGAGCCCACCTGCTCGCCCTCGTGGGCGCCGATCACGGCGATCCGACGTCGGCCCTGGGCGATGAGGTGAGCGGTCGCCGCCCGCGCCCCCTCGACGTTGTGCATCGTGACGTGGTCGTGGGAGGAGCCGAAGATGCGCTCTCCGAGCAGCACCACGGGGAAGTCGACGTCGAAGGCGTCCTTGTCCTCGGGGCCGAGCTCGAGGGGGGAGAAGATCAGGCCGTCGGTGAGGTGCTTGCGTTTGCCGGAGAGCACCTCGAGCTCGCGGTCCCGGTCGGCGCCGGTCTGCTCGATGAGCACCGTGAGCCCGACCTCCTCGGCCGCGCGGATGACGGAGTCGGCCAGCTCGGCGAAGTACGGCAGGCTGAGCTCGGGGACCGCCAGGCAGATCATCCCGGTGCGCCCGGAGCGCAGGTTCCGGGCCGAGACGTTCATCTGGTAGTCGAGCTCTTTGATCGCCGCCAAGACGCGCTCACGTGTCGTGTCACGGATGTACGGGTAGCCGTTGACGACGTTCGAGACGGTCTTGATCGAGACACCGGCCAGCTTCGCAACGTCGTGCATCGTTGTAGACACGGGTAGGCCTCCGCCTAGATCTTCGAGGAAACGCCTCGTCACTGAGAGTCACCTGAGGATATCCCTCACCTCCGGCAGTTTCCGGATACGACTCGGGCCCGGTCGAAACCGGGCCCGGACGGGAACTGCTTACTTCTTGTTACGACGCTGGTGGCGGGTCTTGCGAAGCAGCTTGCGGTGCTTCTTCTTTGCCATACGCTTGCGGCGCTTCTTGATGACGGAGCCCATGGGTCCTCGCAATGTTGATCGGGTCTGCTCGCGCAGCACGCCGCAGAACCGCTCAGAACCAGGCGACCGCGAGGCCGCAAGACTGCAAGTGGTGCACGTGACGCCCACGCTCGGGAAAGTCCGAACCTATCCTATCGTCTCCGAGGGGGTCCGTGCGACGCGGCCCTCAGGAGGAGAGCCGGTCGCCCTCGATGTAGGCCGCGGCGAGGTAGCGGGTCAGCGCCTCCTGGGGCACCCGGAACGACTTGCCGACGCGGACCGCGGGGAGCTCACCGGCGTGCACGAGCCGGTAGACGGTCATCTTCGACACGCGCATGACGCCAGCAACCTCGGACACGGTGAGGAACTGAACGCGTGGTGCATCCGCAGTCATGGCTGAACCTTCTTGTCGTGGAGCGGTCGAGCTCGTGTGCACACCTTATGGCCTGAGCGGCCCCAGCGAGAAGCGACGGTGCGCTCAGACGTCCCGGCTGACATCCACGCCGAGCAGCGGGAACGCCGCCTGGCGCGTCGCCCGGATCGCCCTGTCGACGGCGTCGTCCGGGTCGTATCCAGTCTGCCACGGCACAAAGCCGACCTCACCCGCAGCGTCGGACATGAGCTCGGGAGCCTCGTGGTCCAGGACACGGCGGACGTGGTCACGCCACGCGGCCGGGACGGGCGAGAGCGGGGCGATCTCCCGGTGCTGCGCGATGGCCAGCACGTGGCACCAGACCAGCGGCACGACGTCGACCACTGCGTACCCTCCCCCGCCCAGGGCCACCCACCGGCCCCCGCACACCTCGTGGGCGAGGTTGTGCACCCACTGGGCGACCTGACGCTGGGCGTCGACCGCGACGTCGAGGTCGCTGAGCAGGTCCTTGCCGTGTGCGTCGCAGCCGTGCTGGGAGACGATGATCTCGGGCGCGAAGGCCCGGACCGCCTCGGGCAGGACCGCATCGACCGCGCGCAGCCACTCCCGGGAGCTCGTGCGGGCGGGCAGCGCCACGTTGACTGCTGAGCCGTGGGCGAGCGGCCCGCCGGTGTCGGTCGCGTGACCGGTCCCGGGGAAGAGCGTCGCGCCGCTCTGGTGGACCGAGACCGTCAGCACCCGCGGGTCGTCCCAGAAGGCGGCCTCGACGCCATCGCCGTGATGAGCGTCGACGTCGATGTAGGCGACCCGCCTCGCCCCGGCCGCCAGGAGGCCGGCGATCGCGACCGCGGCGTCGTTGTACACGCAGAAGCCTGCGGCGCCGCCCGGCATGGCGTGGTGCATCCCGCCCGCGACGTTCATGCCGTGCGTGGCACGGCCCTCCCAGACGGCCTGCGCGAGGCCGTTCGTCCCCGCGACGATGCGCGCTGCGGCGTCGTGCATCCCGGCGAAGATCGGGTCGTCCTCGGTCCCCAGCCCCCGGTTGAGGTCTTCCGTGCCGTCGTTCGAGGCGGCGTGGACCGCCGCGACGTAGGCGGCGTCGTGGACCGTGGTGAGCATGGCGTCGGAGGCCATGCCGTGGTCGACGACGTGGACGTCGGACTCGCCGAGCAGCCCCAGCTCGGTTGCCAGGCGCACCGTGAGCTCGAGGCGCACGGGCGCCATGGGATGCCCGGGGCCGAAGTTGTACTTCATGAGCTCGTGGCTCCAGGCCACATCCACGCTGAACGGCATGGGGTTCACGGTAGCGCGAAGCCCACCGGCTCGCGGAATCGCGGGCCGGTGGGCCGTCGTCGGGCAGGCGGATGTGCCGTCTACTTGACCGCGCCGCTCGTGACCCCTGAGATGATCTTGCGCTGGAAGACCATGAACACCACGAGCAGCGGCACGCTCATGAGCACGACGTAGGCGAAGATCAGGTGCCAGTTGTTGAGGTAGAGACCGGCGCTGGCCACGTTGAAGAGGTTCAGCGGCAGGGTGTCCATCTGCCCGCCCAGCACGAAGAACGCGTAGAACACGTCGTTCCAGACGTAGAGGCAGATGAGGATCGTCGCGGTGGACAGGACCGGGACGAGCAGCGGCAGGATGATCCGGGAGAAGATCTTGACCGGACCGGCGCCGTCCATCCGGGCGGCCTCCTCGAGCTCGAGGGGGATGTTGCGGACGAAGCCCGTGACGAAGAAGACCACGGTCGACAGGTAGATCCCCATGTACACGCAGATCATGCCGATCGCGGTTCCGGCGATCCCGAGCTGACGCAGCAGCAGCACCACGGTGACCACGGCGGGGGGCAGGATCAGGCCGGAGATCGCCGCGGCGTACAGGAGGGAGTTGAGCCGCCCCGCACGTCGGGCCAGGATCCACGAGGCCATCGCCCCGAACAGCAGGGTCAACAGCACGGCCGGGACCATGATGAGCAGCGACCCGACGAAGCCCGCGGGCACGTCGCCGCGCGTCCAGATCTCGGAGAAGTTCTCCCACAGCCGCCATTTCGCAGGCAGGGCCATGGTCGGGGTGACCGCCTCGGCCTGGCTCTTGCCGGCCGTGACGACGACGAGCCACAGCGGCACGCCCATCGTCAGGACGGTCACGACGACGACGGCGAGGGGCTGGATCTTGGCCCAGGCCCCGGTCCGACCGCCCTTCGGGGTCGGCCGCTGCCTGCGGGGCCGTCCTGCTGAGGGACTGGTCGGGGACACGGCTACCTCGGCGCTGACTGTCTGGGTGCTCACAGGACTTCCTCCCGACGACGCAGCATTCCGATCACAGGGAACGCGAGGATCGCGACGACGACAAAGAGCAGCAGGCTCATGGTCGTGGCCTGCGCATACAGCCCCTGGCCGAAGGTGCGGAAGACAAAGATGTTGAAGATCTCGGTGCTGCGGGCAGGCCCGCCGCCGGTGGTTGCCTGCACGATGTCGAAGCCGTTCATGGATCCGAGCAGCGCGGTGGCGACGTTGAAGGTGACGGCCGGGCCGATCAGCGGGAAGCGGACCTTCCAGAACATCTGCCAGGAGCCGGCGCCGTCCAGGCGTGCTGCCTCCATGACGTCGTCGCTGATGGTCTTCAGGCCCGCCAGGTAGACGAGCATGGACAGCCCCATCCACTTCCAGGCATGGATCATCGAGACGAGGACGAGGGTCCACGTGGTCGATCCGAGCCAGGCGATCGTCACAGGCTGGCCGGTGGCGAACGACAGGATCTCGTTGAGGGCGCCGTCGGGCTTGAGCAGCGCCTGGAAGATGTAGCCGACCGCGAGGGCGCTCATCACCACGGGGATGAAGAACACGACACGGGCGGCGCGGTTGATCTTCGTGTCCTGCTCCAGGAACAGCGCGAGCAGCAGCCCGAAGAGGTTCTGGAAGACGGACACGAGGATCGCGTAGGTGAGTGTGATCCGCAACGACTTCAGCAGGGAGCCGTTGTCCAGCAAGGACTTGAAGTTGTCGGTGCCGATGAAGTTGATCTGGGACTTGAAGCTCGACCAGTCGGTGAAGGCGTAGACGAAGTTGTAGACGGTCGGGACGAGGAAGAAGACGATCAGGACCGCGAACGCGGGGGCCAGGAACCACCACGGGTGGATCTTGCGTTCCGTGACCATCTCCGGTCGCTTCTTCACCTTGGCTGGGGCTGACGCGTAGCTGGTCGCCACGATCGCGCCTCTCTCTCGGTAGCTGGGTGGGCCCCGACCGCCCCGCGGACAGCGGGGGGACGCCCTGCGGGGCGGTCGGGACCTCGGGGGTTCGGGTGAGGCCGTCTGTGCGCTGGCCCCACCCGAAGATGGGAGGAGGAGCCGGGTCAGAACCCGGCGACCCCGGCGGCCTTGGCGAGCTCGGCGAACTGGGACTGGGTGGCCTTGGCAACGTCTTCGGGGGTCTTGACCCCGTTGATCATGTCGACCAGGTTGAGCCACAGGTCCGGGTTGGCGACTGCGGCGGCCTGCATGGACGGCGCGATGTCGGCCTGCGAGGCGTGGATGTCCAGGGCGAGCTGGGGAACCTCAGGAGAGTTCTCGACGCCGGTCACGATCGAGACTGCGTTGGTCGAGGCGACGAAGGTGGGGTAGCCCTCGCCCATCCAGAAGGACATGAACTGGCGGGCCGCGGACTCACGCTCGGCGTCACCCGTGTTGAAGGCGACGATCGCGTTGGACTGGTCCGGGATGGACGTCGCGACGGTGCCCTGGCGGGAGACCGGGAAGAACCCGATCTTGTTGTTGAGCTCGTCGGTCGTGGCGAGCGCCTGCAGCTGGGTCAGGTAGACGTTGTTCTGGACGACCATCGCAGCATCGCCGGCCAGCAGCGCGGTGCCCTGGTCGTTGAACGTCGCGGTCTTGATGTCCGCGTTGAACAGGCCCTCGGTGATGAGGTCGTTGTACTCGGTGATCGAGTCGAGCATCTCCGGGGAGGAGAAGGTCTTCGTCCCGGCGTTCACCTCGTCCCAGAACCCGGCCTTGGCGTCGTCGGCCATCAGCATCTGCGGGAACCACTGGGTGCCCCAGCCGTCACCGGCCATCTCGAAGAACGGGTCGACCCCGGCCGCGTCGATCACGGCGGCGTCGGCGAGCACGTCGTCGAAGTTCTGCGGGAGCTCGGTGATGCCGTTCGCCGCGAAGACATCCTTGTTGTAGTAGACGCCGATCACGGACGGGCTGCCGATCAACGTCGCGTAGCGCGTGTCGTCGAGGATGCCGGTGAGGTCCTGGAGGTCCGGCTCCATGGTCTCGATCCAGGGCGCCCCCTCGAGGGAGAGGAGGTTGCTCTTGGCGTTGATCGCGGTGAGCATCGACGGCGTCGGCTGCCAGAAGGCGAGGTCCGGCTTGGCGCCGGTCGCGACGCGGGTCTGGACGTTGGCCTCGTAAGAGTCGGGGATGACCTCGATGGTGACCTTGGCGCCTGTGGCCTTCTCGAAGGTGGCGGCGACCTCCTCGGGCACGGCCACGCTCGACTGGGCTGCCCAGAAGGTCAGCTCCACGCCGGAGAGGTCGGCCGTCTGGGCCGCCCACTCGGCGGGTGCGGAGGAGCCGGCGTCGGCTCCGCTGGGGTCGCCGCACCCAGCCAGGGTGAGGCCGAGAGCGGTGACGATAGCGGCGGTTGCTGCGAACTTCTTCATCGAAGGATCCTTTCGTGTCTGCAGTTCATCATCGACTGCGGAGGGGGTACGAGGTGGCTGGTGGAAGGGAAGGTAGGTGTCAGGCCGCAGCGCGGCGGGTGACCTTGAGCACCCGCGCGGAGGCCCGAGAAGCCGAGCCGGCAGCCACGCTGGTGCGCAGCACGCCGGCGGCGGAGTCCCAGCTGACCTGCCAGGACCCCAGTTCTGCTGGGAACACCGGCGTGACGTCCACGAGCTCCCCGGCGAGGCCGGCGAGCGGCAGGTCGACGACGTCGGTCGCGCCCGGGCGACGCCAGAGCGTGAGGTAGGTCACGTCGTCGGCCACGAGGGCGAGAGCGACCGCCGGGTCGCGCCAGGACGGCAGGCCGAGCGGCCAGGACGGGACAGACCGGGCGAGGTCGTGGCGGATGCCTTGGTGCGCGGCGACCGCGCTGGCCACCAGGGCGCGCTGGCCGTCGTCCATGCGGTTGAGGTGACCGGTGAGGTACATCCGGCCGAGCAGCCCGGTGGCGAGGGTGAAGGCCATCTCCTCCTGCGTCATCTCCGGCTGGGGGTAGGCCCAGTTTGCGGCCTGCTCGGGCAGGATCGATGCGGGCGCAGCGGCCGCGATCGGCGGGTACCTGAGCAGGTCCTGCTGGTCGGAGGTGGACTGCAGCTGCAGCTCGGAGAGCATCGCGTAGTCCATCCGCATGGCCCCCGACGCGCAGTTCTCGAGGATCAGGTCAGGGTGACGGTCGAGCACGGAGCGCAACCAACCGAGGTAGGCCCGGTTGTGCCGGAGCAGGCCCTCGCCCGGCGCCGACGGCAAGGACGCGCCATCGGCGGACCCATCGGTGCCCGGGCCGGGGGTGACGTTGTAGTCGAGCTTGAAGTAGCGGATGCCGAGCTCGGCGACCAGGGTGTCCACCCGCTCGTCCATGTAGTCGCGGACGGCCTGACTGGAGAAGTCGAGGTGGTGACGCTGGTGCTCGGTGATCCGGTGCCCGGCCCGCTGCATGAACGCCTCGTCCGGGTAGGACTGCGCGAGCGGGCTGCGCACGCCGATGAGCTCGGGCTCGAGCCACAGCCCGGGCTCCATGCCGTTCGCTCGGATGTGGTTGATGACCGCAGCGAGCCCGCCCGGGAAGCGCGCGGTGGACGGCTGCCACTCGCCGACGCCGTCCCACCAGTCGCTGTCGTCCGCGTACCAGCCGGCGTCGATGCAGAAGTACTCCGCGCCGACCGACCCGGCGGCCTCGATGAGCGGCCAGAGCTTCTCGGTCGAGGGGTCGCCCATGAGCGTGTTCATGTAGTCGTTGAAGATCACCGGGAGCGTGGTCGTGTCGTGGTGGGGACGGCGGATGGCGCGGCGCTGCAGGGTGAGCTCGGCGAAGGCACCCTCGGGTCCCGCGGCGGAGGCCACGATCGAGGCGGGGACCGAGGTGAAGGTCTCCCCCGGTGCGAGGTCGCTCGTCCACTGGTGCTCGTCGTCGGTCGGGCCGGTCAGGGCGAGGTACATGCCGTCCGCGCGCTCTCCGACCTGCCAGTGCCACGGGCCGTTGTGCTCGACCTGCCAGCCCCAGGAGATCCCGGACCTGCGGTCGAGGAGGACACCGGTCGGCAGGGTCTGCCCGGTCGACCAGGCGCCCAGGCCGGTGACCCGGAAGGCGCCGCGGGGGTCGTGCTCGTGATCGCTGCGGGACAGGTCGATGACCGGCTGGTTGCGCACGGCGCAAGTGGTCCAGCGGCTTTCGCCGAGCCAGTCGGTCGAGGCCCACAGGACATCGATCGCCTCAAGCTCGGTCGACGGGAAGGAGCCGACGACGAGGCTGGTCACCGCGCGCAGACGCAGCACGGTGTCGCTCTCGTTGGTCACTGCTGTCCAGGCCTGCAGTCCTGCGACGGACTCGTGGGAGCGCAGGGTGGTCACCACGCGCAGCCCGCTCACCGGGTCGGCCTGCTCGATCTCCAGGACGGACCACTCCCCCGCCGTGCGGCCAGCCTCGGTGCGCACGCGGTGCGCGACGTAGCGGAGCCGTTCGCCGATGATCGTGTCGGTGTAGCGGGTCGACGACCAGGCGCGTCCGTGGCCGGAGGCGATGATCTCCACGAGCCCCTGAGCGGAGGTGGCGGGGTTGATGAGGTGGGCCAGGGTGTTGCGGTCGATCGAGACGCCGAAGGTTTCCGGCGCCTGGCCGGCGACGGCCGGGCGAAGGCTCACGATACTGACGGGGGTGTGCTCATCCGCGGAGAGCTCGACGTGCAGCCTGGGGGTGTCCCAGCTGATGATGTGGCTTCGGTGCCCCATGAAAATCCGATCCTCGACGATGAGTGGAGTGTTGCTCCACCTCTATGAAAACGTTGATCAAGCCGGAAAGCAAGTTGCCGGCGTCAAGGTTTGATAACGCTTTCATACGCGGGTGTCGGGGTGCGTGCGAAATGTGAGGTCAACGCGTCGGCGACTGACCCACGTCCCTCACCCCACGTCCCTCACCCCACTCGTGAGCAGCCGTCGAACTCGTGAGCCAGCCATCGCGCCGGCCAGGCGACCGCACTGGTTCACGAGTTCGACGAGCAGCTCACGAGTTCGGCGGAGGCGGTGGCTGTGACGGGACGTTGGCGGGCAACGAGGGAGGGGCCCCGGTGGGGAGGGGAGGCACCCGGAACCGGCGCTGCCTAGAACCACCGCCGTCAGCGGCGGGGTGCGCCCGTGCTCTCCCGGACGACGAGGCGCGGTGCGGCCGAGGACGCCATCGGCGCCTCGCCCGTGGTGATCATGAGATTGAGCTGAGCGAACGCGCGGTGGCCCAGGTCGATGAAGTCCTGCGCGACGGTGGTCAGCGCGGGGATCGAGACAGCAGCGAGCGGTGAGTCGTCGAAGCCGATCACGCTCACGTCGTCGGGCACGCGCCGGCCCGCCTCGTGCAGACCGCGGATCACGCCCATCGCGACCTCGTCGTTCCCGCAGATCACGGCAGTCACGTCGGGCCGGTGCGCCAGCTGCAGGCCCACCTCGCGGCCCGAGGACGGCTCCCAGTCCGCGGCGATGATCTCGGGGACCTCCAGGCCCGCTGCGCGCAGCGCGTCCTCCCACCCCAGCGTGCGGCCCATCAGGGGTATCGCCTGCGGGACGGAGACGTGGTGGACGGTCGGGTGGCCGAGGCCCAGCAGGTACTCGGTCGCCTCCTGGGCGGCCCGGCGGTCGTCGAGGAACGCCTGGGGCTCCGTGGCGTTCAGGTCCCCCACCGCAACCGCGGAGACCATCGGCACGGTGCGTGGGATGGCGCCCTTGGCCACGATCCCGGCCTCGTCGAAGGCGAGGACAACAACCCCGGCGACCGGCTGGCCGAGCACGAGGTCGATCGTCGTGGCGACGGAGGCTTCGTCAGGGGCGTCTACGACCGTGATGACCACAAGATAGCCGGCCGCCCGGGCGGCCTCCTCGATCCCCTGGATGGTCATGGCATAGCCGTAGCGCGTGGTGTTCCCCGAGACGATCGCGATCATCGACTGCCGGCCGCTGACCAGCGCGCGGGCCGCGGCGTTGGGCCGGTAGCCGAGCTCACGGATCGCGGCCATGATCCGCTCGCGCTTGTCCTCGCTGACTGGGGTCGACCCTGTGAGCACCCGCGACACGGTCGGGACAGACATGCCCGCCACGCGCGCGACATCCGCGATGACAGGTACTTTGACGGCAAGGGGTCGGGCCACACCCCAGACAGTAGCGGGAACAACAGCCCCTGGTGCCTGTTTCCGCGTGCGACAGGTGCATCTCACCCGCCAAGTCATGGCAGAGTTCGGATGTACGAGTTGCGTTGACTTGAGGAGAGCGGATGGCATCGGGGCTCTCTGGGCGCCTGTGGGCGGGCCGTGAACTCGTCGACCGCATGGCGCGGCAGTCGCCCGCGCGCCTCGCGATCACCGTGTTCGCCGCGGTCATCGCCGTCTTCACGGGCCTGCTGTCGACGCCGTTGGCCACCGCGCACGGGGTCCGCGCACCCTTCGTCGACGCCTTCTTCACCGCGACGTCGGCCGTCTGCGTGACCGGCCTGGTCACCGTGCCCACCGGCACGTACTGGTCGGGCTTCGGCCAGGCCGT
This sequence comes from Sanguibacter gelidistatuariae, assembly GCF_900096585.1. Classification (GTDB taxonomy): domain Bacteria; phylum Actinomycetota; class Actinomycetes; order Actinomycetales; family Cellulomonadaceae; genus Sanguibacter; species Sanguibacter gelidistatuariae. The sequence continues at coordinate 110,287 of NZ_FMYH01000010.1, forward strand.
GATCCTCGTGGCGATCAAGGTCGGTGGCCTCGGGGTCATGACCCTCGCCTCCGTCCTCGGCATGGCCGTCTCCCGGCGGATCGGCCTCACTCAGAAGCTGCTCACCGCCTCGGAGACCAAGACCACCCGCCTCGGCGAGGTCGGCTCGCTCATCCGCGTCGTCATCATCACGTCCACGACGCTCGAGGTGCTGATCGCCGCGCTGCTCATCCCCCGTTTCCTGGCCCTCAACGAGGGCGTCGGGGAGGCGTTCTGGCACGGGGTGTTCTACGCGGTCTCGGCCTTCAACAACGCAGGGTTCATCCCGACCGCCCATGGCCTCGCCCCGCACGCCGGGGACTGGCTCCTGCTCATGCCGATCATCATCGGCGCTTTCATCGGCGCGCTCGGCTTCCCGGTCATCCTCAACGTGGCCCGCAACCGCAAGAAGTTCGTCCGGTGGAGCCTGCATGCCAAGCTCACCGTGGTCACCTCGAGCCTGCTCGTCGTGATCGGCTCGACCCTCTTCGTCGCCCTGGAGTGGATGAACTCCGGGACCCTGGGCGCCATGTCCATCGGGGACAAGATCCTCAACGGCCTGTTCATGGGGGTCATGCCGCGCTCGGCGGGCTTCTCCACGATCGACGTCGGTCAGATGCGCGAGGCGTCCTGGCTCATCACCGACTCCCTGATGTTCGTCGGTGGTGGCAGCGCCTCGACCGCCGGAGGCATCAAGGTCACGACCCTGGCCGTCATGTTGATCGCGATCATCGCGGAGGCTCGCGGGGACCGCGACGTGGAGGTCTTCGGCCGGCGCATCCCCCGGGAGACTCTGCGCCTCGCCGTCGCGGTGGTCTTCGTGGGCGCGACGGCGGTCCTCGTGGCCTGCCTGCTGCTGCTGGAGATCACCGGCTGGTCCCTCGACGTCGTCCTCTTCGAGGTGATCTCGGCCTTCGCGACCGTGGGCCTGTCGACCGGGGTCACCCACGACCTGCCCGAGGCAGGCAAGTACGTGCTCATCGCTTTGATGTTCATCGGCCGTACGGGCACGATGACCCTTGCAGCAGCGCTCGCGCTGCGCGACCGCCGTCGGGTCATCCGACTGCCCGAGGAAAGGCCGATCATTGGTTGACAGCACAGCGGCGAAGGTCGCACGCAGCGCAAAGGCCGCCGCCAAGGCGGACGCCGGCGTCCTGGTGATCGGGCTGGGCCGGTTCGGGTCGGCGATGGCCATGACGCTGGACCGGCTCGGGCAGGACGTCCTGGCCGTCGAGCGCTCCCCCGCTCTCGTGGCGCACTTCTCCGACCGGTTGCCGATCGTGGAGGCCGATGCCACCAACCCCGAGGCGCTCGACCAGCTCGGCGCGCGGGACTTCTCCGTCGCGGTCGTCGGGGTGGGCACGTCCCTCGAGGCGAGCGTGCTCATCACCGGGAACCTCGTAGACCTGGGCACCGAGCAGATCTGGGCCAAGGCCGTCTCGGCCGAGCACGGACGCATCCTGCAGCGGATCGGCGCCCACCACGTGGTGTTCCCCGAGGCCGACGCCGGCAACCGGGTGGCCCACCTCGTCTCGGGCAAGCTGCTCGACTACATCGAGGTCGAGGACGGCTTCACGATCGTCAAGATGCGCCCGCCCAAGGAGACCCAGGGCTTCACCGTGGCCCAGTCGAAGGTCCGCGAGCGGTACGGCGTGACGATCATCGGCGTGAAGTCCCCCGGCCAGGAGTTCGTCTACGCCGAACCGGAGACTCGGATCTCGGTCAACGACCTCCTCGTCGTCTCGGGCCACTCCGACCTGCTCGAGCGCTTCGCGGCACGGCCGTAGCGAACCGCATGAGCAGGCATACCCGGCTCGTCCGACGCGCCCAGCAGCGGCTTCGTCCCCAGCTCGGCGAGCTACGGTTTGTGGCCCGGTCGTGGGGAGTGCACTGGGGTGCGTTCGTCCCATGCATCCTCATCGGCTTCTTCTACGGCGCGATCGCCGAGTACGTCTCCTTCACTCCGCGAGTGCCGGACCGCTTCACCAACATCCCGCTGTACGTCCTGGTCTCCGCGCTCGCCGGGCTGGTGATGGTCGCGATCACGTTCGCGTGGAGCGTGCGCACCGTCCTGCTCTTCGACGGCGGCCTGGTGTTTCTCTTCTCCCAGAAGACCACCACCCGAGTGATCGGCTGGCACACCGTCCCCGCAGCCTCCGTGCGGGCGCTGTGGACCGATCACGCCACGATCGGGCGGGTCGTCCGCCCGCGGACCCGCAGCCTGTTCACGTCCATCGGCGTGAAGGGGCGCTATGGCGTCCTCTTCTCCGGAGCCGACGTCGCGGCGCAGGTTCCGACGGGACAGGCTCCGGCTGGGCAGGCCCAGCCGGACGCGCCCGTCGTCCGCACGTTCCTCTTCGCCCAGCGCACCGACACGGCGCCGCTCGTGCACGCGATGGCTGCGTTGATGCGGGCCCGTGGCGTCCCGGGCGCCGAGGCCATCGGGTGGACCGCCCTGCCGCCGACCAGAGTGAGCACGCCGATCGTCGTCGGCGAGTGACGACCGCTCAGCCGTAGGAAACGACAGCGGGGACGCAGCTTGCGCTGCGCCCCCGCTGTCGTTCCGCACCCTCGCAGGCCGCGACGCGGAGTTCTGTCAGAAGCCCTGCGCCAGGCGGTAGTACGCCTGGTTCCAGCGCAGCTCCTGGGCGAACTGGCGCGCCTCGGTCTTCTCGTCGATCGTGACGAGCTCGGTGCGAGCCATGTCGGAGAAGTCCTGGAAGGCCTCCAGGCCCACGGCGGTGCTCATGACCGTGTGGTGCGCGGCGCCGGCCAGCAGCCAGGCCTCGGCCGACGTCGCGAAGTTCGGCTGCGGCTTCCACACGGCGCGGGCCACGGGCAGGTTGGGCAGCTCGTGGGCCGGCTCGATGACGTCGACGACGTTCACCGTGAGGCGGAAGCGCTCGCGCATGTCAGACATCGCCACGACGACGGCGGGGCCGGCGTCGGTGTTGAAGACGAGGCGGACGGGGTCTTCCTTGCCGCCGATACCCAGCTCGTGGATCTCCAGGCTCGGCCTGGAGGTGGTCAGCGTCGGGCAGACCTCGAGCATGTGCGCACCGAGGATCTTCTCATCGCCGGGGGTGAGGTCGTAGGTGTAGTCCTCCATCAGGGAGGCGCCACCGGGGAGGCCGAAGCCCATGACCTTGGCGACGCGCACGAGGACAGCGGTCTTCCAGTCGCCCTCGGCACCGAAGCCGTAGCCTTCGGCCATCAGGCGCTGCACGGCGAGCCCGGGGAGCTGGCGTAGGTCGCCCAGGTCCTCGAAGTTCGTCGTGAACGCCCCGAAGTCGCCGGACTCCAGGAAGGAGCGCAGACCGGCCTCCTGGCGTGCGCCGTAACGCAGCGACTCGTGGCGGGCGCCGCCCTTGCGCAGCTCGGGGGCGACGTCGTAGAGCTCTTCGTACTCGGCGACGAGCGCGTCGATGACGGACTCGTCGACCGCGTCGACCGCGGCGACGAGGTCGTTGACGCCCCACGTGTTGACCGAGACGCCGAGGCTGATCTCGGCCTCGGTCTTGTCGCCCTCGGTGACAGCGACGTTGCGCATGTTGTCGCCGAAGCGGGCCACGCGGAGGTTGCGCACGGCGTCGAAGCCGGCCGCGGCGCGGGTCCAGGTCGCGATCTTTCCGATCACGGCCGGGTTGGACACGTGCCCGACGACGGTCTTGCGCGGCACGCCCATGCGCGTCTGGATGTACCCGAACTCACGGTCCCCGTGGGCGGCCTGGTTGAGGTTCATGAAGTCCATGTTGATGTCTGCCCAGGGCAGCTCGACGTTGGCCTGCGTGTGCAGGTGCAACAGCGGGGTGTCGAGGGCGTCGAGGCCGCGGATCCACATCTTCGCCGGGGAGAACGTGTGCATCCAGGCGATGAGGCCGATGCAGTTCTCGTCAGCGTTCGCGGCCAGGGCCAGCGCCTTGATCGAGTCTGAGTCCTTGAGGACGGGCTTCCACACGATCTTGATGGGCACCTCGCCCGCGGCGTCGATCGCGTCGGCGATCGTCTGCGACTGCGCGGCGACCTGGAGGAGCGTCTCCTCGCCGTAGAGGCCCTGAGATCCGGTGAGGAACCAGATCTCTTTTCCTTCGAAGGGGTTCTTCATGGTGTGTCCTTAGGTGGCTGCTGGGGCCGCAGAGCCCAGTGGGCCCTGCGGGTAGGACGAATGCTGGTGCTACGGCGAGCCGGCCGCGAAAGCCGGGCTCCGGCGTCGGGCAGGTGGCTACTTGCCGTAGACGTTCTGGTATCGGTCGTAGAGCGAGTCGATCTGCTCCTGCGGGATACGCAGGGGTTCCCCGAGCTGACGGGAGATGTGCACGGTGCGTGCGACCTCCTCGACCATGACGGCCGCCTTCACGGCGGACTTGGCGTCCTTGCCGATCGTGAACGGGCCATGGTTGCGCATGAGGACCGCGGGAGACCGGCTCGTCGACAGGGTGTCGACGATGCCCTTGCCGATCGAGTCGTCGCCGATCAGCGCGAAGGGCCCCACGGGCACGTCGCCGCCGAACTCGTCGGCCATCATCGTCAGGACGCACGGGACCGGCTCGGCCCGCGCGGCCCAGGCGGTCGCGTAGGTGGAGTGCGTGTGCACGACGCCGCCCACGTGGTCCATGTTCCGGTAGACGTAGGCGTGCGCCGCAGTGTCCGAGGACGGGTTGCGGGTGCCGTCGACGAGGTTGCCGTCCAGGTCGCAGACGACCATGGACTCCGCGGTGAGCTCGTCGTAGGTCACGCCCGAGGGCTTGATCACGAAGAGGTCCGCGGACTTCAGGCGCTGGGAGACGTTGCCCGCGGTCCACACGACGAGCTCCCACCGGGGCAGCTCGGCGTGCAGGGCTGATACGACCTCGCGGACCTGGGCGACCTCGGCCTGAACATCGGCGGAGTAGGTCGAGAGACCGGCGGCGGTCATGCCTGGGTCCCGGTCTTGACCTCGCGGCGGATGCCCTTGAGGCGGTGCATGACCTCGTTGGCCCCGCGGCCGAAGTAGTCGTGCAGGAGCGTGTACTCGGCGAAGAGCGCGTCGTAGCGGACGGCGTTCTCCTCGATCGGGGTGTACGCGGCGACGGTGCGCTTGCCCATGACCTTCGCGGCCTCGCGGACGTCAGCGTAGGCACCCGCGGCGACCGCGGCGTGGATCGCGGACCCCAGGGCGGGGCCCTGGTCCGAGGCGATCGTGGAGAGGGAGAGCCGGGTGACGTCCGCGTAGATCTGCATGAGCAGCTTGTTCTTGAGCAGCCCACCGGCCACGACAAGCTCGGTCACCGGGACGCCGGAGGCGTTGAACGCCTCGACGATCGTGCGGGTTCCGAAGGCGGTCGCCTCCAGGAGCGCCCGGTAGGTGTCCTCCGGCTTGGTCGCGAGCGTCTGCCCGACGACGATCCCGGACAGCTCGTGGTCGACGAGGACGGAACGGTTGCCGGAGTGCCAGTCGAGGGCGACGAGGCCGTGCTCGCCGATCTGCTGCGCGCTCGCCAGGTCCGTCAGGTGCTGGTGGACGGACTTGCCGGCCGCTGCCGCGGCGTCGACGTAGGCGGGCGGCACGGAGGAGTTCACGAACCAGCCGAAGATGTCGCCCACACCGGACTGGCCGGCCTCGTAGCCCCACAGGCCCTCGACGATGCCGCCGTCGACGACGCCGCACATCCCGGGGACCTCGTGCAGCGCTTCGCCGTTCATCACGTGACACGTCGAGGTGCCCATGATCGCGGTCATCTGACCGGGCTCGACCGCGTTGGCGGCCGGGGCGGTCACGTGTGCGTCGACGTTGCCGACTGCGACGGCGATGCCCTCGGGCAGCCCGGTCCAGGCGGCGGCCTCGGCGGTCAGGTGACCGGCGACGGCACCGAGCTGGCCGATCTCGTGGTCGACCTTGTCCTCGACGAAGGAGGCGAAGTCGGGGTTGAGCGCACCGAGGAAGTCGGCCGAGGGGTACTCGCCGTCCTGGTAGATGCCCTTGTAGCCGGCCGTGCAGGCGTTGCGCACGTAGGCGCCGCCGAGCTGCCAGACGATCCAGTCGGCTGCTTCGACCCAGTGGTCGATGCGGTCGTAGACCTCGCGGTCTTCCTCAAGGATCTGCAGGCCCTTGGCAAACTCCCACTCGGAGGAGATCAGGCCGCCGTAGCGGCTGATCCACTTCTCGCCCCGAGAGTGCGCGAGCTCGTTGATCCGGTCCGCCTGGCCCTGGGCGGCATGGTGCTTCCACAGCTTGACGTAGGCGTGCGGGCGGTCGCCGAAGCCGTCGAGCTCGCACAACGGCGTGCCGTCCGTCGTCGTCGGCACCATGGTGCAGGCGGTGAAGTCAGTGGCGATGCCGATGATGTCACTGGCGTCGATGCCGTGCTCGGCCACTGCCTGCGCGATCGCGGCGGGCACGGCGATCTTGAGCACGTCGACATAGTCGGCCGGTACCTGCAGGGCCCACTCGGGCGCGAGCGGGACGGGCACCCCGGTGACCGAGGCGGGTCCGGCGGTCAGGACGTGGTCCATGACGGCGTGGGGGTACTCGTGCACCCCCGCGGCGAGCTCGGCGCCGTCGTGCACGCGCACGATCACGGCACGGCCGGAGAGTGTTCCATAGTCGACGCCGACGACGAGGGCGCGCTGCGGGTCAGTCATTCGAAGCCCCATTGCTACTAGGTCCTGCTGGTGAAGGTGGACTGCCATGCCTCATGGTCGGTGACCGCCGGCGTGATCGCCCGGCATGGAGGTCATCGCGCCCGCCGAGCTTGGGCGGCGGCGGGCGCGACAACACCCAATGTTAACGTTCACAATCCGGAACGGCAACCCCCTCGTCAACCCGAACGACCGCCCGTCATCACGCCCCCGGTTCCCCACCGGTGAGTGCTGGGGCGGCCGGCGGGGTTTTGGGTACGACGAAAGCCCACCCCCGAGGGGGTGGGCTTTCGTTGAATGGTTGTCCGGCAGCGACCTACTCTCCCACACAGTCTCCCGTGCAGTACCATCGGCGCAGTGGGGCTTAGCTTCCGGGTTCGGAATGGGACCGGGCGTTTCCCCCACGCTATGACTGCCGTAACTCTATTAGGTTATACAGACCGGATAAGACACGGCCGTACCCTAAGAACCGCACAGTGGACGCGTAGCACACAAAATTTGAGTGTTATCAAGTTATCGGCTTATTAGTACCGGTCAGCTCCGAAGGTCTTTCGTCCCTTCTTCCACATCCGGCCTATCTAC